>NZ_JACSNC010000001.1:0-2219158 GCF_018618955.1 Exiguobacterium sp. s191 | reverse complement strand
GTGCGGACGGGATAAATGCTGAAAGCATCTAAGCATGAAGCCCCCTCCAAGATGAGATTTCCCTTTGAGTAATCAAGAAAGACCCCTCAGAGACGATGAGGTAGATAGGTCACGGGTGGAAGCATGGCGACATGTGGAGCTGAGTGATACTAATCGGTCGAGGCCTTGTTCTAGCAGATGCTTGTTGATGACTTCAGTTTTGAGGGCGCGAGCCCGTCGTCTGGTGACGATAGCCAAGTGGTCACACCCGTTCCCATGCCGAACACGGAAGTTAAGCACTTGAACGCCGAAAGTAGTTGGGGGCTTCCCCCTGTGAGGATAGGACGTTGCCAGGCACTTGACCGATCTGCAGATTGCAGGTCGGTCTTTTTGTGTAATCCTTTTAGATAAGAAAGAAATAAAAAAACTGACGAATGGGCGTCAATCCGCCATCACGTCAGTTTAAGCGAAGCATCTAGATTAAAAAGAAGGGATTGTGCTAAGAAGACGAGGCGTGACTTGGCGTAAGAGCGCTGCAGCACGTGCTTCAAGAGGTGTTGGTAATTGATTCAGGGAGAAATACTGTAAGTCGAGACTCTCTCCGTCCGTCATTTGTAAGGTACCCGATACGTCTTTTGCTTGAAAGAGATGGATCACACTGTAGGTTTGATCGCCATTTGGATAACGGAAGAAGTAATCAGGACCCGAGAAGACGTCTAGCAGCTGAACGCTGCGTGCTTGAAGTCCGGTTTCTTCCTGCAACTCGCGCATCGCAACTTCTTCAAGTGTCTCACCTGGTTCCATCGAACCACCGGGGAGTCCCCAACTGTGTGTATCCGAACGATATTGAAATAGCAGTTCATGTTGTGAATTCATGACGAGTACGGTCGGCCCCCACGCTGATCAACGGTCGGTTGCCTACGATCTTTCGTAAATTTAATAAGTATCCCATCTGCTCACTCCTTTCGTATCAGTATAGAAGAATATTCATTATGACAGTTAGTAAAAAGAAATAAGGCAAAAAGACTTGCCAATTTAAAAGACGCATGTTATATTAATATCTGTCGAAACGTTATATCATCGCGGGGTGGAGCAGTCTGGTAGCTCGTTGGGCTCATAACCCAAAGGTCGTCGGTTCAAATCCGGCCCCCGCAACCAATTTTTAAATAATCAAATCCGAAACGTTTATCGTCGCGGGGTGGAGCAGTCTGGTAGCTCGTTGGGCTCATAACCCAAAGGTCGTCGGTTCAAATCCGGCCCCCGCAACCAATTTTAAACTTAACTTCAACTTTACTACGAAACGTTCAGCGTTTCGTATTTTTTTTTGCCTTTTTCGTTCGGTACAATAGAGAAGGACGAACAGTACGTATTAAAGGAGGAGACATCGTATGATAGAACTGGAAATGAACAGCTTGGAAGAAACGACTGCCTTGGCCCTTGAACTCGGACGACGTGCTGAAGCGGGAATGGTCATTACGCTCGATGGGGATTTAGGTGCTGGGAAAACGACCTTTACGCAAAGCTTTGCGAAAGGGTTAGGTGTGACGCGTCATGTCAACAGCCCTACCTTTACGATCATGAAAGTCTATACGGGACGTCTTCCTCTTTATCACATGGATGTCTATCGCTTGGAAGGTTCCGGTGATGATATCGGACTTGAAGAATATTTGAACGGTGAAGGCGTCGCCGTCGTCGAGTGGTCTGAATTGATTGCGGAGAGTCTTCCACCTGAACGATTGGCAATCACGATCACACGAACGGGTGATGATAGCCGTCGTTTTGAGCTGACGCCGATCGGAGAACGATACATTATATTATGTGAGGGATTGAAATCATGAAAATCGTAGCTATTGATACATCGACGAAACAATTATCGGTCGCTCTTTCAGACGGGAAACAGATTGTAGCAGAAGCTTCTTACGTCACGTCTTTGAATCATGCGACGAAACTCATGCCGTTGCTTGAGCGCTTGATGGTGGAAGCAAAATGGACACCGGCTCAACTGACACGTGTCGTCGTTGCTGACGGTCCTGGTTCTTATACCGGATTACGGATTGGAGCGACGACAGCGAAGACACTCGCTTATACACTGGGCATCGAGCTTGTTGCCATCTCGACACTTGAACTGATGGCGGCTTCGACAGGTCATACGGGACGTGTCGCAGCAATTCAAGATGCGCGGCGTGGAGCAGGGTTTGTCGGAGTGTACGACGCCGGGAAACGAATTGGTGAAGAACAGCATGTCGAGATATCTTCTTTTGTGAAGACGTTACCGCCAGATACGCTCGTCACAGGAGACGTCGATGCGTTCGAAGAGATCCTTCAGCCATTTGAAAAGGCGGCTCCTGCTTTCCGGACGCCACGTGCCGGCGTACTCGCTTTACTCGGTGCAACACGCCAGACGGTCGAAGCGCACGCGTTCGAACCACGATACCTGCGTCTAGCTGAAGCAGAGGCGAAATGGATCGAGGCACAGCGTCATGAGTAAGGGCATTCGTCGGATGACCGTACAGGACGCTGCAGGTGTTCATGCGGTTGAACTCGAATCGTTTGCGACACCGTGGACGCTAGATGCCTTCGAAGCGGAAATGACACAAAATCCGAATGCCTATTATGTCGTTGCCGATCAAGATGGTATCGTCGGGTTTGCTGGTCTGTGGCATATTGCGGATGAAGGACATATTACGAATATTGCCGTCAAGCAGTCGCATCGCGGACAAGGACTCGGAGAAGATCTGCTAACGGCATTGATCGCCGTCGGTCGTGCGCTTGATTTGCGGGCGATGACGCTCGAAGTACGTGTCTCGAACACACCAGCGCGGACTTTATATGAAAAACTCGGATTTCAGTATGTTGGTGTCCGAAAACGATATTATCAAGATAACAATGAAGATGCTGCCATCTACTGGCTGGAGCTGGAGGGAGAAGACCTATGACACAACCATTGATTCTAGCAATCGAATCGAGTTGCGACGAAACGGCGGCTGCCGTCGTCCGTGGAGGAACCGACGTCTTATCGAACGTCGTCTCGTCTCAAATCGAAAGTCATAAACGATTCGGTGGCGTCGTGCCTGAAGTGGCTTCACGGCATCACGTCGAACGGATCACATACGTCATTGATGACGCCTTGACGGAAGCGAACGTCACGATGGACGATATCGATGCGATCGCCGTCACGGAAGGACCTGGACTTGTCGGAGCATTACTCGTTGGTGTCAGCGCAGCGAAGGCACTCGCCTTTGCGCACGATAAACCATTGATTGGTGTCCATCACATCGCAGGTCATATCTATGCGAATCGACTCGTGCAAGAGCTTGAGTTCCCGCTCGTCTGTTTGATCGCATCAGGGGGGCATACGGAACTGATCTACATGCCGGAAGACGGTGTATATGAAGTCATCGGTGAAACGCGGGATGATGCAGCGGGAGAAGCCTATGATAAAGTTGCTCGGACGTTGAAATTGCCGTACCCGGGTGGTCCACGAATCGACCAGTTGGCACAGACGGGTCAGGATACGTTCCATTTTCCACGTGTCTGGCTCGAAAAGGATTCGTATGACTTTAGCTTCAGCGGTTTGAAGTCAGCAGTCATCAATGCCGTTCATAACGCCGAACAACGGGGAGAAACGATCATCCCGGAAGATTTAGCTGCGAGTTTCCAAGCGAGCGTCGTCGAGGTACTCGTGACGAAGGCGGTCCGTGCCGTGAAGGATAAAGGGGGACGTCAATTACTGCTTGCTGGTGGCGTCGCTGCCAACAAAGGATTACGCCAAGGTCTCGAAGCAGCGTGTGCGAAGGAAGGAATCGATCTCGTCATTCCGCCGATGCACCTGTGTGGAGACAATGCAGCGATGATCGGAGCGGCTGCGATTCATCCGTATCGCGCGTTACGCTATTCGACACTTGCCATGAACGCAGAACCTGGGCTAGATTTAAAGTAAGGAATCCGAACAACTTGGGGGAAATGGAATGAAAAAAGTCATCATCGCATTGTTAGCGGTACTGGTCATCGTCGCGATCGGACTTCAGATCCGAGAAATCGTCAACGCATACCAAGTCGCCTATAAGGAAGAACTCGTACCCGATAAAAAAGCGGTCGAGACGAATACGAAACAACGTCCACTTTACGAAATCGGACGAGCAGAAGGGGAAAAGACCCGGATTCAAAAGTTATATGCTTTTGATCAGACAGTCAATGGTAAGCTCAGTAACGTCGTCATCGTCGATCGGAAGTATGGTTTAACGAACAAGGCGAGTGATGATTATTTCATGATTGCTTCCGGAACACCAGTGACGGATCAAGAAAAGAAGTCATTCGAACCAATGATTCAAAAGATGGATGCAGAACAAGTCCAAGCCGAGGTCATCTCAAAGCATGAGGTGACGGCTGTCGAGAACAATAAAAAACGGACGTTGACGTTATTTAAGGTCTTCTATAAGGATACGGATCAAAACGAATACCTCTTCTTCATCGAAAAAGAAGGCGGTCTGAAACTCGATCTATTCAAGAAGGGTTACTCACGTTTGTCTAATTACTAAATCCATGAAAACAGCGGATTCCTAAATAGGAGTCCGCTGTTGTTCGTTCATTGCCATTCAGTGATACCCGTCAAGTCATCATAGATGCGATCGGGATCGAGATTCAATTCCTCAACCGGAAGTCCATTTCGATTGATCCATGCCGTTTTGAAGCCGAAACTCTTCGCCCCGGTGATATCCCAACCGTTCGAGGACATGAAGAGGATCTCCTCGCGTTTTAGACCGAGCGTGTTTAAGGCATGCATATAGGATGCAGGTGCTGGCTTATACTGCTTGATATCATCGACACTGACGAGATGTTCGAACCGATCGGCTAAGCCTGACTGCTCAATGAGCGGATCGAGCATATCATGGGAACCATTCGAGAAGACGACCAGACGCTTGTCCGCCATCGTCTCGAGAACGGAGCTGACTTCAGGATATACATCAAGCGTCAAGTACGTCTCCATTAAGGTCGTGATTTGTTCCTCGGTCACATGGAGCTTCAGTTCGAGTAACGTATAGCGGAGGGCATCTTGTGTCACTTGGCTGAACGGCGCATACTGTCCGTTCAATTGTCGGAGGAAAGAGTACTCCAGTTGTTTCTCCCGCCAGCGTTTACTGATTGCCTCTCCGTGACCCGGGTAAAGTTCTTCGGCTTGTTCTTTGACGGAATGGACATCGAATAATGTACCGTAGACGTCAAAGACGAGTGCTTGAATCGTCATAAAACATTCATCTCACTTTCATAGAGTCTGTTTTAACGATTCCCTTACAGTACGGATTCAAACGACACTCAAGAATGAACCTGTTGTAAAAAGCGATGAAACGTTTGCACGAATGCGCGGCAAGCGGCCTGTTTCTCCGGGGTGTTCGGATCAAATTCGATCTTCATGCCATCCGTGACGATGGTCGCCCCAGCTTCTTTTAATGCGTCTTCGATCAAATCAACGGCTGCGCAGTACTTCGGATAATCAAGATCCCCCGAACCAAAAGCCGCCGCCGGTATCCCTTGTAAGGATTGTTCCCGGAGCTCCTCGACAAAATCTTCTGCTTCATACGGTAAATCACCGTCTCCCCATGTATATGAGCCGAGTAATAGACCATCAAAACGTGATAGATCCTCCCCGACGAATTGATCTAGTTCCGTGATTGTCACGGTGACATCGTGTTGCTCGAGTTCATGTTGAATGAGCGAGACGATATCTTCCGTATTACCGGACATGCTGACGAATCCAATCGCGATATGCATGTATCTTCCTCCTTTCACTGTACTTCTCTACTTTAATTGATAATGATTATCAATGTTAAAGGACATATAAAAAAGCACCTTCCGAAGAAGATGCTTTTCTATACATTAGTCTTGTAGTTCGGCCCATTCCTCAATGGAACGAATGACCGGTTCGAGTTGGCGCCCTTTGTCGGTCAAACTGTATTGAATCTTAATCGGACGATCGGGAATGACAGTCCGGATGACGATGCCTTCCGCTTCGAGCTCCTTCATACGTTCCGTGAGCATACGACCTGATAATTCGGGAATGGCATCTTGAATCTCATTGAAACGACATGTCTTCGTCAACAAGTGACGTAAGATCAGACCCGTCCATTTCTTACCTAAGATTTCAAAGGCATGTTCGACTTTGGGACAAAGAGCCGGTTGGATTGCGACTTCTTCCATCAGCACTCATCCTTTCTATAGTTGTAGTATACCCGCTTCTGCTAAAAAAATCGAATCATTTTACTTAATGTAACAAAAAGAACTAAAACAAATCTATTTACTTTTAGTAAGTGATAAGATATAGTCTGTTTATTGAGTTACTTAAAGTAACTAAAATACATTAGGTAAAAGGAGAAGAGAGAAATGATGGATACAGGACTTTTAATTATTCGTTTAATCATCGGCTTAACGTTCGCTGCACACGGGACACAAAAATTATTTGGTTGGTTCGGCGGACACGGAATCGCTGGAACAGGCGGTTGGTTCGAATCAATCGGCATGAAGCCAGGGAAGGCACTCGCGATTACAGCAGGTCTTGCTGAATTGATCGGCGGCTTGTTGTTTGCAGGAGGCGTATTCCTCTGGATCGCAGCACTCCTCATCATCGGATCGATGCTTGTCGCGATCGTTAAAGTACACGGTGCGAATGGTTACTGGGTGACGCAGAACGGGTACGAATACAACATGGCATTGATCGTCATCGCGCTTGGTGTAGCGATGATCGGTGCTGGAGACTATTCACTCGCTGCACTCATCGGGTGAAGAAAAAGGTGGGTCATTCATGAAGTTCGAGGCATCAACGCTTAGCGCAAAAGACAATTATAAATTACTGATCGGAAGCATCATTCCGCGTCCGATTGCTTTCGTGACAACGCAAGGAGAAGACGGGACGGTCAACGCCGCACCGTTTTCCTTCTTTACGGTCGCTTCAAGCAGTCCGCCGCAACTGGTGATCGCCGTACAACGGACGGATCAGGGGCAGAAGGATACGGCACGTAACATCTTGGCGAAACAAAGTTATGTCATCCATATCGTCAGCGAAGAGATCGTCGACGCAGTCAATGAGACAGCAGCGCCACTTGCTTACGGTGAAAGTGAGCTTGAGCGGACGGATTTGACGCTCGTCGATAGTGACGCGATCGAAGTACCCGGAATCGCGGAAGCGAAAATCCGCTTCGAGATGCGCTTGACGCAACACGTCGAGCTAGAAGGTGCCGATCTTCTGATTGGGGAAGTACTGCGTTATCACGTCGCGGATGAACTCGTCGATTCGTTCCGGATTGACGCAGCAGGCTTGAAGGCTGTCGCTCGTTTAGCAGGGAATGATTATGCGACGATCGGGAAGACGTTTACGATTGCCCGACCGACAAAATGATAGAAGCGTGAATGCTTGATTCATCGTACGATTCGTTTTGATTCAAACGAAAAGGAGTGGAGAGACCGGTCTAGCTACCGGAATCTCCACTCCTTTTTCTCATGTCGTTCATCTGATTCATCGATCGGACTTCAAGGTTGCGGATCGATTTCGTTTGAAGAGGCTTCAAGACCATGACGTTTACTGTACTGATAGCCATCGAGCAAATAAAAGACGATTGCGAGTGCCCAAATGCCGACACAGCTGATCAAGAAAGCGGTGAGCGGTGAGACACTACCGTAATACGATAGGATCAACGGGTCATTGAGTTCGACGAATAGCTGTGTCGTCAGGAGCGTACAGCATAATCCCGAGAGTAAACTGACGAAAAGACCGCTCCATGTCTGGATGACGAGACCGATCATACAAGAAATCAGGAGGAACAAAGGAAGCGCGGCATTAAAAGCATCCGGCCGGATGAAGGTCGACACGTAGTCCGCATACATCGGTACGAAATAAAGGATGCCGGATAGCAGTCCTTGAATCAAGTTAATGAAAAAGCTTTTCGTCCGCATCAGTGTTGGTTCTCCCATCGTTCCATCAATTCGAGTAGATCGACATCAATTTGGTCACGTTCTGCTGAAAGAGCTGTCGCTTTTGGAATATCATTGAAGACTTCCGGTTCACAGAGTAATTGTTCAATTTCTGCCGAACGCTGTTCGAGCCGCTCGATGTCTTGTTCGAGTTGCTCGATCTGCTGACGGCGCTTGCGTTCTTCTTTCTGTGCTTCCTTGTCGATCGTCTTCGACGCCGTGACCTTTGCGGCTTTTGCTTCCTCGGCTTCAAGACGCGCAATCTCTTCTTGCTCCGCCTTCTTCTCCGTGTAGTACGAATAATCACCGAGGTATTCCGTCACGCCGGCTTCACTCATCTCGATGACGCGGGTCGCGATCCGGTCAATGAAGTAACGGTCGTGGGAGACGAATAGCAGCGTACCTTCGTAGTCGACGAGCGCGTTTTCAAGGACCATCTTCGAATCCAGATCCAAGTGGTTCGTCGGCTCATCGAGGACGAGGACGTTCGTCTTCCGGAGTTTCAGTTTCGCGAGCGCGAGACGTCCGCGTTCACCACCGGATAACTCATGGACGATCTTGAAGACATCGTCACCGCTAAACAAGAATTGCCCGAGGACAGACCGGACTTCTTGTTCACGCATCAGTGGCCATTCGTTCCAAATCTCATCGATGACACGGTTCCGATCATTGAGTTCCGCCTGCTCTTGATCGTAATAGCCGATCGAGACGCCGGTTCCGAAACGGAAATCACCGAAGAGGGGGCGTAAGCGACCGACGAGGACTTTTAGAAGCGTCGACTTTCCGATTCCATTTGGTCCGACGAGTGCCAGCGATTCACCGCGTTGCAAGCGGAAGGTGATGTCTTTTGAGACAGCTTCTTCGTAACCGATCGCCAGTTGATTGACTTGAAGAACGTCATTCCCGCTCTGTTTTTCAATCGGGAAGGACAGGACCGTGCTACGCTCATCTCCATCTGGACGATCGAGTCGGTCGACCTTTTCGAGCCGTTTCCGGACACTTTGGGCACGTTTTGTCGTCGTCGCCCGGGCGATGTTCCGTTGAATGAAGTCCTGCATCTTCGCGATTTCTTCTTGCTGCTGTTCAAACTGCTTCATTTCCTGATCGTACAAGGCCGCTTTTTGCTCCAAGTACTTCGTATAGTTCCCCGTGAACTTACGACAGACATTGCGCGACAGTTCGTAGACGACATTGACGACTTGGTCGAGGAAGTACCGGTCGTGCGAGACGATCAGGACGGCACCACGATAACCACCGAGGTAACTTTCGAGCCACGCGAGCGTATCGATATCGAGGTGGTTGGTCGGCTCATCGAGAATGAGGAGCTCTGGTGCTTGCAGGAGCATCTTTGCTAAGGCAAGCCGTGTCCGTTGACCACCGGATAATGTCTGAATCCGGCGCGAGTAATCATCCGGATAAAAGCGCATGCCGTGCAAAACGGAGCGGATATTTGCTTCGAACTGATAACCACCCGCTTCTGAGAAGTCGTGTTGCGCTTGATCGTATGTCTTCAAGAGACGATCGTAAGCGACCGGGTCGTTCAAGATATGCTCCATGCCCATTTCGATTTCCATCCGGCGCAATGTCCGTTCTTGTTCTTGGAGATGTTCAAAGACGGTCAGCATCTCGTTCCAGATCGTCTCGTTCGATTCGAGACCACTGTCTTGCGCGAGATAACCGATTTTGACATCCTTGCCTTTCATGATGTCGCCCGAGTCATGACTGAGTTCGCCAGCAATGATTTTGAGCAAGGTCGATTTACCGGCACCGTTTCGTCCGACGAGCGCAATCCGATCGCGCTCTTGTACTTCCAATTTGATATTTTCTAAAATCGGCTCGACGCCGAATGATTTCGAGAGTTGGTTGACTTGTAAGAGTATCATTTCCATCCATCCTTCCACCTTTTAGTCTATCACGAACAAAAGCGCGAGGTCCTGCGGAATATATTATTTGTGACTCTATGTGAAGTGGTTTACAATCAAGGAGAGTAGAAAGCTTTTTGCAAAGATTTGGGTGCCACGATGGATGTGGCCGAAGGGGGAACTGCAGGATGAATGGACCAGACACAAAAATTCCACAAGCGACAGCAAAACGGTTGCCGCTATATTATCGCTTCATCCAAAGTTTATACAATTCAGGCAAGCTCCGCGTCTCTTCTGCTGAGTTAAGCGAGGCGGTGAAGGTTGATTCAGCAACGATTCGTCGCGATTTTTCCTACTTTGGGGCATTAGGGAAGAAGGGGTATGGATATAACGTTCAACATCTCTTAACGTTTTTCCGCAAAACCTTGAATCAAGATGAGGTGACGAATGTTGCCTTAATCGGGGTCGGTCATCTCGGAACAGCGTTTGCAAATTATAACTTTTTAAAGAATAATAGTACTCGGATAGTCGTTGCGTTTGATGCGGACGAAGAGAAGGTCGGAACAACGACGCATGACGTTCCAATCTATCATGTTTCGGACATGAAAGAACAAATCGAAGCGAATCAGGTCGATGTTGCCATCTTGACGGTTCCATCCCAGTTCGCGCAGTCAGTAGCGGATGAGTTAGTCGAGTATGGTGTGACAGGCATCCTGAACTTTACGCCAGCGCGGTTGAACGTGCCAGCGAGCGTCCGGGTCCATCACATTGATTTATCGATCGAGTTGCAGTCGTTAGTTTATTTCATGAAGCATTATTCGCAATCAGCTGAAGGAGTGAAATCATAATGGAAAACCTTATTCCGCTCACACTAGGTATCGGACCTGCGAGCATCGGATTAATCGCGGTCGTCGCGTTGATCATCTTTGGACCGAAGAAGTTACCAGAATTCGGACGTGCTGCTGGTCAGACATTGAAAGAGTTCAAGAATGCCACGAACGGCATCATGGACGACGATAAAAAGGACGAACCGAAAGAGAAGTGATTGAATCATGACGGTTGATCAAGAGCAAAGCATGACGTCGCACCTTGACGAACTCCGAAAGCGGATCGTCTGGTCGCTTATCATCGTCGTCGTCCTGTTCGCTGTCGCATTTCCGCTCGTCCGACCGCTCGTCCGCTTCTTGCAAGCAGACTTAAAAGAGCTCGGTATCGGTTTGAATGCCTTCAACGTCGCCGATCCTTTAATGTTGTATTTGAATCTTGCGTTCATTATTGCGCTGATTTTAGCGTCACCGTTCTGGATGTATCAACTCTGGGCATTCGTCCGACCAGGACTTTATGACAAGGAGCAAAAAGCGACATTGACGTATATTCCGGTCATCTTCTTTCTGTTTTTGGCTGGCGTAGCCTTCTCGTATTTCTGGTTGCTTCCCTTCTTGCTTGAAGTCTCAACGGATCTCGGGAAAGAGCTCGGAATCGAACAAGTCATCGGAGTGGAGAACTACTTCAGTTTCTTAATCCGGTTGACGATGCCGTTCGGTCTTCTTTTCCAATTGCCGGTCGTGACGATGTTCCTGACACGTCTGGGTCTCGTGACGCCATATTTCATGCGAAAGAATCGGAAATATGCGTACTTTGCGCTGTTCGTCGTTGCGGCATTGATCGCACCGCCGGACGTGACGTCACACTTGATGATCTCGGTGCCATTGTTCGTTCTCTATGAGATCAGCATCTTGATTTCTGCGCGAACGTACAAAAAAGTCTTGATCCTCGAGCAACAGGCAGAGCTTGAACGACAGGCGGATTTGATGCGTGAATTGAATAAATGAATCGTGAATTCCTTCCGACGATTTTTGGAAGGAATTCTTTTTTATGAAAGCGTTATTTTTATATTGATAAAGCAGTTAGTGATACGTATACTAAAGATAATTCATGGGGGCTTAGCTCAGCTGGGAGAGCGTTTGGCTGGCAGCCAAAAGGTCGTCGGTTCGATCCCGATAGTCTCCACCAATACCAAACATCTAACTCCTCGAGGCTTCGAGGAGTTTTTATTTTACTCCCAGTTTAATTCCTTAAAAATATAAAATGTCATGTAAAACAAATAAATTAAAAAAATAGGCAAATATAAATTGTTTATTTCCATTAAATTCATTAAACTAAATATACAGAATTTTCGTTTAACTGTTTTATCAGTAGTACTACTATGGTTTTACAGAAAAGGGGAAAACGAACGCATGAAGAAGAAGATTGCACTTATGGCAGCCGTCTTAATGACGTCTTCCAATCTAGTCAGTGCGCAAGGTGCACTGTCGTCGCAAGACAAAGCAACGGGTCAAAAACCGCAAGCGCTCTCTTTGAAGAAATCGGGGCAAGAGAAGAACTACAAACAATCGGATAAAGTCCGTGTCGTCATCGAGATGGAGGAGAAACCGGCGATTCAAATCGCCCAGGCTCAAAACAAACGGTATAGCACATTGAGCAATGCCGAAAAAGAGTCGATCAAAGATCGTCTCGTCAACGTCCAAAAATCAGTCAAGTCAGCCATCGCTAAAAAGGCGATTCCCGTTACATATAAGGAAAGCTTCACAACCGTCATCAACGGATTCAGTGGTGAAGTCAAGTTCGGCGACATCGAAGACATTAAACAACTGAGCGGAGTCAAGAGCGTACATATCGCCCATGAATACGCGCGTCCAGAAGTTGCTAAAGGTGCCAAGCCAGACATGCTGTACAGCAAGGACATGGTCAATGCGAAGGAAACATGGCAGGACTATGGTTTTAAAGGGGAAGGAACAATCGTTGCCGTCATCGATACGGGAATCGATCCATCGCATAAGGACATGGTCTTGAGCCCAGAGACGAAGATTGATTTGACTTCTTCGAAAGTCGATAGTGCGAAAGAAACAAAAGGCTTAAAAGGAAAGTACTTCACGGAAAAAGTACCGTACGGCTATAACTATGCCGATCACGATAGCGAAATCCGTGATTTAGGTGCGGGCGCATCGATGCACGGGATGCACGTCGCGGGTACGGTCGGAGCAAACGGCGATGAAGCAAACGGTGGTATCAAAGGGGTCGCTCCGGAAACACAACTCCTCGCGATGAAAGTCTTCGGAAACGATCCAGGAATGCCATCGACATTCAGCGATATCTACATTAAAGCGATCGATGATGCGATTGCACTCGGAGCCGATGTCATCAACATGAGTCTCGGATCGACGGCATCGTTCGTCAATGCAGATGATCCAGAACAACGCGCAATCGTCAACGCGATGAACAACGGTATCTTGTGTGCGATTTCTGCTGGTAACTCGGCATTCGCAGGTCATGGTGCAGGTAATCCGTACACAGCGAACCCGGATATCGGTGTCGTCGGTGCACCAGGTTTAACGAGCCAAGCACTCCAAGTCGCATCACTCGAAAATACGAAATTGACACTCGAAGGCATGGCGCTGACAATCGACGGTCAGGATGCTGGTTATTTGGCATACCAAAAACAAGATTCACCGAATCCGATTGCTGTCTTCGATAAAGAGAAGAAGGATGTCGTCTATGTCGGTGACGGTCAAGCTTCGAACTACGAAGGCAAAGACGTCAAAGGGAAAGTCGTCTTCGTCGTGCGTAACGGTGGTTTCAACTACGGTATGATCCAAGCAGAAGCTGAGAAGCAAGGGGCAGCAGGTGTCATCGTCCGCGGTCGAGTCGATCATGGGGATTACGTCAGCATGGCGCTCAACAATCCGACGATTCCACTCGTCACACTCAGCATCGCAGACGGAAACGATCTTGAAGCAAAAGCAAAAGAGGGCAAGGCAATCGCTGTCACGTTCGACGGAAAAGCAGTCTCAGCCGATAACCCGGTCGCAGGACAAATGTCTGACTTCACGTCATGGGGTGTCACACCAAGCCTTGACTTCAAACCAGAAATCACGGCACCAGGTGGAAAAATCTACTCGACGCTCAACGATAACGAGTATGGCGTCATGAGTGGGACATCGATGGCGGCACCACACGTCGCTGGTGGAACGGCACTCGTCATGCAACGGATCGCGAAGGACTTCAAAGTCGACGGTGCGACACGCGTCAAACTCGCGAAGAACATCTTGATGAACACGTCGCGTCCACAACTCGATCAAGGAAAATACAATGCGCAGCTAAAAACAGGCAACTTCTACTCCCCACGTCGTGAGGGAGCTGGATTGATGGATCTTCGTGCTGCCATGAAGACACCAGTCGTCGTCACAGAGACGAAGTCAGGTGAAGGTAAGGCATCCTTGAAGGAAGTCGGCGAGAAGTTCACGTTCACACTTGATTTGAAAAACTACAGCAGTGAAAAAGTGACATATAAGTTAGCCGGAACGGTTCAATCAGATCTCGGTGCAGAAGGATCAAACTTCCTCGAAGCAAACGGCATCTTTAAAAAGGGAACGATCGGTACGGTGGATGCAAACAAAGGCACATATCCGATCTCATTCGCAGTTGGCTCGAAGAAAGCAAGTTCGGTCTCGATTAATCCGAAGAGCTCAACGAAAGTCAGTGTATCGGTCGATCTGAAGGATACAACGGACTGGGCAAACGAACTTCCGCTCGAACAAGTCTTTGAGAACGGCTACTTCGTCGAAGGATTCGTCCGTCTGATCGATACGAAGAGTAAGAATCCAGAATTGACGGTTCCTTACGTTGGCTTCAAAGGAAAATGGGATCAAGCTCCGATTCTAGACGCACCATTATACGATGAAGACAACACGTTCTACGGTTTGACAGGTCTAGCGACAGAAGTGAAGGATAACTTCGAATTCCTCGGTGCGAATGCTGCGGGCGATGTCGTCGCGAACAAAGTCTCGTTCTCACCAAACAACGATGGTAGCGCAGATGAAGCATTCCCGATCATCTCGTTCCTCCGTAATGCGAAAAAAGTCGAGTACTCGATTCTTGACCGGAACAAAGCAACGCTTCAGAAGCTCGATACGCAAACGGACGTCGTCAAGAACTACTATGATAGCGGTTCAGAGGACGGATACACACCAGTCACAAGCGCTGCTTGGGACGGAACGATCAACGGGAAACCGGTCAAGGATGGTCTTTACTACTACAAAGTCAAATCCGTGATCGATTATCCGAATGCAAAATGGCAGTCGAACCTCTTCCCAGTCTATGTCGATACGAAAAAACCAGCCGCAACCGTGAAATGGGATGCGTCAAAATCAACGCTCTCTTGGACAGCAGGTGACCAAGGAACAGGTGTCGCGTCATACGATATTCTCGTCAATGGTAAGAGTGTCTTGAAACAACCGCTTGCTGCAACAGAAAAAGCGTACACGTTGACGGATCTTCCAGAGCGCGCGAAGATTGCCTTCGTCGTGAAGGATTATGCAGGAAACAGTGTGAAAAAAGACGTCAACACGACAGGTGTCGATAAAGCGGTACCGAACGTTCAAATCGATACACCAGTCGCACTTGGTCTTGCGACATCAAAAGTCATCAACATCGCAGGTCACGTCTCTGATGAATCAGGCATCAAATCGTTCAAAATCAATGGTAAATCTGTCAAACTTCGCTTCGATGCGGCTCAACAAAACTATGCGTTCAGCCACGACGTGACGTACACGACGGATGGCGTCAAGTCATTCAAGGTCGAAGCGTACGATGGTAAAGGAAACCGTGTGGCGTTCAGTCGTCAAGTCATCATCGACACAGAATTACCGACGATTCGCGTCACAGCACCAAAAACCGTTTCAAGCAAAACAAAAACAGCTGAGATGAAGATCGTTCTTCGCGATAACTACAGCGAATTACGCTTTGACTTCAACGGTAGCGCGGAATACCGCCGGACGTTCAAAGAGCCGTACGAGATGAAAGCCTTCAAAAAGACAATCACGAAAAAAGTGACGCTCAAGAAGGGGAAAAACACGTACAACTTGAAACTGAAGGACCTCGGTGGACACGTTGTTACGAAAACAGTCGTCATCACGAAAAAATAAGGAACAAAAGATGAAGCCAGGCGGAAATCCGTCTGGCTTTTCTTGCGTGCCGAAGCGCCTTGAAGGGTTTATGAGATGAGAAGAGGGGGAATTTTAAGAACAGAAACAAGTCAGAGGGGGAACAACCATGAATCCGTTCACGACCTTAATCGCCTTCATTGTAGGGTGTCTCGTCTTATATCTCGGTATCCGCGACAAAAACGGCTGGCTGATCGGTGTCGCGATGATACCGCTCGCGATCGTTGCCTATAGCGTCATCTATCTGATCATTCAGGTCAGTGCGTAGTCTTCATGGAAGATGTCTTACCCTAAGCGGTAGGACGTCTTTTTTTTTTCGAAAATCGTACTACAGATGAAACCGATCTAGTAAAATGTAAGTATATGACAGTATAGAGAGGTGGATGATCATGGAACATGTACATACACAAACGGATGCCTTGGCGGAGCTGTACGAAGAGATGCACCAAAAGACACAGACCGGCATGTGGGTCATGCTTGCGGCATTCTTAGCGCTCAGTAACACACTCGAGAAACCAATCTACGCGATGATCGTCCCGTTATTGTATTTTGGCTACGACATGTTCGTACAACGCAAGCGGTTCGCGCTTGTTGCGGAATATACATCAGAGACTTCTGCAAGACGGCTTTATCAGGTGCATGTCTTGATCGGTATCTTACAATACGGAGCACTCGCTGGTCTGATCGTTTGGGCAGTCGATCGCCCGAATACATCTTTCTTGATCGGTCTCGTCATCGTCGTCATTCCGTTCTACTGGATCTGTCGAAAAACGTTAGAGTTCGTCTCACGAAAGATTGATCCAACGTATATCACGGAAAAAGAAATTCACAAAGCGCGCTAAAGGAGAAGAGGCTATGCAAACAGCTCGTGAAGAACGTCTACAAAAACTTGCGCTCGCGTACCGGGATGTCGAGTGGCTCGGCACACGTTGGTACTGGAATGTGCTCTTATTCATAACAGTTGGTATCCTGATCGAGTGGACCGATATCCCCTTGTTGATTTTGACGATTCCAGCCCTTTTTCTCGGCTCCGATTTTCGCTACCAACTAAAAAAACGAAAAATTTTAGACGGATACATCTCAAAAGCGCAGGTCCGTCGCCAATTTTTACTACGCATTGGTAGTCACGTTCTACTGTACGCGATCTTGACGATCGTCATCACCCAGACGATCGAGGGACCGTTCTGGCAGATGCTTGTGGCAATTTTTGCGATTTTAACACCGCTCTATTTCATCAGCGAATGGATCATCCGACGCGACGGAGCGCGTGATCCGGACTATATCAGTGACGGAGAAGTAGCCCGCTTCGTCAGACAGAAAGGAACATCAAAATGGAACACTTATTCGAGCGACAAGCACGTCTGAATGTAATGAAACGACCGGTGCGTATCGTCACCTATGTCTTTTTAATTCCTGGACTGATTTTTGCGATACCCGCTTGGTTTGTGCCGGCGATTGCATCCGTCTTTAGTCAGGTCATATTCTTTTGTCTTTGCGCGATTGGAGTCGTTCGGGAAATCGTCCGGCTACGACTCATGAAGTCGTATTTAACACCAACTATCTATCGACAGACTGTTCAAAGGGTCGCTCGCCTGACGATCATCGGTTATGTCGTAGCATGGTTGATCGCCTTCGTCATGCTGTCGCTTCCAAATGCTCCCGGTTATTTATTCGTTCTCTTACTTGTCTGGAGCGGTGGAGTTGGTCTTAGCGTCACTCGACTAAACCGGTTGGCTAAACAAATCGATCCCGCGTACGTCTCGATGGGGGAAATCGAACGTGCGTGGTGGAAACGATAAAATCAAAAGATCCGCATCAATCAGCGAAAAAGAAGCTGATTGATGCGGATCTTTTGATTATTTCTTCAACAGTAGATAAATGAAGTACGGTGCTCCAATCAAGGCGACGACGATCCCAGCCGGTACCCCGTCTGGTCCCGCGATGTTGCGCCCGATCGTATCAGCGAACGCAAGCAACCAGCCGCCGAGTAAGAGGGCAATCGGCAGAAAGAACTGATGCCGTGGTCCAACGAGCGCGCGGGCGATATGTGGCGCCATCAGACCGATGAAGGAAATCCCACCGGTGACAGAGACGGCAGCAGCGGCAAGCGCGACGGCTGTCAACAAGAGTTGGATCCGTTCTTTTTCAATCGCGACGCCAACACCGATTGCGACCGGTTCATTCAAGGCAAGCAGATTGAGCTTATTCGCTTTATAGAACGTGAGCGGAATCAAGACGAGTAACCACGGTAAGAGTGAGTAGACGAAGATCCAGTCTGTTCCCCAGATGTTACCGGCAAGCCATTTGGCGATGAAGTCGACCTTTTCACGACGCGTCGATGAAATCAGGATGACCATGATTCCGGACAGTGCCATCGAGAAGCCGACACCCGTTAAGATCAAGCGGATCGGTTGGAGTCCTTGTACACGGTCGTACGAGAACAGGTAGATTGCTGTCGCGGTGACGAGTGCACCGAAGAAGGCAGCGATCGGTAACAGATAGATGAATGACCCGACATCGGTTGGGAAGTACAGGAAGAACAAGGCGACGGCGACGCCAGCTCCCGTATTGATGCCGATGATACCAGGATCAGCGAGTTCATTGCGGGTGATGCCTTGTAAGATTGCACCGGATAAGGCGAGCGCCATTCCTGCCATGACGGTGATGAGCAGTCGGGGTAAGCGGAGCGAATAGAGGACGAACTCCTCTTTGAACGATCCGTTTCCAAGTAACGTCGGCAGTAAACGATCGTACGAGAGAGAAGCAGGTCCAAGACCGATGCTGACGACGAGTGTTGCGATCAATAGTGCCAGTAACGTCCAAAACGTCAGTTGCTGGCGACGGCGTAAACGAGATTCCATCATGAGAAAGCACGCCCTCCTTTCCGAACGATTAAGAGGAAGAATGGTAGCCCGAGCATCGAGACGATTGCGATGACTGGCGTTTCATAGGGTGCGTACAGCGTCCGCCCGATCGTATCGGCAAGCAACATGAACGTCGCACCAAAAATCGCGGTCATCGGCAGGATGAACCGATAGTCCGTCCCGACGATCGCGCGGACGATATGCGGAATCATCAGTCCGATGAATGCCATGTTACCGACGAGTGCTACGGCAGCGCCAGCAAGCAGGATGACGACGACGTAGAGGACCGCTTTGATCCGCTGGATGTTCTGTCCGAGTCCGAGCGCGACTTCTTCCGATAGACTGAGAATCGTCAATTGCCGCGAGAAAATGAACGCAATCACAATTCCAATTGCGATGACCGGCGCGATGACTTGCAGTTGTCCCCAGGTCGACCCGACGAGTCCCCCGGACGTCCATTGTGAGACATCTTGGGCAATCTTGAAGTAGATCCCGATGCCTTCCGCAATCGCGTACAGAAACGCTGAGATCGCGGAACCGGCAAGGACGATCCGGAGCGGAGAGAAGCCGCCTTTTTTCGAAGCGCCGATTCCAAAGACAAGTGCTGCCCCGAGTGCTGCTCCGACGAAACACGCGATCATGATCCCGAAGTAGTCAATTTTCGGGAACAGGACGATGACGAGTGCGAGTGCCGCATTTGCACCCGCTGTCAGACCGAGTAGACCAGGATCGGCGAGGGGATTGCGTGTCATGGCCTGCATGATGGCACCTGAGACACCGAGTGCCGCTCCAACAAGTATTGCTGCCAGTTCCCGCGGCAAGCGGATTTCCTGGACGATTTTTGCTTTTTCATTCAACGGTCCGAACGTCAAAGCGTTCCAGACTTCGCGCGTCGTCGTATCGGCGGCACCGAACGTCATTGCGATCCAGAACATCCCGAAAAAGAGGACGAGACCGAGTGTGATTTTAATGCCGAACGGAATTCGACCAGCTGACATGAATGTCGCCTCCATTTCTGATTCAGTGAGTGAGCCACAAAAAAAGGGAGGGATCCCGCAGGTTCCCTCCCTTTTTCATTATGCGCCAAGGAAACTTTTCTTGAAGAACTCGAGTTGACGTTCGAGTGTGAGCGGATCGTTGAAGTAGAACTCCTTCGAATCGACTTCGAAGACACGATCGTTTTTGACGGCTGGAATGTTCTTGAACGTATCCGTTTTCGTGAATGAGTTGTCCGCTTCCGCACTCTTACTGAAGACGAGGTAGTCGCCTGCGTATTCAGGAAGGACTTCTGGTGACAACGCGTAGTATCCGTCTTTTAATGCCATCTTCGTGACTTTATCCGGCATTTTCAATTTCATTTCCTGATAGAGAATCTCTGTTCCACGACCCCAGTTATCGCCGAAGACGTAGAGTTGTTTATCGAAGCTTTCGATGACAGAAACAGTAGCATTTTCACCGATTTTTGCTTTGATGTCTTTACCGGCAGCAGCAGCGCGTGTTTTGAAGTCTTTGACCCAGTCGCGTGCTTCTTGCTCTTTGTTGAGCAATTTACCGATTTCGATGTGTTGCGTCAAGTAGTCGACTTTTCCGTATGTGTACGTGACTGTCGGAGCAATTTTTTTAATTTTATCGAGGTTTTTCGTTGTTGAGTAGCCGATGATCAAATCGGGTTCGAGTTCGATGATTTTTTCAACGTTCTCTTCCGATACTTCCGTGACATCTTTGAGCTTGTCGAACTTCGGATTCGCTTTTGACCACGAGTCGACACCAACGACAGGAACGTCGAGTGCCATGACGTTGCCGGCAAAACCAGCGAGGACGACGACACGTTTTGGATTAGCCGGAACTTTGATGTCACCGTTCTCCGATTTGTACGTAATCGTCTCGTTTTTCGACCCAGACGCTGCGTCGTCTTTTTTCTCCGTATTGCCACACGCTGCGATGACGAGCGTGAGAATGAGTAGAACCGGTAAAAGTAGTTTCTTCATGATTCAATCTCCCTTGATTAAGTTGTAGGTGATACACATCGGCTTGTTCGTCCGCGGATCACGTCCGATTTCAGCATCGATATGGAATACTTCTTGTAAGACGTCTTTTGCGATGACTTCCTCACACGTTCCGGCTTTGACGACTTCGCCGTTTTTCATGGCGATGATATAGTCGGCGAACCTTGCCGCTTGATTCAAATCATGCAGGACCATGACGATCGTCCGTCCTTCGGTCCGGTTGAGATGCTCGAGCAGTTCGAGCACCTCGAGTTGGTGGGCGAGATCAAGATAAGTCGTCGGTTCATCGAGGAAGATGATATCTGTCTCTTGGGCGAGTGCCATTGCAATCCAGACCCGTTGACGTTGACCACCCGACAGCGCATCGACCGGACGGTGTTTGAATGCCATCGTATCCGTTGCTTCGAGTGCCCAATCGATGATCTCGTAATCGTGCTTCGTCAAGCGTCCGAATCCTTTTTGGTACGGGAAACGACCGTATGAGACGAGCTCTGCGACCGTCAGACCACTTGCGCTCTCTGGAGTTTGTGGCAGAATAGCCATTTTCCGGGCAAGTAGCTTCGTGCTTTCCTTGGCGATATCGAGACCATCGAGCAATGCACGTCCTGATTGATGAGGAATGATCCGTGTCATCGCTTTCAATAAAGTCGATTTGCCACATCCGTTCGCCCCAATGATTGTCGTGATTTGTCGATCGGGAATTTGGACGGACAAGTCTTTGACGATGGGACGATCACCGTAGCCGATATTGATTTCTTCTGTTGCTAGACGTACCATACGCGACGACTCCTTCGTTGTTCTCTCCGTTTTCAATGATAATGATTATCACTATCGTCTCATTAACCATACCAGTCCTGTAAAAACGCTGTCAACATTTTTTCTTGTGTTCAAGAGATGTTCACGTTATCATGAGGGAGTGAGAATGATAATCAATCGTAATCAAAGACGAGGAGTGAGTGAGATGAGGGAACAGGAGTTGTTCGACGTAACGATCATCGGCGGAGGACCTGCAGGGTTATATTCGACGTTCTATAGTGGTCTTCGGGGCATGAAGACGAAATTGATCGAGTATCAAGCAGAACTCGGAGGAAAATTGCACGTTTATCCGGAAAAGATGATCTGGGACGTCGGCGGACAGCCACCGATCACTGGTGAAAAACTCATGGCTCAACTCGTCGAACAAGGACTGACGTTCCAACCGACTGTTCAATTGAATGAAAAGATCATCTCGATCGCAAAAGACGTCTTCGGCAACTTCGTCTTAGAAGCAGAATCGGGTCGGATCCATTATTCGAAGACGGTCATCGTCGCGGTAGGCGGCGGCATCCTCAATCCACAAAAATTAAAAGTCGAAGGTGCGGAACGCTTTGAAGTGTCGAACTTGAACTATACGGTCAAATCGATTGAACGCTTTAAAGGAAAGACCGTCATCGTCTCAGGTGGTGGGAACTCTGCGATCGACTGGGCGAACGAGCTCGAACCGGTCGCAAAAAAAGTCTACGTCACGTATCGCCGGGATTGTTTCTCGGGGCACGAGGCGCAAGTCGACCAGCTCGTCAAAAGTTCTGCTGTCTGTCTCCTCAACACGACGATTCACAAGCTGATCGCAAGTCCTGATCATCAACGAATTGCATCAGTCGAATTGATCGACTGTCAAACAGACGAAATCGTCGAGATTCCAATTGATGAAGTCATCATCAATCATGGGTATGAACAGGATGCAGCACTGCTTGACGCGTGTGATCTCGATATCGCACGGGTCGATGACTTCTATATCGCAGGGAACGCGGCGAGCGAGTCGAGTGTACCGGGTCTATATGCTGCCGGAGATATTCTTTCACACGACGGGAAGGTTCGCTTGATCTCAGGTGCCTTCCAAGATGCAGCGAACGCTGTCAACCGGGCGAAACGCTTCATCGAACCGGAAGCGTCAAAAGTGGCGATGGTCTCGTCACACAACGAAGTCTTCAAAAAACGCAATCGGGCGTTGATTGAGGAACGCGTCAATCAACAATCTTGAATAATGTTTAAACGTCCAAAATGCTTGGAAACAAGCGGATTTTGGACGTTTTTTTGTATGAATTTCATTTTTGTACTATAACAGAACGATTTGACAACGTACTGTATTTAGGACAAAATTCTACTTATGTTCCACTACATGTAGGATACAAGTAAGACGGATGTATAAGGAGGAAGGGTATGACAACTACGAAACGTAAGCCAATTGGCCTTGCCTGGCAAATTTTAATCGGCTTGATTCTCGGGATCACAGTCGGTGGTGTATTTTATGGGAATCCTCATGTCGCGGAGTGGCTTAAGCCAATCGGTGACATCTTTATTCGGATGATGAAAATGATCGTCGTTCCGATTGTCTTCACGACGATCGTTCTCGGTGTCTCATCAGTCGGTAGTCCGAAAAGTCTCGGACGTCTCGGCGTCAAGACGCTCGGTTACTTCACGATCGTGACGATGATCGCGATCTTCACGGGGCTGTTCGCAGCCAATCTCGTTGAACCGGGTGCTGGTATCAACATGTCGACACTCGATAAAACGGATATCTCGACGTATGTCGAAACGGAAGAGACGACACAAGACGCAGGACTCGTCGACAAGATCGTCAACATCGTCCCGACGAATATCTTGGACGCGATGGTCCGCGGTGACATGCTTGCAATCATTTTCTTCTCGGTCTTATTCGGACTCGGTGTCGGTTTTGCAGGAGAGAAGGGCCAACCGGTCGTTCGTTTCTTTGAAGGCGTCGCAGCAGCGATGTTCAATCTCGTCAATATCGTCATGAAATTCGCGCCGATCGGTGTCTTCGCCTTGATCGGTGTCACGGTCTCGACGTTCGGGATTGAATCGCTCGGTTCATTGTTTAAACTGATTGCGACGTTATACGTCACAGCGCTTCTCTTCATGGTGATCGTCTTCGGTGCCATCATGAAATGGGTTGGGATTCGCGTTTCTGATTTCACGCGCATCTTCAAGGACGAGTTATTGCTGACGTATTCGACGGCGTCGTCTGAGACGGTACTACCACGGATCATGGAAAAACTCGAGAAGATGGGTGTTCCGAAATCAATCGTTAGCTTCGTCGTACCGACGGGTTATTCGTTTAACCTTGATGGATCTGCGCTTTATCAAGCGCTCGCAGCCTTGTTCATCGCACAGATGTACGGGATTGATCTCTCGATCGGAACACAGCTGACGCTTGTCTTCGTCTTAATGCTGACATCAAAAGGGATGGCTGCCGTTCCTGGCGTCTCCTTCGTTGTTTTGCTCGCGACACTCGGTACGGTTGGTATCCCGGCAGAAGGACTTGCCTTCATCGCGGGGATTGACCGAATCATGGATATGATGCGCTCGGTCGTCAACGTCACAGGAAACACGCTCGCTTCACTCGTCATCGCGAAGTGGGAAGGTGTCCTTGACGAAGACCAACTCGAGACCTTCATGTCGACAGAAGGTAAAAAAGACGACGTCCGCAGTGCGTGACTATCGTAAATATAAGGAAGGACTGAATCGTCAGTCCTTCTTTTTTTCGTCCTTGAAAATAGATTAAAGTCGATTGTTTTTAAATAAAATCCTTTATTTTTGATTATAGTTAAAATTATGTTGAATATTATTAATTATAAAGTTAATATTATTGATATAATCATAGGGGAGAGGCGATAGGATGGAAACGGTAGGAATCGTCATTGGTATTGTCACAGTCTGTATCGTACAATTTTACTTAGCACGGCGAGGAAGAGTCTGGAGCCTCATCATTCCAGCCATCATAATTGGGATCGGAATTTACTGGTATTTCGGAACAGGACCACACTCAGCGGATCGAAAATCGGTGATTCGGATGGGAACATTTGCCGGTATATGTTTGATGATCTCAATGGCTGAGATGGGTGTCGACTCGCGCCGCAAGCAACTAAAGCGTGAAAAAGAACGAATGGAGATTCAAGATTTGTAAGAGAAGTGAGGGAACACGATGGAACGACAAGACGTGCCCGCTTGGGTACTGGCACTCGAACAGGAGCATCTCGAGTTCATCCGCAAGTTCGTCTTGAGCTCTGGTTCATTAAAGGATATGGCAACGGCCTATCAAGTATCCTATCCGACCGTCCGGGCGAAGTTGAACCAGTTGATCGAGCGGATTGATTCGGTGCAGCAGGAAGATGTCGAATTCGTCAATATGATCAAGAACTTGGTCTTAGATGAACGGTTGAGTCTCGATGTGGCGAAGACGATCATCGATTCCTACCGCAAGGGTCAAGCGAAAGAATAAACCAAAAAACGAGATTTCCGCCTGACGGAAATCTCGTTTTTTTTATTGCTTGTCGTTCTTTTTGTCCTGTTCCTTCTTGATCATCTTCTTTGCTGCTGCGCGGAAGCGGAAGATCAAGTAGAGACGGTAGAAGTCGATCGCAGCGAACAACGTCAGCAGGATCGTCCAGAAGTTAAAGACCGTTCCTGCTTCGACCGAGTTGTTGTAGGCGAGGAACATGAAGAGAATACCGAATATGGCATAGAACACTGCCATGAAGTTCGAGCTTTGACGCATGAAAACACGACCTTTCGTAAATTAAGACATCGCGTAGATGGCGAGTACGACGATTCCGTTGTTAAAGACATGGATGGCGATCGGAGCAATGATCCGGCGCGTCTTGACGAAGACGAGCGAGAAGACAAAACTCATCGCGACATAGATTAAAAATTTGTTGTCTTGGTGAATCAGTCCGAACAAGGCACCCGTCAAGATGAAGCTGAAGAAGAAACCGAGCTTCGAGGAGAGATTGCCGAACATGATATGCCGGAACAAGAACTCTTCCATGATCGGTCCGAGCAGGACGACCATGACTTGCAGGAGTGGGATGACTTGGATCGCTTGGATGATCTGATCCGTATTTTGCGATTTCGCGACATTCTCGATCCCACCTGCCATCCAGGCATCGATCAAGTTGACACCGATCAAGAGCGCATACAAGAGCACGATCCCGATTCCGATCCATTTCAACGTATCCATCGGATCGGTTTGACGTCCCTCTGCCTTCCACTTCTGCCAATCGGGACGCAGGCAGTAGTAGGAGACGATGACGGCGACCGTGAAGCCAATCGCAAGCCACCAACCGGCGACGTCAGCAATGACGTTTTTCGGAAGGAAATACTGGAACGAACCCGGAACCAATTGGACGATCAGATAGATGATGATCGGGATGACGTGACGCTTTTGCCACTTCTCCGCCATCACGAAAGGCAGACTGATTGGATTTTTCATCGTACAGGACACAACTCCTTTGTAATGAAGGTACTGTCCCGATTGTAACAAACAAACGGTCTTGGCGCACGATTGACGATGATTCAAAGGTGTCGATTTCGGGAAAACGGATAAAGGTTCAGGCTTGAATTCAGAAGAGAAAGCGTATAAGATAAAAATATGTTAGCACTCAACGAAAGTGAGTGCTAAAAAACAGTCATTTTCAAGGAGGATGTTTCGCATGTTAAAACCACTTGGTGATCGCATCGTGATCGAAGTCGTTAAAAAAGAAGAAACAACACTCGGAGGAATCGTTCTTCCTGGGTCAGCGAAAGAAAAACCACAAGAGGGTAAAGTCGTCGCTGTCGGTACAGGCCGTGTGACAGAGCAAGGCGTACGTGTACCACTTGAAGTGAGTGTCGGAGATCACGTCATCTATGCACAATATGCCGGTTCAGAAGTCAAAGTCGACGGCAATGAATACTTAATTTTACGCGAAAGCGATATTTTGGCAGTAGCCGAGTAATTCAGTTAATCATCTAAAGGGGGATTTCAGTCATGGCAAAAGACATTTTATTCAGTGAAGAAGCACGTCGGGCAATGCTCCGCGGGGTCGACGCATTAGCGGATGCAGTCAAAGTCACGATCGGACCAAAAGGACGCAACGTCGTCCTCGAGCGGAAGTTCGGTTCACCACTCATCACGAATGATGGTGTGACGATCGCGAAAGAAATCGAACTCGAAGATCACTTCGAGAACATGGGTGCAAAACTCGTCGCAGAAGTTGCCTCAAAAACGAATGAGATCGCAGGGGATGGTACGACAACAGCGACAGTCCTCGCACAAGCGATGATTCGGGAAGGTCTTAAAAACGTCACAGCGGGCGCAAACCCGATGGTCATCCGTAAAGGAATCGAAAAAGCGGTCCGTCGCGCTGTCGAAGAGTTGCACACGATCGCAAAACCAATCGAAGGTAAAGAAGCAATCGCCCAAGTCGCAGCGATCTCAGCAGCGGACGAAGAAGTCGGTCAGTTGATCGCAGAAGCGATGGAACGTGTCGGTCAAGATGGTGTCATCACGATCGAAGAATCACGCGGCTTCACGACAGAACTCGATGTCGTTGAAGGGATGCAGTTCGATCGTGGTTACGCGTCACCATACATGATCACGGATTCAGATAAGATGGAAGCGGTCCTTGAGAACCCATACATCCTCGTCACGGACAAAAAGATCTCAAACATCCAAGAGATTCTTCCAGTCCTCGAGCAAGTCGTCCAACAAAACAAACCACTTCTCATCATCGCAGAAGACGTCGAAGGCGAAGCACTCGCGACACTCGTCGTCAACAAACTCCGTGGTACGTTCAACGCGGTAGCAGTCAAAGCACCAGGCTTCGGTGACCGCCGTAAAGCGATGCTTGAGGATATCTCGATCGTTACAGGTGCAGAATTGATCACAGAAGACCTCGGTCTTGATCTGAAAGAAACACAAATCACGCAACTCGGTCGCGCGTCGAAAGTCGTCGTCTCAAAAGACAACACGACAATCGTCGAAGGTCACGGACACGGGGATTCGATCGAAGCACGTGTCGGGACGATCCGTGCGCAAATCGAAGAAACGACAAGTGACTTCGATCGTGAGAAATTACAAGAGCGTCTTGCGAAACTCGCAGGCGGCGTAGCGGTCGTCAAAGTCGGGGCAGCAACTGAGACAGAACTCAAAGAACGCAAGCTCCGGATCGAAGATGCACTTAACGCGACACGCGCAGCAGTGGAAGAAGGCATCGTAGCAGGTGGGGGAACAGCTCTCATTCACGTCACGAAAGCCGTCGAATCGATTCTGTCGGTCTCAACAGGCGACGAAGCAACAGGTGTCAACATCGTTCTTCGTGCACTCGAAGCACCACTTCGCCAAATCGCGGAAAACGCGGGTCAAGAAGGCTCAGTCATCGTCGAGCGTCTCAAGCATGAAGCGCCAGGAATGGGCTACAATGCGGCAACAGACGAGTATGTCGATATGATCGAGACAGGAATCGTCGATCCAGCGAAAGTAACGCGTTCAGCACTTCAAAACGCGGCATCGGTTTCAGCGATGTTCTTGACGACAGAAGCTGTCATCGCAGATAAACCAGAACCAGCCGGATCTGCTTCTGCAATGCCTGATATGGGTGGCATGGGTGGAATGGGCGGCATGATGTAAAGTAATATTTACATTCTAAATAATTTGATAAATAACTAAAGTTTATTTGGTGTAAAAAAAAGAGAACTCCTATCTATTTATAAAGTTATAGGAGTTCTTTTTCTTTACCCTGATATGAAAAACTATAGAATATTTATCGATTAATGCTGAATATAAAATTAGAATTATGTGAAATAAGATTAGATTAAATAGGAGGTAAATATGACAATTGCACTTATTTATAAATTTAATGACAAAGCGGTGATAATTAATGACTTTCGAGTAACATATTCAAACACTGATACTACGCACCAAGTTGATGCTATGAATAAATTTAAAAAAATAAATGAAAATATGGCTTTTTTTTTTAGCTGGTGATGTAGGATACTGGAAAACTGTGTTATCACGCTTAGACAGTGTGAAAGAAAAAATAACTATCGATAACATCTTTGAACAAGACGGACCATTAAAATCTATTCTACAGTCATCTATAGAATCAATCAAAAGCGACAATAATCCAATTATTGGTGCTATAGGTGTTTTTGTTGATCCGGACACAAATAAAAATGTAACGTTTCAGATAAAAGGAAAAATTGGATATGGATGCAACATAGATAGGATTTTAAATGATACTTGTTTAGCCATCGGATCAGGAAGTCAAATTCCTAATATAGAAATGAATGTCTTGAATAATGCTTCCAAATATGAATCTACTTTAAAAGGTGATTTATATGAAATTGGTAAAGCTGTAAGGCAAGATTTGAAAGGAATTTTCAAACGGTGTGGAGCATCATCTTTTGAAAAATTAGGGATTTCTCCTGTTTTTGCAATCTCCACCGTAGAGTTTTCTTCATTTAAAATGATTGGAGAAGAAATTAAAGGTTCATTTTATTCTTCTACAAATGATAAAAATATAGACTATCATTATAAATATGAAATGGAAGAAGGGGTACCAACTTTATTTGATTGCAATTCTAAAGTAAAAATTCGCATTGAGGATATTAATAATTATGAGCCTTCGATAAAGTCTATATTATTTGATCCGGAAAAACTAAGTGATGGATTTGATCCAACAGAAGTTTATCAACCTAATACCAATATTATGTATATAGTTAATCAATGGAAGCATGGTAGCATGCAAGATTTACAAAATATGAGTGAAGGTGAACCATATATATGTAAATCAGAATGTGTTGAAAGAGCGTTTTATAGAATAGAGAAATTCGAATATAATGGAAAAGTTTTATGTGATCCAAACTATGTAAAAATAGGAGAAGCTATTCTTGATAATATAAGCTTTCCAGAATCTCAAAAGTTTAATAATGTAGGTTTCTATAGCTTATTATTAAATAATTCGATTGAAGAACAGCAATTTGAAAGTTTAATAAAGTATAATATTTTTGAACACTCATGGATAAAGGATAAAATTTCCAATTATTATGGATTATATAAAGATTGAAGTAATGTTACGAAAAAGGTATTAATATTTTAAATATATACTTTAATTTTTTTTAGTTGTTAATGCATTTAATTTATATAAACATTAGTTTAGAATTTGAAAGTTACTTTTTATATTTTATAAATGATTTTTATATGCAACAGAATCTAACTTAATCGGAGGGATAGAATGAATATTACATTTCTAATTGGTAATGGTTTTGATATAAATATTGGTTTAAATACTAGCTATAGTAGTTTTTATGAGCACTTGAAAAATAGGAACCATGAAAATCAAAAAAATAAACTCATTGAGAATATACTAAATGATTATTTTAATAAAGAAATTTTAAAAGATAGTAGTAAAGATAAAAAAGATAGTATTGAACAGATTGACTGGTCTGATTTTGAAATCGCAGTAGGATCTTATACGAAAAAAATCGAAACTAAAAAGGAAATTGAAGAATTTATTAAAGATTATGAAGAATTTATTGACTATTTTACTAGCTATATCGAAGAGGGAATAGATAATAATTTGTTAGAATTTTGGATGGAAGAAAACCTCAATAGTTTCGAAAATTCAATTAAGAATCCTATTAATACTTATGAAAGAGATCAGCATGAATTAACTGTAAGATATTCAAATTATAGAAATATAACTAAAAATTTTAATTACGTTATTTTCAATTACACTGAGATTTTTGATTTACTTCATCAAAATTGGAAAAAACATTATTCCCAAACAGGGATAACTTCAAATTCACCGATTCATATTCATGGCTATTGTCAAGAACAAATACTTTTAGGTGTGAATGATGAATCCCAAATACATAGTAAACTTTCATCAAACGAAAGTTTACAAATGATGATGATTAAGACGATATCAAATCAATATGCACTTAGTACAAGATTAGAAAGAACAATTAGCGTAATTAAAAATAGTGAGTTAATTATTATTTATGGTATGTCACTAGGAGAATCTGATAAATTTTGGTGGGAATTAATCATAGAACGATTAAAAAAGGATTCTAAAAAAAGTGTATTAATTTATGCTTATGAGAGTGATCAAAAAGGATTAATAAAGCATCACAGAAGAATGATGAATAAGCAAAAGGAGTGGAAAGAAAAACTATTAAAATATGCTTCGGAAGAAGAAAAAGAAATTCTTAGTAAACAAATCTTTATTCAATTTGACACTCTAAAAATTTTTAATTTCATCAAACTAAGTTCTGAAGTTTTTAGTAAACAAACTCAATAACTGCTACTTCAGTATTTTTAATCTAAAATATTGCTAATTGATAATTTTAAAGAATTTAAAAAATTAAATTACGAAAAATGTATAATTTGTTTGCTCCGATTGTTATAAAGTCTAAAATTTAAGGTGTACTAAAGTATTAGAAAATATTATTAAAACATATATGATAAATGCAAACTAAAAAAATCGATTGTTTTTTTATTTTTTACTTCATTATCATCACTTTTACCAGATGATTCGTAAGCATATAGAATTTAATGATACACAAACAAACAAGCCTGACTCCCCACCAGAAGTGAAGAAAGTCAGGCTCGTTTATTTTAAGAAAATCAGATGTCCTTTGATTACTCCAGTTCATTCTCCTCAATAATCTTATCCGACAGCTTTAACTGCTTACTCACATCCTTCACTTGATTTCGACAGAACTTCAACTCAACTTTCTTTTCCGTTGAGACGTCATAACAGGTGCCTTCACCGGATGCTTTCGTCAAATCCGCTTCATAATAATAGTCCTTGTAGCGGAACGAACCATCGCGGAAGCCCGTCAGATTCGGTTGATCATCGACGAGGGATTGTCCCATCATATAGGACGTTTTGAGATTCAATAAGTCAATGATCGTTGGTGCGATATCGATCTGTCCGCCATTTTCTTTCATGACCCGACCGGTTTGTTGGTCGGGTTTTTTGATGAAGAGCGGGATGCGGCGTTCGAGTTCAAAGGCAACAACCGGAGACGAGACATCCGCTTTTTTGCGCATCTCGCTTCCTTCATTGACGAGTCCACTATCGTGATCACCATAAAAGATGACGAGGGACTGGTCCCAGAGATCCCGTTGTTTCAACTCGTCGATCATCTTTCCGACACCGGTATCGACGTAATGGACAGTCTGGTAATACCGTTTCAACATCGGATCCTTATATCCGGACAAATCAAGCGTCTGATCTTCCTTGTCGATCTCATACGGTGTATGACTCGTCAGCGCGACTAAAAACGAGAAAAACGGTTCTTGTAACGTCTCCATGTGATCAATCGATTCGAGGAAGAACTGTTGATCGTTCAGTGCCATGCCGATTTTCTTCTCTTTTGAATAATCCTTTTGGCTGAAGAAGTGCTTAAAACCGATGTTCTTGTAGACATCGTCACGATTCCAGAAGCCTTTTTCGTAGGCATGCATCGCTGCTGTATCGTACCCGTTTTTCTCAAGTAATGCAGGGAGCGGCTCGAATTCATTCGTCGGATATTGCGTATAGACAGAGCCTGATTTCAATGGATAAAGTGAGGTGTTCGTGATGAACTCGGCGTCCGAAGTTCGTCCTTCATGCGTCTGGTGATAGAGCGACGAGAAGTAGAGCGATTCCTTCTTCAATTGATTTAGGTTCGGCGTCACTTCTTCACCGTTGATGGTTTGGTCGATGACTGAAGCCTGAAATGACTCGAGCTGTACCAAAATGATATTCGGTTTCTGCTTCGGACCTGTTGGATTCGTCTGTTGCTTTTGATTGATGCGCTGTTGCTCCTGTGCCGTCAGTCCGTCGCCGGGTCGTCCGGTCACGCCTTTGAACACATCCCATCCGTGATAACCCCAGAAACCAAACAGGTAGTAGTCACGCATATCGGAGATCGTTGCCGTCGGTTGACGATCTTCGGTTAGCGTCCGGTACGTCAGTAGTGAAGCGGACAAGACGATCCCACTGATTGCGAGTAGCGCAGCCGTCCGGCGTCGTGTTTGCTTCGTCGTCACTTCCGGTCGCTTGCGGAAAACGAAAAGCAGAAGTAGGAAAATCAAACTATCAGCGAACAAGAGGAAGTCTTGCGGCACGATCAAGGCAGTGAAGCCGCTACTGACGTCACTCATCTGCGTCATCTGTGAGAGGAGCGAGACGGAGAGGAAGTCCTCGAAGTAACGGTAGTACCACATGTCGGAAGCCAGTAGAAAACTGTGCGCGAGCAGTAGACCGAGCCAGACCCAGCGGCGTTTATTCCACGGAATCAGTAACGTCCAGCTCGACAGGATCAGCATCCCGGCCAGGTTCATGAGTGTTAAATGGAGCGAAAGATCGGTCTTTGTGAAGTAACTAAACAGCATGAACTTCAGCATGCCGAGTAACAGATAAAGGGTGTAGCGAATCGCCATGGTCAGTACTCCTTACGTGTGTCTTCACACGTTCTTTACCCTAAACGTTTGATGGTGGAACGCCCAGATGTGGACAGCCATGTTCGCTCGTTCCATGATGTAGTCGAAAAATCGGTCTATATTTCCTCTTGAATTCAAACAATTGACGTTAATTTGCGCAGAAAGCGGGAATAGAAAGCGTGTACGTCCATCGTCCGTCACTGTCTTTTAAAAAAGGAGCGAAGTCATGTCAAACGTGAAACTAGCGGTCATCTATTACAGCGCAACCGGAACGAACCATCAACTTGCCTCATGGGCAAAAGAAGCGGGAGAAGCGGCAGGAGCAGAAGTCCGCCTTGCGAAAATCAAGGAGACAGCCCCAGCAGAAGCGATTGCTTCGAACCCATTGTGGCAAAAGCATGCGGATGCCACACGTGATATCGAAGAAGCGACACCGGATCTACTCGACTGGGCAGATGCGATTATCTTTAGTGTCCCGACACGTTACGGTCATGTCCCAGGACAATTCCAACAGTTCCTCGACACGACAGGCGGACTGTGGGCACAAGGCAAACTCGTTAATAAAGTCGTCAGTGCGATGTCGTCGGCACAGAATCCGCATGGCGGTCAGGAAGCGACTGTTCTCGCAGTTTATACGACGATGTTCCACTGGGGTGCAATCGTTGCAGCACCAGGTTATTCGGATCCTGTCTTGTTCGCAGCGGGCGGAAATCCATATGGTACATCGGTCACTGTCGACCAAGACGGCAACATGGTCGAATCAGTCGAACCAGCCGTGCGCCATCAAGCGAAACGGACGGTTGAAGTGGCAAGCCGTCTCAACTCATAACATTACCTAATTCAAAAAGCGCCGGAATGCGGATTCGCATTCTGGCGCTTTTTCATATGCATCATGTGTTTTGTGTCAACGGAAGTTCGACTGTGAACGTCGAGCCTTGTCCTTCGATCGACTCGACATGGATTTCTCCCTCATGTCCACGCGCAATTTCGCGACAGATTGAGAGCCCGAGACCAGTACCGCCGATTTGACGAGTGTCCGAATTATCGACACGATAGAATTTTTGGAACAGGTTACTCATCGCAGAAGCTGGAATCCCGATGCCCTCATCTTGAATCGCGACGGTGACACGTGACGCGTGTCGCGTTAGTTGGATATCGATCGTTCCACCAGCTGGTGAGTATTTGATCGCATTGTTGATCAGGTTACTGAACAATTGACGAATCTTCTTCGCATCCCCTTCGACGATCAGCGGTTCGACGTTTCGGAATATTTCAATCGCGTGGGAAGAAGACGACAGGCTATGCAACTGTTTCAAATCCCGAATCATCGCGACGATATCGAACGGTGCCATCTCGTATTCCTGGCGGTTCGCTTCCATCCGTTGCAGGTCGAGGAAGTCATTGATCAACAGCGAAAGACGTTCTGTTTCCGAATGGACCGCTTCGAGATACTTCTTCTGTCGCTTCGGTGGCAGGTCACGCTGAATCATCAGCTCAGTAAAGCCATAGATCGACGAGAGTGGTGTCCGCAGTTCGTGCGAGATCGTTGAGACGAGTTCGTTTTTGATCCGGTCAATCTCGACTTCATTCGTCACGTCACGTAAGACGAGTAGAATCCCGCGGAATTGTCCACCATAATGAATGCTCTCGGAATACGTCTTGATGAAGCGTCGCTCGTGATCGATCGAGAAGGTGATTCCTTCACCGATTTCACGCTGAACGAACGTCTTTTTCAAGTAACGTTCGAATTCCGGTAGTTGGTCGACGCGATGCTTGAGTTGAACGACAGACGGAGTGATGTTCATCAGTCCGTTCTCATCGAGACTTTCATCAACCGGGTGATCGAACAGGTCGAGTAACGGTCGGTTGATTAATTGAATATCACCTTCGGGTTCGATATAGACGATCGATTCACGGATCGAGTTCAATAGTCGCGCCGTTTTTTCCCGCTCGCGTTCAATCTCGTCGAACGTCCGCATCCGCAAGAGTGACAATGCCAGCTGGCGCGCGAAGGCGGCTAGTTCTTCCTGCTCGTAACGATCAAACCGATCCTGATCGCGGGACAAGAAGATATAGGCGATGATCTCATTTTGACTCGGATCAAGAACCGGTGTGACAGCGCGTGCGACTTCGTCCTCGAACTGTGTATGCGGTCGTTTATCTTGTCGCGACTCACGCAATAACGGCTCAATCGTTGGCATCCAATCCTCGACTGTGAGCGGTGTCTGTGGATAAAAGACGATATCGATGACTTTTGTTCCTTCTTTAAAGATCAGTGCGCCTTGATCAGACTGCGTGATCTCAACCATCTTTTGGATGACAGAAGGATAAGCACTGATGCTATCGCGCGATGCCAGTGTCTCCGTCAATTGGTTTCGCAGGCGCAAGTGGGACTCGTTCCGTTGCGTCAGTTTTAAGGCATCTTCGAGATTGACGTTCGTTGACATCAATTGATGTTTGTTTTCAATCAAAGCTGTCGCCATCTGATGGAACGATTTACTCAATTCACCAATCTCGTCAGCACGGTTGAGTGGAATGAGTGGTAACGTATGCTCACCGCTTGCAAGAAGTTTACTCTCCTTGCTAAGAAGATGGATTTGTCGCGTCGTCCGTTCGATGAACGGGCGGACGATGAGCAAGATGACGAGGAATAGGACGAGCAGATTGACGAGCCAGATCCACTCGGCATACTTCGTCTGAGTGACAAGTTGTTCTTTTGCACCGAGTTCTTTCGCACGAAGACTACTCCGATAGTTCGTGAACGTACTCTCCATCGTGTTGACACTTTTACGCATCGTCTCACTGTTCGAGGCATTCATCTTGAATTTCCGATTCGGGTCCCGTGGTACTTGTGGCATCATCGCTTTTAGACTCGGCATCTGCAGGAAACGCTCGTCAATCGTGCCCGATTGCTTTGCTTGGACGTATTTAATCAAGCTGGGCATGACGAAATTGGTATAAGAATTATAGAGCGACCGGATATCAGACGCATAGATTTGATCCGCTTTATATAAGCGATTCTTTTCAAACCAAGCCGTCTGTTGTTCGAGTGATGCCTTCTTTTCATCAATCACGTCGAGCACGGCATCGTCACCGAAGACGATATAGCCGCGCATCTCGTATTGAAGGGACTGCCAATCGTCCCAGAGTTTTGTCGCTCGATCTTCGCGCAAGCTGATCGCATCGAGCTCTTGTTTCGCATCCGTGACTTGGTGGTTCGTATAAAAATAAGCAGCCAGGGAAGAGATCGATAGTGTAATAAGAATGAGATAAAACGACGACATGATCTGTCGGCTGATCTTTTGATTGAACCATTTTCGCATATGGATTATGGATGCTCCTTTGTCTATGTGAGTCAAGCGTCGATTAGATGTATTACGTTGGAATATTTGTTACCGTAATCGTACATTTTTTAGACGAATAAATATAGTCATAATGCTTAAAATATCTTCAAAGTAAGAGATACAGGTTCACAAAGAAAACTTAGAACGACAAAAAAGCAGGACGGGATTTTACTCCCAACCTGCTCCGATGCCCATTAATGATGTTCGACGACAATCTTCCCAATCGTTTTTCCGCTCTCGACGAGACGGTGTGCTTCTTTCAGATTGTCAGCGTTCATGCCGATTAACGTCTGTGTCACCGTCGTCTCAAGTGTATGTTCTTCGATCCATGCTGCGACTTGCGTCAGAATCTCATGTTGGCGGATCATGTCCTCTGTCTCGAACAGCGGACGCGTGAACATGAACTCCCAGACGAACGTCGCACTCTTTTGTTGGAGCGCACTTAAATCGAGTTTTTGATCCGTCTCGACGATGCTACAGATTTTCCCTTGTGGTGCAATTACATCGACCATCGTCTCAAAATGTTGGTCCGTCGCATTGAGACAGAAGATATAGTCGACGTATTTGGAGCCGATGGCTTCCAGCTGAGGACGGAATGCCTCGTGGTGATTGATCGTATGATGTGCACCGTGTTCCTTCGCCCACTCAATCGTCTCGTCGCGTGACGCCGTTCCGATGACGGTCAGTCCAGCGTGATTCGCGAGTTGTGTTGCAATTGAACCGACACCACCAGCAGCTCCGATGATGAGGATCGTCTTCTCGAGATTCGACTTAGCGTCAAACGTCAATCCGAGACGATCGGTCAATGCTTCGTAAGCTGTCAGCGTCGTCAACGGGAGAGCAGCGGCTTCGCTAAAGGTCAACCGTTCCGGCTTTTTGGCGACGATCCGTTCATCGACGAGTTGGAAGTCACTGTTTGACCCTGGGCGCTGAATCGCACCGGCGTAATAGACTTCATCACCGACTTGGAAGAGGGAGGCATCATCGCCGACTTCAACGACGACTCCGGCTGCATCGTAACCGATGACCTTCGGCGCGTCTTCATCTTTCCCGTGAGCACGGACTTTCGTATCGACCGGGTTGACGGAGACGGCTTTAATCTCAACTAAGAGATCGTGTCCCGTTGCTTCCGGGCGTGGTAGTTCCAGGTCAATCAGACTTTCGTGTTCCGTCAGTGGTAAGTGTCGGTGGAAACCGACGGCGGACATATTCGACATCGACAATCATCCTTTCCAGATAGGAATCGTTTCTCTCCATCTGTTCCACGCCTATTCAGTCTTAAAACCAGTTGCGAAACTTTGAAAACGGATTCCCCTTCTGTCGTCAACGAAAGAATGCTGGATAGATATGGTAGCATATGAGAGTAGCTATCAATTTCGAGAAGGAGCGATTTTGTATGTATGACGTCATCTCTCTACCGGCAGGACCGACTCAAGTCACGATTGAACGTTACCTCGTCCATGCCCACCCGCACCCCCGTCCGTATCGACCCGCGCGTTTGATTGCCTTACGTCAAAGTGGTGGCGTCATGCATCGACTGTATCGCACGGAGCGGGAAATCGTGCTCTCTCCGCACGAGGCACTCGCCCCACAAGTCCAGCGGCTCTCGTTCTCGCAACAGGAGCGTGTCCTTGCGTATATCGAAGAACGTCGCGCGAGCTTCGGTTTTGATGAAGGGGAGGAATACAAATTTTACTTACTCGAAGTGGCATACGAGCTCCGTCATCTGCCACGAACGGATCGACCGATTCGGGCGCATACGTACTATCAACTGGATGAGCTGTTGTCGGGTCGACCGCTTGTCTTGCGAGCTAGAAGTCAAGAGCGCTCCACATGAGAAAGAAAAACGGAATATGAAAAAGCAGTCCGCCTTTCCTTACGTTCATCGCGAGGAGGGCGGACTGTTTATTAAAGTGCTGGCGTTGGCGTCGGTGTGACACCGGTCTTTTTATAAGCTTGATCGATGGCAGTCCGGATTTCCTTGACGGAGCTACCTTTTTGATAAGCAACGATCGACTGTGCTGCGATATCGAGACACGTGCCGCACGTGATGCCGTGCGTCGTCCAGGTCGTGGAACTAGCAGTCTGCTCTTCGATGAAGCAGTCATAGTTGCTTGTATGACCAGCAGACTCACCGCAACCGCAATAACAAGGCATCTTCTTCAAGAGATCAGGATGTTTAGCGACGGAGCGGTAAATCGTCTGGATCGACTCATCCTGTTCGTTCAGAAAAGCGGGTAACGTGTCTGGTCCCGCGGTCTTCTCGAGTTGATCACCAGCACCGTGGCTGGCATGATCAGCATGATCTCCGTGATTCGTCTGTTCTGTTTTTGGAGCACCCGTTTGATCAGCTGTTCCGCATGCAGCGAGCAACAGGCTGATACTGAGGGGAAAGGCGTAACGATATAGTCGTGTTTGCATAATGTGCCTCTCTTTCATCGTCTTGCCTTCATTATAAGGAAAGACGTATCGAGAAGGCGTGACGATTTGTTGACGCTTACTTGGCGAGTGCTTCCGTGATCGTCTCGATGTTTGCTTGCATCATGCTGTAGTAAGTGTCGCCATCTTTACCCGGTGCACCGAGTGAGTCGGTGAAGAGAGTACCACCGATCGGAACACTAGTCTCCCTTGAGACGGTTTCGATGCTCCGCCGATCGACGCTCGTTTCGACGAACAGGACAGGGATATCTTGCTCCTTGATCGTATCGACGATCCGGCGGACTTGAGCCGGAGTTCCTTGATTATCTGAGTTGATCTCCCAAATATAATCCGCTTTGACGTCATAGGCAGTTCCGAAGTATTTGAAGGCTCCTTCGCTCGTGACGAGATGACGTTCTGCTTTCGGAATAGCGGCAAACTGCTTTTTCGCTTCCTGATCAAGCGTCTGCAATTTTTTGATATAGGCATCGGCATTTTTTTCGTAGTCGGCTTTGTGCTTCGGATCTTCCTTGATTAATGCCTGCTTGACGTTTTCGACGTAGCGAATCCCATTGCTTATATCGAGCCACGCATGTGGATCAGTCTCCGATTCTTTGCCCTTCGTCGTCAGGTATTTCGGTTCGACGCCTTTGCTTAAACGATAGACTGGTGCGTCAGACGCGTCTTTGCCAGTCGTTGCCCGGAGTTTATCGAACCACGCACCGCCGGCTTCCAGGTTCAACCCGTTGTAGAAGACGACGTCAGCATCTGCCATCGCTTGTACGTCTGCTGGAAGTGGATCATACTCGTGCGGGTTTGCCCCGATCTTGACCATGCTGTGGACATCGACATATTCACCACCGACCTCACGTGCGAGGTCAGCGAGAATCGAATATGTCGCAACGACCTTCAGCTTCCCGTTATCTTCTGCTGGTGTCGAACAAGCAGCAAGCAAGACCGTGCTGAGGAGGACGAACAGAAAAAGTTTTACTTTCATACAGTAGACTCCTTTCGTTTCCGGTGACGCATCAGACCGTGACGTGGTGAGAAGACGAAGACGAGGGCGAACAACGTCGTCGCGACGAGGACGATCGACGCACCGGAAGATAGATTATAGGTGAAGCTGAAATACAGTCCGACGATGGCGGACAACGTACCGAAGCCTGCTGCTAGGAACAGCATCCGTGAGAGGCGGTTCGTCAGTAAATACGCGGTCGCTGCCGGTGTGATCAACATCGCGACGACGAGAATGATGCCGACGGTCTGGAGTGAAGCGACCGTGACGAGTGTCAGTAACGTCATCAGTCCGTAATGAATCCAGCGCGTCGATAGTCCATAGGCTTGCGCCATCGTTGGGTCAAACGAGCTGATCAGCAACTCTTTGTAGAACAAGAAGATCCCGCCGAGGACAATCAATCCGATGATGACGGTCATCCACATGTCGCTCGGACGGACCGCGAGGACGTTGCCGAACAGAATGTGATAGAGATCGCTACTGCTACGTAAGAACGAGATCAGGATGATCCCGAGGGCGAAGGCGGATGTGAACATGATTCCGATCGCCGTATCGTTCTTGATGCGACTGTTCTGGCTAACGAAACTGATTCCGAGCGCTGTCACGAGACCCGTCACGACAGCACCGATCAGGAAGTTGATCCCGAGTAGGTAGGAAATCGCAACACCAGGTAAAACGGCGTGCGAGATTGCATCCCCCATCAACGACATCCCGCGAAGGATGATGAAACAGCCGATCACACCACAGATGATGCCGACCATGATGGCGGTGATCATCGCTTTTTGTAAGAACTCATATTGAAGTAATGCCTCGATGAACGTCATCCTTGTCCCTCCTTGCGTCGTTCGAATAGGGGTAAGCCATACGCTGGTTCGAGCCATTCCGGCGTCAAGATATCAGACGGTGGACCGACAGCGATCAATTGTTTGTTCAACAGCATCAATGTGTCGAAGTAGTCCTCTGCTTTATGCAAATCATGGTGGACGACGACGATCGTCCGTCCTTCGGCTCGGAGGGTCCGTAAAAGTTCGATGATCATCTGCTCACTCGCAACATCGATGCCGACGAACGGTTCGTCCAGCAATAGTAGCTTTGCTTCTTGGGCAAGGGCACGCGCTAGAAAGACCCGTTGTTGCTGTCCACCTGACAGCTCACCGATTTGGCGTTCGGCGTGATCAGACATACCGACCCGTTCGAGACATTCCATGGCGAACGCTTTTTGTGCTTTCGATGGTCGTTTGAATAAGCCGAGCTTCGGATAACAGCCCATCAACACGACGTCCTGCACACGAACCGGAAAGTCCCAATCAATTGCACTTCGTTGCGGGACGTATGCGACGCGTGACCGGACGTCTTCGAGTGATTGGTCGAGCACGCGTAACTGCTCGATCCGAGCCGGGATCAGACCGAGGATGGCTTTTAAGAATGTGGATTTACCAGCACCGTTCGGTCCGATGATGCCAATCAACGAAGCGACCGGAAGACGAACGGATACTCCGTCGAGTGCATGGGTATCAAAATAAGAGACGGTGAGACGATCAACGTCAAGGGCGTACATGAATGATCACTCCTTTGGTTTTGTGGTATATAGAAGGAAAGTTTCCTTAGGGCAAAAAATAAAGTAAAAATTTTAACTCCAATCACTGGAAAAAGATTCGGTCTACAAATAATGTTTACTTAAGGCAAACTTTAAAGCCATAGGAAACAGATGTCAACTGTTTTTCGATATCGATCGCGAATCAACTCGTGCTAAGATGAAAAGGCAGAATACAGGGGGTGAGGAGATTGCGTCAGACAGCAGAACAACAATGGAAGTGGCTCTTGCTCGATGCGCTCGCGAAGGAAAAGCGGGAGCAGGCACAGCAAGTCATCGAAGAGGTCTATCCGTATGATATCGCGCAAGTGTATGAAGAGTTGGGCGAAGACGATCAGGCACGACTCCTCGACTATCTCGATCACGAGCGATTGGCGGATGTCCTCGAGGAGCTCGAAGGGGAGCAACGTCTCGCCGTCTTACGCCGTTTAGACGTCGAGCGTGCCGGGCACGTCCTCGATTTAATGGAAAACGATGATGTCGCGGATGTACTTGAGGAACTGGGACCGGAAGAGACCGACCGTTTGCTTGGTAGCATGCGGACGGACGAGGCACTGATCGTCCGCAATCTCTTGACGTATCCACCGGAAACGGCCGGGCGCTTGATGACGAACCGGTTCATCTGGGTCGGCGAGGATTTCACGGTCGGTGAGACGGTCGAGAAGATGCGCGACTACATCGAATACTCGGAGACAATCAACTACGTCTACGTCGTCAATCAACTCAGTGAACTCGTTGGGGTCATCTCATACCGGGATGTCATCTTAGCTGAAAACACGGAACGGATCAGTGACGTCATGGAGACGAAGGTGATCCGGGTCGCGGCAGAGACCGATCAGGAAGAAGTCGCGCAACTGTTCGAACGCTATGATCTCGTCTCGTTACCCGTCGTCGAGGGCGACATTCTCGTCGGATTGATCACGGTCGATGATGCGCTTGACGTCTTACGGGAAGAAGCAAACGAAGACATCGAGAAACTCTCGGCATCCGGTAAATCGATTGATTTCGAGACGAAGCCGTGGATTGCTGCGACCCGTCGCTTACCGTGGCTCGTCTTGCTACTGTTCATCGGGCTCGTCTCCGGATCAATCATCAGTCAGTTCGAAGAGACGCTCTCAAAAGTCGTCGCGCTCGCCTTCTTCATGCCAATGATTGCTGGTATGACCGGAAATACCGGTACCCAATCGCTCGCGGTCGTCGTCCGCGGATTGATCACGCGTGAAGTCGATAAGCGGGTCGCGACTCGATTAATCCTGCGAGAACTCTGGGTTGGTTTAATCATTGGTATCATTTGTGGCATTTTGATCGCCGTCATCGCCTACGTCTGGCAAGGGAGTGCCGTCTTAGGACTTGTCGTCGGCAGCTCGCTCGTCATCACGTTGATCTTTGGGACACTTGCTGGAACAATCATTCCGCTCATCTTACATCGTCTAAAGATTGACCCGGCGATTGCATCCGGACCATTGATCACGACGTTGAACGATATCTTATCGCTCCTCGTCTACTTCGGGATCGCAACGGCATTCATTAGCCGCTTGATGTAAAAAAACCGAACCGATTCATCTTCGTCAAGAGGAAGGGAATCGGTTCGGTTTTTTCATGTGTGATCATTCGTGGTGCGAATCCAGATCGCGAGTGGACCAACATCGTCAAAGCCGGCTTCAAGCGCCGTGATCAGGTGATCACCATACTCGTAACCGACGAGCGATTGACCAGGAAAATGTGCTGAACTCAAACGTGCGATATCATCCCATAAGCGTTCGTCGAGGTAATCGGAGTTGACGTACGTCAGTCCGGTCGTCACTTGATTCGAGTAGGCGATGCAACTTGCTTGTTGCGCCTCTGAATAGAAGAAGCGGACAGCGGGATGTTGCCATAACGTTGTGGGCAGCTCCGGTGTTGCCTGGATAGCCTGGAAGCGAGCGAACTGATCGAGATCCGTCACGACGGACCAATCGACGGGAAGGGCACGGCGATCGAGTATGGCAGGGCGGGTCATCCATTCTGCTGTAAATAAATGACTGAGACCGGCACTCGAGAAATCATAGCTTGCCGTGCAGTCCTTGATGCTATAGACATCCGTGACACCAATTCGCTGATGGGGAAGCCGGACCATCAGTTCCGGATAATAGCTCGGTACGCTTCCTTGAGCGTGCCAGGTCGAATCAGTTTCCGTCACCCGGCAACCGGCTGACTCACAGACGAGGCGACACCAATCGAAATTATTTTGGATGGCAGCTTGGCGCATGGATCATTCCCCCTTATTCATCCTCCGGTTGTTTAATCAGGACATACGATAACGTGGCAATCAGTGTTAAGAACAACCCGCAGCCAATCGTGATGTATGCCATCGTAAAGACCTTACCGAGCGTCGTCGTCGGAACAAATGTTGGATGCCCAACCGTACTTAGTGTCGTGATACAAAAGTAAAGTGCATCCACCAGCGATAGATTTTCTTCCGTGCTATAGAAAATCGTCCCGGAGACGAGCGTCAACAGGCAGAGAATCAATAGACCACGAAAGTAAGATAAGTGAAAGGCGCGGCGCAATCCCTTGAATAAACGTGAAAAAATCGCCAGTACAGAAATCATGGAATCTCTCCTTTAGGATCGTTGCGTCGAGTCCATCGTATCATGAATGAAATAATCGTTCTTTCCGGCATGTTTGACGCGGTACATCGCTTGGTCAGCATGCTGAATCAGCGTGTCGAGATCGACGCCATGATTGGGTGAGTAACTAAGTCCGATGCTCGTTCGGATTTCAATGGTTTCTTCAGCGAACCGGTAAGGGTTGTCTTGCAAGTACGTCAACAGATTCGCAGCATAGGCATGGAGCGTAGCGACAGACGGATGACGATAGAGTAAGAAGAATTCGTCGCCACCGACACGGGCGGCGAATCCATTCTGTTCCGCGTGGTGTTCAAGTAGACGAGCGATATGAATCAAGAAGGCGTCACCGATTTGATGCCCGTACGTATCGTTGATCGCTTTGAAACCGTCGAGATCGACGACGATGATCGCGGCGTGATCAAGTTCGAGTAACTCTTGCGCCGCACGTTCGTAAAAGCTCCGGCGATTCGCAATCTTCGTCAACGGATCATGATAGGCGAAGAAACGAATCGTCTGCTCCGCTTCCTTGAAGGACTGGATATCACGAATCAATAACATCCCGTGCAGTTCCTGTTCGATGAAGACGAAATCGGCATCCATGACGACGTAGCGTTCTTGCTGTCGCGCTGTCAAAATCTTCGTTTCGAATTCGTTGAACTTACGTTGCGATAAAAAGTGTGTCATATAATGCAGCGACCAATCGGCTTGTTTTTTATCCGGTAAGTAGGTCGAAAACGTACATGCCGTTAAGTCATCGGTCTCGAACAGACGATGAGCAGCTGGGTTGGCACTCTCAATTCGTCCGTCCCGGTCGAGCAGCAGGATTGCCGAAGGATTCAAATTGTAGAGCGTCGCGAAACGCTTCTGATAGGACGCGAGATAATCGAATCGGCGCATTGCGATCGCCAGTGCTCCTGCCCAGAACAAACCGCCATACATATAGGCATACGGTGGCATGATGCCGTAGAACGACCAGTAGCCGAAGACGATATCCCACGCGAGAACGAGAATCGCGACACTCAATAAGACACTGATGATGCCACGACGTGCATCTTTCAAGTGTGTCCGTGCGTACACGAGCAGACCGATGACAAGGAGATGGAAGATGTTCCCGACCGTCATCGTCACTAGATATTGTGTGTTGAATTCAGGGTAGATGAACTGTCCGACCTGTGTGAATTGCTGACTGTTGATGACGTTCGTCTGGAATACGTATGTCGTCAGCACGACGCCCATCGGAAGATAGAAGATCCATGGGTACAATAAACGTGGCATTCGTTTCCACAAATTCGAGACGCGAAAGATGAAGTGGAGCGATGTACTGAAGACGATCAGACCAGCGTTTCCGAACCAGTAGGTCACGAATGCCGGACTAAATTCGATCGGGGAGGCATTCCGGAAAAATTCACCGAGGAATAACATCCCGTAAGCGAACGTGAATAAGCTAAGCAGTCGGTGTTGTGGACGTGATGGATTACGTAAAAATATATCAATCGACATGTAGAACATGATGAAGGTTGGAATCAGATAGACGATTGTAAAAAGAAACAAGGATGGCATGGCGTTCCGCCCTTCTAGATAATTTTTAGGTAGATAGTCTCAGTATAGTGGGCGAAGATTGCTGAGGCGGATTGAAATTTCAAAAAAAGGGGAATCAGTCGAGATTTAATGTTAGTCGTCGTATTTTGGCGATCCCTTCGAGACCTGACGGATCATGATGCGTCTTATGGGCGACGAAATGTTCATCGGCTTCCGTCGTCCGGATTCGTAACGGACGTTCGTCACGATGGACGACCTCGAAGATCACCTCAGCCAGAGCTTCTGCCGATTGGCGATCGGCATGTCGCGTCCGATACGTCTGCAAATAAGCTGTGATGATCGGTTTGAAGTCGTCTTCGTGTAAGCCACCCGTCCGTTCAAGTTGATCGAGAACAGTTGCGGTAAAGTTCGTCTCGACGGCGGCTGGTTCAATCAGGGTGACGTCGATGTTGAAGTACGGTTTATAGTAGATCGCAAGACTTTCGAACAGCCCTTCGATCGCAAACTTACTGGCACAATACAGTTCATTCATCGGTTGACCGACGAGACCACTGACGCTTGAAGTCGCAAGTAAGTGACTACCGTCCGGTGCTTGTTTGAGTAAGGGGAGACAAGCTTCGATCGTTCGGATGACACCGAAGACGTTCGTTTCGAAGAGTTGCTTGATTTCATAACTCGTCGCTTGACCGAGTGCGCGCAGCAAACCATGACCGGCATTACAGAACACGACGTCGAGATGATCGACTTCTTGTTCAATTTGACGAACGGCTGCTTTCACGCTTGTTTCATCCGTCACATCGAGCGGCAAGAAGGTAAGCGTCGGTAATGACACGGTCATTTCGTCTGGACTCCGGACACCAGCGTAGACGAACCATCCGGCGTCTGCGAATCGCCGCGCCGTCGCAAGACCGATACCGGAAGAAGCACCCGTGATCAACATCGTTTGCATATCAATTCCTCCGTTCTGAAAGTAGTTGTCTTCTATTATTTACCCGAATTACTGTTGAACTATTTGCATTAAAATTGCATATTGTAATGGAAAAACTTAAAATAAAGAAAAAGGAGGCAGGAATCGATGGGGCAAATCGAACGGTTGCAACAGATGCGGGAATGGATCAAGACGAGTCCTGAAATTTCGCTCGATCAATTGATGCAGGAGTATCAGATTTCACGGGATACTGCACGTCGTGACGTCATCGCCCTCGAACAAGAAGGGGAGATCATTCGCGTTAAGAATGGATTAGTCCGTGCTGGCGGAACACTTGCGTATGAGCAACGGACAGAGAAACCGGAAAAACGACGGATCGGACAACGTGCAGCGCGTCACGTCCAAGCGAACGATCGCTTATTGCTCGACGCTGCAACGACGGTATCTGAGATGGCACGAGCACTTCCGCCTTATCCACTACAAGTCATCACGAACTCCCTCGACATCGCAGACTATGTCGGAGCTCGCACGGATATTGAGCTGTACGTCACGGGAGGACGTTTCGACCGGCATGCGCGAAGCTTGAGTGGGATCAAGACGGCAGACGACATACTGAATTATCAAGTCGATTGTGTTTTTCTTGGAGCATGTGGATTGACGGAAGAAGGACTTTTTGCGGAACAACTCGAAGAAGCGGTCGTAAAGAAAGCGATGATTCGAAGTGCGACCCGTGTCATCGTCCTCGCAGACCATACGAAATTCAATAAGCGTTTTTTGCATAAGGTCTGTGATTGGGAACAAATCGATGTGCTCGTTACCGATCAAGTTCCAGACGCAACGTGGCAAGAACGACTAGATCATTATCATGTCAATCTCGACGTGACAGAGGAGGAAACAACATGAACCCGATTCAAACGACGCTCGTCGGATTCGGCTTTTCAGCGGTGACGTTCCACGTTCCGTTCTTACAGGCATTACCGGCATTTGAAGTGACACAAGTCGTCTCCAGTCGACCGGAACAGGTAGCACAACATTTCAGTAAGGCGACGGTCGTCGCGACACTTGCTGAAGCCTTACAGGATGAGAACACGGAACTCGTCATCATCACGACACCAACGGCACTCCATTTCGAAATGGCAAAACAAGCGATTGAAGCAAAGAAGCACGTCTTACTCGAAAAGCCGGCCGTCGTGACGATCGAAGAAGCACTGGCGCTGCAAACGTTAGCGAAACAACACGGCGTTCAAGTCGCCGTTTATCAAAACCGTCGTTTTGACGGTGACTTCCTGACACTTGAACAATTGATGGAAATGAACGAGATCGGCGACTGGCAAGTCATCGAATCACGCTTTGATCGCTATCGCCCGGTCGTTCGGGAACGCTGGCGTGAACAAGCGGGAAGTGGCGCCGGTATTCTGTTTGATCTCGGCTCACACTTACTCGATCAAGCACTCGCCTTGTTCGGAGAACCGGATGCACTGACGGGCGACGTCTACCTGCAACGTGACGGTGCTGTCGTTGATGACGGTTTCCATATCACGCTACATTATGGTACACGTCGTGTCATCCTTCGTTCGACGTCCTTCATCCAAGGACCAACGCCACGTTTTGAGTTTCATGCGACGCGCGGCAGTTACATTAAATACGGAATGGACCCGCAAGAAGGACGGCTTGCGAAAGGTCATCCGGTGAACGAACAGCTCGGTGAAGATGAAGTAGATTCCTACGGTTACCTCCAGATCGCCGATCAGCCAGTCGAGCGTCTCGCGACACTTCCAGGCAGTTATGCGACGTTTTATGAACAGTTGGCGGAGGGACTTCGCGGAGGACGAGTACCTGTCGATTTACGTGACGCGGAAAAAACGATGCGCTTGATTGAAGCGGTGCGCATCAGCAGTGATGAAGGACGACGCCTCTTACGAAAGGAATGGGATGCATGGAAGAATTGAAGGTGTTGCTAGCGGAAGAGGACGAACTCGTCTTGACGTCCCTGACGAATACGGAAGCGATCGGGATGGGACATGAATTGATCGGACGGGCGATGAAGGAGAACTTATCGATTGCCGTTGAAATCAAACGGAACGGGCAGCGTTTATATTACGCGGCGCTCGACGGTACGGCACCGGATCAGGAAGAGTGGATCCGCCGGAAATCGAACGTCGTCTTGCGGCATGGCTATAGCTCGCTCTACATGCGTCGGTATAATGAAAGTAAACATCGCTCGTACCACTCGATGTATGCCGTTTCGCCAGCTGATTATGCCGATGCCGGTGGATCGTTCCCGATTCGGATCGAAGGAGTCGGTGTCGTTGGTACGATCACCGTTTCCGGTCTATCGCAGGAAGCGGATCATCGCCTCGCGACGGAAGCGTTGCGCTTACTTAAGAGACAACAGCTGGGGCAATAAGGTATTTATAAAACACAAGTGTTGATTCTCGTGCAAGACTTCGCTTTCCGCGGGCGGAAGGCGAGCCTCCTCGCCGCATTCGCGCCTACGGGGTCTCACCCATTCCGCTTTTCCCGCAGGAGTCTTCGTCTTGCACGTTCATCAACGGATCGTTCGACACGAAAAAACCGAAATGCTGAAGTAGATCCACTTCAGCATTTCGGTTTTTTTATGTTCTATTTGATAGATCATGAGAAACAGTCGGACTTACGTTGTTCACGCGACTCCTACAGGAAAAAGCGCAAGATTTTGCGCTGTCAGAGACAAACAAGACCCGGGTCGGCTGTCACTGACAGTCGAGACTGGTTTGTGTCTCGCCTGAGGAAAGCGCGTGAACGAATCGTGAGGACAATCGTCACGATGCGATCGAATCAGATGAAGCGGACACGTCTTTACGTGTGTTCCCGCGATAGACGAAGTAAAGCGCAGTCAGCATCGCAAGCAGACCAAGCAGACGTTTTCCATCGAGCGGAACGACGACGCCACCGAACGCACCGATGTGATCAATGACCATACCTGCTGCGAGTTGACCGATGACGGTCGCGATACTAGCTGCCGTGACACCGATTTGCGGGACAGCAAGAATCGTCAGGAAGAGATAACTGACGCCGAACAAGACGGCGCTCAGTTGCCAACGTGGTGCTTCAAGCAAGAGCAAGACGTTCCCTTGACCAAAGAACAAGATGGCGAGTGCGAGAATCAGCATTCCGGTGAAGAACGTCAGGAACGTACTTTCCAGAGCCCCTGCCTTTTGACTGAAGGCACCGTTGATCGAGGACTGGGCGCTCAGCATCACGCCGCCGAGTAATGTAAAACCGAGTAATAGAATATTCACGAGCGAACCTCCTTAAAAGATAAGAAATAGAGCGACGAGCATCAAAGCAGAAGCCGTCAGCTTGTCACGATTGATCGGATGTTTCGGGCTACCGAGCCAGCCGTAATGTTCGATGACCATGCTGGCGGTCATTTGTCCGATGATGACACTGATCATGGCGAGACCGACACCGACGAGCGGGATGCTGATGATCAAGATCGTCAAGTAGATACTACCGAGTAGACCACCGAGCAAGGTCCATTTCGGTGCGCGGAATGTATAGCCGAGTGAACCTTTTCCGAAGAAGAGGACGATCAGCCCGATGATGATCGTACCGGCGAAGAAATTATAAAAGCTACTTTCGAGTTTTCCGACGAAGTTCCCGAGTTCACCATAGATGGCCCCTTCGACACTTAAAGCGATACCCGCAAGTAACGCGAGTACGTAATACACGATTTTCAACAGAATTCATCCTTTCACGAATCTAAATATCGAGAAATGTCGATATGTAAGGCAAGGAGAACGGATCAAAGTTCTCCTTTAAGGTACGCTGCGAGCTCCTGGATTTTTTCTTCATTTCGCCGGTAATACGTCCATTTGCCGTGACGTTCGGATTCGAGCAATCCGACTTTTTGCAACATCGCAAGATATTGAGAGACGGTCGATTGAGATAAGTTCGCCTTCTCTTGGATATCTCCGACGCAAATGCCTCCCTTGTCCGACAGATTCGTCGCGAGATGGGCCGTCGGCTTATTGAAATGAGTCTCGGGATCCTTGAGCCAGCGTAAGATATCAAGACGTACCTCGTTTGATAATGCCTTGAATAGATCCACTTGATTTGTCATACGCTTAAACTAATCGATGATTCTCGATATGTCAATCCAAGACACTTAAGGTTGGACGAATGCATGCTTTAAAAGTCGATGTGTCACCTTAGTTGCCGTATACGGCTCAAAACCAAATCGTTCATAAAATGTACTGGCATCGTCCGTATAGAGCCAGAGCTCGGAATACGTCAACAGCGCTTCTGGGATGATTTTCTCAAGCAGTTGCGTACCGACACCGTGATGTCGCATTTCCGGTAAGACATAGACATGACGAATCCGACCGACGTCGTTCGTGTCGGTTTGTTTCATATACCCCCCGCACGCAATGACGTGACCGGAGAGCGACAAAACGACGAACATTGCTTCTCCGTCTTCTCGATACGTTTCATTTCGGCGTTCACGTAGCATCCGTTCGATGAAGGGATAGCCTTCCTGTGTACTCTTTGATAAGATTGGTAACCAATTGAAGTCATCAAAATCGTTGACCCGTTCGATTGTCATCTCCATCTGTCATTCCTCCTTCTTCTCCCTTGGATATTCCTTTTTCGGGAGTAGGAAAAACACGAATCGAGAATCAATTCGAGCTTTTTTTAAATAGAGACTGGATTTTTAAAAGCTGTTTTGCGTATAATGAGAAGTAATGGATTGAACGCAAATGAAAGGAAGTGGCCGTCACAATGAGCCTCAGCCGTTTAAGTAAAGAAGAGATTACTGATCTTTCGCTGATCGAATTCGTCAACGAAATGTTGCAAGAAGCTGGCGAACAGCCAATCACGTTCGATGACATCACGTCAGAAATCGAAAAGTACCATACGTTTACAGATGAAGAAGACAAGTTCGAGAAACTTGCTCAACTCTATACAGACATGAATATCGACGGAAACTTCGTCAACGTCGGAGCAAACCGTTGGTCACTCCGCGCTTGGTATCCGTTCGATAAGTCAGATGAGGATCTCGTCATCGAAGCGCGTCAACGTGGAGAACTCGATGAGTTTGAAGAAGAGTTCAACTATGATGCAGAAGAAGACGAGTTCGAGACGATCGAAGACGATCTCGATACATTCGCGAAGACAGCGGACTATGATTCAGCTGATGACAGCGAAGACGATGATACGTTCAAAAAAGTCGCAGCCATCGATGATCTCGATGACGATCTCGATGAAGAAGACTTAGAAGACTTCGAAGAAGAAGAGGAAGTCTAAGCACGATCAACCACAACTGTACAGCTGCTATTTCCCTATAGAAATGGCAGTTTTTTCGTTGACGGCTGACGAACGAGCACGGAAATTTTTCTTTGAAAAATTAGGCTTGACGAAGTTTTCTGAATGACGTAAGTTAGTCATGGGCTTCTTTAAGCAACGTGCTTATTTCAGCAAAAGTGTCTCCTATTCCAATGGGGGCACTTTTGCTTTTTTGTTTTTACCACCTCTGTATTGTTGAGATGTGAATTAGAGAAGGGAGCAAGATTTAACATGACAAAGTATATTTTCGTAACAGGTGGCGTCGTATCGTCACTCGGTAAAGGGATCACCGCTGCATCGCTCGCTCGTCTCTTGAAAAACCGTGGCCTCAATGTCACGATCCAAAAATTCGACCCGTACATCAACATCGACCCAGGTACGATGAGCCCGTATCAACACGGGGAAGTGTTCGTTACGGATGATGGCGCAGAGACAGACCTTGACCTTGGTCACTACGAGCGTTTCATCGACATCAACTTGAGCCAGAACGCGAACGTCACGTCTGGACGTATCTACTCGACGATCCTCAAGAAGGAACGCCGTGGCGACTACAACGGTGGAACGGTCCAAGTCATTCCGCACATCACGAACGAAATCAAGGATCGCGTCTTCCGTGCTGGAAAAGAAACGGGCGCTGACGTCGTCATCACAGAGATTGGTGGAACAGTAGGGGATATCGAATCGCTTCCGTTCATCGAAGCCATTCGTCAGGTGAAAAACGATATCGGGAAAGAAAACGTCATGTACGTTCACTGTACCCTCGTTCCGTATCTTGCAGCGGCAGGTGAGCTCAAGACGAAACCGACACAACACAGTGTCAAAGAACTCCGTAGCTACGGTATTCAACCAGATATCATCGTCTTACGTGCGGAGCACCCAGTCCCACAAGAGATGAAAGATAAAATTGCTCTCTTCTGTGACACACGTCCAGAAGCAGTCATCGAAGCACAAGATGCATCGACACTCTATGAAGTACCACTCAACTTGCAACGTCAAGGCATGGACCAACTCGTCTGTGACTACTTCAAGTTCGATACACCAGCTGCCGACATGACGGCTTGGAAACAACTCGTCCACACAGTGACACACCTCGAGAAGACGACGAAGATTGCACTCGTCGGGAAATACGTCGAATTGCGTGATGCGTACATCTCGGTCGCAGAAGCATTGAAACATGCTGGGTTTGCCTTCAACAGTGACATCGAAATCGACTGGATCAACGCAGAAGACGTGACGCGTGAAAACGTCAACGAATTGCTTGGTTCGGCAGACGGTATCCTCGTTCCTGGTGGATTCGGAGAACGCGGCATCGAAGGAAAAATCGAAGCGACACGTTTCGCCCGTGAAAACAACGTACCGTTCTTCGGTATCTGTCTCGGGATGCAACTCGCGACAGTCGAATTCGCACGTAACGTCCTCAACCTTGAAGGCGCACACTCAGCGGAAATCGACCCAGCGACACCATACCCGATCATCGACTTGTTGCCAGAACAAAAAGACATCGAGGATCTCGGTGGTACGCTCCGTCTCGGACTTTACCCATGTAAACTCGAAGACGGAACGAAAGCACGTGCCGCGTATTCAAGCGAGCTCGTCTACGAACGTCACCGTCACCGTTATGAGTTCGGTAACGAATTCCGCGAGCAGTTCGAAGCAAACGGCATGGTCTTCTCAGGTACGAGCCCAGACGGTCGTCTCGTTGAGATCATTGAGATTCCAGAACACAAATGGTTCGTCGCGTGTCAGTTCCACCCAGAATTGATCTCACGTCCAGAACGTCCACAAGCGCTCTTCCATGACTTCATCCAAGCATCACTCGGTGAGTAAGTTGTATCCAAATAAACCTGTCTTCTTCAAGAAGACGGGTTTATTTTCATTTATTCCTATCGTCAAAATACATATCTGCTATAATGGTAGCGGATTCATTCCTACAAATTTTAGATAGAGGGGGGAATATCATTGATTCCGAAGTATAAACATGTCGCTGAACAAATCGAGATCGAGATCAATGAGCACGTCTATCAACATACGAACAAACTGTTGACGGAAGACGAATACGCCCAAAAATTCGATGTCAGCCGGAACACGATCCGGAAGGCGATCGAGATTCTCGTCAATAAAGGATACGTTTACCAAGTACAAGGGAGCGGTGTCTTCGTCCGCGATCATTATAAGAGTGATTACGTCAATCTCGAAAAGCTACAAGGATTGACGAGCGACTTCAGCGGACGGAAGGTCGAGACGCGCGTTCTCGCTTTCGAACAGACGAAGGCAGACGAAGAAGTCGCGGAACGCATGAAATGTCCGGTCGGTACACCGGTCTATTACGTCAAACGACTGCGTCTCGTCGATGATCACCCGTTTTCGATCGAAGCGTCCTATTTCCGGAAAAATCTCGTCATGTATCTCGATGAGAATATCGTTCAAAAATCGATCTACACGTATTTACGCAATGATCAAAATCTGTCGATCGGATTTGCGGATCGCGTCATCTATGCCGATTACTTGAATAGCAGTGACGCCGAGTTGCTTGGATTAAAAGAGAACGATCCATCCTTACTCGTCGACAATACAGTCTATTTGACGAATGGGAAAATCTTCGACGTCTCGCGAGCGACGCATCATTTCCGCCACGTGAAGATGCTGAAGGTCTCGAATATTAAATAAGAAGGAAACACACGAAGCGAATTTCGTGTGTTTTTTTATTTAAATTTTTTAAAAAGAAAGGGTTTACACGTTATGAAAGCGCATGCTATTATCGAACTGTGGAATTTGTACCTATGAATTTAAGTTATCCATACAACAAAGGAGAGACAGCATGACTTCTGAAACAATTGAAATTACCCCGGAAGATATTTTTGGATTGATCGCCTTGTCGGGCGACGCCAAAGCAAGCTACCACCAAGCAATGTTACTGATGCAAGAAGGCAAAGTTGAAGAGGCACAAGCTGCTGTTGCAGCAGGTGACGCGACACTCAAGGATGCCCATAGCATTCAGACGAAATTCGTCACACTCGAAGCACAAGGCAAGACAGCGACGGTTGGCGTTCTGATGGTACACGCGCAGGATCACCTTATGAACACGATCCTCGTCAAGGAAATGCTCGGATATATGATGAACATGCAAAACGAAATCAACCAATTGAAGGGAATGGATCAAAAATGATGAAAATCGGACTCTTTTGTGCGGCAGGTATGTCGACGAGTATGTTAGTAGAAAAAATGAAAGCGGTTGCCTCGGAGCGCGGCTTAGAAGCGGACATCGCAGCATATCCGGAATCAGAGATGGAAACATACGTCAACGAACTCGACGTTGCTCTCCTCGGACCACAGGTGAAATACCTTCTCGCAAAAGGAAAACAGATTTGTGAACCAAAAGGTGTGCCAATCGATGTCATCAACACGATCGATTACGGCATGATGAACGGAACGAAAGTACTCGACCAAGCAATCAAACTCGCAAACAAATAAGAGGTGAAGATGATGAAAATGCCAAAAGATTTTCTATTCGGCGCTGCTTCTGCTTCTTATCAAGTAGAGGGTGCTTGGAACGTAGACGGAAAAGGCGTCTCGAACTGGGATGTCTTCTCGAAGATTCCTGGAAAGACGTTTGAAGCGACGAACGGGGATGTCGCAATCGATCATTACCACCGTTACAAAGAAGATATCGGTCTGATGGCCGAGATGGGTCTTGAATCGTATCGCTTCTCGATCTCATGGCCACGCATCTTCCCGAACGGTGCAGGTGAAGTGAATGAAAAAGGACTTGAGTTCTATAACAACGTGATCGATGAGTGCCTTAAGCACGGGATCATCCCGTTCGTGACACTTTATCACTGGGATTTACCACAAGTCCTTGAAGAACAAGGCGGCTGGCGTAGTCCTGAAACAGCAGATGCCTTCGTGCGTTTTGCGAAGACTTGTTTCGAAGCGTTCGGCGATCGTGTCCGCAACTGGATCACCTTCAACGAGACGGTCATCTTCTGTTCGCTCGGCTACTTGACGGGCGCACACCCACCCGGCATCACAGGCGATGCAAAAGCGTACTTCCAAACGACGCACAACGTTTTCGTCGCTCACGCTCGCGCAGTCGAAGTGTTCAAGGAAGCGGGATATGAAGGAGAAATCGGCATCACGCACGTCTTCAACCCAGCGTTCAGCATCGATGAAGCGCCAGAGAACAAACAAGCCGAAGTACATGCGAATGAATACGCGACACACTGGTTCTATGATCCGATTCTAAAAGGTGAGTACCCAGTGTATGTCGTGAAGGATTTAGAAAAGCAGGGCTTGTTACCGGAATGGACAGAAGAAGAGCTCGATCTCTTGAAACGGACAGCACCGCTGAACGACTTCATCGGACTGAACTACTATTGTCCACAACGTGTCATGAAGAATGATTCGGCGCTCGTCATGGCAGGTGGTCGCGAAAATTCAACCGGACGTCCTGGAAACCCGTCGTTCGACGGCGTCTACAAGACAGTCTTGATGGACGATAAAGTCTACACGAAGTGGGGCTGGGAAATCGCACCGGATGCCTTCCTTGAAGGAATGCGGATGCTCCAAGCACGATACGGCGATATCAAAATCTACATCACGGAGAACGGTCTCGGTGACGAGGATCCGATCGTCGGCGAAGAAATCATGGATACACCACGAATCGAGTACATCGAAAGTCATCTTCGCGCCGTCAAGCGTGCTGTCGAAGAGGGCATCAATGTCTCTGGTTATTATGCATGGTCCGTCATCGATCTACTCAGCTGGTTGAACGGATATAAAAAGCAGTACGGATTCATCTATGTCGATCATGCGAATGGTCTGGCACGGAAGAAGAAACAGTCGTTCCATTGGTACCAGGAAATCATCGCGACACGTGCTGCTGAACTATAAGGAGGAGTCGGAATGAACCGATTAGAAACCGTATTTGAAAAAGTCACTCCTGCCTTCGCACGATTCGCGAACGCCAAGCCTGTCCTTGCGATCAAGGACGGCTTCATCTTAACGATGCCGATGACGATCATCGGCTCGTTATTCCTACTGATTCTCGCGTTACCAATCCCAGGCTGGGAGAAGTTCATGACGGGCCTATTCGGTGCCGACTGGACATTACCGCTGACTCAGGTCGTCGGTGCGACGTTTGATATCCTCGCATTGATTGGTGTCTTCGGTATTGCCTACTCCTATGTGAAAAACGAGAAGATCGAAGGGGTTCCAGCCGGGATTCTCGGAATCATCGCCTTCTTGATCATCACACAATCATCCGTTTTGTCGAAGTCAGGGGAAGTCGTCACGGGTGTCGTACCGAAAGTATGGACGGGCGGACAAGGGGTCCTTGCCTCGATCGTCGTCGGACTCGTCGTCGGTTTCATCTACTCGCAATTCATCAAGCGAGGCATCCGAATCAAGATGCCAGACGGTGTACCACCGGGCGTTTCGAACTCGTTCTCGGCACTTATTCCGGGACTTGCAATCATCACGTTGTCTGTCGTCACGTTTGCCATCTTCCAAGCATTCGCTGACCGGACGTTCACGGAAGTCGTCTACGACGTCTTGCAAGCACCGATTCAGAACTTGACGGATACGCTCGCAGGAGCGGTCTTGATCATGATCTTGATGTCTGTCATGTGGTGGTGCGGGATTCACGGCGCAGCGATCATCATGGGAATCATGGGACCGTTGCTGACAGCGAATGCTTTGCAAAACCAAGCGATCATCGACTCCGGGAAAGAACTTGTCGTCGGTGACAACGCGAAGATCGTTACGATTCAGTTCCTCGATGTCTTTACGAAACTCGGCGGAACAGGAATTACGGTCGGCTTCATCATCGCGACGTTGATCGTCGCCCGCTCGGCTCACTTGAAGCAGCTCGGGAAGCTATCACTTGCGCCAAGTTTGTTCAACATCAACGAACCGGTCATCTTCGGGATGCCGATCGTCTTCAACCCGATCATGTTCGTTCCGTTCGTCATCGTACCAGCGATTGCATCCTTCATGGTCTACTTCTCGATCCTATGGGGTTGGGTCGAGCCATTTAATGCGCTTCAAGTACCATGGACGACACCACCCGTCATCTCTGGCTTCTTGATCAGCGGCTGGCAGGGTGCCTTGCTCCAGCTAGCGACGATTGCGATGTCGGTCGCAATCTATCTACCGTTCGTCCGCATGCAGGATCAGCTGTCTTACGGTGAAGAACTAAAAGCACAAGAAGAACATGCTTCGGCATGATCAAAAAAAGGAAGCGCGAATGGTGCTTCCTTTGAGACTGAAGACAAAGTGCAATTTTTCTCTAACGAGAAAGATTGCGCTTTTTTTTGTTCTTCTTGCGTCGTTTTCCTGGAACAAGCACCGCGCCGCTTTGCTGCAGGGTCGCTCTTGCTTGTTTTTCCCTAAGAAGCGATGTCGAGTGAACAAAACACTTCTCTGATCCTTCTTCCGAGTATCAAAAGGATGACGCGTTACACGCCACTCCTGCAGAAATAAGCGCAATTTTGCGCTGTCAGAGACAAACAAGCCCGGTTTCCTGCTCGAATGGAGCGGGAAAACGGGCTTGTGTCTCGCCTGAGGAAAGGGCGTGAAAAGACACGTCATTTTTTGAGTCAGTCCTTTTTGTATAACGGTCATGAACGGTTTCGCTTTGATTCAATGAAGATCGTAAGCTTAGTTAGACGCAGACACGTATCCGTGAGCTTTATATTATAGAAGAAAAACGTCAATCCCACTCTTCCGTCATCTCTTGTAGTTGCGTCAAGATATGCGTCAAGAGGAACGCGCAAAGGGCAAGACTTGGCAGTCCGTGACGTGAACCGTCCTCTGCCGGAAGCAGTCCTTTATTGAACTTCAATGCGAGCGGAGCAATCGAACGCTCGAGCGTTTCCGTCACGTCACTGAGTGTGACGATCGCATAAGGCGTATGCCATGCGTCGTAACGAGCAAGAGAAGCGAGGAGATCCGAGCGCTCCGTATCCGGCGTGAAGATCAAGACACGATCGACAGCATGCAAGGTCTTTCGATCCTTGATCTTCGTAACGCGTTTCATCTGGTCCGGTCCTTCTGAGAGCATCGGATAGAGTCCTTCACATTCACCATAAGCGTCGACATAGACCGTACCTTCTCCGACGAGCGCCTGTGCGAGTAGACGGACGACATCGAATAGTTCGTCTTCCTGTTTTGCGAGCGTTTGCAATTTTCCGTTGAACTGTGTAGCTAAGATTTTCATCATTTTTCTTCATCCTTTCTATGTTTCTCTCAAGGACAGTATAAAGCAAGTTTTGCTTTAGTGTAGAATGGAAATAACTAGAGGGGGAGTGGCAAAGATGAAAGGCAGATTGTTGATCGTCGAGGATGAGCCGGGAATCCGGAACTTGCTTGCACAATTGTTCCGGGCAGAAGGGTATGAAACGGACGTCGCCGTCGATGGAGAGGAAGCGATCGTCTACTTACAGGAAACGGCATACGATCTATTGTTGATGGATGTCAATATGCCGGGGCGGACCGGGATCGAGGTATTGCGTCATCAGGACCGGATCGGACGACGTGTCCGGACGATCTTAATGACGGCACTCGGTGAAAAAGAAGCGATGGAAGAAGCGAAACGATTAGGGGTCGTCGCCTTCTTCGGGAAGCCATTTGACATCTTTGAATTAAAAAAAGAAGTGACTGTGCAAATTTCTCACGATGTAAGCGGTTAATCCTTCACGTCGCCGTCACAAACCAAAAAACCGAGCGAAATGCTGTACGTTCCGATGAATCAGTATGTTATAATCAGTCTGAAATTGCACGAGTTCGTGTAAGCAGCGATCAAAACAGAGGAGGATGTCATTATGCCATTAGTATCTATGACAGACATGTTAAACAAAGCTCTCGAAGGTAAGTATGCAGTAGGTCAATTCAACATCAACAACCTCGAGTGGACACAAGCGATTCTCGGTGCGGCTCAAGAAGAGCAGTCACCAGTCATCCTTGGAGTATCTGAAGGTGCAGCACGCCACATGGGCGGATTCTACACTGTCGTGAAAATGGTTGAAGGTCTCGTACACGACATGAAAATCACAGTTCCAGTTGCAATCCACCTCGACCACGGTTCGAGCGTTGAAAAATGTAAAGAAGCGATCGACGCTGGATTTACATCTGTCATGATCGATGATTCACACAGCCCGATCGACACAAACATCGAAACAACAAAAGCAGTTGTTGAATACGCTCACGCTAAAGGCGTTTCAGTAGAAGCGGAAGTTGGTACAGTTGGCGGACAAGAAGACGACGTCATCGGTGATGTCATGTACGCGAAACTTGACGAGTGTGTACGCATCGTCAAAGAAACTGGAATCGACACGCTTGCTCCTGCACTCGGTTCTGTTCACGGACCATACAAAGGTGAACCAAACCTCGGATTCAAAGAGATGGAAGAAATCCGTGACGCTACAAACCTCCCACTCGTTCTTCACGGTGGAACTGGAATTCCGACACACGATATCGAAAAAGCGATCTCACTCGGAACTTCAAAAATCAACGTTAACACAGAGAACCAAATCTCATTCGCGAAAGTCGTTCGTGAAGTGTTGGCTGAGAAACCAGAAGCATATGACCCACGCGTATTCATCGCACCAGGTCGTGAAGCAATCAAACAAACTGTCATCGGTAAGATGCGTGAGTTCGGTTCAAGCAACAAAGCTTAATCGACTCCTCTTTAAAGTGCGGTAGACTTCGGTCTACCGTGCTTTTTTCATATCATGTCAAAGTCTCTTCAATGGAAAACAGTAGGACTTCTCGTGAAAAAAACCTATAATAGAGTCGTAAGCGATTTCAAGGGATGAAAGGGGAACGAGAAAGATGAGATTTTTCATTGACACAGCAAACGTAGAGGACATCAAGAAAGCACATAAAATGGGGATTTTAGATGGTGTCACGACGAATCCGTCACTCGTCGCTAAGGAAGGCGTCGATTTCCATACACGACTTCGTGAAATTTGTGAAATCGTCGGGGACGTCTCTGTCAGCGCTGAAGTCATCGCGCTTGATGCAGAAGGAATGATTCGTGAAGGGAAGGAACTTGCCCAGATCGCACCGAACATTACGGTTAAGGTTCCAATGACTCCGGCCGGACTCGAAGCGGTCGCAGCACTTTCAAAAGAGAAGATCACGACGAACGTCACGTTGATCTTCAACCCGAACCAAGCATTGCTCGCAGCCCGTGCTGGTGCGACATACGTATCACCATTCCTCGGTCGTCTAGACGATATCGGACAAGATGGAATGGGGCTCGTCGAGACGATTGCTCAAATTTTCGTCGTACATGATATTCCGACTCAAATCATCGCGGCGTCGGTCCGGAATCCGGTTCACGTGACGAACGCTGCTCTTGCGGGCGCAGACATCGCGACGATTCCATTCTCGGTCATCGAGTCACTCACACACCACCCACTCACGACGCAAGGGATTGAAAAGTTCCTCGCCGACTGGGAAAAAACGCAGCAATAATCGTAGCGAAGAGAAAGGTTGATGGAACGTGGACATTTTGCATATCGTAGGGCAACAACGCCTAGAAGGAACCGTATCAATCAGTGGTTCGAAGCAAAGCGCCATCCCGTGTCTTGCTGCAGCCCTCCTGACGGATCAGACGGTCGTTTTTGAAGGCGTGCCGGAGATTGGCGACGTCGCGACGATGATCGAGATTTTGGAGACGCTCGGCGCGGTCGTGACACGTCAAGGCGATATGGTGACGATTGATCCAAGTCGGGTCGAATCGATGCCGTTGACTGGTGCGGAGACGCGCAAGTTACGCGGATCGATCTACCTCATGAGCGTTCTGGCAGCCAGATTCAAACAAGGAGTCGTCGGTCTGCCTGGAGGTTATGCCATCGGACCACGACCGATCGATTTACACATCAAAGCACTAGAGCGGCTCGGTGTCTCTGTACGTAACGAGCAAGGCGTCCATTACATGCGCGTCGATCGTCTCGTCGGCAACCGGATTTACCTCGATCTCCCGTCTTTCGGAGCGACGATCAGTGCGTTACTCGTCGCTGTCTTCGCTGAAGGAACGACTGTCATCGAAAACGCTGCCTATGACCCGGAAGTCATCGACGTCAGTACGATGTTGACGAACATGGGGGCAAGCGTCAAAGGGGCAGGAACGGACGAGATTCGAATCAAGGGCGTATCGCAACTAAGTGGTTGCCGGCATACCTTGATTCCAGACCGCATGGAGGCAGGAACGTTCTTGACGATGGGGGCGGCACTTGGACGCGTCACCGTCGATAACGTCATTCCGCTTCATCTCGAGAGCGTCATCCAAAAACTCGAACGGTACGGTGCGTTGATCGAAGCAACGGATGATTCCGTCACGGCGACGTTTCAGGAGGCGAAGCCGGTCGATATTCGTGTCTTCCACTACGGTGGATTCCCGAGCGACTTACAGCCTGTCATCTCGGCAGCGTTGTTGCAAGCGAAGGGAGCGAGTATCGTCGTCGATAAGTTGTACCCGCAACGTTTCCGGCACGTGCAGGAGTTACGACGCTTGAACGCTCGAATCACGCATGAAGACGCCTCAATCATCATTCGTGGTGGAGAAACCTTACTTGGTACGGAAATCGAGGCACCGGACCCACGCGGTGGCGCAGCACTTGTCTTGGCGGGACTTCTCGCTTCAGGGGAGACGACGTTGCACCACGCAGAAGTGCTTGACCAGAGTTACGAACGATTTGATCAGAAGTTGAAGGAGCTAGGCGCCCTCGTATGGCGTGAAACGATTTGACCGATTTGTAACAAGGGAGAGGGGACATACACATGGAGAGAAGTCTATCAATGGAACTTGTACGCGTCACGGAGGCAGCGGCGCTTGCCTCTGCGCGTTGGATGGGAAAAGGATTGAAGAACGAAGCGGATGATGCGGCAACAAGCGCAATGCGTGACGTCTTCGATACGATTCCGATGAAAGGAACCGTCGTCATCGGGGAAGGCGAGATGGATGAAGCACCGATGCTTTACATTGGGGAAAAGCTAGGAAATGGGTATGGACCACGACTCGACGTCGCTGTCGATCCGCTTGAAGGAACGAACATCGTCGCAAAAGGAACATGGGGCGCACTTGCTGTCCTCGCGGTCGCGGATGCAGGAGATTTACTCCATGCACCGGACATGTACATGGATAAGATCGCAGTTGGTCCGGAAGCGGCGGGTCATATCAGTCTGGATGCGACGATCGAAGAAAACATCGCAGCCGTCGCGAAGGCGAAGAACAAAGAAATCGAAGACGTCGTCGTCTCGATCCTGGATCGGGAACGTCACGAAGAAATCATTCAACGAATTCGGGCAACAGGGGCACGGATTCGCTTGATCGGTGACGGTGACGTTGCTGGTGCGATCAACACGGCGTTCCCGCATACAGGGATTGATATCTTGCTCGGTTCAGGTGGGGCACCGGAAGGCGTTCTTGCTGCCGTTGCCTTGAAATGTCTCGGTGGTGAACTCCAAGGACGCTTGTTACCAGCAGACGAGGCTGAGATCGAGCGTTGTAAGAAGATGGGCATCGAAGATCCGTCGAAGATCCTCATGATGGATGATCTCGTCGCAGGAGATGACTGTATCTTTGCTGCGACAGGGGTCACGGACAGCGAGTTGATGAAAGGTGTCCAGTTCACGGCGCAAGGCGGTCAGACGCACTCTGTCGTCATGCGTGCGAAATCAGGAACGGTTCGTTTTGTTGAGGGTATCCACTCGTTCAAAAAGAAACCGAAGCTTGTCATTAAGTAAAACAAGACGACTCCTCAAACAGGACGTCTGGATCCACATAAAAAGAGTTGGCGTTGCGGATGATTTCCGGAACGCCAACTCTTTTTTGATATGTTTCTAGGAAACAAGACGTTCATCCTAAACTCCTACAGGAAAAGGAAACGTGCTAACGTTTCCGTCAGGGGAAGGGAAGACCCGGCATTTCGCACAAGTTGCGAGATGTCGCGGCTTACCTCCCGCCTGAGGAAAGGGAGGATATGAACGTTGAGTGATAAATAAATCATTATTTGACGATTACCGCGGACGCTGGACTTCTCCTGCTTGTCGGGTGACGTACCGACGCGGTAGAAAACGCGTCGAAAAGATATACCAGGCATTCCCGAAGCCAGGCACGATGAACGTTTTTCCCTTCATATAGCCGCGGTAGGCGATACGCGCGACTGTCGGGGCATCCATGACACCAGGTCGCAAGAACAAGCGTGATTGTTCGAGGTTTGCTGCCGATTCAAATCCGGTATGTGTCGCACCCGGACAGACGACGCTCACTTGAATCCCGTCTGGTGCGAGCTCTTCCGTCAAGCCTTCCGAGAAATGAAGGACATAGGCTTTCGTCGCGTAGTAGACACTGAGCCATGGACCGCCTTCGAATGCAGCCGTTGATGCGAGATGGACGATACGTCCTTTGATTCCCTGTTCTTTCATCCGTGAGGCATAGACCTTCGTCACATGTGTTAATGCCTCGATGTTCAAGGCAATCATATTGGACTCATCTTTAAACGAGGTCTCAAGGAAAGAACCGAAGACACCAATTCCAGCGTTATTGATGACGCAATCGACCGGAATCTGTTCCGTTGCCCGAAACAGTGCCAATCGATGCGTATACTGCGTTAAATCGTAAGGGAAGACGGTTGCTGTTCCACCGAGTCGCTCGACATGGAATTTCGTTTCGAAGAGTGCCGTAGCATCACGTCCGACGAGCAGAACGTGATCCCCTTGACGAGCATGGAGATAAGCGAATTCACGACCGAGACCTCTTGAAGCACCTGTAATTAAGACATGCATCCTATTTCCTCCTTATGAATGAGATGAAAAAAAGCGATCGAGCCAATGCTCAACCGCTTTGAGATGATGAATTAAAGGTAAGATCCTGCGCCGACAAGGCGTGAACCCCAGTACCCTGATTTGAAGCTTGAGTATTTAACGCCACCTGTTTCTGAGTTGACCATGCTTGACTTGCTTGTTGCGATCCCAACGTGCTGAATGCCGCTACCGTGTGAGAAGAAGACAAGATCTCCTGGTTGTACTTTTGAAACGCTGACTTTCTTAGAAGAAGAATATTGTGAAGAAGACGTACGTGGCAATGTTTTGCCAGCCGCTTTCTTGTACACGTAGCTTGTGAAACCAGAGCAGTCGAATCCACGAGTCGTTGTTCCACCCCATACATAAGGTGTACCTTTATGTTTTGCTGCTTCGTTCAGGATTTTCGTCCGTTTAGAAGAAGAGCTTGTTGATTTTTTAGCGCTAGAAGATGATTTGTATGTCTTTGTGTACTGTGAGTAGACATAGCGTGTTTTACCGCCGTATGAGATTTTTGTCCAGCTGCCTGATTTGCCTTTGTATGTAAAGACTTGACCAGCGTTGACTTTCCCAACGATGCTTGCTTTCGTAGAAGGTGCTGTCCGAACACGAAGACCGTTGTCCGTGATCTTGACTTTCGTGACTGTCGCTGCTTCAACTTTACCTGTACCCACTGATGTAAAACCTGAAACCACTAAGGCTGCCGTCGCGATCGATGCTAGAAAACGTTTCATGTTAAGAATTCCTCCGTTTAAATGTAGTGTGTTGCGTCCGTAAGTTATATGATGAAATCATTAAGTGTTTGGTTAAGCAGTCTACCTTACAACTGTGTAAGAATTTTGTCTGCAGGAATATCTTAGCACGAGCACACTTGAAAACGTTTTTTCAGTTAGAAGACAAAACAGATGCTTTTGTAACATAACTGAAATAATATCCTTGAATATTACAAAGTAAGAAACGCAGAGGATTGTTAACGACGAATTCAAAAAAATATGATACCTTTAGTTCACGAATAAAATTACATACCTCCTGATGTATGTATGGAAGTATGCTGAATGCAGTTGAATTTATAAAGAATAGGTGAAGAACATGCCAACAACTGATAAAAAAGATAAACCAGAACGTTCCTATACACTGGCTCAATTGAGCCAACTGACATTAAAAGAACTCTATGAAATCGCAAAGACGAAGAATGTCCCACAATACCGGGAAGCCCGTAAACGCGAGTTGATGTTCAAGATTTTAAAAGCACAGGCTGAATCGACTGGTCTTTATTTCCTCGAAGGGGTACTCGAAGTCATCCCTGGCAACCCACAAATGCAAAACGATGGTGGCTTTGGCTTCCTTCGTCCTATCAATTATTCCCAATCCTCTGAAGATATTTATATCGCAGCATCTCAAATCCGGCGCTTTAATCTACGTAATGGTGATGTCGTCACAGGTAAAGTCCGTCCACCGAAGGAAAACGAACGGTTCCAAGGATTACTTAGCGTGGAAGCCGTCAACGGTGAAGCACCGGATACTGCCCGTAACCGTTTATTCTTCCCGGCACTGACACCGATCTATCCGGATCGTCTAATGCGACTTGAGACAGAACCACGCCATCTATCTGTGCGTGTCATGGATATGATCGCACCGGTTGGGTTTGGTCAACGTGGTTTGATCGTCGCACCACCAAAAGCAGGGAAGACATCACTCCTCAAAGAAATCGCAAACTCGATTCAGGAGAATCATCCGGATGTCGAACTGATCATTCTCTTGATTGATGAGCGACCTGAGGAAGTAACAGATATTGAGCGCTCGGTTCCGGGAGCAGATGTTGTCAGCTCGACGTTTGACGAAACACCAGACAACCACGTCCGGATTTCTGAGCTTGTCCTCGAGCGGGCGATGCGACTCGTCGAACACAAGAAGGATGTCGTCATCTTGATGGATTCGATCACACGTCTAACACGGGCCTATAACTTAACGGTACCGCAAAGCGGTCGGACGCTCTCAGGGGGAATTGACCCGGCTGCGTTCCATAAGCCAAAACGGTTCTTTGGGGCAGCGCGAAACATCGAACACGGTGGTAGTTTAACGATTCTTGCGACAGCACTCGTTGAGACAGGATCACGCATGGATGACGTCATCTATGAGGAGTTCAAAGGGACGGGTAACATGGAGTTGCATCTCGATCGTAAGTTATCAGAACGTCGAATCTTCCCAGCGATCGACATTCGGAAGTCCGGTACACGGAAGGAAGAACTGTTGCTTCCGAAAGAGCAACTCGATGCGCTTTGGACGATTCGCCGGACGATGAATGAGTCGAACGAGTTCGTCGATACGTTCCTGCGTAAGATTCGCGATACGAAAAATAATGAAGAATTTTTCGTTGAACTCGAGAAAGAAAAGAAGAAGACGGTCCGACGCGCACCGGCTAAACCGCGTACCGTCAAGAAGGAAACGACGACGGAAAAATAACTATTGCGACGCGTAAAAAAATCGTTTAGTATAGGAAGGTAACTTACTCTGGCTCAGCAAATGAACCAGGGCGGAAGGAGAGAAATCAACCATGAAACAAGGAATTCACCCTAACTACAACAAAGTAGTATTTATGGATTCAACGACTGAGTACAAATTCTTAAGCGGTTCTACTCGTTCTTCGAACGAAACGATCACTTGGGAAGATGGTAACGAGTACCCACTCATCCGTGTGGATGTGTCTTCAGACTCGCACCCATTCTACACAGGTCGTCAAAAGTTCAACGCGGCAGATGGTCGTGTCGATCGCTTCAACAAAAAATACGGCCGCAAGTAATCACTTGTCGGTTCTTAAAAAAACAGCCTGCCTCCATTATGGAAGCAGGCTGTTTTTGTATAGACTGAATTGTGAACGATACGCGAGATACGTCTTCAAGACGAAGGAGAAGGCGATTCCACCGGCAATCCCGATTAAATACGGCATGACTTCCGGATGTGCCAAGATATAGTCCACGACTTTGTGGAACGAGAGATGACGACCGACAAAGTAGCCGGCGCCTAAGAACACGCTGATCCAAATCAACGCACCTGTATACGCATAACTCGCAAACACGCGAAACGGCATTTTCGAGACACCTGCAAAAAAGGCAGAGAGTTGGCGGAGACCAGGTATGTAGTAACCGATGATTAGGACCGATTTTCCGTAACGACGAAATCCGGCTTCAGCGGAAAGAATATGTTTTTCTGAGATACGCATTTTCGGTCCGACGCGGTGTAGTAGTGGCATACCGAGTTTTAATCCGAGTAAATAGCTGATCGTCATCCCGATACAACTGCCGGCGTAAGCGGCGAGAATCGTACCGACGAGTGGTAGATTGCCTTGATGCATCCAAAAACCGGACAGGACGAGCAGGGTCTCATCAGGAACCGGCAATCCCACGATACCACCTGCGAGAAGGACGGAGAGACCAAGGGCACCATATTGGTGCAGGATGTCATGTAAGAGATGATGAATCGGGGACACCTTCTTTCGTGAGAGTCTTCTTCTTCAGTGTACAGGAAATAGGGGACGGTTGGAATGAAAGGACAAAAATTCTAGGTAAAGAAAAAATGAATTTTGATTTCCGGAAGTCAACCCTTTTTCTCGATACCGTTTCGGGCTATACTCGTTAAAGTGACTATTTTTAGAGGACGGTGTCGGACGATGATGCATGTAATAAATCAGTACGGCTGGATCGAAGTAATTTGTGGCAGTATGTTTTCCGGGAAATCGGAAGAGTTGATTCGTCGTGTCAGACGGGCGCAGTACGGCAAACTGCCCGTTCAAGTATTCAAGCCGGCAATCGACGACCGGTACCATGAAGAGCATGTCGTCTCTCATATCGGCAACTCCGTCGTGGCGATTCCGATGGCGACGAGTCGTGATCTCTACGCAGCAGTAGCAGAGGAAACACAAATCGTTGGAATCGATGAAGTTCAATTCTTTGATGATGAGATCGTACAAGTCATCGAAGCACTTGCACAAGACGGAAAACGCGTCATTTGTGCAGGCCTTGATCAAGATTTCCGGGCAGAGCCATTTGGCAAGATGCCGGAATTACTGGCGCGCGCAGAATTCGTAACGAAGCTACAAGCCATCTGTCTTTCATGTGGTGATCCGGCTTCCCGGACACAACGGTTGATTGATGGAAAACCAGCGAACTACGATGATCCGATCATCCTAGTTGGCGCTTCAGAATCATATGAGCCACGGTGCCGCCATTGCCATGAGGTGCCTGGAAAACCGAAGCCGCTCCAATCGGTGCAGCACCAAGAAAATTAAAAAAGACGAACCGGTCGCGGTCGTCCTTTGATGTAACAGCTATTCGCTTCTAAGTGAATAGCTGTTTTTTTATTATCCCGTTTCCTGTGAGAACCGGCTTGAGCGTTCGATAAAACGGATCGTCTCACGAACGATCAAATCCTGATCATGATCGAGGGTCGCGACGTGGTACGAGTTCAGTAAACAGTAGCTTCGTTTATCATTCGTTCCGATGTGCTGATGCAGATAATCCGAGCTCGACGGCGGGACGACGTGATCGGTCGCCGAGTAGAGAATTAATGTCGGCAGAAGGATCGATCCGAGGCGTCCTTTCGTCTCATCCATCAGACGGACGAGTTCGAACGCACAACGACTTGGAACGAGGTCATAGATGATTTCGAAAGCAGACCGTTTGATGTCCGGTGCCCCTTCTGGTAAATACTCTGGACCGTCCTCGAACGAAAGTGCTTCATAGGATGGAACGGAGAGTGCGGCATTGATCGTAATAATGCCGGCGAACGGAATGCCGTCAGCGGCGAGTGACAGTGCAAGCGTCGCACCCATCGATTGACCGATGACGAAGACTTGATCGCATGTTTCTTGTAAACGTTCATAGCCGTCTTTCAGGCTTTGCTTCCAACATCGAGCAGTCGATTGTTCAAACTCGCGGACATTCGTTCCATGTCCACGTAAGCGCGGGGCATAGACGGTAAAACCTTCAGCAGCGAATGCCTCACCGACGTCGCGGACACTTTGCGGTGTGGCGTTAAAACCATGACAGATTAGAATGCCGATCGATCCCCCTTGAAAATAAAACGCTTCAGCACCAGTCAATACAGGATAGTTCATCATTACTATTTTTCCTCCATTCATGAAAAAAACTCGTCGACGTCACTGCTTGGACGCCCACGAGTTTTTCACCGTATCATCCAAAGCCGCGCTTTGCTGGTCGGAGCACCTTACAGATTGCAGGTTGCCGTGAAGTCATAGAGCCAGGTCTCTCGTTCACTCTTGATAAATATCATATTGGAATTGTCGGAATAATCATTGAAACGATGGTAGCACGACCAAAAATGACTTGTCAAATCTTTCTTGACGAATCATGATCCGTTGAGTAAGCTAACTCATAACTTGTTCATCCGTCGATATGCGCCAAATGGATTATTTTTGCAAAGTTGGTTGACTTTTAAAGTTTCGACCCGTAATGTAAAAATTAGTTTTACGACATAAGCAACAACGCAACAACACACATACGAATTTCATACCGCAATACTTATCCAGAGAGGTGGAGGGACTGGCCCTACGAAACCTCGGCAACAGACTCATTATGAGCACTGTGCCAATTCCATCAGACAGATGTCTGAGAGATGAGTAGAGTGGATTCTGCCACTGTGCGGATCCAGGTCTCTTCTTGTTTCTCAAGAAGGGACCTTTTTTGTTGAATGAAGGGGGAAAACGGAATGATCGCATTTCATCAAGTCAAGAAAACGTACGTCACGAAAGATCAGACGATTGCAGCACTCGACGGTGTCGACCTGACGATCGAAAAAGGCGAAATCTTTGGTGTCATCGGCTTTAGCGGTGCCGGAAAAAGTTCACTGCTCCGCTGTGTCAATCTGTTAGAACGACCGACGTCAGGAACGGTGACGGTCGATGGGGAAGATTTAACGCAACTGTCTCCGAAAAAATTGCGTCAAGCAAAACAACGGATCGGGATGATCTTTCAGCACTTCAATCTATTGAATGCGAATACGGTCTTTACGAACGTTGCAAAACCACTCGTTCTCGCAGGCGTCAAGAAAGACGAAATTCGCCGCCGGGTGACGGAGTTACTCGAATTCGTCGATCTCGCGGACAAGGCAGATCATTATCCGGATCAATTGTCCGGTGGGCAGAAACAGCGCGTTGGTATCGCCCGGGCACTCGCGACGCAACCTTCCGTCCTCTTATGTGACGAAGCGACGTCAGCACTCGATCCCCAAACGACCCATCATATTCTCCAGTTATTAAAACGGATCAATGCGGAGTACGGGATCACGATTCTCTTGATCACCCACGAGATGGGCGTCATTCGGGAGATTTGCGACCGCGTCGCCGTCATCGAAGCTGGAAAGTTGATTGAGTCAGGAACGGTCTTCGACGTCTTTTCGAATCCGAAGACCGAGACGGCACGAAACTTCGTTCGCTCCGTCATGCACGACGAGATTCCAGCATCGATTCGCCAGTTGATCGAGTCGCGGAATGCGAATCCGATCTATAAGATTCATTTCCTCGGACATCACACCGGGCAGCCGCTCTTATCACAAGTCGCAAAACGCTTTGACGTCGATGTCAACATCTTGCACGGTAGCATCACGGAGTTGCAGGATACGCCGTTCGGCACCTTACTCGTCGAGTTGATTGGTGAGCAGGCTGAAGTGAAACGAGCGTTACACTACATCGATCAGGCACAGGTGACGGTCGAGGAGGTACTTGCTCATGCTAGTTAATTACAGTGATATCTGGACAGCATTTTTGCAGACGATGACGATGGTATCCGTTTCGCTCTTATTCTCGACCTTGATCGGCTTACCACTCGGGATCCTGCTTGTCGTCACGCGAAAAGGAGCATTGCTTGAAAATGTCCCGCTGTTCACGTTCTTCAACAGTATCGTCAATATTTTCCGCTCGATTCCGTTCATCATCTTACTCGTCGCGATCATCCCGTTGACGCGCTTGATCGTTCAGACATCGATCGGAACAGAAGCCGCCATCGTCCCGCTCGTCTTTTACGCTGCACCGTACATGGCGCGTCTGATCGAGAGTTCTTTACTCGAAGTCGATAAAGGCGTTCTTGAAGCAGCAGAAGCGATGGGCGCGACACCGTTTCAAACGATTTTCCGCTTCCTTCTGCCGGAAGCACTCGGTTCACTCATCCTGAACTTAACGATCGCGACGGTCGGCTTGATCGGGGCGTCAGCGATGGCAGGTGCGATTGGAGGCGGTGGTCTCGGTGACTTAGCGATCACCTATGGTTATCAACGATTCGACACGAAAGTCATGATCATCACGGTCGGGATTCTCGTCATCTTAGTCCAAGGCTTACAGACGACAGGCAACATCGTCGCACGAAAAATTAGAAGACATTAATCAAGGGAGCGATTCAGCCATGAAAAAAGCAGTAGCAATTGGAGCAACACTCACGACGATTTTATTTGCCGGGTGCGCAGCATCAGGAGAAGACGAAAAGACGATCAAGCTCGGTGTCAGCGGTTCCGACACACAAGTTTGGGATTATGTCGCGAAAAAAGCAGAGAAGGAAGGCATCAAAATCGAGCTCGTCAAGTTCTCCGATTATGTCCAGCCGAACATGGCACTGGCTGAGGGTGAGATCGACGCCAATGCTTTCCAGACGATTTCCTACTTCAACGCTTTCAAGAAAGAACATAACTTGAAGCTATCGCCGATTGCGACGACTGTCATCGCACCGATGGGGATCTACTCAGATAAATACAAGGATGTCAAAGACATTCCAAATGGCGGAAAAATCGCCGTTCCGAACGAAGCGACGAACATGGGACGTGCCCTCTTGTTACTGCAAGAAGCAGGTCTGATCAAGCTACCGGACGACTTCGATGGCAACGGTTCGGTCGATAAGATCGTCGAGAATCCGAAAAAGCTGAAAATCGTTCCGATCGTCGCCGGGCAAACGCCACGCGTCTTACCGGACGTCGCGGCATCAATCATCAACAATGGCATTGCCGTTGACGCTGGCTTCAACCCGATCAAGGACTCGATCGTCCATGAGAACGAGACAGCAAAACCATACATCAACATCATCGCGACACGGACGGAAGACAAGAACAAAAAAGAACTGAAAAAAATCGCATCGCTGTATCAACAAAAAGATGTCGCGGGCTTCATCAAAAAAGAATATAAAGGCAGTACGATCCCGACGTTCGTTCCACTGAGCGATATCGGCGAATAATTTCAAAAGGAGAGTGGACAGTATGACGACACCAGTACGCACGACATGGGTAGAGACGATTGAACAGGACATCGAACAAAAACGGGAATCGTATCTTGAGACAAGTCATCGGATTCATGCAACGCCGGAAATCGGGAACGAGGAATTCTTTGCTTCGCGGCTCCATGCGGAGCGTCTAACAGCGGAAGGTTTTACAGTAGAACTCGGCGTCGCGGGGCACGATACCGCGTTCTTCGCGAAGAAATCGAGCGATCGACCAGGCGCAACGATTGCCTTTCTTGCTGAATACGATGCGTTGCCGGGTATTGGTCACGCGTGCGGTCATAATATCATCGGCACGACGAGCGTCGCAGCGGCGATCGCGCTCAGTAAAGTGCTCGATGAAGTCGGCGGGAGTGTCGTTGTCCTTGGAACACCAGCCGAGGAAGGTGGACCGAACGGTAGTGCGAAAGGCAGTTTCGTCAAACATCAGTTGCTGGAAGGGATCGATGCAGCCTTGATGGTCCATCCGTCGGGACAAACACGGATCACGGGTTCTTCCCTTGCGGTCGATCCGCTCGACTTTGCCTTTACGGGTCGTCCGGCACACGCAGCGGCGTCACCGGAGGAAGGCATCAACGCCCTTGACGCTGTCATTCAACTCTTCAATGGAATCAATGCGTTACGTCAGCAATTACCGGACGATGTCCGGATTCACGGAATCATCACGCATGGAGGTGATGCGCCGAACATCATCCCGGAATACGCAAAAGCACGTTTCTTCATCCGGGCGACGACACGGGAACGATTGAATGCCGTCACGGAAAAAATCAAAGCCGTCGCCCAAGGCGCGGCACTCGCGACTGGGGCGACACTTGACGTCATCGCCTTCCAAAATGAAGTCGATAACCTCGTCTTCAACCGGACGTTCGACCGTCTGTTCCAAGAAGAAGCAGAATCGCTTGGTGAAAAGGTCCACTTAGACGAACGACCGGGTCTTGGCTCGACGGATGCCGGTAACATCAGTCAAGTCATTCCGACGATCCATCCGTATATCAAGATAGGTCCGGACGATCTCGTCGCGCATACGGAAGCATTCAAAGAAGCGGCTCGTTCAGAAGCTGGAGATGAAGCCTTGATCACGGGTGCGAAAATCCTCGCTCGGACAGCGCTTCGCGTCCTCGCTGATGAACGGACGCGCGGGGCGATCGCTCAAGAATTCCACGATCGGAAGAACGGATATTTATGAGCGGAAAACAACGACTGGATGCACTGCTATCAGGTGCTCCGGTCGTTTTTGAGATGCGGTCGATCACGAATTGGTGATGGGTGACAGAATTGGAGCGAAATCAAAAAAGAGACAAGACAGAAGCATTTGCGCTTTGTTTTCTTGAAAAAGATATGCTAGGCTAAAATTGTATAACTCAATAATCCAGTTCTTCGGGGTAGGGTGAAAATCCCAACCGGCGGTGATGCGATCGATTGATCGACGAGCCCGCGACCTGTGATGTACGCATCATGGCTGACTTGGTGAGATTCCAGGGCCGACGGTAAAGTCCGGATGGGAGAAGAACGAAACGACACGATTCAAGCCGTTTTCTGAAAAAATGTTTTCAGGAGATGGTCTCTTTCTGCATGAAAAAATGCAGGGAGCGAACCGTGTATTTCGTGAACCCTTCTATACAGACGCCCCTTTTTCAAGGGGCGTCTTTTTTCATTTGAAAGGAGTGAACGCGATGTCACAGATGATGAGTTATGCCATGCAATTAGCACAAATGTTACACGGACAAACAAGTCCGAATCCAAGTGTCGGCTGTGTCATCGTCAAACAAGGACGCATCATCGGCTTTGGTGCGCACCGGTTTGCCGGTGGTCCGCACGCAGAAGTCGAAGCCTTACGGATGGCAGGGGAAGCCGCCCGTGGTGCCGATCTTTACGTGACGCTCGAGCCATGCAACCATCACGGCAAGACGCCACCATGCACGGAAGCGATTCTACAAGCAGGAATCAAACGAGTCTTCGTCGCAACGGAAGACAAACATGCGATCGTCGCTGGTTCCGGAATCAAACGACTACAGGACGCGGGAATCGAAGTCGAGGTTGGCTTGTTACGACATGAGGCAGAAGCCCTCTACACGGCATTCTGGAAGACGATCGAACGAAAACGTCCGACCGTGACCGTCAAAATCGCTCAGACGATGAACGGGATCGCGGCGACAGGTGAACAGCGCTGGATCACGTCAGAAGAAGCACGCGCGAACGGTCGTGCTCTGCGAGGTCGCCATGATGCGATCCTCGTCGGCAGTGAGACGGTCCTCGTCGATGATCCGGCACTAACGTTACGCGCGTCGTCAGGCATCGAGCCGATTCGGGTAATCGTCGATCGTCGTGGTCGGGTCCCGGAGACGGCCCAAGTTTTCCGTGATGGTAAAAATCCAACCTACTGGCTGACGAGTGTTCCTCGGATTAGTCACGATCAGGTGACGGTTCTCGTTGGTGAGTATGAGACGCCGGAAGCGATTTTGAAACGCTTATACGAACAAGACATCCGCAGTGTTTTGATCGAAGGTGGACCGACGATTCAAGCCGCTTTCCTTGAGGCAGATCTCGTTGACCGAATCGAAGTCTACCAAGCCCCATCGATTTTTGAAGGCGATGCGTGGAATAGTCAACACGATATCGAAGATCGTTTTCAAATCGACCAGGTTGAGACGGTTGGACCGGATCTCCATCTGACGTACATCCGAAAGGAGGAGACGACATGTTCACCGGATTGATTGAAGAAGTCGGAACCTTAAAACGAAAGATCCCGCGACCGAACGGGTTAGCGCTTGAAATTGAGGCGCACCAGGTACTCGAAGGAACGAAGATCGGGGATAGCATCGCCGTCGACGGGATTTGTTTGACGGTCACGTCGATGAGTCCGACCGGTTTCACAGCAGATGCCGTCCATGACACGATCCGTTCGACGGCACTCGGCACGTACCGCGTCGGAAGCCCATTGCAACTCGAACGGGCGATGCCGGCAGACGGTCGTTTCGGCGGTCATTTCGTCAGTGGACATATCGACGGAACAGCGCGGCTGATCAGTCGGCGACCGGATGGAGAAGCGATGGTTTATACGTTTGATGTCGGATCGTGGCAAAAGTATTGTATTCCGAAAGGCTCGATCGCGATCAACGGCACGAGCCTGACGTTGCAACGCGTCACGCCGGAAACGATCTCGATTTCATTGATTCCGCACTCACGTCAAGTGACGACGTTTGATCGATTGGCAAGCGGCGCAGTCGTCAATATCGAGTGTGACATGATGGCGAAACATCTCTATCATTTCACGCAGCATGAGAAGCAGACGGACTGGGCAGCATTCTTAGGAGGCGACATGTAATGAACGGATTCGACTTGATTGAAGACGCGATAGAAGATTTGAAGAACGGACGACCAATCATCGTCTGCGATGACGAGGATCGTGAGAATGAGGGCGATCTCGTCATGCTCGCGGAACACGCGACACCGGAAAACATCAATTTCATGATCACATACGGAAAAGGACTCGTCTGTGTACCAGTCAGCCCGCGGATCGCAAAGCGACTCGAACTTGCTCCGATGACAGCGAATAATACAGATCCGCATGGAACGGCATTCACGCTCAGCATCGATCATGAAGAGGCAAAGACCGGCATCAGTGCTGAGGAACGGTCGCTAACGATTCAGCGGATGCTGACGGATGGACCGGAACGTTTCAAACGACCGGGTCACATCTTTCCGTTGATCGCCAAAGAGGGTGGTGTCCGGGAGCGACGTGGACATACGGAAGCGGGTGTCGATCTTGCCCGTCTTGCCGGTAGCGATGAGATCGCCGTCATCTGTGAAATCATTAAGGAAGACGGCACGATGGCACGGGTCGATGATCTACTTCTCTATAAGGAAGAACATGATTTAAAACTGATTACGATCGAAGCACTCGTCGCGTATCTCGAGCGACCGTTGAAGCGGGAGGCGGAAGTGTTGCTTCCGACGACGTTCGGAGCCTTTCGGATGATTGGCTATACGACACAAGATAAGAAAGAACATGTCGCTGTCTTATCCGGTGAAGCGCACGACGGGATGCTCGTCCGTCTACACTCGGAATGCCTGACAGGGGACGTCTTCGGTTCGAAGCGTTGCGATTGTGGACCGCAACTCGATGCGGCACTCGAGCGGATCGAACGAGAAGGTGGAGCCGTCCTCTATTTACGTCAGGAAGGACGCGGCATCGGTCTGATGGCGAAGTTAAAAGCGTACGAGTTACAGGAACAAGGACTCGATACGGTCGAAGCGAACCATGCACTCGGTTATCCGACGGACATGCGTGATTATACGGTCGCAGCGAACATGTTGTGTGATCTCGGCGTGACGAAGATCCGCTTGATGACGAACAATCCGGACAAACAACGGGTGCTCGAACAAGAAGGCATCGAAGTCATCGAACGCGTGCCCCATCAAGTACCGGCTGAACCTGAAAATCAACGTTATCTGAAAACAAAACAAACGAAACTCGGGCACTGGCTCGATATCCAAGGAGGACATACATCATGATCTACGAAGGTTTCTTAACAGGAGAAGGACTACGCGTCGCAATCGTCGCTGCACGTTTTAACGAATTGATCACTTCAAAACTCGTCGGAGGAGCAAACGACGCTTTCCGCCGCCACGGTGTTGCAGCGGATGCTGTCGATACAGCGTGGGTTCCGGGAGCATTCGAAATTCCACTCGTCGCGGAAAAGTTAGCGAAAAGCGGCAAATATGACGCCGTCATCACGCTGGGTGCCGTCATCCGCGGAGCGACGTCACACTATGATTACGTCTGTAACGAAGTCGCGAAAGGTGTCGCGAGTGCGTCGCGCGACACAGGCGTACCGATCATCTTCGGTGTCCTGACGACGGATTCAATCGAGCAAGCAGTCGAACGTGCCGGTACGAAAGCTGGGAACAAAGGCTATGAAGCTGCGGTTTCTGCGATTGAGATGGCGAATCTTTTACGGACGATCTAACGAACCAGAAACAGGCTGATGGAAGCTTCCATCAGCCTGTTTTTTTGCGGGAATCTCACGAACACTGAACCAAATTTCAAAAAAAGAATAGTAGATTTGAAATTTGAGGGTTCGTTTTGAAGTAGAACGGTAATGGTCTACTAAAGAAACTTTGAAACATTTTCCAATGTTTTTCGTAAATCAGGGTAACGCGTATAAAGGAGGAAATGAATATGAAGAAAACAAGGTGGGTAGCAGCCGGGATTGTCGCAGCATCCATTGGACTTGCCGGATGCCAAGATGGACAGACGGATTCAGGTAGTGGCAGCGGATCGGGTTCGACGAAGTCGGGGGAACTCTCGAACACAGAGCTATTAAAGAAAGCGACGGCCGCTCAAGAGGACATCAAATCGTTCCATATGGAAGGAACGGTCAGCTCTAAAGCAGGTGAGATGGCGATGGATCAGAAAGTTTCAGCTGACATCATTCAAAAGCCGCTCGCGATGAAGCAGACGATGACGATGAAAAATCCTGAAGATGGAAAAGACGTGACGATTGAGAGTTATATCGTTGACGATAAAATGTATCTCTCACAAAACGGACAATGGATCGTTCAAGATGTTTCGGAATTAGGCGAAATGGTTGAAGCGATGGAATCATCGGCATCAACGGAACAAAACCTACAGCTCCTAAAGAAATACAAAGATAATTGGACAGCGAAAAAAGAGGGCGACGTCTATCAGATCGATGTTAAGTTGAGTGGTGACGATCTGAAAGCCTTCATGAAGGATTCACTCGAACAGACAGGACAGATGGCGCAGATGAAAGACGCGATGGATAGCATCGATTATAAAAAGATGAACTATAAAATGACATATGACGCGAAGACGTTCTATCCGAAGTCTCTCGACATGGACATGGTGTTTGCGATTGAAAAAGAGACCGAATTCAATATGAAGAATGAGTCGACGTTCTCGAAATTCAATGAGATCGACGAGATCACATTACCGGCGGAAGCAAAAGACGCACAACCACTCACAGGTGCAGGACAATAAGTAATAAAAAACAAGCCCCTCTCTTCTAATCTGAAGACGAGGGGCTTGTCGTTTAGACTTGGAACTGGCGGAGAACATCCTTTAGTGCTTCCGCCTGTTGTTGACTGACGGAAGTCTGTTCATGGACATCTCGGAACGCTTGGACGGAGTGATTGATTTGCTCCGACATCGATTGTGTTCCCTGCGCACCATCATTGACGGTGACGGCAACATCGTGGATGACACCAAGCATGTTCGCTGTCAGTTCCTGAAGTTGACCGGCTTGGGCAGCGAAGTGTTCCGCTGCATCACCGAATAAATGTGCGTCGTTCCGATACTGGACGGAGGCATCCTCAAACAAATCATAGTCTTTGGCGACCTTTGTATCAATGAAAGAGAGCATCTCGCCGGACGCAGCGTTCAAGTGTTCAACGGACTCGATGACAGAAATCGAGACATCTTGGATTTGTTCGACGGTATCCCGACTACTTTCGGCAAGTTTGCGAATCTCATCGGCGACGACAGCGAATCCGCGACCGACTTCACCAGCGCGTGCTGCTTCAATCGAAGCATTAAGGGATAAGAGATTCGTTTGCGCCGCAATCGAAAGAATCGCGTCCGATAAGACGGAAATTTCTTTAACGGCCTTCGCACGTGCCATCGCATCCTCGAGTTTACTTTTTGTTTCAGCGAGAATGTGATTCGCGGTCTGTTTCGCTTCTGTTGCAACGACTTGAAGTGATTCAGCACGCCCACCGACTTCTTGCGCCCGTTTTCCGTTCGCTTCTGCACTAGAGACGATATCATGAATCGTTGCTTCCATATCGACAGCAGACGAGTTCATCTCTTCGGCAGAGGCGGCTGTCTCCTGCATACCGGCTGATAAGTTTTCGATCGTATGAGAAGTCGACGCCATATCCTGATCGAGTTCGCTGATTCGACCGGAGACGTGACGTGAGGTCGATACGACGTGGTTTGCTGTATCATCGACTTGAATGATGATCGTCCGTAAGTGGGCGATGAATTGATTCATCGACTGGGCGATTTGTCCGATTTCATCATCACGCACGACGTCGAGTTGAGCAGTCAAGTCGCCGCCTTGTGTTGCCAGTTCATGCGTTTTCGCCTGCAGTTGACGGAGTGGACCGAAGATCGAGCGTAAAATCAAGACGGTGAAGATGACACCGAGTAATCCGACGACACCGATGATCGTGAAGAGAAGGATATGAGCTGTATTGGCAGAACTTGTGATGGCATCACCATTTATTTTCGCTTGTTGATTATTATATTTCACGATTTTCGTTAATTGATCAGAGACAGCGAAGTATGAATCACGACTCTCACCTTCATAATAGGTGACTGCTTCTTTTTGGGTTTCTGGTGTACTGAGGGCGAGAAGACGATCAGTCGTCTCATTGAAAGTTTGCCATTTTTTCGTGAGATCATTGAACAGTTCGCGATCGCTTTTTAAATAAATCGTTTTCTCGTATTTCGCGAGATTCGCGTCAACGGTCGCTAAACCGTCTTTGACACGCTTATCATAACCGGCTTTGATCTCTGGATCATTTTCTTGAATGTGTAATAATTCGACACGTCGCAAATCAGACAGTGCCGTGTTCGTTTCATGGGATAAGTTCAGACCAGGAATCCAAGACGAGGTGATCGTTTGACTCTCTTGGTCAACGCGATTGAGAGAAGATGCGCCGTATAAACCGACACCGATCAAGCTAAGCAAAAGGATGGAGGACAATAAGATAAGCTTTGTTTTAATCTTCATATGATTCGCTCCTTTTTTGCAAGATGAACTATTTATTTTCTTGATTATACCTTCACAAGTAAAAAATTTACTTATTATCAAAAAAATTAAAACGTAAAATAGTTTCATGAAAAAATAGTTTGACAATTATCAGTAAATTCTGAAAAAATGGTAAGGAACTACATATCTCATAAAGGGAGGTAAGACGAATGGGAAATTCATTTAGTGACTGGGTTAGTGCGGTGTCCGATATCGTATGGGGACCACCGTTACTCATTCTGTTGGTCGGTACGGGGATTTACTTGACGATTCGCTTAGGATTCATTCAAATTACCAAACTGCCGTATGCGCTGAAGCTCGCGTTTTCAAAGCATCAGGACGATAAGTCAGAAGGCGACATCAGTCACTTTCAAGCATTGATGACGGCACTAGCTGCGACCGTCGGTACAGGGAATATCGTCGGTGTCGCAACCGCCGTCGTTCTCGGGGGACCAGGCGCGATCGTCTGGATGTGGTTGTCCGGTCTGTTCGGGATGGCGACGAAGTACGCGGAAGCGATTCTTGCCGTCAAATATCGTGTCGTCGATGAAAAAGGACAGATGGCAGGAGGACCGATGTATTACCTTGAACGTGGACTGAAGCAAAAATGGCTCGGTGTACTATTTGCCGCATTCGCTTCGATCGCTGCGTTTGGGATTGGAAACGGGGTCCAGACGAACTCGGTCGCCCTCGCGATGAAATCGACGTTCGATGTGCCACTTTACGTGACGGGGATCGCGTTAATGGTATTGACGGGTGTCGTCATTCTTGGTGGGGTCAAGTCAATCGGGAAAGTCGTCAGTCTGTTCGTTCCGTTCATGATTTTCTTCTATGTCGGAAGTGGCTTGCTGATTCTCATCATGAACTATGATCTGATTCCAGGTGCGATTTCAACGATCTTCAGTAGTACGTTCTCAAACGAGGCAATCACGGGTGGGGCAATCGGGGCGGCAATTCGTTACGGTGTCGCGCGTGGTGTCTTCTCGAACGAAGCAGGACTCGGTTCAGCACCAATCGCAGCCGCTGCTGCGAAGACAGACTTCCCGGGGCGTCAAGCACTCGTCTCGATGACTCAAGTCTTCCTCGATACATTGGTTGTCTGTTCGATCACGGGACTGACGCTCGTCATGGGAGGGCAGCTCGATACGGACTTGCAAGGCGTTGAACTAACGACAGCGAGTTTTGAAGTCTTCCTCGGACCTGCCGGAAAATACATCGTTACGATTGGCCTCGTCATGTTCGCGTACTCGACCGTTCTTGGCTGGTCGTACTACGGTGAAAAATCGATTTATTATCTATTTGGTCAAAAATCAATCCTACCGTACCGCATTTTGTTCGTCTTAGTCGCTGGAGCCGGCGCGATGACGACGAACTTGAACATGGTCTGGGCGATTTCCGATGTCTTCAACGGATTGATGGCGATTCCGAACTTAATCGGTTTGATTGGATTGTCCGGCGTTGTCATTGCCGAGACACGACTGTTCCGCGAACAGTTGAAACGAGAAGAAGCAAATCGGAAGGTTTCATAGAGAATGCGAAAATGAAAGACTCGGAAGGAACTAGTGTTTAAGAATCATTTTTGAAAACGAATGATTCTGCCATCCTCGCTTTCCACAGGCGGGAGGTAAGCCGCGACGATCCGCATTCCATGCGGTTCGCCGGGTCTTTCCTTTCCCTGACGAAAGCGTGTACCATGCTTTCTTTTCCTGTAGGAGTCGAGGGATAGGCATTCACATTCTATATCTATTCAACAAAAGAGAAGATTGGCTTCTAGGATATGCTAGAAACCAATCTTCTCTTTTTCGCGTGTGCTTCGTCTTATCCAATCACTTTTTACGATAAAGCATTAGGGATTCATAAGGACGCAACGTCAAAGTGCGTCCCTCTGTCTGCATCTGCTGATAGTTGTGAAGCAACACTGTATAATCCGATCCGTCACGAGGTAACGTGAACGTCGTCTCTGTTCCGTAGAAGTTCGAAACGACAAGCAACTCTTCCTCGTTCGTTACGCGTTCGTACGCCCAGAGTGACGAATCGTCTGGTGTCAACAGACGGTATGAACCGTCTGTCAGCACGTCATACTGTTTGCGGAGTTGAATCAATCGTTTGTAATGATGATAGACCGAGTTTGGGTCTGCGACAGCCGACTCGACATTGATTTGCTCATACGTCGGTGAGACTGGTATCCACGGCTCGCTTGTACTGAAGCCGCCGTTACTTGCATCCGACCACGGCATCGGCGTCCGCGCATTGTCACGCGACTTTTGACGAATCGCAGCGAGAATCGCTTCTTCCGATATACCGTTGTCCCGAGCTTCCTGATAGGCGTTCAACGTCTCGACATCGCGGTAGTCGGACAGATCCGTGAAGTCCGGATTCGGCATGCCGATCTCTTCTCCTTGATAGATGTACGGTGTACCTTGTAGACCATGAAGCGTCGTCGCGAGCATCTTCGCACTTTCGACGCGATACGTGACGTCGTCACCAAACCGGCTGACGACGCGTGGCTGGTCATGGTTGCACCAAAAGATAGCGTTCCAGGCTTGTCCGTTCATGCCGGATTGCCAGTCGGAGAAAATCTGTTTCAGTTGCTTGAAATCAAACGGTGCTGCCGTCCATTTTTCACCGTTCGGATAATCGACCTTCAAGTGATGAAAATTGAACGTCATCTTCAGTTCTTGTTCATTAAGCGATGAATAACGGAGGCAGTGTTCAAGTGACGTCGACGACATCTCACCGACCGTCATGAGATCGTGTCTAGCAAAAACGGCTGCGTTCATCTCTTGCAAGTAGTCATGAACGTTCGGTCCGTCCGTATAATACGTACGTCCGTCTCCTGCTGGATCGTTCGGAAGACCTGGCGTCTTTGAGATCAAATTGATGACATCGAGTCGGAAGCCGCTGACCCCTTTATCCCGCCAGAAGCGCATCATGTTGTAAACATCTTCCCGTAAGCGTGGATTTTCCCAGTTCAGATCCGCTTGCGTCTTGTCGAACAGGTGCAAGTAATACTTGCCAGCTACCTCATCAAATGACCAAGCGGGACCACCGAATTTTGATACCCAGTCGTTCGGTGTCTCGCGCCAAATAAAATAGTCGTGATAGGGACTATCCGGATGACGTCCTTCTTCAAACCAGACATGCGACGTTGAACAGTGATTGACGACGATGTCCATCATGACAGACAGACCGCGTTGTTTTGCTTCTGCAAGTAACGTCTCGAAATCGTCCATTGTTCCGTAGGATGGATCAATCGCGTAATAATCACTGACATCATAACCATTGTCGTTTTGCGGTGAGGCATAGACCGGCGTCAACCAGAGATAATCGACACCCAGATCCGCCAGATAATCGAGTTTGGCAGTGACGCCTCGTAACGTACCGGTCGCTTTGCCCTCCGGACTATAAAAACTCTTCGGATAGATTTGATAAACGGCGGATTTGCGCCAATCGGTTGTCGTGATCATGAGATACACACCTTTCTAAAATTACGCTGCTTTTTTCAGGGCAGCTTTTTTTGCGCGTTTCGTTGAGACATAGTGGAACAGGAACGTACAGGCGACAGGTACGATGATCGCGATCACCATGCCGACAATGAATGACAGAATCGAGCCTGGTACGATCGAAATGAAAGCAGGTAATCCGCCAACACCGATCGCAGGAGCAAGAACGCCACTGACGGCGATGAAAGCTGACGCGATCGCTGAACCGACGAGTGCCGCGTAAAACGGATATTTGAACCGGAGATTGACCCCGAACATGGCTGGTTCCGTGATCCCGAAGTAGGCGGATAAAGCGGACGTCGATGCCATGTTTTTATCATTGACGTTTTTCGCGAGGAAAAGCATCGCGAGTGTTGCTGAGCCTTGGGCGATGTTCGAAATCGCGATCATCGGCCAGATGAACGTCGTTCCGCTTTGTCCGATCAACTGTAGATCAACAGCGATGAACATGTGGTGCATACCGGTAATGACGAGTGGCGCATAGAGTGCACCAAAGAGTAGGGCACCGAGTAATGGAACAGCTTCGAACGTATTGACGACACCAATCGTAATCCAGTCACCGACTTGACGCGTGACCGGTCCAATGACGGCAAGAGCGAGGAAGCCGGTCAACGTGATCGTGGTAATCGGTACGACGAGTAATTGAATCGCATTCGGTACGCGTTGTTTGAGCCAACGTTCAATCGTACTGAGAACATAAGCAGCGGCGAGCACAGGGAGGATTTGTCCCTGATAACCGACTTTTTCAATTTCAAAGAGACCGAGAATGTTGAACGTCGGGATTTCACCTTTTAGAGCACTTTGTCCATAGTTCCAAGCGTTTAAGAGATCTGGGTGAACAAGCATCAGACCCATGACGATCCCAAGAATCTCACTTCCACCGAAGCGTTTCGTTGCTGACCAACCGACGAGTGCTGGCAGGAAGACGAAGGCCGTATTGGCCATCATATTGATGAGATCCCAAAGTCCTTGTAAGTTCGGATAACGATCGATCATCGTCTTGCCACCGAACTCGATTCCGAATAGATTATTGATTCCCATTAAGAGACCAGCAACGATGATCGCCGGAATGATAGGCATGAAGACATCAGAAAAGACTTTGATCAACTTTTGGAACGGATTCATCTTAGCAGCACCAGACGATTTAACATCTGCGATCGTCGTTGCCTGTAAACCGGTCAGTTGAATGAATTCTGCATAGACCCGGTCGACGTCTCCGGCACCAATGACGATTTGATAGACACCTGCGTTCAAGAACGCGCCTTTGACGAGCGGGACTTCAAGTAAGGCTTCTTGATCGACAAGTTCTTGATTCTTAAGCGTTAAACGAAGGCGGGTGACACAGTGAGCTGCCTGCTCGACGTTCTCCTTGCCTCCGATGTTCTCAATGATTTGCTCTGCAATCTGACGATAGTTTGGTTTCATCTCGATGCTCCTTTTTGGAAGTGACATACTCGACCACTTTTGAAATGAAAACGTTTTCTTATCTGCGCACACTTATCTTAACTTATCTATATAAGTTGGTCAAGGACTTATATAGATAAGTTGGAAAGAATAAAAAAGAGAGAATCCGTCATCTACGGATTCCCTCATCTTACAGCCTATATTCAACGACGGGCAATATCAGTGAACTGAAACTTATCGAGCCGGTGACGCGATTCCGTCCGCTCAAAATGTTGTCCTTCATAGAAATACGTATCGTTCGTGACGACGATGACATGCGTCATATCATGAAGGTCGAGTCGTTCTTGGTCTTCCATTGTCGCAGGGCGAGCTTCGATTTTTCTTTTCGCGTAGCTGATCTGCCGACCAAGTGTCTCTTCGATGTACTGATAGATCGAACCTTGAGCGATGTCAGTAGTGAGTCCAGGCACGAGTGCGGTCACGAAATGATTGATGTCACGTATGACCCGTTCACCATCGATCTGGCGAATGCGCTCGATGCGTGTCACGTCCGTTCCTTGTGCCACATGTAATAACGAAGCGAGCTCAGCAGAAGCGGAAAGGACTTCGCAGGACACTACATCCGTTTCGACGGCATGTCGCCCCATCCGGCGATGTGCTTCCGAGAAGCTGACGATCCCATTGAATTGGAATTCGATCGCTTCTTGCGACAGGACGAAGACACCTTTCCCTTGGTGTTTACGGACGAAGCCTTTTTCTTGCAGGGCATCGATCGCTTTTCGGACCGTTCCGCGGCTCGCCTCGAATTCGTGCATCAATTCCGTCTCAGAAGGTAATTTCGTTTCAGCCGGGAGCGTTCCTTCCTGAATCCGCTGTGCGAGCTCGTGATAGATGTTTAAATACTTCGGCATATGATCCGTCCTTTACACTCAAATAATGCCTTTAGTGTAGCACGGAACGATTACAGGCATCAAAATAGCTCCACCTATGATCCGGACATGACCGGAAAATAGATAGAGCATAGAAGTATGAATGTCAGTCAACGAAGAGACGTCGAAAACGTCGTTCCTTTTTTGAGGACATCTTGTTTTTCATCGAGAACATCACTCGTCAAGAGTTCAATCGAGTCAACCGGATGTTCCAAGATGAAGCCGAAGTTACCACTCCGTGACTCGGACGGGGCGTAAGTCTTCGCAAGCGACTCCAAATAGACGTCGTCCTCGAGCGTCTTTTCTGTCGCAGCATCGAGTTTGAAGTGGGCGACAGGATTGAACGTGACCGGTTCATTACTTGTGTTCTTGATCGTGACCCGTGTCTTGATCAAATCAAAGGATTCATCGTGCGTAAAGCCATGGAAGAAATCAATCATGCCATAGCTTGGACGAGCATGGAATACTTTGATCTCTTCGATCGTCATCTCGATCGGACCAATCTTCCGTGTTTCGTTCACTCGTTTGAATTGTTTAAGCGTCAGGTCGCCCTTATCATCCGTGACGGTCTGATCGATTTTTGTCAAATCGCGATCGTCTGGAATTTGTGGGTTTGGAACGTAGGCGCTTGTTTTTTCAATCGATACCGGCTGCTCCTGTTTCGCAGACGCTGGTTCTTTTGGTGTGTCTTGTGATGCTGAAGTGCCACAACCAGCGAGCACCGTCCCGAGCATCAAAGTAGCAAGTATCTGTCTCATGAACATTCTCCTTATTTCTTCGATTTCAAGAGATCGAAGATGATTTTCGCGTGATCCGTGTTGTCGACTTGTCCCGCGAAACGTTCTTTAGCAGGACCGAACGCATAGACCGGTACGTCTTCACCTGTATGTCCACCTGTCGTCCAGCCTGTATGCGAGCGTTCGTTGAAGATTTCTTCAATCGCATTATCGATCTCGAGTAATTTCTTCGATTCAGCAGCGCGGGAGACGCTATCGATTTCTTTGTCCGTCAAGGCGAGTTTGTCCTGATCGATATACGTCGTCAACGTCTTGCGGACGTCCGCACCATCGACGATTTTTTGCGCCATGAAGTCAGGTGTTTTCTTTGCCGCTTTGATCGGTTCAGCGAACCAGTTATAGATGCCATCTGCACCGATTGAATATCCACCCGTTGAGTGGTCAGCTGTCGCGACGACGAGTGTATGTTTATCCTTCTTTGCAAATGCGATCGCGGCTTTGAATGCCCGCTCGAAGTCTTCCATCTCACTCATGGCACCGACGATATCATTGTCATGACCGGCCCAGTCGACTTGGCTACCTTCGACCATCAGGAAGAATCCTTTTTTATTCGAGTCGAGTCGCTTAATGGCAGAGTTCGTCATTTGTTCAAGCGATGGGACCGAGTTTTCGCGGTCAATCCGTTTTGGTAATCCACCATCTGCGAACAGACCGAGGACTTGTTTTTTTTTATCACCTTGCAATTGATCCAGATCCGTGACGTAACTGTAACCGTCTTTTTTGAATGCTTTCGTCAAATCAACATCCGGACGGACGAAGTTCGACTTACCGCCACCGAGCATGACGTCAATTTTATGCTTCCCATTGACGCGTTCCTTGAAGTAATCGTCTGCGATCGCGTTCATGTTCTTTCGGCTCTCATCATGAGCACCGAACGAAGCAGGTGTCGCATGCGTGATTTCCGATGTCGCAACGAGTCCTGTTGACTTACCACGTGCTTTCGCTGCTTCAAGGACGGTCTTGACTTCCGATTTATCGTTATCGACAGCAATCGCTGCATTATACGTCTTGACGCCGGATGACATCGCTGTTGCTGCGGAAGCGGAATCGGTGACGTTTTCCTTCGGATCTTCCGGATAAGTCATCTGTTGACCAACGAGGTATTGGTCAAACGCTGTTTTTTCAGCAACCGGTGTCGATGGATCGTTCTTTAAGTAACGATGTGCTGATGTATAGGAGACACCCATCCCGTCGCCAATCAAGAAGATGACGTTCCGGATTTCCGGTGATTTAACCGGTTTCGTCTTTGCTTCTGCTTCAGGCATCGAGAGCATCGTACTAAGGGAAAGGGTTGATAAGGCAAAAATCGGAATGATACGTTTTAATTTCATAAGGGTTCCTCCTCGAAAGGTGCTGGGGTTTGATGATCGATACGACCTACAAACTCCACCTTACGGATAGAATGTGAAATCCATGTTTATCGTTTGTAAAGCTTTGTGAAGAATCGATGACAAAAAATGGATCTTCTGAAAAGTCATTTCAGAAGATCCATTCGTTGCATTAGCGACTCCACCCAATCATCCGACGATAAGAGCTGAACGTCGGCCACGCGAGAATCGCGATTGCGAGCCAGTACAGGAATTGATTCTCGGACGAAATCAGACCGATGATTCCCGCGAGTAGGATTGTCGTATAGATCGAGAAGGTGATGATGAGTGCTGGATGTAATTTCGGGAAAATCGTGAAACGCCCGAGACGTTCGTTCGCACCTTTGACATAGAGACGACTACCGAAAATCAGTAAGACGACCGTCAAGGCTAAACTGAACAATACAGCATAAGCGATGTTGAAATCGGTATTGTACTCGAAGAAGAGTGCAAAGGGCGTCGTGATTGTCATCAAAAAGCTTGTTGGTTTGTCTAACTCTTCGTAGCCCACGCCAAAACCCAGTTGACCGATAGCATAGATACTGAAATACGTGAAGTAATTCAAGAACAAGAAGAACGTTCCGAGTAACAGTTGTCCGATGATATCACCAGCAATCGTTCCGGCGAATAAGAAGATCGTCAAAATTGTCACATCAAATAGAAGGAATAGACCAAAATCTTGAAGGAGTGACGACCACGTGACGTAATCAAACGGATTGATACCGAATGCTTGCAGTAATGACCAACTGGCGAAAAAACCGATGATCGGGAAGACGATCAACGTCACAGTGCCGATCGCCCATTTGATCCAGAACAGCCAGACCTTCGGGAACGGCAACGCATGTAAAATCAGGCTGCGACCACTCCCACGCTCCGAACCGAGCATCAGGATCGCAAAGACGGCGATGAGAATTGCAGCGAATCCAGCGAAGAACGGACTGACGAGGACAGCTTGAATCGTTTCGGTTTGATAAGATACTTCGTATGTTTCAAAGTCGTTGATGATGGTATAACTACCAAAACCATAACTGAAGATCGCCAGTAGAATAAAACAAGCGAGTGGCCATATGCCTTGCTTGATGTGATAGCGGATCAATTGCTTAACCATGTCGTTTCCCTCCAAATGTCCCTAAGAAGTAATCTTCCATCTGCACCGGCAAAGCATCCTTTAAGAGAGGACGCGTCGTTTCAAGATACTGCGCGCCTGCATCGGATAAAACGAGTAACGTCACGACCCGACCTGTTTGGGATAAGACGTGGAGATCGGCATGACTGAGCTCTGGAACATCTTCATAGACGACTTGCCATTTCTGCATGCTAGCTTTGGCATCATCGAGTGCCTTCGGTTCGCGGACGAGGTGTTTTTCGATCGTCATGACACGGTCGGCAAGGGAATCGAGTTCTTCGAGTTGATGGGAAGCAATCAGAACGGCTGTTTGACGCTCTGCGAGTAATGAGACGAGTTGTTTCAGATAATCACGTTTGTTGATTCGGTCAAGTCCATCGGTTGGTTCATCGAGTAACAGAACCGGGGCATTCGTTGCGAACGCGAGTTGGAGAAGGAACAATTGCGCTTGTCCCTTCGATAAAGAAGTGACGCGACGTCCGCGATCGAGATTCGACGAGCGGCAGTAGTTTTCGATATAAGTCTTCTCGAAGTTTGGATAAAAGACGTGATAGAAGTTGATCAGTTCACCGAGCGTCATCTGGCGGTAGACGGAAACAGAATCCGGAACGAGGAAAAGGTGCTTCCGCGTCTTCGGGACGTGGTGGATCGACTCGCCGTTCCATTCGACCTTTCCACGAGTCGGCTCGAGCGCTCCAACGAGTGTTTTCAGTAATGTCGTTTTTCCGGCACCATTACGACCAATCAAGGCAGTAATCGTTCCTGCCGGCAGGGTGAAGGATGCATTTTCATAAATCATGGTACGGTCAATTTGTTTCGTCAGATGAGAAACGGTCAACATGAGGAATCCTCCCTTATGTGTAAGATATGTTGATAGAGTTCTTCGTTTGAGATGGATAATTCGTCGGCGATTGCACAAAGGCGGATGAGTGGATCTTGGATGGCAGCTTGTTTGACTTCGTGAAGTGGGATGTCTGAGATGAAGGAGCCTTTACCGCGCATCGTGACGATGAAGTTGCGGCTCTCGAGTTCCTGATAGGCGCGGGAGACAGTGTTCGGATTGACAAGGAGTGTACCGGCAAGTTCACGGACGGATGGCATCTGTTCGCCGGAGCGGAGTAGACCACGAGCAATCGAGCGGATGATTTGAGCGACCAACTGTTCATAGATCGGTAACGGACTTTTCGGATCAACGGTGAACATTTCTTCACCTCCTTAAGTGTACTAATTCAATTAATACACCAATTATAGGAATTTACAACCTGTCTGTCAACGTTTCTTTTCAAGAAGACGATGACGCCATCGATCGCAATATTTGCTATACTGACGACAGAAGAATCGCCAGGAAGGATGACCGAGATGTTGGATCGATTGAGTGCGTTAGAGGACCGTTATGAAAAACTGAATGATATGTTGGCTGATCCAGCCATCATCAATGATACGAATCAATTGCGTGAGGTCTCAAAGGAGCAGTCACAGCTTGCGCCGACCGTCGAGACGTACCGTGTCTATCGCGAGAAGATGGAAGCTTATCAAGAGGCACGTCAAATGTTGACAGATCCCGAGATGCGCGACCTTGCAAAGGAAGAAGTCGCGATGCTTGAACCGGAGATCAAAGAGCTTGAAGCGAAGCTGAAGGCTTTATTATTACCAAAGGATCCGAATGACGATAAGAACGTCATCGTCGAGATTCGTGGTGCAGCAGGGGGAGACGAGGCAGCCTTATTTGCGGGTGACCTATTTAAGATGTACTCGAAGTTTGCTGAGAAACAGAGCTGGAAGATTGAGATCATCGATGCGAGCTACACGGAACTCGGTGGCTACAAAGAAATCATCTTCATTGTCAAAGGAACAGGTGCTTATTCGAAGTTGAAATACGAGAACGGGGCACACCGCGTCCAACGCGTTCCGTCAACGGAATCCGGCGGGCGGATTCATACATCAACAGCGACTGTCGCCGTGCTACCAGAAGCAGAAGACGTCGAAGTCGAGATCCACGATAAGGATGTCCGAGTCGATACGTTCACGTCGAGTGGACCGGGTGGACAGTCCGTCAATACGACGCAGTCTGCTGTCCGTGTCACCCACGTGCCGACAGGAATCGTCGCCAGCTGTCAGGATGAGAAGTCGCAAATCAAGAACAAGGAAAAAGCGATGAAGGTCTTGCGCGCGCGTGTCTACGATAAGATTCAACGCGAACAGCAAGCGGAGTATGATGAAAAACGGAAGTCGGCTGTCGGTACGGGTGACCGTTCAGAGCGGATTCGGACGTATAATTTCGCTCAAAACCGGGTGACGGATCACCGGATCGGATTAACGATCCAGAAGCTTGATCGAATCTTGCAAGGTGAGATGGATGAAGTCATCGATACGCTTGTCATGGAATATCAGGCGCGGGCATCGGAGGCGGCGAACTGATGCGGATCGCAAAACGTCTAAATGATGCAAAAACGATGATGGAACAAGCAGGACGCGAGGGTTCAAGTGCCGAATGGTTACTCATGCACGTCTTGGATGTCGACCGGACCGGACTCCTTGTCCGCTTGTCCGATGAATTGACGCCGGAGCAAGATTTACGATTCAGTGAATACTTGCTTGCTCATGTTCACGGCGTACCCGTTCAGCATTTAATCGGCTATCAGCCGTTTTATGGACGGGATTTCCGTGTCACACCGGATGTCTTGATTCCACGACCGGAAACGGAAGAGTTGATCGTCTTCGTCACGGAGCGTCTCAAACGTGAGTCGTTCACCGCGGGACAGATCGTCGACATCGGAACCGGTAGCGGAGCGATTGGAATCACGCTCGCCCTCGAACTCGAGCAACCGGTCACGACCGTCGATATTTCACCGGCCGCGATTGCAGTCGCGAAGCAAAATCAAGCGAAGCTTGGTGGAGACGTGACGTTCCTTGAAGGAGATTTACTAGCGCCACTTGCGGATGATTCCGTGCGGGTGCTCGTTTCGAATCCTCCTTATATCGAGGAAGAGGAATTACTCAGTGAAGTCGTGTTCGACCACGAACCGCATCTCGCCCTGTTTGGCGGAAAAGACGGTCTCGTCTTTTACCGACGTCTCGTCGAGGAGAGTGGACGGGTCCTACGAGACGATTTCCGACTGATTGCGTTTGAAATTGGACACAATCAAGGACCAGAAGTGCAAATGATGTTAAAAGAACGTTATCCAAATGCGGAAACGGGTATTTTAAAAGATATAAACGGTAAAGACCGTATCGTGTATGCGGAACGAAAGGATTGTACAGCGTGAAGACGGAAATGATTGACTTACAGACGATGGATGAAGCAGTTCGGTTATTGCAGGAAGGAGAGGTCGTGGCGATGCCGACCGAGACCGTCTATGGTCTCGCAGGGGACGCAACGAACGAAGCGGCTGTTCGGCGAATCTTCGCCGCGAAGGGTCGACCTTCTGACAATCCGCTGATTGTCCATGTCGCATCCGTAGAACAGGCACATCAGTTCGTCACGCACATCCCAGATGTCGCGGCTCGTTTGATGGAGGCGTTCTGGCCAGGAGCCTTGACGATCATCCTCGAATCGAACGGCACCGCATCCACACTCGTCACAGCAGGACTAGATACGATCGGATTACGGATGCCAGACCATCCGCTCGCGCTTCGATTGATCGAGGCGACAGGGTTGGGTCTCGCAGCACCGAGTGCCAACCGTTCCGGAAAACCTTCACCGACGTCATCTGCGCACGTCGCACATGACCTCTCGGGACGCATCGCTGCGATCGTCGATGGAGGGGAAACGGGCATCGGGGTCGAATCGACTGTCATCGATTGTACGATGACGCCACCGGCGATTTTACGACCGGGCGGCGTGACACGCGAACAAATCGAGTCGGTCATCGGTCCTGTCACACTCGATCCTGCCTTATCGATGAAAGATGTTACACCGAAGGCACCCGGGATGAAATATACCCACTACGCACCGGAAGCAACACTTTCCGTAGTGGAGGGAGATCTTTCATTCTTACAGCAACTCATCGATGATGCACGACAAACCGGACACAAGACGGGCGTCCTCCTGTTTGACGGGGAGGAAGTCGACGCAGATGTTCGCTGCTCCCTTGGTAATTCGATGGAGACGGCGGCACAACGTCTTTACGATTGTTTACGGCGATTTGATCAGACGACGGTGGATCAGATTTTTGTACGAGACCTATCAGAAGAAGGGGTGGGGCTTGCGGTCCGCAACCGCCTCCATAAAGCAGCAGGTGGTCGGGTCATTCGCCCTTGAAGAAGGAGGATACGGAGATGAGCACACGTCGCGTTTTATTCATCTGTACAGGAAATACATGCCGTAGCCCGATGGCGATGGCGTTACTACGCTCGAAAGTCGCCGATCAGGAATTCGACGTCCGTTCAGCAGGACTACGTTCGATGCAAGGATTTGATGCGTCCGAGAACGCCTTACAAGTGTTACGTGAGCGCGGGATCGAACTCGAACACTATACGCAAGTCTTTGATGATGTACTCGGGCGTTGGTCTGACATCATCTTGACGATGACGCGTCAGCACAAGCAGGAAGTCGGTGAACGCTATCCGGAACTGAAGGAACGGACGTTCACCTTATATGAATATGTGACAGGGCTTGAACGGGACATCAACGATCCGTACGGCGGATCAATGAACGTCTACCGGCAAGTACGTAATGAACTCGAACCCCTCGTCAACCGTCTTGTGTTAAAATTGACGCAGAACGGAAACGGAAGAAAAGCTCCGGATACACGGAAACTTCCGAAAAAACAACCTAAACAAACGGGGGAATAGTAAAGATGAAAGTAGCAATCGGCGCGGATCATGGCGGTTTTAAGTTAAAGGCAGAAATCAACGACCTCTTACAAGAGCTCGGCATCGACTATACGGACTTCGGTACGCATTCAGCCGACTCGATCGATTATCCGGATGTCGCGATTCCAGTCGCTGAGGCAGTCGCAAGCGGAGAGTTTGATCGTGGCATTTTGATTTGTGGAACAGGGATCGGGATCGGAATCGCAGCGAACAAAGTCAAGGGCATCCGAGCAGCACTCGTCCATGATACGTTCAGCGCGAAAGCGACGCGTCAGCACAATGATTCGAACATCTTAACGATGGGCGAACGCGTCATCGGTCCAGGACTGGCTCGTGAGATCGCACAGCTTTGGCTTGAAACGGAATTCGAAGGCGGACGTCATGAGAACCGCGTTTGCAAAATCTCAGATTATGAGGTGAAGTAATGGACTTGACACGCATCCAGCACGATTTAGAAGAAGCACTGAACGCTCTGGATGAACGATTTTCCTTAAAAGGAAAATTGCTCGTGATCGGCTGTTCGACGAGTGAAGTCATCGGCAAACAAATCGGCAAGGCCGGTTCACCGGAAGTCGCAGACGCGTTGTTCGATGTTTTCGATGCCTTTCGTCGGTCGCACCAAGTCGATCTTGCCTTCCAAGGCTGTGAGCATATCAACCGGGCGCTGACGCTTGAGCGGCAAACGGCAGAACGACTCGGACTCGATCCAGTGACGGTCGTTCCTGTTCCGGAAGCCGGTGGATCGATGGCGAGTGCTGCCTATCAGCGCTTCTCGGCACCGGTCGTCGTCGAAGCGATTCAGGCAGACGCCGGGATTGATATCGGGGACACGTTCATCGGGATGCACTTGAAAGCTGTTGCGATTCCCGTGCGCTTGCCGCACAAGGAAATCGGTGAGGCACACGTGACGGCAGCCGTGACACGACCGAAATTAATCGGTGGAGCACGTGCTAAATACGAATGATTGATGCAAGGGGTTGCGCACCCCTTGCTTTTTTGATGTTGTTTTTAGGGATGCCGGGAACGAAACATTCGTGTTAAGATAGGTCTATCGAAATGAAATGGGGGAATTCAGATGGAACAAACACCGCTTACGTATCTGAAACAACAAGATGAGGCACTCTTTTCGGCAATGCGCCAGGAACTAGGTCGTCAACGGGATAACATCGAATTGATCGCATCCGAGAACTTCGTCTCGCAAGCTGTCATGGAAGCACAAGGCAGCGTCTTGACGAACAAGTACGCAGAAGGTTACCCAGGTCGTCGTTATTATGGTGGCTGTGAGTATGTCGATCTCGCTGAGAATTTAGCACGCGACCGCGCGAAGGAAATCTTCGGTGCGGAGCACGCGAACGTGCAACCACACTCGGGTGCACAAGCGAACATGGCGGTTTACTTCACGATTCTCGAGCAGGGAGATACGGTCCTCGGGATGAACCTCTCGCACGGTGGCCATCTGACGCACGGTAGCCCCGTCAATTTCTCCGGTGTCCAGTACAACTTCGTGGAATACGGTGTCGATCAAGAGACAGAGATGATTGATTACGATGTCGTTGCGAAATTAGCAGAAGAGCATAAACCAAAATTAATCGTCGCGGGCGCATCGGCGTATCCGCGTGTCATCGACTTCAAACGTTTCCGTGAAATCGCAGACAGCGTCGGTGCTTACTTGATGGTCGACATGGCACACATCGCTGGACTTGTCGCAGCAGGTCAGCACCCGAACCCAGTCGAGCATGCGCACTTCGTCACGACGACGACGCATAAGACGTTGCGTGGTCCACGTGGTGGGATGATCCTCTGTAAAGAAGAGCATGCGAAAGCAATCGATAAAGCCATTTTCCCAGGTATCCAAGGTGGTCCACTCATGCACGTCATCGCCGCGAAAGCTGTCGCGTTCGGTGAAGCTCTTGCACCAGAGTTCAAGGACTACATCGGTCAAGTCGTCACGAACGCAAAAGTCCTCGGTGAGGAATTGACGAAGCGTGGACTCCGAATCGTCTCAGGCGGAACGGACAATCACTTGCTCCTCGTCGACTTACAACCGCTCGGGATCACAGGGAAACTTGCTGAGCACGCGCTTGACGAAGCCGGCATCACGGTCAACAAGAACACGATTCCGTTCGACCCAGCGAGCCCGTTCGTCACGAGTGGTATCCGGATCGGAACTGCAGCGATGACATCACGTGGCTTCAAGGAAGCCGAGATGAAAGAAATCGCCGAGTTGATCGAACTCGTCTTGAACCACCCAGAAGAAGCAGACGTTCTCGCACAAGCACGTGAGCGTGTCGTTGCTTTGACAGGTCGTTTCCCACTCTACCCAGAGCGCGGATGATTGTCATCTCCTTCGTCCTTTTCATTATGAGAAGGGGGAGGGGATTTTTGTTTGTCTAAAAAAGGAGGCGTACGATTGTATATTTTAGTCGTTGAAGATGACCCACATATCCAATCACTTGTCGTATCGACGTTACAGGCCGACGGACACTCCGTCCGAGCGACAGCAGACGGAAACGAAGCGCTCGCTTGGATTGAAACGATGACGTTCGAAGCAGCCGTGCTCGATGTCCTACTTCCCGGGCAGACCGGTCTCGTCCTATGTGAGCGGTTACGGCAAAACGGGGACATCCCAATCTTGATGCTGACGGCGCTCGGTGAACTGACAGATAAGCGGGACGGCTTTGCAGCAGGTGCTGATGATTACATCACAAAGCCGTTCGATCCGGAAGAATTAGTGTTTCGGCTTCACGCCGTGGCGCGGCGCTATCAAAAAGCGGCGCAACCCGTCTTACATCTCGGGGATGTCACGATTGATAAACGCAGTCAGCTCGTGACGATCCAGTCGACCGAGTGGACACTCCCGCGGCGCGAGTTCGAATTATTACATCAGTTGGCGAGTTTTCCGGGACGGGTCTTTAGCCGCGAGGAATTGATCGAACACGTCTGGGGACTTGATTTCATGGGAGACGATCGGACGATTGACGTCCACATCAAACGACTTCGTGGACGTCTGAAGGAGACGAATCAGGTGAAGATCGAGACCGTCCGCGGACTCGGGTACCGGTTGGAGGTCGACGCATGAGGAGCCTCTATACGAAAATCGTCGGACTCGTCTGTGTCGTCTTACTCGTGTCCGCCCTGCTTGCTCTTTTAATCAGTAACATCGCCTACTATTCGTTTTGGCAGGACAGCTATAGCCAAAAAGTCGAGGAAGCGGTCGAGACAGCGATCGATTATTACGAGACGCACGGTGACGGAAAGACGGAATCGTTTTACCGGATGTTACAAGCAACTGGCTTTCAACTGTATGTTCGAACAGATGACGGAACGGAGCGTTACGGAAACACATTTCGCAATGAAACGCTCTCGAGTCAAGTCATCGAGCAAGTGAAAAATGGTCAACCGTACTACGGGATGCGTGAGTATCCGTTTCATCTCTTCCTGCTTGGACTATTCGATAACGAAGTCATCAACACGTACGGGACGTCGGTCAAGACGGCACAAGGAACGGATGCAATCTTCGTCCGTCCGGACTTGAGTCGGCAGATTCGCGAGTTACACCTGTTCGTTGGTCTGTTCCTCGGACTGCTTGTCGTGATCAGCTTTCTCTTGCTCGTCTTCTCGATCCGGTATCTCGTGCGTCCGATCCGGCGCCTGACAAAAGCAACGGAACAGATGGCAGACGGCGACTATGGAATTCGCGTCGGAACGAAGGCGCGCGATGAGATTGGTGAACTGTCCCGACGCTTTGACGAGATGGCGATGGCGATTGAAGCGTCCGATACGGAACGACGCCGGTTCGTTGCAAACGTCTCGCATGAATTCCAGTCGCCGTTGACGACGATCTCGGGGTACGCTGGACAACTCGACGTGACGGGAGAAGACGTCAGGAGACGGGCAATCATTCAACAAGAGGCAGCGCGAATGTCGGAGCTGACGCGTCAATTATTGATCTTAGCAAAGCTCGATGAAGGACGGCGCTTCAAACGACAAGCACTCGATCTACGAACGAGTCTAGAGACGACACTCACAACACTTGCCTTTCAGCTGGATGAGCAAGGCATCGCTGTCGCACTCGATGTATCGCCAGCACTACAGATTCAAGCAGATGCCAGTGCGCTCGAACATGTCTTCCAAAATGTCATTCGAAACGCCGTCTCAGTCTCAGCCGAAGGAGCGACGATTCATATTCAAGCGGAAGAACAAGTGAATCAGGTCATCGTCCGAATCAAGGACGAAGGACCAGGTATGACCGAACAACAGATGGAACATGCCTTTGAACGCTTTTATCAAGGCGATGCATCCCGAACGTCGCGCGGGACGGGACTCGGGCTTGCGATCGTTAAAGAGACGATGCGCCAACTTGGTGGGGACGCGAATTTGTCGTCTGATTCATCCGGTCTGACTGTGACATTGACTTTTTTACGCATTTGACGCGTGCGTTCATGTTCCGTTCATATTGCAGTCGTATCATCAATCCTGTAGCGAACATACAGGAGGGATCACGCGATGAAGTTAGGATGGAAAGAACTCGTCCGGATGAAAGGACGATTCAGTTGGATGACGATCGTGACGATGTTGATCGTCTTATTGATTTTGATGATCACCGGTCTTGCGGATGGACTGGCCTATGACAATGGGGCTGCCGTTCGGAATCTGCCGGTCGAGCAGTTTGCGCTGAGTAAAGACGCAGAAGGACAGCTGACGCGTTCGTTCTTACAGGCGGACGAGACACCAAAGGGCGCGGAAGCACTCGGTGTCCAGAACATGGTGCTTGAGAAGAAGAATGGAACGAAGGATGATGTGACGGTCTTTGCGTTACCAGAGACGACGAATTATGGTCCAAAACAGTTGCAATCATTGCAAAAAGGTGAAGTTCTCGTTGATGCTGCGTACGCGGAGCAACGCGGAACCCGTGTTGGCGATACGATTACGGATTTTCGGACGAAAGAGACGTTCCGAATTGCCGGTACAGTAACGGACGGACGTTATAGTCACGCACCGGTCCTTTGGATGACGGATGAATCGTGGCAAGCATGGCAATCGAAGATGGGGGCATCATACGTCTCAGCGTATATCGGTCAGTCGTTGCAAACGGATCAAGCCGTCTTCTCAAAACAAGCAGTCGTTGAGAACGTACCAGGCTATGCAGCGGAGCAAAACTCCTTCCAGATGATGCGGGTCGCACTCGTCGTCATCGGGGCATTGATTCTGACTGCCTTCTTCTATATTTTGACGATGCAAAAGATGAAACAGCTCGGTGTCTTGAAGGCAATCGGCATCCGGACCCGGACGATGGGTGCGAGTCTACTCGTACAAGTCATCCTCTTGACGAGCCTCGCCTTTGCTGTCAGCGTCGCCATCACCTATTTAACAAGTCGTTTCTTACCGGCGGATCTTCCATTCCGTTTTGAATGGTCGACTAGTCTGATGTACGGCGGCATTTTACTCGTAACGGCAATCCTCGGTGCGCTCGTTCCGTTACGGATGGTCAAGAAACTCGAAGCGGCAGATGCGATGGGAGGAATGAACGGATGATTCGATTAAATCAGATTGAGCAAAGTTATGGTGAGATGACGGTTCTACATGACATCAACTTACAAGCAGAAGCGGGTGAGTTGATTGCCCTCGTCGGACCAAGTGGTAGCGGGAAAAGTACATTGCTCCAGTTGCTTGGATTGTTACAGACACCAACGAACGGTGCCGTCTACTTTGATGATACGTGCGTCAGTGAAGCAGCGGACGAAGAACGTCGTCGTTTGCGTCTCGAGGAAGTCGGGTTCATCTTTCAAGAATCGCATCTCGTACCATTTTTGACAGCAGGAGAGCAACTCGAATTGGTCGCAAAGGAGGCTGGACGGACGGTTGACGCGACGGCGGCGCTCGCCGTGTTCGGACTCGAGCACCGGAAAGACCATTTGCCGCACGCCTTATCAGGTGGCGAACGACAACGTGTCGCGATTGCCCGGGCCTTCGTCAATGAACCACGACTTGTACTCGCGGATGAACCGACGGCAAGTCTCGATTATCCGAATGGTCGCCGGGTGATGGAGCTGTTGCAACAACAAGCGCATGAGTCGAACAAGACCGTCATCGTCATCACGCATGACGAACGGATGCTTGACGTCTGTGACCGGATTTGGCGGATTGAAGATGGGCGGATCACGGAAGCAACAGCATCCCGATCCTATTCTCATAGCTGAACGACTTTTCCTTTTGCTTTCGTGCGTCAGTGCATGTAAAAGCAAAAGGTTTTTTGATGATTTGTCCACAAGATAGGGGAAACGGACCATTTGCGGAAGCGTTATCTTTGTTATACTTAACCATAGTAAAAAAAGATAAGGGTGGAAATAAATGTGAATTTGACAGCCTTGATTCAAAGTGAATTACAAGCCATCCAGACCGAACGATTGACGGAATGGTTTACACATAAAAGCCGCGAGCGCCGGGAATATCAACGGATGCTCGAAGATTTCAAAGCAATCGTCATCATGCAACAGGCAGGATTTTATGAGCAAGCAGATGCTCGTTTTGAACAGTGGAAGACCTTACCGATGCCAGCAGAAGTCTATCGTTATCGCCTGGCGATTGCAGGAAAAGCAGGCGGAAAACGCATTGTGCAGAAACGACTGTCATCGTTTCCGATGACGGTTCAGAATCATCCACAATTGAAAGACTGGAAGAGACTCGGAAAAATGAACCAGTGGTGGATTGGTGGAGCTGTTGCTGTCGTCTCTCTCATTCTCGTCTGGACACAGTTGGATAGCGAACCTGCCACAACACCGGTCGCAACGAAACAAACAGAGGTCGAGCAACAACTCGCAGCGTTGCAAAGGGAAGTCGAACAGTTAAAAGAAAAAAACGAACAATTGGCAAGTGAGCAAGAGAAGGCGAAAGCGATCAAGCCAGAGAAGAAGGAAGCAAAAACGGAAACGCAGGAGCCAAAAGTGTCTGCGAAAGACGCGCTCGAGCAAGGGGTTGCTGCCGTTCAGGCGAAAGACTACAAACGAGCAGACAGTGTCTTGACTGGATCCGTCTTGACGAACAAAGAGACAGCGGGTATGGCACGCTTCTATAAGTTGATCACTGCCGGAAAGCTCAAGCAGACGACACAGGCGGATTATATTGCCTATCGGAAAGATTTCCCGAAGTCCGGATACATGAGTGACGTCCTCTGGATGCAAGCGGTCTATGAACAAAAATATAAAAAAGGTGATTATCGTGCGACCTTGCAAGAACTCGCGAAACAACCGGACAATGAATGGTCTTACGCCGCAAAAGCAATTCTATCAGGGAAGAGTACGCTCGGGAACTGACGAAAAAACAGTTCCCAAGCAGTACGTTTTTAGAGTACAATGCGAAAAGAGAATGGAGAGGAGATGCAAACAATGAGTAAAGTACATGTATTTGATCACCCATTGATTCAGCACAAGATGACGATCATGCGTAAAGTCGAAACAGGAACGAAACAATTCCGGGAACTTGTCGACGAGGTGGCTTCATTGATGGCATATGAAATCACACGTGACCTTCCACTCACAGATGTCGCGATCGAGACACCGGTCACGAAGACGACGCAAAAGATGATCGAAGGCAAGAAACTCGGGATCGTCCCGATTCTCCGCGCCGGTCTCGGTATGGTCGACGGCATGCTCCGCATGATGCCGAACGTCAAAGTCGGTCACATCGGTTTGTACCGTGACCCAGAGACACTCGAGCCAACGGAATACTACCTCAAGCTCCCAACAGACGTCGCAGAACGTGATTTCGTCGTCGTTGACCCGATGCTTGCGACAGGTGGTTCGGCGGCAGACGCCATCTCCTCCTTAAAGAAACAAGGGGCAAAGAGCATCAAGCTCGCATGTCTCTGTGCAGCACCTGAAGGCGTCAAACGCGTTCAAGAAGAACACCCGGATGTCGACATCTACCTCGCGGCACTCGACGAGAAGTTGGACGACCACGGATATATCGTCCCAGGACTCGGTGATGCAGGAGACCGTCTCTTCGGAACGAAGTAAAAAACAGCAAGATACACAAAAAGACCGCAGACGATGATCTGCGGTCTTTTCGTTGCTATTTCGTAAACTGCGCAAGACTGCTGAAATATGCTTTAATGAAAAAAGGAAAAAAGGAGGAAGTCACCATGCCGATTACAGTCATGCCGATTTTCGGGACACGACCGGAAGCCATCAAGATGGCACCGCTCGTCAATGCCCTGAAGCAACACCCTGCTTTTGATGTTCATGTTACGATCACTGCCCAGCACCGCGAGATGCTCGATCAAGTGCTCGAACTGTTCGAGATTGAACCGGATCATGATTTAAATATCATGAAGCAACGTCAGACACTTGTTGATATTACGACGCGTGGTCTCGAGGGACTCGATGCGATCATGAAGGAGATCAAGCCAGATCTTGTCCTCGTTCATGGGGATACGACGACGACGTTCGTCGGAAGCCTGGCTGCCTATTACAATCAGATCGCAGTCGGTCACGTCGAGGCGGGACTGCGCACGTATAATAAGTACTCTCCGTTCCCGGAAGAGGTCAATCGTCAGTTGACGTCGACGCTTGCGGACTTACATTTCGCTCCGACAGCGCAAGCTGCAGCGAATCTCGCATCCGAAAATCGTCATGCTGGTGTCTACATCACGGGGAATACGGCGATCGATGCCCTGCAGACGACCGTCCAAACCGATTACGTCCATCCGATGCTTGAGACGGTCGGGGATCGGAAGCTGATCTTGATGACAGCGCACCGTCGTGAGAACCAAGGCGAAAAGATGCATCAGATGTTCCGAGCGATCCGTCGTCTCGTCGATGCGTTCCCGGATACACATGTCGTTTATCCGGTCCACCTCAATCCGGTCGTTCAAGAAGCAGCGAAAACGGTCTTTGAGGGGCATGACCGGATTTCGTTGATTGCTCCGCTCGACGTGTTCGACTTCCACAACTTCGCAAGTCGTGCGCATTTGATCCTGACTGACTCGGGTGGCGTACAGGAAGAAGCGCCGTCACTTGGTGTACCTGTACTCGTCTTACGCGATACGACAGAGCGTCCGGAAGGGATTGCTGCTGGAACGTTGAAGCTTGCCGGTACGGAAGAAGAGACGATCTATCAGATGGCAACGGAATTGTTGACGAACGAAACACTTTATCAAGAGATGGCGCATGCTTCGAACCCGTACGGAGATGGTCATGCCTCAGAACGCATCGTCCAAGCGATCTTGCATCACTTCGGTCAAGGGGAAGCTCCGGCACCGTTACTCACGCAATGAAGTAGGACAACACGCGTCATCACCCGACTCCTACAGGAGAAAGCGCGACAAGTCGCGCTTTCAGAGACGAACAAGACCCGAATTCACGGACCGGAAGGAACGTGAATCCTGGCTTGTGTCTCGCCTGAGGAAAGCGGGTGAAGGAAGCGTGGAAAATTCAAAGCAAGATAAAATACTAGTATATGTAGCTTCTTACACGAAGGAGCTATATTATTTTTGTCATTTCCGCTAAAATCAGCTCATTTGTTTAGAAAATGTAAAACCAGATGACCTTGAAACTGGAAAGGAAACGATGACGATTCAAGCTGTGACATACCGCACGATTGAAAAAATGGAAATCGCTGAAATGTATTGTTACAAACAGATGTCAGAGCTGTTTTTATGTCCCGATTCGGAAGCGTTTTCAATTGTGAACAAAAAATGTTTTTTCACAAAATCGACACAAATCAATTTTAGAGGTCTTGTTTCGCTTTAACGGGCACGATATAACGTTACTATTCAACGGTTTTGTTCACCATATGAACAATCTCTTTAACCGTTGATAGTACTACATATTTTCTTCACATCTTCGTGAAATGACTTGCACGGATGACATCTGTGAAAACCTTATCAATCGTTGATATGTATAGGTTTTTCGGCTCTGTTTTTATTGTGAATTCATTTGACTATGAAAGCTGCTTCATTGTATTCTTGACTAGTATGAAAATCCGCAAATTGTGGGAAAGAAAAAGAACTCACAATTGGGAAAAAAGGGGGTCGTCTCTAGTGCGCCAAAACGGGCTCGCGAAGAGTATGGTCATGGCCTCGCAAATTTCGACGGCACTGGCTGCACCGATCGTCATTGGCTTTTTGGTTGGGAACTATGGGGAACAACAACAATGGTGGGAAAAAATGGGTGCGACGTTCGCTGTGTTCATCGGGATTTTCATCGGCATTCTTTGCATGATCGCCATGATCAGGCACTTGTTAGGGGAGAAGACATGAACATCATCCTTCAAGATGCGTTGTATCGTGCGTACTTACGATGGTTTGGACTCTTTTATGGAATCCTGGCTGTCCTGCTGCTCATTGGACGCCCGAGTGATCCAGTCATTTATGGACTAGCACTTGGTGGAACTGGCAGCTTTCTGATCTTGACGCTTCAACGACTCAGCGTCGATCGGATGTATCGTGTAATCGAGACGGGGCGCAAGCCAGTGTCTCGAGGGACCGTTTCACGCATGGCGGTCGCGGTACTTTGTGTGATGATCGGTTTGAAATATCAAACTGAATTGTCATTAACTGCGGTGGTAATAGGCCTTCTCGCCGGCCACGTCATACAATTTTGTGAGTTCTTGACTCACGAACTCAAGCGGGAAAAGAGGTGAATAGTCAAATGAACCACGAAATGCCACTTTACGAAATCCCACTCTGGGGTGACTTCGTTCTGTACGGTAGCTGGACGAACTTGATCACAGTATTGATTGCTGCTGCTCTCGTCTTCTTGATTGCCGTGGCCGGTACGCGACGTCTTGTGATGAAGCCAACCGGTGCTCAAAACGTGATGGAGATGTTCCTCGAATTCGTTCGCGGTATCATCAGCAGCACGATGGACTGGAAAACAGGGGGTCGCTTCCTTACGTTCGGAATGACATTATTCCTGTTCATCCTTGTGTCCAACATCATGGGTCTCCCATTCAACGTCGTGACGGGACACTACATTTGGTTCAACTCACCAACTGCAGATCCTTACGTGACACTGGCACTTTCATCTATGGTAGTGGTCATGAGCCATTACTACGGTGTGAAGATGCGAGGCTTCGGCGCTTATGCGAAAACATTCATGACGCCGATGTTTATCATTACCATCATCGAGGAGTTTGCAAACACGTTGACGCTTGGTCTTCGTCTTTACGGAAACATCTTCGCTGGTGAAATCATGATCGGAATCATTCTTTCGATCGGTATCGTCTCTGGTACGAACGATTTCCAATTCGCCGGACCACTAGGCGCGATCATCTCGGGTATCCCGATGTTGATCTGGCAAGGATTCTCACTCTTCATCGGTGGTATCCAAGCGTACATCTTCCTTATCCTGACGATGGTTTACATCGGACATAAGGCAGCGCACGACCATTAATTCGAAGGTAAAGCATCCGCTTTTCCGATAACAGCACGACAAATCAATGAACATACTCTAGGGAGGCAATTTATCATGAATCTTATTGCAACAGCGATCATCATCGGACTCGGCGCACTCGGCGCAGGTATCGGTAACGGTCTTATCGTAAACGGTACAGTATTAGGTCAAGCACGTCAGCCAGAACTCAAAAACGAACTTCGTCAAACAATGTTCATCGGTATCGGTCTCGTCGAGGCACTTCCAATCATCGGTGTAGCGGTCGGTTTCCTTCTTCTCAACTCTTAATCCACGATTAACGAGAACGGACTACATAGGGCGCTATTCGTTCAACGTTTGAGTGAACCGTCACGGGAGCTTAGGCTCCCTTATGTAGATATTGAAGTCGAACCAACCACGAGGGGAGTGTAATCGAATGAATCTAACGTATCTTGCGGCTGAAGGAGTATCGGAATCCAACGAACCCCTTATCGCCAACATGATCGTCACGATCGTCGTTTTCCTCTTGCTCCTCATCCTCTTGAAGAAATTCGCATGGGGCCCGCTCGTCAACATGATGAAAGCGCGGGAAGAGCATGTGGCTAGCGAGATCAACTCGGCTGAAAAGAGCCGTAAAGACGCTGAAGTCTACGTAGAACAACAACGCGAAGAATTAAACAAGGCGCGTACGGAAGCACGCGACCTTTTAGAAGCATCACGCCGTCAGGCAGAAGCAGAGCAAGCACGTGCGATGGAGCAGGCACGTCTTGAATCCGAAATGAGTAAGGAAGAAGCTCGCCGTGCGATCGAACGTGAACGCGCTGAAGCACAAGCTGCTTTGAAGAACGATGTCGCTCTTCAAGCAATCGCTGCAGCACGCCACGTCATGAAAACACAGCTTGCGACGGACGAAGCCGCTCAAAAAGCACTCGTCGATCAATTCCTTGCTGATACTAAGGGCACGAACTAATGCGTGATCACGTAGCGGGACGCTACGCAAAAGCGCTCTTCGATCTTGCGCTTGAGCACCATGTGCTCGAGCAAGCAGAAGCTGATGTGCGGACGCTCGGCGAAGTGCTCCACGCAACACCAGAGCTCGCTTCGGTTTTAGATAACCCATCGATTTCTGCTGAAGAGCTCAAGCAAGTTCTTCAAACAAGCTTCACTGGCTTCAACTCGATCGTCTTGAACACATTGCTCGTCATGGTCGAAAACGACCGGGCAGCAGAGATCGTTACATTACCGGAACACTTCATTGCATTGTTGAATGAACACCGCAATGTCGCGACGGCAATCGTCACGAGTGCATACAAATTGTCAGACGAGGAACTCACGAAAGTGAAAGAGACGTTTGGCCAAAAATCAGGTAAAACGCTTGAAGTCGAGAACGTCGTCGACACGCGTGTCATCGGAGGACTTCGCGTTCAAATCGGTTACACGACATATGACGGTACGATCGAAACTAAACTAACGCGCCTTGAGCGTGAGCTGTTAAAAGCGTAAGAAAATAGGGGTGAAACGCATGAGCATTAGAGCTGAAGAAATCAGCGCCCTGCTTAAAGCGCGTATCGCGCAGTACGGTTCTACGATGGAAGTGAACGAGACAGGTACGGTCATCCAAATCGGTGATGGTATCGCTCGTGCACACGGACTCGACAACGTCATGTCGGGAGAGCTCGTAGAATTCGCTAACGGCACAATGGGCTTGGCGCAAAACTTAGAAGAAGGCAACGTCGGTATCATCATCCTCGGTGACTACCTTGAAATCAAAGAAGGCGACTCTGTTCGCCGTACGGGTCGCATCATGGAAGTACCAACAGGAGACGCACTCCTCGGACGTGTCGTTAACCCACTCGGTATGCCAATCGATGGTCTTGGTCCAATCGAAACAGAACACTACAACCCGATCGAGCGTAAGGCGTCTGGCGTCATGGCGCGTAAATCGGTACACGAACCACTTCAGACGGGAATCAAGGCGATCGATGCCCTCGTTCCAATCGGTCGTGGACAGCGTGAGTTGATCATCGGTGACCGTCAGACGGGTAAAACGTCGATCGCGATCGATACGATCATCAACCAAAAAGAAGAAAACATGATCTGTATCTACGTCGCAATCGGACAAAAAGAATCAACAGTCCGTGGCGTCGTCGAGACGCTCCGTAAAAACGGTGCCCTCGATTACACGATCGTCGTTTCGGCAGCGGCTTCACAGCCAGCTCCACTTCTTTACCTCGCACCATTCGCAGGTGTCGCGATGGGTGAACACTTCATGGACCAAGGCAAACACGTTCTTGTCATCTATGATGATCTTTCAAAACAAGCAGCTGCTTACCGTGAGCTTTCACTTCTCTTGAAACGCCCACCAGGCCGCGAAGCTTACCCAGGGGATGTCTTCTACCTCCACTCACGCCTTCTTGAGCGTGCGGCGAAGTTGAACGACGAGCTTGGCGCAGGTAGTTTGACTGCCCTTCCGTTCATCGAAACACAAGCGTCGGATATCTCAGCTTACATCCCGACGAACGTTATCTCGATCACGGATGGTCAAATCTTCCTTCAATCGGATCTCTTCTTCTCAGGTGTCCGTCCCGCGATCAACCCGGGTCTCTCGGTATCGCGTGTAGGTGGTTCGGCTCAAGTAAAAGCGATGAAGAAGGTAGCGGGTACGCTCCGTCTTGACCTCGCATCTTACCGTGAGCTTGAAGCATTCGCACAGTTCGGATCTGACCTTGATAAAGCGACTCAATCGAAGCTTAACCGTGGTGAGCGGACAGTTGAAGTCTTGAAACAAGACTTGAACCAACCACTTACTGTCGATAAGCAAGTCATCATCATCTATGCCTTGACTCGTGGTCACCTTGATGATGTTGCTGTAACGGATATTCGTCGTTTTGAAAAGGAACTCAACCTCTGGCTCGATCAAAACCGCAAACAACTTTGCGATGAGATCCGTAAGACAGGTAACCTTCCAGCAGACGAAGAGCTCGTAGCAGCAATCTCAGAATTTAAGAAAACGTTCCAAGCGACGGTTTAATCCGGCGGAACGCTCTTGATACTAACAAGGTGGTGAATCGAAATGGCATCGTTGCGCGAGATACAAACGCGGATCAACTCGACGAAAAGTACGAAACAGATCACGAAAGCGATGAACATGGTTTCGGCGTCGAAACTGAACCGCGCTCAAGCACATAGCGCGAAGTTCCAACCTTACATGCTGAAAATGCAAGAGGTACTCGGAACCATTGCGAATGGCACGACAGGTGCGAGCCATCCGATGCTCGAGAAACGTCCCGTCCAAAAGACGGGCTACATCGTCATCACATCGGATCGCGGCTTAGCTGGTGCATATAACGCCAACGTGCTGCGTGAAGTCTACCGGGAAATCAAAGAAAAGCATACTACGGACAGTTACGTTCTCTTCGTGGTCGGTAAAGTCGGTGTCCAGTTCTTCCGTTCACGCGGAATCACGGTCACGGATGCGATCACAGGCTTGAACGATTCTCCTTCGTATGTCGACGTCGCTGAAATCGTGAAGCGCACAGTGAGTGCGTTCACGATCGGCGAAATCGACGAGCTCAAGCTGTGCTACAACCACTTCTTATCTGTCATCAGCCAAGAAGTGAAAGTCGAAACCCTTCTCCCACTCGGAGAAATCGAAGCTTCGTCTTCGACGACTTATGAGTACGAGCCAAGCGAGGAACAAATCCTTGCGGAACTCCTCCCGCGTTATGCGGAGAGCTTGATCTTCGGTGCGCTTCTTGACGCGAAAGTAGCAGAACATGCGTCACGTATGACAGCAATGCAAAGTGCGACAGATAACGCAGATGACTTGATCGGTCGATTGACTCTCGTCTACAACCGAGCTCGACAAGCTGCGATCACGCAAGAAATCACAGAGATCGTCAGTGGGGCTGCTGCGCAGCAGTAATCCCGACTGGCGTAACGATAGGTAGGAGGAAACACGATGAACGAACTCGGTTTAAAAGGCCGCGTCGTCGCGGTCATGGGACCTGTCATCGACGTTAAGTTCGAAGGACACTTACCGAACATCTACAACGCGCTTCGTATTCAATATACGCCGCAAACTGTAGAAGAAGTGGCTATCGACTTGACGCTTGAGGTCGCCCTGCACCTTGGTGACGACGTCGTCCGTACCATTGCGATGGACTCTACGGATGGAGTACGCCGTGGAATGGAAGTACTCGATACGAATGCTCCAATCTCGGTACCCGTCGGAGAAGCGACACTTGGTCGCGTCTTCAACGTACTCGGTAACCCAATTGATGAAAAAGAAATCGCTGCTGACGTGGAACGTCTTCCGATCCACAAAAAAGCACCGACTTTCGATAACCTTTCAACGAAAGTTGAAATCCTCGAGACTGGAATTAAAGTCGTCGACTTGCTCGCTCCTTACATCAAGGGTGGTAAGATCGGTCTCTTCGGTGGTGCCGGTGTAGGTAAGACCGTCCTCATCCAGGAATTGATCAACAACATCGCCCAAGAGCACAGCGGTATCTCGGTATTCGCAGGTGTTGGTGAGCGAACTCGTGAAGGAAATGACTTGTTCCACGAGATGACGGATTCAGGCGTTATTAAACAAACAGCGATGGTCTTCGGTCAGATGAACGAACCACCGGGTGCACGTCTTCGTGTTGCCTTGACTGGTTTGACAATGGCAGAGTACTTCCGTGATGAGCAAGGACAAGACGTTCTTCTCTTCGTTGATAACATCTTCCGTTACACACAAGCGGGTTCTGAGGTATCGGCCCTTCTCGGTCGTATGCCATCTGCCGTTGGTTACCAGCCGACACTCGCAACAGAGATGGGTATGCTCCAAGAGCGAATCACATCAACAAACAAAGGTTCGGTTACATCGATCCAAGCGGTTTATGTACCAGCCGATGACTATACTGACCCGGCTCCTGCGACGACGTTTGCTCACTTAGATGCAACGACGAACCTTGAGCGCCGTCTCTCTGAGATGGGGATCTATCCTGCCGTGGATCCACTTGCTTCGACATCACGCGCCCTTTCACCGGAAATCGTCGGCGAAGAGCACTACGGTGTTGCACGTCAAGTTCAGGAAACACTTCAGCGTTATAAAGAACTTCAAGATATCATCGCGATCCTCGGTATGGACGAGTTGTCAGAAGACGACAAATTGACTGTACACCGTGCGCGTCGTATCCAGTTCTTCTTGTCGCAGAACTTCCACGTAGCTGAGCAGTTCACAGGACAAAAAGGATCGTACGTCCCAGTTAAGGACACGATCCGCGGCTTCAAAGAAATCCTCGAAGGTAAACACGATGACTTAACGGAAGAAGCATTCCGTCTCGTTGGTCCGATCGAAGATGCGATTGAAAAAGCGAAGGCGCTTGTCTAAGTGACAAAGCATAAGGGGGACTTGAGATGAACACACTTCATGTCAATATCGTCACCCCGGATGGCGAAGTGTATGATGGCGATATCCGTATGGTCGTTGCGAAGACGATTTCTGGTGAGATCGGGGTTCTCCCGCACCACGTCCCACTCGTAACACCACTCGATATCAGCATCTTGAAGTTGCGCCACGAAGATGGCGGACGCACGTTGATCGCTATCAGCGGTGGCTTTATGGAAGTGCGCCAGGATACTGTAACGGTTCTTGCGGAAACTGCGGAGCAAGCAGACAAGGTCGACTATGACCGTGCTGCAGCTGCGAAGGTTCGTGCAGAACGTCGTCTCCAGGACACGAAATTATCAGAACTCGAATTCAAGCGTGCTGAACTTTCACTGAAACGAGCAGTTAACCGTCTCAGCTTGAAAGACTACGGTCGCGATTGATTTGATGAAACCCCGGTTCCGTTCGCGGAACTGGGGTTTTTTTGTACAAATCATCAATGATTTTCCGTATGGCAACCGTTTTCGCAACACGATGAAGGATACAGGTTTAAAATACTGCAAAAATGTAAAAGTACACTATATGCCTCGTCTTCACGAATTCTTCAACCTTTTTTCAGTAGAAGACCAAATTTATCTTCAATAAATATATTTTATACGCTAAAATTAATTCAGCGTGTTCTTTTTTGTTTGCGCAATCATTCATTTTATGAAATCATAGTAGAGTTGAAGAAACTATGAAGAAGAGGTGCAACGAAAGTGACATCTATTGGTGTGAGTGCGTTAGTTAGTATGCTGGTCTATATCGTAGCGATTTTACTCGCTTGGTGGTCCTTGTTACCAGTCAAATGGGAGAAAATCCTGCAACATCCTAAAGGACCGCATGCGGTAGCCTTACGAACGATTCTTGCGATTGCACTCGGATCCATCGTAGCGCGCTTTTTACTGGATTATGCCGGTTTTGCACAACGTCTTCAGTTTTTAATCGGGTGAACTTGTAACTGCATTGTAAACCCTCAAATGGTAATTTGTTTTACCATGGAACAGGACACTGCTCTTTCAATGAAGGAACACAGTCATTTAGCAATCATCTAACATTACAATCGAAACGTCGTATTGGCTTTGTAGTAAGAGATCAACTATAGGGAAGTTTCTTTTCTAACATTCGTTGAATTCCAACTATGATCCTCACCAATCACGAATTGAACATACTAGAACAGAAACGAAGCAGAGGAGTAGGGAGAATGGAAAAAATCGTTGTCCGTGGCGGACGTAAATTAGCTGGAACAGTCAAAGTAGAAGGTGCAAAGAACGCGGTCTTAAAAACACTCGTCGCGACATTGCTTGCATCAGAGGGACAATCAGTTCTTCAAAACGTACCACGTCTAGCAGACGTCTATACAATCAATAACGTCTTACGCAACTTGAACGCAGAAGTCGAATTCGACGCAGAAGCAAACACGGTGACGGTCAATGCAGAGCCGAATCTCAAAGACGAGGCACCACTCGAGTACGTGCGTAAGATGCGAGCTTCGATTCTCGTCATGGGTCCATTACTTGCACGCCTCGGGCGCGCACGTGTCGCAATGCCAGGTGGATGTGCAATTGGATCACGTCCGATTGATCTTCACTTGAAAGGATTCGAAGCGATGGGCGCAAAAACGATCATCGGAAACGGATTCGTTGAAGCACATGTCGACGGTCGCCTCCAAGGTGCAAAAATCTACCTCGACTTCCCATCTGTCGGTGCGACAGAAAACATCATGATGGCTGCGACACTCGCAGAAGGAACGACAGTCATCGAGAACGTCGCAAAAGAACCAGAAATCGTTGACCTTGCGAACTTCTTGAACGCAATGGGCGCAAAAGTCCGCGGTGCAGGTACAGAAACGATCCGCATCGAAGGCGTCGAGAAATTACACGGTGCAACACACTACGTCATTCCTGACCGAATCGAAGCAGGTACGTTCATGATCGCAGCAGCAATCACAGAAGGTGACGTCGAAGTCATCGGTGCTGAGCGCGAACACCTTCGTCCACTCATCTCGAAGATGGAAGAGATGGGCGTTAAGATCACGGATACAGAAGAAGGGCTCCGCGTCGTCGGTCCAGCGAAACTCGAAGCAGTTGACGTCAAGACGATGCCACACCCAGGCTTCCCGACAGATGTTCAAGCACAAATGATGGCACTCGTCCTCAAAGCAGGCGGCACATCAGTTATCACGGAAACGGTCTTCGAAAACCGCTTCATGCACGTTGAAGAATTCCGCCGCATGAACGCTGACATCAAGATCGAAGGTCGTTCATCGATCATCAACGGTGGCGTACAGTTGCAAGGTGCAGAAGTTCTTTCAACGGATCTTCGTTCAGGTGCAGCACTCGTCACAGCAGGATTGATCGCTGAAGGCGAAACACGCGTTGGTGCACTTCACCACATCGACCGTGGATACGTCGACTTCCACTTGAAGTTACAAGCACTTGGTGCAGACGTAGAGCGTGTGACAGAAGAAGCGGTAGTCGTTGAAGAAACAGCTGCTACAAAACTTTAAGCAATTATATAAGAGCATCATCCCATTTTGCGGGATGGTGCTCTTTTTTGTCGTCTTTTAAAAATGACGACAATGAAATCCGAAAAGCAGAAAAAGAAAGTCGTTTCACGAGGGGGCATATGCTAGAATTGAAAGGTATGTATACATAAATGGGTTAGACGTCCAAACGACGTTCTATATTTTGGAAGAATAGCCAGTGGGTAAAGGAGAGCACACGAGATGTTTTCAAGAGATATCGGAATCGACTTAGGGACGGCGAATGTCGTCATTCATGTCAAAGGGAGAGGCATCGTCCTCGATGAGCCATCGGTCGTCGCGATCGATAAGGCAACAGGTAAGATTCATGCGGTAGGTACGGAAGCACACTTGATGGTAGGGCGGACACCGGGGAATATTGTGGCCATTCGACCACTTCAAGACGGTGTCATTGCTGATTTCGAAATGACGGAAGCAATGCTTCGCCATTTCATCGATAAGATTGAAGTCCGTAAGATGTTCGGTGGAGTCCGGATGTTGATCTGTACACCAGCAAGCATCACGACGGTTGAGGCGAAGGCAATTCGTCAAGCCGGTGAAAAGTCAGGTGCAAAGACGGTCTTCCTCGAAGTCGAGCCGAAGGTCGCAGCAGTTGGTGCCGGTATGGACATTTGGATGCCAGCAGGGCACATGGTCATTGATATCGGTGGCGGAACGACGGATGTTGCCGTACTTTCAATGGGTGATATCGTATGCGGAGAGACGATCAAGGTCGCAGGAGATCGTTTCGACCACGACATCATCCGTTCGATCAAGGATACACATAAGCTCATCATCGGGGAACGGACGGCACAAGCCGTCAAGACGACGGTTGCCACTGTATCAGAAGACGGACGTCGCGAGCAGATGGACATTCGTGGGCGAAATCTCGTGACGGGTTTACCGCACAACATCACGGTGACATCGGAAGAGATGCACGATGCGCTTGCGGAAGCAGCGATGGAGATCGTCGAGGCAACGAAGCGTGTGCTCGAGAAGACACCACCGGAGCTTGCAGCGGACATCATCGATCGTGGTATCATCCTGACGGGTGGAGGCGCGTTGCTGGACGGAATCGATCAACTGCTCGCAAAAGAACTTGGTCTACCGGTTCTGATCGCAGAAGATCCGATGTTATGTGTCGCACGCGGTACAGGAATCATGCTCGACAATCTTGGGAAGTAAGAGCGTGTCAGCGTAAAGGATATGATCTCTCGTAAAAGTTCATTCCTATAACGACTGTCTTGTCCTTCTCGCTTTCCACAGGCGGGAGGTAAGCCGCGACAGCGCGCATTTCATGCGAGTTGTCGGGTCTTACCTATCCCTGACGAAAGTGCTGCTTGCACTTTCTTTTCCTGCAGGAGTCGAGAATGGACAAGTTCGTTCGATATGAATCAAACCAATAGGGAGTCCGGTTTCCGAAGTACGTATCGGAAACTGGACTCCCTTTGTTTTAAACATAATGCAATGCCATGGTACTAAATGATCATGTGCCTCCTTGTGCTTCATCCGACTCCTACAGGGAAAAGCGCGATTTTGCGCTGTCAGAGACAAACAAGACCCGGCTTCACTGTTATACGAACAGTGAAGACTGGCTTGTGTCTCGCCTGAGGAAAGCGGATGAAAAGCAAAGGGGGCAGACAGATGAAGATAGTTCACTGCGTACTACGCATGAACGCTTGGTACGCTTCAAAATCATGATAGACGATCGCACTTGGCGGTAGTGAACTGGCCATCGTTTGATTGACGAGCTGATTCAGCTGCGTCCGCGTCTTGCCATAGAACGTGATGTCCGGTGTCTCGGGAAGTTCAGTGAACTCGATCGCATACGATAACGTGTGATTGTTGCTTGCGGCATAGAGCGCGTCCGTCATCGTGATCGCACCAAGTCCATTCCCACCACCATAGACGGTCCGGTAACTCATCAACGTGACTTCGTCGGCGAGATCCATTGCCCACTCGCTGAGAGGGCGACCGTTCGCATCCTGTACGGTATGGAACCAGAACGGGAGGAACAGTTGAAGTGGTAGTCCTTCAGTAGACGCTTTCTCGCGAAAGGCGAGTAAGATCCGTTCGTAGGAGGCGATGACACGTGGTTGGTCCGTCTCCCATTCCGGTAAGGCATACGGTTCGAGATCAATGCTGATGCCGTCCGGATGACTGATCGTTTCCTGCTGATAGGTCGAAATCCAGGCTAACGGATCCTCGACGTTTGGTCGAGCTGTCGTTCCTTCGTTTGTGATCCAGCGCGGCTGTCCGAATAGGAAGTACACTTCAATGCCGACAGCGTGCGCTTTTTCAACGAATGTTCGGTAGAGAGTACGGTCACCCTCGACAGCGACATGCAGATAGACACGTTTCATCTGTCTGTTTGCCAGCTGATTGATCTTCGTTGAAATGGATTTGGCCTCTGGGATGGACCAGATGACCGTGTGACGAGTGACGGAAACGGCAGCTGAACTCTTGAGTGGTAGTCCGAATTGAAGCAACGACAGACAGACTACGCCAATCAAAAAGCGTTTCATTTCAATTTCACTCCTTCGTGTGGATTACCTTACTATCGGTCGTTGAGCAGTCGCTTATATGCATCAAAGGTCCTGTTCTACACTTTGACAGTTCAAATCCTAGACATTTCATAATGTGAAGTGTATATTAAAAGTTGTTGCATTGAAATGAATTGTCAAATAAAAGGAAGTGATGCCACAATGCCATTGTGGAAAAGAAATTTAGTAGTCGTCTGGTTCGGTAGTTTTTTGACCGCTGCCGCCCTCAGTCTCGTGTTACCGTTTTTGCCTTTATTCATTGAAGAACTCGGTGTCGACAGCCGACAAGATATTACGACCTGGTCCGGTATCGCCTTTGGCGCAACCTTCCTCATTGCTGCGATCGTCTCACCAATCTGGGGTCGTCTCGCCGATCGAAAAGGACGGAAGCTGATGTTGCTTCGTGCAAGTCTTGGTATGTCGATCGTCATGTTCTTGATTAGTTTTGTTCAAGACGTCTACCAACTCGTCTTTTTACGTCTTGTCATGGGAGCCGTATCCGGATTCATCTCAGCCGGTATCACACTCGTTGCTTCCCAAACCCCAAAAGAGAAAAGTGGCTGGGCGCTCGGCACCCTTTCGACCGGTGGGATTGCCGGTGGATTGCTAGGACCTCTCATTGGAGGATTCCTTGCCGACGTTGTTGGGCTTCGACCCGTTTTTCTCTTTACGAGCGTGCCGCTCTTCATCACGTTCCTCGTTACTTATTTCTTTGTCAAAGAAGAATTTGTACCACTGAAAGTCAAAAAGATGGCGTCTGCTAAAGAAGTCATTCAATCACTCCGTCATCCGGAATTGATTTTAAGTCTCTTTTTAACGACGTTCCTGATTCAGTTCGCAGCGCAATCCATCAGTCCGATTCTGTCACTCTACGTCCGGGAACTCAGTCCGGGTACGGAACGACTCGCTTTGCTATCCGGGATTGTGGCCTCTGCACCCGGGATTGCTGCTTTGATCGCGGCGCAACGGCTCGGTCGGCTGTCTGATAAGATTGGGGCAGAGCGTGTCCTGTTCTTTGCCTTACTCGTCTTTGCGGCGTTCTTGATTCCGCAGGCGTTCGTTACGGATACAAGCCAGTTGATCGTCTTGCGGATGGGAATCGGATTTGCAACGGCTGCTTTGCTACCGTCAGTGCAAACCTTGCTTCGTAAGAACACACCAGCGAATTCGTCGGGTCGTATTTTCGGTTACAACCAGTCGGCACAATTCATGGGGAACTTCCTCGGACCACTCGCTGGTGGACAGATCGCCGGTCATTTCGGCTTTGAAGCCTTGTTCCTCTTCACCGGCTTGATCGTCATCACGAATGCCGTACTCGAACGGACGCAGACCGCCGTCTTGAAAAAGAATCCGAATAACTAATGAAAGCTTCCATCCCCGTTTGATTAAAGGGATGGAAGCTTTTTTTCATACAGTCGATTGTTCGAAGAAGTCGTCGACGCGAGAATGATGGGAGTGATTCAACTGTTCTTGGACGATGAGAGACAAGGCGCGGACTTGGAAGTCAGCGACATAGTAGAAGAGACCGTTATCGAGTTCCGAAATCGACGTCGGTTCAATAAAGATGTCGGGATGTGTCAGGTGGTGCAGTTGCAGGGAGAGTTCCAGTTTATGCTTCACCGGCAATCGAATCGAGGAATAGAAAGAAATCGTTCGATTCGTACAGCGATTGATCAAGATTGGAGACGATCCGACTTGGATCGGCTGCCCATTCAGCTTCGAAATCGTCACCTTCGCATGCAGACTGAGAATTGGCTCCTTCGGTGGAGCGGTTCCCGTATCTTTTGGATAGAGCGTGCCGTTCTCAAGTAGTTGCTTAAATGTCTTGATATCGACGGGTTTACTGAAAAGATAGCCTTGGATCATGTCACATTCTAAGTCCCGATAGAGGTTCAGTTGTTGCATGTTCTCGATACCCTCCGCAACGACGGTCAAACCGAATTCCTTCGCCATGTAGATGACACTTTTAATGACAGAGAGACTCTTTGGATCGTGTTCGGCATGGAGCGCGAACGATCGATCAATCTTCAGGCAATGCACCGGATAACGCTGGACATAAGAAATCGATGAATAAGCCGTTCCGAAATCATCGAGTGATAGTTTGACACCGAGATCAACGAGACGGTCGAGTGTCTCGAGGACTTGTCCGCCTTCAAGCAGCACGTCGGACTCAAGTAGTTCAATCTCTAACAGATGTCCAGGAACACCGTGTTTTTTTAAGTGTCGTTCGACGATACTCGCAAAATCACCGTAGAACAATCGTTTCGGTGATAAGTTGATCGATAGCGGAACGACATGTTCCGGTTGTTCATCGAGTAAATTGCGGATTAATTGGCACGCTTGATCGAGTACCCAGTCACCGATGTGGATGTAAAGATCACTTTCTTCTGACAGAGATAAGAAATCCTTTGGCGCCAGTCGACCCCACTCCGGATGTTCCCAACGGATTAGCGCTTCTGCACCAACGATACGTCCACTCCAACTATCGACTTTCGGTTGGTACTCAAGGAAGAGTTGATTTTTTTTGATGACATGGCGTAAATCGCGTTCGAGTTGATAGCGACGGTACATCGTGATGTCGAGTTTCGATGAATAGAACTGGAAGTTACTCTTAGAGATCGACTTGGCACGGCGGAGTGCCGTGTATGTCTGTTTAATCAACTCTTCTGCCGTATGATCGTGATGGACGGAATAGGTGATGCCGATGAAGACCTTCGAAAACAGTTCATAGGACAAGACGTCGAACCGGTGATGGGTCAGCTCGAGCAATTGATTAGCAAGTCCGATTGCCCGTGTTTCGTCAATCTTACCTTTTAAGATGATAAGAAATTTATCACCGAATAGATGACCAATAAATACTTCTTTTTTGATAAGCTTTTTCACGGCTGCACTCGTCTGACGGATCCATTCTTCCCCGATTTCGTGACCGAATCGCTCAGCGAGACGGCTGTGTTGATTAAACGTGACCGTTAATAAAGTGAAGGGGGAACGATGCTTCAATAATTCCCGAACCTGTTCTAACGTAAAGGCATGATTGGGTAAATCGGTGATCGGGTCATGCATCGACAAGTGCCAAATCTCATGCTGTTGTTCCTTTAGACGCGTGATATCGGTCGAGACACCATAGTGACCGAGAACTTCACCATGTGCATCGATGATCGGGATACACGTCTCTTCGACCCAGAATTGGCGGTCGGGATAGTTTAAACGATAGACGAGTCGAACGACTTCCCCTTGACGAATTTTCGGATATGCCTCTTTCATGAGAATGAGATCTTCTGATGAGACGAGTTTCGTCCACAGTTGATGATCCTGTTCGATTCGCCGGAGATAATCGGTATACGGTTCAAGGAATCCGGCAGCATGAAACATCACGGTATTGTCTTTATAACGATGCTCGTAAGCGGTCGTATGCAGCGACGTGAAGAACTTTTTAAGGGAGGCAATCGCAAGATCCCGTTCTTGCTCGAGCTGGATGAGCGGTGTCGCATCCTTAAGAATGAAGAGGAGTGAACTCGGAATCGTATCCGTCTGAACGACACCTTCACAGTGGACGATCTTTTGGAATTGACCTCTGCGCCCCATCCGTAACTGCATCGAGAAGATTGGAATTTGCCCCATATGCAGTGCGAGACTTTGTTCGCGGAAAATCGTTCGATCTTCTGGATGGAGCTCTTCAAGAAAGTCATAGGTATCCATCTTCGCTAAGTGATTCTTAGAAAGTTGTAATAGTGTAGCGAGAGAGGGAGATGCGACGATTTCTTTCGACGTTGGGAAGTATTCAACGAAACTGACCCCTTCGATCGCGTTCGTCAATCGATCTTTCATCAATAAGCGCTGGTAATCGGTTCGGAGTTCCTGTTGCTGTGATACATCACGGGCAATCCCATAAAGACCGATGATGACACGTTGGTCGTAAATCGGGATGTTCGTGACGTTCAACGTCAACCAGTGTCCGTCTTTATGACGAACTGTCGTCGTGAAGTGGACGGTTTCGCCCGAATAGACGCGTTTCTTGAACTGTTTGACTTCCTCTACATCATTGGGCTTTAAAAACGTTTCGAAATGGAGTTGCTTAAGACTATCCCGGTCATAACCGAGCATAAGCGGAAATTTATTGTTGAAGGAAATGAAGTGACCTTTTGTATCCATCGTATAGACGGCATCCGGATGATTTTCCAAAAAATAAGTGACGTCGGACAGTGTGTATAAATCCAAAGACCCAGGCACAGTTCGTTCAGTGGCACGTTTTTTAAAGAAGCTCATAGGTTTCACCTCGAGGATCATGTTTTTGTTGTTTATAGCATAACAATATTTGTCAATTTTGAATATGTAATCTATTTAAAAAAAGGCAAACGTGATTATAATAGGTCTTTTGATTCATCTCTTCCGAACATTACCTTTTTGTTCAAAAAAGCTCATAATTGATGAAGAAGCGACCGATATACTGAGAGGAAAGAATTGAACATGAAGTCAATGAGGAGATGAACGCATGCTACGAGGAATGTATACGGCGTCGAATGCGATGCAGGCATTACAACGCCAACAGGAAATGCTCAGTAATAACTTGGCGAATGCGCGGACGCCGGGCTTCCGCGCTGATCAAGCGTCACTCCGGACGTTTCCGGAGATGCTGATTCAGCAGACAGCAAACAATGAACGGACAGGTGTGCGGGGAGTCGCGACGGTCGGAAAGCTTGCGACCGGTGTCTTTATGCAGGCAGCGACACCAAACTTCACGCAAGGTTCAATCACGGAGACGGGCAATGCGACGGACTTGCAAATCAGTTCGCTTGAAGGGGCACCGCTCTTTACGATTCGCCATCAGGATCCGTTGACGGGAGAGGAAGAGACACTTTACACGACGAACGGACAGTTCGCCGTCGGACAAGACGGGTTACTCCGGACGACGGAGAATGATCTTGTCCTCGATACGAACGGTCAACCACTCGACGTCGTCAATGAAGATTTCCTCGTTGACGCGAACGGTGCCGTCACGGACGGAAACGGTCAGGCAATCGGTAACCTCGGTCTCGTCGTAACCGATCAACCAGAGACGCTTGAGCGGACAGGCAACGGCTTGTTCCGATCAGCTAATCCGTTAAACGCTGGAAACGTCCGGGTCGATCAAGGTGTACTCGAACTTGGGAACGTCGAGGTCGAACAGACGATGGCGGAGATGAATGCCGGTCTACGCCAGTTCGAAGCCAATCAAAAAGTCATTCAAGCGTACGACCGGACAGCGGAGAAGGCTGTTTCCGAAATCGGACGCGTTCGCTAATAGGAGGATACGATGCAATCAATCTATACATCCGCAAGTACGATGGGACAGTTGCAAAAACAGCTCGACACGACTGGTCAAAACCTGGCTAACGTCGATACGAACGGCTATAAACGTCGGGATGCCCAGTTCAATGAACTGCTCGTCCGTAACATCAACAATCAAGCGACAGGTTTTACGCCAGGTCCGTTGACGACACCAGAAGGACTTCGACTCGGTGTCGGAGGTTACGTCGCAAACGAAGCGACGCGCTTTGGCGTCGGAACGTTCCGGACGACAGACCGAAAACTCGACGCAGCACTTGGGAATCCACACCATTTCTTCGGTGTCATCGATACGGATGGCGTAACGAAGTTCACGCGTGACGGAAACTTCCAGTTGTCACCGCAAGCAAACGGACAAGTCCTGCTGACAGATGATGCCGGACGTTCTGTCATCAACCAAGCGAATGATCCGATCGTTTTGCCGGCGAACGCGACAGAGATTGAACTGAACAAGGACGGCAACATCACGGGGATCATAAACGGGGATCGGCGTGTCCTCGCTCGAGTGGGTGTTGCGGACATCCCGAACTACGGTGAATTGACGGAAGTCGGCGGTGGTTTGTTCACGGCGACCGGACAATATCAGAATGCAGCGGGCAATCCGTTGACGGTCGGTCGGCTTGAGACATCAAACGTCGATATGGCGCTTGAGATGACGAACTTGACGCAGCTGCAGCGGGCGTATCAGTTCAACTCGAAAGCATTGATGACAAGTGATCAGATGATGGGGATCGTCACGGCTCTTAAATAATCTCACAGCAAAAGGGTGATGCTTCTCATATCGAGAGGTATCACCCTTTTCATTATTTTTCTTGTAACGCGAGATAGATCGCTGCCATGTCCGCATCATCATAAGTCGGTTTTGCTTCAGCGTAGCTAGCGTCCGTCGCTTGTGCGAGTGGCAGCTTGATTTGTTGGCGTTTTGCTTCAGCCGTGATCAGCCCTAAATCCTTTGCCATCAGACGGAGCGGGAATGCAGACGGGAAGTCATTCTTCCGGTACATGTCGCGTTTGCCGGTGAATAGCGGGGTGTTCATCCCGGAAGCACTAATCATCTGAATCAGCTTCTCTTTCTCGAGCCCCGCACCTTCTCCAAGCAACAATGTCTCCGCGACCCCTTGCCCGACGACAGCAAGCAATAAATTAATGGCGAGCTTCGCTGCACTGCCTGAGCCATGTGATCCGAAATGAATCGTTTCTTTGCCGAGTAGGTCAAGATAGGGCTGACAAGCCGTGACGACGTCTGCGTCACCGCCAGCAAGCAAGACGAGCTGTCCGCTTTCTGCAACGGGAACGGAGCCCGAGACAGGCGATTCGAGATAGATGCCATCACGCTCTTCGACGAGCCGTGCCATCTTCTTTGTCTCTTCCGGTGAGATTGTACTCAAGTTGACGATCGTCTTACCTGTGAGGTTGTCTGTTACACTCTCGAGAACGGACGCGACAGCTGGTCCGTCCGCGAGCATGACGAAGACGATATCGCTTTGACGCACGACGTCCTGTGCTTCTTTGACAGCTGTTGCTCCTCGTTCAGTCAGTGGAGCTGTCTTTTCATACGTCCGGTTGTAGACGGTCAAGCCATGCCCACCGTCAAGTAGACGTGTTGCCATCGGTACCCCCATATGTCCTAAACCAATCCATCCAAGTTGCATGTCGATTCCTCCTTATCCTAATACGCTTTTGACTATACCCCGCACGTCGTCGAATCTAACGACAAAAAAGACCGTCCACATGATGTGAACGGTCAGGTGATTAATCTTCATACGTGAGAATGGTCGAGATGACAGCAATCGGGAAACGGATCGTAAAGGTTGATCCAACACCGACGACGGATTCGACATCAATCGTTCCGCTGTGGTGTTTAACGATCTCCTTACAGATCGATAGACCAAGACCGGTCCCACCGATTTTCCGTGTCTCGGAGTTATCGACACGGTAGAACTTATCGAACAACTTCGGAAGCGCGTCTTGTGGAATCCCGATGCCTTCATCCTGAATCCGGATTTGGGCGAAACCAAGTTCATTTGTAATCCGTATCAAGACTGTCCCACCGCTCGGTGAGTACTTGACGGCATTGCTGAGCAGGTTGTTCAGTAATTGCTTCATCTTTTCTGCGTCGCCGTCGATCATGATCGGTCCACGCGCCTCGAAATCAATCGTGTGTGTCTCGTGTGAGACATCATAGAACTCAATCAAGTCCTGGGCGAGTTCGACAACATCGAACGTCGTCATCTCATACCGATGTTCACTCGACTCCATCCGTTGAACATCGAGGAAATCATTGACGAGCGTCGTCAGGCGACCGGTCTCGGAGTGGATCGTCTGGAGATATTTCCGTTGCCGTTCTTCCTCGAACCGTTTATTAAGCATCAGCTCGGTGAAGCCATAGATCGAAGAGAGCGGTGTCCGTAACTCATGCGAGACGGTCGAGACGAACTCTTCCTTCATCCGCTCGGCTTCCGTTTCTTTCGTCACGTCACGAAGGACAAGCATCGTACCGACCCATGTGCCGTCGACTTCAATCTTCTCAGCGTAAATCTGGATATAGGTACTATACTTTCGAATCGAGACAATCAAGCTATCTTTCGGTAAATCGAGTTCGACGATTTGTTCGATGTAGCGTTCGAATGCTGCCGGTTCATCAATGATGTCAGCTAATGCCTGCATCGCTTGCTCGAAGGCAGAGCGATCTTCATCCTCAAACTGAGTCGGGACTTCCGGGAACAACGTCATCAGCGGTTCGTTGACGAGTAACGCATCTGTCTCATGTTCGATGTAGACGACAGCTTCCCGAATCGAGTTCAATAGTTGCGTCGTCTTGTTTTTCTCACGAATCATTTCTTCATAGATGCCCATCCGTAGAAGCGAGAGAGACAACTGATGCGAGAACGACAGGATGTCGCTCATTTGCTCCGTCGTGAAGGCATCACGATAACGAACGAGATAGATACAGGCGATCATATGCTCTTTTGACGGATCCATGACCGGTACCGCGACCTCATACATATAGTACGGATACGGCAGCGGGCTCTCGTGTGCGACCTGTTTCGATGAATGAACAGGACGCTTTAAGAGACGCGCCCGGTGCAAGAGTGACTGATCGTCAGAGACAAGACGACCGACCATCTCTTCCGTCATCCCGTAATCGATCGTCGAGCGGACTTCTTGTTGATCGAGGAACAACAGGGCGCCAATCTCGGAATGCGTGATCGAGACGAGCTTTTCGATGATTTCCGGATAAGCTGTCAACGTCTCACGAGAAGCGAGCGTCTCCGTCAATTCGTTGCGATACTTCAGGTGTTGTTCACTGCGAAGCGTGATATCAAGTGCTTCTTCGAGTTCCTCCTGCTGCGCTTGCAATTCTTCTTGCTGGGCGACGAGTTCTTCTTGTTGTGCTTGGAGTTCTTCGTTCTTCGCCAACATATGGACCTTGTTATCGGCAATCGATGCCGCCATCTGATTGAACGATGTCGTCAGTGTATGCAACTCGTCCTTCCGTTTAGGCAAGGGGATCGCTTGAATGTCTTCTCCCGTCGCAAGTAAGGCGCTATCACGAGACAAGGCATTGACTTGTTTTGTAATGCGACTGATGAATGGACGTACTAGCGATAGGAGAACAAGAATCAAGACGACGAGATTCGAGAGCCAGATGAACTGGGCGACACGCATTTCGCCAAGGAGATCGTTCTTCGCATCGACTTCTTTCCCTTGGATCAGCGTCAGATAATCAGCAAGTAACGTATCAATCCGTGTCATGTCGACATCAGCGTCTGATAAACTGACCGATCCACGTAACGTACCGTTTTCAGTGAACAAATCTTTCCCGTTCGACAGGGCTGCTAGTGTATTCGGATCAACAAAATCTTCGTTGATCTTTCCGTCTTTTTTTCCTTCGACGTATTCGTTGAGGAGTGGAAGCGACGTTCCGAAATAATCGTCATACATTTGACGTGTCGCGATTGCGTATTCTTGACCTTGCTCATATACCGCATATTTCTCAAACCATGTCGTCAAACGGTTGATCTCCTGTTGGTTTGTCTTGACGGCATCAAGTGTTTCCTGTGAGCCGGTCAATAAGTAAGATTTCACGTTACTTTGCGCGACGGTCCACTCGCTTGCGAGCGCATTCGCATTCGTCCGCCGTTCACGTAAATCATCGAATGTCGCATTCGCCTGATCGATTTTCTGTTCCGTATAGAAGTAAACGATTCCGGACGTGATGCTGAGAGCGACGAACACCATATAGAAGGCGAACATCAATTGGCGACCGATGGTATGATTGATCCATTTCACTGGGGTATCCTCCGTATTCTATTTTTACATGTATCAAAAAGATTGCTTAAATGCCGAATACACTTATCTTACGTAGATTTGAAGGTCTCGGCAAATCTGAATCTGCAAAATTGACTAAAACAAATATATCATATATGTGTTAAACGATAACGAACTATATATTTTCTAAGAATAAGGATTAAGAAGTATCGTTTTAAGGAAAACTAAAGAGGATATTGAACTTCATTTTTTAAGTGGGGAAGTGGTTAGATGCAAAAAATGTTTGAAAACAAATGGTACCGATTCGCCTGGTGGGTCATGACGTTACTGATCATTGTCTGGATTGGTGATCATGTCACGTTCCTGTTCCGACCGGTCGCGATTCTGCTTCAGATGGTCGTACCACCCCTCGCGATCGCCGGGATTCTCTATTATGTCCTGCTACCGATCGTCGAGTTACTTGAGAAGAAGATGAAACGGCGACCTGCTGTCTTGATCGTCCTCGTGGGTTTGATCGGGATATTGACGACACTCGGCTTCATCTTTGGTCCGATGCTGTCGGAGCAAATCACGCAGTTCGTTAATTCGATTCCGACACTTGCGACACAGTTCCAGCGGCAATTGATTGATGTCCGGGATCAACTCGAGAACAGCGCAGCCTTTTCACGCTTCCTGTCAGGACCAGACAACTTGTTCAATAAGTTCTCGGGCAACATCTCAGAATATGCGTCGACTTTCCTCAAGAACATCGGCACAGGTGTCGGTGGATTCGTCAGTGTCCTGACGACGACGGTCGTGACGATCGTCATCATTCCGATCATGTTGATCTACATGTTGCTTGACGGCGATAAGCTGAAAGGCAATCTCGTCAAGCTGATGCCGTATGAGTATCATAAGGAAACGAAAAAAATCCTTGGTGACGTCCATTTGACGATCATGAGCTATATCCGCGGGCAAGTCATCGTCAGCATTGGTGTCGGGATCATCGCCTATATCGGGTATCTGATTATCGGGATCGATTATGCGTTATTGCTCGCTTTGTTTGCGACACTAACGAACATCATTCCGTTCCTCGGTCCTGTCCTCGGTGTCATTCCGGCCTTGATCGTCGGGTTCATTCAGGATCCGATTCTTGCGATTTATGCGATCATCGTCATGACGGTCGCGCAGCAAATCGATTCGCACATCATGTCACCACTCGTGCAAGGGAAGACGCTTGACGTTCATCCGCTAACGATCATCATCGTCTTGCTCGTCGCTGGTAACATCGCCGGTTTCTTCGGCGTCTTGCTTGGTGTTCCGTTCTACGCTGTCATGAAGGTCGTCATCCTGAACATTCGTCGTCTCTATCATCTCCGGTCGCAGAAGAAGATGGTCATCACAGAGGAAGAGAAGACGTTTGATACGATCATCACGGAGCGCGATTGAGTTTTGAAATTCACGTAAAAGTACGTCATACTGAAGAGGTAGCTAAGAAAAAGGGGGCAGGAATCAGATGGATTCACGTCATACCGAAGAACAAGCCGATTTACTGGCGTTGCAGAAATTTCAACACAACTTCGAGAACAGTTTGAAGTCGAGCATCATTTATCTCTTGCGTGATGGTGCGTTGACGATCGGGGAGCTCGAGCAACGAATCGATCAGTCGCACGGTCAGATCCTCGAGCAATTACAGGAATTGATCGAAGATGGACTCGTTGTCCAGCAGATGTCCGAGAAAGTGCACGGACTTGCCTATTATTTAACGGCACCCGCTGAAGATCTCGTCCGACAGTTCAAGGAATCGATCCGTTGGAGTAAGCAACACATTCGATACTAAAAAGCAGGTTTCTAGACCTACGAGCAGACGCTCGTAGGTCTTTTTGCGTTTTTTAAAACTATGGTCATATAAAATTGAAATAAGCCATTTTTACACAAAATGGATAGAACTAGTATGAAATAAAATTACAATATATTTTAGTGATTGATTATTGATAATATATATTATTTATATTTTTATGGTAAATTAATATCTAAAATACTGGTTAATAATAACTATTCAACCATTACTTTTGTAAAAAATTGTATATTTTTATGGTAATTGCATGCATAATAATAGGTGTACGATTATTTTTTCCGTAGAAAAGGAGTGTTGAAATGAGAAAAAAAGCACCTGATTTTCGAAAGAAGATGAATCGACACCATAGAAACCACACACGAAGACTAGTGAAACTGCTGGCAGCGTCCTCTCTCGCCCTCTCTCCGATCTCATTCACTTATACGAAAACCGAAGCAGCTGAGAATTCTGAAAAGAAGTTTCAGACGCAACAAAGTCAATTCGCGAACTCGGTTCGAAACTCGCTTGTCCAAGGACCGAATCGAGTCAGCTTAGCTGAAGTTCAACTATTGACGGATGTCGCGGTCAATGCAAATCTGACGGAACAACCGGATAACTATGATTTAGCCCTTAATTTAACCGGAATCGGATTAGCCGATGCGGAAGTATTGAACCCGGACCGGGTGGCTGTCTTCAACATTCCAGATTTAGCGGGAAAAATGCAGGCGAATGGTAATGCGTCGGTCAGTGTTGAATTATTACCCATCACACTTGAAGATTTACCGACGCTTAAGGGACAGCTCGATCCGTTGACGGGAACAGTAGCAGATACTGTGACTGACCTATTAGCGGGTATCGATCGATTACAACGTACTCCAGTCGTAGGTAGTTTGTTGAGAGTGGATGGGCTCGAAGAATTAACGGATGCCCTGGGTAATCTACAAAATTTAGATACCGCACTTTCAGACCTTCTAGATTATGAAGGCTCTGCTCCAGTCACGATTAATCCGGATGGTTCAATCATCATCGATTTTAGTGATGGTTTAGGACAGCATCTTGACACGGTAACGAAACAAGTTGTTCAAGAAGCCTTGACCGATTTGGTCAATGCCATTACGAATTTAAAATTATCCGGAATAGCAGGAAATTTAATTGATCCTGTTTTAAACCCAGTCAAAAATTTACTGCCAGGTGTGAACAGTCTTTTAACGGCAGTAACGAACGATACAGTGAACTTGTCGAATGAACTCGCAGGTGTACAAGTACTTGGACCAACTTCTGTTAGTGCCAATGTCACCGTAGATAAACCGGCTGGAGTTGCTCAAGACGAAGTTGTTGTTACAGGATCTGTCGTTAATACGTCAGCAATTGATGTACAACTTCTGGCTGATCTAGATGGTCAAGATACGATCGTTTTTGATGAAGAGGCAGATGGAGACGCTGACGCTGATGCCGATGCGGATGCGGACGCCGATGCCGATGCCGACGCTGACGCCGATGCGGATGCGGATGCTGACGCGGATGCGGATGCTGACGCGGATGCCGATGCTGACGCCGATGCGGATGCGGATGCGGACGCCGATGCGGATGCCGATGCGGATGCGGATGCTGACGCCGACGCTGATGCGGATGCGGATGCTGACGCCGATGCGGATGCTGACGCCGATGCGGATGCTGACGCCGATGCGGATGCTGACGCCGATGCGGATGCGGACGCCGATGCTGACGCCGATGCGGATGCGGATGCGGATGCTGACGCCGATGCTGACGCCGATGCTGACGCTGACGCCGATGCGGATGCTGACGCTGATGCGGATGCTGACGCAGATGCCGATGCTGACGCAGATGCCGATGCGGATGCCGATGCCGACGCTGACGCTGACGCAGATGCTGATGCAGATGCAGATGCTGATGCTGACGCCGACGCAGATGCCGATGCGGATGCGGATGCGGATGCCGACGCTGACGCCGATGCTGATGCTGACGCGGATGCGGATGCCGATGCGGATGCTGATGCGGATGCGGATGCGGATGCGGATGCCGACGCTGATGCTGACGCTGATGCGGATGCTGACGCTGATGCTGATGCTGACGCCGATGCGGATGCTGATGCGGATGCGGATGCCGACGCTGATGCTGATGCGGATGCTGACGCTGATGCTGATGCTGATGCTGACGCCGATGCTGACGCAGATGCCGATGCGGATGCCGACGCGGATGCTGATGCCGATGCGGATGCGGATGCGGACGCTGATGCGGATGCAGATGCTGACGCGGATGCGGACGCCGATGCTGATGCGGATGCGGATGCGGACGCTGACGCTGACGCCGATGCCGACGCCGATGCTGACGCGGATGCCGATGCGGATGCCGACGCCGATGCGGATAACGACGCCGATGCGGATAACGATAACAATGGAGACAAGGATAATGCTAATGGTGGAAATGACGACAATACTGACAATACTAATGGTGGAGATAATGGTAACAACGAAAATAGTGGAGACGATTCCAACAATGTTTCGAATCAAAACACTAATACTGACAATGATAATATCGTCATAACGATTCCAGCCGTGACACCACCTATGACACCGCCGAGTAATGGACCAGTCATCACCCCATCTCCAATAGTGAGTTCAGGATCAAACATCAAGCCTACACCTTCATCAGGCTCTCTAAGTAGTTCGAGCGTTAAACCGACGTTACCAAACACTTCGGTTAAAGCATCAACCGCGAAATCACCACTCGTTTCAAAACCGATCACTCAACCAGTTAAACGAATCGTTGGTGGTACGTTACCGAATACTTCGGAAAATCTGTTCTTGATCACCCTCATGGGAATGCTTGCGACAGCTGCCGGATTGTTCACGAAACTATTCCGCCGCCGTCCACAAGAGTAAGTCATGCTGTAGTTAATCGTAGTGGGGCCATCTGTGCCTCACTGCGATTCATCCTTTTAGAATAGGAGTGAAGCTGAACATGGATCTGCTCAACCGATTCACCACTGCCATCGATGTACTGGAACAACACATGAAGACCGATGATATCTATTACTGGAATCGTCAGATGATGTTATTCGTCTCACTCGGACAAGCATCGGAGCGGGCCCGTGTCGTTCGATTCCAAGGCAAAGGACTACAATCCGTAAAAGATCAAGCACGCAATTGGCTCCGTAAACAACCGGAGATGGAGTGGTTAAAACTCGACATCGCCCGAAACTTTGAGGCACTTTCGTTTGAGACTTTAAACGAGCGGGTGAAAGACACACGGAAAAATTACTTCCGACACGGAATCGCATTCGATCGAAAGATGCAATGTGCCTATCTAGAAGAAGAATTGAATGGTAATGCCGTTTTGACACAAGATCCGACGCATCAAGAACTACACATCAATCTAACGAACTTGAGCAATTATGCGCACCAACAAGGGCGGACGGAGCGGATGGACTTTCATCCGACAAGTCCATGCCTCCTCTTTGATACACTCGGTGTCTTCGCAGACGAAACACCATATGTACTTGAAGTCATACGTGATGTCGAAAAAATCCGTGAGACGACAAGCCCACTTCCTTCTGAAATCAAGACGATCGTCGCCCAGTCGAGTGAGTATCTTGCTCGCCAAGTCCGGACGAATGGTCGCTTCCAATATGGTTACTTCCCATGCTTTGATAAACCGATCAAGTTCTACAACAGCTTACGTCATGCAAGTACACTCTATTCAATGATTGAAGCCTATCGACTGACACCAAGCGAACGATTACGCCAAGCAATCGATCGAGCAAAACGCTATTTGATCGAGGAATTGATCGTACATGAAGGGGAGCGTTCCTTCGTGCTTGATCGCGAATCGAACGAAATCAAACTCGGTGCGAATGCTGCAGCAATCTTAGCATTGACGGAATACATGCAGACGTTTCAGACGACGGATGAGTTACGACTCAGTCAACGACTCGCAACAGGCATTCTTTCACTGCAACAACCATCGGCGCAATACCTGCATGTGCTCGAGTATCCGTCGTTTGCGTTAAAGGAAGCCTTCCGGATCATCTACTACGAAGGAGAAGCGACATACGCCTTGATGCGGTTGTACGCACTCGATCCCGATCCCCGTTGGCTCGATAGTGTCGTCCAATCATTTGATCATTTCATCGCTAAATCGTACTGGAAATTCCACGATCATTGGTTGAGCTATAGTGCGAACGAGTTAACGAAATGGTTGCCGGAAGCGCGTTATTTCCAGTTCGGTCTCCAGAACGTCTCCCCGAAACTCGACTTCATTTATCATCGGGAAACGACGTACCCGACGTTCCTTGAACTGATGCTTGCGGCACGCGAGATGATTGACCGGATCGAAGCGCTGGGACGAGCCGACTTGTTAGCTGATTTTCCGCTCGACTGGCTCGACCAGACGATTGAACGACGGATGATTTATCAGCGAAACGGCTTCTTCTATCCAGAAGTCGCGATGTATATGAAGAAACCCGGTCGGATTCTCGGAAGTTTTTATATTCGGCACCACTCGATGCGAGTCCGAATCGATGACGTCGAGCATAATTTGTCTGGGTATTGCCGGGCATGGACACGAATGCTGAAGGAGGTGCCGTCATGATGCGACGCGTATCAACGCTGTTACTTGTCATCGGACTTGCCTTACTTGGATACGTCGGGTATCAGAAACTGACGGTCCAGCAAACCTTGACGACGGAACTGGCAAAAGCAAAAGATGTCGTCCGGGCGGAAGGAAAGTCATCGACCACATCAAAATCAGCAGCAACGAGCAAACAAGCGAAGGAGAAGACGAAGGATGTCCTCTTTCAAACCGGTGAGACGGTCGGTTATTTAAAAGTGCCGTCACTTGAGATGGAGTTACCGGTGCTTGAAGGCGTCGATGATGCGACACTCGCAAAAGGTGTCGGCCATCATCCGGAGACGGCCTTTCCAGGGCAAGGCGACCGGATTTTCCTCGCCGGGCATAACGATACGACATTCTCGAAAATCAGTAAGTTGAAGAAGGGCGACGAGGTCGTCCTCTATCTCGCGAACGGATCCTATCGCTACGTCATGCAATCGAGCGAGATTGTCGATTACAAAGACACGCGGGTCCTTGAGTCAACGAAGCAGGAGTCACTCGTCGTTTCGACCTGTTATCCGTTTTATAACGTCACGGACAGTACGGAACGTTATTTGATCTATTTTGAACCGGTCGAGGAGGATGCGTCATGACACGAATCGGAATTTTACGCCTGAACGAGAATCCGCAGTTTCGCGATAAGATTGCCTGCGTCATCGGTGCTTCGATGGGCGTTGACATCTTCTTTTTCCGTCCGCGCGATGTTGATTTCAAAAACCGGACGATCCGCGGACTCTTCTTCGATGAAGATGCCTGGCATCCAAGTATGTATGAGTTTCCGGACGTCATCTACAATCATTTGCCACTCAGTGATGCAGACAAGGAATTATTTAATCGTCTTGCAGCCGAGATTCCCTTTACGACGCACCGGATTGGGAATAAAAATGTCGTCTTACGTCAACTGGCGCAAGAAGGATCGTTTCAGGACGTCTTGATTCCGATGCACCGGGTAAAGAAAGGAAAGACGATTTTCCCGCTGATTGAGAAGTACGGAAAAATCGTCTTCAAGCCGGCGAACGGGAAACAAGGGCAACGGATTTATACGATCGAGCAGGAGGGAGATCAGTATCGATTCAGCCATCTACTCGAGTCGACCGTCTGTTCGACAGGGGAATTGATCAGCCGCATCGAAGAAGAGACGAAACGGAATCCGATGATCGTCCAGCCGTTCATCGCCTCGCAAACGATCCATGGGCATTCGTATTGCATGCGGATCCATGTCGCGAAGGGAGCGAACGGGCAATGGAAACTCGTCAAATATTTTCCGTTCGTCAGCAACAATCACCAAGAATCGGTCAGCCATCTCAGTCACGGAGCGTTCTCGACGACGCGGATGGACATCTTCATGAAGCAGAACTATCCGGATCAACATGAAGCGATTTCGCGACGGATCGTCGATTTTGCGCGACGGTTCCCGGCTTATTTCGAATCGTTTTATGCCTACCCGCTCGATGCGCTCGGAATCGATGTCGGGATTGGTGAGGATGGACGTATCTATCTCTATGAGGTCAACAGCTTGCCTGGTACGCGCTATGTCGAGTTTCAGGCAGAGTATCTCGCGGTCCAGTATTGCCAGTACCTTGCGACACATGGGCGTCCCGGTATACATGGACTCGACCGGGGATGGATGAAGGAACGGATCGAGGCTTAGAAAAGAGGCGACGTGTGAAGACAGTATTGTTTTATGTGATGTCGGGCTTGCTCGTCCTCATCATCGTAACGAAATTCATGGTCCCACTCTTCGGTTGGTTTCAAGCAGAGGAGCCGGTAAAAGAAACGAAACCACGGACGTCAATTCGACTGGATGAAGCACAGCTGAAGCAGTTCGATCGCGAAGATCGACTCGGTGTCGTCTATGAGATGGCAGGATTGAAGCTGAAGACGCTGGACGTCGATACGACGGAAAAAACGCGACAAACACCGCTCGTTCAAATGAAGGTCGAAAAACAAAAGCTCCTCCAAGTGATGGGGGAGCAGGGACGGTTGCTTGCGATCACGGTCAAAGTGACGAATCAGTCAGCGGACGAGATTGAAATCTTACCAAAGATCGGGGAGTATGAGACAGAGGACGAGATTGTGACGATTGCGGATCAATTTAATGCCTTGAACGGTAAATACAAACCGGATGAGAGCCGGATCGGGATCGTCTTTATTCCGTCGGAGCAACTCCGTGTGACGGAAGGGCGACTTAGCCTGTTCTATGAGACGATGTCCGGTAAGAAGCAACTCCGGATTGCATTACCAGCAGCAAAATAAAGAACGGGATGCCTCCAAGTTGGAGACATCCCATTTTGTCATTTCTGGACGGCGCTGAACGCGTCTTCTGATTCGATTCCGGCTTTACTGACCGCTGTGACAACGAAACGACCTGTTGCATCTTCTGGGAGTGGGAACGCTTTACGCTCGATCGATTCTGTCGTACCGAGTTTTTTGCGTTTTCCATCCTGCTCTTGATAGACGTTGTATTTGACGACGTCTTCATCGGTTGACGCATACCAGTTGATGAATCCACCACTGACGCGAATGTTCGTCGCCGGTTTTGGTGGTGTCTTGACTGGATCTGATGCTTTTTCATCAAGTTCCGTGAAGACGACGAGACGATCGTCGTACGTGCCTTGGTTCTGATCATACGTTCCGATACAGGTGATCAAGTTCAGGTTCCGAGTATCGGCTGGACCAAAGATTTTCTTTAGTGGTGCTTTTAAGTGATCGTACTGGACGAGCTCTTTGACGCGGAAGACGAGCTTCCGTCCGGACGCATCGGTGATTTCGACCGGGTCACCTTTCTTCAGCTCATGCAACTTATAGAAGATTGCTGGCCCAGTCTTCGTATCGGTGTGACCGTCGATGACGGCATTGCCGACGTCACCCGGACGCGGACCAAACTTGTACCAGCCAGCTTGTTGTTCGTTTTTAGGTGTCGCCATCGCACCATCCTTATCGAGCCCGACCTGTTCGACTTTCGTCTTGATATCGTGCTTCGGGATGAAGAGTTGTTTCGGAAGCTCGACCTCCGTTGCCGAGAGGTCCTTGAACTCCTTCTTGAAGATTTCAGACGGCTTGAGCGGATCTTCTTCCTTCGTCTCGGAAGAGGCCGCGGATTCTGTTTTTGGATCACCTTGCGTGATGTTTGATGTATCCGGTTTTGTTTGACCGAACAAGAGGAACAGCAGTGTTCCGACCGATGCGACCATTAAGATGATGCTCGCCGGTAATAACCAACGTTTCATAAACGCGTATCTCCTTTCCGAGAGAAGGGATTCCCTCTATGTACAAAAATAACAGGATAGCATGTCGCTATCCTGTTATTGATTATACCCAATTTCTTAGGCGTTTTGACGTTTACGTGCGAGGACAAGACCGACTGCTCCGAGTGCAAGACCGAATACTGCGATCGCACCAGTTGTTGCAGCTGAGTTGTTGTCGCTCATTCCACCGTTACCTGTGTTAGGCATTGATCCTGGAGTACCATCCATGAACTTCTCTGGTGATTGTTTAACGATTGCATCACCGAGGTTAGCTCCTACGCCGTACATGTAAGCGTAAGACTCACGGAATGTGTCGACAGAACCTTTGTAGTCGCCTTCAACATACTGCATGAACGTATCTTGGACGTAAGTCTCGTGACCTGATACCGCTTCTTGTGCTGCTTTTGTTGGAAGGTTTTCTTCTGTCGCTGCACCAAGGAATGCACCGAAGTCGTTCGAGAACATTTTGAGCATGTCTTGTGCGTCACCCATCAATTTCTTATCATCATTGACTGCTGCTGTGACGAGGTTCGCTTGTGCTTCGATGTGGTTTTTCGTCCAAACTTGCTCGAACTGATCTGCACCGGCTTGACCGTAGATCGATTTGATGGCTGCTTTGAAGTCAGCTGTGTGCATGTCTTCAGCCCAGTTTGCTGCATCGTAGTCTTTCGCTTGGTCGACGCCAGCTGTCATGCTGAGGTTTGCAAGAGCAACGTGTTCAGCTGCAAGGCTGTTGAGTGTCGAACGAAGATCTGCTGCTTTTGAGTCAGCTTTCGTGTTGTCGAATTTCTCAGGCATCTGTGTTGTGATTGCAACAGAAAGTGCTTTTGAGATATCGTACATGCGGCTGTAACCTTCACGGAACGTGTTGTACGATCCTTCGTAGTCACCAGCTGCATATTGCTGGAATGTTTTGTAGACGTCTGCTTCGTGAGCACGGAGGACTTCTTCAGCTGCTGCTTTCGGGAGTTTACCTTCCGTAGCTGTATCGAGGAAGCTTGAGAGATCTTGAACGAACTCTTCTGTTTCTTTCTTCGAAGCGTTGATGCCGTCTTGGTCGTCTGCTTTTACAGCTTTGACGAGGTCTGTCGTATATTTGTTGTGATCAACGAAGATTTTCTCGAACTGTTTCGCGCCTTCGTCACCGTAGACTGAAGCGATTGCTGGAGTCATGTCGAGTGCGTTTTGTTTGAGTGCTGCTTCGTAGTACTGTGCGTCTTTTGAACCGTCATATTGTTTCTTCATGTCCATGACTGCGAGGACGAAGTGCTCAGAGAGTAATTGATCGAGTGTAGCACGAAGGTCAGCGGCTTTCGTTTTGACCGTGACGTTTTTCGGTGCATCTTGTTTCATATCTTCTCCGCCACCGGAAGCGAATGCTGCCGTTCCTGGTAGTACGAGTGCTGCTGCCATTGCTGATGCTGCGAATTTTTTCGTGTGTTTCATCTTAAATCATTCCTCTCAGTTTTTGGTTTATTTGGTAGGTGTTTCTTGCCTGTTCTGAATAGCTTACGCAACGTCGGGTGATTTGGATTGCATAAAGTTTTAATTTTTTTAATGAGTTGTTGAAGTGATGTTTCGTGCCACCCAAGAACCGTTGTTGCGTCGTTCTGGAAAGCTTACGCCGGACAGTTTCATTTGGATTTAAAAAAGTGTAAAAAAACCGCAGAACGTGGGAAACTGTTTTTCGCCTTCCTTATATACACAAACTAAAATTTTTTAGAGGAATTGCCTGTCTCATCGTGTTACACTAGTTGCGGAACACGTTTTGTAGCGAATTTGGAACTATTTAATACCAGGTACTAATATGCTATACTGTTCTCAGACTGAATCAATGAAAGGTGATCAAGATGGTACAAAACCAAACAGGCACGGATCAGCCAACGCGTGAACGCCTGAAGAAGAAGCAACAGGCTTCAAACCAGGAAACCGGCAATCCGGAGCACAAATCAGAGCGACGTCTTCGTGCATATTCGACACGCCGAGTTCCGATCATCGTACGTGTACTGATCGTTCTCGTTCTCATCGTCGTAGCACTGATCGTCGGCGCAATGGTGGGTTATGCGACGTTTGGTGGTGGCGAGGCAATGGATGTGTTAAAGCTCGACACATGGACCCGCATCACCGATTTTTGGATGAAATCTTAATTTAATCAGTGATGGGAGCTGTCGAATATGTATACGATCGAACAAATCAAGAAAGTCATTCCGCACCGGTATCCGTTTTTACTCGTTGACCGCATTTTGGAAGTCGAAGAGGGAAAACGTGCCGTTGGAATCAAGAACGTCACGGCGAACGAAGAATTCTTCAATGGTCATTTCCCAGAATACAATGTCATGCCCGGCGTCTTGATCGTCGAAGCACTTGCCCAAGTTGGTGCCTTCGCCGTGCTGAAGATGGAAGAGAACCAAGGGAAGCTCGCTTTCTTCGCAGGAATTGAAGGATGCCGCTTCAAACGTCAAGTCGTGCCCGGGGATCAGCTCCGCCTCGAAGTCGAATTGACGAAGGTCCGCGGACCGATCGGTAAAGGTCGTGCCACAGCCACAGTCGATGGGGAAGTCGCCTGTGTCGCTGAACTGACGTTTGCTATGAAGTGAAGCGAACATGAAACGCTGGCTTCTCCCCCTCGCGATTTCCTTACTCGTCGTTCCTGGTTGTCAGCGCGCAGAACAAGCGAAGACCGCTTCCCCGACGGTCATCGTGGATCCAGTTAAGCGTGCAGGACAGACCGAGAACATTTCCGCACAGGTCACCCTGACGGAAAATGACCGGATGCGTCTCGTCATCCGGACAGCGAATGACATTCGACTCGATGACCAACAGGTCGATATCCGGCTCGAAGTCGCCAACCAATCGATTCCGTTTCCGTTCGTCTCCTTCGAAGCAAAGAAGATGGGGGAAATCCGGACCTATACGTCCAATACGACGATCGAAAAAGAAGTCTTCGATGACCAGCGTCTTCCGGTCCTCATCATTGATGCAGGAGCAGGTCGTGGGATCGAGATTCCGCTTGAAATCGTCAAATAAGACAGCATAGTGAGCTTTTCGCTCCATGTGCTGTCTTATTTTTGTTTGATTTCGGCTCGTGAGGGAACAGAAAATAGATACAAAAGGAGGAATTAATATGGATCACACGGTACAGCAACGACTGACAGATTGTATTCTTGCTTGTAATCATTGTTTTGATGCCTGTCTGAAGGAAGAACATATCGGGCATATGGCGGATTGTATTCGACTCGACCGGGATTGTGCTGATATCTGTAGCCTCTTGCTACAAGCGATCGCTCGAAACAGCTCGAATGTCGCGGTCCTCGCTAAAGCATGCCAGGAAATTTGTGAAGCATGCGCCGCTGAGTGTAGTAAACACGATCACGATCATTGCCAAGAGTGCGCAAAAGCGTGTACGGCATGCGCGCAAGTGTGTAGTCAGCTCGTCTAAGACCTTGTCTTTCGACAAGGCTTTTTTATTATAAAAAAATAGCAGGAATTCAAGATTTCTTCTGGTTATTTTTGGCGGATTTGTTTACTATTTAGGGAGGTAATACTAAATCACGATAGGAGCATACATACACTCATGAAAAAACTTAGTTTACTTTTGATGGCACTCGTCGTCGCGTTCGGTTTGAAGTTACCGGTCTACGCAGAAACCGTCGAGTGGGACGTCACAGGAACGGGCACGGGTCCGTATACGTTGACGTTTGAAGGCACAGGTATCGTCGATATCACGTCGGAGACGGCACTCGTCTTTGAAGACGGCGTGACAGGGGAAGACGTCAACATCGAAGAGACACCGGTCGTGACGTTCACGGCAGAGACGGCACCTGTCGTCAAGGTCGTCTCAGCAGATGGACAACGGACGATTCTCGTCGAATTCGGTAAAGTCGTCACACCAGACGAGCCGACGACAGAAGAACCAACGCCAGAGACACCCGTAACAGAAGAACCGGTTAAAGAAGATCCGGCAACGGATGAACCGACGACAGAAGAACCGACGCCGGAAGAGCCTGTGACGGAAGAACCGGTCAAGGAAGAGCCGACGACAGACGAGCCAGAGACGGGTGATGACGCGACACCGACACCAGTCGAGGCACCGACAACGGCAACGATCGAAGGAACGATCTGGTTCGATGAGAACGAAGACGGCATTCGCCAAGAGAAGGAAACACGTCTCGATGATGTAGTCGTCTATTTGATGGACCGGAATGAAGATGTCATCGATGAAGTATACACGAAGAATGGTCTATACAGCTTCAAGGATTTAAAACCAGGAACATATGAAGTCGAAGTCGACGGATATGACATGGGGTACTATTTCTATTCCGAGCAAAACGTTGGTGACGACCGGACGATCGACTCCGATGTCGATGAAGACTTTGGGATGAAGAAAGTCCGTCTCGTCGCAGGTCAGACGGAAGTGATCGACGCTGGGATTTACGGCGACGAAGAGCTCGACGGTATGTTCGAGCATTGGTTAGCTGTCGTCAATTTCTTTGATGCAAACGGAAACCAACAGCCAGATTTTGATGAAGGAACAGTTCCTGCGACGTATACGGTAACGGATGCGATCACAGGAAAGGATGTCTATCAGGAAAAGATCGCAAAAGATGACTTGATGATGCTCCAACTTGATCCGGGAACGTACACGATCAAGACGGAAGTCGCAGCGGGCTACACGGTCAAAGCGATGCATCACCTTGACATGGATGACTTGATGATGGATATGGATGAAGAGATGTATGAAGACTATGAGTCATTCGCTCAGCAAGCGAAAGCGATGAAACTGATGGCGAGCGATGAAGAATCAATCTCGCCGGAAGAACAAGAGATGATTGATGAATTGTTGAAGTACTTCGAGCGAAAATCACCGGAAGCGGGTGTGACGATCGAAGAAGGCAGCCTCGGTACGATCTTGCTCGCGGAAATCGCGAAAGCAGAACCGGTCGCAAAACCGACGCCAACACCAACGTCAACAGAAACATCTGTTCAGACAGTCGAATCTGCTGAAAAACAATCGAAACCTACGACAACGACAGCAACGGGCACATTACCACAAGCAGGTGAAGACAAGCCGTTCCCATATGCAGCAACGGGAGCAGGACTTGCTATCGTCGGCCTTTGGTTACTCGTTCGTCGGGGAGCATAACGATTAGAGACCTTCTATACGAGGGTCTCTTTTTTGATGTGTGTATCCTTTGACACACACGCACACATGTGTGTATAGTAAAGGTACTACTAGAGGGAAAGAGGGATGACGATGTTAACGACAAAACAGATCAGTGAATTGTTACGTGTCTCAGAAGAAACGGTCCGTCGCTGGATCCGAACAGGCGAATTGCATGCCGAACAGGACGGAAAAGGGTATCTCGTCGATGAGTTGGCGCTGAAACGTCTCGTCGATGAGAAGTCGCAGATTCCAGGAACCGCGATGAACAAGATTCTCCCACTCATCCAAGATATGTTCGGACCGGAGGCGGCTCAGTTTGCGAAATCAAACTTGTTTGACCCACTCCGTCAATCGATGGAGCAAGCCCCTCCGAAGCCTGAAGCATCGAACGAGTCACTCGCAGAAGAACTCGATCATCTAAAACGCAAAAAACGTCGTCTCGAACTTGAGCACGAACTGAAGTTGCTTGAGATTGAAGAGAAAATCGCAGCAATCGAACGGAAAGTTCAGTCCTGAAGACGAAAAGCGATGTCCCCAATTGAGGAGACATCGCTTTTTTTCGTTCGACCATAAGAAAAACCCACTTCACGAGTCGGAAGGGGTTTTGTCGTTTGCTTGTTTCTTTTTACGGTACCAGTACCAGTAAGCAAGTCCCAGTCCAATCGGGATTGCAGCCAAGTACGGGTTAGCTTCGATGAAGCTGATCATCTCAAAGAGCGCGAACCATCCACTGATTAAACCGAGGATGAGTAAAATCGTCCGTAGTGCTTCGGGAAGCTTGCGGATCCGATACGCAATGAGACAGACGAGGCAAAAGATAATGATAGCCACGAGCATTCCTCCCATTCCCGTAATCCAGTATAGCGTATTCGGAAAGCTTTTTCGATGTTGAATGATGGGAAAAGATTCAAATCCGTTTCGAACAATCGAACCGTTTGACCTGTCATGATAGGTGAGCCCCTCGCGGACTCACCTATTTTTGATAAAAAGGAGCAGATACATGGTCATTGATTATTTCGCAGTCTTACCGAGTGGGAAAAAAGGCGCACTAGAGCCGCACTGTCTGACTCAAGGAACATGGTATCAGCGCATCAATGAGGAATTGTTTCGAGCCATCCATTATGGAGCCGGGATCATCCGAATCCGTGATAAAGGAGCGGAACTGCGGATTCCGATCGAGTTCGGATTCGGGTATGTCTTGCAGTACCTGCGTCAGTTCACGGAGGCGGAGCGACAGGAAGGACGAAAACGTCATGTCTTGCAACGGCAGCTCGATTGGGTTGGTCGCGGATTACCGATTGAATTAAAGCGACGCGGAGCGAAGATCGAAATGTGGGCCGATGATGTCCATCGCTTGCATCGGGAATCGTTCCTCCGAGCAATCGAAAAAGCAGATCATTTCATCTCGTGAATTAAAAACTTTATTTTAATAAAACGAAAATGAGACAAAAACTTAATAAAATGTAAGCATTTTCTTCAAAAGGGTGAATCCAAAAATTAATTTCCATGTACAGCCTATTTAAATATATTTCTATTTACTACTATTCACCTATTTTTTACAAAAAATCTATTGTGGCGTCTTTCCTAGTTTTGTATATTTGACCTGTAGCGTTCTTACCGATTCTCAAAAACGAAACGGTAGAGCGCACGAATCTACAATCAGAAATAGCTTCTTGGAGCGATTTCGGCAGTTTCTTTAGTTCATCCCAATCGGATACATAATGGCTCACGAATGGATCGTCTTGATGATAGACGAAAAGTCGCACGTGAAACAGAACGTACTCCTCCTAAGACGACTAGAGAATTTTTTAACTGCTTTAAAGTAAAATATTTCTATATTTTACTTATATTGTAGATTTAAAATTGGGATTTGCGCTTTTAATTTGTTAGAAAAGAGGAGGAATAGTAAACATGGGTTATTCGAAGAAAACGAACAAATTGTACGCTGCTGCAGCTGCGCTCGCAGTCACGGCGTCTGTCGTAGCACCGGTTGCTGCTGATGCAGCATCGAAGGTCTCGGTTAAATACATCTCTCCAATCTTGATGAAACACGCGGGTGGTTCGAAATATGCAGTCAAGAAATTGACGCTTCCGACGAAAGTCAAAGTCAAACTCTCAAACGGCAAGTACGAAATGCGCTCAGTCAAATGGAGCGGTTCTGTCAAATTCGAAAAGAAATACATCAACAAATACCAAGTCCTTTACGGTAAGGTAGCAGGTACGACGAAGAAAGCGATCCTCAAGGTCGAACTTCAAAACTACCCAGTTGATGTCCTCGAACCAGTCCTCGAGCCGGTCGCTGTTGGCGGAAAAGTTCAATTGCCAAGCACGATCAGCATCCAGTACAAATCAGGTATCATCGTTAAACGCCCAATCAGCAAGTTCAATCTCAAAACTCCATCGACTTCAAAAGCAGGAAAATATAAACTGGCTTACTCGTACAAAGGTGCTAACTCTGTCGTAACAGGTTACATCAACTACGAAGTCAAGGCAGCAAGCATCTCGAACGTCATGGGAAGCGTCGATGATCAGATGCTTTCAGTCAAAGCAGACGTCATGTACCCGGCAGTCGGCGCAATGGCAGAACTCTTGATCTACCCAGGAAAAGACATGTCAGCAACTCCAATCGTTGCAAAAGGAACGCTCTCGAAAGGGAAGTTCATGGCATCACAAGGTGGCATTCCAGAAGGAACACACAGCTACGTCGTCAAAGTCGGCGATGTCAAATCAGCTCCGATGGACTTCACGATTGCAAACACAGTTCTCGCTTCAGCAAAAGCAATCGGCAAAGAGAAAGTCGAAGTCTCATTCTCGCGTGCAGTTGATTCTGTCAAAGTAGACAACTTTAAAATCGCAGGAGCGACAGTCAAGTCAGCGACACTCAGCGCAGACAAGAAGTCAGCAGTACTTGAAGTCGAAGGACTCGAGTATGGCATGGACTACTCAGTTGACGCAAAAGGCATCTTGATTGGTGGCGTTGCAAAAGACCTCGGTTCACTCAGCTTCATGACGCAAAGCGTCGAAAACATCTGGATGCTTGAAGTGACACCAAAAGCGTCTTCGATCCTTGCAAACGGATCAGACAACACGGAAGTCACATTCCAGTTGAAAAACAAAGCAACAGGTGAAGTCGATACGAAAGCAGACGATATCGTCTTGAAATTATCGACATCATTCGGTTCACTCGCGAAAGAACGCGTCACGATTCAAGATGGTAAAGCGACGGTTCTCTTGACGTCTGAGTTCAGCAACACAGACATCGAAGCAACAATCGACGCGCAAATCATCGAAACAGTCAACGGTGAGTACAAAGACTTGATCGGTAAGATCGATGGACAAGCGAAAGTCAAGTTCAGCACGGTCATGGTTACGCCAGCACCAGTTGAATTGATCAACGTCCTTGCAGCGGAATCGAACCAAGCGGATCGTGTGACGATCTTCCTCGATAAAGCGGTCTCACGTGATCTTCTCTTGAAATCGTTCGGTCTCGATAAGAAATTACCGACTGTTGACGAGAGCGAATACCTCGCAAACGACAACATCCAAATCGAGCAGTTCGACGGTTCGAAACGTGTTATCGGTATCAAATCGATTCCTTCGAATCCAAAAGCATTCGAATTGATCCTGGATAAAGAAACACCACTCCAAGACAACGCAACTGTCAAAGTACTTGCGAAAATCACAAGTAGCACGGATACAGAAGTGAAGTCAAAAGCAAGCTTCAAGTTGACGGATGCACGTCAGCCAGAAGTCACTTCGGTCAAACCAGTCGGTCTGAACCAACTTGAAGTGAAATTCTCTGAAGCGATCGCAGACGCGAAGTTCAAAATCGATGGTCAATACGGCGAGAAGTACTTCAAAGTTGAATACCTCGGATTTGATAACAAAACAGGCGTCGATCGCCGTGATACAGTCATCATCACGTTGAACGATGAGCAGATGATGATGGGTGCAAAAGCAGAAGAAGCTTACCCAGGACCGAAGAAAGGCTACTTCACGCCTGGTAAACACTCACTCCAGATCTGGAACGCGATGGACTTCGCAGCCCTTTCGGATGAGTCGAACATCGGAACGACACAAAACCTCGACTTCACAGTCGCTGCTGATACAGTCAAGCCGACAGCTGGTGTCGTTGTTGAGTCGCCAGAACAGTTCCGTATCATGTTCAGCAAACAGCTGAAAGGTCTTGATCTTGATGCGGTCAAAGCATTGCTTGCTTCGAAGAAGTTGAAACTCGAGCGTTACAACTCGAACACGAAGTTGTACGAAGACTTCAGCCAGTATGCTGATGTCACGTACTACGATGAAGAGACAGGCGAAGTTCTCCTCGAACTCAATAAGGACTGGACGGAAATCTACGATACAGTCAACACGAAAGAGAACTACTACAACGATAAGTTCAAACTTTCGCTCGCAAAAGATTCTGTCAAAGCAGAAGCAAACGGCGAGAAAAACGACGCGTTGTCGCTTGATCTCAACTATGCTGGTTCACCGCTCAACTCTCCAGATCTGAAGAGTGCGGAAATCACGACGATTGACCGTTACCTCTTGACGAATGACTTCACAGTCATGATGAGCGAGCCGGTTAAACTTCGTGGTCTTGATCAGTCGGATACACCACTCATCAACGCCGAAGGTACAGTACTTCCGCCGAAAACAACAGTTGAGTTCATCGGTAAAGATAAAAACGGTAAAACCGTTACGATCGATGGATCAGTCGTTGGTTACACGGATAGCTCAGATATGAACTTCCGCGTCGCTGCGAATGATAACCTTCAGTATCTCGTCGATAAAGATGGTTACGGAGAAGAGTGGAAAGTCGTCGTCAAGTCACTCTCTGACGATGTCGGTAACACGGTCGCTACAGCGACACACGACTTTAAAGTTTCGAAAACGCCAGTCACACCAGTGGCTTCGCCATTCGAAATCGCTAAAGTCACAGCTAACGCAAAAGATGAAAAAGACGTCATCCGTATCAAGTTCACAGAAGGTGTACAATACACTGGCATGTACGATGCGACGAACACTGCACAGTACACGTTGAACGGAAAAAATCTCCCAGTCGGCACAAGCATCTCGCTTGCTGATTCGGATGATGATATCACGAACGGTCTCGACATCGTTAAGATCAAAGTTCCAGAAGGAACACTCAAAACATTGTCGAACGTCATCACAGTCAACAAAGAGCTTCAGTCGTATGACAACTCTGTCTTGACTGGTGGTTACGAGAAAGCAGTTCTTCTCGGACTATAAGAAACGCGAAACCTCTTCCTACTTTGGTAGGGAGAGGTTTTTTGTGACAAATCAGCGCAATCGATTGCATTTTAGTAAATCTATTTACCTATTTTCAAAAATACAACTGTATTTACTTTGAAGAAGATGTTAAATTATGTGATGTTATTTGAAATTTTAGGTATAAATAATTAGAAATATAGATTAGTTAAAGGGAGATTAGACTCATGAATAAGACGAAAAAAGTCTCAACAGGTTTGCTTGCGGCATTGGTCGCGACAAGCGGACTAACGTATGCACCAGAAAGCGCAAAGGCTTTCGCACCAAGTGAAAAGCTCGACAATCGCGTTATTTTCCAAAGCTTCAGCCTGTATCAACCGTACGAAAGCAACATGTATCGGACGCTTGCTAAAAAAGGTGAATTGCTTAACTCGTGGGGTGTGACAGACGTTTGGTTACCACCTGCATACCGTTCATTCGACATGGCGCGTTACATGGAGGGGTATGCAATTGCTGACCGTTATGACCTCGGTGAGTTCCCACAAGGACCAGGTGGATCGGTTGCGACAAAATATGGAAAAGCAACACAACTCGAGATGATGGTCGACATGTTGCATGACGACAACATCAAAGTTCAGATGGACCTCGTACCGAACCAAATGCTCGGTCTCAATCAACGTGAAGCTGTTTTTGTTCGTCGTGCGACAAGCTCAGGTGAGCCGTTCGCGAATCCATTCACAGGTGGAGAGAAAACAAAGACCCTCGCAACGCCTTACCTCGCTTACACAAAAGGTGGCGGTATGGGACAAGCAAAATACGGTTACCTCAAAGAATGGAACAAATCGTTCATCAATGGAACATCACTGCAAGGGCAGGGGATGGGTCGTGTCATGACGGATAAAGACGGTAAACCGTACCGTTACTTCGGTAAGGACGATGCGAAGAACTACTTACCAGAATGGTTGCTTGACGCAGCGAAGACACAGAACTTGAATGTCATCGATACGTACCTCGCAGCAGACGGTTGGTATGAAGTCTCACCAGAGAACTGGAAGCCAATGCTTTCGCAATATGCGAAGGATGAAGGATACCTGGAGTACATGAAACAAAACGGCTTCGCAACAAAAGAAGCTTTACTCACCTCAACGGAAAACGGAAAAATCGCTTCGTTGACGGAAGAATACATGAAAACACAAGCTGCGTACGGTTATGGATCAGAAGAACGTTCATACCAAAACGATAACTCAGGGATCGACATCGAAGATCAGTTCCTCTTCGTCGATGAGACTGGTTTCCCAACGCAGGCATACAACAAAACGATGACGAACAACGATGAGTTCTTGATCGGTGTCGACCTTGCGAACTCGAACCCAGAAGTCATCAAGGAGCAAAAGAACTGGATGAAGTGGATGCTTGAGACATACAAGTTCGATGGTTTCCGGATCGATGCGGCATCACACTATGATACGAGAATCTTGAATGCAGAAGCAGAAGTGTCAAAAGCGCACTTCGGTAAAAAAGATTACCTCAGCTACATCGAGAGCTATAAAACAGAACAGAATGCTTACATGAAAGCTAACAATAATGAACAACTCGTCATGGACGGAGAGCTTTACTTCACGCTCCGTTCAGCACTTACGCCATCGAACAAACGTGCACTCCGTGACTTAGCGAAAGTCTCAGTCGTTAACCGTGAAGGTGACGGCGCGACGAACGTTCAAGCGAACTGGTCATTCGTCAACAACCATGACCAAGAGAAAAACCGCGTCAACCAAATCATGCTTGATGCGTACGGCATCAAAACGAATACGCAGTACGGAAAAGATGGCCAGCCGAAATCGTTCGAGAAGCTCTACAATAAAGAAGATGAAGCGAAGGCACTTGCGATCTATAACAAAGAACTCGCAAGTCCAACGAAGAAATACTCGACGGAAAACGTCGTCGCGCAATACGCGTTCCTTCTTTCGAACAAAAACACGGTACCAACGGTCTACTACGGTGATCTCTACCAGACGGATGCATCGTACATGTCGAAAACGACACCGTACTATGACGAAATCACGAATCTCCTAAAAGTCCGTAAACAGTATGCGTATGGTAAACAACACGTTGCGTACCACACATCGAACACGTCTAAAGAAGCGGGTAAAGACTTGATCTCAAGCGTTCGTTTCGGAAAAGACCGCAACACAGGTGTCGCGACAGTCATCGGGAAAAACGCAGCCCTAGATACGACAGTTCAAGTCAACATGGGTAAAACACACGCGAACCAAGTCTTCGTCGATGCTAGTGGCGTCACGAACACGAAACTCGTCACAGATAAGAACGGTATCTTGACGGTTCCAGTCAAAGGTATCAAGACAGCTGAAGTCAACGGTTACGTCGGCGTCTTCGTCCCACAAGCAACAAAAGCGCCAGTTGCAGCAATCAAAGCAGGTGCTGTCTACCAAGGAAAAGCACTCGACTTGAAAACGACAGTTACGAACACGACATCAGCAGTTGCGTCAACACGCTACCGTGTCCTTGATACGAAAAAAGCGACAGTTGATTCAAAAGGTCGTCTGACAGGTAAAGCAACAGGTAAGACGACGGTTGAAGCAACAGTTACGTTAAAAGACGGTTTTGTCTTGAAAACAGTTTTACCGATCGAAACAAAAGCGAACAGCGTCACGCTGAAAGCAACAAAAGCAACACTCAAGAAGAACCAGACTACACGTATCGCGTATACGTCAGCAACGGATAAGATCAAATCCGTTCAGTATGCGTCAGCGAACAAAAAAGTCGCACAAGTCTCGTCGCGTGGTAACGTGAAAGGGATCAAAGCAGGCAAAACGACGATCCGTGTCACATACACGACAGTAGGAAACTACAAAGTCGTCAAAACATTCACAGTCACAGTCAAGTAATTTTAGACATCACTCTCCCTGCGAGAGTGATGTTTTTTTGATTCGCGTCAATGTTTCACTATATTCCACATAATTCCATCTAATCCGGGTATTAGTAAGAAAGACCTAGAGGGAGGAACAATGATGCGAACATGGATAGTAGGGAGCTTAGCGCTTGGTTTGATCTGTAGTACGGTACCAGTCAATGCGTTTGAAAAGCAGGAAACGATTCGTCCTGCAACATTAACGACGGCAAAGGAAGTCCCGGCGTTCTCAAAGCAAGCCGGTAGTGCTTTAACAGGTCGCTTTGATTCGGATGGATTTGCGGTCTGGTATTTTGATGCGAAGGATTTCGTCGCAAAAGGAACGCATTTTGAGTTCGAACTCGACTACGATACGTACGGAACGATGTTCGCCAGTAAAGCCGATGCGGAAGCAGGTCGTGTCTACAATCGCTACTATCAAGTTACGGATGATACGCTCTACTTTCCACTCAGTTGGAGCGGACGACAATACTTAGTCCTCGAAGGCTATCCGGGCGACCGTTATTCTGTTCCTGCCTACATCTCACGTTATGAACCAATCGAGGAATCGATGGCAGCTGCTGTCAAAGCAGTCAAACCGGCGTTACTTGTTCAGACACGCCCTGGTGCAATGCGGGCACAATCGTTCGGTGCCTCAAAAATCGAACCGATAGCGTCTGAGCTCCGCATCGAACGACTCGTCTATGATTCGTATGCTGACGCTGAAGCAGCGAAGAAAAAGTTCGAGCAATCGAATAGCGTTGCGTTCGCAGAATTCGACGCACCGATCCAAGCATTCGGTGTCGACGCCTATCAAAAACATCAATGGTCGCTGCAGAACACGGGACAAAAAAAGGGACTGAAGGGAGCAGACATCGGCTTTGTCGCCATGCAAAAACGCATCAAAGGCAAGAAGCTGTCTGCAACGAAAGTCGCAGTCCTTGACTCCGGCATTAATCCGACGTATGCCGACTTCGCCGGTAAAGTCCGGATGGATCTTGGCTATGATTTCATCAATGGCGATAAGACGGCGTGGGATGATAACGGACACGGTTCACACGTCGCCGGGATCATTGCAGCCGGTGGAAATAATACGTACGGGATGACCGGTATCAATCCGATGACGACGTTGATTCCAATTAAGGTGCTCGATGAGTCAGGGGCTGGTTCGGTCTCGGGACTCGTCAAAGGTATCCAGCATGCAACGAAACAAGGTGCCCGAGTCATCAACATGAGTCTCGGCGGTAGTTCTTCTTCGAAATCGATCGAGTCGGCATTAGCAGCGGCAGTCAAGAAGAACATCCTGATCGCCGCCGCTTCCGGAAACGAAGGACGCGGAACGGTCGCGTATCCGGCCCGTTCGAAATATGTCTTGTCGGTCGGTGCGACCGGACGAAAAGATACGAAAGCGTCGTTCTCGAATTATGGAACAGGTCTAGACCTCGTTGCTCCAGGCGTCTCGATTCCAAGTTATCTCGCAGATGGGGAGCTGTTATATGGAAGTGGTACTTCGATGGCGACGCCACACGTCGCGGGTGTCGCGAGTCTTTTAATCAGTCTGAAGCCTTCCTTGAAGGCAAGTAGTGTGGAAAGCATCCTCAAGAAATCAGCGAAGGATCTCGGGAAAAAAGGCTATGATACGAGCTATGGTGCCGGTCGTTTGAACGCTGATAACGCCGTCAAACTAATCCCTTAATGCAGTCAAGAAGTCCTGTGCGAACAGGGCTTCTTTTTTTCAGATAATTCATTGATTGATAGAGGTAAAAAGAACTAGGAAAATCAATTTTTTCCATTATAATGAAAAAGGATACAACGATAAGGAGTGAAACCCAAATGAAAAAGGTCATCGTCAGTGCTCTCCTCGTGAGTGCATTTGGTACATATACATGGGATACGACAGAAGCTGCGACAACGGCGAAAAAAGTCCCAGCCATCGAAGCCAAAACGAAAAAAGGCTACATCAAAGGAACGTTCGATGCGAGCGGGAAAGCCTTATTCTATTTTGATACGAAGACGTATCTGTCAGGTGGAACACACTTGAAGTTCGCCTTTGATGCTTCAAAGAAAGCGACCGTTTACACGTCGCAGACGGAATACAAACAAAAAGATCCATATGCGCGGTATGCGAATAGTAAAAAAACACTCTTTTTCCCACTGGCGTGGAGTGGGCGACAATACATCGAAGTGACGGGGGCGAAGAACAAAGCATTTACGATTCCCTATAAACTCGAACGCCTTGAACCAATTCGGGAATATGCGACAAAATCAACGACAACCGGACAAGCGACGAGTCTCGTCGTCCGTCTGAACGGGGCGACGAAAGCGAGTACGTTGTCACAGACGTCACGCGCCACTGATCACGAAACGATTGACAGTACGTTACGTATTGAAAAGTTCTCCTACAACAGCTTCATCCAAGCGATGGCAGCCAAACGCCAACTCGAAAAAACGAAGGGCGTCCGGTACGTCGAACTCGATCAACCGATGAAGTTACTCAGCACTGATCCGTTCCAATCGGTTCAGTGGGCATTAAAAAACACGGGACAACGCGGAGGCGTTAAAGGAGCGGACATCGGTTATCACGCGATGGTCAAACGAATTGCCAACAAATCACGTTCGACCGTTCGCGTGGCGGTCGTCGATACGGGGATCAATCCGACCTATGCGGATTTCGCTGGACGCGTCCGAATGGATCTCGGCTACGATTTTGTCCATAAACGTCAACTCGCTTACGACGATCACGGACATGGGACACATGTCGCCGGTGTCATCGCCGCAACATCAAACAATGGGTATGGGATGACGGGGATCAACGACCGAGCAAGCATCATTCCGATTAAAGTCATCTCGCGCAATAACTATGCGTCGAACTCGAACATCGCCAAGGGCATTCTGTTCGCTGTGAAACAAAAGGCAAAAGTCATCAACTTGAGCCTTGGTGGTGGCGGTGTCTCACTGGCGATCGAAGATGCCTTAGCGGAAGCGCGCAAGAAAGGGATCTTCGTTGCAGCAGCAACCGGCAATGAAGGTGCATCGAAACTGTCCTATCCGGCACGTTCGAAATATGCGTTCTCGGTCGGGGCGACGAACCGATTCGATAAACGAGCGTCGTTCTCGAACTACGGCGAAGGACTGGATCTCGTTGCACCGGGACAAGACATCGCGAGTTACCTGCAAGATGGCGAATCGATCTTTTGGAGTGGTACATCGATGGCGACACCGCATGTCGCTGGCGTCGCGAGTGTCCTCTATAGCTTAAAGCCAAGTATCAAAGTGACGGACGTCGAATCGATCCTCCGCAAGTCAGCAAAGGACCTCGGCAAAAAAGGTCGTGACACGACGTACGGATACGGTCGCTTGAATGCCGATCGCGCCGTCCAGATTGTGAAATAAGGAAAGTAGGTTAAACGATGAAACGTATCCTATGTGTCTTTCTGATCGGTGTCCTCTGTATAAGCGGGACACTTGAAGGACAGGCAGCGTCAAAGGAAGCACTGCAGATCAAACAAGAGTACAAAGCACTCAAGTTCGGTATGACGCTAACGGAAGTCGCGAAGACAATATACGGAAAAGAGTACCGGAAATACATCAAGAAACAAAATGGTAGAGTCGTCTTTACGAAAAAACCGGGAACGACCGATAACGAACAAGGGTATCGGTCCCTCGGATACGTACTTGATCGCCCCTCCAAAAACCTTCCGACGACAACGCTTCTTGAATTTAGTACGAAACAGCACCAGAAGACATATTATCTGACACAAAAAGCGCTGTACTACCAAGCCGATACGGAAAATGGGTTGTATGAAAATAGCCGGACACTCATGAAGCCGGCATCATTACGCCACGGAATGACGGAGAAACAACTCGACCAACTGGTGTCCGGCAAAAAGCTCGGACAGGTGTCAATGTATTTTAGTTGGAACGTTTCGTCCGTCATCAAAGAAAGTCCGATGAAAACGGGATGCTACAAAATCTATCAATTCCATCGGTCGCATTCGAAAAAGATGCAGGTCGTCACCTTGTCCTATAACACGCAGAAAAAGCGATATGAGGTGGATACAGAAATCGGGATTTCATTGAAATACGAAAAATGAATAAGGATGATTCATGGAGTCATCGAGGAGAGTAGGAAACAGATATGAAACGCATCATGATAGGGTCACTCTGTTTAGTACTGTTGCTTGGTCTGATTGTTCCAGGAACAGTATCCGCAGCAACAAAAGCAGAAACGCTTGCGACGACACAGTACAAGGGCTTGAAAAATGGAATGACGATGGAACAAGTCGCGCAAGTCCTGTATGGCAAGTCGTATCAGAAACACCTGAAGAAAAGAAATGGATCGACTGTTCTTAAACTTCCAATCAACTTCGAAGGAGACGAAGAAGGACATAAGCAATTAATCCACGTCATCTCCGATTCGGCAACAACACATCCTCCGACTGAACTGGTCTTACAATTCATGACGAAACAGAAGAGTACGAAGTATCGCTTGGTGACAAAAGCCTTGTTCATCGAACGGAAGACCAAGACAGGATATCGTGAAAGCACACGGACGCTCGTCAAAGGTGCCGTACTCCAGAACGGGATGACGGAAAAAGAGCTGGATGCGAAATTGACGGGGAAAGGTCTTGGCAACTGGACGATGCTCGGTCATATGGATACAGCGTCTGCTTATACGCTAGACGAACAAAAACGAGGATTTGCTGAAGTGTCTCGGATCAAAGAATATGTCTTTAAATCGACGACGAACAAGTGGAAACATGTCGAACTGACGTATAGCGAACAAAAAAGAACTTATCAGGTCAGTGATATTCGGACGATTCAGGTAAAAAACTAAAGCACACGCAATAGAAAGTGAGTGAACGGGATGCAGAAGTGGATCAAGTCGAGTTTCGTCTGTCTGATGGTCATCGTATTACTTAGCAGTGGAACGGTCTCGGCGGCAACGAAAAACGAACAACAATTTACCGATTCTTTGAAAAATTATTCGTTCGGGATGACGGTGACGGAGTTTGCTAAGCAGATGTACGGTAAGTCGTATCAAAAATACTTAACGAAGAAAAATGGATCGACTGTTCTCAAACACGATGTAAAGAAAGTCATTTCAGAAGAATCTGTCGATAGCCTCCAGTATTTCTTCTATGATCAAACGAAACAAGAGCCGATGCATGTCATGCAAATCATGTTCATGAAAAAACCAAAGGACAAGCTCTACCGTCTCGTGTTCAAAGGCGTGGATATGAAACGAGATCACCCGATGACTGTGAGGCAAAGCACGAAACAGCTCATGACAGGAAAACGGATTCGATTCGACATGACTACGAAACAAGTAGATGCTGTCCTGACAGGAAAAGGACTCGGCGACTGGATGACGTGGGCTGTGATGGACTATCGCTCGGTCTTCTCGAAACAAGAGCTGAAAAACATTGGATTCGGAAATGCAAAAGTGAAAATCTATATCTTCCAGACGGATAACAAGGAGAAGCAGAAGCGCGTCAGGATGCATGATACGGGTAAAGGCTATGTCGTTGCGGATGTAATGACAGTTTCCGGCGCAAACGAAGACGGTGGATTCTGATGCATAAGTGGAACGTAAAACGATGGCTTCTCATGGTACTTGTCGCAATAGTTTCTTTACATCCAGTAACGGCGGATGCTGCAACGAAGGCTGAGACGATCGCTACAAAACAATATCGTGCTTTAAAACCGGGGATGACGGTGGAGCAAGTCGCCAAAGTCCTCTATGGCAAGACGTATAAAAAGCAACTAAAGATGAAAAACGGTTCACAAGTTTTACGATTGAACACAGAAATCGAGATGGAGGAATGGGATCGGAACGTCCTTCTCTATGATCTTGTGAATCGAAAAGTGGAATTCCCGTCAGCAATCGGTGTCCTGATGTTCATGACGGAGACAGGTGGGACAAAGTATCGACTGACGATGAAACAAATGGAGTTCAAGCGTGATACCGCAGCCGGATTCCGGACGAGCGATTGTAAACTGATCAAAGGTGCGAAAATCAAGAACGGGATGACGGAGCAACAAGTTGATCGATTACTGACGGGGAAAGGGCTCGGAGCATTCGGGACACTCGGTCACGTCGATACGACATCCGTTCTTCGAAAAAAAGAAGTCAAAGCAGGGAAAGCAACGATCATTCATACGAAGTCATACGTTTTTCCGACAGCAACACATAAATGGCAATACATCTTTTTCATCTATGACACGAAAAAGAAAGCGTATCGTGTCGAAGATCATAGTCAGTATTAAAAAGGAGATTAGAGTATGAACACGACCTTCATGAAAATCACAGTGGCAACAATCATCGCGGGATCAACACTCTTTAGTGGAACGGCATCGGCAGCGACGAAAGTCGAGACGACAGCGACAAATCAATACACAGCACTCAAAGCGGGTATGACGATGGAGCAAGTCGCAAAAGTCTTATACGGCAAAGACTACAAAAAACAATTAACGACGAAAAGCGGTTCACAAGTATTGAAGACGAAAGAAGAGTTTAAGGACGTTGAAGATAAGCGTAAAGAAATTTATTACGAAATCTATGATCGGAAGGCAAAGATTCCTCCGACTTTGATGTCGCTCGGTTTCATGACGAAAAAGAACGATTCCGTGTATCGTCTTATTTCGAAACAAGTCGAAATGGGACGGAATACATATTCCGAATACCGAGAGAGTACACGGAAGTTAAACGCGGGCGCTAAAATCAAGACGGGAATGACGGAGAAACAACTCGATGGTGTGCTCTCAGGTTCTGGTCTTGGGGAGTGGGCTGGATTGCTTGAGGAAGATGCACGAAGCGTTTTCAGTGCGAAGGAAATCAAAGCTTATGAGATTGAAGCGTTTAAAGGAAAATTGTATGTCTTCCAAAAATCGACGAAATCACGCGTTTACGTTGAGATGAGCTATGACGCGAAAAAGAAAATCTACGTTATTGAAAATCACGAGACATTCTAAAAAAGGAGATAGGAACATGAAAATGACATTTACGAAAGTTGCAGTAGCAACAGTAATCGCAGGAACGACTTTATTCGGAGGAGCAGCATCTGCTGCGACGAAAGACGAAACGAAAGTAACCGACCGTTACACAGCATTAAAAGCGGGGATGACAATCGAGCAAGCAGCAAAAGTCATCTATGGGAAAGATTATAAGAAACAACTGACGAAAAAAAGTGGTTCGACGGTACTAAAGAAAAAGGCGGAATTCACGACCGTATCACAAGGTCAAAAAACAACGGCATACACGTTCTCTGATGAAAAGAACTTTACGAACATATCTGTGTTTCAGTTCATGACGAAAAAAAATAGTTCAGTCTATCGTTTGACAGGAAAATCACTAGATCTGTTTCGTGTTGATAGTTACTCAGGTGCTCGTGAAAGTAAGATGAAACTGCTCAAAGGAAAGAAAATCAAGACGGGTATGACGGAGAAACAATTGGATGCAGTATTATCTGGTTCAGGTCTTGGCGAGTGGACAGGAGTAGACTCGATTGACTGGACATCGATTCAAACGAAACAAGAACTAGACTATGGACTCGGAATCAAGGCACTCTCTAAAACATACGTATTCCCGACTTCGACAACACAACGTAAACTCGTCATTATGAACTATGACTATGAGAAAAAAACATATACGGTAGAAAGTCAAACATCACTCTAATGAACGAAAGAGCTTATCTGAACGATATGCTCTTTTTTTCATCTTTTCCCGTTTTTGACAAATCGCTCTCAAATTTCGTTATACTCGGACTGTAAGTTTTTTCATGGATAACCGATACTAATGAGAAGCAAAACACAGAAGGGAATGGACGCAGTTGGAACGAGTTAAAAAAAGACGTAAGGTGAAAAAACGCTGGACGCCACTGAAAATCATGCTATTGATTGCGCTTGTCCTCGTCGTCGGTGTCGGTGGATTCATCGGCTATACATATTATCAAGTCGACCAAACGGTCAAAAAAATTCAATCACCCGTCAAGAATACGGGAGACAAAGTCATCGAAGAGCAAAAGCCGGTGTCGGTTCTGTTACTTGGTGTCGACCAACGTCCAGGCGAGCGCGGGCGTAGTGACTCAATCATGGTCATGACATTGAACCCGACACGAAATGAAAGTCGATTGATCAGTATTCCCCGGGACACGAAGGTTGATATCGTCGGAAAAGGAACAAATGATAAAATCAACCATGCCTATTCATTTGGTGGACCGGAGATGGCAATCAAGACAGTCGAAAAGTTTCTTAATATCCCAATCAACTACTATGCAGAAATCAACATGGAAGGGTTCACGTCCTTGGTTGATGCAGTCGGTGGGGTGACGGTCAATAACGACATCGACTTTACGGTCAGTGGGACACATTTCCCGGTCGGTAAAGTTAACTTAGATGGAAAATCAGCATTGAAATTCACACGCATGCGTTATGAAGATCCACGTGGAGACTTTGGTCGACAAATGCGTCAACGGGAAGTCATCGCCCAAGTCGCAAACAAATTATCATCCGATGTATCAGTCAGTAATTTTAATGCCATCATGGATGTCGTCGGGAAGAACGCACAAACGAACGTTTCATTTAAACCGATGCGGACACTAGCTTTTGATTACATGGATGCCTTCCGTAACCAAAAGAACTTGAAACTCGAAGGAACGGGTGGAAAAGAAGGCGACGGAATCTATTACTGGCACCCGACAGAAGATTCATTAAAAGAGACACAAACGGCATTACGCTATTCACTTGATATGGAATGATAAAAAGCACCGACTCCACTATGAGTCGGTGCTTTTCGTTTAGAACGATTGTTCCGCTAGACGAATCCGACTGATCGTTCCGTCTTTTGCAAAACGTTGGAGACGATACGAGTTACTCGTGACGAGTCCTGTCGATTCCGTTTCGAGTTGAAGTGGGGCGAGTGAGGCTAATTGCTCATTCGTAATAGTCGTTTCTGTCCAGTCAATGGCGATGACCTTGTTGTCCTTCAAGACAAAAAAGTGATTTCCGTAAAAAAGGTAGTCATGCAATTCATCATTGAAAGTCCGATCGGCTGGTCCATAAAGACTATTCAGTTCTTCACTACTTTTGCCGATAAGGTCAATGAGGGTCCCGGTAACAAAACTCGTATCGAGCTGATCGTTGACCCACGTCAAAAGCGTTTCATCAGCAAGTGGTTCACCTTCAAGCTGTTTTGTCGTATCGGACGTTTTAATATACCCCGTTAAATCATCCGACAATTCGATTTCAGTCACGCCGTCTGTTTTTTTGATGATGCGATATCCGTCACCGAAATCGGCTTCGTACAGCAATGTCGTCATCGACTCTTCCCGATAGATGTTGCTCGAACGTGTTTTGACGTATAGGACATCATCAACAGCGGCAGTCTCTTCTGGTGCTGTTGGTTTCTTTTCCTTCGTTTTTTCAACTGTGACCGGTTTTTCGACAGTAGCCTTTGGTGTCGTATCTGCAGATCCTACGAAGTATGTCGAGTAGACGTAAGTTCCACCGGCTCCAAGTAAGAAACAAAGAATCAACAGCGCGATCCAGCCCCAAGGTAACGGTCGTTTTGCTCCAGCATGCTTGATTTCTTTCTCTTTTTTACGTCGTTTTGGTTCCGGTTCGCGTTGACTCCGTGAAAGAGTCGGAAGTGGTTCTTCTGCCTCGTCCGGGAGTGGACCATCTTCGTCCAAGATTGGACGAGCGACTAATGTACCGTAAAAGTCAGCTAATGTCGCATGATGTTTTCCGGCGAGGAATGCATTCCATTCTTCGACCGTGACGGTATCTTCGTCATAAGGAATCAGTGGCGGTTGACCAGTAATTCGGATCATCGTATCCGTCAAGGATTCCGTCGAAGCAAGACTCGAACGAATCCGTTCATGAAGTCGTGCGATATCTTCCTTCGAGTGAGATGTATAGAATTGTAGCGCTTGTAACGAGCGATGCATAAAGAAATTCCTCCTATGTCGAGATACGGAAATGAATGTAAAAAGTAACAATTCATCTTTTATTATACGCAATGTTTTTCAATAAACGTATGTCATTTCCTAAAAAAACATCAACCATTTCCCAAATATTTGTTATACTGAGTCCTAGTTGATGTAGGAAAGTCACTGAATTAGACAAATAAAGGAGAATAATTAGACCATGAATGAAACGATTAGCTTGCAGGAATTATTTTCGATTTTACGTAAATCGTTCTGGCGCATCTTGGCGTTGACGATTGTCGCCGCCCTCATCTCATTTGCCGTCAGTAGCTTTTTGATTAAACCGACGTATCAAGCAGGGACGCAAATTCTCGTCACACCGAAGAAACAAGAAAATGAAGTCATTGATGCACAGTCTGTCCAGTCGTCTGTCACATTGGTTAATACATATCGGGTCATCATCAAGAGCCCGGCGATTTTAGAACAGGTTCAAAAGGAAGTTCCGAACGCACCAACGAATATGAATGCTTTGAACAATATGGTCACGGTCGAAAGTGAACAAAACTCTCAGGTCATTAACGTTTCGGTCCAAAGTACCGATGCAGCATTAGCATCCAACTTGGCGAACTCGATTGCTGAAATCTTTAGTTCAGACGTTCAAGAATTAATGAGTGTTGATAACGTTACGGTCTTGTCGACATCAGGTATCCCAACGTCACCTGTCAGTCCCAATATTATTTTGAACACAGCGATCGCAGCAGTCGTTGGATTCTTACTCGGTGTCGGTCTTGCTTTCTTACGTGAAGTACTCGATCGTCGCATCCGGACAGAAGATCAGGTCCAACAAATTCTTGATCTCCCGGTACTCGGTAGTATCCCGGATATCGACAGTAAAGTATTCAAGTCATCGTCAAAAGCAGCAAAACGAGAGGCGGTCAAACAATATGGCTAAGAAGAGCAAAATGAACAAAGATGCACGGAAACTGATTACGGTCACGCAACCGAAGTCACCTGTTGCTGAGCAGTATCGAACGATCCGGACGAACATTGAATTCATGGCCGTCGATCGTGAGATTCAAGCAATTCTTGTCACCTCCGCAACACAAGGTGAAGGAAAATCAACGACGTCATCAAACTTGGCCGTCGCTTACGCGCAACAAGGGAAAAAAGTATTGATTATCGATACGGATATGCGTCGCCCAACGGTTCATTATACGTTCCGTGTTGCGAATGGTCTTGGACTTTCGAGTCTTTTAACTCGCCAAGCGGAAAAAGAAAAGGCAATCTTACCAACGAAAGTCGATAACCTATCAATTTTGACAGCCGGTCCGATTCCGCCGAATCCAGCGGAGCTCTTGTCGTCACGTGCGATGGAGCATCTAACGGAACAACTACGTGAAGAATTCGACATCATCATTTTTGACGCACCGCCATTACTACAAGTCGCCGATAGTCGGATTACTTCGAAACTAACGGATGGTGTTGTCCTTGTCGTCGGTTGTACGACATCTGATCGTCAACGAGTGTTAAAAGCGAAAGAACAGCTTGAACTGGCCGAAGCGAAAATTCTCGGTGTCGTCTTGAACCGTCGTGAACTGACGGATGATTCAGCATACCAATACTACTATTCCTATGAGTGAGGGACATCTATATGGTTGATATCCACTGTCATATCTTGCCGCTCGTCGATGACGGTCCGGCCAGTGTCGAACATGCCTTGCAGTTAGCTGAACAAGCCGTCGCAGAGGGGGTGTCGCGGATCATCGCGACTCCACACCTCTATCATCCACAATTCGAAACAGAAGATGTCGATGTCCAGTTGACGGTCGATGAGTTCAATGTCTTGTTGAAACAACGTGATATTCCGTTAACCGTCTATCCAGGTCATGAGATCCGGTTGATCGGTGAGTTGATGGAAGCGTTAGAAGCAGGACAAGCGCTGACGCTGAACGATTCACGCTATATTTTGATCGAGTTTCCATCAAGCGGGATTCCATCGTATGCGCGCCAAGTCTTTGCAGAATTGATTTCCGATGGTTATATCCCGGTCGTTGCCCATCCAGAAAAGAATAAAGCAATCATTCAAAATCCATCGTTACTTTTTGAATTGATTTCAAACGGTGCGATCAGTCAGGTGACGTGTGCCAGTTTGATCGGGAAGTACGGAAAGGATGTTCAGCGATTTGCGATTGCCTTGCTTGAGAATGGGCTAGCCCATCTTGTGGCAAGTGATGCGCATCACCTCGAGAAACGTCCATTCTACTGGAAGCAATGCGAACGGATGCTTGAGAAAACATTCGAAGATTGGTTGATCGATGAGATTTATGAAAACAATGAAGCCGTTCTCTTGAACCAACTCGTGACAATCAATCCCCCGAGTCCTGTCGAGAAGAATTGGAAAGGACAGTGGGTGTAACATTTTTTGTCAAGGTAAGGGAAAGAGAGTGAATTGGCACTCTCTTTTTTCTATGTTAACGCTTACATTATTAAATTATGGAAAACTTTATGGAAAATGACATGTTTCCTGTGTTATTGTATTTTACATAAAGAATGGGATTGATAATATAAATTTCCAATTAGAATTTGGAATGAGGAGTGAACTAGATGATGCGAGTTAAAAAAGCAGTCATTCCAGCAGCAGGGCTCGGAACACGTTTTTTACCGGCGACAAAAGCGATGCCAAAGGAAATGTTACCGATCGTTGATAAACCAACGATTCAATACATCATTGAAGAGGCGATCGAATCAGGAATTGAAGATATCTTGATTATTACTGGTAAAGGGAAACGATCTATCGAAGATCACTTTGATTCCGTACCGGAGCTAGAAGCGAACCTGATTTCGAAAAATAAATCAGAATTACTTTACTTAGTCGAAGAGACAACGAAGATTAACATTCATTTCATTCGTCAATCAAAACCAAAAGGTCTTGGGGATGCGATTCTTCAAGCGAAAGCATTCGTTGGTAATGAACCATTCGTTGTCATGCTAGGTGATGATATCGTTCAGGCTGAAGTGCCTTGTACGCGACAGTTAATTGAACAATATGAAATCACGAATAGTTCGATCATTGGTGTGCAACCTGTTCCAGAAAAAGATACACATCGTTACGGAATCGTTGATCCAAGTACGAGCATCTCAGAGCAATTACATAAGGTAAAATCTTTCGTCGAAAAGCCAGCACCAGGAACAGCCCCATCGAACTTAGCGATTTTAGGGCGTTATCTACTCACGCCAGAAATCTTTAAATATCTTGAAACACAACAAGTCGGATCCGGTGGCGAAATTCAATTGACGGACGCGATTACACGACTCAATGAAATGCAGCGGGTCTTTGCCTACGAATTTGATGGTAAACGGTATGATGTTGGTGAAAAATTAGGATTCATTCGAACAACACTCGAATTTGCCTTGAACCGTGAAGATTTAGGGGAAGACGTAGCAGCGATGATGGAAGAGTTGCTGCAAGCACACAAATCACAATCGCTTGTCTGAAAATCAGTATGTCAAATATTAGTTGAAAGGAGTGAATGTTCGTGAAGAAGTATTATTATTACCGGACGATTTTACTGGCATGTATGGATGCCTGTGCATTGATGGTGGCGATGAGCTTTACATATTTTTTCTTGTATCCAAAGGAATTATTTTTATTGATCGACAGTCGTGATGTAATTCAGTCAGCGACGGTATTTGCCCTACTCTTCATCACTGTCGCGTTTCTCATGAAACTGTACCGTGTTAACTGGAAATATGCGAGTGTACAGGAAGCAATGACATTATCATTGTCCCTGGGACTCAGCTCAATCGGCTTAATAGTGTATCAAGTTCTATTCTTCGGACAAGTCTTAGAACGCATCACGCTATTAAGTTTTTGTATTTCTTTACTGCTACTTGGAGCAATCCGGGTAGGCTTACGTCTGCTTGGGATCGGTCAACATTGGCGGAAGTATGCCTTACCTCGTCGCATGATCAAGTCGCGAAAGCGGACGTTGGTCATCGGGGCAGGACGTGCAGGACGGGCATTGGTTCGTCAACTCTATGCATCACCATTCCATGAATTAAAGCCGGTTGCTTTTGTCGATGATGATCCAAAAAACATGCATTTCGTGATTCAAGGAATCGAAGTTGCAGGAACGACGGAGGACTTAAAGGCAGTCATCGAGCGACATAAGATTGAAGCCATCGTCTTAGCGATTCCATCGTTGTCACAGCAACGCCGAATCGAACTGATCACCGAGGCAAAGACACTGTGTAAGAACGTTCAAACCTTACCGATGATTGAAGAACTTGTGACGGGGAAAGTCTCGGTCAACGCGATTCGCGATGTATCGATTGAAGATTTACTTGGACGCGAACCCGTCGAACTGAACATTTCAGGAATCCGAAGTGAGATTGAAGGACGGACGGTCCTTGTTACAGGAGCCGGTGGATCGATTGGATCAGAAATTTGTCGCCAAATCATTCAATTCAATCCGACGACGTTAGTATTACTCGGTCATGGTGAGAACAGCATCTATTTGATTGAACGGGAACTTCGTAGTTTACAGACAGCAATCAATCTAGTGCCAATCATTGCCGATGTGCAAGACCAGATGCGTTTAGATGAAGTGTTTGCACAACATCGACCGGATGTCGTCTTCCATGCAGCGGCTCATAAACACGTGCCTTTAATGGAAGCAAATCCGTATGAGTCTGTTAAAAATAATGTCTATGGAACAAAGAATGTCGCAGAAGTAGCTGATCGTCATCAGGTTGAACGATTTGTCATGATTTCAACGGATAAGGCAGTCAATCCAACGAATGTGATGGGTTCGACGAAACGAATTGCTGAGATGATTATTCAAGACTTAGGGAAACGAAGTCAGACGAAGTTTGCCGTCGTTCGTTTCGGTAACGTCCTTGGTAGTCGAGGGTCTGTCATTCCACTCTTTAAGTCGCAAATTGAAGCCGGTGGACCTGTTACGGTGACTCATCCAGAAATGACACGATTCTTCATGACGATTCCAGAAGCGAGTCGATTGGTCATTCAAGCCGGTATTCTAGCTGACGGTGGAGAGGTATTCGTCCTTGATATGGGCGAACCAGTCAAAATCGTTGATCTTGCGAAAAATATGATTGAGTTAAGTGGTTTTACGGAAGACGAGATGCCAATCGTCTTCTCAGGAATCCGACCTGGAGAAAAGATGTATGAAGAATTACTAAAAGATGGAGAAGTCGATCCAGAAGCGATTTATCCGAAAATTTTCGTCGGTCGAACGAAACAAGCTGAACCAATCGAAGAAATATTACGGATGGTAGAAAATCATCAACTAAATCCATTGCAGTTACGCAATACGTTACTGGATATCGCCAATGACGTTGCGATGAAACAACAAAAATTAGTATGAACATAAGGAGCTAAAGCAAATGAGTTATATGAAAGTGAAACGGTTGTTAGGATTCATCCTAGCACTTGTGGCATGTATCGTATTGATACCAGTGTTTTTATGCATCATGGGAGCGATAAAGATTGAATCAAGAGGACCTGTCTTCTTCAAACAAAAACGAGTTGGGTTGAAGAAAAGTCATTTCAACATTTTAAAGTTCCGGACCATGTATATTGAAACACCACAAGATACACCGACTCATTTGCTTGCTGATCCGGATGTTTATATTACGCGTGTGGGAAGATTTTTACGTAAAACAAGTTTAGATGAACTACCACAACTGTTTAACATCTTAAAGGGTGAGATGAGCTTTGTCGGACCGCGTCCTGCGTTATGGAATCAATATGATTTGATTGATGAGCGCGATAAATATAAAGCGAACGATACATTACCTGGATTAACAGGATGGGCTCAAATCAATGGGCGTGATGAATTACCGATTGAAGTAAAAGCAAAACTTGATGGAGAATATGTTCAACGTATGGGAATTATTATGGACTCACGCTGTTTCATTGCTACAGTCTTTAGTGTATTGAAAAGTGATGGAGTAGTTGAAGGTGGAACTGGAACGATTACGGCAAAAGAAGCAGCAAGTACAAAGGAGTAAACACTAATGAAAAAGGTACTTGTCACAGGTGAGAACGGATATATTGGAACGAAATTCAAAGAGTGGATTCAGTCAAGTAATAAAGAAATTGAATTGAAGTATATATCTGTACGAGGAGAAAACTGGCGCGAAATTGACTTTAATGGTTACGATACTATTTTACACCTTGCAGGAATTGCACATGTATCTCGCAATCCTAAATTTAAAGAGATGTACTATCAAATTAATAGAGATTTGACGATAAATTTAGCCGAGAAAGCGAAAAAAGAAAATGTAAAACAGTTTATTTTTATGAGCAGTATTATTATTTATGGATTAGATAATAAGATCGGTGAATACAGCGTAATTGATGAAAATACAGTACCAATTCCTGCTGATTTTTATGGGGATAGTAAGTTACAGGCCGACCTAAAAATTCAATCAATGAATAGTAAGGATTTTAAGACATCAGTAATCCGTACACCAGTTGTATATGGACCGGGCTGTAAGGGAAACTTTAAAAAATTGATAAAGCTAGCAAAAATTACACCTGTTTTTTTTGATTTAGATAACAAAAGAAGCATGATTTATATTGATAACTTGAACTGCTTAATTGAACAAATCATTTTAAACGAAAAAGTAGGAGTATTTTATCCACAAAACACAGAATATGTGAGCACAAAAGAAATTATTGAAATCGTTGCAAAACACAGTGGACACAAAGTTTATTTTAGTTCCTCATTTAACTATGGATTAAAACTCATTAGTAAGAAGATCAATATAATTAATAAAATATTCGGAAATAAAATGTACAAAAAAGTGCTATCAAACTCTGATGATTACAGAGTTTGTGATTTCGAGACATCTATAAAAAATAGTATTAATCATAGCTATAACTAGGTGAGGATGAACAAATATGAAGAAAAAAAGAATAATGCTACTTGGAAATCATGCTTTTGTCATTTATAACTTTCGCAAAGAATTAATTCAACAGTTATTAAAAGATGGATATGAAGTGTATTTATCAATGCCGTATGACGATGAAAAAGTTCCTTTGATGGAATCATGGGGATGCAAATATATTGAAACGAATGTTGATAGAAGAGGTACTAACCCTATTAAAGACTCTAAGCTACTTATGCACTATATTAAAATTTTAAGAAATTATAAACCGGATGTTGTATTTACATATACTATAAAGCCTAATTTATATGGGGGAATTGCCTGTAGAATAAGCAAAATACCTTATATAAATAATATAACTGGTCTTGGTAGCGGATTTAATAAAAAAGGACTACTAAAAACAATTATAAAAAAATTGTATAAAGTAGCCCTTAAAAATTCTTCTAAAGTATTTTTTCAAAATGAACACGATAAAAAAATTTTAATCGACGAGAAAATTGTAAATAGTAATTTTGAAGTAATACCTGGATCTGGAGTAAATTTAAAAGAATTTTTATATCAAGAAATGCCTTCAAAATCTGTTATGAAGTTTATATTTGTCGGAAGAATAATGAAAGATAAAGGAATAGACGAATTTTTAGAAGCAGCGATTAAAAGTAAAAATAAATATGGTGAGAAAATTGAATTTCATATCGTTGGTTTTGTAGAACCTACAGAAATGTATTTAAATCGAAAAATCAATATGTTAACAGATGAAAAGATCGTATTGTACCACGGATATCAAAATGATGTAAAAAATTACGTTAAAAATGTACACTGTTTGATTCAACCATCACATGGTGGTGAAGGTCTTTCAAATGTTTTATTAGAAGCCGGTGCACTAGGGAGAATATTGTTAGCATCCAATATTCCAGGTTGTAAAGAAACAATAGAAGTTGGGAAAAACGGATATATTTTCAATAAAAAAAATGTGGAAAGTCTATGTGAAAGTATAGACAAATTGATGGGTATTACTCCTGATATTATTAATAAAATGTCTTTATATTCAAGATATAAAATTAATAAAGAATATGATCGTAACATCATAGTTAAAAAATATATGTATGAAGTAAATCGTATTACAGCTTCTAGTTATGTAGGAAGAGAAATAGTATGAGAATTTTGTATGTTACTACACATTTAGATAATGGTGGAGCAGAAAACTTAGTAGCTGATATGGCTATATATAGCAAGAACGAGGGCTTTGAAGTAACAGTAATAATGATTTTAGATCGGAAAGGGATACCATATCAAAAATTACAAGAAAATAATATTAAAGTTATAAATTTAAGGTCTCGCACTTTGTTTAGCTTGAAAATACCATTTGCGATAAAGAAAATTTCGAAAGAGTTTGATATTGTTCATACACACACTTATTATGCACAAATATATTCAAGTTTTTTTGTTAAAAAAAGAAAATTAATCACCACCGAACATAGCACACAGAATAATAGAAGAAATTTAAAGATTTTTAAAATAATCGATAGTTTTATGTATTTTAGACATTTTAAAATTATATCAATAACTGAAAGCGTAGAAAAAAATTTAAAACAGTGGATTATTTTTAATTCTCCCAAAAAATTTCAAGTAATTAATAATGGAATTGAAGTCAATAAATATTTCAATGAAAAAAAAATAGAAAAAAGTGATATAGGATTTTCAAAGAAAGACATTGTACTAATATCTGTTGGTAGACTTGAACCAGTTAAGAATCAATTATTTTTAATTGATGTCTTTTCAGAGATTCAGAATCCAAACTTAAAGCTAATTTTGATTGGAAATGGAAGTCTGAAAACAGAAATAGTTGAAAAAATAAAAACAAAAGGAATAACAGATAAAATTACTTTGCTTGAAAATAGAAGTGATGTGAATATTTTCTTAAACGCAAGTGATATTTTTATTTTACCTTCGCTATGGGAAGGCTTTGGCTTATCGGCTTTAGAGGCAGCAGTATCAGGAAATTTATTAGTACTTTCAAATATAGACGGGTTAAAAGACATGATCAATCAAGTAACGGAAGAAGCAATATTCTTTGATCCAAAAAATAAAATCGAGTTGTCTAAAGCAATCAATAAAGCAATATCTGCTCTAAAGAATAAAAGAGAAGAAGTAAATATCGACTACGTAAAGAAAAATTTAAGTATTGAATATATGATGAGTAATTATTTGAATATTTATAAACGTAGTAAAGGAGGATAAAAGAATTGGATCTAAGTTTTATTATAGTGAACTATAATACTCCATTATTAGTAGAAGAATGTATTGATTCATTACTAGAAAACAGTTCTTTAAAAAATAATATAAAATTCGAAGTAATTGTCATAGATAATAAATCAAAAGATGATTCGGTCTATTTTTTATCTGAAAAATATATAAATCATAAAAACGTAATAATAGTAGATTCTGGAGAAAATAACGGATTTGGAAAAGGAAATAACCTAGGTTCTTTTTATAGCAAAGGAAAGTATTTGTGTTGCATTAATAGTGATACGATTTCAAAAAAAACCGATTATCAAAAGTTACTAAATGAATTAGAAAGAAATAAAGAAATAGGACTATTAGGAACAAAAGTACTCAATAAAGATGGAAGTATTCAAAGTTTAGGATTTAATAATCCAAGTGTAAAAAACGATTTTTTACTAAGTTTTCTATTTTGGAACTTTAATTTTATGAAAAAAATAAGATATCGGAATTATAAAAATAAAGGATTGTTTAATGTAGATTGGGTATCTGGGTGTTTCTTTTTAGTACTTAAAGAAAATTTCGAAAAAGTAAATGGTTTTGATGAAAAAATATTTATGTACTCTGAGGACCTAGATTTATCAATAAGAATAAATAATATAGGATTAAAAAATTTCGTTTTAGATACAACTGAGATTTATCATTTACACGGTGGATCTACAAATAAAAAAAAATTAAGTTTAAGAAAAATGTTTAAAGAGAAAAATAATTATTTTTATGTAATTAAGAAAAATAATTTATCAAACTATGTAGAGATATTATTGATTAAGTCATTTACAAAAATTCATGTTCTAATGCTATATATATTAAAAAATACACTAAGGAAGATTAAAGTTGAAAATTAAAAATATACTTGTTGTTTTAAATTCAAATTTTATAATGCTAGCTGGTAGTTTAATATTAACTTTTTTAGTTCCTATCTATCTTTCAGTAAATGATTACGGAGAATATAGAAAATATATATTGTATATATCCTATATAGGTCTTTTTAGTTTTGGCTTTTTAGATGGTTCTTTGTTAAAGTATGGTCATTTTTATTTAGAAAACAAAACATTATCAATGAAAAGAGATTATAGTTTTTTCTTGAAATTTCAATTAATCATTTCATTAATTTTTATACTTATATCTTTATTCTCTAAAGATTTCACACTATTTTTTTTAGCGCTTGTTATTTTCCCAATAAACATGACTGCGTATATTAAAATGATCTATCAAGCAATAGGTTCATATAAACAATATTCTTTTCTTAATATAATATATTCAGTCATTAATACACTGTCAATTTGTTTTGTAATTTATATTGGAGTACACGGATATAAAGCATTAATAGTTGTTACTTTATTAAGCTATTGGTTAGTTTATATTATTGCGCAATTTAGCATAATTAAATATTCAAAAAACAATTTCACTTATAACTTAGATACAAACTATACAATTAAAAATGTATTCTCAACAGGTTACATTGTCTTATTATCTAATTTGGCAATTTTATTTTTTTACAATATCGGTTTATGGGTTGTAAATTTAATGTTCTCAAATAGTGATTTTGCAAATTACTCATTAGCAAATTCTATGCAAAATATAATTTTACTAGTAGTAAATAGCGCAAGTGTCGTATTTTTTAAATACATTTTTTCTGAAGATAACGATGAGAAAATAAAAAAGATAAATGAAATGTTGTTGATTTTTGGTTTGATTTCACTTGCTTCTTTCTTTATCTTAAAAGCAATTATAGACACATTTTTTATTGAGTATGAGCTATCTCTAAGTATTTTAATATTTTTAATCATGTGTTTACCATTTACGATGGTCTATAATATTTCATTTATTAACTATTATAAAAAACATTCTTTAAATTTAAAAATGTTAAAATCGATTCTTTATGTGAGTGTGTTTAACGTGATATTAAGTATTTTATTCTCAATTAGCTTTGAAAATATTAGTTTAATTGCTTTTTGTTCGTTGTTAAGTTCTATTTTATTAAATGTTTATGTAACATTTTTTGATTTGAAAATTTTTAGTTTAAGCACTAAAAAATGGATGTATATAATAACTACACTAATAATTTTCTATATTTTGAGTAAAGAAGTTTGGTATTTAGGATTATTGTTCTATGTGAGCTACTTAATACTATCTATATTTTTTTTAAAAATATTTACAAGAGGAAAAATGAGGAGTGCTAAATTATGAAGGGCATTATTTTAGCTGGTGGAAGTGGAACAAGACTTTATCCACTTACAAAATCAATTTCAAAACAACTTTTACCTGTTTACGATAAACCAATGATTTACTATCCGATGTCGACGTTGATGTTAGCAGGCATAAAAGAAATCTTAATTATTTCAACACCAGAAGATACACCTCGCTTCGAACAACTGCTTGGAGATGGTAAAGAGCTCGGACTAACTCTTTCCTATAAGGTACAAGAATCACCGGATGGTTTAGCACAAGCCTTTATCATAGGTGAGGAATTTATTGGGGATGATTCAGTTGCACTTGTTTTAGGAGATAATATTTATTATGGTCATGGGTTCACCGATTTGCTTCAAAAAGCAGCGTCATTAGATACAGGATCTACAGTATTTGGGTATCATGTACACGACCCTGAACGTTTTGGTGTTGTTGAATTTGATCAACAGCAAAATGTTATTTCTATCGAAGAAAAACCAAATGTCGCTAAAAGTAACTATGCTATTACTGGACTGTATTTCTACGATAACCGTGTTGTTGAATTTGCCAAGTCGCTAACACCGTCTCCCCGTGGTGAATTAGAAATTACAGATTTAAACAAACGTTACTTAGAGGACAATTCATTACGCGTCGAACTTCTTGGACGTGGTTTTGCATGGCTTGATACAGGAACTCATGAATCACTTCTCGAAGCTTCTACTTTCATCGAAACTATTGAGCGTAGACAAAAATTAAAGATTGCTTGTTTAGAAGAAATCTCGTATCGCATGGGTTACATTTCAAAAGAACAATTGATTGATTTAGCACAACCTTTGAAAAAAAATGCATATGGACAATATCTTTTACATGTTGCTAATACGGTAAATGATCGATTTGCTCAGGAAGAAGGTGTGCAATTATGAAAGTAATTAAAAGTAAATTAGAAGGCGTATTATTACTTGAACCAAAAGTATTTGGTGATCACCGTGGTTTTTTCATGGAAAGTTATAACGAAGAAGTATTTCAGGCAGCTGGTATTAAGCAAAACTTTATTCAAGATAATCACTCATTATCGAGAGAAGCTGGTGTTTTACGAGGAATGCATTATCAATTAAATCCTAAAGCACAAACGAAGCTGGTTCGTGTAGGTACAGGGGCCATCTATGACGTCGTTGTAGACATGCGTAAAAATTCTCCTACGTACGGAGAATGGGAAGGCTTTATCTTAAGCGAACATAATAAACGGCAACTATTGGTTCCAAAAGGATTTGCACATGGTTTTTGTACATTGACTGAAGACGCAAATGTTTTCTACAAAGTTGACGAATTATATTCAGCTGAACACGATCGGGGGATTCAATGGAATGATCCGGCACTAAACATTAATTGGCCAGTTACTAGCCCGATACTTTCAGATAAGGATACAAAACATCCGACGTTTGAACAGTCAGAAAACAACTTTGAATGGAGTGGGAAATAATACAATGAAGATTATCGTTACAGGTGGAGCTGGATTCATTGGAAGTAACTTTGTCCGTCATATGTTACATACATATCCTACTTATAAAATCATTAACCTAGACTTGCTTACATATGCAGGCAATAAAAACAGCCTAGCTGATATTATGGACAATCCAAATCATGTGTTTGTAGAAGGAAACATCACTGATCGTCAATTATTAGATCAATTGATTCAAGAGCATGATATAGATGGAATCATCAACTTTGCAGCTGAGTCGCACGTTGATCGCAGTATTTTGAATCCAGAAGTTTTTGTTGAAACAAACATTCAAGGAACGCTTGCGTTACTCGACGCTGCGCGGAAACATAATCTAAAAAAATATGTACAAGTATCGACAGACGAAGTGTACGGTTCTTTAGGTGCAGAAGGATACTTTACTGAAGATACGCCGCTTGCACCAAATAGTCCTTACTCGGCCTCTAAAGCAGGGGCAGATATGTTAGTACGGTCTTACTTTGAAACATACGGCATGGATGTCAATATTACACGCTGTTCGAATAACTATGGTCCATTCCATTTCCCTGAAAAACTCATTCCATTGATGATTACCAATGCGATGGATCAAAAAGAATTACCGATTTACGGTGATGGTGAAAATATTCGAGATTGGTTGCATGTAACCGATCATTGTGCGGCAATCGATTTAGTTTTCCACAACGGAAAATCGGGTGAAGTCTACAATGTGGGTGGTCATAACGAGCGAACAAACAACCAAATCGTAGACTTGATTGTGGAACGTTTGAATGTTTCTTCTGACCTAGTGAAGTATGTAGAAGATCGTTTAGGACATGATCGTCGTTATGCGATTGATCCAGCTAAATTAGAAACAGAACTCGGCTGGAAACCAAAATACACATTTGATACAGGAATTATCGAAACTATCGACTGGTATCTAGCAAACGAAGCTTGGTGGCGTCCACTCAAAGAAAAAGCGACACTAGTTAAATGAAGAAAGTCATTATAACAGGTGCCAATGGTCAATTAGGAAAAGATCTTGTTGAGTTAATCGACGCTTCAGTTTTTGAGGTCTTTGCTTTTACAAAATCAGAACTTGATATCACAAATGAGAGCGCAGTTCAAACCATCGTGAACTCGATTCAACCAGACTGGATTCTTCATGCTGCTGCATATACGAATGTCGAAGCAGCAGAGGATGAGGGGAAGGAACAGAACTGGTTAGTGAACGCTATAGGAACTGAGGTTATTGTAAAAGCTGCTAAAACAGTCAATGCAAAAATGATTTACGTGAGTACGGACTATGTTTTTGATGGTACAAAAGAAACGCCTTATGAAACTACAGACGCTGTCAATCCATTGAACGAGTACGGCAAAGCAAAATTGGCTGGAGAAAAAGCTGTTCAAGAGGTTTTGGGAGAAGATGGATTTGTTATTCGGACATCGTGGGTATTCGGAATCCATGGTCATAATTTTGTATACACAATGTTGAAACTTTCAGAAACCCGAAATGAGTTGAAGGTTGTTTCTGATCAGCTCGGAAGACCTACATTTTCAGAAGACCTAGCACATTTCATGTGGTTTATCGTAAATCAAAATGTAAGTGGTGGGATTTATCACTTCTCAAATGACGATGTATGTTCATGGAATACATTCGCGAAAGAGATATTAAAAGAAAAACAGACGGTCATTCACGAATGTACATCAGATGAATTCCCTCAAAAAGCGCTACGTCCGAAACATTCAATTTTAGACCTGTCTTCAGCTCAAAAAATTGATTATGATATTCCAACTTGGAGTAATGCGTTAGAACGGTTTAAAAATCAAATAAGCGGGTGAGATACGATGAATCAAAGTACAATTCTTATAACTGGTGCAGCAGGGTTCATTGGGATGCATCTAACGAATCGGTTGACGAGTCTCGGACATACAATACTTGGGCTGGATAATTTAAATGACTATTATGAGCTACAATTGAAAAAAGATCGTCTTCAACAATTAGAGCGTTTAGACAATTTTACCTTCATCGAATGCGATTTAATAGATAAAAATAAGTTGGATGAAATCTTCAAACAATATCACCCTCAATATGTTATTAACTTAGCTGCTCAAGCGGGTGTGCGTTATTCTATTGAGAATCCATATGCGTATCTCGACTCAAATTTAACAGGGTTCTTAAATATTTTAGAAGCATGTCGTCATTATCCAGTCCAGCATCTATTATATGCTTCCTCTAGCTCTGTATACGGTGGAAATAAAGTAGCGCCATTTTCGACTAATCATAACGTCGATCATCCTGTTAGTCTGTATGCAGCGACAAAGAAATCGAACGAACTAATGGCTCATACATATAGTCATTTATACGGTATTCCAACAACGGGTCTTCGGTTCTTCACGGTCTATGGACCGTGGGGGCGCCCAGATATGGCGTATTTTTCCTTTACAAAAGATATTATTGAAGGAAAATCAATTAAGGTCTTTAATCACGGGAAAATGGAACGCGATTTCACGTATATCGATGACATCGTAGAAGGAATTACAAAATTAATTCCGCGAGCACCGGAACCGAATCCGGAGTGGGATGAAAGTACGGATGAATTAGGTGCGAGCTTTGCTCCATATCGTGTCTACAATATCGGGAATAATCAACCCGTTCAACTCATGAAATTCATTAATGTGTTGGAAGAGAAGATTGGAAAAGAAGCGAACAAACAATACATGGAAATGCAACCAGGGGATGTTCTTCGTACATACGCTGATGTCTCGGAGCTAGAACGAGATATTGAATTCAAGCCGAGTACAAGTATCGAGGATGGACTTGGGAAATTCGTCGATTGGTATAAAGAATATTACAATGTAAAGTTGTGAAAAGGATGAGAGCATTGAAAATCACAGTAGCAGGAACTGGATACGTCGGTCTTTCAATGGCCGTATTACTCGCTCAGCATAATGAAGTCACATCAATCGACATCATTAAAGAACGAGTCGAACTTGTCAATAATCGTAAGTCACCGATCGTTGACGCAGAAATCGAAAACTTCCTTCAACATAAGGAATTGAACTTACACGCGACGACGGACAACTTCGAAGCCTACAAGGAAGCAGAGTTCGTCGTCATCGCGACACCAACCGATTACGATCCAGTACGCAATTACTTCAACACACGGACAGTCGAAAGCGTCGTCGCAACGGTCCTTGCGATTAACCCAGATGCGACGATGGTCATCAAGTCGACCGTACCAGTCGGTTATACAGAAGAGTTAAAAGAAAAATTTGATACACCGAACATCGTCTTCTCACCAGAGTTCTTGCGTGAAGGGCAAGCGTTGCATGACAATCTCTATCCATCGCGTATCGTCGTGGGCGAACGTTCAGAGCGCGCGCAACAGTTCGCTGATTTATTACTGCAAGGAGCAGTGAAGAAAGACGTTCCTGTCTTATTGACTGATTCGACGGAAGCAGAAGCGATCAAGCTCTTTTCGAACACTTATCTTGCGATGCGTGTCGCATTCTTTAATGAACTTGATACGTATGCGGAAGTACGGAATTTAGATACGAAACAAATCATTGAAGGTGTCGGTCTCGATAGCCGGATTGGGAATCACTATAATAATCCTTCGTTTGGATACGGTGGATATTGCTTACCGAAAGATACGAAGCAGCTACTTGCGAACTATGAGGATGTGCCGAACAACATCATCGGAGCAATCGTCGAAGCAAACCGGACGCGTAAAGACTACATCGCGGATACAATCATCAAACAAAATCCAAAAGTCGTTGGCGTCTATCGCTTAACGATGAAGACGGATTCGGATAACTTCCGTGCGTCATCGATTCAAGGTATCATGAAGCGGATCAAGGCAAAAGGAATCGAAGTGACGGTCTTTGAGCCAGTCTTGACGGAAGATACGTTCTACAACTCACGTGTCATTCGTGATCTTGAAGCGTTTAAGCAAGAATCGGACATCATTATTTCGAATCGGATGCATCCAGAGTTGAGTGATGTGGAGGAAAAGGTCTACACAAGAGATTTATATAGTCGTGATTAAAAAAACATATATAGGTCTTTTATTATTAGTGACAATTCTAGTCGGAATATTTTTTGTGAAAACGAACTACAATAAAGATATAGAGAATAAAGATATAGAGCAAATTAATGTATACAGCTTTAATGCAATTCCTAACGATAAAATAGATGATACATTAGCTATACAAAAATCAATAGAATATGCTAAAGAACATAAAATAAAAACAATATATTTTCCGAAAGGAAAATACATTGTTTCGAACATAAACCTAAGAAGTAACATTGATATTTATTTTAATAATGTTACTTTTCAGGTTATACCAAATTCATCTGTTGGTTACAAAGTAATAAACATCCAAGATGTTCATAATGTTTCGTTAAAAGGAAATTTATTGATTGATGGTGAAAGGTATCTTCATAAAAATGGAAATGGAGAATGGGGAATGGGTGTCAGTATCTTAGGATCTTCTAAAATATTGATAGAAAACATAGTAGTAACAAAATGTTGGGGTGATGGAATATACATTAGTAGTTCGATAAAAGATTACAGTGAAAACATTATCTTAAAAAATCTGAAATTAATTAATAACAGAAGACAAGGTATATCAATAATTTCAGGTAAAGACATAAAAATAATAAATCCGCTGATTTTTAATACAGAAGGAACTCCACCAGCATTTGGAATTGATATTGAACCAAATTCAAATAAAGATCGTATTGAAAAGATAACGATTGAAAACCCCTATATTATGAATAATGAAGGTGGAGGCATTTTAGTTTATGGAGGGAATTATTCAAAAAAAAACAAAAAAATGTCAATAAAAATTAAAAACTCTGAAAAAGTAAAAGATCAAATTGTGTTAAAAGAAATGGATAATATTAATGTTTTATTTACCTTAGAAAACTAATGTTAACAATAGATTAAGTTTTAAGACAGGGTGTCCAAATAATGAATAATAAAGCAATTTCAATCGACAGAATACCATATGCTATGACAGTCATAAGTATTTTAACAGTATTTTTACCACCAATCTTTATCCCTATCAGTAGTTCAACTCTAATTTTATATTATGGAGAGATTACTTTTTACGGACTTTTCTTAGTAGCAATAACATTGATTTTTAAATTTAATAAAATAATAATTAATAAATTATTTTTTATTTTGATTTCATTGCTTTTTGTAGGATTTATTTCTATTTTAAACGCTGATGACTACGGTAGATACTTCATCGGATTGTCTACATACATTGAAATAACACTAATCATACTTGTTTTTTCAAATATATTTTACAGTGATGAAAGTATTAAGAAACTAAAAAAATATTATTTAATATCTAGTATCTTTCTGTGTGTTCAAATACTATACAAAGCTTTAATTGTAAATGATGGTGATTTCCTCATAGGAAATAAAATAGTTTTAGAATTAGGTGGGAGTAACTACTTAGCTACCATACTAATGATTCCATTTTTCATTGCTTTGACTTTTGTATTTAATAAAGAAAATTCATTTTTAAATGTTGCTTTTCTTTGTATCATTGGAACATCTATAATTTTGACGGGATCTAGAACAGCATTAATCCTTTTAATAATTTTATCAATTGTAATTCTAATGAAAGAAACGCTTTTTAATTTCAAAATAAAATTTCGAAATAAGTTCAAGTATCTTTCCTTATCTTTACTAGCGATTTTTATTATATATTTGTTTACAGGGAAATTTATAAAGCAAATGATTGAAGTGGGAAGATTTGATAACTTATCTAATCAATCAAATGCACTTTCTAGATTTCAAATATTTGAAGATTATTATAACGCCTTTTTAAATCATCCTATTATAGGAAATGGTTTGATGAATGTAAATGGACTTAATCAAAATTATTTAGCACATAATTTTATACTACAAGCTTTTGGGGACGCTGGATTTTTGTTTGGGGTACTTTTTATAACTTTGATTATTTATATGTATATCTATTTAAACAAAGTTATAAAGGAAACAAATGAAAATATTAATTTTGTTATAGGATTTAGAAGAGGTTATACTGCAGTTTTATTGCACGGGTTATTTGAACCAAACTTTGGAACCAAACTTTTTATGCTATATCTATTTCTAGGTTTTGGATTGATTGTTTCTGAAAATTATAATTTAAAAAGAAAAGAGAATGTAAAATGATGAGAATTATAAAAAATTATTTTAGAGATATATTTATAAATTCAATCGCTTCATCAAATGTGACACCACAAATTATAAGAAAATATATGTATACATTTTATGGGATCAAAACTCAGACTAGATCAATAAGACCAAACTGTTATTTTGGGAATAATAAAGTTGTTATAGGAAAAAATACTACAATTAATGGTTCATGTTATTTCGAGAATCTTTCGTTAATAAAAATTGGAGAAAATTGCGATATTGCAATGGAGGTTTTATTTTGTACTTCAACTCATGAAATAGGTGATCAATATAAAAGAGCTGGGAAAGCTTTTGGGAAAGATATAGTTGTAGAAGACGGTTGTTGGGTTGGAGCTAGAGTCACGATCTTACCAGGTGTGAGGATCGGAAAAGGATGTATTATAGCAGCAAATTCTGTTGTTACTAGCGATTGTGAAGATAACTATTTATATGCAGGTATTCCAGCGAAAAAAGTTAGAAAATTGACTACTAATTAAATTTTAATGAGGAGATTGAAATGAGAAAAATAATAAATATTATAAAGTATTTTTTTAAGAAAAAAAAATGGAGAAAAGAAAACTCAAATAACTTTACTAATATAGGAAGAAGGTTTCCTGATGATACTTCAATTGTCAGTATTGGTAAAATGACATACGGAACTTTAAACGTACAGTCATATGGTAATTCAGAAGAAAAGTTATCTATTGGATCTTATTGTTCAATTGCAGGAAACGTTATATTTTTGTTAGGAGGCGAGCATCCATATAAAGGATTTTCTACATATCCCTTTCGAAAATATATTTGTGGAATAGACGAAAATACTGCAACAAAAGGTCCTATAGTTATAGAAGACGATGTATGGATTGGTGAGAATTCTTTAATACTATCCGGAGTGAAAATTGGACAAGGAGCAATCATTGCAGCTGGATCAATTGTCACAAAAAACATTCCTCCCTACGCTATATTTGCTGCAGGTAAAGTATTGAAATATAGATTTGATCAAGAAGTAATCAATGCCTTACTACACTTTGATTACGAAAATTTAGATATCAACCATATTAAAAAAAATGTTGAAGATTTCTACAAAGAATTGAATCAACAAAACGTAGATGAAATATTAACCTTTTATAAGAATGGTGATCTTTAATTTAATTGTGTACAAATGTAAAAAAGTTTCAAATAAAATTATAACCTTTAATATCTGCTTTTCTATCAAATTTAAATATACTTTGATTTTGGATAAATACACAAATCAATATAAATTTTACCAATATAAGAATTAAAAAAATACTTTAAGTGTTTTTGAACTAGTTAATCACTTTTACTTTTGTCTTTCAAAAACATCACTATTATTATTAAATATTGTACGACTTATCAAATACATTTTTTTAATGAGTAGTCACTTTTTCTTCACCTCAAATTTATATTTAAGCAAATCTATACTATATGAATTGACCAATATTTTTTTCTATAGATACGCCTGAAGGGATTTAAAATTAGTTTTTTTAAATACTTTAGTATTTGAATTTTTTTATCAAACTCTAATTTCATAAATACGGTCAATCTATAGCGAGATATCGCATTATCTTCCCATAAAAGTAAACAATTGAAATAATAAAACTGTCTATGTTTAAATGATAAAAAGTAATAGGCATTATCAAAAAAACATGTTCATGTCAGAAAACATATCGCTGATGGTAAACTTTAAACTTTCTGAAGCGCATTTAAGCGTAAACCAAAGTTATAGACTACATAAAAATGGTTAATTTTAACGAAGTATTTAATAATGTCTATTTAGTGCGCTTAATTTTATAGCGACTAGGGTTAAGATATCTAAACTATTTGAAATCTTTAAAAATTAAGAGTTTAAGCATTTAATTTTTTTCTTGCACACGTGAATAAAAGCAGTTTACAATTCATTATCCCTCATTAAGATAATCCTAAAAATATAAATATATCTTTTTCCCTTAATGGTCTACTGAAATAATAGCCTTGGAAATAATCACAGCCTTCGCGCGCAAGCCAGTCTGCCTGTTCGACTGTCTCCACTCCTTCAATCAAGACCTCCATCTCTAAATTATGACCGAGTTGAATCATCGATTGGACGATTGCTTGTTGATTCTTACCGTCAAATAACGAACTGATAAATGAACGATCAATCTTCAACAACTGGATTGGTAATGAACGAAGTTGTTTAAAGGACGAGTAACCAGTACCGAAGTCGTCGAGGGAAACACGAAGACCGAGTTCTTGCAGTCGTGCTAATTTTTCATAGGTCGCCGTCTCATACGATAAGGCGGCGGACTCCGTGATTTCGAGCTCGAGGTATGCTGGATTCATTCCTGTCTCCTCGAGAATTGTTTCGACGCGACGTAAGAACTTTTGACTCGCGAACTGAAGTGGCGAGACGTTAACAGCAATCGAAAACGGTTCCGGTGTCAGGACTTGCCATTCGACCCAACGTAGGCAAGCGGTACGTAACACCCAGTCACCTAAGGCATGAATCGCTCCGGTATTTTCAGCGACGGGAATGAATTCTGCCGGTGAGACGAAGCCAAGCTCATCGTGCGTCCAGCGTGCTAACACTTCAACACCGGTCATGCGTTCCGTAGCCACTGCAATCTTTGGTTGATAGACAAGCTCAAATGCTTCTGCTTCGAGTGCCTCGGTCATGAATTTTTCAATCTGTACGGTCCGTAAGATATCGTTTCGATTCTCAACCTTAAATTCCTTGATCGTGTTTTGCGCTTCGTCAAATGAGGCATGTAGTGCCAGTTTCGCATACTCAATCAGTTCTTCGGCTGTTGTGGCGTCTTCCGGGTAATGACTGATCCCAGCGCGCATCGTCAGCGTAATGACAGTCCCATCGATATCAAATGGTTGCGATAAGGCAGCGTAACACTTCTCCGCTTTTTGTGTCGCCAGCTGACTGCGTTCGTCAACGAGGAGAACAAGAAATTCTGATGAATCAAGGCGTGCTAGGACATCACGCGCGTGAATCGTCGCTTGGAGACGTTCTGCAATCTGCAGCAACAATCTCTCGATACCTTTATGACCGAGCATATCACTCAGAGAACGCCAACGGTCCATACTGAGCGATAGACAGGATACCGGAATTCCTTGTCTGATCTGATCCTCGATGAACAGCGTGATTTTGTCTCGATTCGGTAAATCCGTTAACCGGTCATGAAAGGCGAGATGTTCGAGTTGTTGCTGGGACGAGACTTGATCGGTGACATTGCGGAAGAACCACAGTGTCTGATTCAAGTTCTCCCCTTTTAGCGGATGATTGACGACTTCAAGGATGAGTTCGTCGACGTGTAGCATCTGTTTCGTATGATCGGGCACATCAAGACGTAAGGATACGTCATGCTCCGTTAAGTATGGGTGACGTTCCGGGAAAAAATCATGGAACAGCGAGTTCGCATATTGGATTAGACCATCAGGATTCGTCGTCACGACACCATCTTCAGTTGATTCAAGAATCGTCGCTTGGATGAAGTCACGTTTACGTAACTGGAGGTCAAACAAGACGGAAGCGAAGAAGACGATGAACAAAAACAGCGTGACGATCGACACAAGTGTCAACAGCATCGCTGGTTCGATGACTTGATCACTCGTGAATGATGGAATCATCTGAAACTCTAAACCGAGCATTCCAACGTGGTGCATCCCAGAGATCGCGATGCCCATGATGAGAGCAAAGAAGACTTTCGTTTGCACCAACATCTGTTGCTTTGCGTAACGCGAAAAGAAACCAATCCAGAGTGCGGTCCAAGAAGCAGCAATCGCAATCAAGATCGAGAGCAACACATATCCTGTATGATACTGCAGGGTCATCCCCTGTAAAGCAGCAATCCCGACATAATGCATGCCGGCAATCGCACTTCCCATCAAAAAACCACCAAGAACGAACGATTCACGGGACATGCGACGGGCGACGAGATAAAAGCCAAGGATACATCCCGTCATCGCGATGATGACCGACAGAAAGACGAGCGGGAACGAGTAGGTCGCATCCTTCAAGGTACCATGACCAAGCATCGCGACGAAATGCATCGACCAGATGCCAAGACCTAAAATCGAGCCACCAGCAATCAACCAAAGATGTTTCGAACGATCGGTCGCCGTTTTGACGCGTCCCGCGAGTTCAATTGCGATGTAGGCGGATGTTGCGGCAATCAGATAAGATAACGTGACAAGTAAAAAGTCAGTATGAGCATGCATCGTATGGTTTGGCATGATGGATGGAGTCACCTCGGCAGAATGAAATGTTTAATCAAAGATAAAGGTGTAATCTAGATACCCTTTTTCATTCAATCATATACATTTTTTTCAAATAACATCTGACGGGTGAGGAAAAATCAAAGCTTATCGACTATAGATGGAGACCGACGAAGATTTTATGATCCATTAATTTCGTATACTGGAGCGTATGGAAAAACGGATTTCCGAAGTCGCATGGTTGAAGATGGACATGAATCATGTGATAGCTGTAAGACAAGTTTGGGTTTGCCTTTAGCAGATTCAAAATCGTCTGTTCTTGAGACGCTGGGCTGATGTCATAGATATGAAACGAGATGATGTTATGACGGATGCGAAACGGGGCAATCGTGAGGGTGAACGGTTTATGATGGGCAAATCGATGTTCTGTTGAGACGGTCGATCCGGTAATCACGAGCTCATGTGGCGTGATGCGTAGTTTCGGGTGCCAAAAATCTTTAAATTCGGTTGCGATGATGTCGCGCAAGTCTTCTTCCGTCACATACGTCGTGACGAGAATATCTGATGGATTGCCAAGATAGTCGTTATCCATATTCATATGTAATCTCCTTTATCGATTAGTGGAGGGAATCAATGTACTGTTGTTCAGGGTAAAGAAAGGTATGTGTTCTCTCCTGCTCTACAGAACATCGATTCAATATGATTGTAACTTTTTTCCTTATTTTTGTTTTTCGTGCATTGATTGTTTAGGGAAAGCGATTCTTGATATTTCATCGAAAATCAATCGTGTACTCCACAGGCTGTCATGTCAGTCCCTATAAAAGGAGGAACCAGCTATGACCCACTATGACTATCTCGATCAGTATTTATTGACCGACTACTCGCGGTCAGCCCATACGATCAAGGCATACCGGAGTGATCTTCGGCAAATGCGCTTGCATCAGATTGATTGGTCAGTCGCGTCCTTACGACGCTACTTTCACTGGATGAAAGCACATTATAAGCCGTCGACGATCCTGCGACGGTATCATGTTTTACACCGGCTCGGAAACGTCCTCGTCGAGCGACGACGAATCAAAAAGAACCCGATGGTCGAGATCCGTCCGATCGTCCATCAACGTCTCCAAGATGAGACCTATCATGATAGTGAAGAGTTAATCCCGGTGATTCGACAGATTCAAGATCCAACCTATCGCCTCTTCTTCGAGGTGCTCAGTCAAACGGGCCTCCGCTTTATGGAGGCCCGTTTGTTGACGGTGCAGGATTTTGATTTAGCGAAGAATGAACTGTACGTGCGTCACGGGAAAGGCGGTCGAACACGGATCGTTCCAATCGGGGAGACCCTTTGCGACAAGATCGTTCTGTTTCTAGCAGGTCGCACGACCGGCTATTTGTTTCAGTCCGTCACGGGACGGGTGATCAATGAACATGCGGCAAGGAAGGCGCTTCGCGAGGTCGGATTTACGTCCTTGAAGCGTCACGTCCGTCCGCATATGTTACGGATTGCCTATGCAACCTATCTCTATCAGCAGGCAGGGTTAAAGTTACTTGATATAAAGCGTTTGCTTGGTCACGCCAGCATCTCAACGACGGAAGGATACATCCGTAGCCAGACCAATCACGTCCGGGACGTTCTTAATCGTCTGTCCGCTTGAGACGATTGACCGACGTATGGGCAATGTCGTGCGACGGTAGGACGTAGTGCTGAGTCGTCCGAACATCGCTGTGACCGAGTAATCGCATGATCGTTAGAATGTCCGTCTGATGCACGTGATAAAGTGTCGTCGCGAACGTGACTCGGATGTCATGCGGTCGCAAAATCCGTCCGAGACATCGTTCACTTGCTTCTTTTAAGACACGGCGAAACTTTGCCGGATTGACCGGCCGTCCGCTGTCTTCACAAAACAGCGGCAGGACATCAGGACGAATCGTCTCGATGTAACGATTCAGGACATCGCGCAACACATGATGCAGTGGAACTTGACGGGATTGATCGCCTTTACCACTTCGGACGAGCAACTGATCGCGCGCAAAGTCGACATCTGCGAGCTGTAAGTCACGGGCTTCCGAAAACCGCAGTCCCGTGTGCAAAAGAAGAAAGCTAAAGGCATAGACGGTCTCATCACGAATCGTCTCGAGGACACGGTGGACGTCGTCGTACGTGAAGGAAAGTCGTCGGTAGGGTGCAGGAATCGGTTTTTTGACGCGAGCCAACGGATTTGTCGGGAGTGAACGTTCCGCGACCAGTTGATCGAACAGGATGGAGAGCGCATGTAGTCGTCGAGCGGCAGTTGCTGGAGCATAAGTGTCGCGTAGGAACTTACCATAGCGTTGGAGCGACGGGACGTCGATTCGTTCGACGTGACGACAGAGATGCCGTACGTCGGAGCGGTAGGCTTTTTTCGTCAAGGGACGATAGTCCGCCTGTTCGATGATCGCGAGTAAGCGTTCTTGATAGTAAGTCATCATCCGAGGAGGAACTGGACTTTCTGTCGAAGTTCCGACTTCAATGAACGGAGTCGCGCTGGTGAGTAACCGAGCGTCTCTTCCGTGCCGTGCATCAAGGCTTCGAGAAACGTGTACTCTTTATTCGACAAATCCCGTTTGAGTTCACTGAGGAGATAATGAAAGGAGACGTTCGGTGTCCGAGGAAGCTCCGGCATCGTCTCGACCGCGACTTCAGTCGCAAGCGTCCGGTTGCGGGTCGCTAAGTAGTCGAGCATCGCTCCTTTTGCCCGAATCCGGGCGAAGGTGACGGTCATGACCTTTCCTTCTTCGATTGATTTCCAAAGTCGGAGGAGGGCTGCTTGCCGGCATTCATCATGTTCATTCGGGTGGATCGAGAGGCGGGACAGGAGGGAGTTGACGAGGGGAATCCAGTTACGTAGTAAGTCGTTCATGAGTATCCGTTTCTTCAGATATGCATATCTGTTATGTATTCCGCGGTAGTTTTAGTATAAGTAGAGTTATCCGCTGGGCGCAACGCTCTATTTCTTCAATCATGCCAACGGTTTCTTTAACTTTCGATGAGCGTAAGCCGTGTGATTTTCCATCCTTCCGTCCATTCGCTTCAGATAAACCCGCATTCTAGCGCGATCACTTTCAGGATAACTCTACTTATCCGCTGGGGTGTTCGGGATAATCGGACATCAAATTCCAGAAAATAAATTTCAAAAATAGATTGATGTTTTTTGAAATAGAATGATGAAATGAAAATGGATAAATGTTACAGTAAGCGTAATCCGTGACAAAGGAGGAATCGTCAAATGAAATGGATGAAAGGGCTCGTCGTGCTCGTCATGATGTTGGTTTTGCTCGTCCCAACTTCGATTGATGCCAAAACCATGTCAAACGCCAAGTACTTAAAGAAACAATTCGCAGCAGCGGAAAAAGGAACATTGCTGGATGCGAAAGCAAAACTGTATGATCGCTTCACCATCAAAGGAAAAGACGCCAGTTATGGGGTCGACGAAACGGACTGCTGTGTGTTCGGGAAGTTGAAAGGAAAGAATCTGTACTCGGATTTTCGTTTTAGCGCGAAGTATCCGGAGCATGTCGGTGTCTTGATGACGTTACCGAAGCTCGACGATCGGAAGATCAAGTTAAGTGAGGTCAAGAAAGCACTCGGTAAACCGGATGAGCATGAGAAGCTGAAAAAAGGCGAAGTTCCGACGAAGATGATTTTCCTGATCAAAAAAGAAAAGTATCTCAACTTCAAGCAAGAAGGTACCTACTATTATAACGTCAGCAAAAAAGCACTGCTTTGGTTCGACTACGATACAAAAGGATATGTCCGCGCAATTGGTGTTTCTGCGACGGATCGATGATATTTATGTTAGACATACGAGAGGGTTCCGGTATTGTGCCGGAATCCTCTTTTTCATTTTTATATAGTCATCGTTTATCAGCAGGATTGGTTGTGAGTAGGGTCGCAAAAAACATTTCAAAATATTATATAAAAATAAATAAATTATAAAAGTTAATAATAGTGATAGAAAAATGAAAAATGGAAGTTTTTTCTAATTTACACTTTATTATTTGAAAAGTTATGATAGGATTTTTTTTATGGAAGATTAAGTGTAAAAGAGAATGAAAAATTAGGAGGAAATGTAAATGAAAAAAGTACTTACGTTAACAGCAATATCAACACTCTCTTGTACGCTTGCTTTTGCACCACAAGCAGATGCGTATAGAGCTACCAAAACTTTAAATAGTGTCACGGCAAAAGCAGACTTACCTTATTTCTCTGATTTTAATAATTGCGGAAATTATAAAGCGTACAGCTCTACGACACGGAAGGACTTTAAAAAATTACAACATCACGTCACGTTTAATGCAACGGGAGGTAGTGTTTCTTTCGGTGGTGTCGGTGTTAGCGGTAGTGGAACAAGTCCAGGATATTCAAAGTCAACAAAAAGTAAAACATATTATAGTTCGGGAAATGTATGCGGTAGTGGATTTATCATGTATTTAGGAATGTCAACAACTACACATGTGGAGCATAGCAACCGAACGTATACAGCTACTGCAAAAATTTAATCATTCACACATAATCTAATCATTCCTTTTACACCAACCTTCCGCATTATGAACAGGAGATCGATATCATATGAAAAAATTAACCTTTCTTTGTATCAGTTTTTTATTCATATTAGCTGGTTGTAGTCAAGGTGAAGCGTTCCTCAATCGAGATATACATAATTCAAACTTAATAAAAACAGCCTCGTCTTATCTAAAGTCATCAGATGGAGGATCTGTCTTTGAAGTCGATAGTCAGTTCAGTGAATCATCAGCCATAAAAAATAACAGCACCTATCGTTTTGTTGATAAGAAATCACAGAACTATTCGATTCAAAAATGTAATAAAAAAATTAATAAATTTTATTGTGACTTGATCGTTATGCAACTTAAAGGTGAAGCTACATTGAATCGGAAACAAATATCAAAAATCGATTCATTTTTTGATCTCTATTTTTTGTATGAAACTATTGATTCAATCAAAGAAGCAGGGATGAATCAAGATATAAAAGAGCATCTACATCAAATGAGAAAACCCGTTCAAAGCGATCAAATCGAATATTTATATTTTTCACTTCTTTCGCTTGAACTTGATTCTAATAAAAGCACTTCTCCGACAAAAGAATCGATAAAAACAATCATTGACGAATACTCTAATCAAGACTTGATGGATCCGAATCAGCCAATCTTATTGTATGCAGCATTAAAATTAAACGATATTCATAAATGGGGAATAAAGGTAGATGATCTTCAATCGCTCTATCAAAATGAGCAAAATCAGATTACACTACTTTTTTGTGATGAAATCACATACTGGACTCAATTAAATATTGCTGAGATGGTTATGAAAAGGGAAGAAAAAGAGGCATTCGTAAACTTATTAAATCAAAATAAGCCATATACTAGCTTTTATCATTCCTTAGACAGTATTCGAAATCTATATCTGATGTCTAACTTATTCGCTAGTAACCAATTGAAGCATCCGGAACAATATATCGAAGTGATTAATTCGCGTCTAGATAGTCTCTTAGAAAGTGAAAAAAAGACACAGCAAAATCTTTATTACATATCCTTTATAGATCGAATCTTTAAAAATGAGAACCGAGATTTAAGTGCGTTTCCAGATATTAATTGTGAAACATTACATAATCTATCGGAACGATACTATTGTGGAAAAAACCAAGATGATAAAGCACTTTTTAAGAAGGAAACACTTTTGCAAGAAAATGAATTATTAACAAAGTTGTTGATTTATGATAGCTTAACATTGACCTCTTCGCAAAAAAAGGAAGTGACGTCATTATTACCAAATGTTTTGAAATATGACGGTAAAGATGATTATGTCGTTTTGAATTTGTATAGCAGTTTGGCCATGGAGTATGAACTCAAGGTGGATGTAGAGGAAATCAAAAACCATCTAAAGAAGAAGGAATGCGGTCTTGGTTACTGTGAGAAAGCGGGAAACTATTCATTCGAAACGAGTGTCTATTTAAATAATGTTTTAAATATTTTAGAGGGTGACAAAATTGCTAGGAGGTTTCGATAAATCGATGATATCAATAAACGTAAATGACATAAGTTTCAGCTATGGAAGTCAAAAGATTCTAGATGACTTCTCTTTAGAAATACAAAAGCCAGGCATTTATTCACTCTTTGGTAAAAGTGGTTGTGGTAAGACGACTTTAATTAATATCTTGTCGTTGATACAGGCTCCTACGCATGGAGAAGTAGTATTGTTCGACCAAACGCTAGATTTTTCAAATAAAGGAAAGATTGATGAGGCACGTAAACAAATCGCTTATTTCTTTCAAGATTTAAATCTCATTGAAGCATTAACCGTACGTGAAAACCTTGAAATCATATCGTTAATTAATCATCAAAACATCGATGAAGAAAGATTAAAGCGATACAGTGAAAAAATCGGGATGTCGAAGAAGCTGGATGTCCCTGTCAATCATCTTTCAGGAGGAGAACGGCAACGGGCTGCTTTCTTAAAAGTCATGATTTTTGAATACAAATTGATTTTGTTAGATGAACCAACAAATAATCTAGACAAGGAAAACATTGAAATGATCATGAATTTACTAAAAGAAATTAAATCCGATAAAATCATCTTAATCGTTACGCATTCTAATTATGTGGTTAGTCAATCAGATCAAACATTTAATTTCACTGAATTGAATAGAGGAATTGCAGTATGAAAATGACCGTTTTTCATTATATGAAGAAGAAGTATATGAAACAGTTGAAAAAATTAACTACTTTAAATTTTCTGCTCATCATTTTACTGTTGTTTTCTGTCTTTACAATCTTTATCTCAACAGAAAATATTCGAAATAACATTTTAAATAATGAGCGACTTTCAATGGTACTCATCAACGGTTACACTAAAACCGGTGAATTTACATATGATACAGAAAAGATAAAGAAGATGGATCATGTTAAAGATTTATCGTACGAATATGAGATCCCATTATCGTATTCAGATGGTAATGGGGATCAGGATTTCATGAACTGTCTGACGCTGAGTCCTACGACGCGAGATGCCATCAATTATCATAAATCGGTTAAAGGGAACGAAATCATACTACCTGACTCTTTTAAAGGAAGTAAGTTGAAGTTCACTGATATGAAGAACAAGCCGTTGTCCTTAAAACAATCCTACTATAAAGGGTCAGGTATTTTCTTTTTAAAGGATAAATGCTATTTAGCGCCTCAAACTAGCGCAAAATTGGCAGAGGAAATAAGTAAATCAGATAACTACTCAAGTACGAAGTCGCTATTAGTCAACATCACGAAAACAGAGTATATCTATGATTTCGTACAAGATTTTAATAGCATGTTTGATGAAGAAAAAGCATATGTATATTATCAGGCGGAAGGATTAGAAGAGCTGGTAACGGGTTCAAAAATGTCGATGTATCTGTTGATCCTCTTCCAAGTAGTGTTGCTTGCTATCGTCTTTGTATTCTATAGAAATAGCTTGAATGCACTGATCAAGACGTTAAACAGAGACTTGTTATCGTTGTATATCAACGGATTATCAAGTAAAGAAATTACTCGACAATTTTACTCCACCATCGAATCCATGAATAAAAAAATATATATGTACTCCTATGCTCTGATTGCATTATTTGCAGTAGGGATGTGGAAATACACGGGGATGCAGCCACTGCTGATAATGGTCGCCGGATTAGTCGTTCTATTGTCACTCTTGATCATGTTGAACAAACGATTCGTGAAGCTATTGATTACTCGGAAAATGAAGAAAGAGTTATCTAACGACAACATCGTCTCCCAGTTGAGAAACTGAAGTTGTTCCACATACCGTAAGAGATAGAGTAGTTTAATATTTTATTTTGTAATGGAATAAGAAGGTTTTTTGATACCCTTTGGTCATTTAATGATCAAGGGGTATTTTTTTATGCTGATACGATCATTGAGGATGGATGTCATCAAAATTCGATTCTGTAGCTAAAGTTCTTTTGTCATAATCTGATAAGAATAAATCTCGAATCGCTTCAAATGACAGATTCATCGTCTGTAATACTGTTTGTTGTTTTTGCATTTGTTCTCTCGGTGTGATTGCAAACGATTTCATGATACGCTAGGGAACAGAAAAACTTGTTCAGAAAGAAGGAATTCCCATGCATATTCTTGTCATCGATGATGAGGCGAGCATCCGGCATCTCGTCAAATTGCAACTCGAACTTGATGGTCAGACGGTCGAGACGGCAGCCGATGGAGCAGCAGCACTCGCCTTGCAGGCGACGCAGACATTTGATTTGATCGTCCTCGATTTGATGCTACCGGATACGACCGGTTTCGATTTGATTCCAAAACTTCGACAGACGACGCCTGACTTACCGATCTTGATGCTGACAGCGCGTGATCAGATGAACGATAAAATTATCGGGCTGCAGCTCGGAGCAGATGACTATATGACGAAGCCGTTTAACGGAACGGAACTCGTCTTGCGTGTCAAAAATCTATTGAAACGCACGAAGACGGTCGCGCCACCGGTACCTGTCGCAAGTGATCCATTCTTATCTGTTGATCCCGAAGAACGGGTCATTCGACTCGACGGTCAGCCATTGCCACTGACGTACCGGGAGTATGCATTGCTCGCACTCTTCCTGACGCATCCGAAACGGGTCTTCGAGCGAGATGAACTGCTCGAACAAGTCTGGGGCTTTGACTTCTCCGGTCAGACCCGCGCTGTCGATATCATGGTCCAGCGCTTACGGAAGAAACTCGGAGCACAAGGCGAACGGATCAAGACGATTTACGGTGTCGGCTACAAGTGGGTCGACGCATGAAACTACGCCAGGTCATCACGGAAAACTTCGTCTTGCTCCTCGTTCCGGCATTGCTCGTCCTCTTCTTGATTCTCTATGCCTTCATCCAATCGAACCTATACGAGAACGCCGTCGAGTCCGTCCAAAAACTGAGTCGGGAAGCGGAGCTCTACACGATGAACTACCTCGCAAGTGAAGAGACGGATTCACTTGCCGATACGGCAGTCCCGATCGCTTCCTATCTCGCAGACCGATTCGACGCGCGTGTCCAGCTGTTTGGACCAAACGCAGAACTACTCGCTGATTCGGAACGCGATCAATTGCCGCTCCTCGCGGGAGACATCGATCAAGCGTTAAAAGGGAAGTCGAGTTATCTCTTTCTGAAAGAAACCGATGTTCCGGTGCTGTTTTTCTCGAGTCCGCTGTATGGCAAAACGGACGTCATCGGCTCGGTCCGTTTTCTTGTTGATCTGCGGACGGAAGCCGAACTGCTGCGGCAATTCACTTATGTCTTCACGGGCGTGTTTCTGATCTTGATCGTAATTGCCGTTTGGACAGCGCGTCGGATGGCAAAGACGTTAATCGGACCGATCGATGATTTACGGAGTGTCTCGCACGCCTTGACGAAAGGGCACTATGCAAACGCGCTACCGGCCTATCCATATGAGGAACTGAATCGACTAGCGGCAGACTTCTCGACGCTTGCTGACGCAATTCAGCACAACATCGGACAGCTCGAACAACAACGAAGCGACCAACAGACGTTCATCGATCACATCACTCATGAACTTCGGACACCGATGACGGCGATCATGGGCTATGTCGAGTTGATCCCCAAGCTACCCCCAGATGAAGCGGCGCATTGTTATCACTACATCGAAGTCGAGAGCCAGCGCTTGTTACGACTCGTCTCGCATAATCTCGAACAGGCGAAACAACAGCGCAACGAACGTCACGTGACGTCGACGATGTTCGCGCTCGACGCCTTGCTTGCCGACGCCTTATTCATCATGCAATTGCGTCTTGAAGGACAAGGGATTCAAGTTGAACAAGATGTTCCACCGATCTACGTGCTTGGGCAACCCGATCAGACGAAACAAGTCTTGTTGAATCTTCTCGAGAATGCCGTCAAATACAGTGACGCGATGACGGTGACGTTTTCGACCGTCAGTACAGCTACGACCCTACGACTCCTCATGACAGATGACGGAATTGGTGTTGATCCAGCAGTGCTTGCCGAATGGGAGAAGGAGCAGCATAGTCTGACGACGGCGAGTGGGAATGGACTCGGTCTACCGCTCTGCCGACGTCTGATGCAGGAACAAGGTGGCGATTTTGCACTTGAAAGTGATGTAAGCGGCACACGTATCACATTAACTTTCCGATTAGCGAATCAGACTTAATGTAATCGCTTACAAATGATGCATTTACGAAACAATTCGACCGGATTTACGAAACAATTGCCCCGTAATCTAAGAATCAAGCAAGGAGAGGAATCATGAAAGCATCGACTATCGCTTATCTCTTCCTGATGGGCATCTTGTTTGCCCTCGGTCTTCTTTTGCTTCAGCAGACGGTCTTCGGACGCTTACACGTCCTTGATGGACCGAAACGACTGAATGCTTCCGATGACTCGCTCCCGACCGAGTTGACGTTACGTCACCGGGCATGGGGGGAGCAGACGGTAGAAGACGGAACGGAAGTCCAGCGCATCACGACGCTATTGAAGCAAATGAAGACGGTGACAAACGGGACTTGTCCGGCGGGTACGGCGACGTTTACCGGAACGCTCCGTTTCTTGAACGGAACGACATGGACGTTCTCGCTCGGAGAAAGTATGACGCTGAATGGAAAATGTGTCGCACAACGTCCTAGCACTCAGACGACGACATTAAAAGCACGCTTCTTGAACGCCTATCACGAACCAGAACAGCTCGCGCGTCAGTTCGCTGAGGGGGAAGTCGTAACCGTTTATGCAGCAGGACGGTCTCGTTCTTTGACTGCACATGAGCGAGAAGACGTCAAGCGTCGCCTGACGCAAGCGGAGCCGATGACGGACTATGAAGAAGTCGGTCAAGCACTCGATGCGAGTCAGCGGCAGCCGCGCATTCTCAAGCTCCAGCGGTTCAAGAATGAGCAGAATACGCGTGCCAACTTAATGAATATTACTGTGTATGAGACATTGTTCAGCGTCCAGTACATGGATGATGACAATGGAAACACCTTCTATTTAAAAGGACAACTCCTGCCGACCGGGAAGGAGGCAGATCGATGAGAAAAGGAATGCTCTTCTTGCTGAGTATCATTTGTCTCATGAGCATTTGGGTCGTCCGCAACAATGAACAGACGAAGCAGGGAACAGCTGCACGGGAAACCGTTCCGCATTTGACGGCGTATGTCTCCGCGAAAGAGGATATCGGTCGCGCCTTGCTATCATCGTATTGTGAGCAGGCGGGGTGTACGTATGAGTTCGTGCGTCTCTCGACAGAAGAACTCGTCCGGCGTGTGACGAAGGAAGCGGATCATCCGCGCGCCGACGTCATCATCGGCGGAACGTGGGATGCTCACCAGACGCTCAAGCAACGCGGGTTGTCGACACCGTTCCCGAGCGACATGGATCAAGCGGAACTACAGGATCCGGATCGCTACTGGATCGGCTACGAAGTCGAACGCCTCGCGATCGTCATCAATACGGACGTCTGGAACAACCGATTCGGGGCGGCACCATATCCGAAGACGCTCGCTGACTTGACGGCGAAGCAGTATCAGGACGCGTTGATTTTGCCGGATCCGAACCATTCCGGTACCGGTGCGACGATCCTGCAAGCGGTCTTTGACGGATACGGAACGAAGGCGGAAGATGTCTTACGCGAGCTCATCGAGCGAACACGACTATTCACGGCGAACGGCTTTGCACCGACGTCGTATGTCGCCAGTGGGGAAGCGATGCTTGGGGTTAATTTCATCGGGGATCAACAATCGCTACGCGAAAAGTATTATCCGGTCAAAAGCATTCCACTCGATACGTACTCGATCAACGCGATCTCAAAGCTGAAAGGACGGACGCAACAAAAGCAGGCGAATGCCTTCATGCGTTTCGTGCTCTCAGCTGACGGTCAGGCGATTTTGCGGAAGGTCTCATTCGGTACGCCGACCTATGCGATCGCGAAGACACAACCGATCCAGCAGAACGTCGGGCAGGACATTGTCGCCGATTACCGCGACTATCTTCGTCGATTCAATCAGCTCCAGGACAAATGATGCGAAGACTCTGATTCAGATAGGGGAAATGGAAGATGGGCTTCTTCAGCATCAAAAAATTGCCGAATGCCGGCATACCAATCGAAGTACAACGGAAACAATGGTTACAACAATTCTTAAAGGCATTCTTAGTCGTCTTCTTCTCATATATGGCGATGTATCTCATCCGGAACAACTTCAAGGCAGCGCAACCGCTCTTGAAGGAAGAACTAGGTTTTACGACGACGGAACTCGGTTATATCGGCTTCGCCTTCTCGATTACATACGGAATCGGGAAAACATTGCTCGGTTATTTCGTCGACGGAAAAAATACGAAACGTGTCATCTCATTCTTATTGATTCTCTCGTCCTTAATCGTCACCGCGATGGGACTCTTGATGAGTGCCGGCGGAAGTCCAGTCGGTTTATTGATGGTTTTATGGGGACTCAGTGGGTTCTTCCAATCGGTCGGGGGACCATCGTCGTATTCGACAATCGCTCGCTGGACACCGTTTGAAAAACGTGGACGCTACCTCGGCTTCTGGAACGTTTCGCACAACATCGGTGGAGCAATTGCCGGTGGTCTCGCACTATGGGGAGCGAACGTCTTCTTCAACGGAAGTGTCGTCGGAATGTTCATCTTCCCAGCTGCGATCGCACTCGTCATTGGGATTGTCGGTCTGTTCATCGGGAAGGATGATCCGGAGGAACTCGGGTGGAATCGAAGTGAAGAAATCTTCGAGGAACCGATTGAACCGGAAAACATCGCTGCTGAAAGTATGACGAAATGGCAAATCTTCAAAACGTACGTCATCTCGAACCCCTGGATCTGGACGCTCTGTATCGCGAACGTCTTCGTTTACATCGTCCGAATTGGGATTGATAACTGGGCACCACTCTACGTCACGGAACACTTGCACTTCAGCACAGAGAGTGCCGTCAATACGATCTTCTTCTTTGAGATCGGCGCATTATGCGGCAGTATGATTTGGGGTTACGTGTCCGATTTACTCAAGGGACGCCGGGCGTTCGTCGCAGCGATTTGTCTCTTACTGACGGCTATCGCGGTTCTCGGTTATCGTTACGGTACGAGTGAACTTATGATTTATGCGTCACTGTTCGCACTTGGTGCGCTCATCTACGGACCACAGCTCTTGATCGGTGTCTCCGTCATCAGCTTCGCACCAAAACAAGCGACGACGGTCACGAACGGGATGGTCGGTACGTTCGGTTACTTGTTCGGTGATTCAATCGCAAAAGTCGGTCTAGCGAAAATCGCTGACCCGGAGACGAACGGTCTAACGATTGGTTCGGTTACGTTACACGGCTGGAGCGACACATTTGTCATCTTCAATGCGGCGTTACTGTTCGGTTTGATCGCCCTCGCGATCGTCGCCGTCGTCGAAGAGAAAAAGATTCGTCGCCTCGGATTGCTAGAGCGTCAAGCGGATAAGTTGAGTTCGTAACAAACATGAGTACCCTCGCCTAATGTAGGAGAGGGTGCTCTATTAATGAGACAAATAAGCAAGTAGAAAACCTTCTTCCAGTTTAACGTGACGAATCGAACGGTAACGGGCATGACGGAAAGGAAAATAGAAGGAAAAATCGACAGTCAGAAGTCGATTTGCATAACGCAGATAAGGTGGACGAATGAGGTAGGTTTCATTAAAGGATTCGGTATCATGAGGACAGACATCAAAGACTTCGAACGTGATGGTGCGTTTATCGACTACCCGCAATTGGAGCGTCAATTCGACCGGTAAGTCACGCTCTAGACCATAACGTGTCAACGGTACAGCGGCTTGAAGGTGAAGGTGAGTCGGTCGAATCGTGACGCAGATATCTGTCAGTTCTGGAATTTCCTTTGTCAGCACACTTACAAGATCGTATTCATCAATACTTGCTGCAAGCGTAAAACGACGGAAGGTCTCAATTATATGGCGCCCCAGTTTCATGAAGTAAACTCCTCTCTTATGCTTGTTAACTGTAGTATAAACAATGATGAACCTAATTATTCCATATTATTTTTTATTAAAGTAAATTAATTCCTTTGAATTAGAGCTTCTTTTTAAAAAAATATGATTTATGCATGTTTTTGCGTCGTTCAGGGAACGATTAACCATGTCAATCTGTCGTATTTTTTCGAAAGGAGTTTTTTGATGCCTTACTTATCTGGATTTCCATCATCTTATTGGAAACAAAGCGCACCTGCTACTACCTATCCCGCTTTGAATCAAGATGCTAAGCATGATGTTGTCGTCATTGGGGCTGGTATTGCTGGACTTGTTACGGCAATGCAATTGACGGAACGGGGATATGATGTCGCCGTGATCGAAGCAGGTGACGTTGCTGCCGGTACGACGGGTTATACGACAGCTAAAGTTTCCTCACAACACGGTTTGATCTACGACACGCTGATTCGAACCGTCGGTGAGGAGTCAGCGCGACTGTATTATGAAGCGAACGAGGAAGCGATCACTTTTTTACGTCATCAGGTGGAACGACTCGACATTGCCTGCGAACTCGAAACACAAGACGCTTATCTCTACGCTGCAACATCAAAAGAGCAAGCGATGGAACGGGAAGTTCGTGCCTATGAACGGTTGAGATTAAACGGTGGCGAGGCGACGGAAGAAGTCCGAAGTAAGTTGCCGTACGATGTCAAACGAGCTGTCGTCCTGCGCAATCAAGCGCAGTTCCATCCTGTGAAATATCTTCAAGGACTTGCGCAACAAATCGTCCACCAAGGTGGGAAAGTGTATGAACAGACACGTGCCGTATCGCTCGAATCAAATCGAACGCCAACTGTCATCCTTGAGAACGGTCACCGGATCGAGGCGAAGAAGGTCGTCATCGCGACCCATTTTCCGTTTCATGACTTCAAGGGCTTATACTTCTCAAAACTCGAAGTCCATCGCTCGTATATCGTGTCGGGTCAGGTCGATGAGACGTTTCCGGACGGTATGTTCATGAGTGCCGATCAACCGAGTCGTTCTCTGCGTCACACGCGAACAGAAGATGGTCGTCTGCTTGGTCTGTTCGGTGGTGAGAATCATTTGTCCGGTCACGAGACGGAGACGATGCAACGCTATGAGCACCTTGCTGACTTTGCGAGAAGTGAGTTTCATGTCGAGGCGTTCGAGCAGTTTTGGTCAGCGCAAGACTTGATCACACTCGATAAGATTCCCTATATCGGACAGATGACGGCGGATGATCCGAACGTATTTGTTGCGACCGGCTTTGCGAAGTGGGGGATGACGAACGGTATCGCAGCCGGATTGTTGCTGAGCGATTTATTGACGGGAACAGCTAACCGTTATCGTCATTTGTTTGACCCAAACCGTTCGAAGCTAAAGACGAAGGACGCAACGCAGTTCGTCAAGAACAACGCGGACGTCGCCATCGAGCTCGTCAAAGGGAAGCTGACGAAAGCACGTCGTCGTGCTGACGAGTTACAGCCAGACGAGGGAGGACTCGTTACCCATCACGGGAAGACGGTCGGTGGATATCGCGATTTGGAAGGGAACCTTCATCTCGTCTCGACGACCTGTACCCATATGGGATGTGATACGAAATGGAATGAGGCGGAACGATCATGGGATTGTCCGTGTCATGGTTCACGATTTGGTCCGACAGGAAAGGTGCTAGAAGGACCAGCTGTCAATCCACTTAAATCAATCGAGTAAGCAGAGGCATTTTTGTCTCTGCTTTTTTTTATTTTAAAAATAATCCGAAGTCGATTTATAATATGTGCTATAATTACCTGGTAACAAAAATATTTTAGCGCTAAACAATTAGAGTGCCGCTTTTGAATCGTGTTGTAGAGGCACCGTCACGACCACCGCTCACTGGTTTCATATTTTAGTTTCACTATTTTACTTAGCGTCGTGAACGCTGAAACAACCCGAGGAGGAAGCACCACTATGAGTAAAGAAAAGATTGCCCAGCTGCGCAAACATGTGTCGCCGTTTGAAAAGGCGGACATCAAAGCCAGCGTCCGGCAGATGATCAACACGATCCTGCCATTTCTCGTCCTATGGTTTCTGGCATATCAGGCCCTGAAGCTATCTGTGTTTCTCGCGATTCCTTTGGCGATCCTTGCCGCTGGATTCGTCGTCCGGATGTTCATCATCTTCCATGACTGTACGCACGGTTCATTCTTCAAGAATAAGAAAGCGAATGCGATCGTCGGAACGATCACTGGTATTTTGACGTTATTCCCGTATGAGAAATGGAAGCGAGAGCATTCAATCCACCATGCATCAAGTGGAAATCTTGATAAGCGCGGTGTCGGTGACATCTGGGTCATGACGATTGAGGAATACATCGAAGCGTCACGCTTCACACGCCTCAAGTATCGTCTGTACCGGAATCCACTCGTCATGTTCGGTCTTGGACCGCTCTTGTTGATTCTCGTCTCGAGCCGCTTCAATCGGAAGGATGCTCGCAAAAAAGAACGCATCAACACACATGTCATCAATGCGTCGCTGATCGTCCTGTACGGTATCCTGATTTACTTCATCGGCTGGCAAGCCTTCTTGATCATCCAAGGAACGACGATGTTCACAGCAGGCGTCCTTGGAATCTGGTTATTCTACGTTCAACATACGTTCGAAGACTCGTACTTCGAGGATGAGAGTGAATGGGATTACGTCAAGGCGGCAATCGAAGGTAGTTCGTATTACGAGTTGCCGAAGGTCTTGCAATGGGTGACAGGAAACATCGGCTTCCACCACGTCCACCATCTCAGCCCACGTGTCCCGAACTATCATCTCGAAAAAGCACATGTCTCGACACCACCACTTCAGAAGGCGACGAAGATCGGTTTATTCTCGAGCCTGAAGTCGCTTCGCTATAAACTATACGATGCGAAGAACAGAACGTTCGTGACGTTCCACGACATCAAACACCTCTTACGCGAACCAAAGACGTCATCGTTGTAAGGAACTGCACCTCGTCCACTTGGATGGGGTGTTTTTTGTTGTGGTGGAAGCAAAAGAGGGAATCAACAGGTAACGAGAGTAAGATAAGTCCGCCTTTTGGCGTATGTTCACGATGAGCATCCATGATAGGATGTACTAATAGAAAGGAGAGTGCAGGATGCGCCGGATACCCATTTCCGTTTATATAGGAGTAGCCATCTTACTTTCCTTATTCGTCTTCAGTTCGATGACGTACCAGCAACAATCCTTGATTCCGTTTTTGACGCAGCATATTCCACTCGACTGGGTGTATGCATTTTCCTTCGTGTCGTTCCATTACGAAGTTCCGATCAGTGTCACGTCGCTTGGACCTGCAGCGTTCCTTGAGTTTTTCATTCGAAAGGGGATGCACGCTGGATTGTTCTTCATTCTTGGAATCAGCATCGTGCATTTCTTACGTGGACGAGGATACACAGCATTACCAGTTGCCTTCTTTGCCTTTACGGCAGCGATGACGATTGGTGTCATGGATGAGTTCCATCAGTAATTGACGGGTGGACGAACCCCACTCGTCGGTGATGTATTGATCGATGGAAGTGGTGCATTGATTGGCATCGTATTGTACACAGCTATTCGTCTTTACTTAAAAGCTGATCGAATCGTACGGGAGCAAGAACAAAAGCATGCATGAAAATAACCCATCGTCTCAATCATCATGACTGAGGCGATGGGTTATTTTAGCGATTAGAACCGTTGTACCCATTCAATCTTATACTGAGTACGTCCGAATTCTTTTCTTAACATGTTGTCTGCTTTCTTTCGTGCTGCCGTGTGATCGCCTGCCCGGATGTTGAGTCGATCCGTATCAACGATCTCATCTCCGCGTAATACTTGATACTGGACGGTATAGTCCTTTTTCATTAAATTAAATAAACCCAAGAAAACCACTCCCATATTCTTCTTCCTGTTAGTTATTATATGGTATTACAAATTTTTCTGCAATCTAAAAAAGCGACTTTTGTCCTACCTGTTAATAAAATGTTAGTGGTCCTAATGGCAGATTGTTTTATTGTGTGAATTGCGTATAAATGCTGAAAAACCAACAAAAACCGCACTAAAATAGAATATATGAAATTTTATTACATATATAATGAATATTCAGGAAAAAATATTGCGTTATCAACAGATTGACGAAAATATAAGTTATCTGAATAGTCTTTTGGTATGTCAGGAAAGGATTCCCTTGGAACTTCAATGGAATAACCGTTAAGATAAGAAGGAAGAGAAAACGATGAATTACGTGACAGATGAGGGAGATGACACATGGAGCAGGAGATGCATGAACGAATCGATCCCGCGCACCGGATCAGGCAAGCGGTGACCCGCAAAGAAACCGTCTACTTTAGTTTGTTGTTAGTCATCGCCATTTTGACAGTGGGTGGCATCATTGGGTTAGTGTTTGAAACCGGCGAGAGCGGTATTTATGCCATGTTTGCGCTAGTGATCCTATTGTTACTACTTTGGTTACGCCAGTGGCAACGGGTGTCACGGATTCGAAGTGAAGGGGTTCGCTTGAGTGCCGAGCAGTTCCCAGAGTTGTTCGAGCAAGTCCGTATACATACGGAACAGTTGCAACTATGGCGGATGCCAGAAATCTATTTCCAAGATGACGTGAAACGACCGCACGTCATTGGTCTATTCCAAAAATATTTGATCGTCCTACCGACGTCATATCTGGAATTGACAGAAACACGTCGTTTTCGGTTACTGCTTGAACTGGCACGGATCAAACGGAACCATCAGGAAAAGCAAATCTTACTATGGATTGGCAGCTGGATTCCGTTTTTACGTCCGGCTTACATGCGGGCATGTACTCGGACCCGTCATCAGATGGTCCTACCACTTATTTCAACAGCGTACGCGCGACAAGCCATGTTCGAGGATGTGCTCGGACCAACGCTCCTAGCAACGACAGATACAGAGGTCTATATCGAGGAGAAACGGCAGCTACGGACGTTTTCCATCTTATTGTATGAAGCGTTACGAACCGAACTTTCTTTACTCGAACGGTTGCACTTAACGGGTGAGCCAATCGAACGTCCGCGCCCACTCTTGCGGTATGGTCAAGGCTTCGTCGTCGCAGGTAGCATTTTAATGGCAATATTCCTTGTCAGCACGACTGCAGGTATGCTGTTAGACGGAGGGGCGATTGAGGCAAAAAAAGAAACGAGTGACGAGAACGTCACGGCGAAGACGAATGGTCAGGATCTTAACGAGACAGAGTTGATGGCAGCGATTCAAAAAGGGAAGCTCGAAGACATACATCGACTGATTCCGGAAAGTGATATGAAGGCAGTCGATGCCGATGGCGATACGGCGTTGCATTATCTCGGGTACCGGAAATCGAGCACAGGACTCGAATCGGTATTTAAGGAATTGCTTGCAGCGGGCAGTGATATCGATGCTGTCAATGAGTTCGGCGAGCGACCGTTCATTACGGCAGTCTTCAGTAACAACGATGAGCTCGTCGACCTGTACTTGAAGCGAGGCGAAAAGGTCAATCAACAAGATGCCGACAAGTTCACGCCTCTTCATCATGCTGTTGAAGGGGAAGGGAAAGAGACAGTCAAACTCTTACTTGAGCATGGTGCTGATCCGACGATTAAAAACGCGGATGGCTTTACGCCACTTATGTTGGCACAAGAGTATGAACTCGATGAAATCATTGAGCTGTTGAAGCAAAACTCAGCGCAGACACTATAACACAACAACCGCAGGCGTTCTCGAGGGAATCGAGAAGACCTGCGGTTGTTTTTTGTTCGTATTAGTTTGGAAGTTTTGATGTATCGACGATGCGACCTTCAATCTTGTAGTCGACTTGACCAAGTGATTTCGTGAAATCACGTAGGTTTTCCCAATCCGAGAGACCGAGGTCCGTAACGCGACCGGCTTTGTAAGCTGTCTCGAATGGTGTGAGACCATCGCCACCTTTAGCTGTGAAGGCATTCGTTGCGATGACATACGTCTTAGCTGGATCGATGACTTCGAATGTGCCGTTGTTGTTGACTTCCATCTTCGTGACGCGTTCGCCTTTAGCTTTTGTGCTATCGTATTCGAACTGCATCCCAGAGACGTGGAGGAAACCGCCATTTTCGATCGGTGCCACACCAACACTGATTTCGAGGAGAGCTTTGATCTCTTCTCCTGTCATTTTCGCTGTCGCAAGCGTGTTACCGAATGGAAGTGTCGTTAAGACTTCACCGACTGTGAGTGGTCCGGCATCGATAGCAGCACGGATACCACCACCGTTTTGCATCGCGATGACTGTATCTGTATTGTATTCTTTTGCTTTTTTGAGCATGCCGTCCGTGATCAAGTTTCCGAGAGCTGTTTCGCTGTTACGGACACTGACTTCACCACGTGGGTTTGGAAGAGCATTAACGATGTTCGCACCGACTTCTTCGTTTTTCAATTCAGCGATTTGATCGGCATATGGTTTGAGGATTTCAGCTGCACGAACGTCTTCAGCTGCTTTTGAAACGTCGATCAGTGATCCGTTGTACTCCGTCAACTTCCCTTTGTAGTCGAACGTCAAATCAAGATTTCCGAGGAAATCACCGTATTGGTATGCTTGAGCGATGATCGTTGGTTCTGTTTTGCCTGGTACGACCGTTTCGTCGACAACGACTGGTTTTTCAAGTTTCGTATGCGAGTGACCACCGACGATGACGTCGATCCCGTCGACGTTACGTGCGAGCAGTTGATCGTTATCGATTGCTTCGTTGTCATCGAATCCGATATGTGTCAAGGCGACGATTTTATTGACGCCACGATCTTCGAGTTTCTTCACGGCCGCTTTCGCACTCGTGATGTAGTTCGCGAACGCCACCGTACCTGGGCTTGCGATATCAGCAGTTTCTTCAGTCGTCAAACCGAAGAAGCCGATTTTTTGTCCTTTGTATTCCTTGATGATCCCTTGATAGATTTTGCCACGCTCTGGTCCGGCTGTGATCGTTTTCTTTTGTAGACCGTTGAAGAGTTCGTTTTTACTGAAATCGACGTTCGCCGTGATGAATGGGAATTTCGCTTTCGTGACGAAGTTTTTCAAAGCGATGTTGTTGTCTGTATCACCGAGATCGAACTCGTGGTTACCGAATGTCATCATGTCGTACTTCATGTAGTTCATCAGTTCAAGATCAGCTTGTCCAAGGAACTTGTTGAAGTAGAGTGATCCGGAGAAGACGTCACCAGCGTCTAAAAGAAGCGATGGTTTACCTTCTGAGCGGTAAGCAGAGCGTAGTTCTTTAATGACAGTTGCCCGTTTTGGTGCTTTATCGAGGTTTGCATGCGTATCGTTCGTATGCATCAAACCAATCGAGAAGTCATCCGTGTTGACGTCGAGCACCGTGATTTTTGCTTTTAATGTAATCGTCTTACCAAGACGCGTATAACTTGCGACCGCATATTTCACACCCGCTTCGCTCGTATCAACTTTCGACCAGCGGACTGGCTTATCATAGATGCGACCTGTTGCATAAAGAACAGCTAGTGTTTTCGGCAATTCTGGTTTTTGATCGACATAGATTGTCTGATCTGCGACCTTCTCGACGAACTTCACTGCGTAGTTCTGAATGTAGATTTTGATTTCGATTGGATTCTTTTTCTTGCCGTATGTGCCTTTGACCGTTTGATAACGGTTGAACGCATGGCGATCGTAAGATTTCCACGTGATCTTCTCACCTTTATATGTAGCAGGGAGTTTGACCGGAGCACCTTTCGTGAAGACGAGTGACTTGAGTTTGACCGTTTTGACTTTGACATGTGTTGCAGCCGAAACTGTCGTTTGAGCAACTGGCACGATTGCCGATGTCGTCAGGGCGACAGCAACAGCTGCCGCGTAAAGCGGTTTTGATTTGTACATACGTAAAAATCCTCCTTCAAGAGTGGGGTATGAATGCAAGGTCGCGATGCGATCGTTGACCTCTTCTTCTACTATAAAGGGTTCGGAAAGCTTCGTGGGATGAACCTTTTGTAAATAACGTAAATTCTTAGGTCCGACGACAAGACAACCCACGGAAGTCGTTTGCTCGTAAGCTTTAGAATCCGAACGTTCGTCTTCATAGATAAATGATAACGCTTTCATTATATCTTGTCTTAAATAAAAATGAAACGAAAGAATATTACCAATCGTTAAACATTCCCATTAAATGTCGATTTTTTAGTGGTTCTGAATTGCTAAATATTGTATGATATCAGTATATAGACAGTTCGGATGAAAAGAGGCAACGATGGATGAATGATACGATTCGAGGCGGTGTCCTCGTCGGCATTATTTGTGTGATCACGCTCCTCCTCGTATGGGGGCTCGCATCACCACCGACGACGATTGAGTTTCCACATTTTAATCATGCGTAAGGAAACAAACTAGGAGATGACCGGTGGTGTACCCGCCGGTTTTTGTCGTGCCTGAAAAACTACAGTTTGGTGTCGGTTCGTCCAATACATTGACACGCTTTTTCACGATAGCTAGAATTGATTAAGTGTATATAGGAAGTATTGCTTCTGCCATGCACGAATGAGTGGACAAAGGAGGCGAGTCGGAATCGACCGGGCAAGGTCCCGTTCACGCGGAGAGAGCGTTCGTTTGAGCAATCGCGGACGGCATCTGTCTTTTTTTGAGTGGAATCAACGAATATGAAAATAAAATACATGTATCATGAATCGGAAGGAACTTACACTTATGCTGAAAGAAATGAGAAGTATCATCCGGGAACAGGTGGAGAATTTCCCCTTGATTCGCCGGTTGGCGCGATATGAAATCAAATCAGCGCATGCAGAGCAACGCCTTGGTCTTTTATGGGAGCTCCTCAATCCGGGTCTCCAAATCTTCATTTATTGGTTCGTCTTCGGTGTCGGTCTTAAAGGAAATAAGAACGTGGATGGCGATATTCCATTCATCGTCTGGCTCCTTTGTGGGATCGTCGTCTGGTTCTTCATCAATGACGCGTTACTTCGTGGATCAAACTCGATCAACAGTCGTCTCGCGATGGTGACGAAGATGCGTTTCCCGATGAGCGCGATTCCATCGTATGTCATCTTATCGCGGATGTATCAACATTTTGCGATGCTCTTGATCGTCTTCATCGTCATCATCGCAAACGGTATCCCGATCACATGGAAGTTACTCCAGTTGCCGTATTATATGATCGCGACGTACATTTTCGTCTATGCGTTCTCACTTTGTTTTTCAACACTTATCACACTCGTCAAGGACATTCAGCTCTTCTTGCAATCGATGATGCGGATGCTCTTTTATATGACACCAATCCTCTGGAACATTGAACGGTTCCCGGACTTCTTACACGGTGTCCTTCGTTTGAACCCTGTCTTTTATCTCGTCGAGGGATACCGGGCGAGCTTGCTCGGAGGGCATTGGGTCTGGCAGGAGTGGCCGACCGGTCTGTATTTCTGGAGTGTGACGCTTCTGTTGTTCACAGCGGGAACATTCTTGCACATCAAGTTCCGTAAATCATTCACTGAGCTCGTCTAAGGGAAGGAAATCGCCATGTCTATGATTAAACTCGACCATGTCACGAAACGCTTCGACATGGTCACGACTACGAAAGAAAAATTCAAGCTCTTGTTCAAGAATCAAAGCAAGAGCGTTAAAACATTTACTGCACTACGGGATGTCTCGCTCGAGATTGGATCGGGAGAAGTCGTCGGACTCGTTGGTATCAATGGATCCGGTAAATCGACGTTATCGAACTTGATTTCAGGTATCATCTATGCAAACGAAGGAGACGTCGCGATCAATGGTGAAGTTGCGATCATCGCCGTCTCACAAGGGTTGAAGAACGTCCTGACGGGGCGGGAGAACATTCGCTTGAAGTGTCTCATGCTTGGGATGGACGACGCAGAAATCGAGCGTCGGATGCCCGGCATCATCGATTTCGCGGATATCGGTGACTTTATCGATCAGCCAATTAAGAAGTACTCGAGTGGGATGAAGTCGCGCCTCGGCTTCGCGATCGCGGTTAATGTCGACGCCGACATCCTGATCGTCGATGAAGCGTTATCGGTCGGGGACCAAACTTTCTACAACCGTTGTATCGATAAGATGAACGAATTCAAGGAGGAAGGGAAGACAATCATCTTCGTCAGTCACTCGCTCTCGCAAATCAAGAGCTTCTGTGAGCGGGTCGTCTGGCTCGAATACGGTCAAGTCCGCCTCGACGGAACGACGAAGGATGTCTTGCCGGAGTATAAGAAGTTCCTCGCTGAATATAAGAAGTGGTCGAAAGAGGAACAACATCAATACCGTCGCGATCGCTTGAAAGAACAAGCAGCGAATGCGCGGTCTGGTAAAGAAAACGCAGATTCAGCGGACACGGTCAAACACCCAGGTTGGATTTTGTCGGGTCTTGGTCTCATCGTTCTCGCAGCAGGGAGTTTGATGGTCATTGACGAGACCCCGTCTTTAACGAACCTCAGCGACGCGATCTTGAAGTTCTTTTAATGTTAAACCAGATGCATTCGCATCTGGTTTTTTTGTTCTGTAAAGTAGGATTCTTACGTCAGTGTAGAGAAAATGAGTAACGAGAGAGAAGTAGAATCGGAAGAGCTGAGAATCCATACAAAAAAACGGAGTCGAGGACTCCGTTTGCATCAGGTTTGTGAGCGATCCATATAGGTTTTGACGTGTGGAGCTTCATACGTCGCGAAGCGTTCAAGTAGACGATCAGGATTTGACTCGACGATAAGCATCGCACGGTGTTCCGGAATCAGGAATCCTTGACGTTCCATCGTGTCAAATAGAGCGATCAAGGGATCATAGTATCCTTCGATATTGAGTACACCGCACGGTTTTTCGTGTAGACCGAGTTGCGCCCACGTGAAGACTTCAAAAAACTCTTCCATCGTACCGGGACCACCAGGGAGAATGATGAATCCGTCGGCAAGCTCTGACATCTTCGCTTTCCGCTCGTGCATCGAGTGAACGAGATGCAATTCAGTCAGTCCGGGGTGGGCAAGTTCCTTTTCTTGTAGAAAATGAGGCAAGACACCGATTGCCTGACCTTGAGCAGCAAGCGTAGCGTCCGCGACAGCGCCCATCGTTCCAACGCGGGAGCCGCCGTATACGAGTCCGATGCCGCGCGCGGCGAGCGCTTGACCAAGTTTACCCGCGGCCTCGCGAAAGACTGGGCTAGCACCATCTTTGGAACCACAAAATACAGCAAGTCTATTCATGAAACAGAACCTCCTTCGTTATCTTCACCATAGCATATTCGGTGATCGGACGGCAGAGTAGACCAGAAAGGAGATCGATATGCGACCACGTACGATTGTTTGGCTCGTCTTAATTATCGCAGCAATCAATTTAGGACTTGGGATATGGATGCCGGATACGTCAACGCGAACGACGATTAGTTCAATACTACTAGGTGTGATTGTCGTCCTCGGTATCTTTTACGTCATCGCGTTACGACAATCCTCAAAATAAAGAGAGCTCGTTCGACTCGTAGGAGTTGGACGGGCTCTCTTTTTGTCTGTTACGGAATTTCGTTATGATGGAATATTCAAAAAAATCTATTTTCATACACAAGTTCGACACATTGACGGATGATTTGTAAAAAACAAACAGGAATCAGGACATATGACTCGAGTCAAAAGTCATGTAAAGTGAAAATAATGTGTAAAATACCATAATTATTCGTATTCGAATATTCAGAGGGGGTCTAAGGTTATATGATGTTGTTACGAAGCCATACGAAAAATAATAGGAGGTTATTTAGATGAACTTGAAAAATAAATTAGTCGTAGCAAGCACAAGTGCTTTATTAGTATTAGGACTTGGTGTGTCAGTATCAAACAATGCTTCACAAATTACCGCAGGACATCTTCCACCAGAGTACTCAGTTAAGGATGTAGCAGGACATCTTCCACCAGAATACTCGGTTAAGGATGTAGCAGGACATCTTCCACCAGAGTACTCAGTTAAGGATGTGGCAGCAGGACATCTTCCACCAGAGTACTCAGTTAAGGATGTAGCAGCAGGACATCTTCCACCAGAATACTCGGTTAAGGATGTAGCAGGACATCTTCCGCCAGAATACTTGGTATTCGACAAAGCTTAACTCAGTTTGATCCAACTAAACTATACTAAAATGAGTAAGATGCGTTTTATGGAATTTAATTACTAAATTTTTATACTCAGTCATTCCCAAAATATCGAATATAGTATATGCCTTGACGAATGAATCTGTAACTTCTTGTGATTCAGGAGAAACATATTCCATTAAATATGCTTTCTGATAATAAAGCTGTCCGAGTAATGACATATCCTTGAAGCGTATACTGAGATAGATACCATCATCGATATGTTTTAGAGCCCTCTCATTTTGTTTAAGTTCTACTAGTACTTTCGATAAATTGTATAATAATCGAATTTTTTCTACTAATATCTCGTCTGTATCGTAACTAAATGTGAGTAACTCTTCATAGACCTTTAAACCATAGTTAAAATGATTTTTTTCATAATAAATCGTAGCAATAGCGGATTTTATGCGGAAAATCATTTTAGGTGAATAAAAGTACTGGACACATTTCTCGGCCAAACGTTGTAGTTCGATAATACAGGTACGGTAATCGATATTACCTATTCTAAAAGAACTTAGATGCATGTAATAAGAGTAAAGTGTCGCTAGTTCACTATTAGGATCTAAGGAATTTAATTGTTTTTTAGATACAGCCTGAATTTCAGAGTATTCGTTGTTTTGAAATTTTGTTAAAAGTTTGTCATCAACAATTCGTAATGATTCTAATGAACTTTTCTCATTAAGAAACATTGTTATGGGTACTTGTAATCGCTTTGATAAAGCATACAATAGTTCGACCGTCGGCGAATGCGTACCACTCTCGATCTTACTGATCTCTGCTTGACTGCAAATTCCGTGTGCTAAATCTTTTTGTGTCAGATTGTGTTTCTTCCGCAATCGGCGTAATGCTAAGCCGATTTGCGGTGACATGAATTGATCCATCGGCTCCTCGTCCTTTCGTGGAGATTGAATTGGTATAGGGTATCAACTTCTATTATAGAAGCGAACAAGGCTAGATACTACTGATTTACTTGATTTCGTATCAATGTTTCAACGACCATCTCACTTGATTCAGAAAGGGGTACACCCATGACACTCATCTTAAAAGAAACGCGACGTAACATGACTTCTTGCGCTTGGTGTCTCAATCCTGCTACCGTCTCCGTCGCCCCCCTCGCTCATCGGGAAATGGACCGGACTGCTACGAAACCTAAGGAAAACGTTAAATCGGCTTAATCCACACAAAAGGACTTCATTCGGCTATTAGAATGAAGCCCTTTTTTCAATCATTTGATAAGAAAGGAGAGAGGACATGATCGGATTATCGCTTTTATCGGAACAAGACGGCTGGCTGCAACGTTCTCTACCATCGCTTGATCTGCAAACGTTTTGTGAGACGCACCGTATTTCGCTCGACGCGTTTGATTACGACACACATACGTTCCATGATTTACTCGATTATATGGATTTTCAGGAGTATGAGCATTACGTCTTCGTTCTCCAAGGGGAAGGCGAACGGACACTACGACTCGTCGCGTATTTGCAACACGAGATGTTGCATGTTCAGTTCCACTTGATTCGTCCAAATGGAGAAGTCCTGTTTGGACAACCGGATTTCCTGAATGGTCTCTTCTTACCGCAGGAAGACATGCCTGCTTCTGCATCCGTTCCAGCTGTCCATCATGCGCTTCTCTCATTGATGACAGGTGTGTACCCAGCGTCGGTGCCACATCATCCGCAACCGTTGCGTCATGTCTACATCGAAGACAGCTCATTACTGGAGAAGATTCCGGCAAGCAATTTCCAGGCGATGACGATCAACAGTGTCATCTATTTTGATCATCCGATGCGTCACGATCTACCGATCATCGAACTGATGAGTCGGACACCGATTCTGTTGACGTTTTCCGATCGTCTTTCTCCCTCGCTTGATTCGCAGCTAACGGTTTTATCGCGTGACGCGCTAGCAGAGCGATTAGTGGACTGGCAACAAACGGGACGGATTCAAAACGATCAATCGATGGGGATCCTCGATTATGCGACGTTAAGTGGATTACGCGTCTCGCATCGACTGTTCTTCTTTGCGGACGGAATTTACGCCGATCGACAGAAGACGATTCAGTTGAGCGCAGACCTATCTGTTGATATCGAGTCTTTCCGAGAACAGCAACCTCAACCTGACGCGCTGGCATCACAAACTGAACTGGAGCTGTTTCCGCTGCTATATCAACTTGCCGGAACGTTTCAAGGAACGAGTCGTTTCATCACACCGTACTCTGATCTCGAATTGCCTCGGACGTCCGGGCGGATCGGACCGTTGACGTTGATCGGCATTCAAAACGAGGAAGGTTGTTTTGCGTTCGACCGGACGACGTTGCGTCTATTTGAGACGAACGAAGCATTTCTCTGGATTCTCGAAGCGGATCAAAAAGAACAGTTCGACATATTACCGGAGCGACTCGGCGCAGATTATGCAGAAGCGATTCAGCACTACAAGGAGTTGATGTATCATGGGTGATGTCTTATTTGGTCCATTCTTGCGTAAAGGGAGCTACTCGCGCGTCGAGGTGCTGAATCATGTTCAGGCGGATGAACGATTCGGTCAACTGTATCAGGAAGCGCAACAGTTAACTGAAGTCGATGAGCTGATGCTGTATCGGCGTTATTTACGAAAAGGGGAGCGGATCCTGTTTCACGGAACATTTGATCCGGCGCTCTTCAATCTCTTGTCGGATGAAGGGTATGATCTTTATCTGATCGAACCGGAAGCTGCGCGGACGAAACAGATTGCGGAGAAGTATCAGCATAAGATTTATGGCTGGAGTCATGATGTGACGGACGTCGTCGGTCCGGAGTACTTTGATCGAATCATCTTACCGGGAACGACGATTTTACGTTATACGCGCGGAGAGCTTTTGTTGTTCTTTCGAAACATCCGTCAATTGCTGCGGCCGAGTGGACGCTTGCTCGTGTCCTTGTATCGCGTCGATCATCTAAAATCGATCGCTCATCCGATCGCGACGCGACGTTTTCAAAAAACTTTGCTGTTCTATGGCTATCAAGTCGACGGTGAACGTTTATTGTTCAACGCCTATCTCAAATCGGGGAATGAGGAAAAAATCAGTTATGCGGTCGAATATTTGTATGAACCGAACACGCTGTTTGAATTTGCGACGCTATCGCGCTATCGTGGACAATTTTTGTACGAAGGAAAGACGACACTCGTGCTGGAGTTCGAAAAACAATAAGTATAAAATATAATGTGATAATAAAAAGAAAAGTATATGTAATATACTGGTTTGAATAGGTCTAAAGACTGGGTAATTGGATACAGTAGTTTCCTTTTCACGATTCGAAGTACATCATGAGAAAGAGGAGCCGGACGCATCATGGAAAATCAGAGCGGAAGTACCTTTCAGCAAAGTTGTCTATCGTTCATTGAGACCTTGTTTCCAGACGAATCTTTTCACTTCTTAGAAGAATCGAAAGCAACGGACGCCTTTGGTCATCCCGGTCGACAATTGTTCTTCTCTTCATCTACCCGTACTCTGAAATTCAGTGTACTCGCGCAGGCGCACCAGCGCTATACACGTGTATTCGTATCCGAGAAAACAAGTGAAAATGCGTTTTTTCGTCAACTATTAGAAGCGACATATGAAGAGGGACAATTGTACATCGACCATATCGTCCAAACAGAATAAGAAAAAGGGATCAAAATCAGCTGATTTTGATCCCTTTTTACGCCTCGATGGAAGAAAGTCCGCGTTGTAACGCTTGATCAATCGACGTCGCCATCTCATCCCGCACGTTCGGTGAGACGAGGCGTCCATCGAAATAAATTTCCTTTGACAGACTGAGGTGAACGAGTAAGTCTTCGAGAATGAGTTTCAGATCAAGCGGTTGTGATGGTTCAAGCGCTTGTTGCATGAATTCATTCAACGAAGGATGCTGTACATACTTCGGATCGATGAGATCAATGACCGTCGTGTCTAAAGCAAGAGCCAATCGTTCCAAGACTTGAGGAGAGGGCATGCGCTGACCACGTTCGTAAGCGGAGATGTCCGTTGCTGTTTCCCCACACCGTTCAGCTAAAAACTTTTGAGTATACTTGTGTTGTTTGCGCAATTGCATGATTTTTTTACCTAGTGCACGATTCATGGCACTCCACTCCTATTCTTCAGGTCATCGTGTATAGTACTAATTAACCACTTTCATTATAAAAGAAACCTGTGAAATGTAAAATATCGTTTTTCAAGGAAACTAAAAAAATGAAATGGGTTAAACTAGAAATTGAATTTTAGAAAGAATCCGCCAATTTTCTGGGGTCTATGCTATTGTAAAATGATATTAAAAAAGGAGTGTCTTCATGAAAAAAATCACGTGGTCCGGCTACGTCGTCCTTGCCGTTCTATTGATCCTCTTCATCTCAAGTTCGATGCCGTATCAAGCGCAATCCATCAAACCAGGGTTATCGCGATTCATTCCGTTAGGATTCGTCGATCATCTGCGTTTCATCTCCTTTTCCTATCATGGAGAAGTTAGTGTCGCTGCCCTTGGACGAAGTGGCTTCATTGAGTTTTTCATCCGAAAAGCTGCCCATGTCTCGACATTTCTCGTATTAGGGATCGGATTGATTGATTTGACACGTCGTCGTCTGACACCAGGACTTGCCGTCTTGTTCGCCTATTCGTTAGCGATCATGGTCGCTGTCTTTGATGAATTTCATCAAATCTTGACAGGGGACCGGACGGGACTCATCCAAGACGTCTTACTCGATGGAACTGGCGCCTTGATTGGAATCGGATGTTATTTACTCATCTATAGGAAAAAAGTACGACGCCAAGCAGGAAGTGTTTCCTTCCAGCACGAAAAGAACAGGCATCACTTTTAACGAAGGAGACTGCCCTATGAAGACTTCCCATTTGTTGATGACGAGCGTCGGTCGCCGGACGAAGCTAGTCGAGTATTTCGTCCGTGAGATGCCGGACGGTCACGTCAGTACTGCGGATTGTAGTTCACTCGCACCGGGTCTCTATATGACAGAACGCCATCATCTCGTTCCCCGCATCGATGCACCGGATTATATCGATCATTTGCTAGAGGTGTGTCAGCGCGAACAGGTGACGGCGCTATTGTCATTGATTGATCCTGAACTGGAATTGCTCGCAGCGGCGACGGAACGGTTTGAAGCAATCGGTGTCACGGTCCTCGTCTCACCGATGGATGCCTGTCGTCTCTGTTTCGACAAGTACGCAATGTATACGTATTGTGTCGCGGAAGGGATTGCGCATGCGCGGACATATGTGACGCTCGAAGCATTCCGGAGCGCACTTGCGCAAGGGGAGGTCCAGTTCCCGGTCTTCGTCAAACCACGCAATGGGAGTGCCAGTCTCCATGTCCAGGCGGTCTCCTCTCTTGAAGTCGTTGAAGGACTGTTTGCTGTTCATCCGGATTTATTGATTCAAGAATACTTAAGAGGGCAGGAGCTCGGTGTTGACGTCTATGTCGACTGGTTGACGCATGAAGTGACGGATATCTTCATTAAGGAGAAACTCGTCATGCGTGCAGGGGAAACGGATAAGAGTCGCTCCATCAAACGCGACGATGTCTTTGAACTGGTCGAGCACGTTTTACATGGAACCGGTCTTGTCGGTCCGCTTGATTTCGACCTGTTTGATGTTGACGGAACGCTCTACTTATCAGAGATCAATCCGCGATTCGGTGGGGGATATCCACATGCTTATGAATGCGGCGTCAATTTTCCGAAAGCGATCCGAAACAATCTGCAGGGACAACGTAATTCCCGACGCATCGGAGCTTATGCGGAAGACATCTATTTATTGAAACACGATACGGTGACGCTGTTGCCTGCGTCTCTGCTTGAGCAAATTAAAAAACCATAAGCGCGCGAAAAAGGAGTGACCTGGTAGTGATACCGGGTCACTCCTTTTAGGTAGAAGAGCAGAATCAAGAAAGAGAGACGCGTGCACGCTTGAGGCATTGCACGGCGGAGGTCCAGCTACCGAAGAGGGCGTTGATCGTCGAGGTACTCGGAACCGAGCGACCTTCTGCCCATTTCCGGTAATGAATGATACTGAGGGAAGGTAATTCTTCTTGCGCCTGCCGCAGTGCTTCAAGGACATCTTCTTCGACCCATTTCCGGCGAGGCGGTGCGATGTCGAGGCAAGCGAGGGCATCTGCCCATGAACCGTATTTACGGGCAATCGTCGCGACTGTCGGATGTCCATTTTCCTGTGCCCAAATGGCATACGTCTGTGTCGTCAGACGGGGGAGGACATCGGAAGCTTCGAGTAAGGCTGTGATGATGCGTTCTTCCGTCATCGAGATGGAACGTGTCATCTCGATCTGTGCTTCTTCGAGCGCACGTGACCAAGAACCGAAACGTAAGTTGATCAATGTCAAGGATGGTCCATGTTTCGCCTTTGCCCATTCCCGGTAGCTGTTGCTATGGAAAGGGTGTAAGCGTGTCGATGCTTCCTTGATGAAAGCAAGGATCTCTTCATCTGAAAAGTACGGACGAATCGATGAGAGACCGGCCGCTTGGAGTGCTTCACGCCAAGAGCCGAATACATTGATGATCGTCGTGATCGACGGAATATCTTTTCCAATCGACCAACGTGCATACGTCTTTGCGTCGAGAGCGGGATATTCGATACTAGCTTCGATTAGGCTATCGATGACTTGTTGTTCTGTCCATTTCTTCATGATGTCATACCCCTTTCGTGTAGGTGCTCTAGGTGTGGGTACTGTCGTGAGGTGGAAGTCGACGAAGCGACGTATAAGCGAGAAGGCTGAGCCAAATGAAATAAAATCCACTCGGTCTGACGAGAATGCTTTCCGTAAATTGGAGCAATCCGAGCCAGCTAGCAAGCAACAGGGCGAGAAACGCGAGATCCGTTGTCTGAATCCGAAACAGTCGATAGAACAGATACAGAAAGACTGCACCGTACAGCAAACAACCAATGAGTCCGAATTCATAAAGATAAGTGATCGGTGTGCTGTGGAACGTATAGAGAACTTGTTCGTTCAGTTGTTCCTGCAGGCCGCGTGGGGCACTTCCGATCCCGTGTCCGAACCAAAGCGAATCAGTGGAAGCGCGCCATCCTGCTTGCCAAAGCGTAAATCGTCCGTTGAGACTGAGCAAACGGGGAAGCAGTCCTTGAAACGCAAAGACAGCTAGGAGAATCAAGCTTCCCGTTACGTAACATGCTGTCACCTGCATCCTGCGTCTCGTTCCTTCAACCATTCGAATACTCGTCAAGAGAGCAAGGAGGAGAAAAGAATAGATTCCTGTCTGCGAACCACTTCGAAGTAGGGCGATGGTGATGAGAAGGAGGAGAACAGCATGTAGAAAGCTTTGCCGACGTGGGAACTGTTTGAGTAGATAGAACCAAGCAAACAGTCCGCCTGGAACAAGCCACGCTGCAAACGTATTCGGATTGTTCATCAGACCAGCGAGGCGAAGGAATGAGCCTTGTTCCCCGACGTACAATTGTGGAAACGACAAGGGACCGATCCGAAGCCATTGCAGGTTTTCGACCGGGATATACTCTGAACCAAATGAGACGATGAGGGCATAGGAAGCGAGAAAGACGGTTTGTCCATAAAGAAAGTGACACAAAAGCCGTTGCCATTGTTCGATCGATGTACGCGAGAGCGAAGAGACGATGCCAACGAATAGCCAAGTCGAGATGAGGTAAAGCGAAGCGAGAACACGATCCGTATTCGCGTTAAAAAAGAAAAAAATGATATGAAATGTCAGATAAATCAGAAAAATGATTGCAATTTGATGCCCAGTCGCTCGATTGGCACGATAGAACGGTCGTAAGATGAACCAACAGACGCTGAACAGAACGATATAGATGGGAAGCAACCAAAGGGACCACTGTTTCGGCAACACTTCGTCCGTAAACGATAAGGGACGAATCCAAGCATCGAGCATGATCCAAACGACTAGGATGGATAAGGCAAACGATGTGGGTATATTGGCTGATTTTAACATGATTTCTAAAGACTATCCACCCTTCATATAGGACTTATTACCGATTTAAGCACTTTTTAATCATCAAATTGGTATTTACCCTTATCTTTCAAAACATCATGCAGATAAATGAAAAAATATTAAGGAAACCGTGATCATTTTTTCGTGAATCGCGTTTTTTTCGTGATATGAATTCATGCTGTGAACTAGTGTCACGCAAGCGAGATAGCTACCGAAAAAAATATAATCATTTCCACCAAGCTCTAATTGTTTTAGGAACCGATTGGAAATAAGGTGTAGACATAACCAATGTCCATCCATTCGGTCAAGTCAGAAAGAGGTGAACAACAGTGAGCTCGATGCATCAAAGAAAAACCTTCGGAGATCATTTGACGACGCTCCGACGCGGCTGGTGGTTACTCGCACTCTTCATGATTCTCTTTGCGGGAGCCGGATATGCGCTTAGCACGTATGTCATCCCGAAGACATACGAGGCGACAGCCTACATCCTCGTCGTTCCTCAAGCGAACGCAGAGGCGACATCGACGCCGACACTCGTCAGTACCTATCAAGATATCCTACGAAGCCCAGAGGTCGTCGATCAGGTCGCCCAAAAGATGAACGTCACCGACAAGCGGTTATTCGATTTGACGGATCGTCTGACGGTCTCGAGCAATCTCGATTCGCAAGTCATCGCCTTATCCGTAACGGATCGTTCGGCGGAGCAGGCAGCTATCCAGGCGAATACGATGACGGAAGTCTTCCAGGATTATCTCCCGCAACTGATCAACACGAGTAAGACGGAAGTGTTCTCGAGCGCACGGATTCCAACGAAACCCGTGTCACCGAACATTCTGATGAATACAGGCATCGGTGGCGTCCTTGGTCTGATGCTCGGACTCTTGATCGTTTATTCTCGCTCGTTAAGCAAAAAGGAAGCGACACGCGAATCCACTGATAGTTATCCGAAAGCGATTCCCCGCAGTCATTCATGAGAGAGGAGAGGAGACACCGTCATGCAGCATTCCCCGCTCACCCCGTACCGTCGGCAGTTGAAGATCGGACTCCTTCGCCTGATCGACGCCGGAATCATCGCACTCGCGACTGTCGTTACGTTCTACTTCTTTAATCCGCTCCACCTCACTGTCAACTTCGAGTTGCAGGATGCACTCGAAATCGCTCTCATCCAGTGGGTCGCCCTTACGTTCGTTGCACACTGGATGCGCTTCTATCAAATCATCTGGCGTTACGCGAGCCTCCGTGATCTCGCCGTTCTCCTCGTCGTCGTTCTCGCCAGCAGTTTCGTCTTACTTGGTCTTGAATACGCGTTGTTCGACTTTGCGGTCGAACGAGCAATCTTCTTGCAGACCGGTCTCGTTTTGAACGGAATCTTATTCGTCCGTCTGTTGATTCGTGGACGTAGCTTAAGACTCGTTCCTGACAATAAGACGCTCGGCAAACGAACACTCATTATCGGTGCCGGTGCTTCCGGTCAGATGATCACAAAAGAACTGAAGCAAAAGAAGTCGCACATCTTAAACGTCGTTGGCTTACTTGATGATTCGCTTGAACTACGCGGGATGCGGATTCACGGTGTTCCCGTCATCGGAGCAATCGACCAACTCGAATACATCATCGAGGAACAAAAAATTGAAGCGGTCGTCCTGGCAATCCCATCGTTACCTTATCCGCAGCGGGTTGAATTGCTGAACCGGATCAAACAAACCCAAGTCGAAGCGCATACGTTACCGATGCTCGTCGAACTGGCGTCCGGAAAGGTCTCGATCAAACAAATCCGTGAAGTCTCAATCGCCGATTTACTCGGTCGAGAACCGGTCGAACTCGATATTACGGAAATCGAACGAAGCGTTCATAGTGCGACCGTCCTCGTCACCGGTGCTGGTGGTTCGATTGGTTCCGAGATTTGCAGGCAACTGATTCGCTTCCGTCCTGAACGGCTCATCCTTCTCGGACACGGCGAAAACAGCATCTACCTGATCCGCCGGGAGCTCGAGTGTCTCAGTCGAGACATCCAGTTCGAATCCGTCATCGCCGATGTTCAGGACAGTGACCGGATGCTTGAAGTCATGCGACGGTTCGAACCAGATCTCGTCTATCACGCGGCAGCCCACAAGCACGTACCGCTGATGGAGGATAACCCAAGCGAAGCCGTCAAGAACAACATCTATGGAACACGCAACGTCGCTCGAGCGGCGGAAGCAGCCGGTGTCAAACGCTTCGTCATGATTTCGACCGATAAGGCCGTCAATCCGACGAGTGTGATGGGGGCGACGAAACGAATCGCCGAGATGGTCATCCAGCAGATGGCGCGTAACAGCGAGACGACGTTCGCTGTCGTCCGATTCGGTAACGTCCTCGGGAGCCGCGGTTCCGTTATTCCACTCTTCAAAGAACAAATCGCGAAAGGAGGACCGATTACGATCACCGATCCCCGGATGACACGTTACTTCATGACGATCCCGGAAGCGAGTCGTCTCGTCATCCAAGCGAGTGTCCTCGCGAAAGGTGGCGAAGTGTTCGTCCTCGATATGGGTGAACCGGTCCACATCACGACACTAGCGAAGAACTTGATTCACTTGAGTGGATTCACGGAAGAGCAGATCCCAATCGTCTACAGCGGCATTCGAAAAGGCGAGAAACTCTTCGAGGAACTGCTCGCTCGCGATGAAGTGCATGACGAACTCGTCTTCGACAAGATTCTTGTCGGTAAGACACGTCCCTTCGGATCCGTCGACCCGTACTTGCGTGAGATCGCCCAAGCACTCGGACAGGACGAGGTACTCCGCCAGTATTTGTTAGACGTCACGAACGAAACCGATGCCGACCCGGTCGCACCGACGATACGGATCGCTCGCAAATAGAGAGGAGGGAGAACGATGAAAACGGCCCGGCTGTCCCGCTTCAATCTCATCTTCATTGCCGATACGGCGTATTCGCTTCATCAATGGATGATTTTGACGCTCCTGATCAAATGGAGTACACCGCTCAACATCGGTTATTTCAACTACGCCCTTGCCATCACCGCACCGATCGTCATGTTCTGTTGGCTGAACGCCAGTACGATCCTGACGGCAGAACGGGCTGGTCTGACGAACTTTTGGCTCTTCATCAAGACTCGTTTTTCACTCCTCTCGGCAGGTGTGTTCGTCCTCCTTGGTGTCTATTATTTCTTCGGTGAAGCGGACATCTTACTCCTGACACTGCTCGTCTACCTCAATAAATACATGGAGTCATTCGCTGATCTCGCTTATGGTTTCCTGCAAGGACACACTGCCTTCAAGGAAGTCGCCGTCTCGAAAATCTTCCGGAGTCTCTTGAACGTCTCGGGCGCAGCACTCGTCCTCTTTACGACCCATTCGATTCATGGATTCGTACTCGCCTTGATCGCCGGAAACTTGATCATGCTACTCGCATACGACTTACCGACGATTCGCCGCGTCGGTCACGGCTTTGACAATCAAGCACTCGACTTACGGTACCGATCAGGTAAGGAGCTGTTCCTTAAGGCGATGCCACTCGGATTCGTCGCTCTCCTGATCGCCTTGAACGCAAACATCCCACGATTGTTCGTCGGTCACGCAATCGGAACGGAAGAGCTCGGTTATTACGCCAGCATCGCCTATCTACTCGTACTTGGTAGTCTGTTCATCCACTCCTTGATTGCCGTCTTGCTACCGAACTTCTCGTCTGAGACGGGCGAACGCCAAAGTTTACCGGAACTGCGCAAGCTGACCCGTTCGATGTTACTGATGACGAACGTCGTCGGCATCCTGTTGATTGTCGGAGCGATCTTCTTCGGCAAGTGGGGCTTGACGATTTTCTACAACGCATCGTTCGTTCAATATCATCTGATTTTCGTCTTGATGATGGTCGCCTCACTCTTTTTCTACAACTCGACCGTCATTCAAGCACTCTTGACCGGCTTCCAGCAGTTCCGGATCCAGACGATCTCGATCTTCGGCAGTGTCGTCGTCAACCTGATCGCCTGTAGCCTGTTGATTCCGCTGTATGGTCTATACGGTGCGACGATCGCTTACACCCTCTGCGCTGTCACTCAGATCGTCCTACTTTTACCGGCACTGTATCGGTCCTTATATCCACGGGACGTCACGCTCGTCGTCGAACAAAGCAGCTAAGGAGGGAAGAAGATGCGACCAATCCTACTACTCATCGTCATCGAAGCGCTCGTTTGTCAATTCGCCCGGTCGCTCTTCCCGGACACCTACGTGACCGCCTTGCTGCTCATCAACTCGGTGTTGTTTCTCTATTATCTACTCCGTCAAGCAAAGACGACGCCACTCTTTCTCGTCTTCATCACCGCTTTCTTCGTCCGACTGGTCCTGATGTTCATCGATCTCGAGCTGTTCCGCTTACCGCCGCACAGTGGTGACGACACGGAAGCCTTTCACCTCGAAGGTGTCCAAATCTTCACCAATCCGTCGACCTTCAATGATGTCGTTCGCGGCACCTATTCCAAGTTTCTCGGAATCTTCTACCTGATGTTCGGTCCGGAACGGATTCTCGCTCAGTTCTTGAACGTCATCCTCGGTGTCGTCGCTGTCGTCATCCTAGCGAAGACGCTGCAACGGTTACGCTTACCGGAACGCTACGTGTTCGCAGCAACACTGATCTTCGCGTTCTTCCCACAAGGATTGTTGCTCTCACCGATTCTCTTGCGTGACCAGATCGTCGCCCTTGGCATCGTCTACACACTTTACTACATGGTGCGCTGGACGGAAGAGAAGTCCGGATGGTATATGGCGCTCGCGTATCTCGGCTACTTCGTCAGTACGATGTTCCACTCCGGTCTTGCTGCCGGGATTATCGTCTTACTCGTCTATTTCTCATTTTATAGCCATGAGACACGACGAATGGACTTTGAACCGACGAAGGTGCAACGACTGATCTTTCAAGTACTGATCGTCGGCTTCATCGTCTACAGCTTCCAGGACGTCTTGTTCGCGAAGTTCACTCACGTCTCAGAAAACGGACAGTTATTCAGCGGGATGAGTTACGACCGTGGCGGCTCCGCTTATCTGAACGGATTGATGGTGACAGGTCCAGCTGACATGATTCTCTACTCGCCGATTCGGACGATTTACTTCTTGTTCTCACCGTTCCCGTGGCAATGGTCGAGCGTCATGAACATTCTGATTTTCTTCCTTGATGCCGTCTTCTACTTCATCGCCTGTTTTGCGATCGTCCGGTCCTTTAAACTGATCCGTCAGCATCCGTTCGGCAGCGTCCTCTTCTTCTTTTTCCTTCTCTTTGCGCTTAACGCCGTCATCTTCGGTCTTGGAACCGGCAATGTCGGAACGGCCATCCGACACCGGTATAAGTTGTTCCCGATGTTACTCATCGTCTACACATCCGTTCACTACATGCGCTGGCAAGCGCGCCACTACTTCGAGGAGGTCGAACACCGTGCCGAATAAAACGATCTTAATTACAGGTATCGCAGGCTTCATTGGATTTCACGCCGCACGTCGTTTCATCCGGGAGGGTTACCGGGTCATCGGACTCGATGAAGTGAACGACTATTACGACCCGACGTTAAAAGAAGCACGGCTCGCTGAACTCGGAACGAACTACACGTTTTACCGGGTCTCACTCGAAGAGACGGCAGCTGTCGCGCAGATTTTCGAACAGGAATCGATCGATCTCGTTCTCCACCTGGCAGCACAAGCAGGGGTACGGTACAGCATCGATCGACCGGACGTCTACATGACGTCAAACATCGTCGGCTTTCTCTCGATTCTAGAAGCGTGTCGGCATTACCCAGTCGAACAACTGATTTACGCTTCCTCCAGTTCCGTCTACGGATCGAATACGAAGATGCCGTTCGCGACGACGGATGCCGTCGATCATCCGCTAAGTCTTTACGCCGCTTCAAAGAAAGCGAATGAACTGATGGCACACACCTACAGTAGCCTTTACGGGATCAAGACGACAGGTCTTCGTTTCTTCAGCGTCTACGGTCCGTGGGGGCGTCCGGATATGGCATTGTTCAAGTTCACGGAGGCAATTGCGAAGGGCGAACCGATTGATCTCTACAACTATGGTGAGATGGGACGGGACTTCACTTACGTCGACGACATCATCGAAAGCATCTATCGCCTGTTCCAGACTGAACCGGAAGTCGACGAAGCGTTCGATGCCTCGAATCCCTTACCGGATCGCAGCAACGTTCCGTATCGTGTCTACAACATCGGCAGTCACAGCCCGATTCGCTTAAATGAATTCGTCGCCTTGATTGAACGACGCCTCGGTAAGACCGCGATCAAGAACGGGATGCCGTTACAGCCAGGCGACGTTCCAGAAAGCTTTGCTGACGTCTCCTCACTGTTCGAGACGATCGGCTACCGTCCACAGACGACGGTCGAAGCCGGTGTCAACGCATTCATCGACTGGTATGAGAGTCACTACTTGCTGAAGGGGGAAATCCAAGATGGCGCTTAAGGAGGAATTCTACTACCGCTCTCCGATCTTCATCCAAAATTGGCTGACATCGTTATATGGTCGCAAGTTAATGCAAGAACGATACGGTCCCTTCTATGAACAGAAGATGAAGGAACTTCGGATGAAGGATCGGACGCAGGATTATAAAGCGGAACAACTCGATCGCCTGAATGCCTTTCTCGCTTTCGTCGTGACGCATACACCATACTACACACAACTCTTTTACGAACATGACATCCAGTTACCGTTGACGTCACTCGAGCAGTTGAAGACAATCCCGATCCTTGAAAAAGAGACGCTCCGCCAAAATAACGATGCATTCATGTCCCGCGTCGATGCGCCGGTCCGAGGGCGAACGGGCGGAACGAGCGGAAAGTCGCTCCAAGTCGCGTTCATGCGCGAGGACGTCCAGGAACGAATGGCTCATCTCGACTACTTCAAGGAACGTCATGGCTTCCATGCCGGGATGCGCAGAGCGAGCTTCACCGGTCGGACACTGACAGCCGTCGATCAAAAGAAACCAATCTTCTGGCGGATGAACCGACCACTCAATCAGTTGCTCGTCTCCATCTTTCACATGAAGGAAGAAAACTTCCCAGCTTATATCGAGGAGCTGAATCGCTTTCAGCCAAGAGCGCTCGACGGCACACCGACGGCGATGGTCGAAATCGCACGCTATATGCTAAAGCATCACATTCGACTGGATATTCCACTGATCGCCATCTTCCCGACTTCGGAAACGGTGACGGAGGAGATGCGCTCGGTTCTCGAGGAAGCCTTCAACGCACCGGTCTTTGATCAATACGGTTCATCGGAAGGCGCACCGATCATTTCAGAATGCAGTCATCGAAAACTTCATCTGCATCATGAGACGGGCATCATCGAACCGTATGGAGAGGACGGCGAAGTCGTCGTCACGTGTTTTACGACACGCGGCACGCCACTGATTCGTTACCGGATCGGTGACCGGATGACACTGAGTGACGAGACATGTAGTTGTGGACTAAACGGACCGGTCATCGCTTCGATCGATGGTCGGGGAACGAGTTACATCGTCAGCGAAAAGCGGGGCAAAGTGTTCGAAGGGGACATCACGACGATTGCCCGCGAACTACCGAACTCAGTCTTGAGACTTCAAGTCGAGCAGCACGCGTTGAATCACGTGACACTTCGCTATATTCCAGACGCCAAACGCTTCCATCCGAAACACGAACAGATCCTCTTGAACGAGATGCGTAAGTTGCTCGGCTCCGGGATGAAGATCGTTCTCGAGCCGGTCGAACAAGTCAAACAAGAACCGAACGGAAAAACGTTGATCGTCAAACAGTCGATGAAATAGGAGGAACCCACCATGAACAAGGCAGTCAAACACATCGTAGATACGACAGCAGCCCATACCGGTGCACTTCCCATTGCCAACCGTTCGATTGCCGTCGTCGGACTCGGGTATGTCGGACTTCCCGTCGCCGTCGCGTTCGGTGAAAAAACAGGCGTGATCGGCTTTGACATCAAGGAACAACGAATCCAAGAGCTGCAAGAAGGCATCGACGCAACACTCGAACTGAGTCCGTTTACGTTGAAGAACGCAACCGTCGATTACGTCTCTGATCCAGCAGCACTGCAAGCAAGCGACTTCATCATCATCGCCGTTCCAACACCGATCAATGCGCAGAACCAGCCGGACTTAACGCCACTCTTACGGGCCTCACATCTTGTTGGTCGCCAGCTCAATAAAGGCGACATCGTCGTCTACGAGTCGACGGTCTACCCGGGAGCGACGGAAGAAGATTGCATCCCCGTTCTTGAAGAAGCATCCGGCTTACGCGCTGGCGTCGACTTCTTCGTCGGCTACTCACCGGAACGGATCAACCCGGGCGACCATGAGCACACGTTCAAGACGATCAAAAAAATCGTATCTGCCCAGGATGAACAAACACTCGACATCGTCGCTGAAGTCTACGAAGCGGTCGTTGAAGCCGGAGTCCACCGTGCGTCGTCGATCAAGGTCGCGGAAGCGGCAAAAATCATCGAAAACACACAACGCGATCTCAACATCGCCTTGATGAACGAACTAGCAATCATCTTCGATCGGATGGACATCGATACACTCGAGGTTCTCGAAGCAGCCGGAACGAAATGGAACTTCCTTCCGTTCCGTCCAGGTCTCGTCGGTGGTCACTGTATCGGCGTCGATCCATTCTATCTGACGATGAAAGCCGAGTCACTCGGCTATCATCCGGAAGTCATCCTTGCAGGACGCCGGATCAACGATACGATGGGACGCTTCATCGCAACAGCGCTCGTCAAGAACTTGATTAAACAAAACATGCCGGTCCTCGGCGCTCGCGTCACGATCCTCGGCTTATCGTTCAAGGAGAACGTCAGCGACATCCGCAACTCGAAAGTCGCGAACCTTGTCCGCGAAATCGAAGAGTTTGGCATCGACGTTCAAGTAACGGACCGACTCGTCGAAAAGAGTGAGGCGAAACGTGAGTATGGCATCGACTTGCTCGAAATGAGCGAACTTAAACCGGCGGACGTCGTCATCTTCGCCGTCTCGCACGAAGAATATGTCGAAGGTGGTTGGAATCTAGCACAACATCTACTCAAAGTCGGACGCGGCATCGTCGTCGACATCAAAGGGATGTTGCCACGGTCAGAACAGCCAGAGGGGGTCCACGTATGGCGCCTCTAAAGATTCTTCAAGTCTGTGCTCTCGATACGACGGCAGAGACGATGTTGCAGCCACTCTTACTCGCTTTACAAAACGCTGGGCACGACGTCGGTATCGCTTGTGCCGACACCGGTGCCTCAGCAAAACTCGCAGCGAAAGGCTTTCGGATGCATGACATTCCGATCGAGCGCCGGATCGACTGGACAAGTAACTGGCGGACGATCCGTGAAATCACACGAATCTTGAAGGAGGACGGCTACGACGCCGTCCATGTCCACACACCGGTCGCAGCCGCCCTCGGACGCGTTGCCGCGAAGCGGGCCGGAACGAAGCATATCGTCTATACGGCACACGGCTTTTACTTCCACGAGAAGATGGGGCGGATGACGTATCAGCTGACATACTCCGTCGAGAAGTGGCTGGCGCGTTTCGCAACCGATTATCTGCTCCTTCAAAGCGAGGAAGATTATCAACTCGCCCAGCGCAAACGCTTCAAAGCAAATACGCGTCTAATGCACCTTGGAAATGGCATCGACTTAACGCGCTTCTATCCACGCCCGCGTGAAGCAGGCGCACCGTTTACGTTCTTGTTCATCGGTCGGATCGTCGAAGAGAAGGGGATTCTCGAACTGCTCGATGCGTTCGAGGATGTCGTCTATCGTCATCCGGAAGCCCGTCTCGTCATTGCCGGTGAGATGATGGCAAGCGAGCGCGATCAGACGACGAAGCATCTCTTCTTACGACGGATTCGTGAGATTCCAAACGTCGATTACCTCGGATTCGTCGAAGATGTACCGAGCTTGTTCCAACAAGTCGATGCCTTCGTCTTACCGTCGCATCGCGAAGGCGTTCCACGATCAATCATTGAAGCGATGGCGAGCGCAAAGCCCGTCATTGCAACAAATATCCGCGGCTGCCGCGAAGAGGTCGTCGAGGGGAAAACGGGATATCTCGTCGAAGTCCGCGACATCGCAAAACTTGCTAAACGAATGAACACACTTGTCGAACACCCGGACCGTGCCAACGAGATGGGACGGAATGGATTTGACCGTGCCATGAAACATTTCAACGAAGCCGACGTCATCAAACGACAACTTGATCTCTTTTCAGCTATGTAAAAGGAGGACGTCATCATGAAACGCCTATTCGACTTCACGGTTAGTCTTATCTCCATCCTCATTCTACTTCCTGTTTATGCCGTCGTCGCTTTAGTCATTTACACGAAGCTCGGACGACCGATCTTCTTCAATCAAGTCCGCCCTGGCTATAAGGGCGAGCTGTTCAAAATCTATAAATTCCGCACGATGACGAATGAAACGGATGCCGAGGGGAATCTCCTTCCGGATGCGGACCGGATTCCAGCATCGCTCGAGTGGATCCGTCGCTTAAGCCTTGATGAGATTCCGCAGTTCGTTAATATCCTCCGCGGACAGATGAGTTTCGTCGGACCGCGTCCCTTGCTCGTCAGCTACTTGAACCACTATACGAAGGAGCAGATGACACGTCACGACGTCTTGCCTGGTCTGACAGGCTGGGCACAGATTCACGGTCGCAACGCAACGACGTGGCAACAACGCCTCGAACAAGATCAATGGTATGCGGCGAACCATACGTTCCGACTGGATCTCTACATCCTGCTTAAGACGTTCAAGATGGTCATCTCGTCAGAAGGGAACTCGACGGCTCACCAGACCGGCATGGGTGAGTTCAAGGGTCTCGACGGAGGTGTTCCGCATGATGTCGCTAAGCGATGAACGATTGATTCGAGATCCACGAGAATGGGACGCGCTCGTCGCAACCTATCAACTTGACTGTTACTACGAACATGCTTACTTCGAACTTGCGAAGGAACACGACGAGATTCCTGAATTATTTTATTATCCGACGGAGTTCGGGACATTGATCTATCCGTACTTGCGGCGACCAATTCCAGGAACACTCTTTGAAGACATCACGACGCCATACGGCTACGGTGGTCCTTATTTCACGGGTATCTGGTCACTCGATCAGATTCGCGAAGCCCGCGCGCGATTCGAACAATACTGCCACGAGACCGGCATCGTCACCGAGACGGTTCGTTTCCACCCCTTGCTACACAATCAGGAACTTGGTCAACACTGGTGCCGTCAAACGGATATCTTGCAGCCGACCGTGACACTTGAGCTGACGAATCCGTTCGAGACGATCGAAGGTGGATTCTCGCAAATGACACGCCGCAACATCCGGAAGGCACGCCGCGAAGGGGTCACGATTCGCCTCGGACGTCCGGAAGAGTACCGCGACTTCGCCCGTCTCTACCAGATGACGATGGATAAACACCAAGCCGATGCGCGGTATTACTTTGATCAGACCTACTTCAATCACTTCGCCGAAGGACGGATCAAAAATGTCCTGTTGCTTGCCGAACAAGAGGGACGGATCATCGCTGGATGCATCGTCTTGACAGGTCGCCAGTTCGCACATTATCATCTCGGTGCTTCAGATCCTGCATACTTGTCGCTTCGCCCGAATCACCTATTATTCGCGGAGATGATTCGCTGGGCAAAACAAGCTGGTCTTCAAGCGCTACATCTCGGTGGCGGAACGACACGATCCGATGAGGATAGCTTGCTCGCCTACAAACGATCTTTTGGTGAAGCGAATCGAACGTTTTTCGGACTCGGGACATCGATTCTTGATCCGACGATTTATGACCGACTCGCACAACAAATGAAACGACAACATCCGGAAGTCGAGACAGGACAATGGTTCCCGATCTACCGGACGCCGCTCCGTCAGCTGTCACCTCGAAGGGAGGAAACATCATGAAACACATCCCGCTCTCCATCCCGCACTTAAGTGGCCGAGAAGCACGTTACGTCACGGAAGCACTCGAGACGAACTGGGTCGCACCGCTTGGACCAAACGTCGACGCCTTCGAACGAGAGATGCGCGCCTACACGGGAGCTCGCGCAGCGCTTGCGACGAGCAGTGGTACGGCAGCCATTCACTTGGCACTCGCGACGCTTGGTGTCACGACGGGGGATGACGTCTTCTGTCAGTCCTTGACGTTCATCGCTTCGACGAATCCGATTCGCTACGTCGGTGCCCGTCCCGTCCTGATCGATTCGGAAGAGGAGACGTGGAACATGTCACCCGTCGCACTCCGACGCGCGTTGATCCAAGCGGCAACACGGGGGCGACTTCCGAAAGCCGTCATCGTCGTTCATCTGTACGGCGTTGCAGCGCAAATCGAGGAAATCGCTGCGCTCTGTGAAGAGTACGATGTTCCGTTGATCGAAGACGCGGCAGAGTCACTCGGGACACGCGTCAACGGACGGATGACGGGGACGTTCGGGACGTTCGGGATCTACTCATTCAACGGCAATAAGATCATCACGACGTCAGGCGGCGGAATGCTCGTCGCACATGATCCAGCCTTGATCGAACGCGCCTTCTATCTTGGAACACAGGCACGACAACCGGTCCTCCATTACGAGCATACGGAAGTCGGCTACAACTACCGGATGAGCAACGTCGCTGCTGGGATTGGACGCGGACAGCTCGAAGTAATCGATCAACGCGTCGATGCGCGGCGGAAAATCTTTGATCGTTACGATCGTGCCTTTGCACCGGACGGCGTCATGTCGCAAGTCGAGCAGACCGGAACATTCGCCAACCGTTGGCTCAGTGCTTTCCTCTTACCAGGTGGTCAAGTGCAACGCGACGCGATGATTCAGACGCTACAACAGGCGAATGCCGAGTCCCGTCCGGTTTGGAAACCGATGCACTTACAGCCCGTCTATCGCGATGTACCATTCGTCACAGCAGAAGGGGATGATATCAGCCGTCGCCTGTTTGAAGACGGGATCTGCCTCCCGTCTGCTTCACAAATGACGTTCACCGAACAAGCCGTCGTCATCCGAAACGTTCGTCACGCCTTGCAGACGACCGTACGCCGGAACGTCCAGTCATGAATATATGGGAAGGGGACATCGTCATGCGCGATATGGAGGAAGCGATCCACGCACTCCGTCTCGCTGCGAACGGGAAAAATGAATTGACGGCTAATACCTATTTCCGCTGGCAACTAAACACCACTCATCCAAGCGTCGCGGAAATCCTGATGCTGTTTGGGTCGTGGCAAATCGCCTTGGAACGAGCTGGCATCGGACATGCCCGCTTGACGTTCACGAAGTCGGAAATCATTGATGCTTTGCGTCAGGCACGGGAGGAACTCAATCCTTTTACGAGCGCGACGTACCGCGAATGGGCGCAGCAAAAGCAAGCACCTAGCCTGACGGATATCGTCCATCAATTCAACTCGTGGCAGCAGGCATTGTCAGAAGCAGATATCTTGAAGGAACGCGTCCAGGAAATGGAACAACGGATCATCGAGTCATTACTTGAAGCGCAAGGTGCCTTGCCGGTCTTGACGAGCCAGACCTACACGAAGTGGGCGGCTGGTCAAAATCGTCCGACCGTCGCAACGATTGCCCGCCGGTACGGCTCTTGGTCAAACGCCCTTGAAATCATCGGCATCGAATTCCCGCGGAAACGCTGGCGAGAAGAGGAAGTACTCGACGTACTTGCTACAGCCGCGCAAGAAACGGAAAATCTGACGATCGCAAGTTACCAACGGTTCAGCATCGGTCGTGATGCACCCAGCATCGGTGTCATCACCGCCTTGTTCGGTAGCTGGCGCAATGCGTTGCTCGTACTTGAAGCACAACGACCGTCCTGAATTCAGATCGAAGAAAAGGAGAATGGATGATGAAGAAGTGGAAATGGATCGTATTGACACTGACGGGGATATGCCTGCTCCTTCTCTTCGGTTCAGGCGGATACGTTTATCAAAAAGCGAGTCGGACGATGCAAGAAGTCCAAGTACAGGTCCCCGTCAAAGCGAGCGTCGAGACAGAGAAGGCCGTCGAACAGAAAAAAGGACTCTCGTTTCTCTTACTCGGAGTGGATCAACGAAAAAACGAGACGGGACGCAGTGACACGATCATCGTCGTGACGATTGATCCGAAGACGAATAAGAGCCAGATGATCAGTATCCCACGTGATTTGAAGACCGAAATCATCGGCAATGGATCAAACGATAAGATCAATCATGCCTATGCCTTCGGTGGTCCACAGATGGCACTCGATACGGTCAGTCATCTGCTTGATATCCGACTCGATTATTTCGCAGAAATCAATCTAGACGGATTTACGGATCTCGTTAATGCCGTTGATGGCGTCACCGTCGAGAACGATATCAATTTCTCGTACTATGAGATGCAGTTTCCAAAAGGGGAACTGTCGCTGAACGGGAAGGAAGCACTCGCCTATGCGCGGATGCGCTATGATGATCCACGCGGAGATTTCGGACGACAGATTCGTCAACGGCAAGTCGTTCAGGCGGTCGCTGATAAGATGACGGAGGACTTTTCGATTCGTCGCTTTAATGCCGTCCTGGAAGCACTCGGGAAAAACGTCAAGACGAACGTCCCGTTTTCCGTCACTCGGACCGTTGCGACAGATTACCGAGATGCTTTACGAAATGTCGAGACCTTATCACTCGACGGGAAAGGTGGGATCGAATCGGACGGAATCTACTACTGGCATCCGACAGACAAGTCGTTGAAAGAAGTTCAGGCTCAACTGCAGGAAGCATTAGAATGATGAGAATAACTCAAAAAAACAACATCAGTTCTAATTGATGACGAAACGAACGCTAAAATCATCCTCGCTTTCCTCAGGCGGGAAATCAGCCGCGGCAGCTCGCACTACATGCGATTTGCCGGGTCTGATCCATCCCTGACGAAAGTGCTGATGGCACTTTCTTTTCCTGTAGGAGTCGCGGATGAATGATAGCGTTCTGTATACATCGAACGAAAAGAGGTCCGTTCCCAAAACATGATCGGGAACGAACCTCTTTTCATATTAGCGGCTTAATGCCTTGTATCTATTACGACGACCGGATCGTCCGGAGCATCGAGAATTTCATCATCGTGTAAAGGAAATAGACAACAGTCAGAACAGCAGCGCCGCTCCATAACCACTGGTATGCCGAACTGAAGTAGCCGAATCGAAGCCCGATCAGTGCCGGTACGATCAACGTCAACCAGCTCAAGACGAGGGCAACGCGGGCAGTGATCGCATCAATCGGACGATTCATTCCCATTCCGAGGAAGAACAAGCTCCAGAGCAATGCCCAGAACAACCAGGTCACACCACCGATGATATCATTCGTCGTGAAGCTGACGAACGCATAAAACAATGCGGCAATCGCGACGAACAAGGAAAACCAACCGACCCCGCTCCCGTTGAGATTGAACAAGAACGTGATCCCGACGTAAACGTACGTAAAGGCAAACAGATAGATGCTCGCGTATCCGAACGTTAACGCCGGATCACCAGCGGCACCGATGACGAGATAGGTTGCGATGAACGTCTGCAATAAGCCGGTGATGAGACTGAAGACACCCGCGCTACGGAGATCGACTTTTCCGAACAAGGTCAAACTATTTAAAAAGAGCGCGACGCCCCCAAATAACAAACTGACATTTCCCACGTAAAACTCTCCTTCATTAAGACGTCAGACGTCTGATTCTAAACTTAACTCTAAGATGAATTCGTTTTCAGCGCAAGCATAATTTTAGAGACAAAATGAAAAACAACCTGACTCCCGGAAAGGGAATCAGGTTGTTGATTAAAAGATCATTGGTTCAAGACAGAACGGAGTGTCGTCTCGGTTTGAGACAACGATCCTTTCAGTGTGACAAGACCATATCGCGTCGAGCCTTTTTTGATGAAGAAGACACGTGTGTAGCCAGATTCCGGAGTGTAACCGGTCTTGCTCGCATAAACACGCGTATCACCTGGAAGTGAGGTGTTCGTGTGATACCACGTCAATGTCCGTGCATACGGTCCTTTGACAGTCGTCTGGTATGATTTTCGTCCACTGATGGTCATGAGCGCGCTGTACTTCGCATATGTATTCGCGAGTTTTTGCATATCAGCAGCCGTCGTGTAATGACTTGGATGATAGAAGCCGTGTGGGTTCATGAAATGGCTCGCACTCATCCCGATCGAACGGGCGCGACTGTTCATGTATGAGACGAACTTCGATTCAGAACCTGCTGTCCGGACAGCGATCGCTTTTGCTGCATCATTACCAGAGCGGATCAGCATCCCATTCAAGAGTTGACGCATCGTGACTTTATCGCCAGCACGGAAGCCAGCGACACTGCTACCTGCAGGAACGGATAACATTGAAGACGTCAGGGTGAACGTTTGATCGAGCGTACCTTTACGTGCTGCTTCGTCATACGCGACGATTCCCGTCAACAATTTCGTCGTACTCGCTGGATAACGGCGGACGAAGCTTTCTTTCGTCAATTGATAACTTGACGATCCAAGCTTGAAATACCGCATCGATGCAACCGGATAACTGCCACTCGATGGTTTAGGGCTGCTCGTCGTCACTTTTCGGGCGACTTGGCTAGAGACGTAATAATAATTGACTTTCCCTTTGACTTTATACCAACCGTTCGAGTACGAGACTGCATTGAACTTCGAATTGTAGGATGCGAGTCGTTTGATATTTTTTGATGAGGCCGTGCTTGGTGATGTCCGGACGTTCGCTCCAGCTTTCGAGTAGACGACGATTTTGTACGTCTTCACGGAACTACTCGTTACTTTTTTAGCGACTTGGTTCGATAGATAACGATATGTACCTCCGTCCTTGATCTTATACCAGCCATTCGTATACGAGACGGCTGTGAATTTTGCCTTGTACGCGGCACGTCGGACAATCGTCGCAGACGAGGCTGTACTCGGCTTTGAGCGGATGTTCGCCCCAATTGTCGAAGTGACGACGACTTGGTAACTGGCTGCCTGAGCCGGTATGGCAGGAAGACATAAAGCGAACAATAATAAGAGCGTAAGACTAGTACGGAGCAAGCGCTTCATAAAAACTCATTCCCTCCTTGTTCAAATATGGTTTTATCATAAAACAAAAAAAGGAAATTCACTTCTTTTCAAAAAAAGGAATTCGAATCCTGTAACGAGCCGATTTCCATCTTTTCGTGTCAATTGACGTATCATAGGGAATGTAAGCAACAGAGGAAAAGGAGGAGTTCAGATGAAATTAGCAGTCATTGGTCTAGGGGACATCGCTCAAAAAGCCTACTTACCCGTCTATGCCGAACGATCCGATATCGAGGTGTATCTGATCTCGCGAGATGAAGAGAAAGCAAAACGGTTGCAAGCAGCTTATCGCTTTGCAGGAACATACGCGACGTTTGCTGACGCCGTACAGGAGGGAATCGATGCGGTCATGATTCATTCAGCGACTGTCGTCCATGCGGAGCAAGCACGGCAAGCGCTTGAAGCAGGAATCGCCGTCTACGTGGATAAGCCGGTCTCGATGGAAATCGAAGAGATTCGTGAACTAGCACGACTGTCAGAGGAGAAACAGCTACCGTTCATCACGGGATTCAATCGACGCTTCGCTTCAGCGCATCAGCGCTTGCTTGAGGTCAACGATCCGAATCTCGTCCTCATGCAAAAGAATCGGACTTCGTTCATCGAGGACGCTAAGCCGTTTCTGTTCGACGACTTCATTCATGTCGCGGATACGCTGCGTTTCTTGACAGGGTGCGGTGAGATCGAAGACCTACACGTCAAGAGTAAGCAAGACGCAAGCGGTCTGCATCACGTGACGATTCAATTCGTCTCAAACGGAATCACGGCAATCGGTGTCATGAACCGCAATAACGGCATCACGGAAGAACGCGTCGAAGTGATGGGACCGGAAGAAAAACGAATCGCAACGGACGTGACGACACTCGATCAATTGACGAAACAAGGCACACTTCGGTATCCGCTCGATAACTGGGAAGCGACGCTAAAGCGCCGTGGATTCGTCGATATGCTGGATGCGTTCCTTCGGACGGTCAAAGGGGAACCGTCCGAGTCGGTCGTAGCTTCTGATAGCCTCGCGACACATGAATTATGTCAACAGGTGTATGAGCAAGTTCAAGCAACACGTTAAATTTAAATCATAAAAAAACGCCGCTTCACTCGAGGATTGTCTCAAGTAAAGCGGCGTTTTACTGGTTATTTATCTGACAGTTGTTTGAGTTGATAGATTCGCTTACCGCCTGGTCCTTCGAACGTCATGCGGAGTGTCGAACGGACGAAGCGATAGCTGACTTGTCCTCCAGATAAACTGACACGAGCGGAGAGATCCGGTTCAAAACGAATGATTTCTTCGTCGTTTCGGAGTGCGTCCGGGAGACCGAACTGATCAAAGCGAAGCGTCGCGATGAACGTATCTTGCTCGTCAAAAGAGACATGGATGCGCCCGGTTCCGTCGAACGGCTCATCTTCGAGCGTGCTTCGTTCAACTTCATACGTACCTTCGAACTGTTTGACCTGTTGCAACGTCTCTCTTGCACTGAGGGCAATGGCTTCTGCTCGTTTTCGGACAGGGTGATCCGTTGCGAGTTGAAGACGTTCGATCGCCTCCGCCGTTTTTAAGACATCACGCAGTTGATAACCGGCAAGCTGTCGCTCAAGCTGAACCATTAGCCGAGCAGCCGGTTCGTCGATGTCTTGTTTCGATTGTTCGACGGCGCGGGTGTAAGTTTGCTGTTCGAACTGATCTTGAATTTTGGATGTTTCGGGCGAACACGCCATCAGGAGACAAAGGGGCAGACAGAGGAACACTCGTTTCATGAGGTCACCTCCGTTCGATTGACATCAATGATTTGCAGATGATCCGTATGCACTTTCAAACGATAATGAACGCGGTAGGTCACAGGCTTTGAACCCGTTGCTGTCGCGATTTGGTACGTTTCCTGTGTACGCAAGTGATACGTGGTACCTTTTGACGTAAATTTTTGGAATGTCACGGCAAGAACACTTGGAGCGACAGGGGCATCAGCGGCATTCGTCAATCGCTCGAGATGGTCGAACTCGGATTCGAACACCTTCAAGGTCGTAAACTGGATGGCGGAAAATGTCTCGATGGAATCGTATTTCTTCGAATACGTCGCTAGTTCTGGAATCGTTCGTGTGTATTGGCGGACGAAACGAAGGACATCATAGGACGTCGGAGGCCGATCTTTCGAATACGTTTGATTGTAAGCCGTTTGTTCATCGGACCATTCAGAAAGAGCGAGTGCTTCGACGCTAGGCGTCTGATTGGCTTCCGGCGAAACGGGATCTTTTAACGAATACCACAGGAAACCGGCTCCTCCGACGAGAAAGAGCAAAAGACAGGTGCTAATGAGCCAAGTGCGTGAAGAGGACGGAGCGGGTGGTTCAGCTGGTCGTTCTTTCTTAATGACAGGATGTTGGCAATGAGAACAAGTCGTATCGTGTTGACGAAGTGGTGTACCACATAACGAACAGCGTTCCATGAAATAAGACCTCCTGTGTATGTAAAATGAAATGTCAGATAAGGTAATGGTAATTTAAAATTAGTATCATCGTAACATTAATTGGAAACGCAATCAAAACTTGATATGAGTTTTTTAGGGGGAACGTACAGATGGGACGTCACTTGATTTTGATGGATGCATTCAAAGGGAGTATTTCTTCGAGCGAGGCGGCAGAAGCTGTCGCCTCCGGTATCCGGGCGTATGATCCGACAGCGATCATCGATTCCTTGCCTGTTGCGGACGGCGGGGAGGGAACGCTCGATGTCTATCTTGCACTCGGATATGACGTGAAGACGGCGATGACGATCGATCTAGCAGGTCGTCCGTGTGAAGTAGAATATGCTGTCAAGGGGACAGACGCCGTCATCGAAGTCGCGCGTATTTGTGGACTGCCGATGCGGCGAAGCGAGGATGATCCCGTTCGAATGAATACGCGTGGCGTTGGTCGTTTGATCGAGCAGTTACGCGATCAGGGAATCACGCAGATCCGACTGGCTTTAGGCGGGACTGGTACGACGGACGGAGGACTCGGTTTGCTCGCGGAAGTCGGTTGTCGGCTTGAAGATGCGTCTGGTAATCCGATTTCGTTTCAAACGAATCCGTTACTTGAGACGCATGCTATTCAATGCCCGGCGTATTCTGTTCAACTGGAAGCACTCGTCGATGTGACAGCTCTTTATCATGGTCCAGATGGTCCAGCGTATCTGTTCGGTCCCCAAAAAGGACTGCTTTTAGAAGACATCGTAAAGTTCGATCAGCAACTTGAACGGATCGGGCGGTTACTTGGACTAGAAAATGTTAAAGGAACTGGAGCAGCCGGTGGACTCGGGGGAGCGGTCTATGCGCTGGGCGGCACGATCGTTCCGGGAGCCAAGACGATCCTGCAACATCTTCGCGTAGCAGAGCGGATGGAGCAAGCGGATTATGTTTGGACAGGAGAAGGACGCGTCGACCGTCAAAGTCAAATCGGTAAGTTACCAGGTGAGGTCACGCGGATGGCAAAAGCAGCTGACGTTCCTTGTCTGATCCTTGCTGGAATCGTCGAAGAAAACATGCCGCACGCACTCGATTGTCGCTCGATCCATGCCGGACAAGCAATCACGCTGGAGCGAGAACAGACAATGGCTCGTATGAGCGAACAAACACGTAAGTGGCTCGAGGAACTTTCACTGAAACAGGGATGAAGTCGGAAAAGTTTGGGTAAATAACTGTATATTGCCATACTTTTAGAGAAGGTAGGTCATCGTATGATCAATCAATCGATTCAATTATCGTTTCGCCAAGTCCGAGCACTGGTCGAACATACCCTGCTATTATTCAAAGAGCTCGATCAACAATTAGCAAACCGTGGATACGAACCGGTTCTCCCGGAAGTCGTCCAAACGGAACATGGTCTGAGCATCCATCAGACGAAGGAGAGTGCGGAGTCACTCGTGCCGCACTTTTTAACACGGACGTATGTCCGGCAACAAGAAAAAACGAACCAACATGGATTGCTGATCTCTGTTCAATATACGCATCCGCTCCATGAACGATTCGATCCGATCGTCCTCGTCGGCGATGTTGCGTTCAAGCAAGCAAAACATGCGCAAAAAATCTTAAGTGAAAAGCCGTGGCTCCTGAAATACGCAGCTTTTGAATCTACGATTGCGCAAGAGTTCGTTGCCGATGGTACACGCTATACGACGCAACCGATTGAAGAAATCGAAGAGCTGATCGTCTGGGGGCATCCGTTCACGGAAATGCGCGACATCGATGACGTCAAACGATTGGCGGAAGAGATGATCAGTCGTCATCTCGAGCCGGGGACAACATGAAAATAAGCTTCCGTTCCTTCAAGAGAGAAGGAGGGAAGCTTATTTTTTAGACTTGAACGAGCAATCGTTCAATTGCTGCCGTCAAATCAGTTGGATTCGTTTTTGGTGAGAACCGCGTCACTTCTCCATTACGGGTCACGAGGAATTTTGTGAAATTCCACTCGACGTCTGTTGCACCGTCCGTCGTTGGTGCTTGTGCTTTCAGTTCCTCAAATAACGGATGCGCTTGCTCACCGTTGACATCAATTTTTGAGAAGACGGGGAATGTCACGCCGTAGTTGACTTGGCAGAACGACTGGATCTCCTCGTCCGTTCCCGGATCTTGATTCGCGAACTGATTACATGGGAAACCAAGTACGGTCAACCCTTGCGAACGATAGTCTTGATGCAATTGCTCGAGTCCTTCGAACTGTGGCGTCAAGCCACATTTGCTGGCTGTATTGACGATCAGCCATGCTTGAGCTGGGTAGTCACTTAAGGATGCCGACGTTCCGTCGACGCGTTGAAATGAATGATCTTGTAACATATCGATTCCCCCTTTTTAAGTACTTCTCCAGTGTAACAAATCCGTTTTCTCGTCGTCTTCTATCGTTACTTGCGAGATGACAGAAACATCACAATCGGGTGTCAGCGACGCTTTTTCGATGAATCTTTGTTACGATGAAAAGGAATATGGAAGGAAAGGAGAGATGCCACATGAGAAAAATGTTGAAACAATCGCGGTTCGTTATGATCGCGACGCTTTGTCTCGTCCTGGTCAGTAGTTGTATTACCTTACTGACGCTTGGGTTCGAACGCGATATTGTGATTCTTGTTTCTGGAGTGGTTGCCCTATGGGTGACGATGCTAGCTCCTTTGACGGTCCATGCTAAAATGAATCAGCAATCATAATCATTGTTCGTTCATGAAACCGCGGAACGATTCTCGCTAAAATGGAGCTCCTCCATTTTAGATGAAGGAATCGATTTCTGCGGTTTTTTTTCTTCTATAGCATAGAGGTGAAAAACGCTATTTTTCGAAAGTAAGTCATTAAAAAATCAGACTATTTTTTTTTCAACTTTTCTATTTACAACCCGAAAAAATCGGAGTAATATCCATCTCATCAACGAACACTAACATGTTAATGCTTCGATCTCAAAGTACGCCGAATTCATGATTGAAGCGGGGGACCCAACCGTCACGACACGTGACACGGGGTGAATCCTTTCCGAACGGGAAAGGTAGGGCGAATTCCTAGGTATGCCCGAATCCGACAGCTAACCTCGCAGGCGTTTTTAGGAGGGAACGACTCTTTTTCAGTATGCCAAAGTATAAAGGCGATGCTGGGGCCGTTTATTGCCTCACATCGTCTTTTTGTCGTGTCTAATTGTAAAAATATTGAATAATATGGGGGTAATTTCATAATGGGAGAGCTGTGGAGTATCGTATTGCTTGCCTTCTTCTTCGGTACGACGTTCGGGATGATTCATCTGATCGAACGTGTCCAGTGGAGAGCAGGTGACCGTAAATGACATGGTTTTTACTAGCGACGGGCTGCCTCGTCTTCTTGTATCTAGGTTATTGTCTGATGTATCCAGAAAAATTCTAATCGCATAGGGAGAAAAGAAAAACATGTGGACTCAATTCATGATCCAATTTTGGATCCTACTCGTCATCGCACTTTGCGCGGCGGTCTTGCTTGGTCGCTACATCGGGATATACTTCGCACCTGTCGCAGAGCGTCGAGTCGATAAAATCGGTAAGGTCGAACGACGACTTCTTTTGTTACTCGGCGTCGATGAAAAGAAACACGATCAATCGTGGGTCGGTTACTCGAAAAGTTTGTTGCTTGTAAATATTTTCTTCTTCATCGGTGGTTATTTGCTACTTCGTTTCCAAGGCAGTCTACCCTTGAATCCGAATGGTGCTGTGAATCTCGATTGGTCGACAGCGTTGCATACGACGATCAGTTTCATGACGAACACCGATCAACAACACTATTCAGGCGAGGCACTCTCATATCTCTCGCAAACGTTCGTTCTTGGAACGATGTTGTTCGTCGCTCCAACGATGGCGTTCACGGTTTGTATCGCTGTCATTCGTGGTCTTGCGAACAAACCGCTCGGTAACTTCTATGCCGACTTCGTTCGCTTCATCTTGCGGATCCTGATTCCGATTTCACTCGTGTTCGGGATGGTCATGATCGTCTTCGGTGTACCACAGACGTTCGGAGGGGCGGTCAGCGTCACGACGCTCGAAGGAGCGAAGCAGTTGATTTACCGTGGACCGGTTGCTGCGTTTGAAGTCATCAAACAGCTCGGGAACAACGGTGGTGGTTTCTTCGGTGTCAATGGTGCTCATCCATTCGAGAACCCGAACCAATTCGTCAACTTCATCCAGATGTTCTTGATGCTACTGATTCCGATGTCTCTTCCAATCGCATACGGAAAAATCATCGGTTCCGCGAAACAAGGACGACTGTTCCTTGGAGTCATGACGCTTCTCTTCATCATGATGACGGTCGGGATGGCAGGGAGCTTACTTGCGAATCCAACGGCACATGGTCAGGAATTACGGTTTGGTCAAATCGGAACGGCGCTCTACAGTTCGATTACGACGGCAGCTGAAACCGGTGCGGTCAACGCGATGCACGACTCACTGCATCCACTTGCTGGATTGATCCAACTCGGCAATATGATGCTCAACGTCGTTTACGGTGGAGCAGGTGCGGGATTCCTGAACGTCTTGCTTTACGCCTTCGTCGCAGTCTTCCTGACAGGTCTCTTGATCGGTCGGACACCGACGTTCCTCGGGAAGAAAATCGAGACGTTCGAAGTGAAGATGATCGCGATCGCGCTGCTCGTGCCGCCATTCCTGATTCTCGTCGGAACGGCAATCTCGATGTACGCTGCACCAGGCGTCGCCGGCATCTCGAACCCAGGTTATCACGGACTGTCGCAAGTCTTGTATGAGTTCACATCTGCGACGGCGAATAATGGATCCGGTTTTGAAGGACTCGGCGACGCAAACGTCTACTGGAACGTCTCGACGTCATTCGCGTTGTTCTTCGGACGCTACATCCCATTGATCTTGATGCTTGCAATCGTAGGTTCGCTTAAAGCGAAGCAATCGGTTCCGCAAGATGAATTTTCGTTTAAGACAGACACACCACTCTTCGGAACAGTCTTCCTCGGTACGGTCGTACTCGTCGGTGCATTGACATTCTTGCCAGTGCTCGTACTTGGACCAGTCGCGGATTGGCTGACGATGTGAACAGGAGATAAAAGCATATGATGGAACGAATCATGCATCCGACGCCCGAGGAACACCAACCGAACGGGGAGCCGGAACACCAAACGAAGTCAGCAATCAGTGGCTCGATCGCGCGTCAAGCGACGATCGATGCCTTCAAAAAATTAAATCCCGTCAATATGGTCAAACAACCGATCATGTTCGTCGTCTGGATCGGCTGCTTGCTCGCGATCGGCTATACGATCTTCATTGACGAGATGCGTGGCTTTAACTTAACGGTCAGTATTATCCTCTTCCTGACGGTCTTATTCGCGAACTTCGCGGAATCGATCGCTGAAGGACGCGGGAAAGCCCAAGCGGACTCACTGAAAGCTTCAAAAGCAGATGTCATGGCACGCAAACGTGTCGGACAACTGATTCAAAGCGTTTCGTCTGCGACTCTTCGGAAGGGCGATATCGTCTTCGTCCGAGCAGGGGAGTATGTACCGGGTGACGGTGAAATCATCAAAGGACTTGCTTCGATTGATGAATCAGCGATCACCGGTGAATCCGCACCTGTCATCAAAGAAGCGGGTGGTGATTTCTCCTCGGTCATCGGCGGCACACTCGTCGTCAGTGACGAGATCGAAGTCCGAATCACAAGCAATCCAGGTGAGTCATTCCTCGATCAGATGATTGCCCTCGTTGAAGGCGCAAGTCGTCAAAAGACACCGAACGAACTCGCGTTATCAACGCTCTTGACGAGCTTGACATTGATTTTCTTACTTGTCGTCATGACACTACCTATCTTTACGAACTACCTTGGATTTGATCTGTCAGGTCCAATCTTGATCGCCTTACTCGTCTGTTTGATTCCGACGACGATCGGTGGCTTACTGTCAGCAATCGGAATCGCCGGGATGGACCGAGTCACCCGCTTCAACGTCATCGCGATGAGCGGGAAAGCGGTCGAAGCAGCAGGCGATATCCAGACGATCATCCTGGACAAAACAGGAACGATCACGTTCGGTAACCGGATGGCGTCGGAGATCACGCCAGTCGGTGAGAGTACTGCTGAGCAGGCGTTCGAGGGGGCGATCCTCGCCTCACTCGCTGATGAGACACCAGAAGGACGTTCTGTTCTTGAACTCGCTGAACTTCGCGCGATGCCGGTGGAACAACACTGGTTAGATGGCGCAGAGATCGTACCGTTCCGCGCAGAGACACGAATGTCCGGACTCGACTTAAGAGATGGTCGCCGCGTACGTAAAGGGGCAGGGCAAGCGATTCAAGAATGGGTCAAGGAGCAAGGCGGCGCCATTCCGAATGATTTACAAGAGAAAGTAGATGCGGTTTCTCGTCTTGGTGGCACACCACTCGTCGTTGCGATCGACGCAACGATCCTTGGCGTCATCTATTTGAAAGATACGGTGAAACCGGGCATGCGTGAACGATTTGATCGACTGCGTGAGATGGGTATCAAGACGGTCATGTGTACGGGTGACAACCCGTTGACGGCAGCAACGATTGCCCGCGAAGCAGGCGTCGATGATTTCGTTGCCGAATGTAAGCCGGAAGATAAAATTCGTGTCATCCAGCAGGAACAAGCAGCCGGTCACCTCGTCGCCATGACAGGAGACGGGACGAATGATGCACCAGCACTCGCTCAAGCCGATGTCGGCCTCGCGATGAACAGTGGGACGCAAGCTGCAAAAGAAGCAGCGAACATGATTGACCTTGATTCGAACCCGACGAAGATCATCGAAGTCGTCGAAATCGGGAAACAGCTCTTGATGACACGGGGTGCCTTGACGACGTTCTCGATCGCAAACGATGTCGCGAAATATTTCGCGATCATCCCAGCAATGTTCATGGTGGCGATTCCACAGATGGAAGTGCTCAATATCATGCGACTTGATTCCCCGACGAGTGCAATCTTGTCTGCCTTGATCTTCAATGCGATCATCATTCCGATGTTGATTCCGCTTGCGATGCGAGGGGTTACCTACAAACCGATGACGGCGGATCAATTACTCGGTCGTAACTTACTGATCTATGGTCTTGGCGGTGTCGTCGTTCCATTCATTGGGATTAAAATCATCGATGTCTTGCTTGCAAGCATCCTCTAAGGAGAAAACGAATCATGAAACAAGCCATTCGTGTGACGGTCTTCGTCGCAGCGTTATGCGGGATTGTCTTTCCCGCTTTATTGACCCTGTTCGGTCAACTACTCGTACCGGATAAAGCTGAAGGTTCTTTAGTACAAGAAAACGGAAAATTCATCGGATCGGAATTGATCGCCCAGCCGTTCACGTCGAAACAGTATTTTCACGGACGTCCATCAGCGGTCGATCAATTAGCGGGAGCGTCTGCTGGGGATAACCTAGCAGCATCGAACCCGGAGCTTGGCACGAAGATGGCGGAATTACAGAAACAGAACCAAGTGGACGGCGCTTCGCTTCCGGACGATGCCCTCGTGACATCCGGTTCTGGCTTCGATCCGCACATCTCAGTCGATTATGCTTTGGTTCAGGCGAAGCGTATCGCAACCGCGCGCGACCTGTCACGTGAAGAAGTACGGAAATTGATCACGAAGGAAGCAGGAACACATGATTACGTTAATGTCCTGCGCTTGAACTTAGCACTTGATCGGAGTAAGTCATGACACGAGGAAAGCTGAAGCTGTACATCGGCTCAGCTCCTGGTGTCGGAAAGACGTATAAGATGCTTGCCGATGCACGAGCATTGACGCTTGAAGGCAAGGATGTCGTCATCGGTCTGATTGAGACGCATGGTCGAAAAGAGACGGCGGAGATGGTCGGGCAACTCGAACAAGTTCCGCTACTTGAAGTCGTCTATAAGGACAAGACATTCCCTGAGGTGAACGTGGACGCGATCATTGCCCGTCGCCCGGATATCGTACTGATCGATGAACTGGCGCATACGAATGCGCCAGGATCGGTACGAAAGAAACGCTATCAAGATGTCGCAGCACTGCTTGAAGCAGGAATTAATGTCTATTCGGCCGTCAACATCCAGCATTTCGAAAGCTTGCTCTTTAAGGTCAAAGAAGTGACGGGCGTCGAGGTTCGGGAACGCATCCCGGATCCGTTTCTCGGTGAAGCCGATGAGATTCTACTCGTCGACGTCACGCCACAGACGTTACGGGAACGACTCGAGCAAGGAAAGATCTATAAGAAGGAAAAGATTGAACAGAGCTTAAATTCGTTCTTCTCGCTTCAGAATCTTGCGAGCTTACGTGAGCTATCGTTACGTCAGGTCGCGGACGAAGTCGACGATCAAGTCTATCAATCACGCTTGTTGATTGAAAAGGATCCGGCGTCGCTACAAGAACGGATTCTCGTCTGTATCCAGCTCAATGACAACGCGCGGAAGTTGATCTATCGCGGCTTTCGCATGGCAAGTCGTCTAAAAGCGGATCTTTATGTGCTGACGATTTTACCGGCAGCGGAAAATCAATTGAATGCGAAACAAAAAGAAGTCTTAGCGATGGTACGCGAGAGTGGTTCCTTGTTCGGAGCAGAAGTTCTGATCCGAATCCAAGGGGAGCGCTCGATCGCCCAAGCAATCACGGCAGCTGCCAAGCATCATCGCATCACCCAAATCGTCCTCGGTCAATCTGCACGGACCCGTTGGCAGGAAGTCCGGCGTGGATCGATCATCAATGAAATCATGCGTCATGTCCGCGGGATCGATATTCAAATCGTTGCCGATGACATGGAACGCTAGGGGAGCCCTTCCGCGTAAATGCAGGGGTTCTCTTCGTATCATTCATGAATAACAGTACTTCGTAGTATTATGGAGTACCGTTCATATGAAGGCAGAGTGTAGTTTTTCTCTTAGTGAGAAAGATTGCACTTTTTTGTTCACCTCGCATCGTTTTCCTGGGACAAGCATCGCGCCGCTTCACTTCGTTGCAGGGTCGCTCTTGCTTGTTTTTCCCTAGGAAGCGATGTCGAGTGAACAAATAGCGTTTTTTTCTTCCAGGTATAGAAAGTAGAAACGAAGAAGGAAAAGGACTACTTTGTCCGTAAAAATGATGCGATTATCGATTTCATTTCGCTATGTTTTAGTAGGACGCAACCGTACATCGTTGACTCCTACAGGAAAAGGAAGTGCGGTTAGCGCTTCCGTCAGGGATGGGTGAGACCCGACAAATCGCATGGAGTGCGAGATGTCGCGGCTTACCTCCCGCCTGTGGAAAGCGAGGATGTCGGGAACGTCTGTCATAAAAACGAGAGTGACGTCATTTACTTTTCAATGAATAAACATTACGAAAAAGGAGTAGTCTTTCTCTATCAAGAGAAGAACTACTCCTTTGCGTGTATGTTTTTAACTATCCCTTAACGAGCGAAGACCGGAATATCGAAGGTTGCTGTATAGCTATCCATCTGTTGATAGAGTGAATAGATCCGTGACGTCTGTTTGACGGCCCATCCCATGTCTGTTGCGTACTGATGGCTACCAGGGCGCATCGGACTCCAACGCATTTTGTAAAGCGTATTTTGTCCATAGACATTGTGGATGTACTTCGTGCTGATGAATTCAGCACCACCGACAATCGCGGCTTCCGGAGTGAACCAACCTTGACTGTACGCATAAGCAGCACCGGTGTTGATTGCATCGTAATCATATGCACCAATGCCGTACATGTTGTAGACTTTGCGTCCATTCCATGTCACACCCATCGCAAGTGTTGATTTTCCGTTTCCTGTCTCAAGTAAAGCGTGGGAGATCAAGTAAGCTTCGTTGACGCTGTACTTTTGACCAGCATCGATGAACGCTTGACCACAACTACCATTGCTACATTTGTTGAAGATTCCTTCACCTTTCGTCACGTTCGCTAACATCTTATCGAGTGTCGCAGGTGTCGCACCTGTTGTTTTCGATAGATCAAGGAACTGATAGAAGTCTGAAGAATTTCGGTCGACCTTGAGTGGATCAGCAGCGTTACGGACATCTGTTTCGAGTGCATTCAACCATTGGATCGTCGAATAATTCGTTGCGTTCGAATAGACACGTGGGTACGTCGTATAGAAGCCACTGACGGATTGATAGACACGAATCATCCGACCAGGCTGGAATTGACCATAGACGTGACTGGCAGTCGAAGCGCCTGAACGAATGTTGAGCGGTGTCGTCGCTGTGACAGTCGCAATCGTTCCGTTGACGGGATCAAGTGCACCACCGAGGCGGACGTAACCCGTGCTGACGTACATCAATTTGTTTTTGTAGATATCCGTTTGCGGTGGTGGATTTAGTTTCATCTGTGCGCTGATGAAGCTATCGAACGTATACGGTGTCGCGACGGAGTTATAGACGTTTAATTTAGAAGAAGTCGTCACGAACGCCCCCTTATATGCATATCCACTTTTGCCATCGTAGGAAATCTTATACCAATCACCGATTTGACCAGAGACGGTGACGACGAGATTTTGAGGAATCGTCTTAATGACATTGTATGAGCTACCGACGTAAGAGCGTAAAGCCACGTTTGATGTAGCCCGTACGTACAATTTTTGTTTTGCTTCGTATTTGATCGATGACGTATTTTGACCAGTCCGGATATAACCCGTTTTGCCATCAATCGTCACTTTATGCCACGAGGTGTTCGTGTACGATGTGATCAAAGAAGATGTGTAATAGACATTTCCGAACGAGAGTGTCGTTATAGTTGCTGCTTGATCGTCCGGTGCTTGTTTGACGACAAGTGATTGATTCGCCAAGAAACGTGCACCCGTAATCTTTTTCGTTTCCGTGTACGGTGTCAGTGTTGATTTTAAGACGTAACCGTTTTTACCAGCGTAGCTGATTTTTAACCACTGATCGAGACTACCTGTTACTTGAACGACGGCTGCTTTTGGCAGCTTCGTCACCGTCGCATAAGCTGAACCGGCATCCGACTGGAGTGTCGTATCCGTCGTTGCTTGATAGCGGTGGTTATTGACGCTTTCATATGTGACAGGTGAGCCTTGATTGATTTGAATGTAACCGGTTTTTCCGTCAACCGTCAGGCGATGCCATTGCTCTGAACGACCAGTCGTGACGACTTGATTCGTCGTGTAGACGTCTCCAGAAGAGAGGCGAACGAGAGTGTCAGCTGTCGCTTGGTGCGATGTTTTTACTTCGACGGTACGCCCAAGGCGATAAGAAGAAGATGGAATCGATTGCGTCATGACTTTTTCCTTAGCGTAACGTGAAGCGATATAACCTGTTTTCCCGTTGTACGTCACACGATACCAATCATCGATCATTCCAGTGACCGTGATGCTCGTACCAGAAGGAATCGTTTTGACGGTCGCGTAAGTGTTTCCAGCATATGAACGTAGAGGAGTCGAAGTCATCGTCTGCATGACGATCCGGTCCGATTGATAACGAACGCTCTTGCCTTGACCGACAGGAATGTAGCCTGTCTTTCCATCCTTGCTCACACGATGCCATTGCTGACCGTTTGACGTCACGAGTTGTGTCGTGTAGTAGATGTCACCGCTCTGTAGTGTTTCAAGCGTGGATGCTTTTGCATCTGGTGAAGATTTAATGGAAACTGCTTTTTCAAGCTCAAAGCGTGCCCCTGCAATTTTCTGCTTCGTTGCAAGCGTCGTAAAGGTGCTAGAAGCAGCATATCCCGTTTTACCGTTATAACTGACCCGGTACCAATTACCGATCCGTCCGGAAATCTTGATGACCGTATTGCTCGGGATCGTTTGTACTGTTGCATATGATGGACCTGCATACGAGCGGATCGTTGTTGCGGCTGTCGTTTTCAATGAAAGGTTTGATTGTGACTCGTAAGCGATAGGTGTTGCCTGATTCGCTAATACGAAGCCGGTTTTACCTTCCTTCGATACTTGATACCATGTTTCACCGAGTGGATTCGTCACACGTGTCTTCGTGTAGTAGACGTTTCCGGCACTTAGTGTCGCAAGTGTTTTTCCGTTTGTTGCAGGTGTCGTCTTGATGGCGAGTGATGCTGTCAACAGGAAGCGTGAAGACGGAAGCTTCGTCTTTTCTGTGTACTCTGCCAATGTAGCGGATAAGACATAACCCGTCTTACCAGCGTATGTGACTTGATGATACGTTGCCGTCTTAGCGCTTGATGTGACAATCGTGCCCTTCGGAAGACTGGCTAAGCTGTTCTTCGGTTCCGCTTGATTGTAAAGGGGTGTCGCACTTTTCGTCTGATACCGTGTTTGTGGGATCAGGGTCACACTTTGCTTTTCAGAAGAGGCGAACGCATCTTGATGCATGTAACCTTTTTTCCCATCGTACTGGACGCTGACCCAGTCCTCGATCCGACCGACGATTTTGACGTCTTTTCCAGATGGAATGGTCTGAACTTTTGGATAGCCTGTTCCAGCGTATTGGCGCAAGATATAAGCGTCGACCGTTCTTGACGTCGTGTTCGTCACCTTTTTATAGGCAACTGCTTTTGCACCAGCAGCGACATAGCCCGTCTTCCCGTCATATTTGACGCGGTACCATGTTTCGCCATATGGATTTGTCACACGTTGTGACGTGTAGTACACATCCTCTTCGTTCAACGTACCGATCGTCACTGCAGTATCCACTGCCGTCTTTTTGATCGGTGTTTTTTTGAGGACGAGGTAGCGCTGTCCAGAAACGGTTTGTTTCTTTTCGTACAGCGTGAGGTATTTCGACGCGACATATCCCGTTTTTCCAGCGTATGTCACTCTTCTGAATGCGCCAGAAGCATACGTGGATGAAACGACAGTTCCGGTCTTGATCGTCAACAAGCGTTTCCGAGAAGATGCCGTCTTGTCGTACAGATAACTATCGGTAGACAGACGGTAGGTCGTCGCTTTCGTCGTCGCTGCTTCAGCTACGGGTAAAGATGTTAAAACGATGCTGAAAACGATGAGAAAGCTCGCGAACACCTTCAAGGTCTTCGAGAATGATGTCGTGTTCAAAGTATCTTTCCTCCTAGTAGATATTCGTCCGGATGGACGGAATCGGCTTCTAGGATGTCTAAGTCTAAGTTGTGGAATCTATTGCCTATCCTTACTATCGACAATATCGGATTTTTATGAATAAGATATTGAATTATTTTGAAAAAAGGGATCTGGTTTTTTGAAAAACCCTCCTGTTTGTTTAAACAAGAGGGGAAATGATCAGATGTTGAGACGAGCGAGGAGTTCTGTCAGATTCGTCGTTGGTCGTTCACACGAAAAATCATGACAGAGATAAGCGGTAGGTACGTTGGGTTCAGGATAATCTGCGAGCAGTGGGACAAGCGGTAGAAGATCACGTTTCGTCCCAATCAATAAGGCGACTTCCGGTAAGCGCATCTGTTGCAGTTGATTGATTTCGATTGGGATTTCCGACTCTTCAGGAATCAAGATGATCAATTCCTTCGGTTCCATCTGCCGATAGGTGAACGTACTGACAAGTGAGGCGAAGCCCGTTGGTTGTTGCTCGACTTCTTCTACTAATGCCGTAAGAGCCCGTTCGGCACTTTCCTGATAGACGAGACGCCCGGTGAGGCGACTGAGCGTGAAGAAGGCATGCAAGGCAACGCTATTTCCAGCCGGTGTGACCCCATCATACAGATCAAGTGGACGAACGAGTAGCTCGTCGGAGCGTGAAGATGTCAGATAAAAATAGCCATCTACTGTCTGGAACTGATCTTGTAGCACATCTGCAAGTACTAAAGCTTCCTCTAGATGAAGCGCTCGTCGTGTCGATTGAAACAGTTCAAGATGTGCGTCAATCAAATAAGCATAGTCATCGAGGAATCCGTGTCCGGTCGCTTGTCCTTCGCGGTAATGAACGGCAAGTTGCTGTTCGGTACGAACGAATCGTTCAAGTGATGTCATCGCACGCGTTGCGACACGTGTATAATGCGGTTCATTAAAGATGCGACCGGCTTTAGCGAACGTCGAGATCATCATCGCGTTCCACGATGTCAAGCGCTTATCGTCACGAAATGGACGCGGACGTTCATTTCGCGCACGAAGAAGAAGCTGGCGCTCGCGTTCGAGTTGCGCCGCTGTCTCAGCAGGCGACAAGTGAACAGAACGTGCGAATGCCTCGAGTGTTCGTCCCGTCCGGTAAAAGACGTTTCGTCCTTCGAAATTTCCTGATGGTGAAGCATGGTAAAAGTGCGGGAACAGTGCGTCTGGTCCGAGTAAGTCCGTCAGTTCAGTTGCTGTGAACGTATAATAGTGTCCTTCACCGCCTTCACTATCTGCATCTAGTGCGGCGTAGAAGGTACCGTCCGGGGCAGTCATCTCATGCTCTGTGAACGATAGGACTTCTTCCGCGTAACGTCGGAAGCGGATTTGTCCGGTCACTTGATACGTCTCGATGCATAAGGTCGCGAACCAAGCATTGTCGTACAGCATTTTCTCGAAATGAGGAATCTGCCACTCGGCATCGACCGTATAGCGGAACAAACCGTAGCTGACTTGATCGGTCATCCCACCGTCACGCATCGCGATCAATGATCGCATGACCATATGGAGCGCCGTCTCGTCTTCCGCGTATTGATAATAATCAAGCAAGAAACGAAGCAGGGCTGGCGACGGAAACTTCGGTGCCCCGCCGAATCCACCGTGTTGACGGTCAAATTGGCGCATCGCTTGATCAAACGTCTCGTGAATGATGGATTCATTCCAAGTACTAGTAGCCGCTGTAGGCTGCAATACGTCGCGAAGCGTTTGCGACATGTTCTGACCGACTTGTGCGATTTTTTCTGGTGAACGGCGGAATTGCTCGCTTAGCTGAAGCGTCACCTGACGAAAACTCGGGCGGTTGAACTGAGGCGTCTTCGGAAAATACGTACCGATATAAAACGGTTGCTGGTCCGCTGTCATGAAGACGCTCAGTGGCCAGCCGCCTTGTCCGTTCATGACTTGAGCCGCCGTCATGTAGACATGGTCAATGTCAGGACGTTCTTCCCGGTCGACCTTGATTGCGATGTAGCGTTCGTTCAAGAGGCGTGCCGTTTCTTCATCCTCGAAGCTTTCGTGAGACAGCACATGGCACCAATGGCACGTCGAGTAACCAATCGATAAAAAGATCGGCTTGCCGCTTTCCCGAGCGGCAGTGAAGGCGTCTTCGCCCCACGGGTACCAATCGACAGGCTGATGAGCGTGTTGCAATAGGTAGGGACTCGTTTCATGGATAAGTCGATTCGACATGATGGATTTCCCTCGTTTCTTCTATAGTAATGAGTCCTCTTCACGATACTCGGCTTTTACGGCAGGTGCAACTCCAATTCTGAGACAGGAGAAAACGATTTTTCAAAAGAAAGATTGACTTTATAAAAGAAAGTGTGATAGATTAATATAAGTCATGAATCGGGGATGATCACTCATGTGAGAATCTTCAATCCATATCATACAATTAAATCGACAGGTCAGGATTTTTAGACCGCTACTGACAAATGAGTCAGACATAAGTCATCGCTTTTATTTTGTCCTTCTTCATACTACGAGGAGAAGTTGACCCAGCAAGATAAACCTTCCAATCGATACTTTTCCGCTCATTCCCGAGCTATTTCTAAAAATCCCAGTATCATGCGTCCGTTGCAGACGCATCACGATTCTTGCTAAAATGCTTGATTCAGCTGGCGCGGCCAAGGAGCCGTAACAACGAAAGAGAGGTAGGGCTTTCGTCGTTTCAGGTGTTTTGATCACCTGTAATCCTCGATTCTCATGACAACCAAAACAACGACACGCTGATGAGGCGTTTTTTTTGTGCCTTTTTTCGGGTAATGCTGAAAGAAGGGGGTGACGACATGCCATGGAATGAGAACGACTATCCGGAGTCATTCAAGAACTTTGATCCGCCACTTCGAAAGAAAGCAATCGAGATCGCGAACGCGTTATTAAAAGACGGGTATGAAGAGGGACGCGCCATTCCGATCGCGACATCGCAAGCTGAAAAATGGTACGAAAGTCACAAAGACGAACAATAAAAAGTTGTAAGCGATACCATTTCTTTCATTTACGAAGGATGGTATCTTTTTTTACGAAAAATATACACTATTGAGAATATAATCTGATATTATTAAGAAGTGTCAGAAAATTCAATAGGGGGTCTCATCATGAAATACGGCAGTACGTTTGGAAAGTGGGCATTGGCCGGAGTGTTAACAGCAGGAATCCTTCCACAAGCGGGTCTTGTCGGGGCAGAAGGCGAAGGCGTCATCTTGTCTGAATACATAGAAGGAACAAGCAATAACAAGGCAATCGAGCTGTACAATGGATCGAGGCAAATCATTGATTTAGCAGACTATACACTCGTTCAATATACGAACGGTGGACCATCAGAAGCGAAAATCACACTATCGGGGAAAGTGGATCCAGGTAAAACGTTCGTTATCGCGAATTCGAGTGCGAATGCGGACATCAAAGCAAAAGCACAATTGACGACGGGATCATTAAACTTCAACGGGAATGATCCAATTGCACTGAAAAAAGGCGACGTCGTTCTTGATATCATCGGACCACTCGGTTCATCAACGGATTTCGCAAAAGATACGACACTCGTGCGGAATGCGGGCGTCACGTCTGGTACTAAAACATACGAACCATCACAGTGGACGAGCTTCCCGGTCGATACACTGACGAATCTCGGTAGTCATCAGACAGAAGCGGGCGACGTTCTTGCAGCACCTACAGCTTCTCCAGTCGGTGAAGTTGAACGTGGAGATCAAGTGACATTGTCAGGTGAAGGAACGATTCATTATACAGTCGACGGCACGACACCAACTGTCGACAGTCCGGTGTATACGTCACCGATCACGATCAACGATGAAGTGACGATTCAAGCAGTTGCCGTCAAGGACGGTAAAACGTCAGCGGTTTCGACATTCAAGTACTATATCGCACCACCGATCACGAAAATCAGCAACATCCAAGGCGTTGCGCATACGTCGCCTTACGCAGATCAACTCGTCCGGACGACAGGTGTCGTCACGTACGTCGTCGATGCGAACAACTTCTACATGCAAGATCCGAATCCGGATAACGACAGCCGGACATCGGAAGGGATTCTCGTCTACGCGAAAAACCATGGTGCTGCCATTGGACAAAAAGTCGCGACGACAGGATATGTCAAAGAGTGGTTGCTTGGTGGCTACAGCGATAAGTTCGATACAGATTTAGCGGTCACGGAAATCAGTACGGTCAATCTCGTGAAGGGTGCACTCAACGAAGGATTACCAGCAAGTATCGTCCTCGGTGATAAAGGAGTCTTGATTCCGACGCAAGTCGTCGACAACGATTCGTTCGCGCAGTTTGATCCAGAAGAAGATGCGATTGACTTATACGAAAGCTTAGAAGGTATGCGTGTCGCTTTACCGAACGCAATCGTCACAGGTCCACAAGCGAACCGGACGATTCCAGTTCGGACGCAGACGGCGGATAAGGTCTACACGAAACGCGGAACTCCGATCCTGACGAAGGACAACGTGAATCCAGAACGTCTCTTCGTTGAGATGGGCAGCTCGTCTTACCGCGCGAAAGCTGGTGATACGTTCAACGGAACGATCGAAGGTGTCATGAGCTACAACTATTCGGCATATAAAGTACTTTCAAAAGCAGCGGACCTTCCGAAACTCGTCACGCGCGAAGCGGATCGTCAGCCGACGAACATCAAAACGGGTGAATCACGTTTGACTGTCGCTTCGTACAACGTCGAGAACTTCGCTTCAACGGCAGACGCTGGAAAAGTCGACCGTGTCTCAGAAGGTATCGCAACATTCTTGAAAACGCCGGACATTGTCGGTTTGACAGAGATGCAGGATAACGATGGTGCGACGGATAGCGGCACGGTCGATGCTTCGAAATCATTTGAGACATTGATCGCCGCGATCGAAGCGAAAACGGGTGTCCGCTATGCCTATACGGACATCGCACCAGAAGACAAGAAGGATGGTGGACAGCCGGGCGGGAACATCCGTGTCGGATTCCTCTACAATCCAGCACGTGTATCGCTCGCACCAGGTGAAAAAGGTGGCGCGACAGAAGCCGTTACGGTGGAAAATGGTAAGTTAACGAAAAACCCGGGTCGCATCCAACCGACGGATCCGAACTTCGCGAGTTCACGGAAACCGCTCGTCGCAGAATTCCTCTTCAACGGTGATTCGTATCATGTCATCGTCAACCACTTTAACTCAAAAGGTGGCGACGGAGCTGACTTCGGTAAGAACCAGCCGGTCGTACGTAAAAGTGAAGTCCAGCGTCATGCGATCGCGAACATCGTCCAAGATTTCGTCTCTGAATTGAAGACGGAAGTCAAAGGATCGAACGTCGTCGTACTCGGTGACTTGAATGACTTCCAGTTCTCGAAGACGCTTGATATCTTAAAAGGCGATAACTTGTGGAACACAGTCGATGATTTGCCGGAATCAGAGCGGTACTCGTATATCTATAACGGAAACGCTCAAGTGCTCGACCATATCTTAATCTCGAATAACTTGAAGTCGTATACGTCGTCGGATATCGTCAACATCAACTCAGAGTATATGGAAGCAGACGGTAGCGCGAGTGATCACGACCCAGCGATCATCTCAATTCAAGGTGCAGAGACGGCCGTACCGGTCAAAGGAAAAGCAGAAGTCGGCATCTGGCGCGCTGTCCAAAAAGGAAAACATATCTTCATTGAACGAAAACTAGGACGCAACTGGGATAAAGCAAGTGAAACACATGCCGACCAACAAGGTGAATTGCTCGCACTTCGTGTTTCGCAAGGTCGTCCATACATTCAAGTGAAAACGATCAAAGGAAAAACGATTTGGCTCGAACTGTCGAATAAATATAAACTAACTGAAACAACAAAATATCAATAAATTAAAAAGCGGACTTAGCGGTCCGCTTTTTTGCGTGCTGGTATAAAAAGCGAAAGAAGTGAGAGTGTACTGATCGAGAGTGTCGAAATTAAAGCAATCGGTAGAGGGATGGCGCGGAACATATACGTGAAGTGGATCAAGATTAAAAAAAGGATGATAGCAAGACCAGGAATGAACTTCTTAGAGAGCAGCATACCCGATCCAGGAACAAGTAACTCGAAACCGAGCCGTTGATTGAGTCGGACATCTTCATGTGCATTAGCCAAGCTAAACGATACGGTCAACGCGACAAGAATCATCCAGCCGGAAAATAAGTATTGTTGAATCGGCAAAAAAGCAATGGATTCATAAATGAAATACAGTAAAACCATAGGTCAACTCCTTCATATCATTATGTTATTTGGAAAAGCATTGAAAGTTTGGCTTACGAATTCTAATGATACCGAGTCGAGAATCGGAGAGCAATCAAAAATCGTTTAGAATGAAATAAAAGAATGTTCACACATTTTAATAAAAGGGGAAAATCATTTAGTATGTGTATTAAATACTTTCAAGAATCGTTTAAACAAAAGCTTTTTTGAAATGGTAGCGCTCTCATGAAATATGTCGGATTTGTGGACGAAAGATGTGATTTAGACAAATGAGAGCCGATGACTGTTCGAAGGAATGATTTTCTTTTAAAATAAAGGTAATGAAATAGAAGGAGGCGAAACGAGGGCATGAAAAAATGGCTAATCATCGGAGTAGCAGCAGTAGCCTTTTTCGGCTACGAAAACATTCCAATGGAACAAGCAGAAGCCGATTACCCGAAAAGCGGCGGCAAGCTGATTGATCGATATAGCAGTGAGTATCCGGGATACGACTGGGAAGTCAGACGGACATCAACGGAGGAATTCGTCGCCTTGACGAAGGATGGAAAAGATTATGGGAAGTATCGTTTCAAGAACGGGGTGACGACGCAAGGCGCGGTCTTGAATAAGGATACGGAATCTTCCTTGAAGAAAAAAGGTTGGACCGCAGTGAAGTCCTATCGTAAAGGCAATACGAACTACATGTTGAATCTGGATCATGCCGCCGTCTATGAGAAGAAAGGCAATTACGTGACATATTTCTTCGATCAACATGACGGCAATAAAGTCAAAGCGACGCTTGCGATTCCAAAAGACGTCGAAGCGAAGAAAAAAGGCTTCTACGGTACGGCGTCGAATGCGTTACGAACGACAGATGAGAAACTGATGCTTCGGTTGATGAACTGGGAACGAGCCGACTATAAATTAAATCCATTAGCACCGTACACGGCACTGAAGCCGGTTACACGTGGTCACAGCGAAAACATGGCGAAGAATAATTTCTTCTCGCATACGGATCCACAAGGGCGTGACCCGTTCGATCGAATGAAACAAGGCGGTATCAAGTTCATGGGAGCCGGTGAGAATCTCTCGATGGGCTATCCGAATGTCTTTGCGGCGCATTGGGGCTTGATGAACTCGAAAGGACACCGCGATAACATCCTTCAAAAGAGCTTCAAGCAGGCGGATGTCGGTGTAGCATTCCGAGACAACGCACCGTACTTCACGATTAATTTCCGAACACCTTAAATAGAAGAATGGAGGACGATATCGCTCGATGTCGTCCTCTTTTTTACGAGTTAGTTCGTTCTATACTACAGGTAGGGGGTGGAGCAGTTGAAAATACGTCAATTGACGGCAGAAGATGCAACTCGTTACAAAGCATTGCGGTTAGAAGCCTTACGAAACCATCCGGAGGCATTCGGCTCTGATTATGAAGCAGAAAAAGATCGACCCATCGAACGGTACGCAACTCGTCTTGAAAGCGAACAGTCGATGACGTTCGGTGCGTTTCATGAAAATGAACTCGTCGGTGTCGTCACTATCGTCTGCTCCGAGCCAGTCAAGATGCGACATCGAGCGAATCTATTTGCGATGTACGTTACGCCACGCGCCCGAAAGCAACAGGTCGGACGACAACTCGTAGAAGAGGCATTACGTAGATTAAAGCAGCATCCTGTGATCGAGCAAGTCCATCTCTCGGTCGTCCGGACGAATGAAGCTGCTAAAGCGTTGTATCGATCACTTGGTTTTGAATCATACGCGATTGAACCGCGGGCGCTGAAAATCGATGATACCTATCATGATGAAGAACTGATGTGGTATCGGTTCTAACACAAAATGACCGGAATTCAAAGAGAGGTGATCTCGTTGAATTCCGGTCGTTTTTTACATCAGTTTGCCCATTCAGGTTTACTGAAGCCTTTGAATGATTTTTCGATGACTGTATTGAAAGCGTCCGATTCGACGGCTGCTTTTAAGTCTTTTGCGACTTGCTTGTCCGCATCTTTCGTTTGGACAGCGACGAGGTTACGGTATTGTTCGTCCATCGTCTCAAGCGCTAACGCATCAAGTAAGTCGAATTTCGCAGCAAGTGCGAAGTTTCCTGGAACGGCTGAAATGTCGACACTTTCGACGGCGCGTGGCAATTGAGCCGCCTCGAGTGGTTTAATGACGAGTTTCTTCGGATTCTTGACGATATCTTTCTCTGAAACGGTTAGTGGATCAGCGTCCGGCTTCAGTTCAATCCAGCCTTGTTCCGCAAGCAAGTTCAGTGCCCGTGCTTGGTTCGTCGGATCATTCGGTGTCGCGACTTCAGCACCTGTCTTGACGTCGTCGAGTGTCTTCGCTGTCTTGCTGTATAGTCCCATCGGTGCTGTCGGAACCGTGATGAGTCCTTTTAAACCGAGGTTCTTTTCTTTAGAGAACGTCTTGAGATAGATCGAGTGTTGGAACAAGTTGGCGTCGATGTTCCCGCTACCGAGGGCGATGTTCGGTTGGATGTAATCGCTGAACTCGACGATTTCGACTTTATAGCCTTTCTTTTCGAGTTGCGGCTGGATCGCTTGTTTGACCATGTCGCTATACGGACCGCTCGTCGCACCAATCTTGATCGTCTTGTCTTTTTCGTCAGCACTGCTGTCTCCACATCCCGCGAGGACTCCTGCACCGAGTAAGGCTGTTGCTAAAAAGGCATATCGTTTTTTCATGATTCCACTCTCCCTTTGTATGTATGATTAGCGTTTATCTGTTTTTCGCGCCAGTTGATTGCCAAGTGCTTGAATACTTTGAACGATGACGATGAGCACGACGATCGTCACGATCATGATGAGATTATCGTAGCGATAATAACCGAAACGGATCGCGAGGTCACCAACACCTCCACCGCCGACGATACCAGCCATCGCTGAGAAGCCGATCAAGCTGATCGTCGTTAATGTGATGCCCTGAATGATGCCAGGGAGTGCTTCCGGTAAGAGGACACTGACGATGATCCGTAATGGTTTCGCCCCACATGCTTCCGCTGCTTCGATTAGACCAGGCGGAATTTCGCGCAGTGACGTCTCAACGAGTCGCGCGAGAAACGGAATCGCTGCGACACTGAGACTGACGGATGCTGCCGTCGGACCAATCGTATTGTCGAGTAAGAACTTCGTTAACGGAATGAGGGCAACCAGCAAGATGATGAACGGTAGCGACCGGACGATGTTGACGACGAAGTCAAGGACACGGCGGACGGCAAGGTTTTGAAAAAATAATCCCCGGTCGGTGACGAACAAGAGAATCCCGAGCGGAATCCCGACGACCAATGCAAAGGCAAGTGAAATTCCTACCATCCACGCCGTCTCGCCGAGTGCCTTCAAGAGCTCAGGTAACATCGTTTGAATACGATCAAGCCACATCCTGAATCACCTCGAGTGCATGAAGTTCCGTCGCGAGCCAGTCGAGGGCAGGAGCGATTTGGTCGGATGATCCCGTCAAGCTGACAATCAGGACACCGAAGGCGACGTCTTGAATGTAGTCGACCTTGCCGTGCAAGATGCTGACTGAGATATCGTAACGGCGGATTGCTTCTGATAACGTACTCTCACCGGTCTTCTCGCCCGTGAACTGCAAGCGGATGATCTTGCCTGGAGTTGCCTGTAAGATGCGTTCCGGCAATTCGATTTGTAGTGCCGTATCGACGTAATGTTGCGTCACTGGATGCTTGGCTTGACTGAACAGGTCATAGGTTGAGGCGACTTCAACGACTTCACCTTGCGACATGACCGCGACGCGATGGCAAATCTGTTTGACGACATCAATCTCATGCGTGATGAGGACGATCGTCAATCCGAGTCGTTCATTCAAATCCTTCAGCAGTTCAAGGATCTGTAGTGTCGTAACGGGGTCAAGAGCTGATGTCGCTTCGTCACATAACAAGACGGTCGGATCGTTCGCGAGTGCCCGGGCAATCCCGACGCGCTGTTTTTGCCCACCGCTTAATTGACTCGGGAAGTTCGTCTCAAATCCTTCAAGTCCGACGAGCGAGACGAGTTCGCGAATTCGCTCCGGGAAATCTGCTCGTTTGACGCCAGCAGCCTTGAGCGCAAAAGCGATGTTATCCGCGACGTTGCGCGACTGGATCAATTGGAAATGCTGAAAGATCATTCCTGTCCGCAAGCGAAGTTGACGCAAATCTGCTTTTGACATCCCGCCGAGCGAGACACCGTCGACCTTGACGGTTCCTTGTGTCGGATGCTCAAGCCCGTTGATCAGGCGAAGCAATGTACTTTTACCGGCACCGGACTCACCGATGATTCCGAAGATTTCTCCTTTTTGGATCGTCAAATCGACATCCCGTAATGCAAAAATCGGGGTCCGGTCTCGAACGAACCGTTTTGTAATGTGTTTGAATTCAATCATCCGCTCATCTCCTCATACAAAAAAGTCGCTTTTTCCTAGTAGCAGAGCAACCAGAAAAAAGCGACGAAAGTGTAAGATTTCGTAACTTATCTCTCAGAATGAAGATCATTCTGTAGGATGTGGCACCGTTCCTTACAGGTGGTTGCCGGACGTCGTTGGGCCTAATCCCTCGGTCGCTCTCGATAAGTAGTTATGCTGTTGGGATTTACTTTAACGGAAATGATTCCCATCTGTCAAATGTTTTTTCAGAATTATTCCGCAACAGGTGTCCGGAACAGGTTGAGCGTTCCAATTCGATCGACGGCTTCTTCTAGACGTTCGACGTCAGCAATCAAGCTGATCCGGACGTAGCCTTCACCGTATTCGCCGAAGAAGGATCCAGGGGTCACGGCGACGTGTGCTTCGTCAAGCAGGTGATCGGTGAAGCTTTGGGACGTGTAACCTTCCGGAACAGGAAGCCAGACGAAGAAGGAACCGCCCGGTCGTGGTCCACTCCAACCAATCGCATCGAGTTTTGCGAACAACGCATCGCGTCGTGTTTCGTACAGACTGCTTAACTCGCGGACACATGTCTGGTCACTCGACAGGGCGACGGTCGCAGCATGCTGAATCGGTGTGAAGGCACTGACGTAGAGATGTTCTTGGTATGTTTCGATGCTTGAGATGACGGACGGATTTCCGATCGCGAAGGCAATCCGGAAGCCGGACATGTTGAAGCGTTTTGAGAGTGAGAATAGCTCGATCCCAACGTCTTTTGCCCCTTCCGTCTGCAGGAAGCTTCGCGTCGGACCATCGAAACTGATGCCGCCGTATGCTAAGTCATGGACGACACAGATATCATGGGCATCGGCGAAAGCGACTGTCTGTTCGAAGGCTTCTGCCGTCGCGGTCGCACCCGTCGGATTACTCGGGTAGTTGAGGAACAACATCCGGGCACGCTCGACGTCCGTCGTATCAAGTAAGTCGTAATCCGGTAAGAAGTTATTTTTCTCAAGCAACGGAAGCGTGATCGGGAATGCACCAGCAAGTGCTGCGCCAGACAGGTAATCCGGGTATCCTGGATCCGGAACGATGACACCTTCTCCAGGGTTGACGATTGTCTGCGGTAAGGCGACGATACCGGCTTTACTACCGAGGAGAATCGCGACTTCCGTTGCCGGATCGATTGTGACACCGAATTCAGTCGCATAAAAGCGTGCGACGGCTTGCTTTAGAAAATCATGTCCACGAAACGGTGGATATTGAAGGTTCGTTGGCTCGTCGATGGCTTGTTTTAAGGCATCGAGAATATGTACAGGCGTCGTCTGGTCAGGCGTTCCTTGACCAAGTGTGATGACATCGTGTCCGGCAGCTTTTACAGCACCGATTCGGTTCGCGAGTTCAGCGAAGACAGGAGCAGGAAGCCGATCAATGGCGATGGATGGAGCGAAATGTTTCATGGATGAATGCCTCCTTCGTGGTATTGTCGTCAAGGATAACGAATATTCAGTCAAAAGAAAAGAACTTTTTCGAAATTCAAAAAAATTGTCGGATAAACAGGTACAGATAAGTGGAGCGGGAATAAAGAGTAGGGAGAGGAGTGGGAAGATGAAGCGAGCTAACTGGAAAGAGGCAGTCGTCTATCAAGTCTACTGGCGTAGCTTTAAGGATTCGAACGGGGATGGGATTGGTGATTTGCGAGGTGTCATCGAAAAGCTTGATTACATCACTTCACTTGGTGTCGATGTCGTGTGGTTGAATCCGTGTTATCGTTCCCCGGACGTCGATAACGGCTATGATATTGCCGATTATTACGAGATCATGGAAAAAGCGGGAACGATGGGAGATCTCCAGGAGTTGATCACGGCCGCTCATGCCCGTGGATTAAAGGTCATTCTCGATTTAGTCGTGAACCATACGAGTGACCAGCATGACTGGTTCCGTCAGTCGCGAGAGCGGATTAACGATAAGGATGACTGGTATATCTGGCAGGATGGCACGAAAGAGACGCCTCCGAACAATTGGCGCTCGTACTTTGCGCCAAGCCCGTGGACGTGGAGTGAAGAACGCGGGCAGTATTATTTTCATTCCTTCGCCAAAGAACAGCCCGACTTAAACTGGGAGCACCCAGCTGTGAGGCAAGCGATCTACGATATGATGAACTGGTGGATCGCTCAAGGAATCGACGGTTTCCGGATGGATGTCATCAACTTGATCAAAAAACCGTCGCTTGAGGATGTTGCCAATCCGTTTGATCTCTCGTACCTTGGAAATCAGCCCGGCGTGCATGACTTTTTGCAGGAGATGCATGCGAATGTTCTCGCTGGTAAAGACTTGTTTACAGTCGGTGAGATTCCGTTCGTTGGTCCAGAAGATGGGCTGTTATATGTCAGTGAGGACCGAGAAGAACTCCGGACGCTATTTCACTTCGAAATCGCGGATGACATGGAGGCGATGGATCTCTTACGATTCAAGGAGATTCAAAAACGCTGGTACGACGTCTTATACCCATTAGGTGTCAATTCACAGTTCCTCAACAACCATGATCATACACGACAAGTGACCCGCTTCGGCAGTGAACGGTATCGCGTCGAGAGCGCAAAACTACTCGGTTTGATGTTGCATACGTTACCCGGAATTCCATATGTGTATCAAGGAGAAGAAATCGGAATGACGGGGATTCGTTTCTCGGATCCGTCGCTTTATCAAGACGTCGCCTTTCGAAATCGATACGCGGAGCGCGTCGCTGGTGGAGAGGACCCGGAGGTCGTACTCTCGTCGATGCAGTTACTTGCCCGTGATAACTCCCGCACACCGATGCAGTGGGACGGTACACATGCAGCTGGCTTTACGAGTGGGAAACCATGGTTAGCCGTCAACCCGAATTATACGGACATCAATGTCGCGCAGGCAGAAGCGGATCCATCGTCCGTGCTTGCTTTTTACAAGTCGCTGATTCAGATGCGAAAGCAACATCCGATCATGGTTTACGGCACGTACCGAGACTTAGCGCTTCATGATCCGTATCTCTATATCTATGAACGGGAATTAGAGGGAGAAGTCTGGCGGATCGTCCTCAACGTACATGATGAACCGATGCAGACCGCCCTCATTTTACCGCATGAAAAATTGCTCGTATCAAACTATCCGGATAGCCCGGATATCTTGCGTCCCTACGAAGCACGCGTCTATCGTTATGCTGTTGCAGAACAGAATTGAACCACTGGACGAAAAAATGGGGCTAACTCAAAAAAAGAATGACGCGTCTTTTCACGCCCTTTCCTCAGGCGAGACACAAGCCCGTTTTCCTGCTTCATTCAAGCAGGAAAACGGGTCTTGTTTGTCTCTGAAGCGCATAAATGCGCTTATTCCTGTAGGAGTTGCGTGCGACGCGTCATTCTTTTTGTTATGAGATAAGGATGGCAGATTTTCATTCTGCCATCCTTATCTTTGGAAAGACTGACTTATGATACAGTCCCGTTTTAAGTGTGTGATTTGAATGGAGAAGATTTTTTCGTCTGTAAGACGTGTCCGAATCGATCGACAGCTTGGCGCATCTCGTAACTCGGTCCGAGAATGAGGGGACCGTGTCCGACGGCAAGAATATCTGGAGATAGTTCCGTCAGTTGATCAGCCGAGCGAAGGGCGACGTCCGGATCCCATGTCGCGAGTGCGGGGAACGGAAATTGCCAGCGGACATCACCGGAGACGGCGAGTCCCCCTTGCGTCTGAAAAGCATCTCCAGCGATCAACGTCCGACTCCCTTCATGCCAAAGCGAGATCGAACCAGGTGTATGCCCGGGTGAGGCGATGACACTGAGACTTCCGACTTGTTGACCACTCTCGAGCAATCGATCCGGTCGTGTTTTGATGTTTTTCGGAATACCCCCTTTTAAGGGTGTCGTTTCGCCTTCGCGTAGCGTCTCATCCCCACTGAGCAATGCAGCATCTCGGTAACTGATACAGACTTGAGCGAGAGGGAAGGCGTTCGCAAGGAAATCCAGTGAGCCGACATGATCGGCGTGCGCATGAGTCAGGATGATTGCACCGAGTGGTTTCTCTTGCTGTCGAATATAGTGATAGAGCGCCTTTGCGTTAATTCCGAGTCCAGCATCAATCAATGTTAAACTGTCTGCTTCTTCAAACAGGTAGCAGTTGACCGGGAAAAAGGATGGGGTCGTCTGCAGTTGGTGTAAACGTTCGATTGTCGTGACGCGCATCGGCTTCACTCCTTCAAAAAATGAATAGTCTTCTTCTTTAGTATCGTCTGTTTTTGAATAGGCGTCTAGACGAATTGTGTGGAAAAAGAGGCATCACCTCTAAAAAGATGATCCCTCCTCTACGAATCATTCAAATGTTACAGCGAAGACGGCACCGGCGTGTGGCGCATCATCTCCGTTTGCAGCCGTCGTGACGAGCAATCGATCTTCATAGAAAATCGGGCACGTCGGATTTGCGACCGGGAAGTCGACATGAGCGAGTTTTTCACCATTCGTAAGATTCCAACGGGTGATGCATGATCCAGCATAATGCGCGATCCAAGCGTGACCTTCCGCGTCCTTCGTCATACCATCCGGGAACCCTTCTTCTTCTTCGAGATCAACGGCGACACGTTTATTCGAAAGTGGTGCGTCCGGAGCGTAGTCGAAGGCATAGACTTTTTTCGTCGGTGTATCGATGTGATAGAGCGTCTTGCCATCTTCTGACCAGACGAGTCCATTCGAGTTCGTCAAGTCTTCGTGCAAGACATCGATGGAGCCATCGTGACGCAGGCGGAACAATCCAGCGGTCTTACCGTCTTCTTCATTAATGCTACCGGCGACATATTGTCCGGTTGGATCAAGCTTTCCGTCATTCATCCGGTCGGAATCGGGTAGCGACAGTTGATGCTCAAGAGACAGATGTCCTTCTTTGAGATCAAACGTTCCGAATCCGTGTTCTGCCGTGACACGTAATAAATCCGGTGCATCCGTCAAGGCAATCGATGTGATGGCGCTTGGTAACGTATACGGTTTGAGTGCTTCTGTGACGAGATCATATGAGAAGAGAAGTTGATTCGGAATATCAACGAAATAAAAGCGCTTTGTTTTTGCGTCGTAAACAGGAGATTCGCCTGTCTTACATGCGACATCAATGAATAGGGAAACGGTCATAAGTACTCTTCCTCCTAAGTGGACGTCTTTTACGAGCAGTCCAGATAATAACAATTTAGTATACCTGTTTTGACGCGCAATCAAACCTGGATCAAACGGCTGATATACTAAAATAAACGTCTAAAAAAATAGCCTGCTATCAAAGCAGACTATCCGTACGAGCGTTATATCAGCGGCTCTTAACGAGCAAGTTGACCGCTTCCTTGACCAGTTCTTCGGTTTGTCCATCGCCGTTTTGTTCGGCGTCCTTGACGCACTCAATTAGATTCGAACTGACGACGACGCCGATCGTCCGGTCAATCGCAGAACGGGCAGCGGAGAGCTGGGTGATGACATCGCGGCAATCTTGCCCTTCTTCCATCATCCGTAAAATACCTCGTAGCTGTCCTTCGATCCGACTAACACGGTTCTTCATCTTCCGATCATAATCCATTTTTATTCCTCCGATTCCCGTTGACCTGACGTCATGTAGTATCTTTATGCTATGCCCATTACGGTATAACTGTCAATTCAGCAGAATTTTAAGCTATACTTTTATTAGAATTAGGGAATATGGATGTGGTGAAGATTTTTACTTAGAAAATGAATAAAATCGAAAACGATTTGGTGTCAGCTTGCGTATACTATATGATAAGGCTGACGTCAGAAGGAGGAGAAGGATGCACACTCAATCCGATGAATCGCTTTATCATCTGATGCGTAGCGGTGATGAGCAAGCCCTCGAGACATTGTACGATAAATACGAGCGGTTATTGTTTTCATTCGCCCATCGCTTTACGAATAATGACCGGTTGTCCGAAGAAGTCATACAAGAAGTGTGGATGAAGATTTGGAATGGTCGTGTTGATTTTGATACACAAAAAGGAAAGTTTTCATCGTGGATTTTAACGATTACACGTAACGCGGCACTGGATTGTCTCCGTCGTGAAAAACGACAACCGACAATCGAAGTCGAGGAGCGCGATGGTGGATACGACGAGCCGGTCGAGCGAACGGTCATGCAGCGGGAAACAGCTGCTGAAGTGCGCGGGGCGGTTAGTGAACTGAAGCCAGAGCAGCAAGAGCTGATTGAACTCGTTTACTTCCAGGGTATGACGCAGCAACAGATTTCAGAGCGACTCGATTTACCTCTTGGAACGGTCAAGACGCGAATCAGGAGCGCGATTCAAGCATTACGAAAACGAATGGATGGGAGGGAACGAGATGGAAGAACGTTGTCATGACTTAATCGATTATTTCAATGGAACATTATCCGCAGCAGATCGCGACGCGTTCGAAGCGCATCTTGCGACGTGTGAAGAATGTCGCGAAGCGCTTTTAGAAATGGAAGAACTCATGCTTCCCATCGCTGAATCGCTTCCGGAGCGACCCGTTCCTGCAGGTATGAAAGCACGGATTCTTGGAGAAGTCCTTGGTTCAGCAGAGACGGCGTCTCCTCAGGAAGCACCGATGACTACTCCGGTAGACATCAAACAAGCACGTCAGCAACAAACGAAGAAAAAAAGTGTCCCACTCGGCTGGTTGATGAGTATCGCCGCTGCCTTGATTCTCTCACTTGGTGCGAACGCCTACTTCCTCTCACAGGAAGAAAGCACGGATACACCCGAGACGTTAGCCATGGATGAGATCAAAGGGATGGGGAACTTCGAAAGCACAGAGTCCATCAAAGGATCAAGCATGATTTTCACGCAAAACGATAAATCGTACATGCTGGTCCAGTTGAAGGATTTACCACCCCTTCAAGAAGGGCAACTTTATCAGTTATGGACGATCGAAGGCGAAACACCTACTGCGAACGGTGTCATCGAAAAAGATGGAGAGGCAGCAGCTGTCTTCCCACTTAAAGGAGACGGCAAGGTGGACGCGGTCGCCATCACGGTCGAACCAGAACCGGATTTAGAAAAACCGACGGGCGAAATCGTCGCATCGGTCGCATTATAATCGATAGCTCTAGCGAATCCGTATCTTACGGATTCGCTTTTTTTGTGCAAGGTGCTGAATGGAATAAGCAAAAGCGCGTTGAAATGATAAGAAATCGAATGAATTTCTAATTTTTACTGAAGAAATGAGACCGAGCAGACGATAGTTAGGAGAATGACAGTCTATTAAGGAGAGGCCTCATACAATGAATGAATGGATCATCTTAACGAAACATTATGAAGTGACACTCGTCGTAGTGTCAGTGCTCGTTGCCATCATCGGATCATATGGTTCACTAGAGTTAAATCGGCGTCTAGCGAAGGCGACTTCCTTGAAGAAGCGTGCCTTGTTCCTCTCATCATTGACGATGGGATTATCAATCTGGGGAATGCATTTCGTCGGGATGGGGGCATTCGCCCTGTCGGTTACGGTTCGCTATGATTGGTTTTTAATGTTCTTATCCGTCATTCCTGCCATTTTAGCTGCTTTCATTGCCTTCCATCTCTTGTACTCGTCGACGATTACGAGAAATAAGGTGATTTTAGCGGGGGCACTGATGGGGGGCGGAATCGCCACGATGCATTATCTCGGAATGATGGCGATGCAGTTCGGTGGAACCGTTCGGTATGAGACAGGATTATTCCTCTTATCGGTTCTGATTGCCGTTACCGTCGCGTATATCGCTTTGCTACTGCTCCATCGCTTAAGACATGTCGATCAGAAACGGATCTTGATTCCCATCGCGGTCGTGATGGGGTTTGCCATCTCTTCGATGCATTATGTCGGAATGCTTGGTACATCGTTTTGTATCCCAGCTTCTAATGCCGAGATCATCGGCGACGCTCCAATCACGTCGAATATCTTAAACGAAGTCGCGATCCCCGTCTTCTTGATTGTCATCTTGATTGCTGGGCTCTATATTCACTTGGAACGACGTGCTCTACAAATGATGGCGTATACGGACCATTTGACCGGACTGCATAATCGGAGATGGCTTGACCATCACATGACGAAGGTCGATGCCCATTACGGTCGAGCGAAACAAGAGATGGCGATGGCTTTACTTGATCTTGATGGATACAAGTGGGTCAATGACACATTCGGTTTTGATAAGGGCGATGCGGTCATCCGGCAGTTCGCAGAACGGATGCTAGGGACGTTGAAGGAAGATGAAGCGTGCATTCGCTATAACGGCACCCAGTTCTTCCTCATCAAACGTGTTTCACAAGAAGACATGACAGAGGTCTTCGAACAGATTTTAGAGGACGTGCGTCAACCGATTGCGCTCGAGGATCAGCCGGTTCATTTGACGGCAACGATGGGCGTCATTTTACCGAACACAAAGGAATCGCTTGAAATGCGAATCGGTCAGATGGAAAGTGCGCTACGTGCTGGTAAGAACGAGGGACGTGATCGATTCATCGTGTACGATGATGCGCTACACTCCGATCGCAGGGAGCAATTGATCGTCGGTTCCTTACGCCGGGCGATGACGGATTTCAAGGAGTTCGCTCTCGTCTACCAACCGAAGATCGCACTCGCTACAGGAAAGGTCGATCAGGCGGAAGTCTTGATTCGCTGGAATCATCCGAAGTTTGGTTTCATCTCACCGGCGGAGTTCATCCCGCTTGCTGAAAAATACAGTTTAATTCACCGTTTGACCGAGTGGGTGTTGAAGGAGACCGTCGCACAGATGGAGATTTGGAAGAAGGAAGATTATTTCATTCGTCAAGTCTCTGTCAACTTATCCGCGATGCACTTCCGGTCCGAGTCACATAACGTGATGATTAAAGAGATCGTTCACCATTCCTTAAAGAGTGGAAGCGAGTTACAACTACAGCTCGAAATCACAGAAACATCCGTCATGGAGAATCTCGACCGAGCGATGATGATGCTCGGTGAACTGAAGCAACTCAGTCTGACGATTGCACTCGATGACTTCGGAACGGGTCTATCTTCACTGACACACTTAAAGCATCTCCCGATTGATATCCTGAAGATCGACAAGTCGTTCATCGATGAAGTCCCACATGACGAACGGGGAACAGCGATCACAGAAATGATCATTCAGCTTGCGAAGAGTCTTGGAATCGAAGTCGTCGCGGAAGGTGTCGAGACACTCGAACAGCATCTTTTCTTAAAGCGTCTCGGTTGCGATTATGGTCAAGGTTACTATTACAGTAAGCCGATGCACGTGAAGGATCTAAACCAGCGGACGATCGAAGAAACGGTTCTAAATGTCGGATAAGGCAATCCAAACGTGACTTCCGTTCGTATACTAGATAAGCATGCGAGGATGATGCATGCGACGTCTGGGGGGACGCAAAGCGCTGGAGGTTTTCACCAGCTCGTGCACGATGCAGACAGACATCCAGTACATTCGACTATACTCGATCAACTCAGCTTTCGACGCAGCACCTGTCTGTTCGAACACAAACAAAGGCAACTTCCACGATGGAAGTTGCCTTTTTCATTTTCGCTTATGAACGAACCGTTAGGACGCAGCCTGTTTGATCCGTCACGAGCACATTCGTATTAAAGTATTGTCCATCACTTTTTAGGATGAGCGCTTTTTTCTCCGCGTTGTAATCGAGTGTCATTTCTTGATCGAGGAAATGACTCGACCACCGCTTGACGAGAACGGGACCGACGTTTGAATCAATCGTCATGTCTTCCGGTGTCGCTTCATCGACGATGCGAATACTGAAAATACCAGAGTTTCCGCAACCACAACCCTCTGTATCGTAATAGAGGTGCAGTTGACCGGATACTTCACCGCGTAATTGGCGGATCCGCTCCTGAGCAGACGGTGTAAATGTGATATTCATGGTCATTCACTCCTTTCCTTTAGTATACGCCGTTTGAACAAGAAAGGAACGTCACTTGCTCACGCTGACTTGGCGGCGCATCCGGACGAGAAGGAAGATATAACCGGCTAACAATAAGACGACGCTACCGAGAACCGTCGTATCGACGAGACCGTTATCGGACTCGAAATTGATCGCGATATACGCCCAGACGAAGACGAGCGGATAAATCGGATCACGGTTCGCAAACATGAAGAGAAGAGCGACGACGACTCCGACGACGAGCATGATCATCGTCCAGCCTGCATCTCCAATTCCAAGCCAAGATGTCACACCTTCTGCGTTGATCGTCAGGAAGATGTCAGCGATCGTCGCGACCGAAACCCAGCCGAGATAAAGCGAGAACGGTAGCTTGAAGCGTAATCCTTTCGTCTCACGATCAATTTTTGAGTAGATGACGATCAATGACAGCAAAAGACCGACGATGACGACGACGGAAACGACGAACAGTTCAAACGTGAAGGAGACGATCCAGCCAGCGTTGAACAGACAGCTGATCAAGAACCACGGTCCGATTTTCTTCGCCAGTTCGTGTTCCTTGAATTTCGGAATCGATTGCAAAATCAACCAGATGAGTAAAATTGTATAAATCAATCCCCAAATCGAAAACGCATACCCAGCCGGTTTGAACAATGTGATGATCGAATCGGAAATTCGTCCTGTCTTTCCACCATCGAGGGCGTTCACGGCAATCGTGAAGATGAAGCCGACCCAGTTGAGCCAAATCCATTTATTATTTTTCAAACAAAAAACCTCCTTTATTCTCTAAAGAAGGTTTACCCAAAAATCATTTTCATTAGTCATCACGGTCGGCGTGTCGGGTTCAAAAAGGACATACCGATTGCTGGATTCCCTGTATGCGAACCGAGAACCGGTGTTAAGTCATCGATGCGGACACGCACATCGTATTGCGATTCCAGTCGTTGTTTCCACTCGAGTGCAAGGTCATACGCTGTCGCGTGGAATAGTGAAATATCCGTGACCTGCCCCCGTTCAATGATTGCGACAAGATGATCAAAAATCTTTGAATGCGCTTTTTTAAACGTCCGGACGGTTTGGTAAGGCACGATTTTTCCTTCTTCGAAGTGGAACAACGGGCGAAGTTGCAACAAGTTACCGACGAATGCCTTCGTCGAAGAGATGCGTCCACCTGCTTGTAATTGATCGAGGTTCGCGACCGTGAATTCAATGTGATGGTCGAAACGACGCTCGAGAATGATCTGTTCGACGGATTCGATCGAGTGTCCCGCCTCGACGAGTTCAATCGCTTCTGCTAGAAGTTGACCAGCCGGATAAATCCCACAACGGGAATCAATCGCAATCAGACGAAAGCCAGCAATCTCTGCCCCTTGAACGGAAGCGTTGTACGTTCCGCTCAGTTCACTCGATAAGTGAACAGCGAAGCCGACGTCGTAATCCTCTTTCAACCGTTCATAATGCTCGGTGAAGCTCCCGATCGAAGGTTGGCTCGTCGTTACCTTGTGTTTTGAGTCAATCCAGCTATAGACGGTCTCCGCATCAACGTCGACACCATCGACGAAACTTTCGCCATCCTTCATGACAAGTAAAGGGACGACCGAAAGATCATCGCGCTGAGCGATCGTATCCGGTAAAATCGTTGTACTATCAGTGATCCAAGCGATCCGCATAACAAGTTCCTCCTTAAATTAGTACCTGATATTAATTGTAGGTGTAAGCGTTCTCGCTGTCAAATGAACATTAAAAAATATTGAACGTTTTAGTTGATTAAATAATGAAATACGCTATAATCGGTACGTGATTAGTAAACTTTTAGTCATCTTATACTAAACTAAGCCGCTGAGAGGAGGACGTCGATTGTACTCAATCGGACAAAAAATCAAGAACCTCCGTCTTCAAAAGGGATTGACGCAAGAGGAACTAGGGGAAAGAACAGACCTGAGTAAAGGGTACATCTCGCAACTCGAACGGGAACTCAGTTCACCGTCGATCGAGACGCTGTTTCATCTCCTCGAAGTTCTCGGCATCTCACCGAAGGATTTCTTTGATGAGGATACACTCAATCAAAAAGTCATCTACGGGGAAGAGGATGTCACGACGTATGCCGATGAGGAACAAGGATATCATGTCACGTGGCTCATTCCGGAATCGAACGAGAAAGAGATGGAGCCGGTCCTATTGACACTCGCGCCAGGGGGAGCATTCAAGACGTATGAGCCATCAGGTGCCGAGACGTTCGTCTATGTGCTCGCCGGAAACGTCACGCTGACGCTTGGTCGTCAGTCTTTTGTAGCGAAACAAGGAGAGACACTTTACTATAAGGCTTCAGAAATCCATCAACTACGCAATGAGTCAACACAAGAGACGAAGGTCCTCGTGACCGCGACTGACTCATACTTATAAAGGAGGAACTAGATTGGCAGATACTACGATCATTCAATTCAAGGACGTTACGAAACGATATGACGATCAGACCGTCCTCGACCAAGTCAGCTTTGAAATCGAACGCGGGAAGTTCTATACGTTACTCGGACCATCGGGTTGTGGGAAAACGACGATCTTACGACTGATTGCCGGCTTTTCGGAAGCGACAGAAGGGGACATCATCTTCAACGGAAAACGGATCAACGATGTACCGGCGAACAAACGTCAAGTCAATACTGTTTTCCAAGACTATGCACTCTTCCCGCACTTGAACGTCTTCGAAAATATCGCCTTCGGTCTTCGCATCAAGAAGGTGAAAGAAGCAGAAATCGCAAAACGTGTGACGGATGCGTTGAAGTTCGTCAACTTGTCCGGTTATGAAAAACGAGAAATCACCGAGATGTCAGGTGGACAGCGGCAACGTGTCGCGATTGCCCGGGCAATCGTCAATGAGCCGGAAGTCATCTTGCTCGATGAGCCACTGTCAGCGCTCGACTTGAAATTGCGAACAGAGATGCAGTATGAGCTCCGCGATTTGCAACGTCGTCTTGGCATCACGTTCATCTTCGTCACGCACGACCAAGAAGAGGCACTGGCAATGTCAGATGAAATCTTCGTCCTCAATCACGGTGTCATTCAACAATCGGGCACACCGACGGATATCTATGATGAACCGATCAACCGCTTCGTCGCGGACTTCATCGGTGAGTCGAACATCATTCCAGGGCGCATGGTGGAAGACTATCGGGTCTGGTTCGCCGAGAAGGAATTCGAATGTGTCGACCGTGGTCTTGAATTGAACGAACCGGTCGAGATCGTCATCCGTCCGGAGGATCTTGAAATCACGAACGTGACACAAGGGAAACTGCAAGTCACCGTCGATTCGCAACTCTTCCGTGGCGTGCACTACGAAATCGCTTGTATGGATGAAGTCGGTAACGAATGGCTCGTCCACAGTACGAAAAAGGCGACGGTTGGTGAGCAGATCGGACTGACATTTGATCCGGAAGCGATTCACGTCATGCGACTGAACGAGACGGAAGAAGAATTCGATAAACGTCTGGAATCCTACGACGGGGTGTTATGATGCAAAAATCACGTAATTGGTATCTCATCCCGTATCTATTCTGGATTGCCTTGTTCGTCATCGCACCGATCGTACTCGTCGTCTACTATTCATTCCTTGATTTGGACGGCAACTTCTCATTTGAGAACTACCAGAACTTCTTTACGTCGACCTATTTGACGATGACACTCAGCTCGTTCTGGTATGCCTTTTTGATTACGGTGTTTTCGCTCTTGATCGGTTATCCGACCGCTTACTTGTTGACGAAAACGAAGCATAAACAGCTGTGGTTACTTTTGATCATCTTACCGACGTGGATCAACTTGTTGTTGAAAGCTTATGCCTTCATCGGGTTGTTCAGTACGTATGGTCTTGCGAACCAAACGCTTGAAGCGATTGGGATTGGACGACAACAGATTCTCTTTACCGATTTCAGTTTCGTCTTCGTCTCGGTGTACATCTTCATTCCGTTCATGATCCTGCCGATCTTCAACGCGATTGAAAAACTGAGCCCGTCACTCGTCTTCGCTGCACGTGATCTTGGGGCGTCGAACTTCACGACGTTCCGGCGTGTCGTCTTCCCGTTGACGCTCGATGGTGTGAAGTCAGGCTGTCAGCTCGTCTTCATTCCGGCATTATCGCTGTTCATGATTACGCGTCTGATTGCCGGAAACCGCGTCATCACGCTCGGTACAGCGATTGAACAGCAGTTTCTCGTGACACAAAACTGGGGCATGGGAGCGACGATCGCCGTCTTCCTCATCATCGCAATGGCGATCATCCTTGCCTTGACGAGTACGAAACGGAAGAAAGGAGCGACGACTTGATGAAACGTCTGAAACTAGCAAATCTTTATCTGATCGGAGTCTTCATCATTTTGTATGCTCCGATATTCTACTTGGCATTCTATTCGTTCAACAGCGCTGACAATATGACGAACTTCGATTCGTTCACGTGGGATTGGTACAAGGAAGTCTTCCAAGATTCACGCTTGTTAATCATCGTCTTGAACACACTCGTCATTGCCTTGTTGTCAGCTGCGATCTCGACGATCCTTGGCGTATTCGGAGCGATCGGGATTCAAGCCGTCCGTAAGAAACGTGTCGAGACGTCGTTGTTAACGCTAAATAGCATCTTGATCGTCAGTCCGGATGTCATCATCGGGGCATCATTCTTGATTTTCTTCACGCTACTTGGCATCCAGCTCGGCTTTACGTCGGTCTTACTGTCCCACATCGCATTTTCGGTACCGATCGTCGTCATTCTCGTCTTACCGAAGTTGCAGGAGATGAGTCCAACGCTTGTCGATGCAGCGCGTGACTTAGGCGCAAGCCGTTGGGATGTTTTGACGAAAGTCATCTTGCCGTACATTACACCAGGTATCTTTGCTGGATTCTTCACGGCATTGACGTACTCATTGGATGATTTTGCGGTGACGTTCTTCGTGACAGGAAATGGCTTCACAACGTTGTCCGTTGAGATTTACTCACTCGCCCGTCAAGGGATTTCGATGAAGATCAACGCCCTGTCGACTGTCATCTTCTTGTTTACGTTCCTGCTCGTCATCGGCTACTACTTCTTGAACCAACGAGCTGCTACGAAGCTTTCGCGACCGGAGGTGAAATGACCGTTGAAAAAATTGATTCAATTGTTCACCGCGATTTTCTTGATTTCAGGTGTCATCCTGTTCACCTTGAATCAGTTAAATGAGACACAAGGGTATTCAGGGAAAAATGTTCTGAACATCTACAACTGGGGCGATTACATCGACCCTGCACTGATCAAACAGTTTGAAAAAGAGAGCGGTATCAAGGTCGTCTATCAAACGTTCGATTCGAACGAAGCGATGCTGACGAAAATCGAGCAGGGAGGAACGACATACGATATCGCCGTTCCGTCCGACTATGCGATTGCGAAGATGATCGATGAGAAGCTCGTCGTTCCGATTGATCATCAAAAAATTCCGAATCTCAAGAACATCGATTCACGCTTTTTAGATTTATCATTCGATCCGAACAATAAGTACTCGATTCCGTATTTCTGGGGAACGGTCGGTATCGTCTACAATAAAGACTTAATTGGTGGGAAGAAACCGACGAGCTGGAAGGATCTCTGGGATCCGAAGCTAAAGAATCAGATTCTACTCGCTGACGGTGCCCGTGAAGTCATGGGGATGAGCTTGAATAGTCTCGGTTATTCGCTGAACGAAACGGATGAGTCGAAACTACAGGAAGCAAAAGCGAACTTGATGCGCCTGACACCAAACGTCAAGGCAATCGTCGGGGACGAGATCAAGTTATTGCTTGCGAACGAAGAAGCAGGGCTCGGTGTCGTCTGGTCGGGTGATGCAAACGAGATCATGAGTGAAAACGAAAATCTCGACTACGTCATTCCAAAAGAAGGATCAAACGTCTGGTTCGATAATATCGTCATTCCAAAGACGGCTAAAAACGTCGAGGGGGCACACGAGTTCATCAACTTCATGCTGCGTCCTGATATTTCAGCGAAAAATGCGGACTACGTCGGCTATTCGACACCAAACAAAGAAGGCTTGAAATTGCTCGACAAATCGGTTCGGACCGATGAGCGATTCTATCCTGATAAACAAGTTACCGATACACTTGAAGTCTATGAGAACCTCGGAAAAAAGATGCTCGCGCATTACAATGAGTTGTTCTTAGAGTTTAAGATGCATAAGAAATGAGGAAGAACCTAGTGTCAGGCGACACTAGGTTCTTTTTTTATTTCTCATCAAAAAAATAAATATAAGTTCCCAGAAAAAAACTATAAAAACTGAATAATTTTTTGAAATAGGGGAATGAGTTTATTATCAACGCCATTTATAGGCGCAGAGGAGGATATCATCATGAAACAAGTCTTAGGAATCATCTTAACTGCCGCACTCACTGTCAGCATCGTGTCAGGCACTTCATATAACCAACCGGTCGAAGCAACAAAACAGACAGACGTCAAATGGCTGCAAGAAATTCAAACACAAGCGAAACAAGCACGTTCACTCGATGGAAAAGTTGTTCTTGAAAAAACAACACTTGCCCAAGTACATAAAGCCTATAAGGGGGAAAAGAACTCGAATTGGTGTCAAAGCGGAAATGGTCTTGCCTCAGCGGATCGCGCTCTTCATTACTGCTCCACGTATGGGGTGAAGGACACAAAAGCAAAAGTTAGTGCAATCGTCTATGATCCGAAGCAGGTCAAGCGGACTGTGACGGTCAAGGAAGTCAAAAAAGCGTATCCGACAGCGAAACTCGATAAAACATTCAACGTCATGACTGTTTCCTCAAAACAGGTCAACATTTATCTAAATTTGAATTCCGACCGTACACAAGTCATGTCAATTCTAGTAAAATATAACTAATGAAAAAGGATGACCGATTCGGCCATCCTTTTTATTTAATCGTTTTATAGAGTGGTACGAGATGCGAATAGGTATTTCGAATCATATCGAGTAATTCTTCGCGTGACAGGTGATGCACTTGTTCTGCCGGAATATGACGACCAACAAGGAATTCTGCCTTTTTGACGTCGTGGAAACGTTGTAATCCTTTTTCGATATCCGTCTCATGAACGGAGACGGCGTCTTTTTTCATATGATCGTATGAGACGACGAAATCATCCGGAAGGGATGTCAGCAGTTCTGTATGCTGTAACAGTTTCGATGCGTATTGTTGTTTATTCGGTAACTCGTAGATATAGGCAAGCCAAATGAACAGATGATCATCAAACAGACCGACTTGGAAATGCGGATGTTTTTTGTATCCACGTTTATCGGGTGAGAATGCCATCCATGTATCCTTCGGAGGGTTGACCTTCCGACGTGCATGTTGCGCGATGTGAACATGGACATCTTCTGCTGTTGCGACCGTTAAGTCAGGTGCGACTTCCTGACCAATGTCTCGAAAGACCGGCTGGATGCGTTCGCGAATCGCTTCCATCCGTGGTTCTAGTCCATCGATCTGAAATGTATCAAATGCGTGTTGCGTGAATGTATTTGTCATAAAAAAATCACCTCGCGTCAATTGTATCAAAGGAGACCATCGAAGTTCGACTTTTTGCTCGAAAAGTAGAATAATGGGCATATCGATTTCCAGTAATATACAACTACATAACTTAAAGGAAGGGGAATGTTTTGTGCGTCGTTTTCAACAATATCTCCTTCGAAGCTGGGTCGTTTTTTTCGTAATCGTCATAGGCATCGATCTTTTTGCGAAGTCGAGAGATTATAGTCTCAGCGTCGATTTGTTTACGTTCTTATTGATTGCCGCCTTATCGACGATTTTCGTCGTCGATCCTGTCCGTCGTCGTCATATGAGTTTTACTTTCCATTTTGGATTCGTCCTCTTTACATTCTTGACGTATGGATTATTATCAGCGATTTGTGTCGGGCAATTGACGATGCTCATCTATCAGTTGCGAACGATTCATACACCAATCGGACGTCGGCGGATGTTACATAACTATCCCTTCAACGTCGCACTCGAATTGTTTTTAATCGTTCCAGCAGGTCTTGCCTATAATGCACTCGGCGGAACACATGGCGAAGCATTCGTGCTGACAGAAAACATCGTACCGTTACTGGCGATGGTTGCGATTCTCTGGATCGTCCTCTTATTGCAATACCAGTTATCCCGATTTCTTCTTGGAGAAAACATTCCAAGTGACGTCATGTTCCAACTGCTACGTTTCGAAGCGGTCGTCATCACAGCAGAATTGTTATACGGAATCTTCAGCACACTCGTCGTTCAAGGGAACGGGAATAGCGGACTCGTCATGGCGGCGTTTGCCTTATTCATCATCAAGCGTGCACTGGGAAGTTCCGTTGAAGCAACAGACCGGATCGAACATTGGGAGCAGATCGAGCGATTGAAAGAGGCGGCTTGGAAAGACGGTGATGCCCAGTTCATCATCGAGCGGTATTTACGACAGCTCAATCAATTCGTCAAACCGGATATCGCTTGGATTAAGTTTGATTTCAAAGAAGGAAAGCAAAGCGTGTACTATTCGTTGAAGGACGGACGAAAGTTAAAAGCCGATCATGTCGAAGGACGAATCATTGAAGACATCATCGAAAAAGAAGAAGTCCTTCTTTACGGGATGCAACAGGAGTGGGATATTCGTCTTTACGATAGCTTGCCGGAAGAGACACAGTCGGTCCTCTTCATTCAACCGGAAGCGACGGAGACGATCAACTGCTCGTTGCTCCTTGCCTCGAACGCAAGTGGTGAATTCACGCAGGATTTTGGATATGAGCTATACCGTGCCCTTCGTGTCCTGTCGTGGGCAGTGGAACGGGCACACGAGCGAGAACGCTTGTTGACCGATAGCAGGACGGATGCGATGACGAAATTACCGAACTATCGTGCCCTTCAAGAGTGGGGCGATCGTCGTATTAAACAACGCGACCTTTATCCGTTCTCAGCCTTAATGATCGACTTAGATCACTTCAAACAAATCAATGATACGTATGGTCATGAAGTTGGAGACGTCGTCTTATTTGAAGTGGCGAAGTTATTGATGCAAGCAACACGCATCACGGATCTTGTCGCGCGTTACGGAGGAGAGGAGTTCGTCATCTTACTACCGAATACGGATCTTGATTCAGCCCAAATCGTCGCAGAACGAATCCGCGAGACGTTGCATGCGAATCCGATCTTAGTCGAAGGGCATACGCTCCGGATCACGGCTAGCATCGGCATCGATACATTAAAGGAACTTGGTGATCTCGCGAGTTTGATTCGAAATGCCGACCGTGCGATGTACGTCGGAGCGAAGTTCCAAGGGCGCGACCGTGTCGCATCGTATCAGGAGTGGAAAGAGAAGGTCATTTAAATCAAGTAGAAGAAGGTAGCAGAGACGCTATCTTCTTTTTTGATGTAAAAAATCCTCCCAGTTCGGATGAACGAGAAGGATCGAAAAAGAATAAGTTCATTGTGCTTGTTGTTTGCTGAGACGAATCTCGTTTTCAATCGCATGAATCGCGGCTGACCAAGAACCATAGCGATGAAGTAAGGCTTTCGTCGATGGTTTGTTGTTTCGTTTCGCCCATTCCCGGTACGCTTCAAAAGAGAGGGCAAAGCCGACTTCCTCGATGGCTTGACGCAGAGAAGCAGCAAGTTCAGCTTTCGAATAAGTGACGCTTGCTTCAAGTCCTGCAGCGGTACACGCATCGTGCCACGAACCGAACATCTTGACGATGTGATAGTGACTCGGTGCATGATGGACAGATTTACGCCACATTTGATATTTCTTAAGTGTGATCGTAGAGCCGACGTCTTGTGCGTACCGTTCGAATGACTTTAAGATTTCGTCTTTCGTATATTTCGGTGCCCGCTCAAGCTCCTCTGGCTGTTGATCGACATTCCACTCGTATCCAGCGGCAGACAAGGCTTCTGGCCACGAACCAAATTGACGGATGATGTTTTCTGGCTGAGGCCAGTCATTAACTAAAGCATAACGGCGATAGACAGTACGGCGTGGACGGTCCTGGATGAGTTCACCGACCGCACGGATGGCTTCAATCATCTCAAGCTGCTCTTCTGTATAACTCTGTTGACTCGTAAGTACACGTTGCTTCATGAGTGAGTCCTCCTTCCTAGTTCGATGTAGTATTGAGGCAAAAGTCCTCTGTATTAGATATATCGGTACATTTCCATTAATTATGAATAATTCCCGCAAAATATTGTAAATAAAGTGAATCGGATTCTTTGCTTAGTATAAATGGAAGTCATGGAAATGAAAACAGAATGACACGAAATTTTAATTCTATTCAGAAAAATAGGACAAACGGCTCATATGGAAAAAAAGACCAGACACGCTCGTCAGCGAATCTGGTCTTGAGGTATGACTTATTTTCCTTCGATGTAAGCCCATTTGTACGAAGTATCGGCACCGACTTTGTGGTTAACGATTCCTTTGACGTACGGTTTACGAAGAAGCGAAACACCTTTTTGGTACATAACTGAGATCGCTTGATCCTCTTCAAGGAGTGTTTTTTCAGCATCCTTGAGAGCCTGCCAACGTTTCTCAGCATCTACTTCTTTTTGAGCTGACTTGATGAGTGAATCATATTTATCGCTTGAGTACTTACCACGGTTGTATGGTCCACCAGTTACCCACATATCGAGGAATGTCATCGGATCCTGGTAGTCAGGTCCCCATCCTGCGAACGATAGCTCGAACTCACCTTTAGACTCGAGATCCAACTTGTTCTTGAATGGTTGTTGTTTGATTGTAACTTCAAGACCTGGAAGGTTTTTCTCCCACTCGCCTTTGAGGTACTCCGAGATTTTTTTCGAGTTGTCATCATCATATGAAAGAAGTTCGAGTTTGAGAGACTTCTTGCCGACGGCTTTCAGTCCTTTTTCGAATGATGCTTTTGCAGATGATGCGTCATATGAACCGAAACCTTCGTTGCCATCACGGAAATCTTTACCGTCTGGACCTTTCGCGAAGTCTTTTGGTACGTAGTAGTAAGCAGGGATTGAACCGTTGTTCAAGAGAACATCAGCCATCTGCTTCTTGTCGTATCCTGAATCGATCGCTTTACGGATATCCTTGTTCTTCAAGAGATCATTCTTGAAGTTCATTTGGATATAGTACATTGCTGCATCAAGACGTGTATCAAAGTCTTCTTTGTCTTTGTATTGATCAACAAACTCACTTGTTAAACCAGCTAGATCGATGTCACCTTTTTCGTACAAGTTGACGCCTGTCGAGACTTCCTTAACGATTTTCGTGTTGATTTCTTCAAGTTTGACATTATCTTTATCCCAGTACTGATCGTTTTTCTTATAGCTCCAGCCAACATCCGTCTTCCAATCCGAGAGGACGAATGGTCCGTTGTAAAGGAATGTGTCCGGCTTCGAAGCAAAGTTTTTACCTTGTTTCTCAACGAATTCTTGTTTCAGTGGCATGAATGAACCGAAACCAGTCAACGATTTGAAGTATTCAGCCGGTTGAGTCAACTTGACTTCAAGCGTTTTGTCATCGACCGCTTTGACTGCGACATCGTCTGCTTTTCCTTTACTTGTGTTGTATGCTTCAGCGCCATCGATGATATACATGATATACGCATACTGTGAACCACTCTTCGGATCAAGGACGCGTTTCCATGCGTATTCGAAGTCTTTTGCTGTGACATCGCTGCCATCCGACCATTTCGAATCACGAAGTTTGAACGTGTATGTAAGTCCATCTTCAGAAACATCAACACTTTCTGCGACACCCGGTGTTGCTTCTTGATTCTCGTCTAGACGGAACAGACCTTCTTGAACGTTGTTCAAGACTGTGAAGGATACAGAGTCTGTTGCGACGGTTGGGCTAAGTGCTGGAATATCCGAACCGCTGATGATATTCAAGACTTGTTTGTCTGAAGATTTTTCTCCAGATGTCGAACCGCCTTCTTTTGAACCTTCATCTGTCGTCGAGCATGCTGCAAGACTTGAGCCAGCGATTGTCAGTGCTCCGACGAGTGCAAGTGCCTTTTTCTTTTCCATAAAGTAAATCCCTCCCAAAAGAAATAGATATATCTGGTGAAACGATAAGAACCGATAGGATAGCGATCCGGTGTCCGACTAAAAATAAGAGGGGTCATCGCCTTTTATTCTTAAGCTGTGGAAAGCACCGGATCAACTTGTTATCAATAATAAATACAATATTCAGAAAAATCAATAGAATATTTTCAGACTATTTCAAAATTATTAAATTTATGTGTAATACCAACGTTTTTTTACGAAAAATTATTTTTATGTAAGGATAAAATTAGGATTTTTTAAAATTATTGAATACAAAAAGAACCAGTTGTATGAAACAACTGGTTCATAATCTCATTTCTGCTTTTGGACGTACTGAAGTGCTTCTGCGACGTGATCTTTTACTTTCACACTGCGCCATTCTTTGACGATTTCACCAGATTCATCAATTAAAAACGTTGAACGAACAATTCCAAAATATTCCTTTCCGTAGTTCTTTTTCAGTTGCCAGACACCATATTGCTCACACACTTCGTGATCGACATCTGATAACAATTGGAATGGTAATTCATATTTTGCGATAAAGTTTTGATGCCGTTTCTGACTATCGGCAGAAACACCGAGAATGACGGTGTTGTTCTCTTCGAACGCTTGCGTCGCATCGCGGAAATCACATGCCTCGGTCGTACAGCCAGGCGTTGAATCCTTCGGATAGAAATAGAGTACGACTTTTTTTCCACGATAATCCTCGAGGGAAATCGGTTCTCCTTGTGCATTCGGAAGGGTGAATGTAGGTGCTTGCATGAAAAATTCCTCCTTATCCTAATTCCATGTTTAATTGATCCGCATATTTCTCAAGCTTCTTTTGAAGACTCTCTTTTAATGGATCGAGTGCGATCAAGTACTTCTCATAATCCGTCCCGGCTTTCGCCGTCTTCATGAGGAGTGGCTGTTCTTCTTCATACCAGTCTGCGTAGTCTTGATAGTAATCAACGAGCGTCTCAGGGTTTCCTTCGTTCTTGAGCGCCTCACCATAAATCATCAGAATGTTACTGTTCATCTCGAGCGCCATATAATCGGTTTGCGCATTGACGCGAGAAAAGACGGCATCTTGCTCTTTTTCATCGGTTTTTCCGATCTCATCAGCCGCCTTCGCATTGACACCATACTCATCAGCGTTAAATCCAGTGAACATGTCACCAAGTGTCGAGAAGACGGACGGATCGAATGTCGTCGGTGTCAGGACGATCTTCCACTCGTCGTCTTTCTTCAATAACAGCTTCGATCCTCGGTTCGGGAGAATCGATCCTTTCGCATCCTTGAATTCGTGGATGATATAGGCGACGTCGCCCTTTTGGAACGACTTGACGACCTTACCGGGAACGACATTCAAGTTTTTCGCACCAACGGCAAGCGGTTCAAGTTGTTTTTCGTCACCCGTATATTCAATCGATGCAAGGTCTTTTGCATCTGTTCGTCCGGATTGACCGAGTGTTTTTTCGTATGTTTGATAGACGTCAAGAACGGCTTGTTCAGCCTTCTGTTGTTTCGTTTCCGTCGTCTTCGGGGATTTGGTATCTGTAGAAGACGGGGAATCGTTTCCGCAACCGACGAGTACGAGACTGGTCGCAAGCAGCACTACGAGCGATCGTTTCATTCGAATTCCTCCTAAGATGAATGTTTCATGGTGCTTCCATAGCTAATCTTGTCTCTACCATACAGGAAATTCGCTTTTTTGAGTAGGATATCGGTACACTAAACGAAAGGGGAGTGATAGATATGAAAATTCATATTACAGATGAGGCATTGCAATACTTTAAAGATGAGATGGAAGCAAAATCAGGCGATACGATTCGCTTCTTCGCAAAATATGGTGGCTCAACGGATTTAACACAAGGTTTCTCGGTTGGTGTTCATATGGAAGAAGTCGAACGGGCAGCAGTCGAAGAAGTCGTCGATGGCATTCACTTCGTCGTCTCAGATCAAGATGATTGGTTATTCCAAGGGCAAGACGTCAAAGTTTCAATTGAACACGAAGAGATCGTCTTTTCACAAGCGAAGGAATAATTGATAACGGAGGAGCGACCAAATCGGTCGCTCCTCTATTTTTTTGACTAGAATAATTGTAAGCGGACTCATGCTTCTGTACAATGGAGAATGTAAGCGATTTAAAGTAGAGATTAAAGGGGGAATAGAGATGATTCCGTACAAACACGAACCATTCACGGACTTCTCACAAGAAGCAAACAAGAAAGCGTTCGAAGAGGCACTTGCACTCGTCACGCAAGAACTCGGCAAAGATTATCCGCTCGTCATCGGTGGAAAACATGTGACGACGGAAGATAAAATCGTCTCCGTCAATCCGGCTAACAAAGAAGAGATCGTCGGACGTGTCTCAAAAGCGACACAGGAACATGCAGAAGAAGCGATGCAAGCAGCAGTCACAGCTTTCGAAACATGGAAATTCGTCAATCCGTCTGTACGTGCGGACGTCCTATTCAAAGCAGCGAACATCATCCGCAAGCGGAAGCATGAGTTCTCTGCCTACCTCGTCAAAGAAGCAGGGAAGCCTTGGAATGAAGCCGATGCCGATACAGCAGAAGCAATCGACTTCCTCGAGTACTATGCACGTCAGATGCTCGTCTTAAAAGACGGTAAAAAAGTCGAGAGTCGTCCAGGCGAATACAACCGTTACGATTACATTCCACTCGGTGTTGGTGTCATCATCTCACCATGGAACTTCCCACTCGCGATCATGGCTGGAACAGCTGTCGCAGCAATCGTGGCAGGGAACCCGATCCTCTTGAAACCCGCATCGACGACACCGGTCGTCGCGGCGAAATTCGTCGAAGTGATGGAGCAGGCTGGTCTTCCGGCTGGTGTCTTGAACTTCGTACCAGGTTCAGGAGCAGAAGTCGGTGATTATCTCGTCGATCACCCGAAAACACGTTTCATCAGCTTCACGGGATCACGTGATGTTGGTCTTCGTATCAACGAGCGGGCATCGAAACTAAACGAAGGTCAAATCTGGCTCAAACGCGTCATCGCGGAAATGGGCGGAAAAGATACGATGGTCATCGATGAGTCGGCTGACCTCGATTACGCAGCGGACATGATCACGAAAGCGGCATTCGGATTCTCGGGTCAAAAATGTTCAGCTTGTTCACGTGTCGTCGCACTCGACTCTGTCTATGACGAGTTGCTCGAAAAAGTCGTCGCGAACACGAACAAACTGAGCATCGGTAACCCAACAGATGTCTCAAACAATGTCGGACCGGTCATCGATGCAGCAGCGTTCAAGAAAATCACGTCGTACTTCGACGTCGCAAAAGAAGAAGGACGTATCGTCGCAGGTGGTACGGCAGATGATTCAACAGGATTCTTCGTCTCACCGACAGTCGTCGCTGACGTTCAACCAACGGATCGTTTGATGCAAGAAGAGATCTTCGGACCAGTCGTCGCGTTCACGAAAGCGAAAGATTTCAAAGAAGCAATCGACATCGCGAACAACACGGAATACGGATTGACAGGTGCTGTCATCACGCAAGACCGGACGAACCAAGAGTACGCGCGTGCGAACTTCCACGTCGGTAACCTCTACTTCAACCGTGGGTGCACAGGCGCAATCGTTGGCTACCAACCATTCGGTGGATTCAACATGTCTGGAACGGATTCGAAAGCAGGCGGACCGGATTACTTGACTTTACATCTTCAAGCAAAAACAACTTCAGAAATGTTCTGAAATGGTGTTTAATAGATGAAACGGGTGTGCGACCTGCATGCCCGTTTTTCTTATATCACGAAAAAAAGGGGGAGCAAGGATGAACGGAATGTGGTTTGCGATTTTGCTGTATCTCGGACTGATGGTCGCACTAGGCGTCATTGCGTATTATCGGACGAAGAACATGAATGACTACATGCTTGGGGGACGTACGATTGGTCCCGTCGTCACGGCGCTCTCTGCTGGAGCAAGTGACATGAGTGGCTGGCTGTTGATGGGATTACCGGGTGCGATGTATGCAACTGGTCTGTCCAGTGGATGGATCGTCGTTGGTTTATTGCTTGGCGCTTATGCCAACTGGTTACTCGTCGCGCCGCGTCTGCGTGCGTATACGGCACATGCAGGGGATGCGATCACGATTCCCGATTACTTTGAAAAACGATTCCACGATAAAAGTGGCGTCTTGCGTACTGTTTCAGCTGGAGTTATCTTAATATTCTTTATAATGTACGCATCAAGCGGTTTTGTCGCGGGTGGTCGTTTGTTCGAAGCGGTCTTTGGTCTCGAGTACACGACGGGTCTTTGGATTCTAGCGGGCGTCGTCATCGCATACGTCTTCCTCGGTGGTTTCCTTGCCGTCAGTTGGACGGACGTCGTCCAAGGGATGATCATGGTCATCGCGTTGTTGATCGTACCTGCTGTTGCACTGACTTTAAGTGGTGGAATCAACGATACACTCGAGACGATCCGGTCAACGGATGGCTCGAAACTGGAACTCTTCAAAGGAACGACAACGATTGGTATCGTCTCGCTCCTCGCCTGGGGACTCGGGTATTTCGGTCAACCGCATATCATCGTTCGTTTTATGGCGATTCGGAACTTACACGAGATGAAGTCAGCACGTCGCGTCGGAATGATCTGGATGACATTCTCGATCGTTGGTGCGATGGTGACAGGTTTGATTGGTTATGCTTACTTCACGCAACAAAGTGCTGGACTAAAAAATCCAGAGAATGTCTTCATTCAATTATCACGTGATCTCTTCCCAGGATTCATTACGGGACTATTGCTGGCAGCATTACTCGCTGCGATCATGTCGACGATTTCGACGCAACTGCTCGTCTCTTCGAGTGCGGCGACGAATGATTTCTATCATCGATTCTTTAAACGCAGTGCCTCAGACCGCGAACTGATGATCATGGGTCGCGTCATGGTTCTCGTCGTAGCGGTTCTCGCGATTCTCTTATCGTTCGGCGCACAGAAGTCGATCCTGACGCTCGTTGGATATGCGTGGGCTGGTTTTGGTTCAGCGTTCGGACCAGTCGTGCTGTTCAGCTTACTGTGGCGCCGGATGAACAAGACCGGAGCACTCGCTTCGATGATCACAGGATCCGTCGTCGTCATCGCATGGATTCTCATCAATCAGAACGTCGCCGGATTACCATCCTACATTTCAGAAATGTATGAGATGATTCCAGCATTCATCGCTTCGACGATCGCGCTCGTCATCGGTAGTCTCGTGACGAAGGAACCGAGTCAAGCCATCTATGACGAATTTGATCAGGTACAAGCGCAACTAAAAGGTGCAGAACCTGAGCGGAAGATCGTCTAATTAACAAAAAGGGATGTTTCCTGATTACAGGAGACATCCCTTTTTAATTCACTTCATACGTTGTTATTTACCATAAGCATATTTGTTGCGCTTACGCAAAATGAGCGTATAATGAAAACAAAAAGTGAGGTGAACGAGATGGCGACACAGCCACTTACACAAGATTTACCGAAAAAACGGACATATATCGGACCAGCGTTCGTCGCTGCCGTCGCATATCTCGATCCAGGAAACTTCGCGACGAATATGACGGCAGGCGCTCAGTATGGCTATTTGCTGCTTTGGGTCATCGTTGCCTCGAACTTGATGGCCGTCGTCATTCAGTTCCTATCAGCCAAGCTTGGAATCGTCAGTAATCTCAGTTTAGCGGAAGTCATCCGGGAGGAATTATCGCCGGTCTCTCGCTTCTTCTACTGGGTACAAGCGGAGCTCGTCGCAATGGCAACCGATCTCGCAGAGTTCGTCGGGGCCGCACTCGGATTTCATTTACTGTTCGCAATCGATTTACGGATGGCGGCCCTTTTAACAGCTGTACTGTCCTTCGTCATCCTCGGCTTCGAGCAAAAGGGACTCCGGCATTTTGAAGCAGTCATCGCCGTTCTTGTCCTGATCATCGCCGCTGCTTTTGCGATTGAAGTATTTGAAGTTCATCCTGTCTTTCGTGATCTATCGGCAGGATTGTTACCGGGATTTGAAGGTACGTCGAGCATCGTCCTTGCTGCCGGGATGCTCGGAGCGACCGTCATGCCGCATGCGATCTATCTCCATTCCGATTTAACGAAACGACGGATGGGGCACGTTGCAAATAAATTGTCGATGTTACGGATTCAGCGTTTCGATATTTGGGGAGCGATGTTGATTGCCGGAGCGGTCAATGGAGCGATGCTCGTCATTGCTGCCAGTGTGTTTTACGGCACGACGTATCAAGCGGGTTCGCTTGAAGCGATCTACGAGGGACTTCATGTCACGCTCGGTGGTAGCGCACCATATCTGTTTGCGATTGCTTTACTCGTCTCGGGTCTCGCTTCTTCAAGCGTCGGGACGATGTCAGGTGACGCGATCATGCGCGGCTTTCTTCATCTTCAACTGCCATTGTTCGTTCGACGGACCGTGACGATGTTGCCGGCGATTTTGTTACTGTTCTCCGGTTTTGATCCGACACGAGCACTTGTCCTTAGTCAGGTCGCCTTATCGTTCGGGATTCCGTTCGCTCTGATTCCCTTGATTCGGGCGACTGCGAGTGAGCGGTACATGGGAGAACATCGGAACAGTCGGTTCATGAACGCGTTGGCATGGGTGATCGTCTCGATCGTCATCGTCTTCAATATCTATCTGCTCGTCGATGTCTTAGTATGAATATTCAGTATTTTTGTTTCGTCTGATTTAAAGCGGGTATTTCATAACTAGAAGCTTTCCGCCCGGAAGCTTTGCTACCCCTATAGGACGATGGTGCGGACCTCCCCCCGATGCACCATCGTCTTTTTTGTCTGGACGAAAAGTGCTATGATTAGAAATAGTGTAAAATATATCGCAAAAGTTCCGGAGGTGGAATGACATGGCAAAGATTAATGAGGAGCAAGTCCGCCACGTGGCGCATTTGGCACGCCTTGCCGTGACAGATGAAGAAGTAGCACAATTCACAGGACAACTCGAGAAGATTCTTGGGTTCGCTGAACAATTAAATGAACTCGATACGACAGGCGTCGAACCGACGACTCATGTCCTCGATTTAAAGAACGTCCTACGTAAGGACGAAGTACGTCCATCACTTCCTCGTACGGAAGTAGAACGACTCGCACCGGATTGGGAAGACGGACAAGTCCGCGTCCCAGCGGTGTTCGAATAAGGAGGAAATGACCCGATGTCACTTTTTGAACATGGTGTCAAAACACTACACACACTCATTCAGGATGGCGAAGTCAAAGTTTCTGAACTCGTCCAAGAATCCTTTGATCAAATCGACCGCGTCGATGGAAAAATCGGTGCGTTTCTTTCATTGAACGAAGAAGCATTCGAGCAAGCAAAACGAATGGATGATGTCGCGAAACACGAAGCGAATCCATTGTTTGGTCTTCCAATAGGCGTTAAGGATAACATCGTCACGAAAGGGATGACGACGACATGTGGTTCGAAATTCCTCGAGAACTTCGTACCAGCGCATGACGCGACGGTCGTCGAGCGTCTGCATGAAGCAGGGACGATCACGATCGGGAAATTGAACATGGATGAGTTCGCGATGGGTTCTTCAAACGAGAACTCAGCGTACAAACCGGTTCGCAACCCATGGAATACGAAACATGTTCCAGGTGGTTCTTCAGGTGGTTCAGCAGCAGCTGTCGCAGCAGGCGAAGTCTTGTTCAGCCTTGGTTCGGATACAGGTGGTTCGATTCGTCAACCGGCTGCCTATTGTGGTGTCGTCGGGTTGAAACCGACATACGGTCTCGTCTCACGCTTCGGTCTTGTGGCGTTCGCGTCGTCGCTTGACCAAATCGGTCCGTTGACACGAACAGTCGAAGACAACGCGTATCTCTTGAGCGCGATCGCAGGACACTGTGAAATGGATTCGACGTCTGCGAACGTCGCAGCAACGGATTACACACAAGCGTTGACAGGTGATATCAAAGGTCTGAAGATTGCTGTTCCGAAAGAATACTTCGGTGAAGGTGTCAGTGAAGGTGTCAAAGCTAACATCCGTGAAGCAATCAAAAAACTCGAAGCACTCGGTGCGACAGTCGACGAGGTGTCACTCCCGAACTCGAAATATGCTCTTGCGACGTACTACTTACTTGCTTCATCGGAAGCATCATCGAACCTCGCACGCTTTGACGGTATTCGTTACGGAGTCCGTGCGGAAGCGGACGCACTTGAAGATGTCTTCAAGTATTCCCGTTCACAAGGATTCGGAGACGAAGTCAAGCGCCGGATCATGCTCGGAACGTACGCGCTCAGCTCAGGTTACTACGATGCCTACTATAAAAAAGCTCAACAAGCTCGGACGTTGATCAAAAAAGACTTCGACGATGTCCTTGCGAACTATGACGTCATCATCGGACCAACAGCACCGACACCAGCATTCGAACTCGGTGCACAACTGGATGATCCCGTCACGATGTATGCGAATGACATCTTGACGATTCCAATCAACTTAGCGGGTGTCCCAGCCATCTCGGTTCCAGCTGGATTCGTCGACGGTCTTCCGGTCGGCTTACAAATCATTGGAAAACATTTCGATGAGGCGACGATCTATCGCGCTGCGCATGCGTTTGAGCTTGCGACAGGTGGATTCGCGCTTCCGAAGTTATAAGGAGCGAATGTATCATGAACTTTGAAACGATCATCGGGATCGAGGTCCACGCCGAACTGAGCACGAACACGAAGATGTTCTGTGGTTGTGCGCGGGAATACGGCGCGGAGACGAACACGAAAACGTGTCCGATTTGTCTTGGACATCCGGGCGTCTTGCCGAAAATCAACGAAAAAGCCGTTGAACTCGCTGTTCGTGCAGCAATGGCACTTAACTGCCAAGTTGCCGATCAAACGAAATTCGACCGAAAGAACTATTTCTACCCAGATACGCCAAAAGCGTATCAAATCTCACAGTTCGATCAACCGATTGGCTTCGATGGCTACATTGATGCGGAAGTTGATGGCGAAACGAAACGCTTCCGAATCGAACGTGTCCATCTGGAAGAAGATGCTGGTAAGATGAACCACACGGGTGCGAATCACTCAGTCGTCGACTTCAACCGGACAGGTGCACCGCTCATCGAGATCGTCAGTGAAGCGGACATGCGTTCACCAAAAGATGCAGTCGCCTACCTCGAACGTCTCAAGGAAGTCTTGCAATATGCAGGCGTCTCGGACGTCAAGATGGAAGAAGGATCACTTCGTTGTGACTGTAATATCTCCGTCCGCCCATACGGACAAGAGAAGTTCGGTACGAAAACAGAACTTAAAAACTTGAACTCATTCGGAAACGTCTTAAAAGGTCTTGAGTTCGAAGAAGATCGTCACCGTAAGTTGTTGCTTGCAGGTGGTGTGATGCGTCAAGAAACACTTCGCTTCGATGAGACGAAAAAACAAACCGTCCTCATGCGTGTCAAAGAAGGGGCGTCGGATTACCGTTACTTCCCAGAGCCTGACCTCGTCAAGCTCGTACTTGATCACGATTGGAAAGAAGCGATTCGTGCCGGTATCCCGGAACTTCCAGATGCACGTCGCGTTCGTTACCAAGAAGAACTCGGTCTTTCGGCGTATGATGCGAAGCAATTGACAGTTACACGTGAGATGGCAGAGTACTTCGAAGCGACTCTCGCAGCAGGCGCAGAGCCAAAAGCAGCAGCCAACTGGACGATCGGTGAGATCCAAGGTCACTTGAATAAATCGACGGAAACGTTCGAAACAGTCAAGATGACACCAGCTCGTCTGGCAGAGATGATCGACTTGATCGCAAGTGGCACGATTTCTTCGAAAATCGCCAAACAAGTCTTCACAGCCGTCATCGAAGAAGGTGTCGAGCCACGTGCATACGTCGAAGCAAACGGTCTTGCACAAATTTCAGACGAAGGATTGCTACGTGGTCTCATCGTCGAGATGTTCGAAGCGAACCCAGCCGTCGTCGAGGAATTACTCGGTGGACGTGACCGGAAGAAAGGCTTCGTCATCGGTCAAATCATGAAGAAAACAAAAGGAATGGCGAACCCTGCCCTCCTGGATCAACTCTTCTATGAAGAGCTTGAAAAATTAAAATAAGTAGCTGATTGAACAGCGTCCGTTCCTCCTTTACTTCTGCGAGGAAACGGACGCTGTCTTTTTTGGCTTTGTAATGTCTCGAGAGTTCATGTAAAATAAAACAGTTATGTATCAAATGAACGGTTGAGTCAAAAAGGAGAAAATCTTATGAGACCTAGAGCGCGCGTGATTTATAACCCGACTTCCGGGAAAGAGATGGTTAAACGAAATTTACCGTATATCCTCGACCGACTCGAAGCAGCGGGTTATGAGACATCTGTCTACTCGACGAAAGCGGTCGGCGATGCAACGTATGAAGCAGCACGAGCATGCGAAGCAGAATTTGATCTCGTCGTCGCAGCAGGCGGCGATGGTACGTTGAACGAAGTGATCAGCGGAATGGCTGCCTACAACAAACGTCCGAAGCTTGGTGTATTACCTGTTGGAACGACGAATGACTTTGGTCGGGCGATGCGTATTCCATTGACGATCGAAGGGGCGATGGATGTCATTTGCACAGGACATACGATGCCGGTCGATATCGGTAAGATTGAAGGATCGGCAGGCGTCCATTACTTCATCAACATCGCTGGTGGTGGCATCATGACAGAACTGTCGTACGAAGTGCCTTCGAAGCTGAAGACGGCACTCGGACAGCTCGCGTACTACGTCAAAGGGATGGAGAAACTTCCGCAAATCCGACCGACATATGTCGAACTGGAGCATGAAAAGGGTATATTCAAAGGAGAAGTCATGCTGTTCTTGACATCCAATACGAACTCTGTCGGCGGATTCGAGAAATTGTCACCGAACGCGTCACTCAATGACGGTCGGTTCGATCTCTTCATTCTCAAGAAATGTAACCTCGTCGAACTGATTCGTGTCATGCGTCTTGCCTTAAAAGGGGATCATTTCTCGGACCCTTGCATCGAGCATGTCACGACCTCATTCGTCCGCATGAAGAATACATCAGAGATGAGCTTGAACATCGATGGTGAGTTTGGCGGCATTTGCGAAGGCGAGATGACGAATCTTCGCTCTCATTTCGAAGTCATGACACCAAAGTTCCGGATCGAAGAGATGGAACAAATCAATACACAACTACAAGAAGCAGAAACGAACCTCGCGTGAAGCGAGGTTTTTAAGGAGGATATTCATGATTCCAGTACAAAAGAACGATGAACACGTCGTCGAGATCGTCGACCTGACGCATGAAGGATCAGGGGTCGCGCGCATCGATGGATATACGGTCTTCATCCCGGGCGCATTGCCGACGGAGCAGGTCAAGATCAAAATCACGAAAACGACGAAGTCTTACGGGTTCGGTCGTATCATCCGTCAAAAGACGAAGAGTGTCGATCGTGTCGAGCCACCTTGTCCGGTTTACAACCAGTGTGGCGGTTGCCAATTGCAACACTTGTCATACGATGCAGAACTCAAGTTCAAGCACAACCGTGTCCGTGACGCTTTCGCGCGCCTAGCAGGTCTTGAAATTCCCGTTCACGAGACGATCGGGATGGAAGATCCGTGGGGTTACCGCAATAAGGCGCAAGTACCGGTTGCCTTCCAATCGAACAAATTGATGGCTGGTTTCTATCAAAAACGGAGTCACCGGATCATCGATATGGACTACTGCTTAATCCAAAACAAAGAAAACGACGAAGCCGTCCAAGCGGTTCGTAAAGTCCTTGCTGACTTAAAAGTCCCAGCGTACGACGAGAAGAAAAAAGCAGGCGTCATCCGTCATATCATGGCACGTCATGGTTATCACACGAACGAGTTGATGGTCGTGCTTGTCACGAAGGTCAAACAACTTCGTGGTATCGATAAGATCGTTGAAGGAATCTTAAAGGCGTTACCAAACGTCACTTCGATCCAGCACAACATCAACCCGGATGATACGAACGTCATTCTCGGGAAAAAGAACGTCGTCTTGTACGGACCGTCCGTCATCCGCGATCAAATCGCTGGATTGACGTATGAGATCTCACCGCATTCGTTCTTCCAAGTCAACCCGTTGCAAACAGAGAAACTCTACGCGAAAGCGCTCGAGTACGCTCAGTTGACAGGCGATGAGACAGTCGTTGATGCTTACTGTGGTATCGGTTCGATTTCCTTGTCACTCGCTAAACAAGCGAAGCACGTCTACGGCATCGAAATCGTACCGCAAGCAATCGATGATGCACGCCGGAACGCACAAGCGAACGGGATCGAGAACGTGACATTCGAGTACGGTGCAGCTGAGAAGGTCATGCCGGATCTCGTTAAAGCCGGTATTCAACCGGACGTCATCGTCGTCGACCCACCACGTAAAGGCTGTGACGAAGAATTCTTGCGTGCTGCTGCGGATGTTGCACCGAAGCGGATTGTCTACGTCTCATGTAACGCGTCGACTCAAGCGCGTGACGCGAAGTTGTTGACAGAGCTCGGTTATACACTCGTCGAAGTGACGCCGGTCGATATGTTCCCACATACGACACACGTCGAGAGCGTTGCCTTGTTCGTCCGTAACTAAAACGTTCATATGACTGACTTAAAAAAGAATGACGCGTCTTTTCACGCCCTTTCCTCAGGCGAGACACAAGCCAGTTTTCCTGCTTCATTTGAGCAGGAAAGCGGGTCTTGTTCGTCTCTGACAGCGCATAAATGCGCTTTTCCTGTAGGAGTGGCGTGTGACGCGTCATTCTTTTTATTACGAGATAAGGGTGGCAGATCATCATTCTGCCACCCTTATCTTTGTAGAGAATGACTTGTGGGTCAGCTTCATTTTTTGATTGACCTGATGTATAAACAAAAGTAAATAAGAACCTCTATATGGTAAAATAATCAAGTTATATATAAAAGTATAGGAGGGTTCATGATGACGACTAACGATGTTCAAGTGTATGCGACATTCCGGCTAGAGCAAGACGTATTGTATCGCTATCATACATATATCCAGTGGGGTGAGAGTGAGACGTCTCTCGGTGCGTGCCTGATGTTGAATCCAGGTTCTGCGACGGTGGATCCTACATTACGTCAGCAACTTGATACGGCAGGACAAGCGACGGGTCAAATTGGTCGATTGGATGAGACGATGCGACAAATCATCCGGATCGTAGAAGGTATCTACGAAGGACAAGCCTTATCGGGACGCTTTCATCTATACAATCTATTCCCGATGCAACATGGCAATGATGTCACATCGATCAATCGTTTCGAAGAACTCTGTCAGGAAACCTCTTTTGAAAAGCAGACGTTGTTTGCGTCAGTCGAAGAATTGCGTCGACATCCTTTCGTGATCACGGGATGGGGCGTCCGAAGTCATCTTGTTCGCTGGACACATCTGCGACAAGCGAAAGAAGAATGGTTGAAGCGTCTTGAAGCGTCGGGTATTCCTCACTTTGGTATCAAGCATCCACGAACAGATGATTTTTATCATCTGTGTCCGAATCTCGTTGCTAGCCGGGAAACGATCAAAGAGCAAATCATCGCGCGACATCGTGAAGTCATGGTACCGAGTCGGAAGCGTCAATGGGAGCGAATCCTTCTATACCGGATGGAAGGTGGACGTATCACCCTGATGGGGCGCAAACGATCTGATGATACGTGGGTCTTCATGAGAACGACGGATGAGACAGCATTACTCGAAGAGGGGGATGTATCTGCGAAGACCTCTTCTGAGATCGTCGAACGATGGGACGACGTGGTAGAACATCTCCTCGGTGAGGTCGTCTTATCGTTACGCCCTAATTTCGTTCACCCTGAATTTGAAGAGCGGATTGCACCGTATCGTAGACGATGATACGAAAAAGGAGAAAGAGCGCAAAAGCGCATCTTTCTCCTTTTTCATTGTGTCTCCTTATTCAGCATCTTCAGCATCTGCTGAGCTTGCATTCGGGAACAACTCAGCAAGAACACGTTCACTTGCCGTACCGTCATCCAAACTACAGAATCGCTCGAGGAAGCGATCGTATTTTTCTTGGTAAGCGACGGATTTCGTATCGATCTGTTCGATATAATCGATGACTTGATCCGTTTCCTTCAAGAGTGGTCCTGGAACGACTTCTTCGAAATCGAAATAGAATCCACGTAACGTCGACGCATATTTCTCCAGGTCGTACGTAAAGAAGATCATCGGACGTTGTAAGTGGGCGTAATCGAAGAAGACAGACGAGTAGTCAGTGATCAAGACGTCACTGATCAAATACAACTCTGCGATATCGCCATACGAAGAGACGTCGTAGGCGAAGCCTTCGTGTCCACTGATATCCATGTTTTGCGCAATCAAGTAATGCATCCGGAGCAAGACGACATAATCGTCACCGAGTCGGGCCTGCATCTCATTCAAGTCGAGTTGGAGATCGAAGCGGTATTTTCCGCGCGCGATGAACTCGTCATCTCGCCATGTCGGTGCGTACAAGACGACTTTCTTATCAGCTGGGATATCAAGACGTGCTTTGATTTCACTGATGAGACCAGCTTGATCGTCCGCATACAAGAGATCGTTTCGCGGATAACCTGTCTCAAGCATCGTGTTTTGGAACCCGAACGCACTCTTGAAGATTTCGCTCGAATAGGCATTCGGAGAAATCAAGTAATTCCATTCCTGTGCTTGATTGTAGAAGTTCCGTTTGTAGCGCGTCGCGTTCGTTCCTGCCATGTGGACTTCTTCCATATCGAGACCTAGTCGTTTTAATGGTGTGCCGTGCCATGTTTGAAGGTAGATCGTTTCTTCGCGTTTCGTTAAGCTGAGCGGTTGACGTGTATTGAAAATCCAGTACTTCGCACGTGCCATCGCTTGGTAATACGCGAAGCTGTTTTTGAGCACCCAGTTTGGGCAAGCTTCCTTGACGTCATCTGAAGGCTCATTCGCGAAAATCCAGACGAGCTCAAGTTCAGGGCGTTGTTCTTTTAATTTCAGATAAAGGGCCTTCGGATTATCGGAATAGCTTCGTCCAAGGAAACTCTCGAATAAGACAAGGTTCTCTTTAACCGGCATCTTTTGGAACAGACGATAGAGCATGAGACCGTTCTTGATTTTTTTACGTCGTGCCGTCCGTAATGTCTGCTTTGTCTTAACAGCAGTGATATATGAACGGAACATGATATACGAACCCGTCGACCATGCCTGCAGATACTTGCTTTGTGTCTTCGCCCGTCTCAAGTCGTAAGCGACATGACGGAAGACGTCGGTCTGCTGGCTTTTTGATGTACTGCGCTCAAGCAATGCTCGACCACGTTTTGAGATGAAACGTTTGTACCACGTATTTAAGAATTTTTGAACGTCGTTATCCTTCGTATGGGCAGATAACATACCGTAGATCCGTGAGATATCGGATAATGTCGTGATATCACGCGCTTGGTAGAGTGATTGTCCTTCAAGTGGCGTACTACGTGAGTTTCGACCATAGACGACATAACTGACCGATGTCAGGTTCGTCAGTTTCGAAATGATGGTATGGGCGATAATCGTATCGGCGAACCATCGTGTCTCAAGAACAGGTAGATCATTGAGCAAGTCCTTTTTAATCATCCAGCCGTGAATCGTCGTCAAATGACGCGAATTGAACTTCGTACGAGTATAGAAGAAATAACGATCATCATCGATCGGCATGAGCCATTTTTTCTTGTTGTAGACAGGTGAGACCTTACCGATGATGACTTCACCGCGTGATTTCTCATAGGCTTTGATATACGTATAGAGTGCACGTGGTGCGAGGATATCATCACTATCGAGGAAGGTAACGTAGTCACCTGTTGCGACTTCAAGACCACGTCGACGTGCTGCGTAAGTTCCTTGATGCGCCTGTTCCACGATCGTACATGTCGGATAGAGAGAACGGAGCTCATCGATGTATGTGCTTGGTCCGTCAAAGACGACGACGATTTCCACCGGGATCGACACCTTCTGGTCGAGAACGGATTGAATGGCTGCCTTCGTTTGTGATTCAGTTTGATAGACAGGAATGATGACACTAATTGAGTTCATGTTGATTCTCCTTTTTGATGAAAGAATCCGTCAAAAACGGATTCACGAAAATAGTTCCTGTTGAATAGGATATCACAAAACGAAAAAAAGGCACGACTCTCTTAAAATTCACTTCGTTGCCGGTAATGTGTCGGTGTCTCGCCAGTCGTCTGTTTGAAGGCTTGACTGAAATGACTTTGGCTTGAGAAGTGCAACTTATTTGAGATCGTCAGCAACGAGTCGTCGGACGAGCGTAAGAGACGCTTCGCTTCCCGAATGCGTTCCCGGATGACATACCGGGCGAGTGGCAGACCGGTCTCATCCTTAAACAGAACGGACAAGTAATTGGACGAGACATGAATGGCTTGGCTGATTGATGAGACGGACAACGGTTCATACAGGTGTTGTTGAATATAGCGAATCGCAGCGAGTACATGAGGCGAGTGCCGCAGCGCTTGGAGTTCCTTGACGGCTTCTGCGAACGAAACTGTAATTCGGACATGACGATTCCGGAGTTCGGCGATGCTCGTCGCTGCTTCGATCGTCTCAATCATCCGGTCGCTTAGGGAGAACGCTTCGTCCGGTTCTAGTCCACCGCGAATCGCAGCGCGTGCGCTCAATAGGACGGTTCCGAGCAACAGGTTCTTTTCTGCACGTAACGGTTGATGCCGTGCGAGTGTGCCGAATTCACCATAGGCAGGTAACGAATAAGTCGTTGCGAGTCGCTCGCTTTGACCCGTTGCGATCCAGTCGATGATTTGCTGCTCCCGTTGCCATGCTTTTCGGTATGCGGTCACCCCTGTATGGGACGGTGCATCCGCAACGAGTGGGATTTCAGCTTCCTGAATATCAGACAGTTGTTCGATTTCTCGCTTCGGCAATGGTTCCCCGTGCAACAAGCGATACATCAGGTGAGCACAGTCAATCAATCGGTTCTCCGTCGTACGCGGCAAGACCTTATAAAACTGGTGATAGGCTTCATCTTGGATATGCGCCCGAAAGAGAGCGGATTGTAATAAAACAGGACCAATTCGATACATACCTTGTTCCGGAACGTCCAAAAAGAGGTAGGCTGTACCATCTTTCAGGGTATAGAGTAAAGGAGTCTTTTTAAGAACGGGCCATTCATTCTCAATCGGCAAGGTTCCCGGATGAGGTGGAGCTTCTGGACGTAGTGCAAGCGGAGTACCATTACGATCTCGGTACGTGACGAAAAAACCGGTCATTCCGTAAAGGTGCTCTGCGATTTGCGTCAAGTCGGATGTCGACAAGCGATTCATGACACGACTCCTTTCGAAATAAAGTGGATTGCTTCTAGTGTATGTCCTCTTTCGCGGATAGTCGAGAACGAACCAAGAAAAAACGAAGCCTTCCGAAAAAGGCTTCACTATCAAGTCGATCGGATGGAACTGAGGAGTCTTTTGAATCTGAATCGTGTCGTTCAACATCCAGTAATGTGTTAGTTGCTTCTTTAGGCAAAAATGATTGTTTTGGACAGATGATTTCTGCAATGAGTTCATTCGTCAAAGCGAAAATCGTTTTTACGGTGTCAGAGGTTTCTTTCATTCGTTGGATCAGTGCCTAAACGTCACTGGTCAGTTTTCATGTCTACTTGGAATATTGGAATATAGTATAACTAAATATGAAAGAATTATGTAGAGATTTTCATCATTTGAGAAATGAATCAACGCGGGGTTCATGATAAAATGAAAAGGGTGTCACAGAGTGGCTAGGGAGGAACAGAAATGAATATTGCTTTTTTCTTATTACCTAAAGATGAGGTGAAATATTTAGATCCTGAGTCAACGGTCAGACAAGCACTAGAAAAGATGAAACATCATCGTTTTACGTCGGTCCCACTCGTTGACAGTAAAGGGAAATACGCAGGAACGCTGACAGAAGGCGATATCTTGTGGGCACTCGAAGCAAATCTCGAGCATGCTGATTACGACCACGTTTTACAGACACGATTAACTGATATTAAACAACGTGTCCGTTATAAACCAGTTTCAATTACAGCGCAGATGGAAGAGATGATTGAAGTCATTACGGATCAAAACTTCGTGCCCGTCATTGATGATGGCAAACATTTTATCGGCATCATCCGACGGCGTGATATCATCGATTATTTTGCTAAAAAAGTAGCGCGGGAGAACGTCAGTTATTAAAAATGAATAAAACTAGTAAAAAAAGCACTGATTTTCACAGAAATGTGGGAAGAAGTGCTTTTTATTGACCCAAAACGACTTCACGAAATGGGAGGAGGCGACGATATAGAAGCATAATGACAATTTAGGGAGGACGATGTGTTGCGACGTTTATCACCAGTCTTCATCGTAGAAGCTTTTCGAAGACGCTCCTACTATAAAACGTTCTCATGGATGATTGCGATCATTGGTCTGGTAGCGTTGATCGTCGCGTGTCAGCATTTGACGAAAACGTTAGATGAAGGGTATCGCTTCAAGGCATCGGGGAAAACGATTGCCGAAGTGACACCTTTTAATCATGCCGAACAGGAAGTGACGCGCTACTATCTATCGTCTTTGAATGACGATGCCGATTTGACGCAAGCTTCAGAGCGGGCGAATCGATCGCTTGAACAATTGACGGACCGGCTTCCGGATATGAAAGCGACCGAGTCGACACGCGAAGAAGTCCTGACAGAAATCAAAAAACTACAACGCCAAGGATACGAATCGAATCATCGTTTTTTCACGACGATGACGAACTTCAAAAGTGAAATCATATTCAATCAGCTCGTGCTGAGTAAAGAAACAGGGTCTTATTATAATGTGTTCTCCAATCTGATTTTAATGGAAGAACAACTGGGTAAATCCGCTGAAATCTTGAAGAATGCTCGACAAAAAGAAGAACCTAGTTCCATTGATCAGTTACGGATTCAACAGATGCGGATTGATTTACCTTTGCGACAAGACTCGCTCATCAAATCCTTGTATGACGTGATTCCGCTTCAAAATGACGCAGGACGTCAGGATATCGCAATCATGCGGGAACAGATGGATGCCTACACACAAACGCTCGATGATCTATTACGTGCTCCGAAAGATTCGACGTACGTTGCGTTAGCAAATCAAGCCGAACAATATGAATCCAGTATGTATCGTCTATACGATCAAGAACTTAAGCAAGTCGCGCAAGAAATGCAAGATCGAGGTAATCAAATCATTCGTAATGCCTGGCTTCTGTTTGGCGCAACCGGTGTCTTGATTCTTGGGTTGTTGATGTTGACCTTATCGTTATTACGCGCGTTTCGCCAAGATCTTTCTTTATTGAAGGGAGAAGCGAATACCTTCGCGGAAGACCGCCGACAATCCGGTTATCACGTACCGGCGCGAAATGATTTCCAGCCCGTCGTCCAAGCTTTTCGGACGATGACAGCCATCATCGCCGGGTTGCTCGATTACAATGACGCGAAGACGAAAGAAATCAAACAGAAAAAAGCGGAAATCGAATCGCTCTTTTCCCAAAATACCGATCCGATCCTTGCGATGTCATCGGATTACACGATCGTGAACGGAAATGAACGTTTTCGACAATTAACGAACGCGACAGCGGGGTGGACGATTGAAGAACTGATTCATCCGGCTGATTTGAATCGGATGCGCCGAGCGTTGAGAAGATCGCTGGAAGGGCAGAGTCAGACGATTCGTTGTAAGATGCTCTTTGATGAAAAGATTTTGAACATGTTCGTCAATATCATCCATGTCGCCAATAAAGAGGACGATACAGGTGTTGCCCTCTACTTATCCTGTCATGATGAGACGGATCAGTTCCGACGGGAAGAACGGATCACACAACTCGCACTCTTCGATATGTTGACGGGCTTGTTGAACCGGAATGGTTTCGAGCAAAAGATGGCAGATGCCCTAAAAGCACCTCAACCGGGAGAACTCGTCACGATCAGCGTCCGGCAATTCCGACGAATCAATGACATCTACGGACATGGGGCGGGAGATCAGATTCTAAAAGATCTCGCAAATCGCCTCAAGCATCATTTCATCGGAACCGGACAAGCGGCGCGGATTGGTGGAGATGAATTCGCCGTGCTGGTCGCACAACAGGATATCGTCGATTACCAGAAGTTAAAGCAGGTCATCGAACATGTCTATGAGATCAACGGAGAATACGTCAATGTCAGCATCAGTATGAGCATGGTCCGCTACCCGGATGATGCGGTGGCCGTCACCTCCTTATTATCCTCAGTCGACATCGCGATGCAGCATGCGAAACAACAAACAGAGGGTGGACCGGTCTGGTTCGAGTCCTGGATGAGTGCGGAGTATCTTGAATCGGTCGCCCTCGAAGCGGAATTACGAGAAGCGATCGAGAAGAACGAGCTACAATTGTTCTATCAACCACAGATTAATCTCGCGACAGGTCAGGTCGATGGCTGTGAAGCACTCTTGCGCTGGTTCCATCCTGAACGGGGAATGATTAGTCCGGCAATCTTCATTCCGATTGCTGAACGATCGATGTTGATTGAAGAAATCGGGATGTGGGTCGTTGCCGAGACGGTCCGACAAGTCGAAGAGTGGAAGGATACGGAACTCGGAGTACTGCGTGTTTCCGCGAACTTATCCGTCAAAGAACTCGTCTCCGGTCGGATCGTTGATTATCTGACCGATGTCCGAGAGATTCATCCAGGGATTGAACAACGGATGGAACTTGAGATCACGGAATCGTTTGGTGTCTTTTCAGATACACGCGTATTTGATGCTTTACAGACGTTACACCAGATGGGATATCGTCTTGCGATCGACGACTTTGGTACGGGGTATTCTTCCTTGTCGTACTTAAGTCGATTACCGATCCAGCGGCTGAAAATTGATCGTTCGTTCATCAGTGGTCCGGATGCGTGTTCAAACGCACCGCTTATCGAGACGATCATCAAGCTTGCTCATACGTTGAAGTATGATGTCGTCGCTGAAGGCATCGAAGAACTTGAACAAGCCGATCATTTGCGAGTGCTTGACTGTGAGTATGCGCAAGGATTCTATTATTCAAGACCGATTCCAGCTGACGAGTTTCGGGTCTGGTACGGGAAGTACCATGAAAAGCTTTTATCTGAATGACATGAGTCCTGTCGTCGTTTTATGAACGTTTTTGTCATCCTTGCTTTCCACAGGCGGGAGGTAAGCAGCGGCACTACGCACTTCATGCGGTGTGCCGCTGCTTACCTAACCCTGACGAAAGCGGAAGTCATGCTTTCTTTTCCTGTAGGAGTCAAGGATGAACAGATACGTTCTATAATCATGTAGCAAAAAAGAAGAGGCATTTTCCAGATGATATTCTGGAAAATGCCTCTTCTTTTATTGATGTTGCTCGAGATGTTCTGACTTTTAGTCAGTACGACCTTGCACGCGAAGAATTAAACGCGATCGAGCACGAGATCGTCTGCTTGTTCAAGATACGCTTTGACCGGTGCGACTGCTGCCTCGACCGTACCTGGAGCGAACGGAGACTTCAATCCAGCACGTTCGACGAGCGTAAGGAAGCTTTCCGATCCACCGGCACGACAGAGATCGAGATACGACTTCCAAGCCGCTTCCCGGTCTTGTTCCATCCAAGCATAGAACTGGAAGGCACAGACTTGAGCGAGCGTGTAATCGATATAGTAGAACGGACTGCCAAAGACGTGTCCTTGCTGATGCCACCATGCACCTGAATCGAGATAATCGTTCGCTTCGTAATCACGATGCGGCAGGTATTTCTTCTCGATCGTCCGCCATGCTTCGCGACGCTCAGCTGGTGTCAATTCCGGTTGGTTGTAGATGACGTGTTGGAACTCGTCAATCGCAACGCCGTACGGAAGGAATGTAACGCTTCCTGCGAGGTGATTGAACTTGTATTTCGCTGTCTCTTCACCGAAGAACTCTTCCATCCACGGATAAGCGAAGAATTCCATCGACATCGAGTGAATCTCACACGCTTCATACGTCGGGAAAGCACTCTCTGGAGCTGTCAGGTGACGGCTCTCATAGACTTGGAATGCATGACCGACTTCGTGAGTCAGGACATCGATGTCGCCTGCCGTTCCATTGAAGTTCGAGAAGATGAACGGGAGTTTTTCGTCTGCGATGTAGGTACAATACCCACCGCCGGCTTTCCCAGGCTTCGCTGTTAAATCGAGTGCTTCCCGGTCGAGCATGTAGTTGAAGAACTCGTTCGTCTCCGGCGACATCTCTGCGTACATCTTTTTGCCGCCTTCAATGATGAACGACTCTTCGCCTTTAGGTGTCGCGTTACCAGACTTGAAGGCAAATCCTTCATCGTAGTAGTACAAGTGATCGACACCGATGCGTCGTTGCTGGCGTTCTTTAAGTTGTGTCGCGAGCGGAACGATCGTCTCACGGATTTGTTCGCGGTACTGTTCGACCATCGATTGGTTATAATCGACGCGGAGCATCCGTGCGTATCCGAGCTCGACGAACGATGGGAAGCCGAGTGTCTTCGCGATCTCGGTCCGGATGCGAACGAGTTTGTCGTAGATCGTATCGATTGCTTCACCATGCTCGTTTAAGTAGCCATAGCGTGCCTCTGAAGCTGCTTTACGGACATCGCGATCAGGTGATTGAAGATAGGGACCGAACTGCGATAAGTTCAACGTCTTGCCATCGAACTCGATTTGAGCAGAAGACATCAGTTTCGTATATTCACTCGAGAGACGGTTCTCTTCTTGGAGTTTTGGAATGATTTCTTCTGAGAACGTCTTCAGACTCGCTTCCGCAATCAGGAATAACTGTTTGCCTTGCGTCTGTTCGAGTTCACTGCGGAGTGGGTGCGTCGTCAACGCTTGATAATAGCTTGAGACATATCCTTGATAGATCGCACTCGCTTCATCAAAGAATCCTTGTTCCGTCTCATAGAACGTATCGCGTGTATCGATCGTGTGACGGATCTCGACGAGCTGGCTTGCCGTTTCAAATTGATTTCTGAGGGTATTAATCTCAGTGATGGCTGCGTTTGCTTCATCTACCTGTGTGGCTTCCGTCAGTCGAGCGATCGCTTGATTCATTGATGTTTCAAGCAAGGCAAGGTCAGGACGGACATATGTAATTTCTGAAAATGGTAACATGTAAGCGCCTCCTTATGATTTCTAACTATTATCACACAAAAATACTTGCAAAACCAGAGGGACAAACGTATGCTTTTTGTGAGAACGTGAGCGAGCTGTCTGACAGCTTACTCCTATAAAAAATCGAAACTTCCATTCGGAAGAAAAACGATCGAGAAAGTAGAGGGATAGTATCATGGGATTCTTAAAAAAATTGTTTGGTGGTAACGACGCAGGAAACGCAAAAATCGCTTCTGCACTTACAGGTAAAATCGTCAACATCGAGAACGTACCCGATCAAGTTTTCTCTCAAAAAATGATGGGCGACGGTGTCGCGATCGAACCAACTGAAGGTAAAGTCGTCTCGCCGATCAACGCAACGGTTGAAACGATCTTCCCAACAAAACACGCAATCGGTCTAAAAGGTGAAGATGGTCTTGAACTGTTGATCCACGTTGGTCTTGATACAGTTAACCTTAAAGGTGAAGGCTTCACGGCTCACGTCCAGTCAGGTGACAAAGTCAAAGCAGGAGACGTCCTCGTCGAGTTCGACCTTGACTACATCCGTGCGAACGCACCATCGACGATCACACCGATCATCGTGACGAACCACGATCAATTCACGCTTTCAGCTGTACCAGCTGAAGGAACTTCTGTTGTCGCAGGCGACACAGAGCTCTTCAAAGCAACACATAAATAAGATACGACACGCCTCCATTCCTTGCGGATGGGGGCTTTTTTGTCGTCTCCTCCCGTGTCTTACCGTTTTGTAAGAGAAGTGAAAGCAAAGTCCATTTTGAGAAAAGCATGGAAGGACTAGACTGAGTGTAACGAATCAAACACAGGAGGCAATACAGATGAAAGCAATCTTACAAGCAGAACAGATTTCAAAAACGTATCAAACGAAAACAGCGCGCCACGAAGCACTGCGTCCGACGACGCTCAGCGTCCATGAAGGAGAGTTCGTCAGCATCATGGGACCATCCGGTGCCGGGAAATCGACGTTGCTTAACTTACTGTCGACGATCGATCAGCCGACGGATGGCTCGATTCTAATCAATGGAGCAGACGTGACGGCGATGAAGGAAAAACAATTAGCACGTTTCCGTCGGGAACAACTCGGCTTCATCTTCCAGGACTTCAATCTCCTCGATACGATGACGGTTCGGGAAAACATCGCCTTACCACTCTCACTCGCGAACGTCGATAAAAAAATGATCTTGGAACGTGTCGATCGTGTGGCGCGTCAACTTGGTATCCACGACTTACTCGATAAACGCCCAGTCGAACTATCGGGTGGACAAAAACAACGGACGGCTGCTGCTCGTGCGATCATTCATGATCCGTCACTCATTTTAGCCGACGAGCCAACCGGTGCGCTTGACTCGAAGTCAGCGACAGGGTTACTCGAAGCGATGCAGTCGCTCAACGACGAAGGCGCGACGATTTTAATGGTAACGCATGATCCGATGACGGCGTCTTATGCGGAACGGATTCTGTTCGTCAAGGATGGAGAGCTGTTCAAGGAAGTCCATCGCTTCGGTTCGCAGAAGGAATTCTTCGAACAGATCATGGAAGTCCAGCGTGAACTCGGAGGTGCCGTCCGTGAGCTTGTCTAAACTGGCGTTTCAAAATTTGAAGAACATCCGTCAAAACGTGATGTACCTCGGTGCCGTCACGTTTGCGATTCTGATTTACTATACGTTTCTCGCGATTCGATCGAATGAAGCGATGCTTCAGGCGAACGAATTGTACGGGAAACTGGGAACGGTCTTTACGGGAGCAAGTGTCATTCTAGCGCTTTTCTCCGCCATCTTCATCTGGTATTCAAGTGACTTCTTCTTACGTCGTCGTAAGAAGGAAATCGGACTTTATGCATTGCTTGGTCTAGAGCGGGGGCAAATTGCCCGCCTGATCTTCCTTGAGACGATGGGGTACGGGGTGATTGGTCTGATTCTCGGAATTGCGATTGGTACCGTCGCTTCGAAATACTTCGTACAGTTGCTCGCTTCCGTCATGGCGATGCAAGTCGATGCGACCTTTACGATCAGCGGAGCTTCCGTCCTGCAGACGATCGGTGTTTTCCTTTTAATCTTTCTGATCATCGCTTTACGTTCTGCTCGGACGATTTATCGTTTTACATTGATCGAACTGTTCAAGGCAGAACAACAAGCGGAATCGCTTCCGAAAGTCCATCCGATCTTAGCTGTCCTTTCCGTCATCTTGATCGGTGTCGGTTATTATTTAACGGGACAACCGTTGATGGATCACTTTACGATTGTTGCCCCACTCTTGATGCTCTGCGTCATTATTGGGACGTTCGGAACGATGAGTTACTTTACGATCTTCTTATTGCGCGTCTTAAGTAATCAAGCGCGGCACTTCAAAGGAACGAATTTGATTTTGCACGGGCAATTGTTGTCACGAATCAAATCGAATGCCGTCATGCTGTCGACGATCACGGTCATCACTGCCGTCACATTGACGACGGTCGGTACAGCGACATCGATTTATTATTTCATCGATCAGACCGTCGAGGAACAAGTTCCGTACAGTCTATCGATTGCGAGTAAACAAGCAGAAGCGGAACAGCTGATTGCAAAGTCTGACCAAAAGATCGACAGCCGGACGATGGTTAACGTCAAGAACGTCGATCATCAGATGACCGATCTGCCGAACCCGCTGACGTTCACACGCTACTACGCGACGTATGCGTATGAAGACCAGCCGGGACAATTCAGCTACGTCAACTATTCGGACTACGTCAAGCTCGCGAAAGCGAACGGGAAAACGGTCATCAAAGAACCGAAACAAGGCGAAGCGATCGTCCTTGAGACATTCAAAAAAAATGATTTGTTGAAGATGAAAGTCAAATCGCCGGTCGGTGTTGAAATCAAGGACGTTCATGAGTCCTTTCGCATCACCGCTGCGACGAATCTACCGATCGCTCAACTTTATGAGAAACAGCGGCTCGCCTTCGTCGTAAACGATGATACGTTCGCGAAGATGCCGGAAAAAGGCTTCACGCTGACGAATTATCAGTTCTCGGATGAACGTCATGACGATGGATTGATGAAACAGTTGACACAACTATATGGAAAACAAGCGGATACGGAGATGGCGGCGTACTATCCTGTCTATGCGATGACGACGGCAACGACCGGCTTACTCGCGTTTGCTGCCGGCTTCCTCGGTCTCGTCTTCTTGCTTGCGACGGGTTCAATCATCTACTTCAAGATGCTCGCGGAAGCAGAAGAATCGAAACAACGGTTTGCCATCATCCAGAAAATCGGTGTCGATGAGAAAGAACAGACGGGCATCATCCGTCGCCTTGTCGGATTCGTCTTCTCCTTACCGTACGTGCTCGGACTCGTTCATAGTTTAGTTGCGATGCAAGTCTTGCAGAAACTGTTGAATTACAACATCGTTCGACCGACATTACTTGCGATTGTTTGTTATACGATCGTCTATCTGATCTACTATATCGTCACGGTTCGTGCGTATCGCCGCATCGTCACGTGATGAACTAAATAGGGGTACACAGAACTGGAAACGGAATAATCGTTTCCAGTCCTTTTTGAGTTCGCTATGATAAAGGGAGAAGGAGTTGATAGGAACGATGCATACGATTTTATTAGTCGAAGATGATATGAAGATTGCCACATTATTGAAAGAACTACTCGAACGCTATGATTTTAGAGTTGTCGTTGAAGATGGACGAGGGGATGTCGTCGCGGTCTATGAAGAGACGAATCCGGACGTCATTCTATTAGATGTCAATTTGCCGAAGTTTGACGGTTTCTATTGGTGCCGGCAATTGCGGATGAAGACACGGGCGCCGATCCTCTTCATCTCGGCACGGGTCGGGGAGATGGATCAAGTCATGGCGCTCGAATACGGAGCGGATGATTACATCGTCAAACCGTTCCAGGGAGCGGTCGTCATCGCGAAGATTAAAAGTCAGATTCGCCGAGCCTATGGCACGCTGTCGAACGAAACGGATGAGCGGACAGTGACGAAAGAGGGTGTCACGCTGTACTTGGACCGTTATATCGTCGAGTACGGGGAACAGTCGATCGAGCTGTCAAAAAAAGAGGGACTGATCCTTGAGATGCTGCTGACGGCAAGTCCCCGGATCGTCAGTCGGGGCGATTTACTCGAACGGATTTGGGATGATGAAGCATTCGTCGATGAGAATACGTTGAACGTCAATATCACGCGTGTCCGCAAACGGCTTGCCGAGATCGGTGTCGCTGGACTTGAGACGGTGCGAGGCGTCGGTTATAAACTGGTTCTTGAACCATGAAGCTCTTTTTACGGCACGCGATACCAGGCATCATCTTCTTTACCGGACAAATGCTGATTTTATATGCCGTCTTATGGCTCTATGATCTTTATCGCCCAGCAGCCTTCTTTTATATCGTACTCTTGAACAGTATCGGTCTTTTGATTTATCTCAGTTATCGTTTCTTCAGCATGCTTCCGTTGCTACGACGGATGCAACAGCCAGTTCAATCGGTCGCAGAACCGATTCGCAGTGATAGTGAAGAACCGATTTCCGTTGCCGTCGAACAATTTTTAGAGCGGCAGCAGACATTGTTTCGCAACAGTTTATTCGCTGAGCGACGAAAGGAAAAGGAACGCCATCGGTATGTCGACCAATGGATTCACCAGATGAAGACACCGTTATCCGTCATTGAGTTGATTCTCGAACATCCCGGGGAGCACTATCAGGCTGATTTACGGCAAGAGGTCGATCGATTGCGGAGTGGACTCGACCAGATGCTCTATTCGTCGCGTTTAGAAGCAATCGAGACGGATTTGAAGGCAGAACGATTGGCACTGAAGCCGCTCGTCACGAGCATCATCAATCAAGAAAAACGATTATTCGTTAAAAATCAGGTCTTTCCGAAACTCGATATCGCTGAAGACGTGTACGTCTACACGGATGCGAAGTGGTTTCGCTTCCTCATCCTACAGCTCGTGACGAACGCCATCAAGTACACGACGGGGCATGGTCGTGAAGTCGCTCTGACGGCAGAAGTGACAAAGGGGCAAGTCGTCCTTTCCGTTCAAGACGACGGCGTCGGGATTCCAAAACGAGACGTCCCACGTGTCTTTAATGCGTTCTTCACTGGCGAAAACGGACGACGTTACGGGGAATCGACCGGAATGGGATTGTATTTCGTCCAGCAAGTCTGCTTGAAGCTCGGGCATGAGATTGAACTCGAGAGTGAAGAAGGGATCGGTACGACATGCCGGATTCGATTAGTAGGAGGTCGCGCACATGATTGAGGTCAAACAATTAGGGAAAGTCTATCCCGGAAAGGTGACGGAACAACCGCTGACGGATGTGAATTTCCGAGTCGAAGAAGGTGAGATGGTCGCGGTCATGGGACCGTCCGGTAGTGGGAAATCGACGCTGATTAACTTGCTTGCGACTCTCGACGAACCGAGTTGGGGATCAATTCTGATTGACGGCGTCGACACAGCGACGTTCAAACGAAAAGAGATGACACGTTTCCGACGCGAGACGCTCGGCATCATCTTTCAGGAATTCAATTTACTCGATTCGTTGACGCTCGGTGAGAACATGCTCGTCCCGTTGATGCTGTCAGGGAAAAAAGCAAAGCTCGCGCGGGAAGAGATGGAGGAGTTGGCGCGTCGTCTACAAATTGATGATCTGCTTGATAAACAGGTCGATGAGGTCAGTGGTGGACAACGGCAACGGACAGCGATCGGTCGCGCCTTGATCCATACACCACGTCTGATGCTTGCGGATGAACCGACGGGAGCACTCGACTTCCAAGCGACGAAACACGTCATGGATGTCCTAGCCGAGTTAAACGCGACGGGCATGACGATGGTCATCGTGACCCACGATCCGCAAGTCGCGTCGTATTGTAATCATGTCTTATTCCTAAAAGACGGTAGTATTCAAACGGAGTTGTTCCGCGATGAACCACGCCGTGTCTTTTTCCAACGGGTCATCGAATCGCTATCGTTGTTAGGAGGGGATGAGCATCAATTATCTGCAATACGCCCTACGTAACATCCGGCGTTATCAGCGATTGTATTATGGCTATGCCTTGACGATCATCATCGCGATGACGATCGTGACAAGTTATTGGAACTTGTTGACGAATGGATCATTCCAAAACGTCGCTAAAATCCTCAGTCAATTGAACCAAGTCATCGAGATGACGATCTTCTTCGTCTTCATCGCGGAGCTGATCATCCTTTTCTTTAGTGTCTTGTTCATTTATTCGACGACCTATACGATGCTTGAGCACCGTAAGAACGATTTACGGACGATGCGAACGCTCGGCAGTGGACTGTCACACTTCTTAAAGTATTTTTTAATTGAAGTCTTGATCGTTGGTGGTTTAGCCATCACTGCGGGAATGATTTTAGGTAATGTCTTGACGAAGATGCTGTTGCTGTCCGTTGTCAAAGTCATGTTCTTACCAGCAATCGAATTCGAACTATCCTTTTATGCGATTCTTGCGTTGATTGGTGGTGCCTTCCTTGTGTTGCTGACGGCAACGGTCCTTGCGATCTACCGCTTTCGTCCCGATCGACCGACACGTTCCCGTTCGCTATTTCGAAAACGAGTCTGGATTCTGACGCAAATTGGAGCGTTACTCCTGTTGATCTATGGTTATGCCTTAGCATTTGTTCGGACGGAAGGATTTTATATATTTTTCCCACTTGTCATCTTCATCGGATCGTTTTTTATTTGTCGATATGTCTTACCATGGTTGACCAAGTTATATCGACCACGTCGCTTGTCGCTGCGGAAGCTGATCGTCTCGGAAATCGCCAATCAATTGCGAACGAATAGTACGCTCATTGCCCTCGGAACGATTCTGACATCGTGTGCGCTAACGGCAGTCGGACTGGTCTTCTTGTTTCAATTGATTGGACTCGACTTATCATCCCAAAATCAATTCGGTCTCGTCTATTACGAAGAATCCGCTCAACCGACGAAACGATTAAAGGATATCAAGCAGACGATGACGGAGGCATTCCCGGATCGCTATCAGCAGGATATCCAAGTGAAGGCAGAAGGAACACGCGTCCTCTTACCGATCTCGTCGTACAACAAGATGATGCGGCAACTGGATCTTAAGGAGCGGACAGCAACGGGACGTCAAAGTTTCTTTGTACCAGCACGTCCGGTACAACTCGAAGAGAATACACCGACGATGAAAAAAGAGAAACAGGCGATGGAGAAAGAAGACTTTGAATTACTTCCCGCTGCTTCTCACGATTTAATATTTGGTTACAATTATCAAATCGAGACGATCTTCGTCGTCAGTGATGCCGTCTTTCAGACACTCAAGCAACCCGTCCGGCAAATCGTCGTCTTCGATACGCCAGCCTACCATGATTACGGAACGAAGGACTGGAAACAGTGGATGAAAATCGTCCGCAACATCCAGTCGGCAGCAAAGCTCGATGAGAAGCAACCGGTGCCCTATCAATTGATCAATGAGACGGAAGATGAGATCGACGGGATCCGAATCGTACGACTCGTCACGTTCGTCGTCGTTCTCCTGACGATCTGGTTGTTCGTCATCAATGCCAGTTTTTTGCATGTGTGGATGCAGATGACGGCGGAACAGGAACAAAAGCGGATGAAGACGTTGTTTGCACTAGGGTTCGGTTCCGGGAACATCCGCTGCTACTTATTAATGAAGTATGGCGCTGTTCTGCTCATTCCGTATCTGATTTCTGTCTTTCATGCCTTTTTATTGTTCCAAGTCGTCGTCACACAAGCCGGACTACAGACGGGATCATTTCTTAACTTAGCTGTATTTTGGATCAGTATCGTCACGGTCGGGTACTTCTTGAGTGTCCTACCGATTTGGTTGCGTTACCCACGGCATCTGTTCCGGAATTCATCCGAAAGTTCGATGTATCCGACACCGGATTCAAGGGTATGATGATACCATAGGAATAAGGGAGGGAATCGTATGCTAGACCATTCACCATATCGGGGTTACGGTGACCGGATTCGTATTTTACGGGAGCGTGCCGGGATTACGATCGAACAGTTGGCTGAACGACTCGGCGTCGCACCATACTTCATCCGCCGGACGGAGCTCAGCGAAGTCTATCCAACCAAACCCTACATCGAAGCATTGGCGGACGTCTTGAACATCGACGCTAGTTATTTGGCACGGCATATCTGGACGGGGGAGTCATTGAAGTTCATCATGCAGCAGAACACACCGCTCGAAGAGATGAAGCTTGCTTATGAACAGACGCTCGGACAAGATGGAACGTGGGTCGAGGAACAGCTCGAAGAGCGAATGCGCCTGTTTGATTTAATGTATGATGAGGACGTCAAACGGATCGAGCAGACGATGAGTGCGACCGAGCAACGGATCTTCCATGAGCTCGTCGAAGCCGTGATGGAAGCAGGGGAATTGCAACGCGATCAAGCGGAAGAGACGTATGAGTTGTTCGAGGATAAATTACCATCGATGATGCAACTCGATGAATATCTCGATCGCATGACGGACGGTGTTTCTTTATCCAGTTCGACCTATTATGCGGATTACAGCGACCGGAAAAGTCGTTCCCGCTACCATCGTAAATAAAAAAAGTCGCTGTCTTCTGATTGACGTTCAGAAGACAGCGACTTTTTATTAACGTTGTGGCATCGGGCGTGGACGACGCGTCTTTTGACGGATCCGACCGATGATGAAACCAATGATCGCATTTGCAATGACGAGTACCCAACCGACATAGCCGAAATTGAGAGTTAAGCTACCGAGCATCGCTTGCCATTTGAAAATCATCATCACATCACCACGCAAGACGAATCGCGCGATACAGACGAGTAAGACAGTCAGTCCGGCGATGAAGACACCGACCCAGCTTCCGTATAAACGAGAAGAATGGCGGCGCACCGCAACGAAGGACCAGCAAAAGAGGCTAGAGACGAACGCCATGCCTCCATAGGCAAGGACGAGTTCCCATGTCGCACTCGCTTGCGGGAATTTCGTGAACATGACAAGTGACGAGACCATGGCAGCAGCTGTGAAAAGGATCGCTGCCCAAAAACGAGACCGCATAACGTAGTTCCTCCTAAAGGCTTTTTCTCACCTAACGATAGCGGAAACGATTCGTCTTGTAAACTGTTACCGGCGACCGCTTAAGATCCGGCGCAACTGTTTGAGTGGATTCGATCCATAGAACAGAACACCACCCCGATAGAATTTTGTTCCGACGAATAAGGCAAGCGAGATGCTGATCAGCATCAAGATGAGCGAAATTGACACTTGCCATAGCGGTACATCGGTCAACATGACGCGCAGGAACATGACCATCGGTGTGAAGAACGGCACGAATGACAGGACGACGACAGCTTGGTTCGTCGGTGCATTCAGACTAAACATCGAAATCATGAAGGCAGCAACGATCAACAAGATGACCGGTAACGTCACTTGCTGCGCATCCTCGACCCGACTGACGAGCGAACCGAGTGCCGCGAGGAGCGTCGCGTACAGGAAGTATCCGAGTAGGAAGAAGACGAACAGATAAATGATCGTCCGAGCACTCAAGGAATCGAGTGATAACTGATCGAATAAACTGCTGTTTTGAGCACTGTAGTAGCCGACACCGACGAGGATCGATAATTGTACGAGACTGACCGTAGCGATCGAGAGGATCTTCGCTAGCATATGTTGAATCGGACTCGCTGCTGAAATCAGCAATTCCATGACGCGGGATGACTTTTCGTTCGCGATTTCCGTGACGATCATCCCACCGTAAATCGCAATCGTGAAGTACATCAAGAACAGCAACACATAGACGAGCGCCGAGGCAGCAAAGAGTTCATCCTCACTTTTCCCACCTGTCGACGTCAACTCCTGTTTGACAGGAACAGGTTCAGCGAGCGAAGCAAGGACGTTCGGATCGATTTCAGCATCCGTGATGACGGCTTGATCACGGACTTGTTTGACGACCGTTGCGACCTGTGTCTGTAATTCAGACTCAGGACTAGCACTGACGAGTGTCACGTCATACGAATCCTGAACGATTGCCACAGCATCGAATGTTCCGCGGTCGACTGCCTTTCGTGCTTGTGCGACCGTATATTCCTTCGTGGTGATGTCTGAAGTGACACCAGCCTTCTTCAAGGCCGGGCGAAGATCGGTCGACAATTCACTGACGAGAGCAACTTTCGGATCGTCACCAGAAAACCAGTCGAGAATCCGTTCGATGTTGCCGAAGCCGACGAGGAACAGGACCATCAGGACCGTCGAGATCAAAAAACTTTTAGCACGCAGTTTCTGTAGTAGATTGAAGCGATATAAAGTCAGAAATTTACGGTTCATAACGTTTGCCGACCTCCTCGATGAAGATATCCTGCAGGGATAACTGATCCCAGACGAAACGATCGACATGGTGTCCTTGACTGACGATATGTTGGAGAAGTTGATCAGCCGCTTCTTTTGAAGAGACTTGGACGATATGCCCATTGTTGTCTGACTCGACTTGTAGGACACCTGGCAAGCTATCCCACAGGAGTGGTGGAGCATCTGTCGTCAAGAGGACACGTGTTTTTCCGTATCCCGCCTTGATGTCAGGGAGATAGCCAGCAACGACGGGTTTTCCGTGATCGAGGATCGCGACGTGTTCGCAGAGTTCTTCGACATGATCCATCCGGTGACTTGAGAAGACGATCGTCGTTCCGTCGACGGTTAACTTTTTGACAGCACGTTTTAATTGTTCGGCGTTGACCGGATCGAGTCCACTGAATGGTTCATCTAAAATCAGCAGTTCAGGTTTATGTAGGACGGCAGAGATCAACTGAATTTTTTGTTGATTTCCTTTTGAGAGTTGTTCGACGCGCATTTTTTCATACTGCGGAATTTGGAAATAGTCGAGCCATTCCGTCAAGGCTCGTTTCGCATCCTTCCGTTTCATATCCCGGAGTTCTGCGAGGAACAAAAGTTGTTCATCGACGCGGACTTTTGGATACAGCCCTCGTTCTTCCGGAAGGTATCCAATCTTTGAAGTCGGGATGCGCTCTCCGTTCCAAGTGATCGATCCTTCAGTCGGTTGCAGTAGACCGAGCAGCATTCGGAACGTCGTCGTCTTCCCGGCACCGTTCGCACCAAGCAAACCAAAGATTTGCCCGCGCGGCACCTCAATCGTCAGAGCATCTACGGCCGTAAAATCGCCGAAACGCTTCGTGATGTGTTTGATTTCTAACATAAGAACCTCCTTTAAAGACGTCTGTTGCACGACAAGTGTATCATTGTTACTTAGTGTCCTACGGTCTAAATTGGATAAAGGTTCCAGAAAAAACGGGAAAAGGCTTATTAGTTTACTTTTTGTTCTTTAGTTACTATTATTGTGTTAATAGATACGACTGAAGGAGGAACGCATCATATGAAAACGCAAGGCATTCATCATATCTCAGCAATGGTCGGCGATCCACAAGAAAATCTCGATTTTTACGGAACCATTCTCGGACTAAGATTCGTCAAAAAAACGGTCAACTTCGATGATCCAGGAACATACCACTTCTATTTTGGAAATGAATCCGGGGCACCGGGAACGATCATCACGTTCTTTCCGTTTAAAGGCATGGCAAAAGGACAAGTCGGTGCCGGACAAGTCGGAACAACAGCTTACGCGATTCCGGTCGGGGCAGCAGATTTTTGGAAAGCGCGGCTGACAGAAAAAAACGTCTCGTTTGAAGAGACGGTTCGGTTCGGAGAGCAACAGATCGCCTTCGAAGATCCACATGGTCTCCAGATTGAACTCGTCGAACGTGAGGCAGGACCAGACAGTCGCTATGAAATCGACGGCATCACACGTGAGGTCGCGATCAAAGGATTCGCGGGAGCGACGTTACTATCAAGGGATCCATCAGACACAGCAAAATTACTGACAGACACATTCGGCCTGACACTCAGCAAACGGACGGAAACCGTTGACCGGTACATCGCAGAAGGCGAGTTCGGGAATGTCGTTGATGTCGTTCATGGTCAAATGCCAGTTGGTCGTCCGGGAACGGGAACGGTTCACCATATCGCGTGGCGGGCAACGGATCAAAAGGAACAACTCGACTGGATGAACGCCATCAACGCGTTCGGTTTGCTGACGACTGAAGTGAAGGACCGCAATTACTTTACATCGATCTACTTCCATGACCGCGGTCGGATCCTCCATGAAATTGCGACCGACAATCCAGGATTCGCAATCGATGAAGCGTTCGAGGTGCTCGGAGAAGACTTGAAGTTACCGGAACAATTCGAAGCACATCGCAGTGCAATCACAAATCATGTAACACCTATTACTGTACCGAAGGGGAGACTCGTATGATTCATTTATACCAAGCACCAAAAACAGCAGACGCACCGATCTTTTTATTCTTACATGGCACAGGCGGAACGGAACAAGATCTCGTCGGGCTCGTCTCGTTGCTCGATTCGGAAGCAGGCTACTTGTCCGTCCGCGGGGAAGTCTCGGAAAACGGGATGCCACGATTCTTCAAACGACTCGCAGAAGGCGTCTTTGATGAAGAAGACCTCGCTTTACGGACAGCACGTTTAATTCAGTTTTTACGTGACCAGGCAGCGGAGCGTGACTTCGCGCTCGATCGTCTGATTCCAGTCGGATACTCGAACGGGGCGAACATCGCGGCGAATATGTTGTTCGAAGAAGCTTTGTTCAAACAAGCGATTCTGTTGCACCCGATGGTACCGCGTCGTGGTGTGACGTTACCTGATTTATCGGATGTGCGCGTCTTCATTGGTGCCGGAAGCAATGATCCGATTTGTCCGGCTCAGGAAACGGAAGAGTTATCAGCACTCTTGATACAAGCTGGTGCATCAGTCGACGTCACGTGGTCGAATTATGGTCACCAACTCGTCATGCCAACGATTGAAGCAGCAACGGATTGGCTGAAACAGTAAAAAAAGGGCTGTCCCATCTACTTCTTTCATAGAAGATGATGGGGCAGTCCTCTTTTTGTTTCAAGCAGGATGATCACTTTTTGGTCGAGAATAGACGATGAGCACACCACGCTCGACGAGCTGGAGGGCGAGCGTCTGTTTCACTTCTTCCGATGCTTTCGTCTTGGCAAGTTGTCTGTAGAGCAGGCGAAGTTCACGGCGCATCGTCTTGCGGATCAGCCACATGCTATCAATCGTCGTACACCAACCGGTCACGGTTTCGTGTCCGATGTAATACTGGGTCTGACGTTCAAGATAACGAATCCACCACTCGTCACGCGCCATTTTTAGTACGACACCTGTGAGGCCAAGTACAAGGATGGCGAGGGGAATGCTTTCATATAAAGGAAGACGACTAATAACAGTACCAACATTCGTGACGAGGGCAAGCATCCCCCATCCTATGCATCCGATGACAAGCCAATATCCAAAGTTGAGAGTACTTCGATGTCGTAACGTCACTTTCGGCGTAAGCAATGAAGTGGCCATCAGAAACACCTCCTTGTTAAATAATCGAATTTTCTGACAATTTGTAGTTGTCCTTCTACTATAGTTACTTTTTCCCGAATCGTCTAGTCATTAGACATGGAAAATGTGTTTCTTTCTTGACGAAATTCGTGTACGCTAAATGTAGAAGTGAGCGGTTACATAAAGGAGGATATAAAGAAATGATGGATCAAGTGATTTGGATTGCTGTCGGTATCGTTGCCGTTGCAGTTTTCTCAGCATCGAGCGTCGCAGCGTACATGGGTGTCAAAAACCAAGAAGACTAATAATCGAAAGCGGCTCATCCCGGAAATCGGGATGAGCCGCTTTTTCATTTAGTTATTTGCTGTCAAATCGGTTTTGAGCGCATAGGGTTTCAGCGCATCACTCCAGCGCAGGTAACCACCACCGACGAGATGGAGTCCATCGTACGTCATCCGATTTTGCAGGTACCCCTGTTTATTCGTCAAGACGGGTCGTAGATCAACGAATGGAACATCCACCGATTGAGCAAGGTTTTGTAAATTCCGGTTCAACGCTTCGACGTCCCGATTGATTCGGACGGAATCCGAATATTTCGGTGCGACAGGAACGGTTGACTGAATGACGACGTCGATGTTATTTTTTCGAAGTGTCGTCACAATCGTCGTCATGTTCTCAGTGATTTGCGGAATCGGTGTATAGTGACGAATATCATTGATACCGCCCATCAAGAAAACGCGTTTTGGTTTCATCTCAATGATCAAGTCGAGGCGAGTCAAAAAGCCTTCTGTCGTATCACCAGGAATCCCGAAATTCACGATCGTCGGGTCTTCCATCAAGATACGCCAATCGGCAAAATTCGTCATCGAGTCGCCTAACATGACAGCGTTCGCTGATTTTGGGTATTGATAAGTATGGAATAGACTATTCAGACGGACATAGTTCGGGTTCTTATCGTATTGGAAGGTCGTGACTGGAGTCGTACTCGTTGCAGGTAAGACGCTTTCGAATAGTTCGAGCGGTTTACGTCCCAGTAACAATGCAAGGAGAACGACGTTCAAGACGACAGATAGAATCAGGAGTGTCTTTTTCATAAACATTCGTTCCTTTCGAGGGAGTATAAGGGGTAGTGTAACATGAATCGGAATCCGTGGTTTGATAATATCAAAGGTTTTCTTGTCATTTTCGTCGTCATAGGTCACATGCTGACGGATTTACGGTTTGATTATGACGGAAAGTTGCTTGAGACGGTTTATCTGTTGATTTACTCGTTTCATATGCCATTATTCATTATTTTAAGCGGTTATTTCTTCCGCGAAAACAAGTATTTACGTGTCATCCAACTATTTGCCGTCTACTGTGTCTGGCAAATCTTAATTGGATCTTGGGCGACGCTTGGAGAAGGATTGCCGCTCTTTTCTGGTGAAAACATCGGTACGCATCTCCTACGTCCCTACTGGGCACTTTGGTATCTGTTCGTCATGGTCGTCTGGTATATCGTGACGCCGTATGTCGTTCACTTGCGTGGATATGTCTGGTTCGGTCTTGCCTTCGCCTTGCTGTATGGATTTGAACTCGAGAACACTGGATTCTTGGCACTTCGGAAGCTGATCATGTTCTATCCGTATTTCTTGCTCGGGAACTATCTATCGGAACACGAATTCATCCGCATCTTCGAGATGCCGAAGAACTTCAAGCGCCGAATGAACGTCCGCTTGATTGGTGGTGTGACGTTTGCAGCCGTCATGGGCTTCTTATTGTTCGAGGCGTGGCGTGACACACCGCAAGAGATCGTCGATTTCGCGAATGCCTTCAAGCATCGTTTCCCGTACGCTGAACAGTATGACAGCGATACGTGGATTGGGGTACTCAAGCATAGCGTCATCTATGTCTTGTCAATCGCGGCCTCGCTCGGTTTCATGATGTTGATCCCGATGCGTCGCCTTCCGCTCATCACACGAGCTGGGGAACTCAGCCTCTACGTCTATCTACTCCATGTCTTCTTCGTCATGGCGTGGCGTCAATACGTGACGGATGCATTCGTACCGCAACCATGGCTCGCCTTACTGATCATGATTGGCGTCGCCTTGTTGATCGTTGGTATCATCATACACCCGCTCGTCGTCCGTGTCCTCCGTCCTTTGATTGAGATTGACATTCGCCCGATCGTCGAGAAACGGGAAGACCTTTCAAAATAAGGCGGAATGCATTACACTTTAAGATAGATGGATTACTAGACGAAGGGCGTGGAAGGTATGTCATATAATTTAAATAATGCGGACGGTGTCGTGAACGTCTCGCAACAAGTCATCGAGGTCATCGCAGGGGTAGCTGTTCAAGAAACGGAAGGCATCGCCTTTACAGCAGATGATTCGAAATTGCAGGAAAAACAGATGGTCAAACTCGTAAAAGTCGAAGATGTCGGTGGCGACATCACGGTCAGTCTGTCCGTGCATATCAAATACGGCATGTCGATCATCAAGACAGCTGGAAAAGTCCAAGAACGGATTGCGCAAGACATGGAAAACATGCTTGCGTTCCAACCAAAAGCGATCAACGTCCGCGTCATCGGACTCTTAAAAGGATAAGTAAAACGTCTCGGCATCTTGTGTGCCGAGACGTTTTTTTAGGAAGAGGGAGGAAGATAACGGAGACCGAATGCAGGAACATCTGTTGCGGTGCAGGCGAAACGGAGACGAATCGCATGTTGGCTATGAGCGGGTAAAGACAATCCAGGATGGATGACGTCTGCGAGTGGCGTCTCGTCATTCATCAATTCGAACGCCAGCGCCTCGAGCGTCAGTGTCTGATCGCTGGCATTACGGACGAGGACGGTCGCGGTCACAGTATCCGGCTCGCGCATGATCGAGACCGGTAAGAGAGACCAGCCATCTGCTGGGGGTGCCGGGTGCGAATAAGCGACTTGACGGATGATGCGTCGTTCCGATTCAGTGAAGTCATCGTCGATGAACAGCTCGGTCAGCGTCTCATTTGAGAAGACGAGCTGCAATGGCTCCGTCAACTGCTCGAGGTCGACGAAACATTCGTCTTCTTCAAACGTCAACCAGAGCGGCAACGTCGCCATCGGAAGTATGACAGGAACTTCTTCGATACTGAGGACTTTCCGAGCGACGAGTTCGTCACCGGAGAGTGCAAGGACGACGAGATCATTCAGGTGGAACGACCGAGACAACGTATTTTGGAACAAGGCGATGACTTGAAGCGGACGGCGCGATAAGACTTGAAACAGATGGATCGCCATCTGATTGACCTGTAACTCAGGTAGTTGTTTCGCGACGTGACGAAAGACGTATTCGTCTTCCTTGACGATCGGCATGTCCTCCGTGAAATAGAGTGGGGGACGAAACACTTCATTCGACGTGTGCATGGTGCAGTTCTCCTTCGCTATCGTATGTCTGTTCGGCGCGGCAGATGCCAGAAAGGACCTGCTTTTCGAAACTCGCAATGGCATATTCGAAGTAATCCATGCCTTCTCGCTCAAAGATGCGGACTGGTTGCTCTTGTCCGTAACTCCGGAGGTGGATTCCTTCTTTTAAGCTGTTCATGGCTGTTAAGTGGCGCGTCCATTGCTCATCGAGTGCAAGGAGGATGAAGCGTTTGACGGTCTCTTTTTCAGCCGCAACATGGGCAACGAGCAAGGCTTCAGTGTCAGCAATCAGCGGTTCAAGTTGGCGTTTCATCTCGTCGATCGTTTCCAATCGTTCTAACGTGACCGGTTGATGCAACAGTTGCTCGAGTTCCGTCGTGACGAGAGCCAGCGGCCATTCTTCCGGGACGAGATCGTCAGAAAGCGTTTGGTCGATGATCGACGGCAAGACGCGTCCGGCAAACGGTTGGACGATGTCTTCGAGTGACGTCGCATCAACGATTCTGTTGCGGAGATGATAGATTGTTTGCCGTTGTTCGCTGATGACTTCTTCGAGCTGGACGAGTTCATCTCGAACACTCCGATTGACGGATTCACACGTCGACTGAGCGAACTGCAATAGATCCCGAACGTCACGTGAAGCCAATGGACCGGAAGCATCCCGTACTTTTTGTTGCACGCGTGCGAGACGGTCGCGCGCGAAACGACGAGGCAGTTCATCTTCGAGTGAGAGATAAAATTGCGTCAATCCGGGATCGCCTTGGCGACCTGCCCGACCACGGAGTTGGTTATCGATCCGGATCGATTCATGGCGTTCGGTTCCGATGACGAACAAACCGCCTTGTTGTTGTGCCGTTTCATCAAGTAAGATATCCGTTCCGCGACCTGCCATGTTCGTGGCGATCGTGATTCGACCGGCTTGTCCGGCTGAAGCGATGATCCGGACTTCCTGATCGACGGTTTTTGCGTTCAGGATCTCGTAGGTGAGTTCATGTGTATCAAGTGTCTTCGCGACGCGTAAGGATTGTTCAATCGATGAAGTACCGATCAGAACTGGTCGTCCCGTGACGTGTGCCGATTTCGTCGCCAGCGCGATCGCTTCTAATTTTTCGTCACGCGTCGCAAAGATGACGTCCTCCGCATCGATCCGGATTTTCGGACGGTTCGATGGAATCGTCACGACATCCATGCCGTACGTCTTTTGAAACTCCTCCCGTGACGTCGCCGCTGTACCCGTCATTCCTGCCACCTGATGATAAAGACGGAAATAATGCTGAATCGTGATTTGTGCCGTCGTCCGGTTCTCTTCCGTGACGGGAACACCTTCTTTTGCTTCAAGTGCCTGATGTAACCCGTCGGATAGACTGCGTCCTTCCATCAGACGACCTGTGAAGAGGTCGACGAGCGCGATTTTTTGATCCTTGACGATATAGTCGACATCTCGCTTGAGGACGACATGGGCACGTAAGGCTTGAATGACGTAATGGAAAAGGACGGAGTGCTCAGCAGCGAACAGATGATCAATCGCAAACGCCTCCTCGATCGTCTCGATCCCATGGTCAGTCAAGGCGACCGCTTTAATCTCTTCGTCGAACGTATAATCCCGCTCGTCTTCGAATGTCTGGACGACATGACGGACGAGTTGCTGTAACCCTTCGTGGACACTGTCTCGTTCCGCCATGATGAGTGGCGTTTTCGCTTCATCGATTAAAATGCTATCGACTTCGTCGATCAAGGCGAAATGAAGAGGACGTTGCAGACGTTCCGTCGGCTCCATGATTAGATGATCGCGCAGGTAATCGAACCCGAATTCAGTCCCGACACCGTATGTAATGTCTGCAGCGTAGGCGATCCGTTTTTCCTCAAACGTAGCTTCAGCGGAATTGATTCCGACCTGTAACCCTAAAAAGCGGTGAATCTGACCGATTTGCTCCGCATCGCGTTGTGCCAGATACTCATTGACGGTAATGACGTGGACACCTTTTCCGTGAAGCGCCTGAGTGAAGCTCGCGAGTGAAGCAACGAGCGTCTTTCCTTCACCGGTCGCCATCTCGGCGATTTGTCCTTCCAGTAATGCCAGACCGCCCATGAGCTGTACGTCGTAATGCCGTAAGCCGAGCGTTCGTTTACTCGCTTCTCGGACAAGGGCGAATGCCATTGGTGTGATCGCATCGATTCGTTCTCCGGCTTGTAGCCGCTCACGTAATGAGGCGGTCAATTCACGTAACGCTTGATCGGATGTTTGTTCCATTTCTCGTTCTAGGCTATTGATCGTCGTTACGATTTTTTCATAACGATGAATTCTTCGACTTTGATCATTCAACAACTGTTTAACACGTTGAAACATCTTCGTCACTCCCTCATATGCTATGAGATTCATTATAGCAGTTAAAAAATGTAAAACGAATAGTAAAGAACGAAATAAGTAAAACATTCCCTTAAAATTGAAAGCGTTATCAAAATTAACGTGTTTCGTGCTTAAAAATAGAAAATCAGAAATATTTGATAACGCTTGCAAAGATTCGGAAGAACCAGTAAAATTATTCATAAGGCAAGTGCAATCGTTTGCGCAAAGTCATTCGATTTCTTGCCTTTCATGGACGATGGAAGAAAGGATGGATGTCGGATGGCACCAACGATCGAAGCGGTCATTTTTGATTTAGACGGCGTAATTACCGATACAGCAGAGTATCATTACTTAGCGTGGAAACAACTTGGAGAGGATTTGGATATCCCGTTCGACCGGGAATTCAATGAGACATTAAAAGGTGTCAGCCGGATGGATTCACTCGAGCGTATCCTTGCGCTTGGTGGGAAACAGAACGCTTTTTCGGAGGAAGAGAAGCTAGCACTTGCTGCGAAGAAAAACGAACACTACGTCACATTGATCCAACATATTTCTGAACAGGATCTTCTTCCTGGAATCACTGCATTCCTTGATGAAATCCGAAACGCTGGGCTGAAGATCGGAATGGCGTCCGCCTCTAAAAATGCGCTGATGGTCGTCGAGGCACTAAAGGTCCGACACTATTTCGATGACATCGTAGACGCTGCGACCGTTGCACAATCGAAACCACACCCTGAAGTGTTTCTCCGTGCTGCAGAAGCACTCGACGTCGAACCGAGCCGTTGCATCGGTGTAGAAGATGCGACAGCTGGCATCACTGCCATCCACGCTGCCGGCATGTATGCCGTCGGAGTTGGACCGGAGTCGGCGCTCCATGAGGCAGACTATCGTGTCGATTCGACAGATTTGCTATCCCTTGAGCAAATCCTCGCTAGTCGCTCCCTTGTCTGAACCATTCCCTGATGGTGAAGGACATTCCTTGAAAGTTATGTGTATGCAAAAAGGATCGCTTCCCTGAGCGATCCTTTTTGATATGGTGTTGATTTAAAGTGAGGCAAGAATGCCGTCTGCGATTGCTTGCGCGTAACGTGACTGATACGATGCGTTCGTCAGTTTCGCCCGATCCGCGCTGTTCGATAGGAAACCGAGTTCCGCTAGAATCGACGGTGCTTTCGTACCACGAATGACGGCATAGTTCGCATAGTGGACGCTTCGGTCGCGCATGCCAGCGTATGAGACGAGGCGTTGCTGGACGTTACGAGCGAGGTTGATCGAAGAGGCGCCTTTATAGTAGAAGGTCTCTGCTCCGTATGCTTGCGTACTCGTTGAAGCATTGATGTGGACACTGACGAAAGCAGTCGTTGCATGACTGTTCGCAAGGGCACTTCGCTCTCCAAGTGACGGATAGTAGTCGTTCGTATAGCGTGACATCGTCACATCGACTTTTCCGGCAAGACGCTCGGCAACTTGTTTCGTGACAGCAAGGACGATGTCGCGTTCAGCAACGCCGTAACGAACTGCACCTGCGTCGTGTCCGCCGTGACCCGGATCAAGGACGAGAAGTGGACGATTCGATGGTGCTGGTTGGAACAACGTCAGATACGTCGCATCGACATAACCGCTTTGACCACTTGCCGTCCGGACGGCGACGAACCCTTTCGTTTGATGACGCGCATTCGTGACGACGACAGGAGTACCACGTCCAAGACGAGCGATTTGACCACTGAGCGTCGACGCGCTCGCACGAAGCGCGACGCTATTGCCTGACGGGATCAACACATACATCTTTGAACCACTATAATCGACGTTTCCAGTCGTCGAGGCAGGAACGGAAGTCCCTTTTTTCAGGTACGTTCCCATGACATACCCTGTTTTCCCTTGGTACTGGACCGTGTGCCAATTCGATTTAACGGCGAGGGAATTGACGGCAGTTCCACTTGGAATCGTCGTCAGGACGTTTCCGGATGTCGAAGGAGACGAACGGAAATTCAAGCGATCCGTCGTCGTATAGACCGTCGTTTTGGCTGGTGTAGTCACTTTCTTTAAATAAGAGCCAGAAACATAACCCGTCTTATTTGCATAGGTCACTTTGTACCAATTCCCGCTTTTGAAACTCGATTGTACACCGGCTCCTTTAGGGATTGTCAGTAATCGAGTGGAAGATGTCGTTGCCGCACTGCGCAAGGATAGCGCATCCGTCGTCTTATAAGACGTCTTTGAAAAAGAAGTGCCACTCTCGATTTTTTTCAGATAAGACCCGGTCACATATCCCGTCTTTCCTTTATATGACAACTTATACCAAGAGCCTTTTCGATAGCTCGACGTGACTTTCGTCGTCTTCGGGATCGTCAGCAATTTTTTAGAAGACGTCGAGTTCGAACTACGTAGATTCAAGGCATCCGTCGTCTGATACGAAGTTTTCGTAAAGGTTGTACCAGAAGCAGCCGATACAGTAGAAGTAGAGGCGAAGCAACCGGATACCAACGAAAGTACTAGCGCGGTCCGAAGTGTTTTAGGTAATTTGCCCATTAAATTTCCAGTCTCCTTTTCGGTAAAATAAGAAAGATATATATTGAATTAGTAGAACTTAAGTATTATTAAAATAGTTAAATGTCGAAATTATATGTTCCGTTTTCATTCCTTTCTGTTAATATGAGGTGTAGCCAATTTATCGGTAAGGATATGAAAATATTACAGGATAATTAAATAATTAAAGAAATTATATATTATCAAGACAAATTATAGTTTAAAATATTTCAAAATACATACAATTGAAACACGATTGAAACATTAATGTATAAAAAAGGAAAGAGGGGCAAGGAATGGGCAACAGTGAACATATCTACCGCGAACTAATGGAAATTGAAGAGGAATACCGTCGCTTACAGCGGCGTGCCGAGTATTTGATCTCGGAATTAAGCCGTGGAACGGGAGAACATTCGCAAGAAGTCGCCGTCACGCATGAGCGTCCGTTAAAACAACGTCGTGTCAACCAACGGTACCCGCTAGAAGTCTACGTGCACCAAATCAGCGATTTGATGCGCGAGCGTGAATCGATGACAGCACGTGACATCCAAATGGAGCTTGAATTGCGTTACCGTCACCAAATTAGTAACATCTACCAATTGATGGCGAAAGTCGAACAGGCAAACCCTGCCATCAAAAAAGTTGGGCGCGGTATCTATACATATGATCCAGCTGCTGAAGTACCGATCTTCATGTAAGAGCCGCTCGTCGGCTCTTTTTTTTTATGATATAATTCGCGCAGGAGCGTGATGTTACTATGTTATGGACTGCGTCCATCGTCTGTTTTATCGCCGCCTTACTGATCACACCCGTCGTGAAACGCTTTGCGATTGCAGTCGGTGCCGTTGACAGTCCGGACGCGCGAAAAGTACACGTCCGAATCATGCCGCGACTTGGCGGATTAGCGATCTATATCGCCTTCATGATCGGTTATTTCATCTTACAACCTTCGAGTCCGTACGCGACGCACATTTTAGTCGGTGGGTTCGTTATCATTTTGACCGGTGCACTGGATGATCGATTCCAACTCAATGCCCGTTTGAAGCTGATGGGGCAAATCGTTGCTGCCGTCATAGTCCTAAACGGTGGGATCCGGATCGAGTTCATCAATCTACCGTTTGACCAGCAGTTATATCTCGGATGGTGGAGTGTTCCGCTGACGTTCCTTTGGGTCATCGGGATCACGAATGCCGTCAACTTGATTGATGGATTAGACGGATTAGCAGCGGGTGTCTCGAGTATCGTCTTGTTGACATTGATCAGTCTTGCCGTCATTCAAGGAAACGTCTACGTGACGATCGTCGCGATTCTCTTATTGATGAGTACGTTCGGTTTTCTGTTTCATAACTTCTACCCAGCGAAGATTTTCATGGGTGATACCGGTGCCTTGTTCCTCGGCTATATGCTTGGTGTGTTATCACTCCTTGGATTCAAGAACGTGACGTTGTTCTCGCTTGCCGTTCCGGTCATTTTGCTTGGGATCCCGATTTCCGACACGTTGTTTGCGATCGTTCGACGGGTATTGCAAGGAAAACCACCATTTGCGCCGGATAAGGCCCATCTGCATCACCGATTGCTTGATCTCGGCTTTACGATGCGCCAAGCCGTGCTCGTCATCTATGGACTCTGCGCCATCTTCGGGATGACGGCGATTTTATTCTCGCAGACGAATTCGATCGGTGCCCTCGTCTCACTCGTCATGTTATTGCTCGTTCTTGACATTCTCGTCGAGTCGCTCGGTTTGCTTGGCGAACGTTATCGACCATTGTTGAATTTGTTGGAACGTTTTACATCGAAATAACGTATATCAAAAAAGACCGCTCATCCGTGTGAGCGGTCTTTTTTCAGAAAGGGAGTGTTGGAATGAATCAATCATTGAATCAACGCATCGTCTATTTGGATGTGTTGCGTGGTTTTGCATTATGCGGGATTTTATTCGTCAACATGCCGAGTTTTCTCGGTGATCGACCGAATGCGATGATGGGGGAGATGGATCAATCGATTCGTCTCATTTTCGATCTCTTCATCCAGACGAAATTCTATACCCTGTTTAGTGTTCTTTTTGGAGCCGGTTTTTATCTGTTCATCAATCGGTTGCGACAACGTGGTCTACCGATGACGATCTTCGCAAGGCGTCTCGGAATTCTGCTCATCATTGGTCTTTTGCACCTGCTCGTCTGGCAGGGAGATATTTTACATACGTATGCGTTGACGGGCTTCATTTTGTTATTGTTCGCCAAAACAAAGCCGGTCACGAAACTCTTGTTTGCGATAGCATTTCAAATCTATGCCATTCTGCTCTATCTACTTATTTTCTTTGGGGCTCGTCAATTTGGCGACGCTCCCGTCGTCGAGCTGGATAAGACACTTCAGTCGTTCGTCGCATCGCGCGATCTTCTCGGATTTTTATCGCATCACGCGACAGTTCAATTACCGGAAGCCCTCATGAATTCCGGTGTCATTTGGCCAGAAATTCTATCCCTGTTCTTGATCGGAGCTTATTTGATGGAACGCTTCAGCGCAGCGCCCCCGACGAATCGTTTCCTGTGGTGGACGCTTGGAATTAGTTTACTACTGACACTTCCGTCATTCGCTGGAATCATACAAGCACATGCTGACGTACCAGACGGATCAATCAATTTATTTTACGTCTGGCTCTCAGGACGCACGCTTGCAATCACCTATGCTTGTGCCGTCGCGCTACTCGTTCGTGCTGGGCGCATGCAATGGTTTGCTGGACTGGGACGGATGGCATTGACGAATTATTTGATGCATACAGTCGTCTTTACCGTGTTCGTTTTCTTCAGTGGACAACATGGAACGACACCGTTATGGCAAGGACTGTTACTCGTTTTCCTACTTTTGATCGCACAAGGTGTTGCTTCAAACAGATATCTCCAGTCTCATCCACAAGGTCCCATGGAGAAATTGTGGCGAAAAGGGACTTATGGAAAGAAAAACCGTTGAAGTTCACAGGAACTTAACATCTTTTGTGTAGAATGAAGGATGGAGGTGAAACATGCATCGTTTAATTGAAATCTTTCTTGTATCATTTAAGCTCGGATTGACATCATTCGGCGGTCCGGTCGCCCATCTCGGATATTTTTATGAGGAATATGTCAAACGGAAAAAATGGATTGATGAGAAAGCCTATGCTGACTTAGTTGCACTCTGTCAATTCCTACCGGGTCCCGCTTCGAGTCAGGTCGGAATGGGAATCGGTCTGATCCGTGGAGGTGTAGCAGGGGCGATCATTTCCTTCGTCGGCTTTACGTTGCCATCGAGTATCGCTTTGATTCTATTCGCGATTCTTGCGACACAATTCGATGTCGCGGAAGCCGGATTCATTCATGGCTTGAAACTCGTCGCTGTCGCAATCGTTGCTGACGCCGTCCTTGGCATGGGAATGAAACTTGCGGCAGGCGTCAAACGGATGACGTTGATGCTCCTAGCGCTAGCAGGCGTACTCTTGATCGCACATCCATTGGCGCAAGTCGGTGTCTTGTTGCTCGCAGGTCTTCTTGCGTTCTTCTGGTTCAAAGAAGAGACGGAGACGGGTGGATCCTTGTCGATTCGCGTACCACGCCTACTTAGCATCACGGCACTCGTCTTATTCTTCGTCTTACTTGCCGTCACACCGTTTCTCGCGCAATCTGCGACGGGAACCGTCCAACTGACGAGTGTCATGTACAGTGCTGGTGCCCTTGTCTTTGGTGGCGGACATGTCGTCTTGCCATTCCTTGAGCAGACACTCGTACCTGGGCTGATGAACACGGATACGTTCCTTGCTGGTTACGCTGCTGCACAGGCGGTACCGGGTCCACTCTTTACGTTCGCGACGTATCTCGGTACGATCGTCTCTGGTGTATCCGGCGGTCTTCTTGCGACGCTCGCGATCTTCCTACCAGGTTTTCTACTCGTCATCGGTGTTTTACCGTATTGGGATCGTATTCGGAAGAATCAAGCTGTCGGACGCATGTTGATTGGCGTCAATGCTGCCGTCGTCGGTATCTTGCTTGCCGCTCTTTATGATCCAATCTTTACGTCAAGCATCAAGAGTGGTCTTGATTTCTTGATTGCCTTCGGTTTGTTCTGTTTACTTCGTTTTTATAAACAGTCGCCGTTACGAATCGTGTTAATTGGAGCCGCTCTCGGATTTCTTTTCTTCTAAACAACAAAGAAGCAGTAGACCCGGTGTCTACTGCTTCTTTGTTATTCCTAAAAGTCAGGTGCGCATCAAAAAGACAAGTTCGATCCCGCTACGCCACTCGCGCCGGACTTCCGTGAAGCCGAAACGAGTGTAGAGCGAAAGCGCTGGCAGATTACGTGCACCGGTCATGACGTGTCTTGTCTGATGTCGCTCCAGCACGTGATGCAACAAGGACTGTGCAATTCCTTGACGGAAGTATGGCGGATCCACGACGAGTCGAGTGATCGTCCCGTCATTAATCGTAACAGCACCAATAATGTCGTCATCAATGACGTAAACGAAACCAATTGGCGCTTCAACGTCGATCTCATCGATCGTTTCGCGTAAGGGCGGGAAATCAGTCGCATTGAGTAATGCGGCTTCTATCTGATAAGCGCGACGTTGTACTTCCAGTAGTGACCCATGATCAGTTGCTTGGAGTGAACGAATCATCTGCAGCCTCCGACGTGATGCTGTCTGTCGTCTCATCAATTGGCAAATTGAGTTGTTCCTTCAATGTCGTCTTCGCGTCAGCCAATGAAGTTTGATCAAGCTGGTAGTAATAGACCCCGTTAATTTTCGTGTCCGTTCCTTTAAGATCGATCCGATTGATGGAACCGATTTTTTTGATGAACGGTTGCAGTTGGAACGCTTCCGTCAACGACATGTTCGTCCGGAAATTGTCTCCCGTCGCGTCCATCAGGGTATTTAGTTTGGTGATTGAACCGAACGATGTCGACTGATCAACGATGGCTTCGACGATCTGTTGTTGACGTTTTGTCCGACCAATATCTCCTTCAGGATCTTGATAACGCATTCGGGCATAGGCGAGTGCTTCCTCGCCGTTCAACGTCTGTTGACCCGGTTCCAATTTAACGCCATTGCGCTTATCGGATGAGTCGAGTGTATCAATCGGTAACTTGACATCGACATCGATGCCGCCTAATGCGTCGACGATCGCGACGACACCATTGAAGTTGATCGATGCATAATAATCGATTGGAATATCGAGCAACGTCTCGACCGTTTCAATCGTTGAATCGATGCCACCGAAGGCATAAGAGTGATTGATTTTATCCTCGTAACCGACAGAAGGGATCTCGACGAGTGAATCACGGGGAATGCTGACCATATCAACGGTTTGATCGTCCTTGTTGAATGTCGCGACAATCATTGTATCAGCACGGGATGAGGTGTCGCCAGGTCGTTCATCCGTCCCGACGAGCAGAACGGAAAAGTGATCTTTCGTCAAATCAATGGCTGCTTCTCGTTTCTCGGACTTGTCACCGCGCGCTAAATCGACATTTGCATCGTTTGCGGTCTGAAACGTCTTATACGCGACGTAAGCGAAGGTCGCACCTCCACCGACGAGCACGACCAGAAAACTGATCACGAACACCTTGAACCACGAACGTTTTTTCTTTATCTTTTTTTTATTACTGCGGGTTCGCTCTTCCACCTTTATTAACTCCTAACTTTAACTGAATTTTTAAAAAACTTTAAAATTCTTTACAATCAGTATAGCAGGTCAGGAAATAATGTCACGTTCGAGGTAACGAGTAGAGCCGCTTGACAAATTGGCTTGACCGTTTGTCATGTTTGTCATCCAGTCGAGAAAATCGGGGACATCGGCTGTCTTGACGAGGACGTCGATCTGGACTTGATCGAGGTAATGGATCTGATCAATCGGATGAACACTCGCTCGTAATTCGTTCTCAAGCTTTCCGAGCCATGTGTAGTCGACATTGACAGAAACAACGGTATGCTCGATTCGTTCGACGACACCGACTGCGTTCAATGCTTCAGAGACACTCGAACCATATGCGCGAATCAATCCACCACCACCGAGCTTGATGCCGCCGAAATACCGTGTCACGACGACGACCGTATCGCGTAAGTCACGCTTCTTCAAGACTTCGAGCATCGGAACACCAGCTGTTCCGCTTGGTTCACCGTCATCATTCGCTTTTTGAATCTCATTACGCTCACCAATGACGTAGGCGGAACAGTTATGGTTCGCATCGTGATGTTTTTTTTTCAGCTTGGAAATGAACGCCTGGGCTTGTTCTTCCGTCGTTGCGCGAGCTAAATAAGTGATAAATCGTGACTTTTGGATAATGATTTCGTGGAAACCGTTTTCTTTTACTGTATAATAATTAGATAATGTCATAATCAAAAATGTCCTCCTCGTTAACTAGTTCTTTCTAGCATAACGACGTTCCAAGAGAGAGACAACCGTAGACGACTGGCAAGGAATGGAGGGAGTACCATGACGAATGAGATGAGGGAGCGGCTATCCTTGAATGATATCGTACAGAACATCATCGGCGTCGTAGAAGAGAGTCGGGAAGAAATCGTCCGGATCACGGAAAGTTCTCGCGAACAATATGCCGAAATCCAGCAAGAACTGCGCGACCTGAAGATTCGGGTGCACGACTATATAAAAGAAGCAGAACGACTCGAACGCCATATCAAGGATGCGAAGGCGCGACTCGTCGTCGTCAGTAAGAACTTCGACAGCTACTCGGAACAGGATGTCCGGTCGGCCTATGAGACAGCGAACGCGTTGCAACTCGAATCGTTCATCAATCAACGAGATGAGATGAATTGCCGAAAGCGCCGCGATGAGCTCGAACGCCGATTGATTCAGCTCGATGAGACGATTGAACGGGCAGATCAATTGATTGGACGTGTCTCGGTCGTCCTCAACTTCTTGACGGACGATATGCAGATGATGAATGAAAAATATGAAAAGGCGATGCAAAAACAGGAGATGGGTTTAAAAGTCTTCCAGTCCGCCGAAAATGAACGCCGCCGCTTGTCGCGCGACATGCACGATGGTCCGGCGCAGACGCTTGCCCACGTCTTGATCCGGGCCGATTTGATTGAAAAGATTCACCAGCATAATGGGGCAGAGGCAGCTTTTGAAGAGATTCACCGTTTACGGACGTTGATTCGGGATGGGCTTGCCGATATCCGCCGTATCATATACGATTTACGTCCGATGACGCTTGACGATCTCGGATTCGTTCCAACGCTCGAACGTTATCTTCGCCATATTCAAGAAATTTCGAATATTCCGGTTCACTTCAATTATCTAGGAGGCGGTGAACGGATCGATTCGACGTATGAAGTTGCTGTCTTCCGAATCGTCCAAGAAGCCGTCCAAAATGCAGTTAAGCATTCCAAAGCGAGTGACATTCGTATTATCATAGAACAATATCAACATTCCGTACGAATCCACGTGAAGGATAATGGCGTTGGATTTGATTTCGATTCCATCGTCGCATCATGCGACGAGTCATTCGGACTCGTTGGTATGCGTGAACGGATCGAATTGATCGATGGTGAATTCGATATCGAGACGCAGCCCGGAAAAGGTACGGTCATCAAGGTCAAGATTCCAATCGAGGAATCCGAAGCGAGAGGGGAAACACTGTGAACAACGAGCAAGTGAAAGTAGTCATCGTCGACGATCATCAGTTATTCCGCGAAGGCGTTAAACGAATTCTTGATTTCGAAGAAGAATTCGTCGTCGTAGCGGAAGGGGAAAGCGGAGCAGAAGTCATCTCGCTCGTCGAAACCCATCAACCGGATATCGTCTTAATGGATATCAACATGCCGCAAGTCAACGGTGTTGAAGCAACAAAACGTCTGATGGAAGTCTATCCGGACGTACGTGTCATTATCTTATCGATTCATGATGATGAGACGTATGTCATGCACGCCCTAGGTGCCGGTGCAGTCGGTTACCTATTAAAGGAAATGGCAACGGACGAACTCGTCAATGCGATTCGTTCCGTGTACCGCGAAGGCGGATACGTCCATCCGAAAGTCACACCGAACTTATTGCAGGAATATCGTCGTTTGATGAAGATGAAACAAACGATGGCGTCACAACCTGTTGAAAAACGAGTCGCGGAAGCACCACTCCACGTCTTGACGCGTCGCGAATGTGAAGTCTTGCAATTGTTAGCGGACGGTTTCTCGAACCGTGCGATCAGTGATACGTTATACATCAGTGAGAAGACGGTCAAGAACCACGTTTCATCGATCCTCCGGAAGATGAATGTGCCGGACCGGACCGGTGCTGTCGTCGAATCAATCCGTCGTGGATGGGTCGTCGTTTAATATCTCGAAAGACAGGAGCTCCCGCTTCCGTCTTTCTTTTTTTATCCAATAAAAAATGCTACACTTAAAAGCGATTGTGGCGTGTCACATTTGGCAGCGTCACGACGGAACTATAAAAGCGAGGAAATTCACGGATGAGCCAGATTGTGATCTTAACGGATAGCACAGCCTATCTGCCAACTACCTATTGTGAAGAACATCAAGTGCACGTCGCACCACTTAGTGTCATCTTCGACGGTGACGCCTACCGGGAAGGGTTCGATATCTCGGTAGCGGAATTTTATGAACGCATCCAGACGGGCAGTCTCCCGACGACCTCACAACCGAACATCGGTGATCTCGTGTCGTCGTTCGAGCAGTTGCCAGAAGGAACGGATATCATTGGTATTACACTATCAAGTGGGATCAGCGGAACGTACCAAGCGTTACATACGATCAACATGATGGTGGATCATGTCAACGTCCATCCAGTCGATTCACGTATTTCCTGTATGCCGCAAGCGTTTCTCGTCCAAGAAGCCGTTCGTTTGCGAGATGCAGGAGCGACGGTAGAGACGATCGTCCAGCGTCTTGAGACATTAAAGGAACAGATTCGAGCTTATTTCGTCGTCGACGATCTCGAACACCTCCAGCGTGGAGGACGTTTGAGTGTCGCGCAAGCATTCGTCGGCTCGTTCCTGAAAATCAAGCCGGTCCTTCATTTCGTTGATGGAAAAATCGTTCCGTTTGAAAAGATTCGAACGTTTAAGCGGGCAGTCAATCGGATTGAGGAAATGATGAAGGAAGATATTCGCGGTGACGGTACCGGTTATGTCATCGGTGTCATCCATGCCGAGGATTCTGCGAAAGCAGAAGCAGAGATTGCTGAACTGAAGGCACTTTTCCCGCAGGCACGCATCGAGATGAGTGTTTTTGGACCCGTCATCGGTACACACCTCGGACCAGGGGCAATCGGTGTCACATGGTATCACGCAGCAGAATAAGATAAGAGCGGAAGCAGTAGGAATTCTCTTCATGAGGATACCTGCTGCTTTTGTTTTGTCAAAATCCTCAAAAATCATGGATGACTATATGGAAACGCCTGTTGAAACCGTAACGTATGACGTTACCTCGAATTCTGCGAGTCAAAAGCTCAAGTTGAGTAGTGGAACGCTCACAAGGAGATGACGGACGTCCGCGAGAAAGAGACGAAACAGAAAAGGAGAGATGACGATGGATCTTCGAGGACGACTCGTACCTGTTGAATGGATCGACACACCACAAGTGACATACCGATTCAGACCAGCCGTGACATGGCGTTGCCAACGATGTGGCGCGCTTCCAGTGCGAGGGGACTGTACATGTGGTAAAGCCTGTTATTATTGTCGGAAATGTCTCGCTTACGGCAAACTGCGAAGCTGTGGGCGACTCGTGACGGATCAGCGGGCGCTTGATCCGGTGACACCGGCACAACATGGACCATTGACGTTGACGCCGGCACAACTACGCGTTGCTCAAGCGATCCAACGAACGGTTCTAACTAACAAACGGCTTCTCGTCCATGCCGTGTGTGGTGCCGGGAAGACACCGATGCTTTTCCCGGGAATCGCAGACGCTCTCGCCAGCGGACGCCGTGTCCTTGTCGCAGCACCACGGGCAGACGTCGTCCGGGAATTGACGGGACATTTGAAGCGGGCATTCGCTGACGCTTCCATCGTCTCCTTGTACGGTGGTTCGTCGGACCGTCTTGAGCTGGGGGACATCACGGTCAGTACGACACATCAATTGATTCATTACCGGAATTGTTTTGACGTCGTGTTTTTGGATGAGGTCGATGCGTTTCCGTACCGGCTCGACCGGACGTTACATCGATACGTCAAGCGCGCGATGACGAAAGATGCCGCGCTGATTTTATTGAGTGCAACCCCTTCGTTTTGGCATCGACGGTTTCCGACGGTTCGGCTGATGCGACGCTATCATGGCTATCCGTTACCGGTCCCAAAGCTCGTCGTACCGTATAGCGAACAGATCGTGTTCGATTGGTTGGCGCGTCATAGCGCTGTACCCCGGCTCGTCTTCGTCTCACGGATCGCGGAGCTCGAGCGATGGCAAAACCGATTCGCGACAGCGGGCTATGACGTCGAGACCGTCCATGCTGCAGACTCGGAACGAGTCGAGAAGGTCCAGCGTTTTCGACAGTCGACAGGAATCTTACTGACGACAACGATTCTTGAGCGGGGTGTGACGATCGAAAACGTTCAAGTCGCGATTCTTGATGCGGATCAAGGGTTTAGTACGGCAGCCCTGATTCAAATCAGCGGACGAGTCGGACGATCGTCGGCATACCCGGATGGTGATATTTTATTTTGCGCCAATGACCGGAGTGATGCGATGTACGAAGCGATCCATCACATCAAGAAAGCGAACGCTGTACGACCATGAATCGATGTCTATTCTGTCAAGAGGTCTATTTACCTAGTTGGGAACTCGGAAATCTCTGGACTAGGCAAGCGACCTGTCCGACCTGTAAAATAAAATTTGTAAAAAGAGGGGAATGCGTCGATTGTGGAAAGCCGGGTCCAGTGTGCTGTTCGGACTGCACAGAATGGCGAAGGCAAGGGCTGACGCTCCAAACAGTACCTCTTTATCTATACAATGATGCAGCGAAGGAGTTCATGCATCGCTTCAAGTTTCTCGGTGATACTGCGTTGCTTGAGATGTTTACCGATGACTTGAAGAAGGTAAAAATCAAGCAAGCAGTTCTTGTGCCGATTCCGTTAAGCACGGAACGTCTCTCAGACCGTCGTTTCAATCAAGCAGAGCTGATCGCGCGTCGGATGCGCGGAAAGATCTCTCCGTGTTTAAGTCGTCTCGATGGTCCAGAACAAAGTAAGGCAGGACGACAAGCGCGACTTGCGCGTAGCAATCCGTTTTGCGTAACGAGTGACGTCAAGGGGAAGAACATCGTACTTGTCGATGATGTCTATACGACAGGTGCGACGCTTCGCCAAGCGATGTTTCGACTCAAGGAAGCGGGAGCGAAAGAAATTTCTGCTGTAACTTTATTTCGAAGTGTTTAAGAAAGTAACATTCCTGCCGATACTCTATGTGAGGTGAAGGAAATGGATGTCATCAATTGTAAATCTTGCGGGAAGTTAGTCGTGCGTCAATCTTCAGAACTGTGTATTGATTGCATACGAAAGGATCATACGGATTTTGAGAAGGTACGCGAATTTCTGCGAGAACGACGAAAAATCCGAACTTCACCTAAAGATGTCGAGATCGGAACGGGTGTTAGTCGAGATACCGTCTTCCGTTACATCAAGGAAGGGCGCTTATTGATCTCCGAGATTTCCCAGATGGAAATCATGTGTGAGAGTTGCGGGAAGCCCTCCCGTGAAGGCACGATTTGTGCCACATGTCGTGATCGTTTACGACGTGACCTCGCCCAGGCGATGCTTGACTCTTCTGACTCTTCGAAACCAAGGACGTATCGGACTTGAACTAAGAATCTTGTAGTCTAGAAAGCAGGTGTTCACATGCGAATTGATTCTACGAAATGGGTGAACATGCCCAAAACGTACGAAAGAACTCAATCAGTAGAAGGAACAAAAAACCAACGTACGAATCGTCCGGACGAAGTCAGTATCTCTACAGAAGCGCGTGCGCGTTTCAACGAGACACAGTCGTCACGGACTGAAAAGATTGAATCCCTCAAACAGGCGATCCAGGATGGAACCTATAAACCAGATGCGAAAAAAATCGCGGAACGTTTCTTGAACCTGTAAGCGGGACATCGTAGACAATGGAGGCGACTCGGGGCACGGATGCGCGGGTCGTTTTTTATATGAAATGGAACCTTTTCAATTCGGAAGGAGAAACCGAATGCAACTCATCAATCAGCTCAACGAGGCGCATGCTCATTTACTTGCGCTCGCAGAAGAAAAGAAGCAAGTCTTGATTGCAAATGACATGCGTCGTTTGTCTGAAATCGTCAAAGAAGAACCCGTACATATCAAACGAATCGAAGGATTAGAACAAGAACGGCTCGCACTGATGGGGAGCGTGACGATGACGGAATGGATCGCGACGCATCCGGAAGATGTCGACTCACTCCGAACGTTGTTGCAGACGATCGGTCAATTGCGACAGCTCAACACACTAAACGCGGAGTTGCTGGAGCAATCCCTGTATTATTTGGATTGGCATCTCCAACTCTTGATTCCAGAAGCGGACGACTTCACATACGGACAGTCTGCACTGAACCAGACACACTTCAATCGAAACGCGTAAGGAGGAATACGGATGGGATCGACTTTCATGGGGCTTGAGACAGGACGTCGGGCATTAACGACGAACCAGTGGGCTCTGCAATCAACTGGAAATAACATTGCGAACGCCGGAACGGAAGGATTCTCTCGTCAGCGTCTCGTCATGGGAACGACGGAACAACTTTCGATTTCACTTGGATCTGGACGAAATGGACAAGTCGGAACTGGGGTCCGCGGAGAAATGCTCGAGCGAATTCGGGACGTCATGCTCGATAAGCAGTACCGGGATGAAGTGACGAAGGTCTCTTATTACGGTACGAAACAAGCGGCATTCGGGCGGATGGAAGATATCATCAACGAACCGTCTGACACCGGTCTTGCAAAAGCATTCGATGGATTCTGGGAATCACTCCAGACCTTGTCGACGAATCCGCAAGATTCAGGTGCACGCAGTGTCGTCCGACAAAAGGCGGAGACTCTCACGCAGACCTTCAATTACATGGCAAAAGCGATCAATCAAGTCAAGACAGACTTAAAAAGTGAAATTGAGGTCTCGACGAAAAAAGTCAACGACCTCTTACAAAAAATCCATAACATCAATACGGAAATCCACGTTGTCGAGCCGCTTGGTGCTTTACCAAACGCACTCTACGATGAGCGAGATCGTTACTTCGATGAGCTTGCTCAATATGTCGATTTCGAAAAAGTGACAGTAGATGCTCAGGCGATCGAAACAGGACAAATGGGGAATGCGTTGCGTAATGCGGAAGGGCGCATTGACGTCAACATCAAGTTTCCGAACGGGGACAAGCTGCTTGCTGTCGACTCCGATTTACCGAAAGCGGGCACACTGACGTTCACGACGAACGAACAGGGATTGTACACCGGCTTTAAGTCTGAGACACAGACGTATACGTTTGATCAGCTCGGTGGCTTCTCGACAGGACGTTTATCAGGACTAATCGAGATGTACGGACAAGAGCGAGACGGAAAAGCCGTCGGGGAATACGTCAAGATGGAAAGCCAACTCAATGAGATGGCACAGACATTCGCAAATGCCTTTAACGCTGCGCATGCGACGAACTTGAAGAAAGATGGTACAGCGGGATCAAACGCCTTCTTCGCATCAACAAGCGGTGACATCACGGCAGCAACGATCTCCGTTGGTTCGGACATCAAGGCGAGTCTTGATAACATCGCGACGTCGACGGACGGTAACATCGGGGATAGTCAAGGGGCATTGAAACTGGCGAAGATGAAGACGGCGAGCATCGAATTCACGGAGTCGAACACGACGACGACGATCGGCTCGTTCTATCAAAACGTCATCGGCGACATGGCGGTCTCGACCGATCAGGTCGGACGCCTGGGTAAGAGTGCTGCTGTCCTGATGGAAAGTGCGGATCAGCGCCGCATGTCGATGTCTGCCGTTTCAATCGATGAAGAGATGACGATGATGATTCAGTATCAACACGCTTATAATGCAGCAGCACGAAATATTACGACCGTCGATGAAATGCTTGATAAAATCATCAACGGTATGGGACTCGTAGGACGGTGATGAATAGATGAGAGTAACACAAACGATGTTGACGAAAACGAATATCGGGCATTTATCCTCAAGCTATCAGCGCTTGAGCACGCTTCAGGAACAATTGATCAGCGGGAAGAAGATTCAACGTCCGTCTGAGGATCCAGTCGTTGCGATGCAAGGCGTGCGTTACCGGACGGAAGTACGAGAAGTCGAACAGTTCAAGAAAAATGCCAGCGAAGCAACGGGCTGGATGGACTTGACGGATTCTGCCCTTAACGAAGTCACATCAGCGATGAGTCGGATTCGTGAGTTGACGACACAAGCGGCGACGGATACGTATGATGCAACACAACGTAAAGCGATCCAGAGCGAAGTCGGTCAATTGATTGAACACATTGGGACGCTCGCGAATACGAAATACAATGAAAAAGGCATCTTCAACGGAACGAAGACGGATACGGCATTCGTCTCGATGGACGGATTGCGTGATTATTTAGCAAGTACAGCGGGACCGATCGAAGGCGTCTTCACGGATGGTGATCCGACAGGTAAGGAGACGGAATCCATCAAATATGAAGTTTCTTCTGGTATCGAAGTCCAAGTTAACATTTCACCACTCAGCGTCTTTGGACCGGAAACGTTCCAAACGTTGAAAAAAGTCTATGATGCACTCGGTACGAACGCTGATAACAACGGGGCTACCTTATCCGGGATGTTGAAAGATATCGATGAGATGGTCAATGGAACGGTCGAGACACGTGCAGATCTCGGAGCACGGGTCAACCGGATGGATTTGAACACATCACGGCTCGAGGACCAAGAAATCATCGCGAAGACGGTCATGTCGGATAACGAAGACATCGAGGCAGAAAAAGTCATCATGGAGCTGAAGTCATACGAGACGTTACACCGCGCAGCACTCAGCGCCGGGGCACGAATCATTCAGCCAACATTACTCGATTTCCTACGATAAGGGGTGAAGGCAGATGAATCTTCCGCATCTTGAAATACGTCAGACGGCGGCACGAATCGGGATGAACATCACGCGTCCGCAAATCGAGCAGAAGCAGACACCTGCCTCCCTGTCGATCGAACAACCACGTGGGGAACTATCGATTGAAACCGTCGCGGCACGCCTTGAGATCGATTCGACGCAAGCCTGGATCGAGATGGGGCGCGTTCCTGCGCTCGAATCCGTTCGGCAGTATGCTACTTATGGACGACAAAAAGGGCAGGAAGCTGTCGCGAAACGAGCCTCTGAAGGCGATCAACTGATGCGGATCGAGCAGGGCGGTGGAACTGTCGCGCGGATTGCGAAAGCCAATGATACACCACCTGCTGAAGTGACGACTCTCGGATTCATTCCGCGGAGCCTCGATCGAGTCAAGACGACCTATACACCGGCTGAGGTACGATTAAGTTATACCGCGAATCGTCCGAAAATCGATGTCGAAACGCATCGACCGGAACTGACTGTGAAAGAAGGTCAGGTCGACATTTATCTACAAGAACAAAATCAACTGAATATGTGGCCGGTTGGCGGCATATTCGATGGGGAAGGATAACGACATGCAGATCGAAACGGATTTTTTTGGAACCATTACGATTGACGAGACGGAAATCATCACCTTCGCGTCCGAATTACCAGGTTTTCCGGAAGCAAAACGCTTCATCTTGCTCCCGTTCGGAGAAGGGGTCCCGTTCTGGTCGTTTCAATCGATTGATCAGCCGGAGTGTGCCTTCGTCGTGACGAACCCGTTCTGGATTGATCCGGAATATGTCTTCGAGTTACCGGAGGCAGCAAAAGAGCAACTCGGAATCGAGGATACGGCGCAAGTCGCTGTCTATACGACGGTCACATTACGGGATCCGTTCACGACGTCGACGACGAACTTACGAGCACCTTTCGTCATGGAGACGAAACAACGGCTCGCGAAACAAATCATCCTAGACGATACATACGCGAATCGTCATCTGATCGGTAGTCTGACGGAAGTAGGTGGTCGCTGATGCTCGTACTGAAACGAAAGACGGGAGAAGCGATTCAAATCGGTGACGACATCGAACTGACGATTCTTGCGATTGAAGGCGATCAAATCAAGATTGGTATCAAGGCGCCACGGCAAGTCGATATCCACCGGAAGGAAGTCTACTTGTCGATCCAAGAAGAGAACACGGAAGCGTCCCGTAGTACTGGATTGATTGGACAACTCTTGAAACAACAGGAAAAATGATTCCATTTGAATGTCATCGGAACGTATCTTTTTAACGAACGAGGCACTTCAAACGAGGACGAAAAGACTCCCTTTGCCCGAATGTGCTGCAAAGGGAGTCTTTCTTATCATGAAACAAATGCTGAAACGCGTTGAATCGTGTATAGTAATGAAGAGAAAAGAAACCTTTTGAGCCAAAGAGGGAGTTGTCAGGAATGAATGAGACGAAGCAGCTGAAAAAAGACGCGAACCGTGTATTAAAAGCGACGAGTCGCACCTTCTATATCCCGATTAGTCGACTATCGCAAGACTTACAGGAAGCGGTCGGTGCTGCTTATCTATGCATGCGTGCCATCGATGAGATTGAAGACCATGAGGACTTGGCGACGGACGTCAAGACGATGTTGCTTCGCGAGACAGCGTTATTGATGCGGGGCACGTTCTCCGCTACGACCTATCTCGAGTTGATTGCGCCCTACACGGCGCATCTACCGGAAGTAACACTCCGTCTACCGGAGTGGATCGCCTATTGTCCGGCCGCGATTCGTCCGAAGGTCCTCGATTCGACGGCGGAGATGGCAGAAGGGATGGCGGTCTGGGCAGAGCGTGACTGGACGGTCGAGACGGAAGCGGATCTTGACGAGTATACGTATTATGTCGCCGGACTCGTCGGTGTCATGTTATCCGACATTTGGTACTGGAAGGCTGGTATCGTCACTGATAAACAGCAAGCGATCGGATTTGGTCGTGGTTTACAAGCCGTCAACATCCTGCGTAACCAACAGGAGGATGCGGAGCGTGGTGTCGGTTACTTCCCACCTGGTTGGACGACGGATACGATGTTTGCTTATGCGCGTGAGAATCTCGCAGAAGCCGATGCCTACCTTGCGTCCATTCCGAAGGAGACGACGATTTATGAATTCTGTCACATTCCACTTGCACTCGCACATGGAACGCTGGATGCCCTTGCAAAAGGGAAAGAAAAACTCAGTCGTCCGGAAGTCTTGAAGATTGTCGGCGCTGCCGTACTAAAACGATAAGCACAAACAACAGCCGCTCGTTTCCGTCAAGGAAGCGAGCGGCTGTTCGTTTAACGTAATAAGTAAAGGGTCAGTCCGATCAGGGCAGAGCCCGTCCAAATCAAGGCGATCGTTCGTCCGTACGGTAAACGATAGCCGGCACGGCGGGAGACGAGCAGTCCGATTGTCATAACTGTCAGTGCGACGAAAAAGGTCAGGAACAACGATAACTGTTGCATGTCAATCTCCTTTCATCAGTGCAGATCTGACAAGTACGTCATGACTTTCTCTTCATACGCTTTCCGGTCGTGCGCATACGACTGGACGTGCCCACCGTTTTCCGTCACGTAGAGCTCGGAGCGCGGTGCCGCCTTTTGAATCTTCATGCTTTCCGTGACCGGAATCGCATCGTCGTCCTTCCCGTGGATCAACAGGATCGGATACTCAATCCGTCGAACCGCTTCAATCGGCTTCACCCGTTCTGGATTAAGACCCGTCAGAGGTGGCGTGATCTCCAGAATGATCGGGGTGAACGGGAAGTTCGGTAACCCGCTCCAGACAGGCAGGTTCGTTGCGAGATAGTTCTCGAGATCACTAAACGGACTGTCGGCGATGACACCGACGACGTCCGCCTTTGGAGCGGTCACGAGTGATGTTGCAGCGCCCATCGAGATGCCGTAGAGGACGACTGGTTTTGAAGACCGCGACTTCGCGTAGCGAACGGCCGTCAGCAAATCATCTTGTTCCTTTGCACCGACCGTGACGCGTTTTCCGTCCGATTCACCGGATCCCCGGAAATCAAACGTCAAGACGTTATAGCCCGCGTCGTGGAACTTCTTGAATAACGGGAAGATCGGAACATCTTCTTGTTCCCGGTTCTTGCCGTAACCGTGAGCGAAGACGACCGTCAGTTTTGCATCCTCACTTGGCATCCACCAGCCAGACAAACGTGTCCGGTCTTTATAGGAGCGGAAGGTGACGTCTTCATAGTCGAGTCCTTCCACTTTCTTTGGTGTCGTCGTCAAGGCTTCACGTTCCGGTTGCGTCAACGATGACCCGACATAAGCGGAAATTCCGATGACGACGATGACAGCAAGCGTCACGATGACAATCACGCCACCGATGATTTTCTTACGATGTTTTTTCCACACCCGTGTTCCTTCCTTTCGTTCGGTTAATGGATATCTTTTTTCTTGAAGCGACCGCCATGGACATCATGGATGTTGCCGATCGCAATGAAAGCTTGCTCGTCGAAGTCACGGACGATGTCTTTGAGTTTTGATTCCTCGAGGCGACTGATGACGCAAAAGATGACTTTTTTACCGTCGCCGGTGAAGGCACCTTCTCCGTTTAAATACGTCATGCTGCGTCCAAGTCGATCCATGATTGCAAGACCGATCTCTTCATAATTCTCCGAAATAATCCAGACACTTTTCGACTGATCGAGTCCATCGATGACGACATCAATCGTCTTGAAGGCAACGAAATAGGTGATCAAAGAGTACATCGCCCGGTCCCAACCGAAGACGAATCCAGCGGCGCCAAGGATGAAGACGTTGAAGAACATCACGATCTCACCGACTGAAAACGGCGTCGAGCGACTGAAGGAGACGGCAAGAATCTCGGTTCCGTCGAGTGATCCACTCGAGCGAATGACGATGCCAACGCCGATTCCAAGAATCAAGCCACCGAAGACGGTCGCGAGCAAATCCACGCTTGTCAGCGGACCGATGTGTTCGAGGAGTTTCGTTGCGATCGCCATGACGAAGATTGCGTATAACGTCGACAGGGCGAACGTTTTTCCGATTTGTTTGTAGCCAAAAAAGATGAATGGAATGTTCAAGAAGAACAGCCATAAGGCGAGCGTCGTATCGGTCACTTTTGAGCCGATGATCGAGATTCCGACGATCCCGCCATCGATGATGTTATTTGGAACAAGGAATCCTTTCAGTCCAAGCGCGAAGATGATGGCACCGATCGTCAGCATCAGGAATCTTCGAAAAAGCTGACCTTTCGTAGAGCGGCGGTGATGTTTCGTAGGTAGTGGTGACTGCATGCCATTCCTCCCTTCTGAAGTAAAACGCTTTACGATTACTATAACAAAAAAGCACGAAGACGTGTGTGAACGTCTTCGTGGAGAGGTCAAGGGCGATAGCGTAACGATTGGAAGAAACGCATGATCTGTTCCGCTTCTGTCGGATTCGTATATTCGCCGATATATTGTTCATCTTGCTGTCCGGTGATCGTCACTGTACAAGTGACGAGTTGTAATCCTTCACTCAATCGAATCTCAAACGTCGCATCTGACAACGGCAACGACGTCTTTGTCGAAAAGTAGAGTGCACGCGTGCTCGTCCGATGGGCTTCGATATCGGAGAAGGGCAGTTCAAACGACTGGGTGTGATGTGTCAACATACGAACCTTTCCTGAGACAGAGAAGCGAGGAACCGTATCGCTCGATAAGGAACAGGCTTCGATCGGATACAAGATCTCGCGCAGGAGGAACGATTCCATGACGTCCGCTGGCACTGGGTGACTAAACAGGTAACCTTGGATACTCGGACAATTGAGCGTCCGGAACGTATCGAGCTGACGAAGCGTCTCGATGCCTTCTGCGACGACTGTTAGATTGAACTCACCTGCCATATAGAGAATGCTTTTGACGATCGCTTGAGCTTTGGCGTCATCCGTGATGTGGGTCGCGAATTGTCGGTCAATCTTGATGACGTTGATTGGATACCGTTGCAGATAGACCATCGAAGAATAGCCTTTCCCGAAGTCGTCGAGTGCGATCCGAACACCGATTCGACTGACGTATTCAAGCGTCCGGCTCGTCATCGGGTCATCCATGATCAAGGCGGCTTCTGTGATTTCAAGTTCGAGTAATTCAGGTGCGAGCTGATACGTCGACAGCATCCGCTCGATATGATGTTCGAAGCCGGGAATCAAGAATCGCTTTGGTGAGACATTGACGGAAATCGGAACGAGCTCTGCGCCTGTCGTTTTCCAGTGCTGCATCGAACGACACGCTGTCTCGACGACCCAGTCGCCGATTGCGACATGTAAGGCACTTTCCTCTGCTAGCGGAATGAAGTCGTTCGGTGGAATCCGTCCCCATTCCGGGTGTTGCCAGCGAATCAATGCCTCGAGACCGACAATCTTTCCTGTCCAGCTATCGACCTTTGGCTGATATTCGAGGAACAGTTGATTGCGCTCAATCGCATAATGCAAGTCTTGCTCGAGCCGATAGCGTCGGTAATAATCGATATCAAGATTCGACGCGTAGTGGTGCATCGTACTGTGGTTTTCACGACGCGATCGACGTAAAGCGGTATAGGAATGCTTCAATAATTCGACGGCGTCCGTACTGTCTTCCGGATACCGGCTGACCCCGACCGAGATCCGCGCGAACAAGGCATATGGTTCGATTGAGATTGGTGTTTCTGATAAACCGAGTAGTGCCTCAGCACATGTCGTCACGTCCTGTTTATAGCTCGTCGGTACGAGTATGGCGTACTCATCGCCACCAAGATGCCCGAGAAACGTCTCGTCTGGTTTCGTTTGTTGTAATAAGGCAGCCGTTCCTTGTAGCCACTGATCACCAGAGCCGTGTCCGAAGGCATTGTTGATCTCAGAGATTCGGTTGAAGGAGACGGTGAGGACGAAGAACGATAGGCTCTTCGTTTGCCACGAACCGATCGTCTCGATGAGCGCTTGCCGGTTCGGCAGATGTGTCACGGCGTCACGCAAAGCAAGCTGCCGTAATTGTTCCTCGTAGGCTTTTTGAAGCGTGATGTCATGCATGATGCTATTCGTGTAAGCAATCGTTCCATCCAGTTGGAAGACCGGGATCTGTTGGTCCTCGATCCATTTGAAGCGACCATCCGGGAAGTGAAGGCGGTACTGGATCGTGCCCGCCTGCCCGTCGACCAACCGTCTAATGAACTGTTTCATCGCCGCGTGATCACGGACGTCCAACCGTTCAAACAACCACTCACGACTAAGAATTAAATCCTGCGGCAATTCTTCAAAGATGTTCAGGAACCCTTGTGAGTGAAACAGGATTCGTCCCGAGAACAAGTCGATTTGTGAGATCGCGGCATTAACGGCTTCATAGATTTCACGTGCCTGTGCCCGTTCCGTGACGAGTTGACGTCGCGCCTCGTCGACTTCCGATAAATCATAGAGGACGACCGATAGATGATCTGGATGATGCGGACGATGGAAGGCTTTCAAGCGCAACAGCTGATAGGTATCGTCAGCGGTCAGCAGGGAGACTTCCATTTCAAAACGTTCCTTTTCACCCGCAATCAAACGTTCCATCTCGAACCGGAGCGGATCGAAGTCACGTGGATGAATCCGACTAAATAACTGTTCTTGGTCAAGCGTCGTCGCGTCGACTTCTGAAAGACCTAAAAAATGCAGTAAGGCAGGGGAGAATTCAATCGTTTGCTTTTGAACATCGAAGTGAAAGACGACGAGTTCCGGGATCTGTTCCGTCAGTTCGAGTTGAGAGCGAATCGACGAGACATCTTGTTCGAGTTGTTTCTCGCGTGTGATATCGCGCGCGACTCCGTAGACACCGATGACTTGTCCGTCTTGTTCAACCGGCATGTTAGTAATCTTCAATGTGACCCGGTGTTGGTCAGCATGAAGTCCTTGTGCCGTATAATGAACGGTCTCACCGTTTAAGGCGCGCGTGAAAAAGGCAGTCACCGCTTCAATCTGATCAGGCGGATTGAACACGGCGAAATGCTCATAGAGCGTCTCAGCGGAATAGCCGAGCATATCTGGTAATTGTTCATTGAAATAGATGATCGTTCCAGAGGCATCGAATAAAAAGATTGCATCTGTCTGTTGCTGAAAGAAGGCTTCCGCCGTTTCCGGACGGGACACTTCCAGTCCACCGATATAGAGTGGGGCTGTGTCGGATTGACGAATCCGATTCATCGCTTCATGAAAAGCCATCCACGTCACCTCCTTACAATACTAGCGTTCTCTTTACTAGTATCGGGTGTAGGAAATGGAAATTGCAACCTTCGTTCAAGGAATAGACTTATTTTTCAAAAAAGTGAACCAGTATCTAAAAATCATGATTAAAAGACATCTGTCCTAAATCGAACACAAAAAAAGCCGAAACTCTTATGAAAGAGCTTCGGTCTCCTCCTTAAATCGCTAAATCGACGGATGTATCACTGGCATTTGGATCGGTATCCGTTCCTTGGTCTGGTGCTCCCGGCATGTCACCGTCCGGACCAGGTCCGTGTCCGCGGCCATGACCATCGCGTGCAGGACCTTTCTTGAGGTCAGCGTAGCTTGAGACTTCATCCGCTCGAGACTGGATGTGTTCCTTAATCTGCTTCGCTTGTTTGTCTGTCAGCTTGCCATCTTTGACTTGTTGATCAATCGCAGCAGTTTGTGCTGTCAAGACGGCTTTCTCGAAATCGGCATAAGCGATCTTGTTTGCTTCTGCAAACTCAGGCAAGGATTGCTCTGCAGCTTTAAATTTCGCTTCATCGAGTCCAAGTGCTTTTAAAATTGCGGATGTTGAGTCACCAAAGACGCCACCCGGTCCATGCGCGCCACGCTTACCGTGTTCGCCGCGATCCGGAAGATCATCGTAGCTCTTCGCATCCTTATATTCCTCTGTCAGACGAGACTTGATTTCCGTTGCTTGTTTTTTCGTCATCTTCCCGTCTTTGACGAGTTGATTGAGTTCGCTCGTCTGCGCCGCAAGCAATGCTTTTTTATAGTCGGCGAACTTGATCGACTGTGCCTTCGCATAAGCAGCAAGCGATTGATTCGCTGCGTCGAACTTCGACTGGCTCAGCCCGAGTGCCTTCAGGACGTCAGCGATCAATGATTCATTGAAGAAACCTGGTCCACCGTTGCGACCCATCGGCATCTTGTCTTTGAGTTCATCATAGCTCTTGACGCCACTGAACCGTTCCGTTTGGCGCTTCAACATGTCGTCTGCTTGTGATTGTGTTAAGTCGCCTGATTTAACGAGACTTGCGAGCTGCTCCTTCGCTGCTGCGAGTTCTGCTTTTTTGTAATCAGCGAACGAGATTCCTTTTGCTTTTGCGAGATCGGCGATTGATTGCCCTTTCTCCCGGGCAGCATCTGCCTCGGCTTGTGTCAGGTTCAATTTTTTCAAGAGTAGCGTCATGTCGTGCTTTTTCATACCTTCGAAGTGGTGCCCGTGTTTCGCTTGTTTTGTCGTGTTCGAGTCGTCGTTCGTCGCAGCGTATGCTGATGCGCCTCCGACTGTTAATGCGCTAATTGTCAATGCAGTGATCCATTGTTTTTTGAATGTCATGGGATGATCACTCCTTTCACCTTTTATGGTAGAGGGTCACGAAAGAGAAGTTGTGAGGAAGTTGCAAAGAAACTGCGAAGAAAGGCAAATGAAGGCAAAAAGGCGCTACACTAAGAGTGGAGGGATGACCATGAACGTACTATTGATTGAAGATGAACAAAAATTAGCGCAGGTGACGGCGCGTTTCCTTCGTCATCATGCGTATGACGTGACGATTGCTGGTTCGTTAGCAGAGGCGAAACAGTGCCTGACGACAGCGTTTGATGCCGTTTTGATCGACGTCCGCTTACCAGATGGTGACGGTTGGTCACTCGTGCCAAGTATCAAATCACAAGTTCAGCCACCGGTCGTCTTCATGATGACGTCGCGTGGGGAAGCCGATGACCGTGTCTTCGGACTTGAACTCGGTGCCGATGACTATCTCGTCAAACCAGTCGTCCTGAAGGAGTTGACGATCCGACTTGAACGGGCACTAAAAGTCCGTCCGGTCGCACGCCATGCGTTCGGTGACTTGACGATCGATGAGAAGGGACGCCAAGTCAAGACAGGTGAACGGGCGATCAGTCTCGCAAAGATGGAGTTCGAACTGTTGCTTTACTTCATCGAACATCTCGATGAGGCACTGAGCCGGGATCAGATTCTTGATGACGTCTGGGGGTACGCGTTTGGTGGCGATACCCGGACCGTTGATACACATGTCAAACAATTACGGGATAAGTTACCTGTCATTAAACAACAATTGAAGACGGTGCACCGGGTCGGCTATCGATTGGAGGCGATTGAATGAAACGGCGTCCTTTGATGCGTAAGTTCTTATACGCTGTCGTCGGTCCGCTGCTCGTGATGGGGATCCTCAGTTTCGTCTTGACGGCGTTTCTCGTCAATCGATTCGCAGAAGGCGAACGGTACGATCAACTCGCCCGGGAAGCGAACATCATTAAACAAGCGCTTGAAGCCGACACGCCGATACCGCGTGATATTCAAGGGTTTTTGACGACCGACGGATTGACGCAACGGATTGGCGCTCGCGGACCGGCGGGGCGGTTACCACTTCTCGACGATTTAAAGAAAGAAGACGTCATCGAAGTGCAAGACGAACGGTTGCTGACGTATCAGTTGACGGTTGATGGAACGCGCATCACGACGGTCCGACAAGCACCACTGGCGAGTAGTGCCCTGAGTGGTGTTTATCTCGCGATTGGACTCGCGTTACTCGTGACCCTGTTGCTCGCATCCTTACTCGCTTACTATATGGGACGGCACCTGACACGACCGATCGTGACGCTCCGTTCCGTTGCCCAGAAGATTGGTGCTGGCGAGGCAGACGTTGTCTTACCGGCACGACCGAAGGACGAAGTCGGTGAGTTGATTGACGCGGTCGACGAGATGCAAACGCAACTCAAACAGAAGGATCATCTACAGAAAACGTTCATTGCCGGCATCACTCATGACTTGCGGACGCCGCTCGCGATCATTCGAAACGAGACCGAGGCACTCGCGGCAGGTGTCATTCCCGTTGCTGAACTGCCCGACGTGACGACGAGCATCATCGAGGAGACGGATCGACTCGATCATCTGATTGATGAGACGTTGCTTTATTCGAAGCTTGCCGGTGGACGAATGCCGCTTGAAAGAACGGATGTGGCACTCGATGAACTCGTGCTTGCGACAGTTGAACGCCTGCGCGGGACGTTCACACAGGCAGGACTGACACTGACGACGGAGCTGCAACCGGTTAGGCAGTCACTTGATCCACGCATGTTCGAACGCGTCTTGATCAACTTTTTGATGAACGCCCGCTTTGCTTCACCCGTCGGCGGGACGGTCACGTTTCGCTTAACGCATGACGAATTGACAGTTGAGGATGAAGGAGCGGGAGTTCAGGCAGAAGACCGAGCGACAATCTGGGACGTCTACGTCAAACAAGAAGGCAGTGCCGGGCATGGACTCGGTCTTGCGATCAGTCGGATGATTCTCGATAGTCATCAGTTCACATATGGTGTCCGTGACCGGAGTGGTGGGGGAGCGGTGTTCTACGTTCGGTTTTAAACGGATTCTATCAGGCATACAAAAAGAGAGGTCAGTTTTCGGAAACCATTCCGGAACTGACCTCTCTTGAATTAATGTAACGATTATTGACCGTCGTTCGCATGAACGAGACTTGGTTTGACGAGTGTATAGAACTCATCGCTCATCCCGACACGGCTGCCCATCTGGCAAGCGAGTTCGAGTGTTTCTTTATAGAAGTTCGCGACGAGATCGTGGTTCTTGATGTGCTCGTCTTGCATCGCCTTTTTGACCCCAAGGACGACTTTATCGATTTGCTCATCGGCATCATTGCGGACCGGTACGACGTTTTCCGGAAGATCGACTTCCTTGTCGTGTCCGTTGAAGCGGAACGATGCACCGAATCCGAGGTGCTCGAGGAAGAAGTGCGGTAACAGTTTACTAGCGAAGAACTGATGCCATTCCGTCTCTTTCATCGCTTCCATGTCACGCTTGAACGACGTCGTTGCGAGTGCGTAACGATCGTGTGTATCCTTCATGAACTTCTCGAGGATCGGAACCTGCATTGCAAACGCATTCTTGAGCAAGTTATCGAGCTGTTCTTGCGTTAATTGTTCTTGTTCAGTCATCGCTTTAACCCCATTTCGTTTCGTTATCCCTATCGTAAGAAATTTAGACAATTCCGTCAAATCTTTTTCGAGAATAGAGTTTACCTATTTCACAAAAGGGAATCCATAACTATCGATCATTTTAAGGGGGAGTCAGCATGAAACGAATCGCAATGACAGGAGTCTTACTCGGAGCATGTCTGACTCCGGTGACGGGTTTTGCTGCAAGTAACGTGACATATAGTAAAGGGGTCGTCGCGAACGAATCGTTCGGCTATACAGTCAAGACGACGGACGCGTTAAAAAAGGCGATCCAACAAGATAAAGTCGAACTTGTCAAAAACAAGACGGTCAAATCGAAATACGGTGTTGTCACGCGAAGTGGTACGTTCGCCTTTTATTATAAAGTCAAAGGCGCGGATCAGTTGCTCGTCAATTTGAACTACGAGCCGAAGAAGCTCTCGAAAAAACAGTTCGACCGTGAAATCGGATATGGTACATATCTCGGGACGAAAGGTAGCAAAACGTACTACTACGTCTTACCGACGGAAGCCGTCAAAGGTGCTGTCGGTAAAAAAGCGATCGAGAACTTGATCGTCAAGGACGTCCCGCAGATGATGAAGACATTTAAACTGCAATGAGCACTAGCTTTTGCTAGTGCTTCTTTTGTTCGTTCGGTATAGTTGAAAATGAGGTGAATGAATATGGAATGGAACGTCACAGACGTCAAACAAACAACAGATGTATTACAACTCGAAAAATGTGTCAACGATCATGATGGCATTGAATTAAAGGTCGCAGCCGATTGGGTCGGCGAGAACGATTTCGCAATCTATGATGGCGAGCAATTGATTGGATATTTACAAGCATTCGCGTACTTACCGACGGAGTGGGAATTGAATGTCTTCGTTGATCCGGATTACCGAAAACAAGGCATCTTCACAGCACTCGTTGAAGCGGCACGTGCGCGGGCAACAGAAGCAGGCGTCGAAGCATTTACGTTCGTCATTGACGATGCAAGTGAGTCAGGTCAAGCTGTCCTCGAAGGGTTAGGTGCTGAGTACCGGATGACCGAGTACAACATGATTTTGAAGAAGGCGCAGTTGTTCTTAAAAGCCGATCCGGATTTCGAATTACGCGAAGCGACAGCAGACGACCGTCCGTTCATCGTCGAGACGCTTGGTAAATCGTTCGGGAATACGGACGAAGAAGCAGAGTCGATCTATCAAGCGATTGAATCTGACGACCGGATTACGTTCATCGGTGTCGCAAACGGCAAACCGGTCGGCGTCATCCGTGCTTACCTCGCTTCCGATACACAAGCGAGCATTCATGCGTTTGCGGTTCGTCCAGAAGCGCAAGGTAATGGTTACGGGAAGAAGATGCTGAAATTGATGGTTCAAGCGTTGTTCCGGACAGGTCGGACACAACTCGAACTCGACGTCGAGACGGACAATGACCGGGCACTTGATCTCTACAAAGAGGCAGGATTCGTTGTCCATCGTGGGTATCAGTTCCACGTGTTGGCGGTTTAAAATAATGAGCGATTGACGGATATTCCAGTGCATGCTGGACACTCAAGGTGCTCCACTCCTACAGGAAAAAGCGCAGTTGCGCTGTCAGAGACAAACAAGACCCGGCTTTTTGCTTGAAGCGAAAGAGTCGCGGCTTGTGTCTCGCCTGAGGAAAGGGAGCAAGACTTGAGTACATTCGTCGATTGCTTTTTTTTATGATTACTATTACAGAAACTAAACAAAAACGTTGGAACCTTTTCTGCAATCCGTCGTATACTAGACATATGGAAAAAAAGAGGAGGCGACGTCATGGAGAGTCGACAGGATTCATTGCGGACGTTGAAGTGGGTATCAGGTGGAATGGAAGCGGTGCTCGGGATTCCGCTCTTAGGTGGTTCAATCGTCATTTTCTCAGGTTACAACGCCCTGTGGTTGATGCTCGCGTTTCACATCGTCGTCGTCGTATTGACGGCACGTGCCGGGAACGTCTCAAAAGGGAACATCGTTGGGATCGTCGCATCAACGGTTGGTGTCATTCCGGTCGTTGGGATGTTCTTACACATGGCAGCAGCGATCACGATCTTACTTGACGCAGCGTTCAGTAACCGAATCGTTACACGAACACATGTCAAACACGTCGAACCGATTCGACCACGTCCGGTCCGTCGGGAGCAAGAAAAACAAGAAGATCATCCGTTCTGAGTTTTTTTCGTTGACAGTGAAAAACAAGCCGTGTAAAGTAAACAACAAGTTAAGCCATATCAATTACATCGACGACGCGGAGTAAGTATCGTCAACACTGCCGACCAAGCGAGTCAGGAATGGTGAGAGCCTGACACGGTAAGCTGAACGAGAATGGACCGCTGAGAGCCTGTTGAACTTTTGAGTAGACAGGACGGTTGCCCCCGTTACCGGGCTAGTTGGTTGTTGGACCAACGACAAGTGGAGACGATTTTTCGTCTCAATCAGAGGTGGCACCGCGCGGATACAGGCGTCCTCTATGCATTAGCTGTTAGCTATGCGTAGAGGGCGCCTTTTGTTGTACGTCAAGGTATGCCGAATCATCCAACGCTCATCATATTTCTCAGGAGGCACTACACATGAAAAAGACATTGATCGCAGCGGCGAGTACGGCAGTCCTATTAGCAGGATGTGCAACGACAGAACCAGCAGAAGACAAACAAGCGGACAAGAAGGTCCTGCACACGATGGAGAGTTACGACCTCCTGTCGGTTGATCCGGCAGACGCTATCACATCAAACATCTTCAACCAAATCTACGAAGGACTCTATCGCTTCGACGCGAACAACGAACTTGTTCCGGCAGCAGCGAAATCACATAGCGTGTCTGAAGACGGAAAAGTCTATACGTTCAAGCTTGATCCGAATGCGAAATGGTCTGATGGAAAGCCCGTCACAGCAGAGAACTTCCGTTATGCGTTCGAACGTGTCATCAAAACAAACTCACCGTTCGCTTACTTGCTCGAGCCAGTCGAAAAAACGACAGCGGTCGACGACGAGACACTTCGAATCGAACTGAAACGTCCGACACCATACTTCCTCAGCATGACGACGTTCGGCACATATATGCCAGTCCGTGAAGATATCGTCAAAGCAGAAGGTGACCAGTTCGGAACGGATCCAAAGACGAACGTCTACAACGGACCGTTCACATTCAAGAAATATCAAGCGGAACAAGGTTATACGCTCGCAAAGAACGCTGAGTACGCAGACCGGAAGAACGTCAAAATTGACGAAGTCGACGTGAAAATCATTAAGGACCCAATGCTTGCGATCAACTTGTTCGAGTCCGGTGAACTTGATGTCGCGCCACTCAACTCTGAGAATGTCGTGACGTACAAGGATCAAAAAGAGTACAACACGTTCAGCGATTCGCGGATGTTCTTCATCCGGATGAACGAAAAAACGGATGCTTTGAAAGATAAAGAAACACGTCAAGCGATCGATGCGGCATATGATAAAAAAGCGATGACGGAAACGTTACTCGGAAACGGATCACTGCCAGCGGATTACATCGTACCGCAAGAACTTGATCCGAAATACGATAGTGCGCGTCAAATCGAATCATCATATGATGTAGCAGCGGCAAACAAAGTGCTGGCGAAGCAAAATCTTGAGTTGACGATGTTGATCGAAGATGACGACGTCTCGAAAAAAATCGGGGAGTATATCCAAGGCGCGTTGAAGAAGCAGAACGTCGACGTTAAATTGTTGTCACTTCCGAAGAAAGAACGTCTCGCCCGTGAAGGACGAGGGGATTACGATCTGTCACTTGCGAGCTGGGCACCAGACTATCAGGATGCAACGACATACCTGAACTTGTTCACGACCGGTAACCCGTTCAACATGATGGATTACTCGAACAAACAGTATGACCGTCTCTTGAAACAGGCTGAAAGTGAACTCGATCAAGACAAGCGTCTTGCCTTACTCAGTAAAGCAGAAAGCTTGTTGCTCGACGATCAAGCGATCTCACCTGTCTACCAACGGAAGAATGCCTTCTTGCAAAACACGGAAGTGAAGAATCTTGCCCGACACAATGTCGGAACGGATATCTCATATAAATATGTTGAGATTGAGCGGAAATAAGAAAAAGAGAGTGATGGATGATTTGATCCATCACTCTCTTTTTGTGGACTTTTGTCATAACACTGGAAATCATTTTTTTGAAAATCGGGTCAACTCACTTAAAACGGTTACAAAAGAAACCGATAGAGAGGACGGTGAAAGAAGATACAGGAAAGGAAGTTTCGGTTATGCGTAAATTACGAAGCAACTTGAAGGTACGGTTATTCTTTTGGGTGTTAGCCATCTCAGTCATCACGAGTGGTATCTCAGCCCAGCTTGTGCTTTATCTCCACCGTGGACTTGATGTCGCGGATACGAACGCGATTTGGATTGGAGCAGGGATTGGCTTACTGTTATCGTTGATTGGGACGTCGTTGACGCAATTAATCCTACGTCAACCGATCAAAGCAATCGAAAAGGCGACAGAGACGGCACGCGAAGTCGCAAACGGCAACTTCAACGTCGATTTCGAAGAAGCAAAGCGCGGGGATGAAGTCGACCAATTGATGCATGAACTCGAAGTCATGGTTCTACATATTCGCAAACAAGCGACACAGATGGGAAGCTCGAGCGATAAGCTGACAGCGTCAGCGCAAGAGATCGCAGCAGCAGTCCAGGAAGGCAATGCGTCGGGTGAAAGTATTCGTTCAGCGATGGCAGAGCTATCAGCGAAGATGAACGAAAACGTCGATCAAGCCTACTTGTCGATGGACGCCCTCGGTGCGGTCAAACGGACGATGGATGAAGTTGCAAAAGAGATGAACGAAGCATTGAAATCAGCGACAGTCATGCAGACGGAAGCCCAAAACGGGAAGACACTCGCAACAGATTCTGTCGAAGCGATGCACATGATTTCGAAGAAGATGGAGCAATCAGCGACGCTGAATGGTCGCTTGACGGATATGACAGGAGAGATTTCACGAATCACGGATGTCATCAGTGATATTTCAGCGCAGACGAACTTGCTCAGTTTGAATGCATCGATTGAAGCGGCACGCGCAGGCGAAGCGGGACGCGGCTTTGCGGTCGTCGCAGCAGAAGTTAAAAAACTCGCTGAACAAACAGCGACCTCAGCAAAAGAAATCACCGATTTGATTTCTGGCGTCAAACGTCTCGTCAACGATACAGCGAACGCGATGACGGATGTTCAGAGTGAAGTAGCTACAGGTGTCGGACTCGTAGAACAAGCAGGATCGTCTTTCGAAGAGATTCATCATTCTACAGAAAATGTTTACTCACGCGTTAAATCGGTTGATCAACTCGTCGTCAAATCGGATCAAGAAATCGATCAAGTTGGCTTAACGACTGCGAACATCCTTGCAATGGTTGAGGAAGCATCGAAGCACGCTGAGCAAGTTTTACAAGCGTCTAGTCATCAAGCGGCATCGCTTGGTGAAGTCAATGGAGCAATGGAAGAGCTTGTAGCAGTAGCAGAACAATTACAGGAAGAGACTGGAGCGACACGTCTCTAAACTATAGGGAAATCGTACATCCAAACCAGATGTGCGATTTTTTTGTATTTTTTTGAAGAAAGTTGTTAAACATTTCGAGTGGACGACGATATATAAGGTGGAAGCAGTCATCGACTAATTCTACCGTGTCACCCTTGGGCCGGCCAGGGGACACATCTCGGAGAAGACGGATCTTCAAAGAGACAAAAAACTTATCCTATGGAGGGAAATTACAATGATTATCAATCACAACATTACAGCTCTTAACACGCACAACAAGTTGTCTGCAGCTTCTGCAGCACAAAGCAAGTCAATGGAGAAACTTGCTTCAGGTCTTCGTATCAACAAAGCGGGTGACGATGCAGCTGGTCTCGCAATCTCTGAAAAAATGCGTGCTCAAGTTCGTGGACTTGATCAAGCTTCACGAAATGCACAAGATGGTATTTCAATGATTCAAACAGCTGAAGGTGCATTGAATGAAACACACGATATTCTTCAACGGATGCGTGAACTTGCAGTTCAAGGTGCCAACGACACTAACGTTGCTCAAGACCGCGATGCTATCCAAGAAGAACTCACTGCTTTGAAGAGTGAAATCGATCGCATCGGCGATACAACAGAATTCAACAAACAAACATTATTAAACGGTGGTCTTGGTGGAACTGTTGATCAAGATGCTGCTACTACTACAGTACTTGCTGTTACAGGTGTAGCTGGTGCTTCAACTAACGGAGCAGTAGCAGGTACTTATACAATCACTAGTGGTACTGCTGGTGAGTTAACTATGACTTTCGGTACTAAAACTCAAACAATCAGCAATGCCAATGGAGCTCAAGATTTGAACTTCTCTGAATTCGGCATCTCGATTAAAACAAATGCAGGTTACACAGCTGATGATGCTGTAGGTAACGTTGTAGTTGATGCTGGATCAGTTACTTTCCAAATCGGAGCTAACGAAGATCAAAACTTAAGTCTTAACATTCGTAACATGAAAACGGATGGTGTCTTAAACCTTGCTACGGCTGGTCGTGTTGATGTTTCTACACATGCTACAGCTAAAGCTTCTGTAACAAACATCGAGAGCGCAATCACTGAAGTTTCGAAAGAACGTTCGAAATTAGGTGCTTATCAAAACCGTCTCGACCACACAATCAACAACCTCAAAACATCTTCTGAAAACCTAACAGCGGCTGAATCACGTGTTCGTGACGTTGACATGGCGAAAGAAATGATGAACCAAACAAAGAACTCGATTCTTGCGCAAGCTGCACAAGCAATGTTGGCTCAAGCGAACCAACAGCCGCAAGGCGTTCTCCAATTACTCCGTTAATCGTAATTGGCACATACCGATTGATCAGGTCACGGGCATGTTCCGTGACCTTTTTTGTTTTGTTCTCTTAGAACTCTAACAAATCAGATGAATTGGTCGATATACTACATAGAGAACAAAAAGGAGTGACCGACTATGAATTCCATCAATACGGAAATTCGCCTTCATCTGCCTTCGAACGTCCTACCGTACGAAGCGACACGGAATGTGTTTGTGGAAGCGAATCAGGAAGCACTAGCAGAAGAAGGAGTCGTTGTCCTACCGACACCACAACATATTACGAAGCTTGAAACCGCAATGGAACAGGCGAACATAAAACTTGAACTTCAACGAACAGGTTTGAAGTTCGTCAAGCATGAACAGTTAAATGAATATTATATTCAAGTCGTCGATACGAATAATAACGTCGTGCAAGAAATTCCAAGTAAAAAGGAACTCGATTTTTTTGCGGCATTCATGGAATTTAATCAATTGATCGATAAACGAATTTAACAGAAAGGACTGATTGGATGGCAGGAATTCGACTAAGTGGTCTTGCGAGTGGGATTGATACGGAAACAATGATTAAACAATTGATGCAGGCGGAGCGAGCGCCGGTTGATCGTTTATCGCAAAAGAAACAGACATTGACATGGCAACGTGATGCTTACAGAGAGATGAACCGGGCATTGCTTGATTTTCGGACAGCCGCAAGCGATATGCTTTTGTCAAAAAACTATCAATCGAAGACAGTTACGAGCTCGAATCCGACTGCGTTAACTGTGACAGCAAGTCCGAGCGCACCAGCCGGTAGTGTGACGATTGATAGTATTAGTCAACTCGCTAGTGCTGCTTCGGTGACGTTAGTCGCTGCAAGCGGAAAGAAGAGTGATGCAACTCTTGAAGAGAGTGGAATGTTTACAAAGGACGCGGACGGGAAAATCAATGTGCGAATCAATACCTTTGATGCAGCTGGTGTAGCGGTAACAGAGACATTGAAGTTTGACGCAACACAGAAGATATCGGATTTGACGGCGGCGATTAACGGTAAAACCAGTCTCGGGATGAACGCAGTTTTCAATGATTTAACAGGCAAACTTGTCTTAACGAAAGCGAGTACTGGTAACTTGAATCCCTTGGGTGCCGATCTCTCCATCGTTGATGCTTCGAATAATACTTTGAAGGTTAATTCACAGGACGCAACATTTGGTCGTGAAGGACAAAACGCCAAGTACACGATTGGTGGACAACAATTAGAGCAGACAACGAATACGTTTACGCAAAACGGTCTGACAATCACATTAAACAACGTCTCGACGACAGCGACGACAATCAATACGACGCTCGATACGCAAAAAAACTTTGATTCGATCAAGAACTTCGTTGATAAATACAATGACGTCATCGATAAGATGAACAAAAAGGTTCGTGAAGAGAAGTATCGTGATTTCCAGCCATTGACGGATGCCCAGCGCAAAGAATTGAGTGAGGACGAAGTCAAGAAGTGGGAAGAAAAAGCAATCAGTGGTGTGCTTAAGAATGATAGCTACTTACAGGATGGCTTGAGTCAGTTTCGGAGTGCGATTTCATCGAAAATCGATACGGGTTACTCGTATACGTCAGGTACGGATACGATCCAACTCCAGTACATGTCACAAATCGGAATTACTTCAACGAGTGATTTCCGTGACGGTGGAAAACTGATGATTGATGAAACAAAACTTAAGAAAATGCTTGAAGAACAGCCGGAAGGTGTTTTTAAATTATTTACAGTAGATGCTCCTGAGCCACCAAAAGATGCGCAAGGTAATCCGATACCAAGTCAAAATGGAATTGACGGTTTTGTCCGCCAGATTCAAGGGTTTGCGACTACACTCCGTGATAAGATTTCAGGTGTCGCTGGACGAGACGGTGCAGTTTCAACGACATATCGGCTCGGAAAATCACTCGCTGATCTCGATAAGAGTATGCTGTCGTGGGAAGACAAGTTGAAACGAAAAGAAGACAGTTACTATCGCCGATTCGCGGCGATGGAACAAGCAATGAATCAAGCGAACAGTCAATCTGCGACGCTTGCCGGTTATCTCGGACAAGGACAATAAAAAGGAGGAAACGCGATGAACCCTTATGCGACGTATCAGACGAACTCGGTAACGACGGCGTTACCTCAAGATTTAACGTTGATGTTATACGAAGGCTTGATCAAATTCTCAATGCTCGCAAAACGAGCGATCGAACAGAAGATGATCGAACAAAAAAATACGAATATCCAAAAAGCACAGGCAATCATTACCGAATTGCAATTGACGTTGAATCAATCGATCGCCTTATCAAAGGATTTGAACAGTCTGTATGACTACATGCAAACACGGCTGATTGATGCCAACGTAAAAAATGATTTGGTTGCAATTGAAGAAGTGATTGGTTTTGCGGAAGAATTCCGCGAGACGTGGAAAGAAGCGATGAAACTCGCACGGCAACGATGAGTCCGCTCGATCCGCTTCGCCTGAAGACAAAACGACTAATTGAACTGCTTGATCAAACGCCGAATGAAGAGACGTATGACGAATGGATCGAGAAGATTCAAGGTCTGCTGAAGGAACGGGAAGCGTTTATCGCGGCACACTCGAATCTGCTCGCTGGAGCCAACCAAGCCGTCATCGAAGAACTCGTCGCTGATAGTCGAAAAATCGACTTGAAATTATCAGCAGAAACGGCTAAATTAGGGGTACAAATCAGTCAGTTGCGTCAGACGCAAACGAGTCGTAAATCGTACGTGGATCCGTACGAAGAAGTCGATCATAGTTTTTCACCGTATTTTGATTCTCGTCAGTAACTTTCTTGTGTGAGGGAGGGATCTTTCGTGACCAAGCGGGAAGATAAAAAGCGTCCCGTACCGCAGCCGTATTTCCAATCGGATGGCTCGTACGATCAGTTTATTGAACCGGACGTTGAATCGGAATCATGGGAAGAGTTCGAACGCCCTGTCTCCGATGCACCGGATGCCTATGAAGAAGAAAAATATCGTCGTGAGTCGTAAGCTCACGAAAAAATGCCCTGTCCATTTGTTTGGACGGGGCATTTTGCCGGTCATTTAAAGCGGTAAGCGTTCTTCTCTTCCTGTTTGACGGTGTACATCGCTTCGTCGGCGCGAATCAAGAGTAGACTCGTCGTCCGACCATCGTCTGGATAACGGGCGATGCCGATTGACGGCGTGACCTGCATCGCTGTCGCGTCAAAGAAGAAGGGATCGTTCAAGCGAAGGAGGACATTCTCAGCGTAGGTGATCGTCTCCGCGCGACTGCGAGCAAGGAAAACGATGAATTCATCGCCACCGAGGCGTGCCGCTACATCATCCTGCGTTAAATCAAGCTGCAACCGACGTGCTGTCTCCTGCAAGACGTAGTCTCCGGCGTCGTGGCCGTAACGGTCATTGATTTGCTTAAAGCCATCGAGGTCGATGAACAGAAGTGATCCTTCGGTTAAGGTTGCGAGCTGCGGTCCAAGGTGATCCTCGAAGTAACGGCGATTCGGAAGTGCTGTCAAGGCGTCGTGATAGCCGAGTTCCTGGAGCCATTTTTCTTGCGATAAGGCTTCCGTCAAATCGGACAGAATGACGTAAAGATCTGCTTCACCCGGAATCGGAATCAACGTCACTTCGAACGTCCGTCCGTCGACGGGGCGCATCAAGAGTTGTTTTTCACCAGTCTCAAGCTTTAGGAACGCCGCAATCAACTGATCCACTAAGGCATCAGGAACATACCCGTGCGGGAAGTAACGTTCTGCTGCCGGATTCATCGCTTTCTCATGCCCATTGCCGTCGAAACGAATGATCGGTTGTGGGTGGGCGAGGAACAGACGGCGATACTCTTCCTTCCGGAGTTCGAGTTGCATTGTATGGCGGTCGATCCGGTGTGTCAAATCGACTTCGAACGTCTCGAGTTCCGTTAGTAACTGACGATTGAGACGTTCTGAGAAAAACTGCCGGAACGTAAACAACGAGAATAAGATGATCAGGGTCGGGAAGTAGACATCCTGCGCCATCGGGAGGAACGTGATGCCCGTCAATAGAACGAGCAGACTGATGTACGGCAAATACGGTCGACCGAGCCGATCGCGTGCCGGCTGTTTCGGTGGAACATCTTTAAAGTAGATAGCTAGCTCAAACAAACTGACTGCATAGAGCGGAAAGAAGCAAGCGGCAAACGTTAATTGATCGCGAATGAAGAATGTGTAATAACCGAAGTTCGCCAAGATGAATAACATCACCGCCCGAATCAGTCGTCTGTGTGCTGGTCCACGAAGCCCTGTCGCATATAAGATCAGAAAGAAGAACAACTGCGCAATGAAACTAATCGCGTAGCCGAGCATGGCAACGAACTCGATGTCGGAGCGAGCGAACGTTGGTAAGTGTCGCAGGATGACCGTATAACCAAAAACGAAAACCATTCCGAACAAGAGCACACCATCAATATAGAGTAGCCGTGCATGACGAATCGAAGACCAGTCGATCAATCGGGCAAAGGCGATGGCGGTCAGAATCAGAAAGGCAGTCAACGTCAAGTTGGCAGCAGAGTCAACTTCCGGTGGGTGCGGGAAGAAAGTCAGGATAAAGTTGATCCAGAGACCACTTGCGAACAAGAGAATCGCGATGCCGACCGAACGTTCCGGGTGTTTCGGAAAGAACCAACGTCTGGCTTTAACAGCGACGAACGTCACAGCAAGTAGCGTCGCAAGAACGGCAATTATTGGAACGAATGGTGTTCTGCTAACGAGCAACATCAGCCCATAGGTGATGAGTAAATAAAGAAGCGGTAACGTCGGACGCATCGCGGACCTCCTTTCCTGAAGCGGTGTGTTGGCTCCTTTCGACGAGTGGTGAAAAAAATCCTTGTTGCGTCTATTGACGAACAAGGATCAATCCTGCTCTTGCACCCATTCCCAGTGGGTTCGTGCGTCTTTTTTAACTTTGTCGGTCGCCGTTTGACTTTGGAACAAACGGCTGTACCATAAACGGGCATGTTCTTTGTCTTTTGTCACAGCATATAAATCAGCAATCCGAAGCCATAGAACATCTTCTGGAATACCACTTTCCTTAACGGATGTGTAATTTTCGTAAAGCGAGACATACTTCTCGATTGCTCGGTTGGCCCAGAGTTGTTCTTCCGCTGATTGACCGGTCAAACGATGCAACCAGGATAGACGAACTCCGAGCATCGCTTGGATTGCTGGTTTTTGCTCTGTCACTTGAGCCGTATAAAGACAAAGCTTATAGAGCTGGGTCGCCTGCTCGATCGTCCGTTCCGTCCCGGCAAATGGTAAGACAGGAAGCGTCGGCAGGATGTGATCTTGTAAGGTCGTCCGAACGTCTGGTGATAACTTTCCGAACGATTCGTGGAAGAAGAACCGACAATGACTACACTGAACCGGTTCATAGAGATAGACGTTGACGCCTTGATGACGGATGAAACCATCAAAGTCCGTCGAAGCGACACGGATATGTCGCGACAGGACTCGTTTCGTTTCTGTCGTCTTCAGGCAGAAGGGGCAGGTACATTTTTTTAGATATAGGTCTGGCATGTGGAGGAACTCCTCTAATTTGAATTAAACGAAGACGTTGACGAGCATCCCTTTGATCTCGCCGATTTGGTCGAGGATATCGAGCCGGCGCGATTCGCCAGAGATGACGGTATCCGTCAACTGAAGGAGCTTCGCATCGACTTGTTCGACGACTTTATAGATTTTCGTCCGACCACGGCGGTTGAAGCCGCGCTTCTCTTCGAGTTGTTGCGATTGGTCGAGGGCGTCTTTTAAGAAGTCCTTGATCTTTTCTTTATAGCTTTCGAGATGCTCGATCGTCTGACTCTCAGCGAGCAATTGGCCGTGTTCTTCGACGAGGGCGAGCTTTTGTTGCAAACGCTCGTAGCCTTTATGGTCCCGTTTCTCCTGCATCAAGGCAGAGAAGGTCGTCGACGCTTCGACTTCACGGGGACCACCTTTTAAGGACTGGAGTCGTTGCGTTTCTTGGATGCGGCGGATATCCATCGGGTCTGCCTCCTTAGTTGAGTAATTGTAAGACGCCTTGCGGTAGGGCGTTCGCTTGAGCGATCATCGCCATCCCCGATTGGTTAAGGATGTTGTATTTCGCATATTCCATCATCTCACGCGCCATATCAGTATCGCGAATCCGTGATTCCGATGCCGTCAAGTTTTCGACGCTGACACTGAGGACGGATGACGTCGCTTCAAATCGATTCTGGATCGCCCCGAGCTGTGCCCGTTGCTGGGAGATCGTATCGATTGCTTTCGTATAATGGCTGATCGCGTCATTTGCGTCCGTTGCCGTCATGACGCTAAGGGCATACTCAGGTGCACTACCGCTAGGGAAATCAAGCGGACGAATCGAGGAATCGGCTTGTGTCGTTGAACTGACGCCAATCGCAAGGGCTTGCATGTCGTTAATCGTGATCGAGATGCCTTCGTTTGCTCCCGCATTCGTTTGGATGAACAGGGCACTGTCGGAATCGTTGAACTTGCCGCTCAACAATTCTTTCCCGTTGAACTGGGTCGTCTTCGCAATCCGCGAGACTTCGTTCGTCAGCTGGTTGATCTCTTCTTGAATTGCTGTCCGGTCTTCCGTTGCGAGCGTGCCGTTGCCCGCTTGGACGGCGAGTTCGCGCATCCGTTGCAACAGGTTGTGTGTCTCACTCAAACCACCTTCAGCCGTTTGAATCATCGAGACACCGTCAAGGACGTTCTGTTCTGCTTTATCAAGTGCCTTCAAGCGATTACGCATCTTCTCCGAGATCGCGAGACCGGCGGCATCATCCGCACCTCGGTTGATCTTCTGACCGCTTGACAGTTTATCCATCGTTGTCTTGACGTTCGTCTGGTTGATGCTGAGATTGCGATAAGCCTTTAAGGCTTGGACGTTATTCGTGATTCTCATTCGTATTCCATCCCTTCGTATCGTTGATGATGTGCGGCGCGCACGAGTGGTCGATCGACGGTTTGTGCCGCTTGCCAAGTGACGCGTAAGTCTTCTGCCAGTTCGAGTAGTTCGTCGAGGACCTTTGGTGTCTTATAGACCTGTAAGGTCTGCTCGGCGAGGTAGTGGTAGAGGGCATCGAGTTGTGCGGTGATGATGCCACCGTCGTCGTGCAGTCCTGCCTGCAATTTGCCGAGTAACTGATAAGCTTTTTGTAAGCGTGCGTTGACCTCGTCAAAGCGGTTCGCGTCACGCGCGAGAAGAGCCTGGTCATATTGAAGGACGAGTCCCGTCAACATGACTTCCGTCAGCTGTTGGGGGGTCATCGCGTAAAGTTCTTGTTCTGTCATGTTTGTCGTCCTTTCGCATTGTCGAGTTCTTCGATCAATAAGAGCAGTTCTGCCATCACGTCGTATAGTTGCGGGGGAATCGCTGTTCCGAGATCAAGATCAAGTAAGTGACCGAGCAGTGACGTATCGTGTTCGATCGCGACACCGTTTGCTCGTGCTTCTTGCAGGATTCGATCGGCAGCTTGTCCGCTGGCCCGAGCGACGACGACCGGTGCTTGACCGGATGCTTCATCGTAGCGGAGGACGGCAGCGGTCTTGCGTCCGGTTAAATCGATTTTCTGATACATAACGGTCTCTCCTTTTTAGATACGGTAGTCGTAGCCACGTGGCGTCTCGTCTTGCTTGACGGTCTCCGTCACTTGATCGCGCGTGAACGGACGGAACTGGATCCGGACGTCCTGGTAACCAGTCGCTTGCAAGGCGTCCGTCGTTCGGTCGAGGAATGGGGTCGCCAGTTGTTCAAGAACCGGAAAATCATTTTCAATCGTGATCTGCATCTTTCGGTTGACGGTCTCAACGCGGACACCGATTTCACCGAGGCGCGGCGTATTAAGCTGGACATACAACGTATTGTTTTCCCAGTCGATCACTTCGTCCGGGCGTTTATTTTGCAAGTGAACGTGGAGTCCCGCCGTCGCTTCGACGAGTTGGACCGGTAAGGCGAGCAGAATCTGGTTCAACTGTTGCTGGCTGTCCGGTTTATTGACTTGCTGTTGTGCTGCAAGGAATGTCTGCAGTTTGGCGGCTTCCGGATTCGCTGGCGGTGTACTCAGTTTCAGTTCTGCCGTCTGGAGCTGGAGTGTCTTTTGGACGGTCTCTTGTAAAAGACGTGGGCTGTTCTGTTGCGGCTCATATGGAACGGCTTTTGTTGCTACTTGCGCTGGTAGCGTTGGTGCTTGCGGTGGCAGTCCCTGCATCTCCGGTAAGTAAGTCGGACGGACGTTCGCTGGCGCATAGCGGAAGGCTTCAAAGGCGACTCGGACTTCCTGTAAGACGGCTTTTGCCTCTGTTCCACGTCCGAGTAGCGCCAGTTCCGCACCCCGCTCGAGTTTCGATAAGAAATGAATCAGCTGTTTTTCATCCTTCATCGAGGTATGCAGTAAAGCATCCGTTTGCTGGAAGATTTGTTTTAAGCGTTGCGCCGTACTCTCGATGACGGCGACCATCTGGACAGGACGTGTCTCAACGAGCGGTTCGATTTGCCGGAGTTGTGAGACGATCGTTCGCTGTTGACTCTTGAAATCGTTCGTAATCTCAGCAAGCCGTGGCGTCACTTCGCGGACGAGCGTCAAGGCAGAGCGGACCGGTGTCGTTTGCGCTGCTTGAGCTTCCGGTTGACTTGCCCGTGCCGTCAGACCGATCAGTTGCTCGCGGACGCTCGTCTTCGGCTCAAGCGGCGCTTGCGGGAAGTAGGGCGTCAGTTGTTTACGAACGGTTTCGACATCGCCTCGTTCGAGCGTAGCGACGAGTGCCGGGCGTTTCTCCGCTGGAAGGTGTTCAATGTATTGCCGGATATGCAAGGGAGACGCTGTCTCGATCTCGCGTTGCGTCGGTAGTGTGACGCGAGCGACGTCAAGCGCGACGGCTTTTTCGAACGTCGGCTGCTCCTTTAAGGCGTCACGCTCCGGGAGGACGTCCGGATAATCTTCCGTCGTCGCCAGAAGACTCGCGATCAAGACGTCAGCGTCAATGGGCAGTTTCGTGTCTGGTCGCGATACGAGTTCGAGTGCTAAGTCCTTGTACGTGCCTTGCAATGCCGTCACGAGCTGGGCGACGATTTCCGGTGTCTGCGGCAGTTGACCGCTTGCGAGTAACTTCGCAACGGCTTGCTTTAGTTCAGCCGGCACGCCTTCTAGCAAAGCAGGATCAACATTTGAGGGAACGGACAGTACAGGTGGAGTTTCCGTATCCGGTGTCGCCGGTGTCAGTTGTTCGATCAAGTAACCTTCTGCGGTCTGTCCTTTGACCTTGAACTGGAAATCACCTGTCGGGACGTCGCCCGTGAAGGTCATCTCGATCTTATCCCGACCGACCTGGACAAGAGCCGTATGTGGTCCGGTCTGCTCAAGGACCGTTCCCTTATAGGTCTTCGTCTCCGAAAGCGGCGTCTGACCAGGGGATTGCGCCGGACGTGCCGGGTTCAATTGGATGTTCATCGAGAAGCCTCCTTGTTTTTTAAAACTATCATCTCATTATATATCGGCAGAAACCAAAAAGGATTGAGCGAATTCATCGCCCAACCCTGATTTTTTTACGGTCACTGCTTAAGATTTGATTGCATTAAAGCGTTCCTCTAATGTCATCGCGTTCAATTGTTGATAACGAGCCATCAGCTCGCCAGTTGCTTTCATTTGGTTGCGGACGATGTAAGGAGAGGCGTTTACAGGAAGGATCATGCCATTACGAGTCTTGAGCTTCGTCTGTCCGTCTTCCTCGATGACTTCGGACATGTGGCTCCAAGCGTACCACTCGCAATCATCACGTTTCGGTGATTTCGTTGGGAAAAACACGAGGCCAAGTGTCGGTTCAATGACGACTGGGACTTTTCCTTTTACAGATGCGACACGTTTTGCTGTCACGATGCGTTCCTCAATGGAACTGTTGTATTGCCTGCAGGAAAGCTGCAGTAGTTGATACGGCCGAAGCGGTGTCATGATGGTTGAGCCATCCTCGAGTACGATGATGGATTGCTTCATCATGTCGTAGCACGGGAGAATCGCCACCGTCCGTTTCGTGATTCGATACTTTTCGTCATTATGGAATGGTCGCATTCGACTACATCCTCCTTAAGATAGGACAATGGATAAAATAGGTAATTACTAACGATATAATACAATAATACAACTGTAATGACAACGTAATTTTTTAAAATATAGACCAATAAGTAGGGAATATTATTCATTTTTCGGAATGAATTCAAATTAATCAGAATTTTTAATTGTCAATAATTCCTTCTTTTGATAGACTAAGCCGTAGAGAGCTTGCTCTCGAACTCTGGTTTGCGAAGGGAACGTGAATTCGAATGGAACAAGGTAAAGTAAAATGGTTTAATGCTGAAAAGGGTTATGGTTTCATCGAGACGTCTGACGCGAAAGACGTATTCGTACACTTCTCAGCGATTCAAGTCGATGGTTACAAATCACTTGAAGAAGGCGAAGAAGTGGAATTTGAAATCGTTGAAGGCGATCGTGGTCCACAAGCTGCGAACGTTTCAAAGATCTAATCCAATAGCAGCCGCCACCGTTTTTAGGCTATTCGCCTAAAAGCGGTTTTTGTTTTGAGTTCGAATAAAACGGGTATATACGTTAACATCAACATGCTTCAATATTATCGTACGCTAAGAACCGAAGTGAACATTCATGAGAATGTCATCGTTTTCATGGTCTTCCTTCACTTATCGTGCTATAATAAAAACGAACCAAAGAATTTCGAATATTCAGAAGGAAACGACTGAAGCATCTCGAATTCATAGGTTCAACCGGTTACTTAAGGAGGAGTTTACATGATCTACAACATTCGCGGTGAAAACTTGGACGTCACAGATGCTCTCAAGGATTACGTCGAGAAAAAGCTTGAAAAGTTAACTCGTTATTTTACAACTCCTACGGAAGCGCAAACGGCTTATGTCAATCTCAAAGTCAACAATGAGAAACAAAAAGTCGAAGTGACGATTCCAATGCCAAACCTCTTGCTCCGTGCAGAGGATATCAATGGCGATATGTATGCAGCAATCGACCTCGTCGTCGATAAGCTCGAACGTCAAATCCGGAAACACAAAACAAAGTTGAACCGGAGAGGACGCGCTAAAGAAGGCGGCATCGGAGAGTACTTCAAAACGCTCGAAGGACCGGAAGCGGAAGCGCCAGTCTATGAAGAGGACGAGGCAGAACTCGAACTCGTTCGGACGAAGCGTTTCACACTCAAACCAATGGACACGGAAGAAGCGATTCTTCAGATGGACATGCTCGGACACGCATTCTTCGTCTTCTCAGACGCAGAAACGGGTAACACGAACGTCGTCTACCGTCGTAAGGATGGTCGTTACGGTTTGATTGAACCAGAATAATGAATGCAACAGGGACTCGCTCTTACGGGCGAGTCCCTTTTTGATATGATGGAAAACTATTTTTACACAAGGTACGTTTGCTCTATGACAAAAGACCGAGACCACTGCTTGGTCCGCTTGTTGAAATTTGACGTCGTATTCGGTACACTGAATAAAGGAAAAATCTCGGAATTCTGTTCGTTCAAAGAATCGTTCGAAGTAAGGGGACTGTAAGGCATGGCTAATTTTCTAAAAGAATTATTTGCACCAACGAAACGTGTCCTGAAGAAAGCCGAAAAAGCAGCAGACGCTGTGGAATCATTCGAGACACAAATCGGTGCGTTATCGGATCAAGAACTCGAAGGGAAAGTCGTCGAATTCCGTGAGCGTCTCGCTAACGGAGAAGACTTAGATGATATTTTACCGGAAGCTTTCGCCGTCTGTCGCGAAGTTTCGACACGCGTTCTCGGCATGCGCCACTACCGCGTTCAGTTGATCGGTGGATATGTCCTGCACAACGGGGATATCGCCGAAATGAAGACCGGGGAAGGTAAGACACTCGTCGCGACACTCCCTGTTTATTTGAATGCCCTCGCTGGCAACGGCGTTCACGTCGTTACCGTCAACGAATATCTCGCAAAACGTGACCGTGACATCATGGAACCTCTTTATGCGGCCCTTGGTCTATCGGTCGGCTTGAACCTCTCAAGCATGTCGCGTCAGGAAAAACAAGCAGCCTACAGCTGTGACATCACGTACGGAACGAACAACGAGTTCGGTTTCGACTACTTGCGTGACAACATGGTCCTTTATAAAGAAGACCGTGTCCAACGACCGCTCCATTACGCTGTCGTCGATGAAGTCGACTCGATCCTCGTCGATGAAGCACGGACACCACTCATCATCTCAGGGTCTGCCGAGAAATCGACAGCGCTCTATTCGCAAGCGGATACATTCGCGAAAATCATGAAAGCAGATGAAGACTACACAGTCGACATCAAAACCAAGAGTGTTCTGTTGACGGAGCAAGGGATCGACCGGGCTGAGAAATACTTCGGCATCGATAACCTGTTCGGTCTTGAGCACGTCTCACTCAACCATCATTTGAGCCTCGCACTGCGGGCAAACGCCGTCATGCATCGCGACGTCGACTATATGGTTCGTGAAGACGAAGTCATGATCATCGACCAGTTCACAGGTCGTGTCATGGAAGGGCGTCGTTACTCGGAAGGTCTGCACCAAGCAATCGAAGCGAAGGAAGGCGTCGAGATTCAACGCGAATCGATGACGCTTGCGACGATCACGTACCAAAACTTCTTCCGGATGTATACGAAGCTTGCCGGGATGACGGGTACAGCGAAGACGGAGGAAGAAGAATTCCGTAACATCTACAACATGCACGTCGTACCGGTTCCGACGAACAAACCAGTCGTCCGAAACGATATGCCGGACTTGATCTTCAAGACGATGAACGGGAAGTTCGCTGCCGTCGCAGACGAAATCGAACGTGCCCACCGCGAAGGACAGCCTGTCCTCGTCGGTACGGTTGCCGTTGAGACGTCGGAGTTACTCAGCAACATCCTCAAGAAACGTGGCATCCGTCACGAAGTCTTGAACGCGAAGAACCACGCACGTGAAGCGGAAATCATCGAGAACGCCGGTCAAGCGAACTCGGTCACGATCGCAACGAACATGGCTGGTCGTGGTACCGACATCAAGCTTGGTCAAGGTGTATTGGAAAAAGGTGGTCTCTACATCCTCGGAACAGAGCGTCATGAATCGCGCCGGATCGATAACCAGCTCCGTGGTCGTGCCGGTCGTCAAGGAGATCCAGGGGCATCGCAATTCTATCTGTCACTTGAAGATGAGTTGATGCGTCGTTTCGGTTCTGATTCGCTGCAATCGATGATGGATCGTCTCGGAATGGATGATTCGCAACCAATCGAGAGCCGGATGGTGTCTCGTGCCGTTGAATCGGCTCAAAAACGCGTCGAAGGCAACAACTTCGATGCGCGGAAACAAGTCCTCGGCTACGATAACGTCATGGCGGACCAACGGAAAGTCATGTATGCGGACCGGGCAGCGATTCTCGATGCGGGTTCCGTGTCAGATATCGTCCGTCCGATGATCGAGCAGACGATCGAAGCAGGCGTCCATCAGTACACGCCGGTCGAGTTCGTACCGGAAGAGTGGAGCATCGGTGCGCTCGCAGAATGGGCGAACCAGACGCTCGCAATCGAAGAGAAGGTCACGGAAAGCGACCTCTTCGGAAAAGAACGCGAAGAAATCATCGAGTTGCTCAAAGAGCGGACATTCGCACACTACGAGCACAAACGGTCAGAAGTACCAGCCGAAGCATTCGATGAGTTCGAAAAAGTCATCGTTCTTCGTGCGGTCGACCAACACTGGATGAACCATATCGATCAAATGGATCAACTCCGTGAAGGGATTCACCTCCGGGCATACGGTCAAAACGACCCGCTCCGTGAATACCAATCGGAAGGTTCGATGATGTTTGATGCGATGAACGCTGCGATCGCTGAAGAAGTGACACAATTCGTCCTTCGGGCGGATCTCGATCCGAACCTCAAACGCGAAAAAGTCGTCCAAGACGAAGTCGCCGTTTCGGGTAAGGAAGATAAAGCGGTCAAGAAAAAGCCGGTCCGGAAAAATCCAAACGATCAAATCGGACGCAACGATCCGTGCTGGTGTGGATCCGGTAAGAAATATAAGAACTGTCACGGCCGTCAGGCGTAAGTGATGAATCGACTGAAAGAGAGGCAGGAGATTCCTGCCTCTTTTCACGGAAAGAGAAGGTGGAACACATGGAATTAGCAGAAATTCGCAACACCGCCGAGTGGATGGAAAAGAAACTCGACGAATATAAGGCATCACTCGACCTCGAGTCGAAGATTGCCCGGATCGAAGAACTTGAAAACGAGATGACGTACCCAGACTTCTGGAACAACCAGGAATCGGCACAAAAAGTCATCGATGAGTCGAACGGCTTAAAAGCGATGGTCGACAAATACAAAGAACTCGAAGCAGGTCACGAGAACGTCGCTTTGACGTACGAATTGATCAAGGAAGAGCCGGATGCGGATCTTCAAGAAGAGCTCGAGTCAGAACTTGGCGACCTCAAGAAGAAATTCGAAGACTTCGAACTACAAATCCTCTTGAACGGCGAGTATGACGCAAACAACGCAATCCTCGAGTTACACCCAGGTGCGGGTGGTACCGAGTCGCAAGACTGGGCATCGATGCTGTTGCGGATGTACCAACGTTTCTGCGACAAGCAAGGCTGGAAAGTCGAAACGATGGACTACCAACCGGGTGATGAAGCAGGTGTTAAATCGGTCACGCTCCGTATTCAAGGGCACAATGCCTATGGATACTTAAAAGCCGAAAAAGGGATCCATCGTTTAGTCCGGATCTCACCGTTTGACTCGTCAGGTCGCCGTCATACATCGTTCGTCTCGTGTGACGTCATGCCGGAATTCAACGATGACATCGACATCGAAGTCCGTACGGAAGATTTACGGATCGATACGTACCGTGCCTCTGGTGCCGGTGGTCAGCACATCAATACGACGGACTCGGCTGTCCGAATCACACACGTTCCGACAGGCGTCGTCGTCTCTTGTCAACAAGAACGGTCGCAGATCAAAAACCGCGAAGCAGCAATGAAAATGTTGAAAGCGAAACTCTACCAACGCGAAATCGAAGAGCAACAAAAGAAACTCGACGAAATCCGTGGTGAAAAATCGGATATCGCATGGGGTAGCCAAATCCGTTCGTACGTCTTCCACCCATACAGCATGGTCAAGGATCACCGGACGAACTATGAAGTCGGGAATACGCAAGGAGCAATGGATGGTGACATCATGGGCTTCATCGATGCGTACCTCCGTCTGATGAATATGTAAGACAACCAACCAGTCGGACGATGTTCGACTGGTTTTTTGACCGTCAAAGGGGGAACAGTCATGCAGGAGCAAAGTCGGATCAACAAACAAGCGTGGGAGTACCGGGCGTATGAATTTTGGGAGAAACGCGACGGAACACCGGCGGAATATGCTGCGATCATCAAACAAGATCCCGCCGCATGTTTGAAGAAACATCGTCGTCATTTCGAAGACGTCGCCGGGAAGACGATCGCGAACATCTGTGGTTCGAACGGACGCAAGGCGGTGCCGTTAGCGTTACTCGGGGCGGACGTCACGGTGTTTGATATCTCAGAGGAGAATGCCAAGTATGCGCTTGAACTGGCGCACCATGCTGAGACATCAATTCAATATGTCGTCGGCGATCTTTATGCGATCGATTTTGAACGATATCGTGATACGTTTGATCTCCTCTACTTAGAAGGCGGGATTTTGCATTATTTTGCGGATCTCGAGCGTTTTCTGCAGATTCTGTTTACGATCTTGCGGCCTGGTGGACAGTTGATCCTTAGCGATTTTCATCCAGTCGGACGTTGGATCGATGCGGACTTGACGTATCGACCGCGTTATTTCGATCAAGCGTTGCAAGCGGGTGACCTGGCGTACAAGCCACACTTTACGGACGCGGAACAAACCGATTTTCCGGACGTCTCCGTCCGTTACTTTACGCTGAGCGAGATCTTAAACGGCGTCATCGCGACGCGATTCACATTAGACCGATTCGACGAGCATCGTGGCTGGAACGGTGAGAACATCCCGTCCGAGTTCACGCTTTTCGCAACGAAACCACTCGAAGGGAGCAACAGCTGATGATTATTCGGAAAGAAGGCTTTAAGGATGCAGCGGGAATCCGGCTTGTCCATGAAGCAGCGTTCGAACAACCGAACGAAGCGAATCTCGTTGATGCGTTACGCGAGGACGAAGCGGCGCAACCGGTCTTCGGTCGCGTCGCCGTGACCGACAAAGGGGAAATCGTCGGTCATGTTCTCTTAAGCCGGATCCATATCGATGACATCCCGTCACTTGCCTTAGCACCAGTCGGCGTCCTGCCGGTCTGGCAACGAAAAGGGATTGGCTCTGAATTGATCCGTCAAGTGATTGAGGATGCGCGGAATGCTGGTGAATCACACATTGTCGTACTCGGTCACGACAGCTACTATCCGCAGTTCGGTTTCGAGCGGGCGATCGACTATGGCATTGAGCCACCGTTCCCCGTTCCGCCAGAAGTCTTTCTCGTCCTTGCACTCGAACGGAATGGGTTGCGTGGTATTAGCGGCATCGTCCGCTACAGTCCGCCCTTTAGTGCGGTATAAAGGGAACACTGTGAGTTGTTCCGCCTCTCTAGTCGTTGTCTGACTTTTCCGCTAAAATGAAACACGAGAATCAATCGATAAGGGGAAATGGAATGTCATGACATCGACACGTCAGGAAGTCGTGCGCGATTATGCGTATTTGTTAATCGGGTCCTTGTTCGTCGCAAGTGCCTTTAGTTTGTTTTTAGCACCGAATCAACTCGCCTCAGGAGGAGTCAGTGGCTTATCGATCGTCTTGAACGATCTGTTCGGGATCTCGCCAGGGTTGTTTCAGCTTGTCGCGAACGTCGTCTTGCTGGCGATCGGGTGGATGATCCTCGGGATGGGCTTTGGCGTCAAATCACTCGTCGGGTCAATCTTCTTACCAGTCGTCATCCTTGTTTATGAGCGATTCGACGTCCCTGCTGCGACGATGAACCCGATGCTTGCCGCGATCTTCGGTGGTGCCGGTGTCGGGATCGGACTCGGTCTGATCTTCCGAGGACGGGCGTCGACTGGGGGAATGGATTTGATCGCACAAATCCTGCATCGCTTCACGAAGTTGCCGCTCCATCTCTGTATCGCCATGCTCGACGGAACGATCGTCATCAGTGCAGCGACGATCTTCTCGCTAGAGATTGGACTGTATGCGCTCGTCGCCTTATTCATCACGATCAAGATGATTGACGTCGTTCAGCTCGGGATCACGAACGACAAGCTTGCCTATATCATCTCCGATCAGCGGGAAGCGTTAGTGAAGGAAATCTTCGAGACGCTCGATCGCGGGGCGACGGAGATCGAGGCAGCAGGTGCGTTCACACGGACACGGAAACCGATGTTGATGGTCGTCGTTCGCCAAGGGGAGATCACGACGCTTAAAGAAATTGTCAAACACATTGATCCCTCAGCTTTCCTCGTCGTCAGTGAAGCCCATGAAGTACTTGGACTTGGTTTTACGGACGACAAACGATACCGGAATGTGCCGTAATTGTTCTGAACTCGTGAAGTTTTTGTGAAATCAGGCTTAACTCTTCCGGATAACGGTTATACTCTAACTAGGTCAGAAGTGTTTATGTAGATACTTACAGAGGGGGATATCCGGATGAAGCTGAAAAACTTGTTACTTGCGTTAGGGTTAGGGACGACGCTTGCTCTCGCAGCGTGTGGCGGTAGTGACGATTCAAGCTCTAGCGATTCGTCAAGCACGAAGGAAGAATCGACGATGAACGATGATTCGTCGAAGACGGAAACAGCCGTCGATGCGGAAAAAATCTTCGCGAACAACTGTGCATCGTGTCACGGAAACAACCTTGAAGGGAATGTCGGACCGAACCTGACGAAGGTCGGATCGAAATACTCTTCAGAAGAGATCCAAGAGATCATCAAAAACGGGAAAGGGCAAATGCCTGCTGGAATCCTCAAAGAAGATGAAGAAATCGTCGCTGTTGCCGACTGGCTCGCTGACAAAAAATAATTATGGGATATGATGGGGTACGAGATGACACACACGACATGTGTTCGTCATTCGTGCCTCTTTTTTGTGGTATAATCGCCTGAAATGACATTTGATTGTAATGTGCGTTCAATTTCGTCCCTGTTATAATGGTGGTCGGTAGGTTTTTAGACCTATCCATTCAGCATCAGTAAATAAGTAAGGATGTGAAGTACGTGATCAAGATGCAACGAATCAGTAAGATTTATCCGAACGGCGTCACGGCACTCCGTGAGGTCGATTTGACGATCAATCAAGGCGAATTCGTCTATATCGTCGGTCCGTCGGGTGCGGGTAAATCAACATTCATGAAAATGATGTACCGCGAAGAGAAACCAACGAGCGGTTCATTTTTGTTTAAAGGAATCGAAGTCGGTAAGCTGAAGAACCGTCAAATCCCCGAACTTCGTCGCCAAATCGGCGTCATCTTCCAAGATTTCAAACTACTCCCGTCATTGACGGTTTATGAAAATGTCGCCTTCGCGCTAGAAGTCGTAGGAGAAGACAAATCACAAATCCGGAAGAAAGTTCTCGAGGTCCTCGATCTCGTGAAGCTCAAGCATAAAGAGCGCAACTATCCGGATGAATTATCTGGGGGCGAACAACAACGGATCTCGATCGCGAGAGCCATCGTCAATCGTCCGTCACTCGTCATCGCCGATGAGCCGACTGGGAACCTGGACCCGGATACAGCATGGGAGATCATGGAAGTATTCGAAGAAATTTATCGCCGTGGGACAACGGTCGTAATGGCGACACACAACCGAGACATCGTTAACAAGATGCGTCATCGTGTCTTAGCGATCGACGGAGGAAAAATTGTCCGAGACGAAGAGAAAGGAATGTACGGCTATGAAGTTTAATGGATTCCGTCATTTACGGGAAGGGGCAAAAGGTCTCGTCCGGAACGGCTGGATGACATTCGCTTCTGTCAGTGCTGTTACCGTCACTTTACTTCTCGTAGGAATATTCGCAATGCTCATGTTCAACGTCAACAAGATTTCCGATAACGTCGAAAAAGACGTTGAAATCCAAGTGTTCGTCGAACGAGAAGCAGACCAGTCGAAGATTGATGCAGTGGGTGACTCCCTCAAGCAGATGCCGGGTGTCAACTCTGTTCGTTATAGTTCGAAAGAAGAAGAACTGGACCGCTTCAAGGAGCAACTTGGCGAAGGCTCACAAGCTTATCAGTCGGTTGAAAAGGATAATCCACTTCACGACCGATATATCGTCAAAGCTACCTCACCAAAAGAGACAGAAACACTTGCAAATTCCATCAAAAAAATGGAAAATGTAGATAGTGTCGAATATGGTAAGGACTATGTTAAAAAGATGTTTAACTTCCTTGAAGGAGTTCGGATCGGTGGAATCATCCTGATCGTCGGCTTGACATTCATGGCAATGTTCCTCATTTCGAACACAATCAAAGTCACGATCTTCTCCCGTCGCCGGGAAATCGAGATCATGCGCCTCGTCGGAGCGAAAAACGGATTCATCCGTGCACCGTTCTTCGTCGAAGGATTATTGATGGGCATATTAGGTGCCATCATCCCGATCGTCGTCGTCTACTTCGGTTACGAAGTCTCATACAACGCGATCCAACCGCAACTTGCTACCGTGAATGCGGGAATCTTCTCGCTGATTCCGCCAGGTGAACTGTCGGCACAAGTCGTCTTGATCCTGCTTGGACTCGGTGCATTCATCGGTGTATGGGGATCAACGACATCACTCGGTCGTTTCTTGAAGATTTAAGGGATTCACTCAAAAATAAAATAGAGGAGAGATGCTTCTCATGAAAGTCCGATTCTATTCTGCCGTCCTGAGCTTAGCTTTGATTGGAACTAGTGTGTCCGTTGATGCCGCGTCGAAAGAAGATTTGCTGAAGGAACAACAGGAGGTCGAAAGTCGTCTAAAAGAGACGGAACGATCACAGAATCAGACATCAGAGAAGTTGATCTTGACGAAACAGGAGCGCAAGGAAGCCCGTGCGCAACTGGATGAAGTCAACAGCCGTTTGGATGATTTAGCGCTTAAAATAGCCGATCAACAAGCGGCTGTTGCTGCATCTAAGGAACAATTGCGTCTGACGGAAGAAGCGATTTCCGAGACGTTGAAGGAACTGCATCAGCAAGAAGAGTTGCTCGGAAGCCGATTGCGTGCCGTCCAGCAAAAAGGAGACGTCAAATACATCGAAGTCCTGCTCGACGCAAAGGATTTTGGTGATTTGATTTCGCGTTTCAGTACGGTCAGTGAGATCATCAAGCAAGATGATAATGTCTTGCAAGCCTATAAGGCGAACGTCAAGCAGCTGAACGAACAACGCTCGGAACAAGCGTTATTACTGGAGAGCATGAAACAGGAACAACGGAAGTTACTCGTGCTTCAGACGCGGATCATCGCGGAGTCTGATTTGAAACGAAAGCTCGTCGTCCAGTTGAACACAAAGGTCAAGGAACTGCAACAAGAGCAGTTCTCGAAAGCCGAAGAGGCGGAAATCCTCGCGGATCAGCGTCGTCTGATTCAAAACGAATTGATTGCTCTGCAAGAAGCAGAACGGAAAGCAAAAGAAGAAGCGAAACGTAAAGCCGAAGAAGCGGCACGGGCAGCAGAAGCCAAGCGTCAAGCGGAAGCCGCAGAAGCTGCTGAAGCTGCACGAGAGGCAGCGGCGCAGCAACAGAAACAAGGAGAAGTACCGAAAGCAGAGACACCAAAAACAGAGACGTCGGTTCCTGAGACTGAGACGCCAAGTGCAACACCGGATACGAGTGTTGATGTCGACGTCAGTCGCCCGTTCCACTTACCAGTCAAAGGTTATGTGTCGTCACCATTTGGTCCGCGTAATAATCCATTGACAGGGAAACCGGAGTTGCATACGGGCATCGATCTCGTCAACGCGAAAGGGACGCCGATCCATGCGGCAGCTGGAGGGATCGTCCTCCGTGCCGGTAGTGCGACCGGTTACGGAAATGTCGTCATGGTGACGCATTTGATCGACAGACAGGTCTATACGACCGTCTATGCGCATCTTGACTCAATCAGTGTGTCGGCGGGGCAAACGGTCATGCCCGGTCAGACGGTCGGGACGCTTGGCTCAACCGGCTGGTCGACAGGACCGCATCTACATTTCGAATTGCATAAGGGAGAGTGGGCGGTCGGACAACCGAATGCAGTCGACCCGGCACCGTACATCTTTTGACATCCCATAGAATACCGAAAAGATAGGGTAACCTATCTTTTTTTGCTATACTGAAAAAAATACTGCGTTTTTTAACGGAAGTGGGGAATCAAGCGTGAAAAAATCTACAACAGCAGTCATCGCGGTCAGTACCTTCGGGCTTGGTTTAGGGGCAGGCGCCGTCGGAATGTTAGCGGCTGGCGGAACGGATTCTGTCTCGACGTCATCGTCGTCTGCGAATGCGACGGGTGATTGGAAAAAAGTTGATCAGGTCCGTCAAATGATCGAACAGAACTATCTAGAGGACGTAACAGATAAGGAACTGCTGGACGGTGCGCTATCCGGTATGGCGGAAGTGCTTGACGATCCGTACTCGGTCTATATGGACGAGTCGGAGACGGCATCGTTCAATACGAATCTATCGTCTTCGTTTGAAGGGATTGGTGCGACGCTTGAACAAAAAGGTGAGTCGATCGTCATCGTCTCACCAATCAAAGGGTCACCGGCTGAAAAAGCCGGGATCAAACCGGGTGACGTCATCTTAGAAATCGACGGTAAGTCGACAAAAGGACAAAAAACGGATCAAGCGGTCAAGAAAATCCGTGGTGAAAAAGGGACGAACGTCGTCCTGACGATTCAACGCAGCGGTCAAGATGCGATGGACATCACGATTAAACGGGATACGATTCCAATCGAAACGGTCTATACGTCGACGGAAGACGTCAACGGGAAGAAAATTGGTATCTTGCAAGTGACGCAGTTCTCAGAACCGACGGCTAAAGAGTTCGAGAAAGGGCTCGCGAAACTCGAGAGTCAGAACATCGATGGACTTGTCATCGATGTCCGCGGGAATCCGGGTGGTCTTTTGACGGCTGTCTCAAGCATGATTGCGCCGTTCATTCCGAAGGACGTTCCGATTTATCAAGTCGAGAACAATAAAGGGGAGCGGCAGCAGGAATTCGGAAAGGCAGACGAGAAGAAACCTTATAACATCGTCGTGCTCGAAGATGGCGGATCCGCGTCTGCATCTGAGATTCTGGCAGCTGGTCTGAAGGAAGGGGCTGGGGCTGAGGTCGTTGGTACGAAATCGTTTGGTAAAGGAATCGTCCAAAGTGCATATGATTTAAAGGACGGTAGTGATTTGAAGTTGACGACGAACAAATGGCTGACGCCGGACGGCAACTGGATCCATAAAAAAGGGGTCAAGCCAACGATTGAAGTCAAGCAACCAGCGTACTTCAACGTCACGAAGATCCTGACTGACAAAAAGTCGCTTGAAGTCGGCGATTACGGTAAATCGGTCGAAAACGCTCACTTAGTCCTCGAAGCAATCGGTTACGAGCCAAAAGGACAGGATGGGTATTTTGGTGACACGATGAAACAAGCCGTCGAAGCTTTGCAAAAGGATGCGAAACTCGACGTCACTGGAAAAATCGATCAGCAGACAGCGGGTGAGATGGAGACGCGTCTCCTGAAGAAACTCGAGGACGACAAAAATGACGTCCAGCGGAAAAAAGCACTCGAGGTCGCTGCTCAATAATAAGGAATGGAAAGAGGTCTGAATGCGCGTGGAATTACTCGATGAAATTGGTTGGACCGCGATTAGTCTCATCGCCAGTCCGACCTTGTGGTTAGCACTCCTTGTCAGTTGGGTCATCGGCATCAGGCGTGTCAAACGGGAACGCGGACTGTTCCGCTCCCGGACACATGGAAAACGAAGCGATGTCCTCGAAACACTTTTACCTGGTCTTCTAGTCGGTCTCGTTTTATCCGTCGTCAGTGGTTGGCTCGGATTGACGCTGACGCCGCAATACGCTCTGTTGTTACTCGGGCTCTCAAGCGTCCTGCTGTTGGTCGGGATCGTTCGCTTAAACGTACCGCTTTGGCCGATTGTCTTGCTTGGACTTGCCGGCTGGTTCCTAATGGATTCACGTCTTGATCCGGTTCGAGCGGTTGAGCCGAAAATGATTTTATTGCTTGCGACGTTAACGCTCGTCGCGGAATGTCTCCTCGTCTGGTGGCGCGGGCAGCGACGCCTGTCACCGTCACTCGTCGTCTCGAAGCGTGGTCGCTTCATCGGTGGGCTGTCAGCGAATAAACTTTGGCTATTGCCCTTGCTCGTCTTTGTTCCGGGTGACGTGCTTGAAGCCTGGTGGCCACGTTACAGCTTCCCAGAGCTCGTTCCGATCGTGCTTTGGTTACCGATCGGCTTCAGCTTCCTCTTTACGGGTAAGTTGCCGAAAGAATTGATGCGTCCACTCGTTCAAGGACGTTTGATTACGAGTCTCGTCGCGATTCTATTGACGGTTCTTGCATACGTCACCGGACAAGCTGAATGGCTGTACGGGATCGTCTTGTTGCTCGTTCTGCATATCCTATTGCATCAGCGGGTCAAACGCTTGAACCGGGCACAGACCCCATTGTTCCTCAATGGAACGCGTGGTGCCGTCATTCTCGGAACGCTACCTGATAAACCAGCTGCCGAGATGGGCTTGATTCCGGGCGAAGCGATTTATAAAGTCAATGGTGAGAAGGTCGATTCGGAAACATCGTTCTACGAAGCCATCCAAAAACACAAACCGTATCTACGTCTTGAAGTCATGAACCATAACGGCGACATCCGGTTTGCGCAACGTGCCTTCTACGAACAAGATCATCATGAACTTGGTATTCTGTTCGTCAACGAGCCGGTCCATGGTCGCACTAAAGTGCGGTCCTTGCATTAACGAGTACATCCCTGTCACGGAACAGCCGTGACGGGGATTTTTTTGTCGGCAGAAAAATCGAGGATCAATACTCGAAGCAAAAAGAAACTTTTGCATTTTCGAAAAAAAGGGTAACTTCCTAAAAGGAGCACTTCATAATCGAATGTTTGTTCGTAAAGTGGTACAATAAAAATAGATTTTTTACGTGATGAGGGGGAAGCAAACGATGGATTTTGAACTCGTTTCACCATTTGAGCCAGGCGGTGATCAGCCGACGGCAATCGAAAAATTGGTGACTGGGCTAAAACAAGGCGAACGACATCAGACGTTGCTTGGGGCGACCGGTACCGGGAAGACGTTCACGGTCTCGAACGTCATCAAGGAAATCAAGAAACCGACGCTCGTCCTTGCCCACAACAAAACACTAGCGGGACAACTCTACTCGGAGTTCAAGGAATTCTTTCCGAACAATGCGGTCGAATACTTCGTTAGTTTTTATGATTATTATCAACCGGAAGCGTATGTCCCATCGACGGATACGTTCATTGAGAAGGACTCTTCGATCAACGATGAGATTGATAAACTACGTCACTCGGCGACGTCCGCCCTGTTCGAGCGGGAGGACGTCTTGATCGTCGCGTCTGTTTCGTGTATCTATGGTCTCGGTAACCCGGAAGAGTACAACAACCACGTCTTGTCCCTGCGTGTCGGCAATGAGATGGGGCGTAACGAGATGCTCCGTCGTCTGATCGACATCCAGTATGAGCGTAACGACATCGACTTCCAGCGCGGACGGTTCCGCGTCCGCGGAGACGTCGTCGAAATCTTCCCGGCGTCACGCGACGAACAGTGTGTCCGGGTCGAGTTCTTCGGTGACGAGATTGAACGGATCCGTGACATGGATCCGCTGACAGGTGAGATCGTCGCGGACCGTGAGCACATCTCGATCTTCCCGGCGTCCCACTTCGTGACGGGGGATACCCGTCTGCAGAAGGCGATCGCGAACATCGAGAAGGAACTAGAGGTCCAGCTTGCGAAGCTACGCGAAGACAATCAGTTGCTTGAAGCGCAACGGCTCGAACAACGGACGAACTACGATCTCGAGATGATGCGTGAGATGGGCTATTGTTCCGGAATCGAGAACTACTCGCGTCACTTGAACTTGATGCCGGAAGGGGCAACACCGTATACGTTGCTTGATTACTTCCCGAAGGACTTCTTACTCGTTGCCGATGAGTCGCACGTCACACTGCCGCAAATTCGCGGGATGTATAACGGAGACCAGGCGCGGAAACAAGTCCTCGTCGATCACGGTTTCCGTCTTCCGTCGGCAAAAGACAACCGTCCGTTACGGTTTGAGGAGTTTGAGGAAAAAGTCAGTCAGGCGATCTATATCTCGGCGACACCAGGACCGTATGAACTCGAACATTCGAAAGAGATGGTCGAGCAAATCATCCGTCCGACCGGTCTCGTTGATCCGACGATCGAGATTCATCCGATCACGGGACAAATCGATTACTTGATGGATAACATCCGTGACCGGGTTGCGAAGAACGAACGTGTTCTCGTGACGACACTGACGAAGAAGATGGCAGAAGACTTGACCGATTACTTGAAAGAGAATGGTGTCAAGGTCAACTATATGCACTCGGAGATCAAGACGCTGGAACGGATTGAAATCATCCGTGACTTACGACTCGGGAAATACGATGTCCTCGTCGGGATCAACTTGTTACGAGAAGGACTCGATATTCCAGAAGTCTCACTCGTGACGATTCTCGATGCCGATAAGGAAGGGTTCCTCCGGTCGGATCGTTCGCTGATTCAAACGATTGGTCGGGCGGCGCGGAACTCGGAAGGACACGTCATCTTGTTTGCCGATAAAGTCACCGATTCGATGCAACGGGCGATCGATGAGACGGAACGCCGTCGCGCGATCCAGATGGCGTTCAACGAAGAACATGGCATCACGCCGCAGACAATCAAAAAGGATGTCCGTGGTGTCATCAGTACGACGATCGAGAGCGACGACACCGTCGAAAAACTCGAGAAGTTCAACAAACTCAAAAAACCGGAGCGCGAAACGTTGCTTGAGCAGCTCGACCAAGAGATGCGTCAAGCGGCGAAAGACATGCAGTTCGAACGAGCTGCTGAGCTCCGCGACCTCATATTAGAATTGAAAGCAGGTGCCTAAGTTGGGAGAAAAGAAGAATCAGATTATCATCAAAGGCGCTCGCGTCAATAATCTACAAAACATCGATGTCGAAATTCCCCGCGATCAGCTCGTCGTCTTGACGGGCTTGTCCGGGTCAGGGAAATCGTCGCTTGCCTTCGACACGATTTACGCGGAAGGACAACGACGTTATGTCGAAAGTTTATCAGCCTATGCCCGTCAGTTCCTCGGACAGATGGATAAACCGGATGTCGACACGATCGAAGGACTGAGTCCAGCAATTTCAATCGACCAGAAGACGACGAGTAAAAACCCACGTTCGACGGTCGGAACGGTCACAGAGATCTATGATTATTTGCGTCTATTGTACGCACGAATTGGTAAACCGATTTGTCCGAATCACGGCATCGAGATTTCGAGCCAGACGATCAGTCAGATGGTCGACCAAGTGATGGAGTTGCCGGAGCGGACTCGTCTGCAAATCCTCGCGCCAATCGTTTCCGGACGAAAAGGAACGCACGTCAAGGTGCTCGACGATTTGAAGAAGGAAGGCTTCGTCCGCGTCCGTGTCAACGGAGAGACGATGGATCTCGCCGAAGAGATCACGCTTGAGAAAAACAAGAAACACTCGATCGAAGTCGTCGTCGACCGTGTCGTCGTGCGACCAGATGTCGAAGCCCGTCTTGCGGATTCACTCGAGACTGCACTTCGCCTCGCGGACGGTCGGGTCATCGTCGATACGATGGATGGCAACGAATTGTTGTTCAGTGAACATCATGCTTGTCCGATCTGTGGCTTTTCGATCGGCGAACTCGAACCACGGATGTTCTCGTTCAACTCACCGTTTGGTGCTTGTACGTCATGTGATGGTCTCGGAACGAAGCTTGAGGTCGATGTTGATCTCGTCGTGCCGCATCCCGATAAGTCATTGAACGAAGGGGCAATCGTGGCGTGGGAACCAACGAGCTCGCAGTATTATCCACAATTACTCAAAGCGGTCTGTGACCACTTCAAGATCGATATGGATACACCGTTCGAACAATTGTCAGAAGAACATCGCGAAACGATCTTGAACGGAAACACGAAGGAAGAGATCCACTTCCGGTATGAGAACGACTTTGGGATGGTCCGAAATACGAACATCTACTTCGAAGGGGTCCTCAATAACTTACAACGTCGTTTCAAGGAGACGTCGTCTGATTATATCCGGGAACAGATGGAAGGCTACATGGCGAAGAAGGCGTGTCCGACGTGTAAAGGACACCGCTTGAAACGGGAATCGCTCGCCGTCAAAGTATCCGATCACCATATCGGTGAAGTGACGAAGATGTCCGTCAAACAAGCGGTTATGTTCTTCGACGAACTGCCGGAGAAATTAAGTGAGAAGGATCAGACGATTTCGCGGATGATTGTTCGTGAGATTCACGAACGGGCGTCGTTCCTTGAGAACGTCGGTCTCGATTACCTGACGATCTCACGCGCAGCGGGGACATTGTCCGGTGGGGAAGCGCAACGGATTCGTCTTGCGACACAAATCGGTTCGCGTCTGACGGGCGTTCTCTACGTTCTGGATGAACCATCGATCGGTTTACACCAACGTGATAATGATCGTCTGATCAATACGCTGAAGGCGATGCGTGATCTCGGCAACACGTTGATCGTCGTCGAACACGATGAAGACACAATGATGGCAGCCGACTACTTGATCGATATCGGACCTGGTGCCGGCGATCACGGTGGATTCGTTACGGCAGCCGGGAAACCGGAAGAGTTGATGCAGGATGCGAACTCGTTGACTGGTCAATACTTGTCCGGGAAGAAGTTCATTCCTGTGCCGTCGACACGCAAAGAGCCGGACGGTCGGATGCTCCATATCCACAAAGCATCGGAAAACAACTTGAAGAACGTCGATGTCGACATTCCGCTTGGTCTGTTCGTCGCTGTCACTGGTGTCTCGGGCTCCGGGAAATCGACGTTGATCAATGAAATTCTTTATAAGACGATTGCGCACGAGATGAACCGGGCGAAAGAAAAACCGGGTGCTCATAAAGGGATCACCGGTCTGGATCAAATCGATAAGGTCATCGATATCGATCAGTCACCAATCGGTCGGACACCGCGTTCGAACCCAGCAACGTATACCGGTGTCTTCGATGATATTCGGGACGTCTTTGCTTCGACGAACGAAGCGAAACTCCGTGGTTACAAAAAAGGACGTTTCAGTTTCAACATCAAGGGTGGACGTTGTGAAGCGTGTCGTGGCGACGGGATCATCAAGATTGAGATGCACTTCTTACCGGACGTCTATGTTCCGTGTGAAGTCTGTCACGGTAAACGTTATAACCGCGAAACACTCGAAGTAAAATATAAAGGCAAAACGATTGCCGACGTGCTTGAGATGACGGTTGAAGATGCACTCGCCTTCTTCGAGAACATTCCGAAAATCACGCGGAAACTGCAGACGATTGCTGACGTCGGTCTGACGTACATGCGTCTCGGTCAACCCGCGACGGAACTGTCCGGCGGGGAAGCGCAACGTGTTAAACTGGCGTCCGAGTTGCATAAACGCTCGACTGGGAAGACGATCTATATTCTCGATGAGCCGACGACAGGACTCCACGTCCACGATATCGCGCGTCTGTTGAAAGTCTTACAACGTCTTGTCGACAATGGTGATACGGTGCTCGTCATCGAACACAACTTAGATGTCATCAAGACGGCAGACTACTTGATTGATCTTGGACCAGAAGGGGGCGACGGTGGCGGAACGATCGTTGCTGCCGGGACACCGGAACAGATCGCTGAAGTTGAAGCATCCTACACAGGACGATACCTCGCACCTGTCCTTGAACGTGATGCGGCACGAATTGAATCGTGAAACTTTTGTGGATGAGGATTCGTAGGAAGGAACTAAGGGAACTTAAACGAAAGTATCATGTAACACACGTTTGAGGTTCAAGAATAGGAGGGAACGGTTCATGAAGCAAGATATGCGTCAATTGATATTGGAGCAAGTCAAAGAAGGAAAGTTAACGATTGATGAGGCACTCGATAAACTCGAGCGACTCGAATCAATCGACGAACGTGCTACTTCTGCAAGTGAACATAAGTACGTCGATGAACCAGAACAATATGATCGGGTCGACCAGTATTCCGTCGATTCACTGACGACGAAAGTCATGTCAGCGTTCGATAATCTCGTCAGCCGGATCAAGGACAGTGATCTTTCGCTTAATCAGGCGTCCGGTCCGAACGTCACCTACGTCAAACAATTCCCGTTCAGCGGTGAGACGGTTCACGTCGATCTGTTCAATGCGAACTTGGTCGTTGAACCGAGTGATCTCGAAGAATGCGAATTGACGGTGACAGGACGTCCGCTTCGCCGCCAACAGGTGACGGAAGAACAGGCGCTTGAGCAACTTCAAGCCGCTGTTCAACACGCGGTCTCGGCAAACACACTCTCGATCCGTTTGAAGGATAAGAGTGTCCGTGCGACAGTCCATCTGAAAGTACCACGCCGTCATTACGAATCATTCGTCTTACAGACGCTGAACGGGGAAATTTCGTTGACGTCACTTGATACGACATCCGCTCAACTGATGACAGCAAACGGTCGAGTCAACGTCCGTGATCTGTTCAGTGAGGATGTCAAAGTATCGACAGCGAACGGTTCGATCGAAATCGAAGAGTCGGAGTTGAAAGTCTTGAAGGCGAAGACAGCCAATGGACAAATCATCACGACAGGTGTCTTCGAACGTTCAGAACTGAAAACAGCGAACGGAAACGTCCGTTGCGAGCTGAAGACCGTGCAAAACGCGAAGGTCAAAGCGTCGTCGCTTGCCGGAAGCATCGCTTTGATGTTGCCGCATGGCGCAGAAGTTTACGGGGAGCTTGAGACGAACTTCGGTGGTCTCAACTGCAACCTCGATGACATGGAATTAATCCGGGATCAAAAAGAGATCGTCAACCGGAAATTACATTTCGTATCAGGTCGCGGTCGCTCACCAAAAATCGAGGTTGAAGCCGATACGAAGACAGGTACGATTTCGGTCACACACGGTGTTCACCTCAGTCCACGAGCGTTATAAGCATACGAGCGCAACTTCTTGAAAAAGAGGTTGCGCTTTTCTTATGACATCGCATCCGCTTTGCGTGCTTTCCTCAGGCGAGACACAAGCCGCGGCTACGTCGTTCTAGGAACGAGTAGCCGGGTCTCGTTTGTCTCTGACAGCGCGGATGTCCGCGCTTTTTCCTGTGGGAGTCACGCGAGCGGGGCTTCGTCAGCTGCATAGACAAAAACACCCATCCTCATAAGAAGATGGGTGTAGCTTACATCAATAATTGTAATCCTGATCCATCATCGGCTCGTCGAAGTTCATGTTCTCGATATTATTCATATCGTAACCGAACGAGAGTAAGGCAATGACACCAATGATTGCAAGAACGATCGAAACGAGAATCAGACCGATTCCGAGCCAACTCTTTCCGCGTGCGCGATTCCAATAGAAGATGATCGCGAGGACGTAGGAGATGAATGAACCACTAATGAAGATTCCGATGATTGAGATGATAAAGAATAAGAGAGCAGTTTGATCTTGATTACGCGAATATGCTTTCCACATATCAATCAGTGAGATGATGAGATAGACGAAACCAGCAATCGCTAGAACCGCAAATAAGATAATGACTAAAATCAATCCGATACCACCGCCTGACATCACGGCAAAACCTCCTTCAAAATATTAACTCTTTATTCCATTCCCAAGAAATCATGCTTCTAATCCAATTCCATGAATCGAATAAAAATATGGTACAATACTTCAAGTGAAAGGGGCTGACGAAGCGTGCAACCAAAAGTGCGAACAGCTGAAATCGTAAAACAATTCAATCTCCACATCGTCACGGGAGAAGAGGGCTTACATCGTCCGATTCTGACGGCTGATTTGTGCCGACCTGGCCTTGTGCTTGCCGGTTATTATGCCTATTACCCGGCAGAACGTCTCCAGATTCTCGGAAAAACAGAATTGACGTTCTTCAATAATTTAACGTACGAGGAACAACGCGAACGAGCGAACATCCTCTGTACGGATGAAACACCTGGTATCTTGATCACACGTGGATTCGAAGTACCGGAAGCGATCATCCAAGCCGCAGACGAGACGAACGTGCCACTGTTGACGACAAAAGGGCATACGACATCGGTCGAGTCACAGATCACGAACTTCCTGGAAGCGGAACTCGCACCAACGACGGCGATGCATGGTGTCCTCGTCGATATCTATGGTGTCGGTGTCTTCATCAAAGGGGCAAGTGGTGTTGGTAAATCGGAAACGGCACTCGAACTCGTTAAGCGAGGTCACCGCCTAGTGGCAGATGACTCAGTTGAGATTCGTCAAACTGGTGACGGGATTCTCGTTGGGACAGCACCGAAGTTGATTCAACATCTGCTTGAGATTCGTGGAATCGGGATCATCGATGTGATGACGTTGTTCGGTGCAGGTGCGGTTCGCTCGCATAAGAAGATCAGCCTCGTGTGTAACCTCGAGATTTGGGATCAATCGAAAGTCTATGACCGCGTCGGTCTGGACCAAGAGACACTCCAAATCATCGATACGGAAATTCCGTTCCTGACGATTCCGGTTCGTCCCGGACGAAACCTTGCTGTCATCATCGAAGTCGCAGCGATGAACTATCGTCTGAAGAACATGGGCATCAACACAGCAGAAGAATTCGCGGGACGTCTCGCGCAAGCAATTGAAGATGGGAATGGTGGTCTTTGATGGGAACTTTAGCCTCTGTACAACCAACGTTTGACCGCGTGGCGATTGAACTCGGTCCTGTACCGATTTACTGGTACGGCATCGTCATCGCACTCGGTGCGGTCGTCGGTCTCCTGATTGCGATCTTCGAGTCGAAGCGGATCGGCTTCAACGAAGAGTACGCGGTCGATGTCGTCATCTGGTCGATTCCGATCAGTATCATCTGTGCCCGGATTTACTACGTCGCGTTCGAGTGGAACTACTATAGTCAACATCTTGACCAAATCATCAACATCCGCCAAGGTGGAATTGCGATCCACGGTGCAATCATCGGGGCGATTTTGACGGTCATCATCTATACGCGTAAGAAAAAGATCTCGTTCTGGCAAATCGCTGATATCTTGGCACCATCGCTCTTGTTCGGACAAGCTGTCGGACGCTGGGGTAACTTCTTCAACCAAGAAGCACACGGTGGCGAGACGACATGGTCGTACTTACAAGATACGCTGCACTTACCGAACTGGATCGTCAATCAGATGTACATTGATGGAACATACTATTTACCGACGTTCCTCTATGAAAGCATCTGGAACATCATCGGTGTCATTCTGTTAATCGTCTGGCGGATGAAGTTCAATCCACGTCGTGGGTATATCTTCCTCGGTTATCTCGTGTGGTATTCAATCGGACGCTACTATATCGAAGGTCTCCGGACGGACAGTCTGTTGATGGGAGATGGACTCCGGACGGCGCAAATCGTCTCAATCTGTTTGATCATCTTCGGTGTGATCATGATGGTCGTTCGCCGCAACGCCGTTCGTTACTTGGACGGTTCGAAAAAGGAGGCGAAGTAATCGATGATTCGCACGCTACTGTTTGATTTAGATGGAACGTTGATCGACACGAATCCGTTGATCTTAAAAAGCTTCGAGCATACGCTCAGTTACTATTATCCGGATCGGACGTTCACGGAAGCGGAACTGCTTCCGTTCATCGGTCCGACGCTAGAAAAATCATTTTCAGCGATGAATGCGGAACAGTGGAAAGAGATGGTCGCTTTTTACCGTAGCTACAACATCGCGATGCATGACGCGCTTGTGCTCGAGTATCCAGGTGTGCTTGACGGATTACGTCGTCTGCATGAAGCAGGCTACAAGATGGCGGTCGTGACGTCGAAGAGTCGTCGTGTCGCCCTCCGCGGTATCGAGTTGTTCGGATTGACGTCACTCTTTGACGCGGTCATCGCAGCCGACGACGTAACGGAAGAAAAACCAGCCGTCGAGCCGTTCGAAAAAGCGATGCAGTTGCTTGGATCAACAGCAGACCAAACGATCATGGTCGGTGACAACGATACGGACATTCTCGGTGGTAAGAACGCGGGACTGAAGACAGTCGCGGTCGGTTGGGCGATCAAAGGACGTGCGTACTTAGAGGCACTCGAGCCGGATGTCATCATTGATTCGATGGATCATCTTGCTGCTTGGCTGGAGGAACAAAATGGCACGGCGAACTGATCGGTTTCAGGTCGGAACGACGAATCCACTCTGGCACATGTACCGGACGGTGTCGTTCTTTAAAGTGATGTGGTGCTTTACGATCATCACGATCGGGCGGTTCGCTCCGTCGCTTCGTTTCAAGAACGCGCTCTACCGGACATGTCTCCGGATGAAGATCGGGGAGAAGACGGCGCTTGCCTTGATGGTGATGCCAGACACGATGTTCCCGGAGCGTATCACGATTGGTGACAATACGATCATCGGCTTCAATACGACGATTCTCTGTCATGAATATTTGACGACGGAGTATCGTTTAGGTGACGTCGTCATCGGAAGCAATGTTTTGATCGGTGCGAACGTGACGATCCTACCGGGCGTAACGATCGGAGATGGTGCCGTCGTTGGTGCCGGATCAGTCGTTCACCGAGACATTGCACCGAACGAACGCGTCTCGAGTCAGCCGCTTCGCCGGCACGAAATGTGACAAAACTGTGAGAAGGAAGAAGGAAAAAAGATGACGCACATCCGCTTTACGTATAAGACAGGAAAGTATTTCGGAAGATTATTTGCCGAACGTCCACAAGGTCTCGTCGTTGAGGTGTTGGCTGTTGAGAAGCATCCCGTTCAAGGGGATCTTCACCAACCGAACCAAGTCGATGTTCCACTCTTCCATATCCGGACCGCCTTGCATAAGCACGAAAAGATCACGGTTTCGCCCGCAGTCGTTTATGCGTATGACGGAGAGATTCCCGATTATGCGACGAGCTTACGGCAGGCATATGACAAGGACGTGGCACGTCTTGAAGGACTGAATCCAGAGACGGATGCTTTTGTACGAAAATGCTTAGAGAATTACAAAGAACTGGAATCGATTTATGCGAAACGCTGGGGATGAACTCCGGCGTTTTTTTCTGTTGCATGCCTCCTAGAGATAGGGTATTCTTGTGTCTGCAACTACGAAACCAGTTTACTATTTATGGGGGCTTGAATCATGATGGAATTAACCAAATACAAAGCAGACCCCTTTGCGATAACAGCGCGCCAAGCGGAACTTTTTTATTTCCGCGGACGGAAGGCGCACCGGGAAGGGCGACTGGACGAAGCCGTCTATCATTTAGATGAGGCGACGACGCTTCAGCCAGCGGACATCCGTTATTTGCTCCGTTATGCCCGTGTCTTATTCGAGACAGGAGAAATTAATCATGCGAATGATGTCTTGAAACAAGTACGCGCACTCGACGCATCAAATACGGAAGCACTCTTTTATTTAGCGAATAACTACGCACACGTCTCACTTTATGAAGAAGCGCGACAACATGCGATGGAATATTTAGAGCAAGCACCAAACGGCAAACACGCGGAGGCATCGGCCGCACTCGTGGAACTGATTGATCTCGAACAAGAGATGGAAGACGACGAAGAGGACGAATTGATTCGTCTGCACGGTCAGGCACAACGCCAGATCGATAAAGGAATGCTGTTCGCGGCACAGGAGACGCTGACTGGACTGATTGCCCAGTACCCGACGTTCTGGCCTGCCTACAACAACCTCGCGATCGTCGAGTTCTATTTAGGAGAGAACGATCAGGCATTCGCTTCCCTTGAACGGGTCCTTGAAGGGAATCCGGGGAATTTGCATGCCCTTTGTAACACGCTCGTCTTGTTACACGAGATGGGTCAGGACGAAGAGGCGCATCGTCTCTCCCGTCAGCTCGAACACGTCCGTTCCGTGCACCTTGAGACACGTTATAAGGTCGCATCGACTTTAGCAATCATCGGACGATACGATATCGCCTATGAAGAGTTGAAGTTGCTCGAGCGTCGCGGTTACCGGGGAGACCCACTCTTTGGTCACTGGTTATCAATCTCTGCCTATAAGACAGGACACGTTGAAGAAGCAGCCGCTTTCTTGAAGTCGGACGAAGCACAAGCGTTAAAGGAAGAGACGGATACGTATGACATCCGCCACAACCTGCAGTTTCGCTCGGCACTCATCCAAGCGTTGAAGACAGAAGATGATGTCTCACGGATCTTCACGGCACTTCTCCTTGGTAAACTGAACGATGCTGAAGCACGGCTTGCATTGTCGATGATGCCAGAAGTGACAGATCAGGAAGACGTCCTGTTATTGACGGAACAGATTGTCATCGAGATGGAAGGACGGACTGATGTCGTGGATGAACGCATTCACCGGGCATTGCAGACGATCCGTCTTGCGGAACGATTCGTTTCAGATGAAGAACGGATGAGTCTCGAAGGGGATTTTTATGAACGCTTCGCACAGCTCGTCTTAAGCGGAGAATCGTTCGATTCGATTGAAGCATCTGCGGCATCACTGCTTTATCTGTTCCATGATTTACGGGACGGGATGTTGATTGAGGAATGTGCATCACTCGTCGATTGTTCGTTCGATCACGTCGCATCGATGATCCGGACACATGAACGGATGCTGGCACCGCTGCAAGCAAAGTGTTAGACGTTTAGGCGATTCTCACCTATACTCAAACTACAATGAAATTTAAAAATGGGGTGGAATCATGGCGGAAACAGAACAAAAAATTTATGACGTCATCATCATCGGGGCAGGACCTGCTGGGATGACAGCCGCACTTTATGCATCACGTGCGAACCTTTCGACATTGATGATCGAACGCGGGATTCCGGGCGGTCAGATGGCGAACACAGAAGATATCGAGAACTACCCAGGATACGATAGCATCCTCGGACCCGATCTCTCGCAAAAAATGTTCGACCACTCGAAAGCATTCGGCGCAGAATATGCGTACGGAGACGTTCGAAGCATCGAAGACGGTAAAGCATACAAAACGATTCATGCACACAACAAAGATTACTACGCACGGGCGATCATCATCGCGTCTGGTGCACAATATAAAAAAATCGGCGTACCGGGTGAAGAAGAGCTCGGCGGTCGCGGTGTCTCGTACTGTGCTGTCTGTGATGGCGCGTTCTTTAAAGAAAAAGAACTCTTCGTCATCGGTGGAGGCGACTCTGCGGTGGAAGAAGGCGTCTACTTGACACGCTTCGCGAAAAAAGTCACGATCGTACACCGTCGTGACGAGCTCCGCGCTCAAAAGATTCTTCAAAAACGTGCGTTTGACAACCCGAAAATCGACTTCATCTGGAACCATACGGTTAAACAGATTAACGAACAAGACGGGAAAGTCGGCGGCATTGAGCTGATCAATACAAAAACAGCTGACGTAACGACGCATCCAATCGATGGTGTCTTCATCTACATCGGGATGAACCCGATCACTGGTTACGTCCAAGATCTCGGCATCTTGAACGACCAAGGCTACGTCGTGACGAACGAAGCGATGGAAACGAACATCAAAAGGGATCTTTGCTGCTGGTGACGTGCGTGAAAAAACATTGCGCCAAGTTGTTACAGCAACAAATGATGGTTCGATCGCAGCGCAAAATGCACAGCATTTCATCGAAGCGTTGCTTGAAGAATTACAAGAATCCTCACACGCATAATATCGAACCAGTTTCATTGAAGGAGACTTCAGTGAAGCTGGCTCTTTTTTTATGATATACTGAGAAAGAAGTGAAAAATACACACGGAACTGTTGTCTGGAGGGCGAAAAGATGGAACAGAATCAACCGCAACTTGTCATCATCACGGGTATGAGTGGGGCTGGGAAGACTGTCGCAATGAACAGCTTTGAGGACTTAGGCTATTTTTGTGTCGACAATCTACCCCCGACGTTACTGCCGCATCTCATCGAAGTCATCGGACAAGTGCGTCCTAAAATCGCCGTTGCCATCGATACCCGCGCGCGTGATTTCATCGACAGCTTTTTTGTCGTCTATGAGGATTTAAAGAAAACCGACTTACAAATCCGGATGTTGTATCTTGATGCACGAAACGATGTCCTCGTACGTCGTTACAAGGAATCGCGTCGTTCGCACCCGCTCGCACCGACGGATTCCCCATTGATCGGGATTGAACGTGAGCGGACGTTGCTCGAAGGATTCCGTGATAAGGCACAGATGCTGATTGATACGAGTGACATCAAGCCGCTTGCACTGAAAGAGCGTCTCTTGAAGGAGTTCACGGAAGGCACGCGGATTCCGTTCACAGTCAACGTCATGTCGTTCGGCTTTAAACACGGCTTACCGCTTGATGCCGATCTCGTCTTTGACCTGCGCTTCTTACCGAATCCGTTCTACATTCCAGAGCTGCGTCCAAAGACGGGACTCGACGAGGAAGTGGCGTCGTACGTCATGCAGTGGCCGGAAGCGAAGCTGTTCTATAAAAAACTCGTCGATTTGCTCGAGTTCCTGATTCCACAATACGAGCGGGAAGGGAAGTCGCAACTCGTCATCGCCCTCGGTTGTACAGGCGGGAAACACCGCTCGATTACGTTCGCGGAAGCGATCAGTAAAGAATTTGCGACGCAGTATCACATCGAGACGAATCACCGGGATTATGTGCATGCGAAGGAGGAGAAGTGATGAAATGGGAACGTAAAGTCGTCGCTGTCGGTGGCGGGACAGGACTCTCGACGCTTCTTCGTGGACTCAAGCATTATCCGCTCGACATCACAGCCATCGTCACGGTCGCTGATGACGGCGGCAGTTCTGGTCGTCTGCGGACGGAATTCAACATGTTGCCGCCGGGCGATATCCGCAACGTCATCGTCTCCTTATCGAAGTCGGAGACGTTGATGGACCGAATCATGCAGTACCGGTTCGAGACCGGGGAAGGACTGCACGGGCATTCGCTCGGAAACTTGATGTTGACGGCAGCAACCCAGCTCTGTAACGGTTCGTTCGTCGAAGCAATCGGCGTCATGGGGCAACTGTTGAACGCAGAAGGAAAGGTCTATCCGGCGACGGAACGGACGATCACGTTATGTGCTGAGTTCGAGGACGGGACGATCGTCAAAGGCGAGTCGTTGATCCCGAAGGTCGGTAAGAAGATTGAACGGATCTTCCTTGAGGAACAAGACGTCCGTCCGGTACCGGAAGCGATTCAGGCGATTCTTGACGCCGACGTCATCGTCCTTGGTCCAGGTAGTCTCTATACGAGTATCATCCCGAACGTCCTGATCGATGAGATCCGGGAAGCGATCCAACAATCACTGGCTCCGGTCGTCTATATTTGTAACGTCATGACGCAACCCGGCGAGACGACGGCGTTCACTGCCAATGAACATTTAGCGGCACTGGAACGCTTCCTCGGACAAGGAGTCGTTGATACGATCATCGTCAACAACGAATCGATCGATGCGAGTTACCTGAAGAAATACCAGAAGGATCACGCTGACATCGTCACCTATAATGAAAAACAATTCGAGCTCGCTGGCGTTGAAGTGCTGGCAGACGATATCGTCGACTACAATCATCATTTCATTCGTCATGACTCAGATGCCGTCGCAAGCCTCGTCATGCGAAAAGTGCTGTCGATTCGACGGATGCGTCAACTCGAAGGGAAGGAGGAGCTGACATGAGCTTTGCCTCAGAAGTCAAAAAAGAATTAACGCAGATTCCGATCACCGATCATGAAATGAAGGCGGAACTCGCGGCACTCGCTCGGATGAACGGTGCGATCTCGTTCGGTCTCGGACGTGGTCTGACACTCGATATCTCGACCGAGAATGCCTCGATTGCTCGTCGGATCTATTCATTGCTGAAAAAAGCATACGGGGTCCATCTCGATCTGCTCGTGCGAAAGAAAATGCGTTTGAAAAAGAATAACGTCTATATCGTCCGCGTTAAACAACAGGCAGATAAGATTTTGCAAGACCTCGGAATCCTCGGAGAAGGGTTCACGATGATTCGTTCAATCAGTGACACGATCCTCAACGATGAACGAAAAGCACGGGCGTATTTACGAGGGGCGTTCCTCGCCGGGGGTTCGCTCAACAATCCGGCGACGTCGTCGTATCACTTGGAGATCTTCAGCTTATATGAAGAACACAATGCGGCGCTCCGCGGTCTATCGAACGTCTTTGATTTGAACGCGAAAGCGATTGAACGGAAAAAGGGACACATCCTCTACATCAAGGAGAGCGAAAAGATTTCCGATTTCCTCAAGCTCGTCGATGCAACACAATCGATGCTACGGTTCGAGGACGTCCGGATCTTAAAAGATATGCGTAACTCGGTCAACCGTCTCGTCAACTGTGAGACGGCAAACCTCAACAAGACGGTCGGTGCGGCATTACGCCAAGTCGAAAACATCAAGTTCCTAGAGCGGACGGTCGGGCTCGATGTCTTACCGGATAAGTTGAAGGAGATTGCGATCTTGCGCGTGACACATCAAGACGTGACGTTACAAGAGCTCGGCGAGATGGTCGAAAGCGGCTCCATCTCAAAATCAGGGATCAATCACCGGTTGCGGAAGATTGATCAAATCGCTGAAAAAGTACGGAATGGAGAGTCGATGACAGGGGCCTTGTAAGAGGGTCGCTTGCGGGATGAACCATAGTCTACTATAATATATAGTCGATGCAACTAAATGTTCGAATTAAGGAGTTTTTGAAATGGCTAACGAAAAGAAACGTATTTCGCTGACAGTCGATGCGAAGTTTGATGAAGTGTTAACAAAAAAAGCGAAATCAATCGGTGTACCGAAAAGCACACTCGTTGCGTTCGCAACATCTTTATTCCTGAAACAATTACAAGCAGAAGAAGAGCTTTCGCCACATGCGAACGCAATCTACTCGCTGATTCGTGAAAACCACGATATCGTTTCAGACATCACAGACTTGATCGACTGATCATCGACCTCTCGTTCTATAAGGAACGGGAGGTTTTTTTGTATGCAACGATAAACGACAAGACTTTATGGATACAAAAAAAGTGCCTCCCGAAGGAGACACTCTGGATGACTTATGCACGTTCCATGACGCGGTCGATGAGACCGTAGTCAGCAGCAGATTGTGCTGACATGAAGTTGTCACGCTCTGTATCGCGTTCGATGACTTCAAGTGGTTGTCCTGTGTTTTCAGCCATGATTTTGTTGAGGTGCTCACGCATTTTGATGATACGCTCCGCATGGATTTTGATATCCGATGCTTGACCTTGTGTACCACCGAGTGGTTGGTGGATCATGATTTCAGCGTTTGGTAACGCGAAACGTTTTCCTTTTGCGCCTGCTTGGAGCAAGAACGCACCCATCGATGCTGCCATACCGATACAAATCGTTGAGACTTGTGGCTTGATGAAGTTCATTGTATCGTAAATCGCCATACCGGCAGTGATCGAACCACCTGGGCTGTTGATGTAAAGCGAGATTTCTTTATCTGGATCTTCTGCTGCTAAGAACAGAAGTTGGGCAACGACTGAGTTGGCGACGTTGTCGTCAATCGCGCTCCCGAGAAGAATGATGCGGTCTTTTAGCAAACGTGAGTAGATATCGTAAGCACGTTCCCCGCGGTTTGTTTGTTCGATGACTGTTGGAATTAACATAGTCTTTGCCTCCTTATAGTTGGTATGTAGCTTCCTATTCGACTTATCCTTATCATAATCCTTTGGTCAATATTGGTCAAAAGATACGATGCGACTTTTAGGTATTTTTCCATTACAAGGGCAAATGAAACATATCAATATAGAAAAAAGGCAACGCCATTGTTGGCATTGCCTTGTGGTTGAATAAATGGTACACCCGGAGAGATTCGAACTCCCGACACCTGGTACCGGAAACCAGTGCTCTATCCCCTGAGCTACGGGTGCATCTGATGTACTGAACAATTAATAGTATAGCGACATTTTTTCAGAAAAGCAATAGGGAAGGATGACTTTTCTTTTCCTGAGCGGTTGGAGAAAGGTTCAGAGCATGTTTTTTAAAACGTTTCTTCTATAATAAGAAGTGGAGGAGGGGGAATCGATGGATCAACGCCAGGAACAGACGCAACAGATGACGTTATCGGCGTCACAACAATATCAGTTACATGTACTTGAGCAACCGGCAGCTGAGCTCGAGGAGGAATGGCGACGGTTGAAACGACGGTTGCATCGTCATTACCCGAATCAGGTTTCGCTAGAGGTCGAGCAGATGGCAGGACATTTGGCATCCTATGAAGACGAGCTTCTTGCACAAATACGTTTAGAATCAGTCAGACAGGAAATAGGATATATGGCGGAACAACTCATCGTGTATTTAGAAGCGGACGGTTTATTGCGGACATCGGACGAGCAGCTCGCTGCATCCTTCTCGACCGATGTCGCAACGATTAAAGAGGCACGAACACTCTTACAACAATGTGAACCGGTCGGTATCGCTGCCCGCTCGGAACGCGAGTGCCAATGGTTACAGGCGATCGAGCTAGACGACGCGGAATTGATCGGACTGACGGATCGGCTACGACATGAACCGGCGAACCAGGTGTTCACGCAGTACAGTGAACAGGATCGAGCGCGATTGCGAAAACGATTGACGCGGCTGAGCCGGACACCGGATCTTCCAAAAGAAGAACGATTGGTTACAGCAGAAGCACGGATTCATCTATTAGATGGAAAACTTCAGATCGACTGGATGATACTCGACACGGATCAGACGTGGCTCGAATTAAAAGAGGCAACGCCTTTTTTGCGCGCGTATGAACGACGCCGCGTCACGATGCATGCCATCCTTTTGGTCTTGCTTGAGCGGCAAGAACGCTGGTTCAAAGGAGAACTGCATCTTGAGCCGCTGACGAAAAAACAAGTCGCTGAGGCGACGGGGCATCATCCGTCAACGATTGGTCGAGCGATTACTGCGAAGTATGTCGAGACGGTCCATGGTCTCGTTGCTTTAGAAGACTTGTTCGTCTCACGGACGACAACCGGAGATTCGAGTTTTTTGATTAAACGGCGGATCGCCGAATACATTCAACACAGCGATCGTCCGTTAAGTGATCAGCAATTGACGGATCGCCTGCAGGCAGACGGTCTGACAGTCGCGCGACGGACGGTCGCGAAGTACCGGGCAGCGCTTGGTTTAACGAAAAAAACGATGCAGCAAAGGAAGGCGCAATCAGAATGGGATTAAAACGACACAGACACTTAACACTCTATTCACGTCCGGGATGTACGCTATGTGAAGAGGCCGCCATCTTACTCGACTTCGTACTCGATGAGTTTCCGGAATGGACGTTCGAGGAAGTCAACATTGATCAGGATGAAGCGCTCAGTCTACGGTTCTTATACGAGATTCCGGTCGTCATGCATGATGAGGAAATCTGGAGTTATGGCAAATTCGAGACGGAAACGATAAGAAACCGCTTACTTCAAAAAACTTGAGAAACGAGACTTGCAAGGCGAGAAATGGACTGTTATGATAACGGTGTACCAAGTGGGACACGTTATGACATGCGGGACAGAAAGCGTCCAGCTACTTGAGAGGAGAGGGAAATACATGATTCGGCAGTTAGTCCAGATCCAAAAACGAATCGTGCCTGATCTGATCGAAGAAATGCAGACACGCTACGACATCCTTCATTACGTACGACTGATGCAACCGATCGGACGACGTACGCTTGCGACAAGCCTTGGCTTGACGGAACGCGTCTTACGGCGGGAAGTCGACTTCTTGAAGCAGCAAGACCTCTTAGAGGTCGCGACGCAAGGGATGTCCTTGACGGATGAAGGACGAAACGTTCTTCGCAGCATGCACAGCATCATGGGAGAACTCGCAGGGATTTCAGACATGGCAAAAGCCTTGAAAGAGAGACTCGGAGTACGGGACGTCGTCATCGTACCGGGTGATTCCGATGAGACCTTCTGGGTACAACGAGATATGGGGCGGGCGACCGTCGCACGACTCAAACGAGAGCTTTCTTCAGACCATCACAATACGATCGCTGTCACAGGCGGTACGACGATGGCTTCCGTCGCGGCGATGATGTCGCCAGATAAGGAACATCGTCCGATGACGTTCGTTCCGGCACGCGGAGGACTGGGAGAAACGCTCGAATTACAAGCGAACACAGTATGCTCACGGATGGCGTCACGCGCTCAAAGTGATTATCATCTGCTTCACATCCCAGACATGGTCAGCACAGAGACTTTCGTCAAGATGATCGAAGAGCCGAGCATAAAAAATGTGCTTCAAATGATTAAAGGTGCTTCAATCGTGGTACATGGAATTGGTGAGGCGAAAACGATGGCAAAACGTCGTCGCGCGTCTGAGGATCTCCTGACCCGACTGGAACATGAACAGGCAGTAGCGGAAGCATTCGGATATTACTTCGACCGAGACGGGAACATCGTGCACCGGGTCAAGACGGTTGGTCTTCAACTGGCTGACTTGAAGCAAGTCGAACACGTCATCGTCGTCGCAGGTGGTCATTCGAAGGCAGAAGCGATCAACGCCTATGTCAAACAGTCGCCAGACATCATCCTGATTACGGATGAAGGCGCAGCAGCTTCGATTTTGAAAGGGTAACCCCCTTTTGAATAATAGATAACTCGCTTTACATTAAAAGGAGGAAAATTATCATGGCAGTAAAAGTTGGTATTAACGGATTTGGACGTATCGGACGTTTGGCACTTCGTCAAATTCTTCAATTCGATGGAATCGAAGTAGTCGCGATCAACGACCTTACAGACACTAAAATGCTTGCACACCTTCTCAAATATGATACGACTCAAGGTCGTTTCGACGGCGAAGTTGAAGTACACGACGGTTACTTCCTCGTCAACGGTAAAGAAATCAAAACACTTGCTAACCGCAACCCAGAAGAACTCCCATGGGGCGAGCTCGGTGTTGACATCGTTCTCGAATGTACTGGTTTCTTCACAGACAAAGAAAAAGCTGAGCTTCACTTGAAAGCTGGCGCTAAAAAAGTCGTTATCTCTGCACCTGCAACTGGCGACATGAAAACAGTCGTCTTCAACACGAACCACGAAATCCTTGACGGAACTGAAACAGTTATCTCTGGTGCTTCTTGTACTACAAACTGTCTCGCGCCAATGGCTAAAGTTCTCCAAGATCAGTTCGGAATCGTTGAAGGTCTCATGACTACGATCCACGCTTACACTGGTGACCAAAACACACTCGACGCTCCACACCCTAAAGGTGACTTCCGTCGTGCACGTGCGGCAGCAGCAAACATCGTTCCTAACTCAACTGGTGCTGCAAAAGCAATCGGTCTCGTTCTTCCAGAACTTCAAGGTAAACTTGACGGATCTGCACAACGTGTACCAGTCGCTACAGGTTCACTCACTGAGCTCGTAACTGTACTCGACAAAAAAGTTTCTGTAGAAGAAGTTAACGCAGCAATGAAAGCAGCTGCTAACGAGTCTTACGGTTACACTGAAGACGAAATCGTTTCTTCTGACATCGTTGGTATCTCTTACGGATCACTCTTCGATGCAACACAAACTAAAGTCATGACAGTCGGCGACAAACAACTCGTTAAAACAGTTGCTTGGTATGACAACGAAATGTCTTACACTAGCCAACTCGTTCGTACACTCAAACACTTCGCAGAAATCGCTAAGTAATTCGAGCAATTAAATAGCAATTGAATAAGAGCGGAAACGATATCAGTCTCCGCTCTTATTGCGGAAAAAAGCGGGAGGGGCATTCGCCCCTCACTATACGTAAGAGACGGAGGACGAATGTATGAATAAGAAATCGATTCGCGACATCGATGTACAAGGAAAACGCGTATTTACACGCGTGGATTTCAACGTACCGTTGGAAGACGGTAAAATCACGGATGACACACGGATCCGTGCTGCACTCCCAACGATCAAACACTTGATCGACGGCGGAGCAAAAGTCATTCTCGCTAGCCACATGGGTCGTCCAAAAGGCGAAAAGAACCCTGAGTTCTCACTTGCACCAGTCGTAGCACGCCTCAGCGAATTGCTTGGTAAAGACATCAAGCTCGTTGAAGAAGCATACGGTCCAGTTGCAGAAGAAGCAGTCAGCAAACTCGAAAACGGCGATGTCGTCGTCTTAGAGAACGTTCGCTTCTACCCTGGTGAAACGAAAAATGACGAAGAGCTCGCTAAAGGATTCGCGAAACTCGCTGACGTCTTCGTCAACGACGCGTTCGGCGCAGCACACCGTGCACACGCATCGACAGAAGGTATCGCACACCATGTCGACACAGCAGTTGCCGGTCTTCTCATCGAAAAAGAACTTCAAGTTCTCGGTAAAGCTCTTTCTAACCCAGATCGCCCGTTCACGGCAATCATCGGTGGGTCGAAAGTAGCGGATAAAATCGGTGTCATCGATCACTTACTCGACATCGTCGATACGTTGATCATCGGTGGCGGCTTATCGTACACGTTCCTCACAGCTCGTGGTATCGAAGTCGGTACTTCACTTCTTGAGGTCGACAAAATCGACCAAGCGAAGGAATTCATGAAAAAAGCAGAAGAAAAAGGCGTTAAGTTCCTCATGCCTGTCGACTGTGTCATCACGAAGGAATTCGGAGAAGAAACATATGTCGGACCACGTGACATCACAGAGATCCCAGCAGATCACATGTCACTTGATATCGGTCCAAAAACGGTTGAACTCTATGCAGAGGCAATCAAGAACTCGAAACTCGTCGTCTGGAACGGACCGATGGGCGTATTCGAACTCGATAAATACGCAAACGGTACAAAAGGTGTCGCGCAAGCTCTTGCGGACAGCGATGCGTACTCAATCATCGGCGGTGGCGACTCAGCTGCTGCGGCAGAGAAATTCGGTCTTGCTGACAAAATGAGCCACATCTCTACAGGTGGTGGAGCAAGTCTCGAATTCATGGAAGGGAAAGCTCTTCCTGGTGTCGAAGCGCTAAACGACAAGTAATCTAAGTTCACAAGGGAGTGTTTCTCAATGCGTAAACCAATTATCGCAGGTAACTGGAAGATGAATCTGACGCTCAAGGATGCAGTCGCATTCGTTGAGGAAGTCAAAGGAGCTGTACCTGCTTCGACGACAGTCGACGCAGCCGTCTGTGCGCCATCAGTATTCTTGGCACACTTGACAGAAGCAGCAGCTGGTACGGATCTTAAGATCGGTGCTCAAAACATGTACGACAAAGAGAGCGGTGCCTTCACTGGTGAAATCAGCCCGCTCATGCTCAAAGAACTCGACGTGACATACGTCATCCTCGGTCACTCTGAGCGTCGTGAGTACTTCGGCGAAACAGATGCGTTCATCAACAGCAAAGCGAAAAAAGCGTTCGAGCACGGTCTCGTTCCAATCGTTTGTGTAGGTGAAACACTGGAAGAGCGTGAAGGCGGCAAGTTCGAAGACGTCATCCGCGAACAGACAGCAAACAGCCTCAAAGGTCTTACTGTCGACCAAGTGAAAAATCTCGTCGTCGCTTACGAGCCTGTCTGGGCAATCGGAACAGGTAAATCAGCGACAGAACAAGATGCACAAGATTCTTGTAAATTCGTCCGTGACGTCGTTGCAGCTGAATTTGGTGCTGAAGCAGCAGAAGCTGTCCGCATCCAATACGGTGGTAGCGTCAAACCGGAAAACATCAAAGAATATATGGCTCAACCAGACATCGACGGCGCGCTCGTCGGCGGTGCAAGTCTTGAGACAGGATCGTTCCTCAAACTGTTGGAGGCGATTTAAATGAAAAAACGTCCAGTCGCACTGATCATCCTTGATGGTTTTGGTATGCGTGACGAGGAGTTCGGAAATGCCGTTACGGCGGCGAACAAACCGAACTTCGACCGTTACTGGGGTCAATACCCGCATACGTTGTTGAATGCGAAAGGTGAATACGTCGGTTTGCCTGAAGGTCAAATGGGGAACTCAGAAGTGGGTCACCTGAACATCGGTGCAGGTCGCGTCGTCTATCAATCGCTATCCCGAATCAACAACGCGGTCAAGGATCGCTCGTTCTTCTCGCGTCAAGCGATGAACGATGCGGCAGGTCACGTGAAGAAATACGGTTCAGCGCTTCATATCTTCGGTTTGGTCTCTGACGGTGGGATCCACAGTCACATCAACCACTTATATGCGGTGCTCGAATTCGCGAAACTTCACGAAATCGAAAAAGTCTACCTCCATGCTTTCACGGACGGTCGTGACTGCGACCCACAATCGGGCGCTGGTTTCCTCCGTGACGCGCAAGCGAAGATGGATGAATTGAATGTTGGACAATTCGCGAGTATCTCTGGTCGCTACTATGCGATGGATCGCGATAACCGTTGGGAACGCGTCAAGAAAGTCTATGACGCCATCACGTTCGGTGAAGGTCCAACGACGAAGGATCCAATCGGCATGGTTGAAGCTTCGTACAAAGAAGACGTAACGGATGAGTTCATCGAACCAACTGTTGTCGTGCAGGAAGACGGTACGCCAGTCGCACCGATCCACGATAACGATGCGATCGTGTTCTTCAACTATCGTCCTGACCGTGCGATTCAGCTTTCGAAAGTCTACAAAGAAAAAGGTGGCTTCAACGGATTCGAACTTCCAGACAACGCACCGAAGAACCTGCTACTCGTCTCGATGACGAAGTACTCGGATGCGATTGATACGGACATCGTCTTCCCGCCTGAAGACATCAAGAATACGCTTGGTGAGACATTGTCAAAACAAGGTCTCAAACAGCTACGCATCGCGGAAACGGAAAAGTATCCGCACGTCACGTTCTTCTTCAACGGACAACGTGAAGAACCATACGAAGGGGAAGATCGGATCTTGATCCCTTCACCAAAAGTCGCGACATACGACTTGAAACCGGAGATGAGCGTCTATGAAGTCACAGATGCCCTCGTCGACGCAATCAACTCGGACAAACACGACGCGATCATCCTCAACTTCGCAAACCCGGATATGGTCGGTCACTCGGGTATGCTCGAGCCGACGAAAAAGGCGATCGAAGCTGTCGATGAGTGTCTTGGGAAAGTCGTTGACTTGATTCTCAGCAAAGGCGGCGCGGCAGTCATCACGGCTGACCACGGGAACGCGGATAAAGTCCTCAATGCGGACGGCAGTAAGATGACGGCGCATACGACAGAACCAGTTCCATGTATCGTGACGGTCGAGGACGTTGAACTCCTTGAACCACTCACAGGTGCACTCGCTGACCTCGCACCAACGGTCCTTGATCTCCTCGGAGCGGACCAACCAGCAGAGATGACTGGTAAATCGATCGTATTGAAGAAATAATCCCGTCGATCGAAAGAATTACAGAACATATTTCTTACACACAAAAGGAGCGAATTTAAATGTCAATGATTACAGAGATTTACGCACGCGAGATTCTTGATTCACGCGGTAACCCAACAGTAGAAGTAGAAGTTTATACAGAAGATGGCGGTTTCGGTCGCGCACTCGTACCATCAGGTGCATCAACTGGTGAGCACGAAGCAGTCGAACTCCGTGATGGCGACAAAGCACGTTACCTCGGAAAAGGTGTTTTGAAAGCTGTTGACAACGTCAACGAAAAAATCGCACCAGAAATCATCGGTTACGATGTCTTCGACCAAGCTGGAATCGACAAAAAGATGATCGATCTCGACGGTACGAAAAACAAAGGTAACTTCGGCGCTAACGCAATCCTTGGTGTTTCTATGGCTGCTGCACGTGCTGCTGCTGATGAGCTTGGTCTTCCACTTTACACATACCTCGGTGGATTCAACGCGAAAACATTACCAACACCAATGATGAACATCATCAACGGTGGATCACATGCAGACAACAACGTGGACTTCCAAGAGTTCATGATCATGCCTGTCGGTGCTCCAACATTCAAAGAAGCACTTCGTATGGGTGCTGAAATCTTCCACGCGTTGAAATCAGTTCTTAGCGGAATGGGTCTTAACACAGCAGTTGGTGACGAGGGTGGATTCGCTCCAAACTTGAAATCAAACGAAGAAGCAATCACAGTTATCCTTGAAGCAATCGAAAAAGCTGGCTACAAAGCAGGCGAAGATGTTTACCTTGCAATGGACGTCGCTTCTTCTGAGTTCTACGATAAAGCAGCTGGAACATACAACCTCGCTGGCGAAGGCAAAGTCCTTTCAACAGAAGAGCTTGTTGAATTCTACGCACAACTCGTTGACAAATACCCAATCATCTCAATCGAAGATGGCTGTGACGAAAACGACTGGGATGGTCACAAACTCCTTACAGATCGTATCGGACACAAAGTTCAACTCGTTGGGGATGACTTGTTCGTAACGAACACTGAGAAACTTGCTGAAGGTATCGAAAAAGGCATCGCTAACTCGATCCTCATCAAAGTTAACCAAATCGGTACGTTGACTGAAACATTCGACGCAATCGAAATGGCTAAAAAAGCTGGTTACACAGCTGTCGTTTCTCACCGTTCTGGTGAAACTGAAGATTCAACGATCGCTGACATCGCTGTTGCGACAAACGCTGGTCAAATCAAAACTGGTTCACTTTCACGTACAGACCGTATCGCGAAATACAACCAACTTCTCCGTATCGAAGACATGCTTTCAGACGTTGCTGTCTACGACGGAATCAAATCATTCTACAACCTCAAGAAGTAATTTCAGGTTGATCGTTTGAATAAGCTATAAGGAAAACCTCCTATTCGTGTGATACGTACACACGGATAGGAGGTTTTTTGTATATCAAGCAATGTCAAACCAAAAAGTCGCTTTTGTCATCAAAACTATACTGAACTGTCAAAAAATTGATTCATCCTAGTAGATGACTAAAATGTTATACTCATAAATAAGTGCAAATTAAATAGTTATAGGCATTAATTACATCTTGCTCGATGAAGATGACAAATACGTCTAAAGGAGATACGATCATGTTAAATTCAGATTTAGATATCCGTTTAGAACCACGCATTCAAGAGTTATATCGACTTCACAAGGAGCGTTCAGCCAACATCGACTGGAGCTACCACGAGTTCATTCCGTGGGATAAGGCGATGTCGTTCAAACGCGTTCCTTGGGACGAAAGCCAAGTCACGCTTCCGGAAGGTGTCATCGTAGCGATCGAAACGGCATTACTGACAGAGGTCAACTTACCGTGGTACACATCGCACTTAGACTATACGTTCAAAAACTCGATGGAAGTCATCAATGATTTCGTTCGGACATGGACAGCAGAAGAAGATCAGCACTCGAACTTACTCGAGACATATTTACTCGTCACGCGAAATGTTAATCCAACGCGACTTCATCAATTAAGAAGACGCGTCGTTGAAAACGGCTGGTTCCCGGACTTCACGAACCCGTTAGCGACAATGGCATATACGTCACTGCAAGAGTTAGCGACACTCGTCTTCTATAACAACGTCGCGAAAATCGCAGGGGCACACGACAAAGACTTAGCAACGCTACTCCGTCGTCTAGCGAAGGACGAAGCACTGCATTATGCGTTCTATCGTGACACGGTCAAAGCACACCTAGAGCTTGACCCGAACTTCATCGTCTTCTTCGAAGACGTCATCATCAACTTCTCGATGCCAGGTGCTGTCATGCCTGACTTCACGGAACGCATGAAGACGATTGCTGTTGATACGAACTATGGACCACTCCAATACTTCGACCAAGTATTAGACGTCGTCGTCAAATTCTGGGGCATCGCTGATTTAGAACCGACAAGCGAAGAAGCGAAACAATCTCAAGCGAACATCATGAAGTATCACGGACGTTTGAAGCGCATCAAGGAACGTCAGGAACGCCAACTCGAAAAAGCGAATCTCGACGTCTAAGGAGGCAATGAACATGAAGTGTGAAATCTGTGGAACTGAAACGAACAACCAAGTCAGTTACTTGGAACTCGATACGTGGGAATTCAATTCTCTGAATAAAGAAGCAAAAGATTTTTATCCGATCTGCTTTGATTGCTTCGACAAGCATACGAATCAGTTCATCGATCAGGAGATGGATCTCGAATTACGTAAAAAACGTTCGCAAATGGTCAACAAAGAAGTAGAAGCTGAAATCGAAGCGATTCTTGAGGTTGAGAATTAAGTCGTCTTTACCATACGTGAAGGGAAATATGACCGGTAGTGCTTTGGCGCTATCGGTTTTTTATTATCCCTAAAAAAAGCAGTTATCTCTTGCTTCACATGTTCTGTGAAAGAAGAAATAGCTGCTTTTAACATGAAGTCAGTCTTCGATGAATGTAACGAGATAATGATGGGCAGAATGAAGCGGTGCACGGGTCACGAAAAAGTCCGGGAGATCGACATCGATTCCCAATTCGCGCAGTGTATCGGGATCCAAACATTCCTGAATCAAACGTTTGATGTCTTGTAACAGTTCATCGTGCAAGTTCGCTTCCTTCGGAAAGGCACGTTTCGCGTCATCGCGCAACAATAGCACGATAGGTGGCAGACCTCGTAAGAGATCGACCTGAAGGGGCTGCTGATGACGTTCGAAATAATCATTCAGACAACTGACGACCCTCATCGAGTGTTTTTCTTTCATCCGATCCCAACTCTCTGTATGTGACTCTAACTCTCTAGCTATTCCCTAATTGAAGCGAGGATATGCAGGGAAACTGGAAATGAAGCATTACGAGGACGCTGTTCGGGGTAGAACTAGAGGGAAGGGGGAATCGACATGCTATTTCGGTTTTTGTTTTTAGGGCTTGATACGTCGATTGGTGACATCCCGTTGCGCCTCATCTATTTTACGGAACTCATACTATTCATCGGTTTGTATCAAATCACGAGCCGGTTTTCACGTCAGAGTCTGATTTTGGGAACGGCACTCGGAATTGGCGGACTGATTGCCATCTTACCCGGTGCGCTCTATATCATCCGTTATAATCCGGAGGATGCCGTCATCGATGTCACGTTCCTATTGATTTATTTGTTTGAGCCGCTGGCAATCATTGCGTTCGTTGTTGCATTGATTCGACGTTTGTTCGTGGAGCGAAAAAGAGCCGGGAAAGCAAAAAGATGAAAGTCTTGTCAGCTAGACACCGATTGTTCATTGATTTCCGTCCAAGACGTCGCTTTCCGCGGGCGGAAGGCAAGCCTCCTCGTCGCGTGTGCTCCTGCGGGGTCTTGCCTATTCCGCTCTTCCCGCAGGAGTCTCCGTCTTTTCCGAAAATCAACAATCTAACGTGCTACTGAGAGGACAAGAAATACACCGTAAGATGGCGTGACGCTGTCTTGCGGTGTATTTGCATATGCACTCAAATACTTTCTTTCAATAGTGTAAGGAAGAGTAACTGGAAGAATATTCTATAATAGAGGGAGAGCGAAATCAGATCTTAGTTGCTTTCGTAAGATTCCGTTGATTATAGGAGTGAGTTTCATGCATAAAGTATTGTTTGGTTTATCTGTCTTAAATAGTCTCTACATTACGAACAACTTATTTACGTATTCCGATAGTTTTTTGAATGCACCTCTGGGCATCACGACCATTATTGCCGTGACATTGATGTATCTAAACGATAGTGCCAAAAAAGATAAACCATCGTTATACACAAAAGCGACGGATGGGTTAGGATTCATTAATATTTTGATTGGTCTCTCGCTGATTGTCTTTATTTAAGGGTGATTTAGAACGTTAAAGTGCATGATTATACGGAATTATCGTAAGTCTGATGCGGTGTCAGGCTTCTTTTTTATGGTCCAATCTACGAGTTTGAAAAAAATAAAATATATTTTATATAAAAAAGATTGATGTGTAACCGGTTACACAATATGATGATTCTTGTAAGCGTTATCAAAAGAAAGAGGTGGCGAAACATGTCGACCATCCGGGAAGTAGCGAAAGCGGCACATGTCTCCGTCGCGACGGTCTCACGCGTCATGAACGAAAAGGGTTATGTCAGTGAGAAATCGCGTAAGGCGGTGCTTCAGGCAATCAAACAATTGGATTATCGACCGAACCGGGTCGCGCGATCGTTGTTCCAAAAACGATCCGGACTGATCGGATTGATCGTTCCAGACATCACGAACCCGTTTTTCCCACAACTCGCACGAGCTGTGGAAGATATGGCACATCAACATGGTTTTCAAGTCATTTTGTGTAACACAGACGAACAGTTTCAGAAAGAACGCGAATATATCAAGTCACTCGAGGCGATGCATGTCGACGGATTGATCATCACGACGAACTACTCGAACAATCCGAACTATGAAGAACTCGAAGTGCCGGTCGTAGCCTTAGACCGTGTGTTACAAGGTGCGATTCCGACGGTGACCTCAAACGGATACGAAGGTGGGAAGAAAGCAGCTTCGTTCTTACTTGCTTCTGGTGCGACGGAGCTCGCTGTCATCAGCGGTCCTTCGAAACTCCCGACGATCAAGAAACGACGGGATGGTTTCGAAGAAATCGCCGGAACCCATCTCGTTGCAAGCATCGAGTCACCGTTCCATTTTCAAGGGGCGCTTGATGCCGCGAACTATCTGTTTGATCACTATCATTGCAACGGGATCTTTGCTGCGAGTGATGTCATTGCCGCAGCAACGGTGCAGGTCGCTGCGGAACGCGGGATCACGATTCCAGACGAGCTACAAGTGATCGGCTATGACGGGATCGAACTCGGACAAATGATTTCACCACCGTTGACGACGATTGCGCAGCCGATCTATCAAATGGGGGAACTAGCCGCGAAACTCCTGATTCAGCGGATTGAAGGCACACCAATTGCCGCCGTCCATCATGAGTTGACGGTTGAGATCATCGAACGGGAAACGACGAAACGGAAGGATGAGGAAGCATGAAACAAATCAGTGTCATCGGCAGTATCTCGATGGATCTCGTCGTTGAAAGTAAACGCCGTCCAGGCGCAGGCGAAACGGTCATCGGGGATGCCTTTCATACCGTACCGGGCGGAAAGGGTGCGAACCAAGCGGTCGCAGTCGCGCGTCTTGGCAGTACCGTCGAAATGATCGGTTGCGTTGGTAGTGACGCGAACGGTGAAGCGATCCGCGAAAACTTCAAAATGCAAGGAGTGCAGACGACGCACTTGAAAACGATTGAAGGTGAACGGACAGGAACGGCACACATCACGCTCGCTGAAGGCGATAACTCGATCGTCGTCGTTCAGTCTGCCAATCAACATGTGAAGTTTGCAGATAACGCACTCGCACCGATTCTCGCAGACAGTGAAATCATCTTACTCCAGCTCGAGATTCCAATCGAAACGGTCGAGACCGTTGCTCGCGAAGCATATGCAGCCGGCATTCCAGTCGTCTTGAATCCAGCACCGGCGATGTCACTCAGTCCAGAATTGATTGAACACGTCACATACTTAACGCCAAACGAACATGAATGTGGCTTGATCTTTGGACAAGACCAACCAATCGAACATTGGCTCATGGAATACCCGAATAAATTGATTGTGACGGAAGGTAGTCGCGGCGCACGCTTCTACGACGGTGAGTCGATCGTGACGATTCCAGCGATCGAGACGACGGTCGTTGATACGACAGGAGCAGGGGATACGTTCAACGGTGCCTTAGCCGTTGCGTTAACGGAAGGACAACCGCTCGTTGAAGCGATTCGTTTCGCGAACCGGGCAGCCGGCTTATCTATCCGCGCGCTTGGCGCACAAGGCGGCATGCCGACACGGGAACAGATGGAGGGAGACGCATGAAGAAGCATGGTATCTTAAACAGTCATATCAGCAAAGTCCTGACTGATCTCGGTCATACCGATACGATCGTCATCGCTGATTGCGGCTTACCGATTCCAGATGGGGTCGCACGGATTGATTTAGCACTGGAACTCGGCACACCATCATTCCTCGACGTCGTCCGTGTCGTCGCCGGTGACATGGCGATTGAACAGCTGACACTGGCGACAGAGATCAAAGAAGCGAATCCGGACGTCCTCGAGCAACTAGAAGCCATGCAGATCGAGACGACGTTCGTCACGCATGAGGAATTCAAGAAACAGACACAGCAGGCGAAGGTCATCATCCGGACCGGGGAAGCGACACCTTACGCAAATGTCATTTTCCATTCCGGCGTAATCTTTTAAGGGGGTCATGCGATGCGTATCGAGATGACAGGTATCAAAAAAGCATTTGGTCCCGTCCCTGTCCTAAAAGGTGTCGACTTCGAACTCGCTGCGGGTGAGATCCACGCCTTGATGGGAGAGAACGGTGCCGGGAAGTCAACGCTGATGAAGATTTTGACCGGTGTCCATAAAGCGGACGCAGGCACGATCCGCGTCGATGGACAGGACGTCGAGTATAAGAATCCGAAACTTGCCGAAGAAGCGGGGATCGCCTTCATTCACCAGGAACTGAACATCCTCCCGGATTTGACGGTAACGGAGAATCTGTTCCTCGGACGGGAGCTGAAGTCACGCTTCGGGATTCTCAAGCAAGGGGAGATGAAGCGGCAGGCAGAACGTGAACTCGCGGAATTGAACGTCTTCATGGACGTCGATCAACTCGCTCGGACGTTATCAGTCGGTCAACAACAGATGATCGAGATCGCAAAAGCTCTAATGACGGACGCGAAGGTCATCATCATGGATGAACCGACAGCCGCACTGACGGAGCGGGAAATTCGTGCCTTATTTAGCGTCGCGACGGCACTGCGCAACCAAGGTGTCTCAATCGTCTATATCTCGCACCGGATGGAGGAAATCTTCGAGCTCTGCGACCGAATCACCGTCTTACGGGACGGGATTTCCGTCTCGACACACGCGATTCCCGAGACATCCTTCGAACAGATCGTCCGTGAGATGGTCGGTCGTGAGATGGGTGAACGGTATCCGGATCGTGACGTTTCGATCGGTGCGACCGTTCTCGAAGTCAAACAGGCGAGCGGGAAACGGTTCGACGATGTCTCGTTCTCCGTCAAGGCAGGCGAAATCATCGGCTTCTCCGGTTTGATGGGTGCGGGGCGGACGGAAGTCATGCGCGGACTGTTCGGGGTCGATCGCCTGAAAGAAGGAACGATCGAACTGAACGGACAGTCGCTGAAGATCAAGACACCGTACGACGCAATTCGCCAGGGCATCGGCTTTTTGACCGAAGACCGCAAAGGCGAAGGCTTGTTCCTCGACTTTTCACTGCGTGAGAACATCTCACTGCCGACGATTCGTTCGTTATCCCGCTCCGGTGTCATCAAGGATCAGGCAGAACGCGATTTCGCAGAAGGGTATTTGAAGTCGCTCTCGGTCCGGCACAGCTCGATGGACCAGCCGGCGAAGTCACTCTCCGGGGGGAACCAACAGAAGGTCGTCCTCGCGAAGTGGCTCGGGACACAACCGAAAGTCTTGATTCTCGACGAACCGACACGTGGTGTCGACGTCGGGGCGAAGAAAGAGATTTACCTCATCATGAACGAACTCGCTGCGGCGGGTGTCGCGATCATCATGGTCAGCTCGGACCTCCCGGAGATTCTCGGGATGAGCGACCGGGTCTACGTCATGCGCGAAGGCAAGATGAGCGGCATGTTGACACGACAGGAAGCGACGCAAGAAAGCATCATGACACTTGCGACAGGAGGACAATGATATGGAATTGATGCAAGGCAAGGTAACGGAAGCAAAACCGAGACGTCTTGGGATCGGACAAAAGCTTGGACCACTCGCAGGATTGTTCGCGATCGTCCTCGTCGTCTCGATCATGGAACCGGACTTTTTAACACTGAATAATTTATTTAACATCTTACGGCAAGTCTCGATCAATGCCTTGATTGCCTTCGGGATGACGTTCGTCATTCTGACGGGTGGGATTGATCTATCGGTCGGCTCGATTCTCGCCCTCTCGTCCGCCTTCGTCGCGGGTCTGATGACGGACGGAACGTCAGCGTTGATCGCTGTTCTTGCCGGATTGATCGTCGGAGCTGTCATGGGTGCCTTGAACGGGATGGTCATCTCACTCGGGAAAGTCGCACCGTTCATCGCAACACTCGCGACGATGACGATCTTCCGCGGATTGACGCTCGTCTATACGGATGGGAAACCGATCACTGGTCTAAGCCAAGGTGGCTGGTTCGAATTGTTCGGACGCGGTTACTTCTGGATCTTCCCGGTACCGGTCCTGACGATGTTGATCGCCTTCGCGGTCCTCTACTTCATCTTGAAGAAGACGACGTTCGGTCGCTATACGTATGCGATCGGTGGCAACGAAGAAGCAGCGAAGTTGATGGGGATTCAAGTCAATAAAGTCAAAATCATGATTTACTCACTCTCAGGTTTGATGGCAGCACTCGCCGGCATCATCCTGACGTCCCGTCTGAACTCGGCGCAGCCGACAGCGGGGACATCGTACGAACTCGACGCCATCGCAGCGGTTGTCCTTGGTGGGACGAGCTTGTCAGGTGGTCGTGGCTGGATTGTCGGTACCTTGATCGGTGCCTTGATCATCGGAACACTGAACAATGGTCTTAACTTACTTGGTGTCTCCTCGTTCTTCCAACTCGTCGTCAAAGGTTTAGTCATTCTGTTCGCGGTACTCGCGGACCGGAAACAAGCAGCGTAACCCACACTCAAAAAGGAGGATTTACAGATGAAAAAATTACTTGCAGTCGTCATGATGGCATTAATGGTCTTCGCAGCAGCCTGTTCGACGGAACAACCAGGCAGCAGCAACGGTGAAACGAAGAAAAAGACGAAGGACTTCAAGATCGGTCTTTCGATTTCAACGCTCAACAACCCATTCTTCGTCTCGTTAAAAGAAGGGGCAGAACAAGAAGCCAAAGCACAAGGCGCAACACTTCAAGTCGCAGATGCACAAGATGACGCGGCAAAACAAGCAAGCGATATCGAAGACATGGTCCAAAAGAAAGTCGATCTCATTTTGATCAACCCAACGGATTCAGCAGCAGTCGGTGCAGCCGTCCAAACAGCGAACGATGCAAACATCCCCGTCATCACGGTTGACCGCAATGCAGAAGCAGGCGACGTCGTCGCACACATCGCGTCGGATAACGTCGCTGGTGGGAAACAAGCAGGTGAGTTCATGATCGAACTCGTCGGCGACAAAGCAAAAGTCGTGGAGCTCGAAGGGATTCCAGGAGCATCCGCAACTCGTGACCGTGGTAAAGGGTTCCATGAAGCAGTCGACGGTAAACTTGACGTCGTCGCAAAACAAGCAGCAAACTTCGACCGGGCAAAAGGATTGTCGGTCATGGAGAACATCCTCCAAAACAACAAAGACATCAAAGCCGTCTTCGCTCACAATGATGAGATGGCACTCGGTGCGGTCGAAGCGTTAAAAGCAGCGGGTCTGAACGATGTTAAAGTCATCGGCTTCGATGCAACGGATGACGCCGTCAAAGCCGTCAAAGACGGAAAAATGGCAGGAACGATCGCTCAAAAACCGACTGAGATCGGGAAGATGGGTGTCGAGACAGCCATCAAGCATTTAAAAGGCGACAAAGTCGAGAAAAACATCCCAGTCGATCTCGAATTGATCAAACAATAAGAAGACAGGACACCTGAGTCGACGATTCGGGTGTCTCTTTTCGTCAGGCAGGAAAAAGTTCCTAAATCTATTCCTTGTTCCCGTACTTGTTTTTCTCTATAATGAAAGAAGCGTATATTACTGAAGGAGGATCATCGATGATCATTCATAACGTGGCTCTTGTCGGCCTCATCGTCGTTTCCGTTCTTCTCATCATCGTCGTTCTATTGATGTCGGGTCGTACGACCGGACTCGGAGCATTGACGGGTGGAGCAGAACAATTATTTGGTCGCCAAAAAGCTCGTGGCTTGGATGCGGTCCTAAATCGTGTGGCGTCTATCTTAGGAGCATTACTCTTCATCTTGGCGTTACTCGTCGCTTTTTATAAGTGAGCATTGAAACGACAGCCGTATGATCGCGCTGTCGTTTTTTGTATTTCTCGATATTCAATTTTTCCGGATATGGGGTATAGAGTTAGAGGGGGAATCATTTTATGAAAATCACTTTACCGAAACCATTCTTTTTCGAAGCCGGCCCACGCGCCGTTTTACTATTACACGGATTCACTGGATCGAGCGCGGATGTCCGCATCCTCGGTCGCTATCTCCAAAAGCAGGGCTATACGTCCCTCGCACCACAATATAAAGGGCACGCTGCCCCACCCGAAGAGCTGACGAAGACCGGGCCAGCCGACTGGTGGCAGGATGTCCTTGCCGGATATCAGGAACTCGTCGACAAAGGTTATGACGAAATCGCCGTTTGCGGATTGTCGCTCGGTGGCGTCATGTCACTGAAGTTATCGATGAACCGTCCGGTCAAAGCGGTCATCCCGATGTGTGCACCCGCCTACATCAAAAGTGAAGAAGTCATGTATGCAGGAGTCACCGAGTACGCACGAGAATTCAAGAAGCGAGAAGGCAAATCGCAAGAAGAGATCGACCAAGAGATGGCGTCCTTCGAACCGATGCCGACCTTGAAGGACTTGCAGGAACTGCTGCGTGAGACACGCGATTCGCTCGAGGACGTCTACGCACCGACGCTCGTCGTCCAAGCGCGCAATGATCACATGATCAACACCGACTCTGCGAACATCATCCATGATGGAGTCAGTGCCTTCCAAAAAGAGCTGATCTGGTATGAGAACTCAGGTCACGTCATTACGCTCGACAAAGAAAAAGACCAGCTCCACTCTGACATCTTGGACTTCCTGGAGTCATTGAACTGGAGCAAGTAACTGGAGGTGTCACGTTGGAATTACGTGAACGAATACTAACGGTCATCACGACGGAAGAACGTCCGTTGTCGATTGATCAATTAACGAAAAAACTAGAACTAGCTGATACGGAAGCATTCAAGGAATTGATCCGGACGCTGAACGCGATGGAAGACGAAGCATTGATCGCCCGGACACGCTCGAACAAGTACGGAACGCTCGCGCAAATCGGTCAAGTCGCTGGGAAGATTTCCGTCCACCAACGCGGGTTCGGTTTCGTCTCACCGGAAGACGGCTCAGAAGGCGACATCTTCTTACCGGCACCGGAACTGAAGAACGTCTATAACGGCGACCGTGTCCTCGTCAAAGTGTTTGCCGAGTCAAACGGCGGCGATCGTCGTGAAGGGAAACTGCTCAAGATTCTCTCACGCGGACCAGCCGATTTCGTCGGAACGTTCGTCAGTCCAAAAGGACGGATCGAATCGATCGCTTATATCGAACCGGATGATACGAAGCTGACGTTCTTACCGGTCGTCGCGAACGACGATACGCTCGGTGCCGTCGATGGCCACAAAGTCCTCGCCCGGATCACGAAGTATCCAGACGGTCGCTACGCTGGAACAGCGAAAGTCTTGAAAATCATCGGTCACAAAAATGACCCAGGCGTCGACATCTTATCGATCGTCCATAAGCATGGGATCAACGTCGACTTCTCACCGGAAGCGATCGCTGAGGCGAATGCCGTACCGGATCAAATCGATGAGAAGGACTTAGTCGGACGCGTTGATCTACGGAACGAATTGACGGTCACGATCGACGGGGCGGATGCCAAAGACCTCGATGATGCGGTGCACGTCAAGAAGTTAGCGAACGGCAACTTCGAGCTCGGTGTCCACATCGCCGACGTCTCGCATTACGTCAAAGAAGATTCAGCACTCGACGAAGAAGCGCGTGAGCGCGGAACGAGTGTCTATCTCGTCGACCGCGTCATCCCGATGATCCCGCACCGGTTATCGAACGGAATCTGCTCACTCAACCCGCACGTTGATCGCCTGACGCTCAGCTGTATCATGGAAATCGATGCGAACGGGGCTGTCGTCAACCATGAGATCTTCCAGAGTGTCATCAAGACGACGGAACGGATGACGTACACGGACGTCCGGAAAATCATTGAGCGCGAAGATGAAGAAGTGATTGCGAAGTATCAGGATCTCGTCGAGTACTTCGACAAGATGGCGGAACTCGCAGCGATCCTCCGTGAACGTCGCTCACGTCGTGGAGCGATCAATTTCGACTTCCCAGAAGCAAAGGTTCTCGTCAACGAAGAAGGCAAGACGAGTGAGATCATTCTTCGGGAACGGTCGGTCGCCGAGAAGCTGATTGAAGAGTTCATGCTTGCAGCGAACGAAACGGTCGCGGAGCACATTCAGCGTCAAAAACTGCCGTTCATGTACCGGATTCACGATGAGCCAAAAGCTGAACGTCTCGATACGTTCTTCAAGTTCATCGGTAACTTCGGGATTAACGTCGAACGCAAGGGCGAGTCAGTCGCACCGAAAACGTTGCAATCAATCCTCAACGCCGTCGAAGGTGAGCCGGAAGAAGCGGTCGTCAGTACGGTCATGCTCCGTTCGCTCCAACAAGCGAAATACGACATCGAACCAATCGGTCACTTCGGTCTGTCGACGGACTACTACACGCACTTCACGTCACCGATCCGTCGTTATCCGGACTTAATGGTCCACCGTCTGTTGCGTGAATATGTCATCTACAATGACAAATCGCAAAAGACGCAAGACCGTTACTCGGAGATCCTCCCGGAAATTGCCGATCATTCGTCAAAACGCGAGCGTCGCGCCGTTGACGCGGAGCGGGAAACGAACGCCTTGAAGAAAGCCGAGTATATGGAGCAACACATCGGTGAGACGTTTGAAGGTGTCGTCAGTGGTGTCACGAACTTCGGGATGTTCGTCGAATTGCCGAACACAATCGAAGGACTCGTCCACATCCAAGCGATGACGGATGACTTCTACCGCTACGATGAAGCGAACTATCAGTTGATCGGTGAGCGGACGAAGCAACAATTCCGGATCGGTGATGTCGTCGAAATCAAGGTCACGAACGTCAACATCGATGAACGGACGATCGACTTCAGCGTCGTCGGGATGCCAGAACGGCAACCGAAGAAAAGGTTTGAGTCGAAGACGATCCGTTCAAGCGGTGGACGTCCAGGACAAAAACGTGACGATAAGAAGAAAGACGATCGTCGTGGCAAGAAACGGTCAGGTAAGAGCGACCAAAGCAAAGGAAAAGGATTCTCGTTAAAGAATAAGAAAGATAAACCGCCGTTCCATAAAGCGGTCTCGAATAAGAAACGGAAGCGCAAATAAGCGCTTCCGCATCGGAAATGTGGTGAACGAACATGCCAAAGGGAACAGATTCGAAAGTCTTAGCGAACAACAAACGGGCCTCGTTCGATTATGCGATCGAGGATACGATTGAAGCCGGTCTCGTCTTGACGGGAACGGAGATCAAATCGGTTCGTAAAGGGAAAATCAGTATCGGGGACGCATTCGTCCGGTTCGACGGGGGAGAGGCGATTCTCTGGAACTCGAACATCGCCCACTTCGAACAGGGGAACCGGTACAACCATGAACAGCTCCGCCCGCGGAAACTGTTGCTGCACAAGAAACAGATTGCGAACTTGATCGGAGCGGTCTCACGGGACGGTTATACGATCGTACCGCTGAAAGTCTACATCAAGAACGGTTACGCGAAATGCTTGATCGGACTCGGACGCGGGAAGAAAAAATTCGATAAACGCGACGACCTGAAGAAGAAGGATGCGAAGCGTGATATCGAGCGGGCACTTCGTGATAAGCAAAAGTATTGAACCCGTAACACTTTTCTGCTAGAATATTAGTATTCGGAAAGCCCCAATTTATTATCATGGGGACGTTACGGATTCGACGGGGGTAGTTCGGTCTTCTGTGGCGTGTCGAGGGGTCGGCCTCGTTAAAACGCACCAGCCATAACTGGCAAAACTAACACACAACTCGCAGCAGCGTAATAGCAACTGCGGATCCTAGCAGCTGTCGCCTGGTCGGCTGATTTCTAGGGTCTCACTTTAAACAGGCTACGCTTGGACCCTTCCGTCTGGAGGGAAAGAGAAGAGATGGAATCAGACTGGTCGGACGGACGCCTGTCAATTGGCAGCCTGACGACGAGATCCCAATAAATTGACTACACACGTAGAAGCTTAAGTATACGATGCCTTCGGACGTGGGTTCGACTCCCACCGTCTCCATACGACGAAATCAGTGGATTTCAAAAAAGTACTTGAATCTCATTAAATGGGTTCAAGTACTTTTTAGTATAAAAAACTATTTATAAATATATAAAACAAAATAAAAAAATTAATAAGGAGAACTAAATATGAAATTTGGTCAGACAATTAAAATGTTTTTAATTGATGGTAATTCTGATGGCAGATTAACGTGTGAGTTGTCAAATTGGACTGGTCTCGCTTATAGAATTCCACGTACTGAAGTTAAAAAATGTAATGATCGACCTAATTTAAATTCAACTGGAATTTATATGTTGTTCGGTCGAAACGAAGAAGATGAAGAAGCAGTATATATTGGTGAGGCTGAAGAAGTGTATAATCGTCTTCAAGATCATTTACGAGAAAAAGATTTTTGGAATGAAGTGATTGTGTTTATTAGTAAAGATGAGAACTTGAATAAAGCACATATTAAATATTTGGAGAACAAACTGTATCATAGAGCAAAAAAAGCAAACCGTTATAAAATCGTAAACGGTAATATTCCCCCGATGCCTTCTATATCAGAGGCAGATCGTGCTGAGATGAATACTTTTGGTGAGAATGTTGAAATGTTGGTAAATATGCTAGGACATAAATTATTCTCAGAAGTTCAAAAGAATATCGATACTGAGAATGAGAACGTTCTATACTTAAAAGGCCCAAGAGGTGCCGATAGTATGGGAGCTCAAACATCAGAAGGGTTCGTTGTTTTTAAAAACTCTAAAATTGCGTCAGAAGTTGTCAATTCATTCTCGGAACGATTGAAAGTCAAAAGAAAAGAATTAATTGACTCTAATAAAATTCAAATAATTGATGGAGAATACATAGTAATCGAAGACTTATTGTTTTCAAGTCCGTCGTTAGCAGCTGATATTGTTACGGGCAGAAGTGCCAATGGATTGATTGAATGGAAGAATAAACATGGAGTTATCCTAAAAAATTTATCTTAATTTTTACTTTTTATAATGTTGGTGTAGAGTGAAAATAGGCTGTAATATTGTAAGGAAAGGAGCTGACACCTATGATACGACGTGCCACCTTGATGGACGGAAAAGCCTTATCGGACTTGATGCGACGCATTGATCGGGAAACGAAATATATGTTGTATGAGCCGGAGGAACGCGTTCTGTCAACGGAACAGGCGGAGGCGTTCATCGAGAAGTTCGGTCAGGCTGCTAACTCGGATATCTTTGTCGTGGACGTCGATGAGCAACTCGTCGGGTATGTGCTCGTCGTTGGTGGTGAGCCGAGTCGGATTCGTCATCGCGCGAATCTTGTCATCGGTTTGCTCGATGCTTATACGGGTCGTGGACTCGGTGCGGGTCTACTTGAAGCGGTGGATGCCTTTGCGATTGAAGCAGGACTCATCCGACTCGAGTTGACAGTTCGTAAAGACAATCTGCGGGCGATCGAACTCTATCATAAGTTTGGCTTTAACATCGAAGGCACACGGATTGCATCCCTCTTCATCGATGGCGAATACGTTGATGAACTGGCGATGTCGAAAATCTATACGACGGAAGAATCCTAAAAAAGATGCTCCGTGGACTTATCTCTGAAAAGAGACGAGCCCATGAGCATCTTTTTTATTGCGATATTTTATGTTGTTCGAAATCAATCTCCAGGACGTTTTTCGCATAATCCTTACCCCAGTCGTACATCGCATCTAAAATCGGCATTAAGCTATGACCGTGCGGTGTCAACGAGTATTCGACCTTCGGTGGTACGACCGGATAGACTTCCCGATGAATGATATGGTGGTCCTCGAGTTCGCGCAGTTGATTGACGAGCATCCGTTGCGTGATCCCAGGCATCAGACTTTTCAGTTCCCCGAAGCGTTTCGTTCCTTCCTTGCCTAAGTGCCAAAGAATGAGCATCTTCCATTTGCCTCCGATGATCGAAAGGGTCAATTCCTTCTCACAGTTAAACTGACGGTCTTCAAAATGTGGCATCGTTCCACCTCCTGCTCCAGTATAGTCTTTCTTCCAGTCGACAGTATACTTTTCCGCACTATGTATGAAAAACCGCACTATGTAAATTAAAAGTGCGTACTTCTCAAGAATGCTCCTGCGGATTATATTTAGTCCTGTTCCTTCATGAACGTTTGAAGGAAGTGTCAGGTACGACAATACAGAGAAGAATGGGAGAGATACAAAATGAAATTACAACTCGCAATTGATTTAGTCGATACAGCAGGTGCGATTGCTTTAGTCAAAGAAATCGGGGAGGACAATCTAGATATCGTTGAGATCGGCACACCGGTCGTCATCAATGAAGGGCTCCGCGCCGTCAAAGAAATGAAAGCCGCGTTCCCGAACTTAACGGTCCTCGCTGACTTGAAGATCATGGACGCTGCTGGCTACGAAGTCAGTCAAGCTGTCGCACACGGCGCTGATATCGTGACAATTCTTGGCGCAGCCGAAGACATGTCAATCAAAGGGGCAGTCGAAGAAGCGAAAAAATCGGGCAAACAGATTCTCGTTGATATGATTGCTGTGAAAGATATCGCAACACGTGCGAAAGAACTTGATGCGTTAGGCGTCGACTACATCTGTGTCCACACAGGTTACGATCTCCAAGCAGTCGGTCAAAACTCGTTCGAGGATCTTGCGACAATCAAGTCAGTTGTAACAAATGCAAAAACAGCTGTTGCGGGTGGCATCAAGATGGAGACGTTACCGGAAGTCATCGCTGCACGTCCTGATTTGATCATCGTCGGTGGCGGCATCACAGGACAAGATGATAAACAAGAGACAGCGTCAACGATGCACCGGATGCTGCAAGAGGCGTAAATGACACACATTCAAACGATTATCGAAGAACTGACTTCGACGGTCAAAGCAATCGATGCGACGGAGACAAAAGAACTGGCAGATGCTGTGCTGCAAGCGAACCGGATTTTTCTCGCTGGAGCAGGTCGCTCCGGCTTGATGGGGAAAGCGTTCGTCATGCGGCTGATGCACATGGGACTCGATGCGTATGTCGTCGGCGAGACGGTCACGGCGAACTTGCGCGACGGTGACGTGTTAATCGTCGGTTCCGGATCGGGTGAGACGAAAACCTTGATTCCAATCGTCGAGAAAGCACAGCAACTCGGTGGAACGGTTGCCGTTGTCACGATCAATCCGACGTCGACGTTAGCACTACTTGCAGACTTAGTCGTCAAACTGCCCGGAGTTCCAAAAGAACAAACGGCATCAGCGGACGAGACGGTTCAACCGATGGGATCGTTGTTCGAACAGACGATGTTGTTGTTCTATGATGCCTTGATTCTACAGATCATGGAAGACAAACAACTCGATTCGCAAACGATGTACGGGAAACACGCCAACCTAGAATGAAACATACGAAACAGATTAGTTCTTTTCTTCAAATAGAAGAGGGCTAGTCTGTTTTTGTCTGTAGATCTCTTCATGTATGAATGCGTATTAATCAGAAATTCTCCTTTCCTTCTTTTCGTAATTTTCTTAAAGAAGTAGTCCCGCAACGTGAGATACTCAAAGAAAGGAAAAAAGAGGAAAAGGAGATTGTCATGCGATTTCAACGGATTGGTGTAATCAGTGCATTATTCGCTGCAAGTATTTTGACCGGTTGTATGGAATCAGACCAAAGTCCGCCAGTGAATCAGTTTAGATCACACTGGATCGAGGATAATACTGCTGAAGATGTAAATAATCCCGATGCGATCATGCAACGTATTAAAGCGAAGGACTTTTCAGAAAAGGATTCGTTTGAAGCGGATTTCCGTCGTCACGTGACGTTTTACTTTAAAGATGGAACAAAAGCGCACCCGACTGAACGCGATATCTGGAGTAGTATCGTTGTCGGAAATCATGCTTACGTGACGCTGCATTATCCAAAAGGAGCAGATCGTCTTGCTGTACTAGAGTATACCAAGCAAGAGAAGAACTGGATGTTAGGAGGCGTCTCATATGACGACGTTCAAAACATTAAGAAGAGTAGTTCTGCTCGCGGTTTGAATTTACCGTTTTCGACATTCCAAGCGATTATGAGTAGTTCAACTCCTAATGGGGACGATAGCGTCTGGTTCTTCCACACGAAGTCCCAAACGATTCTGCTAACCGTTGTTCCGAAGCAAGACGTTCAAGGCGAGGACTGGAAGGAAACGACGCTTGCGAACGGACAGACGGCTTATTTCGAGCAGAAACAAAAGAGAACGAACCTCTATTACGTCGAGGACAACCAAATCGTCCTCCTGTCCGGTAACGTGTCGCTAGCACAATTAAAAAAATTAGTACGATCAATTGCTCCTGTCGACTCTGCTGATTTCCCGTATTCTTAAACAAAAAAATCCGGACGCTGCGGCATCCGGATTTTTGTTTACCATTTGAAATCAAAATCAGCACCGACATCTTTTGCGAGATGAGCATCTGATCCATAGACGAGCGGAATCGATAACGACTGCGTGACTTGCAAGAGTTCCGGGTAAGGATAGGAAAGACCACATAACGGCTTCCGGAGTCCTGCCGTGTTGACGTCAAGCGTGAAGTTTGCCTGACGGATCTTCCGTAACGTGTCGTCGAGGTTCGTTGGATTCGATTCGAGCGGATAGGCTTGGATGAACTTCGTCGGTAACGTCAAGTGACCGAGGCGCTTCGGCTGGTGTGCACCGAGATCCGTCATGACGAGGGCTTGGATGCCTTCATAATAGCGTTCGTGGACCGCCGTGACGCTTCCGAGTTTCGTGACGATCTCACCGAAGCTTTCCTTGCTGAAGTCGACGCCATAATATTGCTCATCGATGTATAAGTAATGCAGTGAGAGAATCCCGTCGGTCAAGACATCAGCGTAGCGAGCGATGATGTCACGCGTGCCGTCGACATGCCCTTCCCAGTAGTCGAACTCCATCCCGATTCGGATGTCGATTTGATTCTTGTATGTCTCGCGGAGTTGTGTCAATTCTTTCAGGTAGGCATCGGCTGTCGCGAACGACATTCCGGAATCGTTATCTGGCGCAGGATCCGTCACACCTTCAGGTAAAGGGGCATGTTCCGTGAAGCTGATTCGTTCTAAGCCTTGTTCTAAGGCACGCTCGATGTAGGCTTCGAGTGGATCCTTCGTACCGTGTGGACAATATGGACTGTGGACGTGACCGTCCCATTTCAATAATTGCATGAGTAACCCTCCGATTTTTTAGAATTGGCAAGCAAAGCGATTGACAATGTGCCCGAAACGCGGTATCTTATCGTTAAATAATTTAGCATGGTACAGTGATAATAAGATAAAGGAGTGGGAGTATGCAATCATTTTCTACGATTCGACTCAAGGATGGAGCGACAGATTATGTTGGTGCCTCGGCAACGCGGCTCCAACAGGTCATCCGTCAGCTCGAAGATGGACTCGAACAATCTAACTATACCCGATTAATCACCCCCTTAATTGAGGAAATCGGTGGACGGGAACAGATTCGGATGGATTTTACGACTAGTGTCGCGCGTGCCCTTAGCGAACGTGGTCGCGAACAATATAAACGTGTCTTCTACAGTGGCTCCGTCTTTCAACCGGAAGAGAAGTTCCAGGTCGGATTCGAGGAACGAGGACAAATCGCAGAAGTCGAAGCAATTCAACTCGCGGTCCGACTCGTCGAGGAACTGACAGGAAAAGAAGTCACACTCTCAATTGGTGATGCTGGTCTAATCGAGCATTTGATCGAGACACGTGTCGGTGATCACCACTTACGCGACCAAGTGACGCAGATGCTCCGTTTACGTAACGTCATTGAACTGAAGCGGATCGCGGGTCAACTCGATGATGCCTTACTTGCAAAACTTCCTTTATTATTCGGACGCGAAGGAGCAGAGACAATCTTACCGTACGTTGACGAAACACGACTCAATGCCGTGCTTGATCTCGCGGAAGCCGTCAATGCCGATCTCGATTTCGGACAAATGGGCTTACAAACGTACTACGACGGCATCACGATCCACGGTTTCATCGAAGGCGTGACGGAACCCGTCCTCGTCGGTGGACGCTACGACCGGCTTTATGAACAATTCGGACAAGAACAACAGGCGTTCGGCATCGGATTCTCGGTCGAACGGTTGGCGGAGGTGCTCTAAATGCGAATCGGAATTACGAAAGGACGGCTGTCGAAAGCGACAGAACGTTATCTAAAAGAAGCTGGCGTCGAGACATGGGGAGCCATTGAACGCGAACTGATCGTCAAACGGGGCGAGCACGAATTCGTCTTCATGAAAGGATCGGATTTGATTCCGTACGTCGCTCAAGGTGTTCTTGACGTCGCGATCACCGGCAGTGACATCTTACTTGAATCGGATCAAGAATTATCGGAACTGGCGGAATTACCGTTTGGTGTCTGCCGGATGTCGGTCTGCGCGAAGGAGCCTTTGCAATTCGAAGGTGGACGCCGCGTCCGGATTGCGACAAAGTATCCAGTCATCGCGAAACGCTACTTCAGCGAGCTCGGTGTCGACGTCGACATCGTACCGCTGAACGGTTCGGTCGAGTTAGCACCGTTACTCGGACTCGCTGACGCGATCGTCGATATCGTCGAGACAGGTGAGACGCTACGCGCGAATGGACTAAACGAATACGAAAAAATCATCGATATTAGCGCTCGATTCTTTACGAGCGAATGGACGTTAAAACGGAAGCGGGTTGAAGTCATCCGCTTGCTCGAGCAATTGACAGAAGGAGTGACACGATCATGACACCGACAAAACCTTTCAGCATCGATCGCGACACGGAGCTCGCGGTCCGCGCGATTCTCGAACGCGTCGCAACAGACGGTGACGCTGCTGTCCGCGATTACACGAACCAATTCGATCAGGTTGATCTCGAAGATTTCCGTCTCAGTGAAACACGGATCACGCAAGCCTTTGAACAGGCAGACGCCAACTTGATCGACTCGTTGAAGTTGATGGCGACACGACTCGTCGAATGGCACGAACAAGAACTACCATCTGACATCGAACTCGTCGAAGCAGACGTGACACGACGTCAACGTTTCGTTCCCGTCGATTCGGTTGGGATTTACGTTCCAGGTGGTGCAGCAAGTTATCCATCGACCGTCTTGATGAACGCCATTCCAGCAAAAGTTGCTGGTGTCGAACGCGTCGTCATGGTGACACCGATGACGAACTTAAGTGACGAGGTTCTCGTTGCGGCACGCATCGCTGGTGTGACAGAAATCTATACGATTGGTGGAGCGCAAGCTGTCGCCGCGCTGACATTCGGAACAGAAAGCATCCAAGCTGTCGACTTGATCGTCGGACCTGGGAATCGCTTCGTCGCTGAAGCAAAACGCCAAGTCTACGGGATCGTTGGTATCGACTCGGTCGCTGGTCCATCAGAAGTCGTCGTCATCGCGGACGAAACGGCGCATCCGGACCGGATCGCAGCCGATTTACTTGCCCAAGCTGAACACGACCGTGACGCTGTCGCGATCGCCTTCGTGCCAACGGAAGAAATGAAACAAGCGATTGATGCAGAGATCGAGCGACGCTTACAGCAATTGCCGCGTCAAGAGATTGCCCGTCGTGCGATGGAAAACGGTGGTGTCTTCGTCGCTCCACTCGAAACAGCAATCGAAGAAGCGAACCGTCTCGCAGCGGAACACTTGGAACTTGCCGTTGCCAATCCGCAGGAAGTCGTCAAATCGATCCGTCACGCCGGGATGATTTTCCTCGGTCACGAGACACCGGAAACGCTTGGTGACTACGTCGCTGGGACGAACCACGTCTTACCGACATCCGGGACAGCCCGTTTTGCGTCTGGATTATCAGCACGGACGTTCCTGCGTCACCAGACGATGCTCGAAGCCACACGCGCAGGCGTACAACGTCTCGCGAACGCAGCGAAGACCGTTGCCCGGGTCGAAGGACTCGAAGCACACGCACAAGCCATCGAAGTGAGGGAAGACTAATGCGATTACACCAAAACGAACGATTCACGACCCATAGTCCAGTCGGGATCGAAGCGATCCAGGAATTGATCGCAACGTTCCCTTTAAATGAATATCCTGTCGAGATCATCGATCAAGTCAAGGCATCGTACGCAACGTACGCCGGTGTCCGTCCGACGCAACTCGTCGCCGGAAACGGCTCGGATGAGTTGATCGGCTACTTATGTGCTCGCTACGGCGGACCCGGGATGCCAGTCATCGCCTCGGAACCGGACTTCGTCATGTACCAGTTCTACGCTGACCGAGCACGGGCACCGTTTGAACGCGTACCGTTACTCGACGAGATGGCGCTTGACGTCGACGGATTGATCGCAGCTCCTGGTGAGATCATCTTCTTGAGTCATCCGCACAATCCGTCTGGTGTCCTCCGGAAGGAAGCGGACATCCGTCGTTTGCTCGATAGTGGCAAATACGTCGTCATCGATGAAGCGTACATCGACTTTGCACTCGAACAATCGATGCTTCACTTACTCAAGGAATATCCGAAAGCAATCATCTTACGGACGCTCTCGAAAGCATTCGGACTAGCATCGCTCCGACTTGGTTTTGTCATCGCGAGCGAACAAATCATCGAAGAAATCGAACAGATTAAATCACCATACAACGTCTCTGGTCTATCAGCAGCTGTTGGCATCGCCATCATGGCAGAACCGGAACTCGATCGAGTCTTAGACGAGACATACGCGAGTCGTGAAGCGATCGAACAGATTCTTGCGCCAATCGGCAAGACATATCCGAGTGCGGCGAACTTCGTCTATGTCGAGTATCCGGAAGCCGAACGCTTTACGCAGCGTTGTGCTGACGCCGGATTACGGATCCGTTTGTTTAACCAAGCATTCCGTGTCAGTTGTGGATCACCAGAAGCGATGCAAGTATTAGAAACGTGTGTAGAGGAGGAATTACGATGCGGCGTGGCGCAAGCGAACGAGTAAGTGCAGAATCAGACATCAAGGTCGAGGTCGATCTCGCAGGAGGTCCCGTTGAAATCAAGACCGGTGTCGGGTTCTTTGATCATATGTTGACATTATTCGCCTTTCAGGCCCGGATCGGTCTGAAGGTGACAGCAAAAGGTGATACGTGGATCGATGCGCACCACACGGTCGAAGATACAGCGATCGTCCTCGGGGCAGCGTTGACGGAAGCGCTCGGCGATAAAGCCGGGATTGAACGCTACGGCGAATCGCGTGTACCGATGGATGAGACACTCGCGTCGGTCGTCCTTGATTTCAGCGGTCGTCCGTTCACGGTCTTCCGTGCTAGTTTCAAGAATCCGAAGCTCGGTGACTTTGATACGGAACTCGCAGAAGAGTTCTTCCAAGGCTTATCACGGAGTGCCCGGATGACGATTCATGCCGAAGTCTTATATGGCTCGAACACACACCACATGATCGAAGGGTTGTTCAAAGCACTCGGTCGAGCCGTCCGTCAGGCAGTCGCCGTGACGAGCGAAGGGGTACCGTCTACGAAAGGGTTGATTGATCAATGATAGCAATCGTCGATTATGGCGTCGGAAATATCGCGAATGTCGAGCGGGTATTAAAACAGCTCGGTGAGGCAGTCATCGTCACGAATGATGCTGAACTACTGGAGCAAGCTGAAGCACTCGTCTTACCCGGTGTCGGTGCCTATGCACCGGCAATGGAGCGCCTAAAGGAAACGGGACTCGTCGACTTCTTAAAAGAACAAGCCGAAAAGAAACCGTTCCTCGGAATTTGCCTCGGGATGCAACTGCTCTTTGAATCAAGTGACGAAGATGGACTGACGGAAGGTCTCGGGATCTTACCGGGAACAATCGAAAAACTACCGAGCGACGTCCGCTTGCCGCACATGGGTTGGCACCAGCTGACGAACCACGGCGAAGCGGTCTATTTCGTCCACTCGTACGGCGCTGTTTGTGACCCAGAATGGATCGTCGACGCGGTTGAATACGGACGTCTTGTTCCAGCGATCGTTCAAAAAGGACAAGTCACCGGGATGCAGTTCCACCCGGAAAAGAGTGGCGAAGTCGGACTGAAACTACTGAAGGAATGGAGAGAGACGACATGCAACTCTACCCAGCAATCGATTTAATGAGCGGACAGGCCGTACGCCTGAAGCAAGGAGATTTTGACCAACAGACATTCTTCGGTGATGCGTTGACGATTGCGAAGCGCTTCAAGGAAGAGGGGGCGACAGCGATCCACTTGATCGATCTTGATGGCGCGAAAGCCGGCGAACCGTTGCACTTGAGCTTGATTGCCGACATCAAAAAGGAGACCGGTTTGTTCGTCGAAGCTGGTGGTGGTGTCCGTAACATCGAGACCGTCGAAGCATACGTTGGTGCCGGAATCGACCGGATTCTCGTCGGCACGGTCGCCCTTGAAGACGAAGCGTTACTCGAGCAGATGATCGCTCTCGCTGGTGATAAACTGGCTGTTGCGTTAGACGCAAAAGAGGGAATCGTTCAAACACGCGGCTGGCTCGAAGCGAGCGGTTGGACGCTTGAAGAAGCGATGACACACTTGATCGGTAAAGGGATCAAGACGTTCCTTTATACGGATATTTCGCGTGACGGAATGATGATGGGACCGGATGTCGATGGACTTGATCGCTTAAAACGGGAAGGGGTCGAATTGATTGCTTCCGGTGGTGTGACGACAGTCGATGACGTCGCGCGCCTGAAAGAAATCGGGATGGACGGAGCCGTCGTCGGTCGGGCGTTGCTCGACGGATCACTCGCCTTAAAAGAGGTGTTACGCGTATGTTGATGAAACGAATCATTCCCTGTCTTGACGTCAAGGAAGGACGTGTCGTCAAAGGGGTCAAATTCCAGAACTTACGTGATCTTGGTGACCCGGTCGCCGTCGCAAAGTATTATTACGAACAAGGGGCGGACGAACTCGTTCTGCTTGATATCTCAGCAACGCAAGAAGGGCGCGAGACGATGCTTGATATCGTCGAACGCGTCGCAGAAGTCATCTATATGCCGTTTACGGTCGGTGGCGGAATCAAAACAATCGAAGACGCGAAACGCTTGATTCGTGCTGGTGCTGACAAAGTCTCACTCAACTCGTCGGCACTCCAAAATCCACAACTGATTCAAGAAGTCAGCCGCCTGTTCGGTGTCCAAGCGACGGTCGTCGCAATCGATGCGAAGCAGACGGGCGATTCGTGGGGTGTCTTCTCACACGGTGGAACACAACCCGTCGGACGTGACGCGATCGAGTGGGCGCAGGAAGCCGTTGCCCTCGGTGCCGGCGAGTTACTCGTCACATCGATGGATGCTGACGGCACAAAAGACGGGTATGATCTTGCCTTGATCCGTCGTCTACGTGAAGTCGTCAATGTGCCGATCATCGCTTCCGGTGGGGTCGGAACGCTCGATCACTTAGCGGAAGGGTTGGAAGCAGGCGCTGACGCGGCCCTTGCTGCTTCGATCTTCCATGAAGCGACGTACACAATGCCGGAAACGAAAGCCTACCTCAAAGAACGGGGAGTCGAAGTCCGATGACGACATTGAATTTTTCAAAAGGACTCGTTGCTGCCGTCGTCGTCGACGAGCAGACGAACGATGTCTTGATGGTCGGCTTCATGGACCAAGCTGCCTATGATAAGACGCTTGCGACCGGTCTTGTCACCTTCTTCTCACGAACGAAGAATCGTCTTTGGACGAAAGGCGAGACGAGCGGGAACACGCTTGAACTCAAACGGATGTGGATCGATTGTGATCAGGATAGTCTCTTGATCGCGGTCAAAGCGAACGGTCCGACATGTCATACCGGAAATCGCAGTTGTTTCTATACGGAAGTGGAGGTGCCCGATGTTATACGAACTGGAACAGACCGTCAAAGCGAAGATTAACGCCAAGGAAGCAGAATCCTATACGAACTATTTGATTGCTTCCGGGTATGAGAAGATCGCGAAGAAGTTCGGTGAAGAGGCATTTGAAGTCGTCCTCGCCGGTAACGATACGTTAGCCGAAGAGACAGCAGATTTGTTGTACCACTTAACAGTCTTGCTCGCTGAACGTGGTGTCTCCTTCAAAGAAGTCGAAGCTGTCCTGAACGAACGTCACGGAACAAAGTCGACGTTCAAGGATCGCCCGGATATTGAACAATGGTAAACGACATCCACATCGCCTAGGCGGTGTGGATTTTTGTATAAGCGGGAAAAGACAAACAGATGACAGTTGTCATCAAATCGACAGAATGTTTCGATAGGCACGCTGTCGCATGAGGGCGTATAATCAAAAGCATAGTCCTTTGTTTTTAGAAAGTAGGTGTTCGATTGGTTACGAAAAAAGAAATCAAGCAAACGATCAAGCAACAATCCAAGGAAACGATCGAAGAGCTACTCGCAAAAGGTGACTCCTTGAAAGAGGAGATCGCCAGTGCCATTACACACGGATTGGGTGTCATTTTCAGTATCGTCGCGCTCGTGCTGTTGATCCTGCAGGCGACGAAGTCCGGCAGCGCTTGGAACGTCACTGCTGTCAGTATCTTCGGGGCAACGATGATTCTCCTTTATCTGTTCTCGACCTTGATGCATTCGCTGATGCATACGAAAGCAAACAAGGTTCTACAAATTTTAGATCATGCTGGCATCTATCTCTTGATTGCTGGTAGTTATACACCGTTCGCCTTGATCACGCTCCGTGGTCCGCTCGGTTGGACATTGCTCGGGATCGTCTGGGGTGTCGGGACGCTCGGTATCATCTGGAAGCTTTATTCGACCGGTAAATATGTTTGGATCTCGAATGCGTCTTATCTGATCCTCGGCTGGTGTTGTCTGTTTGCGATCAAGCCGATCTATGAAGCACTCGGGTTACAAGGATTCTTATTGCTCCTCGGTGGTGGACTCGCGTACTCTCTCGGCGTCATCTTCTACGTCTGGGCACGCTTGCCGTATAACCACGCGATTTGGCATCTGTTCGTCCTTGCGGGCAGTGTCCTGATCTTCCTCTCGATTTTTTACTACGTTGCTCCGGCGACGATGTCATGAAGAAATTACGGCTCCGGGACTGGCTCCCGCTTACGCTGTATTTTATGTTTGGTCTTGGGTTGCTCCTGTACTTCCGGATGTCTGGAATGCTGGAGCAATTCGACATTCAGGCATTATCGGATTGGGTACGGGATCAAGGTCTGACCGGGATGTTGCTTTACGTGCTCGCCTACACCGTCCGACCACTCGTCTTTTTCCCGGCGAGCTTGTTGACGTTATTTGGTGGGTATACGTACGGACCGTGGCTCGGGACATTACTTGATGTTATTGGTGCTGGTACTGGCGGTTTGCTCAGCTTTTGGATCGCCCGGTTGCTCGGTCGCCGCGGTGTCGAGAAATTGATTGGCAAAGGGAAGCTGAACGTACTCGACGAACGGATTGCAACGAACGGCTTTCTCGTTGTGCTTGTCGTTCGATTGATTCCACTGTTTCCGTTTGACGCGATCAGCTACGCGTCCGGATTATCAAAAATCCGCTTTAAACAGTTCGCTATCGCCAACTATCTCGGGATCATTCCCGGTGCGTTCGTTTACAACAATATCGGCTCAAGCCTTCGCGATCCGTTCTCCTGGCAATTTTTCGTTGCGATCGGACTATATGTCCTATTCTTTGCCGTAGGACTTGTTGCTCAACGGATTCTCAAAAATAAACGAAATAAAGAGCGTATGTAAGCGCTTTATGGCATAATATGAGTGCAGAGATGTGAACCGATACGGTAAAACAGCCTAGCATTTATTTAGGGGGAATCATGAGTGATGGAAAAAGTACTACGGGATGGTTTTATCTTCTTATCGCAAAACAAGACATTGAACGGTCTCGCCAAGCGATACGGGCTTAAATTCGGAGCAAGTCGCTTCGTGGCAGGGGATTCATTGGAAGCATCGAAACGGGCGATCCAGGAATTGAACGCAAAAGGGTTATGCGTCACGATGGACCATTTAGGGGAGTTCATCTCGACGGTAGCGGAAGCAGAGATGATGACACAAGAATGTATTCGTGCGGTTGAGATGATTGCGGAAGAAAAATTAGACTCGCAACTCTCGTTGAAACTGACATCACTCGGACTCGATATCTCGGACGACTTGATCCGCTCGAACATGGAACGGATCTTAACACGGGCGAAAGAACTCGGTGTCTTCGTCACGATCGACATGGAAGATGAGCCACGTTGTGAAAAGACGATTCAATTGTTTGAAGAATTGCGCCAATCTTTCGATAACATCGGGACGGTCATCCAGTCGTACCTCTACCGGTCGGAAGATGATATTAAACGCGTCGGACGCTTCGAGACGAATCTCCGGATCGTCAAAGGGGCATACAAAGAACCGGCAACGGTGGCGTTTCCAGAGAAGGAAGATGTCGATCATAACTACATCAAGCTCGTGAAGTTACAATTATCACTCGGAAACTATGCTGCCGTCGCAACACATGACGATGCGATGATCGAGCAAGTCATCCGTCACGCTAAAGAAAATGGGATCGAAAAAGACCAGTTCGAATTCCAGATGTTATTTGGTATCCGGGTCGAGCGTCAACTCGAACTCGTCAAACAAGGCTATAAAGTCCGTGTCTACGTTCCTTATGGACGTGACTGGTACGGTTACTTCATGCGCCGCTTAGCAGAACGACCGGCAAACGTTGCCTTCGTTCTTAAAGGGATGGTCAAGGGATAAGTCGAGAAGGCGATGCAGCGTTGCATCGTCTTTTTGTATGTAGAATGCATAGTATACCGGACGTTCCCAGTATCTTCGCTTTCCTCAGGCGGGAAGTAAGCCGCGGCATCTCACATTCCATGTGATTTGCCGGGTCTTCCTCTTCCCTGAAGGAAGCATGGTTCATGCTTCCTTTTCCTGTAGGAGTCGAAGATGCCCGGTTCGTCCTAAATAAACTAAACTCAAAAGCGATCGATTCCATTGACGGAAATCGATCGCTTTTGAGTTCTTTGGATAACAAATGAGTGCATTCTCCTCACATGTCTTCACCCGACTCCTACAGGAAAAAGCGCGACGTTTTATCGCGCTGTCAGAGACAAACAAGACCCGGATTCGTCATCCGAGGGATGAGGAAGACTGGCTTGTGTCTCGCCTGGGGAAAGCGGGTGAGAAGACAGTGAGGTGAATAGTGCGTTACATCGATCATTTCGCATCATGGCCAAATGATATTACCTAGAAACACCATCCCAGCAAATAAACCAATCATTAAGAAGACAGTAGTTTGTGGTTGGAAACGTTTCTCCCGATAACGTCGAAATAAACGGTCCCCCAATGCCTGTATACAGAATAAGAGACCAATAAAGAGTAGGAAGAATTGCCATCTTTCTAGAACATCGAGAGCATCAATGTAAAATAAAAAAACAATACATAAAGCTATTAATATAGACGTATAAAAGGTACTGTGTGACATATTTATCTCTCCCTTACAGCCGTCGTCTGAAAAGCGAACAAACACGAGAAAGCATGGGCTTGATCCAGTAACCGATGCCCCGTCATGACGGCTCCTTCCTTTTGAATGACCGCTTCATCGAGTAACGTCCAGCCACGTTCTTTCGCTAGCTGCAACAGTTCCCACGGCATCATCGTATTTCCCATCGCGACTTCCTCACCATATAGACGACGATAAGCAAGTTGCCGCGGAGCGGCTGTCGGACCGAGTAGACTGATGACGACAAGCGGGGCGACGCGTTCGATTTCTTGCAGCACTTGAACGGGACGTGTCGACCATTCAAGTGAGTTAACGGCGAGAACGACATCAAACGCATGATCGGCGAACGGCAATGCTTCCCCCGTTCCAACGATGAACGTCTGCTCGGGTGACTTCTCACGGGCGATCCGGATCATCTCATCTGAGACATCGAGTCCAACTGTCTGAAAGTCCGGTGTCAGTAAGCGACAGGCTGCCCCATCACCGCAACCGAGATCAAGCAAGCGACCACCGGTGATCGTTTTTCGTAAGAACGGCAAAACAGTTTTCCGACTGCCGTTCGTCCACATATCGTCAGCGCGATCCGCCCAGGCAGCGGCTTTTTGATTCCATACATGCTCGGTTTGACTCATTTTCAACCACTCCTTTTTATCAGTCTAACAGGAAAATTTGTCCATTGACTGATTTTTTATTGCTACTGAATCATTATTCATTTATGATGAAGATGTAGAAGAAGCACACCAAAGTCGTTTGGCTTCTTTTTTTGTCAGTATAATGAATGGTTGTTCATTCAATTTAAAATCAGGGGGTATATCATGGCGAGTCAAATCGGTCAGCCGACCACAATCCAGTTGACGAAACACATCCAATTCGCCGTCATCATCGGTTCAGGGGTGATGGGTGCAGGCATCGCGGCACATCTTGCGAATGCTGGCATACGGACATTGATGCTTGATATCGTACCAAAAGAACTTACGGCACAAGAAGAGAAGCAGGGCTTGACGCTGAGTGATTCGCGCGTCCGTTCCCGCATCGCGCGCGATAACCGCGAAAAGCTCTTGAAACAAAATCCGGCACCACTCGCATCGAAGAAATTGATCGACTTCATCGAGGTCGGAAACTTAGAAGACGACTTAGAGCGTCTGAAAGAAGCGGACTGGATCGTCGAAGTCGTCGTCGAACGACTCGAAGTCAAACAACAATTGTTTAAAACGATCGAACCGTTTATTCGGGAAGACGCAATCGTCAGCTCGAACACATCGGGAATTTCGATCGAAGCGATGCGCGAGGGACGCTCGGAATCGTTCAATCGTCGTTTCCTAGGGACACACTTCTTTAACCCACCACGTTATCTGAAGTTACTTGAGTTGATTCCAACGTCAGACACGGATCCGAGGGTCGTCGACTTTATGAAACAATTCGCAGAGGAACGACTCGGGAAAGGCGTCGTCATCGCGAAGGATACACCGAACTTCATCGGCAACCGAATCGGGACATACGGTCTCCTCGTGACGATGGATGAGATGAAAAAAGGTGGCTATTCGATCGGGGAGGTCGATTCGGTCACAGGTCCACTCCTTGGTCGCCCAGGGTCAGCGACGTTCCGGACACTCGACGTCGTCGGCATCGACACGTTCGTCCACGTTGCAAACAACGTCTATGACTTGTTGCCAGAAGGCGAAGAGAAGGAGACGTTCGCGGTTCCGACTGAGATGCGTCGCCTTGTCGAACAAGGAGCACTCGGTGCGAAGACGGGTCAAGGCTTCTATAAGAAAGTCGGAAAACAGATCCTTGAACTTGATCTCGAGACATTTGAGTACGTCGAAAAGAAAGCGCTTACTGAACCGTCAATTGGACAAGCCAAAGCACTTCCGGGCGCAAAAAACAAACTGAAAGCCGTCGTCTTCGCGCAAGATCGTGTCGGTGCCTTACTCTGGCCGATTCACGCGAAAACATTGCTCTACTCGGCTCAGCTGACAGGTGAGATCGCAGACGACATCAAAGCGATCGACGAAGCAATGAAATGGGGCTTCGGTTGGAAGATGGGACCGTTCGAGACATGGGACGCACTCGGTGTCGAGAAGACGGTCGCGAAGATGAAACAAGACGGTTACGCAGTACCGGCATGGGTCGATGAGATGCTCGCAGCAGGAAAAACGAGTTTCTATGATGCGTCCGGTCGTCATTATGACGTTGCAACGAAAGACTACGTCGAAGCAACGATCAATCCGAAGGAAATCCGCCTCCGCGACGTCCGGAAGTCAAACGGTGTTTTACTAGAGAACAATGGGGCACGCTTGCTTGATATCGGCGACGATGTCGCAGTCCTTGAGTTCACTTCGAAGAGCAATGCGATTGGTGTCGACATCATGCAGATGATCGAACAGTCGGTCGATCTCGTCGAGAAAAATCACCGAGGTCTCGTCATCGCGAACGATGGCAAAAACTTCTGTGTCGGTGCGAACCTAGCGATGATGCTGATGGAAGCGGAAGATGAGAACTGGTTCGAGCTCGACTGGATCATCAACAAGTTCCAACAATCGATTCAAAAGATTCGTTACGCATCACGTCCGATCGTCGCTGCACCACAAGGAATGACGCTTGGTGGCGGTACGGAAATCTCGCTTCCGGCGGCTCGTCTGCAAGCCGGGCTTGAAACGTATATGGGTCTCGTCGAAGTCGGTGTCGGTCTAATTCCGGGAGGCGGCGGAAACGTCAACACGTACCGTCGACTGTTAGAAAACACACCGGACGGACTCGTCAATATCGAGAAAGCAGCGCAAAAGACGTTCGAGAACGTCGCGATGGCAAAAGTCTCAAAATCAGCCTTTGAAGCACGCGAACTCGGATATGTCCGCTCCGTTGATCAAATCTCGATGAACCGGGATCACTTGACGTATGATGCGAAACAACTCGTCCTTGAACTGGACCGGACCGGCTACACGGCACCAGCGAAAGGGAAGATTCCAGTCGTCGGTCGTGCGGGGAAAGCGACGCTTGAACTCGCAACACGCGAAATGTTCTACGGCGGTTATATCTCGGAACACGATTTGAAAATCGCAAGTAAACTCGCACACGTCATCGCCGGCGGAAACGTCGCCTTCGGTAGCCACGTCGATGAACAATATATGCTCGACATCGAACGGGAAGCATTCTTGAGCCTGATCGGTGAGATGAAGACACAACAACGGATGCAGCACATGCTCGTCAAAGGCAAGCCGCTTCGTAACTGAGGACTGGGGGGATTCGGATGAAGGAAGCAGTAATCGTCGCCGGTGCACGAACACCGGTCGGAAAAGCAAAAAAGGGCGCATTCAAATCAATGCGCTCGGATGAATTAGCAGGCATCGCCATCCAGGAAACGTTGAAACGGTCCGGTTACACGGGAGCGGTCGATGACGTCATTCTCGGATGTGCCTTGCCGGAAGCGGAACAAGGCATGAACATCGCCCGTTACGCTTCGGTCCTCGGTGGATTATCACACGAGGTACCGGCGATCACGATCAACCGGTATTGCTCAAGTGGACTACAATCGATCGCTGACGCAGCGATGAAAATCATGACGGGGCAAGCAACTGCGGTCGTCGCTGGTGGACTCGAATCAATGAGTCAAGTCCCGATGCCAGGTCACGTCGTCCGACCTAATCCGTCAATCGTCGACACGGCACCGGAATATTACATGAGCATGGGGCACACAGCGGAGCAAGTCGCTGCGACCTACAATGTCTCACGGGAAGATCAAGATGCGTTTGCGTTGAAGAGTCACCAAAAAGCGGCAGCAGCAATCGCGGCTGGTAAGTTTGCTGACGAAATCGTCCCGGTAACGGTGACGGAACAATTCGTCAATGATGAACTGAAAATCGAAGAGAAGACATTCATCGTCGAACACGATGAAGGCGTACGTCCGGATTCGTCACCGGAAGGTCTTGCGAAACTTCGCCCAGCGTTCCGCCTTGGCGGTAGCGTCACAGCAGGGAACTCTTCGCAGACGTCAGACGGTGCGGCAGCTGTCCTCGTCATGGAACGGGAAGAAGCAGAACGCCAAGGGTTACCGATTCTCGGAAAGTTCAAATCGTTCGCGGTCGGTGGTGTCCGTCCGGAAGTGATGGGAATCGGACCGGTCGTCGCGATTCCGAAAGCACTTGAACTCGCAGGCATCACGCTTGAAGACGTCGGATTGATCGAGTTGAACGAAGCGTTCGCATCGCAGTCGCTCGGTGTCATCCGCGAGCTTGGATTAAACGAAGACATCGTCAACGTAAACGGTGGAGCGATCGCCCTCGGTCACCCACTCGGTTGTACAGGAACAAAACTCACATTGACGCTCTTGCATGAAATGAAACGCCGAAATGTCCAGTACGGTGTCGTCTCGATGTGTATCGGTGGCGGAATGGGCGCAGCAGGTGTATTCGAACTAGTTGAAGGAGGAACAGGGCAATGAGCCAAACGACAAACGAATTAATCAAAGGTGGCAGTTTCGTATTAGATGAGTTAGCACCAGAACGTCTCTTCACACCAGAGGATTTCTCGGAAGAACACAAAATGGTCGGTGACATGACAGCGAAGTTCGTCGAAGATCGTGTCGTTCCTGTCCTTGACCGGATCGAAAAACACGAGTTCGAACTGTCGGTCGGTCTTCTCCGCGAAGCAGGCGAGCTGGGTCTACTCGGTGCAGACGTTCCGGAAGCATACGGCGGCTATCAGATGGATAAGATTTCGTCTTCGATCATCACGGAGAAGTTCGCACGCGGTCGTTCATTCGCCCTCAGCTACGGCGCACACGTCGGAATCGGTTCGTTGCCGATTGTCTTCTTCGGTAACGAAGAGCAAAAGCATAAATACTTGCCGAAACTCGCTTCAGGAGAGTGGATTGCTTCGTACGCGTTGACAGAGCCAGGCTCTGGTTCGGATGCTCTTGGTGCTAAAACGACGGCTGTCTTGAATGAAGCCGGCACGCACTACATCTTGAACGGTGAAAAACAATGGATCACTAACGCTGGTTTCGCAAGCTTGTTCGTCGTCTACGCAAAAATCGACGGTGACAAGTTCACAGCCTTCCTCGTCGAAGGATCGTATCCAGGCGTCTCGACAGGCGTCGAGGAACAGAAGATGGGAATCAAAGGATCATCGACACGGACGTTGATCTTACAAGATGCAGAAGTACCAGTCGATAACGTCCTTGGTGAAATCGGACGCGGTCACGTCATCGCCTTCAACATCTTGAACGTCGGTCGTTATAAATTAGCTGTTGGTGCTGTCGGTTCATCAAAACGAGCGATTGATCTCGCAGTCCAATACTCGAATGAACGGAAACAGTTCAAGACACCAATCAGCTCGTTCCCATTGATTCAAGAAAAACTCGCGACGATGGCAGCACAGACGTATGCGATGGAAAGTTCGGTCTACCGCACAGGTGGTCTCTTCCAAGACAGCCTCGATCAGTTGTCAGAAGAAGAGAGCAAGGACGGTAAAAAAATCGCCGATGCGATCGCGGAGTACGCAATCGAGTGCTCGATGAACAAAGTCTTTGCTTCGGAAACATTTGATTACGTCATCGACGAAGCGGTCCAGATCCACGGTGGTTATGGCTTCATGGCAGAATATGAAGTCGAGAACATGTACCGTGATTCACGGATCAACCGGATCTTCGAAGGAACGAACGAGATCAATCGTCTCCTCGTCCCGGGAACATTGCTGAAGAAAGCGATGAAAGGCGAGTTGCCGTTGCTTGCGGAAGCACAGCGTCTGCAACAAGAAGTAATGAGCTTCATGCCGACAGAAATCGGAACAGCACCACTTGATCGCGAACGTCACTTACTCGCGATGATGAAGAAGATCTTCTTGTTGACTGCCGGAACGGCGGTCCAAAAATACCAGGACAAACTCCAAGGCGAACAAGAAATCTTAGCAAACACAGCCGACATCATGAGTGCGATCTATGCGCTGGAATCAGCAATCGTCCGGACGGACAAAGCGATTGCCGACAAAGGGATCGAGAAGAGCGAACTGAAAGTCCGTTACACGGAAGTCTTCGCACAACAAGCGTTCGAAGCTGTCGAGCGTGACGCGAAAGAGACACTCTACGCGGCAGCAAGCGGCGACGAACTCCGGATGTTGCTCTCAGCGCTGAAAAAATTCAGCCGTTACCAGCCGATCAACGTCATCGGTACGAAACGTGACATCGCAAAACGCCTCATCGAGTCAAACAAATATACGGTCTAAGTCAGGTTTACCGCTTCGCCTTTGCAGGGAAAATCTCTGTAAAGGCGAAGTTTTTGGTTGGAGGAGGAAAACGAGATGCGCCAAGAATTGGTTGAACTGCAATTTGCGATTGCCTACTATCAATCCCTTGAACGTTTGTCGCCGGAAGAATGGGGTCTGCCGCTTGCCCTTAATAAGTGGACCGTCCTTGAGTGCGTCAGTCATCTGTATTTATGGAACCGGTTTTATTACGATCATGCCATTTCGAAGTTACCGGACGAACCGTTGACGCTCGTCGAGACGGATTTTGACCAGTTCAATCGACTGGCGATCGAATATGCGCATCATATCGATCCGCTCGCCTTATTGAAGAAAGCAATCAGCGTTCGGCGTGACATCGTCAATCACCTCGATCGTCTGTCTGACGAGCAATTTGAAGCGACCTATGAGGATTTTCGACCACAATCCTTCGTCGAGTCGTTCGTTGCTCATGACGCCCATCATCAAGATCAGATTGACGGGGCGCTCGCACGCTTGAAGCAGAAGTGATCCATCTGCTACTCTTGAAGATGAGGTGAGGAACATGACAAAAACAGTCACGATGTACGGCTATCCGAAATGTAGTACGTGCGTCAAAGCAAAAAAAGCACTCGAACAGCACGGTGTCGAAGTGGATTACAAACACATCGTCGAGGAGACACCATCTGCAACGACGATCCAGGAACTTCATCAAAAGAGTGGAGAGCCGTTGAAGAAATTCTTCAACACGAGCGGTCAATCATACCGTTCGCAAGGGATCAAGGACAAACTTCCAGAGCTATCGGAAGACGAGCAATACAAGTTGCTCGCAAGTGACGGCATGTTATTGAAGCGTCCGATCGTTACAGACGGAAAAGACGTCACGATCGGCTTCAAGGAAGAAATGTATCAAGGAAAATGGTATTAAGTTCAGAGTCGATTTTGGTATACTGAACACGTTAGTCCAAATTAGTCCACAGGGGGAATCGGAAATGAGTCAAGTAAAAGACAACTTACGCTATTCGGAAGAACATGAATGGGTCGAAGTATCAGGAAACAAGGCGCGCATCGGAATCACGGATTTCGCGCAACACGAACTCGGGGATATCGTCTTCGTCGAATTGCCTGAAGTCGGAGATACGATCTCAGCAAACGAGCCATTCGGTTCAGTCGAGTCGGTCAAGACAGTCTCGGAGTTATACGCACCGATCTCTGGTAAAGTCGTTGCCATCAACGAAAACCTTTCGGATTCCCCAGAACTCGTCAACGAGTCACCATTCGAAGGCGCTTGGATGGTTGACATCGAAATCGAAGATGCTTCACAAGTCGAGGCATTGATGGACGCTGCGGCGTACAAATCGATGATCAACGAGTAATACTTAACGAAAAGAGAGTGAACGAGGCGCTTGCGTTACGTCCGCTCTCTTTTTTTTGTATACTGACGACAGATACCACGAAGAAAGGAGCGACCGTCATGCAAGAGGTCACGACCGTCCCAGAAAACGGGCTATTGTATGTCTATGCACCGATGTGCGGGACATGCGCCATTGCGGAACGTATGCTCGATATCGTTGAAGCGACGGAATCAGGTCAATCGATTCAGAAGGCGAACGGGAATTTCATTCCGGATTTCTTAGAAGAAGCCCGTGTCATGAGTGTTCCTGCGTTGTTGCGAATTGAAGAAAATCAAGTCGTAGAGCGACTTTATGCCTTCCAGTCCGTTCAAAACGTCTTTGCTTTCTGTCAAGAACGGTAAGAAAAGTCCGATTGGATTTTTCTTTTTGTTAAATTGTCGGAATATTTACAATAATTCGTTGACAACGCAGAAATATGAATGGTATATTCATAACAACTTCTAGAAATGCATTATAGGAAGTCTAGCAGAGATGATCGTTCAATACGATTCAAGTCCTGAACCCTTTCTCCCATCCTAAGCCGGTGTATTGTTTCCCCTTAAGTCGTCCCCCAAAGACGAAGCGGTGCAATGAACGGGTGGTGGATCGAAAGGACCGATCAGGAAGTGAACGTAAGCTGGCGATCATGTCGAACAGGCGCCGTCCTCCACGCGGAAGAGCGAACAATTCCGAATGGAGCTGGGTTTTCCTTCGTAGCATTTCTAACCACATTATTCGTGTTGTCGGTTCGCCGGCAACGCCTTTTTTTTGTTTTCTGGAAGTTTTTCGAGCCGGTCGCTTGCCAGGATAGAATCTCCTTGCTACAATGCGAATAAGGAAAATTACTTTAATTCATATCCGATTACTCGGAATTAACTGGTGAGATGGAGGACGACAAGGCATGACAGTACGTTTTATGGATGTTTTCACAGAATGGGCATCAACGTATGACGAGACAGTAACCGGACACGATCCGGAGTATAAAGAGGTTTTTCGTCGATACGATGAGATTTTGGATACAGTAGCGGATAAAGCGCAGTCGCCGGTCATTGAATTCGGAGCAGGCACAGGGAACCTGACACAACGTCTTCTGGCACGTCACGACGCCGTACTCGCCGTTGAACCAAGTCCGGAGATGCGGGCAATCCTGACGGAAAAGATTCCGTCGCTTGATGTACAGGATGGTCACTTCCTCTCGTTCGAGGCGAAGGAAGCACGCAGTTTTGTTTCTACGTATGCGTTTCATCATCTAACAGATGAGGAAAAGGGAGAAGCAATCGATCTGATGGCATCACATTTACCGGCAGACGGAAAAATCGTCTACGCGGATACGATGTTCGTCTCAGAAGAGGCACGCCTGCAAACGATTCGTGAAGCACGTGCTCAAGGGTTCGACGCGTTAGCGGAAGATCTCGAACGCGAGTTCTACCCGTTGATTCCAGTCATGGAAGAATTGTTTACATCACGGGGATTCACTGTTAAATTTATACAATACAATCACTTCGTCTGGCTCGTAGAAGCCGAGAAAATGGGGGAATAAATCATGGCACTTCAAAAAATGAACGTCGAAAGCTTTAACCTGGATCACACGAAAGTCAAAGCACCTTATATCCGCGTCGCGGGTTATAAAGAAGGTAAAGTCGACCAAGTCGTCAAATACGATATCCGTTTCACACAACCAAACGTTGAGCAAATGCCGATGCGTGCGATGCACACACTCGAGCACTTACTTGCTGAAAACATCCGTAACTACTCGGATGATGTCATCGATGTCTCACCGATGGGATGCCAAACAGGTTTCTACATGGCGATGATGAACTTCGACTCGGTCGAAAAAATGAGCGAACTCGTTGAGAAGACGTTGAAAGACGTCCTCGCAGCAGAAGAGATTCCAGCGCAAAACGAAGTCCAATGTGGATTTGCGAGCGCACATGACCTCAAAGGAGCGAAGCACTATGCCGAGAAAATGCTTGCCGGTCGTGATGAATGGGACATCGTCTTCGGATGATCGCGAACAACGTCCGCGACCTCGTCGGAAACACACCACTCTACGAGATCACTTCATTCGATTTGCCTGCTGGTACGCGCATTTTGGCGAAGCTCGAATGGATGAACCCTGGGGGCAGCGTCAAAGACCGCCTTGGCATTCAACTCGTTGATGCAGCAATCGAAAACGGACATGTGACACCAGGCGGTACGATCATCGAGCCGACAGCCGGGAATACCGGCATCGGCTTGGCGCTCGCCGCTAAAAAATATGATCTTCAAGTCATCTGTGTCGTTCCGGAAAAATTCAGTCAAGAAAAACAGACGTTGATGCGGGCACTCGGCGCAACCGTCGTCAACACGCCGACTGAACTCGATATGCAAGGGGCTATCGACCGGGCTAAAGAACTCGGTCAGGAAATTCCGAACAGTTACGTTCCGTTACAATTCGAAAACGAAGAGAATCCAGTCACGTATCAGCGGACACTCGGTCCTGAGCTGATTGCGGACTTGTCGCACATCGACTGGTTCGTTGCCGGTTGTGGTTCAGGTGGTACGTTCGCCGGAACAGCGGACTTCTTAAAACAACGTCTCGGTACAAAAGCAGCGATCGTCGAACCGGAAGGCTCCGTCTTAAATGGTGGTCCAGCCGGTCCGCATAAGACAGAAGGCATTGGAACAGCAAAATGGCCAAGTCTCGTTCCGCGTGAACTCGTCGACGAGATTCATACGATTTCTGACCGCGATGCATTTGACGCGGTTCATACACTCGCTGCTCGCGAAGGATTACTCGTCGGTAGTTCAGCAGGTGCAGCGCTCGTTGCTGCGCTCGATATCGCAAAGCGTCACCCCGGCAGTACGATCGTCACCGTCTTCGCAGACAGTGCCGAACGCTACTTAAGCCAACAAATCTTTGAAAAGGTGGACGAAACTCATGCGTAAGAAGACAGCATTGATTCATGGAGGAACAGGTGTCGACCGGGCAACAGGAGCCGTCACACCTCCGATCTATCAAACAAGCACATACAAGCAGGATAAAATCGGTCAACTCAAGGACGGATACGAATACTCACGGACAGCGAACCCGACACGGACGAGCATCGAACGATTGATTGCGGATCTCGAAGGTGGCGCACGTGGTTTTGCCTTCGGTTCTGGGATGGCAGCAATCCATGCCGTCTTCCACTTGCTTGAGTCTGGCGACCACATCGTCATGACAGATGACGTCTACGGTGGTACGTTCCGCTTGATGCAACGCGTCTTACCGAAGTTCAATATCCAAGTGACATTCGTCGATACGACGGACCTTGCGGCAACGGAAGCAGCGATCCAAGACAACACGAAGATCGTCTACGTCGAAACACCGACGAACCCGTTGTTGAAAGTAACGGACATTGAAGCAATCGCAACGATCGCCAAACGTCACGATCTTAAACTTGTCGTCGACAACACGTTCGCGACACCTTATCATCAACAACCACTCGCACTTGGTGCAGACATCGTCTTGCACAGTGCGACGAAATACATCGGCGGACATTCGGACGTCGTCGCTGGACTTGTCGTCGTCAAAGATGATGCGCTCGGCGAAGAGCTGCACTTCATCCAAAACTCGACAGGCGGCGTGCTTGGACCGCAAGACAGCTTCTTGCTCGTCCGTGGTCTTCGTACACTCGGTATCCGAATGGATGCGATCGAAGAGACAGCACATGATCTCGTTGCGTTCCTACAAGCGCAAGACATCGTCTCGAACATTTTCTACCCAGGACTTGCATCGCATCCTGGTCACGACATCCAAGCGAAACAAGCGACTGGATTTGGTGGGATGATCAGCTTTGATGTCGGTTCAGCAGCGAACGCAGAAAAACTCGTCGAGGCGACACACTTCTTCACACTTGCTGAAAGTCTTGGTGCCGTCGAGAGTCTGATTTCGGTGCCGGCACGGATGACGCACGCGTCGATCCCAGCAGAGCGTCGGGCAGAACTCGGCATCACAGACGGTCTCGTCCGGATTTCAGTTGGACTTGAAGACGCGGAAGATTTGAAAGAAGACTTAACACGTGCTTTCACGTTCCTCGAAAAAGTTTCTGAAAAAACTGTTTGACAACAAAAATAACCCCTGCTAATATTCAGAATATATTCTACAAACTTAATACCGAAACTCTTATCGAGAGTGGTGGAGGGACTGGCCCGATGAAACCCGGCAACCGCGGATCTAATCCGAAGTGGTGCTAATTCCAGCAGACAAAAGTCTGGGAGATGAGAGCAAATGGTTTTGTGTACTGAAAAGTGCGCGCGTTTGCTCTAAAACGCGCGCACTTTTTTTATTTTAGGAGGGACAGTTGTGATTCGTTTACAAGACGTAGGAAAGATTTATCGCTCAAAGCGCGGAGCGGTCGAAGCCGTCGCGAATGTCGATCTGACAATCGAGCGCGGTGAAATTTTTGGAATAATCGGTTATTCCGGAGCAGGGAAATCGACTCTGATCCGATTACTGAATATGCTCGAAGCACCAACGAGTGGTTCGATCCAAATCGATGGTGTTGAAATGACATCACTGAAACCAAAAGAATTACGAGGCGTCCGCAAGAATGTCTCGATGGTCTTCCAACACTTCAACTTACTATGGTCACGGACGGTTGAAGAGAACATCATGTTCCCACTCGAGCTAGGTGGCTTCCCGAAAGCACATCGCAAGGAACGGGTAGCGGAACTGATCCAACTCGTTGGTTTGGACGGACGCGAAAAAGCTTATCCGTCACAATTATCCGGTGGTCAAAAACAACGTGTCGGTATCGCTCGGGCACTGGCATCGAACCCGGACGTTCTCTTATGTGACGAGGCAACAAGTGCACTCGATCCGAAGACGACGGACTCAATCCTTGAGTTACTCGTCGACATCAATGAAAAACTGAAACTAACGATCGTCTTGATCACACACGAGATGCACGTCATTCAAAAAATCTGTCACCGGGTCGCCGTCATGGAAGCCGGTAAAATCGTCGAGCAAGGACCGGTCGCAGAAGTCTTCCGTCATCCGAAGCAAGCGATGACGAAGGAATTCGTCAAACAATTGACGTCACCGTCAGAGAACGAGTTAACGTTCGCGAAACTACGCGAACGGTACCCAACCGGAAAAATCGTTCAGTTGACGTTCGTCGGATCGACAGCGGAAAGCCCGATCCTCGCGGAAGTCATGAAGGATTCACCGGTCCTGTTCAATATCATCGGCGGAAACGTCGGTCAATCGCAGGAAGGGGCACTCGGTACACTGTTCATTCAGTTGATCGGGGAAACAGAAGCAACACAAGCGGTCATCACGAAGCTTCAAGCCAGTGATGTTGAAGTGGAGGTGGATCACCGATGATTTCATTCTTTGACAACCTAGATTGGGACATGGTGTGGGAAGCGACAGGCAGTACCGTCTATATGACGGCAATCGCTGGGGTTTCGACATTCGTTCTCGGTTTGATCATTGGTTTACTATTGTATGCGACAAACGAAGAGTTATTGTTCAAGAATCGGGCGTTCTATTCAGTGTTGAGCTTGATCGTCAACGTCTTCCGTTCGATTCCGTTCATCATCTTACTGATCTTATTGATTCCATTTACGACAGCGATCGTCGGTTCGTTCCTCGGACCAACGGCAGCATTACCGGCACTGATTTTCGGTGCTGCACCATTTTACGGTCGGATGGTTGAACTCGCGTTACGTGAAGTCGATAAAGGTGTCATCGAGGCAGCTGAATCGATGGGGGCGACGAAGTTCCAAATCATCTATAAAGTCTTAATCCCGGAAGCGTTGCCTGCCATCGTTTCTGGTATCACGGTCACACTCGTCTCACTTGTCGGTTATACGGCAATGGCCGGAGTAGTCGGCGGAGGTGGACTTGGGGACATGGCCTTCATCGAAGGATTCCAGCGTTCTCAAAACGATGTCATCGTCATTGCGACACTCTTAATCTTAGCGATCGTCTTCGTCATCCAAATCATTGGTGATTTGCTGATCCGTGCGATCGATAAACGTTAATTCAAATTTTATTCATATTGGAGGAATCATTCATGAAAGTTTGGAAAAAATTCGTAGGTACTGCTGCTGTATCCGTCTTAGCAATCAGCCTTGCTGCATGTGGCGAAAAATCATCAGGATCAGGTAGCGACGACAAAACACTCGTCGTTGGTGCATCAAACGTACCGCACGCTGAGATTCTTGAGCACGTTAAAAAAGAATACGAAGCAAAAGGTTACAAGCTTGAAATCAAGAAGTTCCAAGATTACGTACTTCCGAACAAAGCACTCGCTTCAAAAGAAATCGATGCGAACTACTTCCAGCACGTACCGTATCTTGAGCAACAAGAGAAAGAAAACAAATCATATAAGTTCGCGAACGCAGGTGGCGTCCACGTTGAACCACTCGGTATTTATTCGAAGAAATACAAATCACTCGATAAGTTACCAAACGGTGCAACGATCCTGACGAGCTCAAACGTCGCGGAACGCGGTCGTGTCTTGACGTTCCTTCAAAATGAAGGATTGATCAAGCTTAAAGACGGTAAAACAACAGATGCACAACTCGGTGATATCGCAGAGAACCCGAAGAAACTCAAGTTCAAGACGAACATCGAAGCATCACTTCTTCCGCAAGCTTATAAAAACAATGAAGGCGACGCTGTCCTCATCAACACGAACTATGCGATCGATAACGGTCTGAACCCACTGAAAGACGCGATCGCTTCAGAAGATGAGTCTTCACCATACGTCAACATCATCGTCACACGTGACGGCGATGAGAAAGACAAGCGTGTCACAGCACTTCTTGACGTTCTGCACGAGAAGAAAAACCAAGATTGGATCCTCGACAAGTACAAAGGTGCGGTCGTTCCAGTCAGCAAATAAGTTCACCGAAACCGGCATCCTTCCTATATAATGGAAGGATGCTTTTCATTTGTCTGAAACAGGGGTTAGGGGGAATCATATGCAACGCATACGTCAACTGCATCCGTTGACACTCGGGGTCTTGTTCGGGACGTTTTTCTCGCGTCTCGGAACGTTCATCACGATGCCGTTCTTCGCCATCTACATGACGACCGTCCTGAAGTTTGATCCGGTCGATGTCGGCTGGGTGCTCAGTATTTCGGCGATCGCCAGTCTCGTCATGAGCTTCATCGGTGGTACTTTGTCAGACCGTTATGGACGGCGGACGATGATGCTTGCCGGAACGATTGGGTTCGCGGTCGTCTTCATCGCGCTGGCACAAGTCGAGACATTCTGGGCATTCTTTACGCTCAGTGCCTTGAACGGGGTCTGTCGCTCGATTTTTGAACCGTCCGCCCGTGCCCTGATCAGTGATACGACGGACGAAGCGAACCGATTGTTCGTCTTCAATATCCGTTACGCGATGATCAACATCGCAGCAGCGATCGGACCGGGAATCGCCTTGCTGCTGAGTGCAGGGAACACGTCCGCGACGTTTTACATCACGGCGTTCGTCTATATCGTGTACGGGGTGATGATCGGTATCTTATTCAAACGCTATCCAATCACCGAGACGCATGGTGGGAAAAAGGTGTCATTCGGAGCAACGGTTCGTCTGTTGCGGACGGATATCGCCTTTACGCTGGCACTTGCCGGCATCATCTTCGGGGTCTTTGGCTACAGCCAGTTCAACTCGACCTTGCCACAGTTCTTGACGGAAACGTCACTCCTTGAAGGCGGGAAGACACTCTATGCGATCTTAATCACGATCAATGCAATCACCGTCTTGATCGTCCAGTATCCAATCATGAAGTTTGGTGTCAAGACGTCACCACTCGTCTCGATCACGACCGGGATTGCGACTGTTGCGATCGGATTGTTCATCATGGGAAATGCGAACGCGATCTGGTTGATGATCGTCGCGATGTTCATCTTCACGTGCGGGGAAGTCATGATGTTCACGATGACTGATATCTTAACCGATCGGTTCGCGAAGCCAGAATTACGGGGCAGTTACTTCGGGGCGATGGGCTTGACGTCGATCGGACAATCAATCGGTCCGATCGCCGGAGGACATTTGTTAAGTTTATATGGAGCGGACCGTCCGTTACCGATTTTCGGGATATTAGCGGGCTTGACATTATTCGGAATACCACTGCTCTTACTGTCACAACGGATTCATCGGGCTTCGACGATCGATGAACTGGAGGAACCGGTGAAACTTTCGAATGATTCTCAACAAAACGCATGATTTTGAGAAAAATCAGCGAGCGATGACGCTTGAATAATACGCGATGTTTCTTTAAGATTAGAATGATACTAAATTAGTAACGCTCGTGTTCTGAATCGTCAGTCACGAAATGAATAGATGGAGGGATTCTAACATGAAGGCTTCACACTTGAAGATTGAAGATCTACACGTCGCGATCGACGGCAAGGAAATCTTGAAAGGCGTCAACTTGGAAATCAAAGGCGGGGAAATCCACGCGGTCATGGGACCAAACGGGACAGGTAAATCAACACTCGCATCAGCATTGATGGGTCACCCATCGTACGAAGTGACATCTGGTTCAGTCACACTCGACGGCGAAGACGTCCTCGACATGGAAGTCGATGAGCGCGCACAAGCGGGTATGTTCCTCGCAATGCAGTACCCAAGCGAAATCAGTGGTGTCACGAACTCAGACTTCCTTCGTTCAGCGATCAACTCGCGTCGTGAAGAAGGCGATGAAATCTCACTCATGAAGTTCATCCGTGAGCTTGATTCACAAATGGGTCTTCTCGAGATGCCTTCAGAAATGGCACACCGCTACCTCAACGAAGGTTTCTCTGGTGGAGAAAAGAAACGTAACGAAATTCTTCAGATGATGATGCTTAAACCAGCGATCGCGATTCTTGATGAAATCGATTCAGGTCTTGATATCGATGCATTGAAAGTCGTCGCAAAAGGTGTCAACGAAATGCGTTCACCTGAATTCGGCTGCTTGATCATCACGCACTACCAACGTCTCTTGAACTATATCGAGCCAGACTTCATCCACATCATGATGGGCGGAAAAATCGTCATGTCTGGTGGTAAAGAACTCGCACACCGTCTCGAAGCAGAAGGTTATGACTGGGTTAAAAAAGAACTCGGCATCGAAGACGTCGAAATCGAAACAAAAGCGTAAGACGAGGGAGGAAGCATGATGACTGTAGAACTGAATCTTGCAGTAAATCGCGAGGCAGTGGCAGAACGTGCGACTCGCTTAGGGGAACCATCTTGGATGGTCGCAAAGCGTCAAGACGCGCTTGATCTTGCCCCAACGCTCGCATTGCCAAAAGTAGAAAAAATCAAGATCGAAGGCTGGAACTTCACAGAAGGTACGACGGAACTCGAAACCGTCACTGGTCTTTCTTCAGATATCGAAGCATTGATCGGCGAGAACCGTGATCACATGCTCGTCACGCGTAACGGACAACTCGTCCACGCGCAAAACAGTGAAGCGGCGAACGGCGTCATCTTCACGACGCTCGAAGACGCATTAAAACAACACCCAGAACTCGTCGAGAAGTACTTCATGACGGAAGGTGTTCAAGTTAACGAAGATCGTCTTGCGGCATTAAACGCAGCACTTCGTAACGGCGGTACGTTCCTTTATGTACCAAAAGGCGTTAAGCTTTCTGTACCGATGCAAGCGATCTACACGCTTGAGCAATCAGGCGCAGCGCTTTACCATCACGCGATCATCGTCGCAGATGCGGACAGCGAACTGACGTATATCGAAAACTTCGTCTCTTATGGTGATGAAGCGCATAACGTCAACGTCGTCACAGAAGTCTTCGTTGAAGACAACGCAAAAGTTCTCTTCGGTGGTGTCGACACGCTATCAAAAGGTGCCATCACGTATATGAACCGTCGTGGTGTCGTCAAACAAGGCGCGAAGCTCGAATGGGCACTCGGTCACATGAATGACGGTCATACGGTTACAGAAACAAAAACACACCTCGTCGGAAACGATTCGTTCTCAGATACGAAAGCCGTTACGGTCGGTCGTGGAGAGCAAAAACAAAACTTCAACGTCCGGACGGACCACTTCGGTAAAGGATCAGAAGGTTTCATCTTGATCCACGGTGTCCAAAAAGACGCAGCAACATCGATCTTCAACGGAACGTCGATGATCCATCACGGCGCTTCGAAATCAAACGGCGTTCAAACGGAACGTGTCCTCATGTTGTCTGAAAAGGCACGTGGTGATGCGAACCCAATCCTCTTGATCGATGAGGATGACGTCATGGCAGGACACGCGGCATCTGTCGGTCGTGTCGATGAACTACAACTCTACTACTTGATGAGCCGTGGCCTTTCACGGAAGGAAGCAGAACGCCTCGTCGTTCACGGATTCCTCCAGCCAGTCGTCTCGGAACTTGCGATTGACTCGGTGAAAGAACGTCTCGTTCAAGTCATCGAAGGGAAAGTAAACTAATATGGGAATCGATGCATCCATCCGCAATCAGTTTCCGATCCTCGACCAACAGGTCAACGACCGGAAACTCGTCTATCTCGATAGTGCGGCCTCTTCGCAGAAGCCGCTCGTCGTCATCAATGCGATTGACGACTACTATAAGACGATTCATTCGAATGTGCACCGTGGCGTCCATACGCTCGGAACACGAGCGACGGATGCGTACGAAGGTGCGCGTGAGAACGTTCGTCGTTTCATCCAGGCGCAACACCATGAAGAAATTATCTTTACCCGCGGCACGACGACGGCAATCAACATCGTCGCGTCTAGCTACGGCATGGAGCATGTCGAAGAAGGCGACGAGATCGTCGTCACATATCTCGAACACCATGCGAATCTCATTCCGTGGCAACAAGTCGCTAAACGCAAAAAAGCGAAGTTGAAATACGTTGATTTGACAGCGGATGGTCGCGTGACGGTCGAAGCGGTCGAAGCACAACTGTCTGACCGGACGAAGATCGTCGCGATGGCACACGTCTCGAACGTTCTCGGTACAATCAATCCGATCAAAGAAGTCGCTCGTCTTGCGCACGCTCGTGGTGCCGTCATGGTCGTCGATGCTGCGCAAAGTGCACCACACCAACGGATTAATGTCACGGATCTCGACTGTGACTTCCTCGCTTTCTCCGCACACAAGATGTGTGGTCCGACAGGCGTTGGTGTTCTTTACGGGAAAAAGGCATTACTCAATGCGATGGAACCGGTTGAATTCGGTGGTGAGATGATTGATTACGTTGGTCTTGAAGAGTCGACGTTCAAACCGTCTCCATATCGTTTCGAAGCGGGCACACCAATCATCGCAGGTGCCGTTGGTTTATCGGCAGCGATTGATTTCTTAGAAGAGATTGGTTTAGAGAACGTCGAAGCACACGAACGTGAACTCGCGCAGTACGCGATGGCACAAATGCGTGACATCGACGGACTCACGATTTACGGTCCGGAAGAACGCGTTGGACTCGTCACGTTCAATCTCGGTGATGTCCATGCACATGACGTCGCAACCGTCCTTGATATGCAGGGAATCGCGGTTCGCGCCGGTCACCACTGTGCACAGCCCCTGATGCGTTGGCTCGGAGCGAGCTCGACGGCTCGCGCTAGCTTCTATCTCTACAACACGAAAGAAGAGGTTGACGCACTCGTGACAGGACTTCGCCAAACGAAGGAGTATTTCAGTCATGGATTTTAACAATCTCGATCACTTGTATCGTCAAGTGATCATGGATCACTATAAAACTCCCCGAAATCGCGGTGCGATCGAGGGGGGCGTCACGATCGACATGAACAATCCGACGTGCGGCGATACGATTCGTCTCCAGCTCGCGATTGAAGACGATGTCGTCCGTGATGCGAAATTTGACGGGGAGGGCTGCTCGATCAGCATGGCGTCTGCTTCAATGATGACGCAACTCGTCAAAGGTAAGACTATCGAAGAAGCCTTACGACTCGCGGATATCTTTTCGGACATGGTCCAAGGAAAAGACTATGACGACGAATCGTTCGACCTCGGGGACGTCGAGGCACTCTCGGGTGTCACGAAATTCCCGGCACGGATCAAATGTGCGACACTTGCCTGGAAGGCGCTCGAACGCGGCGTAGAAGAAGGGAAGTAAACTTCGGTCACAAGCAAGTAAGAGGAGGAAATGAACATGGCAAAGAACATGCCGGAAATTGGCGATTATAAATATGGTTTCCACGATCGCGATATCTCGATCTTCCGTTCTGGACGTGGCTTGACGACTGAAGTCGTCGAAACGATCTCGAAAATGAAGGAAGAACCACAATGGATGCTTGATTTCCGTTTGAAATCACTCAAGATCTTCAACGAACAAGCAATGCCAGCGTGGGGTGGCGATCTCTCAGAATTGAACTTCGACGACATCACGTACTACGTCAAGCCGTCTGAACGTGCAGAGAAATCGTGGGATGAAGTACCGGAAGAAATCAAACGTACGTTTGATAAGCTCGGTATCCCTGAAGCAGAGCAAAAATACTTGGCAGGTGTCTCGGCTCAGTACGAGTCAGAGGTCGTCTATCACAACATGAAGGAAGATCTCGAAGAAATCGGTGTTGTCTTCAAAGATACAGATACAGCATTAAAAGAGAACGAAGATATCTTCCGTGAGTACTTCGGAAAATTGATCCCGCCAACAGACAACAAGTTCGCAGCTTTGAACACAGCGGTCTGGTCAGGTGGATCGTTCATCTACGTACCAAAAGGCGTTAAAGTCGACACGCCGCTTCAAGCCTACTTCCGGATCAACTCGGAAAACATGGGTCAATTCGAGCGGACGTTGATCATCGTTGATGACGAAGCATCGGTTCACTACGTCGAAGGATGTACAGCACCGGTCTACACGACGAACTCGCTTCACTCAGCGGTCGTTGAGATCTTCATCAACAAAAACGCTTACTGCCGTTATACAACGATCCAAAACTGGGCGAACAACGTCTACAACCTCGTTACGAAGCGTGCGATCTGTGAAGCTGGCGCAACGATGGAATGGGTCGATGGTAACATCGGTTCGAAACTGACGATGAAATACCCAGCCGTCATCCTTAAAGGTGAAGGTTCACGTGGTATGACATTGTCGATCGCAATCGCTGGTAAAGGTCAACACCAAGATGCGGGTGCGAAGATGATTCACTTAGCACCGAACACGTCGTCGACGATCGTCTCGAAGTCGATCTCAAAACACGGTGGTAAAGTCACGTACCGCGGTATCGTTCACTTCGGACGTAAAGCGACAGGTGCACGTTCGAACATCGAATGTGATACGCTCATCATGGATAACCAATCGACGTCGGATACGATTCCGTACAACGAAATCCTCAACGATAACATTTCGCTCGAGCACGAAGCGAAAGTCTCGAAGGTCTCGGAAGAGCAATTGTTCTACCTCATGAGCCGCGGGATCTCACAAGAGGAAGCAACGGAAATGATCGTCATGGGCTTCATCGAGCCATTCACAAAAGAACTTCCAATGGAATATGCGGTCGAAATGAACCGTCTCATCAAGTTCGAGATGGAAGGTTCAATCGGATAATTCGTCTTACTCTCTCATCTACGGATGGGGGAGTTTTTTTCATGAAATGGTTATTCGGGTAAAGAATGAAAAAGGAGGGGTTACTATGCGTGACATCGTCTATTCCTTTCAAGTCTCGCTTGACGGTTACATCGAGGATGCGTCAGGAAGGATCGATTTCGCTTCACCGGATGCGGAATTACATCAGTATTTCAATGACTACGAGAAAGCGTTCGATACCCATGTCTACGGACGCCGTTTGTACGAGATGATGCAATACTGGGAGACAGCGGATCAGGAAGACGAGCCGATTGTCGTTGAGTATGCGAAAACCTGGCAATCGCTTGAGAAGGTCGTCTTCTCGCGGACGCTTGATTCCGTCACAAGAAATGCGCGTCTAGCGACCAAGTCACTTACCGAGGAACTTCAAGCACTAAAAGCATTGCCTGGAAAACAGATTGCGATCGGTGGGGCGACGCTTGCTTCTGAAGCAATTGAGCTTGGACTCGTCGATCGCTATCATGTCGTGATCTACCCCGTTCTGCTCGGTGGTGGAAAACGGATGTTTCCGGTATTTGATCAACCACAGACGCTACGGTTAGTCGAAACACGCGTCTTTGCTTCCGGATGTATCGCGTTATCTTATGAAAAAATCTAGTCTTCACAAAAAAGAGTCTCTTATTTCAAAAGGGATTCTTTTTCGTTACATCCGATAAAATTTGGATATTATCATTTAATTTGGACGAAAATAGATTATAATAACTTTTGTGAAAAAATATATAAACATGATTAAGGTGTGAAAAAATGAAATTTTATCAAGAAATTCCTGTCATTCGATCGATTGCGGCAATCATGGTCGTCGCTGTCCATGTCATCGCCGGTTTGTATCACTCGAAAGGGGAATTCGAAAATGAAGCGATTGGTTACATCGATCAATTTTCTCGGATTGGTACGCCGATCTTTGCCATCATCAGTGCGTTTCTGTTGATGTCGATGGTCCAGCGCAAAGGATTCGATTTCGGAACATTCGTCAAGTCACGTTTCTCTAAAATCTTTATTCCTTACCTGATTTGGAGCACGATCTACCTCGTGTATCGTTATCATGTAGAAGATAGTTTAAAACCAGGTATGCCGCTATCGGATTACTTCCTTTATGGAACAGCAAACTTCCATCTGTACTTCATTTTGACGGTACTTCAGTTTTATGTCGTATTTCCGGTACTTGCACGACTTAAGAAAGGAACATTGCTGCTTGTCGCGACAGTGGCGGCGATGGGCGTCAACTACTTCTGGCTGACTTCAGGAAACTTAACGACAGACATCGAGTTTCTGGATCGACTCGTCAATAGCCGATCTTTCTTACTCAATTGGATTGCCTATTTCATGATGGGGATTACATATGCCGTCTATTATGAAGAGATTCAACAGATTCTAAAGCGTCATCGGACAATCTTATTGCTGATCAGTGGATTGATCATCCTTGATATTTGGATCAGTATCGACCTAGAGCGGACGTACACGTCGACGAACATTTCGAACCTTGTGTACATCCCGTTCGTCCTCGTCGTCTTGAACTACGTCTTCCGCCGTGTCCAGACGGATGCGACAGCGATGCGCATCTTCCAGACGATCGGAACGCATTCGATGGGGATTTACCTGATTCATCCGCTCGTCATTCGCGGAATCGGTCGAACGGATCTCTTCGCTTACTTCGACTCTGCGAGTATGTTCATTTGTGCGATGATCGTCACGCTTGCGGCTTCGATTTCTGTCTCTTATGTGATCAGTCTATTGCCGTACGGAAACTATATCGTTCCGGTTCCAAAACGAAGAGCTCCTGCTCCGAAAATCGTCGAGGCACAGTCTACTGCTTCATGATGAGAACGGTGACTAGGCATCCTTTTCCTTCCTGCATGAGTAGGGAGGAGAGGGATGTCTTTTTTCTGAAAAAAGAGTGTTTGCTTAGGAAGCATCGAAGAAGAAATCCCGGATTCTGCTATGCTATGATGAATAGGTAGAATAGAACATACGAGGGGGAAGAGAGCATGATATATATCGGTGTCACGGGCTGGGGAGATCATGATAGTCTCTACTTGACCCCGCAAGATCGTAAAGAGAAACTGGCTGCCTATGCCGGTCATTTTCCAGCGGTCGAGGTCGACTCGACATTCTATGCGATTCAACCGGAACGAAACTATGAGAAATGGACATCCGAGACGCCGGACGGGTTTCGCTTCATCGTCAAGGTTCACCGGGCGATGAGTGGGCACGACCGGGATAACAAAGATCCGCTCGGACCGATTTTTGAACAATATATCGCGTCGATCGAACCGATGCGAAAGAGTGGAAAGATTGCGGCGATCCTCGTGCAGTTGCCGCCCTGGTTCGATGTCAGCAAAATGCACTTGGAATATTTGCAAACGATTCGAAAATCACTTGCCGGACTGCCAGTCGCGATCGAGTTCCGAAATCCATCGTGGTATTCGGAAGCTTATCGTGAGCGGACGCTCCGTTTTCTGAAGGAACATCAGTTCATTCATACGATTTGTGACGAACCGCAGACGGAAGATGGTTCCGTACCATTCGTACCGGTCGTGACGCAGGAGACCGCATTCATCCGCCTCCACGGACGAAATAAAGCCGGTTGGTTAAAGAAACCCGGTCAAAGCAGCGAAGATTGGCGAAAAGTCCGCTGTCTCTATCGGTACTCGGAAGACGAGCTACAGGAGCTAGCAAGTCACGTCCGCGACGTTGCAGCGGAAGCAAAAGATGTCTATGTTTTCTTCAATAACAACTCAGCAGGAGATGCTGCCCCGAATGCGAAACGATTAATCGAGATTCTCGATCTCGACTATGAACTCGCGCCGCGACAAATCTCTTTGTTCTAAATCATCAAGGGGGGCTTCTGCATGAAGTTACACATCATTCACTATAATGATTTGCACTCACACTTCGATATGTGGCCTCGCTACATGTCCTTCGTCAAGGAACACCGGACGTACGATTCGCTCGTTTTTGATCTCGGCGATCATGCTGACCGTGTGGATCCAGCGACGGAAGCAACAAAAGGAAAGATCAATACGCATCTACTGAATGCGTTGATGCCGACCGCAGTGACGATCGGGAACAATGAAGGCATCACGTTTCCGCATGACTGGTTAGCGAATCTCTACACGGAAGCGGACTTTCCGGTCCTCGTCTCGAATTTAGAAGCGCCTTTTACCAAACAAGGGGTCATTCACGAATTACCGACCGGCAAAGTCGGCGTCTTTGGTCTGACGGCACCGTATATTGAACTATACGGTTTACTTGGTTGGACGATCGAAGAACCGTTTGACGTCGCAGCGCGTGAAATCGAGCGGTTGCGTCAAGAAGTTGACGTCTTGATTTGTTTAAGTCATCTTGGATTCTATCAAGACGAAGAACTGGCGATGCGGTTTCCGGAACTTGATTTGATCATCGGTGCGCATACGCACCATGTCCTTGATGACGGCGTCGTCAAGAACGGTGTCTTGATCACGCAAGCGGGAAAACATGGACAATATGCAGGTGAGATCTACATGAATACGGATACGGGTGAGAAGGAAGCGGTCCTTCACTCCTTGCACGATTACGCCGAGGATGAAGCGACGGCAAAATTGCTCGACCGGGAACAGTATCTTGCGGAACAACAGATGAAGGAGCCGATTGGCGAGACATCGGGTCTAGCCAATGACTGGTTCAGCGAGTCGCCATTCTCACAATTGCTTGTCGAGACGATGCGCGACTGGTGTGATGCGGATATCGCTTGTGTCCCGGCAGGCATTCTGCTTGGGTCACTTCCACCAGGTCCTGTCTCTGCCTTTGATTTACATCGACTCTGCCCGCACCCGATCAATCCCTGTAAAGTGACGATGACCGGAGTGGAAGTCCAAACTTTCCTCGACGAAGTCAAAACAGATCAGTTCGAACAACTAAAGGTTCGTGGTCTCGGTTTCCGTGGTAAGTTGATGGGGCGGATGCATTATGCTGGTTTGGCGGAACATCAACCGCTTGAGCCAACGCGAAACTATACGGTCGTCTTGCCGGATATGTTCACATTCGGTCCACTCTTCCCAGCGATCAAAGAAATGCCAAAAGAATATTTCATGCCGGAATTGTTACGGGATTTATTGTTCGAACGCTTATCGGAGAAGTCGGAATATAATGAATTGCATGTTCGCAAACCCTGATTGTTTGTTATACTAAAGCAGACATTAATTGACTTTTTGGGGATGAAGGGGGAAGCGAAACCATGGGACGCGGAGAAATCCAACGTAAACCGGAATGGTTGAAAATCAAGCTGAATACGAATGAAACCTACACAGAATTAAAAAGTATGATGCGCGAGAAAAAGCTACATACTGTCTGTGAGGAAGCAAAGTGTCCGAATATCCACGAGTGTTGGGCGGTACGCCGGACGGCGACGTTCATGATTCTCGGAAGTATCTGTACACGTGCGTGCCGTTTTTGCGCCGTGACGACAGGACGTCCAAACGAACTCGATCTCGAAGAACCAAAACGTGTCGCGGAATCCGTTCGTTTGATGAACCTGAAGCACGCGGTCATCACAGCGGTTGCTCGTGACGATCTGAATGATTTCGGAGCAGGCGTTTACGCTGAAACTGTCCGTGAAGTGCGTCGGATGAACCCAGAGACATCAATCGAAGTCTTGCCTTCAGATATGGGCGGGAACTTTGAAGCGTTGAAAACGCTGATCGATGCACAACCAGACATCATGAACCACAACATCGAGACGGTCCGCCGTCTGACGCCGACCGTTCGTGCGAAAGCCACTTACGACCGGACGCTTGAATTCCTTCGTCGTTCGAAGGAACTCGCACCTGAAATTCCAACGAAGTCGAGCTTGATGCTTGGTCTTGGTGAGACATGGGAAGAGATTCTTGAAACGATGGATGATCTTCGCGCAAATAACGTCGACATCATGACGATCGGTCAGTATCTCCAACCGACGAAAAAACACCTCGACGTCATCAAATACTATACACCGCAAGAGTTTGCTGAACTGAAGCAGATCGCCCTCAGCAAAGGGTTCTCGCACTGTGAGGCAGGTCCACTCGTTCGTTCGTCGTATCACGCGGATGAGCAAGTCAACGCAGCGAAAAAGAATAAAACAGCACTTCCGATCGACTAATGATCAAAAACCGTTCGAGCAGTTGCTCGGACGGTTTTTCGTCTGCCAGGCGAAATGGAATATGCTATGATAAGAACAGCAGGAGGTGGGAATAATGATACAAGTCAATCGGGAACGTTATGAGGTCGTCGAAGAGAAGCGCGAAGGTTTTAATGAGGAAGCCTTCATCGGTCGTTTTAGCGACGTCCTTGAGAAATATGATTATATCGTGGGGGACTGGGGGCACGGTCAATTACGGCTACGTGGCTTCTATGAGGATCAACACGAGAAAGCGACATTCGATACGAAGATTTCGCATGTGGCGGATTATCTCTACGAATACTGTAACTTCGGATGTGCCTACTTCATCGTCAAGAAGATCGGATTGGTAGAAGGAGAAGAAGCACCACCTCGCTTCGACGGTTCTTCATCCAATACGTTGAAGTTGAAACGGAAGTTCGCACCTGCACCAGAGAAGACGGAAGGCGAGTAATTAAACTGTCATACAGAAAAGCGTTTCTAGTGGACGGAATTCGGCTATTACTATAAGTATCATGTACCTATAGGGGGAACTATCCATGCGAATCGTTGGAATTTACTCATCCGTACCAGAAGTCGTCAGTGCCGTGCACGATCTCCGTGTTGCCGGTGTCGTCTCGACTGATTTAAAAGTCTTAGCGCACGATAAATACGATCTCGAACAAATCGAGGAATTGGCGGATCTGAACAACCAACAGACGTCTACGCGTCTGTCGCAGGAAGATCATCGTAATCTTTGGCAGGAAATCAAAAGCATCTTCAAAAAGGATGATACGGTCTCTCATGGAGACGCTATCCACGGAAGTGGCTTGACGAAGGAAGACGTCGATCGTGCGAATCATGCGGTCGAAAGTGGTCAATTCGTATTACTCGTCGGTGATGAAGCGGATCAGCATTCAGAACGCCGTGCCCATGACGAGTCAGACAACACGAACGTCTTCAGCGGACCAAATACACTAAATGAGCGAAACGATCGTCTCTTATAAGAAAAAGCCTTCGTCCGCGGACGAAGGCTTTTTTCATAGACCGATATAAGCGCGAAGATACATCTCGAGTTCCGTTGCTGCATCGTCTTCGACGTCAAACGCCGTCGCGATATAGCCAGGTTCATCAAAATCATCCGCACCGATGATCGCATAGCGATTCGATAAGAGATTCAAGACGAGAATCTTACCGTAAAAATGCTCTGAGTGGGTGATGGCGAGATCAAACCGACTGGCTTCTCCAATCCAACTGACGAAGCGTGTCTTCGTTTGTTCGACATCATCATATAAAAAATCACGTTCTTCCATCATTCAGCTTCCCTCATTTCCCTAACATCTGTTTCAGATTAAAGGGTTTGGGGGACTTTTTGCAAGTATGGTTTACGCGATAAGCTATGCTCGGCGATGACTTTTCGAATCGTCCGTGTCTTTGAACGCATGACAAGGGATGTCGTCTCAACGATATCATCCGTCAAGAACTTCACGCCGTCGAGCATTTCGCCCGTCGTGACGCCGGTCGCAGCAAAGATACAATCGTCGCTTTTGATGAGGTCATCAAGCGTCAAGAGTTGAAGCGGATCTTCAAGCCCCATCCGGATGACACGAGCGGTTTCTTCTTCGTTCATCGGATGTAAACGTGCCTGCATGTCGCCGCCCATCGCTTTGACGGCAGCAGCCGTGATGACACCTTCAGGAGCACCACCTGTTCCGATGAAGATATCGATTCCTGTCGCAGGAGAGAGTGGTGCGATTCCAGCTGAGACATCGCCGTCTTCAAATAGACGAACCCGTGCGCCCATCCGCATCGCGGCTTCGCGGAAGTGATCGTGACGCGGGCGATCCTGCATGATGACCGTGACGTCCTCAATCCGTTTGTTGTTGTATTGAGCTGCTTTTTCAATGATGACTTCAAGTGGATCGTCGAGCGAGACGTGCCCTTTTAAGTTTGGTCCAACTGTTAATTTATCCATATACATATCCGGTGCGTGGAGCAGGGCACCTTGATCGGCGACGGCGATGACGACCATTGCATTACCGAGACCTTTGGCAACGATGTTCGTACCTTCAAGCGGGTCGACGGCGATGTCAACGATTGGACCGTTTGCTGTTCCGACACGTTCGCCGATGAAGAGCATTGGTGCTTCGTCGAGCTCACCTTCACCGATGACGACCGTTCCGTTCATGTTGACCGTGTTCAAGACTTCGCGCATCGCAGTCGTTGCTGCATCATCCGCTTCATTTTTCTTACCGCGACCAATCCATTGAGCAGAAGCTAATGCTGCTGCTTCCGTAGCGCGTACGATTTCCAGTGCGAGTTCCCGTTCCATGTATATAACCTCCACGTCACCAATGTGACATACTATTTTCAGCAAAAATCTAAATTGAGGATAACACATTGGGGAATGTGATGCAAATGACCTTTCTGCTTTTCAGGATTGCCGGATAACGATAAAATGGAGGATGTGAGGGGGAATGAAGATGTATTTCGTCAATCGTCAAAAAATCGAAGAGACGGTCGTCTGTTATGAGACGGCACTTCGACAAAGTAAGGAAGTTACGGGGGATCCGGTGACGACGGCACTGGCTATGGAACGGATCGGTTTTTTAGTCATCGAAAGTGTCATCGACATCGGAAACAGTATGATTGATGGATTCATCATGCGGGATCCGGGAAGTTATGAAGATATCATTCTCATTTTAGAAGATGAGAAGGTCATCGATGGACCGCTCGCGACGAGTCTGAAGAAGCTCGTTGCGTTACGTACGTTGATCGTCCGGTCATTCACACAGTCGAGTATAGCGGAGATTCGGGCGGTACTTGAGACAGAGGAAGCAGAACTACGTCGTTTCCCGGAAGCGATTCGCCGGTATATCGAGACAGAACTCGGACCGGTGTCTGCATTTTTACCAAACGAGGAGTGAGTCAGGATGAAGGCAAAAGGCTATTTATTTGATTTAGATGGAACGATGTATAACGGAACGGAACCGGTAAAAGAAGCGGTCGAGTTCGTCAATCGTCTGCAAGCAGAAGGCATTCCGTATTTGTTCGTGACGAATAATGCGTCGATGACGGCAGAAGCCGTGGCGGAGAAATTACGCGGGATGGGTGTTCATTCCGATGCGAAACACGTCTTGACGAGTGCGATGGCGACTGGTCGTTATATCGCTGATCTATCACCGAAAGCACGCGTCTATGCCATCGGTGAGACAGGACTGATTGATGCGCTTGAACGGGAAGGGTTAGACGTTGTCGCAACCGAAGCGGCAGATTACGTCGTCATCGGTCTCGACCGTCAAATCACGTATGAAAAACTCGCTGTCGGTGCCCTCGCGATTCGTGCCGGTGCTCGCTTCATCTCGACGAACGGAGACATCACCATTCCGACAGAACGTGGATTCTTACCAGGAAACGGTGCCTTGACGTCCGTACTGCGCGTGACGACGGAGAAGGAACCGTTCTTCATCGGTAAACCGGAATCGGTCATGGTCGATATCGCAACGGAGATGATTGGTCTGTCAAAAGAAGACGTCATCATGGTCGGGGATAACTACCATACGGATATTCTATTCGGAATCAATGGAGGCATCCGGACGATGCACGTCAATTCTGGCGTCCATACACCAGTCTTCATTCAAGGTCAGGATCGTCAACCGACATACATGGTCGATACATTAGCCGAATGGATTCTATGAATCAAAAAATCCCGAACGAGAATTCGTTCGGGATTTCATGTATTAGAAGACTTGTTCGACTTCAACGACGCCAGCGACTTCTTCAAGAAGGGCACGTTCGATACCGGCCTTCAATGTGATCGTTGAACTTGGGCAGCTACCACAAGCTCCCATCAAACGGAGTTTTACGATTCCGTCTTCTACATCTACGAGTTCAACGTCTCCTCCATCACGAAGAAGGAACGGACGCAATTTTTCAAGAACTTCATTCACTTGATCAAACATTTCCATGCGTAAACACATCCTTTCGTATAGTTTCATTGTAACAGGGTTGAAAAATGTTCTCAATCTGGAAAACTTGTATACTAAAGAGGAGAGAATTGAAAAGGGGGACTTCAAGATGGAAATCACGGTTTACGGGACAGCAGTCACTTGTCCGAGTTGTGTCGGGGCACCCAGCTCGGAAGAGACGTTCAGTTGGCTACAAGCCGTCCTCGGGCGAAAATATGAGCAAGAAATGACGCTACGCTATGTCGATTTCGAGACAGCGACAGCGGATCAATGGACGGAAGCCTTAAAAGAGGATGTCTATTTTTATCCATTGATCGTGCTTGATGATGAGATGATTGACGAGGGGTACGTCAAGCTGAAGACGATTACGGCAGCGATTGATGCAAAGTTAAGTCAGACGGGATGAATGAAAAAGAGGTATCCCAAGATCGGGACACCTCTTTTGCTCATTTAATCTTTTTGTGTTTCCATAAGACACCGGACTTCAAGAGACGTGGGACTTTCCCCGTCAGCGCTTGCTTGCCCATGACGATCCCGAAACCGTCTGATTTTCCGAGCGATCCGAGCATCCCGCGTAGTTTGATTTCTGGCAGTTTCGGCAATTTCTTCCCTTGCCATTTCGCTTGCAAGACGTCGACGACTTGTTCTGCCTGATGTTCTGCGAGTTGACCGCTTGGCGCATACGGCAAGCTGGCACAATCGCCGATGACGAAGACGTTATCGTATTCTGGTACGTGATGATGTTCCGTCAATTTGATCCGACCACCACTGTCTGCAGCAAAGCCGAGATCACGAACGACTTTGACCGGTTGCGTACCTGCCGTCCAAATCGTCAAGTCCGACGGGTACGTATCGTCGCCGTTACGCACGTCGTCCGCTGTGACGAGCGTGACGTTCGAATTGTTGATGACTTCCACGTCATGCTCCTCGAACCATTCCTGAACGTAAGATGAGACTTTGTCGGATAAGAATGATAAAACGGATGGACCGCGGTCGAACAAACGAATCGTCAAATCCTTCCGGCTCTCGTGCAGTTCACTGGCGAGTTCGACACCAGATAGACCAGCACCGACGATCGAGACGACGGACCCCGGTGACAGACCACAGATCGCTTGCTGTGTCTTGCGCGATTCTTCAAGTGTCTGGATGCTGTATGTAAACTCTTGAGCACCCGGAATGTTGTGGTATTTATCCTCGCAACCGAGGGCGATGATCAAGTCATCATAGAATAATTCTGATCCGTCCTGCAGGTGGACCGTATTCGTCTCTGGTGAAATTTTAATGACATGTCCATATTTATAAGTAAGATGTTTCCCCTCCGGAAATTCAATCCGGACATCCCGATCTGATAATGTACCTGCTGCGAGTGCGTAATATTCCGTTTTGAGTGCGTGGTACGGTAGACGGTCGACGAGCGTGACGGCAACTTCCTCGTCCTTGAATCGCTCACAAATCCGCATTCCACCATATCCTCCGCCGAGTACGACCAATTGCTTCATAACGTAAAATCCCCCTTAGTTCCCCTAAATCAGTCTGACCTTGTATAATACGACATGAGGCAGGTCGTTTCCTGCTTGAAGGAGGAAAAAAAGTGAATCCGATTATTGAATTTTGTATCAGTAACTTAGCGGCTGGTACACAGGTCGTCATGGAGCAACTCGAACGTGACCCGAACGTCGACGTCGTCGAATACGGTTGCCTCGGCTATTGCGGCATTTGTTCGCTTGATCATTTTTGTCTCGTTGATGGTGAGACCGTCGTAGGCGAGACACCGGAAGAGTTACTCGAAAAGATTTACCTAAAAATCGAAGAAAATGAGCTGTGAGCACGGACAGCCAAAAAATCCCCTCGTTCGTCTGAACGAGGGGATTCGTGTCCGTCAGCGGGCGCAGCTTTTCGGATCAGGCAGATTGTTGACGGCGCATCATCCATGGTCGTAGTTTCAAGAACAACGGAATGAAGAGTGCCGAGATGAACAACGCCTTGATGACGTTAAACGGTAAGATACCGGCTGTGATCGCTGTCCATTTGACAGCTGGATCCGCCATGTAGTCCATACCGAGGAACCATGCATACGCTGGAAGGATCAAGATATAGTTGAGAATCGCAAGACCGAGTGCCATCGTGATCGTACCAGCGACGAGACCAGTTGCGAGACCTTGTGTTGATTTCTTTTTGTGGTAGAACCAGCTGACAGGAAGTACGAATGCGATGCCAGCAGCAAAGTTCGCGAATTCTCCGACCGGAACACCACTTCCGCGGAAGATATAGTACAACACGTTCTTCAATGCTTCGACGATGACACCTGCGACCGGTGAGAACATGATCGCTGCGACGAGAGCAGGAACATCACTGAAGTCGATCTTCAGATAGTTCGGTAAGAACGGTAGTGGAAAATTGATAAGCATAAGAACAAATGAGATTGAACCTAACATTGACAGAGTGACCATTTTTTGTGTGCGTTTCATACGAGTATTGTCTCCTTTTGCTCGTTCCTCTCGATGAAGTATTGGCATGACTGCGTCCATAAAGAAACCCCTATTGATGAGATCAACAGGGGAGAAGTCCGCATTAAATAAACCTAATCGATTGTTGCAAAAATCGATCAAATTCAAACTCATGCCGCCATCTTCTCCCATCCAGACTGTACTGTCGGCTCCTGAATTACACAGAATCAGCAAATAGCGCCCTATTCGCTCGCGGGCTTCAACTCATATGAGTTGTTTACCGCCGGTCGGGAATTTCACCCTGCCCTGAAGATGGAACGATTATTTTATTGTACATACCATTTATACAACGAATTCAAGATAGTTTCAAGCAACTAGGTTTCGATTCGCTCAGAAGTTGCGTATACTAAAGAAAAGGAAGGTGATGACATGATCCATTTAACGGAGGCAGCAGCGCTACAAGTCCAGGACATGATGGCGCAGGCACCAGCAGATGAACGGAATCTTCGGATGCTCGTCCAAGGTGGTGGATGTAGTGGTCTGTCGTACGGAATGGGATTCGACCAACAGAAAGAAACGGATCTCGTTTTCGAACAGCACGGCGTGACCGTCATCGTGGACGAAAAAGATTACCCGGTCGTCAAAGGACTGGAAATCGATTATAAACAGTCGATGCTTGGCGGCGGATTCACGATCACGAATCCGAATGCCATCGCAACATGCGGTTGCGGGACTTCGTTCCGGACGGCAACGAATGCCGGGACACCGGGTGGCTGTTAATGAATCCAATCGTGGACATCGTCCACGATTTTTTTATTGTCCGTATACAGGAGACCTGTTCCGTTGACTCGAAATATTAAGAGAGTGAATGCTACTACGAACAGGGAGGGCTTCAGGATGAGAAAAGTATTGATCTTCGGGGGAACGCGCTATTTCGGACGCCGGCTTGCAATTCGCTTAGCCGATTCGGGGGATGACGTGACGATCGTCACACGCGGCGAGCATACGCCACCAGTCGCGAAGGGCTTGACATTTTTCAAAGGGGATCGGACGTCAAGTAGTACGATGAAGGACTTAAACCAACAGCACTGGGATGTCATCTATGACAACATTTGCTTCACGCCGTATCAAGCCAAGCTTGCGATCGACGCGTTTGAAGGGAAAGTCGGGCGCTACGTGTTGACGTCGACGATGTCTGTCTATGAAGACGGTGGTGCGAATATCACGGAGCGTGCCTACAATCCGTTTCCCGGGAAATATGACCTCGAGAAGGAACATGGATATGGCGAAGGGAAACGCCAAGCGGAGAGTTATTTCTTCCAACGGGCGACGTTCCCAGTCGTTGCGGTCCGTTTTCCGGTCGTCCTCGGACCAGATGACTATACGGAGCGACTCGTCTTTCATATCAAGCGGGCGCTTGACGGTCGTCCGATCGTTGCCGAAAACACATACGCGAAGATGGGGTATATCTCAAGTTACGAAGCCGCTGCCTTTCTTGAGTGGTGTGGTCGTTCCGAACTGACGGGACCGATCAACGCTGCGAGTGACGGTGTCTTATCAATTCAAGACCTAGTGGATAAGATCGACCACGTTGCGGGAACGACGAGTCAACTCGTTGCAAAAGGAGAAGATGAATCGCCGCTTGCACCGGAACGTGATTTCTATATGGATACGACAGCTGCAAAACAAGCAGGCTATCTGTTTCAACATATCGATGACTGGCTCGATCGTTTGATTGAAGAGGAGGTGCGCAATCACCAATGATGCAGTTGATGAAACCGACTCTTGAATGGGAAACGGAGTACCGCGCTTTTTTAGAAGACTGGCGAGAATCGGGCGAAACGATCGTGCCGGAAGCAGTCGGAGACACATATGAACCACTTGGCGCTTATTTCGCGGAACTTAAGGAAATGGAGACGACGGTCAGACCGGGTCTCGTCACCCATACGACGTACTGGATGGTCGACGGGCAACGAATCGTCGGAGCGTTGAACTTCCGGCATGACTTGACGGAGAACTTGAAGTTGTACGGCGGACATATCGGATACGGAATCCGACCATCCGAGCGTCAGAAAGGATATGCGACGAGTGGTCTTCGACTTGCGCTTGAAGAAGCACGCCAGCGTGGACTGGATCAAGTACTGTTGACGTGTGGCGTTGATAATCTAGCATCATGTCGTGTCATCTTAGCGAACGGCGGACAAGAAATCGAGCCGACTGTTCGTAATGGACGCGAGACACGTCGCTTTATCATCTTGTTATGAGAATCCGTGAAGCACATCTTGAAGATGCGTCAGCCATCGCTCGCGTTCATATCGACGCTTGGCGGGAGACGTATCAAGGTATCATCCCGGACACTTATTTAGCGCAGTTATCGTACGAAAAACGGACGAAACAATGGGAGTAGACGTTAGTCGATCAGCGCGTGTATGTTGCCGTTTCAGGAGAAGAAGTCGTTGGCTTCGCGCAAGGCGGACCGAATCGAAGTGATGCGCGTGAAGGGGAGCTTTATGCGATTTATGTCTTGCAAGCGTCTCAAGGGCAGGGACTCGGGAAAGCGTTGTTTCAACGCATCGCTGAGGACTTAGCGGAATATGAGACGATGCAGGTTTCTGTCTTGCGGGATAATCCTGCGTGCCAGTTTTACGAACGATTCGGTGGTCAGGTCTTCAAAGAATCGATGATTGAGCGTGGTGGAGTGGAACTCGTGCAACGGGTTTATCGGATGCCTATCCAACTAAGAACGAGATAGACAGATGAATACATTGCGAGAGCTAAGAACAAATAAAGAACCTTCCAGAAGCTGATCTGGAAGGTTCTTTATTATTCATGATACGGGCGAAACCATATATTCTCGACTCCTACAGGAAAAGGAAGCATGTTATGTGCTTCCGTCAGGGATAGATAAGACCCGGAAAGCCGCACGGAGTGCGGGATACCGCGGCTTATCTCCCGCCTGAGGAAAGCGAGAATATTGGATCGGTCCGTAAAGATGGACTGTCAAGTGACTGATCAAGAATGATTCGTTACTTTTTCGAACAGACTCGTCGAGTGTTGCGGATGACGAGCAGATGGATCAACGAGAAGTTTCGCTTGGTTAACGGCGATTGGTGCTTCACCGAAGCCCGTTGCGATCAGTTTGACGCGTCCTTCGTAAGTCGCGATATCACCACAAGCGAAGACGCCTGGAATCGCAGTCTCCATCTTCGAATTGACACGAATCGAATTGCGTTCGAATTCGACTTCCCATTCTTTGAGCGGTCCGAGTGACGAGACGAAACCGAAGTTACAGACGACATCGTCGGCAGCGACGACGACGACTTCACCACTTTCAGCATGTTTGAACGTCAGCGTCTCGATGTGCGTCTCACCTGTAACTGATTCAAGTGTATACGGCGTCATGACGTTGACGGACGAATCGTGTAACAGTTCGACCGAATGTTCATGGGCACGGAACTTATCACGACGGTGGACGAGCGTGACGGATTTTGCGATCGGCTCAAGCATCAATGACCAGTCAACTGCTGAGTCACCGCCACCCAGTAAGACGACTTGGCGATCCTTGAAACGTTCCATGTCGTTGACGAAATAGTGTAAGTTTGTTTCTTCGAAGCGTTCTGCATCCGCTACTCCGAGTGGACGCGCAGCGAACGAGCCGTTTCCTGCCGTCAAGATGACGGTCTTCGTATAATGCTCGCCTTTGTTCGTGACGAGGCGGATGATTCCGTCATCCATTCGTTCATAGGCGATGACGGTCTCACCGAGCACATAGGTCGGATCGAATTCATTTGCTTGTTCAAGCAACCGATCGACCAGTTCCTGTGCTTTTACTTTCGGAAAACCGGCAATATCGTATATATATTTTTCAGGATAAAGCGTAGCGAGTTGACCACCTAATTGAGGTAGACTCTCGATGACCTTCGTCTTCATCTGGCGCATTCCTGAATAAAACGCGGTGAACAGTCCGACCGGACCGCCGCCGATGATCGTGACATCATATGGTTGGTGCATCTGATTCCCTCCTAGCGTTGGATAGGTCCATTATATAGGAAGTAGGGGGTGAAGGTGCAAGTACGGAACATCTCACATTTTTTTAAGGGAAATTACATTTTTCTTTTGCAATCATTCCTGAAAAGTGTTTCAATAGGCTTATAGACATGTGAACATTATTTGAACAAAATTTTTGAGCATTCGTCTGTAATTGAATGTGAAGAAAATCACAACAAAACTACGATTCGTAAGGAGTATCAGAACATGAACACACCTAACATTGTTATTCTTGGAGCGGGCTACGGTGGATTGATCACAGCAGTCAACCTTCAAAAGAAACTCGGCGTCGATCAAGCGAACATCACGTTGATCAACAAACACGACTATCATTACCAAACAACTTGGTTGCATGAACCAGCTGCAGGTACGATGTCTGCGGAGCAAGCGCGCATCTACATCAATGATGTCATCAACCCGTCACGCGTCAAACTTGTCAAAGGTATCGTTGAGAAAGTCGACACGGCTGCTAAAACGGTTCTCTTACAAGATGGCGGAACAGTTCCTTACGATTACGTCGTCGTTGCTCTCGGTGGCGTTCCTGAAACATTCGGTATCAAAGGATTGAAGGAACACGCTCTGACGATCAGCTCGTTGAACAGCGTCCGTAAAATCAAGGAACATATCGATTACTCATTCGCACAGTACAAAACAACAGGATCACAAGATCGTTCACTCTTGACGATCGTCGTTGGTGGTGCTGGATTCACAGGAATCGAGTTCATGGGTGAGCTCGTCAACCGTATTCCAGAACTGTGCAAACAATATGACATTCCACGCGAACTCGTTCGTGTCGTCAACATCGAGGCAGCACCGACAGTCCTTCCAGGATTCGATGCAGATCTCGTCAACTATGCACACAAATGGCTTGAGCGCCAAGGCATCGAGTTCAAACTCGGTAACGGCATCAAGGAATGTGGACCAGGAAGCGTCACATTCGGTCCGCTTCAAGGCGACACGACTGAGACGATCGAAGCGAACACGATCATCTGGACTGGTGGCGTCAGCGGTAACCCTGTCGTTGCAGCATCTGGTTTCGAAGCGATGCGTAACCGTGTCGTCGTTGAAGAAGATCTCCGTGTTCCAGGACACGACAATGTCTTCATGATCGGTGACTGTTCAGCAGTCATGGACCCAAGTTCGAACCGTCCGTACCCACCGACTGCACAAATCGCGACACAACAAGCACACAAAGTCGCTGAGAACATCGCAGCACTCATCGCGGGCCGTCAAACATCGACGTTCACGTACGAGAACAAAGGAACGGTCGCTTCGCTTGGTCACAAAGACGGCATCGGCATGGTCTTTGGTAAGAAGATTTACGGTCGTAATGCATCGTTCATGAAAAAAGTCATCGACAACAAACACTTCTTCGAACTGAAAAAGCTTGGTCTTGCGATCAAAAAAGGGAAGTTCTAAGTTCACGTTTTAGGCAAATGTACACTCGTGCATTTGCCTTTTTTGTCGGTTATACTAGAAGAGATTCAAAGGGGGAACAGTATGCATATCATTCAAGCCGTGATCGGGAGTGTGCTTTATCTCGTCATGTTCTTTAGTATCGGATTCATCTTAAACATGTTGTTGCGGAGTACGTGGGTGATGCTCGTACTCTATCCGGTCATCATCATCATGATGATCGACAACCAATCGACGCTCGAATACTTCACGAATGCTCGTGAAGCGATTCCGAATCTCGGAGACCGGATTGCTGGTCTACAGACAGCGGATATCACGATGTTCGCGGCTGGTCTTGCCGGAATCATCATCGCCGGTCTATCGATTCGCTTCTTGCGTAAGAGCGGTTACCAAATGTTTTAAAGTCTACTTGAGTAAGTAGGCTTTTTTCGTGTCTGAAAAACCGTTATAATAAAAACAATGTCTTTAAATAAATGTGTAAGAGCAGATTGGGTTGAGAGCGAATGGATAAACAAATGTACCACGTTATCAAGGTATTGAATAATAATGTCGTCATTTGTTCGACTGGTGCGAATCAGGAAGTCATTATCCTCGCGAAAGGGATTGGCTTCGGTCGGAAGCCAGGCGATCAACTGACAGATCTCGACAAGTTGGAAAAAGTCTACACGTTGAAGGATAAAGAAGAACAGGATCAATATAAGGCGCTCGTCGGTCATCTCGATGAAAATTTCATCGCGTTGATGAACGAGATCGTCTCGATGATCGAGACACGCTTCGGAAAAAAGGTCGACGAACATATCCATATTGGATTGACGGATCATTTGACGTTTACGTTCAAGCGACTGGAACAAGGAATGGAAGTCACGAATCCGTTTCTTGCTGAAACGGAAGCCTTGTATCCGGAAGAGTACGCCCTTGCAGAAGAAATCGTCGAGTTCATCAGTGCCGAGATGAATTTTTACCTGCCTCCAGCGGAGACAGGATTCATCGCACTTCATATTCATTCGGCGACGAACTTCAAAGACGTACTTGAAGTCAACCGCCATCATCAACTCGTCGGTTTAATTGCTAGTCATATCGAACAGCGACTGGAGATTAAAATCGATCGAAAATCGCTTGATTACAAGCGTCTGATTCGGCATCTTCGTTCAGCGATTGAAAGGGTTTCCAATGGGGAGTATCTAGAGGCTCCAGAAAAAGTAGAAAAGCTATTGCGTGAAGAATATCCGCTATGCTATGATACTGCTTGGGAGCTGATGTCCATCATGGAACGTCAGTTGAAGAAAGCGGTACCGCGCGGTGAGGCGACGTATCTTACGATGCATCTGCAACGCTTAGTGCAGTACGATTCAGGTAAATGACCGCACGGACTACGTGTTACTGATACGATCAGGCATGAGTGGGATGTCGGGCAAGAAGCTTTATTTCCGTTATGCAACGGGATAAGTCTATTGTCTACAATCCGCTCGTGCCTGATTTTTTTCTGTAAAAAATCGGTCAGATGTCTGACTTTTTTCGTCTCAATCATTGGCATTATTCATCATACTTCGCTCTTAACAGGAAAAGGAGGAAACACACATGTTCAAACAGATTTTTGCTGTTCTTCAACGTGTCGGTAAAGCGTTGATGCTTCCTGTAGCGATTTTGCCAGCTGCCGGTATCCTACTCGGATTCGGTAACGCGATGCAAAATCCGAACTTGACGTCAAAACTCGAGTTCTTGAAAAATGATGCAATCATCAAGGTTGCAAAATTGATGGAAGCAGCCGGGGATATCATCTTCGGTAACTTAGCACTCTTATTCGCGGTCGGTGTCGCGATTGGTCTTGCAGGGGACGGCGCAGCCGGACTTGCGGCAATCGTCGGATTCTTGATCATGAACAAAACAATGAGCGTTTGGCTCGGCGTTACACCAGAAATGGTTGCTAACGGTCAAGGGTATGCAAACGTACTCGGTATCCCAACACTTCAAACTGGGGTATTCGGAGGTATCATCATCGGTCTGATCGCAGCTTGGGCGTATGGGAAGTACCATAATCTCGAATTGCCGCAGTTCCTCGGATTCTTTGCTGGTAAACGTTTCGTTCCAATCGTTACTGCTGTCGTTTCATTGTTCGCTGGTCTTGTGCTTGTATTCGTTTGGCCGTTCGCTCAGGACGGATTGAACACATTCTCCCACTTCATGATGGAGAAGAACCCAACACTCGCAGCATTCGTCTTCGGTCTCATCGAACGTTCGTTGATTCCATTCGGTCTTCACCACATCTTCTATGCACCATTCTGGTTCGAATTCGGTTCGTACACGAATGCAGCAGGTGATGTCGTTCGTGGTGACCAAGCGATCTTCTTCGCTCAATTGAAAGATAACGTTGAATTGACTGCTGGTACGTTCATGACTGGTAAATTCCCGTTCATGATGTTCGGTCTTCCAGCAGCAGCTCTTGCTATGTACCATGAAGCTCGTCCTGAGCGCCGTGCAGTCGTTGGTGGTCTTCTTGGATCAGCAGCACTTACAGCATTCTTGACAGGTATCACAGAGCCAATCGAATTCGCATTCTTGTTCGTTGCTCCAATCTTGTTCGCAGTTCACGCAGTCTTCGCAGGTCTCTCGTTCATGACGATGCAATTGTTGAACGTTAAGATCGGTATGACATTCTCTGGTGGTTTGATTGACTTCCTTCTCTTCGGTGTTCTTCCAGGACGCACGCAGTGGTGGCTCGTCATCGTCGTCGGTCTTGCACTCTCTGTCATCTACTATGTCGGATTCCGTTTCGCAATCCGCAAATTCAACCTGAAAACTCCAGGTCGTGAAGATGCAGCGCAAGAGACTTCATCTGCTCAAGGTTCTGAACTCGCTGAAGGTATTCTTGATGCACTCGGTTCAGAGTCGAACATCAAACACTTGGATGCATGTATCACACGTCTTCGTGTCGAAGTTCTCGACAAATCAAAAGTCAACAAAGATGAGTTGAAAAAATTAGGTGCTGCTGGTGTCCTTGAAGTTGGTAACAACGTTCAAGCGATCTACGGACCGAAATCAGACAACATCAAGTCTGAAATTCAAGCCGTCATCGCATCACGTAAACAAGAAAAAACAGTCTAATGTTTTAAGAAATGAGTCCTTCTGCGGAAGGGCTCATTTTTTTTTGGAAAAATCTTTTAGAATCGTTTTGCGCTAGAATATTTTAGGGTATGAATTAAGTAGTTTGTTTAAAAAAGGAGGGAATATACGCATGTGGAAAAACGTGTTTGGTGTCTTACAGCGGATCGGTAAGGCCCTGATGTTACCGGTAGCGATTTTACCGGCAGCGGGGCTATTGCTCGCGTTCGGGACAGCGTTTCAAAACCCGAACTTGACGCAATATTTACCGTTCCTCGAGAACGATTCGCTAGTCGTCATTTGGCGAGTCATGCAGGATGCGGGTGATATCATCTTTGCGAATCTCGGGTTACTGTTTGCCGTCGGGGTCGCGATTGGTCTTGCGAATGGGGAAGGGGTCGCCGGTCTAGCAGCGATCGTCGGTTTCTTGATCATGAACAAGGTCATCAGTTCGTTTTTACAGATCACACCAGAAAAAATCACGGAAGCACAGAAGGCGAGTGACTTGTCGTATGCGACGGTCCTCGGGATACCGACCTTGCAAATGGGGGTATTCGGAGGGATCATTGCCGGTTTGATAGCAGCGTACAGTTATAATAAATTCTTTAAAATCAAACTGCCTGATTTCCTCGGATTCTTCGCAGGGAAGCGTTTTGTTCCGATCGCAACCGCCTTATTCAGTCTTGTCGCCGGGTTTGCCTTGTCGTATATTTGGCCACCGATCGGTAGTGGAATCAACACATTCTCAAAAACAATCATCGAAGCGAACGAACCGTTGTCTGCCTTTATCTTTGGACTCGTCGAACGTTCGTTGATTCCGTTTGGTCTTCACCATATCTGGTACTCAAGCTTCTGGTTCCAGTTCGGAGAATATACGGATAAAGCCGGAACGATCATCAACGGGGATCAGCGGATCTTCTTCGCACAGTTGAAGGACGGTGTACCATTTACAGCAGGGACATATATGACCGGGAAATATCCATTCATGATGTTCGGTCTTCCAGCAGCCTGTCTTGCGATGTACCATACGGTCGCAAAAGATCGTCGTAAAGCCGTCGAAGGTCTTTACTTCTCAGCTGCGTTGACTTCTTTCCTGACTGGTATCACGGAGCCAGTCGAGTTCTCCTTCGTATTCGTTGCACCACTCTTGTTTGCCGTTCACGCTGTCTTTGCAGGTCTTTCATTCATGATCATGGATTTACTGAACGTCAAGATCGGGATGACGTTCTCCGGTGGACTGATTGACTACACGTTATTCGGGATTCTACCGAACCGAACCTCGTGGTGGCTCGTCATTCCAGTCGGTCTTGTCTTCGCCGTCATCTACTACTTCGGATTCCGCTTCGTCATCACGAAGTTTGATCTGAAGATTCCGGGGCGCGAAGCAATTAAGGAAGGTGCCGCTACCTCTACGGCACAAGCAGGTGATCTACCGTATGAAATTCTACAAGCATTCGGTGGTCCATCAAACATTAAACATTTAGATGCTTGTATCACGCGTCTTCGGATTACGGTCAATGATAAATCAGGCGTCAACAAGGATCGTTTGAAAGAGCTCGGTGCTGCTGGTGTTCTTGAAGTCGGAGATAACGTCCAGGCCATCTTTGGACCGAAATCCGATGGGATCAAGACAGAAATGGCAGATATCATGAAAGATCCAAATTATAAACCGAAAGAGACACCAGAAGCAGACCCAATTCCACAAGTACCAACGGGAGACGAAGCACGGACTTCTGGAACTACAGCAGATGCCGGTCCACTCGCTGGAGATCGTGGTGGGGCTTACGTGCCTGAAGATGGATATGTCGCACCACTGAGCGGTATCATTCGTTCTCTCGATGATGTACCGGATCAAGTGTTCTCTGGTCGTATGATGGGTGACGGATACGCGATTGAACCGACGGAAGGATATGTTGTCTCCCCTGTCTCTGGTGAGATCACGACGTTCTTCCCGACGAAACACGCAATCGGTATTCTTGCGGATAATGGAGATGAAATCTTGATTCACATCGGTATTGATACGGTGTCACTCGAAGGAAAAGGGTTCGAGGCGTTGGCGAAAGCCGGCGATCGTGTCGAACCGGGGACGCCACTCCTCAATGTCGATCTTGAACAAGTACGACCACTCGTACCATCATTACTGACGCCGATCATCGTCACGAATAGTGGGGATCGAAAAGTTGATGTTGATGTCGGACGGACGGTCGAAGCCGGAGAAGCGATTTCATATCGAGTAGAGTAAAGAAGAAAAGCGACGGATCGCCCTGAGCGATCCGTCTTTTTTGTGTGAAACGATCGTAGAGCACATTTGATAATGAGATTTTGCACATATGATGATACAATGAGTTAGCTATTATAAGAGTTAGCTAATTTTTTGAGAAATGAGGTGCGTCGATGTCTTCGACTACAACAAAAACGAATACGACACCTGTCGTCATCGGATTATTGATTGGGATTTTAGTCGCAGCAATGGATAACACGATTGTTGCGACAGCGATGCCGACGATTGTCAGCGAACTGAATGGGTTTGATCAGTATGCATGGGTCACGTCGGCTTACATGATCGCAACCGTTGCCGGAATGCCGATCTTCGGTAAATTGAGTGACATGTATGGAAGAAAACGCTTCTTCCTCTTTGGGATGCTCCTCTTCATGGTGGGAAGTATCTTATGTGGAATGGCAGACTCGATCATTGAGCTGTCTGCCTATCGTGCCTTGCAAGGGCTTGGTGGTGGGGCGTTGATGCCGATCGCCTTTACAATCATCTTTGATATCTTCCCACCGGAAAAACGGGGGAAAGTCAGTGGGTTGTTTGGAGCGGTCTTCGGAATTTCGAGTATCTTCGGACCGTTGCTTGGTGCCGTATTGACGGATTCGCTCGACTGGCGCTGGGTGTTTTATATCAATATCCCACTCGGATTGATTGCCCTTGGTCTCGTGACGGTCTTCTATCAGGAATCACCGGTGCACCGGACACAGAAAATCGACTACGTCGGTGCCTTTACGCTTGTCGCCGGATTAGTTTTATTCTTACTCGCGCTCGAAATGGGTGGCAAAGAGTATGCATGGTCTTCGCCACAAATTCTTGGTCTGTTCGGAGCAGCGCTCGTCGCGTTCGTTGCCTTCGCATTTGCTGAACGACGTGCCGCGGATCCCGTCATTACGTTCAGTCTATTCCGCCGTCGCTTATTTGCGGCAACACAAGGCGTGGCGTTCTTTTATGGATTCGTCTTTATCTCAGCGAGTGTATTCATTCCAATCTTCGTGCAAGGTGTCTTTGGTGGAAGCGCGACGAACTCCGGTCTGATCCTAATGCCGATGTTGATCGCCTCGGTCATCTCAGCGCAACTTGGTGGACAGTTGCCGAATAAGTTTGGTTTCCGGAACATCATGATCGTCTCGGCGGTCTTCTTCCTACTCGGTGTCTATCTCCTTAGTACGATGACGCTTGAGACATCGCGGACAGCGGTAACGATCTATATGATCATTCTCGGATTCGGTGTTGGCTTCAGCTTCTCCTTGTTGAACCTAGCGAGTATCAATGGGATCGAGATGCAACGACGTGGCGCAGCGACCTCGATGGGCTCAACATTCCGGACAATCGGGATGACGCTTGGTGTCACGGTCCTCGGAATCATTCAATCACGGACGTTCACGTCAGCTGTAGCGGATCGGTTGCCGCAAGGTGGAGCGCCGTCCGGTGGACAGTTCCCAACGGCTGATGCGTTTGCGAAAATGCCACCAGAAGTTGCGACAGCAATCAAGACGTCGCTTGCAGAATCGATCTCAACCGTCTATTTCTGGGCACTGATTCCAGCAGTACTCGGTGTCATCTTTATCTTCTTGATGGGGAACGAGCGTCCGATTTTGTCGGAACAAGCTACTCCAGAAAAGAAGAAACAAGCTCAATGATCACCGTTTCAACAACGTCTTCTTTCTTATTAGAAAGAGGCGTTGTTTTTTTGTTTAACAAGACAAAAAAAGACGAACCTGGATTGTTCCAGATTCGTCTGACAGAACTTATTTTTTGATGTCGAAAGTCGTGCTGAGGAAGTCGACGACTTCTTCTGCTGTATCCATATCGAGTACTTGCTCAACGATTGCTTCACATTCTGACTTGTTGAGACGTGTCATCAAGCTACGAGCGCGAAGAACAGATGATGCTGACATTGAGAACTCATCGAGACCAAGACCAAGAAGGATTGGGAGTGCCAATTCTTCTCCTGCCATCTCACCACACATACCGACCCATTTGCCTGCTTTGTGTGCTTCAGTGATGACGTTGTTCAAGAGGTTCAAGATCGCTGGGTTGAACGGTTGGTACAGGTATGATACTTTTTCGTTCATCCGGTCTGCCGCCATCGTGTATTGAATCAAATCGTTCGTTCCAACAGAGAAGAAGTCGACTTCTTTTGCGAACTGACGAGCCATGACTGCCGTTGCTGGGATTTCGACCATCATACCGACTTCGATGTCTTCCGATACCGTAACGCCTTCAGCTTGGAGGTTTGCTTTCTCTTCAAGGAGAAGTGCTTTTGCAGCACGGAACTCTTCGATCGTTGCGATCATCGGGAACATGACAGCGAGTTTACCGTATGCACTCGCACGAAGAAGTGCGCGTAATTGTGTACGGAACAAGTCTGTTTGATCGAGACAGAGACGGATCGCACGGTAACCGAGGAAAGGGTTCATCTCGTGTGGGAGATCAAGGTACGACAATTCTTTATCGCCACCGATATCAAGTGTCCGGATGACGACTTTTTTATCGCCCATTGATTCGAGAACCGTTTTGTAAGCTGTGAACTGCTCATCTTCCGTTGGGAATGTCTCTGCATCCATGTAGAGGAATTCCGTACGGTAGAGACCGACTGCTTCTGCACCGTTATCCAAAACGCCTTTGACATCGTTTGGTGTACCGATGTTTGCAGCGAGCTCGACGTGATGACCGTCAGCCGTCATTGTTTTTTCGTTCTTGAGTTTTTTCCACTCTTCTTTTTGTGCGATGTATGCTGCGCGTTTTGCTTCATACTCAGCAACTTGCTCTTCGCTTGGGTTGACGATGACGTCACCTTCTGCACCATCAAGGATGAGAAGATCGCCGTGTTTAACGTCCGTCAAGACGACTTTTGTTCCGACGACTGCTGGAATTTCGAGTGAACGTGACATGATGGCAGAGTGCGATGTCCGGCCACCAATGTTCGTTGCGAAACCTTTAGCATATTTACGGTTCAATTGAGCTGTATCCGAAGGAGTCAAGTCTTCCGCGATGATGATGACTTCTTCGTTGATTTGAGCTGGAGTGACGAACGTGATACCGAGAAGGTGAGCCATCGTCCGTTTCGTGACGTCACGAACGTCTGCTGCACGTTCGCGCATGTATTCGTTATCCATCGATTCGAAAATCATGACCATCATGTTTGCGACTTCATCGAGTGCTTTTGCAGCATTTGCTTGCTCGTCCTCGATTTTTGCGTTCACCTGACTGACGATTTCCGGATCTTCTAAGATGAGAAGGTGAGCCGAGAAGATTTCCGCTTTATCTGGACCTAATTCTTGTAAGGTATTTTCACGAATGACTTCGAGTTCTGTCTTCGATTTTGCGATCGCTGCTTGGAAACGTTCTTTTTCCGCAGCTGCATCCTCGATTTTGTGCGATGGAATCTCAAAGACCGGTGTTTCCATCACGAATGCTTTTGCAATCGCGATCCCTGCAGAAGCGCCAATTCCCTTGATATGTTGTGCCATGTGCATTACCCTCTTTTCAGTAAGTTTTTTTAACGCGACGACTTCGTTTCTTAGCTATCTATAGATACCCATAAACGCCTCTCTCTTAACGAGCCTTCTGCGCACTCTCCCTTGAATGAAAACGTAGACATTTCTCGGAACAGCAAACGCATCGTTTCTTGAAGTGTCTCAACATTTCACCTGTATAATCCTATCATATTGTGAAACGGGCAACAATTGTTTGAAACCAAGCATTTCGACAAATTGTCGAACAGAAGTAGTGAAAGCGTTTGCGGTCAGTCGAGAGGCTATCAGTTGGAAAATGACTGAAAACACTTCATACTAATAGATACTAGTCAAAGGGGGAGTTTTATATGCAAACGAATCAATCCGTAGATGTACTCGTTGTCGGGATTTCTGGAAATCAACCGCTCGATGAACGTTTACAAGCACTGTATGGTGACAAACTAGAAGAGTGGGTTCGTCAAGGCGATATCTCAACGAAACGAGGAGAACTGCGTCTATTGCCAACGTTAGCGGGCGACGTCGCACGTGTACTGTTTGTTGGACTCGGGAAAGTTGATCAGCTCGCGCAAGACGATTTACGTCGCTTGCTCGGGAAAGCGGCACAACATGTCAAAGCACGTCGCTTAGAACATGTCACAGTTGACGCAACAACGTTCCCAGGGCAACCGGTCGAACTGATTGCCGAGACATTCACCCTCGCTACATATGAGGTCAAACATTATAAGACGTCGCCTTCGAAAGCATATACGTTACAACTGACGGTCTTACCTGTAGAGGAAGAAGCCGTACGCCGCGGAACGGTCTTGGCTGAAGCGACGAACTTAGCGCGTCGTCTCGTAACGATGCCTGGGAATCTTTTGACGGCGCCAGCGCTTGCGGATGAAGCACGCTTCATCGCGGAGCGTCATGGGCATGATCTCCGGATCATCGATAAGGAAGAGATGGAAGCACTTGGGATGGGCGCCTTGCTTGCCGTCAACCAAGGATCCGTCATTCCACCGAAATTGATCGTCCTTGAATATAAAGGATCAGCAGAAGCACCGATCGCGGTCGTCGGGAAGGGAGTCACGTTCGATACAGGTGGTTATTCCATCAAACCGAAAGACGGGATCGTCGGGATGAAAGGCGATATGGGGGGAGCAGCAGCCGTTCTTGGACTGTTCGAAGCACTCGGTCAACTGAAGCCAGATGTTCACGTCATCGGTGTCATTCCAGCAACCGACAACATGATTTCCGGGGATGCCTTCAAGCCGGATGACGTCATCACGTCGATGGCAGGAAAAACGATTGAAGTCTTGAACACGGATGCGGAAGGACGGCTTGTCCTTGCTGACGCAGTCACGTACGTCAAAGAATACCAGCCAAAAGCGATCATCGATCTCGCAACGTTGACAGGCGGTGTCCTTGTTGCGCTTGGAACAGAAATCACAGGTGCATTGACGAACGATGCGTCACTTTACGAACGCTTTGAACAGGTGACGAAAGAGACGAATGAGATGGTCTGGCAAATGCCATATGTCGATGCGTTCATTAAACAAGTTCGCCGTTCGGAAGTCGCAGATTTGAACAACTCACCGGGACGCATGGGACATATGATTTTCGGTGGTGCGTTCGTCGGCGAATTCGTCGGTGACACACCTTGGCTACACCTCGATATCGCGGGAACATCGGAACAGAATCAAGCGTCTGAGATTGGTCCAAAAGGAGCGACAGGCGTTATGGTTCGTAGTCTGTATCGATTCGTCGAGCAAGAAAAATGAGACGTTGGAATCTACTCGGCGTCTTGTTGACGATTCTTGCCATCGTCTGGTATATGGATGCGCGCGACCGTCTATCGCTCGGTCTCGCGACGTTCATCGGTATCTTCACCGTCTTATCACTACTGCGTTCTTTCCGGGAGAAGACGAATGATCGTCATCGGAATTGATGCGGCAAAGGCGGGGTGGGTCGTCGTTATGTACGAAAATGGTCGTTATACGGGATTCGTCGAACCGACGCTTACTCAGATTCCGCTAGCTGACCGGATCTGGATCGATATGCCGATCGGCTTGATGGAAGGACGACGGGAAACGGATCAACTGTTGCGACTGGAGCTACGACCTGGGCGGACGAGCAGTGTCTTTAATGCACCGTTTCGTAGTGCGTTGACAGCTTCTACCTATATGGAAGCAAATGATTTAGCCAAACAACATGCGGGGATCGGGCTTTCGAAACAAGCGTGGTACCTATTACCGAAAATCCGAGAAGTCCGCAGCGTATATCGAACGGAGATGATTGAAGCCCATCCGGAAGTCTGTTTCGCGCGACTCGCCGGTCATCCGGCACGCTTTTCAAAGAAGACGACCGAAGGCATTGCGGAACGGATTGAATTGCTCGAGCGTTTTGATTGTCCGCCGTTATGGGAACAGCGTCAGTCGCATGTTGCGGTCGATGATTGGCTCGACGCTTGTCTGCTTGCGACGGGCGCCCGTTTTCCGTGTGATTATTTGCCGGCGAGTCGACCGGTGGATCCGGAAGGATATCCGTTATATGCAGCTGTACCAAAAAAATCACCCTCACCGAAATGGTGTGGGTGATCCTTTGACGAAGTCCCAGATATAATGAAAAATCTGGGCGTTGTAGAGTGCTTTTAAGATGACAGCGATCAATGGTCCGAGAATCAGTCCGAAGACACCAAAGAATTTGATTCCGACGAACAGCGCAATCAACGCCGTGATGGGTTGAATCCCGATATTATCGCCGACGATTTTCGGTTCCATGATGTTACGCTGCAGAATGACGAGAGCGTATAGAATCCCGAGTCCAATCGCAAGTGTTGTATCACCCGTGATGATCGAATAGGCAATCCAAGGCAGGAAGACGGAACCGGTGCCAAGATACGGCAAGATATCAAAAAAGGCAGCGATAAAAGCGACTGCGAACGGATGCTCGACACCAATGACGAACAAACCGATCAAGACGATGAAGAACGTGATCGTGATCAACGTGAGCTGCGCTTTGAGATAGCCGAACAAGGCAGACCGTAAACTCAAGAAGACCGACTCGAAACGAGCGAACCAAGGAAGCATCTCATAACGTTTCAATCGCATCTCGTACTGGTGCCAATCTTTTGCGATGAAGAACCAAGCGAGTAAGACGATGACGAAAATCAATGCAATCGATGGCAACGTTGCAAGGACCGTCTGTAGCATCATGGCGATACTTTTTGATCCTTCGCCAATCGCACTCGCAAGTGAACTACCGAGTGATTGGATACTGTTTTGGACCGTGTTTTGTTGCGATGGCTCCAGTGAGCGTAAGGCTTCGGAAGCATCGTTCCAGATGGGTGCCAGTTTTTCATTGTACAGCTTTTGAAAATACAGGCTCAACTCTTGGATTTGCGCCGGTAATTGGTTGGCGACAAATACAAGACCGCGAATCAACTGCATGATGATCAAGGCGAGCGAACCAACTAATAAGCCACTGATCAAAATGATGGACAACAACGCACCCCATCCGCGAGTGATTCGTAACCGCTTTTGGAAAAAATCGACGAGCGGTCGACTCAAAAGGGCAAGCAGAAACGCAAAGACAAACGGATACAAAATGGACGAGAGGCGGATGAGTAACCATCCACCAACTAAGAAGGCGAAGATCACCGTCAGGAACCGGGCCATTTGCCAAAGACGTTCAGTCGACACAAGCAACACCTCTTACTGGATTATGTAGAATTAATTGATATCATCATATCATGTTTAGATAGGTTACGAGTCATTCAAAAGGAGGAGATCTCGATGCGTAAAAGAGAAATTGGACTAATTGCTGCATTGATTGCTGCGACATCTGTCGGAATCCGAGAATGGAAGAAAAATCAGGCGTTTACGCAACGCGTCAAACAAGAGACAGAAATGCACGTACGCCAAGCAATCGTGGAGGGTCAGACAGATGGAACAGATGAAGACACTGCAACAAAAGGTTGATGCGACGATTCGCTCACTCGGCGGTTATTTTCGGCCGCTATCTGGTCTCGCGCGCCTGACGGAAGAAGTCGGTGAGGTCGGAGAAGCACTGGAACAAAATGATTTAGAAGCCCTTCGCTCAGAGCTTGTCGACGTCTTGATGATTTCGACCTGTCTTGCGAATCAATACGTGGCGGATCTTGCAGCACAGCATGAGACGCTCGGGACAGCAAATGATGATCAGGACGGTTCGTTTTATCGACTCGTGCATGAGACCGGACAAATCGCACGTGTCATGAACGGGTATGAAGGCGATAAACCGCCGAAAGCGAAAGACAAGATTGTTCCGATTGGTCATTCCTTAGCACGTCTGCAACGCGAACTGTTTCGGTTAGCGCGACCACTTCAACTTGATTTGCTGACAGAAATCGACCGGACGAATGAAAAGAATCTGAAGCGGGATAAAACACGCTTCGCGTTGACGCGTGATCCCATCACGGAAGAGACGATTGATCATTTCCGGAGTGCGACAGGAAGTGATGCGCGCCTCTGGGGAGCCCCTGTGTACGAGGAGAGTCAAACGATCGAGGACAATATGGAAGCAGCATTACCGTCACTCCGGCGTTTCCTCCGATGTGCGTCGATTGAGGGGATCGAGGCATTCGTCTTCGAAGCACCGATGGAACGCTCGCGTAGTTTGGTTGAAGTGAAAGAACTAGCAGACGAAATGGGGCGCTTGATCAAAGAGCGGACACCGCTTGACTTCAAGGATTCACCGTATCGGTTGGAAGTCTTTGCGCCACAACTCGGTCCAATCTCGCCGTATCACGCAGAAGACGATCATCGGATGTTCCTTGTTCTCTATATCGATTAAATAAATAAGGAACTGACTCAAAAAAAGAATGACCCGTCACACGCCACTCCTACAGGAAACAGCGCATTTGCGCTGTCAGAGACAATCAAGACCCGCTTTCCTGCTTGAATGAAGCAGGAAAACTGGCTTGTGTCTCGCCTGAGGAAAGGCATGAAAAGACGCGTCATTCTTTTTGTTACGAGATAAGGGTGGCAGATTATCATTCTGCCACCCTTATCTCGTGGAGATTGACTTTTGAGTCAACCTTTTATTTTTAATGTGAACGAGACGATGCTGCCTCATCTTGAGTCTGCCATTTTTTCATGAAGCGCTGAATCCGAGCGATTGCTTCTTGGAGTTGTTCAATCGAACTCGCGTAACTTGCCCGGACATAACCTTCACCGCTTGCTCCGAAGACGGATCCTGGAACGACGGCGACGCGCTCAGCGAGTAGTAGTTGCTCAGCAAACTGTTCACTCGTCAGTCCGGTATGACCGATGTACGGAAAGGCATAGAAGGCGCCACCTGGTAAGTGTGTTGGGAGACCTGCATCGTTTAACGCCTTAACGAAGTAGTTCCGGCGTTGACGATAACTCGTCACCATGTCAGGGACCGTTTTATGACGAGAACGCAGTGCTTCAATGCCCGCGAATTGAACGAGTGTCGGGGCACACATCATCCCGTATTGATGGACCTTCAGCATCGATTGTGTGATTGCAGGTGGCGCACAAGTGAAACCGAGCCGCCATCCTGTCATCGCGAAGGCTTTCGAGAAACCGTTGATGATGATCGTCCGCTCTCGCATACCGGGAAGGGTCGCGAAGCAGATCGCTTCCGTTTCGTAGGACAGTTCCGCATAGATTTCGTCACTGATGACATATAGATCATGCTTTTGGACGAGTAACGCTAGGTCCGCTAATTGATCGCGCGACATCGTCGAGCCTGTCGGATTCGATGGGAAACAGAAAATGATCGCTTTCGTCTTATCTGTCAGCAATTGTTCGATCGTTTCCGGTTGAATCGCAAAACCGTCTTCTGCATGACACGCAGCGGCGACAGGAATGCCACCAGCGAGTTCAATCAAAGGGGCATACGAGACGAATGCCGGTTCGACGACGATGACTTCATCACCGGGATTGATCAAACTACGAAACGCAAGGTCGAGTCCTTCTGAGGCTCCAGTCGTGACGATGATCTCCTCCGTCGTCGAATAGGAGATGGCGAATTTTTCTTGCATGTAAAGTGCGATTTCCTGGCGTAACTCGAGTAAACCGGCGTTGGCACTATACGCTGTATAACCTTGCTCGAGTGCTGCGAAGCTCGCTTCGCGAACATTCCATGGCGTGACGAAATCAGGTTCGCCGACACCAAGGGAGATGACGTCTTCCATCGATCCTGCTAAATCAAAGAAACGACGGATGCCAGATGGGGCTAGCTGTTCGACACGTTCAGATAGAGACTTCATGGAGACACCTTCAATCGTTTGTCGTCATCATCCTGACTGAAGAGAACACCATCGTGCTTGTAGGTCTTCAAGCGGAAATGGGTCGTCGTCGAGATGACGGAGTCGAGCGTCGATAATTTTTCCGAAACGAATTGAGAGACTTCTTGTAGCGATTTGCCATCAAGTACGACTTGTAAGTCATATGCGCCCGACATCAGATAAAGGGACGTCACTTCCGGGAAACGATGGATGCGCTCCGCTACCTCGTCAAAACCGCGTCCACGTTTCGGTGTGACTTTGACATCGATGAAAGCTGTCACGCCATGATGGGCATGAATCTTTTGCCAGTCGATGACAGCGGTGTAACCGAGTAGGACACCGTCGCGTTTGAATGTCTCGATGGAAGCTGCTACTTCTGACGCTTCCCAGTCGAGCATTTGCGCAAGCAAGTCCACGTCCATCGGACCATTTTGTGTTAATAATGCTAATAATTCGAGTTGTTTTTCGGTGTACATGGGATCACTCACTTTCTGTCAATTGACCATTAAAGGTACGGCGGGTCTGGCGCAATCGTGCGCGTCGCTCAGCCTGGACGATATGGAAGTTCTTCATTTCATTTGTCGGAAGTTGGTGTTTTTCAACGAGGCGTTCAAAAAAGACGTGTCGCGCTGCATCCTGACGCGCGGATTCATGATTACCCGACGGATTGAAAGCATATAAGACGGTCGCGCGCGCCGGGTGCAGTATTAAATGTTCCTTGCCGACGCGTAAGATCCAATCCCAGTCCCAGTAGTTGAAGACGTCCTCATCAAATGGACCGAGTTGATCGTGGAGCGATTTACGGTAGAGTGACCCGGACGGAATATACGTCGAGTCTTCTCGAATCGTCTCCGGATCGTACGGATACGCGAATGGCTCAGAATCGATTGCAATCCGGTGATCCTCATCCCAGCGATACGTAAAGAGTTCCGCGTCCGTATAGGTGAGGTCGGCACCAGCTTCGAGATCGCCGACCGCTTCTTCGAGGTGACTCGGTAATAAGAGGTCGTCATCGTCATGAAGTAAGATATACCGACCGGAAGCGAGCGTGACACCATGATTTCGAGCACGAACATGATGGTTTTCAGGTAACTCGACATAGGTTAGTTGAAGACGGTCCTGATACGCAGTCGTCACTGCTGAGACATCGTCTCCATTATTGTTTAAGACGATGACTTCGAAGTCTTGATAGTGTTGACGCGTCAATGCTTCTAGCGCTTCTGCTAATTCACGAGGACGATTGTACGTCGGAATGATGATGGATACGGTTGGCATCAGTGATCGCTCCTTGAACAAAGACACCTGTCCAGGAACAGGTGTCTTCTTGTTTTTTACATGTTTGCTTCAATGCGTGGTAGCAATTCGTTCCATTCTGCTTCTGGTTCTTTCGTAACCGTCACGAAGTCGCCGTAAGCGAATAGATTGTCGATGCCATCGAGGGCGATCAATGATGCGAGCAACGCATCTTCAGGTGTATCTTCTTTTTTGACACTCGTACTTTTAGCACCGAAGCGCTGTTCTTCGAGCGTGATTTTGACGGAATTCGGATTTGGTGTGTAATCGACTTGCATGAGGTAAGCTCCTTTCAACGTACATACGTATATGCCGTCTTTTCGTGATAGATGGATGGAATCCTTCTTCCTGATAGACGGAAGATCGATACGTTCAGTATATCAGAAAATTCGAAGAGAATATTTTTCTTCTAGTAGGAGAAATGGACCATCTTTATTTTAACGGTTCACTTGACCTTATAATGCATTTTACTCGCTATCTCAATATATCTCAAAAGGCGTCATGATGCCTTTTTTAAATTGTTTGACCTGAATTTCAAAGCAAGGGGTTATTTTTTTGAATTTCAGTGATAACCTATATCTTGTACATTAACAGGTTTAAAAACGGCTAAAACGTCTATATATAGAGTGATACTTGTAGAGTCCTTTCTATATGTAGGACGTCTTTTTTTAGTTTAGCGTATTTCATTGTGTAATGCGAACCTGTTTAACGATAGAGAATGGGAGTGGTTCATAGTGGCATCTCCACTGAATACAGCACGCATCTTTAAGGGTGCAATGACAATAGAAGACGTATATGTCGTGATTAGACAAGCAACGGAAACTTATCCGGAGCTTGATATCGACCGCTATACTGAACGTGCCATCCGAGCGCTTGAAGGAAAATCCCTACAAGCCGATCAAGTCTATGAACTGTTAACGATGCACGCACTCGATATGTTAAAGGCAGAAGAGCCGAACTGGACATTCGTAGCGACAGCGACTTACTTAAATCGGTTATACCTTGAAGCAGGTGAAAACCGCGGATATGCAGCAGAAGAACGGTATGGTTCGCTGTATACGCTGATTGAAAAACTGACAGAAATCGGCATCTTCACGAAACATTTACTAGATGCGTATTCGAAAGAAGACATCAACGAACTGTCGGCAACGATCGATCCATCCCGCGATCACTTGTTCACATACATTGGTCTTCGAACACTGGCAGACCGGTACCTCGCACGTGATCACGTCAAAAACTTGTACGAGCTACCACAAGAACGATTCATGGTCATCGCGATGACACTGATGCAGAACGAACCGAAAGAACGTCGTTTAGAACTCGTCAAAGAGTCTTACTGGGCATTGTCGAATCTCTACATGACAGTTGCGACTCCGACGCTTTCGAACGCTGGTAAGTCTTACGGTCAACTTTCTTCATGTTTCATCGATACAGTCGATGATTCGCTACGTGGCATCTACGACTCGAACACGGACGTGGCGACACTTTCTAAAGGTGGCGGCGGAATCGGCGTCTACATGGGTAAGATTCGCTCACGCGGATCAGACATCAAAGGCTTCAAAGGCGTCTCAAGCGGTGTCATCCCGTGGATGAAACAATTGAACAACACGGCAGTCAGCGTCGACCAGCTCGGTATGCGCCAAGGATCTATCGCGGTGTATCTCGACATCTGGCATAAGGATATTCTCGAGTTCCTGGACGCGAAGCTCAACAACGGGGATGAGCGACTTCGGACACACGACTTGTTCACAGGCGTCAACTTACCGGACCGTTTCATGCGTGCCGTCGAAGCACGAGAAGACTGGCATTTATTTGACCCACACGAAATTCGGACAGTCATGGGCTTTAGCCTCGAGGATTACTTCGATGAGACGGAACAAGGTGGCAGCTTCACGGAACGATACGAAGCATGTGTCAACGAGCCACGCCTCAGCAAAAAAACAGTTCCAGCAATCGATCTCGTCAAACGCTACATGCGTTCGCAACTTGAGACAGGGACGCCATACATGTTCTTCCGTGACGCCGTTAACCGTGCGAATCCGAATAAACATGCAGGCATGATCTACTCGTCAAACCTGTGCTCAGAAATCATGCAGAACATGAGCCCGACGACCGTGACGGAAGAATACACGGAAGACGGTAAGATCATCGTCACGAAGACACCTGGGGACTTCGTCGTCTGTAACTTGTCATCGATCGCACTTGCACGTGCAGTTCGTTCTGACGTCCTAGAGCGATTGATTCCGATTCAAATGCGGATGCTTGATAACGTCATCGACTTGAATACGATCGATGTCCCGCAAGCACAATTGACGAATCAAAAATACCGTGCCGTTGGTCTTGGGACGTTCGGTTGGCACCATCTGCTCGCACTCGAAGGCATCCGTTGGGAATCGGTCGAAGCGGTACAATACGCAGACCGTCTCTACGAGAAGATTGCTTACTTGACGATCGATGCGTCGATGCAACTTGCGAAAGAGAAAGGCGCGTACCGTCTCTTCAAAGGTTCGGAATGGCAAACAGGAGAGTACATCAAACGTCGCCACTACAAAACGACGGATGAACTCGATTGGGATCGTCTCCAAGCCGACATCACGGCGTACGGAATGCGTAACGCATACTTGATGGCAGTCGCACCGAACTCATCAACGGCAATCATTGCGGGTAGTACGGCATCGATTGATCCAATCTACAAAAAAGTCTACTCGGAAGAGAAGAAAAACTATAAGATTCCAGTCACCGTTCCAGATTTGACACCGGAAACGAACTGGTTCTATAAATCAGCGTTTGAAATCGACCAGTTATGGAGCATCCGTCAAAATGCTTCGCGTCAGCGTCACATCGACCAAGCGATCAGTTTCAATCTGTACGTGAAAAATAACGTCAAGGCGAAAGAATTACTCGAGATGCACATGGAAGCGTGGCAACTCGGGATGAAGACGATCTACTACACGCGTTCGACGACGGTTGAAATCGACGAATGTGAATCGTGTTCATCATAAGATAAGGAGGACGATATCATGAAGGCAGCAATCGTATATGCGTCATTGAGTGGAAACACGGAGGAGGTGGCAGAACTCGTCGCGAAGACGTGTTCTGAGATGGGAATCGAGCCGACGATGTTGTTTGCGGATGAAGTGACGACGTATCAGTTAATGCCTTATGATATCGTCTATTTTGGTTCGTATACGTGGGGAGATGGGCAACTACCCGACGATATGCGCGATTGTCTCAGAACCGTTCTAAAGGAGAGTTCGCATGCGATTCCGCAGGCAGCTGTTTTTGGAACAGGGGACAAGATGTTCGTCAAATATTGTCGCGCCGTTGATGAGATGGCCTATCATCTCTCGAAATTCGGTGTACCGCTTGCTGGAGAACTGTTGAAAATCGAACAGTCACCACGCAATCGCCCACATCTCGTCAAGGAATGGACGAAACGGACCATTCTTCAATTACAGCAAGAAGGAGTCGAAGCACATGGAACAGCTACAAAAAATCAAACTGCTTGATGCACGTCATCCAAATCGCGCGACAGCGATCATCGGTGGCGAAACGAGTGCCATCGTCAACTGGAACGACATTGCGTATCCACAGTTTTATTCGATTTACAAACAACTGTTATCGAACTTCTGGATCCCAGATGAGATCTCGATGTCGAAGGACATGCAACAGTGGAATCAATTAAGCGAACGGGAACAGGATGCCTTCAAACGAATCATCGGGCTACTCTCGATCCTTGACTCGGTTCAGACACGTTATATCTTGGAATCGGCAATGTTCACGTCGGATTCGTCCGTTCATGCGATTCTCGCGATCATCGCGCAACAGGAAGTCGTGCATAATCAATCGTACAGCTACGTCTTATCCAGCTTAGTTCCATTGGCTGAACAAAACCGGATTTTTGATATCGCGAAAGACGATGACATGGTCATGAAGCGTAATGCATTCATTCTTGATTTATACGAAGATTTCCAAAATGACCGGACTCCAGAGAACTTCGCGAAATCGCTCGTTGCTTCGATCGTTCTTGAAGGAATCAACTTCTATTCGGGCTTTGCCTTCTTCTATAACTTAGCGCGTCACCAAAAGATGGTCGGAACATCGACGATGATCAGTTATATTCAACGTGATGAATTACAACATTCGTACTTCATCAGCCAATTGTTACGTGCTGTCTTGTCGGAGCATCCGGAAATTGATGCCGATGGCTCATTCACACAATTCGTTTATGACACGTTCAAGCGTGCCGTTGATCTTGAAATCGAGTGGAGCGAATACGTTTTACGTGATTTAGACGGACTTGATGTCAGTGAGATGCGTGATTACGTTAAATATCTCGCGAACAAACGCCTTCGCGTCATCGGTTTGTCGGATCTCTATGAAGGGCACGACGAAGACGTCATGCCATGGATTCGTGCGTATTCAGATGATTCGATGAACGCGACGAAATCGGACTTCTTCGAACAAAAATCACGTTCGTATGCGAAAGTAACCGATGCGAATGGATTTGACGATCTGTAAGTGAAGTGAACGGTATGTGGAAAGGACTAACTGATAAAGTTTTGTTGAAACTATTCAGTTAGTCCTTTTTCTAACGGTTGAAATAATCGAAAATTCAGATATCAAAGGAGGTGGTCCGGAAAAGTGCACAAAAAAGCAGCTGCGAAATCGCAACTGCTTAGTACGGCAGTGAAGAATGGCCTTCAACTGCGCGTTGCACTCATGTTGTACGCCAATACAACATGAATAGAGGTAGTGTTTAAATACTTAATTTATACGATACTACATATGCGTATTCAGGTAAAACTTTATTTGATTGATGTTGCGAGTCATTCTTCCCTGCTAAAAGGGAAGGAGGTAACTACTAATGTGTATCCTTACTCCGCATCAACGAGCGGCTCATTTGGTACGTGGACATTTTCGTCGCGATAAATGGATTGAAGAACACTTTCGTTCAGGTTCGTTTGTGAACGGTCATTGTCAATTACGATTTGATTTTTGAGTAATTAATCAACCGTCTTAAATTGTGATTGCTTCACATCATGATTTCCTTTACGCTAGGACAGGTGAGGTCTTGCTCGACTCCTGCGGAAAAACAAGTCATCATGACCCTGGAAGATGCGACGCATCTGAAGCGGCATGAGGGCTTGTCCGCGGAAAGCGAGCAGACCGAGACTGTCCGTTTTTATTAGAGCGTTTTGAAAGTCGCTCACATCACTTTTCGGTATCTGTTTTTTAGGTCAATTGAGTAAAAGAACAAAAAAAGGGCCGAACTCGGAAAGTTCGGCAGAATCAGGGGGAATACTTGAAGTCTTGCTACTAAAATGTTCCCTTGTGAAATAAAAAATAAACAAATTCCAAAAATATTTTTTACGATACAAGAAAAGTGTGTTATTATAAGTTGATGAATTTAGTTAGGGAGTGTATACATTATGGCAAACTTTGAAAAAGACCAAGTCGTTACTGGTAAAGTAACTGGTATTCAAAACTTCGGTGCTTTCGTAGCACTTGACGAGCAAACACAAGGTCTCGTCCACATCTCAGAAATCTCACACGATTACGTAAAAGACATCAACGATTACGTAAAAGTTGGCGATGAAGTAACTGTTAAAGTTCTCGACATCGACGAAGCTAACAAAAAAATGAAGCTTTCGATCAAAGCAACTCAGGAAGCTCCAAAACGTGAAGCACGCGCGAAAGGTCCACGCAAAAACGCTGGACGTCGCGATGCAGGTCCTGCTTTCAAACAAGAAGAAGCACCTGGATTCAACGTTCTTAAAGGTAAATTGGAAGAATGGATTGAAAAATCAAACTTCCAAAAATAAGCCACATGAGAGAATCGACATCGGTCGGTTCTCTTTTTTTATGCGATTTTTACATAGAATAAGCATTAAATTAGATGCGAAAGGGGAATGTGTGGATAATGTAAGGTGTTCATTACTTATTGAGGAGGCAACACAGATGGAAAACTTTGAATATCGCAATCCAACAAGACTTATTTTTGGTGACGGTCAAGTCAGCCAACTGAAACCACAACTCGAAGCACTCGGTGCAAAGAAAGTCATGCTCGTCTTCGGTGGCGGCAGTATTAAACGTAATGGCGTCTATGATGATGTCACACGTGAACTCAACGCGGCAGGAATCGAGTACGTCGAATGCGACGGTGTCGAACCGAACCCGCGTATCGAGACAGCAGAGCGCGGTATCAAAATCGCACGTGAAGCAGGCGTTGACGCATTGCTTGCACTCGGTGGCGGTTCTGTCATCGACTGCACGAAATTGATTGCTGCTGGTATTCCTTATGAAGGCGAAGCATGGGATCTCGTCATCGGCAAAGCAACACCAGAAACAGTCATCCCATTCGGAACAGTCTTGACGCTTGCAGCAACAGGTTCTGAGATGAACTCAGGATCCGTCATCACGAACTGGAAGACACAAGAGAAGTACGGTTGGGGTAGCCCGCTTACATTCCCGACATTCTCGATCCTTGATCCGAAGTACACAGTCAGTGTGCCAAAAGATCAAACAATCTACGGTATCGTCGATATGATGAGCCACTGCCTCGAGCAATACTTCCACCCTGCGCATGCACCGGTCCAAGAACGGATGACAGAAGGTGTCATGAAAGCAGTCGTCGAAGCAGCACCAAAACTCGTCAACGATCTCGAGAACGTTGAACTTCGTGGCACGATTCTCTTCGCTGGTACGATGGCACTCAACGGTGTCCTTCAAATGGGCGCACGCGGCGACTGGGCATCACACAACATCGAGCATGCCGTCTCAGCTGTTCACGATATCCCGCACGCAGGTGGACTCGCGATCCTCTTCCCGAACTGGATGCGCCACGTGCTTGACGAATCAAATGCACATCGTTTCGTGACACTCGGTGAGAACGTCTTTAACGTTGATACGGAAGGTAAATCAGAAATGGAAGCGGCACATGCGACAATTGACGCAATTAGTGCTTTCTGGACATCACTCGGTGCACCGAATCGTCTTGCTGATTACGACATCAAAGAAGATACAGTTGACGCAATCGTCAAGTCAGCAATGACACGCGGCGACTTCGGAAACTTCAAATCACTTGGAAACGAAGACGTTCGTCAAATCGTGACAGCTGCCCTATAACAATCTGTAACATTTGCTACTCATTTCACAAAAGACTTGAACGACCTTCCTTCTTGCGTTTTAATGAAAAGGAAGGTCGCATTTCGTTGCGAATGAATAAGGAGGACGATGGCATGTCAACAGTACGTTTTGATTATTCGAAAGCCCTACAATTCGTAGGTCAACATGAAGTAGATCATATGGCGGAAACGGTAAAGACGCTTCACCATGCGATTCATGCAGGAACAGGCGCAGGAAGTGATTTCTTAGGATGGGTGGATCTTCCGACGAACTACGATCAAGCGGAGTTTGCACGTATTCAAGCGTCTGCAGAAAAAATCAAGTCGGATTCTGATGTGTTGTTAGTCGTCGGAATCGGCGGTTCATATCTCGGAGCGCGTGCTGCGATCGAGATGCTCGGACACTCATTCCATAACTTGTTATCAAAAGAAGATCGCAAAGCACCACAAATCATCTATGCAGGACATAATATCTCATCGACGTATCTGCACGATTTATTCGAAGTCCTCGAAGGAAAAGATGTATCGGTCAACATCATCTCGAAATCGGGTACGACGACAGAACCAGCAATTTCGTTCCGTCTCTTGAAATCGTTCATGGAAGAGAAATACGGTAAAGCAGAAGCAAAACACCGGATTTATGCAACGACGGATAAAGCGCGTGGTGCATTAAAAACACTCGCAGACTCTGAAGGATATGAAACATTCGTCATTCCGGACGATGTCGGCGGTCGTTTCTCTGTTTTGACACCGGTTGGTCTATTACCAATCGCAGCAGCTGGTATTTCAATCGAAGAGTTGATGCAAGGTGCCCGTGATGCGCAAGAGCGCTATGCGAGCGAAAACCTAGCTGACAACGAAGCGTATCAATACGCGGTCGTACGAAATGCGCTCTATGCGAAAGGGAAGACGATCGAGCTTCTCGTCAACTACGAACCAGCACTTCATTATGTATCGGAGTGGTGGAAACAATTATACGGCGAGTCAGAAGGAAAAGACTTCAAAGGAATCTTCCCAGCAGCAGTCGACTTCTCGACGGATCTCCACTCGATGGGACAATACGTCCAAGAAGGTCGTCGTGACCTGTTCGAGACAGTCATCAAAGTCGGTCAAGCGCGTCATGCGTTGACTGTTGAAGAAGATGCTCAGGATCTCGATGGATTGAACTTCCTTGCAGGTAAGTCAATTCAATTCGTCAACGATAAAGCGGCAGAAGGTACGTTGCTTGCGCACACGGACGGACAAGTACCGAACTTGACAGTCGAACTTCCAGAGATGACACCGTATCACCTCGGATTCCTGTTCTACTTCTTCGAAAAAGCTTGTGCGATGAGTGGTTACCTCCTCGGAGTGAACCCATTTGATCAGCCAGGCGTCGAAGCGTACAAGAAAAACATGTTCGCTCTTCTTGGGAAACCAGGATTCGAAGCAGAAAAAGCAGAACTCGAAGCACGTTTGAAGTAATGTAAAACGACAGTCGATCGTTCCCTAGTGGAACATCGGCTGTTTTTGTGTTTACCGGATGATAGTAGGCTATCATTTTCCAGATTTACAGGTAATCCTAGCGTTTTCACTTTTAGAATACCCGTGAAACAGGTAAAGTGAAGTTAGAAGAAGAAATGAGGTGCACGTACGTGATTACATTCTTGGATTATTATCAAAATCAAGTAGAGTTAAGTTTTGATGACCATCCGTTCTCGGATCGTCCTTTGCACGTGTGGGTCATTGCCGTGTACGAAGGAAAATGGTTACTGACCCATCATAAGCAGCGTGGTTACGAATTTCCTGGTGGAAAGGTTGAACCGGGTGAAACGGCAGAAGAAGCCGCACGTCGTGAAGTGATGGAAGAGACGGGTGGGAAAATCGATTCTCTCTCATATGTCGGACAATATCGTGTTGCCGGAAAAGGCGATACGATCATCAAAAACATCTATTTCGCGCAAATCGGATCATTGTCGTCTCATCTTGCCGTGGATGAAACAGATGGTGCTTTTCTATTCGAGGAACTCCCTGATCGTCTCGATACGAATCGACAATACAGCTTTATGATGAAGGACCGTGTCCTTCCGGAGACGCTCCGTGTACTTAGCGAACGCCGATTGGTTTGAACTTCCGCGGCAAGGTCCGTTTCGGACGTTTCGGATGTTTTATACCACAGCGGACGGAGAACGGGTCGGTGCCTATATCGTACTCCCGCAAGTCGCGAACGGTCAGGGAATTCTCTACTTGCGTGGTGGAACGCGTTCGATCGGAATGGTCCGACCGACACGACTGCTCGCGTTCGCACAGGCAGGTTTTTTTGTCATGGCACCTTTCTATCGAGGGAATCTAGGCGGTACGGGAAAAGAAGACTTTGGACATCATGATATCGAAGACGCCTGCAGTGCCTTTGACTGGTTGCAGCAACGTGTCTCGCATGTTCACGCATTTGGATTTTCACGTGGTGGACAGATGGCATTGCTCCTTGCGCATCACCGTCCAGTCGCCCGAACGGTGTCCTGGGCAGGGGTGACGGAGTTGACGTGGACGTATGAAGAGCAGAAGACGATGCAAAAGATGCTGCGGCGATACACGGGAGGTACACCAGACACGGTTCCTGATGAATACGCGGTTCGCTCGCCGCTCCATGTCGAACCTCAAGGTGAAGTATTATTGATTCACGGTGCATACGACGAGAACGTTCGTTTACGACACGCAACCGCTTATGCTGCACGTCATCCTGAGCAGACGACGCTTCAGACTTATGCCTATGCCCATCAATTTCCGATTCATGACAAGTTGCGTGTGACACGGAATGTGTTGAATTGGTTTGAGACTGGTATCTATAATCGATAATTTAGCCGGTACGATGAATGTCGTATCGGTTTTTTTGTCATCTGAAAAATTGAACTTACATACATAATGGGAAAAAAAGAATATTGATTCGTTGTAAAAAACAATAAACTTCCTGAAAAATAAATTTTGATATAATTAGAACCATATGAGTAATGTAGAGGGGGATGGAGGACGATGGATATCTTACTAGCACGTCAACCCATCGTTGACCGAATCGGAGCAGTTGATGCATTCGAGTTACTGTATCGTTCCGTCAAACAAATGAATGTATTCGACGGTGATCTAGCGACGATGGATGTTTTAACGAATACACTCGTTCATATGGGTGTAGAGCATGTCGCTGAAGGTAAAAAACTTTTCGTCAACTTTACAGCGGATCTCTTGAAAAGTGATCTGATTCACTATTTAGATCCAAAACGGTTCGTTATCGAAATTTTAGAAACTGTTGATATCGATACAGAGATGTTATCTGTGTTGCACAGTTGGAAAGAAGCAGGTTTTACACTAGCACTCGATGATTTTGTGACCGATTTACTTCGTCAACATGGAACAGAATTATTCGCGCTAATTGATTTAATTAAAATCGACATCGAGGCGATTCCTACTCGCGAGCAAAGTGCGATCCTGCATATCGTCCGGCGTAATTATCCCCACATCAAGATGCTTGCCGAACGAGTCGAGACACATGAGGATCATACACGTTGTCTTGACATGGGATATGACTGGTTTCAAGGCTATTTTTACGCTAAGCCAATGTTGATGAAGGGAAAAGCTGTCCCTCCTCAATTGCCGGTATTGCTGAAGATGCTAAAATGGCTCGATACGGATGAAAAATACGATGAGGTCATTGATGAGATCGAAGCAAATCCTTATATCAGTATTCAAGTACTACAATTGATCAATTCTCCGGGAATGGGATTACGCAATACAGTCAGCTCTGTTCGACAAGCCATTTCACTACTTGGCTTCTCACAACTCAAAAGCTGGATTTCGTTAATCGTCTTGCGTGAGATGAAGCTTGCTAGTCCTTACGAATGGTCAAATGAGTTACTTCGGTCTTCCTTGCACTGCGCAAAACTTTGTGAGTTATTTGCGAAAGAGACGTGTACGTTAAAGCCGGAGAGTGCTTATATGATCGGTCTGTTATCACACATAGATGCGCTGTTATCTGTGGATATCGACGACATCATCGACCAACTGCCAATTGAAGATTCTCTGAAGATCGTTCTGCAAGGAAAAGATCATCCGTTTCGGGATTGTTTAGTGCTTGCGATCAGTGCAGATCGCGGTGATTTCGATCAGTTCGAACTGCTCAGTCAACGTTTAGATGTCTCACTTCCACGAGCCTATGCGCTACTAGCAGAAAGTCAGGAATGGCTCAAACAAAAAGAAACACATCTTCAAGAAAAAACGGATTCTGTTTTAGAGTGAAAATGAAGGGGCTGACTCAAAAAAGAATGACTCGTCTTTTCACGCCCTTTCCTCAGGCGAGACACAAGCCAGTTTTCCTGCTTCATTCCAGCAGGAAAGCGGGTCTTGTTTGTCTCTGATAGCGCATAAATGCGCTTTTTCCTGTAGGAGTTGCGTGTGACGCATCATTCTTTTTTTGTTGACCATGAATTGATTTTCTTAAGAGATGTACCGATTTCTAAACATAAAAAAAGAGCCCGAAGGCTCTTTTTTTATAGGCGTGGACCAGCTGACTTGATCGCATCCGTCGCACTTTCGAAGCGAAGGAAATTGTGTTGGAATTTCTCAGCAAGCGACCGCGCTTGTGTGTCGTATTCGTCCGGATTCGACCAGACGCGTACCGGATTGAGTAACTCGCTTGGAACACCTGGAACTTCAAGTGGCATATGAAGTCCGAAAATCGGATGTTCTTCTGTTGGAATCGTTGCGAGTGTGCCGTTGACGGCAGCATTGACCATCGTCCGTGTATACGATAGCTTCATACGACTACCTGTTCCGTAAGCACCACCTGTCCAGCCTGTGTTGACGAGATAAACAGTGACACCATGACGATCAATCAATTCGCCGAGCATCGTCGCATATTTTTCAGGCATCAGTGGAAGGAACGGTGAACCGAAGCATGTTGAGAATGTTGCTTCCGGTTCCGTGACACCGCGTTCTGTTCCGGCGAGTTTTGATGTATATCCTGATAGGAAGTGATACATCGCTTGTTCTTTCGTCAATTTACTGATCGGAGGCAAAACACCGTACGCATCAGCCGTCAAGAAGACGATCGTCTTCGGATGACCAGCACGTGAAGGAACAGCGATATTATCAATCGCTGTGATCGGATAAGCAGCACGCGTATTTTCCGTCAACGATGTGTCATCGTAATCAGGGTGACGGGCTTCGTCGAGCACGACGTTTTCAAGGACGGTTCCGAAACGGATCGCGTCAAAGATTTGCGGTTCTTTTTCGCGTGATAAGTTAACGGTCTTTGCATAACATCCACCTTCGATGTTGAAGACACCGTCGTGCGACCAACCATGCTCATCGTCTCCGATCAATTGACGGCTATCGTCTGCTGAGAGGGTGGTCTTACCAGTACCGGATAGACCGAAGAACAAGGCGACGTCGCCTTCGTGTCCGACGTTTGCCGAGCAGTGCATCGAAAGGACATTTTCTTGTGGCAAGAGATAGTTCATGACGGAGAAGATCGATTTTTTGATTTCTCCCGCGTATTCCGTTCCACCGATCAGGACGATCCGATGTTCGAACGACATCGCGATGAACGTTTCGGAGTTCGTTCCGTCAACGGCAGGATCTGCTTTGAAATGTGGCGCATAGACGACCGTGAACGGTTCGAAGGCAGCCACTTCAGGATACTCGCGTAAAAAGAGTTGTTTGGCAAACAGGTTATGCCAAGCGTATTGTGTGAGCACACGGACCGGAAGGGTGAAGTGCGTATCTGCTCCAGCAGCAGCTTCTGTGTAGTAGAGCTGGTCGGCTTCGTTCATGTAACGAAGAACCTTTTGCAACAATTGTTCAAATTTGTCTCCATCCATTGGTTGGTTGACATGCCCCCAATCAATGTGAGACTCGCAGGAAGAATCACGGACGATGAACTTATCTTTTGGTGAACGACCTGTAAATTTCCCCGTTTCTACAGATAATGCACCGTTCTCAGCAAGGACACCTTCTTCGTTTCGAATCGCATGTTCGACAAGTTCAGCAACAGATAGTTGTTTGAACACATGCTCTTTCTTGAGTAGTTCTTCGATATTCAGGACCGTCATCGGCATCCTGACCCCACCTTTCCCCTACGTTGGTTTTGGCTCACTGTATTTAGTATGACACATTTATTATATATGACATACTAAAGAGAGAGCAATCATTTTCTGGTGCTGATTTCTATTTATCTGGAAACGCTTTCAGCATTAACAGTTTAACATCTCTTTCAAAAAGTTTCGACTAGAATTTGAAACCTTGCTTGACAGAGTAGGTACAACTTTATATCATGTAATTCGTAACGGATACTCTTATTCTGAGCAGGTGGAGGGAACAAGGCCCGAAGAAACCCGGCAACCGTCCTACATTAATTCACATATTAATGAGGGAAAAGGTGCTCTCCTGAAGCGAAGTAAACACTTCGAACGATAAGAGGGTAAAGGAAGAACGCACAACCTTTCCCTGACCATTTTTTGGACTTGGAAAGGTTTTTTTCATTTTACCGTCCCACTCAACTAGGGGAAATGAGTACACCGTCAAATTCTTTTTTGGGAGGGTCATACATGACAAACCTTAATCGCCGACTATTCACGTCGGAGTCAGTCACTGAAGGTCATCCAGATAAAATCTGTGACCAAATTTCGGATTCAATTCTTGATGCAATCCTCGCAGCGGATCCAAACGCACGTGTTGCAGCAGAAACTTCTGTTACAACAGGTCTCGTTCTCGTTGCAGGTGAGATCACGACATCGACTTACGTCGACATTCCAAAAGTCGTCCGTGAAACGATTCGTGAAATCGGCTACACACGCGCGAAATACGGTTTTGACGCGGACACATGTGCTGTATTGACATCAATCGATGAGCAATCAGCAGACATCGCTCTTGGTGTCGACCAAGCGCTTGAAGCACGTGAAGGTAGCATGTCTGATGCAGAAATCGATGCAATCGGTGCAGGAGACCAAGGTCTCATGTTCGGTTACGCAACGAAAGAAACACCAGAACTCATGCCACTTCCAATCTCGCTTTCACACCGTCTCGCACGCCGTTTGGCAGAAGTGCGTAAAAACGGTCAACTCGACTACCTTCGTCCAGACGGAAAAACACAAGTCACGGTCGAATACAACGAGAACAACGAGCCGGTTCGTGTCGATACGATCGTCATCTCGACACAACATGCAGAAGAAGTCACGCTTGAGCAAATCCAAGCTGACTTGAAAGAACACGTCATCACACCGGTTATCCCGGCTGAATACATCGACGCAGCAACGAAATTCTTCATCAACCCAACTGGTCGTTTCGTCATTGGCGGACCACAAGGAGATGCTGGATTAACTGGTCGTAAGATCATCGTTGATACGTATGGTGGATACGCACGCCACGGCGGTGGAGCATTCTCAGGTAAAGATCCAACAAAAGTCGACCGTTCAGCTGCATACGCAGCACGTTACGTCGCGAAGAACCTCGTTGCTGCAGGTCTTGCAGACAAAGCAGAAGTTCAACTCGCGTACGCAATCGGTGTCGCGCACCCAGTATCAATCGCGGTTGACACATTCGGTACAGGAAAACTTCCTGAAGCGCAACTCGTCGAATTGGTTGCTGAAAACTTCGATCTTCGTCCGGCTGGAATCATCAACATGCTTGATCTCCGTCGTCCGATCTATCGTCAAACAGCTGCATACGGTCACTTCGGTCGTACAGATGTTGAGCTTCCATGGGAGCAAACAGATAAAGCAGCAGTTCTTGAAGAACAAGCAAAACGTTTCGCATAATCAAAAAGTCCGAAAACCCTACGCGGGTTTTCGGACTTTTTTGTTTCCGTGGAACTTTGCAGGAAACGAATGTTTTTTCTAGAAGAGGGTAAAAGTACATGAGTCGATTCGTATGAATACAAAGGGGGGTTCCGATTATGGAAATACGCGAAGCTATTCCAGCTGATGCAGGACGTATTCATGACATTGCCGTCACATCTTGGTTGGATACGTATGCAGAAATCTATTCCGAACGTTCGAAAGCGCATTTCGTGCAGGAGGCGTATCCGCAAGAAGAAGTCGTTCGTGCGATCCGGACGGCGGAAGAAGCACGGGGAGAGTATTTTTATGTCGGAATCATCGATGAGGAAATCGTCGGTTTCATTCATGCTGTTGATGTTGAGGGAACGTGGGAGATCATTCGTCTGTACGTCTTGCCGAAATATCAGCAAAACGGAATCGGACGACGGCTGATCCGTGAACTCGAACGACAAGGAGCCGTCCCACTCGAAGTATACGTGGAGGCACGTAACTATAAAGCACGTCAGTTCTTAACCTCATTCGGTTTTGAAGAACTCAGTGAGATGACGGAAGAAGTCTTTGGGCAAGTAGAATCTGTCATTCGTCTTCGCCATGTCGCCTCATGAAATCCGTCTTGGGACGGTTTCGTGTGCGTTTGAAATAAGGTATCGTAAAAAGGAAGTATGAAGTGAAGAGGTGAGTTTGTGGTTGAACAACCAACAGGAATCATCGTATTAGTCTATCCGTTACAACTGCGTGCCCGTCCGAGTGAAGCCTTGATTCGGGTACTCGAACGAGAGTATGAAGTATTACTTGTCGACGCACCACGTCGCATCTCGTTTGAAGAGCATGGTCAACTGTTAAAAGAAGCATTACGTGAAGCCGGGAAACGCAAGCTACCGATTCATATCGTCGCCTGTAGCATGGGCGCACTCGTCGTTAATCGCCTGTTGCAAGAATATGAATTACCGGTCGCAAGCCTTGCGTTCATTTCACCGTTGTTTGATTGGCACCCTTCGAAACAACTCGGAGGCGTCAAACAAGTCTTCGCGAGTGCATTCGATCGTTTCCGGCCCGATGCACCACTCGGTACGTTGCCGTTTGGTCAAAGTACGGAAGATACCGTTCGCATCGGTGAACTGACCTATGCGCAGTACCGGGAAATCGAAGAAGAGATCGTCGTACATGACGAGGAACGAAAAAAACTGCCGCGTGTGAATTTGGCTTGTTTTTATGCACCAGACGATCAGTTCGCGGACGTCAAGTTGACGCTTGAAGTATGCCGGAAAATGGGTGGCGATCAGATTTACTTACAACGTCTACACGGTTTTCCACATTTTAGTTTCGAACGGTTGAACACACGGTTTGCAGAAAAATTAATGTTGTTCTTTAAGCTTGTTGAAGAATGAAATAACAAAAGTGATGCCTCTAAAAAGGGGCATCACTTAAGACTGAAGATAAAGTGCTATTTTTCTCCAATGAGAAGGATTGCGCTTTTTTGTTCGTCTCGCATCGTTTTCCAAGGACAAGCATCGCGCCGCTTCGCTGCAGGGTCGCTCTGGCTTGTGTCTCGCCTGAGGAAAGGGCGTGAAAAGGCGCGTCATTTTTTTGGCGTCAGCCCTTTTGTCTACAATCTGAAAAGTGATGCCTCTAAAAAAGGGCATCACTTTTTTGTGTCCCATCATCCTCGTACTTTTTTCTCGATCGCGATGATGAACGGGGGATGATTTTGTTGATTCAAGAAACGGTACTGGAGAACGGCATAATCTTGCTGATCAAGGGCTGTGACGTAATCGAGGACAGCGTCGCGTTCCCGTTTTCCTTCCAGGTGACCGTGATAGACGACGAGGACGACAAGACCGCCGGGAGCGAGGACCGGGAGGAGGGCATCGAGTGCTTCGAGCGTCTCTTCTCCTGTCGTCGTGATTGATTTGTCGCTTCCAGGCAGGTATCCGAGATTGAAGACACCGGCGCGGACAGGACGTTGTTCGTCCGAAAGACGGGCACCGACATGGATGTGGCTTTCATGATAAAGGTCGACGCGTGCTAACATTCCGGCTTCGTCGAGACGTCGCGTCGATTCCTCGATGGCTTGTGCCTGGACGTCGAACGCAAGAACCCTTCCTTCTGGACCGACGCGTTCTGCTAAAAACTGTGTATCATGTCCATTTCCGGCAGTCATATCGACGACGCAGTCTCCGGGTTCGATAACGGACTCGAGTAATTGTTTCGTATAAGATAGTACACGGGCAAGTGACATGGCATAGACTCCTGTTCCTATAGTCTGTTTTTCTAGTAATGGTTCAGTATGTGCAAGATTCTTTCTGCATTATATCATTTTTTGATTCGTTGACGAAAAGCGAAGTGGCTTGACAGTTAGGGGACGGATTGCGTAAAGTGGCAAGGTTGAGAATGAAATAGGAGGACCACAGGTATGCCAAAATTACCAAAAGCGGTCTGGATCCTCGTCCTTGCGATGGCCATCAATACGACGGGATCCTCTTTTTTATGGCCGTTTAATACATTATATATTCATGAATATTTAGGAGAGTCGATGACAAAAGCAGGGATGGCATTGTTCGTCAACTCGGCCTTAGCAATCGTCGGAAACTACTTAGGTGGAAAAGCGTTTGACCGTCTCGGTGGCAAGAAGACGCTTGTCATCAGTGTCATCGGACTTGTCCTGTCTTCCGTCGGCTTGTTGCTATTTCATCAGACGTACCTCGGATACGTCGCGATGCTTGGATTGATTGGATTCGTCGGTGGGATGGTTTTTCCGACGATCTACGCGATGACGGGTGTCATCTGGCCGGAAGGCGGGCGCCGTGCCTTTAATGCGATCTATGTCGCACAAAACGTCGGTGTAGCGCTCGGGACAGCAGTCAGTGGTCAAATCGCTGCCTTTTCGATTCAGTACATCTTCATCGCCAATCTCGTCCTCTACATCGCCTTTGCCATCATTTTGTTCGTTGGTTTGTCCTGGATTCAGGCACCGGCGCGGATGCATGCGGCGCATGACGAAATCGAAACGACACGCACACCCCTTGCACGCGGTGCGGCACGGACGATGTTGCTCGTCTCGATTGGTTATGCCTTACTTTGGTTCGTTTATGTGCAATGGCAAGGAACCTTTGCCGTACACACGAAATCGCTCGGTGTCACGATTTCCGAGTACTCGATTCTTTGGACGATCAACGGAGCACTCATCGTGTTCGCACAACCTTTACTAACACCAATTCTTCGTTGGTTTGGAGATGACTTAAAGCGACAATTGATGACCGGTACAGGAATCTTCCTCTTGTCTTATCTGATCGTTCCGTTCGCAGGCGGCTTCAAGATGTTCCTCGTCGCGATGATCATCCTGACGATTGGTGAGATGTTCATCTGGCCAGCAGTTCCTGCTATGGCAGCGAGACTCGCGCCGATCGGAAAAGAAGGAGAATTCCAAGGGTACGTCAATATTGCTGCTTCAGCGGGGCGGATGATCAGTCCGACCGTTGGAGGGTTGATCTACGATGTATCAGGTATGTCAGCGGTCTTCTTGACATTAATTGGATTGATTCTGTTAGCGGGCGTCGTCTTCCTTCGTGCTATTCCAAAAATCACATCATGAGCATCATCTGTAAGACAGCGGACATTATGACCGCTGTCTTTTGTTACGTCATTCGTTAGAAAATCATAAAATAAACATTTAATAATATGGAATATTTCGGCAAAGAAACGGGTACTTTCTAATCAAGAACTTGAAAAAGAAAGGTCATATGAACGTTGCTTCTTTTTGACTGGAGGTGCACGAATGGAAAGGTGTCAATTCATCACAGATGCCGCAACTTGGACGACACACGTACAGCAACAGCCTCTTGATATCTTCTACAGTCACCAATACGTCACGCTCAACGCTAGACCGTCTGAGCAAGCGGTGCTATTCCGTTATGAAGGTGATGCAGGAACCCTGTTCTATCCCTTTTTGAAGCGCCGGATTTTTGATACGCCTTATTCGGATCTCATCACGCCGTATGGCTATGGTGGACCGGAAATCATCGGTCAACTGACTGCGACTGAAATGCAGCATGCACGCTTATTGTTTGAAAGATGGGCAGAGCGAGAAGCGATCGTCTCGGAAATGATTCGCTTTAATCCATTGACGGGTAATGAACGCTTCATGCGGGATTGGACGAAAGTCTCCTTCATCCGTCATACAACGAGTATCGATTTACGACCTTCACTAGAGGACATCATGCAGACATTTCATAAGAAGACAAGAAGTATGATTCGCAAGTCGCTTGCCTCTCCTTTAACCGTTAGAACAGGAACACGAGACGACCTACCTGTCTTTGTAGCGTTGTATCATGAAACAATGGACCGAAAGAATGCTTCGGCTCATTACTATTTTACGGACAGTTATTTTGAACAATTATTTGAAGCAAATCCACTCTGTGAGCCATTGTTACTGATTGCGGAAATCGACGGAGAACCTGTTGGTGGATACTTCGTATTGCTCGGAAAAGAATATGCCCACGGTCATTTGATTGGTTGTAAGCGGGACGAAGCGAAGATGTTCCCGAATCAGCGACTCGAGTACGAAGCGATTCTTCAGGCGAAAGCACGCGGTCTCGTCGAACAACATCTCGGGGGTGGATATCAAGAACGGGATAGTCTCTTTGAGAGTAAATGCCGTTACACCGGGTATCGTTTATTTGAGTATCATCAAGGAAAATCGATTCTTCAACCAGCCGTATACGATCAGTTATGTATACGATACGGGTCAGATGCTGATTCAGATTATTTTCCGGCTTACCGACAAACCAGTGTCCAAATGGCGACAAGTTAAACAGTAACTAAATGAAGAAGGCGAAACGACTACATCGTGTAGTCGTTTTTTTGATATGCTGAAATCATGATAGATCAATTAAGGGGGATGTGTCTTGAAAAAACGAGGTCTTATTTTTGATATGGATGGGGTCATCTTAGATAGTGAAATCCGCTACTTTGAGGTCCATCAGCAAATGTTCAAAACGTTATCGATTCCGCTCGATCCAGTTCAGTATGCGACGTTCATGGGAAAAACAGGAGATGAGATGTGGGAAGAACTTGTCGCGCAACACGACCTTCCAGAAACAGCGAGTGCGTTACTTGAGGAAGAACATCGCTTGTTTCAAATTCATGCAAAACCGGAGGAGTGTGGGTTAAAAGAGGGAGTCAGACAAGTCATTGAACAAGCGGCGTCTCTTGATTACGATATCGGGATCGCCTCCTCGAGTTCGCTTCAAAAAATCGAACGCGTCATCCGTCATTATGAGCTTCCAATCACACATTACGTCAGTGGGGAAGAAGTCGTGCGTTCAAAGCCTGATCCTGCGATTTTTCATCTTGCAGCATCACGAATCGGGCACGCACCTGAAGATTGTCTCGTCATTGAAGACGCTGCGAACGGGATGATCGGCGCTAAAGCAGCAGGTATGGAAGTGATTGCGCTTCTCGATGATCGGATGCCGATGCAACGTCTAGAACAAGCGGATCATGTAGCGCGATCGCATGCAGAAATCGAGGAAATTTTACGGAAGCGTTGACGCTTGAGGAAGAAACAGATTACACTAGGAAAAGATAGTCAATTGCATGGAACTGAAGTAGTAGGGGAAAGGTGCCGTCAAGAGAGCTGGTGGAAGGTGCGAACCAGTCGGTAACAACCGTGAACTCGTCAGGGAGCACGATTCGTGAAGTCGTAGTAGCGAATCCGGTCTTTCACACCGTTATCCGTGAATCAAGCGGTCTGTCATAGACAGACAACGTGGGTGGTACCGCGGAAGCCAAACCGGTCTTTCGTCCCTATTCCTAGGGACGGAGGACCGGTTTTTTTAGATTAGAGGAGGAAAAGACATGCCGTACAATCATCGCGAAATCGAACTAAAATGGCAGGCGCGTTGGGATCAAGAAAACGCCTTCGTCACGACAGAAGATCCAGAAAAAGAAGGGTTTTATGCCCTTGATATGTTCCCGTATCCGTCAGGTGCCGGACTTCACGTCGGTCATCCGGAAGGCTACACAGCAACCGACATCCTCGCACGGATGAAACGGATGCAAGGATACAACGTCTTGCACCCGATGGGATGGGATGCGTTCGGATTACCAGCAGAACAATACGCCCTCGATACAGGGAATGACCCACGTGAATTCACAGCGAAAAACATCGAGACGTTCAAGCGTCAGTTGAAAGAACTTGGATTCTCCTATGACTGGGATCGTGAAATCAACACGACAGATCCGAAGTACTACAAATGGACACAGTGGATCTTTACGAAGTTGTATGAAAAAGGACTTGCGTTCGTGGACGAAGTCGCGGTCAACTGGTGCCCAGCACTCGGAACCGTTCTTGCGAATGAAGAAGTCATCGACGGATTATCTGAACGCGGAAATCATCCGGTCGTGCGTGTCCCGATGCGTCAATGGGTCTTGAAAATCACGGAATATGCGGATCGTCTTCTTGAAGATCTCGATGACCTTGATTGGCCGGATTCTGTCAAAGAGATGCAACGGAACTGGATCGGAAAATCAGAAGGTGCTGAAATCGACTTCACGATTGATGGACACAAAAAACAAGTCACGGTCTTTACGACACGTCCGGACACAATTTTTGGTGCGACGTACCTCGTGCTTGCGCCGGAGCATCCATTCGTAGCTGACATCACGACAGCGGATCACAAGGAAGCCGTCGATACGTACATTTCGCAAGTCCAAACGAAGTCGGACCTCGAGCGGACGGATTTAGCGAAGGAAAAAACAGGCGTCTTCACGGGTGCTTTCGCCGTCAATCCAATCTCAGGTGATCGTCTTCCAATCTGGATCGCTGATTATGTCCTTGCTTCGTACGGAACGGGTGCAATCATGGCGGTCCCAGGACACGATGAGCGCGATCATGAATTCGCGAAACAATTCGACTTGCCAATCGTTGAAGTCGTCGCGGGTGGAAACGTTGATGAAGCAGCCTATACAGGAGAGGGCGAACACGTCAACTCGCATATGCTTGATGGTCTTGGAAAACAAGAAGCAATCGAGACGATGATTGCTGAACTCGAAACGAATCAAGTCGGACGTAAGAAAATCACGTATCGTCTCCGCGACTGGTTGTTCAGTCGTCAACGGTATTGGGGCGAGCCGATTCCAGTCGTTCATATGGAAGATGGTTCGATGAAGACGCTCAGTCAAGAGGAGTTACCGCTTGAACTTCCAATCATTCCGGAAATCAAACCGTCTGGTACAGGCGAATCACCACTTGCGCTTGCGGAAGACTGGTTGGATTACACGGATCCTGAAACAGGAATGAAAGGGCGTCGCGAGACGAATACGATGCCACAATGGGGCGGAAGCTGCTGGTACTATCTTCGTTTCATCGATCCGCACAATGAAGAGGCGATCGCGGATCCAGAAAAATTAAAATACTGGCTTCCAGTCGATATTTACATCGGTGGTGCGGAACACGCCGTTCTCCACTTGTTGTATGCGCGCTTCTGGCATAAAGTCTTGTATGATGCAGGCGTCGTACCAACAAAAGAACCATTCCAGAAGTTGTACAACCAAGGGATGATTCTTGGAGAGAACAACGAGAAGATGTCGAAATCACGCGGTAACGTCATTAATCCGGATGAAATCGTTAAATCGCATGGTGCGGATACGTTACGCTTGTACGAAATGTTCATGGGACCACTCGATGCATCAGTTGCCTGGTCTGAGAACGGTCTTGACGGGGCGCGTCGTTTCCTCGATCGTGTCTGGCGCTTGTTCGAACGGACAGCAGACATTCAAGACGTCACGGAAGTCGATGCTGACTTCGAGCGGACGTACCACCAGACGGTCAAGAAGGTCACGGAAGACTTCGCGAATATCCAGTTCAACACCGGAATTTCGCAACTCATGGTCTTCGTCAACGAAGCAAACAAACAGCCGGTTCTTCCGCGTCACTTCCTTCGTGGATTCATCCAATTGTTAACGCCAGTCGCACCACACCTTGGTGAAGAACTCTGGGAACAACTTGGATTTGAAGAGACATTGACGTATGCAGCATGGCCAACATTCGATGAATCGAAACTCGTCAGCGATACGATGGAATTCGTCATTCAAGTGAACGGAAAGGTTCGCTCGAAAATCGAAATCAACATCGATGCGACAAAAGAAGAAATCGAGGCACTTGCCTTTGCTGATGAAAAGACACAAGAATGGATCGGCGACAAAACAGTTCGTAAAGTCATCGTCGTACCGAAAAAATTAATCAATATCGTGACAAACTAAGCCATAGCCCCTTTCATTCGTTTGATGCGAATGGAGGGGGTTTCTTCATTTCCGTCGCAAGTCCGCTTTTTTTTTCAACGACCTTCTGCTACACTGAATCAGAAACCGAGAAAGAAAGGCGAGTACCATCAATGAAACGATCTTATATAGTCTATACAACGATTTTTGCTGTCGTTTCGGGGTTGATCCTTTGCGTACTGCTCGTCTTCTCGAAGCCGGAGACGTTGTCACGTATTCAAGAAACGTTCGCGAAAATCGAGACGCAATCAAAGCATCAGGCAGCCGTTAAACAGGTGCCACCGAAAACGCCTTCAGCTATTCCGAACCCGGAAGAGCCGTTAATCAAAAATGTCCAACACATGTTATATGATGATTCCATTGGTTCGTACCTCGTCGTCACAGACGATTATCGTTTCTTTGAAATCAGTGGAACCGGGGAACGCATCAACGCATCTTTCCAGTTAGAAGAAGGAAAGTTGTTGCTCGCTGGTCTAGACGGTATGACGCTGGTTGACGGGGAGACCGTCGCGTTACTGACGTCGAATCAGATTCTGGTCACGATTACGCGAAAAGACGGTGTCTGGAGCGAAGAAAAACGTGAAAAAGTACAAGGAACGACGATACGGGATAGTTTCCACGGTCTTGGATATGATACGAAGAAAAAAGAATTCTATACGATTAATCATATTCGAGCACTGGGACGAGTCGAGGTGACCTATTTCGCGATGAAAGAGGATAAGATCAAGATTGATCCTGACGCCTCGGAAAAGAAAAAACGTGCGTTGAAGAAAAAACAGAAACCACCTTATCTGTCAGTCATCAAACGCGAGAAGATTGAAGCGGCGAGTGGGATGCGAAGTGATGCGAAGAAATCGTTCGAGTCCGAGTTCCGTCCGATTGGTCTTGCTGAACGACAAGGTCGGATCTACACACTCGATTCAGAAGCGCTCTATCTCTATTCGATCGATCGAAAGGACAAAACGATCACGGGCGAGACAGCCAGTCCGAAAGTATATGGTTCGAAAGGGATTTTCGTGCAAGATAATGAGTTGTTCGCGTTAGTCGTCACGGATAAATTCTCAAGCCGATCGTTTACACCGATTGATTAAATCCTGACAGAACAAGACCCGATTCCTCTGCTAAGCAGAAGAATCGGGTCTTGTTCATATTAAAAGACAGTATCACGTGCCATCTCTGCGGCGTGACTACCGGCGCAATGACCCGTCACGAATGCAGCGGTGATGTTGTAACCACCTGTATAGCCGTGGATATCAAGAATCTCCCCGGCAAAGAATAATCGCTCGGCTTTTTTCGACATCATCGTCTTTGGATCAATCTCTTTGATCGAGACGCCACCACCCGTGACGAAAGCTTTATCAAAGTCGAGCGTTCCCGTTGCTTTAAGTGGGAATCGCTTTAATTTTTGCAAGAAGTCCGTCCAGTCCTGTTTCTTGACTTGTGTGCAGACTTCATCGCCAAAGCCGATTTGAGCAAATAGAAGTTCAAGCAGACGTTCCGGCACGAAGCCGCGGAGGGCATTGCGTACCGTTTTCTTAGGATTGGCTGCAAGCGCGGCTTGGAAGCGTTCTGTTAACGCACCGAGTGATTCGTCCGGGAAGAGATCGATTGATAAATGAACGATCGTCTCCTTCGAACGTTTGCGCTCCTTGATCGTGTACTGGCTACAGCGTAAAGCAATCGGACCGCTTAAACCAAAGTGTGTAAAGAGTAAGTCACCCGTGTGTGTTTTGATTGCTTTATCTTTTTTGCCGTGGACCGTTAAGGCGACGTCACGTAGCGACAGCCCTTGTAATGTTTTTTCATGAATGAACGTATCACCTAACAAAATCGGAACTTCCGTTGGGAAGAGCTCCGTGATCGTATGACCCGCTTTTTCAGCCCATGGATAGCCGTCACCTGTCGAACCGGTATGTGGAACGGATTGTCCGCCGACTGCAACGATGCAACTTTTTGCTTCAAGACGCATGCCGTTCTCTAAGATGACAGCTGCAAAAGAACCGTCTGGATGGAAGTCGAGCGTAGCGACCTGCGCGTCTGTTTGAATCTCGGCACCATGCGCGCGGATTTGATCGATCAATACACGGACGACATCTGCTGCTTTATCTGAGACAGGAAACATCCGTCCATTGTCCTCTTCTTTGAGGGCGACACCAAACCCTTCGAAGAGCTCGATGATCGATTCATTATTGAATTGAGAAAAGGCACTATAAAGGAAACGTCCGTTTCCTGGAATCGACTGGACGAGTTCGTCGAGTGGTTTTCGGTTCGTGACGTTACAACGTCCGCCGCCAGAGATCGCAAGCTTCCGACCTAATTTATTTCCTTTATCGAGCAGGAGCGTTCGAGCTCCAGCCTGTAAAGAGGCGAGCGTTGCCATCAAGCCGCTCGGTCCGCCTCCGATTACGATTACATCGTACATAAGGTCACCTCATTCATAGAATTCTGCTTGTTTCACTTTAGCAGAAGTTGCGACTGTAAACAAACCGTCTCTTTCAATTCAAGATAGACAGCGGTATAATGATTTGCAATTGTGTACGAGAGAACTTGTATAATGAGACAGTCACGATCAGAGTGTCGAGTTTAAAAATTAGAAAGCGTGAGGGATGTTACCATGTCCACAGTCAGTAATAAGCAGTCTACTTCTTCCGGCAATTCAGGATTCGTTCGTGGAACGATGCTCCTGTCCGGTGCGTCACTGATTTCCCGCGCACTGGGTTTGATTTATCTCTTTCCATTTCAGTTCATGGTCGGTGCGACAGGCATCATGTTCTATACCTATGCCTACAACTATTATGCGATCATGATCGGACTCGCGACAGCGGGGATTCCTGTCGCTGTCTCGAAATTCGTCGCCAAATACAATGCATTAGGAGAGTATGATACGAGTGAACGATTATATCGGTCTGGTCTGAAAATCATGTCCTTGACCGGGATTGTTTCCTTCCTCGCTTTATTCTTTCTCGCACCGTATTTAGCACACCGTGCCATTCCAGGTGGTGACGTTGATTCAGCTGCATACGTTGATGCCGTCACGATGACGATTCGTGGCGTGAGTTTCGCTTTACTCTTGATTCCACCGATGAGTATGACCCGAGGTTACTTCCAAGGGTATCAATCGATGGGACCAACAGCGATTTCGCAAATCTTGGAACAAATCGTCCGGATCATCTTTTTGCTTGCAGGAGTCAGCATCGCGATTTATTTATTTGATTCAGGTGCAGCATTTGCCGCAACGATTGCAACGTTCAGCGCTTTCATTGGTGCAATCGGTAGTGTTGCGGTTCTGATCTATTATTTCCGCAAACGTGCCAGCGGCTTGCAGGAACTACGTGCTACTCAAACCGTCCGTTCGCCGGATCGCCCGTTAACGGATTTGTATAAGGAATTATTGACGTATGCGATTCCAATCGTCATGGTCGGTCTTTCGACACCCCTTTACCAAGTCATCGACCAAAATACGATGAATGCCGCATTACAAAGTATCGGTTACACGCTCGAAGCGGCCGGAAACGCGACTGCCTATCTGATTGCGGATAGTCATAAGATCGTCTTGATTCCGGTGTCGGTCGCAACAGGATTGTCGTTATCTGCGACTCCACTGTTGACCGCATCCTTTACGCAAGGGGATATGCGGAAAGTACGGGCTCAAATCTCACAGATTTATCAACTCGTCTTCTTCGTGACGATTCCGGCAGTCGTCGGGATGATTCTCCTCAGTGAAGAAACGTTTCATGTGCTCTTCCCGAAAGATCAAGCGGCCTGGGTCTATCTGTTAAGTTATGCGCCGAGTGCGTTGTTCCTTGCCTTGTATTCTGTAACGGCAGCCGTCCTTCAAGGGATTAACCGTCAGTACTTCACGATCATCGCAACACTTGCTGGACTACTTGCGAAGTATCTCTTGAATGCGCCGTTGATTCATTTGACGGGTGATGGAACGGGTGCTGGTTATGCGACAATCATTGGTTATCTCGTTGCGACGGGATTGATGTTCTTCCGGATCACACAAACGGTGAAGTTCCCATTCAGTACGGTCTTGCGCCGGACATCATTGATTCTAATCATCAGTGCATTGATGGGAGCAGGTGTTGCACTCGTGAAGTGGGGAATGGTGTCCTTCTTACCAGAGACGACATGGGCATCTCTGTTGATCCTGATTATTGGTGCGGCAGTTGGAATCGTGATTTTCGCTGGACTCTCGATTTGGAGTGGATTAGCAGAAGTCGTATTAGGACGTAAAATTTCATTGAAACGAGGACGAGGTCATGCGTCTAGATAAACTATTATCCAACATGGGGGCAGGCTCCCGAAAAGAAGTAAAACTTTTGCTCAAAGCAGGGGCAATTCAAGTCGATGGTGAAATCGTTCGTGATCCGAAACAACATGTCGATGTTGAGTCGCAACAGGTTCTGATGTACGGGGAACCGGTCACGTATCAAAAATATATCTATTTAATGATGAATAAACCACCTGGTGTCATTAGTGCGACGGAGGATAAACGAGATGAGACCGTCATTGATCTGTTGTTTGAAGACGTGACGTATTTCAAACCGTTTCCGGTCGGACGACTTGATAAGGATACTGAAGGCTTATTGTTACTGACAAACGATGGAGCGTTCAATCATGCTTTGATGTCTCCGAAGAAACACGTCGAAAAAACGTATTACGCGGAAGTGACAGGTATGTTGACGCAAGAAGACGTCGAGGCAATTGCGGCAGGCGTCACCTTAGAAGACGGTTATCAAGCAAAGCCAGGAAAACTCGTTATCTTATCGACGACAGAAACAGATTCAACGCTTGAATTGACGATCACGGAAGGGAAGTTTCATCAAGTCAAACGGATGATGCTTGCCCTCGGTAAAGAGGTCACATTCTTGAAACGGCGTTCGATTGGTCGCTTGGAGCTTGATCCGGCACTTGCACTCGGGGACTACCGGGAACTGACACAAGAGGAATTGGCGTTATTTGATTGGCAACCTGAATAAGCAAAACGAAAAGGCGATGGAATGAATGTGCATTCCATCGCCTTTTATTGTGGGATTCAATTATTGATTACGTAATGCTTCTGCGATCGGATAAGGACCGCTGAGTACTTCGAATACACGAGACTGTGTCGGATGATCGATCAAGTGAACGAACAGCGCCGCCACATCGTCACGAGACACCTTACGATCTTCGTATGAATCAAAATGCTCTTTCGTTTCAACAGTACCTGCCGGGTCATCGTAGCTGAGTGGACCAGGACGGACGATCGTATAGTCGAGTCCGCTTTCTTTTAGGTGAGCGTCTGCTGCTGCTTTCGATTCGAGATATACTTTTAGTTCGCCTTTCGGTTCTTCCGTACCGACTGAACTGAGCATTAGGAAACGATCGATTCCGTTCGCTTTTGCTGCATCGATGACTTTGATCGCACCTTCCTGATCGACGGCGCGTGTCAATTCGTCCGATGCGCCACCAGCACCCGCTGCAAAGATGACGACGTCCGCGTTACTGACGACGCCACTGACATCCTTCGTCAAATCCCCAAGTCTGACTTCAGATGCACCGAGTGCAATCAAATCGTTGATTTGATTTTCTTCACGTACGACAGCGATCGCTTGGTGATCTCCTTGTTTAGCGATCAATTCGACCATTTTGCGTCCCGTCGTTCCGTTTGCTCCAATGATTAAAATATTCATTCTTATCATCTCCTTCTCCCAATAGCTATACCCCACGTTTTAAAAAAGATAACAAAAAAAGACGCGAAGAATCGCGTCATCGAAAGATATACATAGTGAAACAGTGGATCAACCCGCTTGCTTTTGTTTCTTACTCGACGTCCATGTACCGCGTCGAGGGCTCACAATGAGATTGTTGTATTCGAGCACGTTCAAATCCCGCTGGACGGTCCTTGATGTGATGCCAAACTCTTCAACCAACTCTGCTGTCGTAGTAGCTCCGTTCTCTTGGATGTAGAGATAAATCGATTTAATCCGGGTCAACATACGGTCTGTAGAATCTTTCATTGGTATAACCACTCCCCCAATGGATAGAATAGTGTTCTAAAGCTTCGGGTGACAAAAGACAATGCAATATCCAGTTGTTTCGCCTTTAGTATAACGTTTTGATATTAAAATGCAAGTAATTTAACCGAACGTTTTCATAAAAAATATATTCAAATGGTTTGTAAAGTCGATGATTAGGGTTTTATTTCGGGTTAATGTTCGTCATTTAAACAAATAAAAAAGAAAACAGAATTTGGATGTTCGTATCTGAACGAATATTCGCTATACTAGGAAGGTGTATAGGAAACGAATCCAAAACCCGTAATGAAGGAGCGAAATCAGATGGTGAATTGGAAAGAGGAAGTACTCGCACGTCGCGAGGACTTATTAGAAGATTTAAAAGAATTATTACGGATTCCGAGTGTACTCGACGAATCCACGATCGAAGAGGGCGCGCCGTTTGGTCATGAAGTCAAACGTGCCCTCGATTGGATGCTCGCGACAGGGGAACGCGATGGGTTCACGTCAAAAAATGTCGATGGGTATGCAGGACATTTGGAGTATGGTCAAGGGGAAGAGTTACTCGGTATTCTTTGTCACTTAGACGTCGTACCAGCTGGTGGTGATCACTGGACATACGGTCCATTCAACCCGACGCTTGTAGATGGAAAACTGTATGCACGTGGAGCAATTGATGATAAAGGACCGACGATGGCAGCTTATTACGCTTTGAAAATCGTCAAAGAACTTGGCTTACCACTCTCGAAGCGCATCCGTCTGATTGCAGGAGGGGATGAGGAGAGTGAATGGCGTTGTGTCAATCATTACTTCAAACATGAAGAAATGCCAACACTCGGTTTTGCACCAGATGCCGACTTCCCGATCATCAATGCGGAAAAAGGACTCTATGATGGGTTATTGATTCAAGGTAAACCAGCGCAAGCATCTGATACAGGCTACCATCTCGTTCGTTTTGAAGGTGGCGAACGTCCGAACATGGTTCCAGGTCATGCCCAAGCGCTTCTTCGTGTCGTCGAAGTAGGAACGCTTGAGACGGATTTCCATGCTTATCTTGAAGAACAAGGTTTGACGGGAACAGTCAAGCAAGAAACGGAAGGTCTCGTCCTTGATGTCAATGGTGTCGCAGCCCATGCGATGGAGCCGGACAATGGTAAAAATGCCGCTTTACATTTGGCGCGTTTCCTCAATACGCTTCATTTGGATTATAACGGTCGTCGTTACATTCAACTCGTGACGCATATGTTCCGGGATTCTCGCGGTGTAGCGATCGGTGTCGCTGCTTCAGACGAGACAGGTGACTTAACGATCAATGGCGGTGTATTCCGTTACGCTGAAGAGCAAGGAACGGCATCGATCAATATCCGTTACCCGTATACAGCAGACTTCACGGAACGTCTGCAAATCATTAAGGAGGCCGCGGCAGGATATGGTTTTGAATTGCAGACGCGGACGCATATGACACCGCACCATGTCGATCCAAACCATGAATTGATCAAGACGCTAAGTGCCGTTTATGAGCGCCACACGAACCAATCAGCTGATCTGATAGCAATTGGTGGCGGCACATATGCGCGTTCATTGACGGCGGGAGTTGCTTTTGGTCCAGTCTTCCCGGGTGGTCCTGAAGTTGCCCACCAAGTCGATGAATATGTTGATTTTGATGAACTATTGCTTGCTGTCGCGATTTATGCAGAAGCGATTTATGAGCTCGCAAAATAATGATTGATGATCCCCGCATCGTAAAGATGGGGGGATTGCTTCTTGAAAGGAAGTTCCGTGTGAAAAATCGTCAAACCTATCATTTCCAAGCCTTATATTTCTTTATTTTCTTTGGGCAAGGAGCACTCATTCCGTATCTCGCACTTTATTTCTCAAACGACGCGTTCGGACTGTCGGCTTCAGAGATTGGAACAATCGTTGCGATTGGACCGATTCTCTCCATTTTCCTACAACCTGTCTGGGGAATCGCGGCGGATCGACTCGGGAAACCGAAACGACTCTTACTCGTCGCGATGCTTGCTGCCGGTATTTTTACACTCAGTTACTTACTGACGTCTGCTTATCTGCTTTTATTGTTGATTTCTTGTGTCTGGGCGTTGTTCCAGTGTGCGCATATTCCGCTCGTGGATACATTAGCGATTGAGTACACGCGAAAGCGTAAGGTGGATTACGGCGCTTTACGTCTTTTCGGCTCAGCAGGGTTCGCTTTAGCTGTTTTCATTCTTGGGCAAATCACTGAGGGTGGCGGACTAAATCTGATTTTTTATGCAACCGGTGCAGCATGGGTTCTCGGTTTCCTTGTGCTGATCGGTATTGAAGAGACGGGCAGCGTCCATGTTTCACATCAGCAACCCGTACCGTTAAAACAGCTCTTTTCGAATCGACGCTTCCTGTTGTTCCTAGCAGGGGGGAGTTTGATCTTCGGACCCATCTTCGCCAACAATTATTACTTTGGCAGCTACGTCACGATTCGTGGCGAGACGACGGCACTCGTCGGAACATTATTCTTTGTCGCCGTTCTGTGCGAAATTCCGTTCATGCGCATCGCCACGCGTCTGTTATTACGATTCGGAGCGATTCCGGTTCTTGTATTCGTCTCCTTGTTGTCGGCTGCGCGGACAGCGATGATTGCTTTAGAACTTCCAATCGTCATGCTGTGGGTATTATCTGCGATGCAAGGTATGATCGTAGGTCTATTGATCCCTGTCGCCTTAGATTATGTCCGATCGCTCGTTCCAGAGACGATGGTCGCAACAGCCGTCAGTACATATATGGCAACGACGACGGGACTCGCGACCGCGTTGTTTAATCTGATGAGTGGTTTTGTGCTCGAGAAGAGTACAATCTATATCGTCTTTTGGGTATATACAAGTAGTAGTATCCTAGGCGCGATTCTGTATGGTATCAGTGGTCGTATGAAGGAGTGAACGCGACGATGAGACAAGAACGACACTTTTTCATTGCCTTGCCGATCCCTTCTAAAGATTTAGCGAATCTTGCTGAACGGTTATCGCTACCTGAGTATTTTCGTAACGTCTATACGTTAGAAGAGTATCATCTAACACTTCGTTTTTTCGGTCCATTGGAGGAAAAAGAACAGCAGTCGTGGAAACAGCAGTTACAGCAGATCGCGCGTACGATGGAACCCTTCGTGCTACGATTCGATCGTTTGATCACGTTTGGTCGGGATGAACGACCACGCGTCGTAGGGTTCGGAACGGAATCGGAGGAATTGTTTCAATTAGTGGAACAGATTGATCCGAATTCGACCAGACCATTCGTACCGCATGTCACGATCGCGAAAAAATGGCGTACTGAGGCAGCTGAATGGGAGACGAGTCCGATGCAATCGGTAGAGTGGACTGTTCGTGAGCTCGTTCTATTTGAAGTACGACCAGAGGTTTCACCGCGGTATGAGCCGGTTTATCGGATTCATCTAGGTGAAGAGGAATGAGGTGATCCCCATCGCAATTTTGATGAAACTATATGATTTAGATAGTCGATTTGAAAAAAATCCGCTAGAGATGACGAAACGATTCGGTGAACACCAGGCACTTGATTATGCCCATGTCTACCGCAGGTGGGAGGCAGGAGAGTTGTTTCCAGGGGAGACGCTCATCCGTCCGAAGAAGTGGTGGCAAGTGATGAAAAAAAGTGAAGTCATTCAACTTCCGGGTAAACAATTATCTCGAAGAGCGTTTGATAAATGGTACAAAAAACGTCTCGAGTTACAAAAACTCTTGAACGTCACTGGCGGAGCAGGAGAGGAGGACATTTGGCGGATTCCATTGAAACGTCATTTAGACTTCTACCAGATGCTGCATCTACTAAATGAACAGTATGCGATGTTTTATCGAGCGGTCATTCAATATCAAGTCGGAGAAGTCGAGTTGAGTCCGTTCGTCGTCGGACCGTCCGCAATCTATATCATGGAATGGCTTGATGGCGACGAAAGTATCTATCATATCCGGCGAGATAAGTTATGGCGGGAGCAGCCGTTTAAGGCTTCTGCGAAACAAATTTTGAATCCGAACATCGGTTTAAAGCGGACAGAGGATATTTTACGGGTCGTACTCGGCCGAGATTACGTTTTGCCGATCGAACGAGTCATCCTCGCTCCTTCAGGTTATTTTGATCAAATTCCAAAAGAAACGACAACGACGTATGTCAATAAAGTCGATTTTCCGAACTGGGTACAACGGATGAATGCGAATGCGACACATACAAAGGCATTTCAGATGCGGGTGTGTGAAAAAATCCTAAAAGAGACGGTATCGATTCCGTTTCACATGGCGATTCAAAGTGAGGAACAGTCTCGAATCCAAGAGTAAGGGAGGGAGCGACGGCATTGTCGTTGCGAAAGAGATGACGAATCAAGAAGTAGCGATACCAGTGATCCGGGCGGAGTTCTTATCGTTCCAGAGCATCCGGGTCGAGGTCGAAGGCAATCCGTCAATCCACTGGTCGCTTGAATGTGATGGACAATCACTTGCGATCCAGCAAGTCGAGACACACCGTGAGGGGCAACTGGTGGTTTATGAATTGACGGTTCTGGAATCGGTCGAGCTAGAATGTCGATATGAGGTATTTGGAGCAGGGAGGTCAATCCGCGTCGTTCCCGACCGGTTAGTCCGGACGGAAGCATTCGAGCGCAAGTACCGTTACGAAGGGAAGCTCGGTGTCTGGGAAGAAGAGGGTGCATTTCACTTTGCTGTTTGGTCACCGGTCGCAGAACGGATCATGTGTGTCGTGTACGATCAAGATGAACGGTTGCTCGGAAAGCATGAGATGGAGCGACAAGAGCAAGGTGCCTATCATCTTCAACTGGAACAAGATATCGCAGAGTGCTGGTATCGGTATGAAGTGACGACATACCTTGGCACACAGGAGGTCGTTGATCCGTACGCTAGTGCGATATCGGAGAATGGTCGATACGGCGTCATCGTTGACGTCGAACGGACGATTACCAAGTGGTTCCCGAAGCGCGTCGCGCGTCCTCTGTTCGTCAAACCGTCAGACGCTGTCATCTACGAAGCGAATATTCGTGATTTCACGATCGATCACTCAGCTGGTTCAAGTCATCCGGGTCAATACGCAGGGATGACGGAACGAGGGACACGCTCTCCTCGAGGTCATGCGACGGGACTTGATTATCTCCTGGATCTCGGGATCACCCATCTGCAATTGCTACCAGTCCACTTTTTTGAGACGACCGATGAACGGACGCGGTCTCCGTATAACTGGGGATACGACCCAATGCTTTGGTTCGGGTTAGCTGGGAGTTATGCGAGTTCGGTTGAACCACTCGTTCGCGTCAGAGAGTACGCGGAAATGGTGGAGCAGCTCCATGAAGCAGGTATTCGTGTCACATTCGATGTCGTCATGAATCACGTTTTCATTCGAGAACGTTCCTCTCTCGAACAGCTTGTTCCGGGTTATTATTTCCGCTACGAAGTAGACGGAACACTATCGAACGGAACGGGTGTCGGAAATGATACCGCATCCGAGCGATTCATGATGCGTCGCCTGATCGTTGACTGTTTGACGTACTTTGCTCGTGTCTACCGCATTGATGCCTTTCGATTTGATTTGATGGGGATTCATGACATTGAGACGATGAACGATGTTCGCGCAGCGCTCGATGCGATTGATCCAACGATTCTGGTGTATGGAGAAGGATGGGATCTTGCGACAGCGTTGCCGGAACGATTGAAGGCGATGAGTGCCTCCGCTGCGCAAATGCCGCGGATCGCCCATTTTAATGATGTGTTCCGTGACGCGTTAAAAGGATCGACGTTCAGTGAATTCGACCGAGGATTCGTTGCGGGAGATGGCTGGAAGGAAGGGGAAGTCCGAAACGGGATTGCCGGAAGTATCCACATCGACAATCAAACGTACGGACGTTTTCCGGAACCTACCTATTCCATCAATTATGTCGAAGCGCACGACAATCATACGTTATACGATAAATTAAAGTTATCTTGTCCAGAGGCAGATGAACAAGAGTTATTGCGGATGAGTCGCCTAGCTCAGACGATTGCCTTGTTTGCGCAAGGGATTCCGTTTCTTCACGCAGGTCAAGAGTTTTTGCGCACGAAACAAGGTGTTGAAAATAGCTATAACGCACCTGACGAGATCAATCGAATGGACTGGGAACGTCGGGATGATCATCTGTCCCTTGTAACATACATCAAGACGATTTTGCAGATTCGTAGAATGCATGGCGGATTCCGATTGCACCGAGCGAATCAGATTCGTGAGTTGCTTCATTTCATCGACTTACGTCCCGGTGTCATCGCTTATGAACTTGAGGCGGTCCACTCGTATGATGCATGGCAACGCACGCTCATCGTTTACAATACGACGCGCGAAATCGTTGAAGTCTCACTTGATCATTCGCGCTGGAATGTGCATGTACAAGGGGATGAGGCCTCGGTCGACCCGCTTCTGAAAGGTGTCGACAGGATTCAGGTCCTTCCGTTGTCAACGACGATTGCAACGTGTTAAGATAAGCATTGTGCCTTAGGCAAATCTACTAAAAAAGTTGAGCGGATTATAATGGAATTAGATATTTTAGATGCGCTTGGCGAAGGCTGGACCCTTACGCCAGCAGGTGGAATCACAGGAGAAGCGTACATCGCTTCAACCGGACAATCGAAGTTATTCTTAAAACGAAATTCATCGCCGTTTTTGGCGATTTTATCCGCAGACGGAATCGTTCCGAAGCTATTATGGACGAAACGGATTTATAGTGGGGACGTCATCAGCGCCCAACAGTTCATTGAAGGCGACGAGTTGGAGCCCGAAATGATGGAACGTCCTGAAGTAGCACGTTTGCTTGGGAAAATCCATGATTCGAAGGAATTACTGTTCATGCTACAACAGCTTGACCAGCGCCCGATCGAACCTGATGAGTTATTGCGACAATGTCGTTTGTACTTTCAACCGGATGATTTAGAGGATCCGGAGCTCGTGGAACATGCGATGGTTTACCTCGAACAAAATCTGGAGCAGGTCAGAACGGATGAGCAGGTCGTTTGTCATTCAGATTTGAACCATAATAACTGGTTGACGGGAGCAGACGGTCAACTCTATCTGAACGATTGGGATGATGCGATCATTGCTGACCGTGCGTACGATCTTGGAATGATGTTATATAGTTATGTCGACGAAGCGGCTTGGCCAGAATGGTTCGAACATTATGGACATCCTTTGACGAGTGATTTGAAGCGACGCATGCACTGGTATGTCGTAGCGCAAGCAGTATTGTCACTCTACTGGTATGAAGATACGCGTCATCCGGATGTCGACGACAGTTATCATTTTCTTGAACAGCTACTTGAATACTCAAACGACTAAAAAGCGTGTCATTCCGAAAGGGAACGACACGCTTTTTTGCTTAACCTTCTGCGATTTTAATCTCTTTTTCAATATCGTGACTTTCGAGATCTGCCGATCGATAAGCCGCTGTCGTCGGTAGACGTAAATCAAGTTGCGGCTTTTCTTCGAATGTGACGGTGACGTTCTTAACTGTGTAGTCAAAGACGTGACCACCACCTGCGCGAGCAGCATCGATGAAATGAAGGTGATATCCGGCGACGGCGATACCGTGACCAAATCGTGGTGTATAGTATCCGGCAAGCGTTCCTTCCGTGTGCTCGAACGTACGAGCGCTTTGAGAAGCGACAGCTTCCGTGATTGGAACGAACGGTTTTTCCTGGCGTGCGACGGTGCGTGTCTGAACCTCCGTGAATGTTCCGTCAATCCGGATAGCATAAAAGCTATTGATCGTTGGGAGTTGTTCGTTCAGCCAGTGCTCAAACGTCGCTTTTGACATCTCTTCCGTCACGGTCAGGGTTTGTTCCGGCTCGAAACGGGTTAATGTCGCGAAAGGTGTCGTCGTCTCAGGTTGGAGCGGTTGAGCACTACCATCTGAGCGGAGTTGATAGAATTGACCATCGAATCCAATCATTTCACCGTCTAAGTGGTCAAACGTTCCGATACCGAAATCACGTTGATCAAGGACGGAAGCGTACGTGACTTCACTCTCAAATACGCCGTCAAGTAGTGCCATCATCGTTGAAATCTGGACGAGTGTTTTATCGTGTGCCATGTGAATCCTCCTTAGTTCAATTGATCGAGATGAACTTGTTCTCCGAGCGCGATGTTGTCACGGTAATCGATCGGTACATCGACGATGACGGGACCGTCTGTCGCGAGTGCTTCATCCATGATTGCTGCGAGTTCCGAAGGATGATTGACGCGGAGTCCTTTTGCTCCAAAGCTTTCCGCATATTTGACGAGATCGACGTCACCAAATGACGTACCGGATTTCCGTTTGTATTTCATCTCTTGTTGGAACGCGACCATATCGAATCCGCTGTCGCGCCAGACGAAGTGGACGAGTGGTGAGTTCAAACGGACAGCTGTCTCAAGTTCCATTGCAGAGAAGAGGAATCCGCCGTCACCTGAAATCGAGACAGCTTTCTTTCCGGGACGAACGAGTGTAGCTGCGATTGCCCATGGAAGTGCGACGCCGAGCGTTTGCATCCCGTTACTAAAGAGGAGGTGGCGCGGTTCGTACGAACGGAAGTGACGTGCCATCCAAATATAGTGTGAGCCGACATCGACCGTGACGGTGACATCGTCCGCAATTTTTTCACGCAACGTCTTCATGAAATAAAGTGGATGCGTCAATGGAGAATCCGCGACAGGAGGAACATCGCGATCGACAAGACGTTGATGCAATCCTTCAAGGAACTGAACAGAGCTTTCAGGTAATGTGAGTGGTCGTAGGCGTTCAGCGATCGCATCGACGGTTTTCGCCATATCACCGACAAGCTCATGATCTGGACGATAGAAATGATCGATTTCAGCACGCATTTGATCGATGTGAACAAGCGTCCGGTCGTGCGTTGGTTGGTTCCAGAATTTCGGGTCATAACCGATTGGGTCATAACCGATCGAGAGGACGAGATCCGCTTCTGCAAGTAATGCATCTCCCGGCTGATTGCGGAACAATCCAACACGTCCGTAGAAATTCGATTCAAGCTCACGTGATAATGTGCCGGCTGCTTGGAATGTCTGAACGACAGGAATCGAGACGTTTTTGAGTAACGAACGAATCGCGTGTACGACGTCTGGTTGACTCGCGCGCATACCGAGTAACAAGACAGGGAGTTTTGCCTCTTGAATCAGACGGGCTGTTTCATCGACCCATGCTTCTGGTGCAACGCCGAGCTTTGGTGCTTCAACCGCACGGAACGCCGTGACGTTCGCTTCGCTTAACCCAACGTCTTGTGGGATACTGACGAAAGCAGCTCCAGCTGTCGTTTCAGCTGTTCGGAAAGCATTCGATAATACTTCTGGAATGTTATCGGCATCTTGCACTTCAGCACTAAAGTTCGTAATCGGTGTAAAGAGTGCCTGATTGTCCATGGACTGATGTGTTCGTTTTAAACGATCGGCCCGCGTGACAGCTCCGGCAATTGCGACAACAGGGTCACCTTCAGAGTTCGCCGTCACAAGACCAGTCGCTAAATTTGATGCCCCAGGACCAGATGTCACAAGGACAACACCCGGTTTGTCCGTCAAGCGTCCGATGGCTTGAGCCATGAAGGCAGCGTTTTGTTCGTGGCGTGCAACAATGAGTTCAGGTCCCCGGTCCTGTAACACATTGAAGACGGAATCGATTTTGGCGCCGGGAATACCGAAGATGTAATCAACACCCTGCTCGATGAGTGAATCGACGACGAGATCCGCACCTGTTTTCTTCTGTACTAGTTCTTTTGAATAACTGTTTTTATTTTTGTTCATTACAATTCTCCTTTTTACCAACGTTTTTGGTGTTCGATAGCTGTAATAAAGTATCTGTTTCAAAAAAAGTATACATCTGTTTCATGGTAAAACCAACCTAAAATCATTTAGAAAATAAAAAAAGTACCTTGTGTATGATTACACAAGGTACAGAGATTGCCCTTATTCGACGTCGACTTTTCCGAAAGTCGCCCAGACGAACAAAGCAGTGATTCCCAAGACGAGAACGATGGGAGATGCCCAACTAATCAAGAAATCATCCACAGTATAGCCCTCCTTTTCGGTTCTTACGTACCTTAAGTGTATTAGAATGCTCACTATTTCTCAAGTGACGAACTGCTGAACATTCTTCGACAGGAAACGAAGAAGTTCTTATATAATTACCCGAATCATGATAAACTTATCTGCGGATAATTTAAGTTTGGAAAGGATGAACGATAGTGCGTTTACGACATAAACCATGGGCGCAGGATTATATGAAGGAACAATCCTCGATCTATATAGCAGAACCAGCATCTCTTAAAGGAGCATGGGCTAGCGAGTTCAAGAATGATAACCCGATCTACATCGAAGTGGGATCAGGGAAAGGAGCTTTCATTACCGGAATGGCGCACCAACACCCGGATATCAACTTCATCGCGATCGAACTATTCGAAAGCGTTGCCGTGACGATTGTTCAAAAATTGGTCGAAACACCACAATCGAACGTTCGCGTCTTGACGGTCGATGCAAAAGACCTACGTGATTACTTTGAAAAAGGTGAAGTGTCCCGCGTGTACTTGAACTTCTCTGATCCATGGCCAAAGACACGTCATGCGAAACGCCGCTTGACGTATAAAACATTCCTCTCGACATATGAAGATATTTTACCGGCGAAAGGTCAAATCCACTTCAAGACAGATAATCGGAAGTTGTTCGAATCGAGTTTGATGACGATGTCAGCATACGGTATGCGCTTCGACTGGATGTCGCTTGATTTACATGCGAATGAACCGGAAGATAACGTCCGGACAGAGTACGAAGAGCGTTTTTCATCAATGGGTCAACCGATTTATCGGATGGAAGCAACGTACCAAAATTAATTTAGACAAAAAGTTTTCTTATTTTCCTGGTATTTCTTTCACACTTTTTTCTTATTAATTGGTACAATGTTGTTGACTGAAGAACTTGTACTTATAGGTAAAGGGGGAATTTGGGGATGTGGCAGAAAAGCTTAGCCTTCGTAACGGCGCTCTTTCTCGCATTAAGTATCGGTCAATCGGTACTTGCTGCGGTTGATACCTCAGAAATGACGAAAGCATTAAATGAGGAATTACCAACGACGCATTACGATTATAAAAAAGGTTCGGTCGAAATCGAGGATCCGAAGACGTTCACGAATGAAAAAGGAGAAGAAGTCATCGGCGGAATCGCTGTCATCGAGACAGTCCGTGACGGCATCTTCATCACGATCAAACGTGAAATCCACTTCTTCAATGCCGATAGCGGTAAATTGTTGACGAGTGCCGATGCTGCAAAAGTTGATGGCGTAAAAGAATACATCGACGGTAACTCGGATAATCTTCAACAAAAAGTCGTCTACTGGTTACCGATGCTCTTGATGTTGTTGATCATCGCTGTACCAGCGGTCATCTTATACATCGTTGTTCCACGTCTATACTCGACGACGGAATACATGAACCCGATCTACGAACGCAACGACAACCCGCGTTAATTAAGAAAAAAAGCCTCTATCCAATCGGATAGAGGCTTTTTTCATGCAAGCAACACGAAGATGAAAGCAAGTATGGCAGGCAAGCCTTGTTTGAGTAAAATGGAGCGATTGGCAGTCACGGCGCCATAAAGCGCAGCGATAATGACACATGCTAAAAAGAACAATTGAACAGCCACATCCTGACGAATCAGACCAAATACTAGTCCGGCTGCTAAAAATCCATTATATAAGCCTTGATTCGCAAAAAGTGTCCGAATTTGTTGTGATGCAACAGCTTCGTCCGTTAAACCGAACGTTCGACGAGCCGCTTTGGAAGAAAGAAAGAACATTTCAAGTGCTAAAATATAAAAGTGTTCCAAAGCAACGAGGATAACGAACAGCGTAGCAAGAATCGACATGAATCATACCTCCTTCAGATGAACGTGGAAAAAAGACCGTACTTCGTCGATCGAAGCACGGTCTTTTGATTAAGCGTATTCGAGTAAAGCGCCAGTTTCGGCATCAACTGTGAATTGATACGTTTTTTCGTCATCACCTTCAAGGACCGAGATGCCACCTTTGTAGCTTTGGTAGTCACGTGACTCATATGCGTAAGCCTCTGGTGTTGCAGAGATCCATGCACCTTGGACACGTCCTTTTGCTGAAAATGTGCGTTTCGTGATTTCGAGCGCTTCCTCGGCAGAAAGTTGTTTGTTATCAACGGCTTTCTTCACTGCGAAAGCGGCGACGACAGCTGCTGCCAATCCGATAATCCAATAGCGTTTTTTCATTAAAATTCCCCTCCTTACAGGTTCTATTCCTACTGTACCAAATAATTCGTTCAGAGAGAAACAAAAGGTTAAGTGATAGAAGCAATTTTTTGTATAATGAGAAGCAGGAGGCGATACATATGAATGAAAAAACGAGAGAGTTATTTCGAACACTGACGGAATTGAACGGGGCACCGGGGTTTGAGCACGACGTTCGTCAGTTCGTTCGCGAGCGCATCACACCTGTCACGGATGAGATCGTTACGGATGGGCTTGGTTCGATTTTTGGAAAACGAACAGGCGATGCGACAGGGCCGAAAGTCATGGTTGCCGGGCACATGGACGAAGTGGCATTCATGGTGACGCAAATCACGAAGAACGGAATGTTGCGGATTCAACCGCTCGGTGGCTGGTGGAGCCAAGTGTTGCTTGCGCAACGCTTCTCGATCTGTACGGACAACGGTGTCATCCCTGGTGTCATCGCATCGATTCCACCACACTTATTGACAGAAGAAGTGCGCAATAAGCCAATGGCGATCAAAGACATGTTCATCGATATCGGTGCAGACTCAAAAGAAGAGGCAGAATCGTTTGGAGTACGTCCAGGTATTCCTGCCGTACCATTCTTCCCGTTCACACCGATGGCGAATCCGAAGAAGATCATGGCGAAAGCATGGGATAACCGCTATGGTGTCGGAATGGCGATTGAATTGTTGGAAGAGACGACAGCGGCGGATCATCCGAACATTTTGTTCTCGGGTGCAACGGTTCAAGAAGAAGTTGGATTGCGCGGTGCACAAACAGCGACGGCACTCATCGATCCCGACGTCGCGTTCGTCGTCGACGCTTCTCCTGCCAATGATGCATCAGGAGACAAAACGGAATTCGGTCAACTCGGACAAGGACCATTGCTTCGAATTAAAGACAGTGTCATGATCCTCTCAAAAGAGATGACGGATTACGTCCTCGATACGGCAGAATCGAACAAGATTCCGTACCAGTATTATGTCGGTGCAGGTGGAACCGATGGTGGTGTCATCCATCGTTCGAATAATGGGATTCCAACGACAGTCGTTGGTTTACCAGCACGCTACATCCATACGCATGCATCGATCATGCATACAGATGATTATGATGCGGCGAAGGAATTGCTTCGGAAACTCGTCACGAACCTCGATACGACGACACTCGCGACGCTACAAGTCAAGTGAATGACATGACAGACAGTGGATGTGAATCCGCTGTCTGTTTTTGTTTAATAAGAACGACGTAAGCATGAACTGTCTTGTCAGTTGGAAAAACAATGTAGTCGGATAGAAAGGAGATTTGATATAATGATACGCGATGTTAAGAAAAGGACGTGACAAGATGTTCAAACAAAAAGGGATCTCACTTAGCCCTAAAGTATATTTCATCACCGTATTAAGTTATATGGCACTTGGTTTGTTTAGTTCGTTGATCATGGGTCTCATCATCCGAACGATTGGTGAGGGACTGGTCGATCGTGGTGTAGAGGCGAAGTTCCTCATTCAGTTAGGAGAGCAGGCAATCGCACTGACTGGGCCAGCAATCGGTGTGGCTGTAGCGTTTGCACTTGAGGCACCACCGCTGATCTTGTTCGCAGCAGTTGCCGTTGGTGCGGTCGGATATGAAGCAGGAGGACCAGCAGGTAGTTACATTGCAACGCTTCTTGCGACAGAGGTCGGAAAACTCGTTTCAAAGACGACGCGACTCGATATTTTATTGACGCCATTCGTTACGTTACTAGCCGGATTCGTTGCCGGACGTTACGCAGGAAAGTGGATTGGAAAAGGCATGACGGATCTCGGTGAGTTGATTCGTTGGGGAACGGAACGCGAACCGTTATTCATGGGAATTTTCGTTGCTACCGTCATGGGTCTTGCATTGACAGCGCCGATTTCGAGTGCTGCGCTTGGAATCATGCTTGGTTTGGATGGACTTGCTGCAGGGGCGGCGACGATCGGTTGTGCGGCACAGATGATTGGGTTTGGCGTCATCAGTTACCGTGATAACGGAATCGGTGGTGTGGTTGCTCAAGGGATTGGAACATCGATGCTACAAGTAGGGAATATCATTCGAAATCCTTGGATTCTTCTACCACCAACTGCAGCCGGTGCTATACTAGCGCCGTTTGCGACTGTTCTGTTAATGCTTGAGAGCAATCCGGAAGGTTCTGGTATGGGTACGAGCGGATTCGTTGGTCCATTGATGTTATTAAAAACGATGGGGTTCGAAATGGAGTATTACCTAGCAGTCGCTGTCCTCTGTTTCCTTGCGCCCGGCATCATCAGTTATTTCATTTATCGCATATTACGACGTCTCGGTCGGATTCAAGATGGCGATTTAAAAATCGAATATTAAATACAAAAAGCTGATTCTAAAGGATACGCCTGTTTGACCGGATGGTGGACGAACAAGCATATGACTTTTTGAATCAGCTTTTTTCATAAAGAGAATCCGAATGAACTTGAATAAAAACTCGTAAAGAAAACGTAGAGGTAAATGAGGTAAAGTGGAGTCAAATACCGCATGCGTACGACAGGCAATTTTCGAGCGAGTCGTTTTCCGAGTGCTTCGAGTAAAATGATGATCGCAAAACCGACGACCAAATACAAAAAGATTTCGGGTAAGCTTCGTTCGGAATCAATGAAGGAATAGCCGTAACGTAAACAACTCGTCATGCCAACGAAGCCGACGAAGCGTTCGAACGGATGTTTGATTGGTTGATCTGCCATAGTGAAGTCCTTTCCAGGTGTTTTCTAGTTGCAGTATAGCAAACCAAGCACGAAAACGCACAGCCACAATTGAATATGCTATGATGAGGGCAATGACTTCTAGGGAAATCAAAGGAGGAAATCATCATGAAAACATTACAATCCAAACAAGAATTCGATACAGCAAAACAAGGAAATGCCGTCTTTTTATTCTCAGCAAACTGGTGCCCGGATTGCCGCTTCTTAGATCCGTTCATGCCGGAAATCGAGCAAACATTTAACGGCTTCGAGTTTTACTACGTCGATCGCGACGATCATATTGAAATTGCCCAGGAAATGGACATCTTCGGAATTCCGAGTTTTGTTGCATTCCGCGATGGTGAAGAGACAGGGCGTTATGTCGGGAAAGAGCGGAAGACACCAGAACAGGTGACAGCATTTTTAGAGACGGTTTAAGAAAAAAGCGAGCGCTGACTCGCTTTTTTTCATGATAGAAAGGATGAATTCGAATGGAACTACAACAAATCCGAAGAATGATGACACAAACATTTGAAGAAGAAGGGTACACGACATATTTCGATCGTGAAAAGTCTGTATTACGAATTGAGCGAAAGCACGATAAATCAGGCGTTGATGTCGGATTGAATCCGCTTGTCGCAAAAGCAAAACGAAGAGGTGTCATCGCAGTCGAAGAGACGATCGAATATATCCGTGCTGTACTCGGACAAACGGATCAAATCTCACTCGTTGGACAAGAACAAAAAATCTTTCCTGTCATTCGCGCTAAATCGTTTGCCGATACGACAAAAGAAGGGAAGACGCTCGTCAGTACACCACATACGGGTGAGACGAAAATCATGTACGCACTTGATTTAGGGGCGACGTATCGTTTGATTGATGAGGAGTTACTGGTGGCGTCTGCTGAATGGACAGCTGAACAGTTATCAGAAGCAGCGCGTTTTAATGTGAAATCGCTTGAAGCGCCATTTAAACAAGACGAAGTCGCAGGGAATATCTTTTATTTCTTGAGTCTCGGCGACGGATATGAGGCGAGTCGTGTTTTGAACAAGACTTTATTAGCCGATTATGCGGCGCAAATCGAAGGAGAATTCGCAGTCGGAATTCCGCATCAGGATGTCCTGATTTTCGCTGATATTCGGAATGACGCCGGATATGATGTCTTACAGCAGTTGATGTTTGACTTCTTCTCGAACGGTCGTGTACCGGTCACGGCACTGCCATTCTTATATGAAGATGGCAATCTGGAGCCGGTCTTCGTCCTTGCGAAAAACAAGCAGCCGAAAGAGTGAAGAATCTGATACAATAGGCATTGTGAGAAAGACGGAAGGGAGTCATGGATTGAATGAATGTGTTTTATAATAAAGAGGGCGTCGGCGACGTCTTAATGATCATTTTGGAAGACGCACCACGTGCGGAAGTGACAGCGACTCGTGAAGGAGACGTAGCAACTATCAAGCATGGTGATCGTGTCGTCGGTTACAACCTGTTTGATGCTTCGACTACGTTTACGATCGAGACACAAGGACCGGTTGAATTGACGGAAGAATTGGCAACACGCATCCAAAAGGAACTGGCGAGTCGAGATATCGAATTGTCACTCGAACAAGTGGATTATTCTCCGAAATTCGTTGTTGGGTTCGTTGCTTCTTGCGAGAAGCATCCGGATGCTGATAAATTATCGGTCTGTCAGGTAGAAGTAGATAACGGAACTTTACAAATCGTTTGTGGAGCACCGAATGTAGCGGCGGGTCAAAAAGTAGTCGTTGCTAAACCGGGAGCGGTCATGCCGTCTGGGTTAATCATCCGTCCTTCAGCGTTACGCGGCGTACCATCAAGCGGTATGCTCTGTTCAGCGCGTGAGCTCGGACTTGTCGATGCACCACAAGAAAAAGGGATTCTTGTACTCGATGATACAAAAGCAGTAGGGGAAGCATTCTCAATCGGTCGATGATTCGACCGATTTTTTAACAAGATGGAGGGGTGAACGTATGAGTAATCGTTATGAACAGTCACTAAAAGAGCAGGCTGCCCGGATTCGTCGAGAGCTTGCAGGGGAACGTGAGACAAAGCCGGTGGAACGTCCGAAAAAAGAGGAGCGTGAAGATCGCTTCGTTTTAACGGATGTGCCTTCACCGATTTATGGATTCCAACGTCCGAAGCAATCTGCATCGGAAACCGTAAAAGCTGCGGAAGAAACGGAAATGAGTGAGCAGGTTTCGGAAACAGTCGAAGAGGGAAATACTGATGAGGTTGCTTTGACGGATAAAGAACTGATCGCGCCAGAAGTCGTATTAGAAGAAGCGGAAGCAGATGCTGGTCTTGTACCGGTGACGGATGTCGAATTACTCGTACCGGAACCTCACACAAGTGAAGAGCTCGTGAGAGAAGAAGTGCCGACCGTAACCGAAGTAAAAGAAACGGACGGAACTGAAACATCTTCCGACAGTGAGACGATGGAACAATCAGTTGATCCGACAGAAGTCGTATCAGACGAAGCGAATGCTGGTCTTGTACCGGTGACGGACGTCGAATTACTTGTACCGGAACCTCACACAAGTGAAGAGCTCGTAAGAGGAGAAGTGCCGACCGTAACCGAAGTAGAAGAAACGGACGGAACTGAAACATCTTCCAACAGTGAGACGGTGGAACAATTAGTTGTTCCGACAGAGACATCAAGTGAAGAGTCTGCTGATGAAAAAGAAGCTGAGCAACAAGCGGAGAGCTTCGCACCGACTTTTGATCCATCTGCTGTTGAAGTAGATCAAGATCCATCTGTTACTGAGGTGGATAAGCCTGTTCAGTCGGAAGTGAAAAAACCGGTCGGACCGCCTGTTAACGTCGTCATGACGACGAAAGACTTGATGGCGATGTATCGCGCACGTCGAGAACAAAATAATTTACATGGTAAAAAATAAATCGGTTTGCTATAATGGTACAGGTTTTGTACCCGAGCCCGATGGTACGGACCGGAACGTGAATTGGAGGGCTTTTATATGACAAAGTATCATTTTGTTGGAATCAAAGGAACAGGGATGAGTGCGCTCGCCCAAGTACTACATGAGATGAATCATGAGGTGCAAGGTTCAGACATCGAAAAGCACATTTTTACTGAAGACGCGTTACGGGCTAAGGGAATTCCATTTTTCCCGTTCAATGCGGATAACATCAAAGAAGATTATGTCATCATCCAAGGGAATGCTTTTGGAGATGATCATCCAGAAATCGCACGGGCAAATGAACTTGGTTTAACCATCCATCATTATTACGATTTCTTAGGACACCTAGCAAATGAATATCGTTCGGTCGCCATTACAGGCTCACACGGAAAAACGTCGACGACAGGTTTGCTTTCACACGTCTTGAGCGGTATCACGCCGACAGCTTTCTTGATCGGAGACGGGACAGGGGCAGGAGTAGAGGATGCGAAAGCATTCGTCTTCGAGGCATGTGAATACAAACGTCACTTCTTATATTACAAGCCGGACTACGCTATCATGACGAATATCGACTTCGATCATTCGGATTATTTCACAGGAATCGATGACGTCGTTTCGGCATTCCAAGAAATGGCGATGCAGGTTAAGCAAGCGATCGTTGCTTGTGGAGATGATGAGCATCTTCAAAACATTCAAGCGAATGTACCTGTTCTCTATTATGGATTTGGAGAAAACAATGATTTCCGCGCGGAAAACGCGACGTCAACGCCAGATGGTACATCATTTGATGTTTATTTACGTGATGATTTCTACGGCACATTCCTCATTCCAGGATTCGGTCGTCATCATGTCTTGAATGCACTCTCTGTCATTGCGATCTGTCAGTACGAAGGATTGAGCAAAGACGACGTTGCTGAACGTTTAGCCACATTTGGTGGTGTAAAACGTCGCTTCAGTGAGTCGGAATTCGGCACACAAATCCTAGTAGATGACTACGCGCACCATCCGAAGGAAATCAGCGCGACGATTGAGTCGGCACGGAAGAAATATCCGGACCGCGAAGTCATTGCGATTTTCCAACCGCATACGTACACACGCTTGAAATCATTCATGGATGATTTCGCGACTTCTTTACGTGAAGCAGATGCGACATATCTATGCGAAATCTTTGGATCGGCACGTGAGCAGGAAGGGCAAGTTCGCGTCGAAGATCTGCAGGAGAAAATCCCGCAAGCTTCTATTCTGACGCGCGATAACGTGTCTGTTCTACGTCAGCATGAAAATGCTGTGCTTCTGTTCATGGGAGCGGGCGATATCCAAACGTATCAGCATCAGTATCAAAGTGTGAAATAAGCGAGAATCAAAAGTGTCACTCGACTCGAGTGGCACTTTTTTTGTCGTATTTTTGAATTATGATAGTAATTTCAAAAAACCGATGAGGAAAATCTAAAATAGGATTGCATCTTGAAAAAAAGTTTGAAATAGTGTGTATGTGTTGAAGTTATTAACAGAAAGGAAAGACACCATGGGACAGATTTTACTCATCTTATTGCTCCAGTTGATTTACGTTCCTGTTTTGACATTACGGACGATCATGCTCGTCAAAGGGCGAACTGTCATTGCCGGATTATTTGGCACAGTCGAAACATTGATTTACATTTTTGCACTAGGAATCGTATTCCAAGACTTAACGACACTCGGTATGGTCGTTTACGCGCTTGGATTTGGTCTAGGAATACTCGTCGGTGGATATGTCGAGCGAAAACTCGCCATCGGTTACAATATGATTCAAGTGCATACGCAAGAATTTCCAGCGGAACTGATTCAAGTCATTCGCGATAATGGTTTTGGTGTGACACATTATCAAGGTCAAGGACGAGACGGTGTCCGTTATCGGTTAGATGTGCTCGCGGCTCGAACACGTATGAAAGTGCTTCGTAATCTCGTCGAAGAATACGAACCGAAAGCATTCCTCGTCGCATTCGATTCTGTCGACTTCAAAGGTGGGTATATGTTGAAAGGATTAAAGCGTCCTCGATAGAGCACTTTTCCTGAGAATGATGTTTATTCTTTGTTATTTAAGGATAAAGATGAAATAGAACGTCATTTGAAATCAGGAAAGGGGAATATCAGATGATTAGTAATCATGCAAAATCAGCTTTGAATCAACAGGTAGCAAACTATGGGGTGCTGTTCGTCAAACTCCACAATTATCATTGGTACATTAAAGGACCAGACTTCTTAACGCTTCACGAGAAGCTTGAAGAACTTTATACATGGGTGTCTGAACAATATGATGTCGTTGCAGAACGTCTCCTGATGAATAACGGAACACCTTCTGCGACACTAAAAGAGTATTTAGAGCAAACAACGCTTGAAGAAGCGAAATCGGGATTATCGGCAGATGAGATGATTGATTCCGTCATCAAAGACTTCCAACAAGTCCGAAAAGAGATGCTCGATGCGATTGAACATCTTGAGGCACAAGACGTGACGGTTGAAGATGATCTACTTGGTCAAGCGAAGGAAATCGAAAAACAAATTTGGATGCTTCGTGCGACATTGAAAAAATAAGATAAAGAAACGGATGACCCCGTCCTAATGAAGGACGAGCCATCCGCTTTTTCTTATTTCAGGTTTTCAGGATTGAGGACTTCGAGTTCTGGAAGAACGAAACGACCGTCTTTACGGATCAATACGTCGTCGAACCAGATTTCTCCACCACCGTAATCAGGACGTTGGATGTTGACGAGATCCCAGTGAACGGATGAGTCATTACCGTTGTAGGCTTCTTCGTAAGCTTGACCTGGTGTGAAGTGGAAGCTGCCATCGATTTTTTCATCGAATAGAATATCCTTCATTGGATGCTGAATGAAGGGATTGACGCCGATCGCGAATTCGCCGACAAAACGAGAACCAGCATCTGTATCGAAGACTTGGTTGATCCGATCCGTATCGTTCGCCGTCGCTTCGACGATTTTACCATCTTTGAACGTCAGTTTGACGTTTTCAAACGTGAACCCTTGATACGGAGATGGTGTGTTATATGAGATGACACCGTTGACCGAATCCTTGACGGGTGCCGTAAAGACTTCACCGTCTGGAATGTTAGCATTTCCGGCGCATTTGATGGCTGGGATGTCTTTGATTGAAAACGTTAGATCCGTTCCTGGTCCGACGAGACGAACACGATCCGTCCGGTTCATCAAGTCGACGAGTGGTTCCATCGCTTGTCCCATTTTTTCATAATCAAGCGTGCAGACATCGAAGTAGAAGTCTTCGAATGCTTCTGTCGATTGATTCGCAAGTTGCGCCATCGATGCAGTTGGGAAACGAAGTACGACCCATTTCGTTCCTTTGACACGATCTTGTGTGTGCATCTTACCGATCGTTTGACCGTAAAGTTTCATCTGTTCAGCCGGCACATCTGACAATTCATTGATGTTATCACCAGCACGTAGTCCGATGTATGCGTCCATCGCTTGCATTTGCTTGCGTTCGATGTCTGCCATCAATTGGAGTTGCTCTTCTGAAGCATTTCGGTATAATTTTCGTAGGATACGATTATCCTTAAGTAAGACGAACGGATGTCCGCCAGCCGCGTAGGCAGCTTCAACGAGTGCCTCGACCAGTTCGCGTTCGATGCCGAAGTTTTCAATCAATACTTTTTCACCAGGTTCAAGGGCAACCGAATAGTTAATGAGATTCGTTGCCAGTTGAGTAAGACGTGGGTCACGCATGAAATTTCCCCCTCGAAATGGATTATGTAGGTTTCATTTATCATTGTAACGGAAATAAACCATTTGGAGTAGCAGGAACGACTTGCTACATGTCGAACTAACAACAAAAGACTATGCAAAAAAATTGGAGGCAAGAACCATGGAAATCACATTAGGCGGAATCGCCGGATTAGTCGCTGCGATTGCATTCGTAGTGCTCGTCATTTTCCTTGCCCGTGTATTAGGTGCTGCGAGTAAGACGCTCAACAATGTAGCCAACACGACAGCAGGACTTGAACGTCAATTAGACGGTATCATGATGGAGACGACAGCGTTGTTACATAAGACGAATCGTCTGGTCGATACGATTGAAGAAAAAACAGAATTGCTTGCACCTGTCGCAAACTCGATCGAAGAACTCGGTACGTCTTTAAACAAAGTGACAGATTCTGTCCGGACAGTATCCGATACGGTTGCTGGTGCAGCGGATACGAATAAAGAACAGATTGCGCAAGCAGTCCGTTGGGGCTCAGTCGCTGTAGAGTTATTTAAGAAAAATAAACCGGCAGAGACTACGGTTCAAAATCATTCGACGGCAACGACGACGGTTGAGAAAAAGCCACGTCGTCGATTCCGGAAAAAGGCAGAGGCGCCGGTCACACCGGAAGTCGTGTCAGTACCGGACGTTGAAAGCATTCCAGATGAGTTGAAGGGAGATCGTAAATCATGACGAAACAACACCCATATCAAGCACAAGATTCTTCTAAAGGAGGAGGCTTCCTTGCCGGAGTCATCGTTGGTGGATTGATTGGTGCTGCGGCAGCTCTCCTTTCTAGCCCAAAATCAGGTCGTGAAGTACGCAATCTGATTGACGAGCGTACGGCGCCTGCGCGTCAACGTTTGACGGAACAGACACAAGTTGTCCGTGAAAAAGCGGAGCCACTCGTAGGTGAGTGGATTCAACTAGCGAAAGATAAGGCAGCGCCTGTCATTGAAAAAGCGAAGAATAATTCAACGGTTCAAGAAGCGGCACAATATGCGGGCTTTGAGAAGGATCAAGCAAGCATTGATGCTGCTCTCGCAGAAGCGGAGCAACTCGTACGTGACATCGAACGTGAAATCGGCGACGAAGTGGATGGGGCGTCTGTTGCAGAAGAGATCGACACGGAGACGGTCGTTGAACTTTCGGAGTTACGCGAACAGTTAGCAGACGAACAAGAGGAAGACAATGATCCGCAGTCTGATGTGAATCATAAGAAATAATCAATATATGAGGAGCTCTCATCACGAGGGCTCTTTTTCTATGTTTCCTTATAGAGAAAACACAAAAAAATTATATGAAAAAACGTAATTTATTTTCATATTTTAAGAAATCATGCAGCTTCTTTATGTACAACAGGGAAAGAGTTCGCTATAATTAGTTGCTATTACGAGCTATATGCTGATTAGGGAGTGGTAGGACATGGATCAACATGCAGAATTAAAAAGATTACGTGATGAACTCGATTTAGTGAATGCAGAATTATTGGAATTGATGAACAGACGAGGTCAAATTGCCGTTGAAATCGGAAAAGTCAAACGAGCACAAGGGCTTGATCGATACGACCCTGTTCGAGAACGTCAAATGCTCGAATCAATTGCCGCTAATAACCATGGACCTTTTGAAACAGGACGCCTTCAGCATGTATTTAAAGAAATTTTCAAAGCTTCTCTCGAATTACAAGGAGAAGATCGGACTCGGAAATTACTCGTATCACGGAAACAAAAACCGACGAATACGATCATCCGGATCGGAGATGCCGTCATCGGAGACGGTTCGCAACAATTAATCGCTGGACCGTGTGCGGTCGAGAGCGAAGAACAAGTATTTGAGGTCGCGGAACAGCTCGCGAAACATGGCGTGAAGTTCATGCGAGGCGGAGCGTACAAACCACGTACATCGCCTTACGACTTCCAAGGTCTAGGACTCGAAGGTCTAAAGATGTTGAAAAAAGCAGCGGACGCGCACGGTTTGCATGTCATCACTGAAATCATGACACCGAGCGCCGTTGAATCTGCTTTACCATATGTCGACATCATCCAGGTCGGCGCACGCAATATGCAAAACTTCGATTTACTCAAGGAAGTCGGTCGTACGAATAAACCGGTTCTTTTAAAACGAGGTCTTTCTGCAACACTCGAGGAATTCATGTACGCGGCTGAGTACATCATGGCGAGTGGTAACGATCAAGTCATCTTATGTGAGCGTGGTATTCGGACGTATGAACGTGCAACGCGGAACACGCTTGATATCTCAGCAGTTCCGATTCTGAAGCAAGAGACGCATCTCCCTGTCATGGTCGATGTCACGCACTCGACAGGACGTAAGGATTTACTCTTGCCAACAGCAAAAGCGGCATACGCGATTGGAGCAGACGCTGTCATGGTCGAAGTCCATCCGTTCCCAGCACTTGCGTTGTCTGATGCGAACCAACAACTCGATTTCCAAGAATTCGATACGTTCATCGAAAACTTGACGACTACCTTTCCGGCACTAAACGTTCAATGATTTCCGAAAAAGGGTAACCTAAAGCGAATGAAAACGTTTTACAATGAAGGAAGAATGGGAAAAGAAAACTATCTTTTCCTGTCTTCCTTTCGTGTTGCCTAAAAATGAAAACGAAATGAAAACACTTGAGATGGATCATACTAAAGGAGGAATTTGTTTTGAATAGTAATATTACGATTTACGATGTCGCGCGAGAGGCTGCTGTTTCGATGGCGACTGTATCGCGTGTCGTCAACGGAAACCCGAATGTCAAACCATCTACACGAAAGAAGGTCCAAGACGCAATCGAACAGCTTGGTTATCGTCCGAACGCTGTTGCCCGTGGACTGGCAAGTAAAAAAACAACGACGGTCGGTGTCATCGTGCCCGATATCTCGAACATCTTCTTTGCGGATTTAGCACGCGGGATTGAGGACGTCGCGACAATGTATAAATATAACATCATTTTATGTAACTCCGACCAAAATCGGGAAAAAGAGATTCATTTGCTCAATACATTACTCGGAAAACAGGTGGATGGAATCATCTTCATGGGCGGACGTTTGCATGAGGATCTCGTTCGTGAGTTCAAAACATCACCAGTTCCGATCGTTCTTGCTGCGACGTTGAATCAAGATTATGATCTTCCTGCCGTCAACATCGATTATGAGAGTGCTGCGCACGATGCTGTTAAGTCTTTGATCGATCGTGGACATGAACGGATTGGATTCATCACTGGACCACTCGAACAGCAAATCAATGGTGAAAAGAAATTTGCGGGTTATCGCCGAGCACTCGAAGAAGCAAATCTTCCGTTTAACGAGCAAAATGTCGTGCTTGGAAACTATACGTATGATTCAGGAATGAAGGCGATGAATCAATTGCTTGAACTTGGAGAAGATTGCCCACGCGCGATTTTTGCTGGAACGGATGAGATGGCTCTTGGTGTCATCCATGCCTTACAGGATGCTGGACACCGTGTACCGGAAGACTTCGAAGTCATCGGACACGATAACACACGTCTTGCGACGATGATTCGTCCGAAACTGACGACTGTCGTTCAACCGATGTATGATATCGGAGCAGTCTCGATGCGTCTATTGACGAAAATCTTGAACAAAGAAGAAATTGAAACGAACGATGTCACGTTACCACACCGAATCGAACAACGGGATTCGACACGTCCTTAATCGAAAAAACGTCTCTTCTCTCAAGCAAGCTGCTTGAAAAAAGAGACGTTTTTTTATTTCGCGACGGTAATAAGTTCATCTTGGTGATGGTGGAGTTTGTCATTTTCGACATGGAGTCGAACCGTCGTCTGACCAGGTGCAGTCAATGTCACTTTCCCGCTGTAGGCATCACCCTTTTTTTCTAGAGGAACGTAGTTATGCTTTTCAATGCCCGTTTCAATGACTTCCACTTGTACGTTCGCTTTTAGCGGTTTCCCATCGAGGAAAACATGAAAGGAGACGGGAAGTTCAGCACCAGCTTTCGCTTTTGTTGCGCCCATGTAATGGACAGACAGGCCATCGACGGCTTCGTGATCATGTCCATGCTCGTGCGATGCTTCCTCTTTTTCATGTGAATGATCCATGACGACGAATGAGATCTTATCCATATGATGGAGTCCTTTTTTATCATTGATATGATACAGTCCTTCATACTCACCTTCAGCAAGCTTAGCTTCTGCTTGATAAGAACCCGTCTTTTTCAAGGTTGCCTTGAACTTTTGATGGGCACCGTCTTGTTTTCCGGCTTCCCAAACTTCAAATGTCACGTCCTCAAGATTGACTGGTTTCTTTTGTTCGACAGCTGACGCTTTAAAAACAACTTTATCTTCTTCCATTGTCTTGGCCGGAACATTGACGTTGACCTCGACCGTCGGTTTTCCTGACCCTTGCATGTTATCGTGATCCATTGCCTGTTTTTCATTGCCGCACCCTGCGAGTACGATCCCCGTCGATAGAATAAGACCGGAATAAAGCCATGCCTTTTTCATGATGATTCCCCCAACTATTATTCATTTACTAAGTAAAAATTCCATATTTAGTATAGCAACAAGTTGTGAACTCCGAACGAAATAAATGTGAAGATATAAAGTCGATTAATCAACGGAGTAAGGGGAAGTCGCAGTCAATTGTTTTTTACGCTCATCGCTCACGAACGGCCAAATTAGTCGTTTGACGGTCTCCCAATTTTTTTCTTCGATTTCAGGTCGTCGCGGAATGGCGGGGTAGAGTGGTGTTGGATCATGCCAGTGTGTTGGTGGGGGTGTTTCTTGTCCACTCCAACGTTCTTGCCATGAAGTAGGAATCTCTCCACGAAACGGAGCTTGTCCGGTCATGGCAGCAAAAACTTGACTCCACGCGCGGGGGACGACACGATACCAGTCATAGCCACCGCCTCCTAAAGCAACGATTTTTCCATTCGTATATTTATTTGCTGCAGCGACGGCGATTTGAGGGATCTGCTCATAACTTTTCATCGTTAAGGATAAATGAGTCAATGGATCAAGCGCGTGTGCATCGGCACCATTTTGCGTAATGATGAGATCCGGTTGGAACAATTCACAGGCTTCAAAGAGTGTCGTCTCATAAGCGAGTAAAAACGAATCATCTTCCGTAAAGGCGTCCAGTGGCACGTTCCAGCTAAATCCATATCCTTCTTCAGACCCTCGTTCCGTCACCATTCCCGTTCCTGGAAACAAGTAGCGACCCGTCTCATGGAGAGACAATGTCATGACGTCCTTTCGATTATAAAAGGCCCATTGTACACCATCACCGTGATGAGCGTCCGTATCGACATAAAGAATTTTACAGTGATATTTTTCAATCATGGCTGCCATGGCGACAGCGGTATCGTTATAGACACAAAAACCAGAGGCACGCCCACGGAATCCGTGATGCAATCCGCCACCGATATGAAAGGTCCGTTTATATTGACCAGATAAGACGAGGTCACATGCTTCAATCGTGCCGCCGACAAGGAGAGAAGCGCCCGAATGCATCCCCTGGAACAAAGGGGTGTCTTCTGTCCCGAGACCATACATCTGTGCCTTGAGAGGCGTTAATGCTCCGGTCCCGGCTGCTTTGACGGCAGCAATATAATCCTGATCATGAACGAGTGACAATTCTTCATCAGTCGCATGACGTGGCGCGATACAAGGAATGTCATCTAATTGATGCATCGCTTCAAGCAAAGAAACCGTTAATTCGAGGCGAATCGGATTGAATGGATGTGTCTCCGAAAACCGATAAGTCGCCTCTTCAGGACTGTACAGATAGGCAAAATCCTTCATCTGCTCACATCCGGTCCAAGTACATCGAATCCTTCTTTGCGCAACTTTTCGATGATCCGAATCGGATTCATCGTCTGGACACGAAACGCAACGATCCGGACATACGGATCGTCTGTTGGATATACGAGTACATTTAAGATATTGATATTCGTTTTGGCAAGCAGTGCGGCAATCTTTGCTAATGTTCCAGCAGTGTTCTCAACACGGATTTCGATTTGAGAACTTGGTTCGAGTGCACCCGTCAATTGAACGAATGTCCGCAACAAATCCGTTTCCGTGACGACACCGACAAGGCGTCGACCGCGGACGATTGGCAGACACGTCAATCGATATTCATAAAACAGCACAGCCGCATCTTCGAGAAAATCGAGCGGGTGAGCCGTGACAGGACTTTCAATCATGATGCTTGAGACCGGATACTGTAGGTCTTGTTTTGCCGTATCCGGATGAAAGATACTACTTGCGCTTTGAATTTCCTTTAGTCCGACAAGACCGACGAGTTCATGGCGGGCATTGACGACAAGAACATGACGAATCTGATGACGTTGCATGAGTTCGACCGCATGCGCGATGGAATTCGTCGGTTGCATCGTGATGCACGTCGTATTCATGATTTGTTCGATTAACATGACGATTCCTCCTCGAGCTCAGTCATACATGAAACGTCTTCTCAAGCGTAGCGCATCAAAATGAGCGACGACTTCAGGTGAGACGTGTTTTCCGATACGCGCCATCAGGCAGTTGGCAGGATGGGAGGCGATTTCCGGATCGTCGGTCGGGAAGAAGACAAGACCACCATGGTTCATCATCTTCTCCATGATTTTTCGGTAATCCCAGACCGATAGTCCGCTCCCTTTTAAGTCCCAATGCCAATAATATTCAGTCGTTAAAATCAAATAGTGTTCCATAGCGGGATCGAGCATAGAGATTTCAAGCAATTTTTTACCGATCTGTTGTCCGCGAAACCGAGAGGAGACTTCGATCGCTCCGAGTTCCAAGATGTACGGATTGTTTCCTTCGCTCCACGTTTCGTATGGATCAGGGTATAAGTAAGTCACATAACCGATGATTTCCGTTCCTTGACGGGCGACGATGATCCGTCCTTCCTCAAGGTCTGCAATCTCAACGAGCGCTTGATGTTGTTCAGCGGGTGGACGAAAAGCCGTCAACCCTGAATCGAGTGTATACATTGCTAGTGTTTGACTCGGTACGGGACCTTCGATGTCAACAGGACCGAGTGATGTTTCATGCGTCCGATGATTGAATTGTTTTTCAAACATGTAAGCGTCACCACCTTCCTATTCATTATAGACGAAAGCGCTTGAGCAAAGAGAGGGATTTTTTAACAAATTGACGGCAAATGGATTGAACTGACGGATAACTAGCTTATAATAAAGAGGAAAACATAGAAGGGGAGGAACGAGACATGAAAGTTTTGAAAGCGCTTCCGGGGAAGCATTGGTTAGCAGAGTATGATGAAACGAACACGTACGACTGGAAAGATGCTGAGCAGTACTTTTCATGGGCGACAACGGGGAAAGTCAACATGGCTCATGAAGCAATCGACCGCCACGCAGAAGGCGAGCGGGCGAACAAGGATGCGCTGATCTATTTCGATGGAACGACGGAACAACGATTCACATATGCAGATATGAAACGATTGACGAATAAAGCGGCAAACGTATTAGTCGATGCAGGGGTCAAAATGGGTGACCGTATTTTCATCTTCATGCCACGTTCACCGGAATTGTATTTTGCCTTGCTTGGCGCACTGAAGGTAGGCGCAATCGTCGGTCCGTTATTTGAAGCATTCATGGAACAAGCGGTCCGTGATCGCTTGCTTGATTCTGAAGCGAAGTTACTCGTGACGACGAAGGCATTGCTCCCACGTGTTCCAGTTGGGGAACTGGAATCACTTGAAAAAGTAGTACTTGTCGACGAAGATATCGAAGAATCGGACACATTACTCGATTTCCGCAAAGCGTTCGAGCAAGCATCCGATGTATTCGAACCGGTCTGGTTAGATCGTGAAGACGGATTGATCCTGCACTACACTTCAGGATCGACAGGGAAGCCGAAAGGTGTGCTCCACGTTCAAAATGCGATGATTCAGCACTTAATGACAGGTCGCTGGGTACTTGATCTCCAAGAAGATGATGTCTACTGGTGTACGGCTGACCCGGGGTGGGTCACAGGAACAAGTTACGGTATCTTCGCACCATTCTTGAATGGCGCGACGAACATCGTCGTCGGTGGACGCTTCAATCCGGATTTCTGGTACAGTGTCATCGAGAAGTATAAGGTAACGGTCTGGTATAGCGCACCAACGGCTTTCCGGATGTTGATGGGAGCGGGAGCGGATGTTGCAAATCATCATGATCTCTCAAGTCTTCGTCATGTATTGTCTGTCGGCGAACCGTTGAACCCAGAAGTCATTCGTTGGGGGAAAGAAGCCTTTGATCAACGGATTCATGATACATGGTGGATGACGGAGACAGGCGCGATGATGATTTGTAACTACAAGTCGATGGACATCAAACCGGGATCGATGGGGAAACCGATTCCAGGAACTCAGGCTGCGATCATTGATGATCAAGGAAATGAGTTACCGCCATTCCGAATGGGGAACCTTGCTTTAAAAACACCATGGCCATCGATGATGCGTCAAATTTGGAACAATCCGCAGAAATATGAATCGTATTTCTTTAAAGGATGGTATGTCTCAGGGGATTCTGCCTATATGGATGACGAAGGTTACTTCTGGTTCCAAGGACGTGTCGATGATGTCATCATGACGGCTGGAGAACGGGTTGGTCCGTTCGAAGTCGAAAGTCGTCTCGTCGAGCACCCAGCTGTCGCAGAAGCCGGTGTCATCGGGAAACCAGATCCAGTCCGCGGTGAAATCATCAAGGCATTCATTGCCTTGCGTGATGGTTACGAGCCGACGGATGAGCTAAAACAAGAAATCCAAGCATTCGTCAAAGAGGGGCTGGCTGCTCACGCGGCACCGAGAGAAATCGATTTCCGGGATAAATTGCCGAAGACACGAAGTGGTAAAATCATGCGCCGTGTTCTAAAAGCATGGGAGTTGAATCTTGAAACAGGTGATCTGTCGACGATGGAAGATTAAACAAAAAAGGATGAATCACCGTGGCAGGTGATTCATCCTTTTTATTAGTTTTCAGAAGCAGCATCGTTTTTCTTTTCATCTTGTTTCTTCTGTTGTTCTTGCTGTTTCTTAGCGTCCGCTTCTTTTTTCTTAGCATCAGCTTCTTTTTTCTTAGCGTCCGCTTCCGCTTTCTTTTTTGCCTCTGCTTCGGCTTTTGCTTTTGCATCGGCAGCACGCTTGGCGTCGTCGGCTGCTTTTTTCTTAGCATCAGCTTCCGCTTTTTCTTTCGCCTGATCTTGTTCTTTCTGTTGCTCTTCTTTTTTCTGTGCGTCTGCTTCTTTTTTCTTTTCTTCTGCTTCTTTCTTTTTCTTCGCTTCGGCTTTTTTCTTTGCCTCTTCCGCTTTTTTCTTCTTATCTTCTTCTTTGAAGCGACCACTGTTCTTAAAGTCGTTTGCTGTTACAGAAGATGGTTGTGTGAAGCGGGCACCGGATTTGAAGTAACTACTGTTCGCGGCATACGTCGCATTCGCCATTTGTGACCACAGCGTTTGTGTTCGTTGGTAATACGTCGTTGGACCGATGAGCGAGTTGTTCTGATCGTGTCCTGTCCAAACGGCAAGCGTCACACCAGGAGTGGAACCGACAAGGTAAGAGTCTTTGACATCGTTCGTCGTACCTGTCTTACCAGCCCAATCTCCAGGAACGTTCAATCGATCTTTTGCAAACGTTGCTGTACCTTTTGAGAAGACGCCACGCATCATATCAAGTGTCAGGTAAGCTGTTCGTGGTTCATAAATTCGTTTTTTCTTCGGTTTTGCTTTATAGATATCTTTTCCGTCTTTCGTAATTTTCGAAATGACGTATGGTTGCACGAATTCACCATAGTTGGCGAGTGTCGCGTAAGCACCAGCAAGTTCGACCGGTGTAATCTCCATCGTTCCGAGTGCCGCCGAAGGAGCATAACGAATCGCATCCGGTACTTCAACACCCATATCGACGAGTTTTTGAATCGAGTTCGACATGTTCATCTTCTCGTAAATCTTAACGGCAGGTACGTTTAATGAAAGTTCAAGTGCTGTACGAACCGTCACGTTTCCACGATAACGTCCACCTTCGTTCTTGATCGGACGATCACCTGGTTGACGTGGTACGGTCTGGTAGTAGTACTCTTCATCATTGACGGTAGATGCCGGAGTGATCAAACGATTTTCAATCCCGTTCGAGTAGACGAGAATTGGTTTTGCCGTTGACCCGATTTGACGTTTCGCTTGGAATGCTCGGTTAAAATCATCGGCTTTTCCATCAAGGTAACGTCCACCAACGAATCCGAGGATACGCCCCGTCTCATTCTGAACCATGACTGCTGCTGTTTCTTCTGGATCTTGTTTCGAAACAGTTTTTTTCGTTTTTGGATCGACGACTTGTTTGTACTGCATGCCACCAGGGAAGTTCCCGTTGTTCTTCGCAGGTTGTTGCATCGATTCATGAATTTTTTTATCTAGCGTCATGTGAACTTTGTATCCACCTTGACGGAGTGCAACCAGTGCTTGATCTTGATAGTTTGCCCGGACTTCTGCCAGTTCAGACGGTTTGACTTCGTCTTCTTTCACACCATCTTGTTTCATCAAGTACTTCGTCATGATCTTCGTCGCTTCACGTTCTGCTAAATCATAGACATACGGATACGTGTCACGCGAACGTTTCGACTGTTTCGCGAAGTCTTTCGTGATGTCGTGTTTGATTGCTTTTTCATATTGTTCTTTTGTAATGTTTTTTGCAACATACATCCGCTTCAACACGGTCTTCATCCGATTGACACTTGGCGTCAAGTCTTTTTTGACGACACCGCCTTGTAGATAAGGTGTGTAGTAGTAAGGGTTTTTCGGAATACCAGCGAGGAAAGCTGCTTGTGGTAACGTCAGTTTTTTCGCTGATTTGTTGAAGACCCCTTGGGAAGCAGCTTCGATACCAGCGATGTTACGCCCGAGTGAATTTCGTCCGAATGAGACGACATTCAAGTATGCCTGTAAAATTTCATCTTTTGACATCGCATTTTCAAGGCGGAGCGCTAAGATGATCTCTTTTGCTTTCCGTTCGAATGAAACTTCGTTCGTCAGGATTTGGTTTTTAATTAATTGTTGTGTCAGCGTACTTCCGCCGGTGCGTGACGCTGAATTCGTCAATTCTTGTAAGACTGCTCGTAAAGTCGCTTTTGGAACGACTCCATCATGTTGATAAAAATCTACGTCTTCCGTTGATAGAAGCGCATCAATTAAATAAGGGGAGATATTTTTGATATCGACCGGCTGACGTTCTTCATCCGTTGAGATGTTCGTCAGCTTTTCGCCACTTCCCCAGTAAATTTGACTTGTCACCGCATAACTGTTCACTTCTTGTTTCATCTCAGTCAAAGGTGGAGCTTTCGTATCTTTGACGAGGGAAGCGAAATATCCTCCAGCCGCTCCGACAGAGAAGCTGCCGATGAGAAGGACTGCTATGATGAGGAATAAAATGATGTTCCACGAAACATCGTATGTGATATTCGACCAGTGCCGAACGGCTTTCGTCCGGGGGTGATTCCAAAACTTGAACCAGTTCTCGCGCATAAATGATCTCCTTTGCATCTTAAACTTAGGTGTAAATTAATATTAAATCACAGATAGACGTATTATACCATAAATCCACCAGTGAAATCGGACTTGACAGCGGATTCGTCTTCGACGTATCATAAAACCATCTTATTTTCATATACTACGTTAAACAGTGATCGGAATACAGTAGTAAGTCACTCCCTGTGACAGAGACCTAGTGGTGCTGCGAACTAGGACACAGTGAACTTACGAATTACGCTTCCAGGAGTTTCTTGAGAAATCAAGCGGTCCGTCCCGTTATCGACGAACCAAGTGGTCCTTTTATGTAAAGGGCAATCAGGGTGGTACCACGGAATCTTCCGTCCCTTCGTCTTAGACGAAGGGGCGGTTTTTTATTGTTAAAAGTGAACTTTAGGAGGAGACACAATGACGTTACTAGAGGATTTAGAATTTCGCGGTTTAATTAACCAAATGACGGATGAAGAAGGATTGAAGACATTACTCGAGACACCAACGACGCTTTACACAGGCTTTGATCCAACAGCAGATTCGTTGCATATCGGACACTTGTTACCGATCTTAGTCTTAAAACGATTCCAACAAGCAGGTCACCATGTCGTAGGTCTCGTTGGTGGAGCAACGGGAATGATCGGAGACCCGAGTGGTCGCGCAACAGAACGTTCGTTGAATACATCGGATATCGTCGAAGAGTTCGCGAACCGGATTAAGGGCCAGTTGTCACGTTTCTTACCGCTTGAAGGGGAGAACCCGGTTACGATCGCCAATAACTTGGACTGGACGAAAGATTTGACGATCATCGATTTCTTACGCGATATCGGAAAGCACTTCCCGGTCAGCTACATGCTTGCGAAAGATTCTGTTGACTCACGCCTTCAAAACGGGATCTCATTCACTGAGTTCTCATACATGTTACTTCAATCGTTTGACTTCTTGAAACTCTACGAAGACAAAGGGTGCCGCCTTCAAGTCGGAGGAAGTGACCAATGGGGGAACATCACAGCAGGGATGGAATTGATTCGTCGTGCGGGTCATGAAGAAAAAGCATTCGGTTTGACGGTACCGCTTGTTACAAAAGCAGACGGTCAAAAATTCGGTAAGACAGCAGGTGGTGCGGTTTGGTTAGACGCTGACAAAACGTCACCGTACGAGTTCTACCAATTCTGGTTCAACGTTGACGATCTTGACGTCATCAAGTTCTTGAAATACTTCACGTTCTTAACGCACGAAGAACTCGACGCGCTCGCAGAAGAAGTCAAGGCAGCGCCAGAGAAGCGTGTCGCGCAACGTCGTCTTGCAGAAGAGATGACCGTTCTCGTCCATGGTGAAGAAGGTCTGACACAAGCACAACGTATTACGACGGCACTCTTTAGTGGAGATATTAAATCGTTGCAAGTCGAAGATATCGAAGATGCGTTCAAAGGAATGCCGCGCTTTACACTCGGTGAAGCGACAAACCTTGTCGACGTTCTCGTTGAGGCGAAGATCAGTCCGTCAAAACGTCAAGCACGTGAAGACGTCACGAACGGTGCAATCTACCTAAACGGAGAACGCGAGCAAGATTTAACGAAAGAAATTACGGAAGCTGATGCAATCGGTCGCTTTACGATCGTACGTCGCGGAAAGAAAAAATACTTCGTCGTCGAGCATGCTTGATGATATACGAAACGCTCCCTGCACTTAGATGCAGAGAGCGTTTTTTTAAGCTGTTCGGAATAAACGGAGTGGCAACAAGCGAACGGCAATCGTCGTGGCAATGACAGCTTTGATCGTATCCCATAAGACGAAAGGATAGTTAATCGCAAAAGCATCTTTGAACGATAGATCGAGTACAGCCATTAGACCAAATGTTCCAAGCAAGTAGACTAAACCAAGACCAAAGACGATCATCCCGATGAAGAGGGGAACGAAGCGACGCGTTTTTTCAGCAACAAGACCGATGAAGAATCCAGCAATCGGAAAGGCAATCAAATAACCAACGGTTGGTCCGACGAATGGGGCTAGTCCGCCTTTTCCGCCAAGCACCGGTAGACCAGCTGCTGCGAGTAATAAGAAGATTAAGACAGCGAGTCCACCACGTTTTCCACCGAGAATCGCGCTGACCGTCATGATCGCGAGCATCTGAAGCGTGATCGGAACAGCGCCGACGAGTTGAATTTGTGGCAAAGAGCTGACGGCTGCGATGATGGCAGCACCAAGGGCGATGAAAGTTAAATCTCTTGTTTTCATGAATGAGTCCTCTTTTCTGTTTGTGTTAACTATGTATATTTAAAGGTTAACACAAACGAATGAATGACGTCACTCTTTTTTTAAGACCAGGTATACATTTTAGTCATAGGCATAAAAAAAGCACCCACCGAAGTGAGTGCTGGAACAATCGATTAACGTGAGTAGTACTCGACGACGAGTTGTTCTTGGATTTGATCGTTCAATTCAGAACGCTCAGGAAGACGGACGAACGTTCCTTCGAGCTTCTCAGCATCGAAAGTAACGAAGTCTTTAGTTGCTGGAGCAACTTCGAGTGCTTCTTTGATAACGACAAAGTTCTTCGATTTTTCGCGAACTGAGATCGTTTGACCTGGTTTCACGCGGAATGATGGGATATCAACGCGTTGTCCATCAACTTGGATGTGACCGTGGTTGACGAGCTGACGAGCAGCACGACGTGTACGAGCCATACCCATACGGTAAACGACGTTATCAAGACGTGCTTCGAGTAAGAACATGAAGTTCTCACCGTGGATACCAGGCATTTTGCCAGCATCGTTGAAGATACGGTTGAATTGGCGTTCGTTTACTCCGTACATGTGACGAAGTGTTTGCTTCGCTTGAAGTTGAAGACCGTACTCAGATACTTTACGACGGCTGTTACCGTGTTGACCTGGTGCGTAAGGGCGTTTTGCGATTTCTTTTCCTGTTTCAGTAAGTGAGATACCGAGACGACGTGAGAGTTTCCAAGCTGGACCTGTATAGCGAGCCATAATAAGACTCCTCCTTATTGTTCGTTATTATTTGCATAAAAATAATAACGCCATCAAACCCACATTACGCCCATTTCATGATGTGGCACCCTCGCTTGATAGCAAAGTTACACGATGCCCCTCCGGTTATTCACCGAGTCATGAAATGTGATACGTAAGCGATTTGACCGCTATCGTTATCATTTCTGCACTTTTACAAGTATACGGTGTGGACAATCGACTGTCAATCAGAATTACAGATGGCGAAGCAGTGTCGTACAGAATGCTTCTAGACCAGCTTGATCGACTTCGTCGAAACGGTTGAATTCTGGGCTGTCGATATCGAGGACACCGATCGTTTGTCCGTCTTTGACGAGTGGAATGACGATTTCTGAATTCGAAGCCGCGTCACATGCGATGTGACCTGGGAACTGATGCACATCTTCGATTCGTTGTGTCGTCTGTTCTGCTGCGGACGTTCCGCAGACACCACGACCGAATGGAATACGGACGCATGCTGGAAGTCCTTGGAATGGTCCGAGGACGAGTTGGTTTTGCTCCGTATCCGTCAAATAGAAGCCGACCCAGTTGATACGGTCGAGGAACTGGTTGAGCAACGCGCTCGCATTCGATAAGTTTGCAACTTGATTGTCTTCTCCCATTAATAGCGCATCCAGTTGTTTTGAGAGCATGTCGTATTGTTTCGTCCGGTCACCTTCATATGTCTTTGTTTCGAACATAATAAAAATTCCTCCCGTAAAAAGCGTATTTTTTTTAGTTTAACGAGTTTTCGCGTGGCTGACAAACAATTGATTTTTGGAAAAAGGATTCAAAACAGCGGAAGAAATCAGGAAAAGCCCTTGTAAATCTATGCAAAACGGTTGCGCTATACTATTATAAGGATAAGATTATTGCGATTTAGAGAAAATCTAAAGTCGTAGGACAGAGTGGAGGTCGTGACAAATGTGGGCATGGGTGATCGGAGTCATCGTCATCGTATTACTCGTCATGCTATTTAGCATGATCAGTCGAAAAAAATACTACACGAAAATCGATGAACTTGATATGCGCAAACAAGGCATCGTCAGTGCATCGATTCCAAAGGAGTTGCAGGACTTAAAGCAACTACCGATGGCGGGTGAGACGGAGACGAAGTTCAGCTCCTGGCATCAAGCGTGGGAAGAGTTATTAACGGTCCACGTCGCCCAAATCGATGAGACCCTTTACCGGGCAGAGGAAGCGCTCGATAAATATCGGTTCATCGCCGTCAAGAATGACCTCGAAGTAACGGAACAATTGATTGCGGAACTCGAAGGGTTGATCGATGAGATGCTCGTCGAGATGTCGACGTTCAAAACGAATCAATCGGTTCTAGCCGAACTGAAAGCGCAAGGGGAAGCCGATTCAGGGCAAGTTCGGAAATCATTATTGATTCAAGCGAACTCATTCGGTCCGGCGCTTGCGCGTCTAGAAGAACGGAGTGAACAAATCGATGCGCACTGGAATGAGATGTGTCAGTACGAAGCTTCAGGTGAAGTGACGAAGGCGTATGAAACAAGCTTGCTACTCGAGCAAGAAGTAGCAACGACGCGTCAACTCGTCGAACTTGTACCGAAACAATGGAAGATTCTTGCTCATGAATTACGTCAACGGATTGATCAGCTCGGAGCAGGCTATAAGGAAATGTCGTTAGATGGGTATCCACTTGAACCACTCGGTCTCCAATCCGAGATCAAACGGTTCGAGGAACAACGCCTGAGCCTTTCTGAAAAAATCGAAATGCTAGAAGTCGATGGTTTGGAAGAGGCGATTCAACAGTTATCAGCCGATGTGGATCAAATGTATGATACGTTCCGTCGTGAGGTCGATGCGCGTCATCAAGTGAAAAAAGAAAACCAATTCTTGAAACAAAAAGCGCTACGGATGCGTGAACGGATTCATCAATTGGCACAAGAGTTCAGTATCTTACGTGAAAAATATGAAATCTCAGCAGATTTAGGGATTCACTATGAAACGATTCAGCGTGACGAAGAGCTGCTCTTTGAAGCAGCGAAAGATCTTGATGAGTCGATTGCCGGAAAAATCATCCCGTTCAGTATGCTCGAAGATCAGATGCGCGATGCGATTCGCCTCGAAGAACAGTTGATGATTCAGTACGAACGCTTTACGGTCGAACTCCAGGCACTTCGAAAAGAAGAGACGGAAGTTCGCGAACGAATCGTCGAATGGCGTCATCAGCTGTCGCAGACACGCCTCCGTCTGAAACGACTCGGATTACCGAACTTACCGGCTGAGGTGGAAGAAGCGCTCCGAAATGCGAATCGTTCACTGCAGACGCTTGAAACACGGCTCGAAGAGTTACCGTTTAACGTTCGATCGATCGTCGCACAAAGTCAAGACGTCCAAGAAACGTTTAAACATGTGCAAGAACGGTTAGATACATTAGTGTTCGAAGTCACGTATGCCGAACGGCTCGTCCAGTATGCGAACCGGTACCGTCGCCACGACAACGAGATACATATGTCGCTGACGATCGCGGAAACGAAGTTCTTAGCGGGAGACTATGAACGAACGATTGTCTTAGCGGAACGTGTCCTAAATGAATACGATCCGGCCGCGATCGAACGTATTAAACGGTCGTGTGCACCAGAAGAAACATTGCACGTTTAAATCAGGATCGACAATTCAGGGTGACCGTCATGGTCACCCTATTTTTGTAAAAAGAGGAGTGAGTGGAATGGGAACACTATACGTAAACGGATTGATTCGAACGATGGCACACGAAGAGGATGTCCATTCAGCGATGTTCGTCGAGAAAACGCGGATCATCGCGATGGGGGAGGAAGGAAAGCTACGCCGCCGTTTCGGTAGACGTATTGATCAGATTTACGATTTGAACGGAAAAGCTGTATATCCAGCCTTTACAGATGCGCATATTCATCTGATCGGTTACGGGGAAGCGATCAATCGTGTCGATGCCTCGCGTTATACGACGCTTGAAGCGTTAGGACAAGCTTTTCTCAAGGCGGAACCAGTCAATGGAATCCATGTGGCAGAAGGCTATGACGAAACGAAGCTTGATCGTGCACCGACGAAGGCGTGGCTCAATCAGTTGTTCCCTGACGCACCTGCCTTGTTGAAACGAACAGACCGGCATACAGCACTTGTCAACGATGTCTTATTCCAACAGCTCGGATATAAAGCGTCGACTGTCATCGAAGGTGGAAAGGTCGGTTTATCGGATAATGGAGAAGCTGACGGATTCTTGTACGATGCGGCGCTTGAACCTTTATATGCGTTACAAGCTGGAAACTTGGAGCGGAATAAAGCGTCCCTTCGATCAGCGATTAAGAACTTATACCAATATGGCATCATTGCGGCACACACAGAAGACTTGTCGTATCACGGGGATGTCGCGGACATCTTGCAAGCTTATAAGGAAGTGACGCAAGAGACAGGCTTCCATACGCATCTGCTCGTGCATCATCTTGTCATCGATGAGTTCGTACAACAACAACCTACTTTACCGTCAACGATGTCAATCGGTGCGATGAAACTGTTCGTCGACGGCGCGCTCGGAGGACGAACAGCTCTTCTCGGTCGTGGTTATTCCGATGATCCGACGACACGTGGTATCGAAGTGCATACGCCAGAACAACTCGAACAACTCGTCAAACGCGCACGTAGTTACGGGTTCACAGTCGCGGCACATGTCATCGGTGATTTAGCGATCGAGCGGTTCGTACAGGTGCTCGAGAAGTATCCGGCACCAAAAGGGAAACGAGATCGCATCATTCATGCGACGGTCGTCCGACCAGAAACGCTTGCGCGAATTCGGAAGTTACCGGTCTTGATTGACGTTCAACCAGTCTTTTTACTAGATGACGCCGACTTCATCGTCGATCGACTCGGCTTGAACCGCTTAGACTGGAGTTATCGTTTACGTTCGTTAGCTGAGACCGGCACACTATTGTGCGGCGGAGCAGATGCGCCGATCTCTGAACCCGATGTCCGGCGGTCGCTTTATGCAGCGACGGAAGGAATGGCAGGGCGTGTCAATAAAACGAACGAGACGTTATCGATGTTTGAAGCCTTGTTGCTCTTTACGAAAAATCCACATCTCGCGACGGAAACACACGGTCGAAAAGGATTGCTCTTACCAGGCTATGATGCCGACTTCGTCATCTTTGAAGAAGACTTCTATCGCTTGCGTGGGGAAGCCATCTTGAATAACCGTTTGGTCGAGACGGTCCAAGCTGGAAAAACCGTTTATCAGGCGGAAGCCGCGTTAGTGTGATGTTTGCGCATAGTGTGAAATAGCTTCCGAATAGAACGTGGATAGTCCGGGTGCATACGCATCGTAATAGGCACGAAATCGTTCGTCAGACACATACATCTGACCGAGTGAGGCAAAGAGAGATAATGCGCACGGGTAATAGTACGTATCGATGAAATCATGTTGTTCTTTGACGACTTGTTGAACGTCCGGATCCGTCGTCGCGTGCCCGTCGCGGTAAAGGGTCGTCAAGCGCTGATCGAGTTGCTTATGCATGCTGCTCAGTTGTTCTTTCTCTTTCGGTGTTCGTTGTTGTTGTCTTTTTGCACCGATTCGATAGGCGTCAGTGTCACCGTAGTGTTGCTGGACTTCATCTGCATGTTGCTTTTCATGCGTAACGATCTCTTCGTGGCGCAAACCGCGGAATAATTGTTCGTCTTTCATCGGGAGTCCTCCTTTTAAGGTGAGTAATGTCTGTTCAGCGAGTCGAGCAAGCATTTGATAATGAGAAGCTTTTTCTTGCAGGAGTGCAATCTGCTTTTTCAGTGTCGTATGATGATTGGGATCAGATTGCGTGAGTAATCTTTGGATTTCTGACAGTGGGAAATCAAGAGAGCGGTAGAGCAGGATTTGTTGTAAACGTAAAAGATCCTCTCTGCTGTAACTTCGGTGACCAGCATTGGTACGCTTTGGCACGAGGAGACCGATCGTCTCATAATGATAGAGTGTTCGTTTTGTGACGCCGGTCAGTTTGGCGATTTCCTGAGTGGAATACATCATTTGTGTACCTCCTTTGATTGGAGTATAAAGGGTGACGTAACGGAAGACGCAATAAAAAAATCTGCCCCGAGGAGGCAGATTTTTTTATTGTCATAAGAACGAGCGTTGAATCTTATGCCAAAATGTATTGTTCGTCAATTTGACGGTTTTCAGTTCTTTTTCAGAAAGCTGGATATCGACTGAATCTGTTCGTGTGAGACTGAGTGCTTCGTTATCCATCCCGATGATCGGATAGTCGTTTCCGTCCTCGATGATGCGTAACGAAAGTTTCCGTCCACGGTTCAATAGGAAAGCAGAACCGAGTGTCCGGTACCGGTTGTTGTTGACGGAAGCAATTTCGCTGACTTGAAGACAATGGATCAACGGATCGACGATCGCACCAGAGAGTGACTTATTATAAGCTGTAGAACCCGTCGGTGTTGAGATGACCATTCCATCCCCGCGGAATGTCTCAAACAGGAAGTCGTCGATATAGACTTCGATCGCAAGTGATTTGATGATGCTCGACTTCACGGAACATTCGTTCAGACAGAGCATCGGTGGTCCACCGTTGATGGATGCTTCGAGCAGTGGATAACGACGTACTTCGATTTCACCATCCGAGACACGGTTGCCTGTCTCTTTAAAGATCGCTTCGACCGCAGAAAGATCATTGATATCAAAATCACAGTAGAACGAGTTGGGTCCTTCAGCGAATCCAACATAGATCGCATCATCACGGAAACCTGTGAAGCGTGCCGCTTGCAAGAAAGCCCCATCTCCACCAATCGAGACGATGATGTTTGCTTGTCGGTGATCTTGGACGACGTTCAGACCGTATCGTGTACCGACATCAATCAACTTTCGCACCTGCGTCTCGTGTCTTTGTGTATTTCGGTAGTACAGGTAGACATTATTTCGAGCCATGGTCAATTCCCCCTTGAAAGCGTTTCATGAACTCTTTCATTATACCTGTTTTTTGGAAAGACGGGTACTGAAGTCCATCAATTATGGCAGAATGCTTGCCATCTTCGCGGATCATTCCTATAGTTAAATAGAAAATACAGTATATCCATTCAGGGGAAAAGGGGAATTCATAATGGCAACATTTAAAGGAAATCCAATCACACTTCAAGGTACGGCGGTTCAAGTCGGACAAACAGCACCTGACTTTCAAGTGTTAGCTAACGACTTATCACCGGTAACACGTGATACATATCAAGGTGTCCGGATCATCAGCGTCGTCCCATCAATCGATACAGGCGTTTGTGATGCACAGACACGTAAATTCAATGAAGAAGCAGCAACAATCGAAGGTGTGACGGTCATGACGGTCTCAAACGACCTTCCATTCGCACAACGGCGCTGGTGCGCATCAAGCGGTCTCGATCAAGTCGTGACGTTGTCTGATCACCGTGATCTTTCATTCGGTACACAGTATGGCGTAGCCATCGAAGAATTACGCCTGCTTGCCCGTTCTGTTTTCGTTCTTGATTCAAACAACGAGATTACGTACGTTGAATATCTTGAAGAATCAACAGACGAAGTCAATTTCGAAGCAGCACTCGCTGCAGCACGTGAAGCGAAGTAAGAATGGTTTACAAACGCCGCTGAAGCGTTACAATGGAACTAATGATAGAAACGGCTCCCGCTCTACGGGGGGCCGTTTCGTTTTGGAGAGGATGACGTACATGGAGCCGTTAGAAAAGTTATATAAGGAATTAACACGTCAAACAAAACAAATCGAACGTGATCTTGATATGCCCTATTTAGAAGCGTTGACGACGGTGATTGATCGATTGAACGATCGTCATACTGAAAATGTAGACAAAGAGGTCATTCGGAAGGCAGTATCGCTTGCTATTCTAGAAGGGATGAAACAAGCACAACCGAACCATTTGCCGACGCCAGATAGCGTCGCTTTGTTTGCTGGTTATCTAATCGGGAAATTGGTAGGTAAGGAGGACATCCGACTACTTGAGTTGGGGAGTGGGACAGGTGGCATGTTACATGCTGTCTTAAGTCAGCTTTCGACAGGTACATCTGCTGAGGCGGTCGAGGTGGATGAGACATTGATTCGTTTATCGGCAGCGGTAACGGAATTACTCGACTATCCAGTCACGTATACCCATCAAGATGCGTTACGACCATTATTGTTGGATCCAGTTGATCTTGCGATGGCTGATCTTCCTGTCGGTTATTATCCGGATGAAGAGGCTGCCGCTTCTTACATCTTGAAACGAGACGAAGGCATGAGCTATAGTCATTTCTTGTTGATTGAACAAGCGATGCAATACGTCAAACCAGGTGGATTTGGTGTCTTCGTTATTCCGAACGGTCTGTTCCAGCATGATACGGAAGGCAAGTTGAAACAATACTTCGAATCAAAAGCGCATGTCATCGGTATTTTGCAGTTGCCGCTCACGATGTTCAAACAAGAACAGGCGGCAAAAAGTTATTTGGTCGTCCGTAATCATTTAGCCGGTATGAAGATGCCGAAACAAGCATTGCTTGCTGAGTTGCCATCGTTCACAGATACCCGCGCGTTTGGTGGTATGGTGAAACAGATTGATGAATGGATTAACACAGAATTAAAATGAATTACGCAAAGTGATTGAAATCTGTCGTTAATTTGACTATTCTAGTTGTAGAACAGAAATAGAAGAAAACCTAAACAGATGTGAATGTTCATTGGATTCAAATGGAAAAGGGGAAAAATCATGGCAAAAATTATGGCGGTAAACGCAGGTAGTTCGTCTTTGAAGTTCCAATTGCTCGAAATGCCGAACGAAACGATGATCGCAGTCGGACTCGTTGAACGCGTCGGTAAAGACGATGCAATCTTTACGATTAAATATGGTGAAGGACAAAAGTATACAGATGTCCTCCCACTTGCAACACATAAAGAAGCAGTCGAGTTGTCACTCGAAAAATTAATGGAGTTCGGAATCATCTCGTCTTACGATGAGATTAAAGGTGTTGGACACCGTGTGCTTCATGGTAAAGAAAAATATGCAGACTCTGTATTGATTACAGATGAAGTCATGCACGATATCGAGTCTTACACAGAGCTCGGACCACTTCACATTCCACCAAACTTGATCGGAATCCGGGCATTCCAAGCATTGCTTCCGGAAGTACCACAAGTGGCAGTCTTCGATACAGCGTTCCACCAAACGATGCCAGAAGAAAACTTCCTTTACAGCTTGCCGTATGATTACTATACAGAATACGGTATCCGTAAATATGGTTTCCACGGTACGAGCCACAAATACGTTACGGAACGTGCATCTGAATTACTCGGTCGTCCGTTAAAAGACCTCCGTTTGATCTCGTGTCACTTAGGTAGCGGAGCATCAATCGCAGCAGTTTCAGGTGGCGAATCAATCGATACGACGATGGGCTTCACACCGCTTGAAGGGATCACGATGGGAACACGTTCTGGTTCACTTGACCCAGCGTTGATTCCATTCTTGATGGAGAAAACAGGGAAAACAGCAGAAGACGTCTTGAACGTCATGAACAAAGAGTCTGGAATCTACGGTCTCTCAGGTCTTTCAAGTGACTTGCGTGATGTCCAAACGGCTGCTAAAGAAGGAAACCATCGTTCAGAGATGGCACTCCGTATCTTCGCGAACCGTATCCACGGTTACATCGGGCAATACGCTGCTGAGATGAACGGTGTCGATGCGATCATCTTCACAGCCGGTGTCGGAGAAAACTCAGATTCAATCCGTGAGCGTGTCTTACGTGGTCTTGAATTCATGGGCGTTTACTGGGATCCATCACTCAACAACGGAGCTCGTGGAGAAGAACTCTTCATTAACTACCCACACTCACCAGTTAAAGTCATCATCATTCCAACGAATGAGGAATTGATGATTGCACGCGACACGGTTCGTGTTGGTGGATTAGTTGCTCAAAACGCATAATCATTTCAAAAGGACTGAGTCGTTATTCCAACGATTCAGTCCTTTTTTTAATGAAATCTACGAAAGAAAATATACGAACGTACGATCCGTTGTTACGTTGTTTGTCATATAACGAAAAATGAATCGTCATCTTTGTAAAAATAAACCCAAAAAAGGTCGATTTCTTAAAAAAATGAGTCGTTTGTAACATAAAAGTAATAGTACAGACATATTTTTGTGGTCTATATGTAACGGCACTCCCTCGTTTTGTCATGTATATTAATCTCAGTTAACAAACACGAAACAATGATGGAGGAGAAAATACATGATGAAACGGATGCTCGCAAGTGTTTTAACGGTCGTGTTAGCACTCAGTTCGTTTGCAGGTCTTCAAGCAGAGGCTGCAACTAAGAAAAGCGTCAAGTCAACAGTCGATAGCCTAGTCATTCGTCAGAAAGCTACTACTTCTTCGAAAAAGCTCGGTCTTCTATATAAGAACCAAACGTTATCGTACAAAGCAAAAACAGGTAACTGGTATAAAGTAAGTTACAAAGGTAAAACAGCTTACCTTAGCGCAAGCTACTCGAAAGTCGTGACATCAAGCAGTTCGAAAAAACAATCAACAGGTGGTTGGAAAACAATCACGAACGTAAGCGCAACAGCTTACACACCGTATGATCCAGGTAGTGGTAATCTGACAGCAATCGGTTGGAACATTAAAAGCTCGAAAAAGAAAGTCGTAGCGGTTGATCCACGTGTCATTCCACTTCGTTCGACAGTGAAAGTGTATTACAAAGGGAAATTAAAAGGGACGTATACAGCTGCTGATACTGGCGGTGCCATTAAAGGGAAGAAGATGGATATCCTTTACTACTCTCGTTCAGAAGCTTTCAACTGGGGTCGTCGTACGGTTACAGTAAAATACAAATGATTTTAAACCATCGGACATTGGTTCGATGGTTTTTTTATTTAAATAGGTCGTCAAAAAGCCTTTCTTCCTTTGAAATGAAGGAAGAAAGGCTTTTTGTAGAAGAGTGATTCATAAACGGACGATCAAGACGTCGCATTTTGCGTAACGCGTAATGCTTTCAGAGACACTACCGATGAAGAAACGCTCGACAGCGTTTAAACCAGTTGCGCCACAGATGATTAAATCGGCATCGTGATTAGGGGCAAGCTTTTTAGCGATCGTTACTTTCGGTGAGCCGTATTCAATCGCTACTTCGACTTCCTGTACACCGCGATCTTGAGCGGTCTTGACGTATTCGTCTAGCAATTCCTTCGCGTAAGATTCGGCACGTTCCGTGATGGTGCGGTCATAGGCTTCAACTGTTGCGAATGTCCGTGTATCAATGACGTGTGCGATGATCAATTTTGCATCATTTCGCAATGAAACATCGATTGCCGTCTCGAAGGCACGTTCTGCCTCTTTTGAGCCATCTACTGCTACGAGTACATTATGATAGACGATTGCCATGATGAATCCATCCCTTCGTAATCGATATGATGAGTACACCCTAATTATACCATTCTCTTACTGGGAGCGGACAAAACATTCAGTGAGTTCTAAAAATTGTTCTTCCTTTCCTTTCCGTCGTAAGATGGAGTCAGTGAAAGGGGGCGATGCCAAGATGAGGCACGCGTTAATTACAGCAGGTACAAAAGGACTGGGAGAACGAGTGACGCGCCAGTTACTGGAAGAAGGTTGGAAAGTGACGGCGTTTCATCGTTCCGAACCCGAATTTACACATCCGAATCTCATGACGATTCAAGCGGATGTGACGAATCAAGAAGAATTGGAACGCGCAACCCAACAAGCAATCAACGAGCATGGTCGGATTGATGCGTTGATACTTAATGCAGGACCTTATATATTCGAACGAAAAGCATTAGTGGATTACACTGATCAGGAATGGAATGAAGTGATCACTGGGAATCTGACAGCTAGTTTTTGGCTATTACGTCAAGTATTACCCGTCATGCGTAAGCAAGCCTATGGTCGAATCATTACGTATGGCTTTCCAGAGAGTGCAACAGCGCCAGGGTGGGTATGCCGGGCAGCGTTCGCTGCTGCTAAAAGCGGGATGGTGAGTTTGACGAAGAGTGTAGCGCTTGAAGAGGCAGAGCACGGCATCACGGTCAACATGGTCAACCCAGGAAACATCGTCGGTGACAATAAGACGAAGTTGATTTCTGAAGCGGAGCAAGATGAGGCGACGCCGGTCGGAAGAACGGGTGTCGGAGAAGATATAGCTCGCGCGATTTCCTTCTTGTTGGCAGAAGAATCAAGTATGATCACGGGAGCAATCCTCGATGTTACAGGTGGCGTCAATGTCGTCCATCAATCCCGTAAATAAGCAAAAACATCTAATCCAAGCAATGGATTAGATGTTTGAGACTGAAGATAAGGTGCAATTTTTCTCTAACGAGAAGGATTGCGCTTTTTTGTTCGTCTCGCATCGTTTTCCTGGGACAAGCATCGCGCCGCTTCGTTTCGTTGCAGGGTCGCTCTTGCTTGTTTTCCCTAGGAAGCGATGTCGAGTGAACAAAACGTTCCTCAAATCCTTCGGTATAAAAAGAATGACGCGTCACACGCCACTCCTACAGGAAAAAGCGCAATTTTGCGCCGTCAGAGACAAACAAGACCCGTTTTCCTGCTTGAATGAAGCGGGAAAACTGGCTTGTGTCTCGCCTGAGGGAAGGGCATGAAAAGACGAGATATTTTTTAGTCAGACATTTTGTCTATAATCAGAAACACCTAATCCGAGCGATGGATTAGGTGTTTGTCTTGAGTTAAGATGACGGAATGGATTGAAGATGTTTTGGTGTGCGAGTTAACGCAACTGGACCTTCCGCAGTGAGATGAATATCATCCTCGATGCGGACGCCACCGACACCTGGAACATAAATGCCTGGTTCGAGTGTGTAGACGATACCAGCTTCAGCCGTCAGTAGGTTGTTTGACGCGAGAGATGGGAATTCATGAACCTCGATTCCGAGTCCGTGACCGACACGGTGCGTGAAGTACTGCCCGTAGCCAGCGTTTGTAATAACGTCACGGGCTGCCTTATCTAACGAACCGAGTGTCGTGCCGATCTGACTCGCTTCTGTCGCGGCTTCAAGTGCTTGGCGAACTGTTTCATAGATCTTTTTCTGTTCTTCGTTCGCTTCGCCATAAATGAAGGTCCGTGTAATATCGGAACAGTAGCCTTTCCAAACGACGCCGAGATCGAATAAGACGAAGTCGCCTTCTTGGATGACGCGGTCGCCGGGTACACCGTGCGGATCAGCGCTGTTTGCGCCAAATAGGACAAGCGTATCAAATGACATCTCACGAACACCTTTTTTCTTCATTTCATATTCGATTTCTGCAATGACTTCGATTTCCGTGATCCCTGGGCGGATCGCTTGTTTACCGATTTCGATTGCTTCGTCCGCAAGTGCTGCTGCTTCTTGAAGAATAGCGATTTCTTCCGGTGTTTTCTTCAGACGAAGTCCTTGTAAAGACTCACCGATATCAAGAATGGCTGCGTTTTCGAGACGTGAGCTTAGTTCCTGATAGCGACTGAACGTCATGTGTTCTCCTTCGATACCGATTCGGTTATTCGAGTGTTCGAATGTCGCGAATAATTCTGCTAATCGATCAAACGGGTTTTCGTGATCCTCATAGGTCACGACGTCTCCTTCCCAAGGACTCGCTGCAACGATACTTGCTTCGAGTGCCGGACAGAATAATACATGTTTGCCGGTTACATCGACGAGGACCGCCATGACACGTTCGTGGGGTTCAGCGTAGACTCCTGAGAAATAAAAGACATTTGCCTTCGAAGTGACGACGGCTAAGTCGATTCCTTGTTCTTTCAGGAATTCACTGATTTGGTTCGTACGTTCGCTCATATATGATTCCACCTCTCTACTCATTTTCTACATAAGTATATCATCGTCCGGTTCGAAAAACATTTATCGTAAATCAGACTAGTACACGTTTTCATCTTTAGAGTAGTACAGTATAATGACAGGAGAGTAGAAAAAAGGAAAAGAAGGGATACAGTATGCCTACGAAACACGAACAGATCATTCGACATATCGAAGATCTTGATGTCGGAACAAAGATTTCCGTCCGACAAATCGCGAAGGATTTGACCGTATCCGAGGGAACGGCTTATCGCGCCATCAAGGAAGCAGAAAATTTAGGGTTCGTCTCGACGATTGAGCGAGTCGGAACGATTCGGATTAAAAAGAAACAAAAAGAAAATATCGAGAAGCTGACATTCGCGGAAGTCGTGAACATCGTTGACGGTCAGGTGCTCGGTGGTCGAAATGGATTACACAAGACGCTGACGAAATTCGTCATTGGCGCAATGAAGCTCGAAGCCATGATGCGCTATATCGATGTCGATAGTCTCGTCATCATCGGAAACCGCGAAAAAGCACATGAACTCGTGCTTGAAGCAGGAGCTGCTGTATTGATTACCGGTGGCTTCGATACGACGGAGGATGCGAAACGATTAGCGGATGAGATGGAGTTACCGATCATTTCGACATCCTACGATACGTTCACGGTGGCGACGATGATCAACCGAGCGATTTATGATCGATTGATCAAAAAGGAGATTTTACTCGTTTCGGATATTTTAATTCCGTTGCATGACACGTTCTATTTACAGACGACGGATCCGATTTCACGCTGGCACGAGTTGAATGAGCAGACGAAACACAACCGTTATCCCGTCATCGATGAACAAATGAAGGTCGTCGGTGTCGTGACAGCGAAGGACATCATTGACCGTCCGCATGATTGGGCTGTTGAAAAAGTCATGACCCGTCATCCGATCACGGTGGGTATTCGAACGAGTGTCACGAATTCTGCGCATCAGATGGTCTGGGAAGGAATCGAGATGTTACCGGTCATCGACCAGTACGGTCGATTGCTCGGGATCATTAGCCGTCAAGACGTCCTCAAGGCACTGCAACTCGCGAATCGTCAGCCACAAGTCGGAGAGACGTTCGACGATCTAATTACAGGACAGATCAAGGCGGCAGAGGACGAACGGGGACCGTACTTATCGCTTGAGGTCTCGCCGCAAATGACGAACTTCATGGGGACTGCTTCGAGTGGGGTGTTGACGACGCTTCTAGTCGAAGGAGCGACGCGAATGTTGCGCCATATGAAAAAAGGTGACCTTGTCATCGAGAACGTCAGCATCTATTTCATTAAACCTGTTCAAATCGAGAGCACGGTAACGATCCGGGCGAATGTCTTTGACGTCGGTCGAAAATTCGGGAAAGTCGATGTCGAGATGTATCAAGGCACACAAATCGTTGCGAAGGCACTCGTGACATCCCAACTCATCGATCGTTAAATGAATCAAAAAGAACCGAAGTCAATGGACTTCGGTTCCTCTGAATCTAGCTCAGGATTGCTCCATCTCGCGGACGACATACGGATAAATCTTTTTGTAACGGATGAATCCGGCGATGAATGAAGCAACACCGACGATGATTAAAATGGAACAAACGATTTTCCCGACGAGTGTCGTTAATCCGTTTCCGGAAACGAACTGGTTGACGGCGAATAGGATGACGAACAAGCTCAACCAAATGCTCGCTTGCGTATTGAACAAGTATTTTCGGTTCGTGCTTTTCGTATGGAACGCGCGGCGTTTTGCTAACAAATACCCACCAAGCGAGAAAACGATGAGGGCGATGAGGATGAATTGCATGTTAAAAGGACCTCCTTTTTGTCTTCATCTCATATCATATCAAGATTAGAGGAGCTGTGCACAGTGAAAGAGCAAATCAAACAAATGATTGAAGCGGCAGATACGATCATCATTCATCGTCATGAACGTCCAGATCCCGATGCACTCGGTAGTCAATTCGGTTTGCAATTGACGTTACAACATCAATTCCCTAGCAAAACGGTATTAACGGCCGGAGAGATGGCGACATCATTGTCATTCATGGGAGAGCTCGATCAAGTAGACGATGAATTATACAAAGAGGCGTTAGTCGTGATTCTGGATACAGCGAATCAAGCGCGGATTGACGGGAAGGTTGCGATGACAGGAAAAGACGTCATTAAAATCGACCATCATCCGGATGAAGATCCATACGCACCAGTGCAACTCGTCGATACGACGATGAGTTCGACATCGGAATTGCTCGTTCATTTATTGAACGAATGGGGATACGACATTCCAACATCAGCTGCCATTCAATTCTACGCTGGGATCGTCGGTGACACAGGACGTTTCCAATTCCGTGGTACGACGAAACGAACATTTGAAGTCGCAGCGCAATTGATTGATGCAGGAATCGATACGGACTGGTTGTATCGCAATATGTACGAAACAGAACTTGCAGCGCTTCATTTACAAGGATATGTCCTTCAACATATTCAATTGACGGATCAAGGTGTCGGTTATGTCGTATTGACACAAGATACGTTGAAGCAGTTTGGGGCGACGGTTGAGCAAGCATCGTTGCTCGTCAATAGTTTTGCCGGTTTAAAAGGCATGAAGTGTTGGGCATTGTTCCTTGAAACGGACACGGAGGTTCGCGTCCGGATTCGTTCGAAGGGTCCCGTCATCAATGAAGTAGCAAAAGAATTCAATGGTGGTGGACATCCGATGGCGTCTGGTGCAACGATTGGACAGTTGAGTGAGGTCGAACGTGTCATCCGTCGTCTGGACGAGGTCGCTGCTAACTTCCAGTTTTAAATGGAAAAAGGCTGCTCGGTCTCACTCCTCTCATTGAGGAAGCGAAGCGAACAGCCTTTTTACGCTTATTGCGTTTTTGTTTCGTCTTGCGGAATGAACCAAACGCCACGATCTGTGTGATCTTCAATGACATTCAGTTGAAGTTCAGCGACAGATTTGCGAATCTTCTCAGCGATTTCTTCCGTTTCAGTAAAAGCGGTAACACCGAGCTTTAATTGTTCGACTTTTTCACGTGCGATTTGACTGCGATTCAAAATCATGAGAAACGCTCCTTCCGTACCCGTCATGATATTTCTATACTTATTGTATCGAATAATAAATCAGATGGCGAGTACTTGAGTCAGTTAGATATGAATGTTCTGAAAACTTTTAAAAACATCCATCAGAAGAGAAAGGAGAATGGAAGATGCATATAAATGTTCGAACGCAGTTTAGTCCATTGCAGAGTTTAGTTCGAATCGAGCCCTATCTCGATGAACTAGTCCGTCGACACATCGGACGAGCGGTCATCTGTGAAACGACATTGACAGGAGTTCCCGCATTCATCGATGCATGTCAGCGTCGAAATATGCAACCGATCGTCGGATGGGAGCAGCGAATCGAAGAAGAAGAATTTTGTATCTTATGGTTTGCTTTTTCTTCTGATGGACTGCGTCAACTGTATCGACTAGCCAGTCAACAAGAGGAGACTGAAGTTTCATCACTGATCGCGGTGCTCTTGCCACTGCGTCAAGCCTCTGAAGATGCGACGCGTCTACGTCGTTCCTTCGTTCAATGGATGGGACACGTTCAAGGAGCGCGTACATATATGGGCGTGACCTCTAGTCACTCAACGGTCGAACGAGAGAGTCGTGCGCGTTACCGCGAAGTAGCAGCAGCGCTTGGTGTTGAGACCATCCCAGTCGATCCTGTTCGTTACATTCGTCGAGATGAAGCGCCAGCGTATCAAGCAATACGTGCGATTGGTGAGGCGACGACGTTCCAAGACCAAAAGACAGATCGCCTGATGCATTTAAAGACCCGGGAAGAGTTACTCGAAGACTTTACCGAGCGAGAAATTACGATGGCGGAGCAGTTTGCTACGACATCTGAACGCTTGGAATTACCGTTTCAACAACGTCCACTGCCACGTATTGCGGAAGACTCGAATGCGTTATTACGAAAACGTGCTGAGGAAGGGTTACTGGCACATGGTCATGAAAGTAACGAAGCGCGGGAACGTCTCGCTTATGAACTATCAGTCATCGATAAGACAGGATTTGCTGATTACTTCTTAATCGTTGAAGAACTCGTACGTAGTGCAAAAGCGAAAGGCATTTTCGTTGGACCTGGTCGAGGCTCAGCAGCTGGATCACTTGTCAGCTATGCGCTTGGGATCACGACGGTGGATCCATTGAAATATGGATTACTATTCGAACGATTCTTGAACCCTGAGCGGATTTCCATGCCGGATATCGATATCGATATCGAAGATGAACGACGCGAAGAAGTATTAGAGGATCTCGTGATGCGTTACGGAAAAGATCACGTTGCTCAAATCGGTACATTGTCGACGCTCGGTGCCAAAGCCGCTTTGCGAGACGTCGGACGGACGCTAGAGTTTTCGAAGGATGAGTTAGATGCTGCGGTCAAACAGCTTGGAAAATCAACGACGTTACAAGGGATTGAACAAAACAAACAGACATATCGCTGGTTCTCTGGAAGCGAAAAGCGCCGGCAACTGTTGCAACTAGCGCAAGCGGTCGAGGGTCTCCCGCGACAACGTTCGGTTCACGCGGCCGGTGTCGTCATTGGATCTGAACAGCTCGTCGAGACGACACCCGTTGAAACGGGACCAAATGAACGCTATGTGACGCAGTTTTTGATGCAGGCATTGGAACGTCAAGGATTGTTGAAAATTGACTTGTTAGGATTACGAAATCTCAGTCGTTTGCGTCGGATGGAAGAATTGATTCGACGAGAACAGCCATCCTTTACGCTCACGCAAATTCCAGAAGAAGACCGCGCGACATTCCAAGTCTTTGCCCGCGCCGAGACGGATGATATTTTCCAATTCGAGTCGACAGGTATGAAACAGACGTTGCGCGAAGTCAAACCGAATCGGTTCGAAGATTTGGTGGCAACGATGTCACTCTATCGTCCGGGACCAATGAAATTCATTGATCTGTACGCGAAACGAAAAGCTGGTCAACCTTATCAGATGTTGCATCCCGTATTAGAAGACGTACTTGCACCAACGTATGGCATCATCGTCTATCAGGAACAAGTCATGGAAATCACCCGTCGAGTAGCTGGATTTACACTCGCACAAGCAGATTTATTACGACGTGCGATTTCTAAAAAAAGTACGGATTCGCTCGAACAGGAACGGGTTCGTTTTCTTGAAGGAGCAAAGTCGAACGGATTCGATGATGCGATCGCACAATCACTCTATGAACAAATTGAGCGATTCGCTGGGTATGGATTCAACCGAAGCCATGCGGTCGCCTATTCAAAGATTAGTTATGCCCTCGGATATATCAAAGCACATTTCCCGCACATTTTCTTACTCGTCTCGGTCGAACAACCGGAGCGTCTCGTCCGATTGATGCGCGAACGACGTCTCCCGGTCCTATCGCCGGATGTCTGGATTTCGGATTACCGTTCTTCACTAGAAGGCAAAGGGATTCGACTCGGTATCCATGTGATAAAAGGTATTTCCGAGCGAGAGTTCGAGCGTGTAAAGGAAGCATCGAAGCACACGGCGACGATTGCTGATCTATTGACCCACGTCGGATGGGGCAAGAAGGAGCGCGCAAAAATTGAATTGTTACTATACAGTGGTGCGCTAGACCGAGCGACGCACGGCGATCGCGGACTCGCTGAACAAGAGGTGCTCGAGTATTTCACCGAGTCGTCGAATACATTACTTCCAGACGAGTTGGCAATTCTCGGGAAACGCCGGACACAGAAGTCATCGAAACGAAGTGATTCTGACTGGGCGCGATTAGAACGGGAAGCGCTTGGATTCTGGTTGACGTATTCTCCGTTGACGACAGCAATGAAAGCTCCGGTTGAATCTGCTTATTTCCATGACCTTGGCGTCGGTTCGGAAACACACTATTTAGTCTGTTATATTGATCAGATTCGAGAGTTCAAGACGAAACGCGGTCAAACGATGGCGGTCATTCAGGCAGTCGATGGGTATTCGAATGAAGAGGTCGTCGTCTTCCCGAATCAATATGAACGATTCCGTCGATCACTTTATTTAGGGAACGTCTTATTGATTGAATTAAAGGTGCAGGATCGCGAAGGGGAGCGTCAGTTCATTTTGGAACGTCTTCGTCCGCTTGGACAAGATGTGCTATTCGTCAAGTTAACATCGAAAAATGAGCTGGCCGCACTTGAACAGTTGCTTGAAGCGGCACCAGGCGATATTCCAGTCGTCGTCCGCTACGCGGATTCACGTGAGACGAAATCGTTACCGCCGCTTTATGCTGTGCAGCATGATGAGGAATTACTAGCTCGGCTACGTATTCGGTTTGGCGAGGATCATGTCGTCCTGAAAAATGTCCCCCGCTCAAACTAGTACTAGGTAATAAGATTTGTTATAATAAGGGGTAATTGGTCTGACCAATGCCACCGATTGAAGCAACCGACTGAAGGGTCAGAAAGGTGGTGCCGTATCGATATGGAGAAGAAACGAAATGCGTTTGAAGCCAATATCGCGGCGATTAAATTGATGATCGAACAAGATGGATTAGTTCCAGGAGACCGTATTCCATCGGAACGGGAACTGGCAGAACGACTATCCATCAGTCGACCGTCCGTACGAGAAGCATTACGGACGCTCGCTTATTTAGGGATCGTCGAGACACGACATGGAGGCGGAAGCTTTCTATTGAACCGTGACGATCATACCTATATTCAAATCATCGCTCAATTCTTAGTGACTGGCGATTCGAAGTTCGAAGACTTGGCAGGAACGCTCCGCTTGCTTGAGCAAGCAGCGCTCGCGCAGCTGGATGACCTTTCGGTGCTTGCACCAGTCGTATCATCCGATGCAGCGTTTCGTGAGACGTTGATTCAGACGGTCGATAACGATTTGTTTGAACGAATCTGGCGACAAGTCAATGCCTTCCATAAAAGCTTCGGTCAAGGGGAACTCTATACGCAGGCGGAACGGGAACAACTCTTGAACCGCCCATAGGATGACAAGGGGGAACTGAACGTGCAAGCATTTTTTCGAAAACCTAAAAAGTTCGTCACGCTGACTTCGAAGGAGCAGCGTGTCGATGTGCCAGTAGGCCTAATGACGAAATGTCCGAAATGTAAATTAATCCAATATACGAAACAACTGGAGGCGAACTTACGTGTCTGTTCATGTGGGTATCATCACCCGTTGACCGCGCAAGAACGTTTTACGCAATTATTCGATGAAGGTTCGGTGACGTATTTCGACTTACCGGCAGTTCAAGCGGATCCGCTTGGATTCCAGGATTACCCGGAAAAATTAAAGGGCGACCAAGTCAGAACGGGTCTTGAGGAAGCGATCGTCTGTGGCGTCGGGAATGTGAATGGTCACCCACTCGTCGCTTGTGTCATGGATGCACGATTCCGGATGGGCTCGATGGGTGCAGCGGTTGGTGCTGCGATTTCTGAAGCGGTTCGTTACGCAACGAAACATCGTCTACCTGTCACGATTTTTTCCGCTTCAGGTGGAGCACGGATGCAAGAGGGAATGGTTAGTCTCATGCAGATGGCGAAATCGAGTCTCTTCTTAAAACAGCATTCAGATGCTGGACTACTTTATATTTCTTGTATGACTCATCCGACGACCGGCGGGGTATCAGCAAGTTTTGCGATGCTCGGTGACTTTAACATCGCTGAACCGGGGGCGTTGATCGGGTTTGCAGGTCGACGGATCATCGAACAGACGATACGTGAAAAACTACCGGAAGATTTCCAAACAGCAGAATTCTTATTACAAGCAGGTCAACTGGACGATGTCGTATCACGACATGATCTGAAAACGTACTATACGCGAATCTTAAAGCTACATGCGGAGGGAACGAACCATGCAACCATTTGACCAACCAGTCATCGCGTTACGCGAAAAAATTCTTGAGCTCCATGATATGGCGGAAACACAAGGACTAGACTTCAAGGAAGAACTCCAACTTCTTGAAGAACGCCTTCATCGGTTAGAACTCGATATTTACGGGAATATGAAAGCGTGGAATCGTGTTCAATTGGCACGTCATCCAGAACGTCCAACGACACTCGATTACATTGAATCCATCTGTGAAGATTTCATCGAACTGCATGGCGATCGTCATGGATATGATGATGCGGCAATCGTCGGTGGAATCGGAACACTGAATGGTCGTCCGGTGACGATCATCGGTCATCAACGCGGAAAAGATACAAAAGAAAACATTCGTCGTAATTTCGGGATGCCACATCCTGAAGGATATCGAAAAGCACTACGTCTCATGCAACAAGCAGAGAAATTCAATCGACCGATCATTACGTTCATCGACACGAAAGGGGCTTACCCAGGACGTGCAGCAGAAGAACGTGGTCAGAGTGAGGCCATCGCGAAAAACCTGTTTGAGATGGCTGGTATGACGGTTCCAATCATTTCAATCGTCATCGGTGAAGGTGGATCAGGTGGTGCTTTAGGAATCGGAGTGTGTGATCAACTCTTGATGCTCGAGAATTCAACGTATTCGGTCATCTCTCCTGAAGGTGCTGCAGCATTGTTGTGGAAAGATGCAAGTCTTGCGGAGAAAGCGGCAGAATCGATGAAGATCACAGCACCTGATTTATTACGACTCGGGATCGCTGATGCCATCATTCCAGAAGTCGTCGGAGGGGCGCATCTCGATGTGTCATTACAGGCGGATAAATTAAAAACTGTATTGGTACAGAAGCTCGAATCATTGGTTCACCTGACCAAGGAAGAGCTCATTGATCAGCGGACCGAAAAATATCACCAAATTGGCACATAAGCACCATGTAATCGCTATCATGATTGATATTCCTCATTTCCGGAATCGGTAATGAAAAAACAAGTGAAAGTTTATGCAATCTGCCCTGTTGTAAAACAAGAAAACAACGTGCTATTTTAGATTCAGATTAATGGAGAGGTGATTAACGTGAGTTTAAAACGGATTGCTGTCTTAACGAGTGGCGGCGATGCACCAGGTATGAATGCCGCGGTGCGTGCTGTCACGCGTAAAGCGATTTTTCATGGCTTAGAAGTATTTGGTGTCTATAACGGCTATCAAGGATTAATCAACGGGGACATCGTCCAGTTGAACCTTGGGTCAGTCGGTGACATCATTCAACGAGGTGGAACGTTCCTACGTTCAGCACGTTGCCCTGAGTTCCGTACAGAAGAAGGACGAGCAAAAGCGGTCGTCAATCTTAAGAAATTTGAAATTGATGCACTCGTCGTCGTAGGCGGAGACGGGTCGTATCGTGGTGCCCAAAAATTGACGGGACTTGGCTTCCCGACAATTGGACTTCCAGGTACGATCGATAACGATATTCCTGGAACGGACTATACGATCGGTTTTGATACAGCGCTCAACACGGCGCTTGAAGCGATCGATAAAATCCGTGATACGGCATCGTCGCATGAGCGGACGTATGTCATTGAAGTCATGGGACGCGATGCGGGTGATATCGCATTATATGCAGGACTTGCTGGTGGAGCAGAATCGATTCTTGTTCCTGAGCGTCCTGAAGATTTAAAAGAAGTCCTCGATCGCATTCAAAGTGGTGTCAATCGCGGTAAGAAACACTCAATCGTCATCGTCGCTGAAGGTGCAGGCCGTGCTCAGGACGTGGGAGACGCGATCGCAAAAGAAACAGGTCTCGATACACGCGTCACGGTTCTTGGTCACGTTCAACGTGGTGGAGCACCAACGGCAGCGGACCGTGTACTTGCAAGTCGGATGGGGGCGCATGCCATCGAAATCCTACTTCAAGGAAAACAAGGACGTGTTGTAGGTGTACGTGGTGGTAAGATGATCGATCTCGACATCGATGAGGCACTCGACGAAAATAAACATGAGCTGGATCTTGATATTCTCGAGCTTTCAAAACAGCTTTCGATTTAACGAACGTCGATAGGATTGGAATGGGCAAGAGAACTTGGCCAAACACCGTAGGAGGTTTATGGAATATGCGTAGAACTAAAATTGTATGTACGATTGGACCGGCGTCAGAAAAACGTCTTCCAGAAATGATTGAAGCAGGTATGAACGTCGCTCGTTTGAACTTCTCACACGGCGATTATGAAGAACACGGTGCACGTATCACGGATATCCGTCGTGCAGCGAAAGAAGCAAACAAAATCGTTACGATTCTTCTTGATACGAAAGGACCAGAAATCCGGACACATTCGTTTGAAGAAGGAAAAGCGCTTCTCGCACGTGGTCAAGAAGTCATCATCGTCAGCGGAGACGCAAACGAAATCGTCGGAACGAAAGATAAATTCTCTGTCACGTATGAAGGACTCTATGATGATGTCGAAGTTGGTTCGATGATCATGCTTGATGACGGTCTCATCGGTCTTCGTGTCACTGAAAAACTTCCGAACCGTGAGCTTCGTTGTTCAATCGAAAACGAAGGCGTCATCAAGACGAAAAAAGGCGTTAACTTGCCAAACGTGAAGGTTAACCTTCCTGCTTTGACAGAAAAAGATATTGCGGATATCGAGTTCGGTATCAAGAGCGATATCGATTTGATCGCGGCATCTTTCGTACGCCGTGCGTCAGACGTCGTTGCGATTCGTCAATTGCTTGAGAAAAACAACGCGAGCCACATCAAAATCTTCCCGAAAATCGAGAACCAAGAAGGTGTCGATAACATCGAAGAAATCCTTGCGATTTCGGACGGTTTGATGGTAGCGCGTGGTGACCTCGGTATCGAGATTCCAACGGAAGAAGTCACACCAACTCAAAAAGACTTAATCAAGCTTTGTAACGACTTCGGTAAACCAGTCATTACAGCAACACAAATGCTTGACTCGATGCAACGTTTCCCACGTCCAACACGTGCTGAAGCATCAGACGTCGCGAACGCGATTCTTGATGGTACGGATGCAATCATGCTTTCAGGTGAGACAGCAGCAGGGGACTACCCAATCGAATCTGTCCAAATGATGCACTCGATCGCAAAACGTACAGAAAAAATGCTCGACTACAAACTCTTGTTGAAAGATCGTCAGACACGTAGTGAGCACACAGTGACGGATGCAATCGCTCAAGCGGTTACGCACACGGCGATCAACTTGGACGCAAAAGCAATCTTGACACCGACACAATCGGGTTACACGGCTGCACGTATCTCGAAATACCGTCCAGAGCCAAACATCGTCGCTGTTACACCAAGCGCACGTGTCGCACGTCAGTTGAACATCGTATGGGGCGTGTACCCAATCGTCGTTGATCATCTTTCAGACAACACGGATGACATGTTGACACTTGCTGCGGACACAGCAAAAGACGCTGGTTTCGTCACAGATGGTGATCTCGTCGTCATCTCAGCAGGTATTCCTGCTTTGACTGCTGGTACAACGAACATGTTGAAAATCCACATCGTCGGTAAAGAGATCGCAAACGGTCGTGGGATCGGTGAGCGTGGAGTCGTTGGCGAAGTCGTCATCGCAAACAATGCTGAAGAAGCAAACTCGAAAGCGAAGCCAGGCATGATCCTCGTTACGAACTCAACTGATCGTGACATGATGCCTGCAATCGAGATGGCTGCAGCGATGATCACAGTTGATGGCGGATTGACAAGCCATGCTGGAATCGTTGGACCATCACTCGGTAAACCAGTCATCGTTGGTGTCGAAGATGCATTGACAGTCTTCAAAGATGGTCAAATGATCTCAATCGATCCATTGACAGGTAAACTATATAACGCATAATCCATTCATGACGGACGTGACTTAGGTCATGTCCGTCTTTTTTTGTATGAGGAGGACGTATGGAAGCTTATCTTTTTTTGATTGCCCTCGTCTTCATCGGGGTCATCGCACAAAATAAATCATTAATCATCGCTGCAGCCTTCCTGCTGATCATCAAGGCAATCGGGCTGGATGGTAGACTGTTTCCTTCCTTGCAGGCAAAAGGAATCACGTGGGGTGTCACATTGATCACGGCAGCGATCCTCGTACCGATTGCAGCAGGGGATATCGGATTTAAGGAGTTGCTCCAAAGTATTCGGGGACATATCGGCATCATCTCATTTTTATCAGGAATTTTTGTTGCAATCGTCGCGGCACACGGTGTTGGACTGATGAAAGAAGATCCACTCGTGACGACAGCCTTGCTAGCTGGAACGATTCTTGCAGTAGGACTTTTCCGTGGGGTACCGGTCGGACCATTGATTGGTGCTGGAATCGCGGCGCTCGTCATCGGAATGTGGGATGTCATCGCAAAAGCGTTCACAGGATGAGCCGAATCAGCAAAGTAACTGAATTAATTTTTTGATAATAGTATGCAAGTTCATTCACTTTTTGGGTATTTTTGTTTATACTAAGAACAGAAACAAGATGGTCTATTCAAGAGTACAGCGCTACAAGCATGGGGAACGACTCTTGAGTGGACGTCTTTTTTTCAATACGGAAATGAAAGCGTTTTAAATTTCTGGGGAAAAAAAGGGGGATTATTGTCATGACGCAAACTAAAGGTTTAGAAGGAATCGTCGCGACTTCATCGAAAATCAGTTCGATCATCGATGGTCAATTGACGTATGGCGGTTATACGATTGATGATTTGGCGGAGCACGCCTCATTTGAGGAAGTCGTCTTCTTGTTGTGGAACGACCGTCTACCAAAAGAAGAGGAATTGAAGCAACTATCGGAAGCGCTTATTTCCGAAGCAACGGTTGCGACTGCCGTTCTTGAAACGATGAAGGCAGCACCGAAGTCGGCGAATGCGATGGCGACGATTCGAACAGCGCTCTCTCAACTCGCGCTTTACGATGAGACATCGGAAGATATGTCGACTGAGGCGAATTACGCTAAAGCCATCAAATTACAGGCACAAATCGCAACACTCGTCACAGCTTACGCCCGTATCAAAAAAGGACAAGAGCCGATCGCACCTAAAGCAGGTCTTTCATACGCAGGAAATTTCTTGTTCATGTTGACGGGTGAAGAGCCAACGGAAGTTGCAGAAAAAGCCTTTAACCAAGCGCTCGTTCTTCACGCTGACCACGAGTTGAACGCTTCGACGTTCACAGCACGCGTGTGTGTCGCGACACTCTCTGACGTCTACTCAGGTGTGACGGCAGCGATGGGCGCATTAAAAGGACCACTTCACGGTGGCGCGAACGAAGCCGTCATGAAGATGTTGTTAGAAATTGATTCGGTTGAAAAGGTTGACGAGTATGTTCATAATAAACTTGAGAACAAGCAAAAAATCATGGGCTTCGGTCACCGTGTCTACAAGGACGGCGACCCACGTGCGAAGCACCTTCAAGAAATGAGTCGTCAGCTGACTGCTCAAATCGGGGAGCCGAAATGGTATGAGATGTCAGTTAAGATCGACGAAATCGTCCAATCGGAAAAAGGATTGAAACCAAATGTTGATTTCTATTCCGCTTCTACGTACCATGCACTTGGACTTGATACAGAACTATTCACTCCAATCTTTGCAGTAAGTCGGATGTCAGGTTGGTTGGCGCACATTTTAGAGCAGTATAGCGATAACCGTCTGATTCGCCCGCGTGCAGACTACACGGGTGAAACGCACCGGACATACGTGTCCATCGAAGAACGTTAAAAGGACGGGGAGGAGCAATCCTCTCCTGATTTTTGATGTAGATTACAATTACTTAAGGGGGATTTTTAGACATGGCTACACTTCAAGGCGAAAACATCACAGTAACTAACGGTACACTTCAAGTTCCAAACGCTCCAATCATTCCGTTCATCATTGGTGACGGAACAGGACCTGACATCTGGAACGCAGCTGTACGTGTGTTTGATGCGGCAGTTGAAAAAGCATACAACGGTGAGAAGAAAATCGAATGGAAAGAAGTCTACGCTGGTGAAAAAGCATTCAACAAAACAGGCAACTGGTTACCAGAAGAGACACTCGATCTCATCCGTGAGCACATCATCGCAATCAAAGGACCACTTACGACACCAGTCGGCGGCGGAATCCGTTCGTTGAACGTTGCTCTACGTCAAGAGCTTGATTTGTACACATGTCTTCGTCCAGTTCGTTACTTCACAGGTGTTCCTTCACCGGTTAAACGCCCAGAAGATACAGACATGGTCATCTTCCGTGAAAATACTGAAGACATCTACGCAGGAATCGAATACGCAGAAGGTAGCGAAGGCGCTGCAAAACTGCTTGAGTTCCTTCAAAACGAAATGGGTGTCAATAAAATCCGCTTCCCTGAGACATCTGGTCTTGGAATCAAACCGATTTCAAAAGAGGGAACAGAACGCCTCGTTCGTGCAGCAATCGAATACGCACTTGAGCACAAGCGCGCTTCATTGACGCTCGTTCACAAAGGAAACATCATGAAGTTCACTGAGGGAGCTTTCAAAAACTGGGGTTATGAGCTTGCTGAGCGTGAATACGCAGAGCACGTCTTCACTTGGAACCAGTACGATCGCATCAAGGAAGAAGAAGGAACAGATGCTGCGAACAAAGCACAAGCAGACGCAGAAGCTGCTGGTAAGTTGATCGTGAAAGACTCAATCGCTGATATCTTCCTACAACAAATCTTGACTCGTCCAAAAGAGTTCGATGTCGTTGCGACAATGAACTTGAACGGTGACTACATCTCGGATGCACTTGCTGCACAAGTCGGTGGTATCGGAATCGCACCTGGAGCAAACATCAATTACATGACAGGTCATGCGATCTTTGAAGCCACTCACGGTACAGCACCGAAATACGCTGGACTTGATAAAGTAAACCCATCGTCTGTCATCTTGTCAGGCGAAATGATGTTCCGTCACCTCGGCTGGAACGAAGCGGCAGATCTCATCATCAAATCGATGGAAACATCGATTGAATCGAAAGTCGTCACATACGACTTCGCACGTCTCATGGATGGTGCGACTGAAGTGAAGTGTTCTGAATTCGCGGACGAACTCATCAAAAACATGTAATCCGATCAGGAGGAATGAGTCGATGAACAGACGGAAGAAGATCGCAGTCATAGGAAGTGGCTTTACGGGCGCAACGACAGCACTCTATCTTGCTCAGCGAGAGCTAGGAGATGTCGTCCTCGTCGACCGACCCGAGCAAGAGAATCCGACGAAAGGAAAGGCGCTCGATATGCAAGAGGCAGCGCCGATCCTCGGGTTTGATGCTTCAGTAAAAGGGACATCGAACTATGCCGACATCAACGGTGCGGATATCGTCGTCATCACTGCCGGTATCGCTCGGAAGCCGGGTATGAGCCGCGAGGACCTCGTGAGTACGAATGCTGCCGTCATGACAGCTGTGACGAAGGAAATCGTTGCGCATGCACCGGAATCGATCATCATCGTTTTGACGAATCCTGTCGATGCGATGACGTATACGGTCTATCAAGCATCTGGTTTTCCGAAAGAGCGTGTCATCGGTCAATCCGGTGTCCTCGACACAGCACGCTTCCGGACATTCTTAGCAGAGGAACTGAACGTTTCTGTAAAGGATGTATCGGGATTCGTACTCGGCGGACACGGGGATGACATGGTGCCACTACTGCGCTATTCTCAGGCGGGAGGCATTCCAATCGAGAAACTGATATCCAAGGAGCGGTTAGATGCGATCGTTGACCGAACACGTAAAGGCGGCGGTGAAATCGTTCAGTTACTCGGAAATGGTTCTGCTTACTACGCACCGGCAGCAGCAATTGCTGAGATGGTCGAGGCGATCTTGAAGGACCAGCGACGTATTCTACCTGCCATTGCTTATCTCGAAGGCGAATATGGATATGACGATATGTATTTCGGTGTACCGGTCATTCTTGGCGGAAACGGTGTCGAGCATGTCTATGAACTCGAACTGACGACTGAGGAGCAAGAGGCTTTGAATCGCTCTGCCTCTACAGTCCGCTCTGTACTCGACTTATTAAAATCTTGATTCTAAAAAAAGACGAACTTGTCACTTTCGACAAGCTCGTCTTTTTTCATCTCGTCATAATCGATGGGGAGAAGCATAGTGCGATAACTTGGCATACCAAGGGCAGACCAGTATAAGAAGAAATGTCAGCCAAGGAATCAAGTATCCGATTCGAAGGAAGTAACCTTGGTGTTCCATATGTAGGTGTTGTGAGTTTTGACAATGTGGACAGGGCAGTCCGTGAGCAGACCAGATTAAACGATAGATTGTTCGAGCAGACCAGGATTGACGACAAACGGTGCATCGTGCCACGTGAGTGCCTCCTTTCATTCATAGGTTTATTGTGTAAAGTGTGTTTTTCACAACATACGATACACATAGGCGAAAAGTTCCAATTTTAATAAACATGTAGAAAAGATGATTGTATTAGGGTAAGGACAAAGGTACGTCATTTTATTCCACTAAGGGGGATGCCACATGCGCGCCGTAACGTACCAAGGAGCAAAAGATGTTCAAGTCAAACAAGTCCAGGATCCATCGATTGATAAAAACGATGATATTATCGTCAAAATCACATCGACTGCAATTTGTGGATCAGATTTACACATCTATCAAGGAAATATGCCGGCTCACAAAGATTATGTCATTGGTCATGAACCGATGGGCATCGTTGAAGAGGTTGGACCAGGTGTGACGAAGGTCAAGCGTGGCGACCGCGTCGTGTTACCGTTTAATGTTGCTTGTGGTCACTGTTTCTTTTGTGAACATGATATGGAGAGTCAATGTGATAACTCGAACGGAAATCCCCATGTCGATACAGGTGGGTACTTCGGTTTTACAGAAGAGTTTGGTGGACATCCCGGTGGTCAGGCGGAATATTTAAAAGTTCCGTTCGGGAATTTCATGCCACTCGTGATTCCTGAATCATGCGAATTAGAAGATGAGGCATTATTGTTCTTATCTGACGTTTTACCTACGGCGTATTGGAGTGTCCTGCATGCGGGTGTGAAAAAAGGAGATACGGTCGTCGTACTCGGATCAGGACCAGTTGGACTAATGACACAAAAATTTGCATGGATGCAAGGAGCAAAGCGAGTCATTGCGGTGGATGATCAAGTGTATCGATTAAATCATGCTAAAGTCACGAATAAAGTCGAGACAGTAAATTTCTCGGATCACGCAGAAAGTGGTGCGTATATTAAAGAGCTAACACAAGGTGGAGCAGACGTCGTAATTGATTGCGTCGGTTTTGATGGGAAGATGTCCCCTGTAGAAAAAATTGAACAAAAGATTGGTCTGCAAGGTGGAACGTTGAGTGCCATTGACATTGCAAAGGACGCTGTCCGGAAATTTGGTACTGTGCAGTTGACAGGCGTCTACGCTAAAAAATATAATCAGTTTCCGCTTGGCGATTTCTTTACCCGAAATATTACGCTGAAAATGGGACAAGCACCAGTCGTTCATTTGATGCCGGAACTGTTCCAGAAAATCATCAATCAAGAATTTGATCCGACGGATATCGTGACACACCGAGTGGCACTTGATGATGCTGCTTCTGCCTATCAGACATTTAATGATCGGACAGATGGATGTATCAAGGTCGTCTTGAAACCATAAGCTATATCATACTCAAACAGCCCATCCGATTTTTGGATGGGCTGTTGTACATCATAGGATTAAAAGAAGAAGACGGGCCACAGAATACCGACGGCTAGTCCGAGTAACAGACCGACGAACACCTGAAATTCGGTATGACCGACGAGCTCATTCAGGAGAGGAGTCTCATGACGAATTCCTTTGAAATAATCATTGAGTAGTTTTGCCTGAACACCGACTGCTTGTCTGACACCGGTCGCATCATACATGATGATTGTCGCAAAGATGACAGCCAGTGCGAAAATCGAAGACGAGAAGCCCTCCTGAAAACCGATGACAACGGCTAAGGCGACGACAGTCGAACTATGTGAACTAGGCATACCACCGGAAGCAAACATGATTTCCAGGTCGAACTTTCGTGTCCGAACCAAACTCGTGACAAGCTTCGCTGCTTGAGCGATGAACCACGCCGTGATGGCTGCAAAAAGGGGATGGTTCCATTCCATACATTCTACCTCCTACAATTAACGATATGTATTGTTTCCCCGTTTTATTAGCTTTTACACGAACGATCTAGTTGGATTCGGCATCTCCTTTAAAGATTGTGTAAAGAAACAGCAGAAAGATTTGTGATTTTCCTGTGAAAGTCGGTAAGATGAAGACAGACGAAGCGGATTCCACGGAATTCCTCATTCGAAAGAACGAAACTTGAGGGGGATGCAAGGTTTGAAAGATAAAATTATCGTGGTAGATGATGAATTGTCGATTGCAACACTATTGAAGTTTAATCTAGAACAGGCTGGTTTCATCGTCGAAACGGCACATGATGGGATGTCAGGTTTAAAATTAGCGGAAAAACAAGATGCCGCACTGATCGTACTGGATCTCATGTTGCCGGAACTCGACGGTCTTGAAGTATGTAAACGGCTACGCCAACAGAAAATCAATACGCCGATCTTAATGCTGACGGCAAAGGATGATGAGTTCGATAAAGTCCTTGGTCTTGAACTCGGTGCGGACGATTATCTGACAAAACCATTTAGCCCACGTGAAGTCGTCGCCCGTGTGAAAGCAATTTTACGACGAATGAGTCATCAGACAACACCTTCGGAAGAAGTGACGGATGGGACGATTCTGATTGGTGATGTCAAGATCGTTCCAGATAACTACGAAGCTTTCAAAGCAGAAGAGCGTCTTGAACTGACACCTAAAGAATTCGAATTGCTCGTATATCTTGCTAAAAATAAGGGACGTGTCCTGACACGAGATCAACTGTTATCCGCAATCTGGAACTATGATTTCGTCGGCGATACACGAATCGTGGATGTGCACATTAGTCATGTTCGTGAAAAAATCGAGCCGAATACGAAAAAACCGATTTATATCAAAACGATTCGTGGTCTCGGGTATAAGATGGAGGAGCCGAAACCGGAATGAGTAAGTATCGCAAAAGGTTCATCTTTAAAATGTTTTCGTTCATCAGTCTCGTGCTGATTGCACTCGGTTTCTTACTTGGACAATCCTTCAAAGAGTTCTATGTCCAAAATGAAAAAGAAAAATTGATGGATGAGACTTCTCTTGTCGAGACAATCTTACAAGGACGCGATGTTTCGGAGATGGCCCAGTACGTAAATCAATTGTACGCTGAATCGAACTTCGACATGATTTTATTCAATGGTCGGGGTGAGATCATTGCTGGTACACCGGTTGATGTGACGAAACTAAAAGTCGCGACTCTTAATTTTTCAGCGATTCCTGATGAGGGGACGTTTGAATCGAAAACAGATGACAGTGTCGTCCAATTCACGAAGCCTGTTCCGACAGCGGACGGTGGCGAGGTGTACGTCAGTTTCATTCGTTACGCAAAAGACTTAAACGTCATTTATTCACGGATTTGGACGGTCATCATCCTTTCTCTCGTTGCGTCGTTATTGGTTATATTCTTGACGATTTATCGGTCGACGAAACGATTCCTTCGACCGATCGCGGAGGCAACCGATGTCCTGCACGAACTGTCGCATGGAAATTACAAGTCACGCGTCTATGAGTTGTCGGCACCCGACGAATCACGCGATTTAGGGCGCTCCATCAATCTACTAGCGCGAAATCTCGAGAACGCATCGTCTGGTGAAGCGATGCAACGGGCACGTCTCGAATCCTTGATCGAATACATGGGAGCCGGTCTCATGTTGATTGATGAAAAAGGATACGTCCTGCTCGTCAACCGGACGTATCGGGAAATGTTCAATATTCATGAACCGTCTAGCGGGAAGCTGTACTATCGTGTATTGCCAAACGAAAAGATGAGCCAGGTGATTGAAGATGTCTATCTGACGGAAAAACCGAATCGAAAGCAGTCGAGTGTTCGATTCGGTATCAATAGTCGGACGTTCATGGTCAGTGCCGCTCCGATTTTCGATAAGAACGGTCGCGTGCAGGGAACGACCGTCGTCTTTAACGACATCACGGAAATCAAAAAGCTGGAACAGATGCGTAAAGACTTCGTCGCGAATGTCAGCCATGAATTAAAAACACCACTGACGTCCATCAAAGGGTTTGCGGAAACGTTACTTGATGGCGCGCAAGAGGTTCCGGAAATCCGTGAACAATTTTTACAAATCATTCATGACGAGTCGGAACGGATGCAGACATTAGTGGAAGACTTGCTTGAACTCTCTCGTCTGGAACAGGATAATTATCAGCTCGAGACCGCAATCGTTGATGTGACAAGTCTTGTTCGGGAAACGGCAGCACTCCTAGACCGACGAGCAACAGAAAAAGAGATGACGATTCATATCGAAACGGAAGAAGAAGTCTTCATTCGGGCAGATTTGAATCGATTAAAACAGGTCGTCGTCAACTTGGTAGCGAATGCGTTGAATTATACGCCAAATGGTGGCAACGTCTGGATTCAGCTCGAGGATGGAGAAGAGTCTGTCCAGCTCATCATCAAAGATGACGGAATTGGTATCCATCCGAAAGAAACCCAACGGATTTTCGAACGTTTCTATCGTGTCGATAAGGCAAGAAGCCGTAATTCCGGGGGGACGGGTCTCGGACTAGCTATCGTCAAACACATCGTCGACCTTCATCATGGTGAAATCGAAGTCGCTTCAGAAGAGCAGAAAGGAACGACATTTACGATTCGTTTACCAAAACACGGCTGAATTTCACAGTGGATTCACATTTCCTTAATAGACATATCTTATGATGAAAGTACCTTCTTCATCATCTGTATGACGACTGGATCAGCTCCCATGTCGTCATGCCCTTGGCGATTGACTCCCCGTGAGTCAATCGTCTTTTTTTGGTCATTTTTAGCGAACAAATGTGTGTAGAGTGATACAATAGGAACAGAAAATCGATTAAAGGGGCGTAGATGATGGAAAATAAATTGCTATTGATTGATGGGAACTCGTTGACCTATCGGGCGTTTTTCGCCTTACCACCAATGACGGATGCGCAAGGACGAAATACGAACGCAGCTTATGGCTTTACGATGATGTTATTGAAGTTGCTCGAGGAAGAACAACCGACACATATGCTCGTTGCCTTCGATGCTTCGAGTGAAACGTTCCGTCATGATGTCTATCAGGAGTATAAAGGGAGTCGGGAAAAGACACCGTCCGAACTACGTGAGCAATTCCCGATCGTCCGGGATATCTGTGAAGCGCTCGGTATTCAAATGATGGAACTCCATCGCTATGAGGCAGATGATTTGATTGGTACGCTCGCACGAACGATGCCGACGGATCGGACGCGGATCGTCACAGGTGATAAAGATTTACTTCAACTTGTCACGGATAAGGTCGAAGTCTTGATCACGAAGCGGGGGATCACGGACGTCCAGTGCATGACGGAGGAACTGTTCGCTGAGACATATGGTGGTCTCAAACCGATTCAAATGATTGACCTGAAAGGGTTAATGGGGGATAAGTCGGATAATATTCCAGGGATTCCTGGGATTGGTGAAAAGACGGCAGTTAAATTGATTTCGGCATATGGTTCTGTCGAAGGACTGTATGAACATGTTGAAGACTTAAAAGGGAAGCAGAAGGAAAAAGTCATCGCGAACGAAGATTTAGCACGACTATCGAAAGAACTTGCGACGATTAAAGTCGATGTCCCGCTCGAGACGACGCTAGATGATTTGCAAATTCGCGACGTTGATACCCAAGTGCCGTATTCGTTGTTCCAGTCGCTCGGCTTCAAGTCGTTGACGAATCGATTCGCCCCTGTCGTCAAAGAAGAGGATAAAGAGCAGTTGAACGTCGTGACGATCACTTCACTTCCTGAAGACGTTACCGATGCGGTGTTGCTTGCTGAACAGTTGCGAGAGGATTACATGGAAGAGGACATCATCGGGTTTGCGATCGCAACGCCTGACACGATCTATGTTGCTGCCCCGACGCTCGTCGAGGATCCCGCATTCCGCCAATGGATCGAGTCGGAACATCGGAAGATTTGTCTTGATGCCAAACAAGTCGCATTCGCGTTGCGTAAGCACGGCTTAACCTTAAACGGTTATGAGGATCTGTTATTAGCGGGTTACTTATTGAACTTAAGTGGCGGCACGACGCTCGCTTCAATTGCTGGTCATTATGCATTGATGGCACCGAACGAAGAAGCAGTCCTCGGTAAGGGAGCCAAACGTCTAGCCCCAGCGGATGACGTATTACATCCTTATCTTGCAGAAAAGGCACGGATGATCGAGTTATTGTTCCCGAAAGTCCGGGAAGAGTTGAAGGCGAATCAGCAATATGAGCTGTATGAAACACTAGAGCGTCCATTGTCAGGTGTCCTCGCTGAGATGGAGTGGACCGGGATTCGTGTCGACGTCGCGACGCTCCAATCGATGCAAGCAGATTTTGCCGGACGTTTAACGGAACTTGAGACGTTGGTCTTTGAAGCGGCAGGTGAGTCGTTCAATATCAATTCACCGAAACAACTTGGTGTGATTCTGTTTGAAAAACTCGAACTGCCCGCCTTCAAGAAAACAAAGACCGGCTACTCGACTGCCGCAGACGTCCTTGAAAAACTGCGTCCGCTGCATCCGGTCATCGATCACATCATGTTATACCGGGAGCTCCAAAAATTACAGTCGACGTATGTCGAAGGCTTACAAAAAGTCATCAAGGAAGACGGAAAGATTCATACCCGTTTTGCTCAGACGATTGCCCAGACCGGCCGTTTAAGTTCGGTCAATCCGAACCTTCAGAATATCCCGATTCGGATTGAAGAAGGACGGAAGATTCGAAAAGCCTTCGTTCCAAGTGAGACAGGCTGGTCACTGTACGCTGCCGACTATTCACAAATCGAATTACGTGTCATGGCTGATATGTCGCAGGATCAGACGCTTGTCGATGCGTTCTTACATGATGAGGACATCCATACCCAAACGGCAAGTAGTGTCTTTGGTGTCGAACCGGAGGATGTCACAGGAAACATGCGTCGTCAGGCGAAAGCCGTCAACTTCGGCATTATTTATGGAATCAGCGATTATGGACTGTCACAAAACTTGAACATCACGCGGAAGGAAGCACAATCGTTCATCGATCGTTATTTCGAGCTGTTCCCGCAAATCAAACAGTTCATGGATACGGCGATTGAGACGGCACGAGCGAATGGGTTCGTCGAAACGTTGATGAACCGGCGCCGTAACATCCCGGATATCAATTCGAAAAACTTCAACTTACGTGGTTTTGCGGAACGTACGGCAATCAATACGCCGATTCAAGGTTCGGCTGCGGATATCATTAAAAAAGCGATGCTTGATGTGCATGCTGCCTTACAGGCATCTGATCTGAAAGCACGTTTGTTACTACAAGTACACGATGAATTGATTTTTGAAGCACCAGACGAAGAACTCGATGCGCTACAAGCGCTGGTCAAACAAGCGATGGAGCAGACCGTCGAACTATCCGTACCGCTACGCGTCGATGGGGGCGCAGGACATACGTGGTACGAAACGAAGTAAGCAAGGAGGAATAGACGTGCCTGAATTACCTGAAGTCGAGACCGTTCGCCGCAGTTTAGAACGTTCGGTCTCTGGAAAAACAGTCTCTTCCGTCAAAGTCTACCACCCGAAAATGATTCGGGGGATGGAAGTGGCACCATTTGCAGATGCCTTACATCAAGAACGGATCGAACGCGTCGAACGTCGCGGTAAGTTCCTACTCTTTGATTTCGATCGTTTTTATCTCGTCAGCCATTTGCGGATGGAAGGGAAGTACTTCCCGTATCCGCAACCGGTCGAGCGGGATAAACATACTCATGTCGTCTTCCGATTCACGGATGGTTCGGAGCTGCATTACAATGACGTCCGGAAGTTCGGAACGATGGAATTGCGTGATAAGGAAACAGCGATGCAGACTGCTCCACTGGCACAGCTGGAGCGTGAACCGTTCGATCCAGAATTCACAGCAGAAGTGTTAGCGGAGAATTTAATTCGTAAAAAAAGAAGTCCAATCAAAACGGCATTACTTGACCAATCGATCTTCCTTGGTCTCGGTAACATCTATGTCGATGAGACCCTGCATGCGGCACGCGTCCATCCGTTGACGAAGGCTGGTGCCTTGACGCTTGATGATATCTCACGCATCCATCAAGCCGGTGTCGACGTCTTACGACAAGCAGTGGAAGCGGGAGGAAGTACGATCCGAAGTTATGTCTCACCTTCTGGAAAAGGTGAGTTCCAGCTTCAACTCGCGGTATACGGTCAAAAGGGTGAACCGTGTCCCCGTTGTGGCACTGCCATTGAAAAAATCAAAGTCGGCGGACGGGGAACACACTTCTGTCCGACGTGCCAACAGGTCGCCTTATGAGGGTTGGTCTGACGGGCAGTATCGCCACCGGTAAAAGTACGGTTTCTAGCTATCTGAAGCAAAAAGGAATAGCGGTCATCGATGCGGATCTCGTTGCGCGAGAAGTCGTTGAGCCAGGAGGACGAGCCTATGAAACGGTCAAGATGGCTTTCCCGGAAGCATTCGAGGAAGGACGTCTCGTTCGTCCAAAACTTGGACAAATCATTTTTCAGGATAGCGAAAAACGACAACAGCTGAATCAGTTGATGCACCCAAGTATTCGACGACAGATGCTTGATGAAGCAGATGCCTATGAACGTTCAGGACATTCGCTCGTCGTATTTGATATTCCGTTGTTACTTGAAGGCGATTGGCGGACGCTGTTCGATCGTGTCGTAGTCGTGTATTGTCCGGAAAACATGCAGTTAAGACGATTGATGCAACGTAATGACCTATCGGAAGAAGAAGCATATGCACGTATTCATTCGCAACTTAGCATTGAACAGAAAAAAGAGCTTGCGGATGATGTGTTCTTCAATGATGGGAGTCTTGATTCGTTATATCAACAAATCGATAAATGGTTAGTATTATATGACACCGATAAGCATGAGAGTGACACATGAAAAGTGTGAAGTGAGAGAAGTTTCCATCTTCTCTCACTTTTTTTAGAGAACATAATGAAATCGCTTACATTTCATGATATAGTTCTATCTGTAAACGGAGCTACATCCGTCACATTGAAGGGGGATCCGCACATGGGAGTCAAGGTGGCAGTCAATGGTTTTGGTCGAATTGGTCGAATGGTCTTTCGACGTCTGATCGCTGAGGGGAAAAGCGAAGTCGTAGCAATCAATGCAAGTTATCCAGTCGAAACACTCGCACATTTAATCAAGTACGACACGGTACATGGGAAATTCAATTATCCGGTCGACATCATCGATGGGGCGTTGATGGTTGACGGAAGACAAATTCAAATCGTCAGTGAACGTAATCCTGAACTATTGCCGTGGGGGGAACTCGGCATCGATATCGTCGTCGAAGCGACAGGAAAGTTCAACTCAGATACGGGTGCTGCGAAGCATTTAGTGGCAGGCGCAAAAAAGGTCGTCATCACGGCACCTGCTAAAGGGGATGTCCGGACGATCGTCATGGGTGTCAATGACGACATGTATGATCATGAAACAGATGCTATCGTCTCGAACGCATCGTGTACGACGAACTGTCTCGCACCTGTCGTGCAAGTCATCGACCGGGCATTCGGAATCGAATCGGGTCTCGTGACGACGGTTCACGCGTTTACGAACGATCAAAATAATATTGATAATCCACATAAGGATTTACGACGCGCCCGTGCATGTGGCTCATCCATCATTCCAACATCGACAGGTGCGGCAAAGGCGATTTCTCTCGTCTTGCCACACTTGGAAGGAAAATTGAATGGACTCGCGCTTCGTGTTCCGACACCAAACGTCTCACTCGTCGATCTCGTCGTCGAAGTCAGTCGCGATACGACAGTTGCTGAAGTGAACGAAGCGTTCACGAAAGCAGCGGACGGTGCGCTTGAAGGCATTCTCGGAATGACGATGGAACCGCTCGTTTCGATCGACTTCAACGGAGAAGAGCGTTCGACGGTCGTCGATGGACTCTCGACGATGGTCATGGGTGGTCGTCAGGTGAAGGTCCTCGCTTGGTACGATAATGAGTGGGGTTACTCCTGCCGCGTCGTCGACCTCGTACATCTTGTTTCGGCGCACTTAGAGGCGATGGGAACGGTTGAAAAAGAACTTGAATTGAATTAATGACAACGGGCAGATCCCAGTAACGACGGGACCTGTCCCGTTTTTTTTCTAGAAATGTATTAATTTTTGAAATTTATCCTTGTGTATCTTTTTGATACTCGCTATAATTCAAATCGTGAACTTCAATCGGTCTGGCAATCGCAGCTTAAAGGGTTAGGACCTCTCTGGACTAACTTTCCCCCGTGGGTGCGAACGACTCAGGCGCAAAGTAAGTGATCAACTACTTTGAAGACCATTGAATGTAGGGGGGATCCACAAATGGATACTATGGGAAGACACATTATTGCAGAACTTTGGGATTGTAATCCTGAAAAATTGAACGACATGGAATTCGTTGAACGACTTTTCGTTGACGCAGCACTTCAAGCAGGTGCAGAAGTACGAGAAGTAGCATTCCACAAGTTTGCACCACACGGCGTCAGTGGCGTCGTCATTATCTCTGAATCGCACTTGACGATTCACAGTTTCCCAGAGCACGGGTATGCATCGGTTGATGTCTTTACTTGTGGGGATCGGATCGATCCAGCCATCGCAGCGAACTACATTGCTGAAAAGCTCGATGCGAAAATCCGTGAAAATGTCGAAATTCCACGTGGTATGGGACCTGTTCAAGTTCCAGCGGCTACTGTCCAGCACGTCAACTGACAACACACACGAATTCGTCAAGCCCTCGTCGTTCAGACGAGGGCTTTTTAATATGTCTGACGTCTGTTATTCTTAATAGTAGAAGAAACAAAGAAAAGAGGATGACCATGGGACTGAAGGAACGCTTGCAAAAACAGCTAGAGACATCCGATACACATAAAAACGAAAATTTACGCACACACTACTATGCGGCAACAGTCGAGATGTTGTTTGCTGGTTTAGAAAATATCTTAAAGCAAGAGGGCGGAACGGTGCGTCGTGTTGACGCGGAACGTGGAGAACTCGCTTTTACATTAAAAGAAGTCGACGGACTCGCGACCGTCATCATGGTGGCGGGCGGACGTACAGCCGTCGATCTATTTTTACATCGTGAAAGTCTTCTCGGACCTGATCTCGAAAAACACATCGAGCGCATCTATGCATCACTTGATGCGGGATACCGATTAAAAATGATTGGAACAAAAGAAATCACGTGAACGGAGGTACGGCATGCGCTGTCCAGCCTGTAATTTTAACGGAACAAAAGTACTGGACTCAAGACCGGTCCAGGATTTCGGTTCGATTCGGAGGAGACGTGAATGTGAGTCTTGCGGCTATCGCTTTACGACTTTCGAAATGGTCGAACAGACCCCTTTAATCATCGTAAAGAAAGACGGAACGCGCGACGAGTTCAATCGTGATAAAATTTTGCGGGGACTAGTGCGTGCCTGTGAAAAACGACCGATTTCGATTGAACAGCTAGAAACAGTCGTCAGTCGGGTCGAAAAGGCATTGCGGGCGACGGCTCAGCATGAGATTCCAAGTGAGCAGGTCGGACGTCTCGTGTTAAATGAATTAGCTTCCGTCGATGAAGTAGCATACGTCCGCTTTGCGAGTGTCTATAAACAATTCAAGGACATCAATGTCTTCTTCCAAGAGCTCTCTGAGCTGATGGAGCGACATCAAGAGAATGACCGTGAAAATTGAACGTGATATAAGAGAGGTCGTCTGTCCGGTCAGCGCACCTCTCTTTTTCTCCCTAAGGAAAGGACGAGTCAGATGGTAGAACGTGAACTTTCCGGTACCGATCTTTGCTTAGTGATGAGCAATGGTGTCGTCGACCGTGAAGCCTATCAATCTTTATATTATTTGTACCAGCCGATCATTGGTGTCAAAGCACTTGGACTCTATCAAACGTTTTGGAGCGAGATGATTCCGGGAAAGACAAAATCCCAATACATCTCCCATGCAGAACTCGGAACGCTACTCGGTTTTTCCGTCGATGAGTTCAAGGAAGAGTTATTCAAGCTAGAAGGGATCGGTTTGATCCGGACGTTCGAAGCGCGCCAAGCCGCGTATCGCTACATCTATCAAATCCGAGTGCCGCTTGCGCCAAACACTTTCTTGAATGACGGGGTGTTATCGAGTCTGCTATTCTACCGCGTCGGTGAAATTCGTTTCCGGTCGTTACAGCATCGTTTCCGGACGGAGCCGCTTCCGAAGAATATCGTTGATCGGACGGTCCGATTTGATCAAGTGTTCGATGTGAAAGCTGGTCTTGCTTCTGCGCATCAACCGAAGGCCTATGCGAAACAGGAACGAGCAGTATATGAATTCGATTATTCGTTTGATTTAGAAGAGATGAAACGTCAAACCGATCGCTTTTTGCCACGCTCGTTTTATTCAAAGGCAATCGATCATCTGCTCGTGAAGCTTGCGTACGTCACGCAGTCGAATGAAGCGCTGATGGCGGAACTATTGAATGCCCGTTTTCGCCACGAAGCGTACTTGCCGATGACCGATGCTGAGAAACAAGAACGTTGCAAACAGATGATGTTGTCAGCGAAACAAAAACTCAGCCGCGAGAAAAAAGCGAAGGTCGCCTCACTCGATACGATCGAGGTCGGAGACGTCGAAGCAACGGAGACGATGGAAAGTACCCATCCGAAGCATTATGTCGCGAAGTTACGAAAAGTCAAAGCGTTGTCTGAACGAGATGAAGAGTTGATCCAGCAATTGATCATCGATTATGAAATGTCGTCCGGGATCGTCAATGCCGCCTACTACTATGCGCTCGTCGTCAAAAAAGACAATCGCTTCAGTAAGAACTTTCTCTTATCAATCGTCGATGATTGGAAACAGAAGGGGTACGTGACAGCATCCGAGGCGCTGGCGAAGACGCAGGAGCAGGATGATTTGATTGCGAAAAAGCAGGAGCAAAAACAAGAACGCGCGCGTCAGACCGTTGGTGGACGTCGGGGACGGACAAGCAATACGAACGGCGGTCCGAATCCGAAGTGGTTGCAAGAAGAGAAGGCGAAACAGCAACAGTATGAAGCCTCTAAAAAAGCGAGTTTCGAAGCGGATGTTCCAGACGATGAAGAGATGGAACGAATCTTACGAGAACTGAAGGGGAACTAAAGGAGTCGAGACATGGAACATATCCAATCATCTATCGAAAAAATATTAAGTCGACCGGACGTTGCAGAATCGGTTCGAGCGATTCAACAAAGGGTGTTGTCTCATCCGGGGGTCGTCATGTTCTTACGGACCCATCCAGAGATCGATCAACGGATGATCGAGCGGGGAATGCTCAAACTGAACGAATACGCGGAACAGATGGATGGGAATCGACTGATCGAAAGTAAAGCCGTCATCGAAGGCTATCAGCCGATCCTGCACGTCGAAAAAGGACAAATCGTCGTCTCGTATGAGAAGTCACAAGCGCTCAAAGACCGAGAAGATGAACGTGCACTTGAGAAAAAGTTCAAGAGTCTGTTCCTGCCGGACGAAGTGCGCGATGCGAACTTCAGCGATTTCGACTTGTCGACGACGGACCGGAAGCTCGCTTTACGTGCGGCGTCGCAGTTCCTCAATCATTTGCGCTCAAAAGAGCATGTAAAGGGACTGTACCTGCACGGTAGCTTTGGTGTCGGGAAAACGTATCTCTTGGCTGCGATCGGGAATGCACTAAAGAAAGAACGGATTGCAACGATTCTCGTCCATGCCCCGGGGTTCGTCGCTGAAGCAAAACGGCGGATTCGGTCGGACTCGTTCGATACGTTCCTCGAAGGATTCCAAACGATTCCAGTCTTATTAATTGATGATATCGGTGCAGAATCGATCAGTCCGTGGGTACGGGATGAGTTGTTTGGGATCATTTTGCAATATCGCATGATGCATCGTCTGCCGACATTGTTCAGCTCGAACTTATCTTATGATGAACTCGAGCTCCATTTCGGGATCACGAACGACCAAGGCGATAAGTTAAAGGCCGCACGACTGATGGAGCGGATCCGGACGACGACGCAACCGATTGAGTTCCTTGGTGAAAATCGACGTCGCTACTAATTTTCCTTGTCAAGGAAGCGATCGATTCGTTATACTAATGACACGTCAATAGACGATGCAACGATTGAGGATATGAAGTATGAAATGAACCAAACTAGCGAGAGAAGAATGGTGGAAGCTTCTCATGGCATCATTCATGTCTTTACTCCCTCATAGCACGAACGGGGCTAATCCGTTTGCGCCTCACGCCCGTTAACGCGTGTTCGAGCCGAACCTGCATTGGTCCGGGAACGAGGGTGGTACCACGAGATTAAGACTCGTCCCTTTTTAGGGATGAGTCTTTTTTATTTTGTTAAAGGGGGAAACAGTCATGTCAAACATCGCACTTACATTTCCAGATGGCGCCGTAAAGGAATTCGCAGTCGGTACGACAGCAGAAGAAGTTGCTGCTTCAATCAGCCCAGGACTTCGTAAAAAAGCATTTGCTGCCAAACTAAACGGGCACGCAATCGATTACCGTCGTCCAATCGAAGAGGACGGCACAATCGAATTGATCATGCCGGATTCAGAAGAAGGGCTCGACTTGATTCGTCACTCTTCAGCTCACTTGATGGCACAAGCCATCAAACGTCTGTATCCAGATGAAACGATTCATCTTGGGATCGGACCGACAATCGAGAATGGTTTCTACTATGACATCGATATGGAACGTCGTCTGACAGAAGAAGACTTACCAGAAATCGAGAAAATGATGAATAAAATCGCCGGTGAGAATTTGCCAATCGAACGGGAAGTCGTCTCGCGTGACGAAGCACTCGCGATTTATAAAGAACTCAATGATCCGTTGAAAGTCGAATTGATCGAATCGATTCCTGCTGATCAGGATTTGACGATTTACCGTCAAGGCGAATTCTTCGATCTCTGCCGTGGACCACACGTTCCAGCGACAGCGAAGCTACAAGTCTTCAAATTGATGAGCATTGCTGGTGCTTACTGGCGTGGCGATTCAAAAAACAAGATGTTACAACGGATTTACGGTACAGCATGGGCGACAAAAGATCAGTTGAAACAACATCTCCACTTCCTTGCTGAAGCGAAAGAGCGGGATCACCGTAAACTCGGGAAGGAACTTGGCTTGTTCTTCACTTCTCAAGAAGTCGGTCAAGGACTCCCGATGTGGTTACCAAAAGGAGCAGCGATCCGTCGGACGGTCGAACGTTATATCGTCGATAAAGAACTCGAACTTGGATATGAGCACGTCTATACACCGGTTCTCGGTTCAGTCGATCTATACAAGACATCGGGTCACTGGGATCACTATCAAGATGACATGTTCCCGAAAATGGAGATGGACAATGAAGAACTCGTTCTTCGTCCGATGAACTGTCCACACCACATGATGGTCTACAAGAACGAACCGCGTTCGTACCGTGATTTACCGCTTCGTGTCGCGGAGCTTGGTGGTATGCACCGTTATGAGATGTCTGGTGCCTTGACTGGTCTTCAGCGCGTTCGTTATATGGTCCTTAACGATGGACATACGTTCGTCCGTCCTGACCAAATGAAAGATGAGTTCAAAGCCATCGTTCACCTCATTCAAGAAGTCTATGCTGACTTCGGAATCACGGATTACAAATTCCGTCTTTCGTACCGTGACCCAGCGGATAAAGAGAAGTACTTCGATAACGATGCGATTTGGGAAATGGCGCAACGTGAGTTGAAAGAAACAATGGATGAGCTCGAACTCGAATACTTCGAAGCAGAAGGCGAAGCTGCCTTCTACGGACCAAAGCTTGACGTGCAAGTTCGGACAGCACTTGGTAAAGATGAGACGCTTTCGACAGTCCAACTCGACTTCCTCTTACCAGAGCGATTCGAATTGACGTACAAAGGAAATGACGGACAAGATCACCGTCCGGTCGTCTTACACCGTGGTGTCGTTTCGACGATGGAACGATTCGTCGCATACTTGATCGAAGAATACAAAGGCGCGTTCCCAACATGGCTCGCACCGGTCCAGGTGAAATTGATTCCGGTTTCTAAAGTGCATGAAGACTATGCCCGTGAAATCAAAGCGATCTTGCTGAAAAAAGGAATTCGCGTCGAAACAGATTTCCGTGACGAGAAACTCGGATATCGGATTCGTGAAGCACAAGTCAATAAAGTACCAGTCATGCTCGTTCTAGGTGACAAAGAAGTCGAATCGCGCGAAGTCAACATTCGTCGCTACGGTTCAAAAGACTCAAGCAACGCATCACTTGAACAATTCGTTGCCGACTTAGAGCAAGAAATCGCGAACCGTTCAAAATAATTATAGTCGCATGAAAGAGTTCGTCCTGCTATTGTAGGGCGGACTTTTTTTGTGATGTGATACTTAAAAGAAGGAAGCAACAAGCCGATGAAAAAGATAGATCATCCAGCTAAATCTATCCAACATAACCGAAAATCATTTTTCCTTTAATTGGATAAATGCTATAATAAACCTTCATTGGATGGAATGTTTTGAAGGATGGGAAGGAAGTTACAAAAAATGAAACAGACGACTCTTGCTGTTCTCATCGCCTCTTCACTTTTAATCGGTATTCATCCGGGAAAAGCGGATGCGGCGACGACTAAAAAGACATACCGGATCACACCAAAAACAGAAGCGATTGACCCGACGATTCGTAAATATACGACCTATAACGCAAAGACGCGCAATCACTATACGATGCGCTCTTATTTGGAACGTCTTGAAAAAGAGGGAGGCGGGACACTCGTCTTGACGAAAGGAACATATCTGTCTCCACTACGTGTCGGTATTCCGTCCAATACGACGGTGATCTTGGAAGATGGCGTCATCATCAAGAAGACGACGGAGACAGGAACGACAAAGATTAGTTCAACAACCAGTGTATTTGATCTTGTTGCTCCATCCGTATTGCGTTTGAACAAAAAGGTCGGAAAGTATGATGGCTCACAAAACGTTAAAATCATCGGAAAAGGGAATGCACAAATCGACTTGAATCGATATACGCGTGGTTCAGCGTTCGCTATTGCTCATAATCAAAACTTGTATATTGGTGGCATCACAGTACGGAATCAAAAGGGTTCACATGCAATGGAACTTGATGCGACGAAAAAGGCAGTCATCGAAAACATGAAATTCGTCGACGCCGTCATGATACCGAATACAGGTCCGAATGAATCGATTAATCTCGATACACCAGACCCAATCACAAAGGGGTTCAATTGGAAGTGGTCGAAACAAGATGGAACTCCGAATGCAGATATCACGATTCGCAATAACCTGTTTCGTAACATCAACGTGGCAATCGGCACACATCAATATACAGAAAATCGATTACACACGAATGTGCGGATCGAAAAAAATACGATTGATGGAACAAAAGATTATGCGATTTCGATGATGAACTGGAAGAATCCAACGGTCCGTTATAATACGATTCGAAACGTGCACCGGGCGGATGGAAAAGCGATGACGATTCTCGGTAGAGGAGTTGTCGGAGGAACGATTCGCTACAATCGATTTGAAGACGCAGATCGGGCGATTCAAATGCAACCGTTCCAAAGCAATGGCTATGCTCCAATCTATAATACGTTTACGGCAGAGCAAAAACGTTATATGCAACAAAATACAGTCAAGCAGGTTGGACTCGATCAAATCGTCTTATTTAAAAAACTCAATGAGTTCACATATAAAACAGCAGAACGATATGATTTCATTCCATACTAAGACACAAGAAAGCACCCAAGACGAGCGTCGAGGGTGCTTGTGCCATATTATGAACGCATTTGTTGCAAGAACGGTTCGATATCGACTTGAAGCGCTTCTGATAGTTTCTGACCGAGTGAAGCATCAGCACGGTAGAAGTTGCAGATTGCGAGCAAGACCGTGTTCTCATGACGAACCTGCTCGAGATCATTGACGAGGTTCTTCAGAAGAGCTGCTTGCTCGTCTTCTGTCAGACGACGGTATACTTCACCGGCTTGACCGAAGTTATTCGTCTTCTCGATTTCGAGACGACCGTGTTTATCATCAAGTAACGGCTGGTTTTCTTCCGTATACTCTGGTGTTTCTTTTGGTTCTTCTTGATAGCGGTTCGGTTCGTAGTTTACCGGACTCGTTTGTTGACCGACTGGCATTGCACCATCACGTTGATAGTTGTTCACTTGTGCGAACGGACAGTTGATCGGAAGTTGTTGGTAGTTCGTTCCGATACGGTAACGTTGCGTATCGGAATAGGAGAACAAGCGACCTTGTAATAACTTATCTTCAGATGGCAACATTCCTGGAATCAAGACACCTGGGTTGAATCCGACAGATTCCGTTTCAGCGAAGTAGTTATCGACGTTCTTATTCAAAGTCATCGTACCGACGTGTTGGAACGGGATGACATCTTCAAACCAATCTTTTGTTGCATCGAGCGGATCGAAATCGAACTGATCGACGTCAGCCGGATCGAGCACCTGTACGAACAGATCCCATTCCGGATAATCTCCATCTTCAATCGCTTGGAACGTATCGTTTGAAGCGTGGTTAAAGTCTTTTCCTTGAATCTCTGTTGCTTCTTCTGCTGAGAGATTGTGAATGCCAGCTTTCGGTACCCAGCGTAGTTTGACATAAACCGTATTGCCATGAGCGTTCACCCATTTGAATGAATGGACGGAAGAACCACGCATTTTACGGTAGCTTGCAGGAATGCCTTCATCCGTAAAGAGATGCATGAGCATGTTCGTCGATTCCGGACGAAGTGTCATGAAGTCCCAGTAACGGTCAGGATCTTGAATATTCGTGCGTGGATCTGGTTTAAGTGAATGAACCATATCCGGGAACTTCATAGCGTCACGAATGAAGAAGACAGGAAGGTTGTTCCCGACGAAATCCCAGTTTCCTTCCTCTGTATAGAACTTGACAGAGAATCCACGTGGATCGCGGAGCGTCTCTGGAGAATGCGTGCCGTGAATAACAGTCGAGAAACGGGCGAAGACAGGAACTTCTGTCCCTTCTTCTTGTAAAAACGCAGCTTTCGTGTACTTTTTCATCGAATTTTTGACAGTGAAGACACCGTGAGCACCGAATCCACGAGCGTGTACAACGCGCTCAGGTACACGTTCCCGGTCGAAATGGGCCATTTTTTCAATCAATTGATAGTCTTCTAATAATGTAGGTCCACGACGTCCAGCCGTGCGTGAATTCTGGTTGTCTCCAATTGGTACACCTTGATTGGTCGTTAATCGTTTTTCAGTCATCTGTTATTCTCCCCCTTATGTAAGATTACATTGATTATAAAACAATAATCATTCTAAATAAACAATTTTGCTTGCGAATGTTCTGAATCTTTTTGATATGTTAAGAATGTACCCATGAAAAACAGGTTAGAAACTTCTTGCTTATCCGTCAAAGGATTGCTATTATAATCAAGTATGTGAGCAACGTTCTGTAAGAACATAGAAAGCGGCTTGACATCACGGGAAAACAAGTGCTATGATAGCAAAGTGAAATGACAACAAAGCAGAAGCATCCCGCTTCTCACCATGTATGACGACTCGTACTGGTTCATCATGAAGATACGCAATGTGTAGCGACTGCTATGCTTTGACGTTCCTTATGAGTGTGGGCGGGAAGAACTGCCGACGCTTTTTTTATAGCGTTTTCTATCATTCATTTTTCGTGCAATGCACGATGGAGGTGCTAACCATTAGCAAAGATCTGTTAATCAATGAAAGCATCCGTGCCCGGGAAGTTCGTCTTATCGGAGCGGATGGTGCTCAACTAGGTGTCCAATCACGCAACGAAGCGCTACGTCTCGCAGAGGAAGCGGAACTTGACCTCGTCATGGTCGCTCCACAAGCGACGCCGCCAGTTTGTAAGATCATGGACTACGGTAAATACCGTTTCGAGATGCAAAAGAAGGACAAAGAAACTCGGAAGAATCAGAAAGTGATTCAGATGAAAGAAGTTCGTCTTAGCCCGACGATCGAGGAGAACGACTTCCAAACGAAATTCCGTAATGCGAAGAAATTCTTGGAGAATGGTAACAAAGTGAAAGCGAGCATTCGTTTCCGCGGTCGTGCCATCACTCACTCGGAAATCGGTAAACGCGTTCTCGAACGCCTCGCAACGGATTTAAGTGAGTTCGGTGTTGTGGAACAGAGACCGAAGATGGAAGGACGCAGCATGTTCCTCGTGCTTGCTCCTAAGAAAGAAGACTAATCGAATCGAAGTAGGAGGGAATCTCTCATGCCTAAAATGAAATCGCACCGCGGTGCTTCTAAACGTTTCAAACGTACTGCTTCTGGCAAATTGAAACGTGGTCGTGCTTACACAAGCCACTTGTTCGGTAACAAATCAACAAAAGCGAAACGTAAATTACGTAAAGCTAGCATGGTATCTACGGGTGACTTCAAACGCATCCGTCACATGATCGCGAAGTAATTTATCCAATCGTATACAGATTTAGGAGGGAATTTATATGCCACGCGTAAAAGGCGGATATACGACTCGTCAACGTCGTAAAAAACAACTCAAATTAGCTAAGGGCTACTACGGCTCGAAACATACACTCTTCAAGGTTGCGAAACAGCAAGTCATGAAATCTCTCATGTACGCTTACCGTGACCGTCGTCAAAAGAAACGTGACTTCCGTCGCCTCTGGATCACTCGGATCAATGCGGCAGCACGTATCAACGGTCTTTCTTACAGCCGCATGATGCATGGTCTTAAATTAGCAGGTATCGACGTTAACCGTAAGATGCTCGCTGACCTCGCAGTTACAGATGCAACTGCATTTGCTTCACTTGCTGACACAGCAAAAGCAAAATTGAACGCTTAAGTTCTACAATTCGTCGGGGAATTTAATTCTCCGACGTTTTTTTCGATTTAATGATAAAATAAGAAGGCACGTCGATGAGACGGTCATATGATTTTTTTAGATAGAAGGAGAATTAAAGATGGATTGGTTGACACTTTTTGAGATGCAAGAACAGTTGGATAAACGGATTCAGTCAGAACATCAATTGACAGGCAATCAATTCGACGAGCGTCTGCTCGCCTTACTGGTCGAACTCGGTGAACTTGCGAACGAGACACGTTGCTTTAAGTTCTGGTCGAAGAAGGGACCATCCGCTCAAGTCACAATTCTTGAGGAATATGTCGATGGCGTCCATTTTCTACTCTCACTAGGTCTAGCACTTGATTACAAGAAAAGTCATTTTACTGAAGGTGACTTCTATTTGACAGCAACAGATGCTTTTTTAGACGTCTATAACAAAACGAACGTCTTTGCGATTTCGCGGACGGAACAAAGTTATGATGTTCTGATTGGTGCATACCTTGCATTAGGTGCTACACTAGGCTTTACACAGGATATGATTTTCAAGGCTTACATTTCTAAAAATGAAGCAAACCATGTGCGACAAGACAACGGTTACTAAGGAGGAAATCAGATGAACGAACAATTACATATGCTAAAACGTCTCACGGACGCAACAGGTGTACCGGGAAACGAAAAAGAAGTCCGGAGCCTCATGCGTGAATATCTAGAACCTCATGCAGAAGCATTCCACCAAGATGGTCTCGGTAGTCTCTTTGCTGAACATAAAGGCGCAGGCGAAGATGCACCACGTGTATTGATTGCGGGTCACATGGATGAAGTCGGATTCATGGTCACGAAGATTGATGAAAAAGGATTCCTTCGTTTCCAACCACTCGGCGGTTGGTGGGGTCAGGTCCTCTTGGCACAGCGTATGAATATTGTGACGTCATCTGGTGAAGTCATTCCAGGTGTAATTGGTGCAAAACCACCTCATGTTTTACCACCGGAAGCGCGCAATAAGCCGGTCGACATTAAAGACATGTTCATCGATATCGGTGCTTCATCAAAAGAAGAAGTCGACGGTTGGGGAATTCGTCCGGGTGATACGGTCGTTCCACATTGCGAATTTACTGTGATGAAAAATGAGAACTTCTTGATGGCAAAAGCGTGGGACAACCGCATTGGTTGTGCCATCGCAATCGAAGCAATCAAGCGCTTAAAAGCAGACGGTCATCCGAACACGATTTTCGCGGGAGCGACTGTTCAGGAAGAAGTCGGGTTACGTGGGGCTCAAACTGTCGCACACCTACTCAAACCATCGATCGCCTTTGCTGTCGATACAGGTATCCCGGGTGATACGCCAGGAATGACCGATCGTGAAGCATTGTCGAAATTAGGTGAAGGCGTTCAAGTCATCATGTTCGATGCGTCGATGATCGCACATCGTGGATTGATCGATTTCGTGACGAAAGTCGCAACAGAAGAAAATATCAAGTATCAACTGGACTTAACACCAGGTGGCGGAACGGATGCAGCGAAGTTCCACTTATCGAATACAGGTGTTCCATCACTTGCCTTGACTGTACCGATCCGTTACCTACACACGAACGTCTCAATCATGCATAAAGCCGATTTCGAAGCAGCCGTCGATTTAGTCGTTGCTGTGACAAAACGTCTGGATGCGGAGACCGTCCAAGCGATCTACGAGGGGTAATAAAACAATGAAGCACATCGCATCAGCAAAGAACGAAATCGTTAAACAATGGAAAAAACTCTTAACGAAAAAAGGACGTCTGCAGACGAACCGTTTCTTAATTGAAGGAGAACACTTGATTGAAGAAGCTGTTCGCGCTGGAATCGTCAAGGAATTGATCGTGCGTGAATCGTATCAAGTACCCGGTTCTTGGAAACGAAATGCCGATGTCTTTACGATTGATGATGCCGTCATCAAAGTACTGGCTGAGACGGAAACGTCGCAAGGCATCTTCGCTGTCTGTGAGATGAAACAAGCTTCGGCACAATTAGAGCGAGGACGCTATTTGTTGCTCGATCGTCTGCAAGATCCAGGGAACGTTGGGACGATGATTCGGACAGCTGACGCAGCTGGATTCGATGGGGTCGTCGTCGGACCGGGAACAGTTGACGTCTATAACGGAAAAGTCATCCGTGCGACGCAAGGATCGCTGTTCCACCTACCGGTCATCTCCATGCCACTAGAAGAGGCAGTCAATGCCCTGCACGAACAAGGAATTGCGGTAATCGGCACGGCGTTAGAAGGAGCGACGTCTTATCAAACGATCGCACCGATGGATGCACTCGGTTTAATCATCGGAAACGAAGCACAAGGCGTTGCGCCAGAATTGCTCTCTTATTGTGATGAGCGTGCCTACATCCCGATTCGTGGTAAAGCGGAGTCATTGAATGCGGCAGTAGCGGCTGGCATTTTGCTTTATCATTTTGCAAGCGTGGATTGAAACCGGCAAGCGTTCATGCTAAAGTGAACATCAGGAATACATCATGGACGTTGATGGAACAGAGTACGTTAGGGAACGATTCAATCAGGGAGAAGCGGTCGTAGACTGAAAACTGCTTCGTGAATCTGCTAACCGAATTCACTCCGGAGTCGCACGAGAGATCGTGACGGGATGCGCCCGTTATCGCGCAATTGGAGGACTTTTCGATTGAAAAGTCAAACAAGGGTGGTACCACGGTGTTTACATCGTCCCTTCGGCATTTGCCGGAGGGACGTTTTTTTATATCTTCAACTAAAGGAGTGGGAAAGATGCGCGAGCAATTAGAAGCATTACGCGATGAAGCGTTGACATTAGTCGATCAGGCAACAACACAAAAAGATCTCAATGACGTCCGAGTCAAGTATCTCGGGAAAAAGGGACCAATCACAGAAGTATTACGAGGAATGGGAAAGTTATCAGCGGAAGAACGACCAGTCGTCGGTGAGATCGCAAATACAGTCCGTCAAGCGATCCAGGAGCAATTGGAACAACGTCTGACAGCTGTCAAACAACAAGAAATGGATGCGAAACTGGCAGCGGAAGCAATTGATGTCACGTTACCAGGACGTCCGAAAAAGGTCGGTCATGCGCACCTCTTGCAACAGGTGACGGATGAGATCGAAGACATCTTCGTCGGACTCGGTTATACGATTGCCGAAGGTCCAGAAGTCGAGCAAGATCTTTTCAACTTCGAGATGTTAAATTTACCGAAGGATCACCCGGCGCGTGATATGCAAGACTCGTTCTATATCACGGAAGAAATTTTGATGCGAACGCATACGTCACCGGTCCAAGCACGGACGATGCTCGCTTCTAAAGGTGAACCGATCCGCATTCTCTGCCCAGGTAAAGTCTATCGTCGAGACGAAGATGATGCGACACATTCGCACCAATTCATGCAAGTCGAAGGACTCGTCGTCGGAGAATCGATTTCGATGGCAGACTTAAAAGGAACGCTTGAAGCCTTCGCGAAGCAGATGTTCGGTGAAGCACGTGAAGTCCGCTTACGCCCAAGTTTCTTCCCGTTCACGGAGCCGTCCGTCGAAGTCGACGTCTCGTGCTTCAAATGTGGCGGTAAAGGATGTAACATCTGTAAACAGACGGGATGGATTGAAATTCTGGGCGCTGGAATGGTTCACCCTCACGTTCTCGAAATGGCCGAATATGATAGCACGAAAATGTCAGGTTTCGCATTCGGAATGGGTATCGAACGGATTGCCATGTTGAAATACGGTGTCGATGATATTCGCCACTTCTATACGAATGACGTTCGCTTCAGCGAACAGTTTTAAGGGGGAACGCAGATGTTAGTCTCAAAACAATGGTTGAACGAATATGTGGATGTCAGTCACACATCAGGACAAGATTTGGCTGATTTGATTACAAAGAGCGGAATCGAAGTCGAAGGCGTAGATGTCCGGGATGAAGCGTTGAACAACATCGTCGTCGGACGTGTGTTAACGAAAGAAAAACATCCAGAAGCAGATAAATTGAACGTCACGACAGTCGACATCGGACAAGACGAACCGGTGCAAATCGTATGTGGTGCACCGAACGTCGAAGCCGGACAAGATGTCATCGTTGCGCGCGTCGGAGCTCGCTTACCGGGTATTAAAATCAAACGTGCCAAATTGCGCGGTGTCGTTTCAGAAGGGATGATCTGTTCACTCGAAGAACTCGGATTCGAAAAGAAGTATATCCGAGAAGATGAGCAGGACGGGATCCATACGTTCCGTGAACCAGTCACACCAGGACAAGACGTTTTGGAGTTACTCGGTCTACGTGATGAAATCCTCGAGCTTGGATTAACGCCGAACCGTTCGGACTGCCTCAGCATGTATGGTGTCGCATACGAAGTGGCGGCGCTTTACGATACGACACCGACTTTCCCGGTCGTTGAAGTCAACGAAGCAGAAACTGCGACGGCAGTCGACGTGACGCTTGATTCAGAGGACTGCCCGTTCTACGCGGCACGAGAAATTCAAGGCGTGACGATTCAAGAGTCACCGACTTGGTTAAAAAACCGCTTGATTGCGAACGGCATTCGTCCGATCAACAACGTCGTCGACGTTACGAACTTCGTCTTACTTGAGACAGGTCAACCGCTTCATTCATTTGATGCTGAAAAACTCGGAAAACGGATCGTCGTGCGTCAAGCGCACGCAGGAGAGTCGTTCACGACGCTCGACGAAGTAGAGCGGACGCTCGATTCTTCGATGCTGGTCATCACTAACGGTGAACACCCGGTCGCGCTTGCTGGTGTCATGGGTGGAGCGAATACCGAAGTCGATGAAAACACGACATCGATCATTTTAGAATCAGCTTACTTCGCACCGATTTCCGTCCGGAAGACGAGCCGTGTTCTTGGACTTCGCTCGGACTCGAGTGCTCGTTTCGAAAAGGGCGTTGATCCACGTCGTGTCTTGTTAGCACTCGATCGGGCTGCAACTTTGATTGCTGAACTCTCGGGTGGAACGGTTCAGGCTGGTGTCGCTCAAGCTGGAACGCTCGAGCTTGACGATCACTTGATTGAAGCGAGTGTCTCGTACATCAATCACCGTCTTGGTATGGAGATCGAAGGAACGGTCATGCAAACGTTACTCGAACGTCTTGGTCTCGGTGTTGAATTATCGGGTGATGCCTTGACAGTCAGCGTACCGACTCGCCGCCAAGACTTGAAAATTCCAGCTGATTTAGCGGAAGAAGTCGCTCGTCTCTACGGATATGATGCACTGACTTCAAGCTTACCGTCTGAAGCGAGCCGTGGCTTCTTACCAAAACGGAACATTCACCGTCGTCATTTACGCCGGACATTGCAGGGAGCAGGTCTTTCGCAAGCCATCACGTATTCATTGACGAGCGAACAACGCGCGATGCAATTCAATGAACGAGAAGATTTGCATCCGGTCAAACTGGCGATGCCAATCAGTGAAGCACGTTCGACACTGCGGACGTCACTCATTCCGGGACTCCTTGAAGTCGCGCAGCATAACGTCGCACGACAGCATGCCGATGTCGCGTTTTATGAACTCGGCAGTGTTTATCTGCAACGGGATGCGTCACTTGAGACACTCCCGATTGAACAAGAAATGATCGGTGGCGTCGCAGTCGGTGTGTCAGAACAACACCGTGCGCACGGAACGCTCGTCAAAACAGATTTCTTCGTCATGAAAGGAATCGTCGAGACACTCGCTTCTGCAGTCGGTATCACGTTGACGTTCGAGGCAGCGAGCATTCCATCGATGCACCCAGGACGGACGTCGCGCATTTTGCTTGACGGAGAAGCGATCGGATTCGTCGGTCAAGTGCATCCTGGTCTGTCAAAAGAACAGTATGGTCTAAAAGAAGTGTACGTCTTTGAATTAGAGGCGATGGCACTACGTTCGAAAGAAGAGCAGGTCTACTCGGAAATCTCACGTTTCCCATCAATGACACGCGACTTAGCAATCGTCGTCGAGCGATCAGTGACGGCGCAATCCATCGTCGATGTCATGACGGAAGCAGCCGGTCCACTTCTTCAGACGATCGAATTGTTCGATGTCTACACGGGTGAGAACGTCGGAGAGAATGAAAAATCATTCGCTTTCTCCCTCCGTTATCAAAACAAAGAACGGACGTTAGTCGATGAAGAAATCACGACAGCGCAACAGCGAGTCGTAGATGCAGTGAAAGAAACGTTCAATGCGGAACTTCGCGCATAATCAGGATAAACAAACAGCCGCTTTCCTTTCAGAGGAAGGCGGCTGTTTTCGTTTGACGACAGATTCAAGAAGCAAGTTCTTCTGTTTCAGATGACGCAGCTTGTCGTTTCGTAAAGGTGAAATACAGTAGACCACTTACGAGAACGATCAGACTACAGGACAAGAACATATTGGAATAGCCGATACCGCTTGCGACCGTAGCAAGAATCAAGGCACCGATTCCAAAACCTGTGTCGTAAGCAAGGAAAAAGGTCGAGATGGCTTTCCCTTTCTGTGCGGGAGGTGCGAAGTTCAAAAGGACAGTTTGAAGTCCCGGGAAGATGGAAGCAGAACCGATACCAATGATGATGGCAGCAGTCAATAAACCAGCCAATGAAGGATACATGCCGAGAATGACAAAGCCAATCATATAAAGGGCATACGAGGGCAACAGCACGAATGCAGCACCTCGCTGATCAAACAATTTTCCGGCAATTGGTCGAATCCCGACCATTCCGAGAGCGACTAACGCATAAAAATAAGAAGCATATGCGATATGACCGATCGAGTCCGTGTACAGTGAAATGAACGCAGATGTACTAGAGATCGCAACGCCTGCCAACAGAGTCGCCACCAACAAAAGCGGACGCGATAAGAAGAGAGACTGACTTAAACGAAACGCGGACGTGCTTGGGATATGTTGACTCGTCAGTGGCAGACGCATCATTAACAACAAGGCGATGACTGCTAGGGCAGCAACTGTCACGAAGTACAGGACGAATGCTTTTTCTTGAATAAAGGCAAGACCAATGACAGGACCAAGGACGGATGCCAAGTTCATCGACAGGACGAAATATCCCATCCCTTCGCCTTGACGTGTTTTTGGAATCAATGTCGTGACGGCGAGGCTGATCGAAGAAGATAACATCCCGAAACTAAATCCGTGGATGATACGGATGATGATTAGATAGAAAAATGATTCCAAAGGTAGGACGAGCATGTAGCAGATACTCATGACTGTAAAAAGACTTGCAGAGATCATCAAGACGCGCTTTAAATCGTATCGATCTAAACAGTGACCAATCAATGGACGAGAACAGACGGTTGCCAGGATGAAACTCGTCACGATCCACCCGAGTGCTGAAGCGGAGACCGGAAACTGCTTAGCAGCGAGTAAAGGAAGTGAGGCATTGAGTAGATAAAACGTGATGAAGAGCAACAGATTGATGATCAACGTCATGATGTAATGACGCGAGAATAACCGAGCGGTCATGAAGATTCCTCCTGTCGATGTAGAGTAAGTAGGTGCGTCATCCACTCACCGAGCTGTTGCTGATCGGTAAGGGAGAAGGAGGCGAGTAAGCGTTGGTGGGTCTCTTGGACCGCAGCATCGATTTGGTCGAACCGTTCGATGGCTAAAGGTGTCAATGAGACAAAATGTGTTCGTCCTTCTTTTATCCGAGTGATGAAACCAAGCGTCTCAAGACGTGAGACGGTTTTCGTCACAGCTGGTTTTTCAATGATTAGATAATCGGCCAGTTGGACTTGTGAAACAGGTTGTAGTAATGCAACTGCTTTTATTAGTGCCCATTGACCCGTATGTAACGAGTAGGGAAGCAAGGTAGCATCAATCTCTCGTTTTACGAGACGTGAGACTTTTGATAGTTGTCCGAGTACATCTTCTTGTGTATAGAGCATCCTATTTCTCCTTTTAGTTAACTAGTTAACTTTAAGAGTGTATCAAAGCTGATTAAGAGGCGCAAGGGAAGAAACGCTCATTTCATGCATTGAAGAGAATAATTTTCTAGCATGATAAAAGATTAAGCAGGTCTTAAAGCGGGTATGTTCCGTAAAAGAGTATTTGATTTACTTGAAACAATGGATACGACTGCTTATGTGATCGGTTGACTAATTCATCTTGACATAGAGAAGAGACAAAGAAGGGAAGAGTACATCATGAATCGACTAGCGAAGCTCCTGACTGAACTATTACCATTCACTATAAAGGAAGCAATCAATCCACTCATCACGAATATCGCAACCGATTCGCGACAAATCAGACCTGGCGGATTATTCATCTGTATCAACGGTTACACGGTTGATGGTCACGATTATATCAATCAGGCAATCCAAAACGGGGCTGTGGCGATTTTAGCTGAACAATCGTTTCCGGATTGCCCGGTTCCCGTCATTACTGTGCCGGATACGAAACGACTTGCAGGTCAAGTCGCGAATCGCTTTTACGATCAACCTAGTCAAAAGATGCGTGTATACGGTGTAACCGGAACGAATGGAAAAACGACGACGACGAAATTGGCGTATGATCTCTTTCGAGCAACAGGTATAAAAGCCGGCATGATCAGCACGGTCGGTGCACGAATTGATGAGGAACTCATTGAGACGCCGAATACGACACCTGAAGCCATCATCTTACATCGACTGTTGTATGAAATGGTTGAAAAAGGCGTGACGGATTGCATCATTGAAGTGTCTTCTCACGCATTAGCCGAAGGTCGAGTCGAGGGAGTGTCTTTCCACTCGGCAGCATTTACAAACCTGACGCATGATCATATGGATTACCATCATTCAATGGAGGATTACGCCAAGACGAAAGCGTTGTTGTTTCAACAAGTCGCCGCGTCAAATGGTCGGACCATTGTCTTGAATCGAGAAGATAGTTGGAGTCGCGTCATGCGAGAAGCTGCGCCTCTACAACCCGTCATCTGGTATACGACGCAACCACACCGGACGTCGCAAATCGCGGTCGAATGGTTGACAGACACCGTCAATGTGCGGATCGACGAGACGACGACGCGTGTGCCGACAGCTTTACTAGGTGAATTCAATGCAGCGAATTTAGCGGCAGCGATGGGATTGTTGCGGGCAGGCGATGCTAATCTCTATACGTTGATTCGTCACATTCCAGAACTGGAATTGCCGAAAGGGCGACTCGAACGACTGGACTGGGCACCTTGTGAGGTTTATATCGATTATGCCCATACACCGGATGGTCTAGAAAAATGTTTACAGGCACTCACTTCTTCCGGAGAGTCGCTATCGGTCGTTTTAAGCGCAGCTGGAGAGCGTGATCGAACGAAACGAGCGGAGATGGGGCGAATCGCAAGCAAATATTGTGAACACATCATCGCAACGGTCCATGATGCGAGGACAGAGAATCCGGATCGAATCATCGAAGAACTAATCATCGATATTCCACGTGAACACTTAGTAGGGTGCCATACATCCCGTCACGAAGCGCTCGTACAAGCAGCGCATCTGGCGCACGAAGGAAAACGCATCGTCATCGTCGGGAAAGGTCATGATGAGGTAGAACGAATCGGTACAAAAACGATTCCTTTTAATGAAAAACACATACTTCTTGCGGAATTAGAACGACTGTCTGAAGGGGAGTCCGTCATTTAAAAAAACCGACCATTCCGTTAAGGTCATGGTCGGTTTCGTTTCGCAGCTAGTTGTTGTGCCTTTTTCGTATTCGCAAAATGGGCTTTCGTCCAGTCACGAAGTTTGTCAGCTCCATAACGTAAAATCAGTGAGGCAGCGACTTGATCGACCTTGGCACCAGCACCTTTCGGAATGACGACACCTGTTGTTTCACTCAACTTGTCCATCTCCTTCAAAAAGATGGCGCGAGCAATGATCGAGGAGGCAGCGACGGCGACATGAAGTTGCTCCGCCTTGGTCGAGAAGTAGACATTTTCTCGAACGGGATTGACGACACCAGACAAGTGTTTGTAGTAAACGGTCTTTTCAGCGAACTGATCAATCAAGATCGCTTCTGGTTTCGTCTCCAGTTGGTCAAGAAGTCGCTCGAGTACATCATTATGCATCAGGGCAGTCATCTTTCCTTGTGTCATCGTTCGTTGCATCTGATTGTATTCTGGATTGTGTAGGATACGATATGTGTACGGAATGACAGCATGGAGATCACGGGCGATCTTTCGAATCTCCGTGTCATTCAAGTGCTTGGAGTCCCGAACACCGAGTTCCTGAAGAAGTGCAATCTGCTTTCGATCAACGAAGGAAGCGACGACGACGAGTGGACCGAAGAAATCGCCTTTTCCAACTTCGTCACTGCCAGCGACGGACCATTCTGCAAAACCATTCGGTAACGTTGAAACAAGTGGTTCCTTCGATTTAGTCGGTGTAGCCGTACCGAAGCGTGAAGCGATGGTTTCGGCTTCGGTTCCTTGAAACATCACTTTTCCAGAATTGTAAATCGTGATGACACATCCGGGTACTTTAGCGGCGAAGCGGGCATACGGTGGACTCTTCGTCTGTCCTTGTTTAAACTCTTGTATGACGAGGTCTTGCTTTTCTTTAGATAAGCGTAAAACGGTAGTTCCCACGAGATAACCTCCCTTTCCGGGATTAAGCATACCATCCTTAAGACCGATGGGGGACTTCTTTTCCTAAAACGAAAATGATGGTACTATATGAAAGAAGCAAAGTATGAGGAGGACAGAAAAATGGCTGATTCAGAAGGGTTGAACCGGACGACGATTCATATCGCAGGCAATGATTATACGATTGTCGGAACGGAGTCGCCAGAACACGTACGCGAAGTGGGTCTCCTCGTCGATACGAAAATTCGAGAAATCCGAGAACAAGCACCACAACTCGACGTTCGTCAAATCGCCGTCCTAGCGGCGCTTAATATTGGTAGTGATTACGTAAAAATAAAAAAGAATTTGGGTGAACTATAAACTATGATTTCTTTCGTTATCTTATTACTTCTCGCCTTAGGCGTCATGACGGGTGTCCGACGGGGAGTCGTATTGCAGGCCGGGCATTTGCTCAGCCTGATCATTTCCTTCATCGTTGCCTTGTCGTTCTATGAGGAACTGGCGACGAAATTCCGTTTGTGGGTTCCATATCCGTCGACACTGGATGATGCGGGAATCGACTTGACGATGTTCGCAATTCCAAGTTCAGCACGACTCGATGAGGTGTTCTACAAAGCCTTTTGGTTCGTCGTCCTGTTCTTCGGTACAAAAATCATCTTAGCGATTTTGTTATCGATGTTTGATTCGTTGACGAACATTCCGATTTTAAAACAAGTCAAAGGATTATTAGGTGGCGTCTTTGGCTTCATCGAGATGTACATCTTCATTTTCTTACTCTTGTTCCTCGCAGCATTCGTTCCGATTCAGTCGATACAGGATGCCATTGCAGACTCGAGTTTGGCAAGTTTCATCATCCAACATACACCGCTCCTTGCGAATTGGCTGATGGACAAAGTTGGATTGATAAAATAAACATGCTCCCGTTAAATGGGAGCTTTTTTTGAGGGGAGAATTGCACATGCGTACGATTCAAGATGCAATGCGTCACTTAGAACGAATCTCAGTCTATCTAGAGGTTAAAGGGGAAAATCCGTTTAAGATCAATGCTTTCCGAAAAGCAGCAAGTATCCTCGAGGCATCGGATGCTGACTTCATGGCAATCGACGATTTCACGGCGATGAAGGGGATTGGTAAAGGAACGGCTGCTGTTCTTGAGGAGTACCGGGAAACGGGAACGAGTACGGCACTGACGGAACTCGAACAAGAAGTACCGGAAGGACTGATCGCTTTACTAAAGATCCCAGGTCTTGGTGGGAAGAAACTTGCTAAATTGCATGAAGTCGGCGTCATTGATGCGGATTCCTTTGCAGAGAAATTAGCGGATGGTACAGTCGAAACGATGCCTGGATTCGGTAAGAAGACGGTCGAAAAGTACGTCAAAGCGCTCGAAACGTTTGAAACACGACCGGAACGATTACCGTATGGTGTCATGCGGAAGGTCGTTACGGAATTAAATCAGACCCTTGCGTCGTTCGATGAAATCATTCGCTTCGAAGTTGGTGGAAGCTTCCGCCGAGCAGAAGAGACGTGCAAGGACCTTGATTTCATCCTCTCGACGAACGAACCGGAACGGATCAAGGAGCAACTATTGGAACTGTCGCTCATCGATGAAGTCATTGCTGCCGGCAGCACGAAAGTATCACTCGTCTTAAAACGAGACGTCCATTATATCACGGTTGATTTCCGAATCGTCGATGACGCGGCGTACGCGTCAACGTTACATCACTTCACGGGTTCGAAGGATCACAATGTCCGGATGCGTCAACTTGCCAAAGAACAGGGAGAGAGCATTTCTGAATATGGTGTCGAGACGGAGAACGGGTTAGTGCAGCCGAAGACGGAAGAAGAATTGTTTGCGCGGTACGACTTACCGTTCATCGCACCTGAATTACGAGCAGGGCGTCAAGAGTTCGAACAGGATTTGTCACGCCTTTTGACGGAACAGGATATTCAAGCAGATGTGCACATGCATACGACATGGTCAGATGGCACATTATCTGTTGAAGAACTGGTCGATGCGTGTGCTGCACGAGGGTATACATGGATGGCGATCACCGACCATAGTAAGTATATGAAGTTCGTCAATGGATTGACGGAAGAACGTCTACGTGCGCAACGTGTCGAAATCGAAGCGGCACGCAAGAAACATCCCGAGATGACGATTTTATGTGGCGTCGAGATGGATATCTTACCTGATGGGTCGCTCGATTATGAAGATGATTTCTTAAAAGAGATGGATTACGTCATTGCCTCGATTCACTCGAAATTCGATCAGACGGAAGAAGAGATCATGCAACGGCTTGAGAATGCGTGTCGTAATCCTTACGTTTCTCTGATTGCCCATCCGACAGGACGAATCATCGGTAGACGTGAAGGGTATGCGGTTAACGTCGATCGCTTGATCGAACTAGCAGCCGAGACAGGAACAGCGCTTGAGATGAATGCAAACCCGGCACGATTCGATTTGACGGCAAGTTCCCTAGCAAAAGCGAAGGCTGCTGGTGTGAAAATTTTAATCAATACGGATACACACCGACCAGAAATGTTAGAAGATATGAAACTTGGAGTCCTCCATGCACGTAAAGCCTATTTGGAGGCGTCTGATGTCATCAATACGTGGAGCGCTGAAGCAGCACTTGCCTTCTTCGGTCGAAAACGTTTAGGAGTGGATTAAATGAATGCCAACGCATTACGCGTCTTAGAATATGAGAAGTTAAAAGAAAACATGTTATCGTTCACAGCAAGCTCACTTGGAGCACAGTTCGTTCGAGCGATGCGTCCAGCGGAAGAGTTCGAGCAGGTTAAGGAATTATTGGCTGTCACGACGGAAGCAACGACGGTTTATCGGTTACGTGACCGTTATCCGTTCGGTGGACTGACAGATGTCCGCAGTGAAGTGAAACGAGCAGAAATTGGTTCGGTCCTCTCGACGAGTGAACTTCTATCCGTCGCAGACGTCGTCTATTCAGGACGTCAAGTGAAGGCGTTCCAGGAACGATTGCATGAGGATCATCCGGATCTACGATTACCACGACTCGACAGTCGAATCGAACAGATCACGAAGCTCGTTGAGATCGAACAGGGAATTCGTCATGCCATTGACGATCAGGGAACTGTTCAAGATTCGGCAAGTGATAAATTACGAGCGTTACGGAGTCAGTTGCGTTCGCTTGAAGGACAAGTTCGTTCGAAAATCGATAGTGTCTTACGTAGTAAAGCAAAGATGCTATCTGACGCCATCGTGACGATGCGAAATGATCGCTACTGTGTCCCGGTCAAACAAGAATATCGTCAAGCGTTCGGTGGGATCGTTCATGATCAGTCGGCGTCCGGTGCAACGTTGTTCATCGAACCACAAGCCGTCGTTTCTGCGAACAACGAGATCCAAGAAGCGCGTTTGAAAGAACGAGCTGAAATCGAACGAATCCTCGCACAATTATCAGCACTTGTCGGGAGTGTCGGCGACTCGCTGCGCATCAATCTCGATGTACTAGCAGAACTTGATTTCATCATGGCGAAAGCATTGTACGGTCATCAGATTGGAGCGGTCGAACCACGCTTGAATGAAAATCGCCATATCATTCTGAAGGAAGCACGACATCCCTTCATTCCAAAAGAAGAGGTCGTACCGATCACTGTCTCGCTAGGTGGCGATTTTACATCTCTCGTCATCACAGGTCCGAACACCGGTGGTAAGACGGTTACCTTAAAGACGATCGGTCTTTTGCAATTGATGGTGCAATCAGGACTATACGTGCCGGCAGCAGATGAGACGGAGCTCAGTGTTTTCGATGCGATTTATGCCGATATCGGGGATGAACAGTCGATTGAACAAAACTTGTCGACGTTCAGCTCGCACATGACGAACATCGTCTCGATGATGGAGAAAATCGATTTCATGAGTTTGGTGCTGTTTGATGAATTGGGTGCGGGAACGGACCCGACAGAAGGGGCTGCCCTGGCGATTGCAATTCTTGATGAAGTGAAACGCCGCGGAGCACGCGTTGCAGCGACGACGCACTATTCGGAATTAAAAGCGTACGGCTATAACCGAGAAGGAGTCGTCAACGCGTCGATGGAATTCGATGTCGAATCACTCAGTCCGACGTATCGCTTACTCATCGGTGTACCGGGACGCTCGAACGCGTTCGAGATTTCAAAACGTCTCGGACTTGAAGACCGGATCATCGACGCGGCACGTGGTCAAATCGGTAGCGACGCCCAATCCGTCGAAACGATGATCGAACGACTGGAAGAAGCGAAACAGCGTGCTGAAACGTTAGAGGCTCAGTTGCTAGAAGAGAAGAAACGACTCGTTGCAGAGCGTGAGCAATTCGAGCAAGAACAAGCAGAGATTCAGGAAGAGAAAAATGAGATTCTGGCAAAAGCGGAAGAAAAAGCAGCACGTGCAGTCGAACGTGCCCAAAAAGAGGCTGAAGGCGTCATTAAACGTTTGAAAGAATTGCGTGATGCTGGTGCCGTCAAAGAGCATGAACTGATCGAGGCACGTAAAAAACTTGAAGATGCGAAGCCGAGTCTGCAAGAGAAACGGATCGCTAAAGTAAAAGCGAAATACGATCAAACGCCACGTTTTGATAAAGGGGAAGAAGTCAAAGTCACGACCTTTAATCAAAAAGGCTATATCATCAACCAACAGGCGAACGGCGAGTATACCGTTCAAGTCGGCATCATGAAGGTGAACGTCAAACCGGAAGATCTCGCGAAGATCGGCAGTACTCCAAAACGTCCTCAAACAAAAGGGCGTTCTGGTGGTACGAGTGTGACGAAACAATCGGCGCCTTCAGCTGAACTGGATTTACGTGGCGTCCGTGTTGAAGAAGGATTATCGAAGCTCGAACGCTTCATGGACCAAGCTTTGTTATCGAACTACGACCACATTCGTGTCATCCATGGTCTGGGTACGGGAGCGATGCGTCAAGGTGTCCAAGAATTCTTGAAAGGTCATCGTCACGTCAAAGGTCACCGCTTAGGCGGTCAAGGTGAAGGCGGACACGGTGTGACGATCATCGAACTGAAATGAGGAAAGCAGGATGAACATTTTTGAGAACGTCTATGTCTACACGACAGCGCTCTATTCGGTCGCGGGATTACTGATCATTTTAGGACTTGCACTTTTTGAGTTGACAACCCGGTATAAAAACTGGGAACATATCAAGAGTGGCAACATCGCCGTTGCGTTAGCAACAGGTGGAAAAATCATCGGACTCGCCAATATCGTTCATTTCGCTGTTCAAGGGGAAGAACGGGTCGGGTCGATATTTCTTGAAAGTGCTTTTGGCTTCTTACTGTTGATATCGACATACTGGATCTTTGAATTCCTGACACCGAATTTGCCGGTAGACCGTGAAATCGAGAACGGCAACATTGCTGTCGGCATTATTTCATGTGCCTTATCGATCGGCATGTCCTACGTCATCGGATCAGCGTTAGTGGGGTGAATCCGTGTTAGAACGTTTAGCGAAAATCATGTTCGGGGTTTCGATTGCCTTTTTGGTCGTCGGTATCCTTTGGATTGTATTTAATTAAAAGAACCGGTCTTACCGTGTGATCATTCCGTACTGACATCGTTTCAGTACGGAATTTTTATTGGAAGCCACGCCTAATCAAAAAAGGAGGAACGCATATGAACGTAAGAAAAACATCAACAACGACAGAAACGAGACGCCGTGCTTTTGAGGCGATGCAATTGATTTCTTGGAAGGACATCTTCTGGGTCATCATCGGGTCTGCGATTCTCGCCTTTGGAATCAACTACTTTACGATTCCGAACGATTTATCTGAAGGTGGATTGATCGGGATCACGGTCATCTTCTACTACCTCTATGGCTGGGATACGGGACTTGTTTCCCTGATTGCGAACGCCTTGCTGTTCGTCGTCGGTTATCGATTCCTCAGCCGGAAGACGATGCTTTACTCCGTCATTTCGGTCGCCGTCACATCATTTGTCCTCTCCTCGACTGCTAGTCTAGCGACATCATCAGATAGCCGTTTAATCGGTACGGTCTATGCGGGAATTCTGATTGGCGTCGGAATCGGACTTGTCATTCGTGCTGGTGGAACGACGGGCGGGGGAGTCATCATCGCTCGACTGATGAATAAGTACTTGAATCTCAGTATCGCGGTCTCGATGTTCATCATCGACGTCGCGGTCGTCGGTGCATCAGGATTTCTGTTCGGAGAAGAGACGATGCTATACACGTTGATTGCAATTATCATCGGCTCGTACTTGATTGATCTCGTCAGCGAAGGATTAAATGTCCGCGAAGCGGTCACGATCATCAGTCATCGCCAAGAGGAGATCGCGACGATCCTGACAGAGACGCTCGGTCGTAGCGCGACGGTCATCCACAGTCACGGTCATTTCACGAAACAAAAGAATGATATGTTGTATATGATCGTCGATAAACGACAACTGGCACCGTTGAAACAGATCGTCGAAGCAGCGGATCCCCGCGCCTTCGTCGTCATTCATAAAGTGCGCGAAGTCATTGGTGAAGGATTTACGTATCCATCCCGGTGATGTCTATTAAAAAGCAGTGCTTCTTCTTTTTCGGAAACGAGAAAGGGTGGTGCTGCTTTTTTGTATGATGATTTCTAATTGAACGAATCGAAAAAAACAAGCAGATTTGATTTCTTTTTTTGGATTTTACTGGCATGTCGAATTCGATTCAACGTATAATAAAAATGAATAGTAATTCATTATCAGGGAGGGAAACGTATGGAATCCGTTTGGTTATCTGATTATCCCGAGCAAGTACCCGCATCGATTGATTATCGAGAATTACCTCTTTATCAGGCACTCGATGAGGCAGCGACTGATTTTCCAGAACAACGTGCCTTGAGTTTCTTAGGAAAACGTATGACGTTTCGTGAAGTACGTGACGAGGCCCGCGCACTTGGGAGCCTATTACAAGAGCATGGACTAAAAAAAGGGGATCGCGTCGGACTGATGTTACCGAACTGTCCCCAGTATATGATCAGTTATTATGCTGTTCTCTATGCAGGTGGTATCGTCGTCCAAGTGAACCCACTCTATACAGACCGTGAACTTGAACAGATTCTCGTCGATTCAGGAGCACATCTACTCGTGACGCTCGATCTACTCTATCCGAAAGCGTCTCGTGTCAAGGCGTCGACGACACTCAAGACCGTCGTGACGACAAGTATCGCGGATTACCTTCCCTTCCCTAAAAATAAACTCTATCCGATTAAAGCACGGAAAGATAACAACATCATCATTGATACGACAGGTTCGATCCCGTTTTTATCTTTGCGGGGGTATGAACCGATTACACCAGTCGCGATTCAACCGAAGGAGGACGTCGCGGTTCTCCAATATACGGGTGGAACGACAGGCGCACCCAAAGGTGTCATGTTGACACACTTTAACTTGAGTGCAAACGTCGAACAGATCGACAACTGGTTCTATAAATACAATCGAGGAGATGGACGGAAGCTGTTAGCAGTCGTTCCTTATTTCCATGTCTATGGCATGACGTGTAACCTCAATTTCGGCATATTTAATGCCTATGAACAAATCATCGTTCCGAAATTCGATATTGAACAGGTACTCAAGACGATTCATAAGGAAAAACCGAATCTGTTCCCAGGTGCTCCGACGATGTATGTTGGTCTATTGAATCATCCGAAGCTGAAGAAGTATGATCTCTCTTCGATTGAAGCCTGTATTTCTGGTTCAGCTCCACTACCAGTCGAAGTGCAGGAAAAATTCGAAGCGCTGACGGGTGGGCGGATCGTTGAAGGATACGGTTTGTCTGAAACGAGTCCGGTGACGCATACGAACTGTATCTGGGATCGTCGGATTCCTGGAACGGTCGGTATTCCGGTACCCGATACGCAAGCAAAAATCGTCCAAGCGGACGGAGAGACACCGGCTGCTCCAGGTGAGATTGGTGAGATTATCGTCACAGGTCCGCAAGTCATGAAAGGGTACTGGAAACGACCAGAAGATACGCAAGCTGTTCTGCGAAACGGTTGGTTGCATACGGGAGACCTTGGATATATCGGTGAGGATCATTATTTCCGAATCGTCGATCGGAAAAAAGATTTGATCATTGCTTCTGGATTCAACATTTATCCACGTGAAGTCGAAGAAATCCTATATGAACACCCAGCCGTTAAAGAAGCGGTCGTCATCGGTGTTCCGGATGTCTACCGCGGAGAGACCGTCAAGGCGTTCATCGTCGTCAAGGATGAGATGACGGTCACAGAAGAAGAACTCGATCAATTCTGTCGCAAGCAGTTAGCATCGTTCAAAGTGCCGAAGCAGTATGAATTCCGGCAAGAGTTACCGAAGACGTTCGTTGGTAAGATTCTCCGCCGTGTTCTCGTTGAAGAAGAACGTGCCAAACAACTCGAAGAAAGCAGTTGACAGGATAAAATGACATGATAGAATAAATATGAATGAACCATCATTCATTTTATGCGTTGGGAGATAGTGGAATGAAACGAACAATGTCAAAGAGTGACCGCATCATTGATGCCGCCGTAAAAGTCATCGCCAAGAACGGCTACCATGGAGCGAAAGTGACTGCCATCGCAAAGGAAGCCGGGGTTGCGGATGGAACGATCTATCTGTACTTCAAGAATAAAGAACATCTCTTGATTTCGCTATTCCAAGCGAAAATGGGAAGCTTCATCGAATATTCCGAAGGACAAATCGCGAGCCATACATCAGCGACGGAACAATTGGCAGCATTGATCGAGGCACACCTCGAGCAATTATCCGTCGACTATGATTTAGCGGTCGTCACGCAGATTGAGTTGCGTCAATCGAACCAAGACATGCGTCAAAACATCGCTGCCGTCTTAAAGCCGTACTTGCATCTGATTGACCGGGTCGTTAAGCACGGGATGACGACAGGTGAGTTTTCAAACGATCTGGATTATCGATTAGCACGTCAGATGATTTTCGGAACAATCGATGAGGTCGTGACGAGCTGGATGGCAAGTGGATTCAAATATGAGTTGCTTGAGACACGCGACGGGATTCATCGGATGTTGATCAAAGGGCTGAGTTAAGCCCTTTTCATGACAACAACTATGTAAGCGGATACAAAGGATGATGGTGAATAGACGACAAGGGGGAGCATGAGATGGAAATCTATGTACTGTTGAAACGCACATTCGATACGGAAGAAGCAATCCAACTCGAGAATGGTCAAATCGATGAGGATGGCGCTGAGTTCATCATTAACCCATACGATGAGTATGCGGTAGAAGAAGCGATTCGTGTTCGTGATGCACAAGGGGGAACGGTAACGGTCGTGACGGTCGGACCGGAAGATGCGGACAAAGAATTACGAACAGCACTCGCAATGGGAGCGGATCAAGCAGTTCGTATCTCGATTGAAGATGATATCGAAGAGGCAGATCATTTCACGATTTCTGAAGTGCTCGCTAGTTATTTGAAGGAACAAACGGTTGATCTCGTCATCGCCGGGAACGTCGCAGTCGATGGCGGAAGTGGTCAAGTGGCGCCTCGCGTCGCAGAACTACTTGATATCCCTTACGTGACGACGATCACGAAACTAGAGCTCGACGGTACGAAAGCTGTCGTGACACGCGACGCTGAAGGGGATACGGAGACGATCGAAACAACGCTTCCGTTACTCGTCACTGCGCAACAAGGATTGAACGAACCACGTTATCCAAGTCTGCCAGGGATCATGAAGGCGAAGAAAAAGCCGCTTGAAGAACTCGAACTCGATGATCTTGAACTTGATGAAGACGAACTCGCACCACGTCTAGAGACGATTGAGCGTTTCTTACCACCGAACAAAGCAGCTGGTAAGATCCTTGAAGGTGAACTGAACGAGCAAGTCGCGCAGCTCGCATCATTATTACGCAACGAAGCAAAAGTGGTCTAAGGGGGAGAAACGAATGACAAAAGCATTAGTACTCGCAGAATCACGGGACGGCAGTTTACGGAATGTGTCGTTTGAGGCAATCGCAGCAGCGCGACGTGTCGCGGATGAAGTCATCGCGGTCCTGATTGGACATGATGTCGCAAAGGATGCCGATGCACTAGCATCACGCGGAGCGGACCAAGTCCTCGTCGTCGAGGATGAGCGTCTTTTACACTACACGCCAGACGGTTATGGACAAGTCTTCCTCGAGTTGATGAACCGGACGTCACCCGACGTGCTCGTCTTCGGTCATACGTCGCTCGGCAAGGATCTATCACCGAAGATTGCGGCAAAACTACAAGCCGGTTTGATCAGTGATGTGACGGCGATTGAAGGGGAAGGCGCAGATGCGTCATTCATTCGCCCGATCTACTCGGGGAAAGCATTTGAAAAAGTCAAAGTCGCAGAAGGCAAGACACTCTTTACAGTCCGTCCGAACAACATCGATCCGCTCGAAGCAGGTAGTTCACAAGGAACGGTCGAGTCGGTTACGGTTGAACTGAAGGATTTACGGACAATCGTCGCAGACATCGTACGCAAAGCAACAGGCGGCGTTGATTTGTCAGAGGCAAAAGTCATCGTCGCAGGTGGACGAGGCGTCAAGAGTTCGGACGGCTTCGCACCGTTACAAGAACTAGCAGATGTCCTCGGAGGAGCAGTGGGTGCTTCGCGTGGTGCTTGTGATGCAGATTACTGCGACTATGCGCTTCAAATCGGTCAGACAGGTAAAGTCGTTACACCGGATCTTTATATCGCGTGTGGGATCTCAGGTGCGATCCAACACTTAGCAGGGATGTCAAATGCCAAAGTGATCGTTGCGATCAACAAGGACCCGGAAGCGAACATCTTCTCTGTCGCTGACTATGGCATCGTCGGTGATTTGTTCGATGTCGTGCCACTATTGACAGCTGAATTCAAAAAAATGCTCGTTCACGGATGAGTTTGAAGACCGGTGCCATTATCATGGTGCCGGTTGTTTTTGCAGATTTTTCGCGTGAGCAGTTTCGTTTGTTGGAAGAGACTGCTATGATATACTCGAATCAATAAAGAGATCACCCATTTTTCTACCGGGTCGATCTACTCATTAGGAGGTTATGATCAATGGCAATCGTACACGCAACTAGCCAATCATTTAAAGAAGAAACACAAGAAGGACTCGTCCTTGTTGATTTTTGGGCAACATGGTGTGGACCATGTCGTATGCTCGCACCTGTTCTTGAAGAACTCGATGCTGACATGCAAGATGTAAAAATCGTCAAAGTCGACGTAGATGCAAACCCAGAAGTAGCTGGAGCATTCCAAGTTCAAAGTATCCCGACACTCGTTCTCTTCAAAGATGGACAACCTGTCAACAAAACAATGGGCTTCATGCCAAAAGACGCACTTAAAGAATTCGTTGAAACATCTAACTAATTCTTTCCTGCATATCAAAACAGACCGTTCTGCACAGGCAGAACGGTCTGTTTTTTTTAGATTACATTGGCGTACAAAGTTCAATCAGGTGACCATCGGGGTCGAGGACATAGGCGACGACTTGCCCCCATGGTTTTTGAGCAGGAGAGAGGACGGTCTCATATCCTGCCTCCACCACCTTCTGAAAAAGAGTCGGGACGTCATCCGTGATGAAACCAATCTCTAACGTCTGTTGTGTTTTTCCGCTTGGTATCATGTAATCCGGAATCAACTGTTGCACGTCTTCACGCGTATTGAAGGCGAGTGTCGTCTGACCGGTCTCGAACTCGATGTAGCTCCCGTGCTCCGCCTTGACGGATAGTCCAAGAACGTCTCGATAGAATGTCAGCGTTCGTGCAGTGTCTTCAACGTATAAAATCGTATAGCCGTATTGAATCATCCAAAAGCCTCCTGTCAATCCTCGAATAACGAAGCGATATCTGAAGCCGGTGTCGGGTAAGCGAATCCAGTCTGTTGCATCGAAGTACTTGGAATCCGGTGTTGCATCGCAAACGAGAAATAGTTTGCTAGTTCCGCTGCATTGACACCGATGAAGTGTGCGCCAAGGACTTGATCATCTTCCCCGACGAGCACTTTCGCCCGAGCGAAACTGTCCTTGATCCGTGCGTTCGTTTGCCAAGCGGACGTATCAATCAAGCGACCACGATAAGGAATACCTGCTTTTTTCAAAGCAGCTTCCGTCTCACCGACGAGGGCGAGGTTCGGCGCGGTGAATACGACGCTAGGTACAGGGAGCAGCTCTAGTTTCCGGTTGTTCCCTTCGAGCATGTTATCGGCAGCGAGTCGTCCTTCGGTTCCAGCAAACGGCGTCAACGCTGGATTCCCGCTGACAGCAACATCCCCTGCGGCATAGATATGTTCGACGGAAGACTGAAGGTACGCATTGACATGGATTCCTTTTTCATTATGAGCAACGCCAATTGCTTCGAGACCAAGCTGATCGATACTTGCGACACGTCCAGTCGCATTCAAGACGACATCCGTCTTCAAGACGTCACCGTTCGATAAATGAAGGGATTCCTCTTCGTAAGCGACGACCTCTGCTTCTTTGATGATCGAGATACCAAGTGCCCGTGTGGCTTCTAACAGCACATCGACCAATTCGCTCTCGAATTGTTTTAAGGCGTTAGAACGTAAGACGATCGTGACGTCTGCGCCAGCAATACGAGCGAGATGGGCGAACTCGAACGAGATATAACCGCCACCGATGCAGACGAGTCGGCGTGGAAGTTCTTTCAGTTCAAGAAACTCATTACTTGTTATGAAACGCTCAATACCGGGTACAGATAATTCGCGAGGTCTTAGACCGGTTGCGATTAAAAACTGTTTCCCTTCGATTTCGTCTTCACCAATTCGAAGGCGATGTGAAGACACGAAATGCGGTTCTCCATGGAAATAGTCGATGTCCGTTTCCGCGTACCGCTTTCGTGTTTGCTCCGGGATGGCGCGTGTGTATTCATTCTTTCGCTCCATCAATTGGCGCCAATCAATCGAAATCAGCCCCTTTACGCCGTATCCGAGCAATCGCTCGACAGCGTCTTTCGTCTCACTACCCGTCAGTAAGATTTTTTTTGCGTCACATCCACGTTGTGCGCATGTGCCACCTGGAGTGAAGTTCTCCACGATGGCAACACGTAGTCCTTTTTCAGCGAATTTATAAGCCGCTTGGTTTCCAGCGGAACCTGTTCCGATCACAATGCAATCATATGTACGCATTTTTCATCCTCCGTATGTCATAATCAATGTATGGTATTTACCCGAACGAATAAAACTAAAAACGGTGAAAGGAGACATTTATTTGGGACATCAAGAACATATCAAAGCGAAACTATCCCTTTTGCCTGATGAGCCAGGATGTTATCTGCACAAAAATGAATTCGGCGAAGTCATCTATGTCGGAAAAGCAAAAAATCTCAAGAATCGTGTCCGTTCCTATTTCACGGGAGCACATGATATTAAGACGGAACGTCTCGTCGCGGAAGTCCGTGACTTCGAATACATCATCACAGCCAGTGAACTAGAAGCGTTGCTGCTTGAGATGACACTAATTAAGAAACATGATCCGAAGTACAATATCATGTTGAAGGATGACAAGTCATATCCGTACTTGAAAATTACGAATGAAACCTATCCTCGCCTGATCACGACGCGTAAGTTAAAAAAGGATGGTGGTCATTATTTTGGTCCTTATCCGAATGCGTATGCGGCGAACGAGACGAAACGTCTGTTAGATCGTTTATATCCGCTACGTAAATGCCAACCGATGCCGAAAAAACTTTGTCTGTACTACCATATCGGTCAGTGTCTCGGTCCATGCGAAATCCCGAATCTCGAGTCGGAACAAAAAGCGCTCGTTTCAGAAATCCGACGTTTCTTGTCGGGCGACACGAAAGAGCTTGTCGAAGACTTGAAACAGAAGATGGCGGACGCGGCCGAAACGATGGAATTCGAACGTGCCGGAGAATTGCGCGATCAAGTACGGGCGATCGAGTCGATCATGAACAAACAAAACATGATCACAGCGGATTTGACGTCACGCGACGTATTCGGAATCCATGTCGATAAAGGTTGGATGTGTGTCCAAGTCTTCTTCCTTCGCGGCGGAAAGATGATCGAACGTGATGTCTCGCTTTTCCCGATTTATGGTACACCGGCAGAAGAGCTCGAGAGTTTCATCGTCCAGTTCTACGAAAAGAACATCAAGCCAAGTGAAGTCTATGTACCGCCACTCGTCAATCAGCTGTTGCTCAAAGAGGCGCTATCGATTAAAATTCATGTTCCGGTCCGAGGATCAAAACGGAAATTACTTGATTTAGCAACGAAGAATGCTGAAAATGCGATCTCTGAACGCTTCGAGTTGTTAGCGAAAGACGAGAAACGGACCGTTCAAGCAGTCGAAGAACTCGCTGACGCGATCGACGTTCATCCATTGTCCCGGATTGAGATCATCGATAATGCGAACATTCAAGGTGCGGATGCCGTCTCGGCCCTCGTCGTCTTTGAAGACGGTAAACCACTGAAAAAAGAATACCGGAAGTTCAAGATTCGGACGGTTCAAGGACCGGACGACTATGAATCGATGCGGGAAATCGTACGTCGGCGTTATCGACGGTTGTTACTCGAAGGAGCGCGCCTTCCGGACCTCGTTTTGATTGACGGAGGAGTCGGACAGTTGAATGCTGCTTTAGAAGTCATTCAAGATGAACTCGGCTTATCCCTGCCGGTCGGCTCATTAAAAAAGGATGACAAACACCGGACGAGTCAATTGTTGTTTGGAGAAGATGCCCGTCTCGTCGAACTAAGTCCGCGTTCGAGTGCGTTTTATCTACTTCAACGGATGCAAGATGAGGTCCACCGGTTCGCGATCACGTTCCACCGCTCGCTCCGTTCAAAAGGGATGACCCGTTCCTTGCTCGACGAGATACCAGGAGTCGGACCGAAACGACGCCAGCAGTTGATTCGTCATTTCGGATCGATGCGTAGCTTGCGACGCGCAACGATCGAACAGTTGGCGGAAGCAGGATTACCTGTCAAGTTAGCGGAAACCGTCGCTGAATATTTAAGTCAAGCAAATGAAGAATGAAAAAATGCCGTCCTCTTGAAGAGGGCGGCATTTTTAAATAATTAGTTGTTGATGTACTTTTCGTAGTATGAACCAAAGTCACGCTGGTTCCACTGATGGTAGTGACCTTGTAGCCACTCGAAGGATTGTTCGGACAACTCCTTGAATGTTTGCGGCACGTTCATGTCACCTTGACGAAGTCCGCCGAGAATCGTGACCGAATGATTCAATGAGCTGTTTGCGAACTCGAGCATCTTTTGTCCTTCATACTGTTTTTCAGCGATGGCAAGAAGTGTTTTATAAAGATCTTTCACATGTTCGAGTTGTTTCTTATCGACGTCGATCGAATAATGTTTACCACCAATCTCGAATTTGATCTCGACATCAAGATCTACTGTTCCCGCCGTTTCGAACATGACGTGGCGAATCGGATAGTGTGCGTACGGATAACGATACAAGACGCGTTTCGAACTGACGGCACTTTCACCATCGAGGTGAATTAAAGCCAGATTCGTAAAGCAATACTCGTCAGATTTAGATTTGATCAAGAAATAGATTTTCTCGCCGTCTTCATGTAAGACATAATCGTCAGCGGCTGCCTTGTCGAAATCATCAGGATGAATGACTTGTCCGATATCACTGAATCCTGTTAAATCTGCTGCTAGTTTTTTGAACATGTGAAGTTCCTCCTCGCGATTTGTGTACGAATGATTTTACGAGCATTTACTGCAAAAGGTTTCATGAATCTATTTCGATGTTGAAAATTAAGATTCCTGTCACGTTTTATGTAAATTTCACTTGAGCGGTTCAAGTGGATCTTTAGGGTCGATTTGGACCGTGATTTGAACGAGCTCTTTATTTAACTCGGCATATCCTTCCGCGACACATCCGTTAAAACGAGAGAACTGTTCAGCGAGGAAACCCGCTTCGAGTTGGAAGTACCCTTGTGGTCGTTCATCTCTCGTCGTATCAGGAGGAGACAGAACGAATGAGATAGCAGTTCCTTTACGTTTCTTGATTTCGAGCGTTCCCCAACCTGCTTGTTCAAAAAATGAGGCTAATTCAGATTCATCTACGACAGGGAATTGACGCGCTAGACGTTTACCTGCCCAGTAGATGACTTGCCGATAATCCGATCCTAAAAGATCAGTCAGCACATAATCTCGGATCAATTCGATACCGAAAAGTGGTGTTTGATTTGGTGTAGCATCCATCATGATTCACTCCTATCTGTGAACCATTATACCGAGATGATTCTTGTCGGTCATTGTTTTCCTAAAAAAATTTGCAGTTAAATGCAACGGCTCGGGTTGTCTTCTAAAAAGGACAGGAGTAGAATAAGTGATGAAAAGACGAATTTCCTTATGAAAGCGCTTTTCTACCAAAATGCGCCAACGGTTGATTGGCAAACAAAAGGGGGGATTTGGATGGCGAATCATCGTGATTTCGTGAGTCGTAAGATACACTCACTGCTCGGCGTCATTCCAATCGGGTTATTTTTACTTTCGCACTTAACGACGAACTACTTCATCGTACGTGGTGAGGAAGACTTCAATAAGGCCGCGGAATTCGTGGGGAACGTTCCGTATCGATTGTTCTTAGAGATCTTTGTCATCTTCATTCCGATCATCTTGCATGGTGTCTACGGTGTGTACATCGCATTCACCGGTTCTGCGAACACAGGGCGTTATACATACTTCCGGAACTGGATGTATGTACTGCAACGGTTCAGCGGTGTATTCCTTGTCGTGTTCATCACGTGGCACGTTTGGGAAACACGGATTGCCGCTGCGATGGGAACACCAGTGGATGCAAGCATGATGCAGAACATCGTCGATAACGGATTCATGCTCGCGTTCTATATCGTCGGGATCTTGGCGACGACATTCCACCTTGCGAACGGACTTTGGACGTTCTGCATCACATGGGGAATTACGCAGTCACCAGCATCTCAACGGGCGATGTCTTACGTGGCAGCACTCGTATTCATCGGTTTATCGTTTGTAGGCGTACGCTCGATCTTAACGTTTGCAGGCGTGTTGTAAGGAAAGGGGAACTGACAACATGGCGAACAAGAATCTTGTCATCATCGGCGGAGGGCTTGCCGGTCTGATGGCTACGATAAAAGCAGCGGAGCAAGGCGTACCAGTTAAGTTATTCTCACTCGTACCCGTTAAACGCTCACACTCTGTTTGTGCACAAGGTGGCATCAACGGAGCGGTCAATACAAAAGGGGAAGGGGATTCACCATACCAGCATTTCGATGACACGGTATACGGTGGGGACTTCCTCGCAAATCAACCACCTGTTCAAAAAATGGCGGAAGCAGCGCCGAAGATCATTCATATGTTCGACCGGATGGGTGTCATGTTCAACCGGACACCGGAAGGCTTACTCGACTTCCGACGTTTCGGAGGAACGTTGCATCACCGGACGGCATACGCTGGAGCGACGACAGGCCAACAACTGTTGTACGCATTAGATGAACAGGTTCGTAAGTTCGAAGCGCAAGGTTTGGTAGAAAAATATGAAGGATGGGAATTCCTTCGTGCCATCATCGATGACAATGGCATCTGTCGTGGAGCGGTTTGTCAAAACCTCCGGACGATGGAAATCGAGGCATTTGCCGCGGATTCGGTCATCCTCGCGACAGGTGGTCCTGGGGTCATCTTCGGAAAATCGACGAACTCGGTCATCAACACAGGACAAGCAGCAGCTGCTGTCTATCGTCAAGGTGCGATTTATGCGAACGGTGAATTCATCCAGATTCACCCGACAGCGATTCCTGGAGACGATAAATTACGTCTCATGAGTGAATCAGCACGAGGTGAAGGTGGTCGCGTCTGGACGTATAAAGACGGTAAGCCTTGGTATTTCCTCGAAGAAAAATATCCTGCGTACGGAAACCTTGTTCCACGGGATATCGCGACACGTGAGATTTTCGACGTCTGTGTCAATCAAAAACTCGGCGTCAACGGGGAAAACATGGTCTATCTGGATCTATCGCATAAAGACGCAAAAGAACTCGACGTCAAACTCGGTGGGATCCTTGAAATCTACGAGAAATTCGTTGGTGATGATCCACGAAAAGTACCGATGAAGATCTTCCCAGCTGTTCACTACTCAATGGGTGGACTATGGGTCGACTACGATCAGATGACGAACATCCCTGGATTGTTCGCAGCTGGTGAATGTGATTATTCGATGCATGGTGGTAACCGTCTTGGAGCGAACTCACTTCTCTCTGCGGTATACGGCGGAATGGTCGCAGGACCATCAGCCATCGCTTATATGAACGAACTCGAGACATCGGTTCATGAGATGAGCGAGGACGTCGTCGAAGCGCATAAGATTGAAGAGATCAACCGCTTCAACGATATCCTATCCATGGAAGGTACGGAAAACGCGTATCAAATCCACCGTGAGCTTGGAGAAATCATGACGGATAACGTCACGGTCGTCCGTTACAACGATAAGCTCGAAGAGACACTGACAAAAATCAAGGAACTCCGCGATCGCTTCACACGCATCTCGGCAACGGATACAGCACGTTGGAGTAACCAAGGGGCATCGTTCATCCGTCAGCTCGATCACATGCTCGACCTAGCTGAAGCAATCACGCTTGGTGCCTTAAAACGTGACGAGAGTCGCGGAGCGCACTATAAACCGGACTTCCCGGAACGTAATGATGAACAGTTCTTGAAGACGACGATGGCACGTTATACGAACGGTCATCCAGAAATCTTCTATGAAGACGTCGACACGTCGTTGATTCCACCACGGAAACGCGACTACAGCAAGAAGTCGAAGAAAGAGGTGAAAGCATAATGGCGACACCACTCGAATCATCTACTACGCAAAAATCGGTTCAATTCATCGTTCAACGTCAGGATGGACCTGATGGTAAACCGTATGATGAAGCGTTTGAAATTCCGTACCGTCCGAACATGAACGTCATCTCTGCTTTAATGGAGATTCGCCGGAATCCTGTCAATGCAGCTGGTGAAAAAACGACACCAATCAACTGGGACATGGGTTGTCTAGAAGAAGTCTGTGGCGCTTGTTCGATGGTCATCAACGGCACACCACGTCAGTCGTGTACGGCACTCGTCGATAAACTCGAACAACCGATCCGTCTGCAACCGATGCAGACGTTCCCGATCGTTCGTGACCTTCAAGTCGACCGTCAACGCATGTTCGATGCGTTGAAAAAGGTCAAAGCATGGGTCCCAATCGATGGAACGTACGATTTAGGACCAGGACCGCGTATGCCAGAAAACAAACGTCAATGGGCATATGAGTTATCGAAATGTATGACGTGTGGCGTGTGTCTCGAGGCATGTCCGAACGTCAACGATCGTTCGACATTCATCGGACCGGCATCGATCTCACAAGTTCGTCTATTCAACTCGCATCCAACAGGTGCCTTCCACAAGGAAGAACGCCTTGAAGCGTTAATGGAAGACGGCGGGATCATGCAGTGCGGTAACGCTCAAAACTGTGTCGAGGTTTGCCCGAAAGGGATTCCGCTGACGACTTCGATCGCAGCGATGAACCGTCAGACGACACTTCATTCATTCAAGAAGTTCTTCGGTAGTGACGAAGGACGGACAGGTGAAGCCGTTAGTTCATGATTTATCAAAGAAGGAGCTTGCTCCTTCTTTTTTCATTCAGACAGGAGGAACTCATTGTGCGCGTACCAGCTTATATTCCAGAACTTGAATCATGGCTTGAACAGATGAAACATGGCACACGACTCGATGTCGCCGTTCGTTTTGCGGAGACGGATGCCTATGGTCATATGAATAACCGGGTACCGTTCGTCTATTTTGAGGACGTTCGTACATTGATGTTAGAGGAAACAGGATATTCGCTTGCAGAAGACGGCATCATCGTCGTTGCGGATGCCCAGTGTAATTACATTCGCCAAGTCTACCCACGGGCACGTCTCGCTGTCTATGCGTATCCGGTACATGTCGGTAGTGCATCGTGTGACGTCCACTATGCGGCATTTGATGAGCAAGGTGAACTGATGTTCACAGGACGGACATCGATGGTACAAATCGACCGTGCCGGGAAAGCATTCCCGTGGAGTGAAGCATATAAAAATTCCTTGCAGAATCGATTCGAATCCGTTATCATTTGATAATGAGTTCACATATTCGAAAACGACTCACTAGTACGTTATTAGTGAAGGGAGATTTCTTAATCATGGAAAAAACATTCAAAGTCATCGCGGATTCAGGCATTCACGCTCGTCCGGCTACTCAGCTCGTCAACACAGCTTCTAAATTCCAATCAGACATCAACTTGGAATACAACGGGAAGACTGTCAACTTGAAGTCAATCATGGGTGTTCTTTCACTCGGAATCGCGAAAGATTCAGATATCAAAATCGTTGCAAACGGTGACGATGCTTCTGAAGCAATCACGACTCTTTCAGATATGCTGACTAGCGAAGGTCTTGCTCAGTAATCCTGTAATCGTACATTCTCGGACGCCGGTCTTGCACCGTCGTCCTTTTTTGTTACCATAGGAATGAGAGAAAGAGGTGGAGAAGAGTGAATCGAGCGATTGGAGTACTGGATTCCGGAGTCGGTGGGTTGACGGTCGCACGTGAATTGATGCGACAGTTGCCCCATGAGCGAATCATCTATGTCGGGGATACATTGCGGTGTCCGTATGGTCCTCGCCCAGAAGAAGAGATTCGTGAGTTTACGTGGGAGATGATTGATTATCTCGTGCAACAAGATGTGAAGTTGATCGTGATCGCCTGTAATACAGCCACGGCTGTCGTCCTAAAAGAAGCGCGAGAACGTTTAAATATACCTGTCATCGGTGTCATTGATCCTGGGGCCCGTGCGGCAGTCAAGGTGACGCGTACGAAACGAATCGGTGTCATCGGAACGAAGATGACGATTACAAGTAATTCCTACGAGAAGGCATTACGCCACGTCGAAGGACAAGTCGTCGTCGAATCGTTAGCGTGCCCGCCGTTCGTCCCGCTCGTCGAGTCGATGCAGACAGACGGTGCGTACGTCGAACGTGTCGTTGCCAATACATTACGACCATTGATGAATTACGATATGGATACATTGATCCTCGGGTGCACCCATTACCCGCTCCTAGCAGATGTGATTGGACGGGTCATCGGACCAGGCGTCCAGCTAATCTCTTCAGGAGACGAGACAGCGCTCGAGGTAGCAGCACTACTTGATTACAATACGATTTCAGCAGATGTGACACAAATTCCGGAACATCGTTATTATGCGACAGGCGATATCCGCTCATTTGATCAGATTGCGACGGACTGGCTCGATCAGACCATCCATGCGGAGCGCATCGTGCTTGGAACGGAGGAAGATTAAATGCGGATAGACCAACGAACGGCGGACCATCTCCGTCCTATTCAATTATCGATTGATGTCAATAAACACGCAGAAGGTTCTGTCTTGATTGAACTGGGCGATACGAAAGTCCTCTGTACGGCGACCGTCGAGGATAAGGTGCCACCGTTCCTTCGCGGTAAACGCCAGGGCTGGATCAATGCGGAATATTCGATGTTACCACGTGCGACGGCTCAGCGGACCGCACGAGAAGCCGTCCGTGGCAAGCAGACGGGACGGACGATGGAAATCCAACGTCTGATCAGCCGCTCGCTTCGGGCCGTCGTTGATTTAGAGAAGCTCGGGGAACGAACAATCTGGATCGATTGTGACGTTATTCAGGCAGATGGCGGCACACGAACGGCATCGATCACTGGTGGTTTTTTGGCACTCGTCCGAGCAGTCGATCAATTGATTCAAGCGGGAAAACTGACAGATACACCGATTAAAGAGGGCATCGCAGCGATCTCGGTTGGAATCGTCGAGTCGAATGTCTTGCTCGATCTATGCTATGAAGAGGACGCTGCGGCGGAAGTCGACTTCAATCTCGTCATGACCTCGTCGGGGAAAATCGTCGAGATGCAGGCGACAGGGGAAGAGTCGACATTTTCCCGTCAAGAGATGCTCGAAATGCTCGAACTTGGGGAAAAAGGAATTAAGGAACTGATTGATGCTGGCCGTGAGGCACTCGGTGTCTCTTGGTGGTATGTAGGAGAAGAAGTGGGGGAACATAGATGAAGGTCATCGTCGCAACACACAATGCAGGTAAAGTGAAGGAACTTGAAAGCATGCTGGGTCGTCTCGGTTATACGGTCGAGTCGTTACTCGATCACGCCGATGCTCCGGAAACGGATGAAACAGGTGAGACATTCGAGGAGAATGCACTTTTAAAAGCAACAGAGGCAGCAGCCTACTTTGGCCACGCGGTACTTGCTGATGATTCAGGTCTTGAAGTCGATGCTTTAGATGGCGCTCCCGGCGTCTACTCGGCACGCTTCGCGGGTCTTGAAAAGTCGGATGTGGCGAACAATGCTCTACTACTTGAAAAGTTAGAAGGTGTTCCGGAGGAAGAGCGGACGGCGCGCTTCGTTTGTGTACTCGCGCTAGCGAAACCAACGGGTGAGACATTGACGGTTCGTGGGACGATGGAAGGGCGAATCGGTTTTGAAGCGGCGGGTTCGAACGGTTTCGGTTATGATCCATTGTTCGTCACGGCAAGCGGACAGACGGCTGCTGAGTTGACGAAAGAAGAAAAAGCGATGATTAGTCATCGTGGCAATGCATTGCGCAAGCTCGAACAGGACTTAACTACTTTCTTAGGAGTGTGATGAAGATGAGAGCGTTGATCGTTAGTGATAGCCATGGACTAGAACAAGAACTGCTTACGATATTCGAACGTCACCAAGACGTGGATTTGGCATTTCATTGTGGGGACTCCCAATTGACGCGCGACATCGAATCATTATATCCATATCGTGTTGTGCGAGGGAATTGCGATTACGGACACGATTTTCCGGAAGAAGTCATGTCGAAAATAGATGGTCGTACCATCCTTTGTGTCCACGGACATCGTCAGGACGTCAAATACAGTCTAGATGTCTTACAGCATCATGCGAAGGAAAAGCAGGCGGATATCGTCTTATATGGTCATTCCCATGTTGCGAAGGCTGAATATCGGGACGGTGTGTTATTCATCAATCCAGGTTCAATCCGGATGCCACGTCATCGACCAGACAAGACGTATGCGATTCTTGAAGTGGATCAAAACCGTTATTCTGTCGATTTTCTCGATGTGAATGGCGATCGAGTGAATGCCCTGCATCTGGACGGAACATTTTTGTAATAAAATAAATACAATGTTTGTAATGTGATTGACACGAAAGAATTGTTCTAGTATAGTTTATTCGTGTTGACACGTCCCAATAGCTCAGCAGGATAGAGCAACGGCCTTCTAAGCCGTCGGTCGGGGGTTCGAATCCCTCTTGGGACGCTATAATTAAAATAGAGACTGCCCTTACGAGGGTGGTCTCTTTTTTTTATTCCGATTTTCGATTATAATTAAGGTATCATGAACTCGAAAGGGATGAATGCAATGTGGAAGAAAGTTGGAGCAGTCCTCGTGCTAAGTACGTTTCTTGCTGGATGTAGTGAGATTTCAAATACAGTCGACGATGCAAAACAACAAGTCAACGATGTAAAAAATAGTGTTGATTACGCTGGAGAACTTCAAGGCATTGCGAAAGATACGGCCCAAGTCACGTCAGATTTGTCGGCTTCCTTGAATGAGGCTGCTACGACAGCGCGTGAATCCGCGAACCCTGAACAAGCACTTGATCAACAAATCGAAAAATTGAAGGAAAACGGAACGATTGATCAGTTCAATCAAGAACTGGATCAAATCGATCAACGATTAGCGGGACTTGAAAATCCGCCGCAAGAATTGCAGAATTTAAGTGCAAAACTCGAGCAGTACGTGAATCAATCGGAAGACATCGCTCGATTACTTGAAGCTGACGTCTCATTAGATACGTTGAATCGATTAGGAATCGAGCAGGCGGGACAACTTCAAGAAGCGATCACGAACTGGACGTCTTTACTCGATCCATTTACGAAATAAGAAGTTGAACATGAAGGAGTGCCGGAATATGGGGACATCGCGCTGGATGGAACATGAACTAGAAGTAGAACGAGCGCGGATTCTTCGTTTGCCCGCTTCTAAACAAGAACAATTGATTATGGAATTAGAGACTGACCAATTGACAGGAGAAGATGTATTACACCGGCTCTATGTCATTCAACCACTCTTAATGCATGACCGTGAACGATTTGAAACAGTGGCAGAACGATTTCTTGAAGTCGAGGGTGTCGAGCAAGTGCTCGCACTCTTTCTTTATGAACTCGGAGAACGTTATCCGATGAAACTCGCTTTGCGCTCGGCGTCACCGTATCTGCCTTATGGGCTCGCGCTTCGATTAGATGAAATCAAACAACAGATGCGTGTTCGCGAACAAAAGCCGGCAGTTCAAAACAACCCTGTTGCGCAGCGTGAGGTAACATCAGCAACGGAACTGATGCATGTGTTACGACATGGGAGTTGGGTCGAACAAATGCGCCATTTGACCGGTATTGAATTCGAACGGACCTCTGAGCTCATTGCATATATTACCCAGAAATATCTTCAGGCGCAAGAGACTGCACATCAAAGTCTACTCGTCATTGATCAGTTATTAGGAAGCGTGCTGGATCACGTGTCATATCCGATAAGCATTCATGTACCACACTTAGCTGTAGACTGGACGATCTCGTCACGCGAAGATTTAGAAGAAATCCTGATGGTACATCAACAGGAGCAACAAGCGTTACTGGCATCGATGCATACGTTAGAGCGAATGGATCCGTTCCGAGCGTTGCTCGTCTTGCGATCGGATCAACTGATTCATCTTGAAGAACGAGAACGAATCGGATCAGATATGGAGAAATGGCTCGCAGCATGCGAAGAACTCGCAGGTCTGACATTTGAACGTGAAGAACCGGAACGTATCCTCAGTCCGCTGGCGAAGCGGTTATATCGAGCGGCACATATCCTTTATCCAGAAGTCATCGCATTCGAGCAGATTTACTTCGATTGAGACATCTGGAAACGATTCGTTCAACAGTGGTAATCGTCAGAACGATTGTGCTATAATGTGACTTGTTGTACACACATGTACGCTAATTGACAATTTTGGAGGGACTCAGCATGACTGCAAAATGGGAAAAACAATCAGGTAGCCTCGGCGTCCTCACGTATGAAGCGCCTGCTGAAGCATTTGATAAAGCGGTAGACCAAGCGTTCAAGAAAGTCGTTAAGACTTTGAACACACCTGGTTTCCGTAAAGGAAAAATGCCACGCGCAATGTTCAACAAAATGTACGGTGAAGAAGCACTGTACCAAGATGCACTCGATATCCTTTACAAGGACACAATCGAAGGTGCAGTCGTCGAATCAGGAATCGAGCCAATCGCGCTTGAGAACATCGACGTTGAAACACTCGAAAAAGGCAAGCCAGTCGAATTCAAAATCACGTTCGTCATCGAGCCAGAAGCTACACTCGGTGAGTACAAAGGTCTTGAGTACACAGCAGTTGAAACGAACGTTACTGACGAAGACGTCGACGCTGAACTCAAAACATTACAAGAACGCGGTGCAGAACTCGTCGTTAAAGAAGATGGCGTCATCGAGAATGGCGATACAGTCGTATTCGACTTCGCAGGTTTCGATGGGGAAAACCAATTCGACGGCGGAACTGCTGAGAACTACTCACTCGTCATCGGTTCTGGAAACTTCATTCCTGGATTCGAAGAGCAAATGGTCGGTTTAAAAACTGGCGAGCAAAAAGATCTTGAAGTGACATTCCCAGAGGAATACCACGAAGCATCACTCGCTGGAAAACCAGTTACATTCAAAGTAACGATCCACGAAGTCAAAGCACAAGAGCTCCCTGAATTGACAGATGAGTTCGCAAAAGAAATGGATGAAGAAGTTTCTTCACTCGACGAGTTGAAAACAAAAATCCGTACGCGTCTCGAAAACACACGCAAACAAGAAGCTGATGCTTCAATGCGCGATGAGTTAGTCGAAGCGGCTACGAAAAACGCGACAGTTGATCTTCCAGAAGTCATGGTCGAAAACGAAGTCGAGCGTATGGTTCAAGAGTTCACACAACGTATTCAATCACAAGGTATCGACCTCAACATGTACTTCCAGTTGACTGGAACGACAGAAGAGGCAATGCGTTCTGAAATGAAAGAGCAAGCGGAAGAGCGTGTTAAAGCACGTCTCGTCCTCAAGCAAATCGTTGCTGACGAAAAAATCGAAGTAACAGATGAGGAAACTCAAACTGAACTTCAATCAATGTCAGAACTCTACAACATCCCTGCAGATCAACTTGAAACGATGCTTGCACCACAAGGTGGTCTTGAAACGCTTAAAGGCGATCTTCAATTCCGTAAAGCTATCGATGTTCTCGTCGACAACGCAAAAGCAAAATAAGCCATTTCATGGTTTTCGATCGACTTCAAGCCCAATTTCTGGTCTTGGAGTCGATTTTTTTGTACGATAGGTCAAACAAGGACAAACGATCCTTGGTTCAGAACATCAAACTGTAAATCGTTCGTCCAGGATTTGAAAGACTTTCCTTGTTCATGCTACAATCATAAATAGTAAAACGTGAGACGGGATGCTACAGGCATCCATACAATTTCCACGTTAAAGGGGTGGACCTTTATGTTTAAATTTAACGAAGAAAAAGGTCAGCTAAAATGTTCTTTCTGTGGAAAGACACAAGAACAAGTACGCAAACTTGTTGCTGGACCTGGCGTTTACATTTGCGACGAGTGTATCGAACTCTGCAATGAAATCGTAGAGGAAGAACTCGGCACTGAAGAAGAAGTCGAGCTAAAGAATGTTCCGAAACCGCATGAAATTCGTACGACACTTGACGATTATGTCATCGGTCAAGAAAAAGCGAAGAAGTCGTTGTCTGTAGCGATGTACAATCACTACAAACGAATCAATGCTGGTGGTCGCGCAGATGATGTCGAGCTCTCAAAATCGAACATCGTCATGATTGGACCAACAGGTAGCGGTAAGACACTTCTTGCCCAAACGATGGCACGTATCTTGAACGTACCGTTTGCGATTGCAGATGCAACAAGTTTGACGGAAGCCGGTTATGTCGGTGAAGACGTCGAGAACATCTTATTGAAACTCATCCAAGCTGCGGATTACGATGTCGAGAAGGCTGAAAAAGGAATCATCTACATTGATGAGATCGATAAGATTGCTCGTAAATCAGAAAACCCGTCGATTACACGTGACGTATCTGGTGAGGGTGTCCAACAAGCCTTGCTGAAGATTTTGGAAGGAACGGTTGCGAGTGTACCGCCACAAGGTGGACGAAAACACCCACATCAAGAATTCATCCAAATCGATACGACGAACATCTTGTTTATCGTCGGTGGCGCATTCGATGGTATCGATCAGTCGATCAAACGTCGTCTTGGTAAAAAAGTCATCGGATTCGGAAACGATTCAGAGAACCGTAACCTTACACAAAAAGAAATTCTGGCAGCTGCATTACCAGAAGATCTTCAAAAGTTCGGTTTGATTCCAGAGTTCATCGGTCGTTTGCCGGTCATGGCGACGCTCGAGCCACTTGATGAAGAGGCACTCGTTCAAATCTTGACGAAACCGAAAAACGCCCTCGTGAAACAATATAAAAAAATGCTTCAACTCGATGATGTCGAACTCGACTTTACGGAAGATGCACTTCTTGAGATTGCAAAACTTGCAATCGAACGTAAAACAGGTGCGCGTGGTCTTCGTTCGATCATCGAAGAAACTATGCTTGATATCATGTTCGAAATCCCATCACGTGAAGACATCGCGAAAGTCATCATTACAGCAGAAACGTTGACTGGTAAACGCGGTCCAACGCTTGAGTTGAAAGATGGTACAATTGAACATGGGAAAGAAAAAGAAACGGCGTAACACCGTGACAAATCGGCTCGGAGGCTACTTGTACGCCTTTCCGAGTCTTTTTGTTTAGGAGGAATTCGAATGAAGAAAAAACAATATCCACTTTTACCGTTACGCGGTGTCGTCGCGTATCCGTTGATCGGATTGACGATTGATGTAGGGCGTCCGGTATCCTTAAAAGCCTTACTTGCATCAAAGGAACACGAAATCGATCTCGTCGTCGTCACGCAACGTGATCCAGAGGCAGAGCCGTCTGTTGACGGGCTGCACCAAGTTGGTACGCTCGTTCAAATCGCGAAGATGAGTGAACTCGGGAATGATACGGTCCGTGTCCGCGTCATCGGGAAGGAACGTGTCCGGATCGAAAACGTCGAAGAGACAGACGAAGGTTATCAAGCCGTCATCGAACCAATCGAGAAGATGGACATCAAAGGAGCGAAACAAGAAGCGCTCGTTCGTCTCATCAAAGAACAGTTCGGTCAGCTCGTCTCTCGGATCAAAGGAATCGGAACGGATGAACGTCGCCGATTCGAGACATACGAACGCCTCGATTCATTGACGGACTATATTACGTCGAAGCTACCAATCGATATCTCGAAGAAACAGGAGTTCCTCGAACAACAGGATCCGGTCGAACGAGGATTGATGTTGCTTGATGTCATGAAACACGAATATGAAGTCGTCGAACTCGAACGTGAGATGCGTGAACGGACGAAGAAGACGATTGAACAATCGCAACGCGAGTATTACTTGCGGGAACAATTGAAGACGATTCAACAAGAACTAGGTGGCGAGTCGGCTTCTGTTGAAAGCGATGCGACGAAATATCGGGAGCAGCTTGCGATGCTTGATTTACCAGAAACGACGGTTGCGAACGTCGAGAAGGAAATCAGTCGTTTAGCGGTCGTACCGGCGACGAGTCCCGAACATGGGGTCATTCGCAACTATCTCGAATGGTTCTTCTCGTTGCCGTGGAATGAAGCAACCGATGATTTCTTGAACGTCTCGGCTGCTTCGGAACAGCTTGAAAAGGACCATTACGGTCTAGAGAAGGTCAAAGAACGGATCCTTGAGTATCTTGCCGTTCGTCAATTGACGGACTCATTACGTGGACCGATTCTTTGTCTATCTGGTCCTCCGGGAGTCGGGAAAACGTCGCTTGCCCGTTCGATTGCCACAGCACTTGAGCGGAAGTTCGTCCGCGTTTCACTTGGTGGCGTGCGCGACGAAGCGGAGATCCGTGGACATCGCCGGACGTATATCGGTGCGATGCCAGGACGGATCATTCGTGGTTTAAAACAAGCAGGAACGAACAACCCGGTCTTCCTGCTTGATGAGATCGATAAGATGTCAAATGACTTCCGTGGTGACCCGTCGTCCGCAATGCTTGAAGTTCTTGATCCGGAACAAAACAACAGCTTTTCTGATCACTATATCGAAGAACCGTTCGATCTATCGAACGTTCTGTTCATCGCGACAGCGAACGATGTCTCGAATATCCCCGGACCATTGCTCGACCGGATGGAATTGATTCAAATCGGTGGCTATACGGAACAAGAGAAAACGGAAATTGCCGTTCGTCATCTCTTATCGAAGCAACTGGCTGAACACGGTCTGAAAAAGAGTCAATTGACGGTCAAAGCAGACGCGCTAGAAGAAGTCGTCCGTCGTTATACACGAGAAGCCGGTGTCCGGAATCTCGAACGTGTCCTCGGCTCACTTTGCCGGAAAGCAGCGAAACAAATCGCGATGGGTGAGAAGAAACGGGTGACGGTGACAAAACGTAATCTGGACGATTTCCTAGGCAAACCGATCTACCGCTATGGTCAAGGCGAGCTCGAAGATATGATTGGCGCGGTGACTGGTTTAGCGTATACTGCTTTTGGGGGCGATACGTTGACGATCGAAGTCAGCCTTGCTCCGGGTAAAGGGAAATTGCAGTTAACCGGGAAACTCGGTGATGTCATGCAAGAGTCGGCTCAGACCGCGTACAGCTTCGTCCGAGCGAATGCGACGTCCCTTGGCATCGAACCGAACTTCTACGAAACGCAAGACATCCACATCCACGTTCCTGAAGGTGCCGTACCGAAAGATGGTCCATCTGCTGGGATCACACTCGCGACAGCATTGATTTCCGCTTTAACAAAACGCCCGGTTCGCCGGGATGTCGGGATGACAGGTGAAATCACGTTGCGTGGACGTGTCTTACCGATCGGTGGATTAAAGGAGAAGTCACTCGCAGCACATCGTGCGGGCTTGACGACCGTTCTGTTGCCACAAGACAATACGCGGGACATCGATGATATCCCGGAAAGCGTCCGCGCAGGAATGGAATTCATTCCGGTCGCGACGATGGAGCAAGTGCTCGAACATGCATTAAAAGGAGAGTAACATGAAAATTTATAAAGCTGATTTTATTACGAGTGGCGTCAATCCGGAACATTATCCGGAGCCATTGTTGCCAGAAGTGGCACTCGCAGGGCGATCGAACGTCGGAAAGTCCTCTTTCATCAATAAACTGGTCCAGCGTAAAGCACTCGCGCGGACATCTTCGAAACCAGGTAAAACGCAAACCTTGAACTTCTTCAACATCAATGATGAAGTCATGTTCGTCGATGTACCGGGTTACGGATATGCGAAAGTTTCGAAGACGGAGCGTGAAGCATGGGGCAAGATGATGGAGAAGTACTTCACGCAACGGGAAATCCTCAAAGGTGTCGTACAGCTCGTCGACATCCGACACGATCCGTCTGCGGATGATGTGACGATGTATGATTTCTTGAAGTATTACGATCTACCGGTCATCGTCGTTGCGACAAAACTCGATAAGATCAAAAAGAGTCAACGTGATAAACATATCGCGGCAATCAAACGTAAATTGCAATTTGACGGTCAAGATACCTTGATTCCTTTCTCATCTGAGACAGGAGAAGGCGTCGATGCCGCATGGGAAGCGATTTATCGTCTACTGTAAAATAACGAAACGTTCTGTTCTCCGGCAATAGGAGAGCAGAACGTTTTTTAATTAGGGTTAAAGTAATCTATAAATAGCATCTAATCATTTCCTTCCATCATTTTTGATTTCCATTATATGAACATTATTTAATTCACGTTACAATGATAGGAACAAATTGTTCTAGTGGGAGGCTATGCCAATATGAGGCGTTATAAATGGACGTTTGCAATCGTCATATTACTTATTCTGACACCATTTGCCATTTGGTTCTTAAAGCAGGAAAAGACATTAAATATCGCGCTATTTGATTATACGAACGGTACAGATGAGCGAGAGCACGCTGGAACGACGTGGTTATTGAATCACTTGAAAATCCGAAATGCGCAAGAGCAAGATTATAAGTATTCGGATTACATTAATCGTTATGACGGTACACAAGGGAAGCAAATGCTACAACAGGCTTCTAAAGCAGATGTGCTGTTGTTTACGGATACGTATGGGAAATCCTATGAGGTCAACGGGAAACAAGAACACCGTGGGGGGTTGACGGCAGAAGACGTTGATCTCGCGACCGAAGCGATTTCGCAAGGGAAAACGGTCGTAGCGGAGTTTAATACGGCGGCAAGTCCGACGTCAGTCGAGCGGTCCAATGCGTTTCGCCAATTGTTCGGGACGGCATGGACAGGATGGATCGGTCGTTTTTTCCCGGATTTAACAAAGTTGCAAGGTCTTGAGAAGAACGTCGTAGCTCAATTAAAAGCGCAGGCAAAAGAAAAAGAATTCAAACTATCTGGTCCAGGTTATGTCTTCATCAATGACTCAACGGAAAAAGCTTTTTTCGTCAATGATGACACACCATTACTTTATAAATGGGATAAAAACAAGGGCAATGCAAAAGATGAGGTGCGTTATAACTACTGGTTTGAGATTTTAGAGCTAGATGGTGGCGAGCAACAAGCGCATTTTTCTTGGAAACCGTCAAAGCAGACCCAAGCGATGCTTCGGAAATATCAGTTGCCGCTTGAGTTCCCTGCGTATGTTACGCAAGGAAGTGGACACTATTTTGCTGGTGACTATACAGATGTCGCGGACATCCCGCGCTACTATCGATATAGTGGGCTTGATTGGTTCCGTAAACAGTTCATCCTCGATAGTGCAGAGAGTGAATCAGCATTCTTTTGGAAGATTTATGCCCCGACATTGACGCGAATTTTAGAAGATACAAAACGTGTTTCGACGCAGGCTGCAAAAGTAAAACCACTCTCACAAACGAAAGTCGGCAATCAGGAATTACGAACTCGGGCACGAGAAGGACAAGACACGCTTGAGATGTATCAAGATGGCGAATGGAAGCCGTATTTCGTCAAAGGCGTTAACGTCGGACTCGGTCGACCGGGTGCATTTCCCGGGGAACATGCCATCAGTCGTAATGAATACGATCGTTGGCTAAAGGAAATCGGCGAGTTGGGTGTCAATACGATTCGCGTGTATACATTGCATCCTCCTGCTTTTTACGATGCATTAAAAGCGTATAACGAACGGGCGAAGCAACCGATTTATTTGATGCAAGGTATGTGGGTCGAGGAAAAACCATTCGAAGAGTTGAAGAACGCTTTTGAACCAGACTTCTTGAAGATGACCGATACGGAAGCCAAACGAATGGTCGATGTCATTCATGGTAACGCGGTCGTCAAGGAAGTCGTCGGTCATGCTTCCGGAACATATACTTCAGACGTCTCGCAATACGTTTCAGCGTTCGTCTTCGGAATCGAATGGTTACCGGAAGCCGTCGTCGAGACGAATAAAAAGAACAAAGGCACGCGATTCGAAGGGAAATACGTGACGACGACACAAGAGGCGTCACCGTTCGAATCGTGGCTTGCTGGTCGGATGGATACAGCGACAGCACACGAAATCAAAGAGTACGGAACGACTCGACCAATTGGTTCGACGAACTGGCCGACGACGGATCCATTGAAACACCCGAAAGAGGTCGAAGAAGAGCAGGATCTCGTCTCGATCGACTTCAATCATTTAAAAGCAACGAAGGATTTCCCAGGTGGTTTGTTTGCGTCTTATCACATCTATCCGTATTACCCTTCGTTCATCAAGGAAGAATACAGTCAAAAAGCAGATAAGAGCTCTGAATCCTACGCTCGTTATTTGAAAGAAATGAAAGACTATCATGATATGCCGTTACTTGTATCGGAATTCGGTATTCCAAGTTCACGCGGGAAGACACACCTTGGACCGAACGGTTTCGACCAAGGACATGTCAGTGAAAAGAAACAAGGCGAACTCGTCGCGCAGCTCTATCAAGACATCAAGGACGTCAAGACGGCTGGTGGACTGGTCTTCATCTGGCAAGACGAATGGTTCAAACGAACATGGAACACAATGGATTATGACGATGCGGATACCCGTCCACGTTGGTCGAATGTTCAAACAAGTGAACAACATTTCGGGATGCTTGGATTCCTCCGTTCAGACATCATCATTGATGGGAAATTGGATGATTGGAAAGGGTATGCACCAGTAGCTGAAAATAAGGATCGAGCGATTTATATGACTTCCGACGAGGCTTATCTCTACTTACGCATCGACCGGAAGAAAGCAGAGCCGACGACACTTGCACTATCGACGAAACCGAATGATGGGAACACGAAAGTCGGTTCGTTGACGCTTGACGAAGGAGCTGAATACCGCCTGACGATCGATCAGACAGCGCGTATCGATGTCGATGCTCGCTATGACATCTTCCGATACCACTACGGTCTGAAGATGCCGTTTGAGATGGTGAAACCTCCGTCTGATCAAAAAGACAGCGGCAAGTTCGTTTCGATCTATCAAATGCTCGATTATGCAAGACGAGACCCGGTGACGAAAAAAATCGTCAAACCAGCCGTCAAATGGGACACAGGTGTTTTACATGAAGGAGAACCAGATGACATTTTAACGGATATCTCAGATGTCACGAAACCAACCGTTGAACTTCGTATTCCATGGATGGTCTTGAATATGCGTGATCCAAGTAAACATGAAATCATCGGAGACTTCTGGAAAGATGGACTCGAATCGAAGATGATCACGGAAGGAATCGAAGTCACAGGTCAAGTCGGTGAGACACGTATTCCAGAGAAGAATCGTGGTTTCTACAACTGGGCCGAGTGGACGAATCCACAGCAACGGGAAGAATTGAAACCTATCTATCATACGATGAAAAAAGCATTCACTGAGGGAGGAAACTAAATGCGACGTGAAGAGATGTGGAAATTAATCAATCAGTCGTTTGAATCAACAACTCAAGATCGTGAGGTCAGTTCGACGATCGAATGGACGGAAGAGGCTGTCCGAGAATCAACGACGAATACCTTATTCGTACACACGGTCGGACAAATGCCGGAGACGGTCAATGGTCTGATCGAGGAAGGATGGTGCGTGCGGACGGACATCTCTTATGCCGATGTCGTTCTCGCGAGCAAACCCGTCATTGAGGAGCGGATTCCCGTCGTTTACTTTAATACGGAACCCTCTTTCTATGGGTTAGAGAACGCACGTGAAGTTCTGCCGGCGACGCTGTCGAGGGAGCTTGTTCTCGATCGCCTTGCGCGTTATAAGAAGATCCATCATATCGCAGACGTTGTCGTCGTAACGGAAGATCCGCATATCCGTCGGATGATGGAACGGGAATTGACGGACCGTTTCGAACGCTTCATGACGTTCGAGCGAGCGGAGACGTTCCTTGATGAGTATGTAGCATCCCGTCCGTACTTACTCGTGTTCACGTCCGCATTGCCGCGAGCAGATGGATTGGAATTACTGCTGCGAGCGAAACAACAGAGTGTCGCACCATTCCAATCGATGATGATCTCGATGTATAACCGCGAACGTGATCATGTCCTAGCGATTGATCGTGGTGTTGATTACATCATGACGCTTCCACTGAAAATCGAAGAGTTCCGTGCGTGGATTCGCAAAGTCGAGGACGGCCGATGATGCAGGCGATTCTAGTATTCATCGTCGTACTCATCTTCTTACAAGGTGGAGCGTTGATCTATCTTGTCGTTCAAAAACGAAAACGCGCCAATCGTGAGCATGCGCGTCGCGATTGGCAGCTTGCCTTTCGAGATGACATCTATGACTATGCGACAAGTGAACGTCAAGACATGCCAACGATTCAAAAAGGAAACGAAGATTTAGCGGAGCTTGAATTGTTCGCGTTGTCTAACTTGACGGCAACGCCGGTGCATCTTGAACGTATACAAGCTTTCGTCGCTTCTAATATGCAAGCGTATTATGAGCAACAATTGAAGCATCGGCGGATTGATCGTCGCTTGAACGCCTATGAAGCCGTTTCTCAATTCCGTTTGGTCGCAGTCGCACCGATGATTCATGCCCGTTGGGGAAAGGCAATTGAAAAAGAGGAGAGCGATGTCATCGTCCGGACACTTGTCTCCTTATCCCCGCAAGATGCGATTGCGATTGCTAAACAAGAAAATGATATCAGCTTCTTTGGTGCGATTCTTGCGATCGGTCGTAGTCACGACTTACAAGAATGGGTCACATCGTTCGATGAACTTACACTATCGTTTCGACTAGCAATACTCCAGTTGATCTTTGATCGAGATGAGACACGTTATATCGCGCTCGTACGCGATAAAACGACTGATAAGAATCCAGAAGTCCGAAAGCGAGCCCTTCGCGCGCTCACACGGATTGGACTTGAGGAAGACTGGAAATTGTATGTGCCTTACTTGGAAGAAGAATCAAGTTGGGTTGAGCAAATGCTTGCCCTTCGTTTCTTAGAGCACGTCGTTCCAGATGATGCGATACCAGCGATCCTGCCGTTTGTCGGCAGTCGATCATGGTGGGTCCGGACGGCAGCCTTTGATGCGTTACTTGCTTGTGGTGGGATCGAACAGTTGGCGAAGGTTTCAAGTAGACACCCCGACCGCTATGCGCGTCAAAAAGCGACCGAACGGTTGGCAAAGGAGATGAAGCATCATGTCGTCTGAGACAATCCAAGCCATTATTGAAGTCCTCTCATGGACAGTATTGATCTATATGTTACTCGTCATCGTATTCTATTCGACGCTGTATCTGATTTCTGCTCAGATGGTGCGACGGCAACGGTTCCGCCGAAAAGAAAGCTCCTATTTACCATTGATGCGGTCTCTCTATACACGACCGGTCAGTATCCTTGTTCCAGCCTATAATGAAGAATATACGATCGTCTCAAGTGTCCAAGCCTTGCTAGCCCTTGACTACCCAGAGCATGAGGTACTCGTCATTAACGATGGTTCAAAGGACGGAACGATGGATGAGCTGTTTCGCGCGTATGAGTTGGAAAAAGAAATTCAATATCCACGTATCTTGATTGGTTCAAAGCCGGTCAAACAAGTCTACCGTTCCCGCATTGATAGTCGTTTGATTGTCATCGATAAAGAGAATGGTGGAAAGGCAGACGCCTTGAATGCCGGTATTGATTACTCGAGTTATCCCTATTTCTGTTCGCTCGACGCGGATTCGATTTTAGAGCGCGATGCGTTATTAAAAGTCATGAAACCGATCGTTGAGTCAGATGAAGAAGTCGTCGCGACATGTGGTTCGATCTTCCTCGTTAACGGTTGTACGATTGAAGGCGGCGAAATCGTTGAGATTCGGACACCGAAGCAACGGATCGTCCTGATGCAGATGATCGAGTATTTCCGTGCATTCTTGTTCGGTCGCCTTGGTCTTAGTCGTTTCAATATCTTATTGATCGTCTCCGGCGCCTTCGGATTGTTCCAAAAGAATATTGTCGTACAGGCTGGTGGATATAAAGAAGGTCTCGTCGGTGAGGACATGGAGCTTGTCGTCCGCTTACACCGGTACATGAAGGAAAATAAGCTCGATAAACGCATCGAGTACGTTCCGGCGCCAGTCTGCTGGACACAGGCTCCAGAATCGATGGAAGTGTTACGGTCACAGCGAACACGTTGGCATCGTGGTCTTGCTGAGACGTTGTGGACGCATAAACGAATGATTGGCAATCCGAAATATGGTTCTGTTGGTAGCGTCTCGATGTTGTATTTCTTTTTGATTGAACTACTCGGACCAATCGTCGAACTGATCGGTTATTTCATCATTCCGCTCAACCTACTCGTCGGTACACTCAACTTTGAATTTGGGATCGTCTTGCTGGTCGTCGCTTTACTCTATGGTTCCCTATTGTCAGCAGGTGCCGTATTATTGGAAGAGTGGACGATGCACCGATTCAAGAACGTCAAGGAATTGATTCGGTTGTATCTCTGGTCCTTAACCGAGTCGTTCTGGTACCGTCCGATTCTCGTCTTCTTCAAGCTAGGAGGATTGATTCAATTCTTGACTGGTCGAGGAAACTGGGGTCAGATGGAGCGTCAGCGTCTCGAAGACGTCACCGAGGAAAAAGTCGGCTGACGAATAGGTATGAGGGGGATAAGTTAGGTGGAGTTGTTACGAAACAAGTGGTTTAAAGCATTAATCTGGATATTAGTGATTTTTCTCGTCATCTGGGTTGGAACGAAAATTTCATTTTTATTCCAGCCAATTCGTGTCATGTTAGCCTTGATCTTCCCGCCATTGATCATCGCAGGGATCTTCTATTACTTTACGCTTGGCATTGTGGACGCACTACAAAAACGAGTCAAGAAGCGTGGTCTTGCCGTGCTAATCGTCTTGCTTGGTTTCATTTCGATCCTGACGATTGCGGTTGCATCAATCGGACCCATCTTAGTCGAACAGGTGACGGATTTTGCGACGAGCATTCCGACACTCGTCGTTGAATTGCGTGATCAGACGTTAAATTTACGCGATCAATTGATGAACAACCGATTCATCTCGACATGGGTTCACGAGAACACGGACTTGTTTGACAAGTGGACGAATGAAGCAACATCGTATATCGGTACAGTCTTTAAGTCTGTCTCGACGTCTGTCGGAACGATTTTCGGTGTCATCTCTTCGACCGTCTTAATCATCGTCTTAGTGCCGTTCATCTTAGTTTACATGTTGCTTGACGGCTATAAGTTTCCGGATTCCGTCGTGAAGCTGTTGCCGAAAAGCTATGAAACAGAAACGCGTAAAATCTTGCACGACATGCACGTGACAGTGAAGCATTATGTCAATGGACAGGTCATCGTCTCGATCTGTGTCGGTCTCATGTCATTGATTGGCTTCTTCATCGCAGATATTCAATATGCGTTACTGCTTGCCTTATTCTGTACGGTCACGAACATCATTCCGTATCTTGGTCCCTACATCGGTGCCGTACCGGCGGTCATCGTCGGGTTCATCGATGATCCGATCAAAGCCGTCTATGCGATCATCACGATCGTCGTCGCGCAGCAAATCGAGTCGAACTTGATTTCTCCTTATGTCCAAGGAAAGACACTCAAGGTTCATCCGTTGACGATCATCATCGTCTTACTTGTCGCCGGAAAGATCGGCGGCATCATTGGTGTGATCCTAGCCGTACCGACCTATGCGGTCTCAAAGGTCGTCATTCAGAATATCGCTCGGATCTATCGTTTACGTCAGCAACGTCTCGACGTACCGGACGTGACGGTATCACCTGAATCCTTGAAGTAAAGTGTAACCCTCTGCTCTTTTTAGGAGCAGAGGGTTTGTGATTTTCATGAGAGAGGGATAAGGTAGAAGAAGAGAAAAAATGAAGAAGATTTCACAACTTCGACTCATTTTAGTTTATAAATTGATTGGAATCTTTTTTATAATGGTTATAATGTAGGATAGAGAACGAAAAGATAGATCGGAACGAAATCTTTGGACGTAAGGGGTAGAGCGCATGCATATCGTAGTGGTCGGCTTGAATAACAAAACAGCGCCTGTATCAATACGCGAACAAGTCTCATTTGGGGAGCATGAGATGAAGGGAGCGGTCGTCGCATTGCGCGATGAAAAAAGTATTTTTGAAAGTGTCATCGTCTCGACATGTAATCGGACGGAACTGTACGTCGTGACGGATCAGCCACATACAGGACGGTATTATACGAAACGTTTCCTTGCAAACTGGTTCGGATTGACGATGGAGGAACTCGAGCCGTATCTCTTCATTCATGAAGGGTTTGATGCGATGAAGCATCTGTTCCGCGTGACAAGTGGGCTTGATTCGATGATCGTCGGTGAAACGCAGATTCTTGGTCAAGTCAAGACAAGCTTCTTCATGGCGCAAAAGCTTGAAACGACAGGAACGGTTTTCAATAAACTCTTCAAAGAAGCGGTCACGCTCGCCAAACGGGCTCACGCAGAAACTGGAATCGGTGAAAATGCCGTTTCTGTCAGTGCTGCTGCTGTCACGCTTGCCGAACAGTTACTCGGATCGCTTGAAGATAAATCAATCGTCGTCATCGGTGCGGGAGAAACTGGCGAATTGACGACGCTTAACCTATATGAAGCAGGGGCACGCGATATCACGGTCTTTAACCGGACGTTAGCTAAAGCAGAAGAGGTCGCGAATCGGTTCGAAGGATCGGCACATTCGATTAACGAGATGCAGTGCGGTTTGCTTCGGGCAGACATCGTCATCTCTTCAACGGGTGCAAAACGTGCCATCATCAAACGCGAAGACATCGCGGCTGCACAGTTGTTCCGGCACGATCGTCCATTCCTCTTGATCGATATCGCCGTACCACGCGACATTGAACCGACCGTCGGTGACTTGCCAGGTGTTCATTTGTATGATGTCGATGATTTGACATCGATTGTCCAACAAAACATGGCGGAACGGATGAAGGAAGCGGCGAAGATCGAACAACGGATTGAAGCGGCAATCGCTGAGTTCGAAGGTTGGATGACGACACTTGGTGTCGTACCGATCATCACGGAATTACGAGACCAGGCGTTACGGATTCAACAAGAAACGATGCAAAGCTTGGAACGGAAATTACCGGAGATGTCGAAACGTGAAAAAACCGTCATTGGCAAACACATGAAATCAATCATCAACCAGTTGTTGCGTGAACCGTTGTCTTATATTAAAGATGCGGCAGCGAAGCCAGATGCCGATGAGCGGATTGCGCAGTTCATGGATACGTTTGCATTAAACGAAGACTTGTTTGAAGGGCTCGAAGATGACGTCATGACATCAGAAGAGACGGCACCTTCCGCAAAAGCTGTGAACCGGTGAACAAAGCACGATTTGTGTTACAATAGAAAATGCATGGGGCGGACTTGTGCCGCCCCTTTATCATTGTACAGGGGGATTTTAGCATGCGAAAAATCATTGTTGGATCGCGAAGCTCGAAGCTAGCGATGACACAGACGAAATGGGTCATTGACCAGTTGAAACAAGCCGGCGCGCCGTATGAGTTCGAAATCAAGAACATCATCACAAAAGGGGACCGTATTTTGGATGTGACGCTCTCGAAAGTCGGCGGTAAAGGATTATTCGTAAAAGAGATCGAGCAACAGATGATTGACGAAGAAATCGATTTTGCCGTTCACAGCATGAAGGATCTACCTTCTGAATTACCGGACGGTCTCATCATCGGTGCAACACCAGCGCGTGTCGATGCGCGTGATGCCTTGATCACGAAAACAGGCGAAGGTCTTGCTTCCTTGCCGGAAGGTGCGGTTGTCGGCACGAGTAGCTTACGTCGTGGGTCGCAATTGCTAAAACTCCGCCCTGATTTAAAAATCGAATCGATTCGCGGAAACATCGACACACGACTCGATAAATTAAAGAATGGTCCGTTTGACGGGATCCTACTCGCAGCAGCTGGTCTACAACGGATGGGTTGGTCTGAAGACGTCGTCTCGGAATATCTCTCGACAGATGACATGATTCCAGCCGTCGGTCAAGGAATCCTCGGTATCGAATGTCGCGAACATGACCAAGAAGTACGTGATCTCTTGCACCTGATCCATGATCAGATGACAGAAAAAGTAGCTTACGCAGAGCGCGCTTTCTTAGCTGCGATCGAAGGTAGTTGTCACGTTCCGGTCGGTGGATTTGCAACGATCAACGAAGACATGTCAACGACACTCGTCGGATTCATTGGATCCGTCGATGGAGAGCAAATCCTACTCGAGCGCGAATCAGGTCTAGACCCGATGCAACTCGGTCAAGATGTTGCCGAACGTCTGCTTGCTTCGGGCGGTCGTGAGATTCTCGCGACACTTCCGGATGACTTGTAAGCAGGTACTCTTCACGGGCAGCCGACCACCGACGACCGAGCAGATGGCGCGACTGCGCGCCGTCGCGATCGAGTCAGTGCATTATCCTGTCATTGAAACGCGACCGGTTTCGTTTACATTGCCGAAGGGAATTGATTGGCTCATCGTGACGAGTCCGAATGGTGTCCACCGGATTGCTGATGCGTTGCCTGAATTAGCAGAAACGCGTATCGCGGTCGTCGGACGAAAGACGGCAGACGCACTTGCGAAGTACGGTCGAACAGCAGACTTCTGTCCGTCGACCTTTACAGGAGACGCACTCGTCGCAGAACTCGGACCACACTTGTCTGACGGCGATCATATCGTCTTTGCACGAGGGAACCGATCGCGGCAAGCACCGGTCGATCAGTTACGAAACCTGAATCGATATACGGTCGAAGATATCATCACGTATGAAACCGTCACCCGTCGGCTACCTGAAGCACTTGTCAGAACTGCCGCCTATATTGGACTGCAGAGTCCTTCCGCTGTCGAAGCGATTGCTCCATTATCCCCACAGACGACGTTCATCGTCATTGGGACGATTACGGAGCAAGCAGCAAAAGCAGCCGGACTTCAACCGATCCATGTCGCCCGTGAATTCACGGTAGACGGCATGATTGATCGTATCATTGAGGAGGAATCAGCATGAACACATTAGAATACGCACGTCACCGTCGTTTGCGTCATACCGCATCACTCCGGTCACTCGTCCGCGAGAATCAATTGCATAAATCAGATTTGATTTATCCGATTTTCGTCGCTGAAGGCGAAGATATCAAACGCGAAGTCAGCTCGATGCCTGGCGTCTTCAACTTATCACTCGATCACTTGACGGCTGAGATTGAAGAAGTCGTCGCACTCGGAATCGAATCTGTTATCTTATTCGGTGTTCCGCATGACCACTTGAAAGACGAGCAAGGATCAGGTGCGTTTCACGATCATGGGATCGTTCAAGAAGCGACACGTCTCGTCAAGAAGGTTGCCCCGCAGCTAACGGTCATCGCCGACACATGCTTATGTGAATATACGTCGACAGGTCACTGTGGGATTGTCGCTGACGGTACGGTCGATAATGATGCGTCATTACCGCTTCACGTCAAGACAGCGATCTCACAAGCTCGAGCGGGTGCCGACGTCATCGCTCCATCATCAATGATGGACGGATTCGTCGCAGCGATTCGTCAAGGCTTAGACGAGAACGGCTTCAGCCATATTCCGGTCATGAGCTATGGCGTTAAATATGCGTCTGCTTATTACGGTCCATTCCGTGATGCAGCGAATTCGGCACCGGGAGAAGGCGACCGGAAAGGTTATCAAATGGATCCAGCAAACCGTCGCGAAGCGTTCCGCGAAGCAACAGCGGACGTCGATCAAGGAGCTGACTTCATGATCGTCAAACCTGCACTTGCGTTCATGGATATCATTCGTGATGTGCGCGAGCGAATCGATTTACCAATCGTCGCCTATAACGTATCGGGTGAGTATGCCATGGTCAAAGCCGCTGCCTTGAACGGCTGGATCGATGAAGAACGAATCGTCCTTGAGACGATGCTTGGCTTTAAACGAGCAGGCGCTGATTTAATCATCACCTATTTCGCAAAAGACATTTGTCGTTACCTGGAGGGGTCGAAATGAGCTTAATTAATCAGAACTCAAAATCAAAAGAAGCATTCGAGCGGGCGCTCCCGCTCATGCCGGGTGGCGTCAACAGCCCGGTTCGTGCTTATAAATCGGTCGGGATGACACCGATCTTTGCGGATCACGCAAAAGGCTCAAAGCTCTATGATATCGATGGTAAAGAATATATCGATTACGTCTTGTCATGGGGACCGATGATTCTCGGCCATGCCGATCCAATCGTCACGTCAGCGATCCAAGAACAAGCGACACGTGGCTGGAGCTACGGGACACCAACGGAAATCGAATCAGCGATGGCGGAAGTCGTCATTAGTCGGGTGCCGTCAGTCGAAGTCGTCCGGATGGTCAACTCAGGGACAGAAGCGACGATGGCTGCCCTTCGTCTCGCACGCGGCTATACAGGTCGGACGAAAATCCTCAAATTCGAAGGCTGTTACCACGGTCACGGCGACTCGCTCTTGATCAAAGCAGGGTCAGGTGTCGCGACACTCGGACTACCGGATTCACCAGGCGTTCCAGCGCAAATCGCGAGCATGACACTTACGGTTCCTTATAACGATTTAGACGCTGTTCGGATTGCCTTTGAAAAACATGGCGACGATATCGCGGGTGTCATCGTCGAACCGGCTGCTGGGAACATGGGCTTCGTGCCACCAGAACCGGGATTCCTCGAAGGCTTACGGGAAATCACGTCGGAAAACGGCGCCTTATTGATCTTCGACGAAGTCATGACTGGTTTCCGTGTCGGATTCCACTGTGCACAAGGACATTTCGGTGTCACACCGGACATCACGTGTCTCGGTAAAGTCATCGGCGGAGGAATGCCAGTCGGTGCTTACGGCGGACGTCGCGACATCATGGAACAGATCGCACCACAAGGTCCAATCTATCAAGCGGGTACGTTATCCGGGAACCCACTCGCGATGGCAGCTGGTCTAGCGACACTGACACAATTGAAACCAGAACACTATGAAGAGTTCGACCGGAAAGCGAGCCGTCTGTCAGAAGGCTACCTGAACGCTGCAGCGAAATATAACATTCCGCTGACGACGAACCGTGCAGGCGCGATGTTCGGTGTCTTCTTCACGGATGAACGTGTCACGAACTTCGAAAAAGCGAAAACGTCGAACCTTGAGATGTTCCGTTCGTATTATCAAAAGATGGCGGCGCGTGGTGTCTTCTTACCACCGTCACAATTCGAAGGTCTCTTCCTGTCGATCGCCCATACGGACGAAGACATCGAGCGGACGATCGAAGCCGTCGAATTGACGTTCCAAGAACTCCAAGTTGAATTTGGTCGTTAAGCAGTTCTTGACGATTACTTGAACTCTCGGCTAAAATGAGTAAAGAAGAAAATGGCAACAGCGATGACGGGAAGAGTAGTCCTGTATTTGTACCGGCGTAGAGAACACATCCTTGGCTGAAAGATGTGACGGGCGAACAGGAGGAAGGTCACCCCACGAGCTGGTATCGTGAGTCTTACGAGCGATATCCGTCCTCCACACGTTACGTGGCTCGAGGGCATCCGATTTTGGATGAACTAAGGTGGTACCGCGGAAAAAAGCAACGGCTTTCTTTCGTCCTTAGCATAGGACGAGAGAAGCCGTTTTTATTATGGACAAAAAGGGAGCGATCAGGATGCAGGAATTATCAATGCCAACGAAGTATGATCCGCAGGCAACGGAAGAAAAATGGTACGACTTTTGGGTGAAAGGTGACTATTTCAAAGCCGATCAGGATCCAGAGAAAGAGCCATATACGATCGTCATTCCACCACCGAACGTCACAGGTAAATTGCACCTTGGTCACGCGTGGGACACGACGTTACAAGACATGCTGACACGGATGAAGCGGATGCAAGGGTTCGACGTCCTTTACCTACCAGGAATGGATCATGCCGGTATCGCGACGCAAGCAAAAGTCGAACAAAAACTGCGGGCAGAAGGACAATCACGCCTTGAAATGGGTCGTGAGAAATTCCTCGAGCAATCATGGGCATGGAAAGAAGAGTACGCGTCAACGATCCGTGCACAATGGGCAAAACTAGGTCTCGGACTCGATTATTCGCGTGAACGCTTCACGCTTGACGAAGGATTGTCAGAAGCGGTTCAAGAAGTCTTCGTGAAACTTTACGAAAAAGGCTTAATCTACCGCGGCGAATACATCGTTAACTGGGACCCAGCGACGAAAACAGCGATCTCGGATATCGAAGTAATCTACAAGGATATCGAAGGTGCGTTCTATCACTTCAGCTATCCACTAACGGACGGTTCAGGTCACGTTGAACTAGCGACGACACGTCCTGAGACGATGCTCGGTGATACAGCGATCGCCGTGAACCCGAAGGATGAGCGTTATGCTCACCTCGTCGGAAAAACAATCACGTTACCAATCGTTGGTCGCGAGATTCCGATTGTTGCCGATGACTATGTCGACATGGAGTTCGGTACAGGTGTCGTTAAGATTACACCAGCACACGACCCGAACGACTTCGAAGTCGGTAACCGTCACGAGTTACCACGTGTCCTCGTCATGAATGAAGATGGAACGATGAACGAGAACGCAGGGAAATACGAAGGCATGGATCGTTTCGAATGCCGAAAACAAATCGTTGAAGATTTAAAAGCAGAAGGTGTTCTAATCAAAATCGAACCACACTTGCACTCTGTCGGTCACTCGGAGCGTTCAGACGCGATCGTTGAGCCGTATCTTTCACTCCAATGGTTCGTCAAAATGGAACCACTCGCGCAAAAAGCACTCGAGGAACAACAAGGACCAGACAAGGTCAACTTCGTTCCACAACGCTTTGAGAACACGTATGTGCGCTGGATGGAAAACATCCGTGACTGGTGTGTCAGCCGTCAACTCTGGTGGGGACACCGGATTCCGGCTTGGTACCATAAAGAAACAGGCGAAGTCTACGTTGGTAAGGAAGCACCAGCCGATATCGAGAACTGGGAGCAAGACAACGATGTTCTTGATACGTGGTTTTCTTCAGCGCTTTGGCCGTTCTCAACGATGGGGTGGCCGAACACGGACGCAGCCGATTATCAAAAATACTTCCCGACATCAACACTCGTTACGGGTTATGACATCATCGCTTTCTGGGTATCACGGATGATCTTCCAATCGTATGAATTTACAGGACAACGTCCATTCCAAGACGTCTTGATCCACGGATTGATTCGTGATTCGGAAGGACGCAAGATGTCAAAATCACTCGGTAACGGGATCGACCCGATGGATGTCATCGAGAAGTATGGTGCCGATTCACTCCGTTGGTTCTTAACGACAGGATCAACGCCAGGGAACGATCTCCGCTTCTACTGGGAAAAGATCGAAGCAACATGGAACTTCTCGAACAAACTGTGGAACGCAAGCCGTTTTGCCTTGATGAACATGGATGGTCTAACGTTTGATCAGATCGATTTGACAGGTGAGAAGTCACTCGCAGATAAATGGATCTTGACACGCTTACAGACGACGATCGACGATGTGACGCGTCTGTCGGACAAATATGAGTTTGGTGAAGCGGGACGTATTCTCTATCACTTCATCTGGGAAGACTTCTGTAACTGGTACATCGAGATGGCGAAATTACCGCTCAACGGGGAAGATGAAGCAGCGAAGCAGACGACGCGTTCGGTTCTTGCCTATACGCTCGACCGGATCATGCGTCTGATGCATCCATTCATGCCGTTCATCACGGAAGAAATCTGGCAACACTTACCGCATGAAGGTGAGACGATCACACGTGCTGCATGGCCAACACGCGAGGCATCACTCGACTTCCCGGAAGCTGTTCCAGCATTCGAAGCAGTTCAGAACGTCATCCGTTCGGTTCGTAACATCCGCGCGGAAGTGAACGCACCGATGTCGAAACAGATCCAACTGTTCATCTCGACGAATGACGCACGTGTTCAAGACGACTTGTCGTCAAACAGCTCTTACTTGCAAAAGTTCACGAACGCGTCTGAACTCCGGATTGAAGAACAGATGCCGGCGCCAGAAAAAGCAATGAGTGCGATTGTAACGGGAGCAGAATTGTTCATCCCACTCGCGGACTTGATCAACATCGAGGAAGAAATCGCGCGCTTGAATAAAGAACTCGTCAAGTATACGAAAGAAGTCGAACGGGTCGAGAAAAAACTCAACAACCCTGGCTTCGTCGGCAAAGCACCAGCACATGTCATTGATGAAGAAAAAGCGAAGGCACTTGATTATACGGAAAAACGTCAAGCTGTCGAAGCACGTATCAACGAACTCTCACACTAATTACAGCAGTGGCTCAAGTCTCCTTGAGCCACTTTTTTTAAAGGAGCGAACAGCATGAGGACGCGAGAAGATGTATTGGAATGGTTATCGAGCTTACTAGCATTCGGCGTCAAACCGGGTCTTGAACGGATGCAGGCGATGTTACTGGAATTACAGATTGACCCAGACGCGATTCCGACGATTCATGTCGCTGGCACGAACGGAAAAGGATCGACGGTTGCGTTCTTACGTGAGATGGGAATTGCGGAAGGATTACGAATCGGGACGTTTACGTCGCCGTATATCATTCAGTTCGAGGAACGGATCATGTTGAATGGGATACCGATTGCAGAAGACGATCTCGTCGCATCTGCGATCGCTGTTCAAGCGGCCATCGGGCGCATCGATCCGGCACTCGGTACGGTCACTGAGTTCGAGGCATTAACAGGACTTGCCTTCTATTATTTTGATCAGATTCGTCCCGATTTCGTCATCTATGAAGTCGGTCTCGGTGGACTGTATGATTCGACGAACGTCTTCAAGAAGCCGGTCGCCGCGATCATCACGTCAATCGGGCACGATCACCAAGCGATTCTCGGAGATACGCTCCAAGAGATTGCTTTACAAAAGTTCGGCATCATCAAACAAGGAACACCGGTCATCGCCGGAAAACTGCAGGAAGAGCTGACCGTGCCGTTAATGGCGTATTGCGGGGACCGGAATGCGACGTTGAAATGGAGTCAGGAAGCCATCATTCGTTACCGCTTAAAAGAGACGGGGACCTGGGCGACGTATGATGGAATACCAGAGACACGCTTAGGGCTCGAAGGTCATCATCAAGTCCATAATGCGGCGAATGCCGTCATTTGTGCGCGGCGACTTGGGTGGTCGAAAGCGGCAATCCGAAAAGGATTACGGGAGGCAAAACATCCGGGACGGTTTGAGATCATCTCGCGCAAACCACGGATCATTCTCGATGGTGCACATAATCCGGAAGGCATCACGGCACTTGTTGAACGCTTAAAGGAAGAATCAAAACCCGTGACGTTACTCTGTTCGATTTTGCGTGACAAAGACCGGACGGCGATGCTAATACAGTTACGTAGCATTACTCCAGATATTTATGAGACGACGTTTGATTTTCCACGAGCGCGGACGATAGAGGAGTTGCAGCAAGAAGGCGCCAATGTGACGACGGTCGAAGCGTTCTTCGATCAATTAGAGATGGACCGGACATACGTCGTGACGGGATCACTCTATTTCATTAGTGAAGTGCGGCATTATCACGCTTCCATTTTTACAAAATAGGGAAAATCCGCATTCTCTCGTTATAATGAAATGGGGGAGTATAGTCCCATATCTCAATGACACGATGAGGAGACGATAAGTGATGAAACAGTGGGTCCGTCTAGCCTTAGCCATCTTACTGATTTTTTCAAGTTTTACGTATATACATGAGCCACATTCCAAAGCGGCAACGGGTGAAAAGTTTAAGATTTTAGAGATTCGAGATGACTGGTCGACGACGAACCGGATTGACCCGGGAACGACCATTACATCGTTGTCACTGTTAAAAGACTTGAATACTAGTCAATACGAAATCAAGATGATGACGGTCAAAGAGTTGAATGCGTCTCGTTTTCCACTTGATGGCGCATTTGATGCGATCGTTTTTGATCCATCTATTTTTACTGGAACAGACCGTTATTCGATTACAGTATCTGATACATCCAAAAAACATAATACGAGTAAAATTGAGAATGATATTACGAAGTTAAAAGCGAATGAGATTTTGACGAACTATATTCAAAAAGGATTACCCGTCTTTTTACACGCTGATGTGTTAACACATGCAACGAGTAATTTCACTTCGATTTTTAAGCCAAGCATGACGTCTGGTGCTGCGATTGCCTATACGGATTCAAAACAGGTCGTCTCCCGATTACAATCCGAAAAAATTGAACGACCTCGTTTAAGCAAGGTAGCGGTTTCGCAGGCTGGTCAATCGTTAACATCGGTGGATAAAGCAGCACCGGCTTCACCAGATAAACCAATTGATTTTAATTTTACGCTTGATCAAACTACGGCTAATACACGTGTCCAGTTGTATATTGACTTTAATAGTAACGACCAATTCGATGAGTCGGAGAAAGTCGATGAGAAAGTAGCTACGGTTTCTGGTTCAGTATCGTATCGCTTTGATGCACCAAGCTATACGGGACCACGCAATTGGATGATTCGACTCGTAAGTGAAGATGGACTGACGGATTATAAAATGGGAAGCTTTTTAATGCAGGACCAAGAAGCTAAAGCAAAAATTTTACAAGTCACGCGTTCCGGAACGACCGGTTCAATCAACGGTTTTATGAACTCAGGAACTTTACTAAAACAAGATGGGTTATATGACTTTAATGTAGAAGTCATTTCTGCGGACACGTTTAACAAAACGTATGCCAGTAAAAATATAAATACATCCTATGATATGCTAATCTTCGGTTTTCAAGATTCGTATGGTGCAGCTTCACTCAGTGACCCTGCATCAGATGCTATTCTTAACTTCACGAATACGGGGCAAGGATTGATGTTGACACATGATACGATCTTTAGACCGGCACAATCCAGCAAACCAGAGCTATTCTGGGAAACAAAGTTTGCGGATCTCGCAGGTCAAAAGAACTTTACGAACATGGGGTACGCGGCACCTCGAACATCGGGTCAAGCAGTCAAACAAAATGCGGGCGTCATGACTTCTTATCCATTTGCCTTAGCTGATACGGTTGCTATCGCAACGACACACAATCAATACTTTGGTCTGGATCTTGAACAACCGGACTTGATTCCATGGTATAACATCCGTGAAAACAACCTCAGTAGTTCGAATCAGGCTGCCGGAAGAACAATTGGTGATGCACGCAACCACTATTATATGTATACCAAAGGAAACGTTACGTATTCAGGAGCAGGGCATACTTCGAGCTTCAATCAACAACAAGAAAAAGAACTATTCTCAAACACGATGTACCGAGCGTTCATTGGTGCGAACCATAAGCCGCTCATCAAGAACATCTTACCAACGGATAAATCAAGTTACCTCGAGAACGAACCGTTGACTATCTCGTATCAAGTCAACGACTACGACCTACAAGATCGTGAGTTAAAGACGCGCATCTACATTGATGATGAGAAAGTTTTTGAAAACAATAAATTGAAAAATAACTCGTTCGTCAGTCAATCGTTCGATTCAAAGCTCAAAGGAAAAACGAGCGTGACGATCCGTATTGAAGCAGAGGATCAACGAGGTGCCAAAACAATTGAGACACGAACGGTTCAAGTCGTTCGTCCGGCTGCATCTATGCCTTTCGTCCTGTCACGCTCGATTGATCCAGCTACGATTCCAAAAGGGGAAACAGCGGATATCACCTACATCGTCAAAACGTCTCCAATGATGCAAAAGGATGCCATTGGTAACAACGGATACATCATGGGACAATTCTCGGTGACGATGGAAAATATCCTGTTCAACGAACAATTTCCAAGTAATCTTGAAATCTTATCAACGACTGGTCTGACTGGAGCGAATATTACAGGACAGACGATTAAAGGGAGACTCCCGGATATCGAATACGATGAGGCGATTTCAGGTGTTCATAAGGGTGAATGGATCGCAGATCAATCAGAAGTAACATTCACTGTCAAAGTACGTGCCAAAGATAATGCAGGAGTTCATGTACTTGATAAAAAAGATAATACGCTGACATCAACGAAAAACGTCTACCGAGATAAAAAGAACGGAAAAGATAAATCAACAACTGTCACCAATGATCCACAAGCTTTTCCGACGATTGGTTATGCACTGACACCATCCTATGCGACAAGTGCGAAAATTCCGTCCGTCAAGATGGATATCACGACACCATCATATAAAGTTTTACCAGAAATCAGTCCTATAGGTAGTCAGTACGGCACGTTAAAATGGTCAATCGTAGATTCAGAAATCGCATCCATCGATGAAGCTGGTGTCATTAAACCGAAAAAAGTCGGGACGACACAGATTAAACTTGTCGTACCAGTCGGAAACGGTAAGGAGTTGACGGCGACTTCTGAACTCGTCATCAATGATGTGTTCGGAGGACTCATCGTCCGAAACGTGCCAGATACGTTATATGTCGGCGAAACAAAATCAATGACAGGAATCGCTTCGATGGTATCGGGAAGCAACACGCCGATTCAATGGATCATAACGAACGATTCGCGTGTTACGACAAGTGGCTTAACTAAGAATACGTTGGAGTTGACAGGAAAGACACCAGGCATAGTCACGGTCAAAGCGGTCGTACCTGCGACAGCTGGAAGCTCGACTTATCTTGCCCAATCAACGACGTATACGATTCAAGTCAAGTTGCCGGAATTATCCGTTTCCCCAAGTAATCTGGAACTGTGGGTTGGATCGAATCAAGATGTAACGGCGACATTCAATCCGAACTATCCATTACCATTTACGACTTCAACTGTTAGTAATGCAATTGAATTGAAACAGACGGCATCGGGTTATACGATCACGGGTAAAACTGGCACACCAAACGGTCCGGTCGAAGCGTTACTCACATTGACGGATTTCCCAGATACAGTCGCGAAGACGCTCGTACGGGTACGCGAGAACCCACTTAATCTGACAGCCGATGATATCGCGATGACGATGAAGGATGATAAGAAATCACCGATTCTGCGCTGGTTCCCAGTGACGACGACGGAACGCTTCTATCGGTTGGAAGTGCTTCAGGGTAAGGAATACGTCAAAATTGATCCAACAGGACAAGCGCTACAACCACTTCGTCCAGGTGTAGCACGTATCAAGGTAACAGCATTAAAAGAAAATAAAGATGTGTTCGAAGTCATGAAAGACAATCAAAAAACACCACTAACGACGACATTCAAGGTGACGATCGGTTCTGAGTCAGGAACATCAGACTTGGATGGAGATGTTTATTAAGAAGTGGGGACGCTATATATGAAACGCAGACGAATAATTGTCGTCCTCTTGATTTTAATCATCATTGGAATCGGGGGAGCGATATATGTTACGAAATCAAATCAACAAGCAGCACTGGAACAAGGACTGCGTTCAGAAAAACCAGAACGACTTGCGAACGCATTAAAAGATACTTCTTTATCAACAAAGGAGAAAAATCGTTACATCCGTCGCTTCCAGGAAACACTCGCTTTTGACAAAGCAAACCTCCTTCTTGATGAGCAGACCGTAAAAAATAAAGCGAACTGGTTTTATACGGCGCAGTTCGCGCCACGTAGCACGGTCGCTGAATGGTTGGCAGAAGGTGCAAAAATCAGCCAATTGAATGCACAAGGTCAGTCGGTTCTTCATGTTGCAACGAGTGTGAATCGATCGATTGATGCGTATGCTCTTTTGATAAAAAAAGCGTCGAAAAAAGAGCTCAATCGGATCGATGACTTTGGTCATACACCACTCTTTTATGCGACACTAGATCAAAATGAGGCAGCGATTGAACTGTTGTTAGAAGCAGGAGCTGATTCGAATCGTGGGAAAGAGAAACCGGTCTATGAAACGGTCAAACAAAATCGAAAAGATTTGTACGCCATGTTAGAACAGAACGGAGCAACGGTAGAAAGCAAAAAGGTGAAAAAGCTCGCTAAGGAATATCGAGCAACAAAATTCTAGAAAAAAGAGTCATTCGCCTGAGACGAATGACTCTTTTTTATGTGTGTTACGGTTGAACGCGCTTTGGTGTTTCGACATACAATTGAACTGCTCGATTGAGTGGAAGTAATGCGGTTGGATTTTTTAATACCGTCGCATCATACGCCATGCGTAGACGGGATGCTTCAAAGTCAGATGATTTGTTAGCGACCATCAGTTTTTCGAGTTCTCTTACGTTTGCAGGAAACGCATTTTCTGGTAAATCCAATTTTCCACGATAGGCGTTGACTTCTAGATTACCCTTCGTAAAAATGCCACCGCGTACATTCATCGTCGAACCTACAGAGTAAATCGTATTTTTTTGATTGTCATCACTATATAGAAAGGCATTTAAATCAGGTGTAGTCGTTTGAGGCGTCGAAAATTTATTGACGCGGTTAATAACGAGATTTCCTTTACTGAGTAAAATCAATGTATTTTGTTTAGCTGTTGAAGTCAGCCCTTGAATGTTTGCGTCATCCAGGCGACTCGTCCCGGTCGCATAAATCGTCGTTGCAAACCCAACATTTCCTCGAATCAGTAAGTTGCCAAGAACGACGAGAGGACGCTTGATTTCAAGCGGTTGGGTCAAAGGGTTCAAAGAAGAAATTGTTAAATTCCCGTTAATGATTAAAGGTTCGAGTGTTTCCTGAACAAGATCATCTGTCAACGTCACGGTATTACCTGTGTTTAATGCTGGACTAATCATTTGTCGCTTCGTATCAAGTTCTGTTAAAAAAGGTCCTGTTAGTATAGACTGCGGAATCGAGGAATTTTTTAATGTAGACGCGACTTGTGTAAGAGGCGTATTCACCGGTAGTTTCAGAAAATCGTTCAACGCATAATCGAAATCGAACGGAACGAGTGTTTCTTTCGTTGATACTAATTCTGTCTCACCTTTAGGATCAAAAATCGTTTTATCACACACAAGGTAATCTCCGCACTTCAGTAATGGCTGATTCTTCTCTTGAAAAACGCGTACCTGACCTGCGATATAAGGAAGTGCTTTTGTATTAGTGAAGATTCCATCCTCGTCGTTGTATTTAAATATCGGGGTCGCAGTTGCTTGCAGAGCGTTGCGGGAAAAAATATTACCTTCGATCAAGGGAGCGCCATTTAAGATGACTTGATCATCTGAACCTAACGTATAGTACAAAAAACTAGGAATCGCAGACAAATAAACACGTTGTCGATACGTTTTTTTGATTGCCGGCTGATCGCCTTTTTGTTTTGAAACTGTCGCTGTTAAATCAAGCGCTTTGACACGAACGTTCGATGCGGCTTCATTTAGCTTGACGGTCACGTTCGGAACGATTGTTTTTAAAGGTAAGACGATAGAACTGTCGAGATTCTCAAACAATGCTTGAGAAGAAGTCGTTGGTGAAGTCCCGGTCGTCTTTGAAACAATGTTTTGGAGGGAGGCGACTGCTAAATCAAGATCATTTTGTGTCGTCGTCTCGACATCGATATCCGTCTCGCGGATTTCGGTTAGGCGAGTTGACTGTAAACTGATGCCAATCGTCGCAACAGCGAGAACGGACAGGACGGTTAAAGTCACAAGAACGAAAAGTAATGTATAGCCTTGTTCGGATTTACGCATACCGTGTTCCTTTCTGAGTTAAAATCCAATCGTACTCGTGAAGGTCTGGACTTCTTCTTGATCTGTCGATTGAATCGTAGTTGTAATCGTTAAAATCCCGTGAATGACATAGCGCCCCGGATATGTTCCTGATGTAATGGTTTGATACTCGGGACTCGATAACTTAAAAGTTTGAAGTAATTCCGTTTGGTCGTCGATCGACTGTGGTGTCGATTCGTACGTTAGTTCGGTGCTGTCTAAAGTTTGTTCTGCGAACGTATAACGAACTGGTGTCACTTCCTTCTCTGAAGAAGATGCTTCTTCTGTTGCGTTAAAAGGTTCAAATCCACTGGCGCGTTCAAGTAGACCGGTGTCGGCGTTTAAGACAGGAAGTGTTCTTTTATAAAACGATAGCTGTTTTGCTTCATCGATTCGGATTGCATCAAATCCACCGATTTCATTTAATATGATACCGACGCGGCTATCAGCTTCACTACGCAGTTCACTGATGATTCCTGTTGCCCGAAAGCTTTTCGTACCAGAGATGAATACCGTCAGGATGACAGCACTGAAAATCGAGGCGATGACGATGGCGACGAGTAGTTCGACGAGCGAGAAGCCGTCATTTTGTTGTCGGAAAACTTTGATTGAGCGTCGCATTCGTAATCGATCCTTTCAATGATGTAATCGGTTCAGTTGTTCCTTCTATGTAAACGAATACATGGAGGTCCAGAAGATTCGGATTAACGACTCCTTCGAGTTTCCGAGGAGTCACGCTGTATTTGACTTCAAAGGCAATATTATTGATTTCAGGATTAGTAAAGATTGATGAGCAAATAGCCGATAGTTCACAAGAAGGAGACGTAGGCTCTGGAATGACATAATTTCCATTCAGATAAGTAGCTTTGTCTGCCTGTGTAGATAGAGAACTGAAGGCGAAGGGTTCATCACTTGTCGCTTCTAAAGCTTCTCGCTTGATATAAGAGGTTGCGTTTTTTGCCAAATAATTCGCAAACGTCAACTCTGTACTGTCGCGTGAGGCAGCTAGTGACTGAGAAAAAATGCTGATCAGAGAGACCGATATGATAGATAAGATCGTAATACTGACTAATACTTCGATTAGCGAAAAACCGCCTTGCTCGCGTTGCATGGATTCACCTCTACTTCATGATAGATGAGGATGAAAGATCCTAAATGATTTTCTAGAAAATCAAAAACAGCACCTATTCACAGATCATGAAAGGATTTGTCAGGATAGGACTTATGTTTCATCATAATATTCATTATAATGGAAATACTAGGCACCTGAAATGATTAAATTCATACAGAAAGGAAACAGATGATGATTAATCCGAAGCGTTTTGTTATACATACACTTTTACTCCTTGTACTAATAGCTCTGATTTACGTACCATCGTTTGCCTTGATTTCCTTTACCGGTAAAGCAACGGCACCTACGACGTTTTCTGAGACGGCACGGATTGGATCGGTTCCAGTCAGTGGCATGGATCGAAAGGAAGCACAATCGAAAGTTGAGAAAGCGATTACGGAGTGGACGAAGAAAACGCCGCTGACGACTGGAACGGGAGAAGAGACGACACCGATTCCAACAGAAGTCGTGACGATCAACGCCGCTGATTCTGTCAAAAAAGCTTCTTTGAAAAAAGGCGGAGACTTGATGGTGACGGTAGATGAAGCGTCGCTTGAGAATTTTCTAGCGACGCAGCCAATCAGTTACTCGGATGAGCAACTCGTTACCTTTAAGACATGGTTAATCGATACGAGCAAAACGTTACAGGAAGGAAACTTTGATCCTGCTCAATCGGATGCTGCAGTCGATCCAACAGGTGAGGTCGTTTCAACGGTTTCGTTCTCGACGCGTTCTGCTGCTGAAGAACAGATGATCACAGCAATGATGAATGTGGAAATCAAGCCGGGACAATTGATGAATGTCAAGACGTACGGTATGGATGCAGTCGCGGGATCGTATGTCGGTAGCAAGTTATACGAATTGTTTGCAAAAACGCCATTTGAAATCGTCGAACGGATGCCGCATGCGGCATTACCAGACGGCGTCACACTGGGATACGATGTCAAAATTGACGAAAAAACAGATTTTGCCGTTCGTAATACACAAGCATCCATCTATCGTGTCATTGCGACCCAAAACGGAAGCGATGTCACGCTTGAATTGCGAGGCACACCGTTCAAAGAAACGGTCACGACCGTCCTTGAAGGCGAAAAAACGATTCCATTCCGGACGATCACACGTTATTCTGCAACGCTCACCGCAGGAACGACGAGTGATACACAAGCGGGAGAAGAAGGGAAATCGATTGAAGTCTATCGCGTGACGAAGACGGCTCAAGGGGAGAAGAAGCAGTTATTGTCTCTTGATTTCTACAGCGCCATCCCGGCAATCGTCACAAAGAGTAGTCAAGAAGAACAAGCACCTGTCGTCGTACCTGAACCGGAAGACGACACGAACTCCGATGATTCGACAGATACGAATGATTCCAATGATTCAACGGATACAAATAATGACCAAACAACGGATGAGCCGCAGACAGATGGCGTCGAGACGCCAGATACACCAACGTCTCCGACAAGTCCGACGTCACCCGATACACCTGATAGTAATGAAACGGGTGATCCTGCTTCACCAGTAGAAGGTGAAACAACAGGGGAACCTGTCGGATAAGAAGGAGGAAACAAGATGAACTGGACGACGATAGCAATTGAACTCGGTATCATCATCGGTCTAGCGACAATCATCTGTGGTCTGATGTTTGCGGTGACGATCCCTTACGTGACGACTGTGACGACAAAGGCGATTTTATCCGTTGCGGCGATCTTGATCGTGACGTTGATCTACTTCAGCATCCAGCTCGACTGGATTACGAACCCACTCGTTTTAGTCGGAATTGTCGTCTTATGTCTGTTGACGGCAGCAGTGACGAGTGTAATGGATGAAAAACATCAAAAACCGGATGTGTTAGAGGAAGAAGAAACATGGCACGCGGAAGGATGACACGTTAAATGGCAATGAAACGAAAACGTTTAGGGGAAATGTTGATCGAAGAAAGCCTCGTGACGGAGCAACAAGTCGAAGAGGCGTTGACGGTCAAACGGTCGACCGAAAAACTCGGGGATGCACTCCTTCGACTTGGTCACTTGACGGAACAACAATTACTAGAGGCGCTACATCACCAATTGAAGATTCCGATCATCCAGCTGTACAACTATCCAGTTGACGTCGCCGTCACGAAACTGATCTCAAAAGACCTCGCACAGCGACATACACTCGTCCCGGTCTACCGGGAAGGAAATCGTTTGTTCATCGCTATGGCGGATCCGATGGATTTGATCGCGATCGATGATTTGCGGATGCAGACCGGTCTATCAATCGATGTCGGAATCGCGACGCGTGACGAAATCAGACGAACGATCCTGAAATACTACGACATTGATTCGTCGTTACGGGAGCTACTCGAATCCGATGACATGATGGAGTCGGATCAATCCCGTGATGTCGTGACACGCGAAGATGCACCCATCATCCGGCTCGTCAATCAAATTTTAGAGAACGCGATTGCCCAGCGTGCATCAGATATTCATATGGATCCACAGGAAACGTCGATGACGATCCGAATCCGGATTGATGGAGAATTACGAACGGAGAACAACTATCCGAAACAGATCCAAAGCATTCTGACGACCCGGATCAAGGTCATGAGTGAACTAGATATCACCGAGTCACGCTTGCCACAGGATGGACGGATTAAATATGTCTTTAACGGATTACCATATGATTTCCGTGTCTCGACCTTGCCGACCGTTTACGGTGAAAAGGTCGTTATCCGGATTCTTGACAGCTCGAACTCGAACATCTCGATTTCAAAAATCGGTTTTAGTTCGCGGAATGAAGCACAGTTCCGGGAGATGTTGAAGCGTCCGAACGGGATTATCTTGATTACTGGTCCGACCGGTTCCGGGAAATCGTCGACGTTGTATGCCGCCTTAAATGAGTTGAATGACGAGTCGCGCAACATCATCACTGTCGAAGATCCGGTCGAGTACCAGGTCGATGGGATCAACCAGGTTCAAGTCAATGCGAAGATTGGTTTGACGTTTGCGAGTGGTCTTCGCTCGATCCTTCGTCAGGATCCGAACGTCGTCATGGTCGGGGAGATTCGAGATATTGAGACGGCTGAGATTTCGATTCGTGCCTCGCTGACAGGACACTTAGTTCTTTCGACTTTGCACACGAACTCTGCCGTTAGTTCGATTACGCGATTGATCGACATGGGAGTGGAACCGTTCCTCGTAGCTGCTTCTGTCAGTGGATTGATTGCACAACGACTCGTTCGCCGTGTTTGTCGTGATTGTGGCGAAGTCCATCCGATTTCAAAACGAGAGCAAGAATTATTTAATCAAGAAGGAATTGAAGCAACGACGGTCATGCGTGGACGTGGGTGCTCGTCTTGTAATATGACGGGGTATCGCGGACGGGTTGCGATTCAAGAGGTTATCATGGTCGACGAGGTATTACGCCGGATGATCATGAATCAATCGACGGAAAGTGATGTTACAGCGTACGTCAAGGAACAAGGTCAACGGTTCCTGCTTGCAGATGGTCTATCAAAGGTCGCGGACGGAATCACGACGACAGAAGAGATTTTACGGACGGTGATTTCAGAATGAACAGTACGATCGAACGGGCACAAATCGAAGACATTTTACGTTCGTCAAAAGAACGAGGAGCGTCCGATGTTCACTTAACGGCAGGATCACCACCCGTCTTTCGGATCAACGGAACGTTGACACCGTTTGGAACAGAGAAGATGAAACCGATCATCATTGATGGATTTGTCCAATCGTTGATTACGGAAGAGATGTATCAACAGTTGAAACAGGACCGGGACATCGACTTTTCGTTCGGTGTGACCGGTGTCGCGCGGTACCGGGTCAACTGTTTTTACCAACGAGGCGCTTTGTCAATGGCGTTTCGAACGATTCCGACCGAGGTGCCAACGCTTGAGCAGTTAGCGTTGCCGCCTGTCTTAAAACGATTCTTAACGAAACCACACGGCTTGATTCTCGTGACAGGTCCGACGGGTTCCGGGAAATCGACGACGCTTGCAGCGATGATTAATGAAATCAATCAGACGATGTATAAACGGATCATTACGCTGGAGGATCCGATTGAGTATTTACATAGTCATCATAAAAGTCTAATCGATCAGCGAGAAATCGGAATTGACGCACCGCGCTTCGCAACCGGGTTACGGTCAGCGCTCCGTCAAGATCCGGATGTCATTTTGCTCGGAGAGATGCGAGACCTTGAAACGATCGCGACCGCCGTAACGGCAGCAGAGACGGGTCACCTCGTCTTTGCAACGGTCCATACGTCAACGGCTGCCTCGACGGTCAGCCGGATCATCGATGTCTTCCCGTCAGAGCAACAAGACCAAATTCGGGCTCAGCTCGCGAATGTCCTCGCGGGCGTCGTCTCGCAACGCTTAATGCCACGTTCGGACGGTTCAGGACGCGTCGCAGCACTCGAGATCATGGTCGATACACCAGCTGTCTCGAACTTGATTCGGACCGGTAAGGAATATCAGATTCAATCCGTCCTGCAGACGGGTAAACAATACGGCATGCAGACGATGCAGATGGCATTGCAGGATCTCGTCAGTCGGGGCTTGATTCCGGCTTCTGCTGCATCACCGTACATATCGGGGTGAACACATGGCAGTATTCATTTATGAAGGTCGGACGATTGCCGGCAAACGAAAGAAAGGCAAGATTACAGCACTGACGAAACGAGAAGCTGCAGAACGGTTGCGGACGGATCAGATTGCTGTCACTTCGCTTGAAAAACAAGAATCAAAAGGGTTGAACACCGAGATTACATTCCTCAGTGCCAAACCGAAAATCGAACATCTCGTCATGTATGCGCGTCAGTTCGCGACCCTCGTGCGGTCCGGTGTTTCGATCGTCAAAGCGACGGAAATTCTCCGAAAGCAGACGGAGTCGAAACCACTCGAACGCGCACTCGTTGAGGTCGAAGATGACTTGCGGAGTGGGATCCAGTTTTCACAAGCAATCGAAAAACACCCACGTGTCTTTGATACATTCTTCGTCAGTATGGCGATGGCGGGAGAGGCGAGTGGTAATCTTGAGGAAGCACTCGATAACATCGTCACTCAACTTGAGAAACAATATGAAATCAAACGGAAGGTCATCTCGGCATTGATCTACCCAGCGGTCGTTTCACTCGTTGCCGTTGGCGTCGTCGTCTTCTTGATGATGAATGTCGTGCCGACGTTTGCGTCAATTTTCGATCAGCTCGGTAGTGAACTACCGTTGATCACGAAGCTCGTCGTCGCCGTATCCGACTTCTTCGTCGCTTATTGGTGGGTGATGCTGTTGATTGCATTCGGATTGATTGGATTACTGTATTTCAATTTAAAAAACGAACGTCAACGCTTATTCTTTGATCGCTTCTTGTTGATGATTCCAGTCTTTGGTCCATTGATTCAAAAATCACAAATCGCCTTGATGACACGTGGACTATCGGTATTGTTGAACGCTTCGGTCCCGATCCTGGCATCGCTCGACATTACGGAACGCATCGTCACGAATCGGATCATCCGAAAGGGGATCGCCGGCGCCAATGAAGCGATGTCACGCGGAATTCCGATGCATGAGCCGCTTGAGAAAAACAAATATTTTCCACCGCTCGTCACACAGATGATTGCGATTGGAGAAGAATCTGGGCGTCTTGATACTATGTTGACAGAAGTCGCGAACTTCTATGAGACGGAAGTCGAGACGACGACAGACCGATTAAAGTCGATTATTGAACCACTCTTGATTGTTGTCTTAGCAGCAATCGTTGGTGTCATCGTCATTGCTGTCGTCGTACCAATGTTTAAAATTTACTCAGATATCCAAGCAAGTTGACAATTGTAAAAACATTTACCTGTTGTGAAAAAAAGGCATAATCTACAAAAAATATGGTGCTACTATAATAGTATTCGTCTGGATAGTATTACCTACTAGCCAAGAACAGTCAAAAAGTACTAGGGAGGCATAATGAAATGGTAGAACGGTTAAAAGAAATATGGTTAGATGCAAAACAAATGCGCGATGAGCGCGGACTGACATTGATCGAGTTACTTGTCGTCGTCGTTATCTTAGGAATCATTGCAGCAATCGCTGTCGTCGCAATCGGTGGATTGATCGAGAACTCACGTAAGGATGCAGTTGTTTCGGATGCGAAGCAATTAGTAGCTGCAGCAAAACTTTATACATCTTCGAATCCTGTTCAGCCTGGTGAAACAGTAAAAGTTGGGGTTAATGACAATAACGACGCTATCGTGGCTAACGATGTTACTAAAGGTACTGCAGCAGCACCACGCACAGACTCTTTGAAAAAGTATATTGATGATATGAAGGATGCATTGAACTCTGATGCAGACTATAAAGATTCATATGTAGTTGTCACTGAGAAAAATGGTTCATACACATATGCAGTCACGTTAACTAGTAAATCAACAGATTATACTTATTTTAGTGCTTCAGCTCCTTCAGCATTAAAGCGCAGTGGAGTAAAAGAAAAGTAATAATTACCACCCCCTCCTCGGGGGTTTTTTTCTGAACTTTTTTGAAAGGGAGGTCGTGTCATGACGATCGTCTTCACGGTTTATTTTTTCTTATTAGGCTTACTCATCACGTCGTTTACGAACGTCGTCGGTCTGCGCGTTCCGGTCGGGGAGTCGATCGTTCATCCGCGCTCTCATTGTCCGACGTGTGGACATGTCTTAGGACCGCTCGAACTGACGCCAGTACTCGGCTATGCACTGCTTGGCGGCAAATGCCGCTCTTGCGGACAACCGATCTCAATCAAGTATCCAGCGCTTGAATTACTCGGAGGAATCCTCTATGCCTATGCCTTCTGGCAGTTCGGCTGGTCGATGGAACTCGCATTGACGCTCGTCCTGACAAGCCTACTGTTCATCCTGACGATGTCGGACTTAGCCTACATGCTGATCCCGAATAAAATTTTGCTGATCTTTTTACCGATTGCCTTGATTGTGCGCTACCTTTCTCCACTCGAAAACTGGTATAATCCAATTATTGGTGGAATCGTCGGGTTCGTTCTATTGTTTGTCATCTTTCTTGCTTCCCGGCGTGGTATGGGAGCAGGGGATGTCAAGCTGTTCGGACTGCTCGGAATCTTCCTTGGACCGCTTCACGTCGTCATTGCCTTGTTCGTCTCGGCATTCGTCGGTTCCGTTCTTGGTTTAACGTTACTTGGACTCGGACGCGTGAAACGGAAACAACCAATTCCCTTCGTCCCGTCGATTGCCGTCGGGACCTTACTGACATATTATTTTGCGGATGATTGGGTATCGTGGTACCTCGATTTACTGCTTTAAGAAAGGAAGAACGTACATATGGCGCAACGGCGTAAAGGTACATATATCTACTTTAATTTCACCGATGTCGCAATTTTCGGTGCAGTCGTCAAAAAAGGCGTCATCAAGCGCCAGGCAGTCGTCGCGCTGCCGCCGGGAACACTGCAAGGAGGCTGGTTGCAACCCGAAGCCTCGCTTGATTTCATCTTTGACGGGTTACTGACGAAGCTGAAAGTACCACGTGGCTCGCAAGCGGTGCTGGCACTCGATGGTTCACTCGTTCTCGCTCGGAAACTTGATATCCCGGAGACGATCGAGACGAATCAAATCCGCGGTTACTTATTCATGGAAATTGGACATAGTATCGTCTTGCCGTTTGAAGAACCGTATTTTGATTACACGGTTCTGGAAGAAGACGGCAAGCGAGAAATCATGCTCTATGCCGCGCCAAACGAGGCGCTGAAGCAATATACGCAACTGTTCAAACAAAAGCATTTACGACTGGTCGCAGCTGAACCTCAACCACTCGCGACCTATTTCGGGATCGAAGCCCATCATCCGGTCACGACAGAAGCCGATACATTATTGATCTGGAATGCGAATGCAACGAACCACCAGTTGATCATCATCGAAGATCACGTGCCGCGTCTGATTCGCTCCGTTGATACGTTTGCGGCTGACGCGTGGGATGTTGATGTCATCGATGATCAATTGCATTATCGTTACCGTTCGGATGATCCGACGGTTGAACTCGTCTTAGACGAGATGTTGCTCGAGTTCTCACGAGTGCTCGATTTCTATCGCTTTTCGCTCGCGCGCGAAGGACGGGAAATCACGAACGTCGTCCTTGCCGGCGACTTCCCGTTCCGAGATGAACTGGCGACGCGTTTCCGGTCGAACTTCGATTTAAACCTTGATGAGATTCCTGACATGATGACGATCGACGGACAGTCGATTCCACGAGCCTACTTACCGCTTGCTGGTCTTGCTTCACCGCGAAAAGACCGCATCAACTTGTTACCCGAAAACGATGAAGCACCGAAGTACCCACTCGTCGCTTCATTGATCCTCTTATTGTTCGGGGGACTCGCCGGTGGCTATCTCTACTGGCAAACCGATCAATTCGCGGATCGCGTCGAATCGACGAATGATCAAATCCAGATCGTTCGTCAGCTGCAGTCGGAATCGGATCAATCGGCGAAACAAGAAGTTGCACAACTTAAACAGACGGTCGAAGGACTTGAGACGACGCCTCGTCCTGCTGTACCAACACTTGAGCGGATTACCCGTTATCTCCCGGAACGCGGTTACATTCTTCAATTTGCGTACGGTGCAGATCATGCCGTGACGATGACGACCCAGTTCGAGACACTTGATGAACTGAACGATTTTTATCGCGAGTTACTGACGGATAAAGTCTTCTCAGGAACGAATCTTACGAGTGTGACGACACGAACGATGAACGAAAAGGCCGACGTCGTCACGACAACGACGGTTGATCCGACGACCGGACAAGAAGTCCCGACGACGGAAATTACACCGTCTGACGATGCCAAATCAGAAGAACCCCGTTATATCGGACAATTCTCGTTAAACGTCAACCCGACGGAAGTCGTCAAAGGTGAGACGAACGAGGCTGATCTGGAAGTACCAAAAGAAGATCAGCCGTCTGAATCGGAAACGGATGGCTCGACGGAAGCGACTCCTGAGACCGATACGACGGAGACGACTGATCCGAATGTAACGACTGAAATCGAGGAGGTGACGGACAATTGAAACGTTATAGTAGCTTCATCCTCCTCGGTCTAACGATCTTGATCGTCCTCGGTGCGGTTGGTTACTTCGGTTATACGACCTATACGACACACCAAATGTTGCAAGAAAAAGAAGCGACGCTGAAGCGGGAACAGATGGTACTCGAACAAGCGAAAGCGAACGAGCAGAAAGTCGACGTCGCTGAGTCGAGTTTTCTCCAACAAAAAGTCCCGGTGACGGCATCGAACGATGATGTCATCGATGCGATCAACGCATCGAGTCAGATTGCTGGTGTCAAAGTCCAGTCGATCACGTTTGGTCAGGCGACAGAGACAGCACCACAGTCACCGGTGACCTCAACACCTGCTGTTGACGGAGCGATGGCGACGGAGTCTGATCAGGCAGTTGCAGCTTCATCTGCAACGACGGGAACGACCACAGCGAATGCAACACCGCTTCCGGCATCACTAACAGTCGAAGCCCCGTCGTATGTTGAATTAATGGCATTCCTGAAGCAAATCGAGCGGACGGATCGAATCACGGTCTTACGCCAAATCCAGTTGTCGGGACCGGAAGAGCCGGGTCCAGGCAGTGGAACAGTCTTACTTGAGGATGAGATGCTCTCATTCACAGTCGAGATCGAGTCGTATTATCGTCCGGATTTGACGAAGTTGACGCCGGATAAACAAACGCCACTCGAGGAGAAGACACCGAAGTCGGATCCATTTGTCGATGTGACAGGAAATTAAGGTTCATTTGGCGGTTCCTACTCTGTTAGGGACCGCTTGTTTTTTGTTAGACTAAACGATGACTCGAATTATCCGATTCGAAATTAACGGGAAAGAACGTGATACTGATGATAACGCAACCACACTTGATTCTCGCGTCGGCTTCACCACGGCGGACGGAGCTCCTACAACAAATCGGCATTCCTCATGAAGTCGTACCAGCGAATGTCGTCGAAGAAGCGCCGTACCCGATGACACCACACGAGTACGTCCGTCATCTATCTCAAAAGAAAGCGCGAGCGATTACAGCAGATGGTGTCATTCTGGCTGCTGATACGGTCGTCGCGATCGATGACATGATTCTTGAGAAGCCGGCGGATATTTCTGAAGCGCGGGCGATGCTTGCTCGTCTGTCAGGACGCGCTCATGAAGTCGTGACAGGGGTGACGATTCGCTTCGGGGAGAAGGAAGAGACGTTCGACGTGACGACGCACGTCCGTTTTGGTTCATTGCCAACCGATTGGGTCGAAGGCTATATTTCTACGAACGAGCCCTATGATAAAGCGGGTGGTTATGGCATCCAAGCGATGGGTGGTCTGTTCGTCGAGGCGATCGAGGGCGATTACTATAATGTCGTCGGACTGCCGATCCACGAGATCACAAAACGTCTCGCGTCCTTTGCGATCAAGCCGATGTTTGCGTAATTCTGAAACAGAGAGGTCGGATGCTGTGATTGAATGGCCGAAGGATATGGTTCAGTTGAAAGGCTTGGCACAAGCGACGACAGTCGAGTTGCTGGCGTGTCTCGTCCGAAGTGGGACGCGCGACCGGACACCACTTGAAATCGCGGAAGAATTACTGCACATCTATCCTTCGTTGATTGAACTCGAGGCGGCCGGAGTTGGTGGACTCGAAAAAGCACCGGGTGTCGGGAAGGCGAAGGCACTACAAATCATGGCTGGACTAGAACTCGGTCGGCGGCTCGTCACGGAACCGAAATGGGTGCGGCCGACGATCCGCTCACCGGAAGACGCAGCCGAACTGTTGTTAGAAGAGATGCGCCTCTATCAGCAGGAACATTTCATCTGCCTGTATTTGAATACGAAAAATGAGGTCGTCTCGAAAAAGACGTTATTCATCGGAGGATTGAACACGTCGATCGTCCACCCGCGAGACGTCTTCCGGGAAGCGATTCGCTGCTCGGCTGCGAACTTCATTGCCGTCCACAATCATCCGTCCGGTGACCCGACGCCAAGTCGGGAAGATATCGAGGTATCAGAGCGACTTGTTGAGGCGGGACGACTCATTGGAATCAGTTGTCTTGACCACATCATCATCGGGCATGGACAATTTATTAGTATGAAACAGCGCGGATTTATGTAAGAATAACGTTTGAAGGGAAAGATTCGATTCTTTCCGTCAGACGTTTTTTTTGTGTGTTTTCTAAGGCGAACTGTAAACAAGCATTTTGTGTAAAAAGATTTGTGTAAAAAGAAAAGAAGTTCCTCCAAAAGAGTAAATGCTGCTGAATATTGTTCTGTTGGTAAATATATTGTTACCATCACACCTTCATATTGAATCGAATTCAGAAGTTCGTTTTAAAGCTCATTCACTGACACTATTAAAATCCTCGACCATTTGGAAAGGGAACATAGATACTACGATAAATCCTATGGACATCTAAAGATGAATATTATAGGAGATTGGGAATTTCATTAATTCCTTTCGTATGGACAATCTTCAAGTGATTGATTGGAAATAATGATAAAACTAAGCTTAATAATGGGATATGTATTATCAATTCGAAAGAAATTTAATCAAAAGTCACTCTAGATAGATATTTTTTTATCAAAAGATTTATTTACTGTTACAGTGTTAGAACCTGTAAAAGTTAAATATATTCCAGTTGTTGCAACGATGGTCGGTATATTTTTGGGCATTATCTTATTTCCGTCAACAGATTTAAGCTTATATGTTATGGGATGATCTGGACTGATTACAAGATTGTTATCGACTGGACTATATAGATTTATTAAGGAAATATAAAAATGAAAAAGACAAGCAATAGTCTTTTTTGCTATTTTATTCAACAAAGATGTATAAAAATAGATGGAATGTTTGTTAATAAGGGATTATTATGAAATTACTGAATTGAAAGGGATAAGTATGATGAATGAACAAAAAAATCTTGAGTTTTAAATAATGATATATAAAGAAGGTGCTTGATAACTGATTTATTTTCATTTATTCACAAAACATGTATATATTATTAGTTTAATTATATGGAGAAAAGGAAAATAAGCTTGAATATCCACTAATTAAATTTAAATGTTCGATGAAAACCAAATAACTTCGATAACCTTGAAGTTTCTGCAAACTCAAATGGATTCACACAATATTACATGAAAACATCGGAATCAAATACATTGATATTTTAAGGATAGTCCCCAAAAAATTATAAATGTTTAAGAGTAGTGATTCTTGTAGTAATCCTTAAAGAAATTTGAAAATAAAAACAATATATCAAAAAGAAGAAATACAATCTTCACTTAGTAAAAAGCAATTATGAGAATCTCAAAAAAATATTGTTTTATAATGAAAAGAAATCGACAAAAAAGAGATCGTTCTTTTTATTAAGAGAAGTTATTATAACAATCATAAAACTCGAATCCTTAGAGTTTGTTTATATGAGAAAATAAAGCTTGGTTCGTCACTAAATTTGTCATTAAGCTTTTGTTGTTTAGAAGGTGCAAATAAAGAAAAAATGGTTAAGGAATTATTAATAATTGAAGTAAGCTAAATAGTTTAAAGTAAATTTTCTTTAAATCATTGAATTTTAATGGAGGTTATTGAAAATGAATAGATCACAGATTATTAAAGAAATGTTGGAAAAAAAGTACGGATATTCTACTGTCCAAATTATGCATGGAATGCTTTCTACGCTCCCGATTTTAAAGGTTCACAATGGCGACAAAGAAATTCCTTATGTAGTACCACAAATACAATCTACTCAGCGAGGTAAAAAAGATTTTAATATTACTTTTTCATTTGGTGTGAGAGGTAATATTTTAAAATCAGCAGATGATATTAGATTTAGCCTTTTTACTTCTACGGAGGATGATAATAGTTTGAAACGTATTTTCTCTACTTCGATTCCAGAAGCCGTTGAATCTAAGACTGTGAGAGGTTTTGAATTGACGGCAGAAATAGCTGATCTCAATTTTGAAAAAAATACTAATCTTGTACTGCGGTTTGAAGCTGTATTTAAAGATCGAGAATTAATTGACTCAATTAATAAAGAACTAATGAAAATAGATGAAAAACTTATAGAGAGTAACGTGATTCTCAGCTCGGTTGCAGCTAGATTGTCAATTAAGCTGGAGGATGAATAAATGATTCCTAATAAAAATGGTAACGTGTATTACATAGATAAAGAGTATGAACCAGATAAATCTATTGATCAAGAGATTGAATCGGAAGAAAATGTAGAACTTTTTACAGGTGAACTAGATGTTGAACATAAATCTGCAGAGAGTGCTATAATGTATTTACAAGAACTATTATTGAACCCTCAAAGGTACGACTCATTAAATAAAAACCCAAGTGAAGCCTATCAACCTTTAAAAGAAGGAAGTGATTCAATTATGGTAGATAAGCGAATCGATAAATTAGAACACGAAATCGAAAAGCATAAAGAGATTACAGAATTAAAATTACAAGGCATTGAAGAGAGACTCGAATCTAAAATTGACTCTTCTATGAATCAGATGTTAGGTGCTATTAAAGATATGGAATCACGATTGAACGTAAAATTAACTGAATCTCAAACTTCTACTATGAATAGATTAAATGAAATCAAAGACAATTCTCTTTCCGAAAATGATGTTAAAGTTGTTATCGCAAGTGAATTACGAAATGCTTCAGGCTTAAAGCATACACAGTGGGGAGTATATATTGCCATTGTTGTTCCTATTCTAATTCTTATTGCAGAGTTATTAATTAAATAATATTTTATTATTAAAAAAATTTTGAAATTACGAACTTCCTTTGAGGAGGTTCTTTTTTTAATTATAGATGCGCTTTAATATTAAGATGATTTACATGTTAAAAAGTTTACTTTTTTTGCAAATTTACTATATTTATTTGAATCTTAAAAAACAAAATCGTCTCAAAAAAAGACGTTATTCATCGGAAAAAGACGTTATTCATTGGAGGATTGAACACGTCAATCGTCTACCCGCGAGACGTCTTCCGGGAAGCGATTCGCTGCTCGGCTGCGAACTTCATTGCCGTCCACAATCATCCGTCCGGTGACTCGACGCCAAGTCGCGAAGATATCGAGGTATCCGAGCGACTTGTTGAGGTGGGACGACTCATTGGAATCAGTTGTCTTGACCACATCATCATCGGGCATGGGCAATTTATTAGTATGAAACAGCGCGGATTTATGTAAGAATAACGTCTGAAGGGAAAGCTTTGATTCTTTCCGTCAGACGTTTTTTTGTGTGTTTTCTAAGGCGAACTGTAAACAAGCTGTAACGTTTTAACGCTTTCCAATGAAGGCTTTTCCGTTATAATTAGTGAAGTGTATTCTCAGAGAGGGGTTTTTTGAATAATGTTTGGATCATTCAGCCGTGAAATCGGCATTGACTTAGGTACGGCTAACACGCTTGTGTATGTAAAGGGGCAAGGAATCGTCGTCCGCGAACCGTCCGTCGTCGCCTTCCGTACGGATACAGGGAAAATCGAAGCTGTCGGTAACGCGGCAAAAAACATGATCGGTCGTACGCCGGGTAACGTGACTGCACGACGCCCGATGAAAGACGGGGTTATCGCGGATTATGAAACAACCGCTACGATGATCAAATATTTCATGGATCAAGCTTCGAAGAAAAAAGGCTTGTTCTCTTCTAAGACGAACGTCATGATCTGTGTACCAAGTGGTATCACATCGGTCGAAAAACGTGCGGTCGAAGATGCAGCGAAACTTGCAGGTGCGCGTGAAGCGTACACGATCGAAGAACCATTCGCAGCAGCAATCGGAGCTGGTCTTCCGGTTTCAGAACCAACAGGCTCGATGGTCGTCGATATCGGTGGTGGTACGACAGAAGTTGCTGTCATCTCACTCGGTGGTATCGTCACGAGCCAATCGATCCGTGTCGGTGGTGATGAGATGGATGAGTCGATCATTCGTTACATCAAATCGAAGTACAACTTGATGATCGGGGAGCGGACAGCTGAGACGTTGAAAATGACGATCGGTTACGCTCGCATCGATGAAGAATCAGAAAATGAAACGATGGAAATCCGTGGACGTGACCTTGTCACAGGTCTTCCGAAACAGATCGAAGTCACAAGTGCGGAAATTTGTGACGCACTCTCGGATACAGTTGAAGCGATTCTTGCAGGTGTCAAGCACACGCTTGAGCAGACGCCTCCTGAATTATCAGCAGACGTCATGGACCGCGGAATCGTCTTGACAGGCGGTGGGGCACTCTTGAAGAACCTCGACGCTGTCATCGAAGACGAAACACGTATTTTGACACTCGTTGCAGAAAATGCACTCGATTGCGTCGCAATTGGTACAGGAAAATCACTCGAGATGATGAATGTTCTTCGTTCGAAATCAGGCATCTCGCAAAAAAGATAAGGACGGGATGAGCGATGAAGCGATTTTTAAATAATCGAAAACTGCTCATCACACTCCTTAGTTTTCTCCTTTTGGTGATCTTGATCGGGATTTCGCTACAAGGGCGTAACCAATCCCACTGGTATCAAAGCTTCGTGCGTGATACCGTGGGCGTCGGTCAACGCCTTTTCGCGACACCGATTGGCTGGATTGATGATACGGTCACTTCGATTAAAGAAGTGCGTGACGTGTACAAAGAGAACGAACACTTGAAATCACGCTTAAGTGACTATGCCGGCAATGCCGTCAAAGTCCGTGATCTTGAACGTGAGAATAAAGAATTGAAAGACATGCTCGACCTGAACGGATCGATTCGCGACTACAAATTGTTACCGGCAGAGATGATCGGTCGGACATCGTCCGAATGGCAACGGTTCGTCACGATTAACATCGGCGAACAAAAAGGAGTCAAGGCGAACATGGCCGTCGTAACAGCAGATGGACTGATCGGTCGCGTCATCCAGGCGAGTGCTTATACATCCCTCGTGCAGTTGATGTCAGATACAAGTCGGACGAATAACGTCTCGGCAACGGCAGATGACACGAAAGGAAAAGGAGTCTTCGGTACGATCGAAGGCTTTGATGAAGAGACGAAATTACTCAAGTTCACGAAAATTCCGAATGATGCGAAGCTGAAAAAAGGGCAGACCGTCACGACGTCCGGTCTCGGTGGAAAGTATCCGAGCGGAATTGTCATCGGAAAAATCGAGGAAGTGAAAGCCGATCAGTATGGGGCTTCAAAAATCGCATACGTCAAACCGGCAGCAGACTTCGAACAGTTCGGTCATGTCTTCGTGATTGAGCGCGAAGCGAAGGAACCTTTCGCTGAGACCGATAAGGGAGGGGACACTCGTGAATAACGTTAAGTTGTTTTTCGCCGTGTTCCTTCTTTTTATCTTAGAAGGGACGTTGTTCGCGGGACCACTCGGAGATGGTTCGCCGTACGTCATCCATGCGACATTGATCGGTCTGATGTTCCTCGGTCGGTACGGAAAACTTGAACAGGCACTCGGATTCGGACTCGTTTTCGGATTGCTGTATGATTTCGTGTACTCGGATATCATCGGCATTTACTTATTTGCGTTATCCGCCATTCCGCTTTTTAGTAGCTTCGTGCTAAAATATGTAAAGGAGAACGTATTGACGATTCTTGTCACGTTCACGTTCAGTGCCATTTTGTATGAGCTCGATATATATTTCTTCACGGCTTCGGTCGTGGGTGTCGGAGTCTCCTTCCAGGAACTTGCGACACAGATCATTCCAAGGAGTCTGGTTGCGCAGCTGATCGGGATCATCATCCTGTATTATCCGATGACCCGACTCGTGCAGTCGACCCTTGACGAGAAAAGAGGATGAGTCATGATTGAGCGTAAACGTTATGTAACGATGAAAGGTCATCGTGGTGGCCTCGCCGTCTATGTGAATGAAAGGTGCAGTGTGGATGAATTTCTTGACGATTTAGAGTTGACGCTTGCGGACAAATCCGTCGAGAACGGACGCGCCGTACCGATCACCTTCTTCTTCGGTCGACGTTATGTCGATGAAGGGGTGTTGACGGCCGTCGAATCTATCGTCGCGCGACATGATTCCTTCTCTTTCAAAGGCTATGATAGTGAGTGCATTACGAAGGACGAGGCAAAAGCCTTGTACGGAGAGCGAACGTTTCATTACTTCGGTGGAACGGCACGCAGTGGGCACGTATTAGACGTCGAAGGATCGATCGTCATCATCGGAGATATCAATCCGGGTGCGGTCGTCCATGCGACAGGAAGTATCTATTGTCTCGGTGCTTTACGTGGTACCGTTCATGCAGGTAAAGGTGGCAATACGGAAGCCGTCATCGCTGCGAGTATATTGCAACCGAAATGGGTCGCAGTCGCTGGCACCGTCCACGAAGAACCGGACGACGCACCGATTCCTGCTCTCGATATGGGTTGTGCATTTTTAGGCGAAGACGGGGTGGAATTCTCCCGCCTTCAAACCGTTCCGCTCGCGCGGATGGATCAGTTTGCGATTGATAGTGAAAGAGGGTGACGGATATGGAACAAGTGAAAGAACAGGTACATATGGAGGCAAAGACGAACATGGGACGCGCCATCGTCGTCACATCCGGTAAAGGTGGCGTCGGAAAGACAACGACGACTGCAAACATCGGAACAGCACTTGCATTGATGGGACATTCCGTTTGCCTCGTTGATACGGATATCGGGTTACGTAATCTGGATATCGTGCTTGGTCTCGATAACCGGAGTATCTATAACATCGTTGACGTCGTGACAGGGCAATGTAAATTGCACCAAGCACTCGTCCGCGATAAACGTTTTGAAGAGATGTATCTGTTGCCTGCTGCTCAATCAAAGGATAAGTCCTCCGTCACACCCGAACAGGTGAAGGCAATCATCGATACACTGAAACTCGAATACGACTTCGTCTTGATCGATTGCCCTGCCGGAATCGAACAAGGCTTCATGAATGCAATCGCTGGAGCGGATGAAGCCGTCGTCGTGACGACACCGGAAAAAGCAGCCGTTCAAGATGCGGACCGGATCATCGGGATGCTCGAGCGCTCAGAACGTAACATCGTTCCGAAACTCGTCATCAACCGGGTGCGTTCACACATGATGGCATCAGGTGACATGCTCGACATCGATGAGATCATGCGTATCCTTTCGATTGATCTACTTGGTCTGATCATCGATGATGAAGAAGTCATCGCCGCTTCCCACCGTGGTGTGCCTGTGACGATGAATCCGGATAACCGGGCTGGACTCGGCTACCGGAACATTGCTCGCCGGATTCTTGGCGAATCTGTACCACTGCTTGATTTAAATGAACAACCGCAAAAAGGGTTCTTCGTCAAATTGAAGAAGATGCTTGGGATGAAATAAGAATGGGAAATTAGACTAGGACGACATCGTCGCGCCTAGTCTAATTTTTTTGGAGGGATCAGTATGCGATGGATTAGTGAACAGACCGCTTCGCTTGAACGATTGGCATTGGTCGAAGGTGGTCGATTAATTGAATATCATGAGCGGATGCGCGACGAGATCCGGGTTGGCACTTTCGTCTATGCCAAGGTCGACCGGTTGCATCCGACGCTCGGAGCAGCCTTTTTGATTGCGACTGACGGCACACCGCTTTACTTACCGCTGAATGAAACGGTGGAAGCACTTCGTCGCTATCCGGACGTACCGACGATCGGACAAGCCGTCCAGGTCGGACAGACGTTACTCGTCCAGGTCGTCAAGGAAGGAGTGGCACCGAAACAACACAAAGTGACGCAGAACATCACCTATGGTGGACGTTATCTCGTTTATTTCCCGTACGGGCGGCGCATCCGTTTCAGTCGAAAGCTGGATCTCGTCGTTCAGCGTCAACTGGCGGAGCAATTGACGACGACGGACGAAGAGGGGATTCTCTACCGGACGGAGGCAGCAAAAGCATCAATTGACGAATTGAAGCAAGAGCTTCAGTCATTACGGACACGACATAAAGAACTCATGCAGGCACCGCGTCTTGAACAAGACGAGGCACTGATCGTTCAGGAAGCCAAACGACTTCCGCATGTCACCGATGCGCTCGTCATGACGCGTCAGGAAAAGGAACGCCTGGAATTGCTTGGTCTGTCCGTCGAACGGTCGCTACGAAAAGGACGCTTACCTGAGATGGAAGCGATCGATGGCGCAATCGAGAAGGCGATGCAACGGGTCGTCTGGCTTGACGGGGGAGCGTATCTCTTGATTGAAGAGGTCGAGACGATGACTGTCATCGACGTCAACAGTGGGAAGACGATCTCCGTCAAGGAACAAAAGCGGACGTTTGATCAAATCAATGAAGCGGCTGCCGTCGAAGTCATGCGACAATTACGGTTGCGCAACATTAGCGGTATGATTGCGATCGATTTTTTACGTGGCTCTAGTAAAGGTCAGACACGGGTGACACAACTCCTCAAAGAACGGGCGGCGCTCGAGACGAAACAAATCGAAGTCTACGGCTTTACGAAGATGGGCTTATGCGAACTGACACGACAACGTCACGGGAAATCGCTACAGGAACGCTCACAGGAATCCGGGCAGTGGACGCGATTGAGTGTCTATCGCTTGATTGAACCGAAGTTACTTGAGATTGCGACCTATGCGGAAGCGGTCGTGATTCGCGCACCACGGCATCTGTTGCAAGACGAGTTCATCTCCCGTCAACCGCTCGAAGTCCATGTGCTCGAAGGCGATCCGGCGGTCCTGTTCACGGGGTCGTCACAGGACTGTCTCGATTTCATCAAGCGATCGGAATAATCCTTCAGAACAGCATTGACAAGGTAGAAGAACGTTTGGTATTCTGAATAACGTTAGTTCGTTTGGAAGCACCCAAATGACTACAACCGCACAGACCGGGTTTTAAAGCATTCGCTGCCCGTGATGGCGAGTCTGAGTTCCTAAGAGGAGGTGCACGTAATGTACGCAATTATCAAAACTGGTGGTAAACAAGTCAAAGTCGAAGCTGGCCAAGAAATCTACGTTGAGAAATTAAACGCAGACGTCGACAGCACAGTTGAATTTGGTGAAGTATTGATCCTTGGTGGTGACGATGTTAAAGTCGGCGCTCCACTCGTAGAAGGTGCGAAGGTCGTAGCAACGGTCATCAAACACGCTCGCGCGAAAAAGATCACTGTCTTCAAAATGAAAGCGAAAAAGAACTACCGTCGTAAGCAAGGTCACCGTCAACCTTACACGAAGGTCCGCATCGAGAAAATCGAAGCGTAAGCCATGATACGTGTCAAGATTCGACGAGATGAAGCGGAACTCGTCCGCTCCATCGAAGTGACAGGACATGCCGAGTTCGCAGAACCAGGTCTCGACCTTGTCTGTGCCGGCGTCTCGTCGGTGATCTTCGGGGCATACAATGCCATAGAAGCATTACTCGGGCAGGTCCTGCTCCTTGAAATGGCAGAACAACAAGAGGGTGGCTACTTTTATGTAGAACCGTACGCTGACTTAGCACCGGATGTCAGTGAGCGCACCCAATTGTTACTGGAAGCGACTTTGGTCCAACTTGGTACCATCGCTGAAAGTTACGGTGAGTTTATCCAACTTGAACAAGTATAGGAGGTGGATTCCACATGTTGAAACTTAATCTTCAGTTCTTCGCATCGAAAAAAGGGGTAGGTTCGACAAAGAACGGTCGTGACTCGCAATCGAAACGCCTTGGGGCGAAACGTGCAGACGGTCAAACTGTTTCTGCTGGTTCAATCCTCTACCGTCAACGCGGTACGAAGATTCACCCAGGTATGAACGTCGGACGTGGTGGCGATGATACACTTTTCGCAACTGCAACTGGTGTCGTTCGTTTCGAACGTCTCGGACGCGACAAGAAACAAGTCAGCGTTTACCCAGCATAAGGAACGACGAAGCAGACTCTAGCCACTTTCGAGGGTTAGGGTCTGTTTTTTTTAGGAGGGAACGACCGATGGAGGAACAGCAGGTACTTGATCTTTTGAAGACTCTTCGTCACGAGTGGTTGAACCGGATACAACTCGTCCGTTCGTATGGCGCGATCGGAGACGAACAAGCAGTCGAGTCGATCTGTTCGGCGTACCGGGAGCAAGCATCACGGGAAGGGCGTCTAGCGCGAATCGGATTGCCGAAAACCGCACTGGCGTTACTGCAAGCTGAATGGTCAGGCAAAACTGTGACGTATGATGTCATCGGAGCACCCCACATGGAAGATGAGCGGCTGAAGCAACTCGTCGAAGCAGCCATCGCCATGATTGATGTAGGAGTAGGAGAAGTATCCGTGACCTTCCACGAGGGCGTGACCATCGAGATCTATCGGGATCTACTAGATATGTCGCGCCTTGAGGATCTAGTGACGCCGATGGAAATCGAGTCGCAGACGGAAAATGAGTGTGTGATTGAGATTGAAAGTCTTCCGTTTGAGGAAGAGAAGTAAGAGGAGGGATCCGACATGTTTGTCGATCAGGTAAATATTTATGTAAAAGCAGGTGACGGAGGACGTGGGCAAGTAGCGTTCCGTCGCGAGAAATACGTTCCGGACGGCGGTCCTGCCGGCGGTGACGGTGGTCACGGGGCTCACGTCGTCCTCGAAGTCGACGAAGGGCTTCGGACATTGATGGACTTCCGTTACAAACGCCACTTTAAAGCGGTTCAAGGTGAAAACGGTATGTCAAAAGGGATGCACGGTCGTAAAGCCGAGCATCTAATCGTCAAGGTTCCACCCGGCACGGTCGTTTACGATGATGATACGAATGCGGTCATCGCTGACCTCGTCCATCACGGACAACAAGCGATCGTCGCAAAAGGTGGACGTGGCGGACGTGGAAATACACGTTTTGCGACACCAGCCAACCCAGCACCTGAGCACGCGGAAAACGGTGAGCCAGGAGAAGAGAAGTACTTGAAACTTGAGCTGAAGATGCTAGCAGACGTCGGTCTCGTCGGTTTCCCGAGCGTCGGAAAATCAACGATGTTATCCGTCGTTTCAGCCGCACGTCCGAAAATCGGCGCATATCACTTCACGACGATCACACCGAACATCGGTGTCGTCGAAACGGAAGATAGCCGAAGCTTCGTCATGGCTGACTTGCCAGGATTGATCGAAGGTGCAAGTGAAGGTGTCGGACTCGGTCACCAGTTCCTCCGTCACGTCGAACGGACGAAAGTCATCGTCCACGTCATCGACATGAGCGGGATGGAAGGTCGCGATCCAATCGAAGACTACAACATCATCAATAAAGAACTCGCGGACTATAACCTCCGCTTAACAGAACGTCCGCAAGTCGTCGTCGCGAACAAGATGGACATGCCGGATGCGGCAGAACATCTTGAAGCCTTCAAGGAAGCTTTCCCAGAGCTTGAAGTATTCGAGATTTCAGCAGCAACACGTCAAGGTTTACGCGATCTGTTATTCCGAATCGCTGACCTCGTCGATGCAACTCCGGAATTCGGTCTTGAGGAACTCGAAGAGAAAACAGCGACACCACGTGTCGTCTACGGTTACGAAGCACCAGAAGCTGGCTTTACGATCACGAAAGATGAAGACGATTGCTTCGTCATCAAAGGACCACGCATCGAAAAACTCTTCACGATGACGAACTTCATGCGTGAAGAATCGATTAAACGTTTCGCTCGGACACTGCGTCAAATGGGTGTCGACGAAGAGTTGCGTCGTCTTGGTGCGATTGACGGCGACGTCGTTCGAATCCGTGATTTCGAGTTCGAATTCGTCGAGTCATCATTCTAAGCGGTTCATTCCATTAGGAAACGGAGTGTGAAAGCATCGTGGACCCATTGCCCATGATTTCAGTCGTTTGGTTAATTCCGATTCTCATGTTATCCGCGTTCTTTTCCTCAGCCGAGACGGCACTCGCGAGTGTCAATCGGTTGCGGTTGTTGCACCAATCGGAAGCAGGAGACGCGCGTGCGTCCCGTGTATTTCGCTTACTTCAACGCTACGAAGAGACACTGACTTCGATTTTGATTGGGAATACGATCGTCAACGTCGCCTTTATCTTATTTGGTGGCTGGTGGATCATCCAGTTCGTCGAGACGATCGCAACACAAACCGTTGCCTTTCTCGCGCTGTTCTTTTTGTTGCTATTGTTTGGAGAATTGATTCCGAAGTCGTATGCCCGTGAGCATACGGAACGTTACGTGTTATTGATCGGACGTCCGCTTCGTTTCTTCTTACTGTGCTTTCGACCGCTCGTTTTTCTGTTACTTCGCTTACGTCAGTTGGCGCTTCGGTTGATTGGAGCAGATCCGAAAGGACCGCTCGTGACCGAACAGGAACTCAAGGCACTTGTTGATATCAGTCAGGAAGAGGGGATCATGGGGCTTGCAGAGGCGGAACTCGTTCACCAAGCGGTTGATTTTCAACATGTGACGGTCGAGGATGCGCTGACACCTCGCATGGATATTCAGGCAATTGATATTGATGCGCGGCTTGAAGACATCCTTGCAGAGGTTCAGAAGGGTGGCTATTCTCGTCTACCGGTCTATAAAGATTCGATTGATCACGTCATCGGTGTATTATCGGAGCGGGACTTTCTGCGTGCATACGTGAAGAACGGCTCCGTTGATATCCGAGAATGGATTCGACCGGTATCGTTCGTCGTACCACAGACACGATTGATGGATTTATTACCGGAACTCAAAGTCAAACAGTCCCACATGGCAGTTGTCCTTGATGAATTCGGAGGAACGGCAGGTCTGATCACCCTTGAGGATATTTTAGAAGAAATCGTCGGGGAGATTTGGGATGAACACGATGAATCATTGGAATATACGAAACGGATTGGTCCAGAGCAATACGAATGTCTAGCAGAGTATGACATTGAAGACTTCTGTCAGCAATTTCAATTGAAAATGCCAGACACCGATGCCCAGTCACTTGGGGGATGGATCATGGAGGAGAGCGGACAATTGCCGGACGTCGGAACGGCGATGCGTTATGAACGTGTCACGTTGACCGTCTTGCATATCGAAAACCGACGCGTCCGCAAAGTCTTAGCAACGTTCGATCCGCCATCTACGATGCCGGAGACACGACTTGAACCGATTGAACGATAAAAAAACCGCTTATTCCCTAGGAATAGGCGGTTTTTGTATGTTCAGACATCGAGCTCCGAAACGAGAATTCCGAGACGATCGAGTTTCGCAATGGCGGCTTCCAGTGCGTCTTCATGATCCGCTTCCAGCGTATGAATATGGACTCCGTCCGTCAGGCTTGAGAGCGGAGTAGCTTGCGTCTCCTTTAGTTGCTCGAGTAATACGCGGACATCCCGACGGCTTTTCAGCATCAACTCTCCAGTGATGAAGCCGTAGACGGGATGTTCGATGATGACATCGCGGACGACGACCCCTTCGTCAACGATGGCGTCACACTCATCCTTTAATTGATCGATGCCGTGACGGCAAACGATCTTGCGACGTAATTTCGATCCGTCGACTTCCGGATCATTGATCAAATAACCACGAGCTGTCGCGATGACAGGATATCCTTTTGCCTTTAACAAGGATAAATCCTGCACGATCACTTGACGACTGACGCCTGCTTGTTTCGCCAGTGCCGTTCCTGTGACAGGTTGCTCACTTTCCTCAATCATACGAAGTAATGATTTCCGGCGTTCTTCTCCGGAGATGCGTTTCCCCATCATGTCTCCTACCTTTCTCCAGTGTCATGAAATTGTGTTCAACACATCGATGCACTGTTCGATTTCTTCGTTCGTCGTGTGTCTTCCAAAACTAAGTCGAATCAACCCATGAGCCGCTGATTCATCAAAGCCGATGGCACGTAATGTCGCATTCGGACCATTTTCTCCAGCCCGGCAGGCACTACCGGCGGAAACCGCGATTCCAGCACGATTCAAGGCGAGCAACGCGTATTGACCGTCCCGTTGCTTCGTATGGATGGCGCAGATGGAAGCGAGTTGCGTTGGCGACTCAATCATCGTGTAACGAGACGAAGACAATGTTTTTTTTAGCATACCACGAAATCGACGGCTTGAAGCTTGGATTCCTGGATTTTCTAATCGAGACGCTTCACAGGCAGCGATGAACGCGGCAATTCCTGGAACGTCCACTGTGCCTGGACGGATTCCGAATTCGTGGTGTCCCTCGTAATAAGGGCTGAAGAGAGGACGCCGCAAATACAGGGCACCCAATCCTTTTGGTCCATATACTTTATGACTACTAATCGTGTAGGCATCAAAAGCGTCGATGTTGATTGCATCTTTTAAAAATCCTTGGACACCATCGCAATGAAACAGAATCTCACGCGACTGACAATATGCTGCAATCCGTTCGACCGGAAAACGAAAACCGGTATCCGAATTGACATGTTGAATCGAGACAACACCGATTTCATCCGTACAAGCTGCGATGAATTGTTCCCAATCGAACGTTCCGTCCGGTAATAAAGAAAGGTGCCGTGTTTCTTGTGCCCAGCGCGCAAGCGGAAGCAAGACCGAGTCGTGTTCACATCGAAGTGTCAAGACAACTGATTTGTTACTCTGTCGCATCAGATGGGTCAACGCGATGTAGTTTGCTTCAGATCCGCTCCCTGTAAAGATGACGGTTCCTTCTTGTTGAGCCAATTGTTGCATCAGATACTGACGGGCGCGTTCGAGTAAACGTTCAGCGTTCCCACCGATGTCATGAAGAGAAGAACTGTTGCCGTAGAACGACTGAGCGGCTTGTTGATAATGATCGAGTGCTTGTGGATGCAGCGGAGTCGTCGCTGCGTAATCGAGATAGATCATGAAAAAATCCTGTCCTTTCGTCTTGTCACTCAGCTAAAAGTATGCCAAACTTATTGTCAAGTCAATAGTAAACATTTAGATATAGAGGTGTAAAACATATGTCTTTACATAAAAGACTTGAGACGGATGTGTTGATCATTGGAACAGGACTTGCTGCGATTTCGGTTGCCCTGCATCTTCCACCTGGAACGGAAGCGTTGCTTGTCACAAAAGGCACGCGGTTTGAGACAAATTCCGTTCGAGCACAAGGTGGGATTGCTTCCGCTTATGCAGAAGTCAATCATCGTGGTCACTTTGAAGATACGTGCCAAGCAGCAAAAGGGCGTATCAGTCCGTCCGTCGTCGATTACGTTACCCGATCGGGAACCGAGGCGATGGAATTCTTGTTACGACAAGGCGTTCCATTCGATCAATCCGAGGGAGAGTTTTTGCTCGGTCGTGAAGGAGCACATCGTTTGCCGCGGATTTATCACTCTGGCGGGGACGAGACTGGTAAACGGATCATGGAGACGTTGATGCCGCAAGTACCATTTCCGATTCTCGAGCAGACGCGTATCACAGAGTTGATTCAAGTAAATGGGCAGGTAGTTGGTGCAGTCGGATATAGCCATGGGGAGCCGATCGAGATTGTGGCGCGCGCGACGATTCTCGCGACCGGTGGAGTGGGTGGATTATTCGCGGCGTCGACGAATGACCCTTTGATTCAAGGAGACGGGATTGCACTCGCTTTTGAAGCGGGAGCGACGATTCGTGATCTCGGTTATATCCAGCATCATCCGACGGTACTCGTTCATGCTGGTCGCTCGGAAGGTTTGATCACGGAAGCACTACGAGGTGCAGGAGCGACGCTTGTAACGAAAAATGGTGACCGGGTCATGGCGGATCATCCGATGCAAGATTTAGCGGCGCGAGATGAAGTCGCAAAACGAATCCATGAGGTGCGAAAATGTGAACCGGTCTATCTCGATACGTCAAACGTCGTCGACCGGACGAAACGGTTTCCAACGTTTGTTGAAAAATGTGAAAAACTGAACATAAATCCGGATCTCGTTGAAATTGCACCAGGCATCCATTTCTTGATGGGTGGGATCGAAACGGATCTGACGGGGCAGACGCATGTCGAAGGACTATACGCGGTCGGTGAGACAGCATCGATTGGACTTCACGGTCGAAATCGTCTGGCGTCGAACTCGCTCCTTGAATGTGTTGTCATGGGGAAAGCAGTAGCAGAACAGCTCGAGTTGTTACCGGAACTTTCAGTCAAACAAGTCAAACGACGCCCGGGAACACTTCGTTCCGTGACAGACCGTCTATCACAGGTCATTGGTGTCGAAATGGATGTTAAGCAAATAGAAGATAGTTTAGAAGAGTTAAAAAGCTGGACATTAGACGAATCCGGACAGGAAGCAGAAGAGAATCGATTACGTCACGTAACGGCATGTCTGTTGCTTGAAGGGGCGCGAAGTCGGTTGACAGGAGAGGATGAGAACATTGAACAAGTGGCAGTTACGGCAACAACTGGAAGCATTTTTAATCGAGGACATCGGACAGTGGGATATCACAAGTGAAGGATGTCTGACGGGACAAGAACGCGGGACCGGTCGTTTTCTAGCAAAGGAAGACGGTGTCTTTTGCGGAGTCGACATCATTCGGGAGATGGCACATCTCTTACAAGTCGACGTTACGATTCATGTAGCGGAAGGAACGATCGTCACGCGAGGAACACTCCTTGCCGAGTGGTCTGGTTCGTTACAGGACATTTTAAGCGGAGAACGGGTCGCCTTGAACCTAGTGCAACGCTTATCCGGGATTGCGACGAAGACACGTCAAGCGGTCGAGGTAGCAGCAGGACGAATCCGAATCACGGATACACGAAAGACGACCCCAGGGTTACGAATGCTCGAAAAACACGCCGTTCGCGTCGGGGGTGGCTATAGTCATCGCGGACGACTCGATGACGCTGTCATGATCAAGGATAACCACATCACGGTCGCGGGATCGATCACAGAGGCGGTGGTACGAGCAAAACGTGTCGCAGGTCATACGACACCAATCGAAGTCGAAGTCGAGACGGAAGTGGAAGTGCTCGAGGCAGTGGCTGCAGAAGTCGATATCATCATGCTCGATAATCGGACACCAGCAGAAATCAAACAACTCCGGCAATTGATTCCACCGCATATCACGGTCGAGTTATCCGGCGGGATCACGATAGACACGTTATCAGACTTCGCGGATAGCGGAGCAGACGTCATCTCACTCGGGGCACTCACCCATTCAGCAACAGCACTTGATATCAGCATGAAAATCGAAGGAGGAAAAAAAGATGCCATTTGATCTATTACGTCACGAGGGAATTCCGGCGTCGTACTTACAGCAAACAGAAGCAGACTTGATCGCGATCATCGAAGGGGTCAAAGCACGGATGGGCAGTCGCTTGTTCTTACCTGCCCACCACTACCAAAAGGATGAAGTCGTCCAGTTCGCGGATGCGACGGGAGATTCGCTCCAGCTCGCGCAAGTCGCGAAGCAGATGACAGAAGCGGAATATACAGTCTTTTGTGGTGTCCACTTCATGGCAGAGACGGCAGACATGTTGACCGATGCGTCACATACGGTCGTTTTGCCTGACATGCGTGCTGGTTGTTCGATGGCGGATATGGCGAATGACACACAAACGGAGCGTGCTTTTACGATCTTGACGGAACGGTTCGGGGAGTCGATCTTACCGTTGACGTATGTCAATTCGACGGCAGCCATCAAAGCGTTCGTTGGTCGTCATGGTGGGGCGACGGTGACGTCATCAAACGCTGTCCAGATGGTCCAATGGGCGCTTGCTGAACGCGACATCTTATTCTTCCTGCCGGATCAACACCTCGGTCGCAATACGGCGCACGCACTCGGAATTCCGTTAGAACAGATGGCGATTTGGGATCCGATCAAGGACGAACTCGTTTTTGACGGGGAAGACCAGGACGTCCGCGTCATCTTATGGAAAGGACACTGCTCAGTCCATGAGAAATTCACGGTCGGTCAGATTGAACAGTTTCGCAAGACGGATCCGGAGCGAAAGATTCTCGTTCACCCGGAATGTTCGCATGAAGTCGTGACGGCGTCAGATCTCAACGGGTCAACTGCGTACATCATTCAACAAATCGAACAGGCTGCTCCCGGAACGAAGTGGGCAATCGGAACAGAGATGAATCTCGTCAATCGACTCGCGACGACGCATCCGGAACTCGATATCGTGTCGCTCAATCCATTCATGTGTCCGTGTCTGACGATGAACCGGATCGACTTACCGCACTTAGCGTGGGCGCTCGAACAAGTCGAAGCCGGTGAGCCGGTCAACGTCATTACAGTCGACGCGGAGACGACGCGGCATGCCGTGTTGGCACTCGAACGGATGCTTGCGCGTTCATAAAAATAAAGGGGAGAGCGTGGTCGTTCGAACGATCACGCTTTTTTGTCTTCTGTTTGAGAGAGCGAACATATGTATTGATTTTTGCTGAAGAACGCTTTGAAGCCAAACGAAGATGTATGCTACAATAACACGAGAGTTTGTTTAAAGATGGGAGCGTTCCACATTGATAGAATTCGTACGCGGCGAAGTCGCTTATGTCTGTGCGGAATTCGTGACGGTAGAAGTTGGCGGGATTGGCTACAAGATCGTAGCACCGAACCCGTTTTTTTATCGGACCGGAGACGAACAGATCATCGTATATACGTATCATTATGTCCGTGAGGACCAAGAAGTCTTATTTGGATTCCGTTCCCGTCGTGAGCGTGCCTTGTTCACGAAGTTGCTCGGTGTCACAGGAATCGGACCTAAAGGAGCGCTTGCAATCGTCGCATCAGGGAATGTCGATGCGCTCGTTGAAGCGATTGAACAAGAGAAAGAAAGTTATCTCGTCAAGTTCCCGGGGGTCGGCAAGAAAACAGCAAAACAAATGACACTCGACCTAAAAGGAAAGTTAGCCGAGCTCGCACCGGATTACGTACCGAGCGAAGGCTTGTTCGCACAAGGCAATGCTGAATTGAATGAAGCTTGTGAAGCCTTGACGGCGCTAGGTTACAGTGACCGAGAAGTCGAGAAAGTCAAAAAAGCGTTGCAGGCAGAAGTCCTGTCGACGGATCAATATGTCAAACGGGCACTCCAGTTGTTATTGAATGTGAGGTGAGGACATGGAAGAGCGCATTTTGTCAGAATCCGCCCATGCGGAAGATCAAGAAGAGTGGAGCCTGCGTCCTCAGACGCTCGAGCAATATATCGGGCAGGAGAAAGCTAAGGGAAACTTGAGTGTCTTCATCGAGGCGGCAAAAATTCGTCAGGAAACACTCGATCACGTGCTTCTCTATGGTCCTCCGGGTCTTGGGAAGACGACGCTTGCGACGATCATCGCGAACGAGATGGGAGTCGGCATCAAGACGACAGCCGGTCCTGCAATCGAACGACCGGGTGATCTAGCGGCAATCCTTTCATCACTGGAACCGGGTGATGTCCTCTTCATCGACGAGATTCATCGATTGAGTCGATCAATCGAAGAGATTCTGTATCCGGCGATGGAGGATTATTGTCTCGATATCGTCATCGGTCAAGGGGAACTCGCCCGCAGTGTCCGCATTGATTTACCACCGTTTACGCTCGTTGGTGCAACGACACGTGCCGGGATGTTATCGGCACCGCTCCGTGATCGTTTTGGCGTGACGCTGAAGCTTGAATATTATACGATGTCAGAGTTGTCTGCCATCGTGACCCGGACGTCGCGATTGTTCGGATTCGAAGCGGATCGTCTCGCTGCAGAAGCGATCGCACTCCGTTCACGCGGAACACCACGTGTCGCGAATCGGTTGTTACGGCGTGTCCGTGACTTCGCTCAAGTAGCCCATCAAACCGAGATCGATGCTGTGCTCGCGACAAGTGCGCTTGATCGTTTGCATGTCGATGCACTAGGGCTCGACGATGTCGACCATCGTTTACTACGATCGCTTGCTGAACGATTTGCCGGTGGTCCGGTTGGTCTCGAGACGATCGCAGCGACGATCGGTGAAGATGCGCAGACGATCGAGGATGTGTATGAACCATATCTACTGCAACAAGGCTTTTTACAACGTACCCCGCGCGGACGTGTCTTAACACCGTTCGCTCGCCAACATTTAGGACTGAAAGAAGGAAATTGAACCAATGGATGTAAACTTATTTGATTTTCATTTACCAGAAGAACAAATTGCCCAAGTGCCATTGCTCGACCGGACGAGTTCGAAATTGATGGTTCTCAATCGGGAGACAGGTGCGATTCAGCATCAGCACTTCCATGATATCGTCGACCACTTCCGCGAAGGCGATACACTCGTCATCAATGATACGAAAGTCTTACCAGCACGTCTTTTTGGTGTGAAGGAAGAGACGGGTGGGAAAATCGAATTGTTACTCTTGAAGCAGACGAGTGACGATGTCTGGGAAACACTTGCGAAACCGGCAAAACGCGTTAAACCAGGAACGATTTTGTCGTTTGGTGACGGGTTACTCCGTGCTGAGTGTGTCGAAGCACTTGAAGACGGGGGACGAATCCTGAAGTTTTTCTATGACGGCATTTTCTATGAAGTGCTTGACCAACTCGGAACGATGCCACTGCCACCGTACATTCATGAACAACTCGAGGATCAAGATCGTTACCAGACGGTGTATGCTCGAGAACGCGGAAGTGCGGCAGCACCGACGGCTGGTCTGCATTTCACACCGGAATTGCTCGAAGCGCTTCAAGCAAAAGGCGTCCGGATCGCACCGTTGACGTTACACGTTGGACTTGGCACATTCCGTCCTGTCTCGGTCGACGACGTCGATAGTCACAAGATGCACAGTGAGTACTATGAACTGCCGGAAAGTTCAGCTGCTTTGCTACGCGAAACACGGAAACAAGGCGGACGGATCATCGCGGTCGGAACGACATCGACACGGACGCTTGAAACGGTCATTCGTGACCACGGCGACTTCGTCGAAGCAACGGGCTGGACGGACATCTTCATCTTCCCGGGTCAGGAAGTCAAAGGGATTGATGGTCTGATCACGAACTTCCACTTACCGAAATCAACATTGATCATGCTCGTGTCCGCGTTATCGACACGGGAACACATTTTGCACGCCTACGAAGAAGCAGTCGCGAACGGCTATCGTTTCTTTAGCTTCGGTGATGCGATGTTCTTAACGAGAGAGGAACGAAACTAATGACAAAACACGCGGTAACATACGAACATATCAAGACATGTAAACAATCCGGAGCGCGGTTAGGAATCGTCCACACGCCGCACGGTAGTTTCGAAACACCGGTCTTCATGCCGGTCGGAACGCAAGCGACGGTCAAGACGATGGCACCGGAACAAATCAAGGACATGAACGCGAACATCATCCTCGCGAACACGTACCACCTCTGGGTGCGTCCAGGACATGATGTCATCAAGGAAGCGGGCGGTCTGCATAAATTCATGAACTGGGATGGCGCGATTCTGACGGACTCAGGTGGTTTCCAAGTCTTCTCACTTGCTGACCTTCGGAACATTTCTGAGGAGGGTGTTCATTTCCGTAACCACTTGAACGGGGACAAATTGTTCTTGTCACCGGAAAAAGCGATGGAAATTCAAAATGCACTCGGTTCAGATATCATGATGGCGTTTGATGAGTGCCCACCGTACCCAGCTTCTCACGAGTACATGAAAGCATCCGTCGAACGAACGAGCCGCTGGGCAGAACGTTGTCTTGCTGCGCATGAACGTCCACACGATCAAGCGCTGTTCGGTATCATCCAAGGTGGAGAATACGAAGACTTACGTCGTCAAAGTGCAAAAGACCTCGTTGCCCTTGATTTCCCTGGTTATGCGGTCGGTGGTCTATCAGTCGGAGAGCCAAAAGACGTCATGTACCGTGCGCTCGAATTCACGACACCACTCATGCCGGAAGACAAACCACGTTATTTGATGGGCGTCGGTTCACCGGACGCATTGATCGAGGGTGCGATCCGCGGAATCGATATGTTTGACTGTGTCTTACCGACACGGATCGCACGAAACGGCACATTGATGACATCACAAGGACGTCTCGTCGTCCGGAACGCGAAGTATGCACGTGATTTCCGTCCGCTCGATGAGAAATGTGATTGCTACGCGTGTAAGAACTACTCGCGTTCGTACATCCATCACTTGATCCGTGCGCAAGAAACGTTCGGTCTGCATCTGTGTTCGACACACAATCTTCACTTCCTCGTCAAGTTGATGGAAGGCGTTCGCCAAGCGATTCGTGAGGATCGTCTGCTCGATTTCAAGGAAGAATTCTTCGAAGAATACGGTTACAATTTACCGAACGCAAAGAATTTCTAACAAATCGTCTGACAAATCAATTCTTTCACGGTATAATGAACGTGATTTGAATGATAAAGGAGCTGAATCAGATGGAAGGCTTAATCACATTCCTCCCGATGATCTTGATCTTCGTGGTGTTCTATTTCTTGTTGATCCGTCCACAGAACAAACGCCAGAAGCAAGTGCGTCAGATGCAAAATGAACTCTCACGCGGCGACTCGATCGTTACGATCGGTGGTCTTCACGGGGTTGTCCAAAAAGTTGACGACATGACGGTGACATTGAAGTCAGGTAATGCACAATTGACATTCAACCGAAGTGCTGTCGCAGAAGTGACGAAAAAATCAACGACTGTCATGGACGACGAAACTGTCGAATAAGGCATTGAAAAGGCGCTTTCCGGATTCCGGAGCGTCTTTTCTGTTTATATATGAGAAAAACGTTTGCTAAGATTACCATTTCTTTTGTAAGCTAGGGTAGGAGAACAAAGTTGTCTGAAAATATACTGGGAACTAGAGAAAGGACAATGTAGCATGATCAAGAAAGGGAAACTTGCCACATTCTTCATCGTCGTCATCGCGTTGCTCGTACTGATTGGTACGACATCGTCATGGTTGTTGAAGGATACGAAGCTCGGCCTTGACCTTAAGGGTGGCTTCGAAGTCTTGTATGAAGTACAACCGCTGAAAGAAGGAGACGTCATCGATCAAAATGCGATGAGTGCGACGCTGACGGCAATCGAGAACCGTGTCAACGTCCTCGGTGTCTCTGAACCAGATATCCGGATCGAAGGCGATAACCGGATTCGCGTTCAGCTTGCTGGCGTCAAGGATCAGACGGAAGCGCGTCAAATCCTATCTTCGACAGCACAATTGTCATTCCGTGACATCAACGATAAGTTGTTGCTTGATGGATCAGACTTAAAAGCCAAAGGGGCAAAAGTCGGGTATGATCCGAACACGAATGAACCACTCGTCGAGTTGACGATGAAATCAAAAGAGAAATTCTATGAAGTGACACAAAAAGTCTCACAAATGCAACCACCTGCGAATCGTCTCGTCATCTGGCTCGATTACGAGAAAGGCGATTCGTATGAAAAAGAAATTCAAAAAGCAAACTCGAAGATCGTCTCGGATGCATCGGTCACACAACCGATCAATTCGGATAAAGCGATCATTTCTGGTGGCGATATCGATGCCGAGTACGGGAAACAATTATCATCGATCCTAAACGCCGGCGCATTACCGGTCAAACTCGAGGAGATTTACTCGACGTCGGTCTCTGCTGCTTTTGGACAGGATGCACTTGATCAAACATTGTTCGCGTCAGCGATTGGTGTAGCTGCGGTCTTCTTGTTCATGCTCTTGTTCTACCGGATCTCTGGATTCGTTTCGATCATTACATTACTGTTCTACATCTATCTCGTCATGATCTTCTTTAACGGGATCAATGCCGTCCTCACGTTACCGGGGATTGCGGCACTCGTTCTTGGAGTCGGGATGGCGGTCGATGCGAACATCATCACTGCTGAGCGGATCAAGGATGAATTACGAAGTGGTAAATCCGTCTTGTCCGCATTCAAAGCCGGTAACCGTCGTTCGTTCGGTACGATTCTTGATGCCAACTTGACGACGTTGATCTCTGCTGGTGTGTTGTACTACTTTGGTACAAGTACGGTCAAAGGATTCGCCATCATGTTGATGGTTTCGATCGCCGTCACGTTCGTCACGAACGTCTTTGTCTCACGTTACCTGATGCAACTCCTTGTCAGTAGCCGATGGTTCGATAAGAAGAAATCATGGTTCGGTGTAAAGGAGAGTGAAATCCGTGAGCTTTAATCCTACGAAATTCGATTACGTCAAACATCGTAAAATCTATTTCGCAATCACGATCGCGCTTGTCATCGTGTCGGTCCTATTGTTGTCGTTCCGTGGTCTGAACCTCGGGATCGACTTCACGCAAGGAACGCGCGTCGAGATTTCTTCTGAGAATCAAATCAAGGAAGCGGACGTCCGCTCTGTCATTGAAGATGCCGGGATTGATGCGGAAGAAATCGATGGTATTCAATTCGCTCAAGGCGGAAAGTTAGCGAACGTCACGTTCGTTGGTGAATTCAGCCAAGAACAAATTTCTGAAATCAAACAATCGGTTGAAGCGGAATACAAGAAAGAACCGAGTATCTCGACAGTTTCGGCACAAGTCGGTCGGGAAATCGCGCGTAACGCGATTTATGCGGTTTTACTTGCGTCACTCGGGATCGTCATCTACGTCTCGTTCCGATTCCAACCGCTCTACGGGATTGCGACAGTACTCGCATTGCTACATGATGCGTTGATGATCATTGCTTTCTTCTCGCTGTTCCAGATCGAAGTCAATCTGTACTTCATCGCAGCCGTCTTGACGATCATTGGATATTCCGTCAACGATACGATCGTTACCTTCGACAGGGTACGAGAAAATCTCGGACTTGCTGAAAAAGGTGGACGGAAAGTCTCATTTGATGAGTTGCAGCATATCGTCAATGAATCGATCCAACAGACGATCATCCGCTCGATCAATACGGTCGTCACGGTCATCATGACAGCAGCAGCGCTCTACATCTTCGGTAGCGAAGCGATCCGTGGATTCAGTCTTGCCTTGCTTGTCGGGTTGATCATGGGGATGTATTCTTCGATCTTCATCGCCGCGCAACTCTGGCTCGTCATGAAAGGTCGGACACTGGGTCGGACAAAACGTGCTTCTTAAAAGAGTATCCGCATCAGCTATCGCTGGTGCGGATTTTCTATTATAATGGGGAAGTTGATTGGAGGGTTTGAGATGTACCATGCTAAAAAAACATGGCTTGATAAAGTCATCGATTCAGAACAAATCGAACAATTGACGGCGGATGGCACGATCTCACCGCACGTCGCACAACTACTTGTCCAACGGGGATTCACGACTCGTGAAGCAGCCCGTGATTTTTTAGAAACCGATCAAATGGCATTTCATGATCCATTTGCTTTTAAAGACATGCCAAAAGTCGTCGAACGGATTCAACGTGCCGTCAACGAAGGCGAAATGATTTTGATTTATGGTGATTATGACGTCGACGGCGTGAGTTCCGCTGCGATTCTATGGCATGCCTTGATTGAAATCGGAGGAATGGCAGAGTGTTATATCCCGAACCGATTCACGGAAGGCTATGGACCAAACGAAGCCGCGTTTCGCTGGGCTGCAGAAGAAGGCTTCAGCCTCGTCATCACGGTCGACTGCGGGATTTCCGGTATTCATGAAGCCGATGTCCTGAAGGAACTCGGGGTTGATTTAATCATCACCGATCACCACGAAGCAAAAGAGACGTTACCCGATGCTTTCGCCTTGATACATCCAGGTGTCGATCCAGCATATCCGTTCTCGAAGCTTGCTGGGGCAGGCGTTGCTTTTAAAGTCGCGCATGCACTGCTTGACCGTGAACCCGTCGAGTTACTTGATCTTGCCGTGCTCGGAACGATCGCCGATCTCGTACCGCTCGTCGGAGAGAACAGGTTGCTTGCGATTCGCGGCATCGAGGCGCTGAATGCAAGTGAACGTCCGGGTATCCTTGCGTTACGTGACGTCTGTAGTTTGACGGAAGACGAACTGACGGAAGAATCGGTCGGATTTGCATTCGGTCCGCGGATCAATGCGGCAGGTCGTCTGGATTCGGCGATGCCAGCGCTTGAGATGTTACTAGCGGAAAGCAAGGACGAGGCACTTCATCTCGCGAAACAACTCGACCAACAAAATAAACAACGTCAAGATATCGTCAAGCAGATTGCAGAGGAAGCAACGGCGCTTGTCGAAGAACGTTTTAAAGAGGACCGCGTGCTCGTCGTCGATGCGGCAGACTGGAATCCAGGTGTCGTCGGGATTGTTGCCTCGCGACTCGTTGAAAAATATCATCGTCCCGTCATCATGCTGTGTCACGATGCTGAAAAAGGAACAGCGAAAGGATCTGGACGTTCAATCCCTGCCTTCGATCTCTTCGCTGAACTGACGAAATGTGAAGATATCTTGCCGCATTTCGGAGGCCATCCCGCTGCTGCTGGTATGACGCTCTCTTCTGATGACGTCGAGGCGTTACGTCAACGTTTGAATGAACAAGCCAGTACGTTGCCAGACGATGCCTTCATCGCGACAATCGATGTCGATTTACGTCTACAGGTCAGCAATGTCTCGATTCAGTTGATTGAGGATATTCAGCGACTCGCGCCGTTCGGGATGGGAAATCCTGCGCCACGAATCGTCATCGAGCAAGCGAAGATCCGTGACATGAAACGGATCGGTCGTGATTTGACGCATGTCAAAGCACTATTATCAGGCGACGGGAAGGAACTCGATGCGATCGGCTTCGGCTTCGGCGACCTCGTCGATGAAGTCTCGACATTATCGGAGATTCACTTGATGGGCAGTCTGAACATCAATGAGTGGAATGGGTTCCGTAAACCACAATTGATGATTCAAGATGTCGCTGTCGAAGATGTCCAAGTATTTGATTACCGTGGGGGTAAGCGCCCGCTGAGCGAACTATTCGCCTTACCGCATGAGACGACGACGTTCGTCGCCTTTACCGATGAGGTGAAGGAGAAGTACGCGGAACGTCCGTTGAACGGTCCGATCCGTCAAAATATCGTCTTTCTCGATCTACCGGAAGAAGAAGCGGCATTTTATCCATATGTCCAACAGGCAGAGCGGATTTATTGTGCCTTTAAGGATGAGGGCTATTATTTTGAGACGATTCCGTCGCGCGAGGACTTCAAGCATTACTTCCAGTATTTCGCGAAATGTCCACGTGACGAGCTCCGGATTGGTCTCGTACGTTTGTCGAAATCGCGAAAATGGACGAAACGATCGATTAACTTTATGCATTCGGTATTCTCGGAACTTGATTTTCTTGTTACAATGGAGGACGGGCTGCCGGGTGTGAACCCAAATGCTGCAAAACGAGATCTGACGGAAGCTCCGACGTATCAGCGTCATGAAGCGCGTCAAGAGCTCGAGCAACAATACATTTATTCGTCACTCGCTCAGTTGAAAGAGCGTTTTGATACTTTGGTAGAAGCGGCGAAGCAGGAGGAAAAGACATGGAGTTCAAACAGCATATAAAAGAGGTCGAAAACTGGCCGAAAGAAGGAATCAGTTTCAAAGACATCACATCACTCATGCAGAACGGACCAGTGTACAAACAATCGGTTGATGCACTCGTCGAATATGCACGCAGTAAAGGTGCTGATGTCATCGCGGGTCCAGAAGCACGTGGATTCGTCGTTGGTTGCCCAGCCGCTTACGCGATGGAGATCGGATTCGTACCTGTCCGTAAAGAAGGAAAGTTACCACGTGAGACAGTCCGTGTCGAGTATGGTCTTGAGTACGGAAAAGACGTCTTGACGATGCATGAAGATGCGATTCAACCAGGACAACGCGTCGTCATCCTTGACGACTTGCTTGCAACAGGTGGTACGATCGAAGCGACGATCCAAATGATTGAAAAATTAGGCGGAACGGTTGCCGGAATCGGATTCTTGATTGAACTCGATGGTCTTGGTGGACGTGAGAAACTCGAAGGATACGACGTTCTCTCATTGATTCGCTACGAAGACTAAAGCATATATACTCTCTTGGTAGATGGTGACCAAGGGGGTATTTCTTTTTATTTTGACATCTTCTCAAGATTTCACGATAATAAGAACTATATATTAGGGATTCCGTTGCAGACGATCCCGGGGACTGGGTGAGGAAAAGGGATGACAAACAAACAAATCGTAAATGTAGAAGACCTTCTCGCTCGATGTGCGGAATACATGACGCAAGCTGAAGTCAAAGACATCGAACGGGCTTACCAATTCGCGAAAGACGAACATGATGGGCAATTCCGCCGTTCTGGTGAACCCTACATCATTCATCCGGTACAAGTTGCCGGTATCTTAGTCGATATTGGTTTGGATGCAACGACGATTGTCGCTGCGCTTCTTCATGATGTCGTCGAAGATACGGACATTACACTCGAAGAATTAACGGAACGATTCGGACCCGACGTCGCGATGCTCGTTGACGGCGTCACGAAACTCGGGAAAATCAAATATAAATCGAAACGCGAAGAATTGGCTGAAAACCACCGGAAGATGTTCATCGCGATGGCAGAAGACATTCGCGTCATCTTGATCAAACTGGCTGACCGTCTGCACAACATGCGAACGTTGCAGCATATGGTCAAGGAAAAACAGGTGCAAAAGGCAGAAGAGACGCTCGAAATCTTTGCACCGCTTGCGCATCGTCTCGGGATCTCGACGATCAAATGGGAACTCGAAGACATCAGTTTGCGTTATATCAATCCACAACAGTACTACCGGATTGTCTCAATGATGAAACAAAAACGGACGGAACGCGAAGCGCTCGTCAGTTCGGTCATCGAAGAGGTCAACGAAGTACTCGATGATGTACAAATCGCAGCGGAAGTCGATGGACGTCCGAAGCATATCTATTCCATTTATAACAAGATGCAAAACTCGAAAAAAGAGTTCAGCGAAATTTATGACTTGATGGCTGTGCGCATCATCGTCGATTCAATCAAGGACTGTTACGCTGTTCTCGGAATCATTCATACGCAATATAAACCGATGCCGGGACGTTTCAAGGATTATATCGCGATGCCGAAGCCGAACATGTATCAATCGCTGCATACGACGGTCATCGGACCGAAAGGCGAGCCGCTCGAGGTCCAAATTCGGACACGGGACATGCACTTTATTGCCGAGTACGGGATTGCCGCTCACTGGGCGTATAAAGAAGGCAAGGAACAGGAAGCGAAATCAGGCTTTGAGGATAAGATTGCCCATTTCCGGGAAATCCTTGAGTTGCAGAAGGATACGGCGGATGCTGAAGAATTCATGGAATCTGTCAAAGTCGACTTCTTTAGTGACATGTTGTACGTCTTTACACCAAAAGGCGACGTCATCGAATTGCCGAAAGGCTCTGTTCCGATTGATTATGCCTACCGGATTCATACAGAGATCGGTCACCGGACGATCGGAGCGAAAGTCAACGGACGGATGGTACCGATTGATTATAAGCTGAAGACAGGTGACATCATTGAAATCGTCACATCAAAACACAGTTATGGTCCAAGTAAGGACTGGCTCAAGATTTGTGTGTCGAGTCAGGCGAAGAACAAGATCCGTCAATGGTTCAAACGTCAGCAACGCGAAGAGAACGTCTCTAAGGGACGGGAACTGATCGAAGCAGAAGTCAAGAAACTCGGATTCGAGCCGAAGGAAGTCATCAATGAGAAGACGCTCGAAGACGTGACGCGGAAGTTCAACTTCGCGCAAGAAGAAGACATGTATGCTGCCGTTGGGTATCATGGTCTGACAGCTGCCCAAGTCGCTCATAAATTGACGGAAAAGTTACGCAAAGACAAAGAATCTAAAAATCTTGAACTGAACGAAGCGATCAGTGAGATGAAGACGTTCGATCGTCCGAAGAAGGAAAATCCAGAAGGTGTTCGTGTCAAAGGAATCGATAACATGCTCGTTCGCATGAGTCGTTGTTGTAATCCAGTACCAGGGGACGATATCGTCGGGTACATCACACGTGGACGGGGTGTCTCGATTCACCGGACGGATTGTTTGAACGTCATTCATGAACAAAATCCAGAACGCTTGCTCGAAGTCGAGTGGGAACACGAAGGCAAAGCCGTTAAGAGTTATAACGTCGAAATCGAAATTTCCGGATTCGACCGGGCTGGATTATTGAACGATGTCCTGCAGTCGGTATCTGCGACGAATACGAACATCGTTGCCGTCAGCGGGAAAGGCGACGACAGTAAACAAGCCAAAATCACGATGACGATCGCGATCAACAACGTCAACCATTTACAAAAAGTCGTCGATCGGATCAAACAAATCTCTGACGTGTATGCTGTACATCGCGTCATGATGACGTAAGGAGCGGATGAGTCATGCGAGTCGTATTACAACGAGTTAAAGAAGCAAGTGTCACAGTCGATCAGGAGATCATCGGTCAAATCAAGCAAGGTTTTCTCTTGCTTGTCGGTGTCACGCACGAAGACACGATCGATCAGGTGAACTGGTTAGCTGATAAAATCGCAGGACTCCGCGTGTTTGAAGATGAAGAGGAACGGATGAATCGTTCGTTGCAAGATGTCGACGGTCAGATTCTATCCGTCTCACAGTTCACGCTGTATGGTGATGTCAAAAAAGGACGTCGCCCAGCGTTCACGGAAGCAGCGAAACCGGATCTTGCCAACGCGTTGTATGAAGCGTTCAATGAACGTCTTCGTGCGCAAGGACTGACGGTCGAGACAGGTCAGTTCGGTGCGATGATGGATATCGCGCTCGTCAATGATGGACCGGTGACATTGATTCTTGAAAAAGAAGCAAACGCTTGACAGGAACCGAGAGACGAGGCAATATTAGACGTAACCAAATGATTCATACGACCGAAGACGAAGAGGAGTAATCAAGACCTTGTCTGCTTAGAGAGTCGCCCCTTGGCTGGAAGGGCGAACAGACGAACTCGATGAAAGACCCTTCCGAGGTATCTTCCTGAACTGATAGTAGGGAAGGTCGTACGCAGGCGTTAACTGCACCGAGTGGTCAAATGTGATTTGACAACCAGGGTGGTACCACGGGATCTTCAAGTTCTCGTCCCTTTGCGGACGAGGACTTTTTTGTATTCAAAAAAGGAGGAATTTGAGATGAAATTACCACGCGGTACGTTTGATGTCCTTCCAGGAACAGTCGAACGCTGGCAGTACATCGAGCAACAATTACGTGACATTAGTAAGCGTTACAACTATAAGGAAATCCGGACGCCGATTTTTGAGGAGACAGAACTCTTTAAACGTGGCGTTGGTGAGACGACGGATATCGTTCAAAAAGAAATGTTCATGCTTGAGAAACGCGGAAAAGACCAGTTGACGTTACGTCCAGAAGGAACGGCTGCTGTCGTTCGTTCATTCGTGACGAACAAACTGTTCGGTTCACCGAACCAACCGACGAAATTGTTCTACATTGGACCGATGTTCCGTTATGAACGTCCGCAAGCAGGTCGTTTCCGTCAGCTTCACCAATATGGAGTCGAGGCACTTGGTAGTGAACAACCAGCGATCGATGCGGAAGTCATCAGTCTCGCGATGAGCATCTACCGTTCATTCGGATTGAAGCACCTCAAGCTCGTCATCAATACACTCGGGGATAACGAAAGTCGCGCCGCACACCGGGCAGCACTCGTCGATCACTTCAAACCGGTCGTTCACGAGTTGTGTCAGGACTGTCAGAACCGTCTCGAAACGAATCCACTTCGTGTCCTTGACTGTAAGGTCGACCGCGATCACCCGAGTATGGCAACGGCACCATCGATTCTCGATTACTTAAACTCGGCATCAAAAGCCTACTTCGATGAAGTACTGCTTCACTTAGATGCACTCGGCATCGAGTATGTCGTTGATCCAACGCTCGTTCGCGGAATCGATTATTACAACCATACGGCATTCGAGATCATGTCAGAAGCAGAAGGCTTCGGAGCGATCACGACATTATGTGGTGGTGGACGATACAACGGTCTCGTCGAACAGATCGGTGGACCGGCAACACCGGGAATCGGATTCGGAATCGGCATCGAGCGTTTATTGATGGCACTTGAGAATGAGAACGTCTTACCGCCAGTCGACGATCAAATCGATGTCTTCATCGTCGCGCAAGGCAGTGACGAAGTCGAAAAGACAGCAACACGTCTCCTTCAATTGATGCGTCTCGAAGGACTTGTCGCGGATCGGGATTATCTCGGTCGAAAGTTCAAAGGACAATTCAAGGCAGCCGATCGCTTGAAAGCACGCTATACGGTCATCCTCGGGGATGAAGAAGTTGAGCGTGGTGCAGCAGCGCTGAAGAACATGGCTACAGGGGAACAGACGGACGTTCCGTTATCAGCAGTCGCTGATACGATCGTCGCGAAATTAAAGGAGGAAGCACAATGATCGGACGCACGCATATGAACGGTCAGGTGACAGAAGAAGTCATCGGACAACACGTTCAACTTAAAGGATGGGTTCAAAAACGACGTGACTTAGGAGGATTAATCTTCCTTGATCTCCGCGACCGTAGTGGCATCGTCCAAATCGTCTTCCAACCGGAAAACGAGCAGGCACATCGCCTTGCGGAATCGATTCGTTCAGAGTATGTCCTCGACATCAAAGGACACGTCATCGCCCGTGAGAATCCGAACCCGAACATCCCGACTGGGCAAGTCGAGGTCGTCGCGGATGAAGTCGTCATCTTGAACGCAGCGAAGATGACACCATTCCCGATCAGTGAAGAAGCAGAGCAGACGTCAGAAGATTTACGTCTTAAATATCGTTATCTTGACTTGCGTCGTCCGTCGCTTCAAGAGACATTCCGTCTCCGTTCGAAAGCATCGAACATCATGCGGAACTTCCTCGATGAGCAAGACTTCTTGGAAGTCGAGACACCAATCTTAACGAAATCAACACCAGAAGGCGCACGTGACTATCTCGTTCCGAGTCGTGTTCACCCAGGTGAGTTCTATGCCTTGCCACAATCACCGCAATTGTTCAAACAATTGCTGATGGTGTCTGGTTTTGAACGGTACTTCCAAATTGCACGTTGTTTCCGTGACGAAGACTTACGGGCAGACCGTCAACCTGAATTCACACAAGTCGATATCGAGACGAGCTTCATGGACATCGAAGACTTGTATGCGATGATGGAGTCGATGATGACGCGTGTCATGAAGGAAACGCTTGATAAAGATATCGTGACACCATTCCCACGGATGCCATATGCGGAAGCGATGAGCCGGTATGGTTCGGATAAACCGGATACACGCTTCGGTCTCGAATTGATTGATGTCGCGGAAGCCGTCAAAGGGGCAGGATTCAAAGTATTCGACATGGCACTAGAAGCAGGTGGCGAAGTCAAAGCCTTGAACGTTAAAGGTGCAGCAGAGCGCTTCTCGCGTAAAGACATCGATAAGTTACAAGAATTCACGGCGATCTACGGTGCAAAAGGTCTCGCGTGGGTCAAAGTGACAGCAGACGGACTGAACGGTCCGATCGCGAAGTTCTTCGAAGAAGAAGCAGCTGCTCGCCTGACAGCGGCGACAGATGCGGAAGCAGGCGACTTATTGTTGTTCGTCGCAGCAAAAGCATCGATCGTAGCAGACAGCTTAGGTGCGCTCCGTCAGAAGTTAGCAAAGGAACTAGACTTGATCGATGAGTCGGTCTTCAACTTCCTTTGGGTGACGGACTTCCCGCTCGTCACGTATGAAGAAGAAGATGGTCGTTTCTACGCAAACCACCACCCGTTCACGATGCCACGTCGTGAAGATCTCGAATTGCTCGAGACGGATCCTGGAAAAGTCCTCGCCGTCGCGTATGACCTCGTCTTGAACGGATATGAGCTCGGCGGTGGATCACAACGAATCTACGAACGGGATATCCAAGAGCGGATGTTCAAGTTGCTTGGCTTCACAGAAGAAGAAGCAAACGAGCAGTTCGGCTTCTTGATGGAAGCATTCGAATACGGAACACCACCACATGCGGGGATCGCACTTGGTCTAGACCGTCTCGTCATGTTACTCGCAGGACGTTCAAACTTGCGTGATACGATTGCCTTCCCGAAAACAGCATCAGCAAGTGATCTGTTGACGGCAGCACCAAGCCCAGTCTCGGATGCGCAATTAAACGATCTCTCGATTCGAACAGCAGTCAAACAATCTTAAGATACGACAAGCGAATCTTCCGATATGGGAGGTTCGCTTGTTTCATGAAGGAGGGTGAACGGATGGAACGACACTTTTTTGAACGGTCTCCGGTTGAAGTCGGTCCAGATTTCTTAGGAACACAGATCACAGTCGATGAGGTGACGATGCGGATCGTCGAGGTCGAAGCCTATCTCGGTCCTCACGATCAAGCAGCGCATTCGTTTTCCGGAAAACCAACGAAACGGACGGCACCGATGTTCGGTCCACCGGGGCATCTCTATGTGTACTTCACATATGGTATGCATCACTGCATGAATATCGTTTGTGGACACGAAGGGGAAGGATACGGACTGTTGCTACGAGGTGCGGAAATCATCAATGGGCACGATCGGGTCGCTGAACGTCGTTTTGGTTGTTCCTACGCAGCGTTGACAGCGGCGCAACGACGCAATCTCGTCAATGGACCGGCGAAATTGTGCCAAGGATTCGGTCTAACGACAGCTGATTCGGGACAGGATCTTTATCAAGCCCGTTTCCGACTCGTTGCTGACTCGGTCGACGCGGTCGTCCAGACGACACGGATCGGTATTCCGAATGCAGGAGAAGCGACAGCCTATCCATGGCGGTTTTATGTAGAGGCGAGTGAAGGGGTAAGTAAACGTTAAAAAATGGACGCTCCGATAAGGAGACGTCCATTTTTTATTTAGGGTTGTTGATTGATTTTTTCGACTGCTGTTTTTTATAGAATTTATAGACGATTGGACCAACCGTCGTTACGAGCGTCATTAATGTTCTGAGTTTACCGCGTTTTGCTGCCATTGATTCATTCACTCCTCTGATTTGTTGTACTAATCATATTCCACGAAAACAACGTCTTAAAACCTCATCGGCACATCAAGTGGTTTTCTATCTACCTTGGTCGGGTCATAGTATAAGGAGAAGGGAGTCGATCAATATGGGAGCAGTCGTTTGGTATCGTCATGATTTACGTGTCGATGATCATGAGGCACTTCGGAGTGCGTGTGAAGAACAGGACGTCATTCGTGCCGTATACGTCAAAGACCAAAAGAAACGCGATTTTAAAAGAGGTACACAACAAGCGCGATTTGAACAAGAGACACTAGAGAACCTAGCGAGTCATCTGGCTCAGATCGGAATCACGCTAGATATTCTAGAAGGGAAGGTGCATGAGACACTCGATTCTTATCTGCAAGCGGATGATACCGTCTATTTCCATAAGATGACCGGAACAGAAGAAGCGACAAGTGAGCAGTATATCGAAGACAGATATACCGTCCGTTCTTTTGAGACACAGACATTACATCGACGGGAAGATATCGGAAGTGATGAATTAAAGCGTGTCTTTACGGCATTTCGAAAACGTGTCGAGGCGAAAGGGACCTTCTACGATCCACTCGATCCACCAACCGGTATTCAGTTAGTAAAAGAAGAATCGGTCGAAGCGAATCCCGAAATCGCGTTCCCGTTCCGTGGTGGAGAGTCAGCAGGGAGAGCGCGCCTTCAGGAATACCTTGCTGAGCCTGTATTCACCTATAAAGAAACACGGAATGGGTTCTTACGAAATGATTCTTCGAAGCTGTCTGCCTGGCTAGCGAACGGATCACTCTCGCCGCGTCGCGTCATGGCTGAATTGCAGGAAGCCGAGCGAAAAAAGGGAGCGAATGAATCGACGTACTGGTTGTATTTCGAACTGTTATGGCGTGACTTCTTCCATTTGACGATGCGTGAGACAGGAAGCCGTCTGTTCCGTGCGAGCGGATTACAAGAAGGTCAATACACGTGGAAGGCGGACCAGCTAGCTGTCGAACGTTGGATAGAAGGAAAAACCGGTGTGCCATTCGTCGACGCCTTCATGAACGAGATTCGCGAGACGGGATGGATGTCGAACCGCGGCAGGCAGATCGTTGCCAGTTATCTGATTCATGAATTAAAGCAGGACTGGCGCATCGGAGCGCGATATTTCGAACAGCAGTTGATCGACTATGATGTCGCTTCGAACTATGGGAACTGGGCGTTCATCGCGGGTGTCGGGAATGCAACACGCACACCACGATTCGATCCTGCATTCCAACAACAACGATATGATCCGAATCAACACTTCACGAAACGTTGGACCTGAAAAAAGCATCTTTTTCTGGAGTGGGAAGTAGTTGCATTTCAGAGGGGAGGATGCTATATTAAATGCATCAGATGGGGTTCCTGAATTGTACGAGAGCCGCCTTTTATCTTTGAGCCACTCTTTTTTGATAGGGAGTTTGACGTTCCAACTAGTAGTACATGCCTCGTAACACAGCAGGAGGACGTACGAATAGGAATCGGATAAGACACCCACCTGCACAGCAGGTTCAAAAATAAGGTATCGACACGGCACTTCGGGTCCCATCGTCTTATTATTTTGTTGTTTGACACGTCGCATGACGTTTTTTTTTATGATATAATTCCGAGTAAAACAGTATGAGTATTGTGAGGTTATGAGATGTTACATCAATTTTCGCGTAATGAATTAGCAATTGGTAAAACTGGACTTGACGCATTGGCATCCAAGTCCGTCGCTATTCTGGGTATCGGTGGTGTTGGATCGTTCTCAGCAGAAGCGCTTGCCCGCAGTGGTGTAGGTCGTTTGATTCTTGTCGATAAGGACGATATCGACATCACGAACGTCAACCGACAAATCCATGCTTTGCTTCCGACGGTTGGTCAACCGAAGGTCGATGCGATGGCAGAACGTCTTGCGTTAATCAATCCGGATCTTGAAATCGTTCGCTTGAAGATGTTCTACAATGAAGAGACATTCGAGTCGTTCTTCGAACAGCAACCGGATTATGTCATCGATGCATCGGACACGGTCTCGTTCAAGATTCACTTGATTCAGGAATGTAAGAAACGTAACATCCCAATCATCTCAAGCATGGGGATGGCGAACAAGATGGATCCGACACGCATCAAGATCGTTGACATCAAAGATACAAGTTATGATCCACTAGCGAAGGTCATTCGGACGAAACTTCGGAAAGCCGGTATTCATAAAGGTGTTCCTGTCGTCTTCTCTGATGAACCGCCTGTTAAGATCATCGAAGAAGTCCGTCAAGTCGTCGGAAACGATGCGGCTGCAATTCGTAAGGCAAAGATGCCGCCAAGTTCGAATGCGTTCGTTCCATCAGTTGGTGGATTGATCGCAGCGAGCTACGTCATCAATGAGATCGTCCGTGAAGCCGGCGTGACGATCGAACGCGTTCGTTAAAAAAAGCGACCTTATGGTCGCTTTTTCTGATGTGTGGCTGTTTGTTTGTGCCAAAAATCAAGTCGAGCTTGCAGTTGTTTCTCAAAACCGCGTGGGCTTGGACGATAAAAGACCGGTTTTGTCCGGGCAAGGTTCTCCGGCCAGTAATTCTGTGGCACATAGGCATGTTCGAAGTCGTGCGGATACTGATAGGTGACGCCATTTCCAAGTGCTGCTGCCCCTGGATGATGGGCATCGCGCAAGTGCGGCGGTACCGGACCACCGTCTGAACGACGGACGAGTGTCAATGCTTGATCGATCGCTGAGATGACAGCATTCGATTTCGGTGCCGTCGCGAGATATAAGACGGTTTCAGCGAGCGGAATCCTTGCTTCAGGGAAACCGACGTACTCGCACGCACGTGCACAGGCATCGACCATCAATAACGCTTGCGGATCAGACAGACCGATGTCTTCTGCCGCATGGACGTAGAGACGCCGTACGATGAAGCGCGGACTTTCGCCCGCTTCAATCATGACAGCGAGCCAGTAGAGCGCAGCGTCGGGATCGGAACCCCGAATCGATTTGATGAAGGCGGAGATGACATCATAATGCCGATCGCCGTCCTTATCGTACTTCAATGCTTTTTGTTGAATCGATTCCTCGGCGACAGCGAGATCGATCGTGATCTGACCATCGATTTCCGGTGTCGTTAAGACGGCGAGTTCAAGCGCATTCAACAATGCCCGGTAATCGCCATCCGACAACTTGACGTAATGATCGATCGCGTCATCCGTGATCGTGATCGGATATTTGCCAAGACCACGCTCTTCGTCTTTTAGGGTCCGGTCGAGGACGATCCGTAAGTCATCTGGCGTCGGGGGTTCGAAACGAAAAACCGTTGCCCGCGATAACAGAGCGGCGTTGACCTCAAAACTCGGATTTTCAGTCGTCGCCCCGATCAACGTGATCGTACCTGCTTCAAGCGCCGGGAGTAGGGCGTCTTGTTGCATCTTATTGAATCGATGGATCTCATCGAGAAAGAGAATTGTTTTTTGATCCTCGAACTGAAGACGGGCTTCGGCCGCTTTTAGAATTTCCCGTAATTGTTCCAGTTTCGCTGTGACCGCGTTCAATTGCTCGAACGCTGATTTCGTATAACTGGAGATGACACGCGCGAGCGTCGTCTTACCGGTTCCGGGTGGACCGTAAAAAATGACGGTTCCGAGACGATCGGCTAAGATGGCACGCCGCAGGAGCGTCGTCTCTCCAATCAGATGGCGTTGTCCGACGATTTCATCCAGATTCTGCGGACGCATTCGATTCGCGAGCGGTCCGGCAGGTGACTGGGATTCAAATAAATGTGCCATACACATACGCTCCTTCCACTTTTAGCTACTACTATACTAGAAAGGATGATCCTTCGCATGATGAAAATCTCGACGAAAGGGCGATATGGTCTGACGATCATGATCGCACTCGCGAAAGAAGCTGAATCTAAACCATTATCCCTAAAAAAAATCGCGCAGATGTATGACTTATCTGAGCATTATCTTGAACAGTTGATTGCCCCCCTTCGTAATGGAGGTCTCGTCAAAAGTGTCCGTGGTGCTTACGGCGGGTATAAGCTCGGTCGTGAAGCGCAAAACATCACAGCGGGTGAAATCATCCGTCTGCTTGAAGGACCACTCGTGGTCGTCGAAGGCGATGCGTGTGACGAGGTCACGAAGCGCAAACTTTGGGATAAAATCCAGCAAGCAGTCGATCAAGTACTCGATTCAACAACGCTACAAGACTTAGCGGAAGAAGAAGATACAGGATACATGTTCTATATTTGAGAGGTGAAAACGAATGAATTACTTTGACCATTCGGCGACGACGCCGATGCGTCCGGAAGTCCTTGAGGCGATGACGCCTTATTTGCTCGAACAGTACGGCAACCCATCGAGTGTTCACGCGGCTGGTCGGTCTGCTCGTGCAGCAATTGACAAAGCACGCCGGCAGATCGCACAAGAATTGAATGCGAAACCAACCGAACTGATTTTTACGAGTGGTGGAACGGAATCGGATAATTATGCGATTTTCGGTGCGGCTGAGGCGGCGCGTGAAAAAGGGCGTCATCTCATTACGACACGGTTTGAGCACCATGCTGTATTACATGCGTTCGAAGAGCTCGAAAAACAAGGCTATGACGTCACGTATCTCGATGTTCCAGATACAGGTGTCGTCTCAATGGCTGCTTTGCAAGAAGCGGTACGGGAAAATACGACACTCGTCTCGATCATGTTCGGCAACAATGAAGTCGGAACGATTCAGCCGATTGCGGCATTCGGTCAATTTTTACGAGAACGCGGTATTTTGTTCCATACGGACGCGGTGCAAGTGTTCGGGAAACAAGCAATCGATGTCGAAGCGTTACAGGTCGATCTCTTATCCGCGTCTGGTCATAAAATCAATGGTCCAAAAGGAATCGGATTGTTGTATGTACGGACTGGTGTGAAGTTAGCGCCTCAAACGTTCGGGGGAGAACAGGAACGCAAGCGTCGTGCTGGTACAGAGAACGTACCGGGAATCGTCGGTTTAGCGAAAGCGCTCGAACTGATGATCGCAGAGCGTGATCAACAACAGGACCACATCAAACAACTGCGCAGCGTTTTACTAACGCGATTGGATGAAAGTGGCGTCACTTACGAAGTCAACGGCGTTGAAGGATTGCCGAATGTCCTCAATCTTTACTTCCCGCGGATTGAAATCGAACCGTTCCTGATCATGCTTGACATGCGTCAGATGGCCGTATCGAGCGGGAGTGCATGTACGGCAGGATCCGTCGAACCTTCGCATGTCTTATCGGCGATGTATGGCGAAGATGAACGGACACGAGCATCGGTCCGAATCAGTTTTGGTCACGGAAATGAGCTCGCGCAAGTCGAACTACTCGCACAAGCCTTGCAAGATGTCGTAAAATCGTTTCAGAATTAACTAAGAGGTGAAATAAATGAATACACGAGCGAAAGCCCCGAGTGAAACGACAGTCGTCGTTGGGATGTCGGGCGGTGTCGATTCTTCTGTGACCGCTCATTTATTAAAAGAGCAAGGCTATAACGTCATCGGAATCTTCATGAAAAACTGGGATGACACGGATGAGAACGGCTTTTGTACGGCGACGGAAGATTATGAAGACGTCATCGCGGTAGCCAATCAAATCGGCATTCCGTACTATGCGGTCAATTTCGAGAAAGAGTACTGGGATAAAGTCTTCACGTACTTCCTCGATGAATATAAACTCGGTCGGACACCGAATCCGGACGTCATGTGTAACAAGGAAATCAAGTTCAAAGCCTTCCTCGATCACGCGATGCGTCTTGGTGCCGATTTCGTCGCGACAGGGCACTATGCGCGTGCCGTCTATGAGGATGGAGAACATAAATTGCTTCGAGGCGTTGATGCAAACAAGGATCAAACATATTTCTTGAATCAATTGTCGCAAGAGCAAATCGCGAAGGCGATGTTCCCAATCGGGCACATGGAAAAATCAGAAGTGCGCCGGATCGCAGAAGAAGCGAACCTCGCAACGGCGAAGAAAAAAGACTCGACAGGCATTTGCTTCATTGGCGAGCGGAACTTCAAACAGTTCCTCGGTCAATATCTGCCGGCGCAACCCGGTGAGATGCGGACACTTGACGGCAACGTCATGGGACGTCACGATGGATTGATGTACTATACGATGGGGCAACGTCATGGACTCGGTATCGGTGGCGACGGAGAGCCTTGGTTCGTCGTCGGGAAAAATTTAGAGGAGAATATCCTCTATGTCGATCAAGGATTCCATAACGAATTGTTGTATTCGGAAGGATTACTTGCTTCAGATGTCAGCTGGACATCTGAGCGTCCGGTCGGTGAGACATTCCGTTGTACGGCGAAATTCCGTTACCGTCAACAAGATACAGCCGTCACGGTTCGTGTCCTCGAAGATGGACTCGATGTTTCATTTGACGAGCGTCAACGAGCAATCACACCAGGACAAGCAGTCGTATTCTATGATGGGGACATCTGCCTCGGTGGTGCGACGATCGATGCAGCCTATAAAGCAGGCGAACGCCTCGCTTATCTAGCGTAAGGAGCAAAAGAAGATGAACTATAATGAAGTAGGATTCCGGCATCTAGAAGCTGGTAATTATGAATTAGCAGCGCAAGCGTTTAACGACGCGATCGAAGAAAATCCAAAAGATCCGACAGCGTACGTCAATCTTGGAACATTACTCCAATCGATGAACGATGCTGATCGTGCCCTTCGTTTTTATGACCGGGCACTGATGATCGATAATACGTTTGCGAGTGCCTATTATGCAAAAGGGGCGCTGTTCTTTGCTGCCGACAAACTCGTCGAAGCAGAGGAATCATTGCGGGCAGCGTTATTATATGGACTTGACGACGCGGATCTCCATTTCATGCTGGGGATGACGTATCAAAAACTTGGTGATCCAGTACGTGGCTTACCTCGTCTACAACGCGCGTCAGAATTAAACGGTGTCGATATCGAGATCGCATTCCAATACGGACTTGCCTTAGCGCAAAACGAGAAGTTGGAAGAAGCGGTCGAGATGTTCGAGCACGTCTTGATGCTTGACGAAACGCATACAGATGCACGATACAATTATGCGATTGCCCTTGCTTTCCTTGGTCAACAGGAAGCCTGTTATGCAGAACTCGAAGCCGTTCTTGCCTACCAGCCGGAACACGCCCTTGCGCGGGACGCGAAAGCGAAGATGGATGCGTTATTAAAACAAGCAGACTGATATAAAAAAGACGATTCCGCCTGGAGTCGTCTTTTTTTATGCTATTTAATTCCCAACTTCACGGATGACACGAAGTGGTGGACCGGAAAAGTCTTCATAGGCTTCATCCATGTTTTTCGTGTACAGTTCGATGACGTTATTTTCCGTATCCTTGAAATAAGCAGAATGCTCTTTTTGATTCGAGGTCTCCTGTTCGTCCCATTCTCTGAGCTTCACGGTGATCGAGGCTTCCCGCAATTGATTCAAGGCTTGCTGGAACTCGTCCTTCTCAACGTAGAAAGCACAGTGGACATGGACACCACCTTCATCGTACAACGTGTCCCATTCGGACACTGGTAAGTGTTTGACGGTCCGTTCTTCCATCGTAAAGTCCCGTTTCAGCCACAGACCGAGTCGAGTATTACCGCCAATGTAAAGCCACGTGGCCCAAACCCCGTCTTGTTTAGATTGTTCTTTACTTGGTTCAGCGTCCTCAGGAGCCCATTGCTCGACGACTGGAATGCCTAGTGTCCCATTCCAAAAGCCAACCGCACGGTCCATATCTTCGACTTCAAGTACTAATTCACACAATCCTGCAATCGGTAAACGTGCCATCCTTGAACTCCTCCTCTTAACGAAATGTTTCACGGTATCTTTCCCTGATTTAAAATCCGGTAAACGAATGCTATGATGAAAGCAGCGAATGAAAAAGAGAGAAAGAAGGTGGAGTGATGGAGCACCCCCATCAAGTCGTCGGGCGCGTCAAACGTGTGCTCTTTTCTTCTGAAGAAGAAGCACACTCCATTGTATTGGTCGCCGTCAAAGAAAAGAACTTTGAACTGAAGGAAACCGAGCTCGTCATCACGGGTACTGGGGTTGGAATCGAACTCGGAGGAACGTATCAAGCATTCGGTCGTCTCGTTGATCATCCCCGGTTCGGAAAACAACTGAAGGCGGAGCTGATTCGACGATCGGTTCCGATGACAAAACATGCGACGATCCGCTTCTTGACGAATGGTTCGTTCACCGGCATTGGTCCGAAGACAGCGAAAAATATCGTCGATGCTCTCGGAGAAGAGGCAGTGGATCTCATTTTGAAAGATGAACGGGTACTGAATCAGGTGCCTGGGTTAAAACAAAAACAAGCTGACATCATCTTGAGTCGACTCGCCACGTTATACGGTGTCGATCAGTTGATGCTGTTCTTAGCACCGTTTGATGTCACACCGAAGCTAGCGGCAAAGATTTATGCTGCTTACGAAGGGGACGCCATGGCGCGAATACGAGAGAATCCATATTCCTTGATGTATGAAGTGAATGGGATTGGTTTTAAGACAGCCGATCATATCGCATCACATCTTGGACTCGTCGGATTACACCCGGAGCGCGTCGCTGCTTCGATCATGCACATATTAGAACAAGAAGCAGGAGAGGGACATGCCTTTGCGACAGTCGACTCGCTATTGCAACGGGCGCCCCGGTTGCTTGGTGAAGACCCAGGGGAACGGCTGGAACAAGCGATTGAACTGTTGCTCGCTGAAGATAAGGTCAAGCTCGAAGAAGGCTGTCTGTATTTACCGACGATCTTTTATGCCGAAGTTCGGGCGGCGAAGGAACTGGCGCGGGTCATGGCGAACGGTGCCGAACAGGAAGTCGATGTCGCGACGATCCTTGAAGCAATCGGGCACCTCGAAGAACAGTTTGGCATGGAATATGCGGCGCAACAGCGGGAAGCGATCGAGTTAGCGGTCAAAGCACCGTTAATGGTTCTGACAGGTGGACCCGGTACCGGTAAGACGACCGTCATCAAGGGAATTTTACATGCCCTGCAAGAAATTCATGATTGGCCGCTTGAGAAAAGTCGCGTCAAGACGGGGGATGTCTATCCGTATGTTCTGGTCGCACCGACCGGACGCGCCGCTAAACGTCTATCGGAAGCAACGGACGTCCCAGCGATGACGATTCATCGTCTATTGAAGTATGACGGAACGAACTTTCAGCTAAATGAAGATCAGCCGATCACGGGGAAAGTACTGATCATCGATGAGTCGTCGATGATTGATATCTACTTGTTATCGAGTCTGCTCCGTGCTGTGCCGAACGGCATGAAAATCTTGTTCGTCGGTGACCGCGATCAGTTACCATCCGTCGGTCCTGGGCAGGTGCTGGCAGATTTGATGGATACGGAAGGGATTCCCGTCGTTCGTTTGAACGTCGTCCATCGCCAAGCGGAAGATTCTTCGATTTTACGGCTCGCGCACGATTTGAAGAACCGGACGACGTCAGCTGATTTGTTATCACCACTTGCGGATCGTCGCTTTTACACCGCGTCTCCGCAAGAGACGTTACGCGGCATCTCAGCCTTCGCGGAAAAAGCACTTGCAAAAGGGTATTCGAAATTCGATGTTCAGGTTTTGGCACCGACTTACCGTGGTCAGGTCGGAATCGACGAACTGAATGTCGCCTTGCAACGCGTCTACAATCCGGAGGAACCGAAAAAACGCGAAGTCAAACAAGGCACCCGGATTTACCGGACCGGGGACAAGATTCTTCAGCTCGTCAACAATGCGGAAGAGAACGTCTATAACGGAGATATCGGCGAAATCGTCAATATCTTCTTCGCCAAAGAAAACGTCGACAAGGTGGATAAGATCATCGCCCGCTTCGACCAGACGGAAGTCGAGTACAACCGAAGTGACTGGGATCAATTCACGCATGCCTACGCGATTACGATTCACAAGGCACAAGGATCAGAGTTTCCGATCGTCTTGATGCCGGTCTATTTCACGGGAGCATTCAAGCATTCCCGAAACTTGATTTATACGGCGGTCACCCGTGCGAAGTCGAGTTTATTATTGTTCGGCGACCCACGAGCGTTTCATAAAGCGTCGCAAGAAGAGGAGCCACGGCGCCGAACACGATTGATTGAACGACTCGGTGGGGTGACAAAGACTTGACGGATGCTGTGCGATAGGTAATAATCACGATAGATGAATGGACGTAACACGTTGATGGAAGATAAGTAAAAGGAAAACTCGAGTCCAGAGAGAAGTGAGTCTGCTGCAATCACTTTCTCGAGTCCCTTTGAAGCTCCTTCCGGAGTCGGGTGTAAACACCTGCGGGTCATCCCCGTTATCAGATGTTCGAGGTAAGCAATGGATTGCTTACGAACGAGGGTGGTACCACGGAAGCGATGCTTTCGTCCCTTTTCAGGGATGAAGACATCGCTTTTTTGCGTCCAAATAAAACCAATGGGGGTAACTGTTCATGAAAGCTCTAAAACCATTAACGGGTGCACAAATCCGTCAGATGTATCTTGATTTCTTCCAAAGCAAAGGGCATGCGATCGAACCGAGTGCTTCACTCGTACCGGTCGAGGATCCATCGCTCTTGTGGATCAACTCAGGGGTTGCGACACTCAAGAAGTATTTCGATGGTCGTGTCATTCCTGATAATCCACGTATCGTTAACGCACAAAAATCAATCCGGACGAACGATATCGAAAACGTCGGGAAAACAGCACGTCACCATACGTTCTTCGAGATGCTCGGAAACTTCTCTGTCGGTGATTACTTCCGTGAAGATGCGATCAAATGGGGCTGGGAACTCTTGACGAGTGATGACTGGTACGGTCTTGACCCAGAACGTCTCTCGGTCACGATTCACCCGGAAGATGACGCAGCGCGTCAAATCTGGCTTGAACTCGGCGTACCGGCTGAGCGGATCATTCCACTTGAAGATAACTTCTGGGAAATCGGTGAAGGTCCATCTGGTCCGAACACGGAAATCTTCTTCGACCGTGGACCTGCTTTTGGAGACGATCCGAACGATTCAGAACTTTACCCAGGTGGCGAAAACGAACGCTATCTTGAGATCTGGAATATCGTTTTCAGTCAGTATAACCACGATGGACACGGCAACTACACGGAACTTCCGCGTAAAAACATCGATACAGGAATGGGACTCGAACGGATGGCATGTGTCATGCAGGACGTGCCGACGAACTTCGATACGGATCTGTTCATGCCGATCATTCATAAGACAGAAGAAATCAGCGGTAAAATCTACCGTGACGATTCAAAACTGGATGTAGCATTCAAAGTTATCGCAGACCACATCCGTACCGTATCATTCGCGATCGGTGATGGTGCGCTTCCTTCGAATGAAGGTCGTGGATATGTCCTTCGTCGTTTACTACGCCGTGCGGTTCGTTATGCGAAGATGCTTGGAATCGAGCGTCCGTTCATGTATGAACTCGTCGATACGGTCGGAAACGTCATGGTCGACTTCTACCCACAAGTGCCAGAAAAAGCGGACTTCATCAAACGCGTCATCAAAAACGAAGAAGAACGTTTCCATGAGACACTGCATGACGGTCTTGCAATCTTGAACACGGTCGCTCAGACGTCTAAGGCAAACGGTGAGCATGTCATCAGTGGTGAAGATGCGTTCCGTCTGTATGACACGTATGGTTTCCCACTCGAATTGACAGTCGAGTATGCGGAAGATCATCAGATGTCTGTGGATGAAGAAGGCTTCAAACTAGCGATGGATGCACAACGTCAGCGGGCACGTGCAGCGCGTGAAGAGAGTGGTTCGATGCAACAGCAATCGGAAGTCCTCTCGACGCTAAAAGATAAAAGTACGTTCGTCGGCTATACCGACCTTAAGGCGGATGCGAAAATCATGGCATTGTTGCATGATGGAGAACGAGTCACAGAAGTCGCTGCTGGTGAAGAAGCACAAGTCATTCTCGACATCACACCGTTCTACGCTGAAAGTGGTGGTGAAGTCGCGGATACAGGAACAATCGAAGGCAAAGACTTCGTTCTTGATGTCAAAGATGTTCAAAAAGCGCCGAACGGTCAAAACTTGCATACGGTCATCGTTCGTACAGGGATCGCAACGGAAGCTGCAGACGTCGTTGCAACAGTCGAAGCAGCAGAGCGTAAAGCCGTCACGAAAAACCATACGGCAACACACTTGCTTCATAAAGCATTGAAAGATACGCTCGGAACACACGTCAACCAAGCGGGATCACTCGTTTCTCCAGATCGACTTCGTTTCGACTTCTCACACTTCGGTGCAGTGACACAAGAAGAGTTGACGAAGATTGAACAAGACGTCAACCAAGCAATCTGGGCATCACTACCGGTTGATATCGAAGAGATGAACATCGCTGATGCAAAAGCAAAAGGCGCAATGGCATTGTTCGGTGAGAAATACGGTGAAACGGTCCGTGTCGTCTCAGCAGGCACATACTCGATCGAGTTGTGTGGCGGTATCCACGTCGGGAACACAGCAGAAATCGGCTTGTTCAAGATTGTTTCAGAGTCTGGTATCGGTGCAGGTACACGCCGAATCGAAGCGGTAACGGGTGCAGGCGCATATCGTGTCATGAATCAACACTTGGAAACACTCGAACAAGCAGCAGCTGTCTTGAAGACGAAGACGACAGAAGTTCCTGTTCGCATCGAAGCACTGCAACAACAGCTCCGTGAGACGGAACGGGCGAATGAATCGTTGCAAGCAAAACTTGCGAACATCGAAGCTGCTTCATTGAAGGACGATGTTGAGGAAATCAACGGTGTGCGTGTGCTTGCGAAACGCGTCGACGTCTCAGATATGGATGCTCTTCGCGGTATGATGGACGAGTTGAAGAGCTCGCTCGGATCAGCAATCATTGTTCTCGGAAGTGCGCAGGGTGAGAAAGTCAATCTCGTCGCAAGCGTCTCAAAAGATTTAATCGACCAAGGCTATCATGCTGGTAAATTGATCAAGGAAGTCGCAACACGCTGCGGTGGTGGCGGTGGCGGTCGCCCTGACATGGCTCAAGCTGGCGGAAAAGATGCGTCGAAATTAGAAGAAGCACTCGCGTACGCTTCACAATACGTGCAATCACTGGCATAATAGAAACGTAGTGTATATGAAAGAGGTGATGAACGTGAGTCAGATGGATCAAACGATGAAATTCAACTTTCCGGAAGACGATAACAAAGCAGCGACACGTGATGTGTTGTTGACGGTCTATCATGCTTTAGAAGAAAAAGGATATCATCCGATCAACCAAATCGTCGGCTATCTCCTTTCAGGAGATCCTGCTTACATTCCTCGTCATAATGACGCACGTAATTTAATTCGTAAGATTGAACGCGACGAATTGCTCGAAGAACTCGTGAAATCTTATTTGGCGGAGAGTGGAAATTCAAAATGAAACGTGCAATGGGACTAGATGTCGGTTCGAAGACGATCGGGGTAGCGGTCAGTGACTTGATGGGCTGGACGGCGCAAGGCGTTGAGACGGTCAAGTGGACGGAACCAGATTATCCAGAAGCCTTCAAACGGCTCGATGTCATCATGAAGACATACAATGTCGAAATCCTAGTCATTGGTCTTCCGAAAAACATGAACGGTTCCATCGGTCCCCGCGCAGAAGCAAGTGAAGCTTTTGCGAAGGAAATCGAACAGCATACCGGGCTTGAAGTCGTCTTCATGGATGAACGGTTGACGACGATGCAAGCAGAACGGATGCTGATCGATGCCGATGTCAGCCGTAAAAAGCGTAAACAAGTCATCGATAAGATGGCTGCCGTCATGATCCTGCAATCGTACTTGGATCGGACGAACCGATGAAGGGGGAGAAACCGATGGCTGAAGAAAAACGTCAGTATCTCTTTCCAGATGAAGAGGGCGGCGAACATCTTTTCGAAGAATGGTACCGTTACTCGAGTGAACGTACAGGAAAAACCTATCTGTTTCTTGAAATGATCGGTAACCCTGACGAAGGAGCAGATGATCTGATCATCTGTGAGATCGATGAATATGGAGAAGGCGAAGATGATTTCGAATTGAGCCTGATCGATGAAAATGATGAGCAAACTTGGGATGAACTCGAGCTTGCGTTAAAGGAGCGGATCACTGATGCAACAGAATGAACCAACACGTTACGTAATTCCGGACGGCGAAGGAAATGATTTCGAATTCGTAGAACGTCTGCGTTATGAAAGCCCACGTTCGAGCAAGACATACATCTTCCTCGAGCCAATCGGAGCAGACTATGACGAAGCAGAAGAAGTCGACATCTTCGTTTACGAACTCGACGAATACGGTGATGGAGATAACGACTTCAACCTCGTACCAATCGATGAAGACGATACAGCGACTTGGGATGAAATCGAAGAAGTCTTTAACACGCTCGAAGACCAGTTAGACTAACCCGACTCATGACAGGTGACGTCGTAAGAGACTTTCTCTTACGATGTCACCTTGTTTTAAGAGAAGAAGGAGGAACCGATGGAGAACGAATGGAAGCAAAATGCTGAAATCGAAAAAAGGCGACGCCGGACATCACGCCGGATTACGCTAATCATCCTTTCTGTATTGTTGACGATTTTTCTAGTTGCCAGTGCGGTCGTCTATGTCTTTTTGAAAAATGCGCTTGAACCAGTCGATGAAACAGCGACGAAATCCGTCAAAGTCGAAATTCCTTTAGGAGCAGGGACGAGTTCGATTGCTTCTTTACTAAAGGAAAAAGACTTGATTGCAAACGAGACGATTTTCCGTTACTACGTCCGTTACAAGAATGAATCGTCATTCCAGGCGGGTACGTATACACTGTCACAAGCCATGTCCCCGGATGAAATCATCAATGAATTAAAGACGGGAACGGTCATGAAGGCAGCGGATGTGAAAATCACGTTACCTGAAGGCATCACGATGGATCGTCAAATTGCTTTGATCGCGAAAGCAACGAACTTCAAGGAAGAGACGGTCCGTAAAGAATTGACGGATGCGACATTCATCGACAGCATGATTGAAAAATATCCGATGTTGACGGATGAAGTGAAGAAGAATGGTGTCTTGTATGCACTTGAAGGGTATCTCTTCCCAGCAACATATGAGTTTGATAAAGGAAAAAGCATTGATCAAATCGTCGAGACGATGCTCGATGAAACAGAAAAAGTCTACGATGAGAATGAGGATGCCATTCAAAAATCAGGCATGACCTTCCATGAAGTACTCAGTCTCGGTTCCATGGTCGAGCGTGAAGCGGCGACACCAGATGATCGTCGTGAAATCGCTGGTGTCTTCAAAAATCGATTGGATGACGGCATGAAGTTACAGTCGGATCCAACGGTTTGGTATGGCACAGGTGAAAATACGGCCTTAACGACGCTGAAGGATCTCGAGAATAATTCGAAGTACAATACGTATAAGTACGAAGGCATTCCGATCGGTCCGATTTCAACGGTCAGTAAGGATTCGGTACTTGCCGTGTTAAATCCGAATAAAACGAAATATGTCTATTTCTTCGCCCGTCCACCAAGTGATAAACATCCACGAGGACAGATTCTATACGAAGAGACATATGAAGAACATCAACGAAACGTCGTTAAGTATAAGCCGGAATGGGTCGAATACGAAGCGAGTAAAGAGCAATGAGCAACGGGTTGGGTTGAAGCGGGAAGTTCGCTTCAAGTCAACCTGTTTATGCGGAAGAGGGAGTGAATGGCGTGAATGATTTCACGACCTATGTCGAATCAATGATTCATCCTCGAGATGCTCTGTTAGAAGAAATGGAGCGTTATGCGGAAGAAAATCATATACCAATCATCGAACTGACAGGTTCCGAAGTCTTGTTATCGCTCCTGCGGTTACAACAACCGAAGCGCATTCTAGAAGTCGGAACCGCAATCGGATATAGTGCGATTCGGATGGCGCGTGCGCTACCGGATGCGCGGATTACGACGATTGAACGAAATGCGAAGCGGTATGAAGAAGCAAAAACCTTCATCGCCCGGTCAGATGTGGCGGACCGGATTGACATCATTTTCGGTGATGCAGTAGAATTAGCCGAAACGCTTGAAGACCAGTTCGATGCGGTCTTCATTGATGCCGCTAAAGGACAGTATAAAAAATTCTTTGCAGGATATGGGCGACTCATTCCTGAGGGCGGCGTGCTCTATACGGATAATCTCTTCTTACACGGAGATGTCCTCGAGTCTGATCCGAAGACATTCGATCGAAGAAGACGTCGACTCGTGCGTCTCGTCAAGGAATTCACGGTCTGGATGATGGAACAAGAACAATACGATACGACGATTTTTCCGCTCGGTGACGGTGTATCCGTCAGTAGGAAAAAGTCGAAATGATGGAGGAACGAATGACATGCAAAAACCGGTAGTAATTGGTGTGGCGGGCGGAACGGGTTCAGGGAAGACGACGGTGGCACGTTCACTCGTCGATGCGTTCCCAAGTGAATCAATCGTCATGATTGAGCAGGACGCGTATTATAAAGATCAAAGCGATTTATCAATGGAGGAGCGGTATCAGACAAACTATGATCACCCGTTCGCTTTTGATAATGGTCTGTTGATCGAGCACATTCAGTCGCTCCGTGAAAACATTGCCGTTGAAAAACCGGTATATGATTATGTCGCCCACACACGGGCACAAGAAACGATTCGTCTCGAACCACGCGATGTCATCATCGTAGAAGGAATTTTAGCGCTTGAAGACGAACGGTTACGGGAACTAATGGATATCAAGGTGTTCGTCGATACGGATGCGGACGTTCGCATTCTGCGTCGGATGCAACGCGATATCAACGAACGTGGACGTTCAATCGACTCAGTCGTTGAGCAGTACACGAACGTCGTTCGTCCGATGCATCTGCAGTTCTGTGAACCAACAAAACGGTATGCGGACATCATCGTACCGGAAGGCGGCGAGAATCATGTCGCTATCGATTTACTCGTGACGAAGATTCGAGCGATTCTTGATTATCGTTCAGCACTCGATCAAAGAGGATATTGATTCCAAAAAAGATGTGAATATACTATACTAGTGGAATAAAAAGGAGCGTGACAAAAATGGCAGAAAAGCAATACTACATGACGCTTGAAGGTAAAGCGAACATTGAAAATGAATTGAATGAATTGAAGTCAGTCCGCCGGAAAGAAGTCGTCGAGAACATCAAGATTGCCCGTTCGTTCGGTGACCTTTCAGAGAACGCAGAGTACGATTCAGCAAAAGAAGAGCAAGCGATGGTCGAAGGTCGAATCGCTCAACTTGAAGAGATGCTTCGTAATGTTGCCATCATCTCAGAAGAAGAGAAAGATATCTCGGTTGTCGGTATCGGAACGACGGTCACTTTCTTAAGTGTTGAAGATAACGAAGAAGATACGTACACGATCGTCGGTAGTGCCGAAGCAGATCCGTTCACTGGTAAAATCTCGAACGAATCACCAATCGCGAAAAGTTTAATGGGGCACCAAGTCGGAGATCAAGTCTCTGTACCAGCACCAGGCGGCGAATACGCAGTAAAAATTACATCGATCAAATAAAGAACACAGGAGCCGGAGCAATCCGGCTTTCTGTTTGATGGAGGAATGAATTATGCCAATCGCAATCATCGGCGCAATGGAAGAGGAAGTTAACTTATTGCGTAATGAGTTATCAGAACGTAAAGATACAGTCATCGCAAACTATCATTTTTATGAAGGGCTTTTAAATAGTGTTCCTGTCGTCATCTTGAAGTCAGGAATCGGGAAAGTGAATGCTGCGATCGGGACGACATTATTGCTGGATCACTATAAACCAAGTGCTGTCATCAATACGGGCTCAGCAGGTGGATTCAAGGAAGGCTTAACGGTCGGGGATGTCGTCGTCTCAACAGAAGTACGTCACCACGACGTCGACGTGACGGCATTTGGATACGAATATGGTCAGGTACCTGGAATGCCAGCTGCCTATCAAGCAGATCCGAAGCTTGTTGCGACGGCAGAAGCCGTCATTGAGCGGATGGATGCGATTCGCGTCGTTCATGGATTGATTGCGACAGGCGATTCATTCATCCACGATTCAGAGCGCTCTGCTCAAATCAAGGCGCACTTCCCAGAAGTCGCAGCCGTCGAGATGGAAGCAGCACCAATCGCACAGGTCTGTCATCAGTTCGGTGTTCCGTTTGTCGTAACGCGTTCGATTTCAGATAGCGCCAATGAAGAAGCGTCACTCTCGTTTGATGAATTCCTCGAGATTGCGTCAATCAATTCCGCTAAAATGGTCATGGAAGTCGTACGGACGTTAGCAGAATGAGGTATGGGGGAAGGGCACGGGAGACCATGCTCTTCCTTTTTTCTTTGACAAAAGCATATTAACGCTTTATATTAGTACCAGATACTAATAACAAAAGGGGATGCCTTATGAAGATCGGGATTGTAGGATTAGGAACGTCTTTGCCGTCACGGCGCGTGACGAACGATGAATTAGCAACGACGCTCGATACGAGCGATGAATGGATTCGGACACGGACAGGAATCGGGGCACGACGGATTGCAGCCGATGATGTGGATGTCACTGACTTAGCGACAGAAGCTGCTCAGAAAGCGCTTGATGATGCTGGATTGACAGTAGAGGACATCGGGTTGATCGTCGTCGGAACGGCAACAGGACGAGCATTTCCTTCTACTGCCTGTATCGTTCAAGAGCGTCTTGGAGCACGCGGAGCGACTGCATTCGATATTAGTGCGGCATGTAGTGGCTTCATCTTTGCATTACAAACAGCTGCTAGCATGTTAGCAACAGTCGAAGGAAAACATGCGCTCGTCATCGGTGCTGAAAAAATGTCGAGTATCGTCGACTGGTCAGACCGGTCAACTGCCATCTTATTTGGAGACGGTGCAGGAGCGGTCGTCATCGGACAAACTGAGCAAGAGGGGCTAAATGCTTTTGAACTCGGGACAGACGGACGTGGCGCTCATCTGTTGTTTAAGGACATCGATGGACCAATCGAGATGAATGGTCGTGAAGTCTTTAAGTTCGCCGTTCGTAAATTACCGGAAATCGTTGAAAAAGTCATTCAAAAAGCGGATAGTACGCTCGAAGACATCGATATCTTGATTCCGCATCAAGCAAACCTGCGAATTATCGATGCAGCGTGTGAACGACTGCATATACCACAAGAGAAAGTCATCGTCACCATCGATGAGCATGCGAATACATCGGCTGCTTCGATCCCACTTGCACTCGAAGAAGCACGTCAACAAGGACGCCTGACACCAGGTACGAAACTTGTACTTGCTGGATTCGGTGCCGGATTGACTTGGGGAGCAGCATACATTACTTGGACTAAAGGAGAGAACACATAAGATGATGAGAAAACGCGTTGTAGTCACAGGAATCGGAGCACTGACACCAATCGGGAATGATGCCAATACATTCTGGGAAGCATTAAAAGAAGGAACGAACGGAATTCGACCGATGGAGCGTCTCGATATCGATGAGTATCCGACGAAGGTCACTGGCGAATTGCAGAACTTCGATGTGACAGAATTCATCGAGGCAAAAGAAGCACGTAAGATGGACCGCTTCGTTCATTACTCACTCGTTGCAAGTATGGAAGCTGTAAAAGATGCTGAAATTGATATCAAGTCGATTGCTGAACGTGCAGGTGTCTGGATTGGATCAGGGATCGGTGGCGTGGAGACAATCGAGAAACAAGCGAAGATTTACTTCGAGCGTGGACACCGTCGTGTCAGCCCGTTCTTCATTCCGATGATGATTCCGAACATGGCAAGCGGTCAGGTATCGATCTATACCGGAGCCAAGGGGCCGAATAATTGTTCTGTCACAGCATGTGCTTCAGGAACGAATGCCATCGGGGAAGCACTTCGTGTCATCGAACGAGGCGATGCAGATGTCATGATCGCTGGTGGAGCGGAAGCGCCAATCACGAACTTAGCGTTTGCTGGTTTTTGTTCCAACAAAGCGATGTCAACGAATCATGATCCTGAGACAGCAAGCCGTCCGTTTGACGAAGGACGTGATGGATTCGTCATGGGAGAAGGGGCAGGCATCTTGATTCTTGAAGAGTACGAGCATGCGGTAGCACGTGGCGCAAAAATCTATGCTGAAGTCAGTGGGTATGGATTAACAGCTGACGCCTACCACATCACAGCTCCAGATCCAGATGGAGACGGTGGAGCGCGTGCGATGGCAATGGCAATCCAAGATGCAGGTATCGCACCAGAAGCAGTCGGATACATCAATGCACACGGAACGAGCACACCGATGAACGACATTCTTGAAACAAAAGCAATCCATAGTGTCTTCGGTGAACAGGCAAAACAACTTGTCGTCAACTCAACGAAATCGATGATTGGTCACTTACTTGGTGGCGCTGGTGGCGTCGAGGCGATTGCGACGATCAAATCGTTACAAGAACAAACCGTTCACCCAACGATTCATCTCAAACAGCCGAGTGAAGGCTGTGATCTTGATTACGTGACGGAAGGTGCACGGAGCGTTGAATTGAATTACGCCCTGAGCAATTCGCTTGGGTTCGGTGGACACAACGCATCACTCGTCTTCAAACGATACGAAGCTTAAGCTTAAGCGATTCCCTTGGAAAAACGAGGGGGTCGCTTTTTTACTGATTTTCTGATTCAATAAAGAAATGCGTGTTTGACGCAGAAAGGAGTCGTTTATGACTAACATCACAAGAAAAACATCAATCATGATACTGATCCTATTTTTATTGATTGGTCTCAGTGGTACGCTCATATACCGTCTATCATCATCTCAAAAAACGAAAACAGATCAGGAGTCACAAGCAGTGAAGGTTGAATTAATTGAATCATCACTTCCGAAGACATCCGATATTGCGTTAGCGACGGATAGCCGTTCTCAGACGCTATTGGCACAACTTTATGAAGGATTATATGTTTTTACTTCTGGGACATCCGTCCGTAGAGGATTAGCTCAGGATATGTCAGTCTCAAAAGATCGTCTGACGTATACGATTCAACTCAAACAAACGAAAAATGCGCAGGGTCAGCCGATCACGGCACAAGACTTTGTCGATAGTTTCCGACGTGTCGCAGCTAATAAAACAAATTCTCCTTATGGTTTTTTATTTGAAGTGTTTGAAAATGGACGTGCTGTCAATGACGGAAAAATGAAGCCAGAGCGTTTAGGTGTAAAGGCGAAAGGACGCGATCAACTTGTCATCACGCTGAATCAGCCGGTTTCGAATCTAAAAGAATTACTCGCGATGTCCGTCTTTTATCCACAACCCGAATCCAAGAAGTGGCAAGACCTCATGGGTAATGGTGCGTTTACACTAGAACAGATGTCTAAAAACGGATATAAGCTTAAGAAAAACAACCAGTATCATCAACAAAATGTTGTCACAGTCGAGGAAGTGAAAAGCCGCATCATTTCTGATCATCAGACGCAATGGAGTACGTATGAGAACAGTAAAGCAGCGATTCTTCCGTTACAAGAGAGTGTCGAGACACAAGAAGATCAAGTCTCTCGACCAACCTATCAAAAAAAGCGGAGCGGTGTCTTTTATATCGCATTTAATCAAAAAAATGAAGCCTTCCGCGAAAAGACACTCCGAAAACGAATTGCTTACGCCTTGATGGAAAAAGAGTCCGTTCAACTTCCTTTAGGATATGCAGGCATTCCGACGAATCGATTCGTCGTCACAGATACGAATGTATTAATGACAGAACCGGTACAAGTAAAAAAAGAAAATGGTAAACAACAGAAGAAACAACGAATCGAGATGCTGAACTTCGAGGACCCACAGGCGAAGCGGATTGGCCAACAACTTGAGACGTATCTTGAGAGACAGTTGCCTGATATTGATATCGTTCTTAAACCAGTTGCGATTGAAGAGAAGATCGATAAAGAACAGTCGGCTCAGTATGCGATGACGTTAACGGGATGGATGCCGGATTATCCAGGTCCACTTGCATATTTGAACCAGTTCGTCTCAGATAATCCGTTGAATTCCGTAAACTATCAATCCGACACGTACGATCAACTGATCGAAAAAGCACGGCAGGTACGAGATATGAAGAAAAAACAAGCATTGTATCATCAAGCTGAAAGGCAGTTGATCAATCAAGATGCCGTCATCGTTCCTTTGTATCAGACGACAGAGAAATTATATGTTTCTGATACGATTCAAGGAATCGAAGTACCGATTTATGGACCGGAATACCTACTTCGTGCAATGAAAATTCTAAAATAATCACTGAGCTGGGACCATTTTTTCATGAGGTCCCAGTCTTTTTTGAAAAAATATTTAGAAAAATCGGATAAAAGGTTTGCAAAATTATCAGAACATTGTAAACTATTTGTAACGAAGGGTTTGATTCGAATATAGTAATTCTTTTTTTTTCGGTCAAAAACCTGACAGTATCATTTTTAGAAACCTAGGGGGGTCATCGTAACATGAAGAAGAAAAGTTTTGCTTTAGCTACATCGGTAGCTCTCGTATCAAGTGCGTTCCTCGCAGCTTGTTCGACAACGGATTCAGGCGACAAATCGGGCGACACAGGTTCAGACAAAAAATCTAGTGATCAAACGCTTAACTTGATTGAAGGTTCGGATATCCCGACACTTAACCCGACGACTTCAACAGATGCAGTTTCATTCAACGTGCTGAACAACACGATGGAAGGTCTTTACCGTCTTGATGACAAACAGCAACCAACACCAGGTATCGCTGAAAGTCATGAAGTATCAGAAGACAAAAAGACATACACGTTCAAATTACGTGATGCGAAATGGTCCGACGGTACTCCAATCACAGCTAAAGACTTCGAATATGCATGGAAAGAAGTTCTTAATCCAGAGAACGCTTCACAGTATGCATACGTCTTCTACAACATCGAAGGTGCAGAAGAGTACAACACGAAAAAAGGTGAGCGTGATGCTGTCGGCGTCAAAGCAATCGACGACAAAACGTTTGAAGTTAAATTAAAAGCACCTGCAGATTACTTCCTCGGACTCACTGGATTCGGACCATTCATGCCGAAATCAGAAGAACTCTCGAAGAAAATCGGAAAAGACTTCGGTTCGACTGCAGACAAAGCGCTCTATAACGGACCATTCAAATTAACAGAGTGGACACGTGAGCAAGGCTGGAAAATGGTCAAAAACGATAACTACTGGGATAAAGATGCCGTTAAACTTAAAACGATCAACGTTAAGGTCGTTAAAGAAGTTGCAACTGGTGTTAACCTTTACGAAAAAGGTGACATCGATCGCACAGGTTTAACATCTGAGTTCGTTGCCCAGTTCAAAGATAATAAAGAATTCAAAACAAAAGGCGAATCAACAATCTTCTACCTCTACCTCAACACGAAGGTAAAAGCGCTTGATAACGAAAAAATCCGTCGCGCAATCGACATGGGTTACGATAAAAAAGGGATCACGGATGTCATCCTCGCAAACGGATCACTTCCAGCGAACTATCTCGTACCAAAAGATTTCGCGAAAGATGCTGACGGAAAAGACTTCCGTGATAAGTATCCAGCATTCAACGAATACAATGCAGACGAAGCGAAAAAACTCTGGGAAGAGGGACTTAAGGAAATCGGTCAAAAATCGGTTGATCTTGAACTCTTGAACTACGATAGCGACGATGCTAAGAAAATCGGTGAGTTCTTGAAAGGTGAACTTGAGAAAAACCTTCCAGGTATGAAGGTTACGATCAAACAACAGCCATTCAAAAACAAACTTGATCTTGAAAACAAAGGGGACTTCCAGTTTTCATTCGCGGGCTGGGGACCTGACTATCAAGATCCGATGACGTTCCTCGATCTCTTCTTGACAGACGGACCATACAACCGTGGTAAGTGGTCAAATGAAGAGTACGATAAACTCATCAAAGATGCTCAAACACAAACAGATGCAGCAAAACGCTGGTCTGAATTGCAAGAAGCTGAGAAAATCCTTCTCGACTCTGCAGCGATCTCACCTGTTTATCAGCGTGGACGTGCATTCCTCGTTAAACCATACGTCAAAGGAGTCGTCGAGCATAACTTCGGCGCAGACTTCTCGTACAAATGGGCTTCAATCGAAGGAAAATAAGCAAAATAAAAACTGCTTCCGATTTAATTCGGAAGCAGTTTTTTGTTTGCGGCAATAAAAAAGACCGGAGCATTCCGATCTCTTTTGGAGTAAGACTTATTTTTTTACTTTGGCACGCTTCCGTTGTAGTCCCATTGCCTTCTCGATTTTCGCGAGTTTTTTAGCAGCAACGGCTTCAGCACGGTTTCGTCCAGCGTCGAGAATCTGATCGAGCTCTTCAGAATCAATCAACTCATAGTAGCGTTGTTGAATCGGTTCGAGTTCCGAAATGATCGCTTCCGCGACATCTGCTTTAAATGTTCCGTAGTTCGAACCTTCGTATTTGGTTTCGAGATCTGGAATCGAGATGCCAGCGAGTAGTGAGTAAATCTCAAGCAAATTCGACACACCTGGTTTATTTTCCCGATCGAATTTGACAATCCCTTCTGAGTCCGTGACGGCTGATTTTACTTTTTTACGAATGACTTCTGGTGCGTCAAGCATCGAGATGAAGCCCTTCGGATTCTGATCAGATTTTGACATCTTTTTATCTGGCGTCGTCAGGCTCATGATTCGAGCTCCTGACTCAGCGATGATTGGTTCTGGTAATGTAAACGTCTCATAGTAACGACTATTAAAACGTTGAGCCAAGTCACGCGTTAACTCAATATGTTGTTTTTGGTCATCACCGACCGGAACGAGTTCCGCATCATAGAGTAGGATGTCAGCTGCCATGAGTGTGGGGTAGACGAACAACCCTGCTCCAATCCGCTCTTTTCCTTGTGATTTATCTTTATACTGTGTCATACGCTCGAGCTCACCCATCCCGGAGAGACACGTCAACATCCAGCCGAGTTGCGCATGGGCTTTGACTTCTGATTGAACGAAGATCGTTGATTTTTCTGGGTTCAGACCACTTGCGATATAAAGTGCAGCAAGGGCACGTGTATTGTTCATCAGTTCAACACGATCGATATCGACCGTGATCGAGTGCAAGTCGACGACACAATAATACGCATCATGACCGTCCTGTAAGTTCACGAAGTGTTTCATCGCACCTAAGTAATTTCCGAGCGTCACTGTTCCTGTTGGTTTGATACCTGAGAAAATCGTTTTCATAATGAAATCCCTCCAAATAATAAAATCAAAATAAAAAACGCCCCTTGAAAATCAAGGGACGAGTCATCGCGTTGCCACCCAAGTTGCTATTCGCATAGCCGCTCAATTTGCTGTAATGGGCAAACCCATCTGACTCTACTTGATTCGAATCAGCCACTCGAAAGTCCATTCACGTAGGCATCACCTGTCCATTTCCAGCACCATGGACTCTCTGAAAGGGATGTACCTAAGTTACTACTCTTTGTCGTCGTGTTTTCTTGTTTAATTCACTTAAGTTTACCATACGATAGAAGGTACGTCACGGTGATTTCGATTAAAAGTAAGAGATGATCAGCGATACGATGATGAAGATAATACCACTAGAAACATAGGGTTTCGTTCGGGCAGAAGCCCGATTTTGCTTTTTACGGAGGACTTCTTCCTCTTCGTCATCATCTTCGTAGTAATCACCATCAATCTCTCGAAGCTTCGCCTCCCGTTGTTTTTTAAATCCAGCTGTCATTCCACGGAAGAAGCCGTTAGCCGACATATTGGAAAAGAATCCGATTGCCATAAGCAAAAAGCCTCCAATGAACAACCCACCAGATAGATGGTATAAAATACCGTGCGTCGAATCGGTGATAGTCGCCCATATCGTATAAAGTAAGACTAGAATGACCGCAATGATGACCGGTCGGAAATAGGTCGATCGCATGAAAATCCCCCTTAAATGCATTGATAACCTTAGTATACGAAATTTTTAATCCTGTTACGAATCGGTAACAAACGAATGATGCAAAATAGCAAATAGTGTGACTATTTACTTGACGTTAATGCTATTCTCACATAAAATCAATTTATCACTTCGTTTAAGTTTTTGAAACTAGGTCAATGCATTTTGGGGAATACATTGCAGTTTCGACGGGACGTTATTGATGTCATAGGCATTATGGCAACTTGGAAATTGAAAAGGAGATGACTTACCGATGAAGAAAAAAACAGTCGGTCTCGCATTATCAGTCATGCTTGCAGGAAGCGCAGTGCTTGCTGGATGTTCAACAGGTGGCGGAGACAGTGATTCAGGTTCTACAGACGGAAAGAAAAATCTACGCTTAACAGACTCTTCGGATATCACGACAGTGGATCCAGCGAAAGCTACGGATTCTGTCGCTTTCAACATGATCGGGAATACGATGGAAGGTCTTTACCGTCTCGATAAAGACGGCAAAGCGATTCCAGCACTTGCAGAAAAAACAGATATCTCAAGTGATAACTTGACGTATACGTTCACACTTCGTGATTCAAAATGGTCTGATGGTTCACCCGTCAAAGCACAAGATTTCGAATTCGCTTGGAAACGTGCTGCTGATCCGAAAACAGCATCTAGTTACTCGTACATCTTTGACACGTTAAAAAACGGCGCTGATGTTACACAGGGTAAAAAAGCTGTCGACGAACTCGGTGTTAAAGCACTTGACGACAAAACGTTAGAAGTAAAACTTGAGCGTCCAGCGCCGTATTTCCTCTCACTGACATCGTTTGGTACGTACTCACCGATCAGTGAAGACTTCTACAAAAAGAATGAAAAAGACTTCTCGCTCAAACCAGATAAATTACTCTATAACGGTCCTTTCGTTTGGGAATCTTGGAAAACGGATTCAAAACGAGTGCTGAAGAAAAACGATAACTACTGGGATAAAGACGCTGTCAAACTCGACGAAGTTACGGTCAGTGTCGTCAAGGATACGTCAACAGTAGTAAACCTCTATGATTCAAACGATATCGATTACGCTGGTTTGACTTCAGAGCAAGTTGAAGCTTACAAATCGAAGCCTGAATTCAAGACAGCACTTCGTTCTTCAATCGCTTATCTGAAGTTCAATAACGAAGATGCAACGATGAAAAATGTTGATGCACGTAAAGCAATTGCTCGTGCCATCGATCCAAAAGGAATCACAGATACGCTTCTTGCGAACGGTTCGATTCCAACAACAAGCTTCATTCCAAAAGAATTCATCAAAGATGCATCTGGTAAAGACTATACGAGCGACATCAACTGGTTCGATCGTGATGGAAAAGAAGCAGCAGATCTTTGGAAAAAAGCAAACGGCGATAAGAAAACGACGATTGAACTTCTTTCATTCGACAATGAAGATGCGAAGAAGATCAGTGAGTACATGAAAGGTCAAATCGAGAAAAATCTTCCGAACGTCACTGTTTCAATCAAACAACAACCGTTCAAGAATAAACTCGACCTTGAAACAAAAGGCGACTACCAGGTTTCATACTCACTTTGGGGCCCGGATTATCAGGATCCAATGTCTAACCTTTCTATCTTCGAATCAACGAATAGCCAAAACGACGTCAAGTACAAGTCTGCAGCTTATGATAAATTGTTGAACGCAGCGAATGAAGAGTCTGACTTAAACAAACGTCTCGATCTCTTCAAACAAGCGGAAGCACAATTGATTGAGAAAGATCAAGCCATCGCGCCAATCTATCAAGCTGGTTCTGCATACTTGAGCCGTCCGACGGTTAAAGATTTCAACCGTCAAGTGTTCGGAGCAGATTTCCAATACAAATACGTTGATATTAAGTAATCGAGAATGGGAGCGTCCCCTGATCAGTTCGGGTACGCTCCTGTTTTATACTACTTTTTATGAATGGAAACTCATTTTTATCGAAAATGTGAAAGTTTCGTAAAAAAGTAGTTCTAATTACTTTGTTAGCAAAGTATAATGGAATCAAACGAAAAATTCTGACTATTGGATGAAATTAGAAAAACATCCAAGCGAACATCAAATCAAAGCACAATAAAAAAAGAATTTTTAAATTTTTATGACAAAATTCTTGAATGTTCCGACAATTGTGGGTCATACTGATTTTATTGATGTTTCGAAAAAAACAGAAAATCTTTATAGGGGGTGCCATCTTATGGGCCGTTATTTAGCTCAACGCCTGGTTTACGGCGTACTGACGTTTTTACTCATCGCTTCGTTCACTTTCTTCCTGATGGATCTGCTACCAGGTTCACCGTTCCAAAACCAGGAGAAACTTTCTCCTGAACAGTTGAACATCCTTCGGGATAAGTACAACTTGAATGATCCACTGCCACAACGCTATGCAGCGTATATGGTTAACTTGTTCCAAGGAGATCTCGGTATTTCATTCAAATATGATAGCCGTCCGGTAACGGATTTAATCTCTGAACGAATTGGACCATCGGCTCAATTAGGAGTTCAAGCATTAGTACTCGGAGTACTGTTAGGACTCGTCTTAGGTGTTGTCGCGGCACTTCGTCACAACACAGTGATCGATTACGGTGCGATGTTCGTATCGGTTATCGGAATCTCGGTACCGTCCTTCGTATTCGCCTCACTCCTTCAATACTATGTTGGCGTGAAATGGGGCGTTTTGCCAGTCGCGTTCTGGGAAAGCCCGGCGCATACCATCTTGCCGACCATATCGTTATCACTTGGGGTTACAGCCTCAATTGCTCGATTCGTCCGAACAGAGATGCTAGAAGTTACGAACCAGGATTATGTCACGTTAGCTAAAGCAAAAGGCCTAGATGGTCAGTCGATTACTTGGAAACACATGGTTCGGAACGCCTTGATTCCGGCGATCACGATTCTTGGACCAATGACTGCCGCGTTAATTACAGGAACACTCGTCATTGAGCGGATTTTCTCTGTTCCTGGTCTTGGTGAACTCTTCGTATCATCAATCACACAAAATGACTACACAGTCATCATGGGTACGACGTTGTTCTTCTCAGCAGTCTTCATTCTCATGATTTTGATCGTCGATTTGCTGTACGGTGTCGTTGATCCACGGATCCGTTTGGGGGGTAACAAATAATGGCTGAACAAAATTCAAATGCAAAAGCAGAACAGTTTGATTCATCGCTGTTCCAACACGTTGAGTTCAATGAACAAGCAGGGGAACGTCTTGCTGGTAAAAGTTTAAACTTCTGGCAAGATGCTTGGATGCGTCTACGCAAGAACAAAGCGGCAATTCTCTCACTTGCTGTCATCATCATCATCGCAATCATGTCATTGGTCGGACCTGCGTTGTCTGGTAATGACCCTTATACCCAAACAATCACACAAGCTAAACTTCCACCTAAAGTTACTGGTTTAGAGTGGGCTGGTTTTGACGGTATGGCGACACTTGGTGATACGCCGATTGATTTTTATAAACAAAAACAAGTGACGGAGAACTTCTGGTTCGGAACGGACCACCTTGGTCGTGATCTTTGGTCACGTGTCTGGGAAGGAACGAAGATCTCGTTGTTCATCGGTTTGATGGCAGCACTCATCGATGTTCTCGTTGGTGTCACATACGGCGGAATTTCTGCTTATTACGGTGGGCGTGTCGATAACATCATGCAACGGATTGCTGAAATTTTAACAGGTGTACCAAACTTAATCTTGATCATCTTGTTCATCTTGATTCTTGAACCAGGGATCACGACGATCATCCTTGCGATGACGATTACCGGCTGGATCGGGATGAGCCGACTTGTTCGTGGTCAAATCCTGAAACTAAAGAACCAAGAATTCGTTCTTGCAGCACGGACACTTGGTGCTTCTAGCGCACGATTGATCTTTAAACACTTGATTCCAAATACCTTGGGAACGATCATCATCTCACTTATGTTCACGATTCCAAGTGCGATCTTCTTCGAAGCGTTCTTAAGCTTCATCGGTTTAGGACTTGCACCACCACAACCGTCACTCGGTACATTGATCAACGAAGGGTACAAAGAACTCAAAACGTTCCCATTCTTGCTCGTTGTTCCATCGACGGTCATCGTACTCCTCATGGTCAGCTTCAATATGTTGGCAGATGGACTGCGTGATGCGTTCGACCCACGTTTACGACGCTAACGGAAACTAGAGAGGAGCTCATTCACAATGGAAACTATTTTATCTGTTCGCGACCTGAATGTCGCTTTCCATACGTATGCCGGGACGGTACAAGCCGTCCGCGGTGTATCGTTTGATTTGAAAAAAGGCGAGACACTCGCAATCGTTGGTGAGTCTGGTTCTGGTAAATCGGTTACTTCAAAAGCGATCATGCGTTTGATTCCAAACCCACCAGGTGAAATCACACAAGGTGAAATCTTATTTGAAGGTCGTGACCTCGTTAAGCTTTCGGATAAAGAAATGCAAAAAGTTCGCGGTCGTGATATCGCAATGATTTTCCAAGATCCGATGACATCACTTAACCCGACGATGACGATTTATAAACAAATCGCTGAAGGATTAAAACGTCACCAAGGCTTAACAGGCGACGCAGCGAAAAAGCGTACACTCGAACTTTTGACACTCGTAGGAATTCCGAATCCAGAAGCGCGTCTGAAACAATATCCGCACCAATTATCGGGTGGGATGCGTCAACGGATCGTCATCGCAATCGCGCTTGCATGTAATCCGAAAGTGTTGATTGCCGATGAGCCGACGACTGCACTCGATGTTACGATTCAAGCTCAGATCCTTGAGTTATTGAAAGACATTCAGCAAAAAACGGGTACAGCAATCATCTTCATTACGCACGACTTAGGTGTCGTAGCGAACATGGCTGACCGTGTAGCCGTCATGTATGCTGGTAAATTGATTGAAAAAGGTACAGTAGATGAGATCTTCTATGAGCCGCGTCATCCATATACTTGGGGACTACTAGGTTCAATGCCACGTCCATCTGATGACCGTTCACAAGATCTTCCTGCGATTCCAGGAACTCCACCGAACTTGATGCATCCACCAGTCGGTGATGCGTTTGCACCGCGTAACAAATATGCGATGAAGATTGATTTCGAGAAAGAACCACCTTTCTTCAAAATCTCAGATACACACGAAGCGGCGACGTGGTTGCTACATCCACAAGCTCCATACGTCGAACCACCTGCTGCAATCCGTGACTTGGCGTTAAAATACCGTCCGGACAGCGTGTTCTCAAAATCGCTTCTGAAAGGCGGTCTGAAATAATGGAAAACCGTAATAAATTACTTGAAGTAAAAAACTTGAAGCAACATTTCAATATTGGACGTGGACGCGTCGTTAAAGCGGTTGATGGACTTTCATTTGATATCTACGAAGGCGAAGTACTTGGTCTCGTTGGAGAGTCAGGCTGTGGTAAGTCTACGACTGGTCGCTCGATCATTGGTTTATACGAAGCGACAGACGGCGAAGTCATCTTCAAAGGTGAAAACGTTCATGGTAAGAAATCACGTAAAGACAAATTGAAATTCAACCGTGCAATGCAAATGATCTTCCAAGATCCGTATGCATCGTTAAATCCACGGATGACGGTTGGCGATATCATCGCTGAAGGAATCGATATCCATGGTTTAGCGAACTCAAAAGAAGAGCGCAATAACCGTGTATATGATTTGCTTGAAACTGTTGGTTTGACGAAAGAACACGCGAGTCGTTACCCGCACGAGTTCTCAGGTGGTCAGCGTCAACGGATTGGTATCGCACGTGCACTTGCTGTAGAGCCGGACTTCATCATTGCGGATGAGCCGATTTCAGCACTCGACGTATCGATTCAAGCCCAAGTTGTCAACTTGATGAAAAAACTACAACGTGATCGCAGTTTGACATACTTGTTCATCGCCCACGATTTATCGATGGTCAAGTATATCTCAGACCGGATTGGTGTTATGTATCAGGGTCACCTTGTTGAATTGTGTGATGCGGATCGTCTGTATGAGAATCCTGTTCATGCTTATACGAAGTCACTTTTATCTGCGATTCCACTTCCGGATCCAGAGCACGAGCGGACACGTAAACGGATCATCTTCGATCGTCCGACGAGTGGACCGGTTGGTAAATCGGATGAAGATTCGAGCATTCCACCTCTTCGTGAAATCGAGCCTGGTCACTTCGTTTCGATGACGGATGCAGAACTTGAAGCGTACCAAGCGCAACTCGTATAATTGTTAAAGCAAAAAGGCATTTCCACGTTGATCGTGGAAATGCCTTTTAATTTTCTGATGCGATACGCGGTAGATGAGCAAATCGATGGACGACTGCATCGATTGCATCAAGACGACGCATGGCTTCTTCAAAGTCAATTTTTTCGTAATGATGAAGTCCGCCCGGCTGTTCTTCTAGCGTATCCGCATCATGGACAAGTTGTTGAAGAGGTGTTCGATTGATCGCACCTGGTGGAAGATAAGAATCCGTGTGCAAAAGAACGGCGAGAGCAATTTCTTTTGCGCGTGCTGGTTCTTCACCAAGGCGAATCAGTAGTTTGTGAGCACGTTCAGCTCCTTTAATGGCATGAATATCATTTTGGCGATATAAATCATAGTTCCAAGTGCCATCAGTATACCATTCGTAATGACCGATATCATGTAAGAGTGCTGCCTTCGTAGCAGTGTCTGCATCTAAGCCGCGTTTCGTAGCAAGCGTCAGTGCGCGTTCCGCTACTGAAATCGCATGATTCAAGCCAGAACGAGATAAATATTTTTGAGCGATCGGATGATCAAGAATCGTGACAAGTGTTAATGCCATGAATGAAAAACTCCTTTCTGAGCGTTGATATTTCTATACACTCTACAGAAATTTGAAAGAAATTGCAACTGTTTTTCATTCCTCAATCGACAATCTCACATATTTAATTGCTTAAAGTAGGAATAGATTTTTAGTTTACGTGGTATACTTACTAATGTAGAAGATGATTATTTTGCTTTCGTATGGTTGTTAGTTCTGTTTCGGGCCGATTGGGGTGTCGGAATATGAAAGAACGTGACAAGAAGAAAAAGCTGAAGAAGCGCCTTTTGCGGGATATTTTAGAGAAAAAACTGAAAGAAATGAAACTTCCTAAAGCAAAAGAGACGATTTCTCAGCCATTTGATCACACGCCAGCTTGTTAAAGCCACGTGGTGGCTTTAACAAGCTTTTTTACGAAAAGTTCTTTCATCTTTATAAAAAAGCTAGGTTTTCTGCTTTATTAGATGTAAACTGTCAAGTAATAGAACCATCATCAATATCTGCTTATTCACATAGGTATCGAATGATGTTAAATCAGGGGGAGGATGTTTTTCAATGGTAACACTCTATACTTCACCAAGTTGTACTTCTTGTCGGAAAGCACGCGCGTGGCTTGAAGAACATGAAATCCCGTTCGTTGAACGTAATATTTTTTCAGAACCATTATCGCTCGATGAAATCAAGCAAATTCTTCGTATGACGGAAGATGGAACGGACGAGATCATCTCAACACGTTCAAAAGTCTTCTCGAAACTCGATGTTTCCGTTGAAAACTTATCGTTGCAGCATCTATACGATTTGATTCAAGAATATCCGGGATTATTGCGTCGCCCAATCTTGATTGATGAAAAACGCCTTCAAGTGGGATACAACGAGGACGAAATCCGTCGATTCTTACCGCGCAAGGTGCGTACATTCCAACTTTTGGAAGCACAGCGTCTCGTAAACGAGTAATTTTAAAAAGCACGCTGCTTCGTGAGCAGTGTGCTTTTTGTTACCGATAAAAAAGGTTAAAATAAAGATAACAAAGGAATAGAAATATATCCTTCGGATTCAAAACTATGAATCCAAGTCATGTCCTCGTTCGTATTCTAGATAAGGAACGAGAAGAAAGGAGTGGACAGTTTGAAAATCGAACGCGTCAATGACAATACGGTCAAGTTCTTCATCACGTACACCGACATCGAACGCCGTGGTTTTGCCCGAGATGAGATTTGGTATAACCGGGAACGGGGAGAACAGTTATTCTGGCAGATGATGGACGAAGCGAATGAAAAAGAGTCCATCTCCTTCGAAGGTCCACTATGGATACAAGTGCAAGCATTTGAAAAAGGTCTTGAAGTCACTGTAACGATCGCGAAAAATGCAGTTGATGGTGAGCAAGTCGATGAAGACGAACTCGATTCACTTTTACGATCAGCGATGTCTGAGACAGAAGATAAAGATACAGAGTTAAGCCAAGATGTTTTATTTGAAACTCGCGATTTCGAACATATCATCGCGCTCAGCCAATATGCGAATGCTCCTGTATTCGCAGAACTTGAAACAGCGCTTTATCAGAAAGATGGACTCTATTTACTGCATGTTCATTTCGAAGATGATGTGAACGTAGAAGCGCAAGAAAACGTCATGAGTTTAATCGCAGAGTATCTCCAGTTCAGCGAACAAACGATACATCCTGTAGCTGAATACGGGAAACAGATCATTGCTTCAGATGTCTTTCCGTTCATTCGGAAACATTTTCCGAACTAAGGTCAGAAAAAGCGCGAGGAAAAGGAGGATCACATATCGTGATACCTCCTTTTGTTCTGGTATTAAGTGAGGGTATAGCCTCCATCTACGATGAGCGCTTGACCGTTAATGTAACTTGCTTTGTTTGATAGTAAGAAACAAACGACCTCCGCGATTTCAGAAGGTTGTGCAGGCTCACCTCGAAGGTGATGTTTCATTGCGAGGTCAAATTTATCTTTCCCGCCATATAACGCATGACTGAGCGCTGTATCGACTGGTCCCGGGCAAATAGCATTAAATCGGTACTTACCATGGAAGCGGGCGGCGTATGTCTTTGTTAGCGTCAGTAAAGCACTTTTAGACGAAGCGTAAGGCAGTAGCATTGCTGGAAACTTAACATGACCTACGATGGCGCTATTATTGACGATGGAAGCACCTTTTGAAAAGCGTTTCGTCGCGAGCTGGATGATTCGTTCGGGTGCGTGATAGTTCACTTGGAATACTTCTTTTTGTTGATCGGAGACACGTTCAGGTGCAACGGGTTTACCGAAAGTACCTGCATTGTTGAAAATACCATCGATTTCTGGGAAATCTTCTTGTGTTTCTTCAAAGAACGCATCGATTGCAGAGGAATCAGTTAAGTCGACAGGGAAGAAATATAAACGTCCTTCTCCATTTGATTCAAGCGAGGATCCTTTTTCTTCATTACGACCAATCGCAAGGACAGTATGTCCCTCTCGGATGAGTTGAAGGGCAGTTGCCTCACCAATTCCACTTGTTGCACCAGTAATGATATACGTACCCATTTAAACGCTTCCTTTCTGTCATCAGTTTAAATACGATTTGTACTACTTACATAAAAGGAGGGGGATTCATGCTACGACGTGTACAACTTCTCATGACCCTCATCTTGACCATCGGCTTGATTGCCTTTTTATCCTACTATTGGAGTGTCTATATGGTAGGATGGCTGTCCATCGTCATCATTTTGGTCGTCATGAGCGTGTTCGTCATCATTCTACTCGAAAATCGAAACCCAGAACGAACGCTCGTCTGGGCACTCGTCATGATGGCATTGCCTGTCGTTGGCGTATTCGTGTATTTCACATTTGGTCAGAACTACCGCCGAAAACGAATGTTTCGACTGAAGGCAATGCTTGATGAGGAGTCTTACATTAAATATCGTACCCAGTTTAAGGCAGGGGTACACCAATCAGTGTTCCAAGAAGGGCGTTATGGAAAAGTTGTGACACTTATCGATTCAATCAGTCGTCTTCCGATTTCGTATAATACACATACAAGAATCTTGACGAATGGTCAGGAAAAGTTTCCGATTCTTTTAGAAGAGATTCGTCAAGCACAGCATCATATTCATTTGGAGTACTATATCGTACGCGATGATCAACTTGCGCTTCAGCTACAGGAAGCGTTGATTGAAAAGGCTAAGCAAGGAATCGAGGTCCGCTTTCTTTATGATGCCGTCGGTTGTTTTTCGACGGATAAACATTATTTCAAGAAGATGCAGGCAGCTGGTGTTGAGGTTCGTGCGTTTTTCCCCGTCGTCTTACCGTTTATTTCGAGTAAATCAAACTACCGGAATCATCGGAAAATCGTCGTCATCGATGGAACGGTTGCATTTACGGGTGGAATAAACATTGGCGACGAGTATATCGGTCGTGATCAACATTTTGGTTTTTGGCGTGATACCCATCTTCTCGTAAGGGGAGAGGCTGTCTCTGAACTCCAACTGATTTTTTTGCAAGACTGGTATTACATGACCGGTGAACGGCTGTTTACACCGTTTTACATGGAGCCACTTGAGTACGTTGAAGAAGCAACAGGAGGTGTTCAAATCATTGCGAGCGGTCCTGATGAGCCATATGAGGCAATGAAATCACTTTACTTCGGGCTCATCACGGAAGCGCGTGAATCGGTCTATATTGCTTCCCCGTATTTGATACCGGACGAAGATCTCATGACAGCGCTGAAGACAGCTGCAATGGCAGGGATTGACGTCCGTATTCTACTACCGAGCTTCCCGGACCATAAAATCGTATTTTATGCGAGCCGTTCTTATTTTGATGATTTGCTACAAGCTGGTGTAAAAATTTACGAGTACAATAAAGGATTCATGCACTCGAAAGTTATCGTCGTTGATGACGCCATCGCAACGATTGGGACAGCGAACATGGATTTACGTAGTTTTCATTTGAATTTCGAAGTGAATGCTTTCTTATATGGAACGAACTCTGTCCATGAACTGACACGTGATTTTTATGAAGATTTTAGCCATTCGACACAAGTTGATGCTGATATGTTCCATCGGCGTCCATTACGCCGTCGATTAATTGAATCGATTTCACGTTTATTCTCACCGTTACTCTAGTAAAAGGGGACGATTCAGATGTTTGAAGCCATTGATGCTTCTGGTAAACGCATCATGATTCACAGATTTCCCATCCATGAATTAAAAACGATGTCCTTACGTTGTCCGTATTGCCTGAAGCCATTGCGCGTCAGGCAAGGACGACGACCACACTTTTCACATATCTCAGCTTGTTCAGGAGAAAGCAACGTGCATATGTCTTGGAAAAAGCGGATTGCGGATTCTTTAATAAACGCAGGTGTCCAAGTCGAAATTGAATGGATGACTGGGGAGAGACGTTTTGATCTGTGGATACCAGAAAAGAAAATCGGGATTGAAATTCAACGTTCTCCGATGTCAGCAGAGGAATGGATCAGACGAGCCAGACTTGATGCGAAACAAGAACAAACGGTTCGGTGGATCGGATTTCATCCTTCACATGGTGTCACGTTGCGATTGCAAGGTTGGATGCGACAAGCATTTTTACAACATGATTACTTGGATCTGATCGTCGAGAATCAAATCCGGAGATTTCGACATCCGGTTCCTTTTGCAAAACATCATGTCTATTGTACGGTTCAACCGCTCTCATTATCTGATTTTCTTTCGAAAGAACCTTCATCATTTCCTCGGAAATTTTCAATCGCTCGATGGCAAGGAATAGTTCATCGCTATCGTCGACGTCCTTTTTATCCTTCATTACCTCCACGCATCCTCAAGATCCCACTGTATCAATCAGGTTTCCATCTACAAAATCTTCCCTCTTTTGCCTTTCTCCCCATCACACGTCTATTATTTCTACCCGTCCATCCCTTTGAATTTCAAATCGTCGTCTTTTTAGAGATAAAAGGGCGGTACACTTTGAGCCGTCTGGAATATGTCATAAATCAACTGCTTCACAAATTGAATCTATCGATTGAAAGAGATTTGATTGGTGCTCTCGTCAGGGAATGGATGGAGCGGATTGAGGAGGCGAATAAGCTGTTTTAGCAGGAGCACTTCGATTGTTTGTCGAAAAGAAAACAGGTATAACTGAATTAAAGGAGTGAGGGAAATGGCAGAAGTATTAACACGTCAAGATGTTGACGTTACAGAAACATGGAATCTAGAGTCGATTTACGCAACGAACGAAGCGTGGGAAGAAGAATTCGAATCGGTGAAAGCGATGCTTCCATTACTCGTCGAGTATAAGGGTCGTCTTGGACAGAGTGCAGAAACACTCTATGAAGGGTTACAGTTACGCGACGAAGTCTCAAGACGCCTTTATAAGCTTTATACATACGCGCACATGCGTTATGACGAAAATACAGCAGACAGCTTCTACCAAGCCATGAACGACCGTGCTCGAACGCTCGCGTCGCAAATCGGGGCAACGCTTGCTTTCATGACACCAGAATTGTTAGCTGTACCTGAGTCAACGATTGAGACGTATCTTAATGAGAATCCAGATCTTGCAATGTATCGTCATGCATTTGATGAATTGAATCAAGAGCGTGAACACGTCCTGACGGAAGCGGAAGAAGCGATTCTTGCAAAGGCAGGAGAAGTACTCGGTCAATCCGGTACGACGTTCGGTATGTTGAACAATGCAGATCTGACATTCCCGAAAATCAAAGGGGAAGACGGAGAAGAGACAGAGTTGACACATGGTCGCTTCATCACATTCCTGGAATCATCTGATCGTTCGGTCCGTGAAGCCGCATTTAAAGCGATGTATGGAACATATGCAAAGTACACGAATACGCTCGCTTCGACACTTGCTGGGTCAGTTAAGAAAGACAACTTCTATGCGGATGTCCGGAAGTTCCCATCGGCACGCGCAGCAGCTTTACACGGTAATGCGATTCCTGAGTCCGTCTATGATGGATTAGTTGAAGCGGTACATGAGCATTTACCATTGCTCCATCGTTACGTCGCCCTACGTAAGCGAGTGCTCGGACTCGATGAACTACACGTGTATGATATGTACACACCGCTCGTTTCTGAGGTGGAGATGAAAGTCTCTTACGAGGAAGCGAAACAATTGATGGTCGAAGGGCTCGCGCCGCTCGGAGCAGAGTATAAGCACATCCTCGAAGAAGGATTGTCTGAACGTTGGGTTGATGTCCGGGAGACGCGTGGTAAACGGAGTGGAGCCTACTCTTCTGGTGCTTATGATACACAGCCGTTCATTTTGATGAACTGGCAAGACAACATCAACAACCTCTTTACACTCGCACATGAATTCGGACATTCCGTCCATAGTTATTACACGCGGAAATCTCAACCGTATCCGTATGGTGATTATTCAATCTTCGTCGCAGAAGTCGCCTCAACGACGAATGAAGCATTGTTGAACGACTATTTATTGAAGAAAGTAACGGATCGTAAAGAAAAACTCTATCTATTAAACAATCAACTCGAAACCTTCCGCGGAACATTGTTCCGACAAACGATGTTCGCCGAGTTCGAACATGCAATTCATGATGCGGCTCGTCTTGGACAATCGCTGACACCGGAATTCCTAACGTCAACGTATTATGCGTTGAATCAAAAATACTTCGGAGAAGAAATTGTCTTAGATGAAGAAATCGGTCTAGAATGGGCTCGGATTCCACACTTCTATTACAATTATTATGTCTATCAGTATGCAACGGGCATTTCTGCTGCTGCTGCCTTGACGGATCAGATTCTAGAAGAAGGACAACCTGCTGTGGAGCGATACATCAACAATTTCTTAAAAGCGGGATCAAGTGATTATCCAATCGAAGTACTAAAAGCTGCGGGTGTCGATATGACAACAAAAGCACCAGTTGAAGCAGCACTGCGTCAATTTGAACGTGTCCTAGATGAATTTGAAGCTTTGTTAGCAGAGTGACATCTTTGTGACAAAGTGAACAAAGAGTGGAAAAGAGGCGAAGTCCACGATATACTTATATTGTGAAGAGGGTCACATTCCCCAGTCGATTCTCTTTTTCCCCCATCCAGTGGTCAAAAGAAAAAGTCCTTCTCGTCAGGAGGGACTTTTTCTTTTGTCTATGATTGAACACAAAAAGGACAGTTCAGCACGCTGAACTGTCCTTTTTATTGTTTTTATCATGCGTGTGCCGAATCTTTTAAATGACGCCATACTTTTCCATCACAGTACGATAGAGAAGCACATTTTTGTTGCAAGACCAGTTTTTTTAATTCGTGTTCAATCTGGGATTCAGGAGCGTCATAAATAAAGGCGATTTCAGCCGTTGTTGCTGTTTCATACCGTCTCAAGAATTGTTCGAGTGGTGGCTTCGGTTGTTTTTCGATCGTATGATCTAGTAATTCACTTAAGATCGAGACATACACCAAATACTCATAAGGTCCTTCTGCTTTGATCGCTTCTTCGTCTCCGACAAAAGCGAGGGTTGGAAGAATCCGAACATCCCATTCGGTGACTAGTTCGGTTTCTTTCTCGAGCATTTGCTGAATCGTATCCGACGAGACATCACGATGAAACTCTTCTAAATCCAAACCATACTCCGTTAAAGCCTCTGCTAGCCGCATCAATGATGGCCGACTATAAGCACTTTCTCCTTCGACGTTATGAAGCATTCGAAGGCGTCGCATGAATCGCATACCAAACGTCTTTCCTTGAAGCTCAATTGCTTTTAGAATGACGAGTGGTGACATATCGCATGCAGATCGTGATGGAGCACATGGAATCGTTGCAATCGTCCGAAGACGGAACAGATGACCATATTCTAGCTCTAGCTTCTTGAGGACGGGTATCAACCGTAAACCATCCGTTTGTGTCACATCTAGAAAATGATAGATTTCCAGAGGTTTCGTCGGTTGTTGAATCGATGGTTCGTCCAATGAACAATAAGATCCGTTACATTGTGCGTGTTCCATCCGTTCACCCCTTCCTGTTGTTATCGTTACCCTATTTTAGCAACGAAAAAAAAGAAAGAGCAAAGGTTTTGCTTGTTCATTCTTACACGAAAAATCAAGAAAGCGCTTTACGTTCCATGAAGCGAACGATTTTATTTTTTGTTTTGCGCTGTGGAATGTCGTGTTCTGAAAGAATTCGCTCGAAATCCTTTTGCCCTTGTTCGAAGTTGCTGACCTCAAACTCTAACTCATAATCGGTATGTCCGAGATAGCGACTTTTATCAAGGACAAGCAATCCTTCCGGGAGCACGGTTTCGATTCGTTCTGTCTCTAATCGACCTAAATGCTCCAAAGATCCCTGTAAATCAAATGACTTTAGCTGTTCGTTCATCTCTTCGGAATGAATTAGACCGTATTTGAATAGATCTTCTGCTTCAGTTGATGATAACGTGACATGCGTTTCAAGCAACCCCTCCTCATGGGGTTGTTTTAAAGTCAGTACGAGCCCTTGTTTTTTCTCACGAATCCGTAAAGCAGCACCTTTTTTTCGAAGTTCAAAATCAGGCGTATCAAAATAATCATTTGCTTGCCAAATGGGTTGTTTAGCTGACGCATAATGGGTAAATAACGATAGATATTCTTGTTCAGACAATAAGTTCTTGAATTCGATTTCCAATTCTTGTCTAATCGGAATCACGCCTTTCTAGTTGAATGTCTGAAAATATGATAACATGAATGAGGTAGGAACAGGCAGTGAACCAATACTATTCGATTAAAAGTGGTGACAAATCAGATGACAAAAGAAAATTGGGATTTATTTCTTGCACCGTATCAAATCGCGGTCGATGAGTTGAAAGTTAAGCTAAAAGCGATTCGTAAACAATTTCAGCAACGGGGAGAACATTCACCGATTGAATTTGTCACAGGACGGGTCAAACCTGTAAAGAGCATTCTTCAAAAAGCGGAACGAAAAGCAATTGCGCGTGAGTCATTAGAACAAGACATGCAGGATATCGCCGGATTACGTATCATGTGTCAATTCGTCGATGATATCATTCATGTCCTTGAGCTGCTGCGCTCGCGCGGAGATTTTAAAATCGTCGAAGAACGGAACTACATTACGCAAAAAAAGGATAGTGGCTATCGATCGTATCACGTCATCATTGCCTATCCGGTACAGACGATCGAAGGTGAAGTTCCGACGTTAGTCGAGATTCAAATTCGAACGCTTGCGATGAACTTCTGGGCAACGATTGAACACTCGTTGAATTATAAGTACCAAGGAAATATTCCGGAAGAGACGCGTGAGCGTCTGCGTCGTGCAGCAGAGGCAGCATTTTTGCTTGATGCGGAGATGAGCCAGCTGAAAGTAGAAATCCAAGATGCACAACTCGTCTTTCAACGCGACGCTAAGGCGTCTGAACGATTAAAAGAGTAGGGGGATGACCATGCGTTTTGCAATCACGGCTCGTGATGATGAGCGATCTCATGCGCTGAAACAGCAACTCGAGCAGGCATTGACGGATCGGGGATGTATTCTTGATGTCAGCCAGCCGGAAATCGTCGTCTCGATTGGTGGAGACGGAACGATGTTACAGGCGTTTCATTCGTATCTCGATCAAGTAGAGACAATTACGCTTGTTGGGATTCATACGGGACATCTTGGTTTTTATGCGGATTGGCGCCCTGAAGAAATGGATGAACTGATTGATCATATCGCGAAGCAGGATTTAGCGACGGTTCAATACCCGTTGCTTGAACTCTCGATTGATTATGCGGACGGTTCACACAACCAACTGCTTGCCTTGAATGAATGTACGATTAAAAGTTTTAATCAGACGCTCGTTTGCGATTTATCGATTCGAGGCGACTACTTCGAAACATTTCGAGGGGACGGGTTGTGTGTATCAACACCGTCTGGTTCGACAGCGTACAATAAGGCACTCGGCGGAGCGATCGTTCACCCGGCGCTCGAAGCAATTCAAATTACAGAGATGGCTTCCATCAACAATCGTGTTTACCGGACGATCGGCTCACCGATGTTGTTACCGAAACATCATGATGTCGAAATTCGTCCCGTCAATCCGATTGATTTTCAGATGACCTATGACCACTATGCTTCAATCATTCATCAAAACGTGACATCGATTCGATGCCGGGTCTCTGATAAAAAAGTGAAATTTGCTCGTTTTCGTTCTTTCCCGTTCTGGCAACGGGTGCGGGAATCTTTCCTGGCAGACGAAAGACGTTAAAGTAAAGGAAATGGAAACATGAATGGATTTCAGCTACAACAGATGGTGACTGACATCGAGGATGGCTGGCGTGTCAGTCATTTTTGTACGACCCGCTTAGGGATTTCGCGAAAAATGTTAGTATCGATTAAAAATCATGGGGATATCACGCGTAATGGTCAGCATGTTAACGTCCACGACGTCTTACACGCGGGTGATCATGTCCATGTCTTCTTCCCGGAAGAGACACCAGCACCGGATATGGTGGCGACAGAAGGGGAACTTGATATTTTGTTTGAAGATGATTGGTTGCTCGTCGTCAATAAACCGCCGGGCATGGCATCGATTCCGTCTCGACTGCATCCGGAACGCTCATTATCGAACTATGTCCTTGGTTATTACCGAAAACAAGGAATTCCGTATGCAATCCATATCGTTAATCGGCTCGATCGTGATACGAGTGGTCTTGTCTTGTTCGCGAAACATGGGCTTGCCCATCACCGGATGAGTCTCATGCAACGATCCAATGAATTAGAACGACATTATTTAGCGTATGCACCGGGAAACGTACCGGTACAAACAATTGATCAACCGATTGGTCAAACCGATCATTCCTTCATGGAACGGATGGTACGACCAGATGGTCAACGAGCCATTACGCATATCTTAAATAGCCGTCTAGTTCGAGCCTTTGACCAAGAAATCTCATTACTCGATATCCGACTAGAGACAGGTCGGACACACCAAATTCGTGTCCATCTTGCTTTTCTTGGGCATCCTTTGATTGGCGATACGATGTATCAAGGGAACCCGTTACTTCCGCGTCAGGCGCTTCATAGTGCGTCAGCAACGTTCCTTCATCCTGCGACGGGAGAACAGGTTCGTTTTGAAGCACCACTTCCTGAGGATCTCCGACTGGAATGATAAAGTACACAAATAAAAGGCAATGGACTTGGTCCACTGCCTTTTATTTGTGTTTAGTCTTCATCAAACATGGAAATCCGAGATTGAGAGGCGATTGCCATGATCAATCCTAGACCGACGAGGTTTACGATCATCGTTGATCCACCATAACTGATGAACGGTAGGGGAAGACCTGTGATCGGTAAGACACCAATCGTCATCCCGATGTTTTGGAAAATTTGGAACGTAAACATCGCTACGTATCCTGTCACGATATAGGTACCAAATGGATCAGCTGTCTCGAGAGCAATCTGAATCAAGCGATAGACGAACAGGAACAAGACGATCAAGACGATGGCAGCCCCGATGAAACCGTAGTGAGAGGCAATCGTCGTAAAGATGAAGTCTGTATGCAATTCCGGAACGAACACTTGCAGTTTCCCGTATCCAACGCCGAACATTTGCCCTGAACCTGTAGCGTTGATTGCTTGGACGAGCTGGTACGACAGATCATCCGCATATTCGAACGGTTGCAACCAAGCCATGATCCGGTTCATCGCGTGACCTGGGAAAAAGGTTGCGAGTAAATCATTTTGGAAAAAGAACAGGTAAAAGAAAATGATGACGGCTCCTGCGAACAGACCGAACATCGTCAAAAGCCATTTCCAGTTTAGTCCGGATAACAACATCGCACATGCTAAGATGACGCATAGAATCAAACCGATCCCTAAATCGGGCTGAATGATGATAAGACCGAGCGGCAAGGCTGTAACCGCGACTAACTTGATAAGTAACAAGAGATCTCTTTCATGTTGAACATAACGCGCATTGTGCTCGGTAATGACGGCAGCGAGCGTCACGATCAAAAAGAACTTCATGAACTCAGCCGGTTGAACCGTACCGATAACGGGGAATTGATACCAACCGTATGCCCCTTTGATTTCAGTGACGATTGGTGTACCACGGAAAATGACAAGACCGATCAATGATACGATACCTGCTCCATATAAAAACCAGTGGAATCGCTTCAACTGTTCATAATCGATGAAAATGACGACCGATAACGCCATGAAGCCGATGACGTACCATTGAATTTGTTTGGCAGAGAAGTTGATGGCACTGATCGCACCTTTAAGCGAAGGTTGTGCTGTATAGATGGCGATAATACTGATGACCATCAGACAGGCGAGTAAAAAAAGCAACGTATGATCATAACGTTGTGTAAATGATTTGAATCGATTCATTTCATCCCTACTTTCTATCATTCTCTATATTACCGTAATTTATCAAATCCGCAATATCAAGAGCGATGGTTGACAGAAGCGTTACGTTTTTGTAACCTGAAGATAGGTTTTATTACCAGGTACTAATTTAAGGGGGACTTTATCATGAATATTTATCCTTCACTCGAAGGCAAGACGTACGTCGTCATGGGCGTCATCAACCAACGTTCGATTGCATGGGGCATCGCACGTGCGCTCGACGCTGCTGGAGCAAGCCTCGCATTTACATATGTCGGGGAGCGTTTTAAGGCACCACTTGAAAAATTAGGACAAGAATTATCACGTCCGGCTTCTTATTATACGTGTGATGTCACGAGCGATGAAGAAATCGAACAGGTCTTCCAAACGATTCATGCGGATCACGGGAAGATTTCAGGGATTGCTCACTCGATCGCATTCGCGGATAAAGAAGCGCTTCGTGGTGAATTTTCTGGGGTAACGCGTGAACAGTTTGCGCAAGCACTTGATATTTCAGCTTACAGCTTAACAGCAGTCGTCAAGGCGGCGAAAGATTTCTTTACGGAAGATGCATCCGTCATCACGTTGACGTACCTCGGTGGTGAGAAGATGGTTCCGAACTACAACGTCATGGGTGTTGCGAAAGCCGCATTAGATGCAAGCGTTCGTTATCTCGCTGCTGAATACGGTCAGCAAGGCGTTCGTGTCAATGCGATCTCAGCTGGTCCAATTCGGACAGTATCCGCAAAAGGTGTCGGCGATTTCAATTCGATTCTTGATAGTATCGAAGAACGTGCGCCACTTCATCGTAACGTGACGACAGAACAAATTGGTCAAAGTGGACTGTTCTTGCTTTCACAAATGTCGAGTGGGGTGACAGGAGAAATCCTTCACGTCGATAGTGGATTCCACATTCTTTAATAGATAACAGATTGAACCAAGCTTTCCTGAGAAGGGGGCTTGGTTTTTTTTGTGCTGGATCGGGGAAGTGTCAAATATGAACATGTTGAAGGAGAGAGGAAGTGCAGAGGATGAACGCAATCGATTTTACAGTCGTACAATATGTCAATCGTCAAGTACGTGTCGATCCACAGCTAAAGACTGAACCAGTCGCTCGAGTTCAACCGATACGCCCAACTGACCCTTACCGCGAACACGAAGCGGACGACTTTTTAGAAGAACAGGCAAATGCATACGGTGTATTACCAGAACTAAAACTTCCCGGTCGAAGCTTCGACCGGGAAGTTTAATCATTCATTGACCTGTGAAGCGGAATGTCTCATAGACACTCCAAGCACCGTTCTCCAGTTCATACAATAAAGCCATTTTCGTGACGTCCTCTTGGAAACGGATATCTTCCATCTTGAGACGTTCTAGTACATCGAACAGTTCGACATCCGACAGTTCTTGACCGATTGTGATGTGTGGCAAGAAATCGTATTTCGGCTTATGTTCGAGTGGTCCTGTATGCAAAGCGCGATGTAATTGTTCTAACTCATCCGTCGGCATTACTTTAAGGAACAAGACATTGTTCGTCGGATGGAACGAACGAGCTCCTTGGATGTGCAAATTGACAGGCTTCGTTTCGGACGCGATTCGATTCAACTCCGTCACGATGTGGTCTAATTCTGTCTCATCGACTTCCATCCGCTCCCGTAGCGTGATATGAGGTGTGATCAGTGCATACTTCGAGTCATATCTCTTTCGGTATGAATTTGCAAAATCTTGAACGCGTTTCGATGGAAACAATACAACCCCGATGTTCATCGAAAATCCCCTACTTTCCCCTGAAATGATAACGCTTTACAAAATAATCATGACGGATTCTGGCGTCGATGTCAAAGAAGTTTGAGAGGAGGTTCAGAATCCGTGTATACTAATGAGGTACTTTGTTGGAGAGGTGGATATAGTCATGAAGAAAACACATTCAAAAGAGGTCAAACAGGCAGCTATCGATAAGTTACATGAACGAGGGGTGACGATTCATGCAATCGCTGAGATCGTGTACCAAATGCAGGCCCCCTACACGGTGGATCTGACAATTGAAACATGTGTCAGTTCAGTAGAACGTGTTCTTGAAAAACGTGAATTACAACATGCGATTCTCGTCGGAGCAGAACTAGACATCTTGGCGGAAAAAGGGTTATTATCAGAACCCCTCCTGTCCATCATCCAAAGCGATGAAGGGCTATTTGGCGTAGATGAGACGATTGCGATTGGTGCCGTCAACACGTATGGTTCGATTGCGGTTACGACGTTCGGCTATTTGGATAAAGCAAAGGTCGGTATCATCAAAGAACTCGATACGAAGCTTGGGGACGGAAAAGTCAACACGTTCATGGATGATATCGTCGCGGCCATCGCAGCAAACGCATCCGGACGACTAGCGCATCGTTTGCGAGATAAGGAAGACTATTCAGCAGAAGAATTAGAAGAACGTAAGGGGACATACTGATGCGGGGTGCGAGAGCGGCATGGATTGGTGCATCCATCGCTGTCGTCTTGTTCGTGATCATCGCTGTCTCCATTCGGATGACAGGCTATTTTTTATTTGATGCCCAATTATCGTCATATATGTCGCAACACGTCCCAGGGGATTACGTTTCTTGGTTTACTCAACTCGGATCGGGTCCAGGGGCGATGACGATGACGGTGTTACTTGGAATACTGAGTTATGTTTTGTGGCGAGATCGTATCGCAAGTATCTGGTATGTGATCATGGCAATATCAGTAGGTGTATTGAATCAAGTCGTTAAATTCGCTTTTGTCCGAGAGCGCCCCTCGTTAAATGAATTGGTTGGTGGCGTAGGATACAGTTTTCCGAGTGGTCACTCAGCGATGGCTTTTGCCGTATATGCTGGATTTCTCGTCGTTGCGTTTCGTCATTTGAAAACAGGTGGGAAGGTACTTGTATCGATCGTGACGATTGGTTTATTTCTCGCCATGGGAGCTTCTCGAATCATTTTAAACGTTCACTATTTCTCAGATGTCATCGGTGGATATTGTTTTGCTGCGATTCTTTTATGTAGCTCCTATGCATTCATCGTCTCCCGTAGAAAAAAAGGAGTGGCTTGATGTTACTGTTAGATGTTGATCATAGTTTATTATTTGATGAAGAGACGATGCGCTCCATCGACAAGCCGACGTTGCTTGTCGAGCGAGTCGCTGGGCGACCTCGTTTCATGACGATGCGAGCGCATCTTAGATTAAAACGGTTAGTGTCAATTAACGGTGTTGTTCCGGTGACGAAACGAACGATGGAAGAGTACCAGCAGTTGGAACTCTTTCAAATCGATGCGCCACCGAAGTGGGCGATCATTGACGGTGGAAAGATTTTGCTTAAAGAAGGAAAAGTGGATCGTCGATATGGAAATTGGCTTCGTCAATTCAATAAGGAGACATCACTTGATTCCATCCTTGAGTATCTCATCGAAATGGAACAAGTTTCGATTGATGTATATCCTTCTGAGACGTTATCCAGTGTAATCACGCTTCCACATGAGCCGATTCAACGGACGACGGACGAAGCCGTATTATTAGAAGAACTATTTCGTAAGTATGAAACGACATGAAAAAACCGGACGGTCTCAAGCAGACCGTCCGGTTTTCATCGTTTCGTGCAAGCTATCAAGTTGTTGGTAAAGGAATCTCATCGAACCAGTACACACCGACCGTCTCAGCGCCAGCATGTGCCAAGATGGAAGGACCAAATTGGGTAATGCGTACTTGAAGCTCCGGATGTTCTGTAGAAATCAAGCGCCGTAATTCTTCAGCAGCGGCATGAGCGAGCGTGTGACTGACATAAAGCGTCCGATCATATACACCATGAGCACTGACTTTTGATGAAATTTCACTGACCATTTCTTTAAAAGCTTTTTTGATGGAACGGACCTTTTTAAATGGGACAAGCCGTCCTTCCTCATTAAATTGAGCGATTGGTTTAATATTGAGCATGTTTGCTAATAAAAACTGACTTCCAGAGACACGTCCGCTCCGTCGCATCGTCTCCATATTTCCGATGATCAGATAAAAATGCGATTTGTGCTTGAATGTTTCAAGCGTAGACATGACTTCATCGGGACCTTTACCAGCAGCAACGAGTCGTTGTGCGATTCGGACAAGTTCTTGCTGATTCGCAGCACCTGTATACGAATCAATCGCGTATAAAGGGAAACCGACAGCTTCAGCTGCAGCGACGGAACTCGAATACGTTCCGCTCAATCCACTCGTGATATGAATCGCATACCCGTAATCATAGCCATCTTCAAGTAATTGTTCATACAAGGTCACGAAGTCACCGAATGACGGTTGAGAAGTCGTCGGTGAAGCGTGAGCATCTTCTCGCATTTTTTGATCAAGCTGTTCAATCGAGATATCGACATACTCCCGGTAAGACTCTCCGTTTAAGATGAGTAAAGTCGGTATCACATGGACTCCGATTTTTTCAGCCTCTCCTGGCTCAAAAAAAGCCATGCTGTCGGTAATCCAAGCAATCTTATCCATGTATATGACGCCTCCATTAATAGAACCATTTTGTTCATCATACCATAGCGATGAAAGCGGAATCACTAGCTAGCGCGTTTTTGTGTAATAGAAGCACTGGAAACGTGTCCAAACCATGAACTGATACCGAAGGCGATGAGTGCTGGGAATAACCATTCTAAACTTTGATCCACTAAAGGTAAAGATTGATAGAACGTTTTAAGATTTCCCGGGAAAAGCGAAAGTTGATTCAACGCACTACAGAATGAAAAGAAAATCGTTACACCAAGAGTTGATTGATAAACAACCGACTTACGACGGAACAGGTGACGCATGAATGTCAATGCGATCAAGACGATGACGATTGGATAAAGGAACATCAATACCGGAACAGCGATGGATAACAATGTCTGCAATCCGACGATGGATACCGTAAGACCAAGAGCAGTCGTGAAGATACTTGCCGCTTTTAAAGATACACGGTTGGAAATCGTCATCATATATTCTGCAAATGCGGTGACGAGACCAACTGATGTCGTCAAACATGCAAGCAAGATCGCAAGACCAAGTACAGCTAAACCGATTGAGCCGAAGGCAGTATTTGCATAATGCTGAAGAAGTGCTGGACCATCAACTTTTCCGATGGCGGCAAATGTGTTACGTCCGATCATTCCAAGTCCGACATAGACGAGAGTCAAAGCAGTGGCAGCGATGATTCCGGCACGAGTGACGACTTTAAATTGTGCTTTTCGTTCATGAACGCCTCGGCTTTTCAATGTATGCAGTACGACGACACCAAATACCAAGGCACCGAGTGCATCAAGTGTTAAGTATCCTTGAAGGAAACCTTGAATGAATGCCTGTCCAGTCGTCTCATACGCTTCGTTTGGTGAAGAGACACTCGAAAGTGGCGAAATGATGCTACTGATGCTTAATGCTGCAAGAGCAATCAGTAATAATGGTGTGATGAAACGCCCGATGATCTCAAGTAATCTTCCTGGTCGTAGTACAAGATAAAGTGTGGCAAGGAAAAAGAGACTCGATGAGATGATCAACGTCATTTGTGAGGGAGCACCAAGGAATGGTACGACTCCGAGCTCATACGTGACAACCGATGTTCGCGGAATCCCGAAAAAGGGACCGATCGCAACATAGAGTGCGAACGTCAAGGCAGCACCTACAAAACGAGGGAGTGGTGCAGCAAGTGTTTTGATGCCACCTCCGATAGAGGCAACTGCAAGTAAGCCGAGCAAAGGAAGACCGACACCCGTTACGATAAAACCAAGGATGGCAGGAAGGAACTGTGAACCCGCAAGCGCACCGAGTTCCGGTGGGAAGATCAGGTTACCCGCACCGAAAAATAAAGCAAAAATCATAAATCCTAGAGCAAATGTATCTTTTGTCTTAAACATGTGTTGTCCTCCATTCATCCTAATTTCATAAAAAAAGCCTCATCCACTAAATTTGTGGATAGGCGTCGTTTGCTCAGACGCCTTGTCGAAATGACGAAAAGGGCCTGGATCTTCATTTTCTCAAACGAGAAATGAATCTTCAGTCCCTACTCTTAATCACAATCAGTCGTTCTTGGATGAGCGTTGCGTGTGTCATGTTTAAAACCTCCTGTTTGAATTTTTCTAAGGATAACATGAAGAAATTAATAAAACAATATTTTCTGAAAATTCACCGCCGAATTTTTGAAAACAAATAACGTCTTGAGGAGAGATAAGGGTCTCTACTCAAGACGTTTTACGTTACACATCAGCTCGTTGCAATCGAGCGCGTTTTTTTGTGGCGTTTCAATTTATGGAGGAGCCAAGCGTGAACGACCTCACAGGATTGACGTGGTAACGTCAGTTCAACAAGCGATTCCTGCTGTTGCCCTTTAATGATGAAAAGTCCATTTTCTTCATCGACAGGGGCGATGGTCATTGAACTCGCCTCATTCAGCGACAATTTCACTTCACCGAGTGTCGCATCCTTTAATTTCAGGATGTTCCCATTTGTCGCAAATTTCGTGAATGAGCCGATTCCGTTCACTTTTAACTGATCCATATTGAATTCCTCCTTCTGTTGATTCCAGTACTATCCCTATAAAAAAACGGGTCTAACTTCTATCTTGAAAAGGTTATCCTCATTATAGCGAAGTCTTCACAAGATGCTAGTCTTATTTTGTGTGAAAATTCGAAAAATTTTTTAACAATATTGTCATATGGATAGGAATACCTCTTAAGAGGGAATCGTCATGTGAAATTCAAATAGAACAAAAGCATCCTTTTCTAAAAGAAAAAGATGCTAAAGGTCAATCTAACTCAAAACTCCATTTCTTCTTGCGACAAACAAGCGTTCCTCGTCGAAGGATCGATTCTTTCTCCGCTTCAAAATCTTCATGTAGTACGCTCATGTCTTCATATCGTCCTGCTACATAAACGGGAATCGTGATGTTTCTTGAGAAAACAGACCGTTTTGCACTTTCGAAATCAATCAATACCCCTTCTTTGAGGAGATGGCGGATATGAATCATGATTTCAGCTGTTAAGGCGATCGAGGCGACGGATCGTGCATGCTGACGAAATTTCCGTTGCACGAGGTCAGAGATGAGTTGTTCTACCCGTGACCAATCCTTCAAGTAAACAGAAGCATGAAGACCATCGTGTTCGCTAAAATAGACCAGTTCATTCTCGATCGAGTCAAGGAAAGGAAGCGGTGTTCCTCGTTTCATATGCATTAAAAATAATAACTCCGCGATTTCGACATCCGTCAATACATCGAGCGAATGGGAGGAGCGAATATCAATAGCAGTCAAAGGATGACGCTGGACATCCGTTGATTGTGAAAACTGTTCGATCTCATGCGCTTCGATGTAATGAAGCATCGTTCGAAATGATTGTTTCGTCTGTTTGAAATCACTTCCTGAAATGAGTAAAGGACGTTTCAAATCGACGGCTGCGGCGAAATCAGAGAAATGTACTCCTGACATCGTCAATCGTTGATTTTCCTCGTCCTCATATAAGTAAAGTAACGCACTCGACATACCACTTCGCTTCCTTTCCATGACTAACTACTTCATAATTTAATAGTAGCAAAACTTCGAATTGCCTGAAAGGATATTTACTTCTGAAAACGGGCATACTACATAGAGAAGCATAAAGAGAGGTGATGGAGCATGTGGGGCTTGCGAAAGCCTTTCCCGGAATTGCGGACCGAGCGCTTCATATTACGTGAGCTCGAAAACCGTGACGCACGCGAATTGTTTAAAATCCTATCGGACGATAAAGTCATGTATTATTACGGATCAGATCCGCTCGTGACGGTCTATGAAGCTAAAAATGTCATCAGTTACTTTAAAGAACAGTTCACGCAAGGTAAAGCGATTCGCTGGGCAATTGCTGATGCACAAACGAATCAATTGATCGGTACGATCGGTTTTCATAACTGGCTGTCTCAATACCATCGGGCTGAAATTGGTTTTGAAGTTAGTCAAGATTATTGGCAACGTGGTGTCGCTTCGGAAGCGGCAAGAGCTGTTCTGACATATGGCTTTGAAGAATTTGCTCTCCATCGAATCAGCGCCCTCGTCGCACCTGAAAACCTCGCTTCTAACGCATTGGTTCAAAAATTAGGATTCAAAGCAGAAGGATTACTAGAAGATTATGCATACAGTCATGGTCGTTTCATGGATTTGACGATGTATCGTATGCTCGCATCTGAATGGAAGGGATGAGGTAGTCAATGGAAAAACAAACACTCGTACTCCTGCACGGATTTACAGGAGGAACAGATTATTTTAATCGGGTAGAGGCAAATTTACGACATTCCTTTGATGTATTACCACTAAGTTTACCGGGGCATGAGGGACTTGATGTTGGTCCGGATACGATTGAAGGCTTTGCCGAATGGGTCATGCATGAACTTGATCGACGTGGTATCGAAAAGCCGATCATCATCGGGCATTCATTTGGTGGATACATCACAGCTGCAATCGTAGAAGGGTATGCGGATCAAATCAGTGGATACGGTCTGGTGTACTCGACAGCTAAAGCAGATGATGAACAAGCGAAACAAAAACGAAATCAAAACATCACGCGCGTTGAAGAAGTCGGTGTTAGAGAATTCGTCAATGGTCTTGTTCCATCCTTATTCGCTGAAGGGGCAGATGAGTTCGCTGTCGCTGAAGCACTTGAGATCGGGTACATGATGACGGTCGAAGGAGCTATCCGTGCGCTCTCTGCGATGCGAGATCGGCGAGATATGACGAAGGTCTTGACGAAAGCAAGCGTGAAGGGTGTCATCATTCACGGCACGAAAGATCAACTGATTTCAGAGGAAAGCGCATTTGCACCAAAGAATGATCATCTCATACATCGGTCAACAGACAGTGGACACATGGGGATGCTTGAGACACCGGATGCTTTCGTTGCAATCATCGAAGAAGCATTCAAGTAAGTTTTTGCCCTACGGTCATGTCTGTAGGGCATTTGCTTTGCATTTCAGATGAGATATCTGAAATGATAGAAGTGGAGGGGATACACATGAAAATCGTAGCAATTGAACCAACACCAAGTCCAAATAACATGAAAGTCATCGTTGATGAGGTCTTTTCGGAAAAGGGGCAGACATTCGAGCATGCCTTTGGCGCACCGGAACACATTCAGCGATTACTTGAAATACCTGGCGTTAAGTTCGTTTATCAGGTCAGTGACTTTTTATCGATCGAGCGTTATCCAAAATATGATTGGCGCTCGCTTGTCATCGATATACGACGTGCGTTCGGTGAAACGTTAAATGACGTTGAACAACACGAGACAGATGCTGAGTATGAGCCTGTCCATCTATTCGTGCAATTCATTTTAGGCGTACCGATGCAAATCAAAGGTGTGAAAGGATTAGAAGAAAAACGAGAAGGGCTGTCGGAACGTTTCCGAGAAGCAGCGCTATTCGTCCAACCATTCGTTCAAAATGTCATTAGCGATCGACGCTGGGTAGAACAAGCACCTCGATACGGTGACCTTGACGAAAGCTTGCGTGAAGTAGCGAATGAGATTGAGATTGCCTATCCAGTCGAACGTCTCGAACGTCTCAAGTCGCTCGCAGCAGGAGAAGATATTACGTTTAGCGGTCAAGCGATTCAATCATCCGATTGGAAAGAACGATTCGCGGCGCTCGATGAACTACCTGTTGAGATGGAATGGGTTCCAGCTTATGCTCGCCTGTTACAGGATGAGAAGATGCAAATTCGACGTCAAGCGATCGTAAAGCTTGGGATGTTCGAAGATCACCGTGAAGAACTGTTAGAGTATTTGACGAGTGCACTGCATGATCCGTCAGGGATCGTTCGCCGGACAGCAGGCGATACGATTTCAGATTGGGCGATGCCGGAAGCTGAACCAATGATGATGGAAGCGCTAGCGGATAAAAATAAATTAGTACGCTGGCGAGCTGCTCGCTTCCTGTTTGATGTCGGAACGGAACAATCAATTCCAAGACTGCGTGAAGCCATTCGAGACCGAGAATATGAAGTGGCTCTACAAGCCGAACTCGCATTAACTCGGATCGAAAGTGGGGAAGAAGCCCTAGGAACGGTTTGGCAGCAAATGAATCGAATGATAGATGAAAGTTCATAAGAACTTAAAAAATAATTGCTTAAGAGAATCATTCGACAAAATGAGTCACCAATTGTCTAGGTATATTTTCCCTGTTGTCTAAAAACGCTGGTAAAATAATCAAAATTATGTTGTCATCTTTTTGAAATCGAAATGAAATGTGTTGGAAATGCTTATTAAAACGCTTGCATCTAACAACTAAATCAAGCATTCCAAAATATCCCTGATGAAATTGAAATATTGTTTTGAAATGAAATGTCGAATGACAATTTTCTTCTTTTTCCTGCCCTTTGGTACAGTTAATCTACAATAACGAATTCGAATCATGTAGGTCATCTCTTGGCTGGGCATTATGAATGAGAAAAGGGGAGAATCGGGGATATGTTACTTTTCGCTGAAACAGATTTAGCAGTAGGATACAAGGAACGGACAAAAACAGGGGTATATGTAACGATCGAAACAATCGACAGTCGTACGATTACATTAGTCGCGCCAGCAAACGCGGCAGAGGATATTTGTGACGAACTGTTTGCGACAGGATTAGAGCAATTGTTTTCATTCAAGATGAATCCATCGACTTTACCTGTGGCATAAGTGGATAAACATGCGAGAGAGGAGAATCCTCTCTCGCTTTTTTTTGTGATAAAATTATTAGAGATAAAAGGAGGGATGAGATGAAACGTCTCGTTTTCATTCTGCTACTGCTTACTGTTTGTTTAGCAGGTTGCCAAGAAAAGAAACAACAGGCAACAACAACCACGAACGAACCGATTCAGATTGCAGTCAAAACGACAAAGCAGGACGACATGATGCAATTAAACATTTCTTTAACGAATCCAAATGATCACAGTGTGAACGTGACGTATCCTTCCTCACAACGTTTTCAGGCTCAATTAATTGATGCGAAACAACACGTAACGTATGATTTTGAGAAAGAGCAAGTATTCACGCAAGCGATTGAAAAGGATACGTTCACGAAACGTGAAACGAAACAGTATACAGTTGAATTACCGATCTCCTCTTTAGGTGATAGCACGGAAGTTCGCGTATCGACAATCCGTCAGTTTAAAGGAGCAAGTGCGAAACAAACGACGGACCAACAAATGATTGATTCGAAATGACGATCAACATAATGTGAAGGAGTGAAGCGATTCATGCAACAAGAAATCATCCAAGTAACAGGAGTAAAGCCTGTCATTGACCCAGCACAAGAAGTAAACGAGCGGGTATCCTTCTTGAAGGCGTATCTCAAGCATACAAGTGCAAAAGGATTCGTACTGGGCATCTCAGGGGGACAAGATTCTTCGCTCGCCGGTCGTCTGTGCCAACTGGCAGTTGAAGAGTTACGAAAAGAAGAGGGAAAAGATGTCGCATTTTATGCGGTCCGCTTGCCTTACGGGGAACAACAAGATGAAGCAGACGCACAGACAGCCTTGACGTTCATTCAACCGGATCATTCGCTTCGTGTGAACATTAAACCAGCAGTCGAAGCATCGATGCAGGCGTTCAAAGAAGCGACAGGTGCAGAACTTTCCGACTTTAGTAAAGGAAATACGAAAGCGCGGGAGCGAATGAAAAGCCAGTATGATTTAGCCGCTCATTATGGCTGTTTAGTCGTTGGAACGGATCATGCAGCTGAATTCGTGACGGGATTCTACACGAAACATGGTGATGGTGCATGTGATTTGACGCCATTGACAGGACTGAATAAACGGCAAGGGAAACAACTCTTACGTTACTTGAACGCACCAGAAGTCTTGATTGAAAAAGTTCCGACAGCAGATCTTGAAGAAAATCGTCCGGCATTACCAGACGAAGTGGCACTTGGTATGACATATGAAGAAATCGATGACTACTTGGAAGGAAAGACGATTTCAGAAGCAAGTCAAGAAAAGTTAGAGACGCAGTATAAACGTGTTGGGCATAAGCATCATATGCCGGTCTCACCACTCGATGAATGGTGGAAAGCCTAATCCAAAATAAGGAGACGTGATTTCAATCGTGAAATCACGTCTTTTTTCATGTTCTTCGATTCTTCTTCAATTGTTATGGGAAAAGAAGAGAAACGATGATTGAGGAGGCGAGAGTATGACGATTGGGATTATAGGTGGAGGGTTATCCGGCTTGACGGCAGCTGCATTATTCGCAAAACAAGGAACGCCGGTCATGCTTTGGGATGCGGGATTACTTGGAGGACGTGCCACCTCTCAAACCGTAAAAGGATTTACGTTTAATTACGGTGCTCATGCGATTTATGGACGCGATCAATCGATTCTTCGCAAACTAACGAAACAGCTCGGTATCGAAGTGACGTGGCTGGATTTCTCAGCGAGTCGTGCGAAATATGAGTTTTCAGGTCATTTGACGGCAGTTCCTGCGAATGCCTGGGGATTATTGAAAACAGAAGTCATCGAAGGAACGAACAAAGTACGTTTCACATGGGAAATCATTAAAACGATTTTACGAGTCGAACGAGGGGATCCGCAACAATCGATCGGGCAATGGTTAAAAACAGAACGAGTCGATGAACAAGTGGCACAGTTGATGCTTGATTTGGCATCAACGAACTTTTTTACGGCAGAACCCGAAAAAATTCCGTCAGACGTCTATTTCGAGTATTATCAAAAACTTTTTCGGACGCGAAAGCCTGTCTCATACATCGAAGGAGGATGGCAAGGGTTAGTACAGGAGTTGGAACGGATCATTCTAGAGAACCGCGGAGAGATCCTGAAAAAAACAAAAATAACAGCAGTCGAATCGACTACGACAGGATTCTTAGTACGTGATCGAAAGAAACAAGAATGGAACGTCGAACGGATCATCTTTGCTGTACCACCGCGTGAAATCTTAAAAATGGCGACTCCCACTGCCATTCAACGATTTGTTACACCGTATGCAAGTCATGAACCGGTAGAAGTATTCGTGTATGATCTTGGACTTCATCCGTATATCCAAACACCGTATTCATACATCTACGACCGTTCGCATCGAGCGTTCATCACGGATTTATCACATTATGATGCAAGTCTTGCACCGAAGGATGGTCAAGTCCTTCAAGCAATCGCCTATCTTGAACACGATCGACTTGAGGATCATGATTATATTGGACATGTCCGAACAGGAATCGAACAGATGCTTGACGTTCATTTTACAGATTGGCGACAACGTATCGTCGCAGAACGAACGATCAAACGAGCAGTCGTACAAGAAATCAAATGGAAAATGGGGCAAACGCCGCTTGCGACTCACATTCCGGATCATGCAGGTGTCGCTTTCGTCGGGGACTGGTGTGAAGGTACGGGACAACTCTCAGAGCTTGCGTTCTCAAGTGCCGTGAGCGTTTTCAATCGATGGACGTGATGTCAAACGACAAAAAAGAGAAGTCGAATCGACTTCTCTTTTTTGTGTCTTACGCTTCATTGTTCGAACGTGCTGGATAGAATGCTAGAACCAAGAGTAATGTAAAGGCAATGAGACTCATCATCGGAATCGTCAAGAAACCAAAATAGTTGACCCATTTGATGAGACAGCCACTCGTACATAACGCTTCGCCATCGGGTAAGCGCTCAAGGATGACGTGGTACAAGGCGACACCAAAGCCGGCAAGCACATACAGGCGGACGAAGAGCGGATCAATCGTTTTCGACCGGAATAGCGAGATGAGCAAATAAAAGGCAGTCGTATACATGAATAGTCGTTGCCACCAACAGAGAGGGCAGGGGATGAATCCGCGAATTTCACTGAAATAGAGACTGCCAAGCGTTGCAATCGTTGAGATGATGAACATAAAATGATAGCGTGTCATATGTATCGTCCTTTCTAACGTGTTAAACTAATGCCATCTTATATCATGAGGAGTCGAATCTCACATTGCAAGTGTCGGAAATGGAAATGTTGATCACCTTATCGGAAGAATTGAATATGAGGCGCGCTGCTGAACGATTATTCGTCTCGCAACCTGCGCTTAGTCAACGTCTCGTTGCGATTGAAAGACGCTGGGGAACAAAATTATTCATTCGTTCATCGCGTGGGTTAAGCATCACACCACAAGGAGAAAAAGTAATCGGTCTCGCAAAAGAGATGAATCGGAAGGAACTTGAGTTAAAAAGTGAATTGACAGCAGAAGAGGGTGCCGTTTATGGAACGCTTCGGATTGCCGTCGCTTCCATCATGGGGCAATATTGGCTCCCGCGTGTCTTAAAACGATTCGTTGAGCGTTATCCGCATGTCCGTGTTCAGCTTGTCACGGGATGGTCCAGTGAGATGATGCGTCACATGTTAGAGGAACATTTTCATATTGGGATCATTCGTGGAAACCCGGACTGGAAAGGTGTCAAAGAACGTCTTTTCTCGGATCCGCTCTATTTAGTCGATAGTGAGTTGACGTCAATCGAACAGTTACGCGTGACGGATCGACCATTCATCCAGTTCAAGAGTGACTCAACGTACTATCAGGAAATTTTAGAATGGTGGCAAGATCGGTTCGCAAGTCCACCATCTCGGACGTTGGTCGTCGATCAAATCGAGACATGTAAGCAGATGGCTCTACATGGAATTGGATTTGCGATTTTACCCGAGTCGACGATTCAGCAATCAAATGAAGTCATGCAGCTTCCTTTAAAAACATCGTCTGGAAAAATATTAAAGCGAGATACATGGATTTTGTCTACGGAATCGATGCTTGAACTAAAACAAGTTCAAGCATTTTGGGATATCGTAAAAGAAGAAGGAGGAAGTCAGTCAGATGGAATACGCCATTGAAATGCGGCGCGCGCTTCATAAAATACCAGAACCAGGGTTCAAGGAATTTAAGACGCAAGCTTTTATATTGGAACAAATTCGTGCCTATCCACCAGATCGTGTCACGTATGACACGTTTGAAACGGGAGTTTTCGTTCGAGTGAAAGGATTGACTGGAAATCGGACAATTGGGTACCGTGCAGACATTGATGGGTTACCGATCGAAGAAGCGACAGGTCTTCCATTTTGTTCGGAACATCCAGGCTTCATGCATGCCTGTGGTCACGATATGCACACGTCGATTGCGTTGGGATTGATGAAACGAATCATTGAATTGCCGGTCATGGATGATGTCGTCTTTTTATTCCAACCAGCGGAAGAAGGTCCGGGCGGGGCAGAACCGATGATTAAAAGTCCGTTGTTTGAAAAATATCGTCCAAGTGAGATGTATGGTCTTCACGTCGCACCGGAATATCCAGTCGGTACGATTGCGAGCCGTCCCGGCGTCTTGTTCGCGAGTGCTCGAGAAGTCCATATCACGATCTATGGTCAAAGTGGTCATGCGGCCTTTCCTCATTTGACGATTGATACGGTCGTTGCGCAAGCAGCCTTAATCATGCAATTGCAAACAATCGTCAGTCGATCCATCAATCCGATGAACTGTAGCGTCATTACGATCGGAAAGGTCGATGCCGGGATTCGGGAAAACGTCATCGCCGGTAGAGCTGTTCTTGACGGTACGATGCGCGCACTCAATGGAGAAGACATGGAAAAACTGGAACGACGCGTTCGTGACATCATTCGAGGAATCGAAGCTTCCTTTGGCGTCAAGATTGATCTACAATTCGGAAATCGTTATTACGAGGTCGTCAATGACCGACACATCGTTGATAAATTTTCATCATTCGTCAAGATGAATGCGAACTACATTGAATGTGATGCAGCAATGACAGGAGAAGACTTCGGATTCATGTTGAAGGAAATTCCAGGGATGATGTTTTGGCTCGGAGTCGACAATCCGACATCTGGACTTCACCAACCAACCTTGAATCCGGATGAATCCGCGATTCCATTTGTGATTGATTTACTCGATCATTATTTCCGAGAATATGTTTAAAAAGTTTTATGAAATAATGAAGGACATTAAGCTTTCCCTTTCGAAATCAAGAATGGGAGAGCTTTTTATATATGTAAGAATAGGAGTTTTCGAACATTTTGTGAAAAAAATCACGTGCACATGTGAACAATTTGTTACATCAAACATTATAAACAGACATAAAGGATTATGTTCTCTATGATACGGTTATAGACCATATAGAGAAGTATGTTTTAGGAAGAGGGGGCTATATACATGTTCAATGATCCCGTATTGCTCAGTCGATTGTTGACAGGGCTCACATTAGCGTTTCATATTATATTCGCGACGATTGGCGTCGGGGTACCACTCATGGTACTCGCTGCTGAATTCATCGGTCTGAAACGCAAAGATCCGGATTATATTTTATTAGCAAGACGGTGGACGCGTGGATACGTCGTTACCGTCGCAGTCGGTGTCGTGACAGGGACGGCCATCGGATTGCAATTATCACTACTTTGGCCGTCACTCATGCAAGTGGCTGGTCAAACGATCGCATTACCACTGTTCATGGAAACATTCGCATTCTTCTTTGAAGCGATTTTCCTCGGTATTTACCTGTATACATGGGATCGATTCAAAAACCCATGGTTACACTGGTTGATCGGGATTCCAGTCGTCATCGGTGCGACAGCATCAGCATTCTTCATTACGACGGTCAACTCCTTCATGAACTCACCAGAAGGATTTAAGATCGTCAACGGAACGCTAACGCAAATTGAACCATTAAAAGCAATGTTCAATACAGCAACACCTACAAAAGCAACACACGTCATCGTATCGGCTTATTTGACAGTCGCCTTCATCTTGGCGGCAATCGCGGCGTTCCACTTACTCCGCAAAAAAACACTCTCAGCAGCGGAAACAGCGTATCACAAAAAAGCACTTCGCTTAACGGTTATGGCTGGATTGATTTTTGCCTTCTCGACTGCACTTGTCGGGGACTTCTCAGGGAAATACTTGGCGAAATATCAGCCAGAGAAACTCGCGGCTGCTGAATGGCATTTTGAAACGACAAGTGAAGCAGAATTGATTTTTGGTGGGATACTTGATCAGCAAGAAGACGGCAGTTATGAAATCAAGGGAGCCGTCAAAATCCCATATGCACTCTCGATTCTTGCGGGTGGAGCCCCAGATACAGAAGTCATTGGTCTAAATGAGTTCGCAAAAGAAGATCAAGCACCGCTGATCGTTCACTATTTCTTCGATATCATGGTTTCGATTGGTATGTATTTGGCTGCCATCTCTGCCTTGTTCATCTTGGCATTCCGTTTGAAAAAATTAAATCCTTATAACAAATGGATTTTAAGAGGTGTCTTCATCGGTGGACCTCTGGCGATGATTTCCATTGAAGCAGGTTGGATGTATGCTGAAATTGGTCGCCAACCTTGGACACTTTACGGCATCATGCGGACAGCAGATGCGGCGACGACATCAACTGCCGTCGGTCCGATGTTGATTCTATTCAGTGCCTTGTACTTGATGCTCGGTACGATTTGTACAGTCGTATTATTACGGATGTTCAAGAAAAACCCGGTTGGAAAAGAACTTCAAGAACTTGCTGAAAACCACCACGCACGTGGGGAAGCTATGTTCGTGGATGATAACAAGTAAGGAGGGAACGATTTGGACGTTCAAACACTAGGAATTACGGTCCTCTGGACTTTCCTGTACGGATATCTCATCGTTGCCTCAATTGACTTCGGTGCTGGATTTTACGCCTTTTATTCAAAATATACGAAGCGGGATCATTTAACGAATCGATTGATTCTTCGTTATCTCTCACCAGTGTGGGAGGTAACGAATGTCTTCTTCGTATTCTTCTTCGTCGGACTAGTCGGGTTCTTCCCGGATACCGCTTACTATTTCGGTACGGCACTGCTCGTGCCAGCCTCGATCGTTCTCGTATTGATTGCGATTCGTGGTAGCTTCTATGCATTTGCCAATTATGGATCAAACGACAGCATGTTCTATACGTTCTTATATGGAGCAACTGGTCTATTGATTCCGGCGGCGATGTCAACGACATTGACGATCAGTCAAGGTGGTTTCATTCGTAAAACGAATGAAACAGTCGAGTTTTTAGGAACAAAATTATTTACGAACTTTTACTCTTGGTCGGTCGTAGCACTCGCTATCGTATCCGTCCTCTATATCAGTGCGATGTTCCTCTTGTTCTACGCAGATAAAGCGAAGGATGAAGGGGCTACTCCGCTAATTCGTAAATGGGCACTCTTCTGGAGTGGTCCGACGATTCTTGTCTGTGCACTCGTCTTCTTTGGATTGAAAAATCAAGCGGCATGGCACTATGAGAACATCTTAAACGGGAACTGGTGGTGGTTCGCTGCTAGTTTCATCTTCTTCCTCGTTGCGGTGACACTCGTCTACATGAAAAAGAATTACGGAATTGCTTTCGTCGCGGTCATGCTACAGTATGGAGTGGCATGGTTTGGTTACGGTTATACGCACTTACCATACATCTTGTATCCATATATCGATATCAACAAAGCGGTCGTTAACGAAACAATGGCTTCCGCACTCGTCGTTGTCTTCATCTTCGGACTCTTACTCTTGATTCCGGCGTTGTACTTGATTTTACGACTCTTCCTGTTCGATAACGATTATGTACGTGGGAAATCCTCAAAATAATGGATGAATAAACGCCTCTGCGAATCGCAGGGGCGTTTATAGTATTTTTAAATTGAATCGGGTACACTACTAAGGAAGAGCGATTGTGAAGGAGAGTTGTGAAAATGAATGGAGAGTTTGCAGTAATTGGACTAGGGCGCTTTGGTGGCTCGATTGTCCGTGAATTATCGAAAAATGGCTATGATGTCTTAGCGATTGACTCCGACGAGGAGCGCGTAAATGAATTCATGGGAATTGCGACGCATTCCGTCATCGCGGATACGACGGATGAGAACGTCTTAAAGAGTCTAGGAATCCGAAACTTCGATCATGTCATCGTTGCCATCGGGGAAAATATTCAAGCGTCCATCTTGACGACATTGATCTTAAAAGAGCTCGGGGTACAATCAATTACTGTCAAAGCGACGAACGATTACCACGAAAAAGTATTACGAAAAATCGGAGCAGATTTCATCGTTCACCCCGAACGGGATATGGGAGTGCGGATTGCGAATGGTTTAATGAGTTCCAATATTCTTGACTATCTCGATTTATCTCAAGAATTTTCGATCGTTGAAATTAAAGTCAGTGACCGGATGGCAAAACAAACATTGATTGACCTGGATCTACGGAGCAAATACGGAGCGAACGTCGTCGCCATTAAACGTGGGGAAAACGTTCTGATTTCTTTACAAGCGGATGAAATGATTGAAAAAGGGGACTATCTCGTCGTCATTGGTGAAAATGAGGACCTCGACCGTCTAGAGCGTGCGATTCATAAAGTGAAGAACTAAAAAAAGCTGAGGCGCGCCTCAGCTTTACATTTACTTATACCTAATTAAATGAGTTGGAATTCTTTTAATCCGTGTGCGATACCGTCCTCAAGAATTGGTTTCGTGACATAATCAGCAGCAGCTTTCGTTTCCGGAAGTCCGTTGCCCATCGCAATACCGGTTCCAACGTAGCGGAGCATCTCTAAATCGTTTAAGGCATCACCGAATGCAAAGGTATCTTCGCGGCGAATATTCGTCAATTTCAGGAATTGTTTGATCCCTTCTGCTTTCGAGGAACCGACATTGATGACATCCATTGCGTGTGGGTGCCAACGAATGAAATCGAAGGCATCATACCGTTTAACATAATCCGCTTCTTCTTCGGCCGTACAGTAGACGAGCGTTTGGAAAACATCATGCGATAAGAACGCTTCTTCATCGTGAATTGGTAGCGGCATGTCGAGATCGCCGAGCGAATCAACGACATGAAAATCATTTGATTTCGTCGTGAAGCCTTTTGTTTCACCGAGATAAACGAGTGTATGTCCGTTTTCTTTTGCTTGTTGCGTCAGGTGTGTCAAATCGGCTTTAGGTTGTGGACGTTTGTAGATGATTTCATTTTGATGAACGACGATTTGCCCGTTATAGCCGATAATCGTATCGATGTTGAGTAGTTCACGGATTCCAGACAACATCGCAGGTCCGCGTCCAGTTGCAAGGGCTACATAGACACCATTTTCTTGAAGCTTACGAATTGCCTGTTTTGTTGATTCCGGAACAAAATGACCATCATGCAATAAGGTTCCGTCGATATCGAAAAAGACTACTTTCTGATTTGCCATGGTTTCACCTTCTCTTTTTAATTGGTCGAAATGACCTGTTCATGTGAAAGTATAGCATAACCAAAAGCGTGTTGCCGGAAGGGAACATGCCGAATAAGGATGAAAAATAGTCCATGTATCGTGTATACTGTACTAAGGACAAAAAACAATGTACTGATAAGGAGTTGCTAGGCATGATTTTTAAAGTATTTTACCAACCGCTTCGTTCGGAAGCACCTGTTCGTGAACGGACAGAAACAATGTATGTAGAAGGGGAAAGCATTCGTGACGTGCGATCAACGATTGACCACCTCAAAGATATCAACATCGAGTTCATCCGCGAAGTCAGCGGAGAATTTTTGACATACGAACAACAACATCCTGATTTCAAGGTTGCGACGTTCGAATGAAGTTCGTCAAAAACCATCAGGCCGCCGTTTTCGCACTCGGTGGACTCGGGGAAATCGGGAAGAACACGTATGTCGTTCAATTCCAAGATGAGATCATCGTCATTGACGCGGGTGTCATGTTCCCAGAAGATGAATTACTTGGAATCGACTATGTCATTCCAGATTACACGTACTTGATCAAGAACAAGGATAAGGTCAAAGGCGTCTTCATCACACACGGTCATGAAGATCACATTGGTGGTCTGCCTTTCTTGCTTAAACAAGTGAACTTACCGATTTACGCTGGGAAGATTGCGATGGGTCTCATCAAGGTGAAGTTAGAAGAGCATGGTTTGCTTCGCAACGCGGAACTGCATGAGATCGATGAAGATTCGGTCATCAAGTTCCGGAAGACAAGCATCTCGTTCTTCCGTACGACACACTCGATTCCGAATTCGTTCGGTGTCGTCGTCAAAACACCACAAGGGAACATCGTGCATACAGGAGACTTCAAGTTCGATTTCACGCCAGTCGGAGAGCCGGCTGATTTAGCGAAAATGGCTGAACTCGGTAAAGAAGGCGTATTGTGTCTTCTATCGGACTCAACGAACGCAGAAGTGGAAGGGTTTACGATGAGTGAACGTGTCGTTGGGGAAACGATCTCAGACATCTTCCGTAAAGCGGAAGGACGGATCATCTTCGCGACGTTTGCGTCGAATATCTATCGTCTGCAACAAGTCGTCAATGCTTCTGTAGAAGCAGGACGGAAAATCGTCGTCTTCGGACGTAGCATGGACAAGGTCATGATGATTGGTCAAGAACTTGATTTCATCAAAGCGCCGAAGGGTACGATCATTGAGCCGAACGAGATGAAACGTTATAAATCAAATGAGTTGACGATCCTTTGTACTGGTTCACAAGGAGAACCGATGGCTGCACTTAGCCGCATCGCAAACGGAACACATCGTCAAATCTCGATCATTCCGGATGATCTCGTCATCTTCTCTTCGTCACCAATCCCAGGAAACGTCGTTTCTGTCGGAAAGACGATCAATCAGCTATATAAAGCTGGTGCAGATGTCATGTACGGTAAACTGAATGATATCCATACATCAGGTCATGGTAGTCAACAAGAGCAGTTGCTCATGTTACGTCTATTGAATCCAAAATACTTCATGCCGATTCACGGGGAATACCGGATGCTGAAGAAGCATATGTCGCTTGCGATGGATGCTGGTGTACCGGAAGAGAACTGTTTCGTCATGGATAACGGTGAAGTACTCGCATTAGATGCGAATGCAGCCGCTATCACTGGGAAGATTCAAGCGAATGCCGTTTATGTCGACGGAAAAGGAATCGGAGACATCGGAAACATCGTTTTACGCGATCGCCGTATTCTCTCAGAAGAGGGACTCGTCGTCGTCGTCGTGACGCTTGACTCGAAGACGAATCGTCTCGTCTCTGGACCGGACATCATCTCGCGTGGTTTCGTCTACATGCGGGAGTCGGGTAACTTGATTAAAGATGCTGAACGTCTTCTCAAGCGTTCGCTTGATCAATCGCTTGCGAACCGTAATACGAAATGGACGGACATCAAACAAGTCATCAATGATACGCTCACACCGTATTTAACAGAAAAAACACAACGTCATCCAATGGTCATGCCGATCATCATGGAAGTCTGATTCAAAAAAATCCTCGTCTCCGAAAACGGAAACGAGGATTTTTTTATTACGTGGCAGGACCGTATTCCTTGAACGGTTCTTTTTTATCAATCCGATCATAGAACATGACGCCATCTAGATGATCGTATTCATGCTGGCAGACGATTGCTTTCATCCCTTTTAAACGTAATTTTATAGGATTTCCGTTATGATCGATGCCAGTTAGGGTAATACGCATATAGCGCGGTACATGTCCTTCGACTTCACGATCGACGGACAGACATCCTTCGCCGCCTGTTAAATAGGTCTGCTCGACGGAATGACTGATGATTTTTGGATTATAGATACCAAATTCCAATAAATCATCACCATCCGGTAAGCGGATCGCGAACATGCGCTTGTTGACACCGATTTGTGGTGCTGCAAGTCCAATGCCGCTTCGTAAATCGTATTTCTTCGCAATTTCATCATCTTGACTGTTGGCGAGGAACTCGCGCATGAGTCGCATCGTTTCCTTATCCTCATCGCTGAGAGGGAAGGTCACTTCTACTGACCGTTCGTGAAGAGCAGGAACGTCTTCGCGTACGATTTCATTCATGGTGATCATGAACAACACTCCTTTCGTCTACAAAAAGTATAGCATAGGAAAGTGGGGAATGATGACAACTAACACAGTAGGAAAATATCGAATGATACAGAAGATGGAATATTCTAGTTTTGTGATTGAATTCACAATGTGAAACGCGAAAAAAATAAAACATTTCCTTTGATTTTAAGGTGTTACAGATTTATACTTGTAACGTAATGAACAAGACACTATAACGTGTCGATTCATGATAATACAGTTTACTCAACTGAATAGGTACACAGACACATGTTCAAAGGATAGTCACACGGGACTTCGTTTTTTGGACACTATTGTCATGTGGGCAAATCAGTCAGAGGAATATTTCGCTGAACGCAGTGAAAGGATGAGGTGAAAAGATGAACGTAAACATGTTTAAAAACGTGGAAGAAAACTTTGAAACGTTCCGCATTCTTGACGAGAAAGGTGAAGTCGTCAATAAAGACGCTATGCCAGACCTCTCGGATGAAGAGCTTACGGAATTAATGCGCCGTCTCGTATACACACGTATCTGGGACCAACGTGCAATCTCACTTAACCGTCAAGGACGTCTTGGTTTCTACGCTCCAGTAGCTGGACAAGAAGCGTCAATGATCGGTACACAATTCGCTTTGGATAAAGATGACTGGATTCTTCCTGGATACCGTGATATTCCACAAATGGTCTTCCATGGCTTCCCACTTTACAAAGCATTCTTGTTCTCACGCGGTCACATCACAGGTGGTAAGATCCCTGAGGGTGTTAACGTCTTAATGCCACAAATCATCATCGGTGCGCAGATCGTTCAAGCGGCTGGTGTTGCTCTCGGTCTTAAGAAAAGCGGTAAAGAACAAGTCGCAATCACTTACACAGGTGATGGTGGTTCTTCACAAGGTGACTTCTATGAAGGTATGAACTTCGCTGGAGCTTTCAAAGCACCTGCAATCTTCGTCGTTCAAAACAACCGTTTCGCAATCTCGACACCTGTTGAAAAACAATCTATGGCGAAAACAATCGCTCAAAAAGCTGTCGCTGCTGGGATCAATGGTATCCAAGTCGACGGTATGGACGTTCTTGCTGTATACGCAGCTACGAAACAAGCGCGTGTTGAAGCACTCAACGGTGTTCCGACATTGATCGAAACATTGACTTACCGTTATGGACCACACACACTCGCTGGTGATGATCCAACACGTTACCGTACAAAAGACATGGATGATGAGTATCAAGCACAAGATCCACTCGTCCGTTTCCGTGCTTTCATGGAAGCAAAAGGTCTTTGGAACGAAGATAAAGAGAATGAAGTCATCGAGCAAGCAAAAGCTGACGTTAAGGAAGCACTTGCACAAGCTGACAAAGAACCAAAACAAAAAGTTACAGATTTCATCAACGTGATGGCTGAAAAGCTTCCACAAAACCTGCAAGAGCAGCTTGATGAGTATACAGCAAAGGAGTCGAAATAACCCATGGCACAAATGACGATGATCCAAGCGATCACTGACGCAATGCGCGTCGAGATGAAACGCGACGAACAAGTTCTCTTGTTCGGTGAAGACGTCGGTAAAAACGGTGGGGTATTCCGTGCGACAGAAGGTCTTCAAGATGAGCTCGGCGAAGACCGCGTCTTCGATACACCACTTGCGGAATCAGGTATTGGTGGTCTTGCTGTCGGATTCAGTCTGACAGGATTCCGTCCAATCATGGAAATCCAATTCTTCGGATTCGTATTCGAAGTATTCGATTCAGTCGCAGCACAACTTGCGCGTCTCCGTTACCGTTCAGGCGGCACATACAGTGCACCTGTTACAATCCGTTCACCATTCGGTGGCGGTGTTAAAACACCGGAACTTCACGCAGATAACCTCGAAGGACTCATGGCTCAGTCACCAGGACTTAAAGTTGTCATTCCTTCAACACCTTACGATGCAAAAGGTCTTTTGATCGCGTCAATCCGCGACAACGACCCAGTCGTATTCCTCGAGCACATGAAACTCTACCGTTCATTCCGCGGTGAAGTGCCAGAGGGCGATTACACGATCGAACTTGGAAAAGCTGATGTAAAACGTGAAGGTACAGATGTAACAATCGTCACTTACGGTGCGATGGTACACGCTTCACTTAAAGCAGCTGAAGAGCTCGAAAAAGAAAACATCAGCGTCGAAATCATCGACTTGATGACAATCAGCCCAATCGATATCGATACGATTCTTGCTTCTGTCAAGAAAACAAACCGTGTCGTCGTCGTTCAAGAAGCACAAAAACAAGCGGGTATCGCTGCAATGGTTGCAACTGAAATCCAAGAACGTGCAATCCTTGACCTCGAAGCGCCAATTCTTCGTGTTGCTGCTCCAGATACAATCTTCCCATTCGCACAAGGTGAAGACGTCTGGATCCCAGATCACAAAGATATCGTTGAGAAAGTCAAAACTGTCTACAATTTCTAAGAGCATTTCGGAAAATAAGGAGAGGGGTCCATTCTCTCCTTGCTTCCGTTTTTACAGATAACAATCGACTAGAAGAGTGAACTAAAAGGAGGCATATTCAAATGGGTTTATTTGAATTCAAATTGCCGGATATCGGTGAGGGTATTCATGAAGGTGAAATCGTAAAGTGGTTCGTAAAAGCGGGCGACACTGTCAAGGAAGACGACGTTCTTCTTGAAGTACAAAACGATAAAGCAGTCGTTGAAATCCCATCACCAGTTGATGGTACTGTTAAAGAAGTTAAAGTTGACGAAGGTGTCGTAGCTGTTGTTGGCGACGTCCTCATCACTTTCGAAGTCGAAGGCGAAGGTTCTGCTCCTTCTGAAGAAGCAGAGCAACCAAAAGCTGAAGACAACGCGAAAGACGTTCAAGATACGGATCAAAAAGTGGAAGACAAACCAAACGAGGTTCAAATCCATAAATCAGAACGCGTTATCGCGATGCCATCTGTCCGTAAATATGCACGTGAAAAAGGTGTCGACATCCGTGAAGTCCAAGGTTCTGGAGACAACGGTCGTGTCGTCAAAGAAGACATCGATGCATTCGCAAACGGTGGTCAAACTTCTGAAGCACCAGCAACAGAAGAAAAAGCACCAGCTGCAGCTGCTTCTGCACCAAAAACAGAAGTTAAGCCATACGTTGCTGCTCAACCTGAACTTGAAACACGCGAGAAAATCAAAGGAATCCGTAAAGCGATTTCGAAAGCAATGGTTAACTCGAAACATACAGCTCCACACGTAACACTCATGGACGAAGTCGATGTTACGAACCTCGTAGCACTCCGTAAAAACTTCAAAGAAGTTGCGGCTGCTCAAGGTACGAAATTGACTTACCTTCCGTTCGTCGTAAAAGCATTGACTGCTGCTGCTAAAAAATACCCAGCAATCAACGCATCAATCGACGATGTAAACGAAGAAATCGTCTACAAAAACTACTTCAACATCGGTATCGCTGCAGATACAGACAACGGTCTTGTCGTACCAGTCGTTAAAGATGCAGATCGTAAATCGATCTTCTCACTCGCTGACGACATCAACGATCTTGCTGGTAAAGCACGCGAAGGTAAACTTTCTGGCGAAGAGATGAAAGGTGGATCAATCACGATCACTAACATCGGTTCTGCTGGCGGTCAGTGGTTCACACCAGTCATCAACCACCCAGAAGTTGCAATCCTCGGTATCGGCCGTATCGCTGAAAAAGCAGTCGTCAAAAACGGCGAAATCGTTGCTGCACCAGTTCTTGCACTTTCATTCAGCTTCGACCACCGTCTCATCGATGGTGCAACTGCACAAAACGCGCTTAACTTAGTTAAACGCCTATTGAACGACCCACAACTTCTCATCATGGAGGGATAAGCAATGGTAGTAGGTGAATTCGCACAAGAAACAGATTTACTCGTAATCGGGGCTGGCCCTGGTGGTTACGTTGCTGCAATCCGCGGCGCGCAACTCGGTATGAAAGTAACAATCGTTGAACGTGAAAACGTCGGCGGTGTTTGCTTAAACGTTGGATGTATCCCATCAAAAGCCTTGATCACTGCAGGACATAACTTCCAGCATGCTAAAGGTGCAAGCGATATGGGGATCACTTCTGAGAATGCAACTGTCGATTTCTCGAAAGTTCAATCTTGGAAACAATCTGTCGTCAACAAATTGACTGGCGGCGTTAGTGGTCTTCTTAAAGGGAACAAAGTCGAGACTGTCGTTGGGGAAGCTTACTTCCAATCAGAAGATACAGTCCGTATCATCAACGAAGATTCTTCGACTCCTTACAAATTCAAGAAATGTATCATCGCGACAGGTTCGACTCCAATCGAACTTCCAGCTTTCAAATGGTCAAAACGCGTCCTTTCTTCAACAGGCGCATTGAACCTTCCTGAAATCCCGAAAAAACTAATCGTCATCGGTGGCGGATACATCGGGATGGAGCTTGGTACAGCGTATGCGAACTTCGATACAGAAGTCGTCATTCTTGAAGGAACAAAAGACATCCTTTCTGGTTTCGAGCCTGCTATGACGCAAGTCGTTAAGAAAAAGCTCAAACAAAAAGGTAACATCACAATCCACAACGAAGCACTTGCTCAAAGTGTAGAAGAGTCGGAAGATGGCGTTAAAGTAACATTTGAAGTCAACGGTGAAGCACAAACAGTTGAAGCGGACTACGTCCTCGTCACTGTCGGTCGTCGTCCGAACACTGGTGATCTTGGTCTTGAAATGGCAGAAGTCAAAGTCAGCGACCGTGGTCTTGTCGAAATCGACGATCAGTGCCGTACTTCAAACGAAAACATCTACGCAATCGGTGATATCGTTCCAGGACCACCACTTGCACACAAAGCTTCGTTCGAAGCTAAAATTGCTGCTGAAGCAGCTGCAGGACACCCTGCATACCTCGACTACAGCGCGATTCCAGCGGTCGTCTTCACAGATCCAGAACTCGCTACAGTCGGTTACACGGAAGCACAAGCGAAAGAAGAAGGACTCGATTACATCGCGTCTAAATTCCCTTACGCTGCGAATGGTCGTGCACTTGCACTCAACGAGCCAGACGGCTTCTTGAAAATGATCACTCGTAAATCAGATGGTCTCTTGATCGGCGCGCAAATCGCTGGTACAGGCGCATCTGATATGATCGCTGAAATGGGACTCGCAATCGAGTCTGGTATGACAGCTGAAGATATCGCACTCACAATCCATGCACATCCATCACTCGGTGAAATCGCAATGGAAACTGCTGAAGTTGCAATCGGTAGCCCAATCCACATCATTAAATAATATCGAAACACCTCATACACGGGGAGCCGACCGTGTATGAGGTGTTTTTTTGTTTGGTCTTGATACAAAAAAGGAAAAGAAAAAGTAAAAATCGGAGAGGGTGGACGCACATGGAATCCGTGACTACCTTAGAGGAGCTGTATTACGTATCGGAAATGGATAAGGTTCGTTTTGTCGGCTGGACGACTGCACTCGCCCGCTATGATTTTGCTGTCGTCTGTACGGGACAATTCTTCGGGAAAGTACTCGTCGTCAGTTTAACCGGTGGTCAGTCAGCGTTACTCGATCAACAGGATGTGTTGAATGGAGAGGTCTTAATTCGTACATTTGCGATTGAACGAGAGGATGTCGCAGTAATCGGTGAAGCACTTGCAGCATTCATTCCTTGTTCACCAAACGATGAATACGGCGAATGAAAGGTTCAAAAAAGCAGCCATCCTGAGTAATGAGGATGGCTGCTTTTGCATTTTTAACGAATCGCATTCGATTGTTGAATGACTTTGATTGTCTCGAGCGAATGATCCTCGAGACCTTGAACCGGAAGACCGGCTTCGATGTTTTCTTTAATATAAGCAAGGTTGTCTGCCGTGATCATCTCCCCTGGGATGAAGATAGGAATACCAGGTGGATATACCATCATGAATTCAGCTGAAATCCGTCCGACCGCATCGACCAACGGAATCGTCTCTGTCTCTTCATAGAACGCATCACGAGGACTGAGAGCAAGCGCTGGGATATCTGGAAGAACAATCGAATGATCAGTTGTTTCGGCGCCATTATTTTGATAACGTGCGACAAGTAATGACATCGCATGTAAGAAGGCGTCAATCGTCTCTTCCGAATCACCAGACGTGATGATGACAAGAATGTTATTCAAATCAGAAAGTTCAACCTCGATCCGATGTTCTTCGCGTAAGAACTCTTCGACGAGGTGACCAGAAATACCAAGTCCTTTGACGGAAACAAGCACTTTCGTTGGATCAAAAGCGAACGTAGCACTCGAATGCAGATCGGATTCACCGAAAACGGCGAGATAAGGAAGCTTCGCTAATCCAAAGCGCATCCGTGTCGCAAGTTCAAGGGCCCGACGATTCATCGCTTCACCGTTGATCGCAAGATGACGCCGAGCGCAGTCAAGAGAAGCGAGCAACAGGTAAGATGTCGATGTCGTCGTCAACATCGAGAGCACTGCTTGAACTTTATCTGGAGAGACAAGTCCGCGACGAACGTTCAGGACAGAGCTTCCTGTAAGTGAGCCACCGAGTTTATGCACGCTGGTTGCGGCAAGATCAGCTCCTGCTTGCATCGCTGACAACGGCATATCTTCGTGGAATGCGATATGGACGCCGTGTGCTTCGTCGACGAGTACCGGAATACCTTTACTATGGGAAAGCTTGACGATGCTCTCTAAGTCACCAGCAACGCCGAAATAGGTCGGGTTGATGACGAGAACTGCTTTTGTATCGGGATGAAGTGCAAGGGCACGTTCTACCGCGCTTGGTGTGATACCGTGTGCGATTCCGAATGTCTCATCGAATTCAGGATGAATGAAAATCGGATGCGCACCAGAAAGAACGATAGCTGACATCACCGATTTATGCACGTTCCGAGGAACGAGAATTTTATCATCAGGACCGACGACACTCATGATCATCGCCATGATGGCCGTTGAAGTTCCTTGTACGGAAAAGAACGTTTCGTCGGCATGGAAGGCTTGAGCTGCCAATTGATGAGCTTCCTTAATGATTGCCTTTGGATGATGGAGATCATCAAGGGGAGCGATATTGATTAAATCGATATCGAGCGCATTCTGACCGATGAACGATCGAAAGGCTGGATCCATTCCTTGACCATTTTTATGACCGGGAATATGAAATTGAATTGGTTGACGTTTCGCATGCGCAAGTAGCGCATCGAATAAAGGTGTATCGAGCTGTGTTAAGCTTTTTGTTTGCACCAGATTTCCCCCCTTAAAACCGAATAAAAATACAATCAAACAAGCTAACTATAACAAGTTTTCGTACGGTTGCAACTGTTTTATGCTTCTTTTCCGTGTAAAATAGAAAAGTGCAGAAAGGAAGTGGGAATGATGGCATTGAATTATCCGCTCAATTCCGATTGGTCGACTGAAGAAATCGTGAAAGTCATCGACTTCTTTAATTTAGTCGAGCAAGCGTATGAGACAGGTGTTGAAAGACAACGATTGCTCGAAGCGTATCGTGAATTCAAGCAAATCGTCACCTCGAAATCCGAGGAAAAACAGTGGGATCAGTTTTATATGGAAGAGACCGGTTGCTCGAGTTATCGGACGATGCAACAAGCGAAACGTCAGGAAGAACCGATTGTTCGTATGAAGAAATAATTGGATCATGAAGATAAGACTTCTATGCGATCGTATAGGAGTCTTATCTTTTAATCCGACTGGAAATGTGCGGGAAATGATCAACATTTGTTTAAAGTGGAAAGGAAGCGGCTATATACTACATACAAGACGTTGGTCTTACAAATATGTGAAACTGTATTTTTTAAAATTAGATGCTTTACATCTAAGTTGAATCGTACTATTATAGATTCAATCCACTAATAAGTCGCAATTGTCTGACAAATTAAACCTCTGTTTATCCCGCGAAGGAGTGTGGTTACTGTGAAACAAGTGATAGAAGCATACAAGAGAAAAGATGCAGAAAAACGCATTCCTGTATTGCGTCTCGAAATCGATTATGAGCTTGCTACATTACACGATGCGATGGTGGCAAGTGACGCAGAAGCTGTTGGCGCAAGTAAAGAGCGCCTCGAAAAATATCGTCAAGAGATGGTACGTCTTGAAGCTTGATTTCAACGTTCCGATCTCTACCTTATAATAAAATATCAACTCTTCAACCAGCGAACTGTTCGCTGGTTTTCTTTTTTTGTTACTATAGAAGAAGCTGGAAACAACGATGAAGGAGTGAACTCAAATGCAGATTGAGTTGGATGCGATAGATTTGATCAAACGAGCGGGAAAGTACATTCGCGAAAAAATTGATGGTTCGTATCACGTCGAACAAAAAACCGGAAAAAGCGATTTAGTGACAGAGATTGATCAAGCCGTCGAGGATTTATTGATCCAAGGTATTTTAGATCGCTATCCGAATCATCATATTTATGGGGAAGAAGGGCGAATCGCTCGACCCGATACACTCGAAGGCACGATCTGGTTCGTTGATCCGATCGATGGAACGATGAACTTCATTCGTCAAAAACGAATGTTTGCCATCTCGATCGCGATTATGGTGGATGGTGAGTTACGCTATGGTTTCGTCTACGATGTCATGGCGGACGAGTTGTTCCATGTCATCAAAGGGCATGGTGCTTATCAAAACGGCATACGACTACCACAAATTGAGGAGCGGAGTGTTAAAGAAGCAATCATCTGTATGAACGCGACCTGGGTGACACCAAATCGTCGAATCAATACGGATCGTCTTGCGCCACTCGTACGACACGCAGTAGGTGTACGAGCAATCGGTGCAGCATCACTTGAACTCGCATGGACAGCTGCAGGGCGTGTTGACGGGTATATCACGATGCGTAATATGCCTTGGGATTACGCAGCCGGTCAGTTATTGATTGAAGAGGTCGGTGGGCGTGTCGGAACGATCACAGGTGAATCGATGTCATTTCTCGAACAAACGAGTGTGCTAGCAGGGAGCCGGACGTTCGTTGAAGATGTTTTGACATTCGTACAAACACAAGAGGATTGAAAAAAGGTTTCTTTCGTCTTGAACGAAAGGAACCTTTTTGCTCATGCTTGTTTTCGTAAACGTGCCTTTAAGACGAACCCAGCACCCATCGCAACAATCATCAAGATGACAGAGGCGATCGTCATCGGGACGTTTTGTTCCGCGATGAAGATGCCGATGGCTGCCATGGATCCTACGGCAAGCATGGCGAGTAATAAAAATAGCAGGCGCATGTTCTTTTCCCCCTCTACCCGTGAGTACGTTAACAGTGTAGCGTGAATGAAGGATAATGAAAAGGCTTTCGGACTGATGTCGAATCTTAGTCATTGCCAATTAGGACTCTACCTGTGCTATACTCTTAAAGTTGACCGAAAGTATGATAAGATTTATTTAAATGAATAGAAAGAGGTACACACCTATGACAACATTAGTACGAAATGATTTACGCAACGTTGCGATCATCGCCCACGTTGACCATGGTAAAACAACATTAGTCGATGAGCTTTTAAAACAGTCTGGTACGTTCCGTACGAACGAACAAGTCGAAGAACGCGCAATGGACTCAAATGACATCGAGCGGGAACGTGGAATCACGATTCTTGCGAAAAACACTGCAATTGATTACAAGAACACACGCATCAACATCGTTGATACGCCAGGACACGCCGATTTCGGTGGAGAAGTTGAGCGGATCATGCGTATGGTTGATGGCGTTATCCTCGTCGTCGATGCACGTGAAGGCTGTATGCCACAAACACGTTTCGTTTTGAAAAAAGCACTCGAGCAAGGACTTCAACCAATCGTCGTCGTCAACAAAATTGACAAACCGATGGTCCGTCCTCTTGAAGTCGTCGACGAAGTCGTTGATCTCTTGATCGACCTCGGAGCTGACGAAGATCAACTCGAATTCCCAGTCGTTTATGCATCGGCAGTCAACGGCTCAAGTTCATTTGAACCTGAATTAGAGAAACAAGAAGATACAATCACAAACGTTCTTGATTTAATTCTTGAGCACACACCAGCGCCTGTCGATAACACAATGGAGCCGCTTCAGTTCCAAGTTACGATGCTTGACTATGATAACTACCTCGGACGGATCGGTGTCGGTCGTGTCTTCCGTGGAGAAATCAAAGTTGGTGATAGCGTTTCGCTTTCAAAACTTGATGGTTCAACGAAGAACTTCCGTGTTACGAAGTTGTTCGGTTACTTCGGTCTAAAACGTGTCGAAATCGAAACAGCAAAAGCTGGAGATTTGATCGCGATCGCCGGTATGGAAGATATCAACGTCGGTGAGACGGTTTGCCCAACTTCACACGTTGATCCACTCCCATTATTACGTATCGATGAGCCAACGCTTCAAATGACATTCATCGTCAACAACTCGCCATTCGCTGGTCGTGAAGGGGATCTCGTTACTTCACGTAAAATCGAAGAGCGTCTTGAAAAAGAACTCGAAACAGACGTTTCACTTCGCATCGAAAACACAGACTCACCGGACCGCTGGATCGTTTCTGGTCGTGGGGAACTTCACCTCGGGATCTTGATCGAAAACATGCGCCGTGAAGGATACGAAATTCAAGTATCGAAACCGCAAGTAATCATCAAAGAAGAAGAAGGCGTCAAAGTCGAGCCATTCGAACGCGTCGTCATCGATACACCAGAAGAGTACACAGGTTCTGTCATGGAATCGATCGGTCTCCGTAAAGGTGAATTGACGAACATGCAAACAATGGACAACGGTCAAACGAAGATGGAATTCATCGTTCCTTCACGTGGTTTGATCGGTTACCGTAACGAATTCCTTTCTGCTACACGCGGATACGGAATCATGAACCACACATTCGAAGAATACCGTCCGTTCATCCAAGCGGATATCGGTGGACGTCGTAGTGGAGTTATGGTCTCAATCGAAACAGGTAAAGCAACTGCTTACGCGATCTCAGCTCTTGAAGACCGCGGAACGATCTTCATCGAGCCTGGTATTGAAGTATACGAAGGTATGATCATCGGCGAATGTAACCGTGATGTCGATCTCGCTGTCAACGTCGTTAAAGCAAAACAATTAACGAACATGCGTGCATCTGCAAAAGATTCAACGAACGTTCTTAAACGTCCACGTGTCTTCTCACTTGAAGAGTCGTTGACATTCTTGAACGAAGATGAGTACTGTGAAATCACACCACAATCGGTTCGTCTCCGTAAACAAGTCTTGAATAAGAACGAGCGTGAAAAGCAAGAAAAACGTCGTCGTCTAGGTAAAGATTAAGTCTTGAACGAATAGGGGGACTGGCAATGAATGCACAAGCTGCCGTTGCTTCTGATTTCTCGAAATACGATATTCCGTTCATCGCGAAACTTCTCGGTATCGGAAGTGATCCGAATAACATCGAAGCGGGATTTTATCCTTTAATGATTACCGTCGTCATCTTGACACTTGTCGTCTTTAAGTTAGGATTTGCTAAGGAACTAGCATGGTGGAAATCACTGATCGTCTATCTCTTGCTCGCCGTCTTCTCGGCAGCATTGACGCTTGTCTTCTGGACATGGCCGATTCCTGAAGTACTCCTTGCGATGGTCTTCGTACTTGGTATTTATCGCTTCCGGATGTGGATGGTCAAGCGTGAACGTGAACGGACAGCTTCTTGACGGAAGCGTGTCATGAATCAAAAGAACGAATCTCCTCGGAGGTTCGTTCTTTTTTTTGAGCCAATTCAGATGCATGATTTAAAGCGTAGCGGGAACAAGAATACTAAAAGGGGGAGAAAACAGTGAAAGTAAGGTATGTCATACCCCTATTGTTAGCGGGTATTCTGATGGGCTGTACACAAACGTCAGAAGAATCGTCAACAGAGGAAACGAATCAGACGACACAAGAAAACAATCAACAGGATTCAGGTGATCAAGAAGCAACGCAATCATCTCAAGCGCAAGAAGGAGTCGTATTTAAAGAGCTAAACGCTCCGTGGAATATTGTCCGAGAAGGAGAGGTATTTTACATCACGGAACGAGAAGGAACGATTGTCAAAGGAGAAAAAGGTGATTATGAACGGATGCGCCTTCAGCTGAAAGAGGATGTCCTCGCTGAAGGAGAAGGTGGATTGCTTGGAATGGTACTTGATCCTGATTTTAAGGACAATAAGACGGCATACGTCTACCATACGTACGCCAAACAAGGACAAGCGACGAATCGCGTCATCGCGATAAAAGAAGAGGGTGACCAGTGGACGGAAGAACGTGTCTTACTCGATGATATTCCCGGAGCGACGATTCATAACGGTGGACGGCTAGAATGGGGACCTGAAGGCGCGCTCTACGTCACAGCAGGAGACGCAGCGAATCCTGAACTAGCGCAAGACATTGATTCATTGGCAGGAAAGATTTTACGCATCACATCTGAAGGAGAACCGTTCGAGGGGAATCAAAAAGGATACGTCTACAGTCTCGGTCACCGGAATCCACAAGGACTTGTTTTCGTCGATGATCAACTGTATGCAAGCGAACATGGGCAAAGTGGGCACGATGAAATCAATCGAATCGAACAAAAGAATTATGGATGGCCGACGATTGAAGGGAAAGAGCAAGCAGACGGACTGGTGACGCCGTGGTATGAAGTAGGAGAACAATCTGTTGCACCAAGTGGAGTTGCAACAGCAGAGAATACACTTTATTTTGCAACGCTTGTCGGGCAACGATTACAAACCATCGATCTAGAGACGAAGCAAGTCAAGACGATTGTCGAAAACCAAGGTCGGATTCGAGATGTCTGGATTGACGAGACATCGATTTACTATATTACAAATAATACGGACGGAAGAGGGAATCCATCGGCAGATGATGATCGACTCGTTCGAATCAATCGATGAACAATAAAAGGTCTGTCAGGGAATTTTCCCGCAGACCTTTTGTTTACCAGTGTTTTCGTTTCGTTTCCCACGTCGGGTATAAATGGAATTGTCCAGAAGCGTGGCGTTCAAGTGTCCGTTCTTCTACGCGTGATCGACACTCATCACAGATATGGACACGAACAGGTTTATTGCGTAATCGCTTCGCCGTGAAGGACCAATCATCAATCGTTTCACGCTTATCGCAAATCGTACATTTCACTCGCATGTCAGGTCCTCCCTTTTTTTCTTAGTATATCATATTAGAAGATTATTCAGATGTAAAAAAGGGAAACGAGAAGTATATCTCGAAATATCATCACTAAGTCGTAGAGGGGGTGATGTCATGGCAAATAAAGTTGAACAACAGCTTAACTCAGGTCAACTAGAAGCACTATCGCAATTACCACTCGTTTTTTTGATTACGCATGATCAATCCAAACATTGGCCCATCACACATGCAATCAGTTGGGTACATGCGACGGATTCGCAAACGGTTCGTTTTGCAATCGAAGCAGATTCTCATCTCGTTAAAACATTACGAGAACATCCGGTCTTCACATTGATCTTTTTTGCAGATCAGTCGACGTACAGCTTAACGTGTACGGACGTCAAGGCGTTTACGCCGCAAGAAGACCTTCCGTTGCCACTCGCTTTTTATGAGGGACGCGTTGAGGAGGTGCGTGACATCTTGTTTTACGGAGCAGCTGTCACACAACGACCGACTATCGAAAAAACATACGATGAACAGGCAGCCGAACGGTTGGATCAACTCGTTCATCGCATCCTAAAAGCGTAACATTCATCACAAACTCGACTCTAAAGGGGCGAACGATGGAATGAAAAAAATATACGTACTTGATACTAATGTCATGCTTCACGATCCACTTTCTCTTTTCCAATTCCAGGAGCACGACGTCGTCATACCAGCGATCGTACTAGAAGAACTAGATGGAAAAAAACGCAACATGGATGAGGTTGGACGTAATGCACGAGAAACAGCTCGCATTTTAGACCAATTACGAGAAACGGGTCAGCTTCATGCGGGAGTGCCACTCGGAAACGGCGGTATTCTTCGCGTCGATATCGGGGACTCCATTCATGAAGGTTCGCCGTTTACGCACGAATCAAACGATAATAAGATCATTGAACTGGCATGGTCGATTCATCAGGAACAACAAACCGAAGCGACCCCACGAGATGTCATTCTCGTCTCAAAAGATATCTTAGTCCGCGTCAAAGCGGATGCGTATGGATTAGTCGCTGAAGACTATATGACGGATCATATCGCTGATTTGACCGGTCTTTATACAGGATTCATCGAAGTGACCGTCGATCAGGAATATATTGATGCCTTCTATCAGGACAAACGGCTTTCGGTGGATGTCTTGCCAGAAAAAGTGCAACCGAATGAGTTCGTCATCTTAAAAAGTAACATGTCGAAAGCTTCAGCCATCGCCGTCGTTGATCAGAACTTGCCGATCATTCGGGCACTTTCGATCGATGTCGACCAAGTCTGGGGCGTCATTCCACGAAACGTTCAACAACGGATGGCATTTGAGTTATTATTACGTGACGATGTACCACTTGTGACACTCGTTGGTAAGGCAGGTACCGGGAAAACGCTACTCGCACTCGCTGCGGGTCTCCTGCAAGTGGAAGACGAGCACAAATATAAAAAACTGGTCGTTGCTCGTCCTGTCGTACCGATGGGAAACGATATCGGCTACTTGCCGGGTGAAATGGAAGAGAAGCTTCGTCCGTGGATGCAACCTATCTACGATAACCTCGAACACCTTTTCAATACGGGATCGGGAGACGAACTAGGTAACATTCTCGCCGGAATGAAGACGATTCAACTGGAAGCATTAACGTACATCCGGGGACGTAGTATGCCGGGGCAGTTCATCATCATCGATGAAGCGCAGAATTTGACGAAACATGAAGTCAAGACGATTTTGACACGTGTCGGTGAAAACTCGAAAATCGTGTTGGTCGGGGATCCACAGCAGATTGATCATCCGTATCTAGATGAGTATTCCAATGGTCTATCCTACGCCGTAGAACGACTCAAAAATGAGAAGATGACGGGACACGTCAAACTCGTCAAAGGGGAGCGCTCGAACTTGGCACGCCTCGCAGCCGATTTACTATGAAAAAACGTGGTGCGTCTATTCAGGCGCACCACGTTTTCCTTATATGACAGTAACCGTATGAACGGATTTGACGATCTGTTGTCCGTGTAATAGATGAACGGGTCCATCTGCTAACACTTTGCCGTCTTGTGAGAACTGCAGATACACTTCGTCGAGTTGCTCAAGTGGAAGTTCGACCGTTTCTTCGCCTTCGAAACGAATGGCGATCGCATCCGGTAAAAGCTCGGCATTCCGGATGAACGGTGCAAGCGCCATTGCGAATGACCCTTGAAGCGCGGCTTCTTTTTCAGCACGTGTCATCGGACGATTGTGATCCGTACGACTGCCTTCCATGATGCCTTTATCCCACGCAGCCCCCATTTTCGCGTAGTACGCTTCTTGTTCACTTGTGTCGGCTGGTTGCCCGATTTTCTCGATTGCTACCTTTCGTTCATCAAAGATCCAGACTGTCGGATCAATCGTTAACTGATGCCGTACTTTACCGTTAATCGGAAAAATCATTTGTTCTACCCCCTAAATGTGTAAGTCCAACAAATCCATTATACCGAAACGTTGAATTGTTGGCGAAAGTAAGGTAAAGTTTAGCTATAACAGGAACGCGTCATTTGATGAGGAGGGATTGGATTGTCAACTGAAATCGAGACAGTTCATCGCCAGCGCGCTCTTGAGCTACTAGAAGCGGATGCACAAAAAATCCGCCGGTTGATCGAGGTCCAGCTTGCGAATTTAACGATGCCACAATGTCCTCTTTACGAGGAAGTATTGGATACACAAATGTTCGGATTATCCCGTCAAATTGATTTTGCGGTACGTCTTGAACTGATTGATGCGGGTGAGGGGAAACAATTACTCGAATCACTTGAACAGCAATTATCTGATTTACATGATGCGGAGACGTGCTGATTTTCTACTCAAACGTGAAATGCGGCGTTTGGGTATTTTTTTTTAGAAAATGAAAAAAGGACGTGTACATATGTTAGCGAAGTTTAAAGAAAAACGAGCATTTTTTGACTATGGTCTCTTCTTTACGATGCTCATCCTCATGGCGATCAGTACGGTCATGGTCTATAGTGCGAGCGTGTGGAACGGTGGAGATTATGCGAATACGTCCTTCTTTGAGAAGCAGTTGATGTTTGATGCGATGGCGATCGTGCTGTTCCTTTTCGTTTCACAAATCAATCATGAGGTGTTCCGTGGACCAGTGATTCGTTTACTCTTGTACGCGATTACATGGTTGATGTTGATGGCGACGCTGTTTTCGGCACCACTAAACGGGGCTCGCGCATGGTTGAACTTCGGTATCTTCTTGATTCAACCAATCGAGCTTTGTAAATTCGTGCTCGTCGTCGGACTTGCGAGTTATTTTGATCAAAAGCACAAAGGGAAAATGGACGGCGTGATTGGGATCGTCCATCACTTCATCCATCGTCAAATTCCAGCGACGTCTCCAGGAAGACGGATTTTACTTAGTTTCTCGGACTGGATCTTGATTCCGATGGTTGTATTACTTGCACCTTACGCGATCATCATTCGCATGCAACCGGATGACGGCGGATTGTTCATTCTGTTACTCATCACGGCGATGATTTTATTCGCAGTTGGATTACCGAGTGGTTACATCATGTTATGTGTCGTCACCGTACCAATCATCTTCTTGTACGCATGGAATAATTTTTCGGATAATCAGATGCAACGGATTCAAGCAAGTTTGAATCCCTTCCTTGACGCAGAAGGGAAGGGATATCAGCTCATCAACTCCGTCATATCAATTGCCCACGGGGGATTATTTGGAGTAGGTCTCGGGAATAGTTTTCAAAAGTATGGTTATCTGCCAGAGCCTGAAACCGACTACATCATGTCGATCATCTCGGAGGAACTCGGATTCATCGGGGTTCTTGTCGTACTCGGTCTATTGTTCTATCTGATGATTCAAGGGGCAATCATCGCTAATCGGTGTGTCTCGCTTTATTCGAGTATGCTCGCTCTCGGGATATCCGGTATCATCTTCATCCAGACATGTATCAATATCGCGGCCATGTCCGGTCTATTTCCAGGTACAGGTGTCACCTTGCCATTCATCAGTTACGGTGGGTCGTCGTTACTTGTCATGAGTACGATGCTTGGTGTGATGGCAAACATTTCCATGCAAAACAAATATCGGATGGCGTATCATAAAGAAGTGCAGACTGCACGTTCGATGAGTGCCACGAGCTCATTAACTAAAGGGGGAGCATCAGTTGACTAAAATCCAGAAGATTCTCGTAGCAAACCGCGGGGAGATCGCGATTCGCGTTTTCCGTGCAGCGACAGAACTCGGTATTCGTACCGTTGCCATTTATTCGCGAGAGGACATGGGTTCTCTTCATCGCTATAAAGCCGATGAAGCGTACCGGATCGGAGAAGGTAAAAAACCGATCGAAGCCTATCTCGACATTGAAGATATCATCGCAACAGCGAAAAAAGCCGATTGTGATGCGATCCATCCTGGTTATGGTTTCCTCTCTGAGAATATTGAGCTAGCCAAACGTTGCCGTGAAGAAGGAATCATCTTCATCGGACCGCAAGAAGAGCACCTGTATAAGTTCGGGGATAAGGTACGTGCACGGACGACTGCGATTGAAGCCGGTCTTCCTGTCATTCCGGGAACGGATGGTCCGATCTCATCCATTGATGAAGCGTATGCGTTCGCAAAGGAAGCAGGCTATCCACTCATGGTCAAAGCATCGCTTGGTGGTGGTGGACGCGGAATGCGTGTCGTCCGGACAGAAGAAGAACTTCCGGACATGATTGAACGGGCAAAGTCAGAAGCCTTGAAAGCGTTCGGTTCGGATGAGATTTACGTCGAAAAACTAATCGAACGTCCTAAACATATTGAAGTCCAAATCATTGGGGATGCACACGGAAACATCATTCATTTATTTGAACGGGACTGTTCGGTGCAACGCCGTCACCAGAAGGTTGTCGAAGTGGCGCCATGTGTGACGCTTTCGGATGAAGGTCGCCAAAAGATTTGTGACGCTGCCGTCACACTGATGAAACATGTCGGATATGAGAATGCGGGAACCGTCGAATTTCTCGTCACGCAAGATGAATCGTTTTACTTCATCGAAGTGAATCCACGTGTCCAAGTCGAGCATACGATCACGGAGATGATTACGGGCGTAGATATCGTTCAGACGCAAATTCGTGTCGCTGAAGGCGAATCGTTACATAGTGACCTCGTCGGTATTCCGCAACAAGAAGACATCAAGATGCTTGGTTTTGCGATTCAAAGCCGGATCACGTCAGAAGATCCGGAAAACGGCTTCTTGCCGGATACAGGGAAGATCAAGGCCTATCGTTCACCAGGCGGTTTTGGAGTACGTCTTGATGGTGGGAATGCCTATGTCGGAGCAGAAATTTCACCATATTATGACTCGTTGCTCGTTAAAATCTCGACACACGGTTTGACGTATGACCAAGCGGTCGCGAAGATGCGTCGAAACTTAAGTGAATTCCGAATCCGTGGGATTAAGACGAATATCCCATTCTTGAGCAACGTCTTGAAACACCATGCGTTCGTTAGTGGCGATTACAACACTTCGTTCATCGATGATACACAGGAATTATTCATCTTCCCGAAACGCCAAGACCGGGGAACAAAGCTCTTGACGTACATCGGAGAGGTTTCTGTCAATGGATTCCCGGGAATCGGGAAATTGGACAAGCCGCTTGCGCGTGACGTCCGGATTCCAAAAAATCTTCCGGCAGACTATACACCGGGTGCGAAAGCGATCCTCGATGCAGAAGGTCCGGAAGCTGTTGCGAAGTGGTTGGCAGCACAAGAGAATGTGTTGTTGACGGATACGACATTCCGTGATGCCCATCAATCGCTCCTTGCGACTCGGATGCGGACGAAGGACCTCGTTGCGATCGCCGAAGCGGAGGCGAAACTGCTCCCTGAACTGTTTTCGGTCGAAGCATGGGGAGGCGCGACGTTTGATGTTGCGTATCGATTCTTGTCGGAGGATCCATGGGTTCGTCTGATGAAATTACGTGAAAAGATGCCGAACGTCCTCATTCAAATGTTGCTTCGTGGTGCGAACGGCGTTGGTTACAAAAACTATCCGGACAATGTCATTCACACGTTCGTCAAGGAAGCGGCGCAGGCAGGAGTCGACGTCTTCCGAATCTTCGATAGCTTGAATAACCCGGAGTCGATTCAACTTGCCATCGATGCGGTCTTGCCGACAGGTAAAATCGCGGAAGCAGCTGTCTGTTATACAGGGGATTTATTCGATGCGAATCGACCGAAATATCACCTGCCGTATTACGTCAATCTGGCGAAACAACTGGAAGAAAGCGGCGCTCATATCATTGCCATCAAGGATATGGCGGGTCTCTTGAAACCGGAGGCAGCCTACGCACTCGTATCAGCACTTAAAGATGCGGTATCGCTACCAATCCATCTCCACACACACGATGCGAGTGGGAACGGGATTTATACGTATGCGCGTGCGATTGATGCAGGTGTCGACGTCGTAGACGTCGCGGCATCAAGCATGTCGGGACTGACGAGTCAGCCAGCGGGTGGTAGCTTGATTCATGCCTTAAGTGGTCATCCACGTCAACCGCTCGTATCAGCACAGAAGTTTGAACAGATTTCGGATTATTGGCAGGACGTGCGTCATCTGTATCAAGCATTCGAACTCGATATGATCGCACCGAATCCAACGGTCTACGACCATGAGATGCCGGGTGGACAGTATTCGAACTTACAGCAACAAGCAAAAGCGGTTGGACTTGCGGATCGTTGGTCTGAAGTCAAAGAGATGTATGCGCGTGTCAATATGCTGTTTGGCGATATCGTCAAAGTCACACCATCGTCAAAAGTCGTTGGAGACATGGCACTCTTCATGGTTCAACATCATCTGACAGAAGAGGATGTCTTGCACCGTGCAAGTGGACTTGATTTCCCGGATTCAGTCGTCGAACTGATGAAAGGGGAGCTCGGAACACCACCAGATGGTTTCCCGCAAGACGTTCAACAGGCTATTCTCAAGGGAGCTGCTCCGCTGACAGAACGTCCAGGTAAGATGATGGACCCACTCAATTTTGACGCAATCAAACATGAGTTGTTCGAAAAACTTGAACGTCCCGTTACAGAATTTGATGCACTCGCTTACGCGCTCTATCCAAAAGTCTTCATGGACTACAGTTCGTATGTCGCGCGATATGGCGATATCTCTGTTCTTGATACGAATACGTTCTTCCATGGAATGCGTCTAGGTGAGACGATCGAGGTTGAAATCGAACGAGGCAAGACACTCTACCTCAAGTTGATTCAAATCGGTCAGCCAGACGATCATGGTATGCGGACGATCTATTATGAGATGAACGGTGTTCCTCGTGAAGTCGAAGTCAAAGACATCAGTATTAAGGAAAGTTCATCAAGTCGTCCAAAAGCAGATCGAAGCAATGCGAAACAAATCGGTGCCTCAATGCCGGGTAGCGTGCTGAAGGTACTCGTCGAAACGGGTACACGTGTCCGTAAAGGAGAGCAACTCCTCGTCACGGAAGCGATGAAGATGGAAACGACGATCCAAGCACCGGAAGACGGTGAAATCAAAGCCGTCCACGTCAAGGAAGGCGAAGCTATCGCGAGTCAAGACTTACTGATTGAATTCGTATAAGGTCACAACGAAAAACAGGCGCACGCTCGGCGGGCTGCCTGTTTTTCATTCAATACGTAGTGGGAGAGGATACGATTGAACATTATTTGTTGGGTACGAAGTGATTTTCGATTACAAGATAACCACATGTTGGCACGTGCTGTTGAATTACTAAATGGAAATCCGAAGGCGACGGTCGAGTTCGTCTTTTGGCTCAATCCGGATTACATCGGAGAATATGAAGCACGGCAACAATATTTCTTCCAAGCGCTCGAAATGTTTTCTGATGCCTGCAAAGAGAAAGAGATGCCGATCCGTTTCATCGAAGGGGATGAACAGGCTTTCTTAGACGCAACTGATGATGCGGACATCTTGTTATTTAATGCGGAATATGTCGAACCATTCAAGACGCGAGATGAAAAAATCATTAAAAAGCGTAAAGATCGTCAGACGGAGCGGCTACTAGACCGGCATCTTCTTCACCCGCATGACATTAAAAAGCAAGATGGAAAGTTCTATAAAGTGTTCACGCCATATAAGAATGCATTCATGAAAAAAGACATTCCTGCACCATATGAAGTCAAGTGGCAAACGCTGCGGGATCATTATCAAAAGCGTCAGCACGATAATAGTTTCATCAACGCTTATTTTAAAAAGGCAGAGTCGGAAGCCGTCTTCCATCCTGGTGAAAAGCAGGCGAAACAACGCTTGAAGAAATTCGTCGAACAATCGCTTGCAGGCTACGAAGAGAACCGTGATCTTCCTGCTGTCGACGGTACGAGTTTACTTTCTCGCTATTTACGGACTGGAGAAATCGGCATTCGGACCGTCTATGCGGCTGTTCAGGAGGCAAAAGAATCAAAAGGGAAACAGACTTTCATCACCGAACTCATCTGGCGTGAATTCTATTACATGATTTTAATGCATTTCCCGGAATCAAAACGACAAGCCGTCAATACGCAATATCGGGAAATCGAATGGGAGAACGATGAAGAGGGCTTCAAGGCGTGGTGTGAAGGCAAAACGGGCTATCCGATCGTTGATGCAGCGATGCGGCAATTGAATCAAACGGGGTGGATGCATAATCGTCTACGGATGATCGTCGCTTCTTTCCTGACAAAAGACTTGTTGGTCGATTGGCAGAAAGGCGAACAATATTTCCAGCAGAAACTCGTTGATTATGAAGCAGCATCAAACATCGGGGGTTGGCAATGGGCAGCATCGGTCGGAACGGATGCCGTCCCGTACTTCCGCGTCTTCAATCCGACGACTCAATCGAAGAAGTTCGATAAGGATGGAGCGTTCATTCGAAAGTATGTCACGGAAATCAAGGATTTATCAAAGCAGTATATTCATGAACCGACTGCTGAGCAACGCAAGGATTATGGCTATCCAGAACCAATCGTCGCACATGACGAAGCGCGAAAGCGTGCGATTGCTCGATTCAAATAATGAAAAAAGGATGTTCCTCGCTTGAGGAACATCCTTTTTTTACGACCTTATTGAAGACGACTATTTGCCTTACGCGTTCGGAATGCATGGTACGTCAAGTAAGATAAGACCCCGAAGTAACATGTGATCAAGAAGGCGTGGAGTAACGGCACATACGTTGCATGTCCACCAAGAACGATCCAAGCCCCAGTGGCGACTTGGCACGAGATGAAGAACGTCGCGAACGCCATACCAATAGTTGTCGTCCGATGCTTTAAGCGAATCGCAACGACATGGACGAATAAGGTGAACAGGAACAGTAATCCTGCCATGATCCGGTGAATCATCTGCACCCACGCTTCGAACGTCATGGAAGGTTGAGAACAGACAGGCCAACCAACGCAAGCATATGTAGCGCCGACATGGCGTACGTAAGCACCCGTATAAACGACGATCAGCGTATAAATGAGTAGACCGTACAAGAGCTTCCGTAAGAATGCTGGGACAGATTCCCTGAATTCCTGACCCGGACGCTCCATGATCAACAATGTCAAAATCAATAGCGAAGCAAAGGAGATCAAAGAGATCCCGAAATGTAACGCCATGACGAGGTCTGATTGTTGCCAAACGACTGCTCCAGCACCGACGATCGATTGAATCAACATGAAGATGAAAGCAAGAAACGCAAAGATCTTCGTATCTAATCGATCCTTGAAGGCAACGAGCGTCCAGAGACATAAGGCGATGATTAAGAGTCCAACGACTCCAGTCACAGCGCGGTGACTATATTCAATCATCGTTTCAACACTTGGGTTCGTCGGAATGAGTTCCCCGTGACAGAGTGGCCAATCCGTTCCGCAACCATCTCCCGAATCCGTTTTTGTGACTGTCCCACCCATCAGTAAGACGATCATCATCGTAAACGTGACGAAGGCTGAAAACATCGAAAGTTTTCGATTCAAGATTTGGACACCACCTTTCTAAAAAAATACGAAATACATGGATTTCCATAGGTCTAGTATCGCATAAAAAGTACTGAAAGGGTTGCAATCTTTTAGAACAACGCTATTCTAGTATTAGGTAAATATGGTGAACTGTGATGAAAATCACATAGATTTCACATTTTGTTCATTATGTCGAAAGTATTTTCATACGTCACGGTCCTCGATATGTGGTATCTTTTATAGAGAAAAGGACGTTTCGTGGCATGTCTGTGTTATTTCTGTGAAGAAATTACGTGAAGCCTAGGTGCTAAACGGAAGCAGACGGTGAAAAGGAGGGAACAGCATGGCGAAAGTTACTGGAGAGGCACTGGATATGGCGATCGAGCAAGCGGATCAGCCGACATTCAAGGACTATATTACCCTAGCAAAAATGGGGATTGTCCGTGCCAATCTGATTACGGTCTTCGCGGGGTATGTCGTAGCAGCATCATACATAACGGATGATGTCCTGTTGTATCTGTGGCAAACCAAGTGGATGTTACTGTGGACGCTTCTCGGGAGTGGATTGGTCATTGCCGGAAGTTGCTACCTCAATAACTACATTGACCGGGACATCGATTACAAGATGGAACGGACGATGGGAAGACCAAGCGTTACTGGGAAGATGGATGGACAGCGGATACTCGCACTAGGACTCGGTATTCTTGCGACCGGTACGGTATTGTTGTTGATCGTCAACCATGTGGCGGCAGTGTTCGGATTGATCGGATCATTCGTTTACGTCGTGATTTATACGATGTGGTTAAAGCGGACGCACACGATCAATACAGTCGTAGGTGGTATATCAGGAGCTGTGCCACCAATCATTGGATTTGCGGCAGTCACTCCGACGCTTCACATTGATGCGTGGATTTTATTCCTCATCATGTTCGTGTGGCAACCACCACATTTCCTTGCACTCGCGATGCGACGGACAGAGGAGTATCGGGCAGCAGGTATCCCGATGTTACCTGTCGTAAACGGATTCGCGATCACGAAACGACAAATTGTATGGTGGATTGCAGTACTCATTCCATCATCACTCCTCTTAGCACACTATGGCATCATCTACATGATCGTCATGGCATTGCTCGGTGGATATTGGCTCTATATGGGACTGAAAGGTCTGAAGATCCAAGATGAACAAGCCGAAATCAAATGGGCGTCGAAGATGTTCTTCTTCTCACTGTTTTATTTCACGGCTTGGATCGTGACGGTCGTACTCGTTTCTCTCTAAAACGATTTGACATAATTCACGTACACCATTACGAAAGACAAAATTGGGGACAAAGAAAGTGGGGATGGTTGTGAAAAAATCAGTAAAAATGCTCTTCCGGCTTCTTCCAATCGGCTTGATGGCACTCATGTTATCAGGTTGTGGAATTCCGGAATTGTCTGCGCTACAGCCTCGCGGAGAAGGCGCTGAGATGCAACTTGAGATCATCAAGCTTAGCTTGTGGGTCATGTTGTTCGTCCTTGCGATCGTAGCCGTCATTTATATTTACGTACTTATGAAATTCCGTCGTAAATCAGGTGATAACACGGTTCCGAAGCAAGTCGAAGGGAACCATACGCTTGAAATCATCTGGACAGTCATTCCGATTCTTCTTTTGATCGTGCTTGCAATTCCTACGATCAAAACAACGGTTGAACTCGCAGATGCAAAAGAAGCGAAGAAAAACGAACAAATCAACGTTACAGCAAACCTCTACTGGTGGGAGTTCGAATACCCAGACAAAGGTGTTTCGACAGGACAAGAACTTGTCATTCCAGTCGGTAAACGTGTTGCTGTTAACTTGACGTCTAAAGACGTCATTCACTCATTCTGGGTACCAGCTCTTTCTGGTAAAACAGATACGAACCCAGGTCTTGAGAACGAAATGTGGTTACAAGCAAAAGAAGCAGGCACTTACTACGGTAAATGTGCCGAGTTGTGTGGTCCTTCTCACGCATTGATGGACTTCAAAGTCGTCGCACTTGAACAAGACGACTATGACAACTGGTTAAAAGATATGAAAGCTGCGAAAGAAGCAGAGACGAAGCAGCTTGATAAAAAGAATGAAAAGAACTGGACGACTGGCGAGAAAGTCTATGCCCAGAACTGTCTCAGCTGTCATGGTGGCGGGAAAGTCGCACCTAGCTTGACGAACTTCGGTGATCGTCAGCGTATCGCGGGTTACCTCGATCATGATAAAGAAAACCTCGAAAAATGGATTCGCGATCCACAAAAAGAGAAACAAGGTACGAAAATGCCTGGATTCTCTGAAGATCAGATCAGCGATGAAGAATTGAGCGAATTGGCAGATTATCTATTGGACAAAAAGCTCCAATAATTTTTTAAGGGGGAATCATAGTGGGGACACATACTATGGGTATGCCGCAGAAAAAAAGCGGCATCATGGACTGGCTAACGACAGTCGACCATAAGAAAATCGGGATTCTCTACATCATGTCTGGATTGTTCTTCCTTCTAGTCGGTGGCGTAGAAGCCCTAATGATTCGTTTTCAATTGATTAAACCGATGAACGATTTCGTCAGCGGTGAACTCTTTAACCAATTGATCACGATGCACGGTACGACGATGATCTTCTTGGCAGCGATGCCGATGTTGATCGGATACATGAACGCAGCAGTACCGCTTCAAATCGGGGCACGTGACGTTGCGTTCCCATTCTTGAATGCACTTGGTTTCTGGTTGTTCTTCTTCGGTGGAGTCTTGTTGAACCTTTCTTGGTTCTTCGGTGCTGCACCGAACGCAGGGTGGACTGCATACGCACCACTCTCGACGGTACCTGAGTCTCTCGGTGTAGACTTCTACGCTCTAGGTCTTCAGATTTCTGGTTTCGGTACACTTATGGGGGGGATTAACTTCCTCGTTACGATTTTGAACATGCGTGCACCAGGTATGAAACTGATGCGGATGCCGCTCTTCACATGGACTGCATTCGTTGCTTCTGCCTTGATCGTTTTCGCATTCCCACCACTTACGGTTGGATTGTTCCTCTTGACGTTCGAGCGACTCTTCGGAGCGCACTTCTTCGACCCGGCAGCGGGCGGGAATATCGTCATCTGGGAACACCTCTTCTGGATCTTCGGTCACCCGGAAGTTTATATCTTGATCTTACCGGCATTCGGTATTTTCTCTGAAATCATTCCTACATTTGCTCGTAAGCGTCTCTTCGGTTACACGACGATGGTCTTTGCGACGATGTTGATCGGTTTCCTCGGATTCATGGTTTGGGTCCACCACATGTTCACAGTTGGTCTCGGTCCGGTCGCAAACGCGATCTTCGCCGTAGCAACGATGGCGATTGCTGTACCGACAGGGGTCAAGATTTTCAACTGGCTCTTTACGCTATGGGGCGGTAAGTTGACGTTCCCAGTCGCAATGCTTTACTCGGTCGCGTTCATTCCATCATTCCTTGTTGGTGGTATGACAGGGGTCATGCTTTCTGTTGCACCTGCCGATTACCAGTACCATGACAGTTACTTCGTAGTAGCTCACTTCCACTACGTTATCGTTGGTGGGGTTGTCTTCGGTCTCTTCGCAGGTCTTTACTACTGGTTCCCACTCATGTTCGGGAAACAGCTCAACGAATTCTGGGGAAAAATTCAATTCTGGTTGTTCTTCATCGGCTTCCACTTGACGTTCTTCCCGCAACATATTCTTGGTCTTACAGGTATGCCACGTCGTGTCTTCACGTACTTGCCAAACCAAGGCTGGGAAACAATGAACTTACTTTCATCAATCGGTGCAGCCTTCATGGGTGTGTCGACGATCGTTCTCGTCATTTCGATTGCAGCAGCATTGATGTCAAAAGAATATGTAAAACGCGACGTCTGGGGAGATGGACGTACACTTGAGTGGACACTTCCAGTTCCAACTCCAGAGTATAACTTCGCTCAAATCCCACTCGTCAAAGGTTTGGATACGTATTGGCTCGAAAAAATGGCAGGAAACAAAACAGTTTCTGTATCGGAAGAAGTCGGTGATATCCACATGCCGAACAACACGATCTTGCCATTCGTCATGTCAGTCGGTCTATTCCTCGCAGGTCTCGGATTCATTCTTCGCCTAGACTATGGAACTGTTGGTCTTGTTGTTGCCTTGATTGGTCTTGCGATGACATTGATCGCGATGTTCTTCCGTTCTTGGATCGATGATGAAGGATACTACATCCCGAAATCAGTCGTCGAAGAAGATCTACGCCTTGAAGCAGAAAAGGAGGCGAAGTAAGATGGGTCATCATTCAGTACCGAATAACCCGATCACGGGTATTCCGGATCATGTTGAAAAAGCAACACTTGAGGGTAAGAATAAATATGTAGCCTTCTGGTTCTTCCTTGGAGGAGAGACGACTTTGTTCGCCTCTCTCTTCGGAACATACATCGGACTTCATAACTCCGGTGCAAAAGAAGGTCTACGCAGTTATGACATCTTCGAAATGGGTCTCGTCTTCATCATGACGATGCTTCTCTTGACGAGTTCATTAACAAGCGTTCTTGCCATGATGGCAATGAAACGTAATGATGTGAAAAAGATGAAGCTTTGGCTCATCATCACATTACTTCTCGGTCTTGGATTCTTAAGTGGTGAGATTTATGAGTTCAATCACTACTACCACATTGGTCACACGTTCACATCGAGTGCATTTGGTTCTGCCTTCTATACACTCGTCGGATTCCACGGTGCGCACGTCTTGTTCGGTCTTCTCTGGATCTCGACGCTTCTCATCCGGAACTGGAACCGTGGCATCACGGTCGTGAACGCGCCGAAGTACTATGTTTCAAGTCTTTACTGGCACTTCATTGACGTCGTCTGGGTCTTTATCTTCTCAGTCGTCTACCTCATGGGGATGGTGAAATAAGATGGAAAAACACGAACCACAACTTACGCGTAATCAAATCGAACTCGAGATGAAAGCGGAACGTAGTCGCGAGACACAACTGCAACTCATCAGTTTCGCGCTCATGATCGTCTTGACACTCATCGCGTTCGGTGCTGTCATGGCTGAGCTCATGCCGCACTGGGCAGCTGGTGGTTTCTTGATCATCATGGCCATCGTTCAAGTTTATCTTCAACTTTATATGTTCATGCACATGAACAATAAAGGCAACACATGGATCAAAGTCATGATGGGTCTCGGTGTATTCGTCGCCTTGACGATTGTTGCGACGCTTCGTCTATTGATCTGGTAAGAAATGTGACCATTCTGCTAACGTTTAGCAGGATGGTCTTTTATTTTGGAATCGTTTTATGAGAAACCTTTACAATGAAATAGGGGAACGGTAATCTTAGTTTGTAAGAGAAAGGAACGGGGTGAAAAAATATGTTAGGCAATTTAAGGGGAGCACTTTCGCAATTCGAATGGACTGTCTTATGGAGTCCGTATTATGCGTTGATACTCGTTGGATTGTATATCCTATATGCTGTCGTGACAGAAAAGTTGCGTCGTCCGGATGAGCCGGAAACAACGCTTGGGCAAAAGTTTTCGATGCTCGCGGCACTGATCGTTTTTTACATCGGTTTTGGAAGTCCGTTAGACCTGCTAGCACATATCACGTTCTCAGCACACATGCTGCAGATGGTATTCGTCTATATGGTCGCACCGCCGCTCTTGTTGATTGCGATACCAGAGTGGCTTTATAAGCGCTTGTTCGATACACCGTATCTTGGGAGGATTCTTCGCTTCTTCATCAAGCCGCTGATTGCACTTGTCGTCTTTAATGCCTTGTTTACGTTCTATCACATGCCATTTATTTTTGATTATGTCTTGACGAACTATACCGTTCACCGTCTGTTCCACGGAACATTGATTTTCTTGAGTATGACGATGTGGTATCCGATCATTGCACCGGTCAATGAGGCGGACAGTCTTTCTGACCTGAAGAAGATGGTCTATATCGTGGCAAATGGTGTGTTGTTGACACCAGCCTGTGCCTTCATGATCTTCAGTCAAAGTTTTCAGTATCAAGCGTATCAGGATCCGGCGACGTTCGCGAAAGTACTCGCTTACTGTATGCCGAACAATGATTTAAGCGGATTGAACCTGGAACGATTGCTCGGAACGACAGATGACTTATTAGAGGACCAACGCTTTGGTGGTGTCCTCATGAAGCTCGGTCAAGAACTCGTGTATGGTCTATTCTTCGGACTGACCTTCTTTACATGGGTGCGCCGTTCAAAAAGTACTGCCGTGGATGAAGGGATGTCCTTCACACCAAAAGCGGATTAAATTGGAGGAAGTTGGAACATGAGTTATTTGCCGTTGATTTGTGTGTCACTGATTGTCATCAGTGCGATTTTCGTAGCGATTGGCTGGTTTTTGATCGCCCAAACGCGTCGTAACATGAAAGCTCACCAAACCGTGATGACGATTGCTGCTGCACTCGCTTTATTATTCTTCATCATGTATGCCTTGCGGACGATTCTGCTCGGTAACACAGCCTTTGGCGGTCCAGAATCCGTCAAAGCCTACTACACAGGATTCTTGATCTTCCACATTCTTCTTGCGACATCTGGTGGGGTGCTCGGTTTGATGGCACTCTATCACGCCTATAAGAAGAACTTTGCACGTCACCGTAAAATCGGACCGGTTGCCTCAATCGTTTGGTTTTTGACAGCCATTACCGGTGTGATCGTGTATTGCTTACTATATGTCGTCTACGATCCGGGTGAGACGACGAACGTATTCCGGGCGATCTGGAGTCATTAAGGGGGAGCCAACTTGAAAAAGAACAGTTACTTGACGGTCGCTGCCGTCGTCCTTATCTTAGTTGCGGCAGCCGGGGGATATTATTATTTTTTCATGAAAGAAAAGTTACCTGTCATCGCTGAACCGACACCATTTGAATTAACGAATGCCGTAGATGGAAAATCATTCAATTCGGAAGACGGAAAAGTCAAAGTTTTGACGTTCTTCTACTCGAACTGTCCTGATATTTGTCCATTGACATTAAATGATTACCGTAAGCTTGAGAAAAAGCTTCGGAGCGAAGAATTGTACGGAAGTGACGTCGAACTCGTCGCAGTGACGGTTGATCCAAAAGTGGATACACCGAAAGTCTTGAAAAAGTATGCTTCGAACTTTGAAGCAGATGCTAAGGGCTGGAAAGTATTGACGGGAGATCCAGTCGTCATCGATCGTTTGACACGTCAGTTGAATTTCTATTACTCGAAGGCTGAGAGCGGCTTAGTGACACACGGAACACAAATGTTCATTTTGGACCGTGATAATAAAGTACGGGCGATTTCATCTATGGCGAAGACACCGGATGAACCGGTCGACTTAGAAGAGGTCATGTCTTCGGTCACACAATTAGCAAAGGAGTGAAGGTAGATGACTTATGAAGAGTACATGCAAGGAGATGTTACCGTCTCTATTCAAGCCATCGAGGAATTACTTGCTTGTGCGATCGAGGATTATGGAATCCATCACTCCCGGATCAAACGGATGGACCGGGAAGAGATTGCATTTAGCGTAAAGGTCAGTGCACCGGCAACGTCACTTCACGCACTTTATCTTCATGTACGCGAGCAGCTTGGGATTCAGCTTGGAGACGATGTCGTATCTTATGTACAATTCGTCGCGCGTTAATAGCTGTTTCGTGTATTTTAAGGAATAACAATCAGGTGGACAGAACAGCTAATGACTTCGTAGATGATGCGAGGTCGTTAGCTTTTTTGTTTGGAATGAAAAACAAAAAATAGAGGCTCCTTAATTGGAACCTCTACGTGTGGATCTTATTTTTCGAGTGTTTCGAGCAATGCTGCTAAACGACGTTCGCAGTCTTTGACGATTTCCGGAGGGAACGTCTCATCATACTCGACACCGTGTGGATAGTAGTGTTTACCGAGAAGTGGTGTCATCATACGAACGACAGCATGGCGGTCTTCAATCTCGCCTTGGATCGCATAGACAGGAACACGCAGGTAGAATACTTCACCTGTTGATTGTTTTTCATATTTCATGTCGTACATCGCGCGTTCGTAATCCCACTGTCCTTCACGAACGAAGCGGTGATGTTCCATGATTGTTTCGAGAAGACCGAACTTCAGTTCCTTGCCTTCGATACCATATTGTTCAAACTTCATGTTTGAATCCCCCTATACCCCAGTTTGCTAGTAGATACTAGTCTTTCCAAACTATCATACCATAATGAATGAAACGATGACGTAAAAGATGTGAAGTCATTTTGAAGAATTCATGAACTTCCATATTTTCGTTCGACATATTCAAGAATCGTATCCGGTGCGTGAATACCAAGATGATTGAGTCCTTCTCCACCGAAGAAGACGTTGAACTCAAGAACGTACCACTGTCCGTCACGGATGATGAGATCAAAACCGGCGTGATCGATATCGAGCTGTTTCGCAAGAGCGAGTACGAAGTCGATTGCTCCTTGTGGCACATCATTAAAATCAAGGACACCACCTTGAGCGACGTTATTTAAGAACTGAGCACCACCGACGCGCCAGTATGCAGCAAGGACTTGATCACCGACGACGACGACACGTAAGTCCTTCTCATTCGGAATGTACTCTTGAATGTAGAACGTCTCGTGTGTATCCGTGTATTTCTTCCAGTCTGTTTCATTTTTGATGAGATGAACACCTTGTCCCATTGAGCTACGGACTGTCTTCGCAACGAAAGGAAACGAAAATTCACGTAAGACACGTTCGACGGTGAATTCATTTTTTCCATAGATGCCGGTCCGAGGGATGTTATCCGGAATGACGGTTTGAAAAATCCGCGTCATTTCGATCTTGTCATGACCTAAGTGGAACGTAGCAGCCGACGGGAAAATCGGTTTTTTCATCCCATAGATGATTGAGTGGATTTGCCAGTATTCCGGGAACAGGACGACATCCGCCTGTTCGATTTTTTTCAAGGAATCAAAGTGATAATCTGACTTGGCATGTTCCGTCTTGATTCCAATCGTCCGGAACATATTAAAAGAGAGCAGTTGCATAAAGTTCATTCCTTCCTTCTGAACAAATTATACACAATTCAACAGGCTAGGAGGGAGAGAAATGTTATGATAAGATGGTAAAGTTAAGGAGGAGATTCGTTGTGATATATACCGATAAGACGATTGACCTCATCAACGCAGCGGAAGACCTCATTCGATCTCTCGCTCAAAGTGAAACGGGGCAAGCATATAGATGTGCGAAACAAGCACAGCAAGAGTCAGCAGAGGCACAGGCTGTCATTCGCGATTTTCATCAAGTCAAGGAGGACTACGAACTCGTACAGCGATTCGGACGGTATCATCCTGACTATCAGACGATCACGAAAAAGGTCCATGAAGTCAAACGGCGACTTGATTTACAAGAGGAAGTCGCGCAGTTTAAAAAGGCGGAAAAACAACTCGAGACGTTACTCGGACAAATCAGTCTGAAGCTCGCTGGGGAAGTATCACCGCAAATTAAAGTACCGACGGGAAATCCTTTCTTCGATCAAGGATGCGCTGGAGGTTGTTCGACCGGTGGCAGCTGTAGCTGTAGCGGATAACGAAGGTGAAGGGGGTAGGCTGGCGTGATCAAGGAACGAGTGGGACTCATCGTCTATGTCAATGCGATGAAAGCATCCCGTCAATTACGCCGTTACGGGAACGTCTACTTTACGTCTAAACGTGAACGATACGTTCATCTGTATGTCGATTTAGATCAGCATGAACAGGTGATGGAAGTCATTTCGACTCTCCCGTTCGTCGAATCGATCAAACGTTCAGAACGACCGTTCATCACGGAGACGTTCGCGAACAAAAAAGGTAAAATGCCAGAAGAAGCATAATCCATGGAGCGATGAGGACATCCTCGTCGCTTCTTTGTTGAAAGGAATGAAGGAAATGCGAGTCATTTCAGGGGAACGGAAAGGTACACGATTAAAAGCAGTGCCAGGGGATCAAACACGACCGACGACGGATAAGGTAAAAGAATCCTTATTCAACGTCATCGGTCCTTATTTCAACGGAGGACGAGCACTGGATCTGTTTGCGGGGAGCGGTGGTCTTGGGATTGAATCTCTTTCAAGAGGATGCGATGAGGCAGTGTTCGTCGACCAACACCATAAAGCGGTCCAAACGATCCAAGATAACTTACGAACGACGCACTATACGGACCAAGCACGTGTTTTGAAAAAAGATGTAGCGATCGCTTTAACGGAACTCGCATCTGAAGAGCCGTTTAAGTTGATTTATCTAGACCCTCCCTATGCAAAAGAGCGATTGACGGAACATGTCACGTACATAGAGCAACACAATATGTTGACGGACAATGGTGTCATCGTCTGTGAACATGACTCAGCGGTTGAATTGCCGGACCAGATCGGACGACTAGAAGTCGTGCGTCGACTTCGTTATTCCGCTGTCATCTCGATCACGTTGTACGAATTCATGGAAGCGGAGGAAGACCACGAATGAAACGAATCGCCATTTGCCCAGGTAGCTTTGATCCGATCACGAACGGACATTTAGACATCATCGAGCGTGCTGTTCCGATTTTTGATGAGATCATCGTTGCCGTACTGAATAATTCTTCGAAGCAACCACTCTTTTCTGTCCAGGAACGGATGGAGTTAATTGCCGATGTGACGTCGCACCTACCTCAAATCAAGGTGGATTCCTTTAATGGTCTACTTGTCGATTATGCGGCGGAAGTCGGAGCAACCGCGATTGTACGCGGTCTACGAGCAGTTTCGGATTTTGAATACGAAATGCAAGTAGCTTCCATCAACAAGAAGATGAATGATCAAATCGAGACACTATTCATGATGACGAATAATCAGTATTCCTTCTTGAGTTCTTCGATCGTTAAGGAAGCTGCCAAGTATGGTGCTTCCGTTACCGATCTCGTACCGCCTTCTGTCGAAGAAGCGCTACGTCAGAAATATACGAAAGGAGAACTGTGATGAAAGCTTGGAAACCTGCCTTAGCAGCAATCATCGCTGCCTTGATCGTATTTTTCGTACCGCTTCCCTATTTCATTTCCTATCCAGGTGACGCGACGTCGACGGAAGATTTGATCGATGTGTCTGGAGGCGACAAGGAACCGGGAGATTTGATGATGCTGACGATCGCACAACGCCGGGCCACGCCTTACTTTCTCATTGAAAGCTTATTTCTACCGTTCTCCGAAACATCGAGTGTAAGTGATTATCTGTACGACGGAGAGTCGGACGCGCAGTATGAAACGCGTCAGAAGCTGTATATGGAAGAAGCGCAACATAACGCAACGATCGAAGCGTATGAATTGGCGGATCAAAAGGTCGATGTCGATTTCGAAGGGGTCTACGTCTCCGGCGTCATTCCCGGTGGTCCAGCCGAGGGGAAATTGAAGGCAGGGGATCGGATTACAAGTGTTGACGGAAAACCGATTACGTCATTTGAAGGTTTCATGAAGACGATTCAAGCGAAAAAAGCCAAAACAGCTGTTCCGATTCAGTTCACGCGTAAATCGGAAGACAAGAAGACGACGATTCGAGTGGATCAGTTATCTAAAGAGGTCAAGCGAGTCGGACTAGGTATTTACGAACCGCTTCCGATCTCAAACGTGACGACGGATCCTGATATTGCGTTTCAGGTCGAAGGTGTCGGTGGACCATCTGCTGGAATGATGTTCACCCTTGAAATTTATGATCAATTGACGCCGGGGGATTTGGCGAAAGGGCATAAAATCGCCGGCACGGGAACGATTGAAGAAGGCGGCAAGGTGGGACCGATTGGTGGAGCGTGGCAAAAGGTCGTCGCTGCTGACGAGGCAGGAGCAGAAATCATGTTCGTGCCAGCAGGAGAGAACTACAAAGAAGCAAAACCATCCATCAAAAAACTCGGAACGAACATGAAGCTCGTTCCGATCAAGACAGTCGAAGATGCGATTGATTATTTAGAAGAACTTCCAGCGAAATAAGGAAAACGACGGTGTTCGAGCAACGCGTCATAGCGAGCCAAGGGCAGTGCGTATGCAGCTGTCACTTGGCTTTCTTTCGTTAGCCAAGGATGACTCGTGAAGGTACTGAAGACGGTAGTCCGCGTTTTGATGGTTTTGAGTGCCTGTCGTCCTCGTTCTGAAAAGGCGAGGGGACGAACGAAATCAACATGGTCGTAATCGATCCGTGCGACCTCCTCTGCTGTCGTTGAGGTCAACAGATAGATCAAGGCACGCTGCAGGCTCGTCCGCGTATAACGGCGTGTTTTGACGTGATTCAGAAAGGTATCGAACGTCGTTGCTTGTTTAGCCCCTTCGATGAGTCGTGGTGCTAACGAAGCGTCAATCCCAGCGATTCGCATCAACTCGAGTACTGGAGTCGTTAGTAGACGTTGTCGAATCCACGGATAATAATGCGAGAAGTTGGCGAAAGAGGCACTTGCTAAGACGTCTTCGGTCTGTTCAGGAAGTGCGAGCAGCTGACCGTGTGTCTGATGATGGGCGCGTATCGCGGTGGCGCTCATGATGTCCCCGGTGGATAAGTCGTGGTAGCCACTTCCAATCCGTTTCGTCGTGTGAAGCGATAGGGTATTTGCGGCGCGAGCGTAATAATAGCCAAGCGTATTGTTCGGTTGTGTCAAATCAAGCGTCTGTGAGACGCTCCTGAATGCTTGACTGGCGGCGTGAGCAGAAGAGAGGCCCGCTGATAATCCATCGTGTAACGCTTGCTTGTATGCAGGTGTCTCTTCGATCTGTTCCGCTGCTGCATGGAGAAAAGGTTCGATATCTCCGCACTCGCTTCCAAACGAAAGCGACTGACAGCCGATTGTCTCGGCAATCGTTACACCACCGAGTGCAAAACGATCAGCACGCTGGACAGCAAAATAGAAAGGAAGTTCAAGAACGAGATCGATGGCACCGCTCGCGACCGCTGCCTGAGCACGTGTCCATTTATCCGTAAAGGCGGGTTCACCACGCTGCATGAACGTCCCGCTCATGATGGCGACGATGACGTCGGCATCCGTTTCCCGTCGTGCTGTCGTCGCTTGATAATAGTGTCCGTTATGAAACGGATTGTACTCTGAAATGATAGCTGTCATCCTCATGAAAACTTTCTCCTTTGCAAACCGAATTAAGTGCGGTAATATGGATAAAGACGTCCAAAAGTGTTCGTTCTCTAGCGATTTCAGTGTAAAGAAAAAACATTGACAAAACAAGATGTCCTCTCTATAATTCATATTGTTGCAATTGAGGTGATTCGGATGAAATGGTCCCTGATGCAATTGAATAAATTGCGCAATCTGGGTCAACTTCAGGTTAACGAGACGATCGAGCTCAATGAGCTAGTCGCCCTCCATCCGGATATCCGGGCGGTGCAACCTGTGCACGTTCGTGCAAATGCATCGTTTACATCGAATCAATTAATATTCAATCTTTGGATTACCGGCGAAATGACGCTTCCGGATGCCCGGACGCTAAATGACGTCGCTTATCCATTCGAGATTGAATCCATCGAGCCATTCCTGCTCGAGGTCGATGCTGTTTCGAACGAAGCAGATGACATCAACGTGCCGATCGGGAATACGGTCGATCTTCGACCGCTCGTGCAAGAATTGATTTTACTTCATGTGCCAGTGCAAGTGCATGGGGATGATGAAGAGAATCAGTTGGTTGAGGGGGAAGGCTGGACGATTCTTTCTGAAGAAGATCCAGAGGAAACCGAACCAAAAATCGATCCGCGACTCGCGGGTCTCGCTCAGTTCTTTAAAAAAGATCAGGATTCCTGATTTCTGAAGTAAAGGCGAGTGTATTTTTTCAAGGAGGTGGACAACGATGGCAGTACCATTCCGCAGAACGTCGAAAACACGCAAACGTCTTCGCCGTACTCATTTCAAACTCCGTGTACCAGGTATGGTCGAGTGCCCAAACTGTGGTGAAATGAAACTTTCACACCGCGTTTGTAAAGCATGTGGCTCGTACAAAGGTAAAGAAATCGTCAGCAAATAAGCTGATTGATCGGTATAAAAGCGACCTTCGAATCGAGAAATCGGTTTTAAGGTCGCTTTTTTCATGAAAGGGGACATGAATAGATGAATGTTGGAATCATTGGCGCGGGTGCCATCGGATTGTTGCTTGCCTCTTATTTATCGGAAGAGCATGCAGTCACGCTTTATGTGCGACAAGAACAAGAAGAGGAACGACCAATCATTCGCGATGGACAAGCGAGTCGTCTCGTACGAATCCGGAAGATTGATCGGCTCGAGTCAGAAGACTTGGTGTTTGTCGCGACAAAGTCGTATGATATAAAAAGTGTGATTCCATTCCTTAAACGGCTGACGTGTCCCGTCATGTTCCTGCAAAATGGAATGGATCATTTGAAATGGAAAGAGCAATTGCCGCATGTCTTATTTGGTGTCGTCGAACATGGTGCCATGCGTACTGCACCGTTTGAAGTCCAGCATACTGGAAAAGGACGCATCCGCTACGGGAATAAAGAGGTAGCGAACTTGTCGTCAAAGCAGCTATGCTTTGAATTCGAGTCAGATATGGAAACTGTCTTATTGACGAAGCTGTTCATCAACGTCGTCATCAATCCAGTGACGGCTTATTACGGTGTTGAGAATGGATCCTTATTAGAGATGCCTTATCGAGAAGAAGCCCGTCAATTATTTGACGAAATGCGGACGATCTTCCCGCACCATGACATTACTTATTCCGAGATCGAGCGGATCATGAAGAATACGAGCAAAAACCGTTCTTCCATGTTACGAGATCTTGAGTACGGACGACGAACGGAAGTAGAGCCGATACTTGGATACGCATTACGTCAGGCGACGACTGCGACGCCACGTTTATCTTTTTATTATGAACAGATCAAACAGAGGGAGGGTACGCAGTGACAGTCTTCATCATTTTTCCTTTATTCAGCCTGATTGCGTTGTATCTCGTCTTTCTACTTCTATTTCGGAAACATGGGAAGGCCGTTCGATTTGCACTCGACTTTGGAACATTCATCGTGCTGTATGCGATTCATGTTGCATTGATTGCCTTGACCGGAACAAATTACTTAGGGTGGATCGTCATCGTCGTGTTGTTGGTGTTTGCGTTGAATGCGCTCTGGCAACGAATTCGTCAACTTGATGTTGATTTGAGACAAATGATTCGCCACAGTTGGCGGATCATCATCTTGCTGGCATTACCCGTCCATTTCATACTGTTCGTACTCGGTATTCGTCAACTGTTCATCAGCTGACCAGTTAGGTAAGAAAGAAGGGATTTTGTTTGAAGGTACAACCATTTGAAGCCTTATACGATGAAAACTCGTTGATGCATCGTGCTTCACGAGAAGAATTCTTAACATATGTCGACCACCTTGGAGAGAGTGGTTTAGCGTCGAGGAGCCGTTTGCTTGAAGAACGTCACTATCCGCATCTTGATGCACTGACAGACGAACTCGAACGTCAAAATCCGAACATGACGGAGCGTTTGCGGGAACGTGTCGCGAAGCTTCGTACGGGTGAAGCTCAAGTTGTCATTACAGGGCAACAAACGGGTATCTTTGGCGGACCATTATATGCCATCTATAAATTGTTGACCTGTCTGAAGGTCGCGCAGCAGGCGGAAACGACACTTGGGAGACCTGTCGTTCCGATTTTTTGGCTCGCGACCGAAGATCACGATTTTGATGAGATTAACCATGTTTACGTTCCGACAGCGGATTATCAAACGCGTAAAATCGCTGTCACACCTTCAGAATCGATTGCCCGCTCCGTCAGTCGAATCTCTTTTGATCAAGCAGCACTTCTTGAAATCATCGAAGAGGCATTCCGAGCAATGCCAGAAACGGTTCATACGAAACGATTAGTTACGCGCCTGAAGCAACTCGTTGAAGAGTGTACATCGTATGGGATGTTTTTCTCGCAATTGATCGGTGAATTGATCGATTTTGATGTCGTCTTCTTTGATGCGGATACACAATCTGTCCGTGAACTCGAGATTCCGTTCTTTGAACGGTTGATTCAAGACAATGCGGAATTTAGACGAGCATTGAAGGATGGTATTTCGCAGACGCAAGAGTTACCGGATACATTCTTGAACGAGGAAGCGGCGCATCTTTTCGTCGATGATCACGGTCGTCAGTTGCTTTATCCGACAGCAGACGGATTCGAGACGAAACAAGGAAAGCAGTATACGGAGCTTGAATTGATCGCGTTGCTGTACGCCAGTCCGGAACGCTTCTCCAACAGTGTCGTGACGCGTCCATTAATGCAGGATTACCTGTTCCCGACGCTTGCCTATATCGGTGGTCCGGGAGAGTTAGCATACTGGACACGCTTACGACCGCTCTTTCATCATCTGAATTGGACGATGCCGTTATTGATTCCCCGCATGGGTGGGTTACTCGTGCGTCGTAGCGATGAAAAACGTCTTGCTAAACTCGAGGTGTCGCTCGAAGAAATCGTCCGGTCAGGCGTTCCGATTCCGGTTTATTCAGAAGAGAAGGTGACAGGACATATGCAGGCGGCAGCGATGCTAAAAGACAGTTTCGTCTCCGAATTCCTTTCGCTCGAACAGGATCTACTGCGGACATCGAGTAAGAGTGAGAAGGTCAAGAGACAGCTCGATCAAGCAGTTGCTAGTCTACTGGCAGAAGATCGACGTCAGTTCGATCGACAAACACGGCAATATAAAGAGACGGCTTACCATCTCTTTCCTGATGGAGCGCCACAAGAGCGGATTCATTCTGTCCTACCGTGGTTAAATCATCATGGTCTTGATTTTGTGCGGGACTTAAGAACAGCCTATGAAGCGAATACGAGTGATCAACTGAAGATTTTCCTCTAAACCTGCTGAAACTAGCAGGTTTTTTCGTTTTTTTAGCGAAAATTACACAAAAGTTAAATAAATCAAGGAAACTGTCTCATTTTCGTAACGTTTTCACGAGAGAATGTGATACATTGAAAAAGAGTAACGTCCTTCAAGGACAGTGAAAGGTGAGGCAGGACATGTTTGAGCATGAAACAGTATTGAAATGGGAGTCGATCGAAGGACTCGCGATTAAACCCGACGGTATTTACGTCGATTGTACATTAGGTGGAGCAGGACACAGCGAAGAAATCGTCAAGCAATTGACGACAGGTCATCTATACGCATTTGATCAGGATGATGTCGCTCTCGCTCATGCAGCAGAACGTCTCGCGGCGTATGAAGGTCGCTTTACTTTAATAAAGAGTAATTTTGCTTATCTGAAAGAGCAGTTGGCAGCACATGGCGTCGAGAAAGTGGACGGCATCTTATTCGATCTCGGTGTCTCTTCACCACAATTAGACGAAGGGGAACGGGGATTTAGTTATAATCACGACGCACGTCTCGACATGCGCATGGATCAATCTTCTCCACTTTCTGCTTACGAAGTCGTCAATGAGTGGTCGTACAATGATCTCGTACGTATCTTCTTTACATACGGGGAAGAGAAATTCTCAAAACAGATTGCGCGCAAAATCGAAAAAGCGCGGGAAGAGCGACCGATTGAGACGACATTTGAACTCGTCGAATTGATCAAGGATGCGATTCCAGCACCGGCACGACGTAAAGGTGGTCACCCTGCGAAACGGACTTTCCAAGCAATCCGGATTGCCGTCAATGATGAACTGAATGTCTTTGACCGTGCGGTACACCAAGCCATTGATTTATTACGGGTCGGAGGACGTCTATGTGTCATTACGTTCCATTCACTTGAAGATCGCATGTGTAAACAAGCAATCAAAGAAAAATCATCACTACCCGAGCTTCCGCCGGGGTTACCGATGATTCCCGTCGAAATGGAGCCGGAACTCCGACTCGTCACACGTAAACCGATTACGGCTGGTGTTGAAGAGCTCGATGATAACCGTCGCGCCCGATCGGCAAAATTACGAGTTGCTGAAAAAATGAAAGAAACTTGAGAGGAGCATTCCAATGGCAGAACCACTTCGTAAATCGGTCCAAACGGTTCAACCCGTTCGTCAACAACCTGTTCAGGAACCACGAAAGACGGAAGATATCGCGCGTCGCGTCGCCGTCCGTCCGAAGTATCGCTTGTATCCCTTTGAAAAATTCTTATACAGTGCGATGATTGGTGGTCTTGTGTTATTTGGGAGTTTGACGATCAGTACGCATAACGAAGCGTATAACGTGAGCCGTGATTTAGCAAAAGAGAACCAAGTCACACAATCACTCAAAAAAGAGAACGAACGTTTACAACTAGAGGTCACGAACTTAAGCTCTCCGGAACGGATTTATAAGATTGCAAAAGAACAGGGTCTTGATATGCGTAAAGGGAACATCAAGGTGATTCCTAAATGAATCCACTGAAAAAATCCCGTTGGAGAGTAGCCTTTATCATGGTGATATTTGCTACTCTCTTTTTTGTGTTCATTGGCCGATTTTTGTATTTAGCAACGACAAAACAGTTCCATGGTGAAGATATGATTGCATATGCGGAAAAGAAACGATGGGAGTCTCAAGAAACGCTTGGAGCAGAACGTGGCGAGATTTTCGACCGTCTCGGTTCCCCGATTGCGATCAATATTCCATCCTATCATCTGATTGGCGTTTATCGACTTGGTGGTGTCAAAGATCCAGATGAGACGATCGTCGACTTTAAAAAGACGGCTGAAGGTCTTGCGCCGATTCTTGGGATGACGACGAAGGAACTGGAGACCTATCTGATTGAAAACAAAGACCGTTCTCAAATTGAGTTCGGAAAAAAAGGAAATGATTTGACGCTCGATCAAAAAGAGAAAATCGACAAGTTGAAACTTCCCGGAATCCGGATGATTGAAGAGCCGAAACGATACTATCCGAACGGCATCTTCCTGTCCGATACACTTGGATTCGTTCAAAAGATCACCGAGGAAAATGGTCGAGTCGCTTTACAAGGTCAGATGGGAATCGAGAAGCAGTATGATAATGCTTTAAGTGAATCCTACGGAGCCCGTGTCTTTGAAAAGGATCGTAGCGGTAATCCGTTGATTCAAGGTGCGTCGCGTGTTTCGAACGAACCGAAGGATGGATCGAATCTCTATTTGACGATCGATCATCGAATCCAACAATCGCTTGAAAAAGAAATGCAAAAAATGTACAACACGTACAAACCGAAAAATGCAACGGGGATCGTCATGGATGCGAAGACCGGTGAAATCCTCGCCATGGCGGATCGCCCATCGTTCAACCCGAATTTACGTGATATGAAAGATTTCACGAATTTCGCCGTCTCGTCACGATTCGAGCCAGGTTCGACGATGAAAATCTTTACGCTCGCAGCGGCGATTGATGCGGGAGTCTTCCGTCCGAATGAGATGTATAAATCGGGTAGTTATAACTATAAAGGGACGGTCATCAAGGATTATAACGATGTCGGTTGGGGAACCATTCCGATGATTGAAGGGGTCTATCACTCTTCAAACGTCATGTTCTCGAAGTTGACAGCAGAAAAACTTGGGATCGAACGGTATAAAGATTACTTTAAGAAGTTTCATTTTGACCAACGAACGGGTATAGACATCTCGGGAGAAGTAAATAGTCAATCCGACTTGTCTAAACCGTTGAATGCGCTCATCACCTCATGGGGGCAATCGACTGCGGTCACGCCGATGCAATTGCTTCAAGGAGCGACAGCAATCGCTGGAGACGGCGAGATGGTCAAACCGCATATCATCCAAAAAGCGGATCATACGGATAAGGCACCCTACCGAGCGAAAACAGAAGTCGTCGGTAAACCGATTTCTGCTGAAGCGGCAAAAGCAACACGCGAAGCACTCGACGGTGTCGTCAACAGTAAGCTTGGTACAGGTCAAATGTATAAGTTGAAAGATTACCGTGTCATTGGGAAGACCGGTACGGCTCAGATTTCTGAGAATGGAAAGTATATTCAAGGACAATTCATTCACTCGTTCATCGGTATGGCCCCAAAAGATGATCCGGAATTGATCATGTACATCGCGGTCGATCGTCCATCGAAAAACGAATCATCCGTCTCTGGTCCACTCATCATGAGTCCTGTGTTCAAGAGTGTCATGAATACGGCACTACAGTATCGTAGCATCCAACCGGAAACGCAAAAGGATTCGGTGGATGTCAAAGCGAAGATCACGCCGAGTTATATCAAGAAGAGTGCTCGACAAGCGACTGATCTAGCAAAAGAACAAGAGGCAGTTGCGATCATCCTAGGCGATGGTGCTGAAGTCGTTTCGCAGATTCCATCCCGTGGACAGGAATTCGTCAGCGGAGAACGTGTCTTGCTGAAAACATCAAATACGTTCAAGATGCCAGATTTGACCGGTTGGTCGCAACGAGACGTCAAAAAGCTTGTCAGCTTATATGATTTGAAGCTCGACGTCATCGGTAAAGGTTTTGTAACCAAACAATCGGCTCGAACTGGTACACTAGTGAAGGAAAATGGAAAGTTGACGGTCGAACTAGCTGAACCTAAAGAGTAACGGTAGAGCAAGTTTCCTGATTTCTACAGGAAGACGAGGACGAACAGGAGTCATTCGTTGACTTTTGCATTCGTCCTCTTTTGCTGTCATCGAATGGAGGTATATATCATGTTAACAATTACGCAACTCGCTGAATGGTTGCATCTCGATGTGAAAGATGATCGTATCGTTCGTCATTTTGCAACGGATTCACGCGCACAACTAGAAGACGGTCTCTATGTTCCGATTCAGGGAGCACGCGTCGATGGTCATCGATTCCTTGAAGGTGCAAAAAACCAAGGATCGATCGTCACCTTATGGAAGAAAGGCATTGATCGACCAGACATCGATATCGTTTTCTTGGAAGTCGATGAACCATTGGTTGCCCTGCAACAAATCGCAAAACGATACTTAATGCAGATTGCGCCAAAAGTCGTCGCCATCACTGGATCAAATGGGAAGACGTCGACGAAGGACATGGTCGAAAGCGTACTCAAGACGACGTTCAAGACACATAAGACTCAAGGAAACTTCAATTCGGATATCGGAATGCCGTTAACGATTCTCATGATGCCGGCTGATACGGAAGTCGCTGTACTTGAGATGGGAATGAATGGATTTGGCGATATTGAATTCTTATCGAATCTAGCTGAGCCAGATATCGCGCTCGTCACGAACATCGGCGAATCGCATGCGGAGCAAGTCGGTGGACGCAGTGGCATCGCCAAAGCGAAGCTCGAGATTCAATCCGGACTCAAGCCAGGTGGTCATTTATTCGTTGATGGTGACGAACCACTTCTCGCAGAAGTTCAAGCAGAGAAGATTGGCTATCAGATCGGAAATACGTACCGGATCGAAACTAGGGAAGCAACGCTCTTTGGGACGGCCTTTACTTACGATGGCACCGCTTTTCACCTACCAGTGCTAGGGAAACACCAAGTCCGAAATGCAGCATACGCGATTGCGACAGCACGTGCACTTGGCGTGACGGACGCTCGGATTCAAGAAGGGTTCGATGCGGTTGAATTGACACCGATGCGGATGGAACGATTACTCTTTGAAGAGACTGCGGTCATCAATGATGCGTATAACGCGAGTCCGACATCGATGAATGCAGCGATTGAGACGGTTACTGCGCTGGAAGGGTATACGACACGAGTTCTCGTCCTCGGAGATATGTATGAATTAGGGGACCAAGAACGCTTATTACATGCCTCGGTCGGAAAGCGGATTGCGTTACCCGTCTCGCATGCTATCCTAGTAGGGGAGAAAGGCGCGTGGATTGCGGAAGGAATCAGCGATCCGTCTGTTCAAATCCAATTCGCAGCAACTGTCGAGGATGCTGCAAAACGATTGCGTCCGCTGCTCGGAGAACGAACAATCGTCTTATTGAAAGCGTCACGTGGGATGGCGCTTGAACGGATATTAACATATCTGAACGAAAACTAATTTTTGAAAAAGGGTGTCTGCTATGATCACATTATTCATCAGTCTTATTCTTGCATTTCTTGTTGTACTACTCGTTATGCCAAAGGCGATTCCGTTTCTACACCAATTGAAATTCGGTCAGGAAATTCGGGAAGAAGGACCGCAATGGCATCAGGTCAAATCAGGAACACCGACGATGGGTGGAATCGTCATTCTTGTTGCGATGATCGTCAGCGTTCTCGGTGCAGTCGTCATGGGCGATCTATCGACGACACAATTATCGTTACTGTTTTTAACACTTGCTTATGGCGTTATCGGCTTCATTGATGATTACATCAAAGTCGTCAAGAAACGTAACCTTGGTCTGAATTCGAAACAAAAATTAATTGGACAAATCGTCGTCGGATTGTTATTCGTCTGGTTGAGCGGTGGATTCACGAGTGATGCGACGTATCTATCGATTCCATTTACAGATTTTGAGCTTGATTTCGGTATCGTCTATCCGTTTGTTGCCTTGTTCTGGTTAGTTGGCTTCTCAAATGCAGTCAACTTGACGGATGGATTGGACGGTCTCGTATCATTCACAGCGATTCCAACATTCTTGTTCTTCGGATTATACAGTTGGTTTATCGCGGACGAAGTAGGCGCTGCTTGTTTTGCTTTCTCAGCGGTCGGTGCCTTGATCGGATTCCTATTATTCAATGCGCACCCAGCGAAGATTTTCATGGGAGATACAGGGTCACTTGCACTTGGAGCTGCACTAGCAGGTCTATCGATTGTCTTAAAACTGGAATTACTACTCGTCTTAATCGGTATCGTGTTCGTTGTCGAGACATTATCCGTCATTCTACAAGTCATCTCCTTTAAGACGACAGGAAAACGGATTTTCAAAATGAGCCCGATTCACCACCACTTCGAAATGGTCGGTTGGAGCGAATGGCGGATCGTCGGTACATTCGCAGGAATCAGCTGTTTGATGGCATTCATCGCCTATCTATTCGTGTAATAAAAAAGAAGAGAGAAAGTGAGCGATTCAACAATGGAACAACGACAATGGAATGATCAAAAAGTGCTCGTTCTCGGAACGGCGAAAAGTGGAATCGCAGCAGCTCGATATTTAGCGAGTGTTGGTGCAGAGGTAACGGTCAATGACGGGAAAACGCCGTCCGAGAGTGATCAAGCGACGCTTGCATCACTCGATGTTAAGACGGTCTATGGTGAGCACCCGCTCACACTACTCGACGATATCGATTTGATCGTCAAGAATCCAGGGATTCCGTATCACATCGATCTGCTACAAGAAGCTTTGCGACGCGACATTCCGGTTTGGACAGAGGTAGAACTGGCGTATCAAGCAACAGATGCGACGTGGATTGCCATCACGGGATCGAACGGGAAAACGACGACGACGACGCTTGTCCATGAATTGTTGAAAACCGGTACGCGGCGTGTACATTTGGCAGGAAACATTGGATTCCCGGCAATTGAAATCGCATGTCAGGCGAAACAGGACGATATCATCGTCATTGAATTATCAAGTTTTCAATTGATGGGGATCGAGCAATTCCGACCATACACGGCAGCGTTCTTGAATTTATCACCGGCACATCTAGATTATCATGGTGATTTTGAATCGTATGGCGAAGCGAAAGCCCGGATCTTTAAGAACATGAAAGAAACGGATCGTCTTGTCTTGAATGCCGATGATGCGTCCGTCAATGCGCTCGGAAAGACTGCTGAAGTAACGCCACTCTTGTTCTCTCGTCGTCAATCGGCATACGCAGAAGTCATGAACGATACGTTGACAATCAATGGGACGAGTATCTTACCTGTTGATGAACTGGCTCTCGGTGGTGGGCATAATGTCGAGAACGTTCTCGCAGCCTTAACACTCGTCGAACCGTTTAACTTAGCATTATCTGACGTTCAACACGTTCTACGGACGTTTGGTGGTGTAGAGCACCGGACACAGTTCGTCGGTGAAATTGCTGGTCGAAAAGTTTACAACGACTCAAAAGCAACGAATAATGTGGCAACAGAAGCGGCGTTGTCTGGATTTACGGCACCTATCATCTGGTTATGTGGCGGACTCGAGCGTGGAGCGGATTTGACACCGTTACTCGATGCAATGAAGCACGTCAAACACGTCATCGGACTTGGTGAGACAGGTCATCGATTCGGAACGCTTGCGTCAGAAAATGGCTATACGTCGACCGTTGTTGAGGCGATGGATGAAGCGGTGAAAGTAGCGTTTGAAGTGTCACAACCCGGCGACATCATTCTTCTGTCACCAGCATCTGCAAGTTGGGATCAATACAAGACATATGAAGAGCGCGGCGATCATTTCGTTCGTGCCGTACATGAAGTAGGAGGAACAACAGTATGAAAATCGTCGTCTCTGGAGGCGGTACAGGCGGTCACATTTATCCGGCACTCGCTATGATCCGGGAGCTCGAACAACGCATGCCGTGTGAGGTCCTCTATATCGGAACAGAAAATGGTCTCGAGGCGGATATCGTCCGTCGCGCGGGAATTCCATTTGAATCGATTGAGATTTCTGGTATCCGTCGTTCCTTGTCGTTCGAAAACGTCAAGACCGGTATCCGGTTCGTCAAGAGCGTCCGGCGTGTTCGTCGACTACTGCGTCAGTTCCAACCGGATATCGTCGTCGGTACAGGTGGATTCGTTTGTGGACCGGTATTGTATACGGCTGCAAAAATGGGTTTCAAGACACTCGTTCATGAACAAAACAGTTTACCTGGTATCACGAATAAATTTTTAGCTCGGTATGTGGATCGAGTTGCACTCTCGTTTAAAGGGTCTGGACATCACTTCGGTAAGAATGAAGCGAAGACGGTTTTAATCGGAAATCCGCGTGCTTCTGAAGTGGCAGAGCTTAACATCAATCCGCTTGAAGAGCGACAACGTTTTGGTTTTGAGGAAGGACGCCCTCTCATCGTCATCTATGGCGGTAGTCGTGGCGCACCTGCAATCAACGAAGCAGTCGTCGATATGATGCCAAAGGTCGAGCAAGCAGGCTGGTCGCTCCTCTTCGTTACTGGTCAAATTCATTACGATACGATTGTGTCACGCGTTGGTTCCGTGCCAGAACGCATTCAACTTCGCCCATTCGTATATGATTTACCGAACATCTTAAAAGCCAGTCAACTCGTCATTTCGCGTTCGGGAGCAAGTACGCTTGCAGAGCTGACGACACTCGGCTTACCGAGCGTGCTCATCCCGAGTCCTTACGTGACGGAAAATCACCAAGAGGTCAATGCCTCATCGCTCGTCGAGACAGGTGCGAGTCTATTGATTCGTGAACAAGAGCTAACGGGTGATCGGTTGTTTGAGGCATGTGAAAAAGCGTTAGCACAACAACAAATGATGTCTGAAGCGGCGCTTGCGCTCGGTATGCCGAACGCTTCACGGGACTTAGTTGATGAATTGTTACGATTGACGGCACAAAAAAACTAAACTATTGCAGGAAAAGACCGATAGGGAAATGAACTGTTACGTATGGAGGGGGAATGAGACGTGAGGGAACGGAGAGCGGTCGGACGACCACAAGAGGACGAGAACGTCCGTAGTCTCGAGGATAAGATACCTTATATCCGTGAACAACGTCGCAAAAAAGCCAACCGAAGACTCATTTATGTCCTGATTCTGATTGGTCTATTGGTCGGTGTCGTCTTTTATCTACAATCGAGTTATTCTCGGGTTGCTCGATTTGATATCGAGGGTAACGTCAATGTGAAGTCTGCTGATATCTTGCAAGCGTCGGGGATTAAGGTGAAGGAAACACACGCCTTTAATGTATCGGAGGAAGACGTTCTTGAGCGAATCGAAAAGGTTCCGGGTATTCAAGAAGCGACGATGCAAAAACAGTTTTTGCATCAATATCGCGTGACGGTGACGGAAGAGAAAGAGATTGCTTACGCGAAGGATAAACCGGGAGACCGGATTGTGCTTGCGGACGGAACGATCATTCCTGGAAAGTCGAAGGAAGAACTATTCGATGCTCCAATCTTGACAGGATTCACGGATCAGTCATTAAATCGATTGACGAAGGAACTTGTTAAAATCGAGCCGAAAGTACGGAGCCGAATCTCAGAAATCGTCGCAAACGATAAGACGGACAAAGGCGGTCTGAAGTTATTCATGACGGATGGGAATACGGTATTACTCAGTACGTCTGCCTTTTCAAATTCCTTGAATGAATACGTGAAGGTCATTTCTGCCTTACCGAAAGGAAAGACGGGAACAATTACAATTGATGGCGGTATCTATTTCAAGCCATATAAAGGGAAAAAATAGAAGATTCGTAAAGGGTTGACGAACAAAAAAACAAACGTGTGTTTTCATTCGTTGACCGTTGTTCGAATCGTCATCAAATCGTAATCTATTCGAACGCTAAGACGGGCAATAACTTCTTTTCGTAAGTATTTATATAGTGTAGACTTAAACGAGAAGAAGCCTGTCCTGTTCCTAGAATATAATTAGGAATAAAAAGGATTAGTATTATGAAAGTGGAGGTGTCACTCCCATGGAAACGAAAGGTACGATTGCCGCACTCGACATAGGGACATCGGAGGTGAAACTCATCGTCGGTGAACTACTTGGTGGAACGCTGAACGTTCTTGCTGAAGGTTCTGCACCATCCGCGGGTGTTAAACGAGGTGTCATCGTTGACATCGATCAAACGGTACATGCCATTAAACAAGCGGTCACGGAAGTGGAACGTACACTTGGTGAACCAATTGGTGAAGTATATGTTGCTATCTCTGGCGAACACATTCAAGTGAAGGATTGCCAGGGGATGACATCAATCAAAGGTGAGGACAATGAAATCACGGATGATGACGTGAAAGATGTTCTGCATTCTGCGATGGTCATGCGAATTCCAAACGAACTCAGTGTTGTCGATGTTCTGCCAAAGACGTTTACGGTCGATCAGCAAACGGAGATCACTGATCCTAGAGGAATGATTGGTTATCGTCTCGAAGTAACAGGGAAGCTCATCATCGGAGCAAAGACGATCCTACATAGCATTAAACGTTCCATTGAACGGGCTGGTTTAGAGCTTGCTGGATATGTGCTGGAGAGTTTAGCGGTATCTAGAATCGCAGCATCGATTGATGAACTCGAACTCGGTGTCGGAATCATCGACATCGGACATGAGACGACGACACTTTCCATCTATGAAAAGAATGATCTCGTCTACTCGACGACGTTGCCATACGGTGGCGATCATCTGACACGTGATTTGACGTATAAGATGAATTGTAAATATCAAGATGCGAAGCTCGCAAAAGAAGAGTACGGTGTTGCACTTGAAGCACTCGGTGATCCGGAAGAGAAAGTTTCTTACGTCACGATCAACGGGGAACATCGTTTCGAGCCACAATCAGAAATCGGTTTCGTATTAGAAGCACGACTTGAGGAAATCTTCGAGATGATTCAAAAACGAATGACTCAAGCCGGATACGCTCATATGAACAGCGGTTTAATCTTGTGTGGCGGAAGTTCTTCACTGCCGGGAATCGACCAGCTTGGAAAACGAATCTTCAAGCAGAGCGTCAATGTCTATCAACCTGCTAGTCTTGGTATTCGTCATCCGAAGTATGCCGTCGCAGCTGGTATGTTACGTTATGTACTTTCACGAAGCGCCGTATCGAAATCAGGTTTCGACCGCGCGGAAGAGAAGGAAGTCGTAGCACACGGACGTGAACAGGATGCACTGCTCATGAACGAACAAGCGACACCTGTTCGAGAAGAACGGTCGACACGTGAACAGCCTCCAAAAGAGAAAAAGTCATTCAGCAGTTTCTTTGAGAAATTCTTTGGTTAATGCCTACAAAAAATCCAATGAGTAAAAAATATTAGGGGGCCCTTTTTATGTTGCATTTTGATGAAATGATGGACCAAGTAGCAAAAATCAAGGTCATCGGTGTAGGTGGTGGCGGTTCGAACGCCGTCAACCGAATGATTGAACACGGTGTCCAAGGCGTAGAATTCATCGCAGTAAACACGGATGCGCAGGCATTGAACATGTCACAAGCTGACGTAAAACTACAACTCGGTGCTAAATTGACACGCGGTCTCGGTGCGGGTGCCAATCCGGAAATCGGTAAAAAAGCGGCGGAAGAGAGCCGTGAGCAATTAACAGAAATCCTTTCTGGTGCTGACATGGTCTTCGTCACAGCGGGAATGGGTGGCGGAACGGGTACAGGAGCAGCTCCTGTCATCGCGGAGATTTCAAAAGAGATCGGCGCATTGACAGTCGGTGTCGTCACAAAACCATTCATGTTCGAAGGACGTAAACGGATGCAACATGCTGTTTCAGGTGTCCAGAACTTCAAAGAAAAAGTCGATACGTTAATCGTCATTCCGAACGACAAGTTACTTGAAATCGTCGATCGGAATACACCAATGCTTGAAGCGTTTAAAGAAGCGGATAACGTCTTGCGTCAAGGGGTACAGGGTATCACTGACTTGATCGCCGTACCTGGTCTGATCAACCTTGACTTCGCCGATGTGAAGACGATCATGACTGAGAAAGGTTCTGCTTTAATGGGTGTAGGTGTCGCGACAGGCGAGCACCGCGCGACGGAAGCAGCGAAAAAAGCGATTTCGAGTCCGTTGCTTGAGACATCGATCGAAGGCGCAAAAGGTGTTCTGATGAACATCACAGGTAGTGCGAACCTCAGCTTGTACGAAGTGACGGAAGCCGCACAAATCGTCCAGAGTGCAGCCGATGAGGAAGTCAACTTGATCTTCGGTTCTGTCATCAACGATAACCTAGAAGATGAAATCATCGTCACAGTCATCGCGACGGAATTCGAAAACGAACCACTCGATTTCGAAATCCCATCGGCACAAGAGATGATGAAAAACCTCTTGAAGAAAAAACAAGCGACTCCACCACCAACTGAGGAGTCTAAACCACAAGTCGAAGAGACACCTGTCAGCTCGAATCCTGAACCGGCTAAAGCGCCAGATGTCGAAGAAACGATGGACATCCCATCATTCCTTCGCCGGAATAATCGTTGATCGATGTTCCAGTGACACGACTGCTAAACGATGAGGTGTCGCGAAAGCGGCGCCTCTTTTTTTAAAATCAAAGGAGGCATGAACATGTTTGGACAATGGATCAAATGGGATACACCGACGGGTACCGTACGTGCCGCCTTTACGACGAAGTTCGCAGCCCCTCATGAGAACGGAAATTTAGGATTACATGTCAACGATGATCGCGACGGTGTCATCCAGAACCGACAAGTCATCGCACGTCAGCTTGATCTCTCCCTCGAGAACTCGATTTGGGCACAGCAAGTTCACGGAAATCACGTCGAACAGGTGACGACACTTGACTCTGGGCGCGGTGCTTTGGATTACGAAACAGCGATTCCGGGTACAGATGGATTGGTGACGACCGATTCAAATGTCTTATTGATGATGCTGTTCGCTGACTGTGTGCCGCTTGTCTTCTGTGATCCGACGACAGGAATCATCGCGAATACGCACGCTGGCTGGCGCGGAACTGTCGGCAATATCGTCGAGGAAACAGTCAAGCAAATGGAACGTGCGGGTGCGAGTCGTTCATCGATTCAAATGGTCATTGGTCCATCGATCCGTGATTGTTGTTACGAAGTCGATCAACCCGTCATCGATGCAATCGATGCGCTTGAACTCGATGAGTCTCCTTACATACGCAAGGAAGATGGAAAAGCGATGTTATCGCTACAAAAAACGAACGCTGCGCTAGCTGAGCGTTGTGGAGTCGGTGATGTCCTTGACACAGGTCTATGTACACACTGTCAGGCGGAAGATTACTTCTCTTATCGCCACGGCGACCACGGTGGTCGCTTTGCAAGTTTGATCGTAAAGGAGTCATTGGATGTCAATTCTTGATAATGTACAAGAGGTTACGAAACGAATGGAACAAGCAAGTGAAAAGAGTTCTTCTGAAAAGCAGGTACAGTTGATTGGCGTGACGAAATCAGTCTCAAGTCAAGTTGCTTCTGAATTATTAGCAGCAGGTGTGACCCATCTCGGTGAAAATCGCCCGGACGGATTGCTCGAAAAACAGGCAGAGCTCGGACGAACCGCCTGTACATGGCACTTCATCGGTACGCTACAAACGCGTAAAGTTCGTCAGATCATCGATGCCATTGACGTGCTGCATTCCCTTGACCGTCTTCATTTGGCGGAAGAGATCAATAAACGAACGGACCGAATCATTAATTGTTTCATTCAAGTCAACGTTTCGGGAGAAGAATCGAAGCAAGGCATCGCGCCTGAGGATGTACCGTCGTTCTTACATGAAATCGGTCAGTATCCAGCGATTCGTGTCATCGGACTGATGACGATGGCACCGTTAACGGAAGATACGACGCGTATCCGTGAGGTATTCCGGTCATTAAAAACATTGCAAGAAGAGGTCAAGGCGAAAAAATTGTCGTATGCTCCATGTACGGAGTTATCTATGGGAATGTCATCGGATTTTGAGATCGCCATCGAAGAAGGGGCGACGTTCGTCCGAATCGGGACAACGCTCGTTCATACCTAAACGAGAAGAAGGGAGAATGGATATGGGTTTTAAATCAAAAATGCAAAATCTATTTCTCGGCAACAGCGACGATTTAGATGAACTTGAATATGAAAATGATGCTACAATAAATAAAGGTAGAGGTGCTTCACAACAAGAGTACGAAGAGTATTACGAGGAATCTACCCCAAGTGTTACTCAAAAGGAGGACAGCGTGAGACAATCGAATATCGTGCCGCTTCATGCGACGAAAAAAACGAAATCGCAAGTCATCTTGAGTGAACCACGTGTCTTCAACGAAGCCCAGGAAATCGGGGAACATCTTCGTCAGAACCGTGCTGTCATCGTCAATATGCAGCGTATGTCAAAAGATCAATCACGACAGATGATCAATTTCTTATCTGGTGTCGTCTTCGCTCTCGATGGAACGATTACGACGATCAGTCAGAATACCCTCCTCTGTGTTCCGAACAACGTCGAGTTGGCTGGTAGCATCTCGAATCTTCTTGGAGAAGATGATATTAATCATAAGGGGTGGTAAGTATGGATTCTCAAGTGATGTACGCGATTGGTCGTACATTAAGTACGTTATTACAGTATTACAGTTACGTCATGATCGTTTATATCCTGCTTTCGTGGTTCCCGAATGCCCGTGATTCTAAATTCGGACAAGTGCTCGCGATGTTAGTCGAGCCATTCCTAGCGCCCTTCCGTCGTATCATCCCGCCTATCGGGGGCATGCTGGATATCTCGCCGATTGTAGCCTTCCTCGTCTTGAACTTGGCTCAATCGGGTATCCGAGCAATCTTTTTAGTATGAGCGTATACGATCATTATCGTGGAAGCGAGCGGGAATTCGTCGATTCAGTCTTGAACTGGATCGATCATGTGGAAGCGACCTATACGTTCAAATTAACGGATTTCCTAGATCCACGTGAACAACAAATCACACAAGAACTCGTCGGTTCGAAATGCGCCCTCTTTTTTGAGGGCGGTTTCGAAGGCGCTGAACGTAAACGGGCAATCCTCGCACCAGATTATTATGAATACAACGCGGATGACTTTGACATTTCCATCTATCGCATTCATTATCCTACTAAATTCGTTGAACTTTCTCATCGTCAAGTCACCGGTACATTATTGAACGTCGGATTGAAACGAGCAAAATTCGGCGACGTCATCATTCAGGATCAAGTACAGTTTGCCGTCGCGGACGAAGTCGCGACCTATATCGAAGCAAACGTCGAACGAGCAGGGAAGACGAAGATTCGTCTTTCGCGTGTTGAGGCGGAAGACCGTTTGAAAGTGAAGGATCAAGAGTGGGAAGAGACACTTGGGTTCGTCAGTTCACTTCGGTTCGATACGGTCGTGAGTGAAATTTTAGGCTTCTCACGTCAAAAAGCACAGACGCTCATTAAACAAGGTGAAAGTAAGGTCAATTACAAAGTAGTGGATGATTCGAGCTTCATGCTAGAAGAAGGCGACTTGCTTTCCTTGCGTGGAACAGGACGCGTCAAGTTGATTGCAATCCTCGGATCAACGAAACGTGACCGGATCAAGCTACAATACGGTATTTTAAAAGGATAAGATAAATGCGGAGGAGGAATTCATCATGCCATTAACGCCACTCGATATTCATAATAAGGAGTTCACACGAAAGTTTCGCGGCTATGACGAAGATGAAGTGAACGAATTCCTAGATCAAGTCATCAAGGATTTTGAATTGTTGTTACGTGAGAATCGTCAACAACAGGAAGTCATCCAAAACATGCAAGCACGTGTTGATTACTTCAGTTCGATGGAAGAAACATTGAATAAATCGATCATCGTCGCACAGGAAGCAGCTGAAGAAGTCAAAGCCAATGCTTCAAAAGAAGCGAGCTTGATCCTAAAGCAAGCAGAACGTGAAGCAGAGCAGTTGCAAGATGCAGCGCAACGTCGGGCACAACGGACAGACTTCGAAGTAGAGCAAATGCGCAAAAAAATCGAACTTTATCGTAATCGATTCAAAGTATTGATCGATGCGCAGATGGAATTATTGACGAGCCATGACTGGGATGCGTTTGACTTCTCTTCTCGTGGAGCGCTTGACGATGTTCCAGCAGTTGCGTATAATGACGACGATGTCGTATAAATAAAATCAATGACAAGGACACGTCGCATCTTGGACGGTTGACAGCGAATCGGGGGAATGGTGGAAGCCCGAGCAACGAAAAAGATGAGGTATCCCCTTGGAGTGTATGACTGAACGTTCGCTGAACAGTAAGTCATGCCGGCTCACTCCCGTTATCGAGTTCTTAAGCGGTCCTGCGTCGTCAAAATGGCGAGCAGGATTAGTAGGGTGGTACCGCGAGTTCAGCCAAGCTCGTCCCTATCTCAGGGATGAGCTTGGCTTTTTTTGTACTTTTAAAGCGAAAGGTGAGAGATGGTCAGATGGATTATAAAGAAACCTTATTGATGATGAAAACGGAGTTTTTAATGCGAGGCAACTTGCCAAAACGTGAACCAGATATGCAAGCACGATGGGAAGAGATGAATCTCTACGCTGCGGTCCAGGAAAAGAATGCTGGAAAGCCAACGTTCATCCTCCACGATGGTCCTCCGTATGCGAATGGTGACATCCACATGGGTCACGGATTAAACAAAGTCTTAAAAGACATCATCGTCCGCTACAAATCGATGAATGGCTTCCAGTCTCCGTACGTGCCTGGTTGGGACACACACGGATTACCGATCGAGACCGCGCTTCAAAAAGCAGGTGTTGATCGTAAATCGATGACGGTCGCAGAATTCCGTGAATTATGTGCGAAATATGCGCTGGAACAAGTCGATCACCAACGCGAACAATTCAAACGCCTCGGCGTTCTCGGTGACTATGACAACCCATACATCACTCTTCAACCAGAATTTGAAGCAGCTCAAATTCGTTTATTCGGGGATATGGCGAACAAAGGCTATATCTACAAAGGGAAGAAACCGGTCTATTGGTCACCGTCTTCTGAATCGGCACTAGCTGAAGCAGAAATCGAATATCAAGATAAACGGTCAGCGGCCATCTATGTCGCGTTCCAAGTCATGGACGGAAAAAACATCCTAGAGCCGACGGATCATTTCGTCATCTGGACGACGACACCATGGACGATTCCAGCGAACCTCGGAATCTCTGTCAGTGCGGAATTGACGTATGCGCGGATCGAGTATCAAGGAAAAGGCTATATCGTAGCGGAAACACTTGTTCCTGAAGTCATCGAAGCACTCGGATGGGAAGATGCAACAGTCGGACGTGTCTTTAATGGTGCGGACTTCGAATACATGAAAGCAAAACATCCACTGTACGACCGTGAATCACTCGTCATGCTTGGCGATCACGTTACAGCGGAAGCGACAGGTGTCGTTCATACGGCTCCAGGTCACGGGGAAGATGACTTCCGCATCGGTCAAGCTTACGGTCTAGACGTCCTTTGCCCAGTCGACGATAAAGGGATCATGACAGCAGAAGCACCTGGATTCGAAGGCATGTTCTATGAAGATGCGAATAAAGAAATCGGTCTTGCCCTCGAAGAAGCCGGTGCACTCTTGAAACTATCGTTCATCAAACACTCGTATCCACATGACTGGCGGACGAAAAAACCGGTCATTTTCCGGGCAACACCACAGTGGTTCGCTTCAATCAAAGACTTCCGTGCGGAAATCCTTGATGAGATCAAAGGCGTCCAGTGGGTACCAGAGTGGGGGGAAACACGTCTCCACAACATGTTCAAAGACCGCGGCGACTGGGTCATCTCACGTCAACGTGCTTGGGGCGTTCCACTTCCAATCTTCTACGCTGAAGATGGAACGGAAATCGTCACACCAGAAACGATTGATCATATCGCGAATCTATTTGCAGCTCACGGATCAAATGTCTGGTATGAGCGCGAAGCAGTCGACTTGCTTCCTGAAGGATTCACACATCCAGCAAGCCCGAACGGTATCTTCAAAAAAGAAACGGACATCATGGATGTCTGGTTCGATTCTGGTTCATCACATGCCGGTGTCCTTGCGACACGTCCTGAATTGACACGTCCAGCGGATCTCTATCTTGAAGGATCTGACCAATATCGTGGTTGGTTCAACTCGTCGCTATCGACAGCCGTCGCAACGACAGGAAAAGCACCATACAAAGCGGTCGTCAGTCACGGATTCGTTCTGGATGGTCAAGGTCGCAAGATGTCGAAATCGATCGGTAACACGATTGCACCGATTCAAGTCATGCAACAATTCGGAGCAGAGATCCTTCGCTTGTGGGTCGCATCTGTCGATTATCAAGCTGATGTCCGGGCATCGATGGATAACTTTAAACAAGTCTCAGAATCCTATCGTAAAATCCGCAACACGGTTCGTTTCCTCCTCGGAAACTTGGATCAATTCGATCCTGCGACGCACCGCGTCGCATTTGAAGACTTACCAGAGTCAGACCGTTTCATGCGGACGAAACTGGACCAACTTGTTGGAAAAGTAAAAGCGGCTTATGATGCGTACGACTTCATGTCGGTCTATCAATTGCTCCACAACTTCTGTGTCCTTGATTTGTCGTCGTTCTACCTCGATTACACGAAAGATATCCTGTATATCGAAAAAGCAGACGCGACATCGCGTCGTGCGGTTCAGACGGTCATGTATGATACAGTCGTTGCCTTATTGCAATTGATGGCACCGGTCTTGCCACACACAGCAGACGAAGCATGGGAATTCGTACCAGCTGTTGAGACGAAGAGTATCTTCCTGACAGACCTTCCGGAAACGGTCGAAGTCTCAGAAGAAGGACTTGCCCTCATCGAGAAATGGAACGCGTTCCTGACGTTCCGCGATGATGTCTTAAAAGCACTCGAGGAAGCGCGCGTTGAGAAACTCGTCGGTAAGACACTCGAAGCGAAACTCTTGCTTGCACCGAAGGTAGAGACGAAAGCCTTGCTCGGAACAATCGATCATCTTGAGCAGTTACTCCAAGTCTCACAACTCGAATTCGTGGAAACGGCGGATAAGATGTATGAGACGACCGGCATCACGGTTCAAAAAGCTGACGGTGAAAAATGTGAACGTTGTTGGACATATTCGACGGAACTCGGACAAGATCCGGCTCATCCGACGCTTTGCCCACGTTGTACTGAAGTCGTCAATTCTTTATAATGATACAAAGGGAGGGGCGACTGCGACTTCGCAGGACGCCCCTCATTATTTTTGGATGCGGAGGACAATAGGATGTGGCTTTACTTAGGGATTGCTGCTTTACTCGTTGGAATCGACCAGTTGACGAAATGGATTGTCGTTCAAAATATGACGATCGGTCAAGCGATCACGGTCATTCCGGATTTCTTTTATCTCAACTCGTATCGGAATCGAGGCGCTGCGTGGGGAATGCTCGAAGGTAAATTCGGCTTTTTCTTCATCGTTACGGTCGTCGTCGTCATTGGATTGATTTACTTCCTCTACAAGGAAGGCACGAAAAATAAGGTATTTGCTTGGAGCATCGCGTTATTGCTCAGTGGTGCGATCGGAAATTTCATTGATCGAATGGCACGAGGAGAAGTCGTTGATTTCTTCCACTTCTTCCCGTTCGGCTATAATTTTCCGATCTTTAATGTCGCAGACGTCTGTTTGACGTTTGGTGTCATCACGATGCTAATTAGCGTCATGTTCGAAGAACGGTTGACTAAGAAAGGAACGATGGATAAATGAATGAAGTAGAAACATGGTCCGTGCAAGCGGATGGAGCGACAGGGCGCATTGATAAATGGCTCGCAGAACAAAACGATTGGTCGCGTTCGCAAGTACAGGAATGGTTGAAAGCGGGGCGCGTCGAAGTCGACGGTCGTGTCGTCAAACCGAACTATAAATTATCGGGAACGGAATCGATTGAGGTCCATATCCCGGAAGCAGTGGAACTCGAAATCTTGCCGGAAGACATCCCACTTGATGTCGTCTATGAAGATTCGGACGTCATCGTCGTCAACAAACCAAAAGGGATGGTCGTCCACCCGGCGGCAGGGCATGTCTCAGGAACGCTCGTCAACGCCTTATTACATCACTGTCAAGATCTCTCAGGCATAAATGGCGTCAAACGTCCAGGGATCGTTCACCGAATCGATAAGGATACGTCAGGTCTGTTGATGGTCGCTAAGAACGACTTAGCGCATGAATCACTTGCGCATCAATTGAAAGAGAAGACGACGGAACGTCTCTACATTGCGCTCGTGCACGGTGAAATCCCGCACGAACTCGGAACGATCGAAGCCCCAATCGGACGCGATAAGAACGACCGTCAACGAATGACGGTAACGGATAAGAATTCAAAGTCTGCCGTGACCCATTTCCGTGTTCTTGATCGGTACGAGGGCTTTACGGTCGTTGAATGTAAACTTGAAACAGGACGGACGCACCAAATCCGTGTCCATATGCGTTATATCGGTTTCCCGCTTGCTGGTGACCCGAAATATGGTCCACGCAAGACGATGAAAATGAATGGTCAAGCCTTGCATGCTGCGGTTCTCGGTTTCGAACATCCACGCACAGGTGAGTGGATGCGCTTTGAAGCACCGCTCCCAGAAGAGATGACATTTGAAATCGGTCAATTGAAAAAACTTGAATTAGAGTCTTGACGTTTTTCTAATAAAACGGTAGAGTATCACCTAGAGAGCGATGCGAGACATCCTCTACTGACACTTCGGTCGTCCGAGTGACGATCCTACCTAACTAGTATCACCTTTAATCGAGTCCGGAGAGGCTGCGAAAGGGAGAACCTACCACGATCGTGTGTAGGCATGCATACAATACGTATGCCATGATTCTGTCTTCGATGACCTTCTGCGGATTTCCGCAGAAGGTCTTTTGTATGAAAGGAGAAACCATGAAACCAGCCGTCATCTTAGATGAAGCTGCGATCGGACGTGCACTGACACGGATCGCCCATGAAATCATTGAACGTAACAAAGGAATTCATGATTTGATTATTGTCGGAATCAAGACGCGAGGCGAGACACTCGCTCGTCGACTTGCGAAGCGGATCGAACAAATCGAAGGAAAACCGGTCTTACTCGGTGTCGTCGACATCTCAATGTACCGGGATGACTTGTCGAAACGAAGTTTAGAACCAGAAATCAAAGGTTCTGATTTACCGGAAGACATCACCGGGAAAATCGTCGTCCTCGTTGACGACGTGCTCTACACAGGACGCACCGTTCGCGCCGCGATGGACGCGCTCGTCGACCACGGAAGACCGAGTATGATTCAACTCGCTGTACTCGTCGACCGCGGACATCGGGAGTTACCGATTCGACCAGATTTCATCGGTAAGAACGTCCCGACATCCCGTGAGGAACAAGTCGTCGTCGCGCTCGCCGAAGTCGATGAAGCCGATCAAGTATTCATTAAACGCTAAAATTCAAAACCTTTAAGGTGGTCCAGAGAGACCAGAAAGGGAGTCATCCATATGGCAAAACATGCCGCAGTACTTGATGTACAAGAAGTACCTACTCACCCTCTAAACTGGCTGATGCTCAGCCTACAACACGTCTTCGCGATGTTTGGTGCGACCGTGCTCGTCCCGCTCTTAACGGGACTCAACACATCGGTCGCGCTCGTCGCAAGCGGAGTCGGCACACTGATTTTCCTCGCCGTTACCCGCTTCAAAGTACCCACATATCTTGGTTCGAGTTTTGCCTACATTGCCCCGATCATTGCCGTCAGTGAACGGTGGGGTGTCGAGGATGCCTTAATCGGCGGAATGGTCGCTGGACTCGTCTACGGACTCGTCTCACTCCTCATCCGCTACACGGGAGCTGCTTGGTTGCTTCGCTTACTCCCACCGGTCGTCATCGGACCGGTCATCATGGTCATCGGTCTATCGCTCGCCCCGACCGCTGTCAACATGGCGATGAACGGAGCGGATGGTAAGTACAACGGACTGTACTTCCTCGTTGCGATGGTCACACTCGGCGTAACACTCCTTGCGATGACGTACTTAAAAGGAATGTGGAGTACGATTCCGATTTTGTTCGGGATCACAGTTGGTTATCTCGTTGCGGCATCGGTCGGAATCATTGACTTCACACCACTCCAACAAGCCACGTTGTTCCACGTGCCGGACTTCACGATTCCGTTCTTGAATTACACACCATCGTGGAATACAGCCGCCTTGCTTCTGATCGTTCCCGTGACGCTCGTCACACTGACGGAGCACATCGGCGAACAAAAAGTGACATCACGGATCATCGGGCGCGAGACGCTCCTCGATCCAGGGATGCACCGGACCGTACTGGGTGACGGGATCGCGAAGACAGTCGCGTCGATGCTTGGCGGACCACCGGTTACGACGTATGGTGAGAACAACGGTGTCATGTCAATCACACGTGTCTACAGTGTCTATGTCCTCGGTGGCGCGGCGGTTCTTGCGATCAGCTTCGGATTCCTCGGATACGTCGAAGGGTTCATCAAGACGATTCCGACACCGGTCATGGGTGGAATAAGTATCCTCTTGTTCGGAGTCATCGCGTCGAATGGTCTCCGGACGCTGACGGAAAGTAAGATCGATCTTGCTGATAAACGGAACTTGACGATTACAGCGGTCATTCTCGTCACAGGTATCGGAGGCGCGGCGCTTAAAATCGGCAACTTCTCTCTCGAAGGAATGGCACTAGCGACGATTCTTGGAATCATCCTGAATCTAGTTCTTCCGAAAACGACAGAGCAGGTCGAAGAAACAACGGAAACCTCTACAACTCAATCGGTAGCTAACAACTTTTAAGACGTTCCGAGAGAACGATAAAGTGAAGGCCATGAAAAGATGCAGGGAATCACTCTGCCTTCTTTCGGCGCACCTTCACTTAGAAGGTGCGCCTTTTTCATGACCTGAAGAGGAGTGAATGATATGAAGACGATCCTAAAAACCCGGCATTTCGTCAACCTAGAAAGTTTATCCACGACAGAAATTAATTCTTTGATTGAACGCAGTCTCGCTTTTAAACGAGGCGAGCCAGCGCCAGATTATTCCGATAAGACACTTGTCAATCTGTTCTTTGAAAACTCGACTCGGACACGCTCTTCCTTTGAGATGGCAGAGCATCGTCTGAACATGCATCTACTGCCGTTCGAAACGGCGACTTCCTCCGTGCAAAAAGGAGAAACGTTACGCGATACATGCAAGACACTCGAAGCAATCGGCGCAGATGCTTTGGTCATTCGCCACGGAGCAACCGGATATTACGAAGAACTGATGCAGACACTCGATATTCCGATCATCAATGCGGGAGACGGGAGCGGTCAACATCCGTCCCAGTCCTTACTCGATTTGATGACGATCGTCGAAACGTACCGAACGGTCGAAGGAAAAATCGTCGTCATCTGTGGAGACTTACAACATAGTCGCGTCGCCCGGTCGAACGCGGACATCTTAAAGCGACTCGGTGCCATCGTTTATGGATCAGGACCTATTGAGTGGTACGACCCTGCGATGGGCATACCGTATCTTCCGATGGATGAAGCCGTCGAGCAGTGCGACATCTTGATGTTACTGCGTGTCCAGCACGAACGACATGACGGGACGACGCGATTTGATCCAGCAGTTTACCACACAACGCACGGATTGACACATGAGCGGATGAACCGCCTGAAGCATTCCGCGATCGTGCTTCATCCGGCACCGGTCAATCGGGGAGTCGAGATTGCTGACGAACTGGTCGAACATCCGCGATCGCGGATTTTTGAACAGATGAAAAACGGTGTCTTTGCACGGATGGCAATTCTGGAATGGTGCTTTTCAACGAAATCAATCAAAGGAGACGATGCAGATGACAACACGAATTGAGAATGCGAGATGGTACGAGGCGGGACAAGTCCGAACTGGAGATATTCGGATTGAAGCCGGGAAAATCACGGATTTAGCAGCAACACCGCAAGCGAATGAAACAGTCATTGATGCGTCCGGCTTATTCGTTGCACCAGGATTCGTCGACATCCATGTCCACCTGCGGGAACCGGGTGGCGAACATAAGGAAACGATTGCGACCGGCACGGCAGCGGCGGCAGCGGGTGGATTCACGACGATTTGTCCGATGCCAAACACGCGCCCCGTACCAGACGATCGTCAAACACTTGATGCGTTGTTCCAAAAGATTGAAGAGACAGCGTCCGTTCGGGTTTTGCCTTACGCGGCGATTTCAAAAAATCAACTCGGACAAGAACTCGTCGCGTTCGACCAATTAACAGATGCTGTCGCCTTTACGGATGACGGTGTCGGCGTCCAGACGGCAGCAGTCATGCGGACAGCGATGCAACAAGCGGCACGCCTCGGGAAAACGATCGTTGCCCACTGTGAAGATGATTCGCTAAAAGCAGGATGTGTGCACGAGGGGAACTACAGTCGACGAGAAGGACTACAAGGTATTCCGTCGCTTGCTGAGAGTATCCACATCGCACGTGATGTTCTGATCGCAGAAGAAACCGGCTGTCATTATCACGTCTGTCATGTCTCGACGAAAGAATCGGTCCGTGTCATCCGTGATGCGAAACGAGCAGGAATCCGGGTGACGGCAGAAGTCACACCGCACCATCTGGTGTTGATCGATGAAGACATACCGAATCAGGATCCGAACTTTAAAATGAATCCTCCCTTACGAAGTGAAGCAGATCGCCAAGCATTGCTCGAGGGGTTAGCGGACGGAACGATTGATTGCATCGCGACCGATCACGCTCCGCATGCGGCAGAAGAGAAGGCGCTCGGTATCGAACGCGCTCCGTTCGGCATCACAGGGTTCGAGACGGCCTTTCCACTCCTCTATACGAAGCTTGTTTCTAAAGGAGATATGACACTGGATACCTTGATCCGGAATTTAACGGATAAGGCAGCAGCCATCTTTGAACTTCCTTACGGGAAACTCGAAGTGGGGGCGGAAGCAGATCTGGTTTTGCTTGATTTAGAAACGGAGCGTACCGTATCACCGGAACGATTCCGCTCAAAAGGCAAGAACACACCGTTTGCAGGAGAACGGTTAAAAGGATTCCCGGTCATGACGCTTGTCAAGGGAGAAATCGTATTCAAGGAGGACACAGCACATGCGTAAACGGACACTGATACTAGAAGATGGGATGACGTTTGAAGGAACAGCATTTGGCTCAGATACGACAACAACAGGAGAAGTCGTCTTCCAGACCGGAATGACAGGGTATCAAGAAATGTTATCGGATCCATCTTACTGCGATCAGATGATCGTGTTGACGAACCCGTTGATCGGAAACTACGGGATTAACCGAGAAGATTATGAGACGACGCGTCCGCTCGCTAAAGCACTGATCGTACGTGAACATTGTCAGACGCCGTCGAATTTCCGGAGTGAGATGTCGCTCGATGCAGCACTTCAAGATCTTAATATTCCAGGATTAAGTGGAATCGATACGCGCCAATTGACACGGCATATCCGTTCGAAAGGTGTCATGCGTGGACGACTCGTTGACGGTGAGTTCGATTTAGCAGCAGAACTGGTTCATCTTCAAAACGCACCTATCGAGACGGATCAAGTCAAGCGAGCTTCAACGGAACGAGCGTACATCATTCCGGGTGCTGGACCGCGAATCGTTCTCGTCGATTTCGGTGCGAAGCTCGGAATCGTCCGCGAACTCGTCAAACGCGGCTGTGAAGTCGTCGTCGTGCCCTACGACGTCAGTGCAACGGAAGTCTTACGCTATCGTCCGGACGGTGTAATGCTATCGAACGGACCAGGGAATCCAAAGGATGTCCCAACGGCGATTCCGATGATTCAAGAATTGACGGGAAAAGTCGTCATCTTCGGCATCTGTCTCGGTCATCAGTTGATTGCACTAGCGCACGGGGCGGATACGTTCAAGCTCCCATTTGGTCACCGAGGGGCGAATCATCCAGTCCAAGATATCCGGACAGGTCGCGTCGATATCACGTCGCAAAACCACGGGTATGCCGTTGACAAACAGTCCTTACGCGATACCGTGCTTGAAGTGACGCATCTTGCGATCAACGACGGAACGGTCGAAGGAATCCGTCATACAACAGCAGCGGTCTTCTCCGTCCAGTACCATCCGGAAGCATCACCTGGTCCAATGGATGCGAACGGTCTATTCCAACAGTTTTTAGAAGAAATCACGAAACAACAGGAGGTCTCTCATGCCTAAACGTCAAGATATCCAGAAAATTCTCGTTATCGGGTCCGGTCCTATCGTGATCGGACAAGCAGCTGAATTCGACTACGCTGGAACACAAGCGTGTCAAGCCTTGAAGGAAGAAGGATATGAAGTCATCCTCGTCAACTCGAACCCAGCAACGATCATGACGGATCCAACGGTCGCTGATCGTGTCTACATCGAGCCCCTCCAAGCAGAGTTCGTCTCACGGATCATCCGCAAGGAACGTCCGGATGCCTTGCTTGCGACACTCGGAGGTCAAACGGGTCTGAACTTGGCTGTCGAACTGGATCGTCTCGGTGTCCTTGCTGAGTATGGTGTCGAGTTACTCGGTACGAAATTGTCAGCAATCGAAGAGGCAGAAGATCGTGATTTGTTCCGTCAACTGATGTTTAAACGCGGGCATGGTGTGCCGGACAGTGAAATCGTGCATACGCTTGAAGAGGCACAACAATTCCGGCAACAGATCGGTTTACCGATCATCATCCGTCCGGCGTATACGCTTGGAGGAACGGGCGGTGGAATCGCCAACACACCGGAAGAGTTCACGCGAATCGTCGAAGGGGGACTCAAGGCAAGTCCGGCAACACAAGTACTTCTAGAAAAATCAATTGCCGGGATGAAGGAAGTCGAGTTCGAAGTCATGCGCGATGCGACGAATCAGGCGATCATCGTCTGTGCGATGGAAAACTTCGATCCCGTCGGTGTTCATACTGGAGACTCGATCGTCTTCGCACCGACGCAAACGCTATCGGATCGCGATTATCAATTGCTACGAAACGTCTCGCTTGATATCATCCGTGCACTCGGGATCGAAGGTGGATGTAACATCCAGTTCGCACTGGATCCGACGAGCTTCGACTACTATGTCATCGAAGTCAATCCACGTGTCTCACGCTCGTCTGCACTCGCGTCAAAAGCAACTGGTTACCCAATCGCAAAACTGGCTGCGAAGATTGCCGTCGGGTATGCCTTATCCGAATTAAAGAACCCGATCACCGAGACAAGTTTTGCTTCCTTCGAACCGGCACTCGATTATGTCGTCGCCAAGATTCCGCGCTGGCCGTTCGATAAATTCGAAACGGCAGACCGGACACTCGGCACACAGATGAAAGCAACTGGTGAGGTCATGGCAATGGGACGGACGATGGAAGAGGCCTTACTAAAAGCCGTTCGTTCGCTCGAGATCGGTACAGCGGATCTGTATATGCCACGCTTCATCGAAATGGCAGACGATGCCTTACAACAAGCGATTCGCCAAGCGACCGACGATCGACTTTTCGCCTTGTACGCGGGCTTCGTCCGCGGTTACAGCGTCGAACAGATTCATGACTGGACGGCGATTGATCGTCTGTTCCTAGAGAAGTTGCACCATATTTGGCAGCTCGAGCAATCGGTCGCAGCTGGTTTGACACCTGAACTACTCCTGCATGTGAAGCGGTATGGATTCAGTGACCCGATGCTCGCCCGGATCACCGGACAAACGGAAACGGAGATTCGCCGGATTCGTGAAGCACAAGCGATTCACCCGGTCTATAAGATGGTCGATACGTGTGCGGCAGAGTTCGCGTCCGACACGCCGTACTACTACGGGACATACGAACGCGAAAATGAAGCGATCGCGACGAACCGTTCTTCGATTCTCGTCCTAGGATCGGGACCAATCCGGATTGGTCAAGGCGTTGAGTTCGATTATGCGACAGTCCATTCGATTCAGGCGATTCGTCAAGCTGGCTACGAAGCAATCATCGTCAACAACAATCCAGAAACGGTGTCGACCGACTTCTCGATCTCCGATCGTCTTTACTTTGAACCACTGACAACGGAGGATGTACTGGAAGTCATCCGAAATGAACGTCCGCTCGGTGTCATCGTCCAGTTCGGTGGACAGACAGCGATCAACTTAGCCGAGTCATTAGCAGCAGAAGGTGTAAAAATCCTCGGGACATCGCTTGAGGATCTCGACCGGGCTGAGGACCGGAAACAGTTCGAAGCAGCATTGACGGCGCTCGACATTCCACAGCCACCAGGTAAAACGGCCGTGACAGTCGAAGAAGCGGTCACGGCAGCAGCGTCACTCGGTTACCCGGTTCTCGTTCGTCCATCGTACGTCCTCGGCGGTCGGGCAATGGAAATCGTCTATGCTCAAGAAGAACTGGAACATTACATGAAACACGCGGTCATCGCCTCACCGGAACGACCGGTCCTCGTTGACCGCTACCTGACAGGAATCGAACTCGAGGTCGACGCGATCTGCGACGGAACGGATGTCGTCATTCCAGGCATCATGGAGCACATCGAACGTGCCGGTGTTCACTCGGGTGACTCGATTGGTGTCTATCCGCCACAACGTGTCTCCCAAGACATCAAGAACCGGATCGTCGACTACACGACACGGATTGCGAAAGCATTCGGCATCAAAGGCTTACTCAACATCCAGTTCGTCTACGCGGACGGCGCACTCTATGTTCTTGAAGTCAATCCGCGTGCCAGCCGGACGGTGCCATTCATCTCGAAAGTGACGGGACTTCCGGTCGCGCGTCTCGCAACGGACATCATTCTCGGTGAGACACTTGCTTCATATGGATTAACAAGTGGTGTTCTACCGGAAGAACCACTCGTCTCGGTCAAAGTACCAGTCTTCTCATTTGCGAAGCTTAAAGAAGTTGATCCGACACTCGGACCGGAAATGAAATCAACCGGTGAAGTCATTGGAACGGACCGGACGCTCGAAAAAGCGCTCTATAAAGGGTTGCTCGCATCAGGGATGGCGATTCCAGAGCACGGTCGTGTCCTCTTGACAGTCGCAGATCCAGATAAAGCAGAAATGACGGATCTCGCACGACGCTTTGCCTCACTTGGATTCACGTTACTTGCAACGGAAGGAACGGCAGCCTACTTGACGGAGCAAGGATTACCGGTCCAGACGGTCGGCAAAATCGACTCGTCTTCCGAATCGATGCTCGACGTGATTGAAAAAGGGGAGATTGAATACGTCATCAATACGATGAGTCGGGACTCGCAAGTCACGAAAGATGGCTTCATCATTCGTCGGGCAGCAGCCGAGAATCAAGTCGTCTGTCTGACATCACTCGATACGGCGGAAGCAATTCTTCGTGTCATCGAAAGTCGCTCGTTTGAAGCCAGTGCGATCCAAGCCTTCACACACGAAAAGAAAGTGGTGATCCAATGAAGCAACTCTTGACGGTCGTCTCTCGACGAACGGTAGCTCAAGGTGCGACAGAACTCGTCTGTCGCCTCGAGCAACCTCAGGACATCGCGCCAGGGCGATTCATGCATCTTCGCGTCGGTCCACTCTTACGCCGACCGATCTCGATTGCCCGGGTCGATCATGATCTGATCACGTTTCTCTTTAAAGAAATCGGACAAGGAACAGCAGAACTGGCTTCTTTGCGTCCGGATGATACGATCGATGCCCTCGGACCGCTTGGAAACGGGTTTCCGATTGCCGCTATCCATCCAACTCAACGCGTCGTCCTCGTTGGTGGGGGAATCGGTGTCCCACCGCTGTATGAGACGATGCGCCAACTTGTCGCCCGGGGTGTGACATGTGAAGCGATTCTAGGATTCGATACGGCAACAAGCGTTTTTTACGAAGCGGAATTTCAAGCACTCGGTAAGACGACGGTCACGACCGTCGATGGGACGCATGGTATTGCAGGATTCGTCACGGCAGCCTTACGTCCAGAAAGCTACGACGTCCTACTCGCCTGCGGACCGGAACCGATGTTGCGAACGTTACAGCAACAACCGATCGAACATAAGTATCTGTCGATCGAAAACCGAATGGGGTGCGGTATCGGAGCATGCTTTGCCTGTGTCTGTAAAACACCTACGGACGGGTACGTTAAGACATGTTCCGATGGTCCAGTCTTTCGGGCAGAGGAGGTCGTATTATGACAGAACGATTGCGTGTCGAGTTGCCGGGACTCTCTTTAAAAAATCCGATCATGCCAGCATCCGGATGTTTTGGATTCGGTGAGGAATATGCGAAGTTATATGATTTATCAGAGCTTGGGGCGATCATGATTAAAGCAGCGACGGGTGAAGAACGCTACGGAAACCCGACGCCACGTGTCGCAGAGAGTGGGATGGGGATGTTGAATGCAATCGGTCTCCAAAATCCGGGTGTCGATGGCATCTTAATGAATAAATTGCCATTCCTCGAGACGTTCGATACGGCGATCATCGCCAATGTCGCAGGTTCGACACCGGAAGAATATGAGCTCGTCGCGGAGAAAATGAGTCAGCATCCAGGCATTCATGCACTGGAATTAAACATTTCCTGTCCGAACGTCAAATCGGGGGGGATTCAATTCGGAACGGATCCGTTGCTTGCCGCTGAGTTGACCCGACGTGTGAAACGGGTCTCGACTAAACCGGTCTACGTCAAACTATCACCGAACGTCACTTCGATCGTCGAGATGGCGCGTGCCGTCGAAGCAGCTGGTGCAGACGGTCTGACGATGATCAATACACTCGTCGGGATGCGAATCGATGTCCGGACGGGGGAGCCAATCCTTGCGAACCGTATCGGTGGATTATCGGGTCCGTCGATCAAACCAGTCGCGATTCGGATGATTCATGATGTCGCGCAAGTCGTTTCGATCCCGATCATCGGTATGGGTGGCGTGATGGAGGTCGATGACGTCCTCGAAATGATTTACGCCGGGGCTTCGGCTGTTGCCGTCGGTACCGCAAACTTCGTCAATCCATACATCTGTCAAGAATTGATTCAGCAGTTACCAGAACGGATGGACGAACTTGGCATCGATCATATTTTAGACATCAGGGGGAAAGCATATGAATCAACTTTACATCGCGCTTGATTTTCCGACCGAAGCAGAAGTCTTTTCGTTTCTCGAACGGTTCGAAGAGACACGACCTGCCGTGAAAATCGGGATGGAATTGTTTTATGCAGCAGGCGGAACTTTCGTCCGAAAACTCGTCGAGCGTGGACACGCGGTATTCCTCGATGTCAAAGTCCACGACATTCCAGAAACGGCACGCCGGACGATGCGCATCATCGGACAATTAGGCGTCGAACTGACGAACGTCCATGTTGCTGGTGGAAAAGAGATGATGATCGCGGCGCGAGAAGGACTGCGTGAGACGAACGCCGAGACACAACTGATTGGCGTGACTCAGTTGACATCGACGGATGAAGCGATGTTACGCGATTTAAAGATTGAAGGAGCGATGCCGGCAGTCGTTCGTGAATATGCGCAACTCGCAGAAGCAGCAGGACTAGATGGTATCGTCTGTTCAGCACTCGATCTTCCGGAACTAGTTTCAGCTTGTCGGACAGATTTTCGGTTCGTCACACCCGGCATTCGTCCGACGAACAGTCAAGCGGATGATCAAAAGCGGGTCGCGACCGTTCTTGACGCTCGTCAAAATGGAGCGACGGATTTAGTGATCGGTCGTCCGATTACGCGTGCAGAACATCCAGAACAGATCTATCTGATGTTACTTGAACAATGGAAGGGGCAATTCTCATGGTAAATCCAATCGCTAGTGCGTTACTCCGTATTGAAGCCGTCACCTTATCGCCAAACGATCCATACACATGGGCAAGTGGACTTCGTTCACCGATTTATTGTGATAATCGTTTGACGCTCTCGTACCCAGAAGTTCGTTCCTTGATTGCAGATGCACTCGCTGAGAAAGTGAAGGGACTTGCAGTCGATGTGATTGCTGGAACTGCGACGGCAGGTATTCCACACGCAGCATTCGTCGCGGAACGACTAGGATTACCGATGGTCTACGTACGTAGTGGCAACAAGAAACACGGTAAAGGGAATCAAATCGAAGGTGTCATTCAACCTGGACAACGTGTCGTCGTCATCGAAGACTTATTATCGACGGGGATGTCAGCAATCGAAGCGGCGGAAGCTCTGCAAGCGAAGGGAGCAAATGTCATTCGCATTCAAGCGATCTTCTCGTACGGGATGGAGCGCTTGTCAAACAATCTCCGCGACGCAAAGATCGAAGCGGATGCATTACTGACGTTCGAAGCGTTACTCGAAACCGCACAACAACAAGGCGATATTACTATAGAAGAGCAAAAACAGTTGGCGGATTGGTCGAAAGATCCAGTCGCTTGGAGCGAACGTTTTACAGCGAACGTCTAAAATCGATAGATTCCGTCGGACGACCTACGATTTCTAGTGAATGTTTTGGTACACTAGAAAAATAAAGGAGGTCGTCGACTATGGTGACGCATTATCGTGATTATGAACAGTTCAAAAAGGTCGTCCTCCCGTTTTTGCTTGAACGTCCGGATACCCATCAGTTGATTCTTGGCATATTAGAACGTGGGGATGAACCGCTCTTGATGGCAACGGCACAAGAAGGCGATCATCGTCTCGTCATATTGCAAACGATACCGGAGCAAGCCATCGTCGCAGGGGATGTGTTCTCGCAAGAAGGAATCCGAAAGCTTGCCAGAATTTTGGATAGTCCAGGATTCGTCGGAGAACAGGCTATCTTAGCGCCGCTGTTACTCCCACATTCCATGTATGAGGTACATATGGAACAGGGGATGTATGCATTGACGAAGGTCGAGATGCCACAGGTTCCGAAAAATGTCGTCTTCCGACCGATTTCGGACGATGAAAGACAACAAGCCTTAGCATTTGCGTCCGGATTTTTATATGAAGTTGAAACGCGACCTTCTGAGCGACAGCTTACGCAACTCCATCAGTCGATGACGCGACACATCCACCAAGGAAGCTTGTTCGGACTGTTTCGTGGAGATACGCTTGTCGCGATGGCAGCAGCGACGCGTCCGACGCAAACGGGGATTACGATTTCTTACGTCTATACGCCGAAAGAACTGCGTGGAAATGGGTATGCCTCTTATCTTGTCGCCAAACTATCTGAACATCTACTACAGTCTTATCCGGTCGTGACGCTCTACACTGATTGGTCGAATCAAACAGCGAATAAGATCTATCAGCATGTCGGTTTCGAGTTAGTCGGACGATCCTTACATATCAAGAAACAAGACCGCTACCGGTAAGTATCGAGTTTCTTGTTTCGATGTCTAGACATTGATATGCACAACAACAGCCGATCATCCTGTTATCTAAGGACGATCGGCTGTTTCATGTCAAACTGAGAAATCAATTGAATGTAGCGATGATTTTACCACGGACGTGGCGTTCAGATAAACGTTGCAATCCTTTGACGATGTCAGCTGCTGGAATCTCTTCTGTAACGAGTGGATCGAGTTCTTTCGCTGCGACGAGTTTTAATAACTCGCTTGCCATATGACCGAGGTTTCGGATGGCACGGTCATCTTCGCTGGCATAAGCAGCCGCGAGTGCCACTTCATGAATCGAAGGGGAGAGCGTGAACGGCTTGACGACCGACTGATCGGGACCACCGGCGATGAAGGCAAGTTGCCCCGAGAAGGCAAGACGTCCGAGATCCGCTGTTGCTTCATCTCGACCGACCGTATTGAAAATCAAGTCAGCGCCGCGACCGTTCGTCCAATCGCGGATGACATCCGTTACATTTTCTTTTTTGTAGTCGATGGCAAGATCGGCGCCGAGTCGCTTGACCCACTTATGATTTTCCGTCGAAGCAGTCGTCGCGACCTTAAGACCCAGGCGTTTCGCGAGTTGAATGCCGATGCCACCGACACCACCTGCACCAGCATGGATAAGGATCGTTTCTTTCCCTGTCGTGTTCATCTTCTGAACGATGGCTTCATAGGCAGTCATTCCTGCGCAAAGAATCGCAGCGGCTTCAGCGAATGAGACGTCTTTCGGAATCAGGGCGAGGGCACGTGTATCGACGAGTGCATATTCAGCAAAAGCGCCATCGCGTTGCAGGTTCGTATGAATCGCTACACGATCGCCGATTTTTACTTCTGCGCCGGGACCGATTTGTTCGACGACACCAGCTAGATCGACGCCTGGAATATGCGGAAACGTCCAAGCTGGATTGTTGGTCGCCTTATAGTCGACGGGATTCAGCGCGACGGTCTTGACGCGAATCAAGGCTTGACCTTCTCCTGGCGTCGGCGTCTCGACCTCTTCGAATGTCCATTGATCAATGGCTGTACCTGAGTGATTTAACCATGCTTTCATGTTTAATACGCTCCTTCCGAATAGGTGAGTTCATACGAGTGAGAGTAGATTTCAACGAGGTTACCGAATGGATCCTCACAGTAGACCATTCGATACGGCTTGTCTCCCGGATAGTATTCGCGGATTGGCATCCGTTGTTTGCCACCATGGGCAACGATTTTTTCGACGAGTCCTTCGACGTCTGGATCTTGAATCGCATAATGGAAGATGCCCGTTTTCCAGAATTCGAAGTTGTTTTCGGGTTGTTCATTGTTCGGGAACTCGAACAACTCGATTCCGATGCGGTCACCTGTCGCCATGTGAGCAATCCGGAACTTGTTCCACCCTGCACCAAAGACATCCGTACACATGACACCGATGGCAGAATCATCTTCGAGGACATCAGATGGTTCCATGATGATATACCAGCCCATCACCTCTTGATAAAAACGGACGGCTTCGTCGAGATTCGGCACGGAAAGACCGATGTGTGAAAAATTACGTGGATACGTCATGCTTAACACTCCTTTTGCAAAATGATTTACGCATACTCTAACTTACGCTACACTCGATTGCATAGTACGCACTTTGAAGTAACTACTCTGGAGGAGAGAACAACATGTCGACAGAACAATTTCCGGTCAATCGGGCGCTCGCTATCATCGGCGGAAAATGGCGTCCACAATTATATTGCACGTTAGAGAACGGTCCGAAACGTTTTTTAGAGTTACAACGTGCCATTCCCGGGATTTCTCGGAAAGTCTTGACCGATCAGTTAAAAGAACTTGAACGACTCGGAATGATCGAGCGGATTGAGTATGATGAAGCCGTCTTACACGTCGAATACAAATTGACAGAGGCGGCATTTACACTGCAACCGGCCATGAAAGGTTTATGCGCGTGGGGGGAAGGGAATCAATTATCCGAATCCTAAACGAGAGGCAGTGACACTCATGAAATTGACTTATCACGGACAATCGACAGTAACAATCGAGACGAACGGGCATCATCTCGTCATCGATCCATTCTTTAGCGGTAACGAAAAAGCGACGACGAATCCAGATGACGTCAAGGCAGATTTTATTTTGTTAACCCATGCCCATGCCGATCATATGCTTGATGCGGAACGTATCGCAAAAGCCACGGGGGCGACAATCATTGCTACTCATGAACTGGCGACGTATCTGAGTTTCAAAGGGCTCAACGTTCATCCGATGAATCTCGGCGGACAGTTTGAATTCCCGTTTGGTAAAGTGAAGATGACACAGGCATTCCACTCGTCGAGCATCATCGATGAGGAAAAACAGACGATTACGTATATGGGGATGCCGGCTGGATTCCTGCTGACGATCGAAGGCAAAGAAATCTATCATGCAGGTGATACGGCACTGTTCGGGGATTTGGCCCTTTATGGCGCCCATCACGAAATCGATTTAGCCTTCTTACCGATTGGTGATAACTTCACGATGGGTCCGGATGATGCGTTGATCGCTGCAGATATGTTGCAAGCGAAAGCCGTCGTACCAATCCACTACGATACATTTGATTTAATCAAACAAGATGCGAACGCATTCTGTGAAAAGATTGAAGCGCAAGGTCAAACTGGTCATCCACTCGCGATCGGCGAGTCACTCGAATTATAATCCGTTCTTAAGCAAAGGAGAGGAAACGTCAATGTTCCTCTCCTTTTTGTCGATTATTCTTCTGGAATGTCAGTGGTTCATCCGATGACGCTTCCTTCTTCCGCCCGATGGCGAAACGGTGAACTTCTTCTATGATAAGAAGGGGGCTGTTGACAGCCGATTCAGATATTCGGAATAATGGTAGACATGAGATGGAGGGGCTGACATGGAAGAGCATAACAGTAGGAGTGTGCGGAAACGAAAACAATCGTCGTTCACACGCTTAAAAAATAAACAAAAACAAAAGATGGATGCACGATTGAACCGGATTGGAGAAAAAGGACCAGTGAAGCGACCGCTTTATTTATACGGTGGTGTCATTCTCGGACTTGTCGTCATCTATTCGATCACATTGCTCGTCTCAACGGAATTGTTATCACGAGGCGAAACATTCAAAACGACGAATCGCTATAAATCTCTCGCCATCGAGGCGCCGCACGCAACGGTACAATTCGTTCGAAGCACAGATGGAAACGTCCAAATCAAGCTCGTCGATAGTGCGTCGAGTGGCAAACGACTGAAAATCAGTACATCGACGAATACGGTGACGGTGACAGGACGAGATGGTTGGCTGTCACGACTTGGCAATCGTCCGAGCGAAAAAACAGCAGACTATACGATTCAAGTGGGACTACCAAGTTATATGAACCGTGTCGATGTCGATGCCGGTACACTGAAAGGAATGGGCATCTACGCAAAAACGATCGAGATGGACGGAGAAGCGATGAGTCTCGATAAAGTAAAAGGTGATGAGATTACACTGAATGCAACACGTGCGATTTCCGTCAAGGAAATGGACGCCGTCCATGCGCAGGTGACAGGCGAGAGTGTCTCGTTGGCAGACTATATGGCGAAATTGAGTCTTGATGTCACGACGATTGACGGCGCGACGAAGCTAAAACCAGATAAATCAGCCGGTACGATTACGATCGACACGGGAGGCGATATTAAAGCCTCTGACCGATATACGAAACAAAAGAATAAGGATGAGACGATTTATGAACTGTCGAAACAAGAAAAACCGGAAGTGACAGTCAATAGTGAAGTCGGGCAGGTGACGCTCGAGTGAAATTAAAGTTTCGGATTGGACTTCGAACGATCAAGACCGGTATCGCGGTAGCTCTTGCACTCAGCATCTCTTGGTATGTATTCGGTATTTATTCAGGAATGGGGGCTGTCGCAGCCATCGTTGCGATGCAACCGACGATTCATCGCTCATTTAAAATCGTCTTCAATCGGATTTTCGGAACGGTACTCGGACTGATGTGTGGACTCGCGATCGTTGCGACGCTTGGCGCCAATCCACTGACGATCGGACTCGCCGTCGTCGTCTCGCTCGTTCTCAATTCGATGATTGGACGAACGGATATGTCGACGTTTGCTGCCTTTGCAATCGTCTTGATGTTTGAGAGCCCGACCGCTGACTACGTCCACTATGCCTTATCACGGTCGTTGTTGACCGTCGTCGGTGTGTTATCTGCCGTCCTCGTCAATTACATCGTCTTCCCGCCACACTATGAGGATCGTTTACTCTTGCTCGTCAAAAAAACGACGCAACAGTTGATGGAAGATTGGCGAAGTCTTGTGCAAGATGATGGACGCTTGCTTGCCGTCCGTAAACAAATCCTCAAACATGAGGAAATGATGTTGATGCTTCAAGAGGATCAAAAATATCCACTAGTGGCGAGCGGTCAAAGTGAAGCGTTCATTCGACTGAAAGAGCTTGTCGATCTTGAAGACAAGTTGCTCGTCTTGCTTGAAAGCATTGCCAGTCATCGGGATATCCCGATGACAGAAGAACAGGAAAAGACGCTCGGTCAGGAAATTGATTTCTTACTCAGCCATCATTACGATGTCATCTTCTCCCACGAACGAAAACAGGCGATGTTCTCATTCGATCAAGAATTAAGCGAGGCGAAGGATATCATTCATGGGCATTTGCTCGATTACCGGGAACAGTTAGAAAAAATGAAGTGAAGATGAAAAAGCGCTGTTTCTCCTAAGTAACATTTAGGAAAAACAGCGCTTTTTTGTGTAGCGTCATTGACGCAAGGATTGGACGACATCTGGATCAGGTGTGACGTAAAGAGTCGTTTGATCCGTGTAGATGACGAATCCGGGCTTTGCACCACTCGGTTTTTTGACATAACGTAGTTCCGTGAAGTCGACCGGGACTTGGCTCGACTCACGTGCTTTCGAGAAATAAGCCGCGACGATCGCTGCTTCCTTCAACGTCGTCTCGTCCGGTGCATCACTTTGAATGATGACGTGTGATCCCGGGATATCCTTCGTGTGTAACCACGTATCGGACCTGCGTCCGAACTTGAACGTCGCGTAATCATTTTGTTTATTGTTCTTTCCGACGAAGAATGGAAGACCAGTCGAAGAACGGTATGCTTCGAGTTGTGGGAGCTGCGGTTTCTTTTTCTTCTTTTGTCGTTCGCGCAGATAACCTTCTTCGACGAGTTCCTCGCGCATTTCCCGGATGTCTTCCGGGGATGCGACATCGAGTTGCGCAAGTAAGCCTTCGAAGTACGCAATCTCAGCTTGGTTCTTCTCGAGCTGACGCGCGACTTCGACTTTGGCGGTTTTTAATTTGTTATACCGTTTGTAATAACGTTGCGCGTTCTCATTCGGCGAGAAACGAGGATCAAGCGTGATCGTGATTTCAGCACCATCTGGATCATAGTAATCGACGACGGTCGCTTCCTTCATCCCGCGTTCGAGCTGATAAAGATAGGTCGTCAGCAGTTCCCCTTTATGTTTCCACTCATCCATCCGTAACGTCGCTTCTAAATCTTTTTCGAGTTTTGAGCGCTTTAAGATATTCTTATCGTACTCGCTCTTGATGAACCGTTCGAGATCGGCTGCTTGTTGTTTAACGCGATCGCGGTTTGCTTTTTGATGGAAGAAGGCGTCGAGGACTTGACCACTCGTCTCGAACGTCTTCTCGTCGATGATGGATCCTTCCGTTAGCCGGACCGGCGCGAAGCGTTCCTTACCACCTTCCATCCGTTGTAAGACATAAGGACCATCGAGTTCCTTCAAGACATCTTGAAAGGCAGATGCAAGATTCGTCCGGTTGGCAAGACCTGCCCGTGTGACGACTTCCTTTGCAATTTGCGGAGATAGACCACTGAAGAGACCAAGTAACTGTCGATCGATTTTCCCAGCGTTCCAGTCGATTCGGTGAAGGGTCTTTTCGATATCTCCCGTAAGCGGATCCACTTTATCCTGTGCCGGTGGAAGCTGGTATGTCATCCCTGGCATGATCGTCCGAAATGTATTTTGACTGAGTGGCAAGTGTTTGATCGCATCGAGGATCTTATCTTGTCCATCGGTCAAAATAATGTTCGAGTGACGTCCCATCAACTCGACATAGATTTTTTTTGCTTCTTCATCACCGAGTTCGTTCCGGGAGCGGACGCGCAAGACGATGATTCGGTCACGTTCGAGTTGTTCGATTGATTCAATGAAACCGCCTTCGACATGTTTACGGAGCATCATACAGAAGAGTGGGGGTTCACTCGGGTTGCTGACCGCTTCCGACGTAATGTGCATCCGTGCATACATGGCATTCGCGGAGGCGAGCAACAATACGTTTTTTCGCTCGGCCCGGACCTGGAATACTAAATCCAATGTGTACGGTTGGTACACCTTATTGATCCGTCCTCCGACGAGCGGTTGGAGTTCTTCGACGACGCGTGTCGTCATCAATCCGTCAAAAGCCATACGATTACCTTCTTTCTTGATTTCGTTCTCACTTTCTAAAGGTAACAGAAATGGCATCGTTATGGTATGATAAAGCAGTCGAGCTAAAAAAGATGACTTGCGAACTTCCCGTCTCTACTGCTAATATGAAACAATGTGAAGTTTGTGAGATGGAGGGGTTTTGAAGTGATTTTCAAAGAGCGTGGCTTATTACTCGTATTATCTGGTCCAAGTGGTGTCGGAAAGGGAACGGTCTGTCGTGCTTTGCGCGAAGATCAGGATAATGATCTGCATTACTCGGTATCCTGTACGACGCGCCAACCGCGCGAAGGAGAAATAGATGGTGTTCACTATTTCTTTAAATCGCGTGAAGAATTCGAAGAGATGATTGCGAACAATCAACTCTTGGAATATGCTGAATTCGTAGGGAATTATTATGGAACACCTGTCGAATGGGTGAACCAGATCCTAGATGAAGGAAAAGACGTCATTCTCGAAATCGAAGTTCAAGGGGCCATGCAGGTCAAAGAACATTTTCCAGAAGCTGTCTTCTTATTCCTTGCACCTCCAAGCCTCCAAGAATTACGGAACCGCCTCGTAGGGCGTGGAACGGAATCAGAGGAAGTCATCAAGCAACGTCTTCTCGTCGCTAAAGAAGAGATTGAGATGATGGATGCGTATGACTATGTCGTGACGAACGACGAAATTCATAAAGCCTGTGATCGAATTCAAGCAATCGTCACAGCGGAACATTGCAGTCGGGAACGTGTCGCGTCCCTATATAAAAAAGCCATGGAGGTTAAGTGATATGTTATATCCATCAGTTGATAAGCTTCAAAAGAAAGTGCCATCGAAATATACGATCGTTACAGTTGCCGCTAAGCGTGCGCGTCAAATCCAAGACGGGAAACGCGTGAGAGTCACGAACCCAAAATCGCATAAACCGGTCGGGAAAGCTTTAGAAGAGCTTTATTTCGAAGAAGTATCCGTCACGAACCAACCGCAAGACTAATTTTGAAGCAGCCACTTGTCATCGTGGCTGTTTTTTTCAATAAGGAGGACACCTACATGTTAACCAACCGAAACATTCTACTGTGTGTCGGCGGTGGAATCGCTTCCTATAAATCAGCAGCACTCGCTTCCAAACTCGTTCAAGCAGGCGCACACGTTCAAGTCGCGATGACGCGTAATGCGCAACAATTCGTCGGTAAGACGACGTTTGAAGCACTGACGCGAAAAGCGGTCTATGACAATGTCTTCATCGAGCATGATCCGTCAAAAATCGCCCATATCGATTTAGCGGACGAAGCGGACTTAATCGTCGTCGCACCAGCGACCGCGAACTTGATTGCAAAACTCGCGCACGGGATCGCAGATGACTTCATTACGACGACGATCCTTGCAGCAACGTGTCCCGTCATCGTCGCACCGGCGATGAATGTCAACATGCTCGAACATCCGGCGACAGTTCGCAATATTGAACAACTCAAGCAGGACGGTGTCCAGGTGATTGCACCGGGAGTCGGAAATCTCGCATGTGGTTGGGTCGGGAAAGGTCGTTTACCCGAACCGGAAGACTTAGTCGCAACACTCTCAACCTTCTTTGAAGATAAGTATCTAGCCGGGCGAAAAGTCTTGATCAGTGCAGGTCCGACCGTTGAACGGATTGATCCGGTCCGTTACTTGACGAATGACTCTTCAGGAAAGACAGGCATTGCACTTGCGGAAGCAGCAAGAGACGCAGGAGCAGATGTCACGCTCGTACACGGGCCCCTTCGGATCGGACTACCGGCTGGCATCGAAACGATTGCCGTCGAGTCGGGAGAAGAGATGCTCGAAGCCATGTTACGTGACTATGTGACGCAAGACATCGTCATCATGTCCGCTGCCGTAGCTGACTATCGACCGTCTGTCCAGTACGATCAGAAGCAGAAGAAAATTCACGGACCATTGCGGATTGAACTCGAGGAGACGACGGATATTCTGAAGACGCTCGGTGAGCAGAAAGAACATCAGGTATTAGTTGGATTTGCAGCGGAGACGACGGACGTCGAGACGTTCGCGAAACAGAAACTCGTCCGAAAGAAAGCGGATTTCATTGTCGCGAATGATGTCTCTCGTTCTGACATCGGATTTGTCAGCGACGAAAATGAGGTCGTCGTTTTTGGGAAGAATGATTCCGTCACGCGATACGATCAACAATTGAAATCGACGCTCGCTAAATTGCTCATGCGCCAATTTGCGGAGGCATTGGCATGATAGCTGAAGTCATCGTCGATGTCGCAGCGGCCACCGTCGATCGTCCGTTTGATTATGCCGTGCCGGAACTCTGGCAGGAGCTGATTGTTCCCGGAATGCGCGTAGAGGTTCCGTTCGGTCCACGTGCGTTGCTTGGGATCGTCGTAGGAACGAAAGCAACCTCTGATTTGACGAACGTCAAATCGATTGTTCGTGTCTTAGATGAGACGCCGACCTATACGCAAGAATTACTCGAGCTGTCGGCTTATCTATCAGAAACGACCTTGTGTTTTCAGGCGACGGCGTTGCTTGCGATGCTGCCGGCTGCCTTAAAGGTGAGTTATGATAAACTGGTCATAGTCGAGTCGGGCCCACTTCGGGCATATCATGGTAAGAAAATGAGTCAATTACCAACGGAAGTCCAACAAATCATCTTAACAGCGGCGAAACAAGCTGACGTGACGCTTCAACCGGTCATTCGCGAGAAAAAGACGTCAAAGACGGATAAACGGATTCGTCTCCTAGAGGAACAGGCAACTTTTACGAAACAAGCGAGTCAACAAGCGGCACTGTATGCGTATATCCAAGAATTTCCGAATGCGCTTTGGAGTGAAATCAAGCAGGCGACGGGCGCAACGAGCGCGACGTTGAACGCCCTCGAGAAAAAAAGCATCATTGAAGTCGAGACGATTGATGTACGGCGAAATCCTTACGAACATCTCGTCCAAGACATCTTTGTGCCGTCCTCTTTGACGGAAAAGCAACAGGAAGCTGTCTCGGCGATTACGGCTGAAGCTGAGACCGGAACGTTTTTGTTACATGGCGTAACAGGAAGCGGTAAGACGGAAGTCTATCTTGAATCGATTCATGCACAACTCGAACGCGGTAGACAAGCGATCTTGCTCGTCCCTGAAATCAGTCTGACACCGATGATGGTCAAACGGTTCAAACGTCGTTTCGGAGAACGGGTCGCTGTCCTGCATAGCGGTCTATCGCTCGGAGAAAAGTATGATGAGTGGCGCAAAATCGCTCAAGGCGAGGTCGATGTCGTCGTCGGTGCACGGTCCGCCGTGTTTGCGCCGCTGACGAATATCGGAATCATCATTCTCGATGAAGAACATGAAACAACCTATAAACAAGAAGAGAATCCGCGCTATCATACGCGTGATGTTGCAAAATGGCGAGCGGCCTATCATCGTTGTCCCGTCGTGCTCGGAAGTGCAACGCCATTACTTGAGACGTATGCGCGGGCACAAAAAGGGGTCTATCGTTACTTACCGCTTCGCGAACGATTCGGTGGGGAACTGCCTCCGGTCGACATCGTTGATATGCGTAAAGAACTTGAACGGGGCAATCGGACTCCGTTCAGCCTCGCGCTCGTCGAAGGTATCAAAGAACGAATCGAGCGTGGGGAACAGACAGTATTACTTTTGAACCGTCGTGGGTACACGACATTCGTCTTATGTCGGGATTGCGGGGAGACGCTTCAATGTCCGCATTGTGCCGTCAATTTAACGTATCATCAACATGAAGATCGCTTGAAGTGCCACTATTGTGGATTCGAGGCGGCGATGCCGAAAACTTGTCCGTCCTGTGAATCGACGAAGATTCGTCAGTTCGGAACGGGGACGCAAAAGATCGAGGAAGAGTTGGCGCATTTGATTCCGGAAGCACGGATTATTCGGATGGATCAAGATACGACGTCTCGTAAAGGCGCACACGAGAAGTTACTCGATGCCTTCGAGCGTAAGGAAGGGAACATTCTTCTCGGGACACAGATGATCGCAAAAGGTCTCGACTTTCCAAATGTCACGCTCGTAGGGGTGCTCGCTGCTGATGCGACGCTCGGCATTCCGGATTTTCGGGCAAGTGAGCGAACGTTCCAGTTGATCACGCAAGTGTCGGGTCGTGCCGGGCGGGGGCAACTCGCCGGACAGTCGATCATCCAGACCTATAATCCTGAGCACTACGTCATTCAGACGGCGAAACAGCATGATTACGAAACGTTCTATAAGCGGGAGATGCAGTTGCGCAAACTCGGGGGACACCCTCCATTCTGGTTCCTTGGCTTGATCACGGTCTCGGCGACACATCCACTCGAAGCACAAGCAGAAGCGCAACAGATTGCTTCCGAGCTGCGGGCTTTCGAATCGGAGGACTTAGTCGTCAATGGACCGTTCGATGCGCCACTTGCTCGACTGAAGAATATGTACCGACAACAGGTCTTAATTAAACATAAAGGGCAGGAAGATGTCCGGACACATCTCCGTGATATCTTAGCCCGTCGTCAAAAATCAAAAACACAAGTCGCGATCGACTTGAATCCATTTGTATTCATGTGAGGTGTCTGTATGTATAAAGTAGTAGAAGTACCAAATGATGTATTACGACAGGTATGTGAACCTGTCACGAAGTTCGATAAAAAACTCGGTAAGATGATCGACCGGATGTTCGATACGATGTACGAATATGATGGTGTCGGCTTAGCGGCACCGCAAATCAATCAACCGATCCGTGTAGCTGTCGTCCATACGGATGATGAGACAGGACCGATCGAGCTGATCAATCCGGAAATCATCGAAGCCGATGGTTCACAAATCGATGACGAAGGATGCCTCAGCATGCCAGGCATTTTCGGACCGGTCGAACGGTTCGACCGCATCGTCGTCAAGTCGCAAAATCGTCTCGGGCGGACGGTCAAAATCAAGGCAAACGGCTTTTTTGCACGTGCCATCCAGCACGAGATGGATCATTTAGACGGTGTCCTGTTCACGGATAAACTCGTCGAGCAAGAAAAACCGCGCGTCGTTTTCATGGGGACACCTGAGTTTGCGGCAGGGACACTGCGTGAAGTGATCGATGCTGGGTATGACGTCGTCGGTGTCGTATCGCAACCAGATAAGCCGGTCGGACGAAAACGGGAAGTCAAACCGACACCTGTGAAACTCGTCGCGATGGAACACGATATTCCTGTGTTGCAACCGAAACGGATTCGTGAAGACTATCAGGACGTCCTTGATTTAAAACCAGATCTCATTATCACGGCAGCTTACGGTCAGATTGTACCGACAGCGATTTTAGAAGCACCACGTTTTGGGGCGATCAACGTCCATGCGTCACTCCTACCGAAATATCGTGGCGGTGCACCGATTCATCAAGCAATCATCGATGGAGAAAAAGAGACAGGCGTGACGATCATGTATATGGTCGATCGACTGGATGCCGGTGATATGTTGTCAAAAATCATTGTTCCGATCGAAGAGACCGATACAGTCGGAACGATGTTTGAAAAGTTAGCGGACGCAGGAGCGCGACTATTGCTTGAGACCTTACCGCGTCTGTTCGCAGGTGAATTGACACCGGAAGCGCAAGATGAGGCAGAAGCGACGTTTGCGCCGAACATCTCACGCGAGCGGGAACGACTTGATTTTACGTTACCGGGTGAGACACTCTATGATCAAATCCGAGGAATGAATCCTTTCCCAAGTACGTATACGATGCTTGGTGATGACCGATTGAAAGTCTTTTTCGCGACGAAAGTCAAAGGAACGGGACGACCAGGCGAAATCATCGCTTTAGAAGCGGATGGTCCCGTCATCGCGACAGGTTCGGAGACAGCGTTGAAGCTGATCGACTTACAGCCGTCCGGAAAAAAACGGATGGACGGTGCTACGTTCATGCGCGGGATCGGTCAATCGCTTGAACTCGGACAACAAGTAGGTGAGAATGCATGAATGTACGTGACGCAGCAGTAACGACACTGATGAAAATTGGTCAAGGTGGTGCCTTCTCGACAATCACCGTCCACCAGATGCTTGAAAAGCGTGCTATCTCAGCAACAGATGTCGGCTTGTTCACGGAACTCGTCTACGGGACGCTCAGTCGTGAATTGACACTGGATTATATTTTGGAGCCATATCTAGCGAAACAGAAAAAACTTGATCCGTTCATGCGTCCGTTGTTACGGATGAGTGTGTATCAATTGTTTTATCTTGATCGTGTACCGGATCATGCCGTCATCCATGAAGCTGTCGAGATTGCTAAAAAACGTGGAAAAGTCCACGTCTCGAAAGTCGTCAACGGAGTGCTCCGGAATGTATTGCGGGCGGGAATGCCTCATTTCGCTGAGATCGAGCCTGTTGCAAAACGAATCAGCATCGAAACGAGTCACCCGCAGTGGCTCGTCGAACGCTGGATTGAACTGTTTGGTCCAGAAGAAACACTTCAAATCTGTCAATTGAATAACACACCTGCACCGGTCACGGTTCGCATCAATCGGACGAAGACGACGCGAGAGGAAGCGATCGAGCTTCTACTCGATCAAGGTGTGACGGCAAAACCATCTACGGTCGCGCCAGACGGTCTCGAAATCGAACGAGGAAGCGTTCAAAAAACGGATCTGATTGACCGTGGGTATCTTTCTCTGCAGGATGAGAGCTCAATGCTCGTCGCCCGTGCACTCGGTGCAGAAACATCTGATCATGTACTTGACAGCTGTGCCGCACCTGGTGGGAAAGCGATGCATATTGCTGAAGGTTTGACGACGGGAACACTACAGGCACTTGATCTTCATCCACATAAGATTAAATTGATTGAACAGCAAGCGACACGATTAGGTCTTACGACTGTTCAAGCAGAAGCGTTAGATGCTCGTAAAGCAGGAGACCGCTTTGAAGTAGAATCGTTTGATCGGATTCTTGTCGACGCACCTTGTTCAGGACTCGGTGTCATTCGAAGAAAACCAGATATCAAATGGACGAAACGCCCGGAACAACTCGAGCAACTCCCGAAAATTCAACGAGATATTCTGACATCTGTCTTACCACTCGTTAAAAAGGGTGGAACCTTTGTCTATTCGACTTGTACGATTGATCCGACCGAGAACGAGGAGCAGACAGCGTTCATTCTCGATCAAGGGTTCGATTTTGACACATCCTTCGCGGCACGAATGCCAGAATCCGTGCGACATCTGATCGGGGATCGAGCAGAACTCAAGTTGTTACCGACGACAGTCGGAACGGATGGCTTCTATATTGCCGCGTTTAAAAAACGAGAAGATTGACACGAACGGAGGACTGTCATGGAGCTAGCTCACCTTTCGACTACTGGGAAAGTCAGGACTAAAAATGAGGATACGGTATTACTCGTCGGGAACGCCGAACGTGGTCTTGCCGTCGTTGCGGACGGTATGGGAGGTCATGCTGCTGGCGATATCGCAAGTGCGATCGTTAGCGAGGTATTTGAAGCATCCTTTTCACTCATGCCAAATCGTCCGATGGAATTGTCTGAATGGATAGAACAACGTGTAGCCGAGGCAAATGCCCGGATTCTTCAGTTTTCAAAAGACGAGCAACTTGCAATCGTCGGAACGACCATTGCCTGCGTATGCTGGGTCGAAGATTTGCTCGTCATCGGTCATGTTGGAGATAGTAGGGTCTATGCCCTTGAAGGTACGGCGTTAAAACAATTGACGGATGATCATTCTTACGTCAACATGTTACGACAAATGGGGGAACTTTCGGATGAGGAAGTCGAAAATCATCCACGTAAGAATGTCATCACACGGTCGGTCGGCTCGAACGAAACAGTCGAAGTCGACATTCAAGTCAGAGATGCTCCAGACTATGACCTCGTCCTCGTCTGTAGTGACGGATTGACCGATGAAGTGCCAGATGATGTCATCGAACAGATCATCTTACAGGATGAGCCGCTTGATGAGATCGTTGGACGATTGGTGAAAGAAGCGAATGCTCGAGGAGGCGCGGATAATATTACGATTGCCGCCATCCGGTTCAAAGAAAGAAAGAGGGTCTGAATATGCGATACGGAGATCGATTAAATGACCGCTACCGCATAGAACGGCTAGTTGGAAGTGGCGGGATGGCGAATGTCTATCAAGCCTATGATGAGATTTTAAAGCGTCATGTTGCCATTAAGATTTTACGGACTGAATTTTCGCATGACGAACAGTTCATTCGTCGATTCGAACGTGAAGCGCATGCTGCTACCAGCTTGAATCATCCAAACATCGTTGCCGTCTATGATGTAGGCGAAGAAGATGCCATCTATTACATCGTCATGGAGTATATCGATGGTATGACATTAAAAACATTTTGTGAAAATCAAGCATTACCTGTGCCGCAGGCCGTCGATATCATCGCTCAAATTTGTGATGCGATCGATCACGCCCATGCACACCGGATCATCCATCGCGATATCAAACCGCAAAACATGTTGATTCGAGAAGATGGTACCGTCAAAGTAACGGATTTCGGAATCGCTGTGGCAATGTCGAATGCGACGCTGACGCATACGATGTCAGTCCTTGGATCCGTCCATTACTTTTCACCAGAACAAGCAAAAGGTAAATTTGCGGATGAGAAGTCGGATATCTATTCGCTTGGTGCTGTATTATACGAACTTGTTACAGGACAAGTCCCGTTCGAAGGTGATTCACCGGTTGCGATTGCTTTAAAGCATCTGCAAGATACACCGCGTCGCCCATCCGTCTTGAATCCGAAAGTGCCACAAGCGCTTGAGAACTGTATCATGCAGGCGCTCGCAAAAGCACCGCATGACCGCCAACAGTCCGTCGCAGCCTTTAAGACAGATATGGTGACGGCGTTGTCTGACGAACGAGCAAGTGAAGGCATCCGTGGTGCAGAAGAGGATGAGATGGAAAAGACGATGGTCTTATCGCCTGTACAAGTGCCAGAAGAATCAAAAGCGGAACCAGAATCACCCGCTGTCACGACCGTTCAACCGAAAACACCGGAAAAGAAAAAGAAAAAACGCTGGTGGATCGTCCTCTTATTGCTCATATTGCTAGGTGGTGCAGCTACGACGTTTGCGATGTGGCCAGATCCAACGGTCACCGTACCATCTGTCGTCAAGTCGGATGGAGACGAAGCGGAAACGAAGCTTGAGAAACTTGGATTCGTTGTTGAGACGACAGAACGAAATAGCGATACAGTCGAGGAAGGCGATGTCATCAGTCAGACACCGCGTGAAAACGCACAAGTCAAGAAGGGTTCGACAGTCAACTTGGTCGTCTCTACAGGTAGTGCTCCGGTCGAAGTACCGGATGTGACAGATGACGCTGAAAAAGAGGCGATCGCCACATTAAAAGAGGCTGGATTCGCAAAAGTCGAAGTCGAACGTGAAAAGTCGGATGAAATCGCGCGAGGTAATGTTATCCGACAATCGATCTCTGCTGGAACGGAAGTGATCGCAAAAGAACAGACGATTACGATCACTGTCTCAGAAGGAACTTCGTCCTTTGAATTGAAAGATTTGACGAACTTATCGAGTGATGAAGCAAAAGCGTATCTCGATGAAATGGGTCTCGACGGCACGTTTGAACAAGAATTTTCAAGTGACGTGAAGCTCGATCAAGTCATCCGTCAATTCCCGCAAGCAGGAGCACAAGTCGAACCGAACGACTCCGTGACTGTGTTCATCTCAAAAGGTGAGGAAGAAAAAACGGTGACGGCAACGTTCCCTGAAAAGGTCGTCTATGATGCGGTCAGCGAGAACGAGGACGAGGAACCACCGAAACAAGTCATCCGGATTGAGACGGAAGACGCGAAAGGGAAGCGGACCGTCATCGAGGAATCGATTGATCAAGATGAGACATTCGACGTGCCGGTGACAATCGATCCGGGAGAAGAAGGAAAAATTACGATCTATAAAGACGATACGGTATATCGTTCAAAAACCATCACGTACAATCAAGCAAAAGACGCACAATGAATGTGATGAAAAAGGAGTGCATAGGATGACGGAACAACGCATCGAAGAGAATCGAGAAGGAACGATCATACGCCTGCAGGGTGGCTTTTATGATGTCATGACACCAGAAGGAGAGGTCCGTTCACGGGCAAGAGGGAATTTCCGAAAACGCGGCATCAGTCCAGTTGTCGGAGACGAGGTCGTTCTTCATATCGAAAGTGAGACGGGATATATTCTCGAAGTGAAGGAGCGGGACAACTTTTTAGTACGCCCTCCAGTCGCGAATATCGACCAGGCATTGCTCGTCGTCTCGGCGGCAGAACCTGATTTTTCAGCGCACTTGCTCGACCGATTTCTCGTTTTGATCGAAGCGAAGGAAATTCAACCCGTCATCCTGTTGACGAAGATGGATTTGCTGGACGATGTTAAAGGACCGGCTGTCCGAGAGGCGATTGCCGCTTACCGGAAGATTGGGTATACGGTCATCGAGACATCAAGTGAGACGTTGGCAGGTGTTGAGCAAGTCCGTCCGTTACTTGCTGGAAAAACGAGCGTTCTCGCCGGACAATCCGGTGTCGGGAAAAGTTCATTGCTCAATGCACTGGAACCCTCTCTTGATTTAGAAACAAGTGCGATCTCGAAATCACTCGGACGAGGACGTCATACGACGCGCCACGTCACATTGATGCCGCTTGCCGAAGGATTGATTGCCGATACGCCAGGTTTCTCGAACCTCGATTTTCCGTATGATATGGAAATCGAGGATGTACGGTGGAGTTTCCCTGAATTCGTGGCTGTACAAGATGATTGCAAATACCGAGGTTGCTTGCATTTGAATGAACCCGGTTGTGCCGTCAAGGAAGCCGTCGAAGCCCAAGAAATCATGTCCTCTCGTTATGAGAACTATGGTATGTTTATAGACGAAATCAAGAATCGAGCCCGGAGGTATTGAAGATGATTAAAATTGCACCATCTATCTTATCAGCAGATTTTGCGAATCTCGAACGCGATGTTAAAGCAGTCGAAGCAGCAGGCGCGGACTATATCCATTTTGATGTCATGGACGGTCAGTTCGTACCGAACATCTCATTTGGATTACCTGTGCTTAGCAGCTTACGTCAAAAGACGGATATGATTCTCGATGTCCATTTGATGATCGACCAGCCAGAACGTTTCGTCGAGGATTTCGTCAAAGCAGGGGCGGACATCGTGACGTTCCACGTCGAAGCGACGAATCATGTCCATCGTGTCTTGCAACAAATCAAAGCAGCGGGCGCAAAGGCAGGAGTCGTCTTGAATCCCCATACGCCATTATCAACGATTGAACACGTCCTTGAGGATGTCGATATGGTTTTATTGATGACGGTCAATCCGGGCTTCGGTGGACAAGCCTTCATCGAGCGTGTCATGCCGAAACTCGCAGCACTTGCGCAAATGAAAGCAGAGCGTGGTCTGACATTTGAAATCGAGATTGACGGTGGCGTCAATCCGGAAACGGCAAAGCTTTGCATCGATAACGGTGCGAACGTTCTCGTCGCAGGATCAGCAATCTACAATGCACCAGATTATGCGGAAGCGATCACTAGCATTCGTCAAGGGGCTGCCGTATAATAAGAACGAGAAAACGAAATATGATGACCGCAAGGGGTGTCGCTTGAAAAGCGGCTGAGAGGAGTCTTTTAGACTTTAACCCTTCGAACCTGTTCCGTTCAAACGGACGTAGGGATGTGGCGCACGCAGGCAGTACGGCGTTCGTCGTACTGCCTTTTTGCGTCCTCTCGTACAATGAAGGAGGAAAATAGCATGAAACGGTTACAAATGATGATGGAAATTGCCATCTTCGCCAGTCTCGGAGTCGTCTTTGATTTACTGATTCCATTCAAAATGCCACAAGGAGGCTCAATCAGCTTAGCGATGTTACCGATCTTCGTCATGGCATTTCGCCACGGTGTCGTCGGAGGGGTCGTCACGGGAGCGCTTGTCGGTACGATTCAATTGATGTTCGCTCCACAAGTCTTGACGATCGTTCAACCGATGCTTGACTATACGATTGCGTATGGTGTCGTCGGATTAAGTGGTCTGTTCGCGCGTCAAGTCAGACTAGCCGCGCGCAATGGACAAAAGAAAAGCTTGATGGCGTTCGTTCTCCTGGCGACGTTATTAGGCGCAGGACTCCGTTATATATGTCATGTCATCAGTGGAATCGTCTTTTTTGCCGAGTATGCCGAAGGTCCAGTCGTACCGTATTCATTGATTTATAACGCGACATACATGGTACCGTCTTACGTTCTTTGTGGTGTCGTTGCGGGTCTTTTATTCACGACTGCGCCACGCTTACTCCGTTATTCGGCACGAGGCGTCTGAGATGCGGGCGATTCTCGTCTGTGCCGGTCCGCGAGAAGAAGCGCCGGATTTACGGACGTTTTGTCAGCCAGGTGACTTTATCGTCGGTGTCGACGGTGGTGTTCAGACGATTGAATCGTTTGGGCTGACATGCGACCTGACGATTGGTGATTTTGATTCTCTTGGTTATGTACCAGAAGGGGCAATCGTTCATCCGGCCGAGAAAGATGAAACGGATCTCGAACTGGCACTTCGTACAGTCTCAGAGAAGAAACAGTTTGAGGATACCTTCATTATCGGGGCGACAGGTGGGCGGCTCGACATGACCGTCCAAAATGTATATCTATTGAAGCGATACCCAGAGGCACGACTCGTGACGAAACGAGAAGAGGTACGATACTTGGCTGAGGGAACGTATGCAGTCGAAGCAGGGAGCTATCATTATCTTTCGTTCATTCCACTCGTACCATCGACTTTAAGCTTATCCGGAGTCAAATATCCACTTGATGCACATCCAGTACCGGTCGGAGGTTCCTTGACCGTCAGTAATGAATGGTGTGCGTCAGAAGCGAAGGTAGAGCTCCATCAAGGAGAACTATTGATGATGCGGACGCTTAAGGAATAGCACAATCATAGGAAAGAGGCCGTGGATGACTCCGCGGCCTCTTTTTAGATGAAATTATTCTTCGAGTTGAGAAGGGGCGACACGGATGTCGCTTTGAGCGGATAGATGTTTTCCTTTGACGAAGAGATGATAACTTCCCCACATGACAAGGAAGAAAGGAACACCGATGTATAGTGCGATTCGTTGATCCGCTTGAAACGCAAGACTGACGAGGACGACGACGTTAAGTGTCAACGAAATCAGTGGTAACACCGGATAGAGTGGTGTCTTGAATTTCAGTTCGGATACATCGTGTCCGTTTCGGACGAACTGACGACGAAATGCAAGCTGCGAAGCAGAGATTGAAATCCAGCCGACTTGAGCCCCGAGTCCGGCTAAGGACAAGAGCCAAATGAAGACGGTATCTTCTGCGAAAAATGCGGTCAGAAGCGATAACATCGCGAACATCATCGTAAAGAGCAACGCCCGCATCGGCACACCACGTGCATTGACGTAAGATAATTTCTTTGAAATCATCCCTTCTTGCGCCATTGCCCATAACATCCGAGTCGCCGCATATAATCCGGAGTTTCCGACGGACAACAACGCTGTCAAGACGACGATGTTCATCAAATCAGCAGCGTACGGAATACCGATCGCATCAAAGACCATGATGAACGGACTGCTGACTCCGCCAGCTGTTTCATAAGGAATTAATGCACCAACGATCGTAATCGATAAGACGAAGAAGATGAACGTCCGCCAGACTGTATTGCGGATGGCTTTTGGAATCGATTTTTCGGGCGTGTCGGACTCCCCAGCCGCAACACCGATCAATTCCGTTCCTTGGAAGGCGAAGTTGACGGCAATCATCGTCGTCAAGACACCGAGAATCCCGTTTGGAAACCAACCGCTTGCCGTAAAGTTCGCAAATAACGATGTCGGACGATCTGCTTCCATCGGTAACCAGCCGAACCAAGCAGCGCCACCTAGAATGATGAAGAACAGGATCGCGAGGACCTTCAAACTCGAGAACCAGAATTCAGCTTCACCGAATGCTTTGGCGGAGACGGCATTCAGACCGAACAGCAAGACCGTAAAGACGGTACACCAGACGACAACGGGTACGTTCGGAAACCAGCGGTCCATCAAACTGCCGGCAGCTGTAATTTCGAGTGCCACCGTCACGGCCCAGCCGAGCCAATAAATCCAACCGACGGCAAAGCCGACCCCTGGTCCGATGAATCGGGTCGTATAGGTCTGAAATGACCCCGAGACCGGCAGATAGACCGCTAATTCTCCTAGACATAACATCGTCAGATACATGATGGTCCCACCCACGATGTAACTGAGGACCGCCCCGAGAGGTCCTGCTTGTGAAATCGTTAATCCTGACCCTAAAAATAAGCCTGTTCCGATGATTCCGCCGAGTGAAATCATGAACAGGTGTCGACTCGTCATCTCTCGTTTGAGTTGCATGATGACTTCCCCCAATTCTGACAAAATAAAGTACGTTCCTATTGTAAGCGTTCTCAATAAAAGCGACAATTAGTTTATGAGAAAAATAAATGAGGGCATAAAAAAACCGGAAGGGAAGATTCCCATCCGGTGGTTGCGCCTTATACGCGTTCGACTTTACCTGATTTAAGAGCTCGAGCTGAAACCCAAACCTTTTTCGGCTTACCGTCGACGAGGATACGTACTTTTTGTACGTTGACTCCCCAAGTACGTTTTGTTTTGTTCAATGCGTGTGAACGGTTGTTACCCGACTTTGGCGATTTCCCAGTAACGTAGCATTTACGTGCCATGCGTTCCGCCTCCTTTTATGTTGTTTTGCGTTCGTCCTAATAGACACTTTGCTATCTTAGCATGGTGTCAGGGCGGTTGCAACATAAAAAAAGTAGCTGACAAGAAAAAAACTTGACAGACAACCTCGAAATTTAAAATAATGGATGAGGATGATGGTAAAAGTTCATTTGACCGCTACTATTTTTCACTTATTCATTGTATAGTCAGTACGGCGACTTTTCAATAGTAGGTCCTTATAGTAGAATTATGAGAAGAATACAATATTCAAAGGGGGCTACTCAGGTGGCGATCGAGATGAAAACGACCTATGGAAAGATTGATGTAGATAATGATGTCGTCGCGCAACTTGCGGGCGGCGCAGCAATGGAATGTTTTGGTGTCGTTGGTATGGCATCCCAGTCTCAAATCAAGGATGGTCTTGCTGAACTCTTAAAACGTGAGAACTTTGCACGCGGTGTCATCGTTCGACAGGCTTCAGAGCAGGTCCATATCGATATGCATATCATCGTAAGCTATGGAACGAAAATCTCAGAGGTGGCGAACAACGTACAGAGTCGCGTGAAATACACGCTCAGTCAGGCACTAGGTCTTGACGTGACATCTGTGAACATCTTTGTCCAAGGAGTCCGCTTGACGAATGTCTAAGGCGGGAATAGAGGAGGAAACTTTAGTGAGTGTAGATCGTTTAACAGGAGCGCAGTTAGTCAAGATGATTCAAAATGGCGCGGCGAATCTCTATCAAAATGCAGATTTCGTCGATTCATTGAACGTCTTCCCTGTGCCAGATGGTGATACGGGAACGAACATGAATTTGACGATGACTTCAGGTGCAAAAGAAGCAGGTAAATCAACTTCGGATTCTGTATCGGAAGTCGCGAACGTCTTCGCACGTGGATTATTGATGGGGGCGCGCGGAAACTCTGGCGTCATCTTAAGTCAATTGTTCCGTGGATTCTCGAAATCAATCGAAGGCAAAACAACGATTGATACGAAGGAATTCGCAGATGCGTTACAAAAAGGTGTCGATACAGCATACAAAGCAGTCATGAAACCGGTTGAAGGAACAATCTTGACGGTTGCCCGTGAAACAGCTGTCGCTGCTATCGCACAATCTGAGACGACGACGGATTTCTTAGAGTTGATGCGTCAACTCGTCGAAGCTTCGAAAGTATCGCTCGACGGTACACCAGAACTTCTTCCGGTATTAAAAGAAGTCGGCGTCGTTGACTCTGGTGGTCAAGGTCTCGTCTGTATCTATGAAGGATTCCTCGCAACACTCGAAGGAAAAGAACTCGACAAACCGCATGCGCCTGTCATGGAAGCACTCGTCGAAGCAGAGCATCATAAAACGGCTCAAAGCTTCATGTCGACAGAAGAAATCCATTACGGTTACTGTACGGAAATCATGGTTCGTTTCCAAGATGACAAGCTTGCGAATGCACCATTCAGCGAAGAAGACTTCCGTAACGAATTAGCGGAATTCGGTGATTCATTGCTCGTCGTAGCGGATGAAGAACTCCTTAAAGTTCACGTCCACGTTGAAACACCAGGAGAAGTCATCACAAAAGGACAACGTTTCGGTGAACTCGTCGCTGTTAAGATTGAAAACATGCGTCAACAACACTCGACGATCCTTGAAGAAGAAGGTGCGAACCAAGTCACTCCAGTCGCTGCACCGAAGGCAAAAGCGAAAGCAGCCCTCGTGACAGTCGCAATGGGTGAAGGAATCAGCGAACTCTTTAAATCACTCGGTGTCAGTGTCGTCATCGAAGGCGGACAAACGATGAACCCGTCGACTGAAGATATCGTTAAGGCGATCGAGGATGCACACGCTGAACACGTTTATGTCTATCCAAACAACTCAAACATCATCATGGCCGCTGAACAAGCAGCATCTGTTGCGAATTGTGGTGTGACGGTCGTGAAATCAAAAACAGTTCCACAAGGTTTAGCAGCAACAATCGTCTATAATCCAGAAGCGACTGTCGAAGAGAACGAAGCGCACATGGCAGATGCGATTGCAGCCGTTAAGTCGGGACAAGTCACATATGCCGTACGTGATACGAACATCGATGGTGTAGAAATCAAGAAGGACGACCATATGGCGATTGCTGAAAAACAAATCGTCGCTACGGACGCTTCAAGTCTTGGTGCAGTCAAGAAACTCGTCGATACACTCGTCACTGAGGACGACGAAATCATCACGGTTCTTTACGGTGAAGGCGTCTCAACAGAAGAAGTCGACGACCTCGTCGCGTACATCGAATCGGTCAATCCGGATGCTGAGGTGGAAGTCCACGACGGCAAACAACCACTTTATTCGTACATTTTAAGCGTCGAATAAAACCATCATACTGAAAAAGGGCGACTAGCCTTTTCACGAATCCCACCATCTGCGATAATAGAGGTGGGATTTCGTTTGTTTCATAGAGAGGGGAAAAGAAATGAAATATCGTAGCGTCTTTGACATCATCGGACCAGTCATGGTTGGTCCATCGAGCTCGCATACAGCAGGAGCTGCACGGATTGGATTGATGGCGGGTAAATTATTCGGGGAAACGCCTACTGTCATCCACATCACGTTTTACGGTTCATTCGCGGATACGTATCGTGGACATGGAACGGATGTCGCCATCATCGGCGGTGTTCTCGGATACGATACGTTTGACGACCGGATTCCACAATCGATCGATATCGCGAAGTCGAAAGGGATTGAGATTCATTTTGAGACGAGTGAGGCGTTGACGGATCATCCGAATACGGCTCGTGTCCATTTGACGAATGGAGTAGAAGAGTTTGAATTGGTTGGTATTTCAATTGGTGGGGGAACGATTGAAATCACGGAATTAAATGGTGTACCGCTTCGTTTGTCCGGTGGGGGACCGGCACTCGTCGTCTTACACCATGACCGTTTTGGTGCGATCGCAGCCGTGACGAGCATTTTGGCTGATTACGAAATCAATATCGGGCATATGGAAGTGTCACGGCATGAAAAAGGAAAACAAGCACTTATGGCAATTGAGATTGATGACCGGATAACGGCAGAAGTGTTGGAAGAAATCGATCGGTTACCTCAAGTCGAGCGTGCCGTCATGATGGGAGAGTGAAGACATGTTTAAATCCGTAAAAGAACTCGTCGCCATCGCGACGGAACGAAATATTCCGATTTCGGAAGTCATGATCGAGCAAGAGATGACGGTTCGTCATTTAGAGCGAGATGAAGTCTATGCGATGATGGAACGAAACCTGCAAGTGATGGAAGAAGCAGTCGCTCGTTCACTTGATGGTGACGGTGTCCAGTCGGTGACAGGACTGACCGGTGGGGATGCTGTCTTGCTTCAACGGTACCGTGCTTCAGGTAAAGGATTATCCGGTGATTTATTATTGGACGCCGTTAGTAAGGCAATCGGAACGAATGAAGTCAATGCTGCGATGGGAAAAATTTGTGCGACACCAACGGCAGGGAGTGCCGGCGTCGTGCCAGGCACGTTATTTGCTGTCAAAGATCGCTTAAACCCAACGCGTGAGCAGATGTTACGCTTCTTGTTCACATCCGGTGCGTTTGGTTTCGTCGTCGCGAACAATGCATCGATTTCCGGAGCGGCTGGTGGCTGTCAAGCAGAAGTCGGTTCGGCAACAGCGATGGCAGCAGCTGCCATCGTTGAGATGGCGGGCGGAACACCGGATCAGTCAGCGCATGCTTTTGCGATCGCGCTGAAGAACATGCTTGGACTCGTCTGTGATCCTGTTGCAGGACTCGTCGAAGTGCCATGCGTGAAACGCAATGCGATGGGTGGGGCGAATGCTGTTGTCGCTGCCGACATGGCACTCGCTGGAATCACGTCACGGATTCCGTGTGATGAAGTCATCTCAGCCATGCATGAGATTGGTCAGATGATGCCGTCTGCGCTTCGCGAGACAGCAAAAGGTGGACTCGCGAATACGCCGACTGGTCGCTGGCTCGAAGCAAAAATCTTCGGAGAGTTATCGAATGAATCCATCACGTGACGTCAAGACATTAAAAGGTGTCGGACGGGATTTGGCGAAAAAACTAGAAGAGATGAATATTCTCACCGTTGCGGACGTGCTCGAGCACGTCCCGTTTCGTTATGACGACTTCGTGACGGGAAGTCTAACGGAAGCAATCCATGAGGATAAAGTCAAGTTCACGGGTCAAGTCCAATCTGAACCACTTGTGCGCTATTACGGAAAAGGAAAGAATCGTTTAACGTTCCGTCTGCTCGTTGAAGAACGGTATAGTGTGACCGTAACGATGTTCAACCGAGCATTCTACAAAGACCAATTGCAACTTGGGGCAGAAGTGACGGTCAGTGGCAAGTGGGACTTACACCGGATGACGATCTCTGCGACGGAATTGCAATTTGGAGCAATCGAAGGCGAATTGACACCGGTCTACTCGCTACGGGGTGACATGCGGATGAAGACATTCCGACGCGTCGTCGACTTGGCGTTCAAGGAGACTGAGGCATTAGCTGAACGGATCCCGGATAGTATCCGGAAGACATACCGGTTACAAGACCGGATGACGATGTTAAAGTCGCTTCATTTCCCAACGAATCGACAAGAGTTAACGGCTGCTCGTCGCAGTTATGTCTACGAGGAGTGCCTCTATTTCCAACTGAAATTACAGGCGTTACGTCTTGGACGACGGAAAGGTCAAGGGACTGCTCTTCCCCTTCATGAAACGGATATTGCCAATTTCATCCAGAGCCTGCCGTTTCCGCTGACAGGTGCCCAGCAACGTGTGACAAAAGAGATCCTAGACGACATCGGTCGCGGCGAACGAATGAATCGGTTGTTGCAAGGGGATGTCGGAAGCGGGAAGACCGTCATCGCTGCCATCGCCTTGTTCGCGACGGTTCGTGCCGGAAAACAAGGCGCCTTGATGGTGCCGACCGAAATTTTAGCGGAACAGCATGCAGCGTCGCTCGCCCCATTGCTTGAACCACTTGGGATTCGGGTCGGTTTACTGACGAGTTCCGTTAAAGGGAAAGCGCGTGCACACTTGCTCGAAGCTCTTGTAACAGGAGAGATCGACGTCTTGGTCGGAACACATGCGCTGATTCAAGACACCGTCCAGTTCAAGGCATTACACCTCGTCATCACCGATGAACAACATCGCTTTGGTGTCGAACAACGGAAGCGGTTGCGCGCGAAAGCTGAACAGGCAGATGTATTATATATGACAGCGACACCGATTCCGCGTACGCTTGCGATATCGGTCTTTGGAGATATGGATGTTTCGATCATCGATGAGATGCCGGCGGGACGAAAGGAAATCGAGACCTACTGGGCGAAACCGCAACAGATGGAACGCGTTTTCGGGTTCGTCGAGAAAGAATTGTCGCAAGGTCGACAAGCCTACGTCATCACGCCATTGATCGAGGAATCCGAATCACTCGAAGTTCAAAATGCGATCGAATTACATGCGACATTGACCGAGCGGTTCAAGCCCTATCATGTCGGTTTGATGCATGGGCGCTTGACTTCTTCAGAAAAAGACGAGGTCATGCAGGCGTTTAAGGAGAATACTGTTCAAATCCTTGTTTCAACGACGGTCGTCGAGGTCGGTGTGAACGTTCCGAACGCGTCGATCATCGTCATTCATGATGCAGAACGCTTCGGTCTTGCGCAATTACACCAATTAAGAGGGCGCGTCGGTCGAGGCAATGCCCAGTCTTACTGTATTCTAATCGCCGATCCCTCTTCCGATACGGGAAAAGAACGGATCAAGACTATGACGGAGACGAACGATGGCTTCAAGCTAGCGGAAAAGGATTTAAAACTGCGCGGAGCCGGAAATTTCTTCGGTACCGAACAAAGTGGATTACCGCGCTTCGTCTTGACTGATCCTGCGCTCGATATTCAAGTCATGGAAACTGCGCGACAAGATGCAGTCCGCTTACTGCGATCGGACGCCTTTTGGCAAGCGCCGGAATACGATGTCTTGCGTGACTATATCGAACGACAAGGGCTACTTGAAGGAGAAAGAATCGAATAATACTTGAAAGTGAACAACAAGGGATATATACTACTGTTAGTACCAGGTAATAATAGTGGTCATCCTTCTTGTGGGAGGAACATACATGCGGGTACCTAAAAAAGAGAGACAACAAGAATTATTACAGACGATCGAGCAAAATCCGTTCATCACGGATGAAGCGCTGGCGACACGATTCCGTGTCAGTATCCAGACGATTCGTCTCGACCGGATGGAATTAAAGATTCCGGAATTACGGGAGCGAATTAAACACGTCGCGACCGAACGGCTGGATGATGTGCGTACGTTGACTGAAAATGAAGTCATTGGTGATATGATTGACCTGAAACTCGATACATCTGCGATCTCGATCCTTGAGATTTTGCCGGAACATGCGTTTAGTCGGAACGCGATCGCCCGCGGACATATTTTGTTCGCGCAGGCAAACTCGCTTGCGATTGCGCTCATCGACGATGAACTCGCGTTGACGACACGTGCGAACGTTCAGTTCACACGCTCCGTTCACGTCGGAGAACGCGTCGTTGCAAAGGCATTCGTCAGTTCCCATCGTCAAGATGGTCGTTCTGACATCACGGTGGAGAGTTATGTCGGTGAAGAATGTGTCTTCATCGGTGAGTTCACGGTGTATCGAAGTAGTAAGGAGGAATCGAAATGATTTTAGCAGTTGACGCTATGGGGGGCGACCACGCACCCCGTGCCATCGTAGAAGGAGTCGTTGCCTATTTGGCAGAACGCCCAAACGAAAACATCGATATCCGACTAGTCGGAGATGAGTTGAAATTACGCTCATACACAATCGAGGATCCGCGCGTGACGATCGTCCACGCGGCATCCGTCATCACCGGAGAAGATGAACCGGTACGTGCGATTCGCCGCAAGAAAGATAGCTCACTCGTTGTGGCTGCAAACCTGGTGAAATCAGGAGAGGCAGATGCCTTGATTTCAGCAGGCAACACGGGAGCGCTCATGACTGCCGGATTGTTCGTCATCGGTCGAATCGAAGGAGTTGACCGTCCTGCACTGGCCCCGACTTTCCCGACACGTAATGGGAAAGGTGTCGTCATCTTAGATGTTGGCGCCAACCCGGATGCGAAGGCAGAGCATCTGCTCGATTATGCCATCATGGGGTCTGTCTACGCAGAACAAGTTCGCGGCATCACACGTCCCAAAGTCGGACTCCTGAATATCGGATCAGAAGCCGGTAAAGGGAATGCACTGACGAAGGAAACGTATCCGCTACTTGAGACAGCACCGATTCATTTCGTTGGGAACGTCGAGGCGAGAGAAGCGATGAGCGGTGACGTCGATGTCATCGTCACGGAAGGTTTTGCTGGCAATACGTTACTTAAGAGTACAGAAGGGGCAGCCAGTATGATCATGGGTGTCATGAAGGAACAATTCATGAGCTCGTGGACATCAAAGCTCGCCGCTCTCGTACTGAAACCGAAGTTGAAAAAAATGAAGCAGTTGCTCGCCTATGAAGAATATGGCGGTGCCGGACTATTCGGGATTGCGGCTCCGGTCATTAAGGCGCATGGTTCAAGTAATGCCTACGCCTTCAGCCGAGCGCTCGTTCAAGCTGAGAAGATGGTCGAACAAGAAGTCGTTGCCAAAATCGTTCAAGCGAAGGCAACAGAAGCACGTTAAGAAGGAGTGAGACGAGATGGGGAAAACAGTTTGGATGTTTCCGGGACAAGGGTCACAAACCCCTGGAATGGGACAGACGCTCATCACGCAAGACGAGACACGCCAAGCACTCGCTGACCTCGGAACGCGAATTGGTCTGGATCTGACGACGCTGATGACGACAGGGACGAAGGATGAATTGAAAGCGACAGATATCGCTCAACCAGCCATCGTCGCACACAGTGCATTACTCGCACAGCAGTACGCAGCACAAGGACATACACCTGATTTCGTACTCGGACACAGTGTTGGAGAATATAGCGCGCTCGTCGCAGCTTCTGTCATCACACCGTCTGAAGCCGTCTATCTCGTCCGCGAACGCGGAAAACTCATGAATCAAGTCACGGGTGGAACGATGGCGGCGGTCATCGGCATGAATGATGTCGAGGCAGCCCATCACGCGGTCGAATCGATTGCGGCGACGGGAGAAATCGTTCAAATCGCCAACTACAACTGTCCTGGGCAATTCGTCATCTCCGGACAAATCGCAGCGGTCGAATCCGCTACAGCGAAGTTAAAAGAGCTCGGAGCAAAACGTGTCTTACCGCTTGATGTCTCAGGTGCGTTCCATTCGTCACTCATGACACCATTCGCACCACGATTCGAAGACATTCTCGTCTCGTCACCGTTTGAAGCGGCGAAGACGAAATTCATCTCGAACGTCGACAGTGCGTTCCACGATCAACCAGACGAATTGATTCGTTTGCTCGTTCAGCAGCTCTACTCACCGGTTCGATTCGAATCATGCGTTGAGCGTCTGATCGAAGAAGGTGCGGATACATTCATCGAGTTCGGTCCATCATCTCCGTTGAGCGGTCTCGTGAAACGAATCAAAAAAGATGCGAAGATCATCAGCATCACGACACTTGAGCAATTGGAAGCGGAGGGAATTCGTTGAGTAAAGTAGCACTCGTCACTGGCGCGTCACGCGGCATCGGAGCTGCCATCGCGAAGCGATTGGCAACAGATGGTTTCCGTGTCGTCGTCAACTATGCAGGAAGCACGGACAAGGCGGAAGCTGTCGTCCGTGAAATCAAGGAAGCAGGCGGAGAGGCACTCGCGATTCAAGCGAATGTCGCTGAAGCAGATGCTGTCAAACAGATGATCAAACAGACGATCGACACATTCGGTCAACTGGATTGTGTCGTCAATAATGCCGGCATCACGCGTGATGGTTTGCTGATGCGCATGAAGGAAGCGGATTTCGATGCTGTCATCGATACGAACCTGAAAGGGGCGTTTCTCGTCACGCAAGCCGCGACACGTCCGTTGTTAAAAACAAGCGGTCGTATCATCAACATCGCATCAGTCGTCGGTATTTCCGGAAATCCAGGGCAAGCGAACTATGTCGCAGCGAAAGCGGGTCTGATCGGGCTGACGAAATCCGTCGCACGTGAACTCGCTAGTAAAGGCGTCACAGTCAATGCCATCTGTCCAGGATTCATCGAAACGGACATGACGGACGAATTGACAGAAGAACAGCGGAACCTGTCACTCGGGCAAATTCCGTTGAAACGCTTCGGTCAAACCGACGATATTGCTTCACTCGTCAGTTTCATCGCTTCAGATGAAGCGCGATACATCACAGGACAAACTCTTGCCGTCGATGGCGGCATGACGATGTAACACAACTAACGGTAGTACTTTGCCAAATCGGCAATCATCTTATATACTCAACTCATGGAGGGATTTTAAAATGACAAAAGAACAAATTTTAGTAGACGTACAAGAAGCAATCGCAGAAAAATTAGGAAAAGAACAAAGTGAAATCACACTTGATAAATCGTTCAAAGACGACCTCGGTGCTGACTCTCTCGAAGTCATGGAACTCGTCATGGACTTAGAAGACAAGTTCGAAATCACGATCGAAGATGAGCAAGCAGAAAACTTGAAGACTGTCGGCGATGTCGTCAACTACATCGAAACACAAGTCTGATCATTGAAGCTGACCCACCGCAATTTGCGGTGGGCTTTAGCTGTTTAGGAGGAACTATGACGAATCAAAAAGGACGTCGTGTCCGAAAAGGACCCTATGTAAAACGACGCAAGGATGCTCGGACGCTCGCTCAAATCGAGCAGAAATTCGAAGCGTTACAAGAGCGCCTGAATATCACGTTCTCTAATGTCGAGCTATTAAAACAAGCCTTCACGCACTCTTCGTTCGTCAATGAACAACGCGAGTCTGAAGGGGATAACGAACGCCTAGAATTTTTAGGGGACGCTGTCTTAGAGTTGACGGTGTCACGCTATCTATTCGAACACTACCCGGAACGTTCCGAGGGGGAATTAACGAAATTGCGAGCGGCAATCGTCTGTGAACCGTCACTCGTCCAATTTGCGAATCACTATCAGTTTTCCGATATGATTCTGTTAGGTAAGGGGGAAGAACTGACCGGTGGTCGGAATCGTCCAGCCTTACTTGCGGATGTCTTCGAATCCTTCATTGGCGCCTTGTATCTTGACCAAGGCATCGAAGCAGCCGAACGATTCCTCGCCGAAGCGGTTTTTCCGAAAGTGGCGACAGGCTTTTTCGAAGAACAGACAGATTTCAAGAGTCAATTACAGGAAGCGATTCAACGTGTCGGCTTAGGTGTCATCGAGTATGAAATCATCGAGGAACGCGGTCCGGCGCATAGTCGGGAATTTATCTCGCGTGTTCAAGTCGCGGATGAGCTCGAAGGGATTGGAACGGGGCGTTCGAAAAAAGAGGCAGAACAACAAGCGGCAAAACAAGCCTTACTTGAATTAAAAAAACAGTTTTAAGCAACAAAAGGCCGACCATCTCTCGAACGCACGAGAGATGATCGGCTTTTATCGTGTGGTGCTTACTCGATTAAACAGTCTTAAGGGATTTCAGTTCGTCGACGATCGCGTCGACCTCTGCAAGTGATAGCGAGTCTCGCATCATGACGAACTCATAAATCTCTTTTAAGTCCTCATTTTTTGAGCCATCGAACTGTTCTGCTTTAATGACCCCTTTGTTGATGATATTCAATTTATCTAAGATCGCTTCAATCATTTGTTCAATCGTCATCGTGTTATTCGCTCCTCTTCTTCTTGTTTCGCGTGATACTACCTTAAAACCTATCATGTTGCTAGCGTTTCGGCTATGGTAAACTGAAAGAAATTCAAAAGAAATTTAAACATACGGGTGATCAAGATGTACTTAAAACGAATTGAAATCAATGGCTTCAAATCATTTGCCAGTCGAACTGAATTAGAATTCCTTCCGGGTGTCACGGCAGTCGTCGGACCGAACGGAAGTGGGAAATCAAATATATCGGACGCTGTCCGTTGGGTGCTCGGAGAACAATCTGCGAAGTCACTGCGCGGGGCGAAGATGGAAGACGTCATTTTTGCCGGCAGTCTGTCTGAACACCGGAAACAATTTGCCGAGGTGACGCTCGTCTTAGACAACGAGTCAGGAACGGTTGCGTTGCCGTATCAGGAAATCAGTGTCACGCGGCGTGTCAGCCGCAACGGAGACAGCGATTATTTTTTAAATAAAAAACCATGTCGCCTGAAGGATGTCCTTGATCTGTTCATGGACACAGGCTTGTCGCGTGATGCTTTTGCAATCATCGGACAAGGGCGAGTTGAACAAGTCATCTCCGGTAAACCGGAAGAACGCCGTGCTGTCATCGAGGAAGCAGCAGGCGTCTTGAAGTATCGTCATCGCAAGAAGCAAGCCGAGCGGAAATTAAGTGATACGGAAGCGAATCTATCGCGTGTCGATGATATTTTATATGAACTTGGCGGACGAATCGAGCCGTTACGTGAACAAGCGGCGCTCGCGAAAGAGTATCTCGTCGCTCGAGAACGGCATGATGTCCTCGAGCGTGGTATCTTGGCGCATGAAATCACGACGTATCAGACGGAGCTCGAAACACTAGCGCGTGACATCGCACAATGTGAAGAACGCCTTGCGTCTCAAAAGACGACTTACGAAGAGACCGTCGTGTCCCGAGAAAATCAAGAATCGACGCTCGAAGAAGAACGACAACAAGAAAACGCGTTGCAGGAGCAACTTCGACATGTCTCGACGCGACTGGTTGAAATCCAAGGTGCCCTTAACCTAGCGAAAGAGCGTGAAAAACACGGGACCGAGACGAAAGAGCGACTCGAACAAGAGGTTGCCGTCGTCGAAGAACGCGTCAAGGAACTGGAACTCGAACTGACCGCTTTACAGGAACGCCAAGCAGAAGTCGATCAGGAAGCAAAACGGATCACGGCTGAAAGGGAACGAGCCGATCAAGCGCTGACACAAACCGATCGTGATTTTGATAAGGAAGCCGAAGTATTACGTTCGGAAGCCTTTGAAGTGGCGAGTCGATTAGCTGCGACGAATAATGCCTATAATCGGGCGAAGCAAGATCTCATGCAGGCAGAAGAACAAAAACGTTCATTTACGGCGGACAGCGGTACGAAACAATCGACGCGTCGTCAACTCGAGGAAGACGTCGCTCGACTAGAGGCGGATGTCGCTTCGATCCGGACGAAGTTGGACCAAGCAACGGAAGAAGAGACGACGGCACTTGCAGCACGAAATGAACAACAACATGCGTTACGACAAGTCGAACAGTCCGTTGCGGATTTAGAGCGACGTCGGCATAAGACGGAAGACCGGATTGAATTCCTTGAATCCGTCAAAGCCGACTATAGCGGTTATTTCGGTGCCGTGAAGACGATTTTAAAACAACGAGATCAGCACCCAGGTATTTACGGAGCGGTCGCGGAGTTGATTTCGGTTCCGGCGCGGTTTGAAGCGGCAATCGAGACAGCGCTTGGTGGGGCAATGCAAAACATCGTCGTTGATACCGATGCGACAGGACGTCGTCTGATCCAGGAGCTTCGGCGGTTAAATGCCGGTCGAGCGACGTTCATGCCGCTCGCCTCACTCCAAGCACGCGAAGTCAATCGTTCAGTACGAGAACAAGTCGGTGGAATGTCTGGGTTCGTCGGGATCGCAAGTGATCTCGTGACGACAGACGAGACGTTGACGAAATTAAAGATGAACTTGCTCGGTACGACACTCGTCGTCGAGTCACTTGAACAGGCGAACCAAATCGCCCGTTCGACAGGACATCGCTATCGTCTCGTCACGCTCGAAGGAGATGTCGTCAACGTCGGCGGTACGATGACCGGCGGAAGTCGGAAAAAAGGTACACCACTGTTCAGTCAATCGCGCGAACTTGACGAGTTAAAAGAGGGACTGACGCGCGGACAAGCGGTCATTCGGGAGCAGATGCGCCGCTTGGAAGATCTGAGAGCGGCGATCCAGACTCTTGATGCTACGGCTCGGACGCGGACAGAAACGATTCAAGCATTACAAGGGCAACTCGAACAATCGCGCGATACGTTAGCAGATGCGAACCGTCATCTCGCTGTCATGACGTCTGAATTGTCGGTTGAAGATCGACAGATGGCACGTGTACTCGAACAAGAACAGGAAGCACGTCAGATCATCGAGACGTCGGAAGTCGAGATCGCAAAATGGACGGAGCGTCAAACGGAGCTCAGACAAGCCTTAGATCGTCTTAAGGATGCGCAAGCCCGTGGTGCCGTCACGATGGACGAACTGAAGAAGGAACAAGCAGAAGCAGTTCTCGAAGAGCGGACGATTCAAATGAAACAAGCGCAGCTTTCGCAAGAGATCGAACGCCTGACGGAACAGGTCAGTCACGCGAAGCTTGAACGTGGTCATAAACGCCGTGACTTGCGTCATGTCCTTGAAGGATTCGACGAAGCGAAAATCGATGCCTTGCACGCGGAACAGCGCGAACAGGAACAGGAACAACAACGGGTCGAGACCGAACTCGTCGCGATCGGGCAACGGATTCAAGTACAAGCAGAATCCCTGCGCTTGATCCGAATCCGCGAAGCGAAGACGAAGGACGATCAACAAACGACGAAACAGGCACTCGAGCAACTACGACTTTCGCAAGGGAAAACGAGTACGCGTCTTGAGACAAGACAAGAAATGCTGGAAGAGATGGGATTACTACTCGAACTGATTGCACCACTTGATCTATCGTATGAAGAGGCGAAGGAGGAAATTCATCTGCTCAAACGCCAACTCGAAGAAATCGGCATCGTCAACATCGGTGCGATTGAGGAATTCGCGGAGGTCGATGAACGGTTTACGTTCCTATCTGCGCAACGGGATGATCTCGTCGCTGCTAAAACGGATCTCTATGGCGTCATCGAAGAGATGGATCGAGAAGTCATTCGGTTGTTCCGTCAAACGTATGATGCTGTCCGTGAGCACTTCCGGGAAACATTCCGAGAGTTATTCGGGGGCGGTGAAGCCGATCTAGTCCTCGTTGACCCGAGTGATTTGTTGACGAGTGGAATTGATATAGTTGCGAAACCACCTGGTAAGAAGCTGCAGAATTTATCGCTCTTGTCCGGTGGAGAGCGTGCCTTGACAGCAATCGCCTTATTATTTGCGATTCTAAAGACACGTCCTGTCCCATTCTGTGTCCTCGATGAGGTCGAGGCGGCGCTTGACGAAGCGAACGTCGCGCGATTCGGCGAGTTCGTCCATCAGCTAGCACGCGAGACACAGTTCGTCATCATCACCCATCGGAAAGGAACGATGGAGGCGGCAGACGTCCTTTACGGCGTCACGATGCAGCAAAACGGGATATCTGAAGTGTTATCCGTTAAACTAGAAGAGGCACGACGTACATTAAGTGAAGAACCAAAGGAGATTAAACGATGAGTTTCTTTAAAAAACTGAAAGACCGCTTGACGACTTCGACACAAGAAGTCACGACTAAATTTACGGAAGGCTTGACGAAGACACGCGACGGATTAGCGAGTGCCGTCAATGATCTCGTCTACCGCTTCCGTGAAGTCGATGAAGACTTTTTCGAAGAGTTAGAAGAAGTATTGATCCAAGCCGACGTCGGTGTGACGACGACGATGGATTTGGTCGAGGAACTAAAGACAGAAGTCAAACGCCGTAACGTCAAGGATCCAAAACAAGTCCGAGACGTCCTTGTAGAAGTCGTCGCGAACATGTTAGTCGAAGAGGAAGAGACGGCACTTGATCTTGATCATGAGCTGAATGTCATTCTCTTTGTTGGTGTCAACGGGGTCGGTAAGACGACAACGATCGGGAAACTTGCGAACCGATTAAAACAAGAAGGTAAGAGCGTCATGTTAGCAGCGGGAGATACGTTCCGGGCTGGTGCGATCGATCAACTGCAAGTCTGGGGCGAACGCTCCGGTGTACCGGTCATCCGCCAAGGCGAAGGCTCCGATCCGGCTGCTGTCGTTTATGACGCCGTCCAAGCAGCAAAAGCACGTAAGGTCGACGTCCTGATTTGTGATACGGCGGGACGCCTACAAAACAAGGTCAATTTGATGAACGAGCTCGAAAAGGTCAAACGCGTCATTGAACGTGAGATTCCAGGCGCACCCCATGAAGTGTTACTAGCACTTGACGCAACAACAGGGCAAAACGCGATGGTGCAAGCAAAAGCCTTCAAACAAGCGACGAACGTTAGCGGAATCGTTTTAACGAAACTTGACGGCACAGCAAAAGGTGGGATTGTTCTTGCGATCAAGAACGAGCTGAATCTACCGGTGAAGTTCGTGGGTCTCGGTGAAAAAATCGATGATTTACAACCATTTGACGCAGAACAATTCGTATATGGACTGTTCGGCGATGTCTTTGAAGAAAAAGAAAACGTCGACACGGAAGAAAGCGCGGAATAAGCGACGTTTCATGTAAAGAAAAAAACTTGACAACACACTGTGAGGGCTGTACTATACTATCTGTAAAGGAATTTCACTTAACATTGCGGAGGTGCTCGAATGACACTTGATAAAACGAACCGGATGAATTATCTGATTGACTTTTATCAGGAGCTTTTGACGCCAAAACAACGGAATTACATGTCACTCTATTACTTAGATGACTTTTCCTTAGGTGAGATCGCCGATGAGTTTGAAGTCAGCCGACAAGCAGTCTACGACAACATAAAACGCACGGAAGCCATGCTCGAGCAGTATGAAGAACGACTATCGCTGTTCAAGAAACACGAACGGCGAAAGCAGTTACTCGATCAGCTGAAGCAATGCGACCTTCCGGGTGAAGCCCTAGTGATCATTGAGACATTGGAGCAATTAGAGTAGGAGGCATTCTTAATGGCATTCGAAGGATTATCGGAACGGCTTCAAGCCAGTCTCGCTAAAATGCGAGGTAAAGGTAAGATTTCTGAAGCAGACGTCAAAGAGATGATGCGCGAAGTTCGCTTAGCGCTACTCGAAGCCGACGTCAACTTCAAGGTCGTCAAACAATTCGTAAATGATGTAAAGGAACGCGCCGTCGGACAGGATGTCATGACGTCTTTGACGCCAGGACAACAAGTCGTCAAAATCGTCCACGATGAATTGACGAATCTGATGGGTGCAGAAGTGTCACCATTGACGCTTGCGAACCGTCCTCCGACCGTCATCATGATGACGGGTCTGCAAGGGGCAGGTAAAACAACGACAACGGGTAAACTTGCCAATCATTTACGTAAAAAACATAATCGTAGTCCTTTGCTTGTTGCGGCGGATATTTATCGTCCGGCAGCAATCAAACAATTAGAGACACTCGGAAAACAATTGGAGTTACCGGTCTTCTCGATGGGAGATCAGGTTAGTCCACAAGAAATCGTTACCGGTGCACTCGATTATGCAAAAGAGCATCATCACGATATCGTGTTGATCGATACGGCAGGTCGCTTACACGTCGATGAGGAACTGATGCAGGAACTCGTTGATGTCAAGGAGATCGCCAAACCGCATGAAATCTTCCTTGTCGTCGATTCGATGACGGGTCAGGATGCCGTCAACGTCGCAGAGAGCTTCAATGAGAAGCTTGGCGTAACGGGAGTCGTTCTGACGAAGCTCGACGGAGATACGCGAGGTGGTGCAGCACTCTCCATCAAGGCAGTCACCGGAGCACCGATTAAGTTCGTCGGTCTTGGAGAGAAGCTCGATGCCATCGAACCATTCTATCCCGAGCGGATGGCGTCACGGATTCTAGGCATGGGAGACATGCTGACACTGATTGAAAAAGCAGAGTCACAAATGGACGCTACGCGTGCCAAAGAGTTAGAAAGCAAAATGCGCGATGCATCGTTTACATTCGATGATTTCATCGAGCAGTTGCAGCAAGTGAAACAGATGGGTCCACTCGACGAACTGTTGGGAATGATCCCTGGGGCAGGTAAAGGGAAGATGAAGGGGTTGAAAAACGCCCAAATCGATGAGAAGCAACTCGTGTATGTCGAAGCGATCATTCAATCGATGACGAAACGAGAGCGGACTGAACCTGAAATCTTGAATGCGAGCCGTCGGAAGCGGATTGCCCGTGGTAGCGGACGCAGTATCCAAGAAGTCAACCGCCTCATTAAACAGTTCGAAGATATGCGGAAAATGATGAAACAATTTTCCGGACAGATGGGCAAAGGGAAAAAGAAAGGCTTTGGCCTTCCATTCTTTTAAAAGTCTTTTCTCTTTTGCTGTAACGTTGTATACTAATGAAGTTGTCAATTTGACTAAACGAAAAAATCATTTATTATTTGGAGGGACTTACGAATGGCAGTTAAAATTCGTCTTAAGCGCATGGGCGCAAAAAAATCACCTTTCTACCGTGTGGTAGTAGCAGACTCACGTGCACCACGTGATGGTCGTTTCATCGAGCAAATCGGATACTACAATCCAGTTGCTAAACCAGAAGCAGAAGTTAAAATCAACGAAGAGCTAGCTCTTAAATGGCTCTCTGAAGGTGCTAAACCTTCGGACACAGTTCGTAACCTCTTCTCACAAGCTGGTATCATGGAGAAATTCCACAACGCGAAACTCGCGAAGTAAGACGTTAGGAGGTGAGCGAAAGCTTACCTCCTTTTTTTAATTCAAGAAAGGAAGTGAAACGAATGGAATGGTTGGAAATTGCGAAAATCGCCAACACGCACGGTCTAAAAGGGGAATTGAAGTTACTCGCAAGCACGGATTTTCCGGAAGAACGCTTTAAGGTCGGAAAAGAAGTCTTTCTCGGCTCTGAAGGCACGTATACACCGGTAACGATCAGTGGCTACCGAAAGCATAAACAATTCATCATGGTGACGTTCAAAGGGATGCATCATATCAATGACGTCGAGAAGTACAAAGGATTGAAACTCTATGTCCATGCAGAAGACTTACAGGACTTAGACGAGCATGAATTTTACTATCATGAGATCATCGGTTGTACGGTTTATGACGGTGAGACGAAAATCGGAGTCGTATCCGACATTCTCGAAACGGGCGCAAATGACGTCTGGACGATCAAACGCGACGGAAAAAAAGATGTCCTGATCCCGTATATCGAGCAGGTCGTCGCTTCCGTCGACGTCGAACAGAAACGCATTCAGATCACGCCGCTTCCGGGACTGATCGAGGAATGAACATCCGTGTATTGACGCTGTTTCCAGAGATGTTTTCAGCGCTTGATCATTCGATCGTCAAGCGAGCGCAAGACGATCAACACGTCATACTCGAAACAATCAATTTTCGAGACTTTTCAACGAATCGACATGGTAAGGTCGATGATTATCCGTATGGCGGAGGAGCAGGCATGCTGTTGACGCCTCAACCCGTCTTCGATGCGATGGCAAGTCTGCCGGAACGAAAACGACGAATCATCGTCATGACACCGACCGGTAAACGGTTTTCGCAACGAATGGCGGAAGAATGGGCAAACGAAGAAGAACTTGTCTTCTTATGTGGCCACTATGAGGGATTTGATCAGCGAATCCATGATCAGTTGGTGACGGATGAGGTTTCGCTCGGAGACTTCGTCTTGACGGGAGGAGAACTCGCTGCGATGACGATGATCGACGCCGTCGTACGCCTCTTACCGGACGTCCTCGGTGCTTCTGCGAGTCACGAAGATGATTCGTTCTCGACGGGACTTCTTGAATACCCGCACTATACGCGTCCAGCAGAATATAAAGGGTACCGAGTACCCGATGTCTTGTTATCAGGCAACCATGCCCGGATTGAAAAATGGCGACGGGAACAGTCGCTGAAGCGGACATATGAGCGGCGCCCTGATCTTCTCGTGGACGCATCGTTAACGGAAGAAGACCAGCGTTATTTAGACTCGATTTCAGGATTGTCAAACGACTGAATCTATGATAAGTTAAAACATGTGGCAAAAGCCACCCATTAACGATGTTCCGCTGTCGGATGCTTGAAGCAAATGAAGATAAGAACATTGGTGAAAAAAGGAGAAATCATTCATGAACACACAACAATTGTTCCGTGAACTTACACAAGAACAAATCAAGTCAGACGTCCCTGCGTTCCGTCCTGGGGATACAGTCCGTGTACACGTTAAAGTCGTCGAGGGTACGCGTGAGCGTATTCAGCTCTTCGAAGGCGTAGTCATCAAACGTCACGGTGGCGGCATCAGTGAAACATTCACAGTCCGTAAAATTTCTTACGGAGTTGGCGTTGAGCGTGCTTTCCCGCTCCACTCACCACGTGTTGCACAAATCGAAGTCGTTCGCTACGGTAAAGTCCGTCGTGCGAAACTTTACTACCTCCGTAACCTTCGTGGTAAAGCGGCGCGTATTAAAGAAATTCGTCGTTAATCATGTGAAAAAGTGGCTTGTCTCCGGACAAGCTTCTTTTTTTTGCAGTTTATGCGTATACTAGTCCTTAGGAAGAAATTGCGTTAATCAAGGGAGTGGAATTCGTGAAGGAGTTATTCAGTTGGGTAAAGGCGCTCGTCGTAGCGCTCGTCATCGCGTTCATCATTCGAACGTTCCTGTTCGTACCCGTCATCGTTGATGGGGAATCGATGATGCCAACCTTACACAATGCGGATCGAATGATCGTCAATAAGGTCCCATACTATTTTAATGAACCAGAAAGAGGCGATATCGTCGTCTTCCATGCAACAGAAACACGAGACTACATCAAACGTGTCATCGCTGTTCCTGGAGATACGATGTATTACAAAGACGATACATTGTATGTCAACGATAAGAAGGTCGCCGAACCGTACTTGAAAGAATACAAAGCCCAGATGAGTGGCGTGCCATTGACGGAAGACTTCACGCTTGAAGAGCGAACGGGAGAAACGACCGTTCCGAAAGGGAAAGTATTCGTCATGGGAGATAATCGTCAAAATTCAAAAGATAGTCGTGATATCGGTTTCGTGGATGAAGATCAAATCGTCGGAACGACGAACTTCGTTTTCTATCCATTCAATGACTTGCGATCTGTCGATTAAAACGAAAGAAGATGAGACGCTTACCGTTAAAAGTAAGCACCTCATCTTCTTTTCTTGTCTGAAGTTGCGTATACTAGGGAGTGGATGTTTTTCGTGTATCGTATGATCAGCAAGAAGTCCAGGAATATATGAACGAGGTGAAGGATATGACGATTCAATGGTTCCCCGGTCACATGGCCAAAGCACGTCGGGAAGTCACAGAAAAATTAAAGTTGATTGATGTTGTCATCGAACTCGTCGATGCACGTCTTCCGATGTCGAGCCGTAATCCAATGGTCGAGCAGATCACAGCAGGTAAGCCGCGACTGATCGTCCTCAATAAGGCAGACATGGCGGATAAACGATTGACAGAACAATGGATGAACGCATTACGAGCAGATGGTGTCGATGTCGTCGCGGTTGACGCGAAGCATAACAAAGGATTGAATCAAATCCATGAAGGTGCGTTACGTTTAATGAAAGAAAAGCATGCACGGATGCGAGAAAAAGGTCGGAATCCGAGTGCAATCCGTGCCTTGATCATCGGTATTCCAAACGTTGGGAAATCGACGCTCATCAATCGTCTCGCTGGTCGGAACATCGCAATCACCGGTGACCGTCCGGGTGTGACGAAACGCCAGCAATGGATCAAGATGAAGACAGGTGAGATGGAATTACTCGATACACCAGGTATCCTTTGGCCGAAGTTCGATGATCAAGTCGTTGGCTATCGTCTAGCCGCTACCGGTGCCATCAAGGATGATATCTTAAACATCGACGATATTGCGCTATTTGCTCTTCGTGAGCTAAAGACGCGGTATCCGGAGCAGTTACGTGAGCGTTATCGACTCGACGAAGTATCCGGAGAGGCGGTTGATGTACTCGAAGCAATCGGTAAAAAACGTGGATTCGTCTCAGGTGGGTATGTCGATTTCGAGCGGACGAGCGAAATGCTTCTGCATGAGCTACGGACGGAAAAGCTCGGTCGTGTGACGCTTGAAACGGTTGAAGAGTGGGAAACGAATGAATAACAGACTTGGACATCTTTTGATGTCCAAGTTTTTTTCAAAGGAGCAGGATGTATGAAGATAGCAGAATTGAAACAGCGATTACACCAGGCAACACTAGAAGAATTTATTCAATTGAAGCAGGAACTTGTGACAGATGCGCGAAAAGGGGTGCATACACTGTTTCGTCAGACAGAACGACGATTCGCGCTCGAAGAGCAGCAACGCATCGATTTCAAGGAACGGCTCACATTTGAAGACGAGTATCGTCAGCAAGGGTACGTGCGAATTGCAGGAGTTGACGAAGTCGGACGAGGTCCACTAGCTGGTCCTGTCGTCGCAGCAGCGGTCATCTTACCAGACGGTTTCTATCATCCTGGACTAACAGATTCGAAACAGATGAGTAAAGTACAGCGGCAAGCGGCACTCAAGCATCTACAAGAAGTGGCTGAGATTGCGATTGGGATCATCGAACCGGCTGAAATTGACGAAATCAACATCTATCAAGCGTCGAAACAGGCGATGCAAAATGCTGTCCGTCAATTGCAACCGGATGCCTTACTCGTTGATGCGATGACACTCGAAGGGGATACACCACAACAGTCTCTCATCAAAGGAGATGCACGGAGTGTCTCAATTGCTGCTGCAAGTGTCGTTGCGAAAGAGACACGAGATGCGATGATGGAACAATATGCGATCAAATATCCGGGATACGGATTTGAAACACATGCAGGCTATGGAACACCGATACATTTAAAAGCGCTCGATACACTGGGCGTCACATCGATTCACCGGAAAACATTCCGCCCTGTCAAAGAACGCCTCTAGGAGGAAACGATCATGCAAATCGAACATCGTGCCTTACTACCATTTAAAATCATCGATCATGCAAACCTACCGTTACGGGAAGGCGCGAACATCGTCGGTAAAGTATTGAAGCTGTTGCCGGATGGATTGATGGAACTCCAGGTCGGTCAACGCGTCTTGACGGCAGGAACGACGGCTGAACTAAAAGAAGGCAACATGTATCGCTTTCAAGTCGTTTCAGCAGAGGGGCAACCGGTCTTAAAAATCATCTCGACCGAGACGGTTCCGCAAAAGTCGGCTTTACCGCAGCTACTTGACTCCTTTTTACAACGTCAGACTGTACCGACTGCAGAAACACGAGAACTACTGAGGCAAATCGGTCAACCAGTGACGGAAGGAGAAGCGAAGCAGTTAAAGCACGCTCTTACGGAACTCGTTCAATTGGCAAAGGGTGACGAGACAGGTCGAACGCTTGATCGAAAGACAAGCGATCAAATTTTAGCACAACAACTCGTTCAAGCAACGAACGAAGCCGGTAAAGGAGTTTATTTATTTCAATTACCCCAGTTTGGACCGTTCGAAGATGTTGATCTCATGATGGAAGCGCCGTTCGAACGGAAGTTTGATCCGAATCATGCTCGCGTCGTCTTGTATCTTCAATTACCGACGCTCGGTGAGGTCGCTGTTGACGTCTTGATCGCAGACCGAAACGTCTCGATTTCTGTATTTCATCCAAATGCGCACGTCGATACGTTCATGCAAGCCTATACGCCTCAGATTCAAGCACGACTCGAGGAACAGGGCTATGCGTTGACACGATTCGATTGGGTCGAACAGGTGAAAGAGCGTGTATCGCATGACATCTCGACGCGCAACGGAAGGGTGGATCTTCATATATGAAAAAAGCAATAGCTCTATCATACGAAGAACAGATGTATGCCCCAAAGGTCGTTGCTAAGGGATCGGAACACATCGCAGAACGGATTTTAGAAGAGGCATTAAAACATGATATTCCGATCCGGCAGGACGAAACGTTGATGACGCTACTAGATGCTGTTCAAGTATCAGAACAGATTCCAGAAGAATTATACGGTGTCATCGCTGAGTTATTCGCCTTTTTATATCGTCTCGATCAAGATGAAATTCTGAAAAAATAAAGCTTTCGGTCGATAACGATAGACAGCGCTTCCAATTTTAACTACAATGAAAGAGCCGAAACTAAAGGGGTTAAGGGGGATTTTTTCATGAATGTACATGAGTATCAGGCAAAAGAATTACTTCGTTCGTACGGTGTGCCCGTACCAAACGGAATCGCAGCCTTCACCGTCGAAGAGGCGGTCGATGCATCAGAACAATTGTCAGGCCCGATTAAAGTCGTCAAAGCTCAAATTCACGCGGGGGGACGCGGTAAAGCAGGTGGCGTCAAGCTTGCGAAATCGCAAGAAGAAGTGAAGGAATATGCGACGGAGTTACTCGGCAAAACGCTCGTCACGCACCAAACAGGTCCAGAAGGAAAAGTCGTTCAACGTCTTCTCGTCGAAGAAGGGTGTGCGATTGACAAAGAATACTATCTTGGAATCGTACTTGATCGTGTGACAGGCCGTGTCGTCATCATGGGATCAAGCGAAGGTGGTATGGACATCGAAGAGGTGGCGGAAGCGACACCAGAAAAAATCATCAAGGAAGTCGTCGATCCTGCAGTTGGTCTTCAAGGATTCCAAGCGCGTAAACTTGCGTTCGCAATGGGTGTTCCTGTGAAGCTCGTCAACAAGTTCGTCGGTATGGTCACGAAACTCTACAACTTCTTCGTCGACAAGGATTGTTCGATCGCAGAAATCAACCCACTCGTTACGACGAAAGATGGCGAAGTCCTCGCACTGGATGCGAAGTTGAACTTCGACTCAAATGCATTGTATCGTCATGCGGACATCGTGGCGTTACGTGATGAAACAGAAGAAGATCCACGCGAAGTCGAAGCATCAAAGAGTGATTTGAACTACATCGCGCTCGATGGAAACATCGGTTGCCTCGTCAATGGTGCTGGTCTTGCCATGGCAACGATGGATATCATCAAACACTTCAGTGGTGATCCTGCGAACTTCCTCGATGTCGGTGGTGGTGCGACGAAGGAAAAAGTAACAGAAGCCTTCAAACTGATCTTATCGGATGAGAACGTCAAAGGGATTTTCGTCAACATCTTCGGTGGAATCATGAAATGTGACGTCATCGCAGAAGGTATCGTTGCGGCGACAAAAGAAGTCGGTCTCGAATTGCCACTCGTCGTTCGTCTTGAAGGGACGAACGTTGATGCAGGGAAACAAATTCTCAAAGATTCAGGTCTAGCGATTACAGCAGCTACATCAATGGCAGACGGCGCAGAAAAAATCGCTGCGCTCGTGAAGTAAGGGGGAGCTAAAGATGAGTATTTGGGTGAACGAATCGACGAAAGTCATTATTCAAGGGATTACTGGTAACCAAGGGATGTTCCACGGTGAACAGATGATTGACTACGGCACAAACCTCGTAGGCGGTGTCACACCAGGAAAAGGCGGTACGGAAGTACTCGGTGGTGTTCCTGTCTTTGATACGGTCGCACAAGCGGTCGAAAAAACGGGTGCGAACGCATCGATCATCTACGTACCACCAGCATTCGCAGCGGATGCAATCATGGAAGCAGCAGATGCGAACATCGCGTTGATCATCTGTATCACGGAAGGTATTCCAGTTCTTGATATGGTCAAAGTAAAACGTTACCTTGAAGGCAAACCAGTTCGTCTCATCGGACCGAACTGCCCGGGCGTCATCACTCCAGGTGTCGCGAAACTTGGTATCATGCCAGGATACATCCATACACCAGGTCATGTCGGTATCGTCTCACGTTCTGGGACTTTGACGTATGAAGCTGTCCATCAATTAACGACGGCTGGCATCGGTCAATCGACAGCTGTTGGTATCGGGGGCGACCCGGTCAATGGAACGGACTTCATCGATACGCTCAAAGCATTCAATGAAGATCCAGAAACAAAAGCCGTTATCATGTTAGGGGAAATCGGTGGAACAGCTGAAGAAGAAGCGGCTGAGTGGGTCAAAGCAAACATGACGAAACCGGTCATTGGTTTCATTGGTGGTCAAACAGCTCCTGCCGGCAAACGGATGGGTCACGCAGGTGCGATCATCTCTGGCGGTAAAGGAACAGCTGCTGAAAAAATCAAGACACTCCGTGCAAACGGAATCGAAGTGGCAGAAACACCAGCTGTCATTGGTGAGACGTTAATCCGTGTCATCAAAGAAGCAGGGATCTATGACGAGTGCGTGACGAACAGCACAGTCAAATAAATCAAAAAAAGAAGCTGTCCTGATCAAATCAGGACGGCTTTCTTCTATATAAATAAGAAGCTTAAATAAGGAGCGCTGATCTCATGAAACGTGAACTGTATGTCCGCTTCGCCATGTGTCAGGTACCGTACACGATCGTCCGATTGATTGAGCAATTCGGAATCGTTCCAAGTCATGAATTACCCGTTTCGACGCGTCTTCGAAAACGGTATGAACAAGCATTACAGCTTGATTGGATCGAAGAGTCGATTCTAGTCAAAGGAGATCCACTGTTTCCGACTGTGTTACTGACGATCCCTCAACCGGTCTATGCCCTCTTTTACCGCGGTGATCCGTCCCGCCTAACACTTCCACGCGTCAGTATCATCGGTAGTCGAACCCCCTCACCGCAACACCTTTCCCGCATGCGTTTCCTGCAACCTTTCTTTCATCCAGATCTCGCCACCGTTTCCGGAGGTGCCTATGGTATTGATGCCCTCGTCCATCGTCTATCCTTAAAACATCAGCAGACAACGATCGCGGTTCTTGCTGGCGGACTTGATCGCCTATATCCTACTTCCCATGCTACTCTTTTTGAACGTATCTTCTCACACGGTCTTCTTCTCTCCGAATATCCACCCGGAACTCCTATTCAAAAATTTCAATTTCTAGAACGGAATCGAATCATTGCTGGATTGTCTTCATCATTGATCATCGTCGAAGCGGCGAAACGAAGCGGTACGATGAATACTGCCAGTCATGCGCTTGACCAAGGAAAAGATGTCTATTGTTTGCCGGGTTGTCCCACGGAATCGTTCTTTTCCGGAACGAATCAATTGATCGCAGAAGGAGCGATTCCACTCCTTGATCCGGAAGAAGTTTCAAAAAGTATTCGGCTGAACGTTGACAAATGGGAATCGAGACTACTATGATAAGTGAGATTAAAATACGAGTACGCCTCTAATAGGGAGCGATTGCAATGGCAAAATATCTAGTAATCGTCGAGTCACCCGCTAAGGCAAAAACCATTAAACGTTATCTCGGATCCAACTATACCGTGAAAGCGTCGATGGGGCACGTCATTGACTTGCCGAAAAGCCAAATGGGAGTCGACGTCGAACATGACTATGAACCGAAATATATCACGATCCGTGGTAAAGGTCCGGTCTTAAAAGAACTCAAGACAGCTGCGAAAAAAGCACAAAAAATCTATCTCGCAGCCGACCCCGACCGTGAAGGGGAAGCGATCGCATGGCATTTAGCTAAAGCATTAGGCGTTGATGAATCAACGGAGTGCCGCGTCGTCTTCAATGAAATCACGAAAGATGCCATCAAGGATTCGTTCAAGCGACCACGCAAGCTCAACTATGATCTTGTCGATGCACAGCAAGCCCGTCGTATCTTGGACCGCCTTGTTGGTTACAGCATGAGTCCGTTATTATGGAAGAAGATTAAAAAAGGGTTATCTGCGGGACGCGTTCAATCCGTTGCCGTCAAGATGATCATTGATCGGGAACAAGAAATCAACGCGTTCATGCCTGAAGAATACTGGACGATCAAACTCGAACTCGATGCAAACGGTGAAAAGCTCGAAGCGAACTTCTATGGAGTCGATGGCAAGAAGCGTGAACTTCATTCGCAAGAAGAAGTCGATCAAATCTTGAATCAACTCTCGGAAGACTTCACAGTTGATTCTGTCACGAAAAAAGAGCGGAAACGGAATCCGGCGTTACCGTTTACGACCAGTTCTCTGCAACAGGAAGCAGCACGTAAGCTGAACTTCCGAGCGAAGAAGACGATGATGATCGCACAACAGCTATACGAAGGAATCGAGATTGGAAAAGAAGGTACAGTCGGTTTGATCACGTATATGCGTACCGATTCGACACGGACGTCAGATTCGGCGAACCTCGAAGCACACGGGTTCATTGAACAGGCGTACGGTAAAGAATACATCGCAAGCGAGAAACGTAAAGAAAAGAAATCAGCGAACTCACAAGATGCACACGAAGCGGTTCGTCCGACTTCGACGATGCGCGAGCCACAACTCGTCAAATCGTATTTATCGCGTGATCAGTTCCGCTTATATAAACTAATTTGGGAACGGTTCGTCGCAAGCCAGATGGCGCCAGCGATTCTCGATACTGTCAAAATCGATCTCGTCTCGAACGACGTCACGTTCCGTGCGAACGGATCGACCGTTAAATTCCCGGGCTTCATGAAGGTCTACATCGAAGATACGGACGATGAGGCGGTTTCAGACGTCAAGGAAGGATTACTTCCTCCACTCGCTGAAGGGGAAGAGTTAAAACAATCAGCAATCGAACCGAAACAACACTTCACACAACCACCGCCACGTTATACGGAAGCACGTCTTGTCCGGGCGATGGAAGAGCTCGGTATCGGTCGTCCGTCGACGTATGCGCCGACACTCGATACGATTCAAAAACGAGGTTACGTGACGCTTGAAGAGAAGAAATTCTTACCAACGGAACTTGGTGAACTCGTCATCGATATGATCAGCGACTATTTCCAAGAGTTCATCACTGTCCAGTTCACGGCAGACATGGAAGCTTTACTTGATGCGATCGAAAAAGGTGACATGCAGTGGACGGAAGTCGTCGATCCAATCTATAAGTCCTTTGCAAAGCGTCTGACACGAGCAGAAGCAGAAATCGAGAAGATTGAAATCAAAGATGAACCGGCTGGAGAAGATTGTGAAGTCTGTGGTCATCCGATGGTCATCAAGATGGGACGTTATGGCAAGTTCATGGCGTGCTCGAACTTCCCAGAGTGTCGTAACACAAAACCGATCCAAGTCGAGATCGGTGTGAAGTGTCCGACATGTGGAACGGGCGACATCGTCGAACGTCGTAGTAAAAAAGGACGTTTGTTCTACGGTTGTTCGAACTATCCGGAATGTGAGTTCGTCTCATGGGATAAACCGGTCGAAGAACCATGTCCGGTATGTAGCAGTATGATGGTACAAAAGAAAATCAAGAACGGTGTGAAAGTAGAATGTACATCTTGTGGACATCATGAAACACGCATCGATCAGGAGCAAGAGGAGGAATGACCGTTGAAACGTGTAACGGTAATCGGCGCGGGACTTGCAGGTTCTGAAGCAGCATGGCAACTTGCAAAACGCGGCGTACAAGTAGACTTATATGAAATGCGGCCTGTCAAGCAGACACCCGCGCACCATACAGACCAATTCGCTGAACTCGTCTGTTCGAACTCACTTCGAGCGAACCAGTTAACGAACGCAGTCGGTGTTTTAAAGGAAGAGATGCGTCAGCTCGATTCCTTGATCATGAAAGCAGCAGACTTAGCGAGCGTTCCAGCAGGTGGAGCACTTGCTGTCGATCGGCACGACTTCGCAGGATATGTGACGGAAACGTTGAAAAACCATCCGAACGTTACAGTCCATCATGAAGAAATCGAAGCGATTCCAGATGGTCCGACGATCGTCGCGACGGGTCCGTTGACGAGTGCGGCATTATCGGAATCACTTAAACAATTCACAGGTGAAGATTATCTATACTTCTTCGATGCAGCGGCACCGATTATCGATGGAGACACAATCGATCGTGAGAAGGTTTATCTGAAATCACGATATGATAAAGGCGAAGCTGCCTACTTGAATTGTCCAATGACGGAAGAAGAATTCCAGCTCTTTTATGATGAGCTGATCAATGCGGAAGTTGTTCCACTGAAGGAATTTGAAAAAGAGATTTACTTCGAGGGCTGTATGCCATTTGAAGTTCTCGCTTCTCGCGGACCGAAAACACTCTTGTTCGGGCCAATGAAGCCAGTCGGACTTGAAGATCCGAAGACAGGCAAACGACCATATGCTGTCGTTCAATTGCGTCAAGATAACTCAGCTGGAACATTGTTCAACCTTGTCGGCTTCCAGACACATTTGAAATGGGGCGAACAAAAGCGGATCATTCGCTTGATTCCTGGTCTTGAGAATGCAGAAATCGTCCGTTATGGTGTCATGCACCGTAACACGTTCGTCAACTCACCGAATTTGTTAAAGCCAACGTATCAGACACGTACACGTGACGACTTGTTCTTTGCTGGTCAAATGACAGGTGTCGAAGGGTACGTCGAGTCAGCAGCGTCCGGCTTAACGGCAGGAATCAACGCGGCACGTCTCGTCAATGAGGCGGAACCGGTTACGTTCCCGCAGGAAACGATGATGGGTGCGATGTCGCACTATATCACGACGACGGAAGGGAAGAACTTCCAGCCAATGAATGCCAACTTCGGATTGGTACCAGCACTCGTTGGTCATCCGGTTCGGATGAAAAAACCTGAGAAGTATGCGCTCTACGCAGAGCGAGCACTTGAAGCAATCAAAGATTTCACGGATATGTGATTTTTGATGGGGAGAAAGGCGTGATTCAGCGCTCTTTCTCCCCATTTCTTAATTTGTCATAAAAGCGCGATAATTTCGTTAATTTTTCGGTTTTTGGTCTATTGTCAGACTACTTGGTCTGTGCTATGCTAAGGTCGATTCGAGAATGAAATGGTCAGAAGGGGGCGCATTCATGGGGATAGACACTGCTTTTGAGCGACTGCTAGAAGATTTCATGCGGTATGTTCATATTGAACGTCAATTATCTCCGAATACTGGTCGCTCTTATGATCAAACACTTCGACAATACGCCGCTTTTTGCCGCGATCATCAGTTACGATCGATTGAATTGGCAAGTGCACGGCGTTATTTGTATGCTCTTTACGATCAGGAGCTGGCGCGGGCGACGATTGCACAAAAAGTTTCCTGCCTCAAACAATTTGGTCGTTTTTTGACACGTGACACCGATGAGCCTAATCCATTCGATGGATTAAAAGCACCAAAACGACAACAAGGACTTCCGACATTCCTCGTCCCAACGGAATATGAACGTTTCCTCGATGCCTTTCGATCGAGTGATACGCTTGGCAACCGGAATGTGGCGTTAGTAGAACTTTTATATGCGACGGGTATGCGGGTCAGCGAGGTCGTTCAACTGGATCTTCGTGATCTCGCGACTGATCACTCCTACGTCCATGTGTATGGAAAAGGTGGGAAGGAACGCATCGCACCAATAGGAACCTTTGCTAAAGATGCATTAGAACTGTACTTACCATCACGAGATCCAGTCGCAGGTCATGAGCAAGCGTTATTCTTGTCTCATTCTGGGCGTCGATTGACGACGGATGCGATTCGGAAAATCATGAAAAAAGGGGAACAACTTGTTGGGAAACATGTGACTCCACATGCGCTTCGTCATAGTTTCGCGACAGATTTACTGGAAAGAGGCGCCGATTTGCGAGCAGTCCAAGAGTTACTTGGACACGCATCGCTGTCGACGACCGGTCAGTACACACACGTAACGACGGAACGATTACGACATGTTTATCAACAAGCACATCCTCGTGCCTAAGGGAGGAAACATTGATGTTTCATGCAACGACGATTTTTGCGATTCAACATAACGGACAATCCGCGATGAGCGGAGACGGACAGGTGACTTTCGGAAACCAAGTCATCATGAAGAAAAGTGCGAAAAAAGTACGGCGCCTCTATGGTGGAAAAGTCATTGCCGGATTTGCTGGAAGTGTCGCGGACGCGTTTACACTCTTTGAAAAATTCGAAGCGAAGCTTGAAATGTATAACGGGAACTTACAACGGGCAGCAGTTGAGCTAGCGAAGGAATGGCGAGGCGATAAGATGCTGCGTCAACTAGAAGCACTCTTACTCGTCATGGATGGAACACATCTCTTACTTGTATCCGGAAACGGGGAAGTCATTGAACCGGATGATGGCATTCTCGCAATCGGTTCAGGTGGTAATTATGCGCTTGCAGCAGGTCGCGCGTTAGCTCGACACGCAAGTCATCTCACGGCAGAGGAAATCGCCCGCGCAGCTCTTGAGACGGCTGGTGAACTCTGTGTCTTTACGAACGATCAAATCATCCTAGAAACGATCGGAGGCAATGACCATGCATGAATTGACGCCAAGACAAATCGTCGAGAAGTTGAATGAACATGTCATCGGACAAGCAGATGCTAAACGTGCGGTGGCGATTGCTTTACGAAATCGTTATCGTCGACAGTTACTCGATGCATCGATGCGGGACGAAGTCACACCGAAGAACATTCTGATGATCGGACCTACCGGTGTCGGAAAGACGGAAATTGCGCGACGCCTCGCGAAACTCGTTCGGGCGCCGTTCGTCAAGATTGAAGCAACGAAGTTCACGGAAGTAGGGTACGTCGGTCGTGATGTGGAGTCAATGGTGCGGGATCTCGTGGAAGCGTCTCTGCGTCTTGTCAAAGATGAGAAAAAAGAAGCGCTCAAGGATCGAGCGGAAGCAGTGGCGAATGAACGAATCGTTGATGCGTTGTCTGGGAAAAAAGCGTCATCTGGTCTCGGTGGTGGAACGAATCCATTTGAGATGTTGTTCGGCGGGAACCAAAAGCAACAAGAGCCGGATACATCGGAAGCGACAGCCGACCGTTCGTTACTTCGTCAGCAATTACTGACGGGGCAACTCGAGGATCGAATGATTGAGGTCGATGTCGAAGAACGTCAAGTGGATTTATTCTCTGGGCAACAAGGTATGGAGGGGCTTGCGAATCTTCAGGATATGCTCGGACAAGTCATGCCGAAGAAAACGAAGAAGCGTCAACTCACAGTCAAAGAAGCGCGACCGATCTTGACAGCTGAAGAAGCGGAACGGTTGCTTGACTTGAACGAAGTCCATGACGAAGCGGTCCGTCGCGCAGAACAAATGGGGATCATCTTCGTCGATGAGATCGATAAGATTGCGACAAAAGGACATGATTCAGCAGGTGTTTCACGAGAGGGTGTTCAGCGGGACATCTTACCGATCGTTGAAGGATCAACAATCGTTACGAAATATGGTCCAGTCAAGACAGATCATATCTTGTTCATTGCTGCAGGTGCGTTCCATATGGCGAAACCATCTGATCTGATTCCTGAACTCCAAGGTCGTTTTCCGATCCGTGTCGAACTCGATAGTTTGACAGAAGATGACTTTGTCAAAATTTTGACTGAACCGAATCAAGCATTACTCAAACAATATAAAGCATTATTAGGTGCAGAGCATGTTCATGTCACCTTTACAGAAGAAGCCATTCGTGAAATCGCACGGATTGCTGCACAAGTGAACGATGAGACGGATAATATCGGAGCGCGGCGCTTGTATACGATCATGGAGCGCGTGCTCGAGGAATTATCTTTCGAAGCAGCAGATATGCCGGAAACGGATGTGACGATCACGCCACAATACGTGACGGATCGAGTTGGAAAAGTAGCAGATGATCGTGACTTAAGTCAGTTCATCTTATAAAGTGGAGGAAGAAAAAATGAATTTATTGGCGAAAACGCGGAAGCTGAATACGATGTTACAACAGGAAGCGAGCACACATGTTGATTTCAAGGTCATGGCTGACCGTCTCAGTGAAGTCATGGAATCAAACACATTCATCGTAAGTCGGCGCGGTAAGTTACTGGGTATCGCAATCAAGCAACAAATCGAAAATGACCGGGTCCGTGGTTTCTTAGAAGAACGTCAATTCCCGGAAGATTACACGAAAAAATTATTTAACGTCACGGAAACGACGGCAAACATTGCCATCGATAGCGAACATACGGCATTCCCGGTCGATAACCGTGACACGTTCGAAACGTCGAAAACGACGATCGTACCAATCATTGGTGGTGGAGAACGCCTTGGTACGCTTGTCCTCGGTCGTATGGTTGAAGACTTCAACGAAGAAGACCTCGTGCTGGCAGAGTATGGTGCGACAGTCGTCGGGATGGAGATCCTTCGTGAAAAGGCTCATGAGGCGGAAGATAAAGCACGGAAGAAAGCGGTCGTTCAGATGGCGATCAATTCACTGTCTTATTCGGAACTCGAAGCGATTGAGCATATCTTCGAAGAGCTTGAAGGAAATGAAGGGTTACTCGTCGCTTCAAAGATTGCGGATCGTGTCGGTATTACTCGTTCCGTCATCGTCAATGCGCTTCGTAAGCTCGAAAGTGCAGGAGTCATCGAGTCACGTTCGCTCGGGATGAAGGGAACATACATCAAAATCTTAAACGATAATTTCCTATATGAATTAGAACGAATTAAATCGAACTAAAAAGGGAATTGCTGCTTATAGAGAGAAGACCTAGTTAAGCACTAGGTCTTTTTTGTTTGACTAGGTATTATTTATCATTTTTATAAGAAAAGGGAATAAAAAACAGATTATTAACATCTCATTACCCTATTTTTCAAAAAACTTCTTTTCAAACATTGACCTATTTGTTTCAATTATTTCAGATATGTTACTAACGACTTACTTTTTGTCGTGAATTTGAATATAGTTTCCATGAGTGGAGGAAAGAAGATGAATTGGTTAGGGTCTGACTATAACGTAATGACACAAGCTGTCAATCGAACGGTTATGGCACAGGAAGTTATCGCTAAGAACATCTCGAATGTCGATACGCCTGGGTATAAGGCAAAGCGTGTCACTTTTGGAGATGTGCTCGATTTAGAGATGAAAATGAGTTTAAAGCGACACGCAACAATCGGAACTTCTGGTAGCATCGTCGATCGACCAAATACGATGCGTAACGATGGAAATGGTGTCGATATCGATCTTGAGATGTCTGAATTATCACGCAATCAAATTGAGTACGAGGCGTTGGTAGAACAGTTGAATCGCAAATTCTCGGGCATTCAGTCTGTTATCCGAGGAGGAAAGTAATCGATGAGTATGTTCAACGGATTTCATACGTCTGCGTCCGGTTTAACTGCCCAGCGTTTGCGGCTTGATACGGTCTCAGCAAACATTGCGAATGCTCAAACGACACGAGGTGAGCTCGTCAATGGACAGTGGCAACCGTACGCGAGAAAACTCGCTGTGTTGAAAGAGACTGCCAATGGTGTCACGGTCAGTGAATTGAAGAAGGATCCTGAACCATTCAAATTAGAATATAATCCGACGCATCCAGATGCGGATGAACTCGGGTACGTCAAGATGCCTAATGTCGATATCTTAAAAGAAATGGTCGACATGATGGGCGCGACACGCTCTTACGAAGCGAACGTAACGGCTTTGAACGCGACAAAAGCGATGCTCATCAAAGCGATGGAGATTGGTAAATAAGTAGAGGAGATGACGAGATGGCAATTCAACCAATTCAAAACATGCAGATGGTACTACCCACGCAGACAGTCGCTAAGACGACACCAAGTGATTTTAGTGAGGTGCTCAGCGAAGCGATGAACGGACTGAATGCAACGCAACATGCCTCATCTCAAGCGCGCGTCGATCTCGCGACAGGAAAGACGACGGATCTACATAACATCATGATTAAAACAGAAGAGGCATCGCTTTCTATGCAACTCGCCCTTGAAGTCCGTAACAAAGGCATCGAAGCATACCAAGAAATGATGCGTATGCAACTGTGACTGTTAAGGAAAGCGTGGGAGATGTTGAATGAACGAACGTTTAAAAGCTCGATTGGGAGCAATGAATACAACATGGAAAGAATGGTCACTTGCGAAAAAGGCGACGATTTTAGGAATCATCGTCGTCGTTTTAGCGGCGTTGATTGTTGCGATCATCTGGTTATCTAAACCAACAATGACGCCTCTTTATTCGAAGCTATCCCCTCAAGAGGCGGGGCAAGTGACGGAAAAGCTAAATGAAGATGGAATCGCATCGGAAGTCGTCAGCTCAGCGAACGGTGTGACGATACTTGTTCCAGAAGCAAACGTTGAAAACTTAAAAGTCGAATTAGCGACGGCTGGTATACCAAAATCCGGTCAAATCGACTATTCCTTCTTCAGTGAAAACGCTGGATTCGGAACGACGGATAAAGAGATGAACATTCTCGAACGCGATACGATGCAGACGGAACTTGAAAACTTGATCACACAAGTTAATGGGATCGAGTCAGCAAAAGTCATGATCACTCTCCCGGAGAAGAGTGTTTTTCTATCTGATGAAAAGGAATCTTCAACGGTTTCTGTCGTCTTGACTTCTAGCGCGGGTAGTAATCTTAACAATCAGACGGTTCAAGGGTTGTATCATTTGATTGCAAAGAGTATTCCGAACCTTAAAGAAGAAAACATTACGATCATGGATCAGTATTTTACGTATTACGAGCCAGGATCTGCTACACAAACAGCGGGTGGAACCGATCCGATGGCGCTGAAGAAAACGACGGAAAACGATTTACGCAAGCAGATTCAGCAGATGCTATCTGTCGTTCTCGGTCCACAAAAAGCGCTCGTTTCAGTCACGGCAGATGTCGATGTCACGAAACGTCAGGAAGAACAAAAGCTTGTTGAGCCAGTAGATCCCGATAAAATCGAAGGGATCGTCACGTCTGCTGAAAAAGTAGCAGAAGCGTACACAGGCTCTGCAAATGCTGGTACAGCAGGTACGGGGCAAAATGAGACGACGAATTTCCCAGCGGGTACTGGAACGACGGGTGATACGAGTGAGAAAACACACGATATCATCAACTATGAAGTCAATCGAATCACAAAACAAATCACAGGAGCTCCTTACGAGATTCGTGATTTAGGAATTCAAATCATCGTCGAGCCACCAAAAGGTCAGAATCAGATCGACCCACAACTACAAACGGACTTACAGACGATGATGTACTCCATCATCCGGACGTCATTAACGAAGACAGATGCGAAAGCAACGCTGACGGATGCAGAACTTGCCAATAAGGTCGTTGTCATGTCTCGACCATTCGCGGAAACGACGGCAGCGACGAAAACGACGACGGCAACACCGATGTGGGTTTGGTTCGCCCTTGGTGGAGCGGCAATCCTCGTCATTGGAGCAGTCATCCTCCTCATGCGTCGACGGAGAGCGAATGAAATCGAAGAACTTGAGGAATGGACACCGATTGAGACGGAAATTCCGGAATTATCAACAGAAGATACGAGCGATGGTGCAGTCAAACGCAAACAGCTTGAAAAACTCGCTGAATCCAATCCGGATGAGTTTGCGAAATTATTACGTACTTGGTTAGCGGAGGATTGATGAGATGAAGAAGCTAGAAATGAACAGTCGGGAAAAGGCTGCGATTCTCATGATTTCGTTAGGTCCTGAAGTCGCTGCCAGTGTATATAAACATTTATCGGAAGAAGAGATGGAATGGTTGACCCTTCAAATCTCAAGTATGAAACGAGTCGATCCAGAAGATAAGTTAGTCGTTCTCGATGAGTTTCATGAACTAGCAATGGCGCAAAACTACATCACTCAAGGTGGAATTGGGTTTGCTAAATCGGTTCTTGAGAAGGCGCTTGGTGAAGAAAAGGCGATGGAACTCATCTATCGCCTGACATCGACGTTACAAGTCCGACCGTTTGAGTTTGCACGAAAGGCAGACCCAAAACAGCTATTGAACTTCATTCAAAATGAACATCCGCAAACAATCGCGCTTGTTCTTGCCCATCTTGATCCTGCCAAATCAGGACAGATTCTCTCGGAGCTACCGGCAGAAGCACAATCCGATGTAGCACGGCGGATTGCGACGATGGACAGAATGAACCCGGAGATCATTAGCGAAGTAGAGCAAATTCTCGAACGGAATTTGTCACAAGCAGGCATGCAAGATTTTGCGCAGTCTGGCGGTATCGAGGCGGTCGTTCAAGTATTGAACGGGGTCGACCGGACAACGGAACGAACGATTCTCGATACGCTCGAGATTCAGGATCCAGAACTCGCAGAAGAGATCAAAAAACGGATGTTCGTCTTCGAAGATATCGTCACGCTCGATGCACGGGCGATTCAGCGCATCATTCGCGAAGTATCGAACGAAGATCTACTGTTGGCACTCAAAGTATCGTCAGACGACGTCAAGGATATGGTCTACCGCAACATGTCACAACGGATGGTCGAATCGTTCAAAGAGGATATGGAATTCATGGGTCCTGTTCGTCTCCGAGACGTCGAAGAAGCACAAAGTCGAATCGTCGGAATCATCCGCCGCTTAGAAGACATGGGTGAGATCGTCGTGGCTCGTGGTGGAGGAGATGATATTGTTGTCTAACGTCATCAAAAGACAAGCTGTGATTGAACGACAGGAACGAACACTCGTTCAAGTCCGAAATGCTCAGGAAGAATCGGCAATCGTTCCAGATACGTTCTATGAAGAGCGGATGGCAGAAGGTCACGCTGAACTAGAACGTCTTCGCCAGGTGATGGTTCTAGAGTTTGAACAGCGTCAGCGTGAGTTTGAACAAGAACGTCTTCAGGCATTAGAGGAAGCACGTCAACGAGGATATGAAGAAGGACACCAGGCTGGATTTGAAACAGGACGTGCGGAAGGACAAGCAACGTTCGAAGAGCAAATCGCAATGACAAATACGTTTACTGCACGAATCGAAGAGCAAAATCAAGAGCGATTGATGCGATTGGAACATGAATTGTGTGTGCTTGGACTCCAGGTGACGCATCAGTTTCTAGAGCAGTTACATGATGAAGAAGAAGAGGCATTATACCAATTATTACATCAGTTGATCATTCAGTTCCGAGATCGTGAAAAGATCATTATCTACGCTTCACCAGCGGATTTTGAACGGGTTGTTCTGCTTGAAGAGCAACTCCAAGGTGTTCTAGGTGCCAATGCGACGATTCAATTACGATTTGATCCAGCGCTTAAAGCACGCGATTATCGGATCGACTCGGAGAATGGAGCAATCACAGGTGGTTTGACAAGTGGCTTTGAAGCCCTACAAACCAAAATCAAAGAGGTTTTACATCATGTTTAACGTAAATGCGATTCAAGCCGCAGTTCGAGAAATTCGTCCGGAAGAACTCGTTCAGCATTCCGGAAAGGTCGTACAAGTGATTGGATTGATGATTGAATCACGTGGACCAACGGCTGTCGCAATCGGCGAGCGTTGTTTGATCCAAATTCAACAACGGCAGACGATTGAAGCGGAAGTCGTCGGTTTTAGAGAAGGTCACGTCCTACTCATGCCGTATGGTGAAACGACATCGATTGCTCCAGGCTCGATTGTTCTTGCGACAGGAAAACCACTCCACGTCCCTGTAGGGGATGAACTGATCGGTAAGGTGCTCGATGGTCTAGGGAGACCACTGGATGGGGAGTCATTAGAAAATTTACGTACGACATCAATCGTTCGTAAACCACCTAGTCCGTTGGAGCGACCTCGTATCAGTGATGTTCTCTCGACGGGCATCCGTGCCATCGATGGGCTACTAACAGTCGGTCAAGGGCAACGCGTTGGTTTATTTGCAGGATCAGGAGTTGGGAAGTCGACACTACTCGGTATGATTGCAAAACGATCGACAGCAGACATCAACGTCATTGCCTTGATTGGTGAACGAGGACGCGAAGTCAAGGAATTCGTGGAGGCAGAACTCGGTGAAGAAGGAATGAAACGCTCCATCTTGGTCGTAGCGACAAGTGATCAACCGCCACTTGTTCGTCTAAAAGGCGCCTATACGGCAACAGCCATCGCCGAACATTTTCGGGATCAAGGTAAGAATGTGGTCTTGATGATGGACTCTGTCACACGTTTTGCGATGGCACAACGAGAAATTGGTCTTGCGACAGGTGAACCGCCTGCGTCAAAAGGGTATACACCAAGCGTTTTTGCTCTTCTTCCTCAGTTACTCGAACGTAGCGGGAAAACGCAAGATGGGTCGATTACGGCTTTTTATACTGTGCTCGTCGATGGAGACGACATGAATGAACCGATTGCTGACGCTGTACGAGGGATCTTAGATGGTCATTTCGTTCTTGATCGTAATCTTGCGAACAAAGGACAGTTTCCGGCGATTCATGTCTTACGATCCATCAGTCGTGTCATGAATCAAATCACGACTGCTGAACAAAAGACAGCTGCCGTCGCATTTCGCCAGCTGTTATCGACGTATCTTGATTCGGAAGACTTAATCAATATCGGCGCCTACAAAAAAGGGACGAACCCAGAAATTGATCGTGCCGTTGATAAATATCCGGAGCTGATCCGTTTTTTAAAACAACAAATCCATGAAGACAGTGACTTCGAAAAAGCTTGTCAGCAACTCATGGCAACGATTCAGTAAGGAGGACGGAAGATGAAGACGATTTATGAACGAATCATTCCTTTGGCTGAAGCAGAGAAAGATCGCGTCGCAAAAGAATTGAGCCTTCATAAAAAACAATATGAGATTGAAGTCGAAAAACTATACCATCTGCTCGTCCGATATGAATCCTTTCTGAAAGCGCAAGATGAGATTGGCATCGTCGAATTAACGTCTTCGCAATATCGGGAGCGGGCTCGAGATGTCGTGAAACAAGAAATCGAACGGCAACAACTGTACGTGACACAATCGAAAAATCGCTATGAACGCGCACAGGAAGCACTCGAACGAGCATTGATCGAGGAGAAGAAGTTTAGTTGTCTGCAGGAGAATCATACGGTTGAAACAAAACGAATCGAAGCATTGACGGAACAAAATCAATTAGATGAACTGGCATTGTTACAGTTTGGAAGAGGACGGATGATATGAGTGAAAATAAAACGTCAAAAGGATGGATCTTACCTTTATTGATCATCCCTTTGATTTTAATCTTGCTGACAGCTTATTTCGTATTAAATTATGCGAATGGACGTCCACTGCTATCCTTACCGTTCGCAACGGAAAAAACGACTACGAATCAAGCAAATCCGTCAGCAGAACTCGAACGTCGTCTGAAAGTAGCGAATCAAGAAATCAAGAAACTACGCAATCAAAGCAAGGAACAATCGGATACTTTAAAAGCTAAAGAACAGGAAGTCGAACGTTTGATTGCAGAACGAGATCGTTTAAAACAAACACCGACGCCCGCGACGACGGATCAAACGAAGACGACGAAGAAAAAAGCAGCATCTGTGACTGATGTCTATGCTGAAATGGCACCAAAGGATGCTGCGCTCATCTTAAACGAACTCAGTCCGACAGAAGTCGTACCGATCATCGAGGACATCGATGCGGAACAACAGGCGGCGATCATTGCCAAGATGGATGCTAAAAAAGCGGCGGCCTTAACACAGCTACTCGCGACGAAGTAAGGAGGGAAGCCAGATGAACATGACGGAAGTAATACAATCATCCTCCCCGAACTTGAATACTGGAACAGGGAAAAAAGGAGAGATGACCACGGTTGGTGGTCAATTTGCTTCGTTACTGGATTATCTGACAAAGTTACCAACAACGTCATCGTCACCGGTCTCAGCTGATTTGACAGCACTCGAGACGAAAGTGGAGACACCACTATTACCGGATTGGATACAAGAACTCGTAGATCAACCGGACGAGCTTCTCTCTTTACTGAAACAACCGGAAGTAGAGGCGTTAAAACAAGAACCGAAGAAAATGGAACAACTACTAGCGTTCGTCAAACAATTGCTTGAGGGAAATGTCGAGCAGGCGAAAAATCAGTTCGATCAATTGCCACCATTGCTTCAGCAAGTCGTCTTGCAGACAGTAACGAACGATACGATCAAAATGAAAGATCATCATACGAACAACTTAAAACAACCATTACTTACTACGATTGAAGGAGACATTTCCGCGTTGCCTGTGAAACAGACGCTCCCGCAAACTGGTCCTATTGTCGAAGCGCTCAAGTCGGACACTGTAGCTGTAGCTGAGCAGGCAAAAGGAAAGACACCGCTTCCGTTGGTATTCGCTTCACTCATGCGAAAAGCGACCATGGCCGTTGATCCAGAAGGAAAAGCCGCGCTGACTCCAATGAGCATGCCGATTTACAAGGGTACCCCGTTGCAAACGATTCGTCCAGTGCCGCTACCCGTACCAGAACAGATTCAACAACGGATTGAAGCTGCACTTCAACAGGCACCGTTCTTAAAAGGTGCTGACCGGTCAACTCGATTGTCGATTCGTCTTTATCCAGAACAGCTTGGAGAGGTCGTCGTTCAACTCGATCGTAAGGAGGGGGCATTGACCATCAAACTGTTTGCGAGTACTGAACAAGCGAAACAATCGATCGAGCAACAACTCGGAAAATTGCAGACAGCTTTACACCAGCAGACGCCGGTCGTGAAGATCGAGACGGGGATGATCGCATCTAGTGCACGGGAGTTTCAACAGTCCTTCACACGTGATCAGCAGGAGCATGAGTCCCCTTATCAAGAAACACCCGCTCCAGTAGAGGAAGAAGAGGAGGAAGACGATGACTGATGCAATCAAAACAGATGGTACTTCATACCAGCTTCCTGAAAAGTCACAAGTACCGACGAATAAAGCAATGGATAAAGATATGTTCATGAAAATTCTGATTGCCCAGCTGTCGAATCAGGACCCGACGGCACCAATGGAAGATAAGGATTTCATTGCTCAGATGGCGCAGTTTTCTTCACTTGAACAGATGCAAGCAATCGGGAAGACGATGGACACGATGGTCTTGAACCAACATGCGACGGCGTTATTATCCTACAGCAATCTGATTGGTAAGAACGTCAGTTATGAAGCAGAGTCAAAGACGACCGATGCTTCTGGAGCAGAACAGACGACGACCGTCGAAGAGACAGCCAGTGTCGTTAGTGTAAAACGGGATGGGCTGGATATCATGGCCGAATTATCGAACGGAAAACAGATTAGTGTATACGAGTTGACGCAGATTCAATCAAAGGAGGAAAAATAATGTTACGTTCAATGTATTCAGGAATCAGTGGGCTTAAGAACTTCCAGACGAAACTGGATGTCGTCGGGAATAACATCGCGAACGTCAACACGTTCGGTTATAAAAAAGGACGGGTGACGTTTAAGGATCTCGTCAGCCAATCGGTTGGTTCATCATCCGGTGCAGGCGGCAATGTCGGTGGGACGAACCCGAAACAGGTCGGTCTTGGAGCATCGATGTCAACAGTCGATAATGTGTATAACCAAGGTGCGCTTCAAAATACGGGTCGCGTCCTCGATGTCGGGATTTCTGGGGAAGGATTCTTCCAAGTCGTCACGGCGGAAGGGATTCGTTATACACGCTCGGGTAACTTCTATACCGATCTTGAAGGAAACTTGGTTACCGGCGACGGAAACTATTTGATTGGTAGTGACTCTCAAGCAATTGCAGATGGCGAGACACCACCGGTACCCCTTCCGGAAGCAGGTGGCGCAGGATTCCAAAAACTAAAAGTACCAACGGATGCACGTAACTTATCAATCGGTAAAGACGGTCTCGTCACTTACGTCGATACGACAGGAGCATTACAAAACGTCGGTTATATCACGATCGCGAACTTTGCTAACCCAGGTGGTTTAGAAAAATCAGGTGTCAACGTGTTCGCAGCGTCGCAAAACTCAGGTGAGCCAGTACTTGGAACACCGAGCTTGAACGGAATGGGTCAATTGACATCTGGAACGCTCGAAATGTCAAACGTCGATTTATCAGAAGAATTCACGGAGATGATCATTGCCCAACGTGGTTTCCAAGCGAATACGCGAATCATTACGACTTCTGACCAAGTTCTTGAGGAATTGGTCAACCTGAAACGATGATTACGCTAACGACATTACGTAATGCACCACTCGTACTAAACGCTATTCTGATTGAATCTGTCCGTTCCACTCCGGATACGACGATTCAACTCGTTGGCGGACAGATTTATGTCGTGAAGGAATCAATAGAAGAGGTCAAGGCAATCGCAATCGCTTTTTATCAACAAATCGGATTAGCGGGCTTGAACAGTGTAAGGAGGCTCGAAGATGGCCGAGGAAAAGAAGAAGAGTAAACTAAAAATCCCTTTAATCATGATCATTGTCGCAGCACTGATGGTTGGGGCAGGTTATATGATCATGAATTACTTTTTAGCTAATGATACGACAGAAGCAAAAGTCGAACAGCCGACGGGTGAAGAACTTGATGCACGAAGTCTTCAGACAGACGACTTGACGACGAACATCGCAGACGAACGGTTCTTGAATGTCCAATTCACGATCGTTACAGACGATCAAGCAACGCGTGATGATTTAGAATTACGAAAGTTTCAAATCAATAACATCATCTTAGGTGATTTATCTGCGATGAAAAAGTCGGACTTAGACTCAAAAGCGGATATGGAGAAGCTCGAAGAACGGTTACGGATGCAGTTCAAGAAGCTCATCCAAGAAGGTGATGTCCAGCGTGTCTATACGACGAAAAAAATCATCCAGTGAGGTGGCAGCATGAGCGAAGTATTATCCCAACATGAAATCGATGCCTTGCTATCAGCCATTTCAAGCGGAGATATGGAAGTCGAGGAAATCCGAAGCCAAGAGGAGCAGCGCCGTGTCAAAGTCTATGACTTTAAACGAGCGCTTCGCTTCTCAAAAGATCAATTACGGAATTTGACGCGTATCCATGAACAGTTCGCCCGAGTGTTGACGACGCATTTTTCTGCACAACTTCGGACGTACGTCCAGTTCACGGTCAATACAGTCGAGCAACTCCCGTACGATGAATTCATTCATTCTATTCCGAACATGACATTGATCAATCTTGTGAACCTTCATCCGCTTGATGGAAAAGTCTTGTTCGAAGTCAATCCGAACATTGCTTATGCGATGCTCGATCGATTACTTGGAGGACCGGGTGAAGGGATGAACAAGATTGAAAATTTGACGGAGATCGAGACGCGTATTCTGACACAATTGTTCAAACGTGCCTTCGTCCAATATGGCGCCGCTTGGGAATCGGTGACGGAAGTCGAGGCGGAGTACGACGATTTAGAAATCAATCCGCAGTTTCTACAGCTCGTTTCTCCGAATGAGACGGTCATCCTCGTATCGATTTACGTAACGGTTGGAGAAGTGAGCGGTACGTTGAATGTCTGTTTGCCATTCGTGACCCTTGAATCCGTTCTTCCGAAATTATCAAGTCATTATTGGATGCAACAAGAAAAGCGAACGACAGCAGATAATCAAGAGTCTGAACACATGCAAACGCAGTTGATGAGTTCCGTCGTCGATTTAAAAGCAGTGCTCGGCCAAACAGAGCTATCGTTTGGTGAATTGTTACACCTCGAAGTAGGCGATTGTTTATCCCTGAAGACGCGAGCCTCGGATGCCGTCGATGTATTCGTCGATGACCGGAAGATGTTCAAAGCCCGACCGGGACTAAATGGGAAACACCTCGCTTTGCAAGTCTTACAACGAATTGAGGAGGAATAACATGAGCGATATGCTTTCGCAAGATGAAATCGATGCGTTGTTACGCGGAACGCCATCAAACGATGAACCGCAAGATTCGGACGCAGAGGAAATATTAGATGATATGGAAATCGATGCGCTAGGGGAAGTCGGAAACATCTCACTTGGGAATTCAGCAACGGCCTTATCGGCATTGTTGAATCAAAAAGTAGAAATCACGACACCACATGTTCGGATGATTTCGATGGAAGAATTACGAAGTCGTTATCCGATTCCGCACGTCGCGTTGCGTGTCGGCTATACAGAAGGATTTAAAGGAGAAAATGTCCTGATCCTGACACAGCGAGATGCTTCTGTCATCGCGAACCTGATGATGGGAGGCGATGGTGTCATTGATGAATCGCTGGAGATGGAGCCGATTGCTCTATCTGCTGTACAGGAAGCGATGAATCAGATGATGGGAGCTGCTGCGACATCGATGTCGACAGTGTTCTCCATGCGAATCGATATCTCACCACCTGCTGTTGAAATTTTTGATTTTTCACAAGATAAGAGCATTGTCGATAGCTTTTCTCTTTGGGAGAACATGGTCATCATCGAGTTTGATCTGAAGATTGGCACGATGATCGATTCAAAAATCGTTCAATTAGCACCACTGGATTTCTCGAAACAATTGATTCAAAAACTCTTTAGCGCGAGTACGACTCAACAAGCAGAACCTGCACCACAAGCAACGGCACAAGCGCAACCAGAACAACCACAACCACAAGCGCAACCGACACCGGCACCAGCGATGGAACAACGAACGGTCGTCCCACCACCTGAACCGAAAGCAACGCCAGTCGGTGTCAGTCCAGTTCAATTTAGTCAGTTAGGTGAGATGGAAGTAGAGGGCACGCCAGGAAATATCGGAATGTTATATGATGTTCCGTTGAACGTCACGGTTGAGTTAGGACGGACACGCCGCTCCGTTCGTGACATATTGGAATTAACACAAGGTTCTGTCATCGAGCTGGATAAACTGGCAGGGGAACCAGTTGACGTTCTTGTCAACAATACATTGATCGCAACGGGTGAAGTGGTCGTCATCGAAGAGAATTTCGGTGTACGCATTACGGAAATCGTAAATACAAAAGAACGTCTTCGGATGTTCTAAGGAGGAACTAATATGAGTGCAAAAGTATTAATCGTAGACGACGCCGCTTTCATGCGGATGATGATCAAGGAAATTCTATCGAAGAACGGCTATGATGTCGTCGGTGAAGCAGAAAACGGACGCGAAGCGGTCACGAAGTATAAGGAATTGACACCAGACCTCGTCACGCTAGACATTACGATGCCTGAGATGGACGGAATCTCTGCGCTTAAAGAAATCAAAGCATTCAATCCTGCCGCTAAAGTCATCATGTGTTCAGCGATGGGGCAACAGTCGATGGTCATCGACGCGATTCAAGCAGGTGCAAAAGATTTCATCGTCAAACCGTTCCAAGCGGATCGTGTGCTTGAAGCGGTCTCGAAAACTGTCTCGTCATGAAAAAAGTGACTTTGCTGATTTGTCTTCTGTTTCTGCTGACACTTCCTGTACAGGCTGAAACGGTCGAAGAAAAATTAAATCCAACCAAGAACGATGCACCGACGACTCAGCAAGTCGATGAGAGTCCTTCCATGGCATTGACCATCTTTAAAGGAGTCGTCGTTCTCGTCGTCTTGATCGGCGGATTCATCCTCGTGACACGTTTTATTCACGAGCGGACGCGAGGCGTCAGACATTCCGGACGATTGACCCATCTAGGTGGTGTACCACTTGGTAAGGATCGATCGGTTCAGTTAGTGAAAGTGCAGGATAAGATTTATGTCGTCGGTGTTGGTGAGAACGTGCAACTCTTAGACACGCTGGACGATTTAGAGGGATACGAACCGACGGATCTTGAAGAGGCATCTTCGAAATCAGCACCTTCACCATTTCTTGAGACGTTCAAACAACAACTCGAGCAACTGCAGAAGAATCGAGGGCGCTCATGAATACGATTGAAAACCTGATCTCACTCGATACTCCGTCAGGAACAGCAACATCGATTAAACTGCTCGTATTACTGACGTTGTTATCACTGGCGCCCTCGTTACTAATCTTAATGACTTGTTTCACGCGTGTCGTCGTCGTGTTGTCGTTCGTCCGTTCGGCTCTCGGAACACAACAGACGCCGCCGAACCAGCTACTCGTCGGACTGGCCTTATTCATTACGCTTTTCGTCATGTCGCCCGTCATATCGGAATTAAACACGACGGCTTTAAAACCATACATGGCTGATAAAATTAGTCAAGATGAAGCGTTTGATAAAGCAGGAGATACGATGAAACGCTTCATGTCGAAGCACACGCGAACGAATGATTTAGAACTATTCTTAAAATACGGTAATTATGAAAAACCGGAAAAGATTGAAGATATTCCACTCGTCGCACTCGTTCCAGCATATGCGATTAGTGAATTGAAGACAGCCTTCCAAATCGGCTTCATGATCTTCATTCCTTTCCTTGTCATCGACATGGTCGTCTCGAGTGTTTTGATGTCGATGGGAATGATGATGTTACCGCCAGTCATGATTGCGTTACCGTTTAAATTGCTGTTATTTATTTTAGTCGATGGCTGGCACCTGATTGTTGAATCACTGCTCGTCAGTATGCGTTAGGGGGAGAAAAGATGACTCAAGAAATGATTATTCAGTTGGCGAGTTCTGCTGTCTGGACATTACTCAAAGTATCGGCCCCCTTGTTACTCGTCTCGCTCGTCGTCGGTCTGCTCGTCAGTATTTTGCAGGCGACGACGCAGATTCAGGAACAGACGTTATCGTTTGTTCCAAAGATCGTTGCCGTGTTTTTAGCACTCGTCTTCTTTGGACCTTGGATTATGCAGGAGTTACAGACCTTTACGATTGATCTATTCAAACAAATCGCTGAGGTTTCCCGAAAATGACATTACTTTCTTTCCTGAGTGTTTTTCTGCTCGTCTTTGGACGGATCGTCGGTTTTCTCGTTGCGGCGCCTTTGTTTTCATCAAGACAATTACCAGCGCAACATAAATTAGCACTTGCAGCGGGTCTTGCTTACTTTGCGAGTTACGCCGTGAAGACGGACGTTCGTGTAGAAGACTTCGATTTTTTCTTTCGGATGGGAACGGAAGTCTTAGTGGGTCTAGCTCTTGGCTTACTTGCCAGTTTTTTATTATACGCCCCACAAATTGCGGGTTCGATCATTGACTTACAGATGGGTCTTGCGATGGCTTCCGCTTATGATCCGATGTTTGGCGGACAGTCACCAATCGTCGGACGATTTTATTACATGCTGACGTTACTCGTCCTGCTCGCTTCTGATATGCATCTCATTTTACTGGACGGCATCTATACGAGCTTTCAGATCTTTCCGCCGGGCAGTCTGATTGCGGTATCAGGCGACGCAGGAATGAGTTTGGTCATCCGTGTCGTCGGACTTGCGATGTTGACTGCCTTACAAATGGCGATGCCACTTGTCGTTTCACTCTTTTTAGTGGATCTCGCACTTGGTTTCTTAGCGAAAACGGCACCCCAGTTCAACATTTTTGCGATTGGTTTTTCCGTCAAACTGTTAATGGGATACGCGATTCTGTTTTTATTAGCAGGAGCGACGATCACAGGAATCGGTCGATTCGTTCCATTGTTGCAAGATGTACTTGCAGACGCCATTCGATTACTAGGAGGTTAAGGACATGCATTCATATCGATTACGCCTTGATCTTCAGTACTTCGCTGGTGAGAAGACGGAAAAAGCGACACCTCGAAAGCGGGATGACTCGCGTAAAAAGGGACAGGTCGCAAAATCAGCAGATTTAACGAGTAGTTTTATGTTATTCGCGATGTTTCTTGTTCTCTATTTTTTCGGTCCATTTCTAGGACGGCGATTCGTACTCGTCCTACAAGATGGTCTCAGTGCAAGTCAAGTTCTGCAAGCTGTTGAAGAGGGACGAATTGAACAGATTTTAGTCGAGATGCTGATACAAATGGGGATTTTAGTCGCCCCCTTCTTTTTAACAGCGGTCGTCATCGGGATCCTTGGAAACTTCGTTCAGATTGGTGTGCTCTTAAGTGGTGAGGCGATTCAGCCGAAGCTGGACCGGATCAATCCGCTTCAAGGCGTCAAACGGATCGTTAGCGTTAAAGCACTCGTCGAGTTTTTGAAATCCGTTTTTAAACTGTTAGTCATCGGTGTCACGAGTGGCACTGTTCTGTGGAATAACAAGGTCGAGATTTCGAGGCTGACCTCGGAACCAATCGGCGATGCGTTAGCTATCATTGGTCATTTAACATTTTTGCTCGGTTTGTCGGTCAGTATCGCCTTGATCGCGTTAGCCATTCTGGACTTCGCATATCAAAAATTTGATTTTGAAAAGTCGATTCGAATGAGTAAACAGGATTTAAAGGATGAGCATAAGAACACGGAAGGTGACCCTCAAATCAAAGGAAAGATTAAACAACAACAACGGGAGATGGCGATGCGGCGGATGATGCAAGAAATACCGAATGCCGACGTCGTCATCACGAACCCGACCCATTATGCGGTAGCGATTCAATACGATGACGGAAAACATATGGCACCGATCGTCGTTGCAAAAGGCGTAGATGCTGTCGCGTTCCGGATTCGGGAGAAGGCGACAGTAGCTGATGTCCCGATTGTTGAAAATCGTCCGCTGGCGCGGGCGTTGTTCGCTCAAACAGAGATTGGTATGGCAGTGGATGAAACGTTCTATCAGGCGCTCGCTGAAACACTCGCCTTTGTCTATCAACTGAAACAAGCAAAATGAAAGGATGAAGCATCATGAGTATATCAACACGAGATTTAACGGTTCTGCTAGGCGTCATCATGATCGTCTTCATGCTCGTCATTCCACTGCCCGCTATCATGCTCGATTTTTTAATCATCATCAATATCTTAATTGCTTTGATGGTATTACTCGTTGCGATGAATGCCAAAGAGGCACTTGAGTTTTCTGTATTTCCGACGTTGTTATTGATCGTCACCTTGTTTCGTCTGGCACTTAACGTCTCGACGACACGGGCGATCCTATCAAACGGAAATGGTGGCGAAGTCATTGAAGCATTCGGTGACTTCGTCGTCGGCGGAAATGCGCTCGTCGGATTCGTCGTCTTCTTGATTCTCGTCTTGATCCAGTTCCTCGTCATCACGAAAGGTTCGGAACGAGTTTCGGAAGTGTCGGCACGTTTTACGCTTGATGCGATGCCCGGAAAACAGATGGCAATCGACGCCGACTTGAACTCCGGCATGATTGACGAAGTGCAAGCCCGGACCCGCCGCCAAAAAATTCAATCGGAAGCAGACTTTTATGGGGCGATGGACGGGGCCTCGAAGTTCGTTAAAGGAGATGCGATCGCTGGTATCATCATCGTCATCATTAACTTGATCTTCGGAATGATCATCGGTGTCGTTCAGCAAGGCTTACCGATGGCGGAGTCAGTCAAATTGTATACGTTGTTAACAGTTGGGGACGGTCTCGTCAGTCAGATTCCAGCACTGTTGATTTCGGTTGCGACCGGAATCATCGTCACGCGCTCGACATCCGACGGAAATCTTGGTGAAGATGTCATCGGTCAATTGACACGCACACCATTACTTGTCGGAATCGCAGCTGGAGCAATCTTCTTACTCGGGCTATTTACTGCGATTCCCGATTACGTCACGATGCCGATTGCAGCGTTATTTGGCTTCTTCGCTTGGCGAATGAAGCAGACGACGAAGACGATGCAAGAAGAGGTCGCCGTTGAGGAAGCGCCGAGCGAAAACTTGCGTTCGAGTGAATCGGTCATTTCCTTACTGAATGTCGATACGATTGAATTTGAATTCGGTTACGGTTTGATTCCACTCGCTGATGAAGCGCAAGGTGGCGATTTACTCGATCGTGTCGTCATGATTCGTCGGCAGCTAGCACTCGAACTTGGATTCGTTCTACCGACCGTTCGGATTCGTGATCATCTGCAGTTATCACCGAACCAGTACCGAATCAAGATTCGCGGAAGTGAGATGGCAAGTGGTGAGCTATTACTGGATCATTATTTAGCGATGAGCCCGGGTGTCGATGATCCAGAAATTCGAGGTATTGAGACGGTTGAGCCAGCCTTCGGTATGCCGGCGCTCTGGATCGATGAACAGACACGCAGTCGAGCAGAGATGTCAGGCTATACGGTCGTTGATCCACCATCCGTCGTTGCGACACATTTAACGGAGCTCTTGAAGAAACATGCAGCTGAGTTACTCGGTCGAGAAGAGACGAAACAGTTGGTTGATCATTTGAAGGAATCCCATCCGATTTTGGTCGAGGAAGTAACACCACAACTGTTATCAATCGGGGAACTTCAAAAAGTATTCGTTCAATTATTAAAAGAAAAAGTCTCGATTCGAAATCTACCATTGATTTTCGAAACGCTCGCGGACTATGCAGCTGTGACGAAAGACAGCGAACTGCTTGCTGAATATGTCCGTCAATCCTTATCGCGTCAAATTACGGAACAAGTCATGCAAGGAGATGTCTTACATGTCGTGACGGTCTCGAGTGAGATGGAACTGGATATCCAGTCGGCCATCCAAAAGACGGAGTTCGGAAATTATTTAGCGCTTGATCCCGAAAAAGCGACACGTTTCATCGAGACATTGCAAGAGAGGGCAGCGGAATTCGAACGGTACGGGGCGCATCCGATCATCCTGACTTCTCCAAGTATCCGGATGTTCGTCCGTCAATTGACAGAACGGTATTTTCCAGATATTCCGATTTTGTCTTATAACGAATTAATGCCGACGATTGAAGTTAAGAGTATTGGGGTGATTTAAGCGATGATAGTCAAAAAAGTCACGGCGGATTCCGTTAGCGAAGCCATGGAACGCATCAAACGCGAACTCGGTAACGATGCCATCATATTAAATACTCGCCATATCAAAGTGGGCGGATTCTTTGGCTTATTTGCGAAGAAAAAAGTGGAACTGGTTGCATCGGTGGATGAACATGTGTCGAACGAACCGATCGTCTCGAAGCAAGCAACGAGTCGGAAGGACATTGTGGAAACCATCCAACCGATCCCCGTGCGTCCGACGATCGTTACGGTCGGCGAACGACCATTGCCAAAAGAATTGCGACATTATGCGCCGCTGTTGGCAGAACCAGCGTTACAACAAGTGTCTGAACGATTGCATGAGCGATTACTAACTGCGTATTATCAAACGCAGCAAACGGAATTAACCGATCTCTTGACGGAAGAAGTGAAGTCGGCATTGCGCGTGACGCCGTCGACTGCACGTTATGTCATGTTAACAGGACCAACTGGCGTCGGAAAGACGACAACCATCGCTAAACTCGCTGCGCATCATACGCTCATCAAAAATCAACGAGTCGGTCTCATCACAACCGATACATACCGGATCTCAGCGATTGAACAACTGAAGACATATGCCGACATATTAGGTATTCCGATTCATGTTGCATACGACCTGGAAGATTTCGAACGAGCGAAGCAGGCGCTAACGTCATGCGACATCGTACTTGTCGATACAGCGGGACGGAATTTCCTTGACGAAGCATATGTAGAGCAATTACGAAGTCGTCATGACTTTGAGGATACGGATGTATTTTTAGTTCTTAGTTTGACATCGAAATATCGAGATTTATTACAGATCCACGATCGTTTCAGTAAGATTCCCTTATCAGGGATCGTATTTTCGAAAGCAGATGAAACAAGTGAACTGTGGTCGATGTTTGGACTTATGACAGAGACGGAGTTACCAATCTATTGCGTGACAACGGGTCAAGAAGTGCCAGAAGACATCACGTTCGCTACGGCGGATGAGTTATCCCGAATGATCGTCGAGAGAGGGATGAGATGATGCGAGAAGATCAAGCACGTGTCTTACGATCAAAAGTGACCGTCAAGGAAACGAAGACGATTGCCATCGTGAGTGGAAAAGGTGGCGTCGGAAAAACGAATGTCGCGGTGAATCTTGGCGTGGCATTATCGTTACAAGACAAACGAGTACTCTTGATTGATCTTGATATCGGGATGGCGAACATTGGTATTCTATTCGGTAAATCATCGAAGTCATCCTTGATGGAATGCGTCAAACGACGAGAATCACTCCAGCACGCAATCGTTGAACAGTCGCCATCCCTTCATTTCATTCATGGCGGGAGTGGATTTGCGGAACTGACGAATCTGACGAAGGAGGATGTCGTGTTCCTACTGCGGGAATTCCAATTTTTCTATGAGTATGATTTTGTGTTGCTCGATTTAGGAGCCGGCGCCAATCATCAGACGTTCGATTTTATCAGTAGTGCAGACGAAGCCTGGTTGATCGTCACGCCAGAGCCGACTTCAATCATGGACGGTTATGCGTTCGTCAAACTGGCACACCATCATGCGACGGATCTTCCGATTTCCGTAGTCGTCAATCGGGCGACGAATGGTGGAGAAGCACTTGAAACGTTTGATCGACTAGCGCTCGTCAGCCAACAATTTTTACAAAAGCCACTGCGCTTTACCGGTTTTTTGCCGGAAGATCCGACAGTCGTCAAAGCAGTCAAGGCACAGATGCCATTTTACTTGATGGATCGAACGAGTGACGTCAGTTGGCGACTCGATCATATCACGACGTCTCTAACAGGTGTACAAGTCAAAGAACGGAAGTTTTTAGATCGATTGTTACATCGTCTGAAAAAACGAAAAGATCATGTCCGTTAAGATTAAAGGAGGGTATCAGTCATGGACTTAAATGAATATGTGGGGTTGTTCCTCGATGAGTCGATGGAGCATTTACAAGCTATTAACACAAGCTTATTGGTTTTTGAAGAACGATTAGACGATGAAGCGGTCATCGATCAAATTTTCCGTTCTGCCCATACGCTAAAAGGGATGGCAGGAACGATGGGATATGATGCGATCGCTGATTTGACGCATGAGATGGAGAGCGCCCTTGATTTAGTCAGATCAAAGAAACAACCCGCTACAGCTGAGTTGATCGATGTCCTATTCGTTGCTGCTGAGCAACTGGAAACGATGGTAGAAGACATCAGTCGCGGTGGAAAAGGGAAACTTGACGTTACGGAAACAGTGAGACGATTACAGCAGTTCATTCGTCCCGAACAAGAAGAGATCATTTCGGTTACGCCATCAACTGCACCATCAACATTCGAATGTGATGTCTATTCGGAAGCGGTCGTCAAACAATCGATTGCGTCCGGTTATCAAGCCTATATCGTCCAAGTCGAACTTTCAGCAGACGTCATCTTAAAAGCGGCACGTGTCTACATGGTCTTTGATCGTTTACAACAGCTCGGAGATGTCATTTTGTCGAATCCGACATCTGATGAACTGGAGCAAGAACATTTTGAGACGTCATTCTCTGTTTTATTCGTGACACAACAAGAGCAATCGGTCATTCAAGAGGCGGTTGCCTCGGTTTCTGAAGTCGCAACAGTAACGATGGACGTGTTCGAAGCAACACCAGAAGCAGAGGTGGCGACATCCACCCTTCCACAGGAAGTGCCGGTTGCGACATCAGTACCTGCACCAATAGCTTCACCGGATTCACCAGAACAGACAGATCTATCTGTGCCTGTCGCTTCGAAAACGATTCGTGTCAATCTCGAGCGGATTGATCGTTTGATGAATCTGTTCGAAGAGTTCATCATCGACCGCGGACGTTTGGAGCGTATTGCAGCAGAAGTCAGCTCACCGGAATTGACAGATACGGTCGAACGGATCAAACGGGGCACGAACGAATTGCAATCACTCGTTTTAACGTTACGAATGATGCCGATCGAACAAGTATTCAACCGCTTCCCACGAATGGTGCGTTCCGTTTCGAAGGATGTCGGAAAACATATCAAACTACACATTACAGGTGCTGAGACGGAACTTGATCGCACAGTCATCGATGAGATTGGTGATCCACTTGTCCACTTGATCCGTAATGCGATCGATCATGGAATTGAAAACAAAGCGGAACGGATTTTAGCGAATAAGCCGGTCGAAGGAAATCTTTCGCTTCGTGCCTACCATTCAGGAAACCGAGTCTTCATCGAGATTGAAGATGATGGAGCAGGTATCAATCACGAACGTGTCACACGGATTGCGATTGAAAAAGGATTGATCACAGAAGAAGAAGCGATGCAATTAACGATCGAAGAGGCTTCGATGCTGTTATTCGCACCTGGTTTCTCGACAGCAGAAGAAGTCACGGACTTGTCTGGTCGTGGTGTTGGTCTCGACGTCGTCAAATCGAAGATCGAATCATTGGGTGGAGAAGTGTTCGTTGAGACACGCCGCGGAGAAGGAACGATTTTCCGTATCAGTTTACCATTGACGCTCTCGATCATCTCAGCCATGCTCGTTGAGCTCGGACAAGAAACGTATGCAATTCCACTGACTGCCATCATCGAGACGACATCTTTACGTAAATCGGCGATCCTGCAAGCGCACCGGGAAAAAGTATTTGATTTCCGTGGACAATTGGTTCCACTTATTTCGCTGAATGAAGTTTACGGATTGCCACAACATGAGGCAGAAGCCTATTCGGTCGTCGTCGTCCGGAGTGGCGAAAAATTAGCAGGGTTGATCGTATCCGAATTGATCGGTCAACAGGAGATCGTCATGAAGCCACTCGGTAGTTATCTAGAAGGCATCCGTGCCATTTCTGGCGCGACGATTCTTGGAGACGGACAGGTCGCATTGATCATTGACAGCAATGCACTATTACGGAAGTGAGGGGAACGAAGATGGAACAAAAATGGGTTGTTTTTCAATTAGAAGATAATGCATACGGTATTGATGTACAGTCTGTTCGTTCAATCGAACGGCTCATCCCGATCACACGGATTCCGAACGCTGCATCTTATGTCAAAGGAGTCATCAATTTGCGAGGTGTCGTCACCCCCGTGATTGACCTGCGTGCCCGTCTTGGATTCGAATTAATGGAAGAAACGGAAGAAACACGTATCATCATCGCCACTTTGGAGCATGGGGACGCTGGATTCATCGTCGACCGGGCAAACGAAGTCGTCGAATCAACGGATGTTCGGATTGAACCGCTCAGTGAACAAAAGCAGGAGGATGCCTCGTATTTGACTGCAGTCGCAAAAGGCGATCAGCAATTATTTTCGTTGATTGAACCGAATCGCTTATTTGAGGACATCGTTCATGCTTAATCCAAACGAACGGGACATTTTACGGGAAGTCGGCAACATTGGAGCTGGTCACGCAGCGACAGCACTTTCGACCTTACTTGGACAACCGATTGAGATCGAGGTACCTTCCGCTGAACTTGAGGATTTCACGACGATCATCGAGCGAAGTGGAGGAGCGGAAACGTATACCGCTGGTGCATTGTTACGTTTTTCTGGCGATATTCAAGCAACGTTACTTTTTTTGATGCCACTTCGTGATGCAGAGAAGCTCGTGAGCCAATTGATGCAGACGGAATTCCACTTTTTTTCCGATTCCCACGAAATGGGGGTTTCTGCTTGGGAAGAAATTGGGAATATTTTAATAGGAGCATATGCTCGGGCTATCTCCGATTGGCTTGATTTATCGTTACATGTCAGTGTTCCTGCATCAGCGTTTGATATGGTTGGTGCGTTACTTGAAGTAGCCTTACTTGAATCTACGACTCCAGGCAATATGGCTGTCTATATCGACACGCACTTGTCTAGTGCAGGAAACGATTTGACCGGACATTTACTTTTGTTGCCTGAAGCGAACGCCTTTCAGACGGTCTTCGAACGATTGGGTGTGGACTTGAATGGATGAAATCGTACGGATTGGGATTGCGGAGTACGCCATCAGTAAACGCCCCGTCATTTTACGGACAGCGGGTCTTGGATCGTGCGTAGGCGTTGTCATCTATGACCAGGAACGAGGGTTATCGAGTATGGCGCATGTCATGTTGCCTGATTCAGCGATCAGTCGGAATCGGGAGCTTGAAGTCGGAAAGTTCGCGGATACGGCAATTCTAGAGGTAGCCCGCGAATTACGAGCAAGTGGAGCCATCCGATTACGTGCGAAGATTGCGGGAGGGGCTCAGATGTTTCAATTTAAGTATGAACATGAATCAATGCGGATTGGTGAGCGAAACATCGCTGCGGTCAAAGCAATGCTTCAACAAGTCAAAATTCCACTCGTTGCCGAAGATGTTGGCGGCACGAATGGACGAACGATCGAGTTCCACTCACAATCAGGGCGTCTCGTCATCCGGACGGTGAATGTCGGGACGCTGGAAATCTAGAGGAGGAATGGTCATGCGTGAGGAATTACAACAACTTTGGGATCGATGGCTGACCACACGCGATATTGCGGTGGCAGACCTGTTACTTCACAATTATGAACCACTTGTTCAATACCATGTTCAGCGTTTAAGTGCGACGTTGCCTAAAAGTGTCGATCGAGACGAGTTGAAAAGTTTAGGGATGATGGGATTGTACGATGCGCTTCAAAAATTCGATCAAAATCATAATAATAAATTCGACACGTATGCCGCCTTTCGGATTCGAGGAGCTATTTTAGATGGGCTTCGTAAAATCGATTGGTTACCACGTTCCTTACGGGAAAAAGCAAAACGGGTCGAGGCAGCCGTCGAGATCCTTGAACAATCTTTGCAACGGACGCCGACATTAGACGAAGTCTCTTCCATCGTCGACATGACACCGGACGAGGTCAAGGGTGCTTTAGCAGAAAGCTATTTTGCGAATGTATTATCGATCGATGAAGCAGTCACGCTACAGGATGAGGGGAAGGCGATGACCGTCTCCTATTTAGATCCAGATACTGCTACACCGGAAGATATGTTATTAATGCGGGAGTTGATCGCTAAACTGGCAGAGGAAGTCGAAGGGTTATCCGAAAAAGAACAACTTGTCGTCTCGTTGTTCTATTATGAAGAATTGACGCTTACTGAAATTGGAGAAGTCCTCGGGCTCTCGACTTCCCGTATTTCACAAATCCATTCAAAAGCGCTTCGTAAGTTGAAGAATGCGCTCGGAAGTGCCTACTTAGCAGATCGTGTCGCCATGTGAAAGGAAGAATTATGACTGTCGTTTATATTTTATTAGCTGCTCTAGTCTGTTATGCGCTGCTGGTGTTGTTTCGCCAGCAGGCAGCGCTTAAAGACCGAATTACCCGGTTGGAACGTGAAAAGAATGAGACGGAACAAGTGTTGCTTCATTTCATGGAGAACGTCAACGCCATGACGGAGACATCCGTAATTGAAGCGAACGAACAGGTTGATCAAGTACCGAACGCGTCTCCACAGATGGTGAAGGCGGCTACATACGAGAACTCGGAAACCGTCGAAATCGAGCGATCCATTTCAAAAGAACCACCGTTAACAGATGTCAAGCAGGCGCTACGAGAAGGAGCGGATCTTGAGACGCTTGCAAGGTCTTTGAATCGGGGGACGGGCGAGGTTGCTTTGATTGCTAAACTTTCTCATCAAACGAAGGTTGCCCCTCGGTAATCTTTATGCTATATTAGTCTACGGTGTTAATTACGCACGCATGTATCGCCAGCTGCGGTGCCTTTAATAGGTTAGCTGGACAGACGATCATCGCGGAGGACATCCAAAACCCAAAAGGAGGAATTCATCATGGCAGTAATCTCGATGAAACAATTGTTAGAAGCTGGTGTACACTTCGGTCACCAAACACGCCGTTGGAACCCAAAAATGGCAAAATACATCTTCACAGAACGGAACGGAATCTACATCATCGACCTTCAAAAAACGGTCAAAAAAGTAGACGAAGCATACAACTTCATCCGTGAAGTAGCGTCAGAAGGCGGAAACGTTCTTTTCGTTGGTACGAAAAAACAAGCTCAAGACACTGTGAAAGAAGAAGCGATCCGTGCAGGTCAATACTTCATCAACGAACGTTGGTTGGGTGGAACTCTCACGAACTTCTCTACAATCAAAAAACGTATCAACCGTTTGAAACAACTCGAAAAAATGGAAGAGAACGGTACATTCGAAGTTCTTCCTAAAAAAGAAGTCATCATTCTTAAAAAAGAAATGACTCGTCTTGAGAAATTCCTCGGCGGTATCAAAGATATGCCAGGCGTTCCGGATGCACTCTTCATCGTTGACCCACGCAAAGAGCGTATCGCGATTGCAGAAGCACACAAACTCAACATCCCAATCGTTGCGATTGTTGATACTAACTGTGATCCAGACGAAATCGACTACGTCATCCCAGCGAACGACGATGCGATCCGTGCAGTCAAATTGCTCACTGGTAAAATGGCTGACGCAATCCTCGAAGTTAAACAAGGCGAAGATAACGTAGCACCTGAAACTACTGAAGAAGTAGTAGCAGACGCTGAGTAATTCGTGATGCCAGGTGATAAAGGGAATCGACCTTTTATCACCTTTTTTTTGAAACTAAGGATGTTATAAGGAGGAATATCGAATGGCTATTACAGCAGCAATGGTTAAAGAACTTCGTGAAAAAACAGGTGCAGGTATGCTCGACTGCAAAAAAGCACTCGTTGAAACTGACGGTGACATGAACGCAGCAGTAGATTTCTTGCGTGAAAAAGGGATTGCTAAAGCAGCAGCAAAAGGCGATCGTATTGCAGCTGAAGGGTTGACTGCAGTTGCAGTTGACGGCAACAAAGCGGCACTCGTCGAAATCAACTCAGAAACAGACTTCGTTGCGAAAAACGAACGTTTCCAAACACTCGTTCAAAACATCGCAGACGCTGTTCTCCGTAACGGTTCTGAGACAGCAGAAGCTGCTCTTGCTTCTGAATACGAAGCAGGTAAAACAATCGACACATACATCTCAGAAGAAGCTTCAACAATCGGAGAGAAAATCTCACTCCGTCGCGTAGCGCTCTTCACAAAAGCAGATGATGCAGTCTTCGGTTCTTACCTCCACATGGGTGGACGCATCGGTTCAGTCGTCGTCATCGAAGGTACGACAGACGAAACAGTTGCAAAAGACGTTGCAATGCACATTGCAGCAGCACGTCCACTTTACGTTGACCGTACTTCTGTCACAGAAGAAGAAAAAGCACGTGAAGAAAAAGTCCTCACTGAGCAAGCATTGAACGAAGGAAAACCAGCTAACATCGTTGAAAAAATGATCGTTGGTCGTATGAACAAGTTCTTCGAGGAAATCTGCCTCGTCGATCAAACGTTCGTCAAGGATCCAGACTTCAAAGTTGGTAAATATGTAGAATCTAAAGGCGGTAAAGTCGTGTCATTCGTACGCTTCGAAGTTGGAGAAGGTATGGAAAAACGCGAAGAGAACTTCGCTGAAGAAGTTATGAACCAACTTAAAAAATAAGAATCGGGATCATCCTGATGACAAGAGAAGGAACACGTATGCTTCAATCCACTTTCGTGTGGAAGTGGTTCGTGTTCCTTTTTTACGGAATTTAGCAAGGGGGACATAGTCATGCAACCGAAATATAACCGGATTGTGTTAAAATTGAGCGGAGAAGCGCTCGCAGGAGATCAAGGGTTTGGGATCAATCCTGTCATCGTCAAATCTATCTCGGAACAGATTCGCGAATTAGTTGAATTGAACGTCGAAGTAGCGGTCGTTGTCGGAGCTGGAAACATTTGGCGTGGCAAAACAGGTGCAGAACTTGGGATGGACCGGGCCAACGCCGATTATATGGGGATGTTAGCGACAGTCATGAACTCGCTTGCGCTTCAAGACAGCTTAGAAGATGTAGGTGTTGAAACACGTGTTCAAACATCAATCGAGATGCGCCAAGTAGCAGAACCGTACATTCGTCGCCGTGCGATGCGTCACCTCGAAAAAGGACGTGTCGTCATCTTTGCAGCAGGTACAGGGAACCCGTACTTTTCGACAGATACGACAGCTGCTCTTCGTGCAGCTGAAATTGAAGCAGAGGTCATCTTGATGGCGAAAAATAACGTCGATGGTGTGTACTCAGCTGACCCGAATGTTGATCCAGAAGCGAAGAAATTCGAAACGCTCTCTTACTTGGATGTCTTAAAGGATGGACTTCAAGTCATGGATTCTACAGCAACATCACTTTGTATGGACAATGACATCCCGCTCATCGTCTTCTCGTTGATGGAAGAAGGTAACATCAAACGTGTCGTCATCGGTGACGAAATCGGGACAATCGTAAGGGGGAAATAATATGTCAAAAGAAATTTTAAAACAAGCCGAAGAACGGATGGAAAAAGCACATCTTTCACTTAAGAAAGAACTTGCGACACTCCGCGCTGGTCGTGCGAACGTTGCGATTTTAGATCCCGTTCAAGTCGAATACTACGGTGCACCGACACCGCTCAATCAAGTAGCGAACGTCAACACACCAGAAGCACGTCTGATCTTGATCACTCCATGGGATAAATCAATGGTCAGCGAGATTGAAAAAGCGATTCAACGTGCTGATCTTGGTCTTGCGCCATCATCTGATGGTACGGTCATCCGTCTTGCGATTCCACCACTAACGGAAGAGCGTCGGAAGGAACTCGTCAAACTCGTCAAGAAGTATACGGAAGAAGGTAAGGTTGCCCTCCGTAACATTCGTCGTGATACGAACGAGCAGTTAAAGAAACAAGAAAAAGATGGTGCATTGACAGAAGATGATTTGCGTGGATACACAGAAGATGTTCAGACGTTGACAGACAAGTTCGTTAAACAACTTGATCAGACAGCAACGGAAAAAGAACAAGAAATCATGGAAGTATGACGCGACGGATCGTCATGGGGGGGACTCTTTGTCACACGAAGAGTCCCTTTCTTCATAATTGAGAGAGGAGGAAGTACGGATGTTTCAATGGTTGAATCAGACGAAAGAAACCGAAACCTATGACCGGGTGCCTGAGCACGTCGCTATCATCATGGATGGAAACGGTAGATGGGCACAAAAACGCGGACTTCCGCGTATCATGGGACATCGCGAAGGTATGAAATCGATTCGTGAAGTCGTTCGGGTTGCAAATGAACTCGGCGTTAAGAGTCTGACATTATACGCCTTCTCGACGGAGAATTGGACGCGTCCGGAAGAAGAAGTGAGTTTTCTCATGAAGCTACCGGCACAATTTTTAGAGTCGGATTTAAAAGAGTTAGACGCGCAAAATGTCAAAGTCGAGGTAGCAGGAGAAGTGTCACGCCTCCCTCATTTCACACGTGAGGCAGTGGAACAAGCGAAACTGGATACGCAACACAATACAGGACTTCGTCTGATTTTCGCTCTGAATTATGGAGGACGCGATGAGCTCGTACAAGTCATGCAAAAACTGGGCGCACAGGTTCAGGCAGGAACATTGTCACCGGATGCGATTACACCGGAGACGATCGAGCGCGAGCTAATGACAGGATCCGTAACCGATGTCGATTTCGTGATTCGAACGAGTGGCGAACAACGGTTATCGAACTTCTTACTTTGGCAAGCGGCGTACGCAGAGTTTTATTTTACAGATGTCTTGTGGCCAGAGTTTCGTCGGGATGCTTTCTTGGCAGCAATTGAAGATTACAATCAACGGACACGCCGATTTGGCGGCGTCTGATTAAATGAGGAACTAGCTTATGAAAACTCGGATTATCACAGGGATATGGGCAGGCGCCATCTTTTTGGCGCTTTTGTACATCGGTGGACTTCCCTTTTTAGCGTTTATGGCAGTACTAACGATTCTCGGTTATACCGAGCTTGTCCGGATGCGACAATGGAGCGGCTCGCGCATTCCACGGATTTTATTCGGGATCGGCACATTATTACCATTCGTCGGTATCTATGAAGAGGCAGTCGATCGGACACTCCCAATCGGACTTTCACCAATCGCTTGGGCAATGATCATTTTATTGATCGGTCTCTTTTGGAACGTGTTTTCGAAAAATGTCTTTACGTTCGATGATGTCGCCTTTTTACTGCTGACTGCGGTTTATGTTGGTGTCGGTTTTGCATCGTTCGCCTACATCCGCTTACTTGAACATGGATTAACGTGGTCGCTCTTGATCATTCTCTTGATCTGGTTTACGGATTCAGGGGCGTACTTCGTCGGGAAGCGATTTGGTAAGAATAAACTGTGGCCGTCAATCAGCCCGAACAAGACGATTGAAGGGGCAGTCGGTGGCGTGTTACTTGCCATCTTACTCGGTGTAGTGTTCGAAAGTATCGAACCGACAGTCGGTTTTGGGAAAGTCATTGTCCTTGCCATCATCGTTGCCGTCGTTGGGCAACTTGGTGACTTGGTCCAGTCCGCTTACAAACGCCATTATGGTGTGAAGGATTCTGGAACGTTACTACCGGGTCATGGTGGTATTCTTGATCGGTTCGACAGCATGATGATCGTCTTTACGGTCCTCGTCGTACTCGATATCTTTGCTTGAGGAGGCGCTTCATTATGAAGAAAATCAGTATCATCGGTGGAACGGGATCGATTGGTACGCAGACGCTTGATGTCATTGCGGCTAATCCAGATCTTTTTGAATTGACGAGTTTTGCATTTGGTCGCAACACGACGGTTGCTGTACCGTGGTTGAATCGTTTGCAACCGATGCTTGTCGGAGTCCAAGATGAGGCAACACGTCAAGAACTCGAGCAACAGTTAACCTATCAGCCGACGATCGTCATCGGTGAAGAAGGATTGCTTGATGTCGTAACGCATCCTGAAGTCGATACGGTCATTACAGCGGTCGTAGGAGCTGTTGGTTTACGTCCAACGCTTGCCGCGATTGAGGCGGGTAAGACGATTGGTCTTGCGAACAAAGAAACACTCGTTACGGCAGGGCACCTTGTCATGAAACTCGCACGTGAAAAAAACGTGACGATTTTACCCGTTGATAGTGAACATGCGGCGATTTTCCAATGCTTGAACGGGGAGCGGCGAGAAGATGTGCGTCAAATCATCTTGACAGCATCAGGCGGAAGCTTCCGTGATCAATCCCGTGAAGAACTGGCAGACGTGACGGTCGAACAAGCACTCGCGCATCCGAACTGGTCGATGGGAGCAAAAATCACGATTGATTCGGCGACGATGATGAACAAAGGGTTCGAAGTCATTGAAGCGCACTGGTTATTTGATGTCGACTATGCGGATATCGATGTCGTCATTCACCGTGAATCCATCATCCACTCGATGGTCGAATTCAATGATGGAGCTGTCATGGCTCAGCTTGGTATGCCCGACATGCGAGAACCGATTCAGTACGCTCTTACATATCCGTCCCGCCTTGAAATCCAAGGGGGAGAACGGTTAAACTTAAAGGAAATCGGACGCTTACACTTTGCTGATGCATCATTTGATCGTTATCCGTTGTTACGACTTGCTTTTGAAGCGGGTCAAGCCGGTGGATCGATGCCATCAGTACTCAATGCTGCGAACGAACAAGCGGTGGACCGTTTCTTAAAAGGGGACATTCGCTTTTTAGAAATCGAAGCGAGCGTCGAGGCGGCGCTTCAAGCTCATGAGCTTATCGACGAGCCTTCCTTGGATCAAATCCTTGAAGCTGATCGATGGGCGCGTGAGTTCGTATCGTCTCTTACATTCGCTAACTAAGGATGGGATAAGTAATGACGACCTTTATTTCAATCGTGCTGATGTTCGGTGTACTCGTCGCCGTCCATGAATGGGGTCATCTCGTAATGGCGAAGCGGGCAGGTATTCTCTGTCGGGAATTCGCGATTGGATTTGGACCAAAGATCTTTTCAGTGTTTAAGAATGAGACGTTGTACACGGTGCGCCTGTTGCCGATTGGCGGTTACGTCAAGATGGCGGGTGAAGAACCTGAACTCGTAGAGATCAAATCAGGTCAAACCGTCGGATTACAGTTAAAGGACGGTGTCATCGAGACGATTTATTTCGATGCAGATCAGCCACAAGTCGATCAAGTCGTTACTGTCGAGCGGATTGACTTGTTGCGTCAACTCGAACTCGTTGGGTTACAAGACGAGACATCGGTTCGATATCCTGTCTCACCGACAGCATTTCTTGTCGAAGGTCAGACACGGACACAAATTGCGCCGTATGACCGCACATTTGGTTCGAAATCCGTATGGAAACGTGTCCTTGCGATTGCTGCAGGACCGTTCATGAACTTTGTCCTCGCGTTCGTCATTTTATTCGGTCTTGCCTTATATAATGGCTCTCCAACAGGGGAAAGCGTCATCGGAACAGTACAAAAAGGTTCACCTGCTGATCAAGCAGGACTTGTTGAAGGTGACCGGATCATCTCAGTCAACGGACAGGATACAGCCAAATGGACTGATTTACGTGCTGGATTCCAAGATCGTGCTGGGAAAGCGACAGAAGTAAAATATGAGCGTGATGGGAAAGAGACGACAACTGAAATCACGCCAAAAGTGCAACAGCAAGGAGAACAGAAGGTCGGCATCATCGGTGTTACGAATGAGACAGAAAAATCATTCGGAACAGCACTACAAACGGGCGTTTCAGAAACATGGCGGATGTCGACGCTCATCGTCGGAGCTGTTGGAGATCTCGTGACCGGTGTCGTTGGCGTCGATCAATTATCAGGGCCAGTCGGGATCGTCAAGATGACCGATCAGGTCGCAGATAGTGGGTTCTCGATGCTCTTGACATGGACTGCACTGTTGTCCGTTAACTTAGCAGTCTTCAACCTATTGCCACTTCCAGCACTTGACGGAGGACGCTTGCTGTTCCTCTTCCTTGAAGCCTTACGCGGTAAACCAGTTGATCCTCAAAAAGAAGGATTGGTTCACTTCGTCGGTTTTGCGCTTTTGATGCTACTCATGCTCGTCGTCACTTGGAACGACATTCAAAAATTCTTTTAATTAATCACTCAGTCAAAGGAGTTCGTGACTCATTATGAAACAATCAAAACTATTCATGCCAACGTTGCGTGAAGTACCATCTGATGCAGAAGCCATCAGTCACCAACTCTTGCTTCGTGCAGGATTCATGCGTCAAAATGCCGCTGGGATCTATTCGTATCTACCACTCGCAAAACGAGTACTCGCAAACATCGAGACGATCATCCGCGAGGAATTAGAAGCGGCGGGTGCGCAAGAATTACTGATGCCAGCGATTCAACCAGCTGAACTATGGGAAGAAACAGGACGCTGGGATATCTATGGACCTGAATTAATGCGCTTGACGGATCGTCATGATCGCCGGTTCGCGCTCGGAGCGACGCACGAGGAACTGATCACTTCAATCGTTCGTGATGAATTGAACTCGTACAAAAAGTTACCGGTCAATCTCTTCCAGATTCAAATGAAGTACCGTGACGAACGCCGTCCACGTTTCGGTTTATTACGTGGTCGCGAGTTCATCATGAAGGACGCTTATTCGTTCCATTCTTCACAAGAGAGCTTAGACGAAGAGTATCAAAACATGTTTGATACGTATTCGCGGATTTTCACACGTGTTGGTCTTGAGTTCCGTCCAGTCGTCGCTGACTCAGGTGCGATTGGTGGTAGTGGAACACATGAGTTCCATGCGTTAGCAGCAATCGGTGAAGATACGATCGTCTACTCGGACCAATCGGATTATGCAGCGAACTTAGAGATGGCAGAGTCCATCGATGCCTATCCGAAGCAAGACAAAGCACCAGAAGCACTTGAAGAAGTGCATACGGCAGATGCGAAGACGATCGAAGCGGTCAGCGCACATCTGAATTTACCAGCAAACGAATCAATCAAGACCGTCATCTTCAAGACGGAGCAAGGGCTTGTCATGGCACTCGTCCGGGGCGATCACGAAGTCAACGATATCAAGTTGAAAAACTATCTGGGAGCACTCGACATCACGATGGCGAGCGACGAAGAGATTGAAGCAGCGCTTCACTCAACGCCTGGAACACTCGGACCAATCGGGGCAGACATGAAGATCGTCGCCGATTACGCGATTCGTGCCTTGACGAACGCTGTCTGTGGTGCAAACAAAGCGGAAACGCATTATATCCATGTCGACCCAAGTCGTGATTTCAAAGCAGAATATACAGACTTGCGCTTCGTTGAAGAAGGTGACGCGTCACCAGACGGCAACGGAAACGTTAAATTCGCACGTGGCATCGAAGTCGGTCAAGTCTTCAAACTCGGAACACGTTACTCTGAAGGAATGGGAGCGACGTTCCTCGATGAAGGCGGTAAAGCACAACCACTCATCATGGGATGTTACGGCATCGGTGTCTCGCGGACATTGTCGGCAGTCGTCGAACAGCATTATGATGAGCGCGGGATCATTTGGCCAAAAGCGATCGCACCATACGATGTTCATTTGATCGTCGTCAATGGTAAAAATGCGGAACAGCTTGAACTCGGAGAAACACTATACCGTGAGTTGACAGCTGCAGGTTTTAGCGTCCTACTTGACGACCGGAAAGAACGAGCAGGCGTCAAATTCGCCGATGCGGATTTGATCGGTCTACCGGTTCGCTTGAACGTCGGCAAAAAAGCGGCAGAAGGAATCGTCGAATTAAAAGCCCGTCGTGGTGGCGATGCAGAAGAAATTGGACAAGAACAAGTCGTTGAGGCTGTTCGTTCACTCTATGAAGGTTTAGAATAAAGAATGGAGACGGTCACTTTTCATAAAGTGACTGTTTTCTTGTCTCACACCCATTCGCCCCTTGGGCAATCCGCAAGAGGAGGAGGAGTTGCTGTCACGGTGTGAAGCGATCAGACAGCACAATTGCGAGTGGATACACAACAACGCATGTCACTGTTGCTTAGTGACTTGGAATTACCGAATGGTATCATTGAAGAATACTTTAACGAAGCAGTTCTTGAGAAGCTTCGCGTCAATAAAGCAAAAGCAACCTGGACATTTGAGATCCGCTTGCCACAGGTTTTGCCACAAAACGTCTATCAACTCTTTACGAGTCGCTTGATAAGTCGGTATCAGCAATTCGCCGAAGTCAAGGTCATCCTATACGCGGATGGTCGACCAGACGAACGCCTGTATCATGATTACTGGCCATACGTCGTGCAGGATCTCGCAGATGTCTCATCGGCGATGCGGACACAACTTGGACGGGTCTTACCGGAGTTCAAAGAACAGAAATTATTCATTCCGGTCCGGAGTGAACCGGAAGCAGGATTCTTAAAAAGTAGCTTATGTGGAGAGTTGCAGTTACTTTACAGTGCTTACGGATTTCCGAAATTCAACTGTGAACCGATTGTTCAAATCAACGAATCGAAACAAGAAGCGTTGCGCAATCAGGTGAAACAGGAAGACATGGAAGAAGCAAAACGGATGCTCGAGTTGCAATTCAAGCGGGAACAATCGCGGGATGACGATGAAGGACCGGTTGAGATCCGGATCGGGAAACCAATTCAAGATGAGATTGTCCCGATTAAGACGATCCAAGATGAGGAACGACGGATTGCGATCCGTGGTCTCGTCTTCTCGGCAGAGAGTCGTGAACTACGAAGTGGAAAGACGATCTTTACGTTTAAGATGACGGATTATACGGACTCCCTCGTCGTCAAGATGTTTGCGCGTGACGAAACAGACGTCAAGATCCTCTCAGCCATCAAAAAAGGCATGTGGATTCAGGCGGCAGGTCGCGTTGAGTTCGATACGTTCCTGCGCGATCTTTGTATGATGATTGCCCAACTGTCAGAGGTGAAGATGGAAGCCCCTGCTGACCCTTGGGCATGCGAGAAGCGTGTCGAGTTACATGCGCACTCGCAAATGAGTCAAATGGACGCCGTCATGAACGTGACGAAATACGTTGAACGCGCGGCGAAATGGGGTCATCCTGCTGTTGCGATCACGGATCACGCGGGTGCACAAAGTTTCCCGGATGCCTACTATGCCGGAAAGAAAAACGATATCAAAGTATTGTACGGAATCGAAGCGAACGTCGTCGATGATGGGGTGCAAGTCGCCTATCATCCGGTGGAACGCAATTTAGATGACGCGACATTCGTCGTCTTTGACGTCGAGACGACTGGTTTATCCGCGATGTACAACAAGATCATCGAACTTGCAGCCGTCAAAATCCACGACGGTGATATCATCGATAAGTTCGAAGCATTCGCGGATCCGAAGCATCTGTTGTCGGCGACGACGATTGATTTAACAGGGATCACCGATGATATGGTCCGGGGAAAACCAGATCCGGAACAAGTCGTCAAGGAATTCATGGACTGGGTCGGCGACTCGATTCTCGTTGCCCATAATGCTTCGTTTGATATCGGATTCTTGAATGCGACGCTACGATCCGGTGGACACGATGAATCGGTCTTGCCGGTCATTGATACGCTTGAGCTAGCCCGTGTCTTGATGCCGACGCTAAAAAACCACCGATTGAACACACTCGCGAAACGATTTGACATCGAATTGACGCAGCATCACCGCGCCATCTATGACGCGGAAGCGACAGGCTATTTGATGGTCAAATTGCTTCAAATGGCAGATGAGATGTTCGACATGAAGACACACGCCTCGCTCAACCGGGAGATGGGGAAAGATATCTCGCGGGCACGACCATACCACGCGACGGTCTATGCGAAGAACCGGACAGGCTTGAAGAATCTGTACCAATTGATTTCGATTGCTCACACGAAACACGTGCACCGTGTCGTCCGCACACCGCGCTCGCAACTCGTCGCGCACCGGGATGGATTGATCATTGGATCAGCTTGCGATAATGGCGAAGTGTTTGATGCCGCCTTGAACAAGTCGGACGAAGATTTAGCGAAAGTGATGCAGTTCTATGATTTCATCGAGATTCAGCCACCCGCGATGTATGGACATTTGATCGAACGGGAAATCGTTCAGAATGAACTCGAACTGCGCGAACTGATTAAAAAGATCATCCGCGTCGCGGAAGAACATGATATCTTACCAGTCGCGACAGGGAATGTGCATTACCTCGATCAACATGATGCCACGTACCGGGAGATTTTGATCCGGACGCAAGGTGGAGCGAACATGCTGAACATGCGAAAACAATTGCCGCCGGCGCACTTCCGGACAACGAAGGAAATGATGGACGACTTCAAGTTCCTCGGACCGGATGTGTCGGAACGTCTCGTCATCACGAACAGTCAAGCCGTCGCGGAACAGTTCGAGAACATCGACATCATTCCAAAAGACCTCTATACACCGAAGATCGAAGGGGCCGATGAAGAAGTCCGAAACTTGTCGTACGATATGGCGCACCGGATTTACGGCGACACGTTACCAGAGATCGTCGAAGCCCGACTCGAAAAAGAGTTGAAGTCGATCATCGGTCACGGATTCGCCGTCATCTATCTGATTTCCCATAAACTCGTTAAAAAGTCGCTGGACGACGGCTATTTGGTCGGTTCACGGGGATCGGTCGGATCAAGTCTCGTTGCGACGATGACCGAAATCACGGAAGTCAATCCATTACCACCGCATTATGTCTGTCCAAAATGTAAGGAATCGGAGTTCTTTGATGACGGTTCCGTTGGTTCGGGATTCGACTTACCGGATAAATCCTGTTCGAAATGTGATATCCCGTTGTTTAAGGATGGTCATGATATTCCATTCGAGACGTTCCTTGGATTTAAAGGGGATAAAGTACCGGATATCGATTTGAACTTCAGTGGAGAATATCAGCCGCAAGCCCATGCCTATACGAAAGTCTTGTTCGGTGACGATTACGTCTATCGTGCCGGAACGATCGGAACGATCGCCGAGAAGACGGCGTATGGCTATGTCAAAGGGTATCAGTCGGAGAATGAGCTGACGTATCGGAATGCGGAAGTCGATCGTCTCGTCAGTGGTGTCACCGGTGTCAAACGGACGACCGGGCAACACCCGGGTGGGATCATCGTCGTACCGGACTATATGGATATTTATGACATTAGTCCGATTCAGTATCCGGCAGACGATATGGGTTCTGAATGGAAGACGACACACTTTGACTTCCACTCGATTCACGATAACTTACTCAAACTCGATATCCTCGGTCACGATGACCCGACGATGATCCGGATGTTACAGGATTTATCAGGACGAGATCCAAAGACGATTCCGGTCGATGACCCGGAAGTCATGAAAATCTTTAGTTCGACGGAATCGATCGGCGTGACGCCGGAGCAGATTGATTCGAAAACGGGAACGCTTGGTATTCCGGAGTTTGGGACGAAGTTCGTTCGCCAAATGTTAGAAGAGACGAAACCGACGACGTTCTCGGAGCTCGTCCAGATTTCAGGACTCTCGCACGGAACGGATGTCTGGCTCGGAAACGCCAGCGAATTGATTTACAACGGAACATGTGAACTAAAAGACGTCATCGGTTGTCGAGATGACATCATGGTCTACTTGATCTATGCCGGTCTTGAACCGTCGCTTGCCTTTAAAATCATGGAGTCGGTCCGAAAAGGGAAAGGACTCTCGATTGACATGGAAGAGGCGATGATCGAGAATGACGTACCGCTTTGGTATATCGATTCTTGTAAAAAAATCAAGTACATGTTCCCAAAAGCCCACGCTGCCGCCTACGTCTTGATGGCCGTCCGGATTGCTTACTATAAGGTCCACCATCCGATGTATTACTACGCTTCGTACTTTACGGTTCGTGCGGGTGACTTTGATATCGGTGCGATGAATAAAGGCTCTGCTGCCGTTCGGAAAGTCTTGCAAGACATCAAGGATAAAGGATTTGAAGCGACGGCGAAGGATAAAGGGCTGTATACGGTTCTTGAAATCGCGCTTGAGATGATCGAACGTGGCTTTACGTTCCAAAAGGTCGATCTCTACCGCTCAAGCGCAACGGAATTCCTCATTGACGGAGATACGTTGTTACCACCGTTTAATGCCGTGACAGGTCTCGGGACGAATGCAGCGAAGCAGATCGTCGAAGCACGTAAAGGCGGCGAATTCCTCTCGAAGGAAGACCTCCAAAAACGCGCTAAGTTATCGAAATCGATCATTGAGACGCTCGATAACCTAGGCTGTCTCGAAGGGTTACCGGACGAGAATCAGCTCTCCTTGTTCGACTTGTAAGCCCTTAGGAACACTTGCTTTGAGCGCTTTCCTATGCTATATTGAGTGAGGAAATGTTTTTTATACTACGACTTGGAAGGAGTAGGGGGACCTGCTCCTTTCTTGTTTGTTTTTTGAAGGAGGATGAAGATGACGAACGTAACGGAAAAGGTCGAAGCGCTCGCAAAACCAATCGTCGAACGAGAGGGGATGGAGCTAGTCGACGTTGAATTCGTCAAAGAAGGGGCGGATTGGTTCCTACGTGTCTCCATCGACAAAGAGGGTGGCGTGGATCTTGAAGACTGCGTCAAAATCAATGAACAGTTATCGGAAGCATTGAATGACAATGATCCGATCGACGAGCCGTATTACCTCGACGTCGCTAGTCCAGGAGCGGAACGTCCACTGAAGAAAGACGAGGACTTCGAAAAGGCGATTGGGAAACATGTGTACATCAAAACGCACGATCCAGTAAAGAATGCGGTTGAATTCGAAGGAACGTTGCTCGCGTACACACCTGAGATGCTTGAAATCGAAGTGCGTGTCAAAACAAGAAAATTGAAAATTGAGATACCGGTCGACAAGATTTCACTTGCGCGACTTGCGGTAATGTTCTGACGGAAAGGAAGAGAACGATGGGACCACAGTTACTCGAGGCGATCAATCAAATCGCGAAAGAGAAGGAAATTGACAAGAACATCATCATCGATGCGCTCGAACAGGCATTGATTTCAGCGTACCGACGCAACTTCGGAAAAGAATCGGAGGCTGTAAAAGTCGAATTCGACCAGCAGACAGGAGACATCCGTGTCTTCGCGCTTAAGGAAGTCGTCGAACGATTGACACAACCAGAAGAGCAACTTTCGCTTGAAGAAGCGCACGAGATCGATCCGACATATGAACTCGGCGATTTCCATAAAGTCGAAGTGACGCCAGGCGACTTCGGTCGTGTTGCAGCACAAACGGCGAAACAGATCGTCACACAAAAAATGCGTGAAGCAGAACGCGAACGCATCTACAATCACTTCGCGGATCGTGAAGACGAGATCATGACAGGTATCGTCGAGCGTCAAGATGCACGCAACTTGTACGTCAACCTAGAAGGTATCGAAGCTGTCTTGACGACACACGAGCAAATGCCGAACGAGCGTTTCGGGATTCGTGATCGCATCAAGGTGTACGTCACGAAGGTTGATCCGATGGTCAAGGGATCAGGGGCATCGATTCTCGTATCACGGACACATCCAGGTCTCTTAAAACGTCTCTTTGAAATCGAAGTACCAGAGATTTCAAGTGGCGAAGTCGAAGTCAAGTCTGTGGCGCGTGAAGCGGGCGACCGTTCGAAAATCGCAGTCGCAGCGGACGACATCGATCCAGTCGGTGCATGTGTCGGACAAAAAGGGGCGCGTGTTCAACGCATCGTCAATGATTTGAACGGGGAAAAAATCGATATCGTCCGTTACTCGGATGATCCGAAAGAATATGTCGCGAACGCACTCAGCCCAGCTCAAGTCGTTGCGGTCTATGTCAACGAACCAGCGAAAGCGACAATCGTCGTCGTTCCAGATTTCCAACTGTCGCTTGCAATCGGGAAACGTGGTCAAAACGCGCGTCTCGCAGCGAAATTGACAGGATGGAAAATCGACATCAAGAGCGAGTCTGAAGCGGAAGCAATGGATCTCGAAGATGTCTTCGCGACGGAAGAGCCGGCAGTAGAAGCGGTCCAAGTCGAAGGCGAGGAATAATTTGTGCAAAAAAAGGTACCATTACGTAAGTGTGTCATCACACAAGAAATGAAACCGAAAAAAGAATTAATTCGTGTCGTCCGGACACCTGAACAAGAGGTCGTCATCGATTTAAATGGTAAGATGAATGGGCGAGGTGCCTATTTATCGAAAGATGCGGCAGTCATTGCGACGGCGAAGAAAAAACGGACGCTTGATCATCATTTGAAGGTCAAGACGACAGATGCCTTATACGATGAATTGCTTGAAATCGCGGGAGGTACAAATGAGTAAATGGGAATCCCTTCTCGGTCTCGCGAATCGAGCTAGAAAAGTGACGACGGGAGAAGAACTCGTACTGAAAGAAGTACGAGGAGGACAAGCGAAGCTTGTTCTTTTAGCAGCAGATGCGGGGGCTGCCACGCGTAAGAAAGTCACAGATAAATGTACGAGTTATCAGGTTCCTTACCTAGAAGTCGCCGACCGGACGATTCTCGGTCAAGCATTAGGAAAGGATGCGCGTGTTGTCGTGTCAGTCAATGAAGCCGGATTTGCGAAGAAGCTAACTGAACTCCTCTCGAACGACTAATTGGAGGTGGATCCTTTGGGTAAACGTGTATACGAATTCGCCAAGGAACAAAACGTAACAAGTAAGCAGGTCATCACCCAGCTCGAAAAGCTGGAGAAACCAGTCAAGAATCATATGGCAGTATTAGATGAACAGACAGTACAGCAACTCGATCAAGTATTTAATCCCGAGAAATATCGGGCTCAAAAGACGGAGGCTCCAAAACAAGTGAAATCAGATAATAAACCGAACCGACCAGGAAGTACAAACAAACCAGCAGGTAACCAATCACGTAACAGCAAAGGCGGACGCCCAGAATTCGGCAACCGTAACAACCGTGGCGGCAAACGTCGTCCGAACCAAAAGAAAGCAGAACCGCGTAAACTCGAAGTAGCGGATCCGAACTCGAAGTCGAGTCAACGGAAAGCAGCTCGCCGGGCTCAAGAAGAGGCGATGGCAAACGTCGTTCAATACTCTGATAACTTGACAGTCGGAGAACTCGCTGAAAAAATGGCGAAAAAACCGAATGAATTGATCATGAAATTGATGGGTCTCGGTGTCATGGCGACGATCAACCAAGATCTTGATGACGAAACAGTCGAACTGCTCGCGACAGAGTTTGGTTTTGAAGTCGAAAAGACAGTCCAAGTCGATGAGACGGACTTTGATCAATACGAATTGAACCTTGACCAGTACGAATTGTCTGAGCGTCCACCGGTCGTTACGATCATGGGACACGTCGACCACGGTAAAACGACATTGCTCGACTCGATCCGCAACACGAAGGTCACTGCAGGCGAAGCCGGCGGGATCACGCAGCACATCGGTGCTTACCAAGTTGAGATCGACGGCAAGAAGATCACGTTCCTCGATACACCAGGTCACGCGGCGTTCACAACGATGCGTGCACGTGGAGCAGATGTCACGGATATCGCGATCATCGTCGTTGCAGCAGATGACGGTGTCATGCCGCAGACGGAGGAAGCGATCAGCCACGCGAAAGCAGCTGGCGTTCCAATCATCGTCGCGGTCAACAAGATGGATAAAGAGGGTGCGAACCCTGACCGTGTCAAACAAGAATTAACAGAGTTCGAACTCGTTGCAGAAGACTGGGGCGGCGATACGATCTTCGTACCGGTTTCAGCTCTTAAAGGAGACGGCATCGACGAATTGCTCGAGATGATCCTTCTCGTCTCAGAAGTTCAAGAATACAAATCAACACCAGACATGAACGGTCGCGGAACAGTCATCGAGGCGAAACTCGATAAAGGACGCGGTCCAGTCGCTACCCTTCTCGTTCAACACGGAACACTTCGCGTTGGTGACCCGATCGTTGTCGGTCACACGTTCGGTCGTATCCGGGCAATGGTCAACGATATCGGTCGTCGTGTCAAAGAAGTCGGACCATCGACGCCAATCGAAATCACAGGTCTAAACGATGTCCCGAAAGCGGGCGATCAATTCTTCGCATTCGAAGATGAGAAAAAAGCACGCCAAATCGGTGAAGCACGTTACCAACGTGAAATCGAAGCACAACGTCGCGATTCAGCGAAAGTTAGCTTAGAAGATCTCTTCGACCGCATCAAAGAAGGCGAAGTCAAGGACCTCAACATCATCATCAAAGGTGATGTCCAAGGTTCAGTTGAAGCCTTAGCCGGTTCATTGAAGAAAATTGATGTCGAAGGTGTTAAAATTAACATCGTACACTCAGGTGTTGGTGCGATCACGGAAGGTGACGTCATCCTCGCCTCGGCAGCAAATGCGATCATCATCGGATTCAACGTTCGTCCGGATGGTAACGCGAAATCAATGGCGGATCAGGAGAAGGTTGAAATTCGTCTTCACCGGATCATCTATAACGCGATTGAAGAAATCGAGCAAGCGATGAAAGGTCTCCTTGATCCTGAATTCGTCGAGAAAATCATCGGTCAAGCTGAAGTCCGCGATGTCATCAAAGTATCGAAAGTCGGTACGATCGCGGGTGGATATGTCACGGAAGGTAAGTTAACGCGTGATGCAGGTGTCCGTGTCGTTCGTGACAGCATTGTCATCTACGAAGGAAAACTCGATACACTTCGCCGCTTTAAAGATGATGTCAAAGAAGTCGCTGCTGGTTACGAGTGTGGAATTAAGATCGAACGTTATGATGACATAAAAGTTGATGATGTCATCGAAGCGTTCATCATGGAAGAAGTCAAACGGAAGTAACAGAACGGAATCCATTCTTCCGAACTGGAGGGAACAAACATGAGTTTACGCTCGAATCGTGTCGCCGAACAGGTGCGTAAGGAAATTACGCAACTGCTCATCAAAGATGTCAAGGATCCACGCGTCAAGCCGATTACCGTCACAGGTGTCGAAGTGACAGGAGACTTGCAACAAGCGACGATCTTCTACTCGGTCCTCGGTGACGAAAAAGCACGTGAGGATGCGCGCATCGGTCTTGAAAAATCGAAAGGCTTCATGCGTAAGGAAATCGGATCGCGGATTCGTCTACGGAAAACACCTGAACTATTGTTCGAGGTCGATTCTTCTGTCGAATACGGATCACGCATTGATGAGTTGCTTCGGAATTTGAACAAAGATTAACACCTAAGGCAACCACGCGTGTGGTTGCCTTTTTTCAAGGAGGACATCACGTGGAACCCATCGGAGTATTACCACTAGATAAACCAGCCGGCATGACGAGTCATGATTGTGTCTTTCGTCTACGTCGTTTGTTTCAGACGAAAAAGGTTGGACACACAGGAACGCTTGACCCGGAAGTAACAGGTGTCTTACCGATTTGTCTCGGTCGAGCGACGAAGCTTGCCCGCTTCATCACGGATGAAGGAAAACGTTACGCGGCGGAAGTGACGATCGGCTTCGCAACGACGACAGAAGATGCACACGGAGAGACGATTCGTGAAACGCTGGTCGAACCCGGAAGTATTACTGAAGAGGCGATCGCTGATATCCTGAGCGCATTGACAGGGGAGATCGAGCAGACACCACCGTATTATTCAGCTGTTAAGGTGAACGGGAAGAAGTTATACGAATATGCACGAAAAGGGATTGAAGTCGAGCGACCGACCCGGATCGTTCGCATCGATCGATTAGAACGGACATCGGACCTTGTGTTCGAAGATGGTCTCTGCCGATTCCGCCTCGATATCGCGTGCGGGAAAGGGACGTATATCCGGACGCTAGCAGTCGAGATCGGAGAACGACTTGGTTATGCGGCACACATGAGCGACTTACGCCGGACAGGATCTGGTGCGATTGCTGAGACGGATACCGTCACACTCGAAACACTCGAATCGTATGAGACGGTCGAAGAACGGATGCAGCACGTCCTACCGATCGAACACGTCATCCAAAAATGGCCACGATTGACGGTTGATGCAGCAACAGCGCAACGTGTCTTGAACGGAGCAAAGCTGACAAGCATTCCAGTCGAATTCGAGCTGTTTACTGTCTATAATGAAGAGGACGTACCTTTAGCGCTATATCGACGTCTTCCAGAAGAACAGGTAGCACGCGTCGAGGTCATGCTACAAATCGATTAAGATCGGAGAGAGCATCATGGACATCATACATTTGACATATCCGGAACAGCCTCAAAAAGCCCCTGCTGTCATCGCACTTGGCTTTTTTGACGGTGTACATCTCGGACATCAGCAAGTCATCGCAGCAGCACGGAAAGAAGCGGAGGCTCGTCGCCTGCCTTTGGCTGTCATGACCTTTGATCCACATCCGAAACAAGTACTTGGTAAAGGGGATGAACCGGTCCGCTACATCACGCCGCTTGAATGTAAATTAGAGAAAATCGAACGCCTTGGTGTCGATCGTGTTTATGTAATTGAGTTCACGATTCCTTTCTCGGAATTGTCACCGCAAGCTTTCGTCGATGAATATCTGATTGCGTCCGGTGCAGAGCATGTCGTCGCTGGATTTGATTATTCCTACGGTCGCTTCGGAGCTGGCAAAATGACGACGCTTGATTTTCATAGTCGGGGCACGTTCACACACACCGTTGTAGCAGAGTTCCAAGAAGAAGCAGAAAAAATCAGCTCAACCCGGATTCGTCGTTTACTTGCTGCAGGAGAAGTCGAACCGGCTGCACGTTTGCTTGGAGAACCCTACCAAATCAAAGGTACAATCATTCACGGTGACGCACGTGGTCGACAAATTGGCTTCCCGACAGCCAACATGCGTCCGGAATTTTCTTACGTCATTCCGAAACTCGGTGTATATGCGACATTCGTTCGCTTAGCGGACGGTCGTCGATTCAAAGCGATGACGAACGTCGGAAGACGCCCGACATTTTATGAGACGGGAGACGTCAGTATTGAGACACATCTTCTTGACTTTGATGAGGATCTTTATGGTCAAGAATTGACGCTTGAATGGATCGCTTACTTACGCGATGAAAAAGCCTTCAATGGTATCGATCAATTGAAAGAACAATTGGCGCGGGACCGTGAAGAGGCAAATGCACGATTAAGCGTTTGACAGTACGGACAGGGTTCGTTATGATAGGTCAGTACGATCACGTACAGCCGATTCGCTTGGCATCTGGTCTCACCATCCGATGCTCGGGAATACGGTCATTCATAAGATGGAGGTGGAGTGACAATGGCACTCACAAAAGAACGTAAAAACGAAATCATCGAAGCATATGCTACGAAACAAGGCGATACTGGTTCGCCGGAAGTACAAGTTGCTGTTTTAACTGAACAGATCACAACTTTGAACGATCACTTACGTACACACAAAAAGGATCACCACTCACGTCGTGGTCTCTTGAAAATGGTCGGTCGTCGCCGTAACTTGCTCACATACCTTCGTAACAAGGATGTTGCACGTTACCGTTCGTTGATCGAGCGTCTTGGTCTTCGTCGCTAATCCCGACGAGAACGAGGTAGGGAAGCAGGAGCATCGTCTCCTGTTTCTTTTTTTTGCCGATTCATGGACTTTTTGCGCAAGAACCTACATAATTAGATTTGAATGAAAAAACGGATAGCAGTGAGAGGAGATTTGTGCATGTCACAAACAAAACAGACGTTTTCGACCGAACTCGGTGGACGTCCATTAACGATTGAAATCGGTCAATTAGCAAAACAAGCGAACGGAGCAGCATTGATTCGCTACGGCGATACAGCCGTTCTTGCTACGGTCGTTGCATCAAAACAACCGAAGGACTTAGATTTCTTCCCATTAACAGTGAACTATGAAGAAAAATTATATGCGGCAGGGAAAATCCCAGGTGGATTCCTGAAACGTGAAGGACGCCCTGGAGAGAGTGCGATCTTGACTTCGCGTCTGATCGACCGTCCGATCCGTCCATTATTCCCGGACGGTTTCCGTCACGACGTACAAGTGGCGACGACAGTCCTTTCGTCAGATGCTGACAATTCACCAGAAGTCGCTGCGATGATCGGGGCTTCGATTGCCCTTTCGATCTCGGATATTCCATTCGATGGTCCAATCGCAGGCGTGACGATCGGTCGCGTCGACGGAGAGTTCGTCGTGAACCCGACTTCAGCGCAAATGGAAGTTAGCGATATCGACCTCCAAGTTGCCGGAACAAAACATGCCGTCAACATGGTCGAAGCAGGTGCGAAGGAAGTATCGGAACAAGCAATGCTTGAAGCGATCTTGCTTGGACACGATGTCATCAAGGAAATGATCGCTTTCCAAGAGGAGATCGTCGCACAAGTCGGTAAAGAGAAGTTCGACTATACGGTATCAAGCTTCGATGAGACAATCGTCAATCGCCTGAAAGCAGAAGCATTGGCAGAAGTCACACAAGCAGTTCAAGTCGAAGAAAAACAAGCACGTGACGTTGCCATCAACGAAGTCATCGCAAAATACATCGAGTTGTATGCAGCTGACGAGTCAGTCACAGCAGAGCAACTGGCAGAAGTATCAGGCGTTCTCAACAAGTTCGTCAAAGACGAAGTCCGCCGTCTGATCACAGAAGATAAAGTCCGTCCGGATGGTCGTGGTCTTGCTGAGATCCGTCCACTCGATTCAGAAGTCGGTCTCTTACCACGTGCACACGGTTCAGGTTTGTTCACTCGCGGTCAGACGCAAGTCTTGTCTGTTGCGACACTCGGTGTTGCGGGTGACGCTCAAATCATCGATGGCCTTGGTCTGAAGGAAGAGAAACGCTTCATGCACCACTATAACTTCCCGCCATTCTCAGTCGGAGAAGCACGTCCGATGCGTGCACCAGGTCGTCGTGAAATTGGTCACGGGGCACTTGGAGAACGCGCACTCTTACCAGTTCTTCCGAATGAAGTCGATTTCCCGTACACGATTCGTCTCGTGTCGGAAGTCCTTGAGTCGAACGGTTCTTCATCACAGGCTTCAATCTGTGGTTCGATCCTTGCCATGATGGATGCGGGTGTTCCACTCAAAGCACCTGTCGCTGGTATTGCGATGGGCTTGATCATGGAAGGCGACAATTACTCGATCTTGACAGATATCCAAGGGATGGAAGATCATCTCGGAGATATGGACTTCAAAGTCGCTGGAACTCACGAAGGTGTCACAGCTCTGCAAATGGATATGAAAATTGGCGGGATCACGCGTCAAATCCTCGAAGAAGCACTCGAACAAGCACGTCTTGGTCGTTTGCACATTCTTGAGCATATGCAAACGGTCATTGCTGAACCACGTGTCGAATTGTCACAATACGCACCAAAAATCGTCACACTCAAAATCAATCCAGATAAAATCCGTGATGTCATCGGACCTGGTGGTAAAGTCATCAACGGTATCATCGATGAGACAGGCGTCAAGATCGACATCGATCAAGACGGAACCGTCTTCATCGCATCGACGGATCAAGCTGGCATCGATCGTGCCCGTCAATTGGTCGAAGATATCGTCCGTGAAGTCGTTGTCGGAGAAGAGTTCGATGGAACAGTTCGTCGTGTTGAGAAATTCGGTGCATTCGTCGAATTGTTCAAAGGAAAAGACGCACTCGTCCACATTTCGGAACTCGCACTTAACCGTGTCGGTCAAACGGAAGATGTCGTCAAACTTGGAGATAAGCTAAAAGTCCGTGTCACAGAAATCGATGACAAGGGACGCGTCAACGCTTCGCACAAAGTCCTGCTCGTCGAAGGCTTAAGCGAAGAAGATCGTGCAGCGTATGAAGAAAAGAAAAAGACAGAGCGTGAGAACCGCCCGCCACGCCGGGATCAGGGTTCACGCCCACCACGTGACGGACAACGTCCACCACGTCGTAACTAATGAATCCAAGGTGGCTCGACGGTGCAGAGAATGCAACGAGAGCCACCTTGTTTCCTATATTTGGAGGAATTACTATGATCGAACGGATACAATTAGAAAACGGAGTTCGACTGATCGTTGAACGAATGCCGGAAGCACGCAGCGTCGCGACCGGAATCTTCATTCAAGCAGGAAGCCGGACGGAACAGATCGAGGAGCATGGGATCAGTCATCTCATCGAGCATATGATGTTTAAAGGAACAAAACGCCATACGGCAAAAGAGATTGCGGTTTACTTTGACCGACTTGGTGGAAATATTAATGCGTTCACGAGTAAGGATCAAACGTGTTATTACGTCAAGACACTAGATGAACATGCAGGAGAAGCCTTTCGCGTATTGGCGGACATGTTCCTCGAATCGACGTTTGACGCGGATGAACTGGAAAAAGAGAAAAAGGTCGTCATTGAAGAAATCAAGATGTACGATGACACACCGGATGATCTCGTCCATGAGTTATTAGCTGTTGCGGCTTACGGAGAGGATGTCATGGCTCGACCGATTCTTGGAACGGAAGAGAGTGTGCTTCGGATTGATCGAACGATGATCGGACGATATCTCGAAGAAGCGTATGCTCCGGATCAAATCGTCATTTCCGTTGCCGGAAACGTCTCAGACGAGCTGATTGCGCAGATTCAAGAGCGGATGTCGATTCTCGAATCACGATCGAAGACACGCGAGACTACAGAGCCAAGGTTACAAAATGGTGTGATTCGTAAGGAAAAGGATACGGAGCAGGCTCATATTTGTTATAATTTCCGTGCGATTCCTTCTGCTGACCCACGTTTGCCTGCCCTCGCCTTACTCAATAATGCATTCGGTGCGACGATGTCGAGTCGCTTGTTCCAATCCATCCGAGAGGAACGCGGTCTTGCCTATTCAGTCTTTTCCTATTACACGACGTTTGACGATCATGGAACGTTCACGATCTATGTCGGCACGTCTCCGGAATCAGTCGAAGAGGTCGAACAGGTCCTTGCTGCTGAAATCGATCGCTTGAAGAAGGATGGATTATCGACGAAGGAACTCGAAGATGGGATTGAACAGCTGAAAGGTTCTCTGATTCTAGGGAACGAAGGCACATCGAGTCACATGAATCGAAACGCCCGAAATGAGTTGCATCTGCATCGTCACCCATCACTTGAAGAAGTGTTAGCGGATGTCGAACGGATTCGTCCATCGGATATCGAAGGGCTGATTGAGCACATCTTTTCGGAGGAACCGGCAAAGGCCTATATTCTTCCGGCAGACGAAGAAGAGGAAGCATGATAGCAGAACGGAATAGATGAAACATATGAAATGACGATGTCGAGAAAGAAGGAATACCGTTGAATTTAGCTGAATTGATTCAAGTCATACAGACGCAAAAAATCGAACGAATGGTAGAAGTGGACGTTACGTCCATTACGACCGATTCACGGGATGTTAAACCGGGAACATTGTTCGTCGCCATCAAAGGATATACTGTTGATGGACACGACTATGCTAAACAGGCGGAAGCACAAGGAGCGGTCGCAATCGTCGCGGAACAACCGGTCGACGTGTCGATTCCTGTCATTCTTGTTCGTAGTACATCACGTGCCATTGCCGAGTTGGCTGGCAAATTCTATGATTATCCTTCTGAAAAGATGCGGATGATTGGTATTACGGGAACAAATGGGAAAACGACGACGACGACGATCGTCCGTGATATATTAGCGCACCTTGGTCGGAAGACGGGCATCATCGGTACGGTTGAAGTCAAGATTGGTGACCGCGTCGTGCCAAGTCGCAATACGACACCACAAAGCTCCGAGTTACAAGCATTTCTGCATCAGATGCATGAAGAAGATGTCCAAGATGTCATCATGGAAGTTTCTTCACATGGATTAGAGCTTGGTCGGGTAACGGGTGTCGATTACGACGTTGCGGGATTCACGAATCTGACGCATGATCACCTTGATTTCCACAAAACATTTGAAAACTATGCGCGTGCCAAAGGATTGTTGTTCGCACAACTCGGTCAACGGCTGTCGACAGAGAAAGTTGCGGTCTTGAATGCGGATGATCCGACGAGTGAGCTGTATGAGATGATGACAGGTGCTCGTGTCATGACATACGGCATCGACAACGCAGCTGACCTCCGAGCAACAGCGATTGAACAGTCGCTTCAACAAACGACGTTTACGATGCTGTACAAGGAAGAACAAGTCGATGTCACGGCGAATTTCATCGGTCGCTTCAACGTTTACAATCTGTTGCTTGCGACAGGGATCCTCTTGTCTTGCGGATATGATCTAGCGACGATCGCAGGCGCGATTTCAGCAATTCGTCCGGCAAAAGGTCGGATGCAACGCTTGCCGATTGAAGGATATAACGTGTATGTCGACTATGCGCACACGCCTGACGGCATCGAACAGTGTCTGAAAGCACTCGTTGACGTACCGAAGGAAAAGATCGTCTTCCTGATCGGGACAGGTGGAAATCGCGATGTGACGAAACGACCAAAAATGGGCGAACTCGCTTCGACGTACGCAGGAACCGTCGTCATCACGACGGATGATCCACGATATGAAGCATATGAGTCGATTACATCCGGCATCGCCAAAGGGATGACTCACGATCAGTTCGTTGAAATCGGTGATCGGGAAGAGGCCGTGCGTTACGCAGCGCGACTCGCACGACCAGACAATATCGTCATCTTAGCCGGTAAGGGCCATGAAAAATATCAAATCATTGGGGATGAGAAATTCCCGCTCGATGAGGAAATCATCGTCAAAGAGATGATACGGCAAATGGAGGAACAGAAGTGACTTATCAACCAATCGTTGTAACCATAGATCAATTTGAAACATTCGTAAAAACACATCCCAAAGGCGACTTACTCCAGCTTCCAGCATGGGGAGAAGTCAAAAGCGCGACAGGATGGACACATGAACGGATCGCGGTCGGAACGGCTTCCGGTGAGATTGCCGGAGTTGGTCTTCTTTTGTTCAAGAAAGTACCGAAGCTACCGTTCACGCTTTGTTATGCACCGCGCGGTTTCGTCGTCGATTATACGGATACGGACGCACTTCGCGCCCTTCGTGACGAAGCGATTCGTGTCGCAAAACAACAGAAGGCAATTGCGATTAAATTTGATCCAAACGTCGAGCGGGAAGAATATCCTGGTCTGTTGCAGGAGATGCAAGGACTTGGCTTTAAACATAATGGCTTCGGTGGCGGTTTTGACTACGCGCAGCCACGCTTTACGATGGAGACGAGTCTTGTAGGGACAGAAAAAGAGATCTTCGACGGTTTCCATTCGAAGTTCCGCTATAACGTCCGCCTTGCTGAACGCAAAGGGATCGTATGCGAACAAGCGGATCGTGAAGGGCTAAAGACATTCGCGAAGCTGATGGTCGAGACGGGCGAACGGGATGGTTTTTCAATCCGCGGTCTGGATTATTTCGAAAATCTGTACGATCATCTTCACCCAAAAGGTGATGCAGTCTTGTTTTTGACGAAACTCGATGTCGTTCGTGCGCTTGAGAATACAGAAGCCTTATTACTTCAAGCTGACAAGGAACTCTCGAAAATTCATCGTCAGCTCGAGAAAGAGACGGCCGAGAAGAAGCTAAAAAGCTTAAACAATCGCTTGGAGCAGACGACAGCACAAATCGAAAAAGCGGAGAAGTCGAAGACAGAACTGATGACGATTGCTGCCAAACATCCAAACGGTGTCATCCTGTCTGGTGGTCTTTTGACGCTTGCTGGTCGTCGCTCGTATTACTTATACGGCGCTTCATCGAACGAGTACCGGGAGTTCATGCCAAACCACTTGATGCAATGGACGATGATGCAATATGCGAAAGAACATGGTGCGCTCTCCTATGACTTCGGTGGAGTCAGTGGTTCGACAGACCCGGATGATCATTACGCGGGACTCTACGCCTTTAAATCTGGTTGGGGCAGCCGGATGATTGAAAAAATCGGTGAGTTCGATTACGTACTCAATCGTCCGCTCTATCTGTTGCTTGAGACTGGGTTACCGATTCTACAAAAACTTCGGAAGAAGCTTCGCCGCTGATGAAACGGGGAACAATCTTCGGTTGGATCGTATTTTTATTGACGATGTTTGCGATTGGATTGTTTCTTGCGGCATCCATGAATCGGATGCCGACGATTTTAATGGATCAACCGGAGCTCGGGATTGATAGTTGTCCACGGGACGTAGCGGGAGAAAATCGTTTGATTAATACAAGCGAGACGAACCTGAAGCGTCTCCACCCAGCTGTCGAAGCGGGGGCAAAGGATCTGATCCGTGTGGCGCATTCTTGCTACAATATCGATATCAAGATTACGCAAGGATACCGCTCGATTCAGCAACAGAATGCGCTTTATGAACAAGGACGTTCTAAGGCAGGGGAAGTCGTCACGAATGCACGAGGTGGTGAATCGATGCACAATTATGGACTCGCCGTCGATTTCGTTCAGCTCGTGAATGGACAGATTTCGTATGACCTTGAGTATGACGGGAATCGGTCAGGGAAAAGTGATTGGCGCGAAGTCGCGGATATCGGAAAAGCACTCGGTTTCGAATGGGGAGGCGATTGGAAACGATTCGTCGACTATCCTCATTTTGAGATGACGTTTGGTTATTCGCTCGACGAACTGAAGGCTGGTGAACGTCCAAGCCGTTCGGAAAAAGCGAAACGAACGGAAGAAGTTGAAGATTTGTTGAATACGTGATCAACGTCATTCCTGGAGTAATGTGGCAGGAATGACGTTTTTTTTAGATTTCCTAGTCCGATTGTTGGCAGATTGTGAAAATTCGGCTAGAATAGTGATAGTGATAAGTGGACGGCTCACGAAAAGTGAATATGAATTATAGGAGGTCATGTTGTGTCAAAGAAGAAGACGGAAAAAGTAAGCGTCTTTGCTCTTGGTGGCGCCGGTGAGATCGGGAAGAACATGTACGTCGTCGAACTCGACGAGGACATCTTCGTCATCGATGCCGGATTAATGTTCCCAGGAGACGAGATGCTTGGAATCGATAAAGTCATTCCAGACATCAGTTATTTAAAAGAAAACAAAGAGCGGATTCAAGGGATTTTCATTACCCATGGTCACGAGGATCATATCGGAGCACTCAGTTACGTCTTGCGTGACTTAAAAGTACCGGTTTACGGAACACGTTTGACGCTCGGTTTGATTGAACACAAATTAAAAGAAGCCGGTTTATTGAAAAAGGCAGATCTTCGTCCAATTGATGCCAAGACGAAATTAACCGTTGCAGGTCATTTTATTACGTTCTTCCGGGTCAACCACTCGATTCCGGATGCAGTCGGGGTATGTATTCAAACATCTCAAGGTGCAATCGTCCATACAGGGGATTTCAAGTTCGATTACACACCAGTTGATGGAAAACAGGCGGATTTCGGGAAGATTGCAGCAATTGGTCAACGGGGAGTGCTTTGCTTACTGTCTGACTCAACGAATGCAGAGCGGCCAGGGATGTCTGGATCAGAATCGATCGTCGGTTCTGAACTGAACGACGTCATCTATGAGGCACCAGGTCGTGTCATCGTCGCTTCATTCGCTTCGAACATTCATCGTCTACAACAAGTGTTTGCGGCAGCAGAAGCGAACAATCGAAAAGTAGCGGTCGTCGGTCGTAGCATGGTCAATAACGTCGAAGTGGCACAGCGTTTGAATTACTTACGCTTCAAACAGAAAACATTGATTGATCTATCTGACATCAACCGCCTCGACGATAACCAAGTCGTCATCTTGACGACAGGATCGCAAGGTGAGCCGATGGCAGCCTTGACACGAATGGCGCGTAACGCACATAAGCAAGTCAATATTCGCTTGAACGATACGGTCGTCGTTGCGGCTTCGCCGATTCCAGGTAACGAAAAGTCGGTTTCGAAAACGATCGATCTCTTATTCCGTGCTGGTGCGAATGTCATTTACAACCAACGGAAAGTACACGTGTCCGGTCACGGTCATGCGGAAGATCTGAAGCTGATGCTCAACTTGATCAAACCGAAATTCTTCCTACCGATTCACGGAGAATTCCGGATGCAAAAGGCACATAGTCGTCTCGCACAGACGGTTGGCGTCAATGCGAACAACATCTTCATCATCGAGAATGGGGATGTCGTTGAGTTCGAGAAGCGCAAAGCACGGATGTCGCGCAAAGTGAACGCCGGAAACGTCTTGATCGACGGAATCGGTGTGGGTGATGTCGGAAACATCGTCCTTCGTGATCGTCGTTTGTTATCGCAAGACGGTGTCGTCCTTTGTGTCATTACGATTAGCCGGAAAAACAAAACGATTGTCTCGGGACCGGAAATCATCTCTCGCGGATTCGTCTACATGCGTGAATCAGAGGATATGATCAATGAAGCGAACCGAATCGTTGCGAAACAACTACAAGGTAAATTAAACGGAGAATTGGATTGGACGGAGATGAAGTCGTTGATTCGAGATAAACTCAGTGCTTATCTCTATGAACAGACGAAACGCCGCCCGATGATTCTTCCGATCATCATGGAGATTTAACAAACGAGCGGCTCAGATTGACCAATACCTGGTCCACTGAGCCGTTTTTTTATCAGGAGGGATGACGTATGGCGACGACGAAACGAAAACCTGTACGAAAAAAAACGCCGCCACGGAAACGACCGGCAGCGAAGAAACAACGTCAGCCGATTGCGTATCGTACATATGCGACTATCATCGCAATCGTCTCATTACTAGCTTTCGTTCTCGCGTTTGGGGAGTTCGGGAAAGTCGGACTGACGCTAGCTGATGGAGGAGAGCGGTTAATTGGTCAGTTCGGCTCCTTATTATATGGTGGAATCGGTGCTGTGCTACTTTTACTACTCTCGAATGCGTCACGTGCTCAAAAATGGGCATGGTCGATGTTACTGATGGGTTCAGTCGTCTGGATTGATCTATTGCTCGGAGCACCGCGTGGTATTCTCAATGGATGGCTCTATCAAAACGCAGCTTATTATATTTCGAGCGCGGGTGCCTTCTTGATTGGTCTGTTCTTCATCGGAACGGCCGTTCATATCCTAAACCCATCGTTTTATGGAGAGTTGTGGCTTGGGCTTCGGGAACGTGCAGAAGAGTTTCGCAATCGTGAACGGACACCACGTCCTCGTGTCGAAAAAGAGTTGAAACCGAAACCGGTTCGTGAGAAAAAACCGAAGACGTTGCGACCAGCAACTGTCGAGGAACCGATCGAAACGGAACACGAAGCAGAAGATCCGTCCGTCAACATTCAAGACGTTCCGATCATCGGTTTCACGGATCACGTTGAACCGCAAGCAGCGGAGACACAAGGACCGTTGACGATGACAGAGACACCCGACGGTTATCAATTGCCGTCGCTTGATTTGTTAGCAGAACCAACATCAAAAGACTTGTCCGGTGAGAACAAACGATTGAAGGACAATGCGACGAAATTGATTGCGACCTTAAAGTCGTTCGGGATCGGAGCAAAAGTTTTAAAGATTCATCTCGGACCTAGTGTCACGAAGTACGAGATTGAACCAAAACAAGGAATCAAGCTTAGTCGAATCACGGGACTCGCCGATGACTTAGCGCTAGCGTTAGCCGCAAAAGATATCCGGATCGAAGCACCGATTCCGGGTAAAGCGGCTGTTGGAATCGAGGTGCCGAACCGTGAAGTCGCCATGGTATCACTTCGAGAAGTACTAGGAGCGGAGAGCGTCCAATCCGACAGCGATCGTTTACTCGTTGCACTCGGACGAAGCATTTCTGGTGAGACGGTGACAGCGAAGTTGAATAAGATGCCACACGTCTTAGTTGCCGGCTCGACCGGTTCCGGTAAATCGGTCTGTATCAATGGGATGATCGTCTCGATATTGATGCGGGCACGACCAGATGAAGTCCGTTTGATGATGATTGACCCGAAAATGGTCGAATTGAACGTCTACAACGGGATTCCGCATCTCTTAGCGCCGGTCGTCACCGATCCGAAAAAAGCAGCGCAGGCGTTAAAACAGGTCGTCTCAGAAATGGAACGTCGTTATGAGATCTTCAGTCAAAACGGAGCGCGTAACATCGAAGGCTATAATGCATTGATCGATAAGATGAATGCTGAGGAAAAAGTGCATCAACGATTACCGTACATCGTCGTCATCGTCGATGAGTTAGCCGACTTGATGATGGTCGCGTCAAACGAAGTCGAAGATGCGATCATGCGACTTGCACAAATGGCACGAGCAGCAGGAATTCATATGGTCATCGCGACTCAGCGTCCGAGTGTTGATATCATCACTGGTGTCATCAAGGCGAATATCCCGTCGCGGATCGCATTCAGTGTATCGAGCGCAACCGACTCGCGGACGATTCTTGATACGGGAGGTGCTGATAAATTGCTCGGACGAGGAGATATGTTGTTACTTGGTAATGGCATGAACAAACCGGTCCGTGTACAAGGAGCCTTTTTATCGGACGAAGAAGTCGAGAAGGTCGTTAATCATGTCATCAGTCAGCAAAAGGCACAGTATGTTGAAGCGATGATTCCAAAAGATGTGCCAGAGGGCGAAACAAAGGTTGACGATCCACTTTACGATGAGGTCGTCCAGTTCATTCTGACACAAGAGACGGCATCTACGTCGATGATTCAAAGAAAGTACCGCATCGGTTACAACCGAGCTGCCCGTCTTATTGATGCGTTAGAGGAAAACGGTCTGATTGGTCCATCTGAAGGATCTAAACCACGTCGCGTCATGGGACGTTAATCGAGTAGAAAGGAAGTCGTGGAATATTCCAAGGCTTCTTTTCTTTTCTAAAAAAATGTATAGATAAGAACCGGTGTCTCGAAAAAAAGAAAAGACACATGAAAAAAAGACATGATGATTTTGTATAAATAGAAATGACTGGAAAAATTCATAAATGCATCAAAAATAAAATCGCTTTCATGAAAATAGTTGTCAGACGTCTGTTGATTTTCAGTAGTGTTTTTGGCATACTCAGTCATATGAGTGACCGACCTTCAACACGAGGGCTGGGAGCGGATTTTTCACAAATAGATAATGAAAGCGCTCTCATAATTGCAGAGGAGATGGATGAAATGAAGAAGAAACAGGTAATCGTATCGATGATGTCAGTAGCGACGGTTGGTCTTGCTGCTTGTGGTGGTTCAGGTGAGAAAGCCGATCAAAAAGATCAATTCTCTGTAGCGATGGTAGCCGATAAGGGTGGGATCGATGATAAATCGTTCAACCAATCCGCTTGGGAAGGTCTGCAAGCATACGGTAAAGACAACAAACTTCAAAAGAATGAAGGGTTCTCTTATCTACAATCTAAATCGCAACAAGATTATCAGCCGAATCTATCACGTCTTGCTCGTGGGGGAGAAGATTTAGTTTTCGGAATCGGGAACACGTTCAATGAAGATATCAAAACAGTTGCTGATCAATTCAAAGACACACAATTCGCAATCATCGATAACGTCGTTGAAGGAAAGAACGTCACGTCGATCACATTCAAGGAAAATGAAGGAGCATATCTTGCAGGGATCGTTGCTGCAATGGAGACGAAAAAAGATCATATCGGTTTCGTTGGTGGGATGAAGATGGACGTCATCGAGCGTTTCCGTGCCGGTTTCGAAGCAGGTGCCAAATCCGTCAATCCGAAGATTAAAATCGATGTCCAATATGCGGAAGACTTCGCAGCTCCAGAAAAAGGTCAAGCGATCGCAGCTGGAATGTATGGTAAAGGCGCAGATATCATCTTCCCAGCAGCAGGTGGTACAGGAAACGGTGTCTTCACAGAGGCGAAAAACCGCAAGAAAAACGGTGAAAACGTCTCAGTCATCGGTGTCGACCGAGACCAAAAAGAAGAGGGTATGCCGGAAGACGTTACATTAACTTCTGTCATCAAACGTGTCGACCGTGCAGTCGAAGATACAGCAAACGCAGCGAAGGATGGTAAACTCGAGGGCGGCAAAACGATTCGTTATGGTCTGAAAGAAGATGGCGTTGATATCGTACCATCTGAAAAGATTTCGAAGAAGACGTTGACTGTGCTTGAGAAAGCAAAATCAGATGTCGTTTCTGGAAAAATCGAAGTACCTGAGCAATAAGCGTTGAAAAAAGAAGGGGCATTCTTAGGTAGAATGCCCTATTTTCTTCCATTATTGATTGCGTTATGAAAAGGGTTACAAAAGCGCCAGAAGTCAGACTTCTAACCTGTTACAAAATGATTGCAGGATTGTGTTGGGCGTCATATACTTATCTTGGCTGGAGTTCTCATACGTCAGAAGTCTGAGCACTGGTTACAACTAGATAGAGGATGGAGATGCGTCATGTCGATTAAATTAGATCATCGTTTGCTTTATTTACGTGTGATTGAAAAGATCAAGTCTGACATCGATGACGGCGTTTACAAGGAAGGCGAGAAGCTCCCTTCAGAGTTTGAACTTTCAAAGCAACTTGGCGTCAGTCGAGCTACTCTTCGAGAGGCTTTACGAATTCTTGAAGATGAGAACATCGTCATCCGTAAACACGGTGTCGGTACGTTTATCAATGCAAGACCACCGTTTACTTCTGGAATCGAAGAATTGTACAGCGTAACAGAAATGATTGCGCGCGCAGGTATGGTTCCGACATCAGAAGTGTTATCATCCGAGATGGTCCAACCGACTGAGCGCGACCGAGAGCGTTTTCAACTTGGTCCGGATGAATTGGTTTATCGAATCGAACGAATCCGACTCGCAGGGGATGTTCCTGTCGTCTATTGTATCGATAAGATTCCAAGCCATTATATTAAAAATGAAGAGCAGTTCACCTCTTCGACATCATTATTTGATGCTTTAGAAAAAGAACTTGGACGACGTGTCACGCATGCCGTGACGCACATCGAGCCACGTATTGATCCGAAAATCGCTGAACAATTACATACGGACCAACCTTTGCTCGCTTTGCGTCAAACGCATTATGATGAGCTCGACCGTTCCGTTCTTTTTTCAGCGAACTATTTCCGAGCAGATAAGTTTGATTTCCACGTCATCCGTAAACGTGTGTGAGCCATTGTTTTAGGATGAATACTGAAAGCGCTTTCCGTCATAACCTACGTAACGCTCCTCATCGCCAGCCTCGGGTGCTAGACGTAGTCTTGAACTTTGTATGACCATATTCGAAAGGGGATTTTCCAGATGAAAAAGAAGTCACTTCTCGCATTAGCAGCAACAGGTTTAGCAATGAGTTCGGTCCTTGCAGCATGTGGTGGCAACGACGATTCAAAAGATTCAGGTAGCGGCAGCAAATCAGAAGACTTTAAAGTAGGTATGGTTACAGATACAGGCGGCGTGGATGATAAATCATTCAACCAATCTGCTTGGGAAGGTATCCAGAAGTTTGGAAAAGACAACGACCTAAAAGAAGGTACTGGCTACAAATATCTTCAATCTGCAAAACAATCGGATTACCAACCAAACCTTCAGCAATTAGCTCGTGCTAAATACGACTTGATCCTCGGTATCGGATTCTTGATGGGAGAAGATATCGGTAAAGTAGCGGATCAGTTCAAAAAGAGCAACTTCGCACTCGTCGATATGGTCGTTGACAAGCCAAACGTCGCGTCAATCGTCTTCAAAGAAAACGAAGGATCGTTCCTCGTTGGTGTCGTTGCTGGTTTGACGACGAAATCAGATAAAGTCGGATTCGTCGGCGGCGTTAACTCTGACTTGATCAAGAAGTTCGAAAGTGGATTCAAAGCAGGTGTTAAAGCAGTCAACCCAGACGCTGACATCGAAGTTCAATATGCAGAAGACTTCAACGCTGCTGAAAAAGGACAAGCGATCGCTTCAGGTATGTACGGTAAAAAAGTCGACGTCATCTATCATGCAGCTGGTGGTACAGGACAAGGGGTATTCACAGAAGCGAAAAACCGTAAGAAAAACGGTGAAGATGTTTGGGTTATCGGTGTAGACCGTGACCAAGTCGAAGAAGGTATGCCAGAGAACGTCACATTGACATCGATGGTCAAACGCGTTGATACAGCAGTTGAACAAGTCGCGAAAGATACGAAAGACGGCAACTTCCCAGCAGGTAAAGTCGTTGAGTTCGGTCTGAAAGACGGCGGTGTTGATATCGCACCTTCAAAAGACAACGTTTCGAAAGAAGCGCTCGACAAAGTTGAAGAGTACAAAAAACAAATCATCGATGGTGACATCAAAGTCCCAGCGACAGACGACGAGTACAAAGAATACGAAGCGTCACTGAAATAATAATGAAAGCGGGGGTCGCTAGCATTGCGGCTCCCCCTTTTAAACTAAACATGGGAGTGGATTTTCTTGGAATACGTCATTGAGATGCTAAACATCAGAAAAGAGTTTGGCAGTTTCGTCGCAAATGATAACATCACGCTCCAGCTTCGGAAAGGTGAGATTCACGCTTTACTTGGTGAAAACGGTGCCGGAAAATCGACGCTGATGAACGTCTTATTTGGTTTGTATCAGCCTGAGGCTGGAGAAATTCGTGTACGTGGTGAAAAAGTCAATATTACGAGTCCGAACGTCGCGAACGATCTTGGAATCGGTATGGTGCACCAACACTTCATGCTCGTTCAAAATTTCACTGTTACTGAAAACATCATTTTAGGTGCAGAGCCACGTGCCGGAATTAAGATCGACCGTGCAACTGCACGTGAGAAGGTACGCCAGATTTCTGAACAGTATGGTCTTGCTGTTGATCCTGATGCAAAAATCGAGGATATCTCAGTCGGAATGCAACAGCGTGTTGAAATTTTAAAGACGTTGTACCGTGGTGCAGACATCTTGATCTTCGATGAACCGTCTGCTGTCTTGACACCACAAGAGATCAAGGAATTGATTCAGATCATGAATCGTTTGATCGCAGAAGGAAAGTCGATCATCCTCATCACGCATAAACTGAAAGAAATCATGGAAGTAGCTGATCGCTGTACGACGATTCGCCGTGGTAAGTATATCGGAACGGTCGATATCGATGAGACGATGACACAGTCGCGTCTTGCTGAAATGATGGTAGGTCGTGAAGTCAACTTTAATGCGGAGTATTCCAAGGCAACTCCACAAGAACTCGTTCTCGACATCAAGGACTTAGTCGTCAAGGACAGTCGTGGCATCAAAGCCGTCGATGGATTAAATCTCGACATTCGTGCTGGAGAGATCGTCGGAATTGCCGGAATCGACGGAAACGGGCAGACGGAATTGATTGAAGCCATCACTGGTCTTCGTAAAGCGGATAGTGGGGAAATCTTCCTCAACAATAAATCGATCAAAAACTTGAAGCCACGTAAAGTGACGGAATCAGGTGTCGGTCACATTCCGCAAGACCGTCATAAACATGGACTTGTCCTCGATTATTCAATCGGACATAACATGGTCTTACAAACGTATTACAAACAACCGTATTCAAAAGCAGGCATCATGAACTATAAACAAGTCATGGAAAAAGCAAAAACGCTCATCGAGAAGTTCGACGTCCGAACTCCAAGTCCAGAGACGTTTGCTCGTGCCTTGTCAGGTGGTAACCAGCAAAAAGCGATCATTGCGCGTGAAGTGGATCGTTCACCAGACCTATTGATTGCAGCACAGCCGACACGTGGTCTTGATGTCGGAGCAATCGAGTTCATTCATGAACAGTTGGTTCTTGAACGCGAAAAAGGTCGCGCTGTCTTGTTGATTTCATTCGAACTCGAAGAAATTCTTCAAGTATCAGATCGGATTGCCGTTCTTTATGAAGGAAAAACAGTTGCCTTCTTGGATCCAAAAGAAACGAATGAGATCGAGCTTGGCTTCTTGATGGCCGGCGGTAAGAAAGAGGAGGTAGGTCATTCATGAAGTTAGAGCGTTTTTACGGCATCCTCATTCCGATTCTTTCCATCATCCTTGGAATGGTCGTCGGGGCGATCGTCATGGTCATCGGCGGGTATGATCCGATTGCCGGTTTTGATCAGTTATTCTATGGTATTTTTGGCGAACCATACAGCATCGGTGAAACATTGCGAGCAGCAGCTCCGTTGATCTTTGCTGGTCTTGCTGTCGCGTTTGCTTTCCGAACGGGACTCTTTAACATCGGGGTTGAAGGTCAGGTTCTCGTCGGGTGGATGGTCGCAGTTTGGATCGGGATTGAGTTTGATCTACCGATGGCGATTCATTTACCGCTTGCTCTAATTGGAGCAGGTTTAGCAGGTGCACTTTGGGCATCGATTCCTGGTATCTTAAAAGCGAAGTTCCACGTGCATGAAGTCATCACGTCAATCATGATGAACTATATCGCGTTGTATGTGACGAATGATATTTTACGTCACGTCATCGGTATTACGAACGAGCGAACGGAGTCAGTCAAGGAATCAGCATCCCTTGCGTCACCGTTCTTACAAGAGATCACGGATTTTTCACGTTTGCATAACGGGATTTTCATCGCAGTCGTTGCTGCCCTCGTCTTCTGGTTCATTTTGTGGAAAACAACGCTTGGTTATGAACTCCGAGCAGTTGGATTCAACAAGAATGCTGCAGAGTATGCAGGTATGGGCGTTAACCGGAACATCATCCTATCGTTCGTTATCTCTGGTGTCTTTGCAGGTCTCGCTGGAGCGATGGAAGGTCTTGGGACGTTCCAAAACATGACATTGAATGCATCCTTCACTGGGGTAGGATTCGACGGAATTGCGGTTGCCTTGTTAGGTGCGAATAACCCGATCGGTGTCGTTCTCGCGGCGTTACTGTTTGCGGGACTTAACATCGGTGGTCTGTCGATGCAACAGATTGGTATTCCACCGGAACTGATCAAAATCATCATCGCATTCATCATCATCTTCGTTGCTTCTGGATACGCGATTCGTCTCGTCATCGAGAAGTTCACGGTTAAGAAAGAATCTAAAAAAGCGAAAGGAGCCGGTCAATAATGGGCTTTCTTGAAGTACTTTATATCATCGTGCCAATCGCACTCGCCTATTCGGCTCCGTTGATCATTGCAGCACTTGGTGGCATTTTCAGTGAGCGTTCTGGTGTCGTCAACATCGCGTTAGAAGGATTAATGGTCATGGGTGCCTTCACAGGCGTCGTCACGGCATTGACTCTATCAAAAATGGGCTTGGGTGCTGCGAGTCCTTGGCTTGCGATGCTCATTGCAATCGTCGTCGGAGCGATCTTCTCGCTGTTCCTTGCGATTCCAGCAATCCTCTTCCGAGCAGACCAAACGGTTCTTGGAGTAGCGATCAACTTGCTCGCAGTCGGTCTTGCGATCTTCCTTGTCCGTGCGCTTTACAGTAAAGGACAGACAGATTCGATTCCAAACCGGATCTCGAAAGAGAATGTACCATTCTTGTCTGATATTCCAGTCTTGAAGATGTTCTTCGCAAACGTCTACTACACATCGTATATCGCGATTGTTCTCGCGTTCGTCGCATGGTACATCATCTTCAAGACACCATTCGGTCTTCGCTTACGTTCTGTCGGAGAACACCCAATGGCAGCGGACACGATGGGAATCAATGTCACGAAGATGCGTTTCATCGGCGTCATGATCTCTGGTGGTTTCGGTGGTCTTGCTGGTGCTGTATACGCGACGTCGATTTCATTGAACTTCAGTGTGACGACGATTCTCGGTCAAGGCTTCCTCGCGATTGCGGCGATGATCTTCGGAAAATGGAACCCGCTCGGTGCCATGGGGGCAGCCCTCTTCTTCGGGTTCGCTCAAGCGATTTCGATCATTGGTCAGCAATTGCCGTTACTGGATCAAATTCCACAAGTTTATCTGTTGATTGCACCGTATTTATTGACGATCTTAGCACTTGCTGGTGTCGTTGGTCGTGCGGATGCACCAAAAGCTGTCGGTGTACCGTATATCAAAGGAAAACGCTAAATTTTTACTGATCATAGACCGGATGTTGCCAATTGGCGACATCCGGTTTTTTTAGATAATCGTTATATCGAATGAGAAAAAGTCCAATAAAAAAAGATGCTTCGCGAGGAAACATCTTTTTTTATTCACTTATTCGAATTTTAACGCATCGCCATCGAACGATTCATCTGCTACTTTGATTGAATCCGTTGGGCAACCTTCGAATGCATCAATCATATCGTCGAATAATGCTTCTGGAATTTCGGCAGTACCATTGTTATCATCAAGAATGACATACGCCAAACCCTCATCATCATAATCATAGATATCTGGTGCCGCTGCTCCACAAGCACCACAAGCGATGCAAGTATCTTTGTCGACAATCGTAAATTTAGCCATTGAACGGTCTCCTCTCTATACGAAAACATTATTGAAACACGCTGTTCTCATCTATATGTCATTGTATCGGACTCATCGTTGCATTTCAATGACGAAGCGTAAGTGACAACAGAAAATGTATATATCATCACATGCCCGCAAATAGTATGTCTAAAACGTAACGAAAAGAAAAAGGATGGGAAATCATCTTCAAATTGATAAACAATTTACATTAGAAGGGAGCGTGACATATGGAAATTTCTTTACTAGAGCGCATTTTTCTGGAATCGATTCAACGTCTTCGAGATGAACGCTCAGATCGGAGCCTTTATCATGTTTTTCAAGGGAAAAAATCAGCTACTTCTCTGCAAGATGCTCATTTTTATGATTTAGAGTCGGTATTCGGTACTGTATTAGTCAGTAAACAGCGATTCGAAACAATCTTGGCTGAACTCGTGCAGAAGAATTGGATTGAGCGGCAAGAGACACTGCGACTGACGCACGAAGGTGCGCGACTAGTAGAGCAAACGGATCGTGCGATCATTGATCAACTAGGTGGTGAACTTCGCGGTTATGCTGAGATGATGTGGAAACGACTCAGCCTTTTGGTTCAAACGATGGTTTGTTTGGAAGCGAAACAGCCGTTTATTCCTGTGCAACAGGAAACCAGCGTCCGTGAATGGGTAAAAAGTGTTCTTCCGACCATCTCGAATCGAGCAGAATGGTTACATGATATGCACCAAGAGGTAATATTTCTCCTTGAGCGCTTACCAGAGCGAGAAGCGACATTAATCAGTTACCGCTTGTCTGGCGTGCAGGCAGGATGGTCTTATCCGCAATTAGCTCAAATGATGAAAACGGATGTGGAGAGTGTTCAATACGAATTTACGATCGCTTGGCGAAAGTGCATCGATGACTTAGAAAAAACACCACTTCTAAAGCAAATAGGTGCTGATCTACTCGCTACAAAAATGACCCAGTCTGCGCAAATGACATGGGAATTACTACAACAGGGGTTGACCGTTGAAGAGGTTGCGATTCGAAGACGATTAAAAAATAGTACGATGGAAGATCACCTCGTTGAGATTGCGATGTATGCTCCTTCTTTTCCGCTGGATCATTTTGTCACGTTATCTCAGCAAGAAGAGGTACGACAGATTGCACAGCGACTTAGAACCTACGCGCTGAAACGGATCAAGAGTGAGATGCAATCCGAGATATCTTATTTTCAAATTCGACTTGTGTTAGCACGTAGTAAATGGGAGGGGATTTAATGGAAGCGTTATTGCATCGTCATTTTGGCTACGAAGCATTTCGACCTGGACAACGCCAAATCATCGATTCCATCCTAAACGGAACAGATACACTAGCAATTTTGCCGACTGGTGGAGGAAAGTCTGTTTGTTATCAATTTCCGTCTTATGTACAAAATGAAGGACTGACGTTGATTTTGTCTCCGTTACTCTCGTTGATTGAAGACCAGGTCATGCAAATTAAGCGCAGAGGGGAGCGATCTGTCGCTAAATTAACTTCTGTCGAGACACGAGAAGAGAAGGAGCAGATCTTATCTGTACTCGAACATCTACGATATCTTTACTTATCACCGGAGCAACTGGCGCTGCCGCAGATTCGGGCTCGGCTAAAACAGATTAATATTGCGCTCTTCGTCGTCGATGAGGCGCATTGTATCTCCCAATGGGGACACGAATTTCGACCGGAGTATGCAAGACTTGGTCACATTCGACAAGAACTTGGCCTTCCACCATGTCTTGCCTTAACGGCAACAGCGACGCGTGCTGTTGAGCAAGATATTCGAACACAATTGCGTATGCACGATCCACAAATCATCCGTCGTTCTGTCAACCGACCAGAAATCCAATATGTTGTCGATCGCGTTGATCGAGAAGAAAAGGATGCGGCAGTCAATCGGTGGATGAAACGCATCGTTCGCCCATGCGTCATCTATACGACGACTCGTAAAGAAGCGGAACGAATTGCTGGAATCATTGACGGCGCGACCTATTATCATGCTGGGTTGACGATAGAAGATCGCCAGCTTGTTCAACAACAGTTTCTTCATGATGAGATTGATTGTCTAGTGTGTACGAGTGCATTCGGAATGGGTGTCGATAAAGGGAACGTTCGGACGGTCATTCACTATACGATGCCTGCGACGATCGAAGCCTACATGCAGGAAGTTGGACGTGCCGGTCGTGACGGTAAAGAGGCGACGGCAATTTTACTCTACGCTGCTCAAGATGAACAACTACAAACGTACTTGATTGACACGCAATATGCACCCGTCTTGTGGATCGATCAATTGCAACAAGGAATGAATCAAGGCGAATCCTATGCCAAAATCGAAAGTCGTTTTCGTTTTAATCCGGAAGATCCGGCATACCGCTTACTCAAATCACAACTCGAGAATGGGTGGTCGAAAGAACGCATCATCCAGTGGCAAACGGAACGTAAACAATTGAAACGACAAGAAGTCAATCAGATGATGGACTACGTTCACCGGAACGAATGTCGCCGTTCAATGTTATTGCATCATTTTGATGAGCAGGCAATCGTACAACCGCGTTGTTGTGATATATGTGGAACGATTGAGTGGGAAAGTCCAGTGCAGAGAAGGACACATCAACCGGTAGATTGGAAAATGCGTTTAGAACAAGTCTTTTTTTCATCACCAGATTCGGTGTAAACTAGACAATATCGTTATATTTTTCAAGAAAAGGTGATAAACATTGAGTAAACAAGATCAACGACGGTTGCATCAGAACGAAGAGGATCAGTCACTTCCACCGCGTTCTTCGCGTATCGAACACGTTCGTAACGAGCGATTGAAACAACCGTTTCGAAAAAATCCGCTAGCGATCACGCTGACGGTACTCATGATCACGATCATCATCGCCTTCGTCTCCATCGGTTTCATGATGTAAGGGCACATTGTGAACGGAGATTTTTTTCCTTTCAGCGTATACTAGAAAGGAAGGGGAAGGAGGCACGATGCATGGATCGTGGGAAATATAATATCAAAGCAGTCGCTGCGTTAGTGGGACTCAACCCGACGACCATTCGTGCTTGGGAGCGGAGATATCAGGTGCTCGATCCGGATCGAAGTGAATCCGGACATCGCATTTATAGTGATAACGACGTCGCGAAATTACGCTGGATCGTCGATAAACAAAAAGAGGGATTGTCTGTCTCTAAAGCAATCCAGTTGTATGAGATGCCTGTCAATCGGGCTGAAGTACCGCACGATTACGGAGTCGAACTGCGAGATCAGTTATTTCAGGCATTGACGAACTTTGAAGAACGACATGCGCATGACATCATGAATAAAGCATTCTCGATGTTTAGCTTCGATAAAGTGATTCAGGACATCGTCGGTCCACTTTTGCATGAGATAGGAGTGAAGTGGGAGTCGGGTGAGATCACGATTGCGCACGAGCATTTTGCGACGGCATTTCTGAGAGCCCGTCTCTCGACATTGTCGTTACAGATGCCGATCAATCCGTTCTTACCACGAATCGTCTGTGTCTGTGCGCCGGAAGAAGAACACGAACTCGGACTACTTTTCTTTACACTTTATTTACGACAATCTGGATTTGATGTCATTTTCCTCGGTTCCGGTATACCGGTTCAGGATTTGGTGACGGTCACACACCAGCTGCAACCGAAAGCCGTTATTCTTTCCTGCACGTTATCGGATCATTTACCGTTGCTCGATGAAGCGCTGGCACGTTTGATGGCTGATTTTCCGGATCTTGAGATTGGTCTTGGAGGTTATGCGGTCGATCAGCTGCCGGAACGGTATGGTCCACATTTACTTGGTGCAGACGATCAATCTTGGAAAAGTTGGTTAAGTCGACTCACTCCGACAACTGGTGTATAGTATGATTCATAGCGAACGGAGACATCAGGTTTCCGGTTTTGACTGGAGGAGTCTATATGAGGTTTGAACAAATGAAACAAGGACACCTTCGTGTCTTCATCACAAAGCAGGAGTTATCGCTTCACGACGTTCGACCAGAAACGTTGGCTGTCGGGAAGGGACAAGCTTTATTGCGTAATCTATTAGAAGAAGCTGAATCGAATTTTGGTTTTCAAGCAGCGGGGACACTCGAATTTTTCGTTACATTCTTTCCGAATGACGGAATGCTCGTTGATGTACGTCGTGAAGGCGATTTGCCAGAGGAGATGAACGAGGAGTTCGATCAAGTCGAAATCCGCATGACAGTCGATATCGTCCATCACGTCTTATATGCTCTACAATCGCTAGAAGACGTCATTCAAGCGAGTCATGGATTATTGCGACATATGCCTCAGACAGAGACAGGTGGTAGCCTCTACTTCTTCGAGGGAAGCTATTATCTCTATTTCCAAGAACGAATGAATGAGGCGCTCGAGCAGACGGTGACGACGATTTTGTCTGAATACGGTGAACCGAGCCCAAAAAGTCCACTTGTCATGGCGGAGTATGGGAAAACGATTCAGGCGGAACATGCCGTCGCAACGATAGCTGAACAGTTTAATATGTAAAACATCAGGTGCGATATTCCCTCATAGGGGAATGCCGCACCTTTTTGTCTTCTGCTGGAAGTGGCACCATTTTGTATTTTTTCATCGTCAGAAGGATGGTATGATAATCATTGAACGTAAGAAGAAGGAGTGAAGTAGGATGAAAGTGGCAGTTTTATACGGTGGGACTTCAGGAGAACGGGAGGTTTCATTAAACAGTGGAAAGTCGATCATGGAAGCATTAAACAGTAAAGGGCATGAGGTCACGGCTGTTGATTTCCACCCTGATCAAGCGCATGAGCTCTTCCAACTGGATGTAGATGTGGCTGTCATCGCTCTTCACGGGAAAATTGGTGAAGATGGACGCGTACAAGCATTGCTTGAACTGGCAGACATTCCATATACAGGTTCAGGTGTGTTAGCGTCAGCGCTAGCGATGGATAAGGCACGTTCGAAAGTTCACTTTGATAAAGCAGGCATTACGATCGCCCGTGATGTGCTGTTAGAGCGTGGAGATGATATCGAAGCAAAAATCGCAGAGTGGAATGGTCAATTTCCTTGTGTCGTCAAACCAGCACAAGAAGGCTCATCAAACGGATTGACGATTGCTCAAGATGAGACGATGTTACGTGAAGGAATCGCTAAAGCCTTTGAAGCGGACGATGCAGTGCTTGTCGAACAGTTCATTAAAGGGCGTGAAGTGACAGTCCCTGTCGTCGGTCATAAAGGTGCAGAAAAAGCACTGCCGGTCATCGAGATCATTCCGAAGAACGCCTTTTATGACTATGAATCAAAGTATGCCATCGGAGGTTCGGAGCATATTTGTCCTGCTGAGCTGGATGAGACAACGACAGAAAAACTTCAAGAATGGGCTGTTAAAGCGCACCAAGTCCTTGGCTGTGCAGGATACTCGCGATCTGATTTCCTAGTACCGGAATCCGGAAATCCAGTCATCTTGGAGACGAATACACTTCCTGGTATGACTTCGACCAGTTTATTCCCGGACGGTGCACGAGCAGTGGGAATCGAATATCCGGAACTGGTCGAATATTTCATGGAACTGGCGATCGAACGACATCGTCAAACAAAACAACCAAATCAATGATATCCTAGGAAAAGAAGTGAGAAAGCGCTTACAAATATAGGCGTAACCCCTTTCATTACGTTCGAGAAAAGAGTATACTTTATCCGAACAAGGAAACGGCATAGGGGATGCCACTTATGGGGAGGAACGTTGGAATGATCACTGACCAACAACATGCGAATCACCGCAAGAACGTACTGGAAGCGACACAAGAAATCGTCAAGGAGGCACTAGGGAAACTTGGTTATCCAGACGAGATGTACGAATTACTTAAAGAACCACTCCGGATGTTGACAGTCCGGATTCCGGTACGGATGGATGATGGTTCGACGAAAATCTTCACAGGATATCGTGCGCAACATAACGATGCCGTTGGACCAACGAAAGGTGGAATTCGTTTCCACCCGAACGTGACGGAAGTCGAAGTCAAAGCATTATCCGTCTGGATGAGTCTGAAGGCAGGTATCGTTGACTTACCATACGGCGGCGGTAAAGGCGGAATCATCTGTGATCCACGTGAGATGAGCTTCCGTGAAATTGAACGTCTCAGCCGTGGATATGTCCGTGCTATCAGTCAAATCGTTGGACCGACGAAGGATATTCCAGCACCTGACGTCTTCACGAACTCGCAAATCATGGCATGGATGATGGACGAATACAGTCGAATCGATGAATTCAACTCACCTGGTTTCATTACAGGGAAACCGCTCGTCCTCGGTGGCTCACACGGTCGTGAGACAGCGACGGCGAAAGGTGTCGCAATCATGATTCGGGAAGCGGCTGCTAAAAAGGGTATCTCGCTCGAAGGCGCGCGTGTCGTCGTTCAAGGATTCGGCAACGCCGGAAGTTTCTTATCGAAATTCATGTATGATTTAGGTGCAAAAGTCATCGCGATCAGCGATGCGTACGGGGCACTCCATGATCCAAACGGTCTCGATATTCCATACCTACTCGACCGTCGTGACTCGTTCGGTACCGTGACGACATTGTTCAAAAATACGATCTCGAATAAAGAATTGCTTGAACTTGAATGTGATATTCTTGTTCCGGCAGCAATCGAGAATCAAATCACAGAAGACAATGCGCACGATATCAAAGCAGCGATCGTCGTTGAAGCGGCTAACGGTCCGACGACGAACGAGGCGACGAAAATTCTCGCTGAACGTGACATCCTGATCGTTCCGGATGTTCTTGCTTCGAGTGGTGGCGTAACGGTCTCTTACTTCGAATGGGTCCAAAACAACCAAGGGTATTACTGGACGGAAGAGGAAGTACACGAGAAACTTGAAAAAGTACTCGTGAACTCGTTCAACCAAGTCTATCAGACAGCGCAGACGCGTAATGTCGACATGCGACTTGCCGCTTATATGGTAGGTGTCCGGAAGATGGCGGAAGCATCTCGTTTCCGTGGTTGGGTCTAATATGATAATGAACGTCCGCTTCTTCTTTGCGAAGAGCGGGCGTTTTGCATTGCAATTTCTTTCGTCTATGGTAGAGATTTGCTAAGATATAAAAAAAGCAACCGGAAGAGGAGATATTCGAATGTTAGATTGTATCGTAATCGGTGCAGGACCGTGTGGGTTATCGGCAGCGATCGAAATGCAAGATCGGGGACTAGACGTCGAAGTGCTCGAAAAGGGAAATATCGTCGAAGCGATTTATCGTTATCCGACGCATCAAACGTTCTTTTCAAGTAGTGAGAAGTTAGAAATTGGTGGTGTACCGTTCATCAATAAAGAATTAAAACCGCGACGTCTCGACGCGCTCGTCTATTATCGAGAAGTCGTCAAACGAAAACAATTGACGATTCGTCCGTTTGAGACGGTCGAGCGGATTGAACGTCAAGCGGATCATTTTATCATCCACTCGGAGCGTTCCGGGGAAAAAAGAAGCCGAGAAGCTCGCTCCGTCGTGCTTGCGACAGGTTATTATGGTTTACCGAACCGAATGGATGTTCCTGGAGAGGAATTACCTCATGTCTCGCACTACTTTACGGAAGGACATCCGTATTTTGATCAAGATGTCGTCGTGATCGGTGGGAAAAATTCGAGCGTTGATGCAGCGATTGAACTTGAAAAAGCGGGAGCACGTGTGACCGTCCTTTACCGTGGACCGGAGTATAGTCCATCCATCAAACCATGGGTGTTGCCGAACTTCGAATCTCTCGTTCGTTCGGAAAAGGTCAAGATGATTTTTGGAGCGTCAATCGAAGAAATTACGAAGCAAGAGGTGGTTTATCAAATAGATGGACATAAGCAGACCGTCCGTGCTGATTTTGTTTTTGCGATGACAGGTTACACACCCGATGTCGGATTGTTCGCTGATACAGGCATTACGATTGATCGTAAAACAGGTATTCCAAGTCACGACGAAGAGACGATGGAATCGAATGTCCCGGGCATCTATATCGCAGGAGTCGTCGCAGCAGGATATGATGCCAATAAAATATTCATTGAAAATGGACGTTTTCACGGTGCAAGCATTGCCAACCATCTCGTTGAACGGCTACGTGGTGCATCGATACAAGCCTAAACAAAACCTCTTGATTTGGAAGATGAATTTCCGGATCAAGAGGTTTTTTCATTTATTCAACGCGGAATGATTCTTCGAGTTCTAGTTGTGAGGCATCGATTTCGAGTTCGACCATCAGTTTAAGCCGCGCTTTTTGTGAATTCAGTCCATTCGAGAAAATGACGCCGAGTTCTTTTAATTGTTGTCCGCCACCCGTATATCCGTAGACGTCTTGAACGATTCCGTTGAAGCAACGGCTGACGATGACGATCGGCATGACGGTAATCAATTCAGCGATGGCATCCACGATACTTGGTGGTACATTTCCTTGACCGAGGACTTCAAGGACGAGTCCATCATAACCGAGTTGTTTCACAGCAAGTAATAGGTCGGGTTCCATACCGGCATAGACTTTAAGAACGGCGACCCGTTTTGAGAGCGAAGTTACCATATGTGTTTGTTTCAAGAGCGGTGTATTGAATAAGTAGACATGATCCTTCGTTACCATCCCAAGATTTCCAAAATGAACGGATTTGAATGTATCGACGGATGACGTATGCGTTTTTGTGACGTTGAATGCCGAATGGATTTCCCCGTTGAAGACGACGAGGACACCTTTTCCGCGCGCAGCTTCACTGACAGCGACACGAAGTGCCGTAATCAGATTAAACTCACCATCGGATCCGACCTCATTAGAAGAACGCATGGCTCCTGTCAAAACGATCGGAACAGGTGCACCAAGCGTCAAATGTAAGAAATAAGCCGTCTCTTCCAGTGTGTCCGTTCCGTGAGTGATGACGACGCCGTCGTAATGTTCCTTCTTGAGCTCACTCTCGATGAAATGGGCTAGACGCAACATGATATCAGGTGTCATATGCGGAGAAGGTAAGTTTGCGAAGTGACGCGTCGTAATGTTGGCAATATCTGTTGCACGCGGGAGTGAAGCGTCGAGTGGATTGATATCGTTTGGTAAGACATGACCAGAATGATCCTGTGCCATGGCGATCGTTCCACCCGTATGAATGAGTAATAATGATTTCATGCTAAAGGGTCCTTGTCTACAGACAGAAGACCTTCACCTACTTTCTATGACGGATTCGATTCGTTCTCCCATATTGTAACCTTTTTCCCTCTTGAAACAACGAGGACGTTTTCTTTTTTCCAAGAAACCTTTATTCTTATAAATGAGGAAGAAAGGGGGAGAGGAAGCGTGGTTCAAATCGTTTTCTCCGGAGTTGCCCCAGGCATCGCACTCCTAACTTATTTTTATCTACGTCACGAACATGAGTCGGAGCCAGTCGGCTATATCCTTCGAAGTTTCATTTTCGGTATTTTACTCGTCTTTCCCTTGATGTTCATCGACTATATCGTCCAGACCGAATTTGGTGGGCGTGAAGAGGTGCAGTTGATTCGAACAGCTGTTACGGAAGAATTCGCCAAATGGTTTGTCGTCTTTTATACGGTCTATATCCATCAACGGTTTAATGATTATTACGACGGGATCATCTACGCGGTAGCCTGTTCACTTGGATTCGCAACGCTTGAGAATATCTTATATCTGATGGTGAATGGAACAGTCGAACATATGCTGTTCCGGGCACTCTTACCCGTATCTGGTCATGCTTTGTTTGCGGTCATCATGGGATTCTTCATGGGGATGGCGAAATTCTCGCCTCATCCTTATCGCTGGTTGTCGCTCTCGATTGCGCTTCCGGTATTTGCGCATATCTTATTTAATTTGTTAATATTGGAAAATGGTGGTATATCTTTTTTGCCGATCGTCTTCATGGTCATCCTATGGACGATTGGATTATTTCAAGTACGAGGTGCCAATCGTTTAAATCGGCGATTTAAACGAAAAAAACAACATTCAGATGGCATCGAATAGAGAGTAGGAGCGAAGTAGTATGATGGAAATCGGGGATTTGGTAATGCTTTCGAATAGTGAGGATCGACAAGGTCGCTCAAAGGTGACGGCTGTGACGAATCGATTGATTTGGATTGAAGCACCGAGTGAGGTCGCGACACTCAAAACATTCATCTTGTCAGAGCAAGAAGAAGTTTCATTTTATTTCTTTAAGGAGAAGGGCAAATTATTTGGATTTGATACGGTCGTCGTTGAACGACAAAATGATCCACTTCGCGGTCAACGATATGCTTTGAAACGACCGAAGGATGATCAAATCGAACGCATCCAACGACGTCAGTTCGTCCGAGTACCGCAAATACTCGATGTTGCTGTACACCCTCATAAAACGCAGTTCGAGCCGTTTACAACGGTGACGCTCGATCTATCGGCTGGAGGGATGATGATCTTGTCGGATCAATTACCGGTTCAAAAAGAGGAAGAGGTGGAAATGACATTCATTTTGCCTACAAGTGAGGGCATATCGAGTACGTTGGATGTCATCGCTGAACTCGTCCGAGTTGATCGGCGCGAAGAACGATATGAATTAGCATTTCAATTTACGATGATTCCCGACAGAAGTCGTGAACTTGTATTGCGTCACTGTTATCAAATGCAAATGAAAAGTTCAAGAAGGGGCATGAATCCATTCACCTGACCGCATTTTTTTGCTATGATAACGTTCGGAAGAATGAATTCCCGGTAATCATAGGGAAGATGGAAGGATTGGATGGATGATGAAAAAGATTCAAATCGCTTTAGATGGACCAGCGGGTGCTGGAAAAAGTACGATCGCAAAACAATTGGCAGCGCGCCTTGACTATGTATACATCGATACAGGAGCCATGTACCGGGCCGTGACGCTGGCAGCACTTGAACAATCGCTTGACCTCAACAATGGTGAAGTGCTCGGCGAATTGATGAAATCGCTTGATATTCGTTTAACACCAGGCGAAAACGGGCAACGTGTCTTTATTGGTGATCGCGAAGTGACGGATGCGATTCGTTCGATCGAAATCACGAATAATGTCTCGTTCGTCGCTCGTCAAAAAGAAGTCCGGGCTGCACTCGTCACGGCACAGCGGAAATTAGCTGAACGCGGCGGGATCGTCATGGATGGACGTGATATCGGCACAGTCGTATTGCCGGATGCAGAATTAAAAGTCTTTTTGACGGCAACTGTGGAAGAGCGTGCAGCTCGAAGACACCGCGAAAATATCGCGCGTGGGATGGACAGCGACATCACGATTCTTCAAGAAGAGATCGCACTGCGTGATAAGCGCGACAGTGAGCGTGAAGTCTCTCCATTGCGCCAAGCTGACGATGCGCTATATCTCGATACGACAGAGATGACGATTGATGAAGTCGTCGTCCGATTGATGGAGCTAGCAGAGGGTGTCCTAAAATGAAACGTCAAGATACCATTTACCGGATTGCGCGGTTTGTCGTCTGGGTCATCGCGAAAACAGTCTTCCGATTGAAAGTGACAGGGCAAGAGAACATTCCGAAAGACGGTTCCTTACTCGTCTGTGCCAATCACAGCTCGAACTGGGACCCAGTTTTCCTCGTCAGTGCGATTCCGCCAAAACGTGCGGTGCGTTACATGGCAAAAGAAGAACTGTTCAAAGTTCCTGCCTTAAAACAATTAATGATTGCGGCAGGAACATATCCTGTCGGTCGCGGTCAAGGAGATCGTCAAGCCTTGAAACGGACGATTGAACTATTGAATTCAGATGAGACGGTCGGTATTTTCCCAGAAGGAACACGTTCCGCACCAGGTGAATTTACAGCAGCACAACCAGGAGTCGGGTTCTTTGCCTTACGATCGAATGCGCAGATTTTACCGATTGCAATCATCGGATCATACCGCCCGTTCAAACGGATGCACGTTGCGGTCGGAAAACCGGTTGATATTTCGGATTTACGAGACCAGCGGGGCGCAGCGAAATCGATTTCTGACCGAATCATGGACGAAATCAAATCCGTCTACTTCAATCACGCTTAATACCTTGACAAATAGTCAGAATTGTAAGAAGTTAGAAGCAGGATAAACGCATTGACATATGTCAGGCGTTTCTTGTACTCATCGTGAGGAGGTTGTTTTGGAATGGTCGAAGAAATGAAAGATATGCCTGATTTTGAAATTCATCGGGACCAGGTAGTTACCGGAATGGTCGTGAAAATTGAAGACAAGCAAGCACTCATTGATATCGGATATAAAACAGAAGCCATCTTACCGATCAGCGAAGTATCGAGTCTTCATCTCGATGATATTCGCGGCGTGCTGAACGTCGGAGATGAACTACAAGTGAAGGTCAAGAAAATCACGGATGAAGAGGTCGTCGTCTCGAAACGAGAAATCGACGCGCTCAAAGCGTGGGAGCAAGTAGAAGAGAAGTATAAATCAGGTGAGATCTTTGAAGTTGTCGTCAAAGACATCGTCAAAGGTGGACTCGTCGTTGATATCGGTGTCCGCGGATTCATTCCGGCGTCACTCGTCGAACGGCATTATGTCGAGGATTTCTCGGATTACATCGGTCGTTCGATCGAAGTCAAGGTCGTTGAACTCGATCAAGAGAAGAACCGTGTCATTCTCTCGCACAAAGCCGTCGTTGAAGGCGAATTGAACGCGAAGAAAAAAGAGACACTCGAAAATTTAGAAGTAGGTCAAATCCTCGAAGGTACAGTCCAACGTTTAACGGACTTTGGTGCTTTCGTTGATATCGGTGGCGTCGACGGTCTCGTTCACATCTCGGAGATGGCACACCACCGTGTCGAACGTCCTTCGGATATCGTCACGGAAGGTCAAAAAGTCGAAGTCAAAGTACTTGGTGTCGACCGTGATACGGAAAAGGTCAAGTTGTCGATCAAGGAAACACAACCTGGTCCATGGCAACAGATGGAAGGGAAGATCGAAGCTGGCGATATCGTCAAAGGACGTGTACGTCGTCTCGTCCAGTTCGGAGCCTTCATCGAACTTGCGCCGCAAGTAGAAGGACTTTTGCACATTTCGCAAATCGCGAACCGTCATATCGGTTCACCTTCGGAAGTACTCGAAGAAGGACAGGAAATCGAGGCGAAAGTACTCGAAGTACGTCTTGATGAGCATAAGATTTCGCTATCAACACGTGTCCTTGAAGAGGAAGAATCATCTGCTGACGATTACTCGGATTATACGAATCAATCAGAAGGATTCTCGGTCGCTGACTTGACTGAGGACGATTCTGATCAGAAAGAATAAGCAATGACACAAAGCGGACACAAGCGTGTCCGCTTTTTATATGCGGTTTGTTATGGTATATGACAGTTTGATTTGATACAATAGAACGGCTATGAAGCGAGAGAAGAGAAAGAAGGTGTTGGGATGGCAATTCCAGTCGTGGCGATCGTAGGTCGCCCAAATATCGGAAAGTCGACGATTTTTAACCGGGTGATTGGAGATCGGGTTTCAATCGTAGAAGACAAGCCAGGCGTTACCCGCGACCGTATTTACGGAACTGGAGAATGGCTGAATCGTCATTTTCATTTGATTGATACAGGTGGAATCGAAGTCGGGGATGAGCCCCTACTTCAAATGATGCGTCATCAGGCGGAGCTCGCTATTGATGAAGCGGATGTCATCATTTTCATGGTGAACGGACGCGAAGGAATCACAGCAGCGGATGAGGAAGTCGCGAACATGTTATTCCGTTCGAACAAACCAGTCGTCGTAGCTGTCAACAAAGTCGATAACTTTGAAATGCGTGATTTAATGTATGAATTTTACTCCCTTGGATTCGGAGACTTGTTCCCGATTTCTGGTACACATGGTCTTGGTCTAGGTGACTTACTCGACCGTGTCCTTGAACTCGCACCAGATAAAGAAGAATTAGAATATGACGAAAGCACGATCAAGTTTGCCTTGATTGGTCGTCCAAACGTCGGAAAATCAAGTATGACGAACTCGATTCTCGGTGAAGAACGTGTCATCGTTTCGAACATCGCTGGTACGACGCGCGATGCGATCGATACACCGTTTACGCGGGATGATCAAGAATACGTCATCATCGATACGGCCGGGATGCGAAAACGCGGGAAAGTCTATGAATCAACAGAACGTTTCAGCGTCATGCGTGCACAAAAAGCAATCGAACGGGCAGATGTCGTCTGTGTCGTGCTTGATGGCGAAGAAGGTATCATCGAACAAGATAAAAAAGTGGCGGGATATGCTCACGAAGCAGGTCGCGCGGTCATCATTGTCGTCAATAAATGGGATGCTGTCGAAAAAGATGATAAGACGATGAAAAAGATGCAAGAAGAGATTCGGGAAGAATTCCGTTTCCTTGACTATGCACCCATCGTCTTCGTCTCAGCGAAAACAAAACGTCGTTTGCAGACGTTGTTACCGGTCATTCAACAAGCAGCGCACAGCCATGCACAACGGATTCAGACAAGCGTCTTGAACGATGTCATCGTTGACGCTGTCGCGATGAACCCGGCGCCGACGGATAAAGGGGTTCGTCTTCGGATCAACTATGCGACTCAAGTCGCGTCACGTCCACCAACGTTCGTCTTGTTCGTCAATGATCCAGAATTGCTGCACTTCTCTTATAAACGATATCTTGAGAATCGGATTCGGGAAGCATTTGATTTTACAGGTACACCAATCCGGATTTTAGCTCGTCAAAAACAATAATGAGGTGAGTCAGTATGACCAAAATCGCTGTCATCGGAGCGGGGAGCTGGGGAACAGCGCTCTCGCTCGTCTTAGCCGATAATGATCAGGAAGTCATGCTTTACGGTCGTGAACAAACAACTGTCGACCGCATCAATGAACATCATGAAAACGCGCAATTTTTGCCAGGTGTCATGTTACCACAATCATTGAAGGCGACGACGGATCTTAAAGTGGCGGTCGAAGGCGCAACGCATATCTTGATCGTCACACCGTCCTCTGCGATTCGTTCGGTTTCCCGACAATTGAATGAATTGTTGACGGAACCAGTCGTTTTGATTCATGCATCAAAAGGAATCGAGCCAAAGACGCATCTTCGGTTGTCAGAATTAATCGAAGAAGAGGTCGATCCTGCGAAACGCAAAGCGGTTTGTGTCTTGACCGGTCCTTCGCATGCCGAAGAGGTCGCGTTACGTAAACCAACGACAGTGACCATCGCATCGGATGATTTAGAAGAGGCTGGTCGTGTACAGGAGCTGTTTACGAATGAAAACTTCCGCGTCTATCTGAATGCGGATATCATTGGAGCTGAACTCGGTGGGGCGCTCAAAAATATCATTGCGCTTGCCGCAGGTATGACGGATGGTCTCGGTTACGGGGACAATGCCAAAGCAGCGTTGATTACGCGTGGAATGGTCGAGATGGCTCGTCTTGGTACGATGCTTGGAGCTAACCCAATGACGTTCACTGGATTGACGGGAATGGGTGACTTGATCGTTACTTGTACATCGGTTCATAGTCGAAATTGGCGTGCGGGGAATGCCATCGGTCGCGGTGAAAAATTAGAGACGGTGCTAGAAAACATGGGAATGGTCGTCGAAGGTGTTCGCGCGACCCAAGCGGCATATGATTTGGCGGAGACGAAACAGTGTGAACTCCCAATCACTTCCGCTCTCTACCATGTTCTCTTTGACGGTCATACACCGGAAGAAGAAGTCAAAAAGTTGATGCAACGACCACAGAAAAATGAGATCGAGCATCTCTTCACGACGAAAGATTAACGGAGTGGGGTGGAAACCTTGAGTCCAGGATTAATAAAAATGTGGATCTCGTTCGCTGGCATTGGACTCTTTGCGATCAGTGTCTTGCTGGTCACGGTCAGTCGGACGAAGTTGAAGGGGATATGGCAGGTTCTCGTATCGACATTGGCATTCGTATGTTTCATCGTTGCGTCGATCATCATGGTATTCATCGTCATGGCGGGGCCAAGCGCATGAAGAAGTGGTTCGTGATCCTCATGCTCATTCCGGTGACGTTGTTATCGGGTTGTCTATTTCCAGACAGTCAGAAACCGTCGAACCGCGTACCGTATCCACAACAGTTGCGTACCGTACAGGATGCTGTCGATGCGTATCAAAAAGACACGGGTGTTTTGCCCATCAAGACGATGGAAGCAGATACTCCGCTTATGGAGCGTTATCAAATCGAATTAGGGCGGCTCATTCCGCGTTATATGAGTGATCCACCATCGAACAGTTTTGAAGGTGGCGGAACATTCATCTATCTGTTAGTCGATGTCGACACGAAACCGACTGTTAAGTTGATGGATTTACTTGTTGCAGAAGAGTTACAGAAGCTCCAAGTTCGGATTGATGCGTATCGGAAGAAGAACGAAAAGTATCCGTTTAAAGGATCGTTCGGAAAAAACCAGTTTACGCTTGACTATAAAAAACTATTCATCAAAAAAGAACCGACTGTCCCAAGTCCGTATTCAGATGAAAAGTTGTCGATCTATGTCGATGGTCAAGGACGCCTCTTCATCAACTATTTACCTGAGTTGAAGAAAGCTGTTCAAACTGCGAAGAAAAAGCCGAAAGTCGGTCAAGATATTCGGTATTTGCTCTATGAAGATCAGCCTTTTGTTCCTGCCTATTCCCAAAGCTACACGATAAACGAAAAAGGCGAACCTGTGTTTTCAGAGGAATCGAGCGAAGAATCTGAAAATTGAACGTTATTTACACGAAAATGTTGTAATAGCAACGTTTATGGGGTATGATTACCCTCGAAGAAGTGATTGGGAGGGGGTGAAAGTAATGAACAAAACTGAACTCATTCAAGCAGTCGTCGAAAAATCAGGTCTTACAAAAAAAGACGTGACGAAAGTTGTTGAATCAACATTCGAATCGATCACTGAGACACTTCAGTCTGGAGAGAAAGTCCAATTGATTGGATTTGGTAACTTCGAAGTCCGTGAGCGTGCAGCCCGTAAAGGTCGCAACCCACGTACGAAAGAAGATATCGAGATTCCAGCAAGCAAAGTACCTGCCTTCAAACCAGGTAAAGCATTGAAAGATGCTGTGAAGTAATCCGGCTACATAGTCGCCCGAGATTTTCTCGGGCGGCTTTTTTGTGGACATTCAGAAGCGTGAAAGCCCGCCGATTATGGTATATTAAAAAAGAAGAACGTCCATCAACGAGATGGCACTGGAGATCGGGGGGTAAAAGCATGGAACAACATGAGCTGCGCGTGGATGAAATCATCACTGCACTCACCACTAAACAAACGACACGATTGGCTCGACATGTGGATTTCCCTTCCATCGATCGTGAACAGATCAGTTGGTTGATTGATGTCGCTCAACATGACACGCTGGATACGGAAGCACTCGTCAAAGCGATTCATTTCGCACAAGTAGCGCTACGTCTGCATGAGCGTGTCAATGAAACGCTACGCGGTTCGAAGGAGCGACAGTTGCTTGTATTAGCAGGGGATTTATTCTCGAGCTACTTTTTCGAACAGCTAGCTGGGTTACCAAAAGAGATTCTCGTTTCACTCGGACGGACGATTCAACGGGTCAACGAAGCAAAGTGTGCCCTTCACGAAATGAATTATGCATCGACGGAAGAACGGGTTCTCTTGTGGTTAACAGCAGAGTTCGGATTAATGCAAGGACTCGCGGCAATCACGAAACGAGAATGGCTGACACGACAGGGGCGACAGATCATTCAACAACAGGCAGAACAATTGGATCTGGTCGCACAGAAATTACTGTTATCGCATCTCGAGCAGATGGCGGTAGCATGAGATCTTGGAAAGGGTGAGCGGTGTGCAGGCAAAAGATAAAGAAAAAAAAGTATATGAAGTGTTCCAATCGATATCAACGAACTATGATCAAATGAATTCAGTCATCAGCTTCCGACTGCATAAGTTATGGAGACGCGAGACGATGCGCCGGATGCAAGTCTTCCCTGGCGCTAAATGTCTCGATCTTTGTTGTGGAACAGCGGACTGGACGATTCAATTGGCGAAGGCAGCCGGTCCGACAGGTGTCATCAAAGGACTTGATTTTTCAGAAAACATGCTAAGAGTCGGCGTGGAGAAGGTAGAAGCGCTCGATATGAAAAACATCGAATTGATTCACGGAAATGCGATGGATCTACCGTTCGGTGATAACTCGTTCGATTATGTGACGATTGGTTTTGGTCTACGAAACGTACCGGATTATCTACAGGTCATCAAAGAGATGCATCGTGTCTTAAAACCAGGTGGAACGGTCGTCTGTCTCGAGACGAGTCAACCGACGGCACCGATTTTCCGCGAAGCATATTCATTGTATTTCGGAAAAATCATGCCACAAGTCGGGCGATTGATTGCGAAATCATACGATCAATACAACTGGCTACAAGAATCGACGGAAGTGTTCCTCGACCGCGTCGAACTGAAACAACTCTTCGAACAGGCAGGCTTCATGCAAGTGGAAGTCAAAGCATTCGCGGGTGGGGCTGCTGCGATGCACCTTGGGAAGAAGTGGTGAGATGTCACTGCATTCCATATACCGTGATGTCACGAAGGAAGTTAATTTAGTCGATCGTTTTCTGATCAGTCATATCGCTTCTGAGGAACCAACGATCGATGCGGCTGGAAAGCAACTGTTGAAGGCTGGTGGAAAACGAATTCGACCGGCATTCGTATTGTTAGCGTCTAAATTCGGTGAGGCAGATCGGGATGAGCTGATTCGTGTGGCGGCAAGTCTTGAACTTGTCCATATGGCATCACTCGTCCATGACGATGTCATTGATGACGCAGAACTACGACGAGGAAAACCGACCGTCATGCAATACTTTGATGAAGAAGTAGCACTGTATTCCGGGAACTATCTGTTTGGAGAGGCGATTCGATTGATTGGTGAAGTCGGAAAGCCGGAACTTGTCCAAGTGATGGTCCATACGATGCGTGAAATTTGCGAAGGTGAGATTGAACAAATCTATGACCAATATGATTGGGAACAGTCGATTAAACGCTACATCAAACGGATTGAACGAAAAACAGCCATTCTTATCGAAGCGAGTTGTCACCTGGGTGCCATTGTTGCGAACTGTTCTGCAGCCGATACGAAAGCGTTACGGTTGTTTGGACGAGATATCGGACTTGCTTTTCAAATTGCTGACGATTTGCTTGATTTCACAGCGAATCGCACAGAACTTGGTAAGCCCGTAGCAGAAGATTTGCGTCATGGACACAAAACGTTACCTGTCTTTTATGGTGCAGAAGATGCTGTCTTTTATGAACGTCTTTCAAAAATCGAGAGTATGCCAACACATGAAGAAGTCGCACCCTTATTGTCGTTTCTTCAAACTTCGGGTGCTCTCGAACGAACGCAACAAACAGTCGATCATTATATCCATCGTGCCATCAAACGTCTCGAACCATTACCTAAATCTTCTGCTAAACGATCGCTTGAAGAAGTCGCACGCTACGTTGGAAAACGAAAAGGATGAAGATTGTCAAAAATTTCTTGCTGTTCTTCTCAAAAGCCAGTAAACTGACTATGTAAGCGCTTTTCTAAAAGCATTTCATAGGGGGAACTAGAGATGGAACAGACATTTTTGATGGTCAAACCGGATGGCGTAGAACGTGGATTGATTGGGGAAATCATTGGACGGATCGAACGCAAAGGATTCATCATTCGTGAAATGAAAATGATGAACGTCACAGAAGAGCTAGCAAAAGCACATTACGAAGAGCACGCGGAGAAACCGTTCTTTGGAGAGTTGGTCACTTTCCTCACATCGGGTCCTGTCGTTGCACTTCGCGTCGAAGGCACAGATGTCGTTGCCGTCTCGCGTTTGATGATCGGGAAAACAAAACCACTTGAAGCAGCACCTGGAACGATTCGTGGTGATTTCGCGAACACGATGAGTGAGAACGTCATCCATGGTTCAGATAGTGTCGAGAGTGCGGAGCGTGAGCTTGCCCTCTGGTTTCAAGGACAACCAGTCAACGCGTAATACATGAATAGAAAGACAACGGGGAAGGGATTCGATTTGATCGAATCCCTTTTGTCGTGTTCTTGTAAAACGGAATGACCCAATTGTCTAATTGCTTTTTGGAATGCCTATAGCTTTATGCTACTATAGAAAATAAGTTGAACCGGTCATGGAAATGACCATTCGATATCGAGAGTGAGCGAGGTGTGCCAATTGGAAGATTATGAACTTTTTATTCAACGATTCAAGACCAAATCAGGGATTGATCTCGGTCAGTATAAAGAAGCACAGATGAAGCGGCGATTGACGGCGTTACGTGACAAAAAAGGATATAGTACATTTGCTTCTTATATGCAGGCAATGGATAAGGACACATCGTTATACGACGAGTTTTTAGACCGGATGACGATCAATGTCAGTGAATTTTTCCGTAATCCGATTCGTTGGCAACAATTGGAACAAGATATCTTACCGATCCTAGAGTCGCGAGCACATGGACGAATCCGGACGTGGAGCGCAGCTTGTTCGACCGGAGAAGAACCATACTCTCTCGCGATGATTTTAAGTGAACGGCTCGATCCATCCGCCTTTACGATTCAAGCAACGGATTTGGATGAACTCGTTCTTGAAAAAGCCAAGCTTGGTCGATATGGAGCTTCTGCATTAAATGAAGTCGTCGAAGCGCGTAAAAAGAAATATTTCATCGAGCAAGAGCAAACGTTCGAAGTCGTTCCAGAAATCAAACGACTCGTTCGTTTCAGTAAACATAATCTGTTAGGAGACCGGTACGATACAGGGTTTGATTTAATCATCTGCCGCAACGTGCTGATTTATTTTACAGAAGAAGCGAAAGCGCACGTCTATCGTTCGTTCGTCGAGGCCTTAAAGCCAGGTGGAATCCTATTCGTTGGTGGAACGGAACAAATTTTCCAGCCCGAACGGTTTGGATTAAAGATGAAACAGAGCTTCTTTTACGAAAAAATCGGTTAAACAGGAAGGGATGAAGCGAATGCGTTACATGACAGCAGGAGAATCACACGGAAAAGGGTTGACCGTCATCATCGATGGGATGCCAGCAGGACTCACGATTGATTTCGAAGCCATCCAGCGTGAAATGACACGTCGCCAAGGCGGATACGGACGCGGACGACGCATGCAAATCGAACAGGATCAAATCGATGCACGTGGTGGGATTCGTCATGGATATACGACGGGATCACCAATCAGTTTGTTCATCGAGAATAAGGATCATACGCACTGGACACAAGTCATGCAAGCGGAACCACTCGAAGAACAGTTGGAGCGCCCGCGGACGTTGACGCGTCCACGTCCCGGACATGCGGATCTCGTTGGTGGATTGAAGTACGGTCATCGTGATTTACGCGATGTACTAGAACGTTCTTCCGCTCGTGAGACGGCAGCACGTGTTGCAGTCGGCGCCTTCGCTAAACAATTACTGAATGAACTCGGGATTGAAGTGTTCTCGCACGTACGGTCGATTGGTGGAATCGATGCACCGTGGAAGGATCCTGTGGAACATCAGGAAACGATTGATGCTTCACCCGTTCGATGTGCTGACGAACAAGCAGGACAACGGATGATGGAGGAAATCGATGCGGCCAAAAAAGAAGGGGATACACTCGGCGGTGAAATCGAAGTCGTCGTGACAGGCATGATGCCAGGCGTCGGGTCCTTTACACAAAACGATCTAAAGCTCGACAGCCGAATTGCGCAAGCTGTCATTAGCGTCAATGCGATGAAATCAGTCGGTTTTGGTGACGGGTATGAACTTGGTCGTCGCAAGGGGAGTACCGTCCAAGATGAAATCGTTCATGATGCATCCGGATATCATCGACGTACGAACCATCTAGGTGGAATTGAAGGCGGGATGTCGACAGGCATGCCGATTCGCGTCCAAGTAGCAATGAAGCCGATTCCGACGCTCTATCGTCCACTGCAATCGGTAGATATCGAGACGAAGGAAGCATTCACGGCACAAATCGAGCGAAGTGATGCCTGTGCCGTTCCAGCCGCATCGGTTGTTTTAGAAGCCGTCGTCGCGTTTGAGATTGCGGTTGCTATCCTTGAAATGTTCGGGACATCGACACTCGATCGTCTTCAAGCTGCCGTCGCCGCCTACAAAGAGGAGGTTCGGACGTTTTGATCGAATTTGATATCCGGTTGAACACGTCATATCCAGTACTTGTCGGAAATGGGGCATTAGCCCGGTTATCGCATCTTTCAGAGCTGAACGAGGCGGACCGCATCTGGGTCATCACGGATGAAACGGTACATCACTTGCAGATGGATCGATTGCAGGCTGCATTAGCGGATGCATCGCCGTCGATCGATGTTCATATCAGTACCGTTGCGCCTGGGGAGAACAGTAAGTCGCTTGCCGTTTATGGCGCTCTACTCGAAGAAGGGGTTCGGTATGGGATGACACGTCATAGCCTTATCCTTGCGTTCGGTGGTGGAATGATTGGTGATTTAGCGGGATTCGTCGCGGCAACCTTTTTGCGCGGCATCCCGTTCATTCAAATTCCGACGACACTGTTAGCGCACGATTCAAGTGTTGGTGGAAAGGTTGGTCTCAACCTCTCCCTCGGTAAAAACTTAGTCGGTGCATTTTATCAGCCAAGTGGTGTCGTATATGATTTAACGCTCCTTCAGACATTACCAGACCGGGAATGGCGAAGTGGCTTCTTTGAGTTAGTCAAGCATGGGTTCCTTTCGCGACCATCATTTGCGGATTCGTTACTCGATATTTCGCTGGATGCTGTCAAAGGACTCGACTTAGAAGACTGGCTCGCACGGGGGATCAATGTGAAACGGGATATCGTCGAACAAGATGAGACGGAGCAAGGGATGCGTGCCTTCTTGAATTATGGACATACATTTGGTCATGCCGTTGAATATGCAAGTCCTGGTCTTGCGCATGGCGAGGCAGTAGGGATCGGACTTGTCTTCGTCAAGTTCTTGGAAGGAAATGACGAACAGGCGAAGCAGCTCGGGCAATTGCTCCACCGTCTTGGGACAGAATTGCCGGATCGACAATCGTTTAAGACATACCTTGAACTGATGCGTCGCGACAAGAAGAACCACCAAGCAACGATTCGATTCGTCCTTGAAAAAGAAGGACGCTTCATTTTAGAAGCGATCAGCGAAGAACGATTGCGTCGAGCATTCAATCAAACAGTGAGGTGTTTAGAATGGGCTTAAGAGGAACAGTACAAGTACCAGGCGATAAATCTATGACGCACCGTGCTTTCCTGTTCGGTGGAATCGCCGAGGGAACGACACGTGTCAGAAACGCACTTGAAGGGGCCGATTGTCTTGCTTCACTAGAAGCGATGCAGGCACTTGGTGCACAAATCGATCGAACACCAGAGGAAATTTGGATCACCGGAACGGATACATTCCAAGAAGCAACGATCGATTGCGGAAACTCGGGGACGACGATTCGTCTCTTGAGCGGTATCCTAGCAGGTGGTCAAGCGACGTACGCGCTCGATGGAGACGCTTCCTTACGCAGACGTCCGATGAAACGGATTACGGAACCGCTTGCCTTATTCGGAGCAAACATCACAGGTGAGACGGCACCTCTTCACATCACAGGAACGCCGCTTGTCGGAACGACGTATACGTTGCCAGTTGCAAGTGCACAAGTGAAAAGTGCCGTGTTGCTCGCAGGTCTGCATGCGACGGGTGAGACGACAGTCATCGAGCCGATCCTGTCACGGGACCATACGGAACGGATGTTGCCGCAGTTCGGCGTTGACGTAGCGATCGATGAACGCGAGGATGGTCGGCATATTCGTGTTCAAGGTCCTGTACGCTTACAAGCAACGTCACTCGACATTCCAGGCGATCCATCGTCAGCAGCGTTTTGGTGGACGGCGGCAGCAATCGGGCAGGATAGTCGCATTACGACGACTCACGTCTTGATGAATCCGACACGGATTGGTTTTTTACAGACGTTACGACAGATGGGTGCAAGTGTCGAAATCAATCATCGCTCAGAAGACGGTGGAGAGGAGACGGCAGATGTGACCGTCGAGACGACATCGTTACAAGCGATTACCGTCGAAGGTGATCAGATTCCATCCTTGATTGATGAGATTCCACTACTCGCTTTGCTTGCGACGCAAGCGGAAGGACGAACAATCATTCGCGATGCACAAGAGCTTCGTGTCAAGGAAACGGATCGGATCGACACGGTCGTGACGGCATTACAGCGTCTTGGGGCGAATATCGAGGCGACGGATGACGGCATGATCATCGAAGGACCGACACCTTTGCAAGCAGCGGAAGTCGACAGTGCAGGTGATCACCGGCTCGCGATGATGTTGACGATCGCGGCGACGATCAATCCGGAAATTATGGTTCATGGACGCGAAGTAGTTGAAGTCAGCTATCCAACGTTCTATGATGATTTAAAGAAACTTCAATCCGACCAATCTGAGTAAGCAATAGGCGGATGACAGAAAGTGGGGCGCTTGCCTTGAATGAACAACTATTGAATGGCATCATCGAAGAATTAGAACATGGTCACACCTCGGAAGCGTTAGCAGCATTAGAAAAACTCGAAAAGACAGGAACGGATGAGGACCGCCTCGCCGTTGCCGATCTCTATATCGAACTCGGATTGTCTGACCGGGCGGTCGATCTCTTGGCGCCACTTTACGTCGAATATGCGGGTAACGCGGGAGTAGCCTTGTTATTAGCAGAGTGTTATATCGATTTGGATCGCGAAGAAGAAGCGATCTCCGTCCTCGAACAGGTCGACACAATGGACACGGAATATGGTCCGCGTTCTCTCGTATTACTCGCTGACCTCTATCAGTCGCAAGGTCTTGACGAAGTAGCGTTAGCGAAGCTGAAGGAAGCGCGTAACCTTGCACCGGACGAACCGTTACTGGCATACGGTTTGGCTGAGCTCTACATGACGCTCGGTGCGTTTGATCAGGCGGTACCGTTATTCGCCGAAATCGCGGAGCGACCAGAGTTACGTGCTGAATTGCCGCTCGATGCCCTTTACGCGGAATCACTCGCGATGACAGGACAATTTGAAGATGCGATTCCACTGTACGAACGTGCTGTCGCAGAACGCTCCGACCTGCATACGCTGTTTGGTCTTGCGATGACGGCTCACCGTGTCGGTCAACATCAAAAAGCGGTCGAGACATTCCAGCAATTGATTGCACAGGATCCGGACTATACGTCGGCGTACGTACCATATGCGGAAAGCCAAGCCGAACTTGGTTTGACAAAAGAAGCACTGAACGTCATCAAACAAGGAATGGAGCGCGACGATTACAATGATGAGTTGCGGACGATGGAAGCCTTGTTCCTTCTGAAACTCGGCGATCGCGCTGGAAGCGTCCAAGCGCTACGTGAGGCGCTTGCCTTGAATCCGGAATCGATCGTCGCAGCGGAACGTTTGCTGTCGTTACTTGCTGAAGACGAGGACCACGAAGCGATGATCGAGACGATCTCTGCCATCGAAGAACACGTCACGGCTCCGATTCTAACATGGTACCGGGCACGCGCTTTGTATGCCTTAGAGGAATACACGCAAGCGATGGAGAATTATGCGATAGTCGAAGGTGCATTCACGGAAGATGCGCTCTTCTTGAAAGAGTATGGATTCGCACTCGTCGAGGAAGGACGGCGTGAAGAGGGACAACGTCTTCTCCGCCGCGCTGCTAAGTTGACACCAGAAGATAACGAGCTCGTCGACTATGTTGAACGAATGGATGGATGACTTCACGGGAGAAGGGAGTAGGATTGAGATGATAGAGAGAAAGCAGCGATTCTTACGCCGCATCTTGACCTATTACACGTTAAAGCGACGGGAAGCGAAATGGATCATCGATTATTGGCTGCGCAATGAGGCAAAACTCGAGCAAGTACACTTCGTTCAAAATGCGACCTTCGCTCCGAAGGCAATCATCATGACGACATACGGATTCGACGCAGAACCGTTTCTCTTCAAAAAAGGGGATGTCACGACGTTAGATCCAGAAAAAGCGTATCATGACATCCGCCTGACCTCGGAAGATATCTATATCGAGTTGAACTTCCAAGGTATGATGATGGATGACGAGTATTTGTCTTTACTAGAAGAAAATCCGTTTCGCCCAGAAGTTGCTGTTGAACCGCGCTTAGCGGATGAAGCGACACATTTCATCGCGGTCACGGTCAATCGGCAGGAAGAAGAACGTTTAGTCCGCTTGATTGATGAAGCGCTGGATGCACGCGATCAACATCGATTCCACTCTCTTTCCGAACAGTTACGGCTCGTTCGAAGTCAACTTCCTTAACAGAAGGACTCTATTGCCCAGCAGAGGTAGTAGGGTCCTTTCGTATGTGAAGATTTGTGCAAAATATGAAGAAAAATAGAGTGGAATTTCATAAAACGTTCACATTAAGAGAGTAGGAGGAAATGCGGATATGATACATTAAATGTGACGAATTGTAAGTACGAAGAAAGGGGGAAATGACTTGCGTTTCAAACCATCCGACGTACAGCGGACACGAAGCGAGCAAGCGTACATCGATACGCTGATCGTGCCTTTGCTTCCGGTCGGTTTCGATGAGGCGATGCATGCTTACGCGGAATGCGCAGACATGACATTGACGGTGGCGTCCGAAGTCGAACGCCAGCTATCCGGACGGGCGTTGCTCGTTCCTGCTCTGACCTATATCGATGCACCGTCGATCGAACAGTTGGAAGGATGGCGTCAAGCGGCTGCTTCCGGGCAATTCCGTTTCATCACCTTCATCACTGCTGATTTAAGGTGGAAGGAGACTGCCGCCGAAGAGATTATCTACGTGCCACGTCTAGCTCTTGAGACGATGAGTCGTGACCAACAAGGTCAGATGGTCGGGAATTTCGTAGGACAAGTTCTCGAACAGTTAGGAAACCGTTGGACCGCGCTATGAAGCGGTTGACGCAATGATTTTATTAAGATACTATTACCATGTGAGAAATTTGTGTGAAGTACTGTCGTCTTGGGGCACAGCGTACATCACAAGGGGGGATCGAGATGGCTCAAAACGGGTCTAACGTAACACGTCGTCAGTTCTTGACGTATACATTGACAGGCGTCGGCGGTTTCATGGCTGCGACAATGGTCATGCCGATGGTCAACTTCGCAGTTGATCCAGTCCTGAAGAAATCAGGAGCAGGCGATAAAGTAAAAGTAATGAAGTTGTCGGATATCACGACAGAACCAAAACGGGTCGACTTCAAGAAACAAACGCAAGATGCGTGGTATGAGTTCGAAGAAACATTGTCTGCTTGGGTGTTCAAAGATGATAAGGGAGAAATTTTAGCCCTCTCACCAATTTGTAAACACTTAGGTTGCCAAGTCAGCTTCGGCGCAGATCCGACGCACCCGGAGCAATTCTATTGCCCATGTCACTTCGGACGGTATACGAAGGATGGCACGAACGTACCTGGTACGCCTCCGACGAAACCACTCGATGAGTATGAAATGCAACAGAAAGATGGTTACCTCTACCTTGGTAAACCAGTCGAAAGAGGTGCGTAAGCGATGATGCAAAAAATCTATGATTGGATCGATGAGCGCGTTGACATTACGCCGCTTTGGCGAGATATCGCCGATCATGAAGTACCGGAGCACGTCAACCCGGCACATAACTTTTCAGCTTTCGTTTATTGTTTTGGCGGATTGACGTTCTTTACGATCGTCATCCAGATTCTTTCGGGGATGTTCTTGACGATGTATTACGTACCGGACATCATCAACGCACACGCGTCCGTCTACTATCTTCAAAATGAAGTCGCACACGGACAAATCGTTCGTGGTATGCACCACTGGGGTGCGTCGGTCGTTATCGTAATGTTGTTCCTACATACATTACGTGTCTTCTTCACTGGTTCATACAAGAAACCACGTGAATTGAACTGGGTTGTCGGAGTGCTCTTGTTCTTCGTCGTCTTAGCTCTCGGTCTGACAGGATACCTATTGCCTTGGGACATGAAAGCGTTGTTCGCGACAAAAGTTACGATTCAGATTGCTGAAAGTATTCCGGTCATCGGTGGTATCGCGAAGACCCTCCTTGCGGGTGGAGAAATCGTCGGCGCAAGTACAATCGCTCGATTCTTTGCGATTCACGTCTTCTTCCTTCCTGCAGCATTGTTCGTCTTGCTCGGGGCCCACTTCATGATGATCCGTAAACAAGGGATCTCTGGACCACTTTAAACCGACTATCATCTAGACAACAAAAAAGGGGGAGAACACGATGCATCGTGGTAAAGGAATGAAATTCGTCACCGATTCACGGGTGTCGATCAACAACCGGATGCCGAACAAGTCGAAAGACTACTCGGAATATCCAGGTCGAACGGAAGCGTTCTGGCCAAACTTCTTACTTCGCGAATGGATGGTTGGAGCGGTCTTCTTGATCGGCTTCATGACATTGACAATCGTAGAAGCAGCACCACTTCAAAACATTGCCGATCCGACGAATACGTCGTACATTCCACTTCCGGACTGGTACTTCCTATTCCTCTATCAGCTCTTGAAATACCAATTCGCTGCAGGTCCATACATCTTGATGGGAACGGTCATCCTCCCAGGTCTTGCGTTCACAGCACTTCTCGTCGCGCCATGGCTCGACCAAGGTCTTGAACGTCGTCCTGCGAAACGTCCGATCGCAGTCAGCATGATGCTCCTCGCAGTCGTCTCGATCGTCTTCTTGACTTGGGAATCTGTTCAAACGACTCACTGGGATACAATCCATAAACAAGGTGAATTGACGATGAACGAAGGACCAAAAATTGATACATCGGCTAAAGGATTTGAAATTTATTCGAATCAGTCATGTGTCAACTGTCACGGTAAGAACCTCGAGGGTGGCGCAGCAGCGCCGGCACTCGTTGGTACGAAAAAGACAGAAAAAGAAATTTATGATATCGCAGTCAAAGGTATCGGTTCGATGCCTGCTGGTCAGTTCAAAGGATCAGATGCCGATCATAAAGAACTCGCGAAATTCATCGCTTCATACGGTGAAGGCGGCGAAAACAATAAATAAGCCAAAAGCCGGGGGAGCAATCCTCCGGCTTTTGTCGATGATGAGGTGAAACGATTGCAAGGTATTTTGACATTACTCCGACATAAAGCAGTACTCTGGATTGTCGGGTTGATCAACTTAGCAGGCACATTATACGGTTACTACTGGTATGAACCACAACTCGCAACGTCGAAGTGGTATTACTATCCGTTCATTCCGGATAGCCCGACTGCATCCCTGTTCTTTACGATCATCGTCTTTCTTTGGATTTTCGGACGACGTTCTCGCTTGTTTGAAGCGCTTGCGTTCGTGACACTGATTAAATATGGTGTCTGGGCAGTCGTCATGAATGCGTTGATGTTGAATCAACTCGGAACGGAGGATCCGTTCTTAACAGCAATGGCACTGATGTTGATGGTATCGCACGGAGCGATGGCGTTCCAGGCGTTATTATACAGTCCGCTAATGACGTTTCGTGTCAAGGAACTCGTCCTCGTCGCCATCTGGGTCATCCACAACGATGTCGTCGATTATGTTCTTGGTCAGTGGCCGCGTTACCCGGCACTTGCGGAGCATATCCAGTGGATCGGATATGGTTCCTTCTGGTTGACCGGAATATGTCTTTTGATGGGATATCTGCTCGTCGCGCGCGATTCAATTGACAATAAGATCACTTGAACATAAAATAGACCTATAATCAAAAAAAGAAAGGAACGATGTCTCGTGGCAAACTATTTGATCTATCTCGCGATCATCATCATCGTCCCAATCTGGGCTCAGATGCGGGTGCGGAGCACCTATAAAAAATATCAAGATGTTCCGATTCAGAGTGGGGTGACGGGAGCGCAGGTCGCAGACTTCATCATGAAGCAGAACGGCATCACGAACGTCCGTCTTGAGCCAATCGGTGGAACGATGTCCGACCATTATGACCCGACGAACAAAGTCGTTCGTTTGTCGGAAGACGTCTATTACGGTTCGACGGTCTCAGCCGTTTCGATCGCAGCTCACGAAATCGGTCACGTCATTCAAGATGCGACGGATTACAATATGATGCGTGTCCGTCACCGGATTGCACCTGTCGCGTCGATCACGTCGAACTTATCGTTCCCACTGTTGTTGATTGGTCTGTTCGCTGGGTTCAGTGGTCTTGCAATGCTTGGTGTCGTCTTGATGCTTGGTGCCGTCATCTTCCAACTCGTCACGTTACCGGTCGAGTTTGATGCCTCGAATCGAGCGATGGCGCAGTTAACGGAGCATGGTATCATTGATGCCGAAGAAGAACGTGGTTCACGTCGTGTCTTGAATGCAGCAGCTTGGACGTACGTAGCAGCAACACTCGTTGCCGTTGCCGAGTTCCTTCGTCTCGCACTGCTCGTCTTCAACCCGTCAAGTGATGACTAAAACGAAAAACACGGATTGCTCGTTTGAGCGATCCGTGTTTTTTTACGTTTCTTTGATTGGGACCCGATTTTCGTCGAACGTGAAACCTTCTCCTGTTACTTCATAGACGTCATGCAACGTGATGAAGGCGTGCTGGTCGACACTTTTAACGAGCGTCTTCAAGCGATTGATTTCATTGCGAGCGACGACGACGTACAGTACTTCGAGATCCCGTCCAGAGTAACCGCCTTTCGCGATCAGACGGGTCGTGCCACGATTCATCGTCGCATGAATGCCGTCGGCGATTTCCGTCCGGTGATCACTGATGATCATCGCTGCTTTACCAGCATAAGTGCCCTCTTGCATCCAATCGATGACGCGAGCGCCGACGTAGACGGCAAGTAACGTATACATTGCTTGTTTGTAATCGAGATACGTCAAGGATGCGACGATGACGAAGAAATCGAAGATCAAGAATGTTCGACCGATCGACCAACCGAAGTAGCGTTTCGTCAAACGCGCGATGATATCGACACCACCTGTCGTACCGCCGTTGTTGAAAATGATACCAAGACCAACTCCGATGAATACACCCGCAAAAAGCGCAGCAAGCACCATATCGTCGCGCAGGTCTATGACGAGAGGTGAATACTTCGCAATCAATCCATACCAGAAGGAAAAACTGAATGTACCGATCAACGTGTAGACGAAGGTCGTCCGACCAAGAATTTTATAACTGACGAAAAAAAGTGGGACATTCAATACTAAGTTCGTGATCGATGGAGACCATCCGAACAGTCCTTTTAAGATCAAGGTAATCCCAGTAAAACCGCCTTCTGCTAACTCATTTTGAACGTTAAAATGATAAATACCAAAAGCAAAGATGAATGATCCGACCAAAATCCAGAAAATGTTCTGGATCCGAATCGGAAATTGGAATGGAGGTGCCATTTCCGTATGCTCCTTTCAAATCAAGACTCTTTCTCTAGGGTAACGGCACGGTCGGAAAAAGACTAGCTTTTCCTATGAAAATCAGTCGAAAAGTGATCAGTATGGTCATTCCGATTGATATTGCTTAGAATAGAGACGAATAGAAGTCATAAAGAGAGTGTGGTTTTATCATGAAAAAAGCAATTGGGATTCTTTGTTATCCATCCGTCGGCGGGAGTGGGGTCGTCGCGACGGAACTCGGTATGAAATTAGCGGACCGTGGACATGACGTCCACTTCATTACGTCGAGCATGCCGTTTCGCCTGACGGAATATCGGCCAAACATCACGGTCCACTTGGTTGAAGTCAACCAGTATTCCGTTTTTAAATATCCACCATACGACATTACGTTGGCGTCAAAAGTCGCAGAAATCATTGATTTATTCGATCTTGATGTCATCCATGCCCATTACGCCGTTCCGCACGCGGTCTGTGCTGATCTCGGACGAAACATGGCAAAGAAAAAAGGCGTCGCCGTCGTGACGACGTTACACGGGACGGACATCACGGTCATCGGGCAAGACTTAGAGATGCAACCGGCAATTCGGTACGGTATTGAACGATCAGACGCGGTCACGGCCGTCTCCGAGAGTCTAGCGCTTGAGACGAATGCGACGCTTAACGCACACTATGACATCGATGTCATTGCGAACTCGATTGATGAGAGTGTCTATTATCCGATGCGGGATGAACGCTTGAAGCGGCATTACGGCATCGAAGCGGACGAAGTCGTCGTCATTCATATCTCGAACTTCCGACCGGTCAAACGAATCGATGATACGCTTGCAGCGTTCGCCATTGCAGCGAAAGACCGGAAGATGCGTCTGTTACTCGTCGGGGATGGTCCAGAGATGGGACAAACGAGACGTCGCGCAAAGGAACTCGGCATTTACGATAAAGTGATCTTTGCAGGTAAACAGGAACACGTCGCGCAATTGCTCGCCATTAGTGATATTCATGTCCTGTTGTCTGAAAAAGAAGCGTTCGGACTCGTCGTCCTTGAGGCAATGGCAATTGGTGTCCCGAGTGTCGTCTCGACAGCAGGTGGCTTACCGGAAGTCATCCAGGACGGATTAACCGGATATATCGTTCCGACTTACGACGTCAAAATGGCTGCGGCACGAATCGGTGAACTCGCGGATGATCCGATGTTACGGGAACGGATGGCAGAAGAGGGCATTCGTGATACGCGTCGTCGTTTTGATTCGAATGAGATCGTCCGTCGTTATGAACAAGTCTATGAACGGGTGTGTGCGCGTCATGAACTTGCTTGAAGGCGCACATCATATCATTCAGACGATCGAGGAGGCCGGTGGTGAAGCCTATATCGTCGGTGGCGCCGTTCGCGACATGTTACTCGACCGGACACCAGGAGACTATGATTTAGCGAGCTCGATGTTACCGGAACAGATCATCGACTTATTCCCTGTCGTCATTCCGACAGGACTCGAGCATGGAACCGTGACGGTCGTTCTCAACCACGTGCCGTACGAGATCACGACGTTCCGCTCGGAAGCAACGTACAGCGATCGCCGGCGACCGGACGAGGTGACGCTTGGCGTTAGTTTGGAAGAGGATTTGACCCGGCGTGACTTTACGATCAACGCGATGGCACTCAGACCATCAGGTCGTGTCGATCTGTTTGGAGGAGCGCGTGACATCGAAGAGCGGATCATCCGGACGGTCGGCGAACCAGCCGAACGTTTTAATGAAGATGCACTTCGAATGATGCGGGCGTTCCGCTTCATGAGCCAACTGGATTTCTCGCTTGACGAAGCAACTGAACAAGCAATCGTTAAACTCGCTCCGCATCTAGCGGCCGTTGCGATTGAGCGGATCGCGATCGAGTTCGAGAAGCTCTTACTTGGTCCTGGAAAACAGCGGGCGTTACAGGCGATGCTCCGGACAGGAATCGAACGCTACCTTCCCGGCATGACTTCAGAAATCGTCAAAGGACTCGCGCAGCAGTCGTTTCAGGGTGTTTCAAAGGATGCCGTCTGGACACTCGTACTCGATGCCGGTCTCGCGAAAGATCAATTGACGCGCTGGAAACGATCGAAACATCAAGTGCAGCTCGCAACGCGTTTAATACCTCTGTTACACCGACCGTTACAAGACTGGGATCGTTATCGATTGTCGGACGAGGAACTGATGATCCTTCGGGAAATGACCGGAACGGATTATCCGGAGCGATCAGACTTACCGATTCGCAGTCGTAAAGAGCTCGCTGTCGACGGAAAAGACATGATCCGCCTCGGTCTTCAAAAACAACAGATCAAAGAAGCACTTTTGCATTTGGAATACAGTGTCGTCACGCGCGCTTGCCTAAACGACCGCGTAACATTATTGAAGGAGGTAGAGCGATGGCGCACTCAGTCCGAGAACAAATCTTGATCGCACTTCGTCAGCGAACGTGGTACTCCGGACAAGAATTAGCAGAGACACTAAATATTTCACGTACCGCTATTTGGAAACATATGCAAACCTTGAAGGAAGAAGGATACCAGATCATCTCGAATAAAAAACAAGGCTATCAATTAGTCGATGAAGGCGATTTGCTGACACCGATTGCGATTGAACAATGGTTAACGACAGCACGTCTTGGTCGCCACATCCTTCATTTCGAAGAACTGGACACGACGCAGCGGATTGCACATGAGCAAGCGCAACAGCAAGCGCAGGAAGGAACACTCGTCGTATGCGATCACCAGACGAATGGACGCGGACAGCTAGGGAGAACGTGGCATGAGGCGAAAAATGAGGGCATCGCGATGAGTCTACTCGTCCGACCAGATGTACCGATGCACCAAGCAGGTCAATTAACGCTCGTAGCAGGTATTGCACTTGCACAGTCTCTCCGGACATTCGATGTTCCAGTTACGATTAAATGGCCGAACGACATCTTGATCAACGGTCGTAAGGTGGCAGGCATCTTGACGGAAATGCAGACCGAGGCGGATCGGATCAGTTCAGTCATCATTGGCATCGGCATCAATGTGCATCACGAGCAATTTCCGGAAGGGATCAAAGACCGTGCTACCTCGCTCGTCCGAGAATCAGGAAGAACTTTCCGACGTGCGGAGGTCGTCGCGACGTTTTTAAATCGATTTGAACGACTATACACGCAGTGGCTCGAGCTAGGATTCGGATCTTTCGTCTCCGAGTGGGAAACACTCGCAGATCGTTTACATGAACAAGTGACACTACGGACACGTCAGATGACCGCTTCTGGAACATTGCTCGGTATTGACGAGACGGGAACGATTCGGATTGAGACGGAAACGGGGGAAACCCGTTTCCATTCGGCAGAGCTGATTTACTGGGAAAAAGAATAAAGGTTTGAATCAGACGGTTTGCAGAGAGCTTTTCCCGTCATGTATAATAAAGCCACGGATGGTATCCGCTTGCCGGAACCATACCGAATTGACAGGTGCCAGTTTTAGCTGTTTCAACTGCCTTGATCTTAACGGACAGGGACAGAAGGACGATATTCAATTATTCCGCCTTCTTTTCCGCATGCATTTATTTTGGAGAAGAAGGCGTTTTCCTTTTGTCCTCCCTACACACGTAAGGAGAGAACACGATGCACACAATGGGTCCAATACTCAAAAAACAACAAGCTGGAGAGAAGCTCGTCATGTTGACGGCGTATGATTATCCTTCAGCAAAACTATCGGAGGCAGCAGGAGTTGATATGTTGCTCGTTGGCGATTCCCTCGGAAACGTCATCCTCGGCTATGACTCAACGATTGCCGTCACGGTCGACGACATGGTTCATCATGCGCGTGCGGTACGCCGCGGCGCACCACAGACGTTCATGATCGTCGATATGCCGTTCGCAAGCTATCACGGTTCATTTGATCGCACGCTTGAATCAGCGGCGCGTATCTTTCAAGAGTCGCAGGCAGATGCCTTGAAGCTGGAAGGGGCAGGGGAGATCTTAAAGACGATTCGTCGTTTGACGGACGCTGGGATGCCTTGCGTCGCGCATCTCGGATTAACACCACAATCCGTTGGTGTCCTTGAAGGATTCAAAGTCCAAGGGAAATCATTAGAAGCAGCCGAACAACTGATTGCAGACAGTTTGGAAGCAGAGCGTGCCGGAGCGAAGATGCTCGTCCTCGAATGTGTGCCGCATCCGCTCGCGAAACGCATTCAAGAGCTCCTCTCGATTCCGGTCATCGGAATCGGTGCCGGTGCAGACGTCGCCGGTCAAGTACTTGTCTATCATGACATCTTGACGTATGGTGTCGGTCGTTTACCGAAGTTCGTCAAAGCGTACACGGACTGGAATACTTCAGGAACGGAAGCGATTGCTGCTTACGTCAAAGACGTCAAAGCCGGCACCTTCCCTGAACTAGCACACTCGTTCCAGATGGACGAAGAATTGATTGGTGCGCTTTATGGAGGGACTAAGGAATGAAGATCATTCAGGACGTCCAGACGTTACGCGAATGTTTAGCGGGAGCCGGTTCAATCGGTTTTGTACCGACGATGGGATTCTTGCATGAAGGGCATGCCTCCTTGCTCAAACAAGCACGACAAGAGAATGATGTCGTCGTCTTGAGTATTTTCGTCAACCCGACACAATTCGGACCAAACGAAGATTTGGATCGTTATCCACGAGACGCGGAACGCGATCAGAAAATCGCGGAGGCAGAAGGGGTCGATTATCTGTTCTATCCGACGAACGAGACGATGTATCCGCTGGATATGGCCCGTGTTACGGTCCGCTCCGGTGATGATGTCTTATGCGGCGCATCACGACCAGGACATTTTGATGGTGTGTTGACGGTCGTCAGCAAACTATTGAACGTCGTCCGTCCAACCCGTGCTTATTTCGGCTTAAAGGACGCACAACAGCTCGCATTGATTGAAGCGTATGTCGCTGATTACTTCGTTCCGGTTGAGATCGTCCGTTGCCCGATCATTCGCGAAGCGGATGGTCTAGCAAAATCGTCACGCAATGTCTATCTTTCGGAAACGGAGCGGGCGCAAGCACCAGGAATTCAGCAGGCGTTGCAACAAGCGAAACAAGCACTCGATCAAGGGGTGCCTGTTGAAACGGTTCTCGAGCGGACGCGCGAAGCACTTCGATTCGAAGGGACGACGATCGATTACGTCGAAGCCGTCGACTACCCGTCACTAAGACCCGTCACTGAACAAACGACTACGATTCTCTTAGCAGTCGCCGTGCAGTTTGCATCGGCACGCTTGATCGATAATTTACTATATACGAGAGGAGCATGACGATGTTACGCACATTCATGCACGCTAAACTACACAAGGCCCGGGTCACCGAGGCGAACTTACACTATGTTGGTTCGATTACGATCGATGAGGATTTACTCGATGCTGTCGGGATTCTTGAAAATGAAAAAGTCCAAGTGACAAACAATCAGAACGGTGCACGGATTGAAACGTATGCGATTAAAGGTGCTCGTGGTTCAGGTGTCATCTGTTTGAATGGTGCGGCAGCACGCCATTTCCAAGTCGGGGATGAGGTCATCATCATGGCGTACGCGCAACTATCGACGGAAGAAATCGCGACACATGTTCCAAAAGTGGCTGTTCTAAATGAACAGAACGACATCAAACAAATGTTGTCTCAAGAAATCGCCCACACGATCTTATGAAATTTTAGAGACCCGATCATGTCAGCGGGTCTCTTTTTTTGTTAAGATGAAGAATGAAATGCCATCCGGTCATGGAGAGGATGGATAAAAGGTGGAGGATCAGTGTTGAAGAAAAAGTACGTCGTAGTCGACCTGGAAACGACAGGTCATTCCATAAAGGCTGGCGATGAGATGATTGAGATCGGCATGGCGGTCATTGAAGATGGACAGTTGACAGAACAATTGTCTGCCTTCGTGCGTCCGACCCAACCGATTCCTCCATTCATTTCCCAGTTGACGGGCATCACGGATGAGGATGTCAAAGAGGCCGAGACATTCGATGTCATCGCACCGCGTGTCTTATCATTGCTCGACGGTGGTGTCTTCGTCGCACATAATGTGCAGTTCGATTTAAACTTCTTAAACGATGCGTTAGAAGAGGAAGGATACTTGCCGTACACAGGTCCTGTCATCGATACGGTCGAACTCGCACGAATCTTACTTCCGACAGCAGAAAGCCACGCGCTGTCGCATCTGTCAGAGTCATTACAACTTGCCCATCAAGAGGCGCACCGGGCAGGGAGTGACGCTTCGGCGACGGCTGAATTGTTGCTTGAACTACTCAAACGACTACATACGTTGCCGCTTGAGACATTGAAGCACTTAAGACGTTTATCACCACGCCTGTTCAGTGCCATCGAAGAGGAAATCGACCATGCGATTCGTTTAGTCGGCATCGAGGAGGATTCACAGTTTGATCGTTTCCGTAAAATCGCTTTGAAAAAGCGCCAGACGATAGAGCGGTTGGCACATCCGCCCGTTCTTGAACCGTTCGGACCATTCGTTGATGAATTGAACACCGTTACGTTCCCTCGTCTATTCGAAGGATATGAAGAGCGACGTGGGCAGCTCGAGATGATGCGTCATGTCTATCAATCGCTCGATCAAGAAACACCGTTACTCGTCGAAGCGGGAACAGGAACAGGAAAATCGCTCGGTTATCTTGTTCCGGCAGCGCATTACGCACTTGAACATGAAGTCCCGATTGTCGTCAGTACGCACACGATTCAATTGCAGGAGCAACTATTCGCGCGTGATTTACCGCTCTTGCGTCAACTGTTCGATGCGCCGGTCCAGATTGCATTGCTTAAGGGACGGAGTAACTATATTGATTTACGGAAATTCGAATTTTTCTTGAATGATCAAGAGGATGCTTACAACTTCACGCTCGCAAAAGCAATTCTACTCGTCTGGTTGACGGAGACGGAAACGGGAGATTTAGAAGAAGTCAGCTTACCAGGCGGTGCAGCGCAAGGCAATATCGGGATCAAACAGTTGATCCAGTCTGATAGCCAATCGCAACTCGGGCGGTTTGACCCGTGGTACAGCCGGGACTTCTTCCAACATGCGATTCGCCAAGCAAAGGATGCAACGATCATCGTCACGAACCATGCCTTGTTGTTTAGTGATCTGCAGTTCGAAGCCGGGGTCTTACCGAAAGGAAGTCCGTTGATTCTTGACGAGGCACATCAAATCGAAGAGGTCGCGAGCCATCATTTTGGTCTCGTCTTTGATGGACATACGTTTGATCGTCTGTTCCGACAACTCGGGTATTCGTCCGATAAAAAATTATTACACCGCTTGCTCGATCTGTCGGAAGAATGGGACATCGCCGAGATGGTCGAAGCCCATAGTGAGACGGTCGATGAGGCACTGACGACGTTGCTCGAAGAGGCAGACGGTCTATTGATGATTATTCAAGCATACGGGCTCGAACTGGCTTCCCGCAAAGCACGACGGGAAGGAATGGTCAGCATTCGCTTCAAGCGACTCGACCGTTCGATGCGTGCCGTCCAGGAAAGTGCCAAGCGGGTTGAATTGGTGTTGCGGCGTTTGCGTCAAGCAATCCGGGCGATTCATAAACTATTCCATGAACACCGGGAGCAGATGAGTTATCGCGAACGTTCACTCGTCGCAGATTTAAAAGCGATCACGTCACAAATCGAAGAAGCGGAACTCGCCATCTTTGAGACGATGCTTGCCCCGCACGATGAGACGGTATCTTGGATCGAGACGTCTGTTAAGAACCGGAAACTAACACGGGTCTACACACAACCAATCGACATTTCAGAGCGACTGCGACGCGATGTCTTTTCGAAACGGACGTGTATCCTGACGTCTGCGACGCTGACAGTCTCGAACAAGTTCCAGTTCATTGAGAACCGTTTAGGGCTCGATGCGTTTGAGACACGTCGTTTCGTCGTTCCGTCGCCGTTCGGATATGCCGATAACGTGCGATTGATGATTCCGACGGATCTCCCGCTCCTACAGGATGTACCATTGCCGGAATTCGCAGAGACGATTGCGGAAGCCATCTTACAAATCGCAGAGGTGACGGAAGGACGGATGCTCGTCTTGTTTACCTCAAATGACTTGCTAAGACTGACGCATGAAGCGACGAAACCGCTGTTACCTGACCGGTTTACGTTACTCTCGCAAGGGGTCACGCAAGGTTCACGGCAACGACTGATGAAACAGTTCAAGCAACTCGACGCCTGTATCTTGTTCGGGACGGCTAGCTTTTGGGAAGGGGTCGATATCCCAGGAGATGATCTCAGTTGTCTCGTCATCGTCCGACTACCGTTCGCGCCACCGGATCAACCGATCGTCCAGGCACGCTCGGAACGGATCGAAAAACTCGGGAAATCATCATTTTTCGAATACAGCTTACCGCAAGCGATCATTCGCTTTAAGCAAGGCTTTGGTCGCTTGATCCGGACGACGAACGACCGAGGTGTCGTCTTCGTACTTGATCGCCGGATTGAGACGACGCGTTATGGAAAACGGTTCGTCACGAGTCTGCCGAAAGTACCTGTTTTATCAAAACCACTTGATGAACTGACGGCAGAACTAGAATTGTTCTTGAATGATGGCGATTAAGTCTATTCAGATAAACCCTATCGCATTATAATAGATAGAGAAAAATGAGGGAGGACATACAGATGGATTCAAAAATTGAAACACTTGCGACCGTCAAAGTGAACCGCCATGACGATACGTATAAAATCGTCGACTTGTTGAATCGGACACTGAAAACGGAAGATTTAATGTTCGGTCTTGCTCTCGATGAAAAAGACAAGGAGCAGATGGTCTTTACCATCTACCGCACATGAAGTGGAAAATCACGCTTGGTCTGCTAAGTGCACTCATCCTTTTGACTGTACTTGGCACCGCCGTTTATCAGGTGACGATCGCTGAGGCAAAAGACCGGGAACAGAGCGTCGCCGAACAAGCAGAGGCGCGTCTGAAAAAAGAACTCAAACCGACGGACGTCCGGTTCGAATCTGTCTTTAACGGGAAACGTCAATATGTCGTTTTTACGATGAAGCAGAATGGACAGGCGGTACGGGCGTTCGTTCCGAAAAAAGGAACGATTGAGACACGACCAGTTGCTGATGGTATTGCCATCAAAACGGTCATCGCGGATCATCCGGAACTAGGAGACATCGTGTCTGCTAAGTACGGCTTTGAGGATCGTGCCGTCATCGAGATCGTTTCAAAGACGACGACAGGCTATGATTATTCGTATTACACGTATCAAGAAGGTTCTTTCATCAAACGATTACGAATCAAGTAAAGGGAGTGGGCGACATGTTATCGAAACGCGTACGACAATTGACACCATCTACGACGCTAGCCATCACAGCGAAAGCCAAGGCACTACGTGAAGAAGGTCAAGACATCATCGGTTTAGGTGCGGGAGAGCCCGACTTCAATACACCGGAATTCATCATCCAAGCAGCATTCGAGGCAGCAGAAGCGGGCGATACGAAGTATACGCCGTCTGGCGGAACGGTTGCCTTGAAGGATGCAATCATCGAAAAGACACGCCGTGACTTATGGATGCCATACGAACGCTCAGAAGTCATGGTCGCTTCAGGAGCAAAGCATGCACTATCAACGTTGTTCCAAGCGATTCTCGATCCAGGCGATGAAGTCATCGTCCCAGCACCATACTGGGTCAGTTATCCAGAGCAAATTAAACTCAGTGACGGCGTACCGGTCATTTTAGAAACGGACGAATCGTCTCGCTTCAAAGTGACACGGGAATTGCTCGAGCAACACATTACCCCAAAAACGAAAGCACTCGTCTTGAATTCACCATCGAATCCGACAGGAATGGTCTATTCGAAAGAAGAGCTCGAGATGGTAGCAGATGTTGCGATCAAGCACGATCTACTCGTCATCAGTGACGAGATTTATGAAAAGTTGCTCTATAACGGTGCGACACATATTTCGATCGCGTCCTTGCCAGAGATGCGCGAACGGACGGTCATCATCAATGGTGTCTCGAAGTCCCATGCGATGACAGGCTGGCGGATCGGGTATGCAATCGGACCGAAAGAGATCATCTCAGCGATGACGAACTTAGCGAGCCATTCGACGTCGAACCCGACATCGATTGCGCAAGCAGCATCGGTTGCTGCGTATGCAGAAGGCGATGCACCGGTCGAAGCGATGCGTGTCATCTTTGAGGAACGACTTGAGAAAATCTATGCACGACTCATTGAAATCAAAGGATTGACGTGTCTGAAGCCAGAAGGGGCATTCTACTTGTTCCCACATGCAAAGCAAGCTGCCGAGATGTGTGGATTCGATAATGTCGATGACTGGTGTACAGCTGTTTTATCTGAAGCGAAGGTCGCCTTGATTCCAGGTTCAGGATTTGGTGCACCGGACTATGTCCGCCTATCTTACGCGACGGATCCGGCACGTGTCCTAGAGGCACTCGACCGGATTGAAGGATTCATCACGGCACATACAGCCGTTTAATAGAGAGAGGATGTTGACTGTTGAAAGCAATGATTCGGGATGTAAACAAATATGTAGGAGAAGAAGTGACGATCGGGTGTTGGTTAGCAAACAAACGCTCAAGCGGTAAAATCGCCTTCCTCCAACTTCGGGATGGCTCTGGATTCATGCAGGGTGTCGTCGTCAAAGAAACAGTCGGCGAAGACTTATTCAAGCAAGCAAAAGGCTTAACGCAGGAATCATCACTCTGGGTGACAGGTGTCATCAAATCAGATGGCGGTCGGACAGCGATCGGTCATGAAATGGAAATTTCAAAAATCGAAGTCATCCATGAAGCGATCGATTATCCGATCACACCAAAAGCACACGGAACGGACTTCTTGATGGATAACCGTCACCTCTGGTTGCGTTCAAAGCGTCAGCATGCGGTCATGGTCGTTCGGAACGAATTGATTCGTGCAACGTACGAATTCTTTAACCAAGAAGGATTCATTAAAGTGGATCCGCCAATCTTGACAGGTAGCGCACCAGAAGGAACAACAGAATTGTTCCACACGAAATATTTCGATGAAGATGCGTACCTTTCACAATCGGGTCAGCTTTACATGGAAGCGGCAGCAATGGCACTTGGAAAGGTCTTCTCGTTCGGTCCAACGTTCCGTGCTGAAAAATCAAAAACACGTCGTCACTTGATCGAATTCTGGATGATGGAGCCTGAGATGGCATTCCACGATCACGAGATGAACCTCGAAGTCCAAGAAAACTATGTTTCGCACCTTGTGCAATCAGCACTGAAAAACTGTCGTGCGGAACTTGAGTTGCTTGGACGTGACTTGACGGTCCTTGAAAACATTAAAGCACCGTTCCCGCGCGTCAAGTACACGGAAGCAATCGACATGCTCAAGGAGCAAGGATTCGACGATATCGAATTCGGCGATGACTTTGGTGCACCACACGAGACAGCAATCGCAAACAGCTTCGCACGTCCTGTCTTCATCACGCACTGGCCAAAAGCAATCAAACCGTTCTACATGAAAGAAGATCCGGAAAACCCAGACTTCGTCTTGTGTGATGATTTGATTGCCCCTGAAGGATACGGGGAAATCGTCGGTGGTTCACAACGTGAAGAAGATCATGAAAAACTCCTCGCTGAGATGAAGAAACATGGTCTTGACGAGACAGGTGCTTATAAATGGTATCTCGAAACACGCCAATACGGTTCTGTTCCACACAGTGGCTTCGGTCTTGGTTTAGAGCGAACAGTCGCTTGGATCACAGGTGTCGAGCACGTTCGGGAAACAATTCCGTTCCCACGTTTGCTAAACCGCCTCTATCCATAAGCAGTAAGGAAAAACATCGACCCATCGTCTCGACGGGTCGATTTCTTGTTTAGACTAGAGAATCGAGGAAATACGATGAATCATAATTTAGTGCAATTATTCGAGGAAGGGACGGTCGTCTTACCGAAACGATTGTTCACCGAGGCAAAACGGTTAGGCATCAGTTTTGTCGAGTTCACGTTAATTGGTCAATTGTTTGCTTGCCGGGCAGAGGGCATGGAGATGCCGTCACCGGAAGAGTTAAGTAATCGACTTGGACTATCCGAGACGGAAACGATCGAGACGACACTCGGTTTATTACAAAAAGGATTACTGGCAATGGAGAACGTCAACGGGTCTGAACGTTATTCGCTTGTTCCGCTTTACGAAAAGCTGATGGCACCACCGGAACAGGAAGCACCGAACTTTGATACGATCAATCCGTCCGTCTTCCAACAATTCGAGCGGGAACTCGGGATGATGTCACCGTTTCAGATGGAGCAGATCATTCAGTGGTTGACGATCGAGAACATTTCGGAAGAGCTAGTACTTGCCGCACTTCGAGAAGCGGTCTATCATAATGTCCGCAAAATGACCTATATCAATCAAATTTTACGGACGTGGGAACGTGAAGGGATCAAGACGCTTGAGGATCTCGCAGGGCGGGGAGGTTAAGGAGATGTTACGAAAGGCAGAAATCGATCGGATTGAAGCAACGTTAGAAGAGATGTTTCCAGATGCATTTTGTGAGTTGATTCATCGCAACCCGTTTGAACTGGTCGTAGCGGTTGCACTCAGTGCACAAGCGACCGACGTACTTGTCAATCAGGTGACGCCTGGGTTGTTCGCAGCGTATCCGGATCCTGCGTCGCTTGCTGCGGCACCCGTCGAGAAAATCGAGGACAAAATCAAACGACTTGGATTGTACCGGAATAAAGCCAAAAACATCAAGGCGCTTGCGGCACAGCTCCTTGCGCAACACGACGGAGAAGTCCCGACGGAACGCGCCGGGCTCGAAGCCTTACCTGGCGTAGGACGCAAGACGGCGAACGTCGTCTTGTCTGTCGCCTTTGATGTACCGGCCTTTGCGGTCGATACACATGTCGAACGTGTCTCGAAACGCCTCGGGATCTGTCGCTGGAAGGATAATGTCACGCAGGTCGAAGCAACACTGATGCGTCGTTTCAAACGGGAGCGTTGGTCAAAGCTCCATCATCAATTCATCTTCTTTGGACGTTATCACTGCAAGGCACAACGTCCGAACTGTGAAGCGTGCCCGTTACTCGACATGTGTCGAGAAGGGAAAAAACGAACAAAAGGAATAGCTACACCCTAAAAAGGGACAGACTCAAAAAAAGAATGACTCGTCACACGCAACTCCTACAGGAAAAGCGCATTTTGCGCTGTTAGAGACAAACAAGACCTGAGGAAAGAGCGTGAAAAGACGAGTCATTCTTTTTTATTAGATAAGGGTGACAGATCATTCTGCCACCCTTATCTTTGTAGAGACTAATTTTTGAGTCATTACCCATTCCAAGGAGTATCGGACCATTCACGACGCTTTTTCGTGATCGGTACTTTTTTGAATCCCCAGTTTCGGAAATCTTGGTCCGGACTATCGCGTCGAATGTAAATCTTATCTTTGATGGCTTTAAAAATCCGGTTTTCGTCCCCATAATGGACAAACCGTGGTTTTACCTCGATGACACCACGACGGACGCGAGATAAAGGTAAGCAGACCAAGTCGGCAATCTCAAGACCAGATTGGTAGAGGTCGCTGTCTTTTTCAGCAAAGATGAAGCCTTTGATTTTTTGACGGCTTTTTTCGACGTCGAGATGGACCGTTCCCGAATTGAAGATATCGAAGAACGCCTTTTGAATGAGCAAGTTTTGATAATCATCACGGCTTTCAAGAACGACACGCGCACTCGTTGCTTCTGTCTCATCGAGGAAGGAATAAAACGACTTCATCAGATGGGCGAAGGCAACGACATACGGATCCTTTGGTGTCGAGAAGAAGTCTTGTAGCTTCTGTTTATCGACTTCGACGCTGACGATCGTACAATCGATATCAACTAAAAATTCTGGTAAGGCGATCCAGAAATGACGTAACATATCGATCGTGATACCATCTTCTTTACCATACGGATGCTCAGCTTTTAAAATCTCCTTCAAATGAAGGGGAATATGCGGATCTTCAAAAACTTTTGCCTTAAAATCCATCAAACGTTGACGAAGCGGACTTGGTTCACCGGTCTCGTCCGAATCGATGGCATATTTATATTCCATCAAGACACCCGTTAAGTTGAATTGTGTATTACCCTTCGGTGTCCCAGTTTCGTCGACGAACATGACATATTTTTTAGGAACAGTGTTGTTAACCTTCGGAAACGCTTTTGTATCAACGTATTTCACGTTTTTTGTTTCTCTCTTATTCAATCAAATCTCCTCCGATTGCACAATTATTGCACACTTTTTTTGAAAACGAGCATTTCGGCAGCCTCATGATGCAACTTTACACTGACATGGCTGTATAAATCCATCGTTATCGTATAACTCGCATGACCGAGTCTTTCTTGCACAACTTTCGGATGCACACCCTGCTCGAGCAGTAGGGTGGCATGTGTGTGACGCAGATCGTGGATCCGGATCCGTGGAACACCTGCGAGCTCCGTCAACCAGTTGAACGAGCGATGGACGATCGTCGAGCTGAATGGTCTTCCGAGCGTATTCAGGCAGACATAGTCGTCGTCATTCCGATAACCTTTGCTCAACTGGTGCAACGCTTGGACTCGTTTCATGCTCTTCAGGTAGTCGACTGCAGCATCACTGAGTACGATGAGACGAGAGTGTCCGTTTTTAGGCGCTTTCTCGTTTTGATGAGCCGAACGGTTGTGGTCGGAGACCGAGCGCTTCACGAGTACCGTACGTTCTTCAAAATCGATATCCGACCAACGCAAGGTGATGGCTTCACCGATCCGCATCCCAGTATGCAGAATCAAGATGATTGGGAGGGCGCGTAGTTCTTTTTCATGTGTCTCGATGAAGAGCTCACATTCCTCCTGGCTCCATACCTGATGATTCTTGACGGCGCGGCGACGGTCCTGTGCAAGAGCAGCGCTTGGATCTTCCTTGAGGTACTCCATCTCGGCGGCATACCGGAAGAAGGCGCGGACTTGTTGGAGCATCGTATTATAACTGTTTGCGTTCCACTCCCGCAACTCCGCATATTTCATCATGACATCCGCTAGATGGTGTGTCCGGACGTTTTCGAGCAACATCTTACCGAGTTCCTTCTCGAGCAGTCCTGAAATCTTACGACGGTTGTAGAGTGTTGCTTTTGCAAGTTGAGGAGCACGACGTTCGTAATAGACCGCAATCAGATCTGCTACCTTCATTTTCGTTTGTCGCCGTTTGATGGATCCATCCTCGCGTTCCTTGAGTAGGTTGGCCATCCAATACTCCAGTTCTCGCTTCGTATCCGCGCTTTTAAAGCGTTGGATACGTTTTCCTCGCTCATCAAAGCCTAGGCTGACCCTCGTTTCCCATTTACCTGTAGTGGGGTTCTTTTTTATATTCGTCATATAGCTTCCCCTTCCTGCACGACAAATACTGTTCTCACCTTTCATCTTATCAAATTTATCCATATAATTTGTAAGAATTTCATTTATGAGCAATTGCTCATTAGAAGAAGAAAAGCTAGAATCAATTAAAAATAGAATTAATTCAACAAAAATGTTGAATAATTATTTTTAATGTTGTAAGATAAGGATGTAGGAAATCAAGGGTTGTGAAAAAGGAGGTTTCATTTTGCTTACTCCATTCGGAAAATTCTGTCGTAAACTTCGGATTGATCGGAACGAAATCCTAAAAGACATGGCTTCCGACTTAAATGTGACTGTTTCATATTTATCGGCGGTCGAAAATGGTAAACGGAGTGTCCCAGCATCTTGGGAGCAGATGATTTCAGACGCGTATGGTCTGGGGGATGAACAACGGTGGGAATTGAAAGAGGCGATCATCGAGTCAGAAAAAATGATTTCATTCTCATTGGAAGAAACAGGAGAGAACAGTACAGCTTTATTAAAAGCTCTGGCTAGAAAATCAGGTGATCTCTCCGAAGAGCAGTTGAAAAAAATGTTCGAAATCTTGAACTAATTCTCAGGAGGTACAAATGAGCCAATCGCAATTTAAAGCTAAGCCGAGGTCTAAGAGGGATCTTAGGGAGTTTGCATTTGGGCTAAGAAGCGCTCTTGAGATGGAAGACGTACCTCAAATTGACATCATCCGCATACTCGAACATGACTTACTAGGAGCATTTGGTGAGTCGCTAGAACTTGAAATAGTCGAAACGTGTGAAATGGAAGAATATGCACTTTATCGATTTGATTTGAATAAAATCATTATTCGTGAAGATGTGTATCTTGCGGCTGCTAATATGAATCCGCGTCATCGCTTTACGATTGCACATGAAATCGGGCATTTGTTTTTGCATAAAAACGTAAAACAACTTGCCCGATCAGACGTGAAAAGAAAAATTTACGAGGATCCAGAATGGCAAGCGGATGTATTTGCAGCAGAATTTTTAGCACCATCTCATCTGCTTGGAAATCTTTCGCCATCAGAAATTGCATCTACATTCGGAATTTCGCGACAGGCAGCATTGAAAAGATTTAACGACGTCCAAAATAATAAATAAGCACTTCTAAGAGAGGAGATTTACAAATGGTCAAAAAAAATAGCCCTTGTAGAGGGCCAACGAAGTAAAGATACATCATTTGATTTGCTGCATTATGATCCTGTACTAACTTTGGTCGGGAAGTACAGACTCATAATATCAAATTAGTTGGCCCCTTTACAAGTGTAAACTTTAGAAATGGGGCATGATAATCATGGGAAAATTATATTACAGCGAGAAATACGGATGTTACGGAGTGTTCCGCCCTTGGCGTACTAATCCGAAAACCCAGCAAAAAATGTGGGCAAAGAATTACGGCTTGAAAGCGTGGTTCATTCCAGTTGATGAGCTAGAGAACGAAACAGAAGATTAATCAACAGCTTGATGGATGAGGGTGCAGCCCCTTTTCGATCAAGCTTTTTTTGTATAAAAAAGCCGTCATATAGACGGCAGCGTTGTTACCAGGGTTCACCTTCATCATCATAAGTTCCATTAGAATTGAAGTGGCTTTCTTCTATTATGCCGCCGTTAACCGTTTTAGTATATTTGACATATACAGCAAGATTATCGTACAGACCAGCCATCTCCTTAGCAGACTCGCGTGCTTCAGCCTCGTTCGTAAAGGCGTACTCCAAGTCTAGATTGTTATCGGCTTTTTCGTATCCTTCCACTGACCAAACTTCTTTTGATGACATAAACAACATCCTTTCATAGTGGATAAAGTTGTGTAGCATCTTGCTGCTTCTCATTATGCTGGATTTGATCAAAAATAATCAAAGAATATACTCTTATATGTACAAAAAAGCACCCTGAATGGGTGCTTAGTCATTACTTTCTTGAGCCTGCTTTACTAGAGCACGAGTGCGAGCTACTATATTATCTAAGTTCTGAGTATCGATATTTCGAATCGTAAATTTTTTTGTGCCGAATGTTTTACTGTAGCTGATGTGAATGACACCTAAACCGAAGTTCGCTGGATTACCGAAAGGAGTCGGAGCGATATCAAAGTCGACTTCAGTAACTTTCTTCATAGGAATCCGCTCGAGGTTTGCTTTTGGGAATAGTCCAGGTGAATGAAGGGATAATACAATCTCATCCTTCATCAAAATCATAAATCCATACTTTGTCATGGTAGGCTGCACACCCTCGAAAGTAAACAACTGATCGGTCGGTTTGAAATGCTTTTTTAATTCCTTCAACGTAATTTCATAGAAGGCACGTTCACTTTTAGGAAATTCCATCTTGATTTCATCCATAGTGGTTAACGTTACTGGAAACTCAATTAAAGCGAACCGCTCGTTCAATTTTGTAAAGTTGGTGATCATAACAAATGCCTCCGTTTCTTAAATGAATTTAGAAATTTAGGATTCAATTGCTTATTTTTTGCAAAGATTTCTACCGTATAATTTTACCCGTTAATAGGTGTTTATATACTCTTCTTTTAACAAGGAGGGAACGATGGTTCAATTGACATTTCTTTAGAGATTTATAATTGCTGATTCACGCAATTGCAATGTACGATAGTAGTCTTCAGCTTGTGCCGCCAACGTGATTTCAAGTGTTTCATCGAACTCTTCCTTGATGACTTTCGCAATCTGTTCAATTTCGACTTTGAAGAATTCCTTACGTAGATTCACTTGGTTGACGCGTTTAGTTGCAAATCGATGATGAAGTTTGTTTTCAAGAGTCGGGGCATCTTCTGAGAAGACCATCGCATGAATGTCGAACGTGAACGGTACAGAGGCACTCCCAAGCTCACGGATCCGATCGAGTGGTTCAAGGCGTCTCGTCATTCCAATCTTGTAGACATGCTCACCGAACGAACCGATGTTCGAAATGACGTAGACGTAACCAGCACGTGTATTCTTCTCACGGTTTTCGATGTCGTCTTTGATCAACTCAACTTCAGCCAGCTTGGCTTCTAGTTCAGCAAGTTTCGAGAGAAGTGCCTGTTTCTCGGAGTTATCGGCTTCTTCTAGCTTGGCACGTACCGAAGTGACGGCACTTCTGAAATGAAATTCTTCTTTTTCGACTTTCTTGCGTGCGTTCTCTATCTCTTTTAAGACACGAGCTTCCTCACGTATACGTTCTTTAATAACGCGTTGTTCTTCTTTTTCCTCTTGCTTCTTTACCTCTAATTCATGCTTAAGATGCAACTCACGAAGCTTTGATTGAAGGTATTGTCTCCGAATAGATATAGTTTGCATATCAGTTAATGAATTAATCTGTTTAAATGCTTTTTCGATATTTGCATGAGATTTTTCAAGGTTAGTTGATTTAACGTTTGAAACGATTACATCGCATTCGTTATTAAAAGCTCTAAGAGAAAGTTTAATAGTGTCATTAACAAACTCTTTACCTCGTTTTTTATCTCCGTCGACGAAGTATTGATTTGGATGATCAGTAGCAATTTTTTTACGTATCATTTCTTTTTGTTCTGATCGAATTGTGGTTAGCATGTTTTTATAACCATCTGAGGTATCAAATTCAAAAGTAGGTTCGTAAAGACCGTGTTCATGCATCAAATGTCTATCTTCATATTCACCTAATTCTAGTTTTAAAGCTTTAAGTTTTTTATTACTCTCAAGAAGGTCTTGTTTTTCTGCTTCAAACTTTTTTTTAAGGTTCTCACGTTGACTCATATGCTCATTCTCAAGTTTTATTCCAAGTTTCAGATGTTCTTCTTCCAAGTCAGTTTTTTCTTTAGCAAATTGTTCTCTAATTAATTCAAGTTCTCGTTTTACATCTAAATACTCAAGCTCTTCCTTAGAAAGTTGAATTAGTTCAAGTTCTTTTGTTAATCGCTCTACTTCTTTCCGATTTTTACTAGCATTTAACCAATCATTAAACCACATTACATTTCCTCCTTTTACTACTTCATTCTAATTTTACTAATAAATGATTACTTTTAATTACATTTGTGTAAATAAAGGTAGAGAATGTGAAAAAACATCCGACAATTTTCGACAACTATAATCTAATTAAAGAATAAAGCTTTCGGCAAAAATCTGTATCAATCACTTTCACTATTCTGAAATACAGGTTTGTTGATAGAAAGAGAGTGTTAAAAATGTCGAATTATTGAGATTGTGAAGAACAGGATGATACTTGAAAATAAAAATTACATAATGCATACTAAAAACAGCATAAGGAACGTGTGTTCTTATTTAGGGGGATTAGGATGAATGATTTGCACAATGAGAAAATATTGTTGAAAACAAAAGAGGGGCTTATTCCTTTGATTGGATGTTGGAGTGAGGAATTAGAAGCATACGTACTCTTTACGAATTGTGATCTTGAAATCAGAAATTCTAAATCTGACTTATGGCATGACTCCCTAATAAAACTAATCGACGCTTCTAACTAGACGCGTCGATTAGTTTTATTTTTTTTGTTCTTTATTCGATGTTTCAGAGATAGACAAGGCAATTTGGTCCTTCATGTATGAAACAATTTTATCTATCTTTTCTTGCGTTAAGGTGTTGAGCTCTTCTTCAGTAAAGTGCATTCCAATCAATTTATTAGTGATTGATACTTGTTCGATATAATCAGTCAGTGTATTTTCAGGGTTGTCTACTCGACCAACCAAATAGTCTACAGTTACATCAAACGTATCAGCTAATAACACTAGGGTAGACGGATCCGGCTGTCGTTTACCGTTTTCGAATCTAGATAAAGTTGCTGGTGTAATGCCGAGTTTTGCGGCGGTATCATCTTGTGGCCATCCGCGGTTTAGGCGTAATTCTTTAAGACGATCTCCTCTAAAGGCTTTCTCCATAATCATCATCTCCATAATCAATTATCTCCTTTCAATATAGCACTTTTGCCAAAATGGAAAATGTTTATTACCAAAATGGAAATAAGGTATTGACTATTACCTTATTGGTAAGGTAAATTGAATATACAAGTTACCGAATTGGTAATGAGAGGAGAGGTGAAAGACAATGGGAGATCCTCAAATTGATTTATCCAGATTGAAGCTGGCTCGCAAAGAGCGCAACCTCTCACTCAGGGAAGTTGCTGAAATTACAGGCTATGAGTCAGCTGCGACAATCAGTAGAATCGAGTCTGGAAAGCGTGGAATCAAATCAACACTTCTAAAGAAATTATCAACATTGTACGGAAAGCCGTTAGATTATTTTTTTGTTGATTGATTACCGAATCGGTAATTACGCCTATCTAAATTATGTTTACCCGATTTCTAAAACTGAAAATCATGAAGGATCGAACAAATGAGCCAACTCACTAAAGTATTTAATGGCAACAACATTCGGATGGTTGAAGAAAAAGGAACTCCGCTGTTTGTTGCAGTAGATGTCGCCTTTACCCTGGGATATCAAAAACCGAATAACGCGATCAATCGTCACTGTAAGGGTGTCACCCTGAAACGGGGCATCACGGATTCGTTAGGTCGAGTTCAGGAAATGCGAGTCATCCGAGAATCAGATGTCTATCGACTTGTGATCAACTCGAAGTTACCTGCAGCACAAGATTTCGAAAACTGGATCATGGAAGATATCCTACCTTCAATCCGCAGTACGGGATCGTATGAAGTACCAAAAAACATCCCATTCGCTGAATTGTTCCAAGCGACCGCTCAACTACTCGAGAAGCAAGAGGAGACGGAGAGCGCGATCACAGTGCTCACAGAAAAGATTGATTTACGCATGACTCTGGATTACGCACAACAGCTGGCGATCGAACAAGCTAAGAAACGTCGAGCGGAAGAACTTTGGAGAGAGTTGATCGAAAAGCCATCTGATTTGTATGACACGAAAGGCAAACTTTACGGTCGTTTCGGTAGCGACATCAAGCGGGCTTTTGCCGTCTCATCCTATCGTGACATCCGTCAGAATCAATTCGAAGAAGCACTCTTGTACGTCAAGCATTGGCGCCCAGCGCTCGTCTGAAGAAAGGAGGAAGGTCATGTTATTCAACGAGCAAGAATTCAAGCGCATGATTGCAGACGGGATTGCAGAGTCACTCGCAGCCATCGCTCGTAAACGCGAATATCTGACGGTTCCGGAAGTATGCGAGGAACTCCGCTGTAGCCGCAGCATGATCGACAAACAGATTCGAGAGAATGGATTACCGATCACTCGAGTCGACGGCAAAATCATCATCCGTCGCGAACATCTGTACAAATGGCTCGATCAGCGAGTCGAGTGCAATGACTGGAATCAATCAATCGAAGGAGTGAAACGACATGCCACTGTATAAAAATCTCGATGTGTTAGCCAATACGCTCGTAGATCGATTCCATGAGAACCCGACACTCTTACCGCTCATCAATGTCGAAGACGTCATCTCAAACATCCTCGTCGATGTCACACGGGAGATGGTCGAGGAATCAGAGCAGGATGCCATGGTTCATTTCAAGCAGATGGTCAAGAATGATCCGATTATCGTGATTGATGCCATCAACAAGCAGCATGTCCTGCACCTGATGGAAGACACATTCGAAATGCACCTGATTCAAATGGACCCATTGATCAAGCTGAAATGAATGCGTACATCATCTATGGTTTTGCATCGGTTGCTGTACTGACAGCGTTCGGTGGCTGGTGGTGGGACGAACGGAAGAGCAAATGGGAAAGGAGGTGAGGAAATGTCACCGGAACTGACGTACATGCTCTCAGTCGCTTGGGTGATCGGCGTTGTGTTCTTGACTCCAGCCATGTGGTTTGAGCACCGGGCAGAACGTGCTGAAGACAAGCGAAAAGAAATGAAAAAAAGCCATCACTCGAGAGAGCGATGACCACTTTTGCGTAGGAACTTAAGTGTATCACGCTCCGGACAGGAGGAAAACCATGAACACGATCAATCGCGCGCAACGGATCGGGCGGCTGCTCTTCATCAAAAAGCAGAAGGCGGACATTGAACTCGACCGTGCTGCAGAATCTGTCGACCAGACCATCGCTGATATAGAGCAGACGTTGTCTCGTTTAGGATTCGTACTCGGCACATATGCACCGGCTTATTCCTTCGTCCAGGTGCTTCAAAATCAAATCGAGACGTTGAAAATTGCTTTAGACACGGCGAAGGAGGGGTCGAAATGACTACCGACCATTGGAATGATCTCGTCGAAGATCATGAGTCAGATGAAACTACTACTGAATCAGGCTTCGATACGTTCGAACTGGATCCGGAACTTAAGGAACAGCTGAGCGATTATCGAAACGCCGTCCTATAAGGAGGAACTGGAATGAACGTCATTGCAAATACGAAACACATGGAGCGCAGTGAATGGCTCGCACTACGTAACAAAGGAATCGGAGGAAGTGATGCAGCCGTCGTCGCTGGGCTGAATAAGTATAAGTCTCCATTCACGCTTTTCCTTGAAAAGACAGGTCAGGTCGTGTCGGATGAAGTCTACGTCACGGACGAAGACGGTGCCTTTCTGAGTGGCAGCGAAGCAGCATATTTCGGTAATGCGAACGAGGAGAAAGTGGCCGCAGAGTTCACGCTCCGTTCCAAGTTAAAGGTTCGACGGGATAACCGCATGATGGCGCATCCTGAATACCCATGGATGCTTGCGAACATCGATCGTCGCGTCGTCGGGACCAATGAGATTCTCGAATGCAAGACGGCATCCGAATATCTCAAGGGTGAGTGGGAAGGAGAAGAGCTTCCTCAACAATACTACATCCAAGGGATGCATTACCTTGCAGTCACGGGTGCGAAAGCGGTCTGGTTCGCCGTCCTGATCGGAGGAAATAAATTCGTCTATAAACGCATCGAACGGGATGAAGAGGTCATCGATCATCTGATTGCCATCGAAAAGGATTTTTGGGAGAACCACGTGAGGACCGGGTTCGCACCGGCAATCGATGGTTCCGATGCCTCGACCGACTTCCTCTCGAACATGTTCCGAGGTGAACCGGGTTCCGAGATGGAGCTCGATGATGCTGCAGATGAATTGATTGGTGAACTGGAAGAAGCGAAAGAATCGAAGAAGAAAATCGATGAGCTCGTCAAGACGTACGAGAACCGGTTGAAGCAGATGATGGGAGACATGGAGACGGGGCAAACATCGGATCATATCGTGACATGGAAGTCGACGATATCGAACCGAGTCGACAGCAAACTGTTAAAAACGGAATATCCGGATGTCTACGAAGCAGTCATCAAGCCATCCGTCTCACGTCGATTCGGGATCAAGAAAATTAAGGGAGCGAAATAATCATGGCAAACGTCAACGATACGAAAGCGGCACTCGCTAATAAAGCCAACGGTACGGTAGCGAAGAAGGATGTATCACAACTCACACCTAAGCAACAGGTCAGACATTACCTCGAGAGCATGCAAGGAGATATCTCTAAGGCATTGCCGGCTCACATGACACCAGAACGGATGACGAACATCGCATTAACTGTGATTCGCTCCAATCCGAAATTACTGGAATGCACCATCCCTTCTCTTCTAGGAGCGGTTGTCCAAGCAGCACAACTTGGGCTCGAGCCGGGGTTGATTGGTCACTGCTACTTCGTCCCATTCAACAACAAAAAGAAGATCGATGGTAAAGATGTATGGCAGAAGGACGTCCAGTTCCTCATTGGTTACAAGGGAATGATTGATCTCGCACGACGGTCCGGACACATGAAAAACATCTATGCCTATACGGTCCACGAGAATGATGCGTTCGAGTATGAACTCGGACTCGAACCAAAGTTGCATCATAAGCCAGCAATCGGTGACCGAGGTGCATTGATTTATGTCTACGGGGTCGCACACTTCAAAGATGGTGGATATCACATGGAAATCATGAGTAAGACGGAAATCGAGCGGATCAAAGGTAGTTCCAAAGCTGGAACGTATGGACCTTGGAAAGATCATTACGAAGAGATGGCAAAGAAAACCGTCATTCGTCGCATGTTCAAATACTTGCCGATTTCCATCGAGATTCAGGACAACGTATCGAAAGATGAAACGGTCCGAAAAGACATCACATCGGATCCAGTAGCAATCGACTATACGGATGCTGAGTTCACGGAAGAAGATTCGGAGCAAGTACCGCCACCAGTCGAAGACGAGTCGTCCGAGGGGCAACAGTTCCCGTTCGATGCGTGAGGTGAGGAATATGAGCCAAGATCAGATTCACGACAGTAATACGATACCTTTCACGATGATTCCCCACGAGGTCGTACGCGATAATGCGACCTTCGGGGATATCTACGAAAAGATGGTCTACTTCATTTTGAAGAGTCATGCGGTCAATGGTACTGGGGCGTTCCCATCGTATGCAACTATCGCGAAAGAAGCACAGTGTTCTAAACGAAAAGCTATTGATGCAGTACAATCTCTTGTTGATCGAAATCTAATCTCGAAAAAGACACGGGTAGATCGGATGGGTGATCAAACATCGAACATTTACACCATTAACCATTTTGTTAGGGGTGCACAGGATGCACTAGGGGTGGTGCAGGAGATGCACTGGGGTAGTGCACAAGGTGCACCTGGGGTAGTGCAGGAGATGCACCCTAAGAATAACCCTATTAAGAATAACCCTTTAAGTAATTCATCATCATCAGAGGGCGTATCAAATCATTCCGATGATCTTTCGAAATTGGTCAGCTTCTTTCAAAAAGAAATTGGACTGGCGTCCAGTTACGTCATTGATGATATCCAGCATACGCTCAACGACACATCCTACGAGCTCATTCAATACGCTCTCGAACAATCCGTTCTCAACGACGTACGGAACTGGAAGTATGCCAAAGCGATCATCCGTAAACTTGCAGAAAAGAAATTGTTCACGCTCGAAGCAATCCAGCTGCACGAAGCGAAGCGAAGTAATTCAAAAGCGCCGAAAGGGTACGGTCGCAATCGTCGAAGCCATTCCAAGATGAAAGAACCGGCCTGGCTCGCTAAAGAGAAGGAAGATCAACAAGCATTCGAACAACGCAGAAAGCAAGAACTCGAAAGTAACGTTCCGGATGATGCGGAAGTGGAGGAACTCCTTCGCTCTCTCCATCAAGACTAGGAGGGTGCTGCATGCAGTTCAAATTGACGGATGTCAGTGAGGCAGGACTTGACCGGCGTATCGCGGACCATGAGAACCGTGGAGCCCGGCTCGTCCGGCGGGATCATTTCGTAAAAGGTAGTAAGCAGTTCTCGAAAGATGAATTCTCTGGTCGTGTCTCGTTCGTTTCACGAAATGAATATATTCGTTATGTCGCAGTGATGGAACTCCCAGAGCGAAAGCCAAGAAAGGGGATTAGACGATGAAAACACTCGTTTTTCGAAAGAAGCATGATAATCGTGAAGAAGTCCTGTTCATCTCGAATCAGATCCGTCGCCACACGTTAAGTGGAGGACGATTGATCAAGATCGAGGAAGGTCTACGACCGATCGGTATTGCGGTCATGCTCTCAAGGGAACGGAAGGAATGGATGCTTGAAGGTCGTGCTCTTGATGAACATGAGGTGACACGACGTTGGCCTGACCAACTCGACGTATAAAACATAGTGGCACGAAGCCACAACTATTCAAGCGTTACGAAAAGAAACAGTACATAGTGCTGTACATCCCAGAAGCCACGCAACATGAAACGCAGAAGATGATCAAGGATGGGTGGCCACCAACCCGATTCTAACACGAAAGGGAAGACGGCACTGAATGGAATATATCGCACATAAGCTGACGAAATCACAGCGTGTCCTTGTCGAGAACAAATTGAAAAGTCTTTACACGCTTCCAGCTCGTATCGAGTCTTTGAAGGAACGTTCTGCCCCGTCGATTACAGCTGGCTATAAAGCAAGTGAGGTTCAGCGAAATAGTCGTCCGTCAAGCAACGTCGAGAAAGCAGTCATACTGCTCGAACAACTCCGACAGGCGGAAGCAGAACAACGACTCTTGCTTCGGATTCGTGAGGAGTTGGAAGAGACGGATCCGGACTTGAACGAGATCTGGAATCTCCGGTACCGTCCGAAGTTCAAATATACGGACAACGTCGTCATCGAAATGATGAGATACGGCAACCGGAACACGTATTACGAAGCGAAAGACAAGCTACTTGGTATCGTCGCGGATCGATTGAGTATTTGGAGAGACTATTAACATGGTTTCACAATACAGGATTGTGATACGATGAAATAACTAAAAATAGTGGTTTATATAGGAATATAGCATTATTTAATTCCAGAAAGAAATTATAAAATTTATTATTATAGAAATAATGTTTACCTAATAAGTGAAAAAGGGCAAAAGTTAATAGTTAAGTATGTATTATGATTAAGGCTATCGAAAGTTATCAAAAGTTTATCAAAAATGATACTCTAAATAATAATCATTCAAAATTTCACTTTTAAAATTGCAAATTAAATTGAATATATAAGGGGAGACAAGGGGATGAGTAAATTATTTTATCTTAAAAAGGTAAATCAAATTCATGAAAAAGATAGAAGAAATTCTATAACATCAACTAGTAGAATTAAAACTAATATATCAAAACATCAACAAACTATAATACCAATGTACACAGATGAAATAATCCGATTATTTAGCTTGCAAAATATTACTTTCCAAGAAGATATTAAAGCAATTGACATTACAGAAATAAGTAAAAAGGCGAGAGCTAAATCTAAAAGTATTGAAGATCATCAAAAAAGTTTAAATGTTATTTATAATAACTTAGATAAAAAAATTTGGGATTTTTTAAAGCATATTCCTATGACTGATGATATTGAAGATGACTTAGAGATTTATTTGTTTCAAAGTGAAGCTTTTGAAAATATGAGCGGAAAACCAAGTGAAAATGATATTAAAAAAGAAATAAGTTTTCTTGAAAAAAACCTCGAATTTTTTGGTGAAATTGATAATGAAGATAAAGTTATTATGTTGATTAGTTTATTGATGACTTCTAAGAAAAGATTAAAAACAAAGACCGTTAAACGCTCACTATCCCATAGAATAAATTTACCACTCATTTAAAAAGGGTGTTAGAAAGAAAAAGAAATTCAATTGGAGGTATTCTTGTGGTTCATAAATTTTACGATACAGATTCTATAAAAATGAAATTATATTCTTTTGAATTAGGTGAAGTGGTAAATGAAAAAGAGGTAATGGAAATAATCAGCAATAAAGAAAGGAATTTATTAAAAGATAGGTTTATTATTGGTGCTTATTTTGAATATAATGTTAGCAATCCTGAGGATAGCGATTATAATTACGCCTTGGTTAACTTTTCTTTTGTTACGTTTTTAGAGGATCGTGAGAATCCAAAAGATAATGATGAGTTTGATGAAGATGAGATGATTTTTAGAAGTCAAACTCAATATAAAGTTGAATTTACGGAACCAGTAAGTCATGAAGATATTGATGAAGTAACATCTAGAGAATTTAGATTGCAAATGGTGAAAAATACAATATCAAAATTTAAATTAGTTTTTAATATGTCTTTGTCCCAAACTAATTATGAAGAACTTTCTTTAACTGATAACGTTGTAGAGAGCATGATAAGTAGACAAGCAAATATTGATAAAGAAGTAAGGTAATCAGCTATGTCAAATTTAAATAGCGATTGTTTAGTTTTTAATTCAAAAACCGCATCCAAAACTCCTGAGAATTTTTCCTTGATGGAGCCTTTAATTTCGATAATGCTAAAAGATTCTCGATTCGCTGAAATCGTATTTCAATTCTTATTACATTTTAAGACCCCAAGTAGTGCTTTTTTGTGGGAGAAGAATAATGAAATATTTAAGAGTTTTATAGATGCTAGTAGTTTAACTGACGAGGAAATTGAGTTTTACTCTGATGAAGTAAAGAGTATATTTGAATCATTAATGGGGTTAAATCCTCCTGAACTTAACGATTATAGAGGAGTTCTTTTAGAAGAATTTTGGGATTCTGCTATAAAAGAAAAATTTAGTGAAGAACAATTGAGTTTAATTAGGGAAGTGATTGTAACTACCTCTAATTCAGCAATTTCTATTGTTGCAGAAGTAAATAGTGATTTAGATTTTCTTTATTTTATTGAAAAAGAAAAAGGAAAGTTAACTTTTATAGAATGTAAAGCAGATGTTTTAAGTTTTTTTGCTAGAGCAAACAGGAAAATTGAAAGATCTGAAGAATCTTTAAAAAAAATATTTTTAATGAACGGATTAATTGAAAAAATTTCAGTGAGAAGTGAAATAAGTGAAGTTTCAGTTATATTAGCTAGTTACAATACACTTGATGAAGACGACTATACGTTTATAACAAATAAGTTAAATAACGCATTGAAACGTACTGATAACGAATTTTATAAACAATCTATTCAAGATTTTCTTCAAAAATGGAATGATGGTTTTATTTCGTTGTACGGGAAAGATAAATCAATTGTATTTTGTAAATAAATCATGATAAATTTTTCATTTCTGAATCATAATACAATTTTGATAAGAAAACTTACTAAATAGATGGTATTCATTTCATGTAGACAAAGCAAGACGATGGCGGTTACATTGTTCTACAGAACATAAGTATTACTCAAATAGTAGACGCCTTGTGACTAGCAGGGCGTTATTTTGTATGCGAAAATATCCCAATGAGGTAATGACTACCTAGATCATTATTACTAAGGTAGCTTCATATCATTCATAGTTGCCTGTAGCTATCGCTCTCCTCATAAACATATACTTTCGAATACAAGAATGAATTGATGAATAATTTTTAACAAAAAAGTAAGTTGATTCATTAATATGTTGATAAAAATGATGCGCTTTACCAAAGAATGCTAGAATTAAAAAGCAACGTTACTATATTGACGGATTCACTACAGGATAAACTATTGGATATAGCGAAGCTTTTCCATAGTGGTAGGGTCGAAACAATAACTAACCCGAATTTAGAACTCGATGACTCAATTTTGCATACAATAGAATCGTTGTGTATGAGGGTACAATCGTATCAATTATTTATTAAAAATGATGAAGAGTACTATGACGAAATTAATTTACTAATTTCAGATGTCGATGGAATGTTGGCTTTGCTTAGAGATCCGTTTAAAGAGGATAAAATTTATGATAACGAAAGTTTTAGAAATCAAAGAGAAGAGTTGATAAATTACTGTTTACATATTTTATATAATTTTGACGTTGTCGAGGTCTTGTATTTAAGACATATGCTAATACTTACAGAATCATTATTAATCAAAAAAGACGCTTAATAACCATGTGTTTTCTTTTAAATTAGTACCTTAAATATCAATAAGATTTATAAAAAAATATTCTGGTGAAATAAAATGATAAATAGTTCATATTTATTTTTTATATTGATACACTTTTAATACTCTTTTGATACAATCTTGATACAAAAACTTGCCAAATACGTGATATTCTTTCCATGTAGACGAAGCGGGTGCGACGACGGTTGCATTGTTCTACAGGACACAAGCATTACTCACATAGCAGACGCCTTGTAACGGACAGGGCGTCTTTTTTGTATGCAGAAGTATCCGGATGAGGTGATGACCTCCTCAATCAATTACTACCATAGCTCCCTGTCATTCCCCAGATGCCTGAAGCTGTCGTACTCATCCGGATATTTGTACATATAAAGGAGTTAAACATGATGAAGGAAAAGCCATTCATAATCAGCTGGAAGGTAGACAAGAATCGTAAAGACAAACGAACGGGAGCAGTAAAGAAAATCCCGCAAAGTGATTGGTTGAAATACCTCTGGAAGAAAGAACTTGAGCGAATGAAATGATTCGCTTCTTGCCAACAGCGTGCGACGCAGCCAATAGAAACGTGAATCAAACACGAGGGCGGAGTAGTCGTGCGTTGTTGGGAAGAAAAGTAAATTAAGCGACATCTATGTTTTAATCCCTTACAATGTATCTTGAGTTACATTATAAGGGGGAATTGAAATGAGTCATGAGCACCCGTTAAACGCTTTAAGACGACAACAACGAGAAGCAGATAAAATAAGAAGACGTGCTATTCAAGAAGTGCATGATGAAAAGAAGAGAAGGCATGAAGAAATAGTCGAAGGAAATAAAGAACTCGTCAAACTTTCGGAAAAACAAGTCGACTTCTTGGAACAACAAGTTAAGAAACTTACAGAGCTGTTAAAAGTTAGTGAAAATGCAAATGAACAACGCGACGCTGTTATTCGTTTTACTGTTCAAATAATGATGCAGATGGAAGCCTCACAAAAGGAAAAGAAAAGAACTCTAAGTAGCGTACTAATGCAAATCTCATCACTTGTGGGTATTGGCGCTGATTTAAGTGGAATATATGAATTCGTAGAAGGTGAACTCAAAGAATTAGCAAAAGAAGATTGATTGTTTGTTTAGCATCCTTCGGGATGCTTTTTTTGTGCCTTGCAACGAGCGGATGGAGATTGATCTAGTCGGTTCGTTGGAGAGCATAAGAGAGGAGAATGATGATGACTTCAAACGGATCATTGATACGGGAAGCGTTTCGGGCGTTTGCAACAGCTGCTCGGAAAATGTGGGATGCGGTCAAGGCATTCTTTCAAAGTGTGAAAGAGAGAATGAGTAAAGTAGTCGAGCAGTCGAAGCGAAAAAGCATCGTCAGAATCCCATATGAAGCACGCTACGAGCGGGACACATCTTGGCATGTGAATCGCATCATTGCATCAGGAGCGAAGCGTCAGACGCACAGAACGTTAATCGTGAGACGTAGGATCAGTTGACTGCGGAACAACACATAATCAAATCGAGGACGAACAGTGCTCATGAAGGGTGGTGGTAGAAGTGGCTAGACCTCGAGACCCCCGGCGGGACGAGGCGAAGCGGAAATGGATTTTGAGTGTAAAAGAGGGAAGAGACTTAAAACTTGTCGATCTCGCAAAACAACTCGAAGTCACTCCAAATACCGTTCGAAAGTGGAAAGCCACCGACCGCTGGGAAGATGAAAGCAATCAAGATACGAATAATAGCGCTCCTAATTCGAATAGGAGCGCTCTTAAACGTGTCCGTGGTGCGAAGAAAGGAAATACGCATGCATTAGGGAATGCTGGCGGTGCTCCTGCTGGCAATCAGAACGCACGGCTGCATGGACTTTATGCCGAGTACCTACCCCAGAAGATACGGGACATCATGGACATCGTACACGACCGTAATCCCGCTGACATGCTGTGGGACCAGATCCAGTTGATGTATGCGAACATCTTACATTCGCTTGAAGTAATGTATGTAGAAGACAAAGATGATTTGTCGAAAGAGCAGACGGAAGAAGGCGAAAAGAAAGATGGCTGGAAAGTCATGTTCGCCTATGAGAAACAAGCGTCGTTCATGGCAGCACTCGCTCGTTCCCAAGGACGGCTCGACAGCATGATCCGTTCGTATGAACATCTGACGAATGGCGATGAAGAGAAGCAGCTACGTCTTGAGAAATTGAAAGTGGAGATCGATCGTCTCAGAAGAGAGGACGAACCGGACGAGATGGACGATGACGGATTCATCCAAGCGTTGGAAGGCAAAGTGGACGAAGTATGGAGTGAAGATCATGAAGACGTCTAAGAAATCGAAAGGGAACGTTTTCAAGTTCAAACCGTTCTCGAACAAACAGATGAAGGTGTTGACGTGGTGGAAGCATCCATCCGCGAAACAGCATGATGCCATCATCTGTGACGGATCTGTACGATCGGGAAAGACGCTGATCATGTCACTCTCTTACGTTCTGTGGGCAATGGAAACATTTGATGACGAACAGCTCGGCATGGCAGGGAAAACAATCGGTTCTTTAAGACGGAACGTCATTCAGCCGCTCAAGAAGATGCTGAAAGGTCGCGGATACAAGGTCAAAGATAAACGGGCAGATAACTGCCTCGAAGTTAGCAAGGGCGGCAAGTTCAATACGTTTTATGTATTCGGTGGGAAAGATGAGAGCTCGCAGGACTTGATTCAGGGTATCACGCTTGCCGGCATGTTCTTTGATGAAGCAGCACTCATGCCACGATCATTCGTCAATCAAGCGACCGCTCGTTGTTCAGTGACGGGATCAAAGCTCTGGTTCAACATGAACCCCGCTGGTCCTTACCATTGGTTCAAGCTGGAATGGCTTGATCAGACGAAAGAGAAGAATGCACTTCATATTCACTTTACGATGGACGACAACCCGTCACTTTCAGACGAGGTGAGAGGACGATATAAGCGACTATACAGCGGTGTGTTCTATCAGCGCTATATTATGGGGCTTTGGGTCATGTCGGAAGGACTTATCTTTGATAATTTCGACAAAGAGAAGGACGTCAAGCGATTCAATAGTCCAGCGGAGCAGAACGCCTTTGTTGGACGCATGACAGACTTTGAGGTCAGTGTCGACTATGGTACACAGAACCCGACAGTGTTCATCCTGTGGGGATTGCTCGGCAAGACATGGTATGCCATCAAGGAGTATTACCATTCCGGTCGGGAAACCTCGCGTCAGAAGACGGACAGCGAGTACAGCGAAGCTATGCGGGAGTTCATCGTTGGATTCAAGGTGAAGCGGATCATCGTCGACCCATCCGCGGCTTCGTTCATCACACAATTGCGCCGTGACGGTTTCCGAGTCAAGAAGGCTCATAACGAAGTCATCGACGGCATACGAAACACGAAGACGGCCATGATTCAAGGCAAGATCAAATTCTTCGCAGGACTGAATCACACGTTCCGCGAGTTCCATTCCTATATATGGGATGAGAAGGCGGCAAAGGATCGCGGTGAGGACAAACCGATGAAAGAGCACGATCATGCGATGGATGCACTCCGCTATTTCTGTCAAACGGTTGTCATGCGAAAAGGTGCTTCAGTTGGTGTTGCCGTTCCGATTTAAGGAGGGTTGACCATGAGCGAGGGCAAGAGCCTTGAGGAATTGAGGGAAGACCTCGAAAAGAAACTCATCATCAAGCTGATTGATAAGACAGACAAGATGGACCTACACGAAGCGGCAGAAGTGTTCCGCACGATCCAACAAGCCAAAGAAGAATGAAAGAGGTGATAACGTGTCGACCGAGTCAGTATTGCCGGATTTTAACTACGAGCTACGCCAATTCCGCAAAGAAATCCGCGAGCAGTCAGAGCCATCTGCTGAAACGCTCAAGAGTGCTATCAACAAGCACATAAAACGAGCAGAGGTCATGAAGAAGAACTTCCGCCGCTACCTTGCCCGAGAGGACGAGATGGACGTACCCATCTTCACTCGTGAGCTCAAGCGGAACAGCAAAGCCGTGAACAACAAGATTAACGTCGATTTCGTCGGGCAGATTGTCGACATGAAGGTAGGATATTTCGCCGGTGAGCCGATAGCATACAGCTACGACAAGACCAAGCCGGAGTTTGAGCGAGCCAACAGCCAGCTCGAGACCTTCACCCAGCGCAACATCATCGACGACAAAGACGAGGAAGTCACCAAGTTTTGCTCGTTATGCGGGTATGGTGCCCGTTTGCTCTATCTCAAGGGTGGAGAGGAACGCATCAAGACGCTCAAGCCATGGGAAACGATTCTCCTTGGAGATGATGGAATTTCCGAACCGGAATTCGCTATTCGCTATTACGACTACGAGATCAATGCAGGAGAAATCGTGCAGCGGGTCGAGTTTTATACCGACACGTTCGTGTTCTATTACATCGATAACGGGTCAGGCTTTATCAAGGACGAAGACGAGCACATCAACCCGATGGCTCACCTGTACGATCTATGTCCGGTCATCGGCTATGAGAACAACTCGGAGCTTTTGAGTGACATCGAGAAGCATCTAAGCCTGATAGACGGGTATGACCGCACCTTGTCAGACATGAACAGCTTCATCGAGAGCTGGCGTCTTGCCTACATGAAGGCGCGGGGATTCGCAGTCGATGAGGAAATGATTGAGATGGTCCAAAAGACGGGCGTGTTCAACCTCGACGAGGCAGACATGGACATCGACTTCTTCTCACAACAGATCAACGACACGGCGATTGAGAACCACCTCACACGCATGAAGGACGAGATCTATGAGAAGTCCTCGACACCGAACATGAATGACGACAGCTTCGCTGGGAATGCCACTGGCGTCTCACTGGAACACAAGCTCACAGGCTTCGAAAACAAGCGCTCGACGTTCGAGAAGAAGTACAAGGCGTCCAGCATCCGCATGTTCGAGGTACTTGCTACCGCTTGGAGCAAGAAGAACATCGTGTTCGACCCATTCGCTATGAAGATGCAGTTCAAGCGGAATCTACCGGAAGACCTTGAGTATGAGGCACGAGTACAGAAGTTACTCATGGGAGCGGTCAGCAACATCACCCGCTTGTCACTATTCCCGAAGATTACGGATCCGGAGAAGGAGCAAGAGCTCATCGATCAGCAGAACGAGAAGGACAGAGCGGCATACGAACAGCTTGATCCACTCGCCAATACGCCATTGACTGACCCACAACCGAAAGAAGTGGTCTAAATGCGATGTAAATGGACACGATTCTTCGATTATGTGTACAAACTGATGACGAAACGGGAACAAGAAGTCGTCCGAGCGATCCGGAGGGAATACGAGACAGTCGTCCGTGACCTCATCGGTCAAGTCGGGGTCATTTACTCACGTCTTGGCAAGGATGGCAAAATCGGTTATGCCGACATCAAGAGTTATCGTGAGCTACAGCGGCTAAAACAGACCGCCATGGCTCAAGCGAACCGCTTGGGTAGGTACAACCGTACTGTCATCGGAAAGCTACTGGAAGACATCTACGAGCTCTCTTACGACTGGATGTCATTCGGCATTGAGAACACTATCGACAAGACACTGGTGAACAAGACGCCACGGATGCCAGAACTCCTTGCGATCATGGAGGACAATCCGGTCTATGGTCTCCGCTTAGACAAGTCACTCGAAAGCTCACGAGCCAAGATTGTCGCGGACATCAACCGATCGATACAGAATGGTCTCGTCGCTGGCTACACGTTTCAAGAGATGGCCGAAGAGATTCAAACGGTGTTCACGATGGATTACAACCGCGCCAAAGTGATCACACAGACCGAGTCACACCGAGTCCGTGAGAAAGCCAACAACGACAGCGCACAGAATGCAGACGCTCAAGGCATCCTGATGGTCAAGTATTGGATGAACATGGGCGATGAGAAGGTACGTCATACAGGCAAAGCCAATCACATCGTATTGGAAGGACAGAAGCGCCAGCTCAACGAGCCTTTCGATTTGTTACACGGCGTGAGAGCACAGATGCCAGGTCACAGCGGAACGCCACAGAACGACATCAACTGTCGATGTGTTGCCCGCTATGAAGTCGCTGGCGTCAAGCAGATTGATTTCAAGACTGGTCAGGAGAACTTAACCCGTGATTTCAACAAATGGAAGGAAGGTGCGGTGTGATGCAGTTATACCAAGTCGGTGACCGCTTCTATACAAGAGAAGAGACGCTTCATGAAGTGGCTGCCATTGAAGGGCAGTTATTTTTTGCGGTTCCCATCCGTGAGTCAAAACATGGCGAGCTCATCCGGAACTATGCTCAAGTCAAGGTCTACTCATTCGACCCAGCAGGCGGCTTTTATCCGGTAGATCAAACAATCAGTAACACGATCCAATAAAACTACTCGCGGGATCATAACAAACCAACGGCAAGTAGCAACGGTCAGTAGGCAACGGGGAACTGGGGCTGAACACTGGGGCGAACGACGGGGCGGCGATATGGTAACGCACAAAGGAGTCAATCAACGTGAAACAATCTATCAAGCAATCAAACTATCGTTTACCACTCAACCTTCAGTTCTTTGCAGATGATCCGGACCCGTCTAGTGGCGGAGGCGGTAATCCTGATGACAAAGATAAACAGCAAGTCAAGACGTACACGCAAGAAGAGTTCCAACGTGAGCTCGATCGTCGTACGAATCAATTCGTTGAGGACAAGAAGAAGATTGAGGGTCAGTTCACCGACCTGTCCGGTCAGTTCGAGGAACTCAAGAAGAACGCAATGACGGACAAGCAACGAGCTGACTATGAGAAACAACAGCAAGAACAGAAGGCGCAAGACCTTGAGAAACAACTCGCGGATCGTGAGAAGCAATTACAGGACCGTGAGAACCGCTTGATTGTACGCGACAAGCTGGACGACGCTAAAATCCCACAGAAATTTGCAGATTTCGTTCTCGCTGACACAGAAGAGGAGATTTCGAAGCGGGTTACATCGCTCAAGTCTCATATCGACGAGCTGGTCGCAGAAGAGGTGCAGAAAAAGTTCAAAGATCATAGCACGAATCCAGCAGGAGGCGGCGGAGCAGGCGGACCAGATAAGAATCCTTGGTCACCGGAGCATTTCGACCTCACGGCTCAAGGACAACTTTTCCGTGAAGACGCTGGCAAAGCTCGTCAGATGGCTTCACAACATGGCTACACACTATAAAACTATCGAACTAGGAGGCTTCACCCATGCCAACAACTAAAATTGCTGACGTAATCGTACCGGAGATTTTCAACCCTTACGTCATTAACCGTGTCACAGATAAATCCGCTCTCGTCCGTTCAGGCATCATCGCAACGAACCCTGAACTCGATGCTCTCGCATCAGCAGGCGGGAAAATCATCCACATGCCACACTGGAACGATCTCGGAGGGGAATCACAAGTCCTTTCGGACACAGTACCGTTGAACGTCGACAAGATCACGACTGGTCAAGACCAAGCTCGTCTCCATATGCGCGGGAATGCTTGGGGAGCAAACGACTTGGCTGGTGCTCTTGCTGGTTCTGACCCAATGAAAGCGATCGGCGAGCTGGTCTCGGACTTCTGGGTACGTGATGAGCAACGCATCCTCATCGCATCGCTCAAAGGTGTCTTCTCTGCCGCTAACATGACAGGAAACATCTACGACCCATCCGCGGCGACTGACGGCTCTGAATTGTTCTCATCAAAAGGATTCCTCACGGCTCAATTCAAACTCGGTGATGCATACGACGCACTCACAGCCATCGCAGTCCATTCGATGACGTATGCCGCTATGTTGGAGAAAGACATGATCGAGTTCATTCCAGACTCACAAGGCAAGCCAATCGCGAAATACCGCGGACTTGACATTGTGGTCGATGACAACATGCCGGTCGTCGGTGGCGTGTACACGTCTTACCTCTTCGGTCGTGGAGCATTCGGTTATGCGAATGGATCTCCGAAAGTACCGACTGAAACAGACCGTGACTCGTTGCAAGGGGAAGACTACCTCATCAACCGTCGTCACTTCGTCCTTCACCCACGTGGCGTGAAATGGAACGAGGCATCTGTCGCTGGCGTATCTCCAACGAACGTCGAGATTGCTACGGCTGCCAACTGGACTCGTGTCTTCGATCCGAAGAAGATCCGCGTCGTACAATACAAACACAAACTTGGGTAATGGAGCGCCTTTGAGCGCTCTTTATTTCGTTCATGGAGGTGAGACGAATGGGAATGGCAGCATTTAACCGGATGCGACGTTTGAAAGCTGAAGCAGAAGTCGAAGCGAAACAGAACGATGATCAAAACGCGCAGAAGCCGCTGAAAGACATGAAGGTGGATGAGCTGAAAGACTTGGCCAAGGAAAAAGGCATCGAAGGGTACGGCTCGATGAAGAAAGACGAGTTACTCGAAGCGCTTCAAGCCGAGGAAGAAGGTGACACCGATGGAACTGATAACCCTGACACCTGAGGAGGTCAATCTGCTTCTTCCGGACATCAAGCAAAGACTAGGTGTTCGTGAGGACGACACGACGCGAGACGCGGCATTAGAGGTCGACATCGTGGACGGTTACGAATACGCCGTTGAGTGGTGTAACAACACCTTTCGAGATGAGTTGGGCGTCTTACGACTGCCTGGACCCATCAAGAAGGGGATCGTGAAGATGATTCAAATCGATACCGCTGCCATTGGTCGTGAGGGAGTCCAATCCCAATCGATGGCAGGCATGTCTCAAACGTTCGTCACAGGGGCAAGTGCAAGCTCGACCTATGCGGACGTATTTGGACTATGGCGCAAGTACAAGCGCATGAAATTCACACCGGTGACGAGCGCGTACGACTCATATAAACGCTGAGAGGGGAGGTTTTACAAATGGCAGATAGCGACATCATCACGATTGAACGTGACGGCTATGAGCTGGATGTGACAGAGCGGGATTTCCGACTCTATTACAAACCGCTTGGCTGGACACAGAAGACCGTCGTCGAAATGACCCGCGAGGAAGTGATCGCGGAGCTGGATCGTCTCGGTGCGAACTATGACCCTGATGCGAAGGTGGGCGACTTGCGACTCGTGCTCAAGGCATTGCAAGCGAAACCAGCCAAAGCATCGGCGGCGAAGAAGTCATGAGGGCACGTACGCGCATCAAAAGTAAGAACAACATACCGAAAGCCATCGCCACATCACATAAATTCGACGGTCGCTGGATCCGTGTCGGGTACTTCGGGGAGGGATTCCCGCAGATGCTTGCTCACATCCATGAATTTGGTTGTGACATCCCCGTGACGGACAAGATGAGAGGCTTCTTCCGTTTCCAGTTCGGTATCAGCTTGAAAAAGACTACCACCGTCATCCGGATTCCGGAACGTTCGTTCATTCGAGCGGGATGGGATCAACATGGTCCGGACATCCTCGACAAGTACACGCGATTGATTGGGGAAGCCATCCTTAACGGGGTCGCACCCGAAGCGCTACTCTCCGCTCTCGCGCTCGAAGCACAAGGCAAGCTCCAAGAGTTTGCTCGCGATCTCAAAGACCCAGCAAACGCGGGTCTGACGATTAAACAGAAGGGTTCAAGTAACCCGCTGGTCGATTCGGGTAACATGATTGGCAGCATGGACCACAAAATTGAGTAGGAGGCGAGAACATGCCGCAAATATTTCAGTTCAAAGGGTTAATCGATCAATTCAGTCTCGACTTCCTGCTTGAGGTGGTCTCCGCTGGCGAACGTGACGACATTGGGGAATGGAAGGACGGCGAGAGGAGCTGGGAGTCTCACCGTGGCGCGTTAGTACCCTTGGGGGAACGTCAAATAGCACAAAGCGGCGGAACGCTCACAGAAGCCGACAGGACGCTCTATTTCACAGGAGAGCGCTTGAAAGAAGGTACACGGATTGCACACGAAGACAAACTGTACAGCATCGTGCGGGTCAATCCGTATGACAACTATTCAGATTTCAACTCGTACACGGTCAAGTACGTCAGCGTCTTCAACGAGGTGGACACATGATCAATTACCGCGAGATCAAACGCATCCTCGTCCAGCATATCAAGACGCATACGGGTCATGAGGTCATCTTGCAAGGGTCGAATGATACACAGCCAGCGTACCCGTTCTGTGCCTATACCCTAACTTCTCCGTATCTGCCCGTTTCAGAGGCAGAGGTAGATGGTCAGTTGATTGAGGACGTCGAGATGGTGTTCTCCTTCACGTGGCACTCTACCGACGCGACAGAGGTACAGGAGTTGGCACATCAGACGGTCATGCTCTTCAAGCTGACACAACATCGACAAGCGCTCGGTGATCTTGGCATTTCATTCGTCAAGGTGGAGGGCATCCAAAGCCGTGACACGTTCCTATCGATTGACACTGAACGAAAATACGGAGTCGACATCCGGTTCCGGACTCGTCACATCGAGACGTCGAGCGGTGAGCTCATCGAAACAGTAGAATACGAACAACAACTATAAGGAGGGGCACACATCATGCCATTAAAAGACGTATCAGTAATTATCGACCTGGCTACACCAGCACCATTGGTCGGTCTCGGTCGTCCGTTGATCCTCGTCGAGAAAACGGGAGCCGTATCATACAAGGAATACACAAGTCTTGAAGCACTCGCAGTCGATTTCCCAGCGGACACGGCTACATTCAAGAAAGCAGAGACGTACTTGTCTCAAGCGAATCACGATGCGATGGTTGCCGTTGCCACGTATCAGACGGGCGCGCCGGATTCAGCCTTGTTGCAGTTCGCCAACCGCGCATGGCATTTCGCACTCTTGGTCAGCTCGGTCTCTGCCGATCAAGTCAAGGTCGCACAGTTCGTCGATGGTCTCGACTTCAAGTTCTTCGCGGCGCAAGTCTCGGACAACACAGGGCGAGAAGCACTCAAGGTTTACAAGCGGACGATCATCTTCGACCATCCAACGGCTGGAGAACATCTCGATGCGGCGGCAGTCGGCGCACTTGGTTCGCTCGAAGTCGGCTCGATCACGTGGAAGTTCAAAGGCGGATTTGCCAAAGTGACGCCACGTTACCTGTCAGAAGGGGAGCTCGGGGAAATCGAACAAGACAATGCCATCGCATACGTCGTCAAAGGCGGTAAAGGTCAGCTCTCGAACGGTATCACGGGCACAGGGCAATTCATCGACAACCTTCACGGGAAAGACTTCGTCAAGGTCAACATGGAGAACGAGATTCAAACCGTACTGCAGAACGCACCGAAGATCCCGTACGACAATCGTGGTATCGGGTTAATCGAGGGAGCGGCAACAACGACTCTCCAACGTGCCTTCAATCAAGGCATCATTGCACAGACAGAGGACAAGTTGCCGGACTACGAGATCACAGCATTGTCTCGTGAAGAATCAACCGCTTCGGATCGTGCAAATCGTGTGTACAAAGGTCTCTCATTCCGCTACACGGCGGCAGGAGCCATCCACGAAGTCGACGTATACGGACAAATCACTTTCTGAACCAAACAAGGGGGTAAAACAACATGCCAGATGTACGCTCACATGACGCACGAGAAACGTCCGTCAATATCAACAATCTTTTTGTCACAGGATTCGCAGAAGGCTCTTACGTCGAGTGGGAGAAGGACGAGGACAACTTCAACGCTAAAGTATCGGCGCTTGGAGAGGTTTCCGTCGCCATCACGAACAACAACACAGGTACAATTACGCTCACGTTGTCTCAAACGTCACCATCGTTACCAGCATTGAAACGCTTGGCGGCTTCACGTGCCATGTTCCCGATTTGGGTCAAGACACCATCGGAGACGGTCGGCGGTACGAAAGCAATGTTCGTCAAGTCACCATCCGGCGGCTTGAGCGACGAGATCGAAGACCGTGAGCTCGAGATTCGCGTATTCGATTACACGGATAAGTAAGACGAATGAAGCGGGGCGCTTGCTCCGCTCTTTTTATTACATCAAAGGGAGTTAAAAAATCATGGCTAACAGTCCATCTAAAAAAAGGGAGATGCTCGCAATGGCAAACGCTAAAACAGCAAACGGAACACAGAAGGTCGTAACAATCGGTGAAGTAGAATACACGCTCCAACATCCGGGCGTTCGTGAAGGTGTCAAGATCCGTGACCGTGCAAAGAACCAATTCGGAAACATCGTCGAGGAAAAACTCTATGACGAGTACATGAAGAACGTCATCGTCCAGCCACGTGTTACATGGGAAACGGTCGAAGAGATCGGCAACACGAATTTCACGGAGCTCATGAAAGAGACAGGCGACTTTCTTATGGGTTAAACCGCTTCCGACTCAGGTCTATGCAAAGGAAGTCAATGAGGAGTGGGCAATGTGGGCGCTTGTGTTCAGTGAGAAGTTCAGCTTCACCGAAGTGAATGAAATGGACCCTCACACGTTCCGGAAGGCTCACATCGCACTCCAGCGGCATAGCAAGGAAGAAGATCAACGCATGAAGCAGGCACAGAAGAAAAAACGACAGTAAGGAGGTGCAGACATGGCATTACGTGAGGATCAAATCATTGTCGACATTATGGCGAACGCTGACCCGCTTCGAGAGATCAACCGACGAATCAATGACGTCATCCGGCAAGTACGGGAGATGGAACACACGATCAACCGGACAGGCGGCAACTATGACCGAGCCTTTCGTAAGATGGGTGATTCGACGAACTGGATGATGATGCAGACACGAGGCATGTCTCAAGAAGCGCTACAAATGAAGGGGGAAATGATGGCTGCCTATCGTGCACAGCGCGACGCCATGATCCCATACCGTAACCAGCTCATGAAAGCGCAGTATGACATGTTCAAGCTGACGCAAGCCGCTGATACATATCGCGGATCCGCTAACCAATTCATAAGGGAAGTACAGAAGGCTGGACTGGCGCACAAGAAAGTCACTGACGCCATGATAGCCGCCGACAAGATGGCGAAGATGGGCTTCATTCAAGGTGTCAGTCAGATGCTTGCACGATCTACGCAAGCCAACAAGATCGCGGCTAACTTCGACCGGATGAGAAACCCGCTCTATCAGGTCAACAAGGGAGCACTCGCAGTCGCTGACGGAATGAACCGGATAGCGATGCAAGGTCAACCCGCCGCTCTCGCGCTTCAAATGCTTGGTCCGAATGCCAACATGAAGCAGTTGAACGAAATGACCATGATGATCTCACAAGGTCTCATGCGGATGCAGATGGTCGCGATGGCAGCCGCTATTACGTCAGCAGTCTTGTACTCTTCACTCCACAAAGCGGCTATGAAAAGTGTCGCTGGTTTCGAAAAAGCATTCAACCGCATGCAAAAAGCGGTACGGAGAGCCTTTGAGCCGATGGTTCAGGTCTTCGGGGCGGTCATGAAGAAAGTCTATGACTTCATTACGACGCTCGCCAATCTCGTGTCGGCATTCAACGACGCACATCCGGCAACCGCTCGACTCCTACAAGGATTCCTGATGTTGATTCCGGCGCTCACGTTGATCCTGTCACCGCTTGCCATTGGTATCGGATTACTGTTCGGATTGAAAGCCGCATTCGGTGCCGCATGGATGCTCATTGGTCCACTCATCGCGGGTCTTGCCGCGATGTCCGGTACCGTGTATCTCGTTGCCGCTGCCATTGTCGGAATGGTCGCCGGATTCCGGAAGGCATACCGTGAAAACGAAGCCTTTGCGAAGATGATCGATTCCCTCACCAGCAAGCTCGGGGGCGGATTCCTGAAAGCCATGTCCGCAGTCGGTCGCGCGATCGTCACGGTGTTCGGTGGTCTGACAGATGCCTTTGCCGCTCTGTTCGTGTTCCTGTTCAACGTTGTCACGAAAGTCCAAGCCTTTGCTTCGGCATTCCAGAAGGCGCATCCGGTCTTGTACCGAGTCGCTCAAGGATTGCTCGCACTTGGTATCGCCGCCAAGATCGTCATGGCAGCGCTCGCCTCTCCGGCAGTCATGGCATTCGCTACGGGGTTACTCGCTACACTTGGTCCAATACCGCTCATCCTGACAGCGCTGGGTCTTCTAGCCGTCGGATTGACGACTCTGTACCAAAACAACGAGAAGTTCCGGAACGTCGTGACGAAAGCATGGCAAAACATTTCAGACGTCGCACAGCAAGTGTTTGAATTCCTCGCGAAGTTCCTGACGCCAATCTTTAACGAGATCGTCCAGCAGGCTTCGACGTTCGCTTCTGCAATCTCTGCCGTATTCGAAGGAGATTTCAGCAAGATCGGTGACATCTTCGCACAAATCGTGCCATCCCTTATCGGGTTTCTGATGGGCGGGATTCCTGGCTTGCTTGTTGCCGGAGCACGATTCATCCCAGCGATTGCCGAAGGCATGCAATCGAACGCGACACAGTTGTCAGGCGTCATCGGTAAGGTCGTCCAAGCGATTACGACGTTCCTTGTCACACAGGTTCCACAATTTGTGAATCAAGGCGTCAAGATTATAACAAGTTTGATTCAGGGGATTGCTCAAGCACTTCCTCAAGTCGTCACAGCGCTCTCTCAAGTCCTACTGACGATCGTGAACAGTTTGAACACGTTACTGCCGGCACTCCTTCAAGCAGGAATGCAGATTCTACAAGCGCTCATTGCTGGAATCGTCATGCTCCTTCCGGTCTTATTGACGACGGGAATTGACATCATCATGACGCTGGTCAATGGAATCCTTGGCATGATCCCGACGCTGATTCCGATTGCGATTCAAATTATCATGACGTTGATCAACACGCTCGTCACGTTGATTCCCCAGCTCCTACAGTTGGGCGTCCAATTGATACAAGGATTGCTTGACGGAATCGTCCAAGCCTTGCCGTTGATCTTGAACGGAGCGCTCCAGCTCATCATGGCGCTGGTCAATGCTATCGTGCAAAACCTTCCGCTTCTTCTGACAGCGGGGATGCAGATTCTACAGGCATTGCTAGACGGTATCATGCTCTTGCTACCGATCATCATCACGACAGCGATGTCCATCATCAATCAGTTGGTGAATACGCTCGTCACGCTCTTGCCACAGCTCATCACGACGGGAATGCAACTCCTGACCTCTCTGATTCAGGGAATCACGCAGATGTTGCCACAGCTCGTCACGATGGCAATCAATTTGATCACTCAAGTCGTGAACACGTTGGTCGCAAATCTGCCGCAGATCATTCAGTCCGGTGTCCAAATCATCAACTCGTTGATTTCCGGACTCAATCAGATGTTGCCAGCACTTTCACAGGCTGCCATTCAGCTCATTCTTGCGATGATCCAAGCGATTCTCCAAAACCTACCGGAATTACTCTCGGCAGGGGTCAAGCTCATCACAGCGTTGCTTGACGGAATCAATCAGATGCAGAACGCCATCCTGCAAGCCATCATCGCACTCGGAAAAGGCATACTCGACAGCATCATGAGTGTCGACCTATCGGGCGCAGGGGCAGACATGATGCGCGGATTCCTCGACGGTATCATGTCGATGGGAGACAGCATCCTGAAAGCGGCAGGCGGTATCGCAGAGAAAGCCATGGGCATGGTCAAAGGTGTTCTCGGTATCGCGTCACCATCGAAAGAATTGTTCCAAATCGGTGCTTGGACGTCCGAAGGGTTCGCGATTGGTATCTCCGACAACCTACGGATGGTCAGCGACATGTCGCGTAACATAGCGAAAGCCGCTATCCCACAAGCTCCAGAGATGAAAGCTCAACAAATGGTTATAGCCGCACCAACCATGCCACAAATGAACGCTCCAGCTATCTCTCTGCCGGCTATGCCACAGATGAGCGCTTCAACGATTGCTATGCCGAAGGATCTAGCGTTACCAGCGATGACCATGCCGAAAATGCCCGCTCTCCCATCACAGATGGAACTCAAGAGCGCCATGGCTGTCTCGTCTGATTACAGCGGCGTACCACAAGGCGGTAGCACGACGAACAACAGCAGACACGTATCCATCGAATTCGCTCCGGTGTTCCACATCACGGTGAATGGCAACGCAGACGGTGAATCGGTACGTGATCAAGTCAAAGACGCATCAGACGACATGTTCGCTGACCTTCGCGATCTGTTCAACGAGGAGGTACTTTACTAATGGCGAAACTCGGAAGTGTAAAAATTCACGTGGATAATGAGAACGTCGGCGAGGAAGTCCGCGTCACCGAGTACCCAGTGGAGAAAGGAGAGCCGTTCTCGGACCATGTCGAACGTACGACACCGAAACTCCGGTTCTCCGCTCACCTGCTGGGGAATGACTACTCGACACGTCTCAACACTCTACGCAACTACATGAACAAAGGTACGGTCGTCAAGTATGTCGGACGTACCGCCGCTTCGTCGGTCGTCATCACCCGTGTTGATCGTGACTACAACGCACAGATCCGGAACGGGATTGCGCTAACGATAGATGTTCAGAAAATCAGAATCACAAAAAGTCCATGGGTCAAGAAGAAGGGGCAGAAGCCTGTCTCCCGTGGCGGGAAGAAGAAACCGACGTCCAAGAAACCGCGACCGAGTCCGAAGGTGTACCATCTCGTCAAGAAAGGCGACACGTACTGGGATCTCGCTCGGAAGTATGGCACGACGGTCTCGAAGCTCCGCGCCTTCAACAAATACCCTGACCGACGCATCCCGATCGGGGTCAAATTACGGATAAAGTAGGTGAAAACATGGTCATCGATGCTAATCAGGTATATGACTTCATTCCGGTCGACAAGACGGAACTCCCTGAACGGTTCGAAATCGATTTAGGGAACGAGACGTTCGTCATGCAGTTCAATTACAACGAGACGGGCGACTTTTTCACCGTTGATCTTTACACGACAGGCGAGACAGGGGAAGACGTCGAGTTCATCATGGGCGAGAAGCTCATCCTCGGTCGGGCATTGTGGGAGGAAGTACCGCGTGTCGATCTACCAGCTCCCACGTTGATCCCATTGGATATAGGCTTGAATGCGAAACGGATTTCCTTCGACAACTTCGGGGAGTCCGTTTTCTTATATATCGTGGATGGTGGCGGGGAGGATGAGGTAGATGGCGAGAACTAACCAGTTCGGACGGGTCAAGCGGGTCACGTTTGACAGTGGCAGCTATAAGGCGACCTATAAGAGCGACGGCGACGAAGGTCTTGAGATTCGCTTCGAGGTGCCGTTCGACGACGACCCTAAACCGAACATGACGGAAATCGAAATTTTCAACCTATCCCGTGACAGTACATCGAAAATCAAACGAGGCGTCCGCTGTACCCTTGAGGCGGGTTACGTCGGTGATGTAGGTGTATTATCCTCCGGCATCGTTTCACGCGTCCTAACGAGACGTGAAGGTGTCGATAAGATCACGCGGGTTTTCGTCATGGAAGGTGATGACTACTCTCGCATCAAGGTCACGGCTAAGACAGCGGATCCGGCGGAGAAATACACGTCCGGTAAGAAGAAGGGGCAGGACAAGAAACAAAAGATACAGATTGCCTTCAAGAAAGGCACGAAAGGCTCGACGATCATCAACAAGTTGGTGAAAATCCTCGGCATCAAATTGGCAGCCAAGCCGGAACTGGTCCGAGACAAAGTCTACAAGAAAGGGTATACGGTCACGGGTCTCATCCTGAACAACTTGGAAGAGGTCGTCCGTGATTGTGGCTCCATCATTCATTATCGTCGGGGTCGGCTGGTCATCCGTCCGCTCAAGCAAGGATTCGATGAACGGTTTACGCTTAGTAACGAGACCGGATTGATCGCGTCACCGGAACCCTATGACGATGACAAGGAACGAGGCTACAAGGCGAAGATGTTGCTCCAGCACCGGATAACGGTCGCCAGCATCATCCAAGTCAAGTCCTCGACCGCCAAAGGAAGGTTTCGAGCCGTACGCGGTAAGCATGTAGCGACTCGAGACGACTTTTTCACGGAAATGGAGATGGTCTGATGGCGAACAATACACGATTTTTCGATGAGTTCAGTCGTTCGATCCGCTTGGCCGTTCATACACTGGCTCCGGCTCGTGTCGTCAGCTATGACGCCGCCAATAAAGAAGCAGACATCGAGCTCTTGTTCATGACCGTCTACAAGGACGGCTCGACGGAACGGTACCCACTGATTGAGAGCGCGATCTGTCTCAAGCACGTCGGGGCATTATCGAAGGATGACATCGTGTTCGTCGGTTTTGCAGAACGAGCACTCGACAATCTGCAGAAAGAACCGTTCGATCCTGACGCCAGCCGATTGCATGACATTCGAGACGCGGTTGTATTGGGGGTTATCGAACTATGAGAACACTGAAAGTCACAGCAGGCGACCTCGTAATCAGTAACGGGGATTTTGCCATGATCTCGGACAATGAAGAACTGGCTCAATCGGTTCGGATGAACATCGAAGCCGCAAAGGGTGAATGGTTCCTCGATGAGGAGTACGGCATGGATCGTGAGCCGTTCGAAGAGAAACCGTTCAATGAAGAAGCGGCACGACTCGCACTCGTTGAAGCGGCTACGGCAGACGAACGCATCGAGGCAGTCGCTGAAATCGAGATGACACCAGATTTCAAGACCCGTCGCCTGAAGGTGAGGATGGAGCTGACCAAATTGAACACAGATGAAACCATCGTGCTGGAAGGAGTGGAGATTTGATGGGGCTCGATGCCAATGGATTCAAAAAGAAGAATTATAGTGACATATACGACGAAATGGAAGTCAAGGCAAGGGAGCTATTCGGGGATGACATCAACACCTCGGAGCGTTCCCCGCTCGGCATTCTGATTCGTCTTTTTGCATGGTTCCATTCGAAGGGATGGGAGCTGGCGGAGAAGGTCTATAACTCGGCATTCGTCAGCAAGGCGGAGGGCGTACAGCTCGACTATCTCACGCCACTGTACAACACCAAGCGGAATCCGGAACAGGCGGCAGTCGTCAACCTGGCTTTCACGGGCACACCGAACTTCACGATCTTGGAAGGTACGCAATTCACGACCGAGAACGACGTCTATTTCGTCCTGACGCAAGACGTCAAACTCAGTGTATCAGGAACGGGAACGGGAGCCGCCGTCGCTCTGTTTGCAGGTCCAGCAGGGAACGTACCCGCCAACACGATCACGATTCAGGCAGAACCGTCAGCAGACGTCCTGACCGTCACTAACCCGCTCGGGGCGACAGAAGGGCGAGACATCGAGACGGACTTGGAACTCGTCGGACGCTTGCTCGACTCGACGGCTGGTAATGGCTACGGTACGACGAACGCGATTCGTGCTGCCATTCTCGAAGTACCCAACGTTCGAGCGGTCTCCGTCATCGAAAACAATGAGAATACGGCAGTCGGGGGCAATGACCCGAAATCGATTCATGCATACGTGCTCGGTGGAGATGCGCAAGCCATCGCAGAAGCCATCTATGAGAAAAAGGCTGGCGGGATCAAGCCGATGGGTTCTCAAGTCCGGACTGTCATTGATGCATGCGGCAACCCACAGACCGTCCGCTTCGATTATGCGACACAAGTCAGCATTTACGTCGAGGTCGACATCACGACGAACGCCGGATTCCCTATCAACGGCATCACGCTGGTCAAGGACGAGATCGTCCGGCTCATCGGGGGTACGGCAAGCGACGGCACGATCTATGTCGGCTCTCAAATGGGAGAGGACGTCATCGTGTCTCAACTGACACGGGCGGTATTCAACATCACAGGGATTGACGACGCCAAGGTACGTGTCGGAACAGCGGCCGGCTCTCTCGGAACGGCAAACCTCGTCATCGTTGACAACCAAGTCGCACAGACGGACACGTCGAAAGTGACGGTGATCTAATGGGCATCTTTCAAAACATGATTCGGAGTTTGACAGAGTCCTACACGAAGAACCCGAACAGCAACATCGGGAAATTGATCCTGCTCGTGTCGGGTCAAATGGAAGACTTGGACGAGACGCTCCGGAAAATAGAGGACTGGCGAGACATCAACCAAGCCGAAGGGGAAACACTCGACCTGATCGCGGCAAACGTCGGGCAAATGAGGGGTCTTGCGACCGATGAGGTACTTCGCATCCTGATTCGTGCCCGTGTCGCTCGTAACCTATCAAACGGTACACTGGACGGCATCATTCAATCTCTCGCCGTCACCCTGAACACGACACCGGACAAGTTCGGCATCAAGGAACTGTACAACGATTCTCTGACACCCGAACCCGCTGCCATTGTCATCACTGATCTACCAATCGAAGTCATCAACCAATCAGGGATGAGTGCCGTCCAGTTCGGGAAAATCACCCAGCGCGTCGTCGCATCCGGTGTCCGTGTCGCCGCTATCGACTTGAACGGTACGTTTGACTTTTCGTCGCAATACGACGTCCTAGAAAACAACACAGCAACCGGATTCGCACCAACGACACAAGCAACAGGCGGAACCTTGTCCGGATCGTTCGATCCTGACGATGAAATCGTCCTACCAATCTAACAACAGGGGGTTAAACCATGCCATTTTCTAAACCACTTCCGGAATGGAAGAACGCCGGAACGAAACCACCACAGTCCAAGATCGATGCAGGATGGGCAATCGGTGATAAACCACCTGCCGCATGGTGGAACTGGTGGATGTACAACTCGTACTATGCCTTACAAGAATTACAGATTAGTGCCGTCCATACCGAGAAGCTCGGAGTCGCCAGCGGTGTCGCTACCCTCGGAGCAGATTCCAAACTGACTGCCGCACAGCTTCCCGCGATCGGTTCGGCTCAAATCACGGACGGCTCCATCCTGAACACGGATTTGTCGACAGACGTGAAGGTCGGTTCCTTGGCAACGCTCACGACAGCGACTAAGACATCCGTCACGGCTGCCATTAACGAGGTAAAAGCATCCGATGATCAAAAAGTACTGCTCTCTCAAAAAGGTGTAGCAAACGGAGTGGCGACGCTCGACAGCACGACGAAGATTCCGGTCGCACAATTGCCATTCATCCCGACCGCAAACCTCACGGACGGCTCGGTGACAGACGCCAAGCTCGCAACCGATGTAAAGGTCGGCTCACTCGCAACGCTCGTCACAAGCGCAAAGGGAAGCGTCGTCCTCGCGATCAATGAAGTCGACAGCGACCTGACGAACCACAACGCGGACAATGTCCGACATATCACCGGTCCGGAACGTGCGACATGGAACGCCGCACAGCTCAAGAAGTTGACAGAAGCAGGCGGGTATTCGCAAGACAAATCAACTGCCGACCTCAACACGGTAAAAGATACGGGATTCTATTACGGTTCGAGCATGACAAACGGACCAACTGGAACCGTCACAGGCTGGCTCTTGGTTCATGCGGTCAATGCGAACTACACGACACAGGAGTTTGTGATCAACACGAATACAGCGACAGGGAACCGGAAGTTTTGGCGCGTCAACTTCAATGGTGTTTGGAACGTTTGGAACGAGGTCGAGACGACGACGGGCGCACAGACGAAAGTCGATACGCATGCATCAGACGCAGTCAAACACATCACAGCTCCGGAACGTGCCGCATGGAACGCGAAAGCCAGTACAACCGTCGCCACGACATCGGCAAACGGTCTGATGAGTTCTACCGACAAGACAAAGCTAGACGGAGTGGCGTCCGGCGCACAAGTGAACCAAAACACCTTCTCGAACGTGAAGGTCGGTACTACGACGGTCGTCGCCGAGGCTCAAAGCGATACGCTTGAATTGATCGCTGGAAACAACATCACGATTACTCCGGATGCCGTGAATGATACGGTCACAATCATCAACTCGACACCGGATGCAACAACGGCCGTCTCCGGTCTCATGTCCGGCGCTGATAAGATGAAACTGAACGGTGTATCGAACGGGGCAACGAAGACTGTCAACAGCGCCACGAACGGGAACATCAACATCGACGGTACGGATCAAGTCGTCTATGCACACCCGTCGACGCATCCACCATCGATCATTGCTCAAGATGCCAGTAACCGATTCGTTAGCGATACGGAAAAAGCATCCTACGCATCCAAGGAAACGACAACAGGGGCACAGACGAAAGCGGACGCCGCTCTGAATGCCGCGAAAGCCTATGCGGTCAACATGGCGACGACAGGCACGACAGCCGATCCGAATGCGACGCTCGAAGGGTATATCCTCACGAACCACGTCAACAGTCCGGGTCTTGGATTGTACTGGCATATCGAAACGCGCTTCTATTCGTCCGTCAGTGCCACATCCAACCGGAGTCAGACGGCACAGGCGTACAACTCCAGCAATCCGCGGTTGTTCATCCGAAACTATTATTCTAGTTATGGATGGAGCGCATGGAACGAGCTGGCTCACACGGATCTCGCGACATCGGTTCTCGATGGCTTGATGAGAAAAGAGGATAAGTCAAAGCTCGACGGGGTCGCCTCCAATGCGAACAACTATGTTCATCCAGCAGGAGACGGAAACTTGCACGTACCTGCGACCGGAACGACGAATAACGGAAAATTCCTCGAAGCCGGAGCGACAGCAGGATCACTCGCATGGGCGAACATCGACTGGACAGACATCGTCAACAAGCCAGCTACCTATACGCCATCCTCACACGGTCACACGATTGCAGAGGTCACAGGCTTGCAAGCGGCACTCGACGGGAAATCCGCGACGTCTCACGTCCACGCAGATGCGACGACAACGGTCTCCGGCTTCTTGAGTGCAGCTGATAAAGCGAAATTGAACGGGATCTCGACAGGTGCGACGAAAGCGGCGAACAGTGCCACGAACGGGAACATCGCGATCGACGGGGCTCAAGTCACGGTCTATACCCATCCGTCAACCCATGCCGCAACCATGATCGTTGAAGATGCGACACACCGTTTCGCCACTGACGCAGAAAAAGCGGCATGGACGGCAAAAGCAAGCACAGCGGTAGCGACGACGACGGCGAACGGTCTCATGAGTGCCGCGGACAAGACGAAACTCGACGGAGTATCGACAGGAGCAAACAAGGTCTTGAACACCGCGAACAACGGTGAAATCTCAATCGACGGAACAGCGGCGCAAGTGTACACGCACCCGACAGGTGACGGGAACCTTCACGTTCCAGCAACAGGCACGACGAACAACGGGAAATTCCTTAAATCAGGTGCGACAGCCGCCTCGCCATCATGGCAAGCACTCACGACAGCCGACATTTCCGGACTGCAAGCACAGCTCGACGCTCCGCAAAAGGTCAAGTTCACGCAAGACAGCGGATCCGCGAAAGTCGTGTCCGGTACCGATCTCAACTCTGTCCTGTCTCCGGGGATTTATAACATCCCGATCAATAGTACATTGCTCAACCGTCCGTTCAACTCGAACGACTTGGCGATCCTCGAAGTATGGGGATCAGATACGACAGGGAACTGTGTCCAGCGTTTCACGAATCTTTCGAACGACTGGGCTGCAAAAATTTATACCCGTGTTTGCCGTGGTGGCGTGTGGACAGCTTGGAAACAGACGCTCTACACAGAGGATGCGCAACTCTTCAAGCTCACGCAGGATGACGGGTACACTGCCGGAATCAGCGGGTATGACCTGAACGGTCTCACATGGTCCGGTTTCTTCTACGGAAACAACCTAACCAACAGTCCTTCCGGAAACAGCAACTATCATCGGATTTGGGTCTTGATGAGTACGTCGACATCAGGCATCCAAGTTGGTTTTGATAACACGGGTCGGATGTGGAACAGATCCATGACAGGCGGAACGTGGAGCTCTTGGGTCGAGACCATGACCACGTCTCCATCTTGGTCGAACCTCACCCTTTCAAACGGCGTGGTCGAGTACGGAACCGCTTGGACACCTCAAATCGTCAAGGTGGGGAACATGGTCCACATGCGAGGGGCGGTAAAAAACGTAACTGCAGCGGATACGATCATCGCCACATTGCCAGCAGACTACAGACCAATTGGTCAAGCGCATATCTTCTCACAGGCAACCACGACAAGCGGTGGCGCTCGTTTCGCTCGCTGGCAAATCAACAACAGTGGACAAATTTCGATGCAACGGACGAGCGACAACGCTCAAACTGCGAGCGATTTCTTTCCAATCAGTACATCGTGGATGGTCCTATAAATTGAAGAGATAAGACAACTCAAAAGCAACTCTAGTGTTGCTTTTTTGACATATAGCGGGATTGTTCTAATGAATAAGATACGAAAATGGTCTTAAGTAACTTTATTTATCTGAGTTAGTATTTATAAAGAAAGTGAGTGGACATATGAAGACACATTATCTATTTGAAGGAGCTACTGCCGTATTAGGGACAGTTATTACAGCGTTAATGGGAGGATGGGATACTGCACTGAAAATTTTAGTGGTGTTAATGGTGGTCGACTACTTAAGCGGTTTTTTAGCTGCTTACAAGTTGAAAAAAGTCAATTCTGATGTAATGTTTTGGGGCGGCGTCCGAAAGGGCGTCGTTTTTATTGTGGTCATCATCGCAGTGTTGGTAGACGAACTGGTCAATAACGGCTTGCCTATCATGCGAACGCTTGTGCTCTATTACTACATTGCACGAGAAGCATTATCTGTCACTGAAAATTTCGCATTGCTCGGAGTCCCGTTGCCGCAACAACTAGTAGATGTATTGACGCAACTTCAAGAAGAGAAACAACCGCGTGCAATCGATTCGATCATCGAGAATGCTGCAGCAGAAGAAGAACAGGTTACACCTATCTCAAGCGAAGTAAGTATTGCAGAAGTGAAATCGGATGAAAAACAAAAGGAGGCAAAATAATGTATTACGATAAACGAAATCGAGCAACTTTGAACGAACTGGCTCCAAATACAAAACGACTTGCACTCAAATGGTACGAGTATCTCGTTAAAAATGGTATTGAAGTATTAGTATACGATGCTCGTCGCACAGTAGCAGAACAACGCGATAACGTTAATTCTGGAGCGTCGCAGACGATGTACTCGTATCATATCGTTGGCCAAGCACTCGATTTTGTACCAATCAAAGATGGTAAAGCAGTGTGGGGTGGATACAACACGGCAGTTATTCAAAAGGCAATCAAAGAAGCACAACGTCTCGGTTTCACATGGGGCGGAGATTGGGACTCGGACGGTAATCAACGTGATGAAACATTCATCGATTCACCGCACCTGCAGTATGAGTACAAAGGATACGGCACGGACAAGGTACTTGGATCTATACCAGCTTCAAAACCTGCAGTTAAACCGAAGTCATCACAAGGTGACGGGAAAGCTATCGTTCCGTATCCTGGTAAGCCGCTCTACAAAGGAGCGAAAGGCATGGTCAAAAAGGATGTAGAACGCATCCAACGAGCTGTCGGAGCTTCAGTCACTGGCAAGTATGACATGGCTACTGAGAAAGCCGTCGAAGCGTACCAGAAGCGGAAGAAGCTTAATTCAGATGGTGTCGTCGGACTAGCTACTTGGAATATGTTGTTTTAAATACCCAAAAAAGTCTCCTCAGAAATAACGAGGAGACTTCTTTTTAGGTGCTTCACTATGCAATAGGTGAAAATCAATCCAACCTTCGTATCGCTGATCATTCGTCTGTATCTGCTTGGTACTTGCAATCATTTCATAAATATCAACGTACTCATTTTGAAGTTGATCATTATACTTTATCCTCAGTGATAATCTAGGTAACTTTATTCCGTCCTCGTTTAACCTTGAGTGTTGAAATATGTAATGGTTTGTAAGTACAACGAAATAGTTTGGCACTAAAAGAAAAGCAGATTCTTCACTTTTAAGAAGAGGATGGTATCTTAAATAAGGTAGTACATTCATATCTCTTCTAACATTAGTATTTTTAAATACATCATTTCCATCAGTTCTGTAATAGATATTTTCAAATTCGCTTTTAGCGCTTATCGTCAAAATACCATCATGTGATTTTATGAATTTTATTGAGTATTCGTCATCAAAATCTTTAAATTCACTACTGTTATCAAGTAAACGATAGCTATATTCGATATTGACAGCGAATGACTTGCCTGTATTAATCATCTCGATAGGTGCTTTTACGAATTTATCTTTAATGGGAGTTAGATTGATTTTGTTCAAATCCCAATCAGTAAAAATAGAAGCAACTTCAACTGAAATATTTTTATTTACAGGTAACAATCGAGGTCTTTCTGATTCTTCTTTTTCTTTCTTTTGTGCTTCAAACTGTTTATTACTTACTGTAGCAGACCAACCTGCAAAACCGGCAGCAACTGCCGCAGCAATTGCAGCTGCTGAATCAATCCAAACGCTGAACGCCATGCTTTTCCTCCTCTTCATCATAAATATCACAATAATAAAACAGGAGGAAAAATACAATGATTTAAAAATGGGTAAATATGGATAATTAATGATATGATTAAGACTCCCCATAAGGGAACCAGGGAGAGGTCGGGCGAAATCGGGCGAAGTCGAAAGGGTATGACGACTGGAATTCGCGAAAGGGGACCTCCCCTTTCCCGTTTTATTATTCAAAGACGAAGGCAACTTGCTCATTCGTGACGATATCTCGATTATTTGGAAGGATGACATTGATTTTTTTCATGCAAGAAGTTTTGAGCAGTAGATCAACTTGACTACCCGTCGTGAGTGTATCGACGACACGTTTAATTTCAGTAACGTCCCCAGTGATTGCTAGCTGATTTTCTCCAAGTAGTAGAATCTTCATCTTCTTTTTGCCTCCCGTTCCCACGACGAGCAGCTGCACAATTACATAAATTTATGAGTATTTACCACCTAAAGAATACTTAGAAACACAATGAGGTGTGCAATTTTTAATTGCACACCTCATTGCACACTTATAGTAAAAACGTGCGATTGCACACCTGATTTCACACAAGCAATACATCTAAAAGTGACGGGGAATCAATCATGTTTGAGAACAGTTTCGCGTAACTTCCTATTATATAGTGGGCAATTGGAGTTTCCCCGTCTCGTCGACAAACATGATGTATTTCTTCGGGGCAGGGGTCGAATTCTTAGGAAATCCTTTGACGTCAACGCCTTTGACGTTCGATTGTACCCGTTTGTTCAAATGAATCTCCTCCAATTGCACAATAATTACACAGTCTTTTCGAAAGAAATGCTCTTGATGCCACTTTACACGCTAGGCGGCTGAAAAGCTATAGCCTGATAAGTGAAACCGTAGAAACATTCCTTCGTATGATTAGGTGTTCGACTTAAGGAAGATAATTCCTGTTTTTTAATCGTTATTCTTCACCATTCATCAAGCGATCGATATAACGAACGGATTTAATCGTTTCATTGAAGCGCTTCAGACTCGTTTTCGGCTGAAATGCTTGGACGGAAATTTGCTTCAATTGATCAACGGCGCTTTCGACCATGCTAGGTCGTAAGTAAGGACTATCTTGGGCATTCGTTTGCCACTGTGCAATCAGTTGATCCGCTCGTTCAACGAACGGTACGACGTCTCGATTGAAGTCATATTCGGTTCCGGCACGTCCTTCTTGATAAATACGTTCAATCTCTTGTAATAACGGTTCAATTGTCATTGGTTTTTAACTACTCCTCTCGGCCGATACGGTACAATCACATATCATGGTACAATAAACGCGATAGGAGGGGAATCGTTTTGAATTACCCGAACGGTAAAAAATTTCAAAAGCCACTCGAGTCGCATGGAACCCGAATCAAGAAGGCGCGATCAACCGATTCCACCTTTTCGAATCGAGGGATGACGCTCGAAAAATTATTGAATGAAAGTAATACGTTTTACCTGACCCATAATCGGGCAATCATTCACAAGAAACCCACTCCGTTACAAATCGTCCAAGTTGATTATCCGAAACGGTCGGCAGCGGTCGTCAAGGAAGCCTATTTCAAGCAACCGTCGACGACGGACTATAACGGTGTTTATCGCGGAAAATATATTGATTTCGAAGCGAAGGAGACGACGAATAAAACGTCCTTCCCGATAAAAAATTTTCACCCCCATCAAATCGCACACATGCGTCAATGTGTCGAACATGGAGGAATTTGTTTTGTCATCATTCGTTTCAGTCTGTATAATGTGCAATATGTGCTTTCAGTCGAGCACGTGTTCCCCTGGTGGGATCAGCTAGAAAGCGGACGAAAATCAATTCCGCTGACGGTCATTGAACGAGACGGTATCAAAGTCGAGACTGGCGCGTACCCTGCCATCGATTATTTAAAGGCAGTGGACGAACTATATTTCAATTCAGACACTTTTTGATTGAAGGAGAAGGATAGCATATGGAAAGAAGTCGTGTCGCACGTCGTGAAGAGACGAAGTCATCTGAGAAAAAGATGAAACGGACGAAACGTCCCCAAAAGAAAAAGTCAGGTGGAGGTTCCGGTGGGAAAGGTCCACTTTGGAAAAAGTTATTGCTGATCGCTACCGGATTATTCATCGTCATGATGTTAGTCGGAGGCGGATTTGCCGCTTACGCGATTGCTACGGCACCTGAGCTCGATGAGACAGAACTTCGAGATGCTCTGCCATTGAAAATCTATGCGAGCAATAAGGAAGAGATTACGAAAGGCGGAACGAGTCGAGAATACGTGTCAATCGATGAAGTACCGGAAGTCGTTAAAGACGCATTCATCTCGATTGAGGACCGTCGTTTCTATCAGCACAACGGAATTGATTTCCGTCGTCTGGGCGGAGCCATCATCGCGAACGTGACGGATGGTTTCGGATCGGAAGGTGCGTCGACGATCACACAACAGGTCGTCAAACAATCATTCCTTAGCTTCGATAAAACGGTCACGCGGAAAGTCCAAGAACAATGGCTCGCAATTCGTTTAGAGCAGGACTATACAAAAGATCAAATTTTAGAGATGTACTTGAACAAAAACTACTACGGTCAAAACTCGTTTGGGATTCAGACGGCTTCAAAAGCTTACTTCAACAAATCAGTTGATAAGTTGAATTACGCGGAAGCTGCGATGCTCGCAGGACTGCCACAACGTCCGACCGCATACGATCCAATTAAAGGAGATCCAAAACTGACGAAATGGCGCCAGACACAAGTTCTTGATGCGATGTTGACGACAGGCGTCATCTCACAAGCGCAACGAGACAAGGCAGTCAAACAACCGATCTCAAAATTAATCAATCCGGCGCCAAAGTCGACGAAGGATGAATCGTACGACAGCGTCATCTTCGATATGGTATCAAAAGAGTTAGAAGATGATTTTGGTTTAGAAGGAAAAGACATCTACGGTCAAGGGTTGAAGATCTATACTTCGATCGATAAACCGATGCACGACTATATGAATGAAGCGATCAAGAAAGACCAAATCGTTCAGTTACCGGAATATGCGGAAACAGCTGCGACAGCGGTCAACACGCAAACTGGAGAAATCCTTGCGGTCGTTGATGGTAAAAATCCAGGTAAAGGCACAGCGCGACGAAACTTTGCGAATGAACCGCATCAACCGGGATCGTCCGCAAAACCATTCTTCGCTTACGGACCAGCGATCGAAAATGATAAGTGGTCGACTGCGAAACAATTGACGGATAAACCGACAGAAGTCAACGGAAAAGAGATTGGTAACTATTACGATGGATACCGTGGCACGAATACGATCCGCCACTGGTTAAAAATCTCGGCAAACACACCGGCCATCCAAACGTATCAAGAAATCGGCGGTGATTCAGTCGAGGCGTTCGCTGAAAAATCTGGCTTAAAGATGAAAGACGATGAGTCGATTTCGCCTGCGTATGCGATTGGTGGGATGAAACACGGTTTCAATACGACACAGATGGCAGGAGCGTATGCCACACTTGGTAATGGTGGCGATTATATCAAGCCACACGTCATCAAATCGATTGAGTATAGTGATGGATCGAAAATCAAATCACCAATCAAATCGAAAAAGGCAATGGAAGACTATACAGCGTATATGTTGACGGATATGCTGCGTGACGTCTTAAAACCAGGTGGTACGTTCCCGAGTGCTGGATTGTCATTTGATGCAGCCGGTAAGACAGGAACGACGAATGCCTATAAAGATGTCTGGTTCGCAGGATATACATCGGATGTCTCAATCAGTGTCTGGACTGGGACGACGAAATCCGGAAACAACAATGGAGCCGGACTTAGCGGTCCGTACAACAGTACGATGGCACAGCAAATCTGGAAAGATTTCATCACGAAGACACGTGATCGTACGCCAGCACCATTTGAACAACCTAGTTCTGTCCTCAGTATCGGAAACGAATTGTACGTGAAAGGGACGAAGGAACCTGTCGTTGAAAAAAAGACGGTACCCGCTCCGACTGGATTACAAGCATCTTACGATGAAGACACAAAGAGCGGTGAACTGACTTGGAACTATAATGATGCTGCGCTTCGTGCCAATGGGTATGACGATGTATCGTTTGAAGTGACGATGACAGATGCTGACGGTGAAACATCAACGATTGGTACGAGCACGACGAATCGAATTGCCATCAATGGTTTGAAACCAGGACGGTCAACGTTCCAAGTCGTAGCGAAAGCGTCTGGAGAGGAATCTGGTCCGGTCTCGACGACGGTAACGGTTACCGATCCTGAAGCAGAAGAACCGACGACGGATGAACCATCGACGGATGAACCTGCAACGGACGAACCATCGACAGATGAACCGACGACGGATGAACCTGCAACGGACGAACCATCGACAGATGAACCGACGACGGACGAGCCGACGACGGATGAACCTGCAACGGACGAACCGACAACGGACGAACCGACGACGGACGAGCCGACGACGGATGAACCGGCAACGGATGAACCGACGACGGACGAACCAGCAACAGATGCACCGAATTCGAATGATGGAGCAAACGCGCAAAACAATTCGAATGGTTCGACGGAACGAAACAACAATACCAACAATCCGAATAACAATGGAGATGACTCTGAAGATTAATAAAGGAGCGTCACTTGTAAAGTAGACAAGACCAAAGACGAGTAGTTCGTTCTTTGGTCTTGCCTCTTTTTTTGTATAATGAGAAGTGGAAGGAAGTGAAGGCATGCAAGCGAAACAAACGCTCGTTGCATTTCTCGAAGAATTGAAACAGGACCGCTCGTTCATGGAGCGGATTACGTATATGAAAACGATGGAAGCGACAGCTGGGCGGTATGTCGATTTTCCAGAACGACTACCGGAGCGTTTACGACAAGCTCTTCGAACACGTGGGATCACGCAATTGTACCGTCACCAAGGGTTAGCATTTGAACGTGTACAAGCGGGAGAGTCGACGGTCATCGTCACACCGACTGCCTCCGGAAAGACCTATTGTTTTAACTTACCGGTCTTATCGCATTTGTTAGAGCATCCGAACGCGCGGGCATTATATCTCTATCCGACAAAGGCCCTCGCACAGGATCAAAATAGTGAATTACTTGAACTGATCGATCAATTAGAGGCGCCGATCCGATGTTTTACCTATGATGGAGATACGTCACCGACGATTCGAACAAAAGTACGAAAAGCTGGTAATATCGTCATCACGAATCCGGATATGCTACATTCCGGCATCCTACCACACCATACGAAATGGATCGAACTGTTCGAGAACTTGAAGTATATCGTCATTGATGAATTACACACATATCGTGGTGTGTTTGGTAGCCATGTCGCCAATGTCATTCGTCGCCTGCGACGGATTTGTCGGTATTATGGTAGTGATCCCGTCTTCATCATGACGAGTGCAACGATCGCCAATCCGCAGGAACTAGCAGAACGACTGACAGAAAAAACAGTCGGTTTGATTGATGATAACGGTGCGCCAACAGGACGTAAACATTTTCTCGTCTATCAACCACCCATCGTCAACGCACAACTCGGCATTCGACGTTCAGCGACGCTTGAGACGAAACAACTGGCGATGCGCTTCATCAAGAAAAAGTTCCAAACGATCGTCTTTGCACGGTCACGCGTTCGCGTTGAAGTCTTGCTGACGTATCTACGAAGCATCTATCCTCATGAACTCGGTCCTCGATCCATCGAAGGGTACCGGGGCGGTTATTTGCCGAGTGAGCGACGGGATATCGAACGACGGTTACGTCAAGGAGAGATCACCGGTATCGTCTCGACGAATGCTCTCGAACTTGGTGTCGACATCGGGCAACTGCAAGTCTGTATCATGAATGGTTATCCGGGAACGATTGCTTCGCTCTGGCAACAGGCAGGGCGTGCGGGACGTCGACAAGATGATGCACTAATCATTCTCGTCGCTTCTTCCGGTATGCTCGATCAATATGTCGCAGAACGACCAGAGTTATTCTTGAATCAATCCCCGGAAGCAGCCCGACTTGATCCGGATAATCTGATCATTGCCGTCGATCACGTCAAATGTGCAGCGTTTGAACTGCCTTTTACGAAAGGAGAATCATTTGGGACTCTCGAGACGGAAGATATCCTCGAATACTTAGTCGAAGAGCGTGTCCTGCACGAACGTGGCGATCGCTTTTATTGGATGAACGATGCGTTTCCGGCTCATGGAATATCGCTTCGGTCGAGTGATCAAGAGAACGTCATCATCGTCGATCAGACCGAGGTACCGAATCGAGTCATCGGTGAAATGGATACGTTTAGTGCGATGACATTGTTACATGACGAGGCCATTTATCTTCACGGAGCCGATCAATACCAAGTTGAGCATTTGGATTTTGAAGAGAAAAAAGCGTTCGTCCGTGCCGTGGACGTTGATTATTATACGGATGCTAATTTTTCAGTCGACCTTTCCGTGCTCGAAGAAGATGAACAGTATGCAGAGGGAGAATATAGTGTTGCGCGCGGCGATGTCAGCGTCCGCGGAATGGCAACGATGTTTAAGAAGATTAAGTTCGGTACGCATGAGAACATCGGGTCTGGTCCGATTCACTTACCGGAACGAGAAATTCATACAACAGGTGTTTGGTTCACTTTACCCGATCACGCACGCTCTTCGACAGAGCTCGAACAAGTGTTAGAAGGGGTCGCGAATAGTCTCAGACGTGTCGCACCGCTTTATTTGATGTGTGATGCCAGTGATGTCTTCGTCGTGCCGCAAGTCAAGGCGACACACACGCAACAGCCAACTGTTTATCTATATGATCGTTATCCAGGGGGTGTCGGTCTCGCGGAGTCGATTTATAAGCAACGCGGTGTCATGTTGCGTGCCGCCCGTGATTCGATCGTCACATGCCCTTGTCAGGACGGTTGTCCTGCTTGTATCGGTATGGTTGGCGTATCAGATGAGAAAGAACGAACGATTCAGTTGTTAGCAGAAATGGAGAAGGAACTATCATGAAAAATCGTCTTAGACGTATGCTGAAATCTACATCAGACGCCGCAACGGAGGATCAAGTGTCTTCCGCTCCTGAAGTGGAGACGCTGAAGACACCAATCGGATGGACTGACGAACAGCAAGCCTGGATTGATCGTGGGGCCGATATCTTGACGTTCGAAGAAGAGTGGATTGTCAGGATCGACAAGCGATATGCATTAACAGATCGACATGGAGACCGAAGCTTTGCTGAAGTGTATGAGTCCTTACAATTGCCGCATCCGCCGCTTGCGTTAGATGTCCCGCTCGAGCAGGTCATTTTCTTTGATACAGAGACGACAGGATTACGAGGAACCGGAACGACGATCTTTTTACTCGGGTTCGCGCGCTTTGAGCAGGGCGGATTGCTGATGCGACAATATTTCTTACCGCATCCGCACTTTGAAGCTGCCTTTTACCATCACTTCCTGCACGATATCGGAGATGATGTCCGCTTTGTGACCTATAACGGGAAAAGCTTTGATTGGCCGCAAATCAAGACACGTCATGTCTTCGTTCGGGAACGTGTTCCTCGTTTGCCGAAAGTCGGCCATCTCGATTTACTTCATGTTGCGCGGCGAATCTTTAAAGGAATGTATGATTCCTATCGATTGACTGCGATGGAAGAGCGAATCGGATTTGAACGGGAAGGGGATCTACCTGGATTTTTGGCACCGATGCATTACTTCCAGTACGTCGAACACCAGCATCCGGATATCATGACAGGGGTCTTACAACATCATCTGGATGATTGTCTGACGCTTGTCGGACTGTATGATGCGTGCAACCGACTCGTCACACATCGAGCGGAGGCGCCTTCCCCAATTCAAGAAAACATCGCGATTTGGCTGGCAGATCTCGGAATTCATGAAGGATCACACGCTCATTTTCAACAAGTCAAAGAACTATCAGCAGAAGGATGGTTGCGCCAAGGATATTTGCATAAAAAAATGAAGAACCATGAACAAGCTCGAGATTGTTTCTTGAAGAGCGACAGTTATTTAGGGTATGTTGAGCTTGCGAAGTGGGCAGAGCACATTGCAAAAGATCCAGTGCTTGCTTATGATTATACGGAACGAGCACGACAACACGTCGAGCGACATCATTGGTTGATTACTAAAAAAGAACGAATCTTGGCAGAGCTGGATCATCGAGGACGTCGGTTGAAAAGGAAGTGTGACGCGTGAAAGTTGTCGCCATCACAGGATACAAACCCAATGAACTAGGTATCTTTGATCAAAAACACCCTGGTATCCGGGTCTTAAAGGCAGCCTATCGAGAGCGGATGATTCGCTTAATTGAGGATCGAGGCACAGAGTGGTTTATCACGAATGCCTCACCGGGTTGCGAAATCTGGGCATGCGAGGTCGTACTTGAATTAAAGGAAGAGTATCCCCATATTCGTCTCGGTATTCTTTTGCCGTTCTTGGAACAGGAAGCACGCTGGAAAGAGCCCGTTCAAGCCCAGTACCTTTCCATTCTTGAACAAGCGGACTTCGTCGAAGCAATCAGTCAGAAACCGTATACGGATCCATCGCAGTTACGGAATAAAACCGAGTTCATGATTCAAAAAAGCCAAGGATTATTGTCGGTATTTGATGAAGAACATGGAGGATCGGCGAAATTTTTAGTAGAGCGTGCTAGAATAGAAATGGAACAATCCGATTATCAGTTGTTTTTAATTACACAAGATGATTTATCTTGGCTCGAACAAGAATTACAATACAATGATCAGTGGGAGTGAAGAGGATGTATAAGCCATTGTTGACAGCGGACGATATTTACAAAAAGGAATTCAAAACCGGCCTCCGTGGCTATGTCATCGAAGATGTCGATGGATACTTGGATCAAATCATTAAAGATTATGAAGGATTCGAACGTGAGATCGAACGTCTCAAGAAAGAGAACGAGGCGTTAAAACAAGCACCAGCACAACCGGTAAGACGTGAAGAACGCCGCGTCGAACAAGCGGAACCACAAGTATCAAGTTCATCGAACTATGATATGTTACGTCGTATTTCGAATCTAGAGAAGGCCGTTTTCGGACGTCCGCACCAAGATTGACGCATCAAAAAAGACATTTCTGTCAGATCAGAAGTGTCTTTTTTATTTCCTTCTTTTTGAAAGAATCGTCATCTGAACGAAAACGGTGTTAAGATAACTAATAATACATACTACAAAGGATGATGAACCATGTTACAAGTCATGACTGCTTCTGTTCCTGAACCACCGCGCCGTCGTTTTTTTGCAAGTAAACAAGTGAGTACGACGACGAGTGAGACGGATGTACTCTGTAATGAAATCCGTCATGTTTGTCGTTTTGATTGGATGTTGTTTGATCGGATTCGTCTTTCTGACACGATTGTCATTCCTTTTGCGCTGATCGGACCAAAAGGATTGTTCCTCGTGTTACAAAACGATGCGGTCGTAGAATGGATGACGGAGGAATCTTGTCATGTCATGGATTCTGAGCATGGAAGAAAAGTGTTTGCACCTCATCCCATCCATCAGTCGAAACAAATCGTTCAAGCGGTTCGAAAAACGCTAAAAGAACAAGGGATCATCATTCCGATTCATGGCATTACACTTTTTCCGAATGCACCACAGATGCGGACGGAACGAATTAAATTCCCGACGGGGCACAGCTTTAAAGATGTGCGGGCGTTCATCGTCTCAAAGAAATCCTCCCCTGTTCAAGAGCAAGAACGAAAACAAGTTGCGTTTTATCTCGCGCAGCAACAGGAATGAACAAAGGCAGTGAAGCGCTCGCTTCACTGCCTTTTCGTTTGAATTCATCGTCTTGGTCGAGACGCAAGAATGTCTTCAGCTTGATCCAAGTCTTCTTTCAAGACATACACCGCTACGCGATCATCCAAGTCTTTACTGAAACGTCGGAATAAAAACGAAGTTTTGACGCCGCGTTCGACTCGAATCTCTAAGTCAGCTGCTTCGAGTCGCGCAGCGTCCTTTAATAAATCTTCTCTTTTTTCACCAAATGCTTCCCCGATTAGTGACCATCGAAGGTTTTCCTTCGTTCGTCTGCTGACGATGACGAGAAATGCAATGACTAAAAGAATGATTAAAACCGTTCGAACTAGCTGTATATCCATCTTTGCCTTCACCTCATTTACTATCATACCGAGTTAACGCGCATAAAGTAAACGTTCAACATAGCGGGCGAACGATTTACTTTTCAAACCTTGTTGGCGATACGCGATATAACCGTCAGGGCGAATTAAATATAATCCGGATTGCTTGATGCCAAAGCGTCGTGCCAGTTCACCGCCTTGATCGACGACACCATCCTCTTTAAGGGATTGATGGATCGGTACTGTCTCAAATAGATCGGGATAGGTATAGGCGAGTTCCTTGAATGGCTCAAGAAGATCATCGGTTGCATTTTTTGGTAAGAACAGTAGTAATAAGAAATTCCGATCGGCACGACGTAACAATAGTTCGTTCTTTTTCGTCCGCGGGTGAACGACTTCACTGTAAGGCATCGGTTCACCTGGTTTTGGTGTCAATGGACTAAAGTGTCCTTGTGTGACGAAGGTCGAACTCGCTGGGTAGTGGCTGTTAAGCTGTGCAATTCGGTTCGTCACGAAATGATGTAAGGGTGCGATCTTGAGACTATTTCGAATGACTTTTTCCTGCAAGGGCAATAAAAAAGGAATATTGATTTGCAAAAGTTCCGTCGCAAGATTGGTTGATCGTAAGATCCCTTGTGCCGCTTCTCGACGTTCGACGCTATAAGAATCAAGTAACGGAAAACTCGCCTTAAACTGATGGACACACCATAGTTTCCAAGCGAGGTTCATCGCATCAGCAATTCCGGTATTCATTCCTTGACCACCGACGGGTGAATTGATGTGTGCTGCATCCCCGATCAAATAAATCCGGTGGTGTCCGAATTTCTCGATAATCCGGTTATGGACGCGAAACATGGAATACCAATGGACTTTTTTGAGCTCAAACGGTACTTTGGCTCGATTTTGTAAAAAATCGTCAATCGCTTTATGGTCGGTCGGAACAGGTCCGCTCGTTAGATTGCCGGTAATCCGGAACAAGTTCGACTGAAGTGGGAAAGACTCGATGACGCCATGATCAGAGAAGAAGATATGAACCTCCTCAGAAGAGAGCGGCCAGTCGACCTCGATGTCAGCCAGTGCCCACGATTCTTTGAACGACTTTCCACTGAATGGGAGTCCGAGCTCTCGACGGACGAAGCTGTTCGCGCCATCTGCTCCGATAATGAAGGAAGCATCGACCGTCTCTGTTTCTCCTTTATGTTGTAAGGATGCAGTAACGAACGTTGGAAATTGAGCAAACCCTGTTAATTCTGTTTCGCGCTCGACTACGTGTCCATATGTGGCGAGTCGTGCTTCAAGAATCCGTTCCGTCTCACTTTGAGGTAACAGCGTGACGAACGGAAAGGGTGTGTTCAAATCCGTAAAATCAAGTTTTGCCTGCCATGCGCCATTGACATAGAGGTTTCCTTGATTGATTTTAATCGCATTCTCCATCAAGTCTTCTGCAACACCAAGCCTTGCGAACAACTCCAGAGAACGCGCTTGAATCCCAATCGCTTTTGAGACGACGGATGGTCCGCTTGCACGTTCGACGATGCGAAAGGATAATCCATAGCGCGAGAGTGCGAGTGCGAGTGTTAAACCGGTTGGTCCGGCACCGATAATGAGGACATCTAATTTTTTATTCACGGATAACCCCCCTTAATTTACATCTTAGCCAAAACTCGTTACCATTAAACTATTGATGACACGCTTGACGTGTGAAAGGATGAAACTTGTGAACGAACAACTTTTTACGACAGAACGATTGATTGCGAATTTTAAGGAATACATCCGTCAGAACGAGGCACATCTGACGAAACGACATGCCTTAAACGCCTATTACAAGACGGTAGCAGGATCGATTTTATCGGACCGGATTGCTAAGAATGCGGATCTCATCGTCCGTATGCGCCATCTGGAAGAGGCGTACCAACACGTTGCACAAGAAGGGCGATGAAACAGGTGAACTTAGCCGATATCCGAAAGCATTACGTAGATTCTGAAGAACGTTTACCTCGTCATGCGGCAGCCGTACTCGTTCCGTTAGTTGAGCAGGATGGCGAAGTCTATTTGTTATTTCAAGTACGAGCCAAGACATTACGTTCGCAACCAGGTGAAATCGCTTTTCCGGGTGGTCGGATCGATGGCGGTGAATTACCGAAAGCAGCGGCTATCCGTGAAACGGTCGAAGAATTAAATGTCAGTGCTTCTGAGATCGAAGTGATTGGAACGCTAGAACCACTCGTGACACCGAACCGGTCGATCATTTACCCGTATCTTGGCATTCTCCATGCGACAGACTTTAATCCTTCTCCGGCCGAAGTCGATCATGTGTTTCTCGTGTCATTAACGGAATTAATGACTTCGAAGCCGATTAAAGGAGATATGGAGTGGCGGATTCGCCCTGGTAAGGAAGTGCCGACCGAACGCATGGCGAATCGAGAAGCATACCTGGATCGTACGTATACAGTCACGGAGCATTTTTATGAGCACGGTGATTATCTGATTTGGGGATTAACCGCTAAAATCTTGCGCCAGTTCTTGGCTCAATTGACGCGTGACTAGCTTTTTCGGTCGTTATTTTATATGATTAACTGTAATTGAACGTGTCAGGAGATGAGTCAAATGGAAGAAACAGAAGAGTTATTCGATTATATCGTTGGCGATATGGTAAAAACGAAAGAAGGCTGGGTAGCAGAAGTAACGGCTGTATTGACAAATACGGTCGTTGGTGATGTATCCCACACGAAAAACTTTGAGGCACTCGGCTTAGAGTTCGAAAAACAAGTCTTATTAAAGTCAGAGATTGAATTGTTAGAACGTAAAACAAAATAATGTATGAAAGCACACCATATAATTGGTGTGCTTTTTTATGATCATCCAGTGAACTGAATAATAATGAAATCATACATTCTTTTAATTTTTGAAGAATTGGACAAAATGACTGAAAACATCGAAAAGATACATTTATTACAAAAGAGTAACAAAGACTAATTCGTAACAGAACGGTTACAAAATATAAAAACGTTGATACACAACGATTGAGAGCGTTTTTTGTAAGCGTGTAACCATTTCGTTACTTTTTGACAGATATATTTCAATTTATAGTGTTCGCTTTTCAAACTATTTGTCACCATGATACGTTGTGCGGGTCGTAAAACGGCGAGAAAGGTTGGCATCAACATGAAACGAACATCATTCCTTTTATCCCTTTGTTTAACGGGATTCATATTTATTCTTTTGCCGCATCATGAAGCATCGGCAGCACAAATCGGGATCGGTACGGAGAAGACGATCGTACAAAATCCATTAGAGATGAAACGCCAAGCTGCTCAAGAAAAGCGTGAACAAGCAGAGGCGAAAAAACAAGCGCGTCTAAAAGCCTTGGCTAAGCAAAAAGCAAAAGCAGAGCAAAAAGCAAAAGCAGCACAAGAAGCCAAAAAGGAAGCACAACAGGTAAAGAAACAAAGTCGAACACAAGCAAACGCTGACCGTTCCACAAAACGTACGGAAACATTTGAGACGACAGCATATACGACGAATCCAGAAAACAATGGAAGCCGTTTGTATAATGGTCGTGCCTTAACGGCATCGGGTTATGACGTCACGAATACGATTACATACGAAGGACGTCGCATCGTTGCTGTCGATCCATCGGTCGTACCGCTTGGAACTAAGGTACATGTAGAAGGTTTCGGCGATGCGATTGCGCTTGATACAGGTGGTGCGATTCGCGGGAAAATCATGGATCTTCTTGTCGGTTCAAAACAAGAAGCTTTAGAATGGGGTCGCCGTCAAGTCACGGTGACGTTCGAATAAGAGACGTATATGGTTAGGCGATGGATAGTTTCCATCGTCTTTTTTGTTTTGATGAAGAATATAATAACGAACTGTTCGATGTTGGATTTAGAAAACAGGGGAAAGAGTGAACGGAATAGGTTTTAGAATGTCTAAGAAAGGGGAATTTTACAAAGATAATAAACCGGGAAACGAGGGATGGTTCGTGATTGAATTCAAGGATGTCGGCAAAACGTATGCAGACGGAACAAAGGCAGTGCAACACGTGAATTTTACGGTTGAACAAGGCGAGATTTTTTGTTTGATTGGCCCTTCAGGGTGCGGTAAAACAACGACGATGAAAATGGTCAATCGATTGATTGATCATACGGAAGGACAAATTTGGATCGATGGTGAACCGATCATGTCGATCAATGAACATGAACTCCGTCGGCGAATTGGCTATGTCTTACAACAGATTGCCCTCTTTCCACATATGACGATTGAGGAGAACGTCAGCGTCGTGCCTGAGTTATTGAAGTGGAATAAGGAGAAAGTAGTACAACGGGTCGATGAATTATTTCGGTTGACTGGGTTAAATACCTCACTTAAGAAAAAATATCCAAGTGAACTCTCTGGTGGACAACAACAACGTGTTGGGGTTATGCGGGCACTCGCAGCAGAACAAGACGTCATCTTGATGGACGAACCATTTTCTGCGCTTGATCCCATTTCACGTGAACAACTACAAAATGATTTGTTGCATCTAAACGAAGAGCTTGGTAAAACAATTTTGTTCGTCACGCACGATATGAACGAAGCGTTGAAACTAGGCAGTCGTATCTGTCTGATGAACGCTGGAGAGATTGCTTTCATCGGTACAAAGGAAGAGGTATTAGCAAGTAACGATCCGTTCGTTCAAGAATTCATGCGTCAAGTCAGGGGGAGTGTCGAATGAATGGATTGATCGAAACGTATCAAGACCGGAAGACTGAATTGCTTCAAGCGTTGATCGAACATATCCAATTATCTGTTATCTCCTTGCTCATTGCCTGTGTAATCGCTATTCCGCTTGGGATTTACTTATCACGTAACAAACGTCTGAGTGAGTGGTCGATTGGTGTAACCTCTGTCATCCAGACGATTCCATCACTCGCGTTACTCGGTCTGATGATACCACTTGTCGGAATCGGTACAGTCCCGTCGATTATTGCACTTGTCTTGTATTCTTTATTACCGATCGTTCGAAACACTTATACAGGGCTTGCCGAAGTTGATCCTTCGATTAAGGAAGCGGCACGCGCATGTGGGATGACTCCGATGCAGAGCCTTTGGAAAGTCGAGCTCCCACTAGCTTTACCTGTTATGATGGCCGGGATTCGGACCGCGATGGTACTGATCATTGGTACGGCGACGATTGCTGCCTTGATTGGTGCTGGAGGATTAGGCTCGATCATTCTCCTCGGGATTGACCGTAACGATAACTATCTATTATTGCTCGGTGCGATTCCGGCAGCACTGCTCGCGCTTTTATTTGATGGCTTATTACGTCAAACGGAAGTAGCGACACGTAAACGACAAACAGCACGTCTCGTGACGGCAGTCGTCTTGATGGTTGCGATCGTCGTCGCACCTTTTGCCTTCGGTCGCAGTGAACGACCAGATCTCGTCGTCGCTGGAAAACTAGGTGTAGAACCGGAAATTTTAATGAACATGTATAAGATCGTCATTGAAGATGAAACGGATTTGACGGTACAAGTCAAACCGAACTTCGGGAAGACGACCTTCGTCTATAAGGCACTCGAATCAGGTGATATCGATGCGTATCCAGAGTTCACAGGAACAGTTCTCGCTAGTTTGACGAATGAAAAACCGAAGTCGAATGATGCAAAAGAAGTGTATGAACAGGCAAAAGCCGGTCTTGAAAAACAAGATTTAGCCTTGCTACCACCGATGAACTATAACAATACCTATGCTGTAGCTGTTCCAAAGAAATTAGCAGAACGCTACGATTTGAAGACGATCTCTGATTTAAAACAGGTCGCGAATCAGTTGACGGCTGGATTCACGTTAGAATTTAAGGATCGACAGGATGGGTATAAAGGGATTCAAGATAAATATGATGTCAATTTCCAGAAAGTCGTCACGATGGAACCAAAATTGCGCTATAAAGCAATCGAGTCAGGTGAGATCGATGTCATTGATGCCTACTCGACAGATCCGGAGATTGCGAAATACGACATGGTCGTCTTAAAAGACGATCAGCAACTATTCCCTCCATATGAAGGAGCTCCTCTTCTGCGACAAGAGACGATCGAGGAGTATCCAGAAGTAAAACAAGCACTTGAGCAATTGTCAGGTAAAATTTCAGATGAAGAGATGTCAAAAATGAATGAAGCTGTCGCATACGGCGGGAAGACGGCGAATGAGGTCGCCCGTGATTACCTGAAGAAGGAAGGCGTCATTCAATGAAACTTTTACTGATCAGTAACCCGACAGCTGGGACGAACGGCACGGGTTTACTTGGAGAAGTCATCGAACCATTAAGTACATTATTCGATGAAATCGTCATCAAGAATACGAAGCAAGCTGGAGATGCGATGCAATTTGCGGAAGATTCGTCCGCATTTGATGCGGTCGTCGTCATCGGTGGAGATGGAACGGTGTTCGAGACAATCAACGGGATCGCAAAACTGGATGATCGCCCGATACTCGGCATCATTCCTGGAGGGACCTGTAACGACTTCGCTCGAACGCTTGGTTTACCGATGGCTCCTCGGCTTGCTGCAGAAGCGATCGCGATGCAACACGTTGTTCAGGTCGATCTCGGACAAGTCGAAAATAGCTATTTCTTGAATTTCCTTGGTGTCGGTCTTGTCGCAGAGGCATCGATTGGCATCGATACAGAAGAAAAAGCACGCCTCGGGAAGATGGGATATTATCTATCGACGATTCGCTCAAGTCTAGAAGCACAACCCTTCGAATATGAACTGATTTTAGATGAAGGCCGTCACATGACCGGCGAAGCGGTTCTCATTCTTGCAGCAAACGGAGAATCGCTCGGTGGAATCGAGACGAACTTATCAGATGGAGCCTATAATGACGGCAAACTTGATTTAGTGATCGTCGATGAAGTAAACTTGACAACTATTCGAGATGTGATCCTTCAAAAAATTGGTCTTGCCAATGATCCTTCCTTTACACATATCTTGACGAGTGGGTTTCAGTTGAAAACAAAAGACGCAAAAGTCATCGATACAGATGGTGAGAAAGCCATCCATACGCCGGTTACGGTTAAAGTATTGCCGGAGTATCTGCGCATGTATGGAGGCACACAATAATATAAAGTAATGAATGAAAAGAAGGTCGTCATAAAAAACGGCCTTCTTTTTTATCTTTCAGTACATATATGCGGTTATGCTTTGACGCTTTAAAGAAAATATTTGATAAAGGATGACTTTCAATGATTCTTTCTGTACAATGAAAAAGTATTTTGAAAAGGAGGTGGAGCACCATGAAAGGAAACGCATGGGCTTCAAAAGTTGGATTTATTTTAGCAGCAGCGGGATCCGCCATTGGTCTGGGGGCCATCTGGAAATTCCCGTACACGACTGGAACGAACGGAGGAGGCGCGTTTTTACTCTTGTTCCTCGTGTTTACCTTATTACTTGGACTGCCCGTTTTAATTGCCGAGTTTTTAATCGGTCGTACGAGTGGAAAAACAGCACTTCAAGCGTTCTCGGCACTTGGTCATAAGAAGTTCACATTCATTGGTGTACTTGGTGTCATCGCTTGTTTCTTGTTGCTCTCTTTCTACAGCGTCATCGGAGGATGGGTCTTGATTTATACCATTCTTGGTTTCACAGGTCGCCTGACGACGATGGACAGTGGTGCGCTTGGTGAATTGTTCGGAACGATTTCCGCCTCACCGTTATATGTCATTTCAGGGCAATTGATTTTCCTCGCTTTGACATGTTGGATCGTCTTACGTGGTGTTCAATCCGGTATTGAAAAAATGAGTAAAATCATGATGCCATTATTATTCGTGTGCTTCATCATCCTTGTCGTTCGATCATTGACACTTGATGGTGCAATGGAAGGTGTTAAATTCTTCATACAGCCTGATTTTTCGGTCCTCAACCGAACTTCTGTCCTGAGTGCGCTTGGCCAAGCGTTCTTCTCCTTATCGCTCGGTGTATCGGCGATGCTGACGTATGCTTCCTACATGAAGGAACGTGGCGAGATTAATCGTTCCGCCGCATGGATCGTCGCGATGAATGTCGCCGTCTCATTATTAGCTGGATTCGCGATTTTCCCAGCTGTTTTTGCTTCGGGTCTTGACCCTGCAGAAGGACCGGCATTGCTTTTCATCGTATTGCCGACTGTTTTCAGTCAGATCCAGTTTGGCTCGTTGTTCTTAACACTGTTCTTCCTTCTATTTGCTTTCGCATCGATCACGTCATCGATTGCTATGCTTGAGGTCGTTGTTGCTTCATTAACGGATCGTAAGGAGAATGCGACATCGCGTGATAAAAAGCGGACGACATGGTTCGCGACACTTGCGATTGCGATCGTCGGAATTCCGTCCGCACTCTCGTTTGGTATGTTGAGTGATGCTCAATTCATGGGGAAAACGTTCTTTGACAGCGTTGATTTCCTTGTCTCGAATATTTTAATGCCGATTGGTGCTTTACTGATTTCGATTTTTGCTGGGTACAAGCTCGATCGTACTCTTGTCGAACAGGAACTCGTGACGAGTCCATTCATGAAAAAAATCGTACCTGTGTGGCGTGTGAGTGTTTGTTACTTGAGTCCAATCGCGATTTTGATCATCCTTGTATGGCCATTATTCGGATAATTGATCACTTTTTTAAGGTAGTCGACAATTTTGTCGACTACCTTATTTGTTGTCAAAAGAATCATGCGAAAGAAAGAACGGATAGTTCATTCTTCGGTCTGATGCGATATTTTTAAAAGTATGTTGAAATATAAATACACGAGGCATAACATTTCGCAAAAACGGGAAACTTTTTGTTAGACGTTACGTAATGTTAAAATAAAGACACGTAAACCTGATAGAAGAATCAGTACGAAGGAAGAGGGGATGACATGAAGTCTTCATGGTGGATATTTGGTTCCATCGGTATGATGTTCGTATTTCTACAATTGGCCGATACGTTCAACTTCTCGGGAATCTTCATCGCTCTTGGTTTGTGGTTCATTTGGAGCGGTTATCGAACAAAACCAGGTCGACGATATCGGACAGAACGGAAATCGACCGAAATCAAGCGGAAAAATGTGAAAAAGAAATTACTACTTGATGACGAAGATGAGTTCGTCGGAAGTGTCATTTTAAAACCGGAACGGGCGACACGCCGATTTGAAGAGACGGATGATTTAGAACTTCAAGTATTGCAACGGACGATCGAAGAAGGATTCACAAAAATCCAGACGTACGATCAAATCGTTCCCTCGATTCGAGATGGTGAAATCAGAAGTGAGATGCGGATCGTCTCACGGGAAGCACATGTCTTGTTCGAGGAGTTATATGAAAGTCCACGCGACGTCAAAAAAGTTCGGGACTTCTTTACGTTCTATCTGGATTCCTTATTGTCGATTTCAGAAAAATATGCCGATTTGGAACGCCGTGGCGCTCAAGTTCAATTGGATACGAAAAATCAATTGATTTCGAACTTGAAAATGATCGGACAAAAATTAAAGCAACAACAAACCTTGTTGCTTGAAGGGGATACCGTTGATTTAGAACGGGAACTCTTGACGATTGAAAAGGTGTTGACGCAAGAGACTGAACAACGAAAACAGGAGGAGAGTTACCGACATGACCCATTCTGATAAAGATACATGGCAACAATGGCCTGATGAGCAAGATCAACCGACGATTTCTGATCCGTCGGTCGACTTAAACGTAGCGGAGACACCGCCCAAAATGCCGGCTCGCCCTGTCGAAGAAATGATTCCTTCGGATGTTCCGGCAGAACAACGACAAAAGATTGAACGTCTACTGCAGGTGATCGATCTACAAAAAACGGATGCCGTCATGCAATTCGGGGCGCCAGTCCAGCGTGAACTATCACAATTCTCTGATCAAGTCTTAAGTGAGGTGAAGATGAAGGACGGCGGGGAAGCAGGGAAATTGCTGAGTGACTTAATGCAGCGTGTCCGCCAAATGGATCCAGATACGCTTCAAGAAAAAAAGAGCTTCTGGTCGAACGTGCCGGTCATCGGTCGGGCGAAGAAAAAAGCGGAAACGTATTTCTTGCAATACGAGAAAATGAGCGCTTATCTCGAAGAAGTCGTACACAATCTTGATCGATCAAAATTTGGATTGATGAAGGACATCACGTTACTCGATCAAATGTATCAAAAGAACAAGCGTTATTTCGAAGAATTAAACGTCTATATTGCAGCTGGCGAGACGAAAATCGCTCACGTTCGTCAACATGAAATCGAACCGTTACGAACGGAAGTCGAGGTATCGCGGGATCAAACGAAGTTACAGGAATTGAATGACTTGATTCAATTGACGGATCGTTTTGAAAAGAAAATCCATGATTTAAAATTATCCCGAACGATTAGCTTGCAGATGGCACCGCAAATTCGTGTCATTCAACAAAATAACCAAATTCTAGCGGAAAAAATTGAATCAGCAGTCGTCAATACGATTCCACTTTGGAAGAACCAAGTTGTCCTATCTTTGAGTCTGTCGCGTCAAAAAGCAGCGCTTGAAATGCAGAAGGATGTCACCAATACGACGAACCAGTTACTTGAGCAAAATTCGAAGTTGCTGAAGGAATCGTCGATTGAAATTGCGGAAGAAAACGAAAAAGGTATCGTATCCGTTGAATCGTTAAAAGTGGCGCACCAAAACTTGATCGAGACACTGGATGAGACATTACGCATTCAACAAGAAGGAAAACAAAAGCGCCGCGACGCAGAGCATGAACTAGAGCGAATGGAGAATGAATTGAAACAAAAAGTCATCGAAGTCGCCTCAAAAAGCAGAGAATTACCGAATCGACCATACTAAGGAACACGACATTTCGTGTTCCTTTCCTTCATGAAAGGAGAGTTTGAATGAATAATGAAGAGAAGCAGTTGAAATGGGATACGACATGGTTATTATTCGCACGGATGATGGCAGACCGTCATTCAAAATGTGCCTCAAAATCCGTTGCCTGTGTCATCGTCAAAGATGAAAAGCCGATTTCAATTGGAATAAACGGAACACCTAGTCAGCATGTGAATTGCAACGAAATTTACTTAAAGCAAGATGGTATTCTCTATACATCGCGTCCTGACCACCCGATTGTTGAAGAATTGATTGAACGAAACGGGATTCTCTTTTATCGGTGCGAAAATCAGGAAGAACACCATGAATGGTCGAAGCAACATGAGATTCATGCTGAAATCAACGCGCTCGGTAAGCTAGCAGCTGATTCGACGAGCGCTCGTCATGCAACAGCTTATGTCACACATAGTCCGTGTCATGCGTGTAGTTTAGCGCTCATCGCTTCTAAAATCGATCGTGTCGTTTATTCGACAGGTTATGAATATGGGGACGGATTGAATCTCATGCGACAAAGTGGAATCGAAGTCATCCACTTGCCACTCGCAAACGAATATTTTCTTGAAAAAATTTAACGAAAAGGGGTTGTAAACGCTTCCATTGCATTGTATGATGAAATCAAGCATTGCCATGGTAATTATTCACTCTTCCATTCGGACTGATTTTCAATCGAAAATCGGTCCACTTTTTTTTAGAAAAGAATTGACAGACCTTGAATAGTTTGGCATGATGAATATAGAATATGACGAAGCGGAACGCCGCATTTTCATACAAAACCAATCAAGGAGCTGGAATGCCAGGTCGTTGAATGAAAAATCCTGACTCACATGAGTCAGGATTTTTTTTATGGATGAACAAGTGTCGCTTCCTTGAGGCGTTTAGCACGGATTGCACATTTTGTGGCGACCGCACCTGAAAGGATCGTCATGAATCGCTGACAGAGGATGTCTGGTTGCGATTGATGTAAAAATAGTTGATGTAATAGTCGGTTGAAGGCGGCGTCTAGCGAAGATAAGTGCCGTTTGATTGCAGTGGGAGACATATCTTGAATTTCCTCTGCTTGATAGCCGGCATCACTTTGGAAAGCAGAGAGGATGAGAAGCTCTGTTTGCGCATCAGCCAACGTTAGCCCTTGTTCTTGGACATAATGACAAGCCTCACGCAATTCATGAATCAACAAATGTTCCAAAGCATACGACGTATGCATTTGATATGGATCGTACAACTGGACAGCTTGCCGAATTTGATCGCGGGTCACGATTTCGGATACCGTCCATTGATCGAGTGTGCCAACAGCTTCACTGTATAGTTGAGTAAGTGGTCGAATCATCGTTTCTCCTCCTTAAGCATAAAATAGACTTCCAGTTTCATCATAATTCATTTAGAAAACGCTTACAATATCTGTTTACTAGTAGTCGTGATGAAATCGTGTCTGCTATGATATGAGTGAAGAAAAAGGAGTGAGATGACGTGATTCAATTATTCAAAGCACTTCCGGAAGTGACGATGCCTTCTTATGAAAATGATACTTTTTCCATCCATCAATCGAATCAACCGATTGGACTTTCGATAGAGACGCTTGTTTCGGGTGAACGAATCGAAGAAGTGTTACTCGTTGCCTCGGGTGAAATCCGCACAGGTCAAACCGGACGAGAATGGCTGCAGTTCACGTTCAATTCGCCCGCTGGATCTTGTAAGGGGAAACAGTGGATCAATCAAGGAACGGCAGAAGAAGCACTTCGTCCATATCTCGAAACACGAATCGTTCGGGTCGAGGCAAAGGTAGAGGAATATCCGCCGCAATCCGGAAACAAGTCATTGACCGTTCAGCGCGTCACTCCGATTCATGACGCCTCACCGACGCAGTTCCTACCACAATTACCAGCAGATGAATCGCTTGAAACGTATCGTGATCAGTTGCTTGGACTAGTCGGTCAACTTGATTCTCCTTACCAAGAAATCGCGCTCTCGATTCTGCGACAGTACTGGGCGGATTTTTCAACACGACCGGCTGCGCTGTTTCATCACCATGCCTATATCGGTGGTTTGCTGAAACATACTGCTTGTATGATGACGATTGGTCGAGGAATTTGTGATAGTGAACAACCATACTTGATGCTACTCAAATGTATTCAAGAAGCAGAAGCCGATCATAAAAATGAACTCTTCCAAGCAGCTGAACGAGAGATACGTCAATTTTCTTGGGATGACAGTTTTGATGCCCTCTATCAAGCGGCAAAAGGGATTGCTCTGTTAGATCAACGACCGAATCCGAATGAGTTGTTGCTCGGTATTTTATTGCACGACATCGGAAAGCTATGGGAGTATACGCATGCGGGTGCATCGACAGATCGTTTTTCAAGACTGTTGCACGTAACAGAAGAAGAGGAAGAACTGGCGGGTATTGCGCTTGATCCGGACGGTGTATTGATGGGTCATATGCCGTATGGTTGTTTTGTTCTCGAACAAACACTTCGAGAAGAAGATATCCGATTACCTCGTGCTGTTTATCACCGTCTCATGCATATGGTATTATCACACCATGGTAAACGCGAGTGGGGATCAAGTGTTACGCCGCAAACGACAGATGCTTGGTATCTTCATGCGATTGATCTACTCGATGCACGAAAAGAAAAATGGCGTCAGCAACAAGGACGCTAAGGAGTGAAATCATGCAAGACAAAATACGTACGACCGTCATTACTGGTTTTTTAGGTGCCGGTAAAACTACGCTACTCAATCATCTCGTTTCTCAACCGACAGAAAAGTTTGCCTTGCTCGTCAATGAAGTAGGTTCTGTTCATATTGATGAAGCATTGATTGAACGAAGTGACGAAGAGATGATCGAATTGACGAATGGTTGCATTTGTTGTTCGATTCGCGGTGATTTACGGGATGCGTTGCTACGGATCGCAAAACGCCGTCGAGATGGGGAGTTATCGTTTGATCGATTATTGATTGAGACGACAGGCGTTGCTGATCCAGGGCCGATTCTACAGACATTCTACTTTGAGCCGGCTGTTGAACAGTCCTATCAGATTTCAAGTGTCGTTACGGTCATCGATGCGTATCACTTGGAACGTCAACTGACGTTCCAAGAAAATGTGAAACAAATCGGCTTTGCTGACGTCCTGATCCTGAATAAAATGGATTTGATTGTCGAGTCAAAGCGCGAAACGTTGTCCGCTTTACTTCGCGAACGAAATCCTTCTGCAGCTATCATTGAAACGGAACAGGCTCAACTTGAATCGGACCGACTGTTTGAAACGTTCCATTTTCCAAAAGAAGAGCAAGTACGACTCAGTCAACAAACGGATCAGATTCATCAATCGGTTGAGGATTTCACGGCATTGACGATTGTCGAGGAACGACCCTTGAACCGAAATCGATTTGGAATGGTCCTACGTGAGGTGTTAGAAGCGTATGCGGAAGATCTCTATCGCTATAAAGGAATCATTCATTTTGCAGATACGGATCGAAAGGTCATTTTACAAGGTACTGGCATGATTTATGGCACAGCAATCAGAGAACCATTTAGCGAACAACCAAAGACGACGCTCGTCTTCATTGGGAAAGGGCTGGATGAACAAGCGATACGAAAAGGAATCGAGGCGGCAATTGAACATGGTTGAACTTTATTTTGACGGTACGGTCCGTCCTTCAAATGATGAAGCGGCGGTTGGGCTGTTTAGTAAAAATTCCGAGGGCGAAGTCACGGAAAAAATGTATCAAATTCAAGCGATCAATAATCATGAAGCAGAATTTATTGCTTTTGCGACAGCCGTCGAGTGGGCGCACGAACTGATTGCACAAGGCGAGAGCGTCATTTCGTTTCGGACGGATTCAGAAGCCGTTGCACTCGCAGTCGAACGCGAATTCGTCAAGAACAAACGAACGCAGACGATTTTTGATCCTGCCTTTGCGCGTTATCAACTGTTACCACTCGCTTTCGTGAAGTGGATTCCACGGTCGGAGAACAAAGCAGATCGTGTCGCACGAGAGGCGTTACGATTATACGAAGCATGATTGACGACAAACACCCCTATCCTCACGGTAGGGGTGTTTGTTCATGTTCGATGCGCTCGATCAGAATTTGGTCGACGCGTCGTCCGTCTAAATCAACGACTTCAAACCGGTACGGTCCAATTTCGACAGTACTCCCACGGGAGGGGACATCACCTAACGTATATAGAATCAAACCAGCAACCGTATGATAGGCGTTCAACTGTTCACCGGGTAAGTCTTCTGTATAACCGAGCGTCCGCTTTAAATCATCGATGTGCAATAGACCATCCGCGAGGAAGGAACCATCCTTTCGCATGACGAGTTCCGGTTCTTCCTCAACGCTTGAAATTTCGCCAACGAATGCTTCGAGGATGTCGAATAAGGTGATCATGCCGAGGAAACCACCGTATTCATCGAGAACAAATGCGATTGATACCGTCTCTTTGCGCATCCGTTCAAGCAAGACGGTTGCTTTTAATTGACGGGGAACGATCAGCGGTGATTGAATCAGCCGTTCAAGTTCTTGAACAGGTCGTTCCGTTGATAGCACCTCTTTCGCATCGATGAAACCGACGAAGTGATCCAAGTCACCATGACCAACCGGTAAGTTTCGATGTCGCGCTTGCCGGAGCTCTTGTAAGATCGTATCGGAGTCATCCGCTAAGTCAATCCATTCGGTAACGGTACGCGGCTCCATCAGTTCGTACGCGTACAAATCATGAAAATCAAAAACACGAGAGACTTGCTCCGCTTCAGACCGATTGAAGGTTCCCTCTTGCGTACCACGAATCAGTAATTGCCGGACTTCATCTTCCGTCTCGTCTTCTGTTTGCAGTCGATCCAGACCAATCAAACGGAAGATGGAACTCGTCGACTTACTTAGAACCCAAATGAATGGTCGAAGCACAATCGAGAAAAAACGCATCGGTGGGGCAAGCCACATCGTGACCCGTTCTGGACTGACAAGGGCGACACGCTTAGGAACGAGTTCACCGATGACGAGTGAAATATAGGTGATGATCGTTACGACGAGAATATAGCCGATCGTACTGGCATAAGGGGCGAGCCACGCGAATTGAGCAAGCCACTTGATGACCGGTCCTGAGAGAGCGGCACCACCAAAGGCACCATTGACGATGCCGATTAACGTGATGCCGACTTGAACAGTCGATAACAGATCGGTTGGTCGATCAAGTAACTCTAACGCAACATGGGCTGACTTTTTGCCATCATTCGCTGCTTTCTCTAATTTCGACCGTTTTGAGGAAAGCAAAGCGAGTTCGGTCATCGCAAAAATACCGTTTGCTAGAATCAAAAGCAGTACAATCGTTAAGTTAATCAACCACATGAAATCTTCACTCCTTTTTCGATAATAAACTATTCCCCAAAACTGTCTCTCTCATTCCCATTCTGTCTACTTTTGCGTTAAACTAAAAGAGAAATAATCAAAAGGGGGAATTTGTTTATGGAATACCGTGTAGAACGTGACACGATGGGGGAAATTCGTGTACCAGAAGCGCAGGAATGGGGCGCACAAACACAACGTAGTCTAGAAAACTTTAAGATCGGAACGGAAAAAATGCCGATTGAAGTCATTCGTGCCTTTGCAGTCCTGAAAAAAGGAGCGGCGCTTGCGAACCGCGACTTGGGCGTGCTTGAGGCAGAAAAAGCAGGTGTCATCGCTGAAGTATGTGACGAGATCATCGCGGGGAAATTCGATGATGAGTTTCCGCTTGTCGTTTGGCAAACGGGTTCAGGTACACAGTCAAATATGAACGTCAACGAAGTGATCGCTCGGGTCGCGACACGCAAGTTGAAAGAACAAGGCAGTGAGACGACGATTCATCCGAATGATGACGTCAACAAATCACAAAGTTCAAATGATACATATCCGACAGCGATGCATTTAGCGGCGAAGACAGTCTTGTTGGAATCACTATTCCCAGCAATCGATGCTTTGCATGCGACACTTGACGAAAAAGCGAACGCGTTTGCAGATATCGTCAAGATCGGACGGACACACTTGCAAGATGCTACACCGATCACACTCGGTCAAGAAATCAGCGGTTGGGTCCGGATGCTTGCACTTTCGAAGCAAATGATCGAACGGACGCTTGATCCGTTAACGGAATTAGCAATCGGCGGTACGGCTGTTGGAACGGGCATCAACGCACATCCGGACTTCGGTGATTTGGCTGCGCAAAAGATGAGTGAAGAAACGGGATATGAATTCACGAGTGCGGAAAACAAATTCCACGCCCTAACAAGCCACGATCAACTCGTCTTTACGCATGGTGCGGTCAAAGCGTTAGCGATGGACGCGATGAAGATCGCAAACGACGTTCGCTGGCTCGCATCAGGTCCACGAGCAGGGATCGGCGAAATCACGATTCCAGAAAATGAGCCGGGAAGCTCAATCATGCCTGGGAAAGTCAATCCGACTCAAAGTGAAGCGTTGACGATGGTCGCTGCGCAAGTCCTTGGAAACGATGCGACGATTGGTTTTGCTGCAAGTCAAGGAAACTTCGAACTAAACGTCTTCAAGCCGGTCATTATGTATAACTTCATACAATCAGTTCGTTTACTGACAGACGCCTTGCATTCGTTCAATGACCACTGTGCGATCGGAATTGAACCAGAACAATCCGTCATCGCTGAGAACGTCGAACGTTCGTTGATGCTTGTCACTGCACTCAACCCGCACATTGGATATGAGAATGCGGCGAAAATTGCAAAGGCAGCGCATCAATCCGGGTCAACTTTAAAAGAAGCAGCACTTGCGACTGGTCTACTAACAGAAGAACAATATGATCAATGGATTGTACCAGCAGATATGGTCCGTCCAAACTTAAAAGCGTGAGTTGAAAAAGCGGGGGAATTCCCTCGCTTTCTCTTTATCCGAAGACGGTTCTTCGGATGTATGGAAAGAGAGGGGATTGGATGGAACGGAGTCGAAAACGGATAGAGAAACAACTGCAACAGACGATCATCATGGTGGAGACGTTACTTCGGATGCCGACCGTGCCACGGACAGAATTACTCGCATTAGCAAGCTGGCTTGAAGGGCTCGGGAGAGAGGAACTGTTTAAAGGACTTGCCGATCAAGTGAGTCGGGAAAAAGCGACGTGGGAGCAAATGAATGCGGTCATCACGCAGCCGATCGTTAAAGAATTACTGCGGCCAATCGTCGACCAGTTGTCTGAACGCTCACGCGCCAATCGGATTCGAAAAGAATTGGTCGTCACTGTGACAAGACGTTTTCTTGAGAATATCAAATGGAAAAAATCGCTCGAACAGGAGCGCTATATGTCACGATTCTTCAGTTCGGTGGAAGACACGTTGTCGATATCACATGATATTGCTATGGATGCTGTCATCATCGACCATGCATCTATCGCGGAATCCTTAGAGTTGACTCAAAAACTGATCAAACAAATGGAGTCGGCATTCGTTCCCGTCATCATCGTAGGTCCGAACCGGTCTGACATTCGTCAAGTCAGCTATGAGATGGGAGCTGATGACTACTGGGATGAGACAGTGACGAATGAAGAACGACATGTTCGTCTAGCGAGACTATTACGAAAATTAAGGGTCGTATCTTCGACGATCTTAGTCGATGAACTGACGGGAGCTTATAACCGGAAATACCTCCAAAGTGCCTATGATCGTCGCGTAGCACGTCTCGAACGTGAACAGCGGACATTTGGGTTAGCGATTTTTGATATCGATCATTTTAAGCGGATCAATGATTTACATGGACATCCAACGGGGGATTTGGTCCTCTCCGAACTAGCTACCGTCGTTCAACAAGCCGCTCGTCTCGATGATGAATTCATTCGTTTCGGTGGTGAGGAATTCATCTTATTGTTTTCAGCAGAAACAGTACCGCAAGCAGTTGCGAGTATGAATAAAATTCGCGAGCGTGTCGAGCGCCATATTTTTGCGAACGGATTAAAAGTAACAGTTTCGATTGGTCTCTCCTTTGCTTTTGATCTCCACACATCCCTGGCGCAAGCAACAGCAGAGGCAGATGAAGCTCTGTATCAAGCGAAACGTAATGGTCGTAATCAAGTGGTGTCCTATTCGACAGCGATATCGATCGAAAAAATACCAGTCTATATCCGTGTCGAGGAAGGATTCCTTAAACAGGTACATACGCTTGATATGCCGGATCATCCGAAATACCATATTGAGGTGATTCCGCTAGATGATCAACGGACGTCGCCAATACAATTGGCGATTCTTTCACTCGATCAGTTAGCAAGCGAGAACTTTGTACGATTAGAGGAGTGGAGACAACAACGGGAATCGATCATTGATGCTTTGGTCGTGACAAATCAAGAAGACGATCGTTTAGCCAATGCGCTATCATGCGGTGCGACAGACTATATCATGACCTCACAGTTCGATTCTGATATGGAGGAATGGATTGCTGAATGGATCATGCAAATTCCTTAAAAAAAACAGCCACATTTGTCCGTCATACGGAGCAATGTGGCTGTTTTTTAGTTACTGATCATATCGACGAATGATGAACGGATAATCGTTTCCCTCGACCGCATCATAATGTGTTTCGGAAGTAATCTGAAATGAAGATGGGATTTCGGGATAATGTACATCTCCAGAAAGAACCGTATCAATTTCAGTGACATACAGGCGGCGAGCAAGAGGAAGCGTTTGAGCAAACAACTCTCCACCACCAATCAAAAAGACTTCTTCTTCTGAATCGACGTATGGTTGTAAAGCAGATAGATCATGCCATACCGTTACACCTTCGGCTGCAAACGTCTGATCGCGCGTAATGACGATGTTCTCTCGACCGGGCAACGGTCGTCCGATGGATTCGAACGTCTTTCGTCCCATGATGATCGGTTTGCCAATCGTCGTACGCTTGAAGTGAGCCAAATCAGCTGGAAGATACCAAGGCATCGCATTGTCACGACCAATGACATGATTTTTCGTATACGCTACGATATGTGTGATCATACGGCTACCACACCTTTAATGTGCGGATCAGGATCATAGCCTTCAATAATGATGTCTTCGAAGCGGAAGTCTTCGATACGATCGACTGTTCGAGCGAAGCGCAGCGTCGGTAATTTTTTCGGGGTACGCGTCAACTGAAGATTGACTTGTTCAATATGATTTGAATAGATATGAGCGTCACCGAGCGTATGAACGAAGTCTCCGACTTCAAGTCCACACACATGAGCAATCATATGTGTCAGTAACGCATAAGATGCAATATTGAATGGTACGCCTAAGAAAACATCAGCTGAACGTTGATACAATTGGCATGATAGTTTTCCGTCAGCGACATAAAATTGGAACAAGAGATGACAGGGCGGTAAAGCCATCTCATCGACTTGTCCAGGATTCCAAGCACTGACGATCAAACGACGAGAATCCGGATTCGTTTTGATCTGTTCAATGACTTGTGCCAGCTGATCGACCGTCGTGCCATCTGGACGTGGAAAAGAGCGCCATTGTGCCCCGTAAACAGGACCTAGATCTCCGTTCTCATCGGCCCATTCGTTCCAAATCCGCACACCATTTTCCTGTAGATAACGAATATTCGTATCACCCGAGATGAACCAAATCAACTCATGGATGATCGACTTCATATGTAACTTTTTCGTCGTAATGAGAGGAAAACCATCTTGAAGGGAGAAGCGCATTTGGTGACCAAACACGCTGAGTGTTCCCGTTCCCGTCCGGTCTTCCTTTTTTGTTCCGTGTTCCAAAATGTGTTCGCAAAGTGCATGATATTGTTCCATCGGATGACATCTCCTTTTCGAAAAATCCAAATTTCATTGTACCATAAATTAAGATTTTGAGGATGTCGGTAAATGTCTTGCGAATAGATAACGAAATAAGCCAAAGAGCGGAATCACGTCTTGCCACTCTAATGATTGTGCATTCCGAACACGAATGCGCCGGAGCAGATAGACTTGCAGAATGTAGAATAATAACAAATCGACGGTCATCGTTCGAACGAATTGATTGGTCTCAAAGTAGATGCGGAATATACTCCAATCAGATCGAGCAAGAGCAATCCAAAGCAATAATGTCGTCACGACGCTAAGTAAGGCGACGACGGTAGGAATCCACCCGCGACGACGAAAAGGAAGAAACGTTTTCCTTGGAATAGCGAGGGCGACATAAGGCATCAACACGAAGGCACCTAAGAAGAACGATCCAATACTTGCGACGAGCGGTCCGGGGCGCATGAATCGTTTCTCATCTAGAAATAGTAAAAAGAAAGCGAACGGATAAATACCGAGTAAGGCAAATAAACTTAACGCGGATGTATCAAATTGACTTTGGTCGAAACGTAAAAACGAAATCAAGAAACCTTCTGGAAAGACACGATTATTTCCAAATAATAAGATGAAGACAATAGCAATCGCCCAGACAAGGAAGAGCAAATATCGACGATACATTTGTCCACACTCCTTTCTCATACCTTTCTTTCCCATCATCTTGGATGTAGTAAACACTTGTATTTCATATTTCATGATATCAAATATGTTAAGGTTCTTGCTTGAGCACCTCTCATGGACATGTTAAGATGACGTTGTGATAATTGAAAGCGCTTTTACAAATTGATGCAATCGTTTGCTCAATATGTAGCACGATACGTACATAAAAGAGGAGAGTGTTGAGGATGGAACGTAAATGGTGGCATGATAGTGTCGTTTATCAAATTTACCCACGTAGTTATAATGATTCGAATGGGGATGGAATCGGTGACTTGAACGGAATCATCGAAAAGTTGGATTATTTGAAGACGCTTGGTATCGACGTTATTTGGCTAAGTCCTGTCTATGATTCACCGAATGACGATAATGGCTATGATATTCGTGATTATGAAGCCATCATGAAGGAATTCGGGACGATGGATGATTTTGATCGTCTTCTAGATGAGGCACATGCACGAGATATCAAAATCGTCATGGACCTCGTCATCAATCATTCGTCAGATGAACATCAGTGGTTCGCGGAGTCGCGTCAAAGCAAGGACAATCCATATCGGGATTATTATATGTGGCGCCCGGCAAATCCAGACGGTTCGCTACCAAACAACTGGGGATCGATTTTCTCTGGACCTGCCTGGGAATATGATGAAACAACGAATGAGTATTACTTACACTTATTCTCGAAGAAGCAGCCTGACTTGAACTGGGAAAATGAGCAGATGCGTCACGATGTGTACGGGATGATTCGTCGTTGGTTGGATCGAGGGATTGATGGTTTCCGAATGGATGTCATCAACTTGATTTCGAAGACACCCGGCTTACCAGATGCGACGGTCCATCCAGGAGCACTGTATGGAGATGGTGGAGAACATTATATCAATGGACCACGTGTCCATGAATTTTTACACGAGATGAATGAAGCCTCTTTCGGTAAATATGATGTCCTGACAGTCGGTGAGATGCCAGGAGCGACGACGGATGATGCCATTCTTTACACGGATCCGGCACGTAAAGAGGTCAACATGGTCTTTACGTTCGAACATATGGATATCGATTCAGGTCCCAATGGGAAATGGGACGTCATTCCGTTTGATTTACTTAAACTCAAGCAAAACTTTACCAAATGGCAGACGGCCTTACATGAGACGGGCTGGAACTCGCTCTATTGGAACAACCACGATCAACCGCGTGTCGTTAGTCGATTCGGAAATGACACGACGTACCGCGTCGAGTCAGCTAAAATGCTTGCTACATTATTGCATTTGTTAAAAGGGACACCATATATCTATCAAGGCGAGGAAATCGGCATGACGAACGTCGCTTTTGAAGACATCGCGGACTATGAAGATATCGAAATTCGGAACATGTGGAAAGAACGTACGGAACAAGGGGCATCACCGGCTGAACTACTACGTTCCATCCATGTCAAAGGACGTGACAATGCGCGGACACCGATGCAGTGGGATGCGTCGGAGAACGCTGGTTTCTCAACGGGAACACCATGGTTGAAGGTCAATCCGAACTATCCGGAAATCAACGTCGAACAGGCGCTTGCAGATGAGCAATCCATCTTTTATTACTATCAACAGTTGATTCGTCTACGACATGACCATGAGCTCGTGGTCTATGGTCGCTATGAACTCTTACTCGAAGATCATCCAAAAGTATACGCCTACTCACGAACGCTTGAAGGGGAGACCTGGTATGTCTACTGTTCGTTTGCGGATCATGATGTGAATATTCCGTCTACGCATGATACGTCAGACCGGGTCATCGGAAACTATGATGGGTCCGTTGTTACCGACGAACTCACGCTTCGACCTTATGAAGCAGTCGTCTTCCGTACGTTTGAAGGTTAATTCATCTAGGCATAAAACAGAGAGCTGACTCAAAAAAAGAATGACGCGCCTTTTCACGCCGCTTCCTCAGGCGAGACACAAGACCCGGTTTCCTGCTTCATTCAAGCAGGAAACCGGGTCTTGTTTGTCTCTGAAGCGCATAAATGCGCTGTTTCCTATAGAAGTTGAGTGAGACGCATCATTTTCTTATAAATTATCGTTCCAATTGAGCAACTTGTTTAACCTGAGCGATGATCGTATCGCGATCAGTCGTTGACGGATTGAGGCGGATGCCATACAGTCTCTCGGGACCCACTGGCTTCTCATGCAATAACTGACCTTCGATGCATAAAGGTTCTTGACCCTCGATCAATGAGAACTCAACAACGATTTTCATTGATTTGTGAAGTGGAAGTTTTAGTTCTGTGCTGATTGCTAGTCCGTTCGGTGAGATATTATGAATTTTCATCAGTCCATTGGGAGTACGCTGGTTATTTTTCAATAAATGAAATTCACCTGTTATTGGTTTTTTCAGCGTATATCGAAATGGTTCATTCCGTTTGATTTTCATGTAGGCACCTCCACTCCCATTATCCGACAATTTCGTCAAGTCTTCTAGTTTTTTTTAGGTCATGCAGCAGCGTCTGTCGATTGTTTCGTTGGGTGGATACGTTTTGCTAAATACATGAATGGTGTCGCGAACCAAGCGACGATGAATTTCGCAAGATACGTCGTAATGAAGATTTGCCACCAGATGGAGAAGGGCATATCGTGAAAGGCAATCGCACAAAACGTCAACGTATCAAGCAATTGACTTAATACGGTTGACCCTGTTGTCCGTAACCAAAGCTTACGTTCGCCTGTCTTCTGACGGATCTTTGAATAGATAAAGACATCGAATAGTTGCGAGACGAGATAAGCGGCAAGACTACCAACAGCAATCCATGGTAAGAGTCCAAACAATAAATGCAAGGAATCGGATGTTTCGAGTGCAGCCTTATCAGCAAGTGGTGTATATAAGAGACTGAACTGCATCAGGACGGTCGTCGTGATCAGGGAGAAGAACCCCATATAGACGCCTTTACGAGCGACCTGTTTTCCGTATTTTTCATTGAGGATATCTGTCGCTAGATAACAACTGCCATATACGACATTCCCTAACGTAAAGACGAAACCAAAAATATCGACGGTTTGTGTAACTTGGATGTTTGCAATGATTGTTGCGATGGCAATCCACATCAACAATCCTGTCTTACCAAATAAATAATAACTGAAAATCAATAATCCCATCGTTAAAAAAATGGAAGGGATCCATAACCATTCGTTCATGAGATGTACTCCTTTCTGTTCATACAGATGAAAATTGTACGCTGAAATCGATCAACTGTCAAAGGTGATGAAGCGATGAGGACATTAAAAAAAGACCATGAGTTCCATGGTCTTTCGGACGGTCTTTAGCCCATTCGTTGCAGCGAGTACCGACGACGTCTTCCTTTGACGTAATAGTTCTCTGTCGACGTAAAATCATTCGCTTCCAAAATGCGTTTTGCAAACGAAGCGTGCGGTGATTGTTCAAGGACGCGCGCGCGTACTTCGTGACGATCTAGTACCCCGGAATACGTCAATGCTTCAGCAACTGCTTGAGTAGCTAGACCCCGACGCGTATAGGGATCAAACACCATGAAGTCGAGTTGGAAGTAGTGACCCATTTTTAAGAGCAGAACCCGTCCCACGATTGTATCTGCTTCAACGATATCAAAGTAATAATCTTCAGGATAACTGTGCTCGACGGAATCAAAAGCCCGCTCTTCTCCAAGCTCATGGTCATACCCTTTGATTTCTTGCGGAGTCAGTCCATATGCTTGCTCGCCATACTTCAAGAAATGATCATACTCAGCTTGATCGACATGACGTAATGTTCGACGTCTCAATTCCATCACAAAATCCTCCCTCATCCCAATTGATGCTTCGTTTACATTATAGCGATACCCTCCGTGCAATTGCAAAAATTAACTGGAATCGATCCGCAGGAAGAAATCTAAAAAAAGTCATTCTGTAATCATCTTGTGATTGTTTTAATTACCTCGGAATATGGTAAAGTAATGATGTAGACAACTGCATACTGGAAGGGGCTGGAAAACGTGTTCACAGAACGTGACGGAATCAAATTGCGTCTAGAGCAAATCGAACGATTGTATTCGGACTTGAATCGTGAAGCGAAACAATTGACGGAACGCTTACGCCAATTAGATGAACAAGGGGATGAAGTTCAACATGATCTTTCCCTTAATAAAGAAGACCGCGATCATTTGAAGTCAAGCATCGATGAGACGCTTCAGGCACTCATGAAGCGGACGACGGTCGATGCAAAAGTCGAACAGGAAAAGCAAGAAGACCTGATTTCGAAAAAAGCATTGATTGAAGATATCGAAGGATTATTGAAGAAAAAGAAATGAGCTAGCTCCGGCTAGCTTATTTTTTTATGGAGGAACACATTATGAAACCAACCATTGGACTGACGACATGTCTTCGTCCGACTGACGACGTACATCATCGTGTGAAGCAGTTGTTAGCGGATGAGACGATACATTTTATCTACGTCGTGCGTCAGAAAAAAAGCATAGAACACTTGCAACAGGAGACAGGATTACCGGTGCTTGTCGTCGATAAACAACGGCTTGATTTATATCCATTAGGCGAGACGACATCGTTCTTTTTCCATCCTTCGAGTGCGGTGTTTCGCATCAAACAAATTGATGCAGGTGGAGGCGACCCTCTCATTGCGATCGGACGCTTATCGGAAGGGATGCGTGTGCTTGACTGCACACTTGGTCTTGGAGCAGATGCCATCGTCATGAGTCATGCCATCGGAGAGCGGGGGCGGATCATCGGGTTAGAAAGCCGGGTTGAGACAGCATTTGTCGTCAAGAACGGATTAAAACGGTGGGAAGAATCCTACGAACCGATCAATCAAGCTATGCGACGAATTGAAGTGAGAGTCAAACACCATCTCGCCTATTTGAAAGAATGTCCGGATAATTCCTTTGATGTCATCTACTTTGATCCTATGTTCGAACAGACCGTCGAAGAATCGACGCATCTCGACGCTTTACGAACGCTTGCGAATTATGAAGCCTTATCCGAGGAAGCGATGGTGGAGGCGAAGCGTGTGGCACGTCAGCGCATCGTGTTAAAAGCACATTATGAAAGTCCCTTGTTTGAACGGTTTGGGTTCGAACGAACAAAGCGGAAGACGTCGAAGTTGCATTATGGCGTGATTGAATTGTAAGTCAAAAAAAGACCTCTGCCGATGTTTCGGCAGAGGTCTTTTTTGTAATTCGCTGATTATTGAACGGCGTCTTTTAATTCGTCTTCCATCTCTTCAAACGTTTCCTGAACGGCATTGACCGGTTGTTTCGTCATCAAGCTGACAACGACCGTAAAGATCAAGCTTGTGAAGAAGCCAGGTACCATTTCATAAAGCGTCGTACTGAGTCCGAGTTGAACCCAGATGATGACAGTCAAGGCACCTGAGATAATACCAGCTAGTGCGCCTTGTTTCGTCATCCGTTTCCAGTAAAGAGAAAGCAAGATGATCGGACCAAAGGCAGAACCGAATCCAGCCCATGCATAACCGACAAGTGCAAGAATCGTCGCTGATGGGTTCCACGCGAGAATACTTGCGATGACGGCAACGACAAGAACGGCAATTCGACCTGTCAGGACGAGTTCTTTATCCGATGCGTCTTTTTTCAAGAACGTCTTATAAAAATCTTCTGTCAACGCACTCGAAGTAACGAGCAATTGTGATGAAATCGTCGACATGATCGCTGCAAGAATCGCAGCCATTAAGAATCCTGTGATATACGGGTGGAATAGTACATCCGAGAAACGGATGAAGACTGTTTCTGGATCCCCGAGTCCATTGCCTTGTCCTTCAAAATAAGCAATTCCGACAAGACCAGTCATCATCGCACCGATGATAGAGACGAACATCCAACCAATCCCGATGCGACGGGCACTTTTTAAATCTTTAACGGAACGAATCGCCATAAAGCGGACGATGATATGGGGTTGACCGAAGTAACCAAGTCCCCAAGCAAGGAATCCAATGATTCCAAGAATCGTCGTTCCTTTAAGTGGATCAAACAGTGTAGGATCTAAGTTTTCAGCGTAATTGTACGCACCGTCGATTCCACCAACGTCTGTCAATGCGACGATCGGTACGAGAACGAGTGCGACGAACATGATACAGCCCTGGACGAAATCGGTCCAACTAACTGCGAGAAAACCGCCGAAAAGTGTGTAGGCGATTACGACCGCAATCGTCAAGAGCATACCATAGTGGTAATCAAATCCAAATGAGCTGACGAACAATTTTCCGCCAGATACGATTCCAGCTGATGTGTAGAACGTGAAGAAAATGATGATAACGAGTGCCGATACGGTACGAAGCACGCGTGATTTGTCTTCAAAGCGATTCTCTAAGAAATCAGGGATCGTAATTGAGTCGTTTGCCATTTCCGTATAGAGACGGAAACGTGGTGCGAGTACGATATAGTTTACGTAACATCCAATCAATAAACCGAGTGCGAGCCAAAGGGCTGATACACCTGTTGCATACATGGCGCCGGGAAGTCCCATGAGCATCCATCCACTCATATCCGATGCACCAGCAGAGAGTGCTGTGACACCTGGACCGAGATCGCGTCCGCCTAACATGTAATCTTCTGTATTTGTCGTTCGCTTGTAGGCAAAATAACCGATTGCCAACATGAGAACAAGATACAGGATGATCGAAATCCATTCTTGCGTCATAAAGTTAAATCCTCCAAATGCAATAGTTTTTTCAGCGATTAAGCATGTATTGACTTGTTCGCCAAATGATATGTTCCCCACCTTACAGGGGATAAAACGACTTTGCAAGTCACTTCATTTTCATGAAAAGTGCTGCCACGCCTAGTGCCTTAAGGGATTGGGACGGTTTTAGTCCCTGTTAAAGTTCATCAATTAGAAATATTCTGAATAATTAAATAAAACATAAATGACCCTAATAAATTAGGATCATTTATGTCATGTTAATTGGTCCAAAACCGTTGGTATGCGGTGCTTAAACGGTCTAGTGCCTGATCTAATTGTGTACGAGGACAACCGATGTTTAAACGTTCAAATGTTTCTCCACCAGACCCGAACGAAGAACCATGCGTTAGAGCGATTTTTGCCTCCTTGACGAGCCAATCTGATCGTGTTTTACTATCTAGTTCTAGTGCTTTGAAGTCGATCCACAACAGGAAAGTTGCTTCTGGAATGACGACGTCTAATTTTGGCATCTCTTGGCGAATCCGACGGATGGCATGGTCACGATTTCCTTCTAAATAAACAAGCAATTGTGAGAGCCATTGTTCACTCATAGCATCACCATACGCTGCCGAAATTGCAGTTGAAGCCAATGCATTCGGATGAACGAAATGACGTTGCTGGATACGCTCGATCTGTTGACGAATCGAGATGTCAGGTACGATCAAATAAGACGCATATAGACCCGGAATATTGAACGTTTTGGATGGGGCACTCACTAAAATGAGTTTTTCATAATCCAAACCGAGAATAGGCGTGTGCATGGAACCTGTATAGACGAGGTCCGCATGAATCTCATCGGATACAAGATAAACATCATGTTGCTTCGCGAGTTCGACGATTTGTTGTAATTCTTCTCTCGGATAAACTTTACCACTTGGATTATGCGGGCTACAGAGAATCATCATACGTGCTGTTCGCATTTGCCGTTCGAGAAGTGGAAAGTCTGTCTGATACGTCTCACCGTCTAAAAGAAGCGGACTTTCAATGAGTTGTCGTTGATTAGACTGAATGATTTGATGAAATGGAGGATAGACCGGTGTCTGGATGATGATTTCATCACTCGGTTCCGTCAATGCGAGGACCGTATGTGCAAGTCCTGGAACGACACCACTTGAGTAGAGAATGGAATCAGTAGTGATTGTGACGTCATACCGCTTTTGAAACCAATGCTGAATCGCTCGTTTTGCTTCGTCTTCAAACATCGAGTAACCGAAATGACCTGTAGCAGCACGTCTTGTCAATCGTTCTGTCAAATGGTGTGGTGGACGGACGTCCATGTCGGCAACCCACATCGGAATCAGCTCATCTGATCCATACAGCGAAGGGAGCCCGTCCCACTTGACGGATCCTGTATTTCGGTTCTCGATCGTTTCATCGAAATTGATTTGTTCCATCAGACTTCACTCCTGTTCTTTAATAATTGAATGACTCCATTTCACCATAGCGGATAGGGAGAGAGTGGGGCAAGTCGAAAAAATAAAGGTTTAACTTTTATTCGATAAGGAAATTACTAAACTCGAACCTACCATAACGGAACGGAGTGATGATCATGTTGCATTCTAAAGTAGTCGTCGGGCGATCGCCTGAAGAATTAGAGGAAAGACTAAATGACTTTTTTGAAAATAATGGGGTCGGATCGAACGCCATCATTACATTAAAATTTTCAACATTCGTTGCGTCTAAAGCGGATGAACATTATTCAGTTTTAGTCGTTTATGATAACTCGCTAACGAAAACTACATTGTAAATTAGTGACAAGAAGTTGAGCTGAAAAAGCATCGACTTCTTGTTTTGTCTTTTTCTATAAGTTATACTAGAATCAGGTTTTGCAAGCTTCCGTAGGTTAATGGCAGACCTCAGCAATGGTAATGCTGCAGTGCGAGTTCGATTCTCGCCGGAAGCATAGACACGTCTTCCGTCTCAAGTGATATATACTTGAAACGGAAGACTTTTTTCATGAGTTCGATATTTTTGATTTGAGGAGTGACCTCTATGCATCCAGTCATTCATTCTGTTGGTGATAAAATCAAACAAGAACGAAAAAAACAAGGAATGACACAAAAAGCACTTTGTGAAGGAATTTGTAGTCAGGCTGAAATCAGTAAAATCGAAAATGGTCGAAATTCCCCAACGATTGATTTGTTACAGCAGATTTGTCGAAGACTACGCATCCCGATTTCATTGTTTTTTGAAGATGAGATCGTCTCACAAAAATTAAATGAAATAGACCAACGAATGTTGCGCCATATGAGAGAGAAAACTTACTCAGCTATGGAGAAGGATTTAGAAGAATATGCAAAAGCAAATACTGAATTTGAAATTCAAGTGTTAATTCGATATCATCAAAAGCTGTTATTACATGAAAAAGGAAACATCGATTTTAGAACATGTATTTCTGCGTTATTAAAATTAGTCATTGAAGAAAGTTTAGTTGAAAAGTCATTTCTTCTCTACACAAGAATTCAGATGGCAATTGCTGTTTTATATACGAATCATGAGGATTACACGCATTCTCATCAAATTTATGAAGCGCTATTAAAACTACCTTACCGTACACGCGAGTATAAAAAAATTAAAATGAAAATCATATATAATTACTTACGTAACTTATATCGGTTAAAGCGATTCGAGGAAGGGTTAAAAGAAGTTGAACACGCGATAAAAGAAACCAAAGAGCTAGAAGATTTAACATACATTGGTCACTTTTATTATCAAAAGGGCTTCTTTTTAGAAGCGTTAAACGCTTCCGAGAAAAGTATTAAAGAAGCGTATACAATTGCTTACTCATTTTTCACTGCGACGAATAATCACGCATACCGAAAAATTCTTGAAACACATTTATCAGATCTATTGCTATTTCCTGTAGATGGAAGTGAGTGAGGAATGATGAAGATGGATGATTTAACTTCATCGATTGGTACAAAAATCAAACAATTTCGTATCGAAAAGCAAATGACCCAAAAAGAACTATGTGCTGATTTATGTAGTCAGGCTGAAATCAGTAAAATCGAGAACGGCTTAAATTCACCAACCGTAGAATTGTTACAAAAAATTGCCGCTCGTTTAAATAGTCCGATTGCACTTTTATTCGAGAATCCTCAAGCTAATGAAGAAATAGATTTTTTTGATAAATTTATTTCAGATCAACTTCGAGAAGAGAATTTTGATCAAATCATACAATTCATTTCAAAGTATGATTACAAAGAGAATATGAATTTAATCATATTAAGTGCTTACTTTCAGATCATCGTGGATATGAAACAAAATCGGTTTGATTTTAGAACAGCCACTTCCTTATTAAGTAACCTTTTAAACAAGTATGATGTTTGGAACGAATCCATTTCTTTATTCATTCGGATTAAAACGGCAATTGCCAATATATATGCTGAACATGAGTTATATCATTTAACTACAGGTACTTATTCCGACATTGAAACGCTATTAGAACGACTCAAAAGTTCCTTATATATTACTTCTTTGATAAAAATCTATTTTAATCATGCTCAAATTCTTTTGTATCAAGATTTATTTGAAGAAGCGAACGTGTTTATTCAAAAAGGAATTAATTTATGCTTAGATTCTCAACAGACTTTCCTGTTAGGGCATTTTTATTTTCAATTAGGAAATTATCAAGAAGCTGTCGGTAACGCTTTATTTCAAAAGACATATACGATAGCTTATACATTGCTACACGCATTTGAATTCGAAACGACGAAACAATTAGTCGTTGACCTAAAGAAAGAACATTTATTATTTACTTTTGAGTCTACCGTTAAACACGAAGCATGATTCAAAATACAGTGAGACGTTTTAAGATATTTGGAGGATTTGATAGAATGGTTAAAGCTAATCCAATTGGAGAAAACTTAAAACGATTTCGTGTTCAAAAGGGGTATTCTCAAAAAGAACTATGTGCTGATTTATGTAGTCAGGCTGAAATTAGTAAAATTGAAAACGGCTTAAATTCTCCGACAGTTGATTTATTACAACAACTTGCTGTAAGGTTGCAAGTTCCCATCTCTTTGTTGTTTCAAGAACATACCGATCAGGAAAAGTTCTTTCAACTAGATCGATTCTTATCCGATTTGCTTCGAGAAGAGAAATACAAAGAGGCGTTAGAGCGAATTCACCAGCAAGAAAAGGATAGCATCGTCGAAATCGACATTTTAAAAAGCTACATCAAGACGATCATTGACCTAAAGCAAAATCGAATCGATTTTCGGTCAGCGGCAAGCCTACTCAGCAACTTGTTGATTGAAAAAGAAGTCTGGTCTCAGTCCATTCAATTGTTCATTCGAATCAAAATGGCGATTGCGAATATGTATTCAGAGCAAGACTTATTTCATTTAACGGAATCCGTGTATCAGGAATTAGAAAATGAAATCGAAGTTCTTCAGTCCACTATCCATCTAAATTCGCTATTGAAAATTTACTTCAATCATTGTCAAATCCTTGAGTACCAAGGGAAGTCTGAGGAAAGTATTGTCATCGCAAAAAAAGGATATGAGTTATGCTTGATGCATAATCATACATTTCTCTTCGGTCATTTTTATTATCAACTCGCTCATTATAATGAACATCTAGGTGAGAAAGATACAACACTCCAAAAACAGTACTCAGTCGCCTATGCACTGTTTCATGCGTTTGAACACGACGTTCGGAAAAAGATGATTCTTCGTATGAAGGAGTCGTATATGTTGTTCACTTTTGAGAATTAATGAAAAGGATACGTGACCTTCTTGGTAAACAAGGAGGTTTTTTCATGAAAAGTGCAACTCGTTTATTTCAAAGAGGTGATTAGATGAAGGACGAACATTCTATTGGTAAGTAACTCAAATTTTTTCGACAATTGAAGGGGTTATCGCAAAAAGAACTGAGTGCAGGGATTTGTAGTCAAGCTGAAATTAGTAAGATCGAGAACGGGAAGACGATGCCGACTGTGGAATTATTACAACAACTCGTAACAGTACTTCGTGTTCCTATATCAGAATTATTAAAGAGCAATTCTGAACATCAATTGGAGCAGGTAAATATCCTTGATCAAAAACTTAGTACCTTACTACGCGAGAATGCTTTCGATGAATGTTTTCATGAAATGAAAAAAACTCAGTAAGTGAATCTTCTGATGAAATAAGACGATTAATGACCTACTATGAAATTGTGATTGCATATCGAAAAAAACAAGTTGATTATCGAACGACCTCCGTTTTATTTACGCGATGGATGGATCAAGAGGATTTATGGGTGAAAGATCCGGTGCTTTACTTTCGAATCAAGATGGCATTATCCATTTTATATGCAGAGTGCGGACAGTATCAACAAGCAGAAAAGATTTATGATGAAGTATTACGCATCACTACAGAAATCAGTGGTCTGAAGAGTGAGCGACTAAAGATCCTTTATAACTATGCAAAATTATTATATAAAATGGATCAGTCTCAAAAGGGTCTTCGTATCATCGAGGAAGGCATACAGCTCAGTCGACAATTGAGACAGACTTCCTACTTAGCGCACTTGTATTATCAACGTGGCGAGTTTCATGAACGGATGGATACGAATTTTATGCAGATGAAACATGATTATACGATGGCGTATGAATTATTCTCTGCTTTTCAGATGAAACAATACGCTACCATCGTTCTAAAGACGAAACGTTCTTTTCTACAATCTGTACTGGACTAAGATTACTACAAAAAATATAAGAAAGGAGGAGGAAGATTGCGTACCGAGTCATTTGGTAAACAGATAAAACAACTACGAATCGAGAAAAATTTAACACAAAAAGAATTAGCGAAGGGTGTATGTAGTCAAGCGGAATTAAGTAAGATTGAAAATGGAAAAATAATTCCAACGATCGATCTTGTTCAACGTTTGTCTCAAAAATTACATATTTCAATGGATCAAATCTTTATCGATTCAAATGAAGTAAAGCTATTTCAGGACTATGACGTACAACTGTCGGACTTTTCTAGGCAACGTCGTTATGATGAAATGCTAGAATTTATGAAACGTTTACCGACTAGTCTTCCTCCTTCCGTTCAATTATTGATTCAATATTTTGACTGGGTCGCTCGCGAAGGTAAAAAAGATATCGATTACCGGACATGTATCTCTCAATTGCTTCGCTTATCGGATGAACACCAAATGGAAATAGAGTATCCTGTTATTTATTTACGTATTCGAATGTCAGTCGCGAACTATTATTATTTGAACGGTCAATATCCATATGCACGAAAAATCTACGAAGATTTATTAACGTATGAGTATTCGACATACGCACTCAAAAAATTACAGTGTAAAATCATATATAATCATGCGCAACAGTTGTATTTTCAAAATGACTTTAAAACAGGACTACAGGTTACTGAACAAGGAATTTGTTTATCCATCGAACGAAAAGATACAGCGATGTTAGGACATTTCTTTTATCAAAGAGGATGTTTCTATGAAGAATTGAATTATCGAAAGTGTGATATTCATGATGCGTTTACTCTTGCCTATTCCCTTTTTACTGCCTTTGGCAATGATAATCATGCCGCGTTAGTCTTAAAAGGAAAAAAACAATTTCTCCACTTTCAAATGTGAGGACGGAAGTGAAAGAAAGGACGATATAATGGATCACTTACCCGTCTCGATTGGTTATGAAATCAAGCGAATTCGAAAAGAAAAAAAGATTACACAAGCAGAATTGTGTGAAGGCATTTGTAGCCAAGCTGAAATCAGTAAAATCGAAAATGGTAAAAATTCACCCACCATCGATTTGCTCCAACAAGTCGCAAAACGATTAAAAGTACCATTGTCGATGTTGTTTCAGGATCATTTACGAAGCGATGTTTTTCAATCGTATGACGAGCAATTAGCAGAACTATTGCGTACTAATCAATACGTTGATGCTTTAGAGATGATCGAACATGTTCTTTCAACGGTAGATTTTGAGGAAGTTCGTGATTTGGCAGCATATTATCAAGTCATCGTTCAGGAAAAAAGTGGTCAACTTCACTACTTAAAAGCCATTCAATTGCTCGAACGATTAGTTAATAAAGAACACCTTTGGTTTGAATCAGCTATTCTGTATATAAGAATTCAGATGGCGATAGCGAATTTGTATGTTGAACACGGTGACTTCGATTTAGCGGAGGGTATCTTCCAGGCATTGATTCAATCGAATTATCCATCCATCGAATTGAAAAAGGTTCGAATCAAGATTTTATATAACTATGGACAACAACTTTCTAGGCAAAAAAAATACCTTGCCGGTCTAAAAATCACCGAACAAGGTATTCAAGAGAGTCTTCAAATAGAAGATGGTCATTTCTTAGGTCACTTTTATTATCAGCGAGGATATTTCACTCAACAACTGAATGGCGATCTTTCAGCTATCCAACGCGATTTTACGATGGCCTATTCCGTCTTTCGAGCATTTGATATGCCACTTCATGAAAAACTGCTTCTGGAAGAACATGCAGAGTACGTTCTCTTCCCAACTTAGAACGAACGACCGAATTGTCGGCATTCTTGAAGTGCTTGTTCGATTAATTCAGAGGCACGTTCCGGATATTGCTGATGTCCCTCGAGAATGACAGTCGATACATCCTCAATGCCGAAAAATGCCAATAGATCGAGCATGTAGCGAACAGCGTGTTCACTCGGTGCTTTCTCTTTCGTCGAGTAATCACCACCGCGTGAATGAATCAACAGGACTTGTTTGTCTTCAACAAGTCCAATCGAACCTTCGGCCGTATAACGAAATGTTTGACCAGCTTGAGCAAGGTAATCCATATAATTGTGCAGCGGTGCCGGAACCGTCAAGTTCCACATCGGAAATGAGAAGACGACCTTATCGGCATCTAAGAAGCCGTTTAAATACTCCTGAAGTCGCTGTGCATGTGTCGCATCCTCTCCAGTTAATTCCTCGCCTTTAAAGAGGCGACCTGCCGCGCTCGCCAGTTTCAAATCGAAGAAGGGAAGACGTTCTTCAAATAAATTTAAAACCGTAACTGTATCATCCGGATGTGTTTCACGATACGCGTTCAAAAAGGCATCGTTCATTTCAGAGCTAATGCCTTTTTTTTGATGTGTGCTATCGTTCGCTTCAATGAATAGTAAATGTGACATAAACATTACTCCTTTCTATACCTCTCTATTCCCATTCTACTTAAAATCATGACTTCCCAATATTTTATTATTTTTAGAAAATTCAGGTTTTATTTCGGTTCTGATAAGGAAAATAAACGACAGGAACTAGAAAGAGGGGATGGCGGTGAATACACAGCGACGTTCTTCCAATAGTCTGCAATATCATCGAGAGATTCGAGCAAATTATCAATTGTTCGGGATGATCATTTTTGTATTGACGAGTTGTGGTGCCGTTTTATATATCGTTGCCAACGTATTTAGTCGTTCTGGTCTGAACGGGGAGGATTGGATACGTGCACTTGTCATTGCAAGTGCTGGAATCGTGCAATATTTCATCGGTAAAAGTTCGTTGTCAGATCGTTTAAAACCTCATATGATGTCGAGTATTTTTTTATTGATTCCTTATATTTATTATCCATTCATCGATCGGGGAGTCCAGACGGTTTGGGCATGTGCCCTTCTTTTCATTTTAGCGTCCTTAGTCGTCATCAACCGGACGATGCTACTGTATGCAACAAGCATCACGACGATCTCCCTACTCTATATCTGGTATCAAACTCCTTCATTAGAAAACGTTACGATGTTTGCGTCTGATCATATCGCACGAATTGGACTTATCTTAATTGCGACGATCATCAGTTTATTGATCCATAATCAATACGTCACCCGTCTTGAACGTAATATTGACTACTTAGCACGTTTACAAGAACAAGCATTTACGGATACTGTGACAGGTTTGTCGAACCGTTCTTCTTTTGTCATAGAAGTGGACAAGAAAAAACGAGAAGGCGACATGATTTGTCTGGTTGATCTGGATGATTTTAAAACCGTCAATGATGCTTTTGGTTACCGGACAGGTGACCGCACTTTGCACATCATTGGTCGTCGGTTAATGAATCGCTTTCCGGATTGTACGATTGCGAAAGCGAGCGGAAGTGCTTTTTTACTGCATGCTCCAAACCATTACGATGCACGAAGCCTTTGTGACGATATTTTATCGAGTGTATCAGAGCGCGTTCAAATTGACTTTAAACAGATTAACGTCACTGCAAGTATCGGTGTTTCCTATGTAAATGACGAAACGACGGACCATGTCATTAATGATGCGGAGATTGCCTTGTTCACTGCTAAATCCAATCGGAAAAATACGTATGCGATTACAGATTTGGCGACACAAAATGAACGAAAACGGGCGCTTCAGTTAACACGCGACTTATACGATGCAGAGTTGGATCGCGACTTTTTTATTTTATTTCAACCTCAAGTCAATGCAAAAACGCGTCAAATTACAGGAGTCGAAGCATTGATTCGTTGGAATCATCCGGAATATGGTCTTGTTCCGCCAATTGAGTTTATTCCACTTGCGGAAAGGACACGTTTTATTGAGACTCTCGGAGGTTGGGTCATGCGTCAAGCCTGTTTCCAAGGGAAAGCATGGTTGGAAGGGGGGAAGGAACCTTTAACGATTTCCGTGAATGTCTCGCCGTGGGAACTGCGCCAACCCGATTTTACGGAGCGTGTATTAGCGATCTTAAAACAGTCAGGCTTTCCTCCATCATTACTCGAAATCGAAATGACAGAACACATCTTCATCGAAGGAACTGAGCAAATCATCGAGACATTAAATGCACTCCATTTATACGGGATTCGGATTGCGCTCGATGACTTCGGAACGGGATTTTCATCGATGCAATCGTTAGTGGAGTTACCGTTCGATCAATTGAAGATCCCAAAAGAAATCGTTCAAGAAGCCATTCATTCAGAGAAAAAACGAGCGATGATCGAGACGATCATTCAGTTAGGAAAGCGATTAGATATGACAATCGTAGCTGAAGGGATTGAATTAGAAGAAGAGGCGACATTGCTCGAGCGATTGGGATGTCATACGTTGCAAGGATATCTCTTCCATCGCCCGTTACAACCAAGACAATTAGAACACTTTTTAACGATGTATCGAGAAGGCTGACTGACGATATGATATATCAAAGAAAGAAAGTAAACAGGCGATGGACATGGTCCATCGCCTGTTCGTATAGCTATTTATCAATGAATCACAGATACCGCGCAAAACGACGTTCGAGAACCTCTTGAATGACTGCGATACAAGAACAGATTCCCCAGTAGATGAACGCAACAACAAAATAAACGGTCATATAATCGAATTCGCGCCCACCGACGATTTTTGCTTTTTGAAAAATCTCAGGAACTGTAATCATAGCAGCAAGCGATGAAGCTTTGACCAGATCAAGCAAGACGTTTGAGAGTGGTGGGATGGCAATCCGGATCGCTTGTGGCAAAATGATGCCAACAAACGTCCGATACCTGGATAAACCGAGTGACGCTGCCGCCTCTTCTTGCCCACGATCAATCGATAATAAGGAAGAACGAATGATCTCTGCCATGTACGCAGCACTATTCAAACTAAAACCGGTGATTGCTGCTGTTAACGCGTCAAGTTGAATATTGATGACCGGCAGTCCGAAATACAACATGAACAGCAACACGAGAATCGGAACACCACGCATGAACGAGATATAAGCGCTAGCCCCGATGCGTAAAAGTCGAAGGTGAGACAGACGGCAAAGGGCAAGGATTAACCCGATTCCGAGACCAATGGCCATGCTGAGCAAGGAAATCCATAGCGTCTGTCCCAGTCCACTCAAAATATAAGGAAACGATTCGACCGCCAATTCCGGATTGAAGACGGACCGCCAATCAATCGAAGACATCGTCAGTTCACATCGACGATCGTCGTTTTGACGTCAGGCATTTGGGAGACATCTTTTCCAGCATAGAATTGCTTCGAAATTTCCTTTAACGTGCCGTCTTCCTTCATTTTATCGAGTTGTTCGTTAATGTTGGATTGAAGTTCCTTGTTATCTAAATCCATGATTAAACCAACCTGACTTGGATTATAAGCGATATCAGGATGAATCGTAATATCGAAGTCCTTGAAGAAATCGACAGCGAGTGTTTGCAAGTAGTAATCATTCAAGATGACGTCTGTTCGACCATTTGAGACATCTCGTAGATATTGATCGTTCGTCGCGTTATCGTAAGTGACTTCTTTTGCACCATATTTTTTAGCAATCTGCATATACGTCGTTGTGGCTTCTCCGGCAGCTTTTTTTCCTTTTAGATCTTCGAGAGACTTGATGCCTGACAAATCACTTTTACGAACGATTGCCGTACCATACGTATATTTATATGGTTTTGAGAACGCGAATTTTTCTTTACGATCATCGGTGATCGTAATGTCGTTGGCGGCAAGATCGACTTGACCTGTATTGACGCTTGTCAACATACCGTCAAATGACATCTCTTTGAATTTCACTTTCAAATCAAGACGTTTTGCTACTTCTTTGACGACTTCAACGTCGAATCCAGTCAACTTATTGTTTTTCTCTTCATGATAAGATGTCGGATAAAGTGTACCAGCCGTAGCGACGACAATCGTTCCTTCTTTTTGAATCTTGTCATATGCGGTTGCCTTCTCCTCTTGCTGACCACATGCGCTTAATAAGATCGAGCTTCCTGCGATCAAGAGACCCGTAAATTGCATTGTTTTTTTCATCGTATTATTCCTCTCTTTATTTCCATGATCAATAACTCTTTTCATAGTTAAAAATACCACGGAATCATATGTTCGGGCAAAGTAATACGCGCACAAAGTGTAGAATTCAACCAAAAAAAATATTGAATGAATATCCAAGTTTGTGTAAGCGTTATCAATGTTGATATATGGTAATTCTATCTCTAGAGGTTGAACAAAATGGTGATTATGCATAGTAGCGAATAAACATAAAAGGGTGTAAAGTATAATTTAACTGAATATACAGAAAATTAAGAAGGCAAGGAGAGTGCTACTATGACATTTCATCAATACCCTGAACAGCAGGGATTATACGACCCTCGTATGGAACATGATGCGTGCGGGATCGGGGTTTACGCACATCAAACAGGACGAGCGAGTCATGAAATCGTTGAACATGCATTGGCCATGCTTTGTCAAATGGAACACCGTGGTGGACAAGGAAGCGATGCGAAGACGGGAGACGGGGCGGGTATTTTAACGCAATTACCAGATCGTTTGTTTCGTGAAACGGTTCGTCACATTTCCTTTCCTAAAAAAGGGGATTATGGCGTTTTCATGATTTTCTTACCACGTGAGGAACGGGAACGGATGCGACTCGAACGAACGTTAGAGTCAATCATTTTGACGGAAGGACAAGACGTCTTAGGATGGCGAACCGTACCCGTCCAGTCCGAAGTGCTTGGGTCGGGTGCCCGCCGCACAGAGCCAGTCATTCGTCAATGTTTCATTGGTGCAAAGGCGATGGAAGGATTGACATTTGAACGAACACTCTTTTTGATTCGTCGCGCATTTGAACGTGAATCGGAGCAACTCGGTCTTGAACAATACGTCCTGAGTAGCTCGAGTGAAACAATCGTTTACAAAGGACTCGTGACGACGGATCAATTGCGTGCGTACTTCGATGACTTACAAGACGAGCGCTATCAGTCTGGATTTGGTATCGTGCATTCGCGTTTTAGTACGAATACGTTCCCAAGTTGGAAACGTGCCCATCCAAACCGTTATTTGATTCACAACGGCGAAATCAATACGTTGCAAGGAAATATTCGGGCGATGCGCGGTCGAGAACGTCGACTTGCTGAGACGACATATGGTAATCGGGCAGAGGAAGTGTTACCGATTCTAGATGAGACAGGTAGCGACTCGTCGATGCTTGATAATGCGTTTGAGTTTCTTCATCTGTCCGGACTCTCGCTCGCTGAGACAGCACTGATGCTCGTACCGGAACCATTCGAACATGCTGAAATCAGACCAGCGAAGCGTGCGTACTATGAATACCACAGTAGCATGATGGAGCCATGGGATGGTCCGTCTGCGATCGTCTTTACGAACGGAAAGCAGATTGGTGCGACGCTTGACCGAAACGGTTTACGTCCAGCGCGATATGTATTGTTGCGCGATGGTCACTTCATGTTGTCGTCAGAAGCAGGAGTACTCCCTCTTCGTGAACAAGACATTCTGTACAAAAAACGATTAGCACCGGGTGAACTGCTTTTACTCGACTTTGCGTCCGGTCAGTTGATCGCAGATGAAGAGATCAAACGGGAACTAGCGACACGGCACCCCTACGCGGAGTGGCTCGCGCAAGAAGTCGTTTCCCTTTCAAGTAACGACTTCAAGGAAACACTTGTTGAACTTGGAACGAAACAACGACACTTCGGATATACCCGTGAAGATATCGATCAATACTTGATCCCGCTCGTCGAAGAACAAAAGGATCCGTTAGGTGCGATGGGGACGGATATACCGCTAGCGGTCTTAAGTGAACGCCCTCAATCCTTGTTCCGATACTTCAAGCAACTGTTCGCACAAGTCACGAATCCACCAATTGACGCGTTACGCGAAGAGATCGTCACCTCGACGCTGACATGGCTTGGTCGACAAGGGGAACTGCTGACGCCGAACCGCGCGAACTGTCGTCGTATTCGCTTAGAGACCCCGATTCTGCGACCAGACGAAGCCCATGCGCTTAAACAAAGTGGACTTAAGCAAAAAACGATTTCGACGACGTTCACCGACTCGCTTGCAGAAGCGCTCGACATGATCGTTGATGAGGCTGTGACCGCTGCACAAAACGGGTATGAATTATTGACATTATCGGATCGTCTCGTACGCCCCGGCACATTGCCGATGCCAATCCTCTTAGTGACGAGTGCGATTCATCATGCGCTGATCCGCAAGGGATTACGTACAAATCTCAGCTTGATCGTTGAAGGGGGAGAGATTCGTGAAGTCCACCATGTCGCGACGTTGCTCGGATATGGTGCGGATGCGATTTATCCGTACCTAGCATATGCGACGCTTGAAGAAGCGGTAGGGGATCGTTTTACGGATGTCGACAAACGTTACCAAAAAGCAGTCACGGAAGGCGTCGTCAAAGTCATGTCGAAGATGGGCATTTCGACGGTCTTCAGCTACCGTGGTGCGCAAATCTTTGAAGCAGTCGGAATCGATCGTTCCGTCATCGAGCAGCATTTCACGGGTACGGTCTCTCAATTGAGCGGGATGACGCTTGAACTGATGGAAGAAGAAGTCCGACGAGCACAACAGGTTGCAGATGAACGGATTTATTTAGAGTCCGGTAGTGTCTTCCGGTACCGTCAAGCAGGAGAACATCATGCCTTTAACCCAGCAACGATTCATTTGTTGCAACACGCATGCCGTACGAATGATTACCGGCTTTATCAAAAGTACGCTCAACGCATTCAGGAGGAACCGGCAACGGTGCTACGACATCTGTTGACGTTCAAGGAGACGAAGGCGATCCCAATTGAAGAAGTTGAGCCTGTCAGCGAAATCGTCAAATACTTCAAGACGGGTGCGATGTCATACGGCTCGTTATCAAAAGAAGCGCACGAGACGCTTGCGATCGCGATGAACCGCTTAGGCGGAAAGAGTAATAGTGGTGAAGGCGGTGAAGAGGAGGAACGATACGAACGGGATGAAAATGGTGACTTCCGGATGAGCCGGATCAAACAGATCGCCTCTGGTCGTTTTGGGGTGACGAGTCATTACCTCGTTCACGCGGACGAATTACAAATCAAAGTAGCACAAGGTGCGAAACCCGGTGAAGGCGGTCAATTGCCTGGTGAAAAAGTCTATCCGTGGATTGCACGGGTGCGTGCATCAACACCAGGTGTTGGATTGATTTCCCCACCTCCACACCATGATATCTATTCGATTGAAGATTTGGCCCAGTTAATTCATGACTTAAAACGTGCGAACGATCAAGCCCGGATTAGCGTCAAACTTGTCGCCAAAGGTGGCGTTGGAACGATCGCGGCTGGAGTTGCGAAGGGGCTTGCGGACGTCATTGTCATCAGTGGTCATGACGGCGGCACGGGTGCCTCGCCGAAGACGAGTATTCAACATGCCGGACTGCCATGGGAACTTGGTCTTGCTGAGACGCACCAAACGTTGACATTAAACGGGTTGCGCGAGCGTGTCGTCCTTGAAACCGACGGAAAGCTATTGACTGGTCGCGACGTCATCCTCGCCGCGATGCTCGGAGCGAATGAGTATGGGTTTGCGACAGCTCCGCTCATCGCCGTCGGATGTATCATGATGCGTGCTTGTCATCTCGATACGTGTCCTGTTGGTGTCGCGACGCAAGATCCAGAGCTCCGTAAGAAATTCACGGGATCTGCCGATGACGTCGTCCATTTCATGACGTTCATTGCTGAGGAAGTACGAGAACATTTAGCGAAACTCGGTGTAAGACGGCTGCAAGATCTCGTAGGGCGTACGGATTTACTCGAACCATCGGAGCGACAACGGACACATTGGAAAGCGAAGAGTCTTGATTTTTCGCGTCTCCTCGTCCATGTGACACACGGTCCGGCTGAACAACAACAGCATCATGTCGAGCGTTCCTTTGACGCTCGTGAAATATCGCCGTATTTGGAGGCGGCAGATTTCAGTCAGCCTCAGACACTACGTTTAACGATTCAAAATACAGACCGTGCGATTGGAACACAGACCGGTGCCATGCTGACAAGACGGTTTGGAGCACTTGGTCTGCCGACGGATCGATTGAAACTCGAACTGAATGGATCTGCCGGACAAAGTTTAGGCGCGTATTTACCACGCGGAGTAACGCTTGATGTCACGGGAGAAGCGAATGATTACGTCGGGAAAGGATTGTCCGGAGGTATCATCGCCGTTCATCCTCCACGTTCGATTTCGTTCGTCTCGTCCGATCAGTCGATCATTGGTAACGTCGCACTTTACGGGGCGACGAGTGGAGAACTCTATGTCAACGGTCAGGCAGGTGAGCGATTTGCGGTTCGAAACAGCGGAGCAGTCGCTGTCGTCGAAGGAATCGGTAATCATGGACTCGAGTATATGACCGGTGGATCCGTCGTCGTCCTTGGCGATGTCGGAAAAAACTTTGCTGCCGGTATGTCAGGTGGTGTCGCCTATGTCTTACCGCGTAATCCTGAGCAATTTTTACAGCGCGTCAACCGCGAACTCGTCACGACGGGACCCGTCACGCATGTCGAAGAGATTGCTCGACTGAAGACGTTTATCGAACGTCACGTTGCACGGACCGGTAGTGAGCAGGGCGATGCGATTCTAGCGAACTGGGATCATGTCATTCATTCGTTCATCCGCGTCATTCCTTCGACGTATGAGAAAGTGACGACGTTGATGGCTGATTTCGCAAAACAAGGACACAACACCGAAGAAGCGATGTTGCTCGCATTTGAGACACATCTAGGGCGCAGAACAGGAGGGGTACGATGAAACGACGCGATCAATTCATGACAGTTGCTCGTTCGGGTGGGACGGAACGACATCCAAGCGAACGGGTGGGTGACTTTAAGGAATATAAGACGGCTTTGACGGAAGCGGAAGCGAGTCAACAAGCAAGTCGATGTATGGATTGTGGCACCCCGTTTTGCCATGTAGGGGAAGTATTTGATCAAGTGAAGATTGGTTGTCCAGTCTATAACTTGATTCCAGAATGGAACTTGCTCGTAGAAGAAGGACGTTTTCAAGAGGCACTCGATCGCCTTCTTGAGACGAACAATTTCCCAGAATTCACGGGTCGTGTCTGCCCAGCGCCATGTGAAGGATCGTGTACGTTGTCGATTCATGAACCTGCGGTCGCGATCAAAGATATCGAACGGACGATCATCGATATCGGCTTTGAAAAAGGATGGGTCGTGCCCCGAATTCCAGCAATACGATCGACACGTTCGATTGCCATCGTTGGATCTGGTCCTGCCGGTCTTGCGGCTGCCGATCAGCTGAATCAAGCCGGTCACCAAGTGACGGTCTTTGAGCGGGAAGATCGGATTGGCGGATTACTCACGTACGGTATACCAGCCATGAAACTCGATAAAGAGGTCGTACAGCGCCGTGTTGATTTGCTTGAAGCGGAAGGGGTTCACTTCCGGACGAACGTCACGATCGGCGCAGATATCACTCTCGAGACACTTGAAGCGGAGTATGACGCGGTGATCTTATGTGTCGGCGCGACGGAACCGCGCAAATTAACGGAAGCGCCAACGCGTGGAGTAGGTTATGCGATGGATTATTTGACAGGGGTGACACGTCACGTGCTCTCGCAAGAACCGTTGTCTGCTGATCATGACGCAAAAGATAAAGATATTCTCGTCATCGGTGGAGGCGACACCGGAGCGGACTGTGTGGCAACAGCACTCCGTCAACGTTGTCGCTCCGTCGTCCAATTCGGTAAACATGAACAACCGGGTACGACGCGTGCAACAGGAAACATGTGGCCGGATACACCGTCACTCTACTCCATCGATTATGGGTACGCAGAAGCGTTTCAACAATTCGGTCGGGATCCTCGTGAATACTTGATCGCGATCAAGCGATTCACAACAAGTGAATCGGGTCAAGTCACGGGTGTCTGGACGATTCAGACAACGAAAACAAAAAATGAATCGGGTACAGTGATCTTTGAGGAGATCGAAGGGAGCGATCGTTACTTCCCGGTCGATCAAGTCTGGATCGCCATCGGATTCAGTGGTGTCGAAGAGAATGTACTCGAACATTTAGCGGTCGCCTCGGAACGAGGGAAAATCAAGACGACGCGTTACGCGACGAACCGGCCAGGCGTATTTGCCGCAGGTGACGCAAGACGGGGTCAATCATTGATCGTCTGGGCGATTCGCGAAGGTCGTGAAGTAGCGGAAGCCGTCGGACAATATTTAAAAGCAATGCAACAAACAGGCTAAATCACATAGCCTGGATTTCTGGCATCATCAGAAATCCAGGCTTTTTTGTGTTTGGCAAAGAAAGCTGCCAGTTCAAAAATAACTATTGATTTTGTTTCAAGGTGAAACACCGAAAATATTTCTGCTATTCTTATAAAATGAAGAGGAGGTATGACAGATGAATTCAGAAATCATCTATTTCGTATGCGAGAGTGGAATGGCGAGTAGTGTCATGGGTGCTACGATTTTAAGAAAGCGCTTACTTGAATGCGGTATTACGACAGACGTTAAGACATGTCGGATCGCAGAACTACCTGATCAGGCATCTTTTATCGTCGGAGAAACGCAACTCGTCCATCGACACGTATGGAAAACACATTGTTCGGTGCATCCAGTCGATCGGGTTCTTGATCCGACTGCATATGATGTCATCCTCGAATCTTGGCAGAAAAGAGTGAGGCTGCATGACTGAATTTACACCACGGGAACATGATATCTTATTTTTCCTCTTATCACGCGAAGAACCTGTTCAAATACAAGAGATCGCGGAAACACTCGAGACATCGGAACGAACGATTCAACGTGAACGCGATCGTCTTGCCCAATCTTTAGAAGATCATGACTTGCGTTTGACATATGTCCGCGGCAGAGGTCTCTTAATTGAAGGAACAGACGAAGCCAAACATGCATTACGGGACCAACTCTTGTTGTCACATAAACAATTACCGAACGCTGAAGATCGCCAAGTCGAGTTAGCGTATCGGCTACTACAAGAAGAAGGGATGGTCAAATTACAGGCAATCGCCCATGCGATGTATGTGGCTCCGAGCACGGTTAGCCAGGATTTAGAGCGGATTGATGAATGGTTTCTACAATATGACCTTGAAATCAAGCGAAAAAAAGGTATTGGTGCCGAAGTCATCGGCGAAGAAATCAACAAACGCCGTTTACTGATTTCATTGATCTTTACGCAATGGGATGTTCTTGCTTTCTATCGCTTGTTACAAGGCGACGCCGGGCAATTACCTCATCTGTTACGCATGAATCGAACATCCTGGCTTGAGATGATCAATCAAGCGTACGCGGTCATAGCACCATTGACGAAAGAAGGGCGTCTCAATGACCGACAAATCATGCGTGCGACACTCAGCTTAGCTTTACAAGCGTTACGCAAAGATCAGTTTCCGATGCGTTACGAGTTAAAAGCGTATCCGGTCGAAATCCTCAAATGGGTGGAACGCGTCGAAGAGCGTTTACCTGACACGTTGTCGATTGCTGAACGCCAATGGTTATCAGAAGAATTGCGTGCTTTCTTTCAATCGGACGCAGGGGATACGGAAGAACTCGTCACGCGCCTTCGTGTAAAACGATTGATTGAGCATGTCTCCTTACTATATGGAACGAACTTTACGAAGGATCATGCGCTAGAACGCGGACTCGTCTCGCATATTCAATCGTACACACGTCAAAATAGCGTCAATCCGTCCTATGTCATCAAACAAATCGAACGGGAATATCCGCGCTTGTTCGATGCGGTCAAACAAGCAGCGCTGTCTATCTTCACCGATGCGACATTTGAAGACGTAGATTTAGCATTTTGGGTCATGCATTTCGGAGCTGTCCTGAGTAAACCGACACCTAAACTACCATATCGTGTTCTAGTCGTTTGCTCTGCTGGACTCGGTTCTTCGAAGTTATTGATGAACCGGTTACGGCAAGAATTCGCTGAACTCGAGCACATCGATAACTCGTCCCTGTTTGGCATCGAACGGTTACCAATCGACTCGTACGACTTCGTTTTGTCGACTGTGCCGTTGCCTGATATTCGCCCACCACATCTTCTCGTCAACCCGTTGCTTCCTCAGGATGAGGTCGAACGGATCCGGAAATTAATTCTCGCCTTGCCTAAATCCTTTCAACCGGCACCGCGAAAGACGAAAACGGAATGGCTCGATCTTGAACAATTGCATCGGCTCGTTGCATCGTCCATTCAAGTATCGGACGGATTCCGAATGGAACGGTTAGAGCGCGTGGGCGATGGGATTGAATCGCTCTTGTTTGAGATCAGTACACGCATGGTCGAGCAAGGATTGGCGAAGTCAGCTGTTTCGCTCTCTGGACAATTGCTACGTCGTCATGAGATGTCAGGTCTTGGTATTCCGGGAACGCGGCTTGCGCTGTTTCACGGACGCGATGCGACGATTCAACGAGGGGGATTCCTCATCTTTGAATTGCCTGAACCGATCGACTTGCTCGGAATGGATCAACAGTTACAATCCGTCGAACGGCTCCTCGTCTTGGTCGCACCGGAAGAGACCTCGAACGAACTGCTTGAATTACTCAGTTCGATCAGTGCTGCGATCATCGAGAGTCCCGAACAAATGGATCAATTCGAGTTCGGGGAGGAACAGACGATTCGTCTGCTTTTGAATCGAACGTTTCGAACGGTCATTGATCAATTCCTAGGTCACACTTGAAAAATCCCTGTCACTCCATTCCTGAAGTGACAGGGATTTTTTCACGTCAAGCAGGCTTCTTTTCAGTCTGTCCAACTTCTTGGACAAAGACTGAACTAGGAAAGATTGAGTAAGCGCTTGCAGTACTCTTACAATAAGGTCATAGCAAAGCAATCATCTTATCAACTCATACACGAAATGGAGGCTAACGCAATGGCGACAGCTCAAAATGGAGCACGGGGCATCCGTGTACAAGTTCAACGGTTCGGAAGCTTTTTAAGCGGTATGGTTATGCCGAACATCGGTGCATTCATCGCCTGGGGGATCATCACGGCACTGTTCATCCCAACTGGATGGGCACCAAATAAGGAACTCGGTGAACTCGTCGGTCCGACAATCACCTATCTTTTACCGTTGCTGATCGGATACACAGGCGGAAAATTAATGCATGACGTCAGAGGGGGCGTCGTCGGGACGCTCGCGACGATGGGGGTCATCGTCGGAACAGAGATTCCGATGTTCCTCGGTGCCATGATCATGGGACCACTTGGCGGATACGTCATCAAAAAGTTCGATCAGTTGATCGAAGGAAAAATCAAACCAGGTCTCGAAATGCTCGTCAACAATTTCTCGGTCGGAATCATCGGTGGTTTGTTGATGCTCGGTGGATTCAAAGTATTCGGACCACTCATGACAGGTCTTGACGACATCATGGCTGCAGCAGTTGGTGCGATCGTCAGTGCACACTTGCTACCATTAGCGAGCTTGTTCATCGAACCAGCGAAAATTTTATTCTTGAACAACGCCATCAACCACGGCATCTTAAGCCCACTGGGTCTCGATCAAGTAAACGAGGCGGGCAAATCAGTTCTGTTCTTACTCGAAGCTAACCCCGGTCCGGGTCTCGGATTGTTACTCGCTTACTCGTTCTTCGGTTCTGGTGCAGCAAAGAAAACAGCACCGGGTGCCGCGTTCATTCAATTCATCGGTGGGATTCACGAAATCTACTTCCCGTATGTCTTGATGAAGCCGGTCTTATTGCTTGCGATGATCGCAGGCGGTATGAGTGGGATCCTCACATTCGTCCTATTTGATGTCGGTTTAGTTGCACCTGCTTCACCAGGTAGTATCATTGCGGTTCTTGCAATGGCATCCCGCGGTTCTTACGTCGGATTGATCGCCGGTGTCCTTGTTTCAGCATCTGTGACCTTTGTTGTCTCAACTGTTCTGCTGAAGACAAGCAAAGCAAAAGAGACATCCCTTGAAGAAGCAAGCGCGAACGTCAGTGCGATGAAAGGAAAACAATCGATTGCCTCGACACTCGTTTCAGCTGATGCCAAACCACTTGCGGAAGTCGAACATATCATCTTCGCTTGTGACGCTGGTATGGGATCGAGTGCGATGGGAGCATCCGTCCTTCGCAATAAGATCAATAAAGCGGGCTTACCTATCAAGGTAACGAATACGTCGATCAGTCAATTGCCGCCAAACGCCGAACTGATCATCACGCATCGTGATTTGACGGAGCGGGCGAAGGAACAGGTACCAACGGCAGAACACCGATCAGTCGATAATTTCTTAAATGCCGGATATTATGATCAACTCGTTCATGAGATCGAAACAGCAAGAAATAAGATTTCTTAAAAATAAAGATAGAGATATTCAAGGAGGAATAAACATGACAACGACAATGAACCTTTCACCGGAACTTGTATTACTGGACCAACAATTCGCAGACGAGACGGCAGCCATTACGGCTGCCGGTCAACTCCTCGTCGATCATGGATATGTCGAAGCGGGTTATATCGATTCAATGCAAGAGCGTCACGCTTTATCAACGGTCTATATCGGTAATCATGTCGCAATTCCCCACGGAACAGAGTCGGCTAAATCACAAGTCAAGAAAACAGGACTATCGATTCTACAAGTACCGCAAGGCGTAACGTTCGGAACGGAACAAGCACGACTCGTCATCGGTATCGCTGGCGTCGGGGACGAACATCTCGAGTTGCTCTCGAATATCGCGGTCATTTGCTCCGATGAGGAGAACGTCGAGCGTATCGTGGCAGCGACATCAAAAGAAGAAATCATCGCCTTATTGACAGCGGAGGTGTAACCATGAAAGCCATCCATTTTGGTGCCGGTAACATCGGACGTGGTTTCATCGGCTTACAACTTGTCAAGACGGGTTACGAAGTCTGTTTCGTAGATGTCAATACGACGGTCGTCGATGCATTAAAAGCACGCCATACCTATGAGGTCGGTTATGCCTCTGAACAAGGGGGACGTGAACGGGTCGACGGCGTAACGGCGCTCAACAGTTTGTCTGAACCGGATCAAGTCATTGCAGCGATTCGCGATGCAGATGTGATTACAACAGCTGTCGGTCCGAGCTTGTTGTCGAAAGTAGCTCCTTTGATCGCGGAAGGGTTACGTCAACGTGATCAAAAGACATCTGTCTACGTCATTGCGTGTGAGAACATGATTGGTGGGTCAAAACACTTGCAAGCAGAGATAGCGAAACATCACCCCGTAGCGGAAAACTGGTATTTCCCGAATGCAGCGGTTGACCGGATCGTACCGCTTCAACATCACGAAGACCCGTTGTACGTCGAAGTGGAAGAATTCTTTGAATGGGTGATTGAGACGACTGGACTACCGGAAGCCTATCCACGGATCGAAGGTGTCACCTATGTCGAGAACATCGAACCGTTCATCGAGCGGAAGCTGTTCACCGTCAACACGGGACATGCGATCGCTTCTTATCTCGGAGCACTATTCCATAAAGAGACGATCGCTGAAAGTCTAACGGATCCACGCATCCGTCGTGGTGTCCAGACAGCACTTTACGAAACAGGATGGCTATTACTTGAAAAGTACGGCTTTAATCCGGTCGATCATAGTGCGTATATCCAAAAGAATATGAAACGCTTTGAAAACCCGCGGATTCATGATGAAATCATACGTGTCGCTCGTTCACCGATTCGTAAACTGAGTCCAAGTGACCGACTCGTCAAACCAGCAAAGGAATTGATGGAGCGTGGCATCGAAGCAGATGGATTAGCGCGTGGGATCGCAGCAGCTCTAACCTATTTCGATCCAAATGATTCAGAATCTTCAGAATTAAATGCATATATTACGAAACATGGAATCGAAGATGCGCTAAACGCGTATTTACAATTATCGGCAACGGATCCACTTGGATCTCGAATCATCGAACATTACGAAGCGATGCAACACCAAGTCAATTCGATTGCTTAAGAATAAGTGTTCTCAACACCTTTCACGGGATGTGAAAGGTGTTTTTGTATATCGAATTAAATGCGACGTCCTCATCGAAATGATCAGTTTTTGAAATTCTTCTATCACAATTTGATTACAATTTGTATATTAAATTTGGAATATTCGAAAACGAATATTTAGCGATTAAAATACATTGTACGCTATATGAACGGAACATCTCTATTCCGATTTTTCAGGTAAGAGAAGGTGATCATATGTTGAATTATAAAGTGAACGTATATAGATTAAACGGAGCACGACCAAAAACTACAAAAGGAACCGGACCAAAACATTTGATTTATTCGAGTCAATTTTCTTCGCGTACGCCAGTCCATTTATTGCATCAACTCATCTTGAATCGTTTGTTGGTTGAACAAGAAAAAAATCTTGATTTGACGTATACGATCGAAGTAAATGCGGTACTTGATCAATTCGTGATCGACGTCCGTGTCTTTTCAACAGATACGGTCAGTGTCCAAGTCGAGCGTGACTTGATTGAAATCATTGAACGCGAAGAAGTCCGTCATATCCCGGCTCTTGAAATCGGGAAACCTGATTTTGCTGAATTCGCCCACATCGTCTTAAAGGTGAAGGAAGGTGGACCACGCCTTTCACAAGAGGATACGCAACGAATTTTCAATGAGTCTGGTGTTCGAGGACGAATCATCCTGCACAAGGAGCGCATCGATAGTCATGAGCCCTCCCATTCGATTCAGTTGTTGATTGGTGGGGCCGAGAAGTGTTTGTATAGTCTTTCGCAATATCAGCTTGATCCACTCTTCCGTAAACATGGTTTGACGATTCAATCCTTGAATCTGTTACCATTTGATTTATTCATGATTCGTGACAAAATTGCGATGCTGTCTTCGGCAGATGCTTCGCAACTGTGGATTGATGACATCACGACATCCAAGAACGGACGATCACATCAGATTTGTTTTAACGATGGGAATGAATGCATGACGGTCATCTGTGATCTTCATGGATCAATTCGTTCTTATAAGTGTTCGTGATGGTTTAACTCTTCTTCGAATAGGCTACATTCTTAACAGAGGTTCTAACGAAGGGGAGTCGAACAATCATGTTATCTAAACAACAGACGGAAGAATTCAAGCAACGGTTATTAAAGGAAAAAGAAAAGACGACATCAAACATCGAACAACGCGATACCGATTACGATGAAGGTGAATTGTCGAGTTACGATAATCATCCTGCCGATTCCGGCGATGAATTGTTCTTGCGGGAACGCGATCAAGCAATCACGGACATGCAAGAGGATATGCTCTCGGATGTGGACCGTGCCCTAAAAGCGATCGAGGACGGAACGTATGGCATTTGTAAGGTCTGTGGAAAAGAGATTGAGATTGAACGTCTTGATATCATTCCGGAAACGTTATTATGCATCGAGCATGCAAAAGAAGAAGCAGAACAAAACGAGAACGACCCGAATTCGCGACCAAGCGAAGAAGACGTACTGGATCCATCTGTCACAGCCCGCGGGAAAGACATCGACGGTGATACGGATGGATTCTCGAAAGTAAGTGATTTCGGTAGTTCCGATACACCGTCTGACCAAGAAGACGGAATTGACCCGACACGGTCTTGACCGGCAAAACATCTCCCGAAAATGGAGATGTTTTTTTCTCGAAAAAAATCATAAATAGTTACCGGAATTTTTTGACTTTTCATATAATTTTGGTACGATGGTATCGAGGGGGCTGTTTTAGCCTATATTAAAATGTAAGCGCATACAAGCATCCGTCTCACTGCTTGACCATTTTAGTTGAGGGAGGAAATAATGCATGATTTATGACATTCCGAACAAGCAAGGGTCAAAAGTACAGTACAAGGAACGGTATGAAAATTACATCAACGGAAAGTGGACGGCACCTGTCGGGGGAGAATATTTTGATAATGTCACACCTGTCACCGGTAAAGTATTGTGCCAAGTCGCTCGTTCCGGTAAAGAAGATATCGAACTGGCTCTTGACGCAGCACACGCGGCAAAAGAAGCATGGGGGAAAACGTCTGTAACGGAACGCTCAAACATTTTAAATAAAATCGCGAATCGGATGGAAGAAAACCTTGAGATGCTCGCTTATGCAGAGACACTTGAGAACGGGAAAGCGGTCCGTGAGACACTCAACGCCGATCTACCGCTCGCAATCGATCACTTCCGTTATTTCGCCGGCGTCATCCGTGCCCAAGAAGGTTCGGTCGGCGAACTCGATCAAGACACGGTAGCGTATCACTTCCATGAGCCCCTTGGCGTCGTTGGTCAAATCATTCCATGGAACTTCCCACTCCTGATGGCTGTCTGGAAACTAGCGCCAGCACTCGCGGCAGGGAACTGCGTCGTCTTAAAACCAGCAGAACAAACACCAGCGAGCATCATGGTACTCGTTGAGCTCATTGAGGATTTACTCCCACCGGGTGTTCTTAACATCGTCAACGGTTTTGGTCTTGAAGCAGGGAAACCGCTCGCGTCGAGCAAACGGATAGCAAAAATCGCCTTTACGGGTGAGACGACGACAGGACGTTTGATCATGCAGTACGCATCACAAAATTTGATTCCAGTCACACTCGAACTCGGTGGGAAATCACCGAATATCTTCTTTGAGGATATCATGCAGGCAGACGATGCTTTCTTCGATAAAGCAATCGAAGGATTACTGATGTTCGCGTTGAACCAAGGAGAAGTCTGTACGTGTCCGTCGCGTGCCTTGATTCAAGAATCGATTTACGAACCGTTCATGGAACGTGTTCTTGAGCGCGTCAAAGCCATCAAGATCGGAAATCCCCTTGATTCGGACGTCATGATGGGTGCTCAAGCTTCGAACGAGCAGATGGAGAAAATTCTTTCATATCTTGAAATCGGTAAGTCAGAAGGCGCAGAATGTCTCATCGGTGGAGAGCGCAACATGCTCGAAGGGGATCTCGCAGAAGGATATTACATCCAACCAACGATCTTCAAAGGACACAATAAGATGAGAATCTTCCAAGAAGAAATTTTCGGACCGGTTCTATCGGTCACGACATTCAAGACGGAAGAAGAAGCACTCGAAATTGCGAATGATACGTTATATGGTCTTGGTGCGGGCGTCTGGACACGTGATATGAACCGTGCTTATCGGTTTGGGCGTGCGATCGAAGCAGGACGCGTCTGGACGAACTGTTATCACCAATATCCAGCTCACGCGGCGTTTGGTGGTTACAAAATGTCAGGGATCGGACGTGAAAACCATAAGATGATGCTCAACCATTACCAACGGACGAAAAACCTACTCGTTAGTTACAACCCGAATAAACTCGGTTTCTTCTAAGTCGGAAAGGACGTGGATGCAAATGGTGGAACGTGTTCAGGCGACAGCAGCTTGTCTAGAGTTAATCGACCAGTTGAGAGAAAAACACGGTCCGTTGATGTTTCATCAATCTGGTGGTTGTTGCGATGGCAGTTCCCCGATGTGTTTTGCGCAGGGTGATCTATTCCTGGGAGATCAGGATAAAAAACTGGGAGAGATCGGTGGTTGTCCGTTTTATATTCATGAAGATCAATATGAGTACTGGAAACATACGCAACTCATCATTGATGTCGTGGATGGTCGAGGCGGAATGTTCTCTCTTGAAGGTGTCGAAGGGAAACGTTTTTTGACACGCTCCCGTGCGTTCACGCAAGAGGAATACGCTGAACTATCAGCATCAAGCTAAGGAATCAAACACGGTTTCGTCGAGTTGACTTGTTCATTCAGGTCGCTCGTACGGAATCGTGTTTTTTTGTTCGTATCACGACGTTCGAACAGGATAAAAGTTGGTAATGCGGCATAAGAACGGTATAATGAACTCATATTTTGACGAGAAGATAGTTTCACACTATGACATTATAGGGGGTCACCATGAAATATCCATTTTTAGGTTGGACAGGTCAAACGATCGGAGTGACGGCGCCCTCCTCCGGATTACGTGAACAGCAACAGGAATGGGTCGAACAAGCAGTTGAACAGGTACAAGCACGGCAAATGAACGTCCGTTTAGGCGAAACGATTTGGTCGCATCAACTTGCTGAGAGTGCACCGGTCAAACAACGGGCGGAGGAATTGAATCACATGATGACGGATGAGACGATTGATGCCGTCATCCCGCCATTTGGTGGGGAACGCGCCATTGATCTTTTACCCGAGTTGACGCTAGCTACTTACCAAACAAAATGGTTGCTTGGCTATTCCGATATCAGTACGTTATTGCTCAGTCTGACGCTTCAGACGGGAATCGCGACAGCACATGGTCCGAATTTCGTTGAGCTTCGGAGTGAAGAATGGGACGAGACGACAAGTGCCTGGCGACGGGTGCTCGCGACGCCAACTGGAGGAACCGTCACACAATGGGCTTCCGATCGTTATCAACCCGAGTGGACTGATGAAGAACGTCCAACAGGTTCGTTATTTCAGCTAACGGAAGCGACGGAATGGAAAGCACTTGATGAGCGAACAGAAGTGGCTGGACGGTTACTTGGTGGGTGTCTGGAGACGATTCGCCATCTGATTGGGACACCGTATGGAGATGTGCAGCGTTTCCAGCGTGAAGAGATCAACGGAGAACCGATACTCTGGTACTTTGAGGTGTCTGAAGCGAATTCTGCAGAGGTACACCGGACGCTGCGACAAATGGCGTATGCTGGGTGGTTCGACCATGCGGCTGGCTTTTTATTTGGCCGTACGTCTGCAAGGATTATAGAAGATCTGACATGGCTAGACGTATATCAATATCTCGCGGATGAGACGGGCTTACCAGTCTTATATGATCTTGACATCGGTCATCAACCGCCACAGTTGACGTTAATCAATGGAGCGACGGGGACGGTTCGTATTCAAGGGAAAGATTCACGAATCGATCTGACGTTCAACTAAAAAGGAGAGCACGCAATGGCACGTCGTAAGTTTCAAGCATTAGGCGTTTATAAACGCGTCCATATCAATCCGGAGACACGTCGAATGACGTTACCGGAACCATTTTACGATGCACTTCGTCTAGAAGATGAATTGCTGATTGCACAAGTCGGAGATGTTCTCGTCATGCGACGTCCGGGGGAGGTCGTCGAGACAGAAACGGAATTATTGAGCGAACTCGTAGAAGATGGATTCACGGGTACAGAGCTTGTCCAGGAATTTGCCTACCGGCGTCAGCAACAAGAACAACGATTACGTCAACAAGTCTTGCAGGATGAAGAGGATGACCATGCTGCTCAACTGAAGATCGAGCTATAACGGAAAGAAGGAGTGGGGCAGATGCGTCGCAGAACAAAAATTGGAATCGGAGTCATCGGATCCGGATTAGTAGCAGCGAGTTATTATTTTTATGAGATGGCAATCGCCACGAATCCAAAGCCATTCTTATCGAATAATCGAGATTTAAGTGACGAGATGGTCCGATTGATGCAACCTGGTCAGACGTGGATCAAGGAGCAACCGCTTGAGCGGATCGAGATTGAAGCGAAAGACGGTTTAACGTTACGCGGGCATTTTCTTCCGTCACCTGTTCCGTCAGATCGGATCGTCATTCTCGTGCACGGGTACGGAGGCGTCGGAACGGATTTAGCCGGATTCGCCTATCTGTACCATCAGGCCGGTTTCCATGTCATGATGCCCGATAATCGTGGACACGGAATGAGTGACGGTCACTATATCGGATTCGGATGGCATGATCGGGAAGATTGTCTCAGTTGGTCGAACTATCTGATTGAACGGATCGGACAGGATGCGAAACTGTTCTTGCATGGGGTGTCGATGGGAGGGGCGACCGTATTGATGACGAGTGGCGAACAACTCCCACCACAAATCAAAGGAATCATTTCTGATTGTGCCTATACGTCCGTCAATGCTGTCCTTGCGTATCAGATGAAGCGGATGTATCGACTACCACACTTTCCGTTCTTAGGCATGACGAGCGTATTGACGAAGCTAAAGGCAGGTTATACGTTCCGTGAAGCATCAGCGTTGAAACAAGTCAAAAAAGCACAGGTACCGATTTTGTTCATCCATGGTGGGGCGGATACGTTTGTACCGACAGATATGGTATATGAGCTGTATGAAGCTTGTCCAACGGAAAAAGAGCTCGTCGTCATTCCAAATGCCGCTCACGCGATGGCCTATTTTGAGGATCCGGCATTGTATGATGATGTCGTCGAGAAGTTCGTTCGCAACATCTTGCGAAATGATTGACAACTCAGTTCGTTACCCGCTATATTAATATCATAAATCAACGTCGTCGTGGCGGAACTGGTAGACGCGCTAGACTCAGAATCTAGTGGTGGCAACACCGTGGAGGTTCAAGTCCTCTCGGCGGCATAAATGATTGAAGGAGGCAATCCCAGCAAGGGGTTGCCTTCTTTTTTGTTGCTGAATAGAAAACGATTACAACGAATAAAAATTCAGAAATATTTATCTTTTTAGAATTTTTCTGGTAAAATACGTTTTAAAGAGGGTACTCTTCAGGGAAAGTACTAAGTGAAGTAGACAATCTTTAACACATAGGAGAGGGGAAACAAACATGAAAAAAGGGAGTATCTTGCTAGCGCTCTTGATGAGCTGTGTTCTCGTACTTGGTGCATGTAGCATCGGTTCGAAAGAAGAAGAGTCGTCTGAAGGAAAGACTTATAAGGTCGGCATTGACGTCACGTATCCACCATTCGAATATAAAGACGGGGATACGTACAAAGGAATCGACATCGATCTCATGAAAGCAATCGCGAAAGATCAGAACTTCAAGATTCAATTTGAAGCGATGGACTTTAGCGGCATTATTCCGGCACTTCAAGCAAATCAATTGGACGTTGCCATTGCTGGTATGAGTATTACGCCAGAACGGAAGAAAGTCGTCACATTCTCGGATCCATACTTCAAAGCTGGTCTTATTCTAGTCGTCAAAGAAGATGAGAATGGTATTAAATCCGTCAACGATTTAAAAGGGAAAAAAGTAGCCGTCAAAAAGGGAACGACGGGTGCGAAATATGCAACGGATAACGCAGACAAACTGGGATTCACGGTCACACAGTTCAATGACAGTCCAGCGATGTTCCAAGAAGTGAAGAACGGTAACGCTGCTGCTTTGATTGAAGATTATCCTGTCATCTCATATGCAAACAAACAACAAAACCTTGGATTAAAACTTGTCGGAGACCGTCTCAACGGGGACAACTACGGAATCGCTGTCTTAAAAGGTGAGAACGAGGATCTGATGAAGAAAATCAACAAAGGACTTGCGAATCTGAAAGAAAACGGTGAATACGATAAAATCGTTGACACGTATCTGAAATAAGTCGCAAGGCGATAAGGGAGTGGGATAGCCAATGGAAGTGGTCAAAACCGCATTTCCATTTTTCTTGGAAGGGCTTCAAGTCACATTGTATATTTTCATCATCGCGGTCATCGTCGGCTTTCTGATTGGCTTAGTCGTCGCATTGATGCGGTTATCACCATCAAAAATCTTAAACGGGATCGCAATTGTCTATATTGATGTCATTCGCGGAACGCCGTTCATCGTTCAGTTATTCTTCATCTATTTTGGACTCAATTCGCTCGAATGGTTATCGATGGACCGGATGTATGCAGGGATACTGACGGTCGCAATCAATGCCGGTGCTTATTTTGCGGAGATCATTCGAGCTGGTATCCAGTCGATTGATAAAGGACAAACAGAAGCTGCGCGTTCACTCGGGATGACAGGGCGTCAAACGATGGTACAGATCATCTTACCGCAAGCATTCCGACGGATGTTACCAACGATTACGAACCAATCGATCATCAGCTTAAAAGATACATCGTTGTTGTCGATTATCGGGATCGCTGACTTGACACAACAAGGTCAAGTGCAGCAGTCAACGACGTTTGAACCATTCATCGTCTGGTCCGTCGTCGGATTGATGTACTTCGTCATCATTTATCTCTTGTCCTTAGTGGCGAAGTTCTTGGAACGGAGGTTTACATTACGATGAGTATCATAGAAGTAAAGAATCTAAAGAAATCATTCGGTTCGAATGAAGTCTTAAAAGACATCAACGTCTCGATTGCCGAAAAAGAAGTCGTTTGTGTCATCGGTCCGTCGGGATCTGGGAAAAGTACGTTTTTACGCTGTTTGAATCGATTGGAAGAGATTACAGGTGGTACCGTCATCGTCGATGATTTCGATATTACGAGTCCAAAGGTCGATATCAACAAGGTCCGGGAAGAAGTCGGGATGGTCTTTCAACATTTTAATCTCTTCCCGCATAAGACCGTGCTAGAAAACGTCACGCTTGCACCGATCAAAGTGCGTAAATCGGATAAAGAACAGGCGAAACAGCGGGCACTTGAACTACTCGATAAAGTCGGATTACGTGAAAAAGCGGATAATTATCCAGGTGAATTATCTGGGGGGCAAAAACAGCGGGTCGCAATTGCCCGCGCGCTTGCAATGAATCCGAAAATCATGTTATTTGATGAGCCGACGTCAGCGCTCGACCCGGAAATGGTCGGTGACGTGCTTGCCGTCATGAAACAACTTGCCCTTGAAGGCATGACGATGGTCGTCGTGACCCATGAGATGGGATTTGCTCGTGAGGTCGGAGATCGCGTCTTATTCATGGATGGTGGCTATATCGTCGAAGAGAACGTACCACAAGCATTGTTTGATTCTCCACAACACGAACGGACGCAATCGTTCCTTAGTAAAGTCTTATGATGAAACCGGCGTATCTAAATTCGGATACGCCGGTTTTTTAACGAATCATAAATAACTGGCTAAGCGCTCATAAGAAAAACTTATACATTTAAGCGTGAGAATTTGGGAATTCGAAATGCACACACAGGAAAAGAGTAGTAATATAGTAACGAAGGCACTTTCATGGAAGAATGACACGTTCATTCCTTCTCATGAAGTTCAGCGTTTTATTCATGCAATTCCTTTTGAAAGCGCTAACAGGTAGAGGGCTGGAAACACATCGAGTATCCACTGGATGTGTGGGGAGAAATATAGAAACGGGGGGAACCGTACATGGCAGGCCACGAGCAAGATCAACAAGCATTCTATGGACCAAACCTTGGCTACATCATTGAATTGTACGAGCGTTTTTTAGAAGACAAGACATCCGTTGATGAGGAGACACGTGCTTATTTCGAAGAGCATGGTGCACCCGTGACGGAACCAGTCGTACCGATGCAAGTCGAGACAGGAGATTTCGAAAAATATCTTGCGGCGAATCGTTTAGCGGAACAAATTCGTGCAAAAGGACATCTTGCGGCGGATATCTATCCGCTGAAGGACCATCCGCGAGAAACAGGATTATTCGAATTGAGTCAGTACGGATTGACAGAGGCAGATCTTCGAAAAATGCCAGTCTCACTCGTCTGTCCTGAACCACCAACTGGTGTACAGGACGCGTTTGAAGGCATCGAACATTTAAAAGCGCAGTACACGGGAGCAGCCGCAGTTGAGTTCCAGCATGTCGACGATCTCGATGAAAAGAAATGGCTCCGACAGAAAATCGAGCAAGGTGCTTTGACGGCGACGCTAGACGCTGAACAAAAGAAACAGTTGTTCAAACGCTTAGCTGAAACGGACCTCTTCGAAAAATACTTGCACAAAACATATGTCGGTCAAAAACGCTTCTCGATTGAAGGACTTGACGCGATGGTGCCATTGCTCGACACGATCGTCGGACACCTCATCTCGAATGGGTCGGAGACGATCAATATCGGAATGGCACACCGTGGACGGTTGAACGTTTTGGCGCACGTACTTGGGAAGCCATATGAAATGATCTTTGCTGAGTTCCAGCATGCACCGAACCACGACCTCGTACCATCTGAAGGATCGATCGGGATCACGTACGGTTGGACGGGCGACGTGAAGTATCACCTCGGTTTAAACCGAAAACTCGAGCAAGAGACACGTAACGTGCGGATGACGCTTGCGAACAATCCGTCGCATCTTGAGTTCGTTGACCCAGTCGTCGAAGGCTTCACACGTGCGGCACAAGATGATCGCTCACAAAAAGGTGCACCACGCCAAGAGCAAGCGGCTGCTGCTGCAATCCTGATACACGGTGATGCTGCGTTCCCAGGTCAAGGAATCGTTGCTGAAACATTAAATTTAGCGAACCTCAAAGGATATAACACCGGTGGAACGATTCACATCATCGCGAACAACACGATCGGCTTCACGACGGAGCCGACGGACTCCCGTTCGACGCGCTACTCAAGTGACCTGGCTAAGGGTTACGAGATCCCAGTCTTCCACGTCAACGCGGATGAGCCGGAAAGCTGTCTCGCAGTCGCTTTGCTCGCGAGCGAGTACCGGGCAACGTTTAAGAAGGATGTCATGATTGATTTAATCGGATATCGTCGTTTTGGTCATAACGAAATGGATGAACCGATGAATACGAACCCGGTCTTATACGATTTGATTCATAAACATGATCCAATTCGTGTCTTGTACGGGAAAACGCTTGTCGCGAACGGGGATGCGACAGCTGACGAAATTCAATCGATTGAAACGTCGATCAATGATCAAATGAAAGCGGCTCGTGAAAAAGTACCGAACGCGGAGAAAGAGTATGGTGGGGTCATGCCGGACGTCGTCTTTAAAGGCGTTCCGACGATTGAGACAGGGGTCTCGATTGAAACATTGACGGCGTACAACGAAGAATTGTTACAGTGGCCGGATGGCTTCCAAGTGTTCCATAAACTTGAGAAGGTCCTGAAGCGCCGGACGGATGCGTTCTCGACAAAGAACGGAATTGACTGGGGACATGCCGAAACATTGGCGTTTGCTTCGATTCTCTCAGATGGAACACCAATCCGCTTGAGCGGTCAAGATTCTGAACGAGGAACGTTCGCACAACGGAACATTAATCTTCATGATGTGAAAACAGGAGAAGGCTTCTCGCCACTCCATGCCTTATCAACGGCAACTGCATCATTCTCGGTCTACAACAGTCCGTTGTCTGAAGCAGGTGTACTTGGTTTTGAATACGGTTATAACGTCTTCGCTCCGGAAACGCTCGTATTATGGGAAGCGCAATATGGGGACTTTGCGAACTCAGGTCAAGTCATCTTCGACCAGTTCATCTCAGCTAGCCGAGCGAAATGGGGACAAACATCAGGTCTCGTCATGTTGCTTCCGCATGGTTATGAAGGGCAAGGACCAGAACACTCGAGTGGTCGTTTAGAACGCTTCTTGACGTTATCGGGTGAGAAAAACTGGACGGTCGCGAACGTATCGAGTGCTGCCCAGTACTTCCATTTATTGCGCCGACAAGCAGCGATTCTCGGAAAAGAGGAAGTCCGACCGCTCGTCGTCATGACGCCGAAGAGTCTCTTGCGTCATCCGCTTGCAACATCGGATGTCTCTGAGTTGACGGAAGGTAGTTTCCAACGTGTCATCGAACAGTCAGGGCTCGGAGAAGCGCCAGATCGTGTCAAACGTCTTGTGTTCTGTTCTGGTAAGATGGCAATCGACCTAGCTGAAGCCGTTTCGAAATCAGATGAGAATCTCGATTGGCTACAAATCGTCCGGGTCGAGGAGTTGTATCCATTCCCGGCAAAAGCCTTAAAAGAAGTCATCGCGCGCTATGAATCCGTCGAAGAGATGGTCTGGGTGCAAGAAGAACCGAAAAACATGGGGGCGTGGTCCTTCATGGAACCTCGACTTGAGACAGTCGCACCGAATGGTATCCAAACCGTCCGTTACATCGGTCGTCGTCGTCGTTCCAGTACAGCAGAAGGTGACCCGTCAGGTCATAAAGTAGAGCAGGCACGTATCATCAATGATGCACTCACATCGACTGCTTCTACTCCAACAGCACCATCACACGTATCAAATCACACATCATAACTTAAGATAGAATCGAGTCATAGGGGGAGAATACGATGGAAATCAAAGTACCAGAACTTGCCGAATCAATTACAGAAGGAACGGTGGCGTCTTGGTTAAAACAACCAGGTGATCACGTGGAAAAAGGGGAAGCCATCGTTGAGCTCGAGACAGATAAGGTCAACATCGAAGTACCGTCAGATGAAGCTGGTACGTTGACGGAGGTGATGGCTGCTGAAGGAGATACAGTCCGCGTCGGGGAAACGATTGCTGTCATCTCTGCTGGTGGCGAGGCTCCAAAACCGGCTGCGGCAGAAACAGTACAAGAAACTCCAAAAGAGACACCTAAAGCAGAAGAAAAAGCGGAACAACCGGTGGCTGCAGCAGCGACTGAAAGTACATCTGTTGCGGATCGTCCGATTGCTTCACCTGCTGCCCGTAAACTGGCTCGTGAAAAAGGAATTGATTTAGCACAAGTGGCAACGCAAGATCCGCTCGGTCGGATTCGCGTGCAAGACGTCGCGACGTTTGAAGTAGCACCACGTGAGCAAGCAAAACCGGCTCCTACGAAACCTGCTACACCGGCACCAGCACCAGCAGCCGCTCCTGGGAAACCGGAAGAGCGAATCAAGATGTCACGCCGTCGTAAGACAATCGCGAACCGACTCGTTGAAGTTCAACAAACGGCAGCAATGTTGACGACATTCAATGAGATCGATATGTCAGCGGTCATGGCACTGCGTAAACGTCGCCAAGAGAAATTCGTGAAGGAAAACGAAGTCAAGCTCGGCTTCATGTCATTCTTTACGAAAGCAGCAGTCGCAGCACTTAAAAAGATGCCATATTTGAATGCTGAGATTCAAGGCGATGAAATCGTCCTCAAAAAATTCTATGATATCGGTATTGCCGTTTCAGCACCAGACGGTCTCGTCGTTCCGGTCGTTCGTGATGCGGATAAGAAGAACTTCGCTGAGATTGAAAAAGACATCATTCAACTAGCGGTTAAGGCGCGTGATAATAAACTCGGTCTATCTGATTTGACGGGTGGTACGTTCACGATCACGAATGGTGGTACGTTCGGTTCACTCATGTCGACACCGATCTTAAACGGTCCACAAGTCGCGATTCTCGGAATGCACGCAATCAACTTGCGTCCTGTAGCGATTGATGCTGAACGCATGGAAAACCGTCCGATGATGTATGTCGCACTCTCTTATGATCACCGAATCGTTGATGGAAAAGAAGCCGTTACGTTCTTGAAGCACATTAAAGATCTCCTTGAAGATCCAGAGTCATTGATTTTCGAAGCGTAATCATAAAAAGACCCGTTTTAGATGCGGGTCTTTTTTTTTGTTGATATCATTTTGTCATCAAATCACGAAACGACATTTACGTCTTCTCTATATCAGCTTCATACAAACGATATAGGATAAGTGTTGTAAGAATATTTCAAGGGGGAATTGATTATGTTGAAACAATTTGGATTGACGATGGTAGCAGGAGCCGTATTAAGCACAGGGCTTCCGACAGAAGATGTCAGCGCACAATCAAAAGGCAAATCGTTACTTGATCCAAATCGAATCATCAATGTTGCTCACCGTGGAGCTTCAGGGTACGCGCCAGAGCATACGATGCTAGCTTATGAAATGGGACATAAGACATTCAAAGCAGATTACATCGAAATTGATTTACAGATGACGAAAGACGGTCAATTGATTGCGATGCACGATGAAACGATTGATCGGACGACGAACGGAACAGGTGCCGTCAAAGATAAAACGCTTTCTGAAATCAAGAAACTTGATGCTGGTAGCTGGTTTAATGAAGCGAACCCGACGCTTGCGAAAAAGTCATATGTCGGTTTGAAAGTACCGACGCTTCAAGAAGTCTTGAGTAAGTATGGGAAGCATGCGAATTACTATATCGAGACGAAATCACCGGAAGTGTATCCCGGAATGGAACAGAAATTGCTCGACGTACTAAAGCAGAACGGATTGTCGAGTAACAAGGTCAAACCAGGACAAGTCTTGATTCAGTCGTTTAGTGAAGCGAGTCTTCAAAAAGTCAGAGCCATCGACCCGAACGTTCCACTGGTTCAGTTGATGGAAGCAAATGAAGTCAAGGCTTTGACGGATGATCGATTAACCGCAATCCGTCAGTATGCAGTCGGTGTTGGTCCTTCCTACAAAGCATTGACACGTGAAAACATCTCAGCGATTCGGACTCATGATTTGTTACTTCACCCGTATACTGTGAATGAAAAAGCGGATATGGTTCGTATGCTCGACTATGGTGTCACAGGAGTCTTCACGAACTATGCCGACCGTTTTAATGATGTCGTGAAAGGACTATACAAAAAATAAAGTAAGGACGACACAGGACTATTTCTTCTTTCGAACAGGAAAGAAGAAATAGTTTTTTTGTTTTTAAAACTCGTATTTTAAATCCAATATTTCATTCTATACGTAAACCTAATAGAGGTTTATCAGAATTTCGAATCATGAGACAAAACAATGTAGTCAGTTTCGTATTTCATGGTACGATAACAGTGCAGTTTTGGGAAGGAATGGAGTGAGGATCGTGAGAATTACACAGTATACGGATTATGGACTACGTGTGTTGATGTATCTCGGGGTGCACCGGGATGTCATCACACCAATGCCGCAGATTGCAAATCATTATGGCATCTCATCCAACCATTTAATGAAGGTGACACAACAATTAGCGAAACTTGGCTATGTCGAATCAACAAGAGGTCGGTCAGGCGGACTCCGTTTGATTCGTGATCCAAAAGACATCAACATCGGGAAAGTCGTTCGGGAAATGGAACCGATGGATATCGTCGAGTGTTTTGGAAGCAACGGTCATTGTGTCATCGAACCAGGATGCCGTCTAAAAGGTGTGCTCGGACGAGCGCTTCGAGCTTTTATCCGGGAACTGGAACAGCATACATTAGAAGAATTGTTAGATAATCGTGATGAGTTGGCGCTCTTGTTTGCTGCCTCATCTTTACAGCGTTCCTAATCAAAAAACCCTCGTTTCCGTGAATGGAAGCGAGGGTTTTGTCATATCGATACTTATACGTCATCTTGGCGTTTCTTTGGTTCCACATGTTCTTTATTCTGGGACAAGTCGTCACGAACAGACGATTTCCACAACGGAACATTGCTGTAATATGCAGCACGAGCGATCAGATGTCCTCCAATCGGTGCTGTGATGAGCACGAACAGGATGCCGAGAACGACACGAGAGGAGAAGAATCCATCTTCAGTGACGAAATAGATGATGACGCCGATTAAAATCGACATGACACCTAATGTCGCGCTTTTAGATGCAGCGTGAGCACGCGTATAGACATCCGGTAAGCGGATCAGACCAAGCGCGGTGACGAGACTAAATCCCATACCGAGCAAGGCGAAGACCGCGACGATCAATTCATTGGTTGCGATCACGTTCGATGATCTCTCCTTTCTCGATATATTTTGAAAAGGCAACTGTACCGATGAAGGCGAGTATACCAATCAACAGGATGACTTCGAGGTAGTCGCTCGTCCGTAAGATGATCGAGACAAGGCCAACGATTGAAATCAAGCTGATACCAATTGAATCAAGCGCGATGACACGATCCGCCACACTTGGTCCTTTGATGACCCGGTAAAACAGACCGAGCATCGAGAGAAAGACACCCCCGAGTGCGATATAGATTAAAATATCGAACATCACCGACTCACCTCCAGAATGGCTTTCTCAAAACTATCACGAATCGAAGCGACCGCTTCATCGACCTCTGGCATGTGGAGTGCATGAATGTAGAGTGTCTTATTATCATCCGAGATATCAACGACGAGCGTTCCCGGTGTCAGCGTGATCAGCATTGACAGCAACGTGATTTGCCACGGTTGATCGAGTTCGGTCTCATAGGCGAAAATACCAGGTTGAATATCTAACTTCGGCTTTAAAATGATTTTCAAGACATCGATGTTCGCGACGACAAGCTCGTAGAGAAAGCGGAAAAACAATAGGACGAGTGCGACGACAGGTCCGAGATAAAAGCGACCTTTGAAGCCGCGACGGAAAGCGAACATCGCAATCAGCCCTAGCGCGTAACCGATGACGAAACCGGAGGCCGAGAAATTGTTTGAGAGAAACATCCACAAGAATGCAAGAAATAAGTTGAGCAAGACTTGAAATGCCATGAATTAACGACCTCCTTTTAGTACGGCATCGATATAGAGCGTTGGATTCGTCAACGGTTCGACGGCTTGTTGAATCAGTGGACGCATCGCCTCAGCACCTACTCCATAGAGAACGCTGAGCGCAACTAAGGCAATCGTAGGAACGAGCAGCTTTGGAACAAGCGCTTGTTTATCACCAGAGTAGGTCTTCGGTGTTCCCCAAAAGGCACGCATGAACAATTGAACGACCGAATACAAGACGAGTAGACTGGATAGTAGAACGATGATTGGTCCAATCAACTCACCGGCTTCAATACCACCACGAACAATCAGGAATTTCCCAATGAATCCGCTGAGCGGTGGAATCCCGGCAAGTGATAACGCCGCGATGAAGAACGTCCAACCTAATACAGGATAGGCTTTGATCATCCCGCCCATATCTTTCAGCTTACTCGAGCCGGCAATTCCGACCATGATTCCTACGAGTAGGAATAAAGCGGCTTTAATCAACATATCATGAAGAAGGTAGAAAATCGCACCTTCTAGCGCTTGCGGTGTCATGAGGGAAACCCCGTACAAGATGACTCCGACTGCGACGATGATGTTGTAGATGATGATTTGCTTCGCATCCCGTGTCGCAAGCGCACCGATCACCCCGATGACGATCGTACTGAGAGCAAGGATACTTAAGATTTGATGAATCGTTCCAATCTCATTTGAGAAGAACAAACTATACGTCCGTAAAATCCCGTAGACCCCGACCTTCGTCAGCAAGGCACCGAACAGAGCAAGAACAGGCGTCGGCGGTACTTGATAAGAACCAGGTAACCAGAAGTAGAGCGGGAAGATCGCACCTTTTAATCCGAAGACGATCAGGAATAACAAGGCGATGACGTTTAGGATTGCCGGCTGTCCGACCTCTGAAATCTTTTGACTGATATCCGCCATGCTGAGCGATCCAATGATCCCGTACAAGAAGGCAACTGTCATGACGAATAATGCGGACGAGATGACGTTGATCAAAAGATACTTCAGCGATTCTCGTAATTGTGCCGGTTTCCCGCCAAGAACGATCAAGACATAAGACGAAATCAGGAAGACTTCGAAGAAGACGAACATGTTGAAGATATCACCTGTCGTAAAGGCACCATTGACACCAACGAGCAAGAATTGGACGGCAATGAAATAGTAGTATCGTTGATAGGAAACGCTCAAGTAGACAATGGCATACCAGATGATACAAAGAACAAGAATGCTTGTCGTCGTGACGAGTAAAGCGGATAGCATGTCAGAGACGAGTGTGATACCAAAAGGCGCTGGCCAGCTACCGAGTGTGACTGTTAAGATTCCGTTCGACCGGACAGTCAGCACAAGATAGATGGAGGCACAGACAGTTAAAATCGTCGAAAAGAGGGAAACGATTCGTTGTCCTTTGAGGTGTCGCGGGAAAAACATCAAGATGACACCAGTCAACAAAGGGATGATGATTGGTAGTAGCGGTAAGTTAATCATTCGAATCGGTTCCTTTCATCTCTTCGATATTATCGGTTCCGAGTTCTTGATAGGCACGATAAGCGAGTACCAAGAAAAAGGCAGTGACACCAAAGCTGATGACGATGGCGGTCAAGACGAGTGCTTGCGGTAGTGGATCCGTATAGGAAGTCACGCCGTCCTTTAAGACCGGAGCCGCGCCTCGTTTTAATCCACCCATCGTCATGACGAGTAGATGGGCAGCGTGGCTGAGCAACCCTGTTCCGATGATAATGCGAAGAATACTTTTCGAAAGAATGAGATAAATGGCACACATCGTCAGGATGCCTGCGGCGATCGCCATGATGATTTCCATATTAATCACTCTCCCCAATCGTTTGAATAATCGTCATCGTCACACCGACGACAACAAGATAAACACCAAGATCAAACAACATCGCCGTATGAAGTGATGTCTTACCGAATAACGGTAAGTTGAAATAGTCATGTGCATGTGTGAAGAACGGGACGTTAAAGACAAGCGCTCCTGAAGCCGTCAGTACGGCAATCAACATGCCAAGAGCCGTGATCCATTTGTAGTCGAATGGCAAAATCCGGCGTAACGTCTTGATGTCGTAAGCAAGTAAGATCAAGACAAGAGCAGACGCCGTCACAAGACCACCAATGAAACCGCCACCTGGCGTATAGTGTCCAGCAAAGAACAAGTAGACAGCAAACAGGAAGATGATGAACGTGATAAAGGAAGTCGCGGACTCTAAGATGACGTCATTCGTATGCTTTTTTGTCTGCTTTTTCATTTATCCATCCCTCCTGTTCGTCTGAATTTAATCATCGTGTAAATACCGATTCCAGCCAGTGCGAGAACGGCAATCTCAAACAACGTATCGAAGCCACGGAAGTCGACGAGAATGACGTTGACCATATTACCGCCAGCGGCAAGATCAGCGACGTTATCGATGTAATACTTGGCGATTGAAGTAAACGATCGTTGGCTGAGAGAAGCAAGGGAGACGAGTGTCACTGTCAATCCGACGAGTGCCGAAATCAAGGCATTGCCGAGCTTGAACGGGATGCGTTCTTCTTTCCGGCTGATTTCCGGTAAACGATAGAAAACGAGCAGGAACAGAGCGACCGATACTGTCTCGATGACGAGTTGCGTTAAAGCAAGGTCTGGCGCTCGGAATAAGACGAAGAACAGAGCGACCGTATAACCTGTCACACCGAGCAAGATGATCGATGTCAGTCGTGAACGCGCAAAGGTGATCGAGAGTGCACTCGAAACGAGAACGAGTGCAAGGATGATCTCATACGCGTCAATCGTGCTGATGGGATCAACCGCGAAGCGGAAGGCATCAAACCCGTATAATGCCGTCAAAATCAAGATGACGATGAATCCGAAGATGTAGACGAGATACGACCGCATGTATCCGGTCATGACCGTATCATGGATCTTTGTCGAGGTCTGTTCACCACGGCGTAACAAAGCGTCATATTGATGATTCAAGGAGATGGCACGAGGCATCCGGTTATAGAGCGATTGCCAGCGCGGCAGTGTCTTATACAAGATGAACCCGACTGTAAAGATGAGTAACGTCAGGAAAAATTCTGGTTTGAATCCATGCCACATCGTAATATGCACATCAATCTTGCCACCGGCATCAACGACTTGCGGTAAGATTGCTTCGACTGCCGGTCGAATCAACGTATCCGATAATATATTCGGGAAGAGGCCGATGATGACTACAAGCGAGACGAGGACGAGAGGTGGAATCAACATTCCAATCGGTGCCTCGTGTGGTGCTTTCGGTAACTTGTCGTCTTGACGCTTACCGAAGAACGTTCTGCGGACGATCAAGATGCTATAGACGAATGTAAAGATACTTCCGACGACGGCGAGTACAGGAATGATCCAACCGTAAGACGGTAAGTGGAACAAGTCAGATCCTGAAACTTCAAGTACACCTGTCAAGAACATCTCTTTACTTAAGAAACCATTGAATGGAGGAATCCCCGCCATCGAAAGGGTCCCGATCATCGCAATCGTCATCGAAATCGGCATGAGTTGCGCAAGACCACCGAGCTTCCGAATGTCGCGAGTACCAGTCTCGTGATCGACGATTCCCGCCATCATGAAGAGACTGCCTTTAAACGTCGCGTGGTTGATCAGGTGGAAGATCGCAGCGACTGTCGCAATCGTATATAATCCGTCATCTAACGCGTCGACGTGCAAGGCAGCTGCTCCGAGTCCAAGTAATGACATGATTAATCCAAGCTGAGAAATCGTCGAGTAAGCAAGGATTCCCTTTAAATCATGTTGTTTCACCGCATTGAGTGAACCCCAGAATAAGGTGAATATTCCGACAGATGAGACGAGATAGAACCAGAGCGACTCATCCGCAAAAATCGGACTGAAACGAGCGACAAGATACAACCCTGCCTTGACCATCGTTGCCGAGTGCAAGTAGGCGCTGACAGGGGTCGGTGCTTCCATCGCATCTGGTAACCAGATGTGGAACGGAAATTGAGCCGATTTCGTGAAGGCGGCTAGCAAGAATAAAACAAGGGCGACCGTAAAGAAGGGTTCACCTTGAATCGACTCAAGCGACGCATAGGTCTCACGAATACTTAACGATCCACTGAGTGTAGAGAGAATCGCGATTCCCCCAAGCATCGCTAATCCACCAAAGACGGTGATCAGCATCGATTTTTGAGCGCCGTAACGAGAACGTTCCCGCTCGTACCAGTAGGCGATCAATAAGAACGACGAAATCGACGTTAATTCCCAGAACAGATAGAGGACGATCATGTTATCTGACAGTACGACCCCAAGCATGGCGGTCATGAACATCAACAGATAGACATAAAATGTTCCGAGTGATTCTTTTTTCGCATCTAAATAAAAAATCGAATAAAGAACGACGAGTGAGCCGATTCCTGTGATCAATAGTGCGAACAATAAGCCGAGTCCGTCAAGATACGTGACGAAATCGATACCGAGCGATGGTATCCACGGCATACGTGCCGTAAAGGTCTCACCTGACATCGTACCAGGGAGAAAGCGGCTGAAATACGAAACGAGCAGTACAGGTACGACAAGTACAAACCAACCGGTATGAATGTTCGGAAGGCGTTTCGCTAGAAGCGGAATGAAAAGACTGATCAATATGGGCAGTAAAATAGCCCCGTGCATCACGGACACGAAATTCCCTCCTTTGTGACATCGACGACCAAAAATGAAAAAGGGACGCGAACGCAAGCTGTTGAAGCTCGGAACTGTCCAGTAGAAGACACGATTCATTTTGTTCGTCGAAGATGTTTCTGAATCAAGTATAGCGTACTTTTTTCCTTCTTGCATGACGTGAAGCGTTGAAGCATAAGGGATAGAGCCATTTTTTCTCTTGATTATTAAATATGTAGGAACACGGCAGAAATAGGCTGAAAATTTTTTTGGTTTTTTTCAAAAAACACGTGGATCCATGAGAAGAATGATTCAAACTCAAGGAACGCGGGTACATTTATCTAGAGCACAACTAATGACCATAGAGGGGGAACTTTCATGCGAGCAACATTCAAGACAGGTGTTATTTTAGGTGGTCTAGCAGCGATTGCGACAATCGCCTATCAACAATACCAACAACGAAAATCGACTTCAGATGATATTGACCATCGTCCAAGTGTCGACGCGAAACGCGATCCGGCTGAAGTCGGACTGACACAACTGGATTCCATTCATCGGGCAGATTGGCAAGCGAATGGATTCCCACAAACACACGCAGAACTCGAACGCCTCGAGCGAGAAGAAAATTAAAAAAGCACGTCTCTCGAATGAGAGGCGTGTTTTATGGTCATTAAGCACTTGTTGTGACTAGGGCACGTGTCCGTTCACTGTGTGCAGTATAAGAAGAGAGATGTTCGAATTGATAAAGCGTTAAGGTCGCTGTGCGACGTTGACCGGTACTCGATTCGAGCATTAAATAAGCTTCATTGAAGTCTGTTCCACCACCATCATAGCGGATGTGTGCCGTAATCGTTCGTCCATCTGTTGTCTGCATATAAATATCGTATCCTCCGAAATCAACACGCTTAAAGCTAGTTGCCTCGCTTACGATGTGTTTGAATGTTTCAATTAAAGAATATGTCATCGTTCGTTCCTCCTTTTATTTCTTCAAAATAAAATAAGTTATAATTAACACCGAATATTACTATTCCCATTAAATTCAAGAAATAAACATCATAAATGAATCTTTTTTTAGTTCTTTTTTTTAGTTCTTGTTATGAAACGCGTTTCATACTTTATGATGAATACAGACGGTGCGTGACCGATTCCGGGCGTTAACCGATACAGAAACTATAATCAAAAAGACAAGGGGATGGTCATGACCATCCCCTTGTCTTTTTGATTATAGTTCTACGTTGTGGTAGACCTGTTGCACATCCTCAAGATCTTCCAGTGCATCGATCATTTTCTCGAATTGTGCGACGTCGTCTTCAGACAACGCGACTTCGTTTTGAGCGAGCATGACGAGTTCGGCAAGTGAGAACTCGGTGATCCCTGCAGCTTTCAACGCTTCTTGCACAGCATGGAATTGTTCCGGCTCAGCGTAGATGATGACAGATTCGTCTTCTTCGAGGATATCGCGCACATCAATATCCGCTTCCATCATCAATTCGAGAACGTCATCCGCAGTTTTACCTTCGAAGGCAAAGATTGCCGTCGCATCGAACATATAAGCGACGGATCCGCTCACGCCCATGTTTCCGCCATTTTTTCCAAATGCAGCACGGACGTCAGAAGCCGTCCGGTTAACGTTGTTCGTCAACGTTTCGACGATGACCATTGAACCGCTTGGACCGAATCCTTCATAACGTAAGACATCGTAGTTTTCTTCCGCTCCACCTTTTGCTTTTTCAATCGCCCGATCGACGATGGCACGTGGCACGTTGTATGTCTTCGCTCGTTCAAGAACGACCTTTAATGCTTGGTTTGATTCTGGATCGGGTTCACCTTGTTTAGCCGCTACATAAATCTCACGACCGAACTTTGCGTAGATCCGACTCGTATTTTTGTCTTTTGATGCTTTTTTTTCCTTGATATTGTTCCATTTACGACCCATTTCGTATCCACTCTCTTTCCGTAATATCAGAAATCCCTGATTTCCTATGCGTTATCAGTATACCTTAAACTACCTGACAGACTGAACTAAAATGTCGGTGGAACAGTTGAATTTCTACTAAATACGTTTAAGCGATGCGGAAGAAAGGAACTTTACCGATAGAGAAATATCAATTTAAGGGAGAGTGGCAGAATTTGAACCAGGCTGGAGTAGTTCATCGCGCATTATCACCGTTCGTTTATGCTTACGATCAAGAGACGGTCCATATCCGACTCATGACGGCTAAAGGCGATATTGAAAAAGTTGAATTGATATATGGTGATCCGTATGAATGGGAAGCGGAAAAAGAAGAAGACCGAGATTGGAATTTTGATCCGGAGAAAGAAAAATCATGGAAAGTAGAGCGGACGCCGATGCAACACAATGGAAGTGATGCGACGTATGACTATTGGTTCATTGCAATCCGTCCAGAACGGAAGCGGGTACGGTATGGGTTTGAGGTTCATGGCGATACGACAGCCGTATTAACCGAGCGTGGCTGGTATGACGAAGCGCCACTCGATCATCCAGGCTATTATTTTTCAGTGCCATATGTTCATGCGACGGATGTCTTTGATACACCGGATTGGGTGAAGGATACGGTCTGGTATCAAATTTTCCCGGAACGATTTGCGAATGGTGACCGGGCGAATGATCCAGCGGGAACGAAGGAGTGGGGAAGTGAAGCACCGGCTTTTCAGAATTTCTTCGGTGGAGATTTTCAAGGTGTCATTGATCACGTCGATCATTTACAACGTCTCGGCGTCACGGGTGTCTACTTCTGTCCAGTCTTTGAGGCACCATCCAATCATAAATACGATACGCTTGATTACTTGAAGCTTGATTCTGCGTTCGGTGACGAGAAAACGTTCCGCAAGATGATCGATGTGCTACATGAGAACGGTATCCGCGTATTACTCGATGCCGTCTTTAATCATATTAGTGAAGAGCACCCAGCATTTCAAGATGTCTTAGAAAAGGGACAAGACTCAAAATACGCCAACTGGTTTACGATTGATTCCTTCCCGGTCGATCCATCGATTCCAAACTATGAAGTGTTTGCATTTGAACGAAACATGCCGAAGTTGAATACTGCCCATCCGGACGTCAAAGACTATTTGCTTCACGTCGGACGTTACTGGGTCGAGGAATTCGGAATTGACGGCTGGCGTCTGGATGTCGCTAGTGAAGTCGATCATGCGTTTTGGCGTGAGTTTCGAAAGGAAGTCCGGGCTGCGAACGGAACATGTTATATCGTCGGTGAATGCTGGACGGATTCACAACCATGGCTCCTCGGCGATCAATTTGATGCCGTCATGAATTACGGTTTGACAGAGAGCTTTTTGACTTGTTTTGCGACGGGCGAGACGAGCGTTCGTGATTTCTCACATGCAGTCAGCCGGAATTTAAACTGGCATTCTCAAAATGTCAACGAAGTGATGTTCAATTTGATTGACTCGCATGATACGCCGCGTGCTCTAACGCGTGCGAAAGGGAATATCGATCGAATGAAATTGCTCTTCACTACACTGTTGACGTTTCCAGGTTCACCCGTCATCTATTATGGTGATGAGATTGGAATGAAGGGTGGGCAAGATCCGGCCAACCGTGCGTGTATGGAATGGGACGAGACGAAGCAGAACCTTGAGTTGTTCGATCACGTTGCGCAGTTGATCACCCTTCGAAAACAGCATCCGGTTTTAGCAAATGCCGGAACGTATCATTTCCAAAGGATCGATGATACAAGACAGACATTTATTGTCGAACGACGTCAGGGCGAACAGGTTTACTTGCTCGTCGTCAACGTCAGTGAAGAGGTACAATCTCTTTCGCTTGAAGGAACGTATGAAAGTCTGTTAGACGCAACGACGTTATCGGGAACTATTCAAGTAGAAGCTGTGTCAGCTCTTCTTTTGCGACACGTATAAGAAAAAGCAAGTCGTGGATATCGCATCCGCGACTTGCTTTTTTAGTGTGCATTATGAATCAAACGGATGGATCAGTAAACCGCTCCGAAGTTTCGGTTCGAACCAAGTCGATTTCGGTGGCATCACTTCTCCCGCATCAGCTACAGCCATTAAATCTTCGATCGAAGTCGGATGCAAGTGGAAGGCGACAGCGGCATGTCCAGAGTCCACGATTTGCTCAAGGCCGGCATACCCCTTATGACCACCGACGAACTGGATCCGTGCGTCCGTCCGTGGATCTTCGATACCGAGTAACGGTGTCAACAACTCTTCTTGTAAAATCGAGACGTCGAGATTCGCTTTCGTCCCTATTCGTTCAGAATCGTACGAAAGGGTATACCATTGTCGGTTGAGATACATCTCGATTTGGTGAGGCTTCGTTTGTTCGGCACGTCCTTTTGTGATCGTAAAGCGATGGGCTAATCGCTCAAGGAAATCAACGACGGATTGACCGTACAAATCTTCAACGACGCGATGGTAACCGAGAATCCGTAATTGATCTTGCGGGAAGGAGACGCCAAGAAAACGTTGGGCTTCCTCCTGGTCCGTCCGACTGGCAGCGATGGCTGCTGCTGCAGCGCGGTGGTGACCATCAGCGATATAGAGAGCATCGTGACGGGCGAACTGGCTTCCAATCGTCAATAGATGATTGCGATCGGTGATTTTATAAATTCGATGCGTCACTCCATCGACGGTGAAATCATATAGGGGATCGCCAGCAGTAATCGTCGTGACGATTGCTTCGAGTTGTGGATCGGTTTGATGCGCAAGTAAAATCGGACCCGTATGTGCTTGTAACTGTTCGACGTGTCGGACACGGTCGCGCTCTTTATCAGGACGTGTGAACTCATGTTTACGAATTTGATTCGTCTCATAATCACTGACGGCAACACATCCGACGAAACCGGATTGCGTATGTGTTCCATCTGACAATTGATAAATGTAATACGTCTCATCCGTGTCGAGCTGTAAGATGCCGTTTGTTTGACTCTCTTCGAAGGCAAGCGCCGCTTGCTGATAAACGCGTGGGTCATCTTCAGCGATCAATGACGGAAGGGTGGCTTCTGCTTTGTCGATCCGTAAAAAAGACAGCGGATGACGTCGGATCTCGGAACGTGCTTCTTCGCGCGAATAAACATCATACGGTAAGGCGGCAAATTCTGCCGCATATTTTGAGTCCGGTCGTAACGTCGCAAAAGGTTCGAAAGTTGGCATGGGGTTCACTCCTTTAGAGTAGGCGTGTTTTCAAGACGCCAGGAATCTGATTCAGTCGGTCGAGCGAAATCATCTCGTCCGCATGGTTATCGATATCGATGATCGTATAGGCAATCGCATCTTTACTACCATTGATCATATTCGCGATATTGATCGACTCTTGCGCTAACACCGAGGCGATTTGACCGACCATGTTCGGAATGTTGTGGTGAGCAATCGTAATTCGTCGTTTTCCAGTGAACGGTAGCTCGACGGCTGGGAAATTGACCGCATTGCGGATGTTTCCTGTCTCAAGGAACAGACGCAGTTGATCGACCGCCATGATGGCACAGTTTTCCTCCGCTTCACTTGTTGATGCCCCGATATGTGGTAAGGCAATGACTCGGGGGAGGGACAAGATGAAGGCGTTCGGGAAATCCGTCACATAATTCGCCAGGCGACCGGACCTGAGCACTTCTGCTAACGCTTGTTCATCGACGAGTTCACCACGCGAGAAGTTGAGTAGGGTCGCGCCGTGTTTCATTTTTGAAAAGAGTGACGCATCGAGTAAACCCGTCGTCGCATCAACGAGCGGGAGATGCAACGTGATGTAGTCGCTTGTCGCGAGGAGATCCTCGAGCTGTGTTGCCCGCTGAATCTGATTCGAGACGCGCCAGGCAGACTCAACGGACATATGTGGATCATAGCCTGTGACGGTCATGCCAAGCTCGTGAAGGGTGTTGGCTAAGTTTGCCCCGATTGCCCCGAGTCCGACGATCCCGATTCGTTTCCCGAGCAACTCCGTTCCGACGAATTGTTTTTTGTTCGCTTCGATCCGTTCCGGAATATCCGGTCCGCGTAAGTTGTTCGTCCAAAGCAGACTTGGGACGAGTTTTCGCGCCGTCAGGAATAAACTACCGATGACAAGTTCCTTGACGGCATTCGCATTGGCACCTGGTGTCGAAAAGACGGGAATCCCGCGGTTCGCGAGTTGATCGAGTGGAATCGTATTGACACCGACGCCAGCTCGAGCGACGGCTTTGAGACTATCTGGAAAGCGCATGTCATGTAAATCCTTGCTGCGGACGAGAAAGGCGTCTGGCTGCTCCGTTTCTCGCTGGACGTGATAGTCGTCTGTAAATCGTTTTAATCCTTTGTCTGATAGATCATTCCATAGTTGGACTTGATACATTTAACGTTCCCCCTGTTCAAAACGGTGCATGATATGAATCAGTGCCGTAACCCCTTCGGTCGGCATCGCATTGTAAAGACTCGCGCGCATTCCACCAATCGAGCGATGACCGGCAAGATTGATCAAATCGTTACGCGCAGCGAAGTTCAAGAAAGCAGCGTCTTCCGATTCGCTTCCGGTCGAGAATGGAATGTTCATCCGGCTTCGATCCTTGACGGCTACATGGTTATGAAATAGATCGGATTGATCAATTGCTTCATATAACATGCGCGCTTGTGAGACGTTTCGTGCCGCGATCGTCTCGAGTCCCGTCTCTTCAATCCAATCGAGCACTAATTTCGTCATATAAAGACTAAACGTCGGTGGCGTGTTATAAAGAGATCGCTGTTTTGCATGGATGTCATACCGTAAGTAGGCGCCGATCGTGTCAGGAACACGATCTAGCAACTCGTTCTTCACGATAACGATCGTTAAACCAGCGACGCCAAGGTTTTTTTGAGCACCAGCATACAACACATCGAATGACTCGATTGGCAATGGTTCAGACAAAATCGAAGAAGAGACATCAGCGACGAGTGGCACATCGACGAGAGGCGGTGTCTGATACGCCGTCCCTTCGAGCGTATTGTTCCAAGTGATATGCAGATAGTCGGCTGTTGACGTGAACGGACCATCTGGGATGAAGCGATATCCGTGATTAGCGGAAGAGGCGAGCACTTGGACCGAGGCATACAGTTTTGCATCTGCAATCGCCTTCGTCGACCAGCCACCGGTATCGATGAAATCAACCCGTCCGGTCTTCGTCGCTAGATTTTGCGGTAACATCGTGAACTGAAGGGTGGCTCCCCCTTGAAGAAACAATACGGAGTACGTATCGGGAATCGACATCAGTCGCCGTAAGGATTGTTCAGCCGCATCTCGAATCGATTCAAAGATCGGCGAACGATGACTCATTTCAAGAACGGATTGTCCTGAATTTTCATAATCGAGTAGCTCGGATTGAGCCTTCAATAAAACCGGGGCAGGAAGGACTGCTGGACCGGCAGAGAAGTTATAAACCGTCATGAGGAACACTCCTTCTTGAATTTTCAGAAAATATGTACCCCTCAAGTGTAACGGAATGAAAAATGAGAAGCAATTCCAACTGACGATGAATGGAAAATGAAAATAAAAACATCACTTGAATCCGTTACGACGGATCAAGAGATGTCAATTGACCAAAATGCCATTTCCAACCATCTGACGTAGCACGATAGATGGACACGATCCGGAAACGACCAACGTATTGAGTTGTCCCGTATTCAAATCGGTCTTCTGTCAAACTATACTGGATTGCCGTATCTTCGAAATGATCAATGTATGAAAAATCATCGGTCCGGGATAACCAGCGGATGTTTGCAGGATCCACGTAATGATCGAGGTAGGTCTCGGCATCAAATGACCGCCCTAACGCATCGATGAACGTAAATTCGGGAGATAATAGAGGCGAGACTTGTGTTAGGTCGCCTTTTAGCATAGCCTCTTGAAGGTGTTGCATCGTTTGTTCAAGTGTCATATTACATCTCCTTTCTTCCTGAATCGCTAGTGTAGCATATATAAACAAAAAAAAGACCCTGCGTGAGCAGGGTCTAAAAGAAATTAAAGTTTTACAACGTTAGTTGCTTGTGGTCCACGTTGACCTTCTTCAACTTCGAAAGAAACCTCTTGACCTTCGTCAAGTGATTTGAAACCTTCAGATTGGATTGCTGAGAAGTGTACGAATACGTCGTCTCCGCTTTCGCGCTCGATGAAGCCGAATCCTTTTTCTGCGTTAAACCATTTTACTTTACCTTGTTCCATGTGTATTGCCTCCTGCGTGTGACTGGCACACTGATTATTACTACCGTGATCAATTTCATCGAATATAAAGTGAAACACTTCGTATCTCCACCGAACAACAATAATTACTTAATAATATAGCATGCCTGAATCGAAAAAGAAAGGACAAAACAAAAAAAGAACAAACGAAGCTGTTCTTCTCTGAATAAAGCATGCAATTAAAGGGTTCATTCTACTTGTGTCGAAAGAGTATAACTGATTCTTTCAACGAGTCGGAATATGTTCTCTTTTATTACTGAGATGTCGTAATGTATGCAAAATGAATCCTTGGAAGTTCGGATAACGTGTCGGTTGTTCCCAAACGGTACGAAACAATTGCGTCATCGCAGCATGAATGAGTTCATCCTCGACTTGTGTGCGACGGAATAGAAGAAAGAGTGTTTTTTCGTAACGATCGTATAATCGTTCTAACGCGACGGAATCGCGTTGTTTGATTTGATTGAGCAAATCAATGTCTGAATACATAGGTCACTCCTTCTTCGACAGTTTTCTCTATAGTATGCTGTCACTGTAATGTAATGAAACTATTATGTAGATTCCCGCTATATGAATTATGAAACACCCAAACTTCTTGAACTAAAGATAATAATGGAAATGGAGGAACGTTATATGCTTCCTATATACATTCGCCCGTACATCTTGGAGGATGCAGCGGCGATCCTTGAGGTGAATTTGCGAAACCGTGATCACTTTGAATACTGGATGCCAATCAAGCCGTCACCAGAACAATACACGATAGAAGGGCAACGTGAACGGATTCATCGTCATCAAGAGTTAATGCGTCAAGATGCTTATTATGCGTATGGTGTTTTTTTATCCGAGACGGACCAGTTGATTGGGGATGTTTCGGCGATGTTCGTTCAACGTGGACCAGCGGAGACGTGCATGATTGGCTACCAGTTGGATGCCGCCTTTTCAGGACGAGGATATATGGCACAGGCGGTCGGATTGTTCGTGGATCATTTATTTGATGTCCACCAGTTCCACCGGATCCGTGCTGAAGTCATGCCAGAGAATATCGGCTCGATCCGTGTCCTTGAGAAAGTTGGATTTCGCCAAGAAGGAATCGCGAAACAAAATCTCTTCATCAACGATGCCTGGGAAGACTTTATTTTGTTTGCCCTATTAAAAGAAGACCGAAAGGAGTCACGTCATGCCAATCTCTAATTATTATGCCAATCTGCGCCAACTTGTCGGAACGCAGCGTCTTTTTACACCATGCGTCGCAGCAATCATTCGAAACGAAGCAGGTCACATCCTCTTTCAGGATCCAGGAGGTCCGTTTTGGAGTTTGCCTGCTGGAGCGATTGAACTGGGGGAATCACCGGCACAGGCAGTCATTCGCGAAGTCTATGAAGAGACGGGTCTATTCGTCCGACCGGTCCGTCTGATTGCGACCTTCGGTGGAGAGTCGTTTCGTTTGACGTACCCGGACGGAAACGAAGTTGAATATGTAGCGACGGTATTCGAGTGTAAGGTAGTCGGCGGAACGCTCGAAGCCATCGATGGCGAATCAAAGCAACTGGCGTATTTTCCGAAACAGGATCGTCCTCCTTTAGCACTGCCTTATCCTGATCACGTGTTTGAAGCATCCGAAGCAACGAGCTATTTTGACTGGGAAGAGCACTGGTTGACAGATTTACAACGGAAAAACCGTTAAAAACCGAACATTTAATTACTGATAACTGAATAAAGTTCTTGAAAAACCTTGAAAATGCGAAAATTTCTTTGACACTATGAGGACAGTTCGTTATAGTAGTCAAGGGGCGAATGATTATCGCCAATATATTAAAAAATATTCGTAATTAGAGGTGTTATTCATGGATGTAGTATTCGATTATGAAGATATTCAATTAATTCCAGCAAAATCAATCGTTGGTAGTCGTTCGGAATGTGATACGTCAGTCGAGTTCGGTGGTAGACGTTTCAAGCTTCCGGTCGTACCTGCAAACATGCAAACGATCATTGATGAATCGATTGCTTTGTTCTTAGCGGAAGGCGATTATTTTTATATCATGCATCGATTCGAACCGGCTCGTCGTTTGGCATTCGTACGCATGATGCAAGAACGTCAACTGTTCGCTTCAATTAGCGTCGGTGTCAAGGAAGAGGAATATCAGCTGATCGAACAGCTTGCGGCAGAGGGCCTAACTCCTGAATACATCACGATTGATATCGCACACGGTCATTCGGAAGCCGTCATTCAGATGATTCGTCACATCAAGTCGCTTCTACCAGCAAGTTTCGTCATCGCGGGTAACGTTGGTACGCCAGAAGCGGTGCGCGAACTTGAGAATGCGGGAGCCGACGCAACAAAAGTCGGGATCGGACCAGGTAAAGTGTGTATTACGAAGATTAAGACAGGATTCGGTACAGGTGGTTGGCAACTTGCGGCACTTCGTTGGTGTGCAAAAGCAGCAAGTAAACCGATCATCGCTGATGGCGGGATTCGGACGCATGGCGATATCGCGAAGTCGGTTCGGTTCGGTGCTTCGATGGTCATGATCGGTTCACTCTTCGCAGGGCACGAGGAATCGCCTGGTGAGACGCATGAAGTAGATGGGGTGCTCGTCAAGGAATACTTCGGTTCTGCTTCTGAGTTCCAAAAAGGGGAACGCAAGAACGTCGAAGGAAAGAAGATGTTCGTCGAGCATAAAGGAAGCCTGGCGGATACGTTGATCGAGATGGAGCAAGATTTACAATCGGCAATTTCGTATGCTGGTGGAAATAAATTGCAGGCGATTCGGACGGTCGACTACGTCGTCGTCAAGAACTCGATCTTCAACGGCGATAAAGTATATTAAAGTGATCAGTTCGCTCTTAACGGAGCGGACTTTTTTTTGTTTCTTTAGCATAACTCTTCCATAGGAGGGGTATACATCAAATGGACCAAAAGATTCGGAATATTTTGGATAGGGAGTGATTGACATGCTATTTGAAACGACATCGTACTTAATCGAAAAATTTGCCACTGTTCGTAACCAAACAATTGCCTTGATTGAACCGCTCGAAGCAGAAGACTTCATCATTCAAGCGAGTTCGGACGTGAGTCCGCCGAAATGGCATATCGCCCATACGACTTGGTTTTTTGAACGAATGATACTACAAGAATATAGTGAAGGCTATCGCGTCTTCCATCCTAAGTACAATTATCTGTTCAATTCGTACTACAACTCGATTGGTGCTTACCAGCCTCGTCAACAACGAGGGATGTTATCACGTCCGACCGTCGAGGACATCATTGCTTACCGGGCATATGTCGATGGACAAATGGTCGAGTTTTTGAAGGAAGAACGGACTCCAGAAGACCAACGAAAAATCGAAACATTAGTCGAGATGGGACTACAACACGAGCAACAACATCAGGAATTGATCTTGATGGACGTGAAGTATAACTTTTTCACGAATCCACTGTTACCTGCTTATCAGTCAAAGTCGCTGGCAACAGATGTGCCTGAAAATGCAGTCAAGGAAACATCGTTTATCCAATTCGAGGAAGGACTCGTCGAGATCGGTCATACAGGAGACGGTTTTGCGTTTGACAACGAGAGTCCACGTCATAAAACGTGGTTACATCCGTTTGAATTAGCGACGCGTCCTGTCACGAACGGTGAGTATTTGGCGTTCATTGAAGCAGGGGGCTATCAAAAATCAGAGTACTGGCTATCGGATGGGTACGCGACGGTTCAAAAAGAAGGATGGAAAGCACCGTTATATTGGATGAAGGATGACGCGGGAGAGTGGACGATCTTTACGATGAACGGTGTCGAACCACTTCGTCTCGATGAACCGGTCTGTCATGTCAGTTTTTATGAGGCGGACGCTTATAGTCGCTTTATAGGGAAACGCTTGCCGACAGAAGCGGAATGGGAATGGGCTTCTCGCCAAGTCGATTCTGTCACGAAGCGTAATATGATGGGAAGCGGAAATTTCCATCCGGTAGCCGTCGAAGAGTCAGAGACGACGCTTGCGAGCATGTTCGGAAACGTCTGGGAGTGGACGTCGAGCGCTTATAGTTCATATCCAGGCAGTAAACCGCTCGAAGGAGCACTCGGGGAATACAATGCGAAGTTCATGTGTAATCAAATGGTACTGCGTGGAGGAGCGTGCGTGACGCCTGACGATCATATTCGCGAGACATACCGCAACTTCTTCCCGCCTGATAAACGTTGGTTATTTGGCGGATTCCGATTGGCAGGTGACATGTGATGCGAGAGACAGTCATTGGGTACGATTTATATACTCCGCAACAAAACATGCGTTTAGAAGTCATTGAAGGTCTGATGCGAGAACAAAAGGTCTTACCGGCAAAATATTTTTATGATCATATCGGATCCCAGTTGTTCGAACAGATTACGCAACAACCGGAATATTATCCTACACGGACAGAACTCGCCATCTTGGAGCAGCATCGAGCGGAGATCGCACGAAGTATCGGCGATGTGCATACACTGATTGAATATGGAAGTGGAAGCAGTCGTAAAATCCAGATGTTACTGGAGACATTTACACATCTAGACACGTACATGCCCATTGATATCTCAAAAGATTTCCTAATGGAATCTGCACGCCAATTGTCGGAACGGTATCCTGCGCTGCATATTAAAGCGGTCTGTGGGGATTACTCACAATCGATTTCCTTACCGGTCGAGGAGGCTCAAAAACGAGTCATCTTTTTCCCGGGATCGACGATCGGAAACTTTGAGCCGGAGGAAGCGATGCGCTTCTTACGTCATTCCTCACGAATTCTTGAAACTGGCGATGGATTCTTGATCGGCGTCGATCTGAAAAAGTCTGTTGATGTACTTGAACGGGCTTATAACGATGTAGCCGGCGTCACAGCGGCATTCAATTTGAACATGTTGACGCATTTGAATCAGATGCTAGAGGGAACGTTTGATGTGACGCGATTCGAACATCATGCTTTTTATAATGAGGAAAAAGGACGAATCGAAATGCATCTTCGGAGTCAACTCGATCAACTCGTACAAGTCGGAGATGTGACGGTTCCGTTTAAACAAGGGGAAACAATTCATACGGAAAACTCCTATAAATACAGTAAAGAAGAGTTTGAGACACTCGTCCTTAAAAGTGGTTTTCATCCAGTCAATTGCTGGATCGATGACGATGAACGATTCAGCGTGCATTATTTAGAAAAAATGTAACGGCACATCTGAAAACACTCCCACATGTAAGCTTCCGTTACGAAGCGACACAGGGGAGTGTTTTTCTAAATGATATGCCTTATTCGACACGTGCTCCTTCCGGAATCGGATGTTCCGGTACGACGAGAATCGGCATCCATTGTTCCGAGCGACCGATCTCAAGCACCCGACCGGACTCTTCAGGCGTACGACCGGGTATATTGAGTACAGCAATCGCTTGTTTTCCAAGCAATTCATGGACATCGGGTCGCAGTGATTCCCACTCGAGTGAGAATAAACGCGTAAATCCGCCGAATTGTAGTTCAAGCTGAATTGAGCCATCGGTAAGATCCGAAAGCGACTGGATTGTACCAACACGTATATCTAAAGCATCGAATAATTCAAGAGGAACGATTGGTTTCATGGACAATGGTGTACTTCCTTTCAAAGTGAAGCATAGAGTTGGTCAGGAATCGAGAGAAACGTAGGTCGGCTCATAAGTCGTCCATTCGATATCAGGCGCTTGATGACGTGCAAGCTTCGCTAATTGGCTACCGAGATATGGTCCGATCGTCAAACCGGATGCACCAAGTCCGTTCGCTAGGAACACGTTCGGATGATTTTGAAGCGGTCCAATCACCGGCAGGGAGTTTTTCGTATACGGGCGTAAGCCGATACGCAGTTCATCAATCGTCGTTTCTTCGAGACGCGGTAAGACAGGTAAAGCTCGATTCAATAAGGCATACATCCCCTTAACGGTTGGTTTCAAGTCGTAGTCGGTCTGTTTTTCGTGTGTTGAACCAACGATCAATTTCCCTTCGTGGATGGAGACGAGATATAATCCGCGTTGTCCCATGACGACGGGCCATGTCGTTGATGTAGAATCCGTCAAATCGAGTTGCAGGATCTGTCCCTTCTCCGGATGCAAATCGATTTTAAGCTCAAGTGGACGGAGTAGGTCATTTAACCAGACGCCCGCCGTTAAAATGAACTGTTCTGCCGAGTACTGTTCATTTTCCATGGTTATACCGGTGACGACTCCCTTGTCTACGATAAGAGAAGCATCTCCTTCTAGGACGGTCGCACCGTGTTCGACAGCGCCACGAATCAGTGCAGCACACAAGGCACGTCCGTCAACGCGGGCACCACCGGAAACGAATAAGGCATCTTCGATCTGTTCGACGAGTGGAAAGAGCGTTTTGACACGATCTTGGTCCAGTCGTTCGATACGTTCGATGGCAGGTGCTTCCGGAAAACGGTTTTGCGCAATCGTCTCCATCTTTTCGATTTTTGATGTTTCGTGTAAGGCGATCGTGCCAACTTGCTGATAACCCGTACTCGTCTCACCGAGTGCTTCGAGTTCAGGAATCAATGTCTTGTAAAAATGAGCCCCGTTATTCGCTAATTTGTACCATGCCTTATTTCGCCGTTGTGTCATCCACGGACAGATGATGCCGGCTGCCGCATGAGAGGCTCGACCGGGTTCCTTCCGATCGACGAGTAAGACGCGTTCACCAGCCTTCGATAAATGATAGGCAGTCGAGGCACCGAGAATTCCGGCGCCAATGATGATATGGGTGTACATGAAAGATTCAACTCGATTCTGTTCAATTGGAATATCTTTTATTGTAGCAGTAGAAGATCCGGACGACTAGCAAGAGCGGGTTTCCAATCTATAGCACATCGAATGATGGGAAATGATGGGGAAAGTGAACCATTTAGCGCGTCATGACGTATACTAAATATACAGTTTCTAAAAACTGTGAATTAGACGATTAGAAACAGCTGAATTCGGAAACATACCCTTATAGGCATCATGTCCTGTCATCATCGACTTTGAAACGGTCCATCATGAAGGAGGGGAAGGCAATGAATATGAGTCAAGCCATCGTACGCAGACGCTACACGGATCATACTTTATTTTATTCCGCCATCCTAATCTGGAAATTGCTATTCTTCCTGCCACTGCTCATGTTCGTCAACAGCGGCACGGACCATGTGTTTCAAATGTACTTCGTACCGTACCTCACAGTCATCTTCCTATTTCGTGTGATGACCTACTTTGCGACCTATAAAGCATCTTTCATGGAGATGACGGAAATGGGTCTCTCGTTATCCTTGCTGATCGCAGATGTATATTTGATTGCGTTGTTCGATATTCCACTTCCGTTTGCTTTAATTATCCTTGCGCTTGCCTTACTCCACTTCAGTGCGGCATTCAGTCGTTTTCGTTGGTTCCGCCGTCGTCTTTGGTTGAATCGGCATCTTGAGATCCTCAATTATTTGACGGATCACGGTGAAGTACCCATTAAAATCGCCGTCATGGCAGAAGATGAGATGCTTGTGACGACGAAGAGTGGAAAAGAGTTTACGTATCGTCAGGTTTATTGGAGCGGATTTTATATTGAACATGGTTGATTGCTATATGAAACGGATTTCTCTTCGGAGGAATCCTTTTTTGTTGCATGTGAAAAAATGTAGTACGCTTACATAGGGAAAGGGGGAGAAAAAGTTGATTCGTTGCATACTGATCGATGCGAATGACACAATCATTTTGACCGATGATGTAAGTCGGATACAGGAATCGGGCATCACACGTTATTTCGTTGATTTCGATCAACCGACAGACGCAGAGAAGCAAAAATTGATTGAGGTCTTTGATTTTCATCCACTGGCGATTGAAGATTGTTTTCATTACTTACAACGTCCGAAGCTTGAATATTATACAGAACATAGCTTTTTTGTCCTTCATGCGCTCGATGAAGGAACGTTGACGAGTCGTGAAATCAATTTGTTCGCAAGTGATCGGCATCTCGTTAGCTACCATGAGCAATCTTCACCAGAAATTGATATCGTGTTTGAACAGTGTAGCCAACGCCTCGACAAACAAGAAACAGTCGACCTCGTACATAAAATCATGGATAAGATCGTCGACGGGTATTTTCCGATCGTTCATGCGACGGAAGATGAATTGTTTGCTCTTGAGGAACGCTACCGAACGCGTGGCAATGATCGTCGGTTGATGGAGGAGATTTTCGAACTACGCGCGCGGTTACTTCGAATCTCGCGGACGGTCATGCCGATGCGGGACTTATTGTACCGTGTCGTCGAATCGAAGCGGTTATCGATTCATCCGAAGAAACAGGCATTCTTTCGCGATCTATACGATCACTTATTGAAATTATCGGAAATGATCGAATACAATCGATTGATGACGTCTGAGTTTCGGGATAATTTCATCTCTCTCAACTCGTACCGGATGAATAGTATCATGAAGACATTGACGATCTTCACGACGATTTTCATGCCGTTGACGTTCATCGCAGGTATATATGGCATGAACTTCAAACACATGCCAGAACTGACGACCCGGTATGGTTATTTCGTAACGTTAGGGGCAATGGGACTCCTCGCTTTAGGAATGATTCTGTTCTTCAAAAAAAATCGCTGGTTTGATGAATAAGGGGGGATGTAAGTGGATATTCGACAATTGCTCTTTTTTACGACGATCGTCGAGCAAGGCTATAATTTAACGCGTGCTTCGAAGCACTTGTCAATCTCGCAACCGGCGCTTAGTCAGATGATCCGCGACTTCGAACAGCTGGAGCAAGTAGAACTGTTCATTCGAAAGCACGGACGGTTGACAGGATTATCGGAAACGGGACGTCAATTGTATGAGGATGCGAAGATCGTTCTGACACGTCATCAAGCATTGATGGGTCATCTGCGTGAGCGTTCGAACGTCGTCCGAGGAAAGGTCCGTCTCGGCATCCCACCCGTCATATTACCAGTTTTATTTTCGCAGTTGATTCCGAAGTTCATGGCGGAACATCCAGGCATCGAACTCGAAATCATCGAAGAGGGGGCGTTTGAACTCAAGCGTCGACTGTTACTTGAAGAACTCGACTTGGCCATATTGATTGAACCGGGCGAATCCTATGGTATCGAACGTTTTCGATTGATCGAAGATGAGGTCGTCGTCGCCGTGCGTCCGAATCACCCGTTTCAAGCCAAAGAAGCGTTATCGTATCGTGATATCGGAAATGAACCACTTGTCATCTTGAACGATCGATTCATGTTACATCATCAAATACTATCGGAGTTTCGTAAAGTGCAGCAAGAGCCGAATATCTTCTTCATGTCAGGGGCATGGGACTTGTTGATCGGGATGGTCCAAGAACTTGACGTCATCTCAATCCTACCGGAGCCGATACTACGGTTTCATCATGCGGATGACATTAAAATCATCCCGTTCGATCCACCGATGTTATGGGATGTCTCGTTGAACCGACTCGTCGGGACGGAATTACGTCCTGTTGTCCGGCACGTCCACCAATACATCGTCCACTATTTTCAGTCGTATTGGCCAACGCCATCGCGTTAACGAGAAGGCAATCAAAAAGGGGACTGACTCAAAAAAAGAATGATTCGTCTATTCACGCCCTTTCCTCAGGCGAGACAAACAAGCCCGTTTTCATGCTGGAATGAAGCAGGAAAACGGGCTTGTTTGTCTCTGACAGCGCAAAAATGCGCTTTTTCCTGTAGGAGTGGCGTGTGACGGGTCATTCTATTTTTACAAGATAAGGGTGGCAGATCATAATTCTGCCACCCTTATCTTTGTAGAGACTGACTGTTGGGTCAGCCTCTTTTACGTTGGAGCGATCGTGTTTCAAGAAGTGACGTGTTGCGTCAGACTGCGAATCTGCTTTGCTGCTTGTTTATAAGGAGTCAGCGTCTCTTGTGCCTGTAACGTCGCGCGTTCACTCTCAAGTTGCTCGAGTGTTTGACGTAACAGGTGCTCTGAAACGGCGGTCAAAGAAACATCCAGATGTGCCGTCGCGACTGCCAGCAAGCGTTCTTCTTGAGTGGCAGTGTACGCGAGTGCTTCTTGTTTGGTTAACGTCGCCAGCTCTTCCTTCAACTGCTCCTTCTCATTTTTCTCGAAGAAGGCTTTCGCATTCCGGAAATGACGTTTGACGCCGATATAAGGCGTTGCATCTTCGAAGGGCCCGTCGAACGTCATTTCGTTTAATCGAGAGACCGTAACAGGCGCGAGCTGGAAGGATTCGTTCCATTGCTCTAGCAACTGTTGCTCCTCTTGTTGACGCCGGATCATGGCCGCTTCGAGCCATTGGTCGACACGGAAATGCGTAACCCGGAGCTCTTGTTCAAAATCGAACCGAAGGAACGTCAACAGTTCCGTTAACGCATCCTGTAATGCCACTCCTTTGCCAGTTTGAGCAAAACGAACAGGGTTATAGGCTTCCTTGAAAAAGTCAGGGAAACGGTAATAAATGCGTTGTACGACATGGTGCAACAGCTCATGGATCTCTGCTTTGAGTGCAGGTTCGATCACAGCGGCGCGATTGTCTTCGAAACGATCCGTGACCTGCTGTTCTAGAGTAGACAGCTCAGCCAACCGTTCTTCTTTTCGCAACAGATTCGCTTCAGTCGCAGCGATAAATCGTTCGAGTCGCTGGACGGTCTTTTCCGTCTGCTCAGACAACGAGACTTTGGCAAGACCGGTCAAGTCCTCTGCAAGGAAGTGATGGAATGCCTCCTCGAATTCGGGTAGACCGGAAGTTGAATCCGATCGCTCTTGTTGCTTTTCGGTGAGTCCTTGTAAGCTCGAGACTCCATAGAGTCGGGGCGACCGAATCCCGAAGCGTTGCAATTCCGTCGCGACATAGTTCAAGACATCTTGACGTTCGCTATCTGAAGCAGCGAGATCAATCGCATTGACGAGGAAGAACATTTTATCGAGTTCGAATGCGTCTTTGACACGACCGAGTTGAATCAAGAATTCACGGTCAGCGCGGGCGAAGGCATGATTGAAGTACGTGACGAACAAGATCGCATCCGCGTTCTTGATGTAATCAAAAGCGACATCAGTATGACGGGCATTGATTGAATCTGCTCCTGGCGTATCGACGAGCGTCACGCCGAGACGTGTTAACGGACTATCGTAATAGAAATCGATGACATCTACGAAACAGCTTCGTTCTTCCTGCGCGACATACAGTTTAAATGCGTCTTGATCGACCGTCTGAGCGGTACCGATGAAGGATTGAACGGCAGGGAATCCTTTCAAGAAAGCACGCAAGAACGGGTCCGTCAGTGACGCGGCACGTGATAAGAGCGTATCGTATGCCTGTTTCGTTGACTCGAATGTCATCGTTCCGACCATCGCTTCATTTAAGTCCTCGAGCATCGCTGCTTCCGACTTGAACGTGACTTCTGCCACGCCGTGCGGGTGTGCAGCGTCAACAGGGTGAATCCGGTTGATCGATGCGGTCGTCGGATTCGGAGAGACCGGGAGGACCTTGTCTCCGAGTAAGGCATTGCAAAACGACGATTTCCCAGCACTGAAGGCACCGAATAAGGCAATCGTGAACGATTGATGTGTCAGTCGGTCCAATTTGTCATTCAAATAAGCGACGGCATCTTCAAAACCTTGAAGACCATTCAGATGCTGACGGATTCGAGCGACGTCTTCCGGTGCATAACGGACGGCTTGTTGCTCACTGATCGTCGTCGCAACTTCAAACGCAGTAGTTTCTGTCACCGATTCATACCCGGTAAAGGAAACGATCGCCGCTTCTTGCTGAATCAATTGCTCCTCCCAAACTGAGACTTGCGTCCGAGCCCGTTCGAGTTGTTGGTCAGATGGACTCGCAACGTCATGCTCATATCGCTCGAGTGCTACGGTAGCCTGTTGCCATGCTTGAACGCTATTCCATTTATGCTGTAGTGACGTCTGTTGTTGCAATAGTTCAGCTTGTTCTTTCGGGAAAGTTGCCGTCAACTCTTGACGAACAAGCTCACGCCACGCGTTCGTTTCCTTGACGAACCACGCTTGTGTCTGTTCGGCGACACGATTCGTGAACTGGAGCACTGATTCACCTGTGATCGTAATACCGGTTGGCAAGGCACTTTCGAGTACGGAAAGCGGTGGGTCGAGTGATAGCTGATCGATTGCGACGATATGCGTATCCTGCAGGAGACCAAGGTCACGTAATGATTGTTTCATCAAGTTACGTAAATGAAGCGAAATTTCGGAAGCGGTCACTGTCTGATAGGCACGGAGCACGTCTTGTGCGATCTCTGCTTGAGCCGCTTCCGTTTTTTTCGCGCTACGGAATAATCCAACCTTGAAATCATGCTGACGTGACTCGAGGAAACGGCGCATCTTCTCGCGTAACTCAAATGGCATCAATGTCGCATTTTTCAAGAGTTGATCCCGATGAAGCGAAAACGTCTGTACCCAGCGGTCCGGTTGGCGTGCTTCTAATTGTTGCGAGACACGCGTTAATTCGGTTTCGATTTTCGCCGGATCCCGTCGTTCAGCGTCATTCAATTGCTCAGCCATCGTCTCGTGTGTTTCTGAGACGAGACGTGTGAGATAACGTGTATGCTCCTGGTGAAGACTTTCGAGTGTCAAAGCGGCAGAAGTCAACAACTTCGGTTGAGCGTCCCGAATGCTTTGTTTGACGAGCTGTTCGACTTCCGTGAAATCGTTATGCGGATGGGCTGGGTCCCGTAGGCTCGTAAAGAAGATTCCTTTCGGCACGACACCGTGTTCAGCGAAGGACGCATGAACCGAGCGGCGGAAAGCGTCGAATGATAGTTCATCGTTACGATGTTTATCGATTTGATTGACGATTAAATATAATTCCGGTACGGCAGCTTGTAATTCATCCGTCACCATGAAGTTCAATTCGGATTGAACATGATTGTAGTCCATGACGTAAAACAAGATATCAGCCAAGTGAAGGGCAGACTCCGTTGATACACGGTGGGCATCATCGACCGAGTCGACGCCTGGCGTATCCATTAAGACGAGACCAGGAGGCAGCTCGGACGCGGCATGCGTCAAATCGATTTGTCGGACATCACCACTTTTCCCAAGCGATTGAAGATGCTCCTCTTGCTCTGTTGCTGTCAGACGAACAGACGGCTGTTCATGAAAGTGAACGATTGCTGAATCCATCTCACCTTGCTGAAGTGTCACGATGTTTGCACTCGTCGGAATCGGACTCGTCGGTAAGACCGATTCACCCGTCAAGGCGTTGATCATGCTCGACTTTCCAGCCGAGAAATGACCAGCAAACGCAATCGTGAACTCTCGTTTTAATAGTTTGCTAGCAAATTTATCTAGTTTATCTAAACGGAGTTGATCCGTTGAAGGTTGAATCAATGTGGCGAGTGAAGCCGTCGCCTCGAGTTGGTTCGATAATCGTTCCTCAAATGAGCGCATGCAGTGAAACCCCTTTCTTTCAGTCATCGTCCAGTGTATCACGATTTTTTCCGTTTCGTCATCCTTCCGCAAACGACAAAAACAATCCGCCCAGTAAGAGGCGGAGTGTTTTGATTGGCATTAAGAGGACGGAACGATTTCGTCCGCGCGTGTCGATTCTTGTTCCGTCGAATGAATCCGGCGCAACAAGTGTAATTTGAAGAGATACATGACGAGCAGGTGAACATTCGCCTGTGTTGCCTTGTAGAGTATCCACGGTAGCGCAGGAACGAATTCATGGATGGCGATGATACATTCCTGCGTACCGGGAATTTGCCGGAATTCAATCCGACCACGGCTGTCTTGCTCGACTTTTGCGAACAATCCGCCGGTAATCCGGTATGTCGCCATTTGTCGATCGTGAACCGGTTCCTTCGTCAATTCAAGCAGCGGTTGTTCGTAAAACGGAATGTGGATTCCAACGACTTGATCTTTCACGGTTGACGATAGGAAGGGGCGGGCAAATGATGACAACCAGTTCATATAATCGTCAGCTGCCCAGTCGGCATCGCGATCCTTTGGCAAAAGAACACGTTGTACCGATCGGACGTCAAGGACGTCTGGTGTCGAAGACGACGAGGAAGAAGATCCTTTTTGTTCCTCCTCCTCTTTTAACGCATCTCGGACTGATTGTTCGAATGTGATTTTGCCGTCACTGATGCCGGGAATCATTTTTTCTGGATTCGCAACCATCTCATGGACCATGCTTTCAACGAGTGGATAGACGGTTTCTTTTGGTTCTCCGGACACGAGTGTCACCCAAAGGCGGGATAATTTAACGGTCAATAAAGGAATATCGATCGTCGGTTGTCGTTTACCCATGATGTCGGCTGTTTTAAGAATCATCTCTTTATAGGTCATCGCTTCCGGACCACCGATATCGATGGCTCGATCTTTGACATCATCGCGATCGACACTTTCACCAAGAGCATGAATGACGTCGGGTAAGGCGACAGGATGTGTCTTGTTACGTGTCCATCGTGGGAGTGCCATGACGGGTAAGCGTTTGACGAGTTTCGATAAGATTGGGAACGATGAACCTTTCGGACCAACGATTAACGCAGCACGGATCGTCGTCACCGGTGTTCCGTACGCACCGAGAACGCGTTCGACTTCAAGTCGACTCTTTAAGTGACGCGATAGATTTTCTGTTTCTTCGGGAATGATACCACTTAAGTAGATGATTTGCCTGATGCCGTTTTCTTTTGCGGCACGGGCGAAGTTATCGGCTAACAATAAGTCCATATTTTCAAACGATCCTTGTGTCAATTTAGCAGATGGCATCATCGAATGGACGAGGTAGACAGCGATGTCTGCTCCTTTCATACCAGCGATCGTATCGTCTAGAGAAAAGAGGTCGCACGATCGCCATTCGACGCGTTCCTCATTGTCCTTGTCGTCACCATTTCGTGAAAGGGCGATGACGTCATATTTTTTCTTTAGTTCGTTCAGTAAATTGTGACCAATGTATCCGGTGGCTCCGGCTAAAGCTAGGCGCGTTGGCATGGATGTAAACTCCTCTCTTATATCTGTTGTAATGTACCCCCAATCGAGTCGGTTCAATCGCAAGAGGATATGCTGAGACGATTCAGTTGAATGGAATAGGGAATAGTAACATATGGAAAAGAACCAACAGGAAGTATGAAAACAAAGGGGGCTTCAACCATGCAGACGATACAATTCATGCAAGAGGGACATGAACGACGATTCGATCTGTTGTGGAGACGTTTAAAGCCGAAACAACGAGAAGATGCAGCGATGGTCTCGATGCTGTACCTTGCGACAGGACAGCCAGAAGTGCTCGAACGGTTCTCGGATTACTTCTTTCCGGATAGTGGTGAGTTTTTTGATCGTGAATTTCTGGCTGAACCCTATCCGAGTCCAGCGTTAGAAGCAATCATCCACTTGATCGTCCAATTGTATAATGGACGAACGACGATCACGATCATCGAGCTGATTGAACGATTGGATGAGCAACAGATGTCGATCGTACTCGAAGCGATTAAATTGCGGGCATACGGATGTCAGATGCTACAAAAAGGTGCGAAATCGTAATGCCACTCGTATGAATCCGATTGATGAAGAAACTCCTCTTCATCAATCGGATTTTTTGTGAGGGAAGAAAAGTTGTAAGTTCAAGAATCGGTAAGAAGATGTTCGTGAATCAGAGTTCATTAAAATAAATCGCCATGAAAATAAAAGCTAAGTTTATTCACGAAGAACTAATTGAGATGGGCGGCGACTGGAAATAAGATGAAAGTATCAGTAAAAGGTGGTCTAACTATGGAAGGAGTGACATCATGCAGCTCAAAGAATCGATCTACTTTCACTCACCGATTTTCATCCAAAACTTGTTGACGACTTTACAAGGACGTCGCCTGTTCCATGAACGATACGGTCCCGCCTATCAGCAACGTTTACAAGAACTAAAACAGAAGTTAGGACGACCGCATGACGTTCGAGCAGAACAATTGCAACGATTAAACGACTTCCTTTCTTTTTGCCAAACACATAGTCCATACTATCAGGAATTGTTTTCTACCATTGCACTAGAGCTCCCGCTAAAATCGATTGACGAACTAAAACAGATTCCTCCTTTGACGAAAGAAATCTTACGCCAACAAAATGAGGACGTCCATGCGCACGTCCATGCCCCGATTCTCGGAAAAACGGGCGGTACGACCGGTAAATCGATTCAAGTGCATTATACAAAGGAAGACATGCAAATCCGGATGGCACATCTTGACTTCTTCAAGTGGACCCATGGAGTCGATCAAGGGATGCGCCGTGCAAGTTTTACCGGTCAAACGCTTGCTTCCCCGCAACAAAAGGCACCGGTTTATTGGCGGACGAATAAAGTCATCAATCAGATGTTGTTTTCGATCAAAAACATTAATCCGAAAACCGCTGCTGCATACATCGAACAACTGAATCGGTTTCAGCCGGAATCGATTGATGGTTTGCCTTCAGGAATGATCGAAGTCGCACGATATGCTAAAAAATATGGGATGACCTGTACGTTTCGTCCCAAAGCAATTTTCCCGACGGCTGAGATGATGACGGCAGAAGAACGAACGCTCGTCGAAGAAGTCTTCCATGCGCCGATCTATGATCAGTATGCGTCGTCAGAAGGGGCGCCGATCGTCGCCGAATGTCCGTATGGGAAAAAACATTTACATTATGAGATGGGAATCATTGAACGTGATGAGGACGGTGAAATCCTTGTGACGAGCTTCGATACGCATGGTACACCACTTGTCCGTTACCGCGTTGGCGATCGGATGACGCTTAGTCAGGAAACGTGTCCCTGTGGTCATCAAGGTCCGATCATCGCTTCGATCGACGGACGGGGGAGAAGCTTCATTCAACTCAGAAACGGGCACCGTGTCTTTGAAGGCGAACTTGCGGGAATCGTTCGAGCGTTCCCGAACTGTATCGAACGCGTGCAATACATTCAAGAGTCGCGGGATGAGATTGTTTTATTATATGTTCCGGATGAACGATGCTTCGAGAAAGAACATGAGAAGAAACTCTTTTTCGTTCTGGACCGACTGTTTGACGGACAATTGAATGTCGTCATGCGCGCGGTACCGGAAATTCCGAAAGAAATCAGCGGAAAAACGTTACTGATTAAACAACAGTATGCATGACACACGAAAAGGCGAGATCACCGGTGATCTCGCTTTTTCGTGTGTCCTGAAACCGTCAGTCGCGTGGTCGCACCGGAATCCAGATGGCAGATTGATAATCGGCGGCAGACGGGTCGCCTGCCGAATAAACTTCGAGTTCAGCGTGAGGTAGAGGATCATATCCATGCGATGGGATCCACTCTTGATAGATACGCTGCCACATCTCTTGAATGGCATGCGGCATCGGACCAACGACCGGAAACGTCGCCCAAAGACTCGCCGGAATCGTCATCGTTTCCTGACCGGGCAGAACTTCCGTTGTCGTCGTCGCGATCCAATAATCCATCGATGCTTCGGTGAAATTGGAGCAGACACCAATCACACCTTCAATCTGACCGTCATTTTGTTTAAACAAGGTAGCATCTTGACCGGAATGATTCACATCATTCCAAAACAACGGAATCAGTTGTTGTTGGGCACCATCTTGCGTCGGGAAATGTTTTCGCCATCCTGAAATTTGTAAAGCCGGTCGTTCGATAAGTTGGTAATCCATTTGCTTCAGTCCCTTCAAGGTCACCTGAATGCTCAGGCGGTTATAGGCGTGAATCGGACGTCGCTCGTTTCGCATCAACGTCGGCGAACAACCATGCTGACGTTTGAAAGCTTTTGTGAAAGCTTCCGGCGTCTCGTAACCAAAACGTAAGGCGAGATCGATGATTTTTTCGTCCGTCTGTGTCAATTGTTGCGCTGCGAGCGTCAGACGTCGTCCTCGGATGTATTCCGGTAACGTCATCATCGCAAGTAACGAAAACGTCCGTTGTAAAGGATAAGCCTGCATCTGAGCGACTTTTGTCAAAACGTTGAGATCGAGCGAGTCTTCTAAATGATCTTCGATATAGTCAATAACGCGTTGAATCGATTCGAGCCACATCTTGTCACCTCCTTGTTTTCAGTATAGTAGAGCGATGATCGTCGGACCTGTCCAAACCGATAGCAATTTGTCAGGAGGCATGTTCCCTTATTTTTGTCATATTCCTGTCAGGTACATAGGCTATTGTAGAGACATCGAAACCGTTACTTCCCTTGCGAAAGGACGTGATGACATGGGTATCAAAGAGCAGATCTACAATCGCTCTCCTCTATTTCTCCAGCACTTCTTCACAACCCTCTATGGGTATCAATTGCATCGCGAACGTTATGGACCGGTCTATCAAGAACGGTTCCGGATGCTCCTCGAACGAGAACATACGACGATCGACGTCAAAGCGGAACAACTTGATCGTTTAAATGACTTCCTTCGCTTCTGTACGGAACACAGTCCCTATTACCGTCAGCTCTTCACTTCACACGGCATTCGCCTGCCGTTAACGGACTTATCCGAACTAAAACATATTCCTGTACTATCAAAAGAAATATTACGAACACACATGGAGGACATTCAAACAGATGTCGCTGCGCCAATCATAGGGAAAACGGGTGGAACGACAGGCACGTCACTGCAAGTACGATATACGATACCGGATATGCAAATTCGCATGGCCCATCTGGATTATTTCAAGGCGACCCACGGTGTCTACCGTGGCATGCGACGAATCAGCTTTACGGCACAGGATCTCGTACCCGAGCGTCAACAGGTGGACGTCTACTGGCGGATAAATCGAGCGGCGAATCAACTCTTGTTCACGGTGAAACGGTTATCCCCACGGACGATGGCAGCGTATCTTGAAGCCATCGAACGTTTTCAACCAGAAACGATTGATGGTCTTCCGTCAGCGATGATTGAGCTCGCGCGGTTCGCGAAGCGAGAAGGGATCCGCTTGACGTGTCAACCGGTTGCGATTTTCCCGACGGCAGAACGGATCGACGTGGAAGAGCGCCAAGTCATCGAAGAAGTGTTTCACGGACCAGTCTTTGATCAATATGCATCGTCTGAAGGGGCACCTATCGTTTCTGAATGCCGGTTTGGTCAAAAACATCTGCACCATGAGATGGGGATCATCGAACTCGATACAGACGGGGAGATTCTTGTGACGAGTTTTGATACACACGGAACCCCCCTCATTCGCTACCGGGTCGGAGATCGGATGACGCTCAGTCAGCGCACCTGTTCCTGTGGTCACCCGGGACCAATCATCGAATCGATTGACGGCAGGGGGCGGGCATTCATTCAAAAACCGGATGGACAAAAGATTTTTGAAGCGCAACTGGCGAGTCTCGTCAAACATTTGCCAAACAGTATCGAGCGTATTCAATATGTTCAAATGACGACAGATAGCGTATCGATCTACTACGTTCCGGACGCAGAGCGGTTCAGTCAATCAGACGAACGACTTCTGATGGAACGGTTGTACCGTTTATTCGGTCGTGATATCCATCTCGATGTACAAGCCGTATCTTATATCGATGCAGAGGAAAGTGGGAAAATATTACTCGTTAAATCAAGCTTAACAGGATAAAAAAAGTGGACAGATGGCGCCATCTGTCCACTTTTTATTACTTTTCACCATACCTCGTGTAAAAGTACAAAACATCTCTGCTGTTGGTACTTCTAAAGAGGTACCACGTTAAAAGTGTTAAAGTGCCTCATTGATTCAAATTGTTTTTGATATCTCTTACCTTTTTTAAAAGCCATTTTTTATTTTCTTTGTCTTTTACGATGATAAAATCTTCTGTTCCTTTAACAGAATAGATGGTGGAGCCGACTGAAAAAAGATTCGATTGACTGTTCGCTTGGGGTATTTCATAGGCTTTTGTTTTCTTTAGTATCGTGCTCATTTTTTCTCCTTGTTGCATAGATGCATCCAATTCAACTTCTGTTCCGTTATACTCTTTGTTATTCACAATGACGATCATGGCATGACTAGCTTCGTCCTCTGTACCGGTTTGACTGCATCCGAATAAAAATCCAATGAACACAATGACGAATATCTTTTTCATCGGAACCTCCTTATATAAGTATTCGTTGAATAGTAACGTAAATTCATGATTGGTAAAAGTCGCTTCCTTTACCAAGTATAAGGTAAAATCAGGAAAAGGAGGGAGATAGATGAAACCTCAGATTTTACTGTTAGGCATGTTCCATCTCGATCGCCCGACCAATGGTGACATGATTCGTCCAGCAATTTTTGATGTCGCGTCAGAGAGAAGGCAACGAGAAATTCAAGAAGTCGTTGCTCGATTGAATGCATTTCGACCGACAGGCGTTGCCCTTGAGACGGCACCTGAACGCATGAGTGACCTGCAACATACATATGAAACCTATCAACACGAGAGCGATTTAACCGAAAATGAACGACAACAAATCGGCTTTCGCTTAGCCCGGATGGCAGGAGTAGCAGATCTCCATGGGGTCGATTGGAACGAAGTCGTACCCGGCGTACCGGATTTAGGAATCGTCCGTTCACATCATCCGGAAGCCTTTGAGACGATCGTCGCGGCTGAGATGAAGCGGACCCAACAGTTAGAGCACGCGATGGAGCAGTTGTCTTTTTCCAAATGGCTCGATCGATTGCACGCTGAAGAAACGATTGCAGCGTCGGCTAGAATCTATGATCAAATCGAACGACTGGAGAGCGGTCGGATTTGGGTTGAACGCTACTGGCGAGTCCGCAATCAAAAGATCGCAAATCGTTTACTGCACCTCGCTCAGGCGAACGAACGAATCGTCTGTTTGTACGGTGTTGCGCACCTCCCGTTATTACGACAATATTTGAATGAATCGAACCAAGTCGAAGTGATGACGTGGAACGATTGGAACAACAAAAAGGAGTGTATGTAAATGCTATTTCACTACCATATTTGGACACCACATTTGGAAGAAACAGAAGCTTGGTACACGGCACGCGGATTTCACGTTTCCCAGCGGATCGGGAAGAAAGACGGAGAATTTTCGTCGTTCAATCCACCTCTATCATGGGATGATTTTCGAGCAGATCAAATTTTATTCCGAATCATTGAAATGAAACGGGGAGCGGTCAATGTGACGATCGGATTCGGAAAAACGGTTCGCTTCGATCACATCGGATTTTTGATTCAGCCTGGTGACGTGCAAACGATTCTTGATCGCGCAGAAACGTTATCGTTCACGGTCCAAGCGAACGAGCGGCGGACGTTCTTGCAGACACCATACGGATTACGGATTGAACTGCAAGTCCATGAAGATGCAATTGCGGGTACTGATGGAACGACACTTGAGCGTTTAATTCTAACTACACCGCGCGAAGGATTAGAGGCGGATTTAACGAAACTGTTCGATCGACCGATTTCACAAATCCAAACCGTCCGCGGAGAGAAGACCGTCTTACAAGAAGCAGTCTTTTCCGACGTATCGCTCGTAGGTACGGATCCGAACGGTGTTCAGCTCGTCTGCTCATAATCAACGAATACTTTGATTGGGAGATCTGGTGTTTCCATTAAGCTAGCGAAGCAACTGGCAAGCTTCAAAAACGAAGTCTCGTGTTCGAACAAAGCGGGCAATGTCGCGTGACGCTCGTCTGCAAAGAGCCAGTCTGCATGCTTGCGGTAGTCCCAGCCGTCACTCGATGCAACGATCTGAAGTTCTTTTGCGTGAAACGCGGGCGTCAACGTCAAGGCTTCCCGGTTGCCGTCCGATAAGACGCAGATTGCACCATGAGGACGGACAGCGGATTGAAGCTCGGCAAAGGCCGCTTGACGTCCGGAACATTCGATGGCGGCGTCATACATACTTGAACCCGGTGTGACGACACGTGCACCTAATTGACGCGCTAACTCCGCTCGGGACGTAAGCGGCTCGAGGATATCAATCTGACGAACGTTAACGTAATGCCGTAAGTAATGTACCGTCAGCAAACCGATCGTACCCATTCCAGAAACTAAGACGCTTGTGTCGGGTGTCAATGTTAGCTTTCGGACGCCTTTTGCCGCGTCACAGGACAGAATCAGTAGTAAGGCTTCACGTGGTGAGATATGAGCAGGAACCGGGATGACTTTCGATTCAGGAACGATCGCCTGATCTTGATGACCATAGAAGCTGACGACCCGATCTCCGGGCTTGACGATTTGGACGGCGTCACCAACTGCAAGCACTTCACCATAACTTTCATATCCTGTCTCGAGCGGATAGTCATAGCTGGTTTCGGTCATGTCTTGTTCCAGCCATTGGGGAAGTTCGGCACCGATACTGATGGCACCGGCTAGAGTGCGGACGTGGACGTCATGGATGCCAAGCGGCGGCAGTTCCCGAACAAGATAACCAGGTGTCTTCGACTCCACAAGACAGCAAATCGTTGTAGTGTTCAACATGTAAACCTCATTTCATTGTTAGATTGATGACATATGGATCAAGCATATACCACTTTACTTGTAAAATATAACAATTCGAAACCAGAAATGATGTAGAATAAGAAAGAAAAGGGGGGAATCAAATGGCACCATTATTGATTTTGGCATTGCTCGTGTTCGCATTTTTGACGTATCGGTATAGTAAGATCCTCGTCCGAAAGGATATCTCTGCCGCAAACAAACGACTCGCAATCGTCTTTTATTTGATTGCCGTCAGTGGACTTGGCGCTGTCGTCTATTTCAACGTATAAGGAGGACCACCCATGCATTCAACGACTAAACGACGAATCGGTGCGTACATCATCAACCAAGCTGTTTATTTCGGACTTTCCGCCTTCATCGAAAAAACGGTGTTACGACGTGTGAAGTCAGAAGTCGTTCACGCTGTCGTGACACAACCGACGATCAGTTTTCTAGGAGAAGTCGCGCAATTAAAACTGTTGAACGGAAAAACGATTGGTGGTCAGATTTGCGGCATCCAGGTTGAAAGCGAGAACGGATTGCCGTTGACGACGAAACAAATCGTCCGCCGAACAGTCTATCGTGATACGGTCTCACTATTTAAGATTCGACCGTACTGGAAACCGTTTCTCAAGAACGGACAACGATTACCGGAGGATGACTTCGCGAAAACGATCGTCCGCTTGAACCAGGAGAAGCTAAAAAATGAAGCTTGATTTTCATGTCCATAGTGTCCGCGCCTCTCAACCAACGGGAACTATTCTGCTCTACCATGGTTGGGGCGGAACGGCTGTTTCTTATCTAGAGTTTGCACAACAATTATCTGAAGAAGGATTCGATGTCTTTATTCCGGAACTCCTTCGGCATGATCAACGTAAACCGTTTGATCATCCGTTTGATTCAGAAGTAACGACGACCTATTTTTGGACGGTCGTCGAACAATCGATTACGGAAGCGACAGCTATCATCGAACAATCAGGCTGGCATGTTTCAGATGTGATGGCAATCGGCGTCTCGATGGGTGGGTTCATTGCCCATGGAATCATGGCACGTCAGCCGATTAAAGCGCTTGTTGCGATCAATGGGGGCGGTGCCTATCTTGAAGCGGAACGTCAATTCCGCGTTCGTGACGGGCGACCTGCCATCAAACAGGAGGATGTACCATGGAAGCTCGATCCGATCAGTGTGATGGATGAGCGTCCGCGATTGCTCCTGCACGGCGATGCCGATGACATCATTCCACTATCGATCCAGCAGTTTTATCACGGGACAGCTGTTCAAGCAGGTATGGCGCAAACGACCGTATTAGACGTTTTTCCAGGTGTCAACCATACCGTTACCGATGCCATGATCAAGCAACTGATTGCATGGCTGAAGCACGTCAAACTTCAAGGGGCGACAGATGGACTACATACGTTTTCTTCGCAGTAAGGTCGGTCAAGAAAAAGTGATGTTGAACTTTGCGGGTGGCATTGTCTTCGACGAGGAGGGGCGCATTCTTCTTCAAAAACGGCGGGAGCAACAAGCATGGGGCTTTCCCGGCGGCGCACTGGAACTGGGAGAGTCGATTGTCGAAGCCGCACAGCGTGAGATTTTTGAAGAAACCGGTTTTCATGTCACGATTGAACGTTTGAGTGGTGTCTATTCGAAGTACGAAGAGATGTATCCGAACGGGGATGTCGCCCAACCGATCGTCCATTTTTTCGTTTGCCGAATCAATGGGGGACAATTGACGATTGATTCCGATGAATCACTCGATATTGCTTTTTTTGAAAGAGACCAAATGCCAGAACTCTATAGCGAACTGCATCAAACAGCCTGGAACGATTTTTTGACGGAACTGGGTCCGGTTTTTCGATAACGCAAAAATCCCCCCCTGATGTAAAAATCAGGGGGGATTTTATGTTCTCTATGTTCAGCGTTCAAAGCCGCCTTCGGAATGAATGATCTGTCCAGTCACCCAGCTACCGTCAGGACTCACGAGGAATTGGATCAATCGTGCGACGTCTTCTGGCGCACCGATTCGCCCGAACGGAAAACTAGGTTTAAGCGCTGTCCGTGTTGCTTCATCCATCCAAGTCGAGTCTGTCGGACCCGGATTGACCGCATTAACGGTGATGCCAAGCGGTGCTACGGCTGCCGCGTAAGTCTTTGTAAATGTCGACAAGGCACCTTTTGTCGTAGCGTAAGCAATCTCGTCAGGCATCGGACCGAGATCTTGTCCGGACGTCAGTTGAATGATACGACCGGACGTTAGATGTGCTTCAGCGAATCGTTTCGTGAAACGTGTCGCAAGCAACAGCGGTGCTCGGAGATTGACGGCATAGTGTTGATCGAGACTTTTTGCATCAAGCGTTTTCCAATCCGTCATCGTCGAATGGGCAGCGTTGTTGATCAGGATGCTTGGTGTTCCAAAGTCTTCTACCTGATTGAATAAATCGTCAGCAGCATCTGCTTGACCTAAATCTAGCTCGATCGCAAGGACGCGGGCGCCTTGATTTTCGAGTTCGGTCGTAAAACTAGCCGCCCAATCCGCTGTTGCTTTAAAATAAGTAAAGACCAGGTCATGTCCGGACGAGGCAAGCTGGCGGCAAATGGCAGCTCCGATGTCGCGTGTCTGACTGGCGCCGGTTACGATGGCAATAGGTCGAGTCATATGTATTCTCCTTTATGTAAATACATTCATAAAAACCAGATGTTTACAGAAATTAGTATAGCGTATGGAGGACTGAGAAAGAAAGCGTTATCAATATTTAACATCATGACATCACGCCTATCAAAAAAGAGTGTAGTAAAGGTAAAGTGTAAGTAACACAGTAATTCGATAAACAGTACGGGAAGGATGAATCACTCATGAAAGCAATCGTCTTATTTGATGGAGAGTGTAATCTCTGTGACGCAAGCGTCCAGTTCATCTTAAAACGAGACCAAGGGTATCATGATTTTGCATCGTTACAAGGAAAGACCGGACAAGAATTCGTAAAGCGTCATCATCTCCCGGCAACGATTGACAGTGTCGTCGTAATTGAACGAGGAGTACCCTATATCAAATCGGACGCCGCGTTACGGATTGCTCGTCATTTACAGGGTGGATGGAAACTGTTGACTATTTTACGTATTTTTCCACGGTCATTCCGAGATTGTGTGTATGATGTTGTCGCCAAAAATCGACATCAGTGGTTCGGTGTAAAACAACATTGTGCGCTCCCTTCATCAGAGACGCGTGCTCGATTTCATGATTGAAATAGGAAAAAACCGCCTTCATCTAAATCGCGGTTTTTTGTCGTTTAACTAAAATAAATACTATATTTTTGGTTGGGCCAGATCCGAGTGATATAAAATCAACTATTCAGCTTAATATTGGATCTTTCTTCTGATCTGAACGGTCGGATTACACTTGTTCATAAAAATGTGACTAAATAATGATAAGGCGAGTATAACTGAGCTTTGGAAATAAAAATCTCGGAAGGTGAGACGGATTCACGTGCTCCTCGCACATCGATCAAACATCGGTAAATCAACGTTTCTAGTTCTACAATAAATTCTGGATATTGATACAGCGCATCATTCATTTGCCTATGAAGATGATCTTCCATTAAGACGATACAGGGATTGGTTTCTTTCAAGGTCAATGCACTAAACACAGTTCGCTGTTGTCTGAAATCTTGATTCAAACAGCAGACGATTTGATTTAAATCACCTTCCACTTTTTTCACTTCCTAGTTCTATATTATTCATATCATTTTCATACATGTTATTAATTGTGTTCCACTATTCATCGATTCGTAAACAGAAGAAAAATCTAAACGCTTTTCATTTTTAAGAGTGGACGACCATTCAATTCGTTTAGATATTCGTGATAGGAAACAAGAGTTACAAATTTCTAAAATATCATTTTGCCTTTTTACGAAAAAACAACTAGATTTTCGCACTTCTTATCCTATAAGATAGGCTATATATTATGTGCAAAATCACTGTTGATTATTTGTTGCTGCACTTGAAACCACACTATCAATTGTGAAAGCGAGAGAGCTTTTGTACTATTTCTGTAAGAGGAATTAAAAAGAAGGTGAAATGGATGAAAATGACTCGCTCTACGGACTATGCTATTCGTGTGCTAATTTATGCAGCGTCGCATCCGACTAGACTTGTACAAATTCAAGAAGTAGCAACACATTACGATATTTCTAAAAACCATCTAATGAAGATTGTCCATTCTTTAAGTAAGTTCGGTCTCATAATCTCCGTACAAGGTCGTAATGGTGGATTCAAGTTAGCGAAATCGCCAGATACGATTACATTAGGAGAAATCGTCCATTTATTCGAAGAAGTGTCTTATCTCGAAAATGTGACGGTTCCAAATAAAAATGGTAGTTTACAGAACACACGACAAGCGTTCGATCAAGCATTCACGTCCTTCACGGACGCACTTCAAGCCTATACGTTACTAGACTTAATTGCGCCACCGATCAATGATTGAAGTAAAGAGTCAGAGACAAAGGATTGCTCTCTGGCTCTTTATCCTTGTACATAATGAAAACAGACACTCATAATTAATTAGGATCCGTTTATACTAAAAACTAGTATCTCTTATGTTACTATAAACAAGATTCGGATGCTATTCGAATCTTGTTTTTACACCTAAAACATGTTCAATTTGTACTTGTTTATTGTATTAGCTATATTGAAGGTGGATTGTACCTTCATTCTGTTCACTGTCTAGATTATAATAAGGGACTTTAATCCCATTCAGATAAAGGATTAAAGGCATCCGTCCATTGATCCATGTAAAAGGGAGGTTTTTGCAATGTCCGAAATGACCATCGGAATGTTCGTTCACTTCATTCAACGCTTAGTGCAATCCCCGCGATTCATCGTTCAACAATCCGGGGTAGACGAGAACGCCTATACTTTCGAAATCCGCGAATTGAATCTTTTAAGTGTTTCAAAGACCGAACTGCTCCGCAAAACGATTCATCTACTTCGTGAAAAGACATCAGAAGGTACACGCGAAACGTTGACGAATGAACTGGTCACTCTATCACAAAAGACTTTAATGAAGTCGGATACGATTGCTACGCTTGAAGTGAAGTCCACAATAGAAGGGTCACTGCATCTTACATTTTCGGAAGACAAAAAGATCTGGTTTTTAGGTATTTTAGACACGGAAGAGGCAATCAATCGGTTCACAGAACGTTTTCAAAGCGTCATAAATGACGATCGAACATCTCGTTAAACAAAGCAGGTCGAACCACTAATGTGGCTCGACCTGCTTTTGTCTTATCCTGTACAGAGCATCAAGACGTTGCCGTCGGGATCTGCAAACGTAAAGTAAGCAAAGTCATCGAAACGTTCGATGTCTCGAATGATGGGTGCGTGTAGTGACCGCACAAACTGATAGGATGCATCGATGTCCGTCGTATAAAAATTAAACAAGGCATGGGGAGAAGGGTGATGTCGGTACGTTGCGTCATTCGTATGATCATCGAGCGTCAAACTCGTTGGACCCTCAAGTGGAAGATTGTAGACAGGTGACGAGACGGTCGACGCATCAAACGGCAGCTGCAGTAACTGGTGATACCAAGCGGCGGTACGTTTCACATCCTGAACATGCAAAAAGACAGCGTTCAAGCGGGGCGCAATGAGGTGAGTCAAAATTGACATCAGAATCTCCTCCTTTGTTTTCATACATGTTCCTTTCGATAACCGCCTCTTAATTCCTCCAATCCCTATAAATGGAATATGGTATGATATATCAGGAAAATCATTTACGAATAGGAAGGGAATGATGATATGGAAACCATCATCTGTACGACGTGTGGTGTTGAACAAATCAATCCGCAACGCGAAACATGTCCGATTTGCTTAGAGGAACGACAGTATGTCAATCCAACTGGTCAAACGTGGACGACGCTCGCTGCCATGCAAACGTCAGGAACGTATCAAAACGTCATTAGCGACGACGGAGCAGGCGTCTATGCGATTCAGACGACACCGGCGTTTGGTATCGGTCAGACGGCATATCTTGTCCAAGGAAAATCGTTCAACTTGTTATGGGACTGCATTACATATCTTGATTCAACAACGAAAGAGCAACTTGACGAATTAGGCGGGATTCAGGCAATTGCTTTATCACATCCGCATTATTACGCGACACAAGTCGAATGGGCGGAAACCTTTGACGTGCCGATCTATATTCATGAAGATGATGCGTCGTTCGTGACGCGACCAAGCGAGCGCATCGTCTTCTGGAGTGGTGAACGCTTGGAGTTGACGGAAGATGTGATGTTACATCGCGTCGGTGGTCACTTCAAAGGAGCAGTCATTTGTGAACGAAAAGACGCATCAGCAGGTCTATTGTTGACAGGAGACATCATTCGAATCGTTGCCGATCGGGCATGGGTCAGTTTCATGTACAGCTATCCGAATGTGATTCCGCTTCCGGCAAAGACGGTCGCGCGAATGGCAGAAACGTTACGTCCGCTTCACTTTGAAAAATTATATGACGCCTTTCATCGGAAAATCGAAACCGGTGCGTCTGAAGCAGTAGCGCGCTCTGCAGAGCGGTACATTGCTGCCTTAAACGGGGACTGGTTCACGACATGAAGTCGCGCTTGATCGTCATCCGTGGGAATTCTGGTAGTGGAAAAACGACGCTTGCAAAAGCGTTACGATCGGTCTTACCGGATAGCATCTTATTCTCGCAAGATGTCATCCGCAGGGAGATGTTGAACGTAAAAGATGGACCAGGAAATCCGGCGATTCGCTGGATCGAAGAGTTGATCGGACTTGCTGACGGACGCCACGCGACGATTCTGCTGGAAGGCATTCTTGCACAGGACTGGTACGGTGAGATGATTGACCGGTTAGAACGACGCTTTACTTCACGATACGCGGCGTATTATTTTGACGTCTCATTTGAAGAAACGGTTCGTCGCCATGAAATGCGCCAGCCCACGGAATTTTCTGTGACGGATATGAAACGCTGGTGGATTGATCGGGATCACCGCCCGACAGATCGTCTAATTGCTGAGGATAGATCGATAGAATCCGTGATTCAAATGATAAATCAAGAGTAAAAGGGGAGAGCGAATGACACACTACATTTTTGACATGGATGGAACGTTGTTTCAAACGAATGCCGTGCTGTCGCATGCGCTAGAAGAGGTCTTTCAAGAGTTGCGTCAAACGGAACGCTGGGAGGGGGAAACCCCACTCGCCCTCTATCAGCAGATCATGGGCGTCTCGTTACCGGAAGTCTGGCAGACGTTACTACCGGACTTTTCAGCCACAGACCAACAGGCTGCGGATCACAAGTTTCGACGTAGCTTAGAGCAGGCAGTCAAAGCGGGGCACGGTCGCTTATATCCAGGAACGGTCGAGTTGCTCGTTCGTTTGAAACAAGCGGGTCACTCCGTCTATATCGCTAGTAATGGGTGGCCATCCTACTTGTCAGCAATCGTGACGACGTATGGACTTGAAGCGTATATCGATCATGTCTATAGCATTGAAGACATTCGTTCCGGTGATAAATCAGCACTCGTACGGGAGATTTGTAAGATGCACGATATCTCGTCAGGCTACGTTGTCGGTGACCGCTTATCTGATTTCAAAGCGGCGCATGCGAACGGGCTCGCTGCAATCGGTTGTCAGTTCGATTTTGCACAAGAGCAGGAACTCGCAGTCGCGGACCGAGTCGTAAAAGAGTTGAGTGCTGTCTACTAAAAAGAGCCGTCTTCTGTGGAAGACGACTCTTACTTATAGCAATTATTCTGCCCACCAGAGGGCATCGTCTGGTTTCTTCGCGATCGACGCGACTTCTTTTTCACTCGATACAGTCGGATGCGACCCTTTCAGTGCCTTACCAGCAGTATTCTTAAAGAAGAAGAAGAACGTGACGAAGCCGATGACGCTGACTGCTGTTAGATAGAAAGCAGGAGCAAGCGGATTTTGTGTCGTATGGACGAGCCAAGTCGAAACGAGTGGCGTCGTTCCACCGAAGATCGAGACCGAGACGTTGAACGTCACGGATAGTGTCCGGTAACGGACATCCGTATAGAAGATACTCGGTAGAAGACTTGGCATCGTTCCTTCAAAGATCGCCAAGAAGAAGCCAAGGATGAAGATCCCGATTCCGACGAACAAGAGTGGTTTAAGACCAATCAAGAAGAACGACAGGATTGAGAGCAACGATAGTCCGGCTAACGCGAAAAGGACGATATTACGATTCCCTTTTTTATCACTGAGCTTCCCGAAGAAGTAAGCGAGCGGAATCATGATCACCATGACACCAGTAATTAGAATCGTACTTGTCGAACTTGACATGCCGATGACTTCATCGAGGTACGATGGCATGTAGGACAAGAGCATGTAGTTCGTAATATTGAAGAAGGCAACAGCGATGAAACAAACGATGATATCACGTTTGTGGTCGCGAAGAATTTCGCGGAATGTCGCAGGTTCTTCTGTGTTTTCATTAATCTCATTTTCGAAGATCGGTGATTCATCCAAGTGACGACGTAAATAGAGACCAAATAAACCGAGTGGTGCCCCAAGAATGAAGGGAATCCGCCATCCCCAAGATGCCATTTGATCATCCGATAAGGTGACGAAAAGTGTTGTAGCCAGTAATGAGGCGAGAATATATCCACCGAGTGTACCGATTTCAAGTCCACTTCCGAGAGCACTTCGTTTATTATCTGGTGATGACTCAGCGATGTAGACCATTGCGCCGGCATATTCACCGCCAGTCGAGAATCCTTGTAAGATCCGGGCTAACAATAACAGGATCGGTGCCCAAATTCCGATTTGATCGTAGGTCGGTAATAGTCCAATGATGAGCGTGGAGCCAGCCATCATGACGATTGTCGTTGTTAAGACGACCTTCCGCCCGAGTCGATCTCCGATGCGTCCAAAGACGATTCCGCCGATTGGTCGCATTAAAAAAGCGATCGCAAAGGTCGCAAACGTAAAGACGAGCTTCAGTTCATCATTTTCAACAGCGCTAAAGAAGTTTTGACTGATGATGATTGCGAGATAGGAATAAAGACCAAAATCGAACCATTCCATCGCATTCCCAATTCCGGTCGCGTAGACACTCTTTTTGGTTTGCTGCATGTCAACGACATTGACTTTTTCTTTTCTGAATTTCATAAGTTCTGTTCACTCCCTTTGATAAGTTCGTATCGTACCATAGCAGGAAATGAAGTCAAGTTGCTAATACGCTTAACCACTTGAAAATGACTGAGAATGGCTCTGTGCCGGGAGTTATCAAACCGTTGCGACTCTAAGGACGAACAGGGGTGTGCATTTTTTATGAAAAAAATTGAAATTTTTTTGGATGTTTTCATAAATTCGAAACAATTTTCATATGTTTTCACAACTAAAAAATCAGTAATCCGCCTTTAGGATGAGGGAAGTTAAACTATTTTTTGGTAATTTTAAAATGAAGATGGAAAGTAAAAGGAGAATACTTATGAAGAAGAAATGGATCGCCATTGTATGTCTTGGGCTCATTGTAGTCATCGGTAGTTGGTATGCTGGATTTCAAGAATCAAAAGTATCCGGTTTTCCGGTGCCGCGATTTGCTACGGCAGTTGAAAAACAAGGCGAGTGGAAAATCAAAACCCGTCTAGTCTCGGAAACTGACGGACCGGGTTTACTCTATGGGACTCGGATTCGCCAAGCCGGTTGGAAAGAACTCGATCGTGAAGGCGCAACGGCGTGGTATGAAAAAGACGGGAAAGTGATTGCCTTAACGACATTTGATGGAGAACTGTATCTCGAAAATTCTAGTAAAGATGAGATAGGTATTTAAAGGATGCGATTATTTATAAAATGGAACGGATGGAGTTTGTTTTTCGCCTTGATTCTCTTTCTTCCTGTTGATATGACATTGAACATCGAACGTATTATCCGCATAACGGGAACATCATACCAATTTTTTTATCTAATCGATGGCCTGTTGATATTGGTGTGCACTATTCTATTCTTTACGCCTATTCGACTGATTCGGGGGATAACAATTCGAAACCGACTTATTTGGTCGACTTCTTTCAGTTGGATACCGTATTTCTTCTTTATGTCGTATGCTCTGAGTCAGTGGTTTCCAGTCACGTATCCTACTGATTTTCCGAGCCCAGTCCTTGGCTTATTATTGATTGGTGTTTTAGCGATTTATCCGTTTTGTATATTAATTTTAATTAGTTTCTTAAAAGAAAAAGCGAAATCCGATGGAACGTCTTAAGTAAAATGAAGACAATCATCAGACTTCGCTTTTTTACTTTTTTCATTTGTTAAAGGTATAGCCCATTTGCCTGAACGACGAAATGCGAATGTTCATAGTGGTAAGTGATGACGGAATAGTCGAACGGACGACCGTTCGTCAAATGAAACACCGTCTCGATCGTCAATCCAGGATCGCCCGCGGTGAGATCCAAATGACGAGCCGACTCAGCGCTTAACTTCCCGACGTGCATATACATATCCGAGAACCCAATATTCAATTGAAGTGCTGTCTCTAAGTATTCGAAGATCGACTTCTCGACGATTTCACGATTTAAGTACGGAACGATCGATTGGCGATAGTAAGACTCTTCGAGACAGAGGATCTTGCCGTCGATATAGCGGATTCGCTTGACGTAATAAACCGTCTCACCTGCCTCGATCCCGAGATTCTTCGCGATGTTATCGGTTGCAGCGATTGGTTCGAGTGCGAGAACGGTCGACTCGATCGTATGACCGACGAGATTCTGCTTGAATCCTTGGGTCGAGAACAGGCGAATGTAGCCAGTTCGATTCGTCTTCCGGACAAAAATCCCGCTTCCACGGACTTGAAAGATGATTCCTTTTCGTTCAAGTAACTCAAGTGATTTTGTCATCGTCGTCTTACTGACAGCGAACTGCCGGATCAACTCTTCGAGAATCGGCAGTTTGTCCCCTTGTTTCAACTCATGTTGTTCTATGTACCGTTCGATTTCATCGGCCGTCTGTTGGTATTTCAGCATAGGACACCTTCTTTTCTTGCGAACTTTTTTCTTTCTTCAGTATAGCATAAGCCATCTCTTAATTAATGGCATGGTAAATTTAATTATTTATGTATTGATTAATTGTGCATGTACAATTAAAATGAAAGGGTATTCAACGCGTTTTATTCAGGGGAGGGACACGATATGGGCAAGGTTCGTGATTATCAACAGTTAGCGCATTCGATTTTAGAAGCTGTCGGGGGAGAAGATAACGTCATCAGCGCCGTCCGATGTGCTACACGACTTCGTCTTGTCTTGAAACGATCGGATTCGTCAGCCAAGGAAACAGTCAGTGCATTACCTGGCGTCATTACGGTCGTTGAGTCTGGCGGGCAGTTTCAGGTCGTCATTGGTCAACACGTCGGGGAAGTCCATCAAGAGTTTGTAAAACTTGTCGATCTGGAACAATCGGAAACGGAAGAGGCACCGAAAGGGACGGTCCTCAACCGAATCATAGCGACGATGTCAGCCGTCTTTGCACCGTTCGTCTACATCTTAGCTGCAGCGGGGATTCTGCAGGGAACTCTGATTTTGACGACGCTCGCTTTTCCAGCATTTGCGAAGACAGGTACTTATGAAGTCTTCAGCTTCATCTCATGGGCACCATTTACGTTCTTGCCGATTTTCATTGCCATCACGGCAGCGAATCATTTTAAGGTCAACGCCTTCATCGCGGTCGCCTGTAGTGCGGCACTTGTCAGTCCAACATGGGCAGATATCGCAGCACGCATCACTGCCGGTGAATCCATCACGTTCCTAGGAATCGCTTTATCCGGTACAACGTATACGTCATCGGTCTTACCGCCATTATTCCTCGTCTGGATTTTGTCCTATGTTGAGCGATTCCTGAACAAGACGATTCATGAAGTCATTCGTCCGTTGTTCGTTCCATTCTTCAGTATGGTATTGATGGTGCCGCTTACGATTCTCTTGATCGGACCGATCACGACACTTGGTGCAGAAGGGATCGCAAACGGGTATAACTACTTAGCGGAGAATGCTCCTGCGGTAGCTGGTCTCATCATCGGTGGCTTCTGGCAAGTCATCGTTATCTTCGGTGTCCACTGGGGTGTCACGCCGATGGTACTCGCAAACTTTGAGCAATATGGTCGCGACTCGTTCCAAGCCTACCAAACGATTGCCGTCATCGCCCAAATCGGTGCCGTCATCGGGGTCATCTTGAAAGCACGTAACAAAGAAACGAAAAAAGTCGGGGTCTCAGCCGGACTGACGGGCATCTTCGGTATCACGGAACCAGCTATCTATGGGGTGACGCTCCGTTTTAAAAAACCGTTCATCTATGGCTGTATCTCAGGAGCAATCGGTGCTGTCACGGCAAGTTTCTTTAAACCGTATTACTTTGCCTACGCTGGGTTACCGGGACCATTGACGCTCGTCAACGGTATCGATTCCGACTATCCATCGTCGATCATCGGCTTATTGATTGGAACGGCGATTGCCTTGATTCTACCCATCGTTTTGATTCAAGTGTTCGGTTTCGGGGAGCAGGCTGCTCCGGTCGTAGCATCTGAAAGTACAGCGACACCAGTTGCAAAACAAGAAGTCAGCGCAACTCTGACAAACGAAGAGACGCTTCGCGCACCACTTGAAGGAACGATTGTTGCTTTATCAGATGTACCGGATCCTGTATTTGCTTCCGGTGCGATGGGACAAGGGGTAGCGATTCGTCCGACGAACAACCGGGTTACGGCTCCGTTTGACGGAACCGTCGTCATGGTCGCCCCGTCAGGTCACGCGATCGGATTACGCTCGACGAGTGGTGTCGAAGTTTTGATCCATGTCGGTCTTGAGACCGTGACGCTCGACGGTAAACCGTTTACGCTTCACGTCAAAGAAGGCGAATCCGTGACGACAGGTGATCTACTCGTAACGTTTGATGCGACAGCAATTGAAGCGCATGGACTCGAGACGATCACGCCAATCATTATCACGAACACTCAGAGTTATGCGGAAATCCTACCGACGGACGAGACGGTCACGACGGCAAACACACAGATCTTGACGATCATCAAGTAAGAGAAATAGAAGGAGGACATGAAGATGAAGACATTACCAAACGATTTCTTATGGGGCGGTGCGTTAGCGGCGCATCAATTCGAAGGCGGCTGGAACGCTGGTGGAAAAGGACCGAGCGTCGTCGATGTATTGACGGCAGGGGCGCACGGTGTCGCTCGTCGCATCACGGATCAAGTAGAAGAGGATGAATTTTATCCGAACCATGAAGCGATTGATTTCTATCATCGTTATAAAGAGGACATCGCGCTGTTCGCTGAGATGGGACTGAAGTGTCTCCGGACATCGATCGGTTGGAGTCGGATTTTCCCGAACGGGGACGAGACAGAACCGAACGAAGAAGGACTGAAGTTCTATGATGACGTCTTCGACGAATTACTGAAATACGGCATCGAACCAATCATCACGTTGTCGCATTTTGAGATGCCACTCCATCTTGCGCGTGAATATGGCGGTTTCCGCAACCGGAAAGTAGCGCTGTTCTTCGAAAAATTCGCGGAAGTCTGTTTCACGCGTTACAAAGACAAGGTCAAATACTGGATGACATTCAATGAGATCAACAACAAGATGGACGTCAGCAATCCATTATTCCTCTGGACGAATTCCGGTGTCCTCCTTGATCCGGAAGAGAACGCGATGGAAGTCATGTATCAAACGGGACACCACGAGTTACTCGCAAGTGCACTTGCCGTCGCGAAAGGAAAAGCGATCAACCCGGACTTCGAGATCGGAGCAATGGTCTCGCACGTACCAATCTATCCGTATTCATCGCACCCGGAAGACATCCTGCTCGCTGAGACATCGATGCGTCAGCGCTATTTCTTCCCAGACGTCCAAGTCCGCGGCTACTATCCGTCTTATGCGTTGAATGAGTTCAAACGGGAAGGGTATGATATTCCGATTCTAGACGGTGACGCAGAAATCTTGCGAAACGGAACAGTCGACTATCTCGGATTCAGTTACTACATGTCGACGACCGTTAAACATGATGCTGTCGTCAATAACACGGGAAATATCGTCAACGGTGGTCTCGCAAACGGCGTTGAGAACCCATACATCCAGTCGAGTGATTGGGGTTGGGCAATTGATCCGGTTGGTCTCCGATATGCGATGAATCGTCTATACGATCGTTACCAGATTCCATTGTTCATCGTCGAAAACGGCTTTGGTGCAATCGATACGATCGAGGATGGTCAGATTCATGACACGGCGCGAATTGATTACTTGCGTGCGCATATCGAAGCATTCAAAGCAGCTGTACTCGAAGATGGCATCGAATTGATTGGTTACACGCCGTGGGGTGTCATCGACATCGTCTCCTTTACGACAGGGGAGATGAAAAAGCGCTATGGCATGATCTATGTTGATCGGGATAACGAAGGCAACGGATCAATGGAACGGATGAAAAAAGACTCGTTCGATTGGTACCGTCACGTCATCGAGACGAATGGTGCTGCGTTACACGGTTCAGAGACGGCAAAATGATGAAGTAAGGGGCAACGGAAAAAATCCGTTGCCCCTTTTTTTAAAGAATTAGAACGAAAAAGAAGTGGGGTATGGCACACTAAGGAAAAAACGGGGGACCGGTAAATGATCAAAAAACGCTATGCCGATCGACGTGACTGGCGTCGCATCACACAACGACACTATGTTCATGAACAGGTAGAAAACGAGGTGTTCAACGGACATGTGACACTCCTTCAACTGATTGAAGTCACTTCACCGTTAGATGTCCGTTATGGTGACGAAACGATTCGAATCGCTGACGCTGGTTACGTCTGGGTACAACAATTCCCAAGCGATGCCCATCATGCCGTGACCTCGATGTTTGACGCCGCAGGTCAGTTAGTACAAACCTATATCGATATCTGTCTTCGTACCGGAGTGGAGGACGGACGAGTCTACTGGGAGGATCTGTTTCTCGATCTGCTCGCCTTGCCATCGGGACAAGTTTTGTTAATCGACACGGACGAACTAGAAGCAGCACGAGATCAAGGGGAGGTCTCACAAGCGGAATATGCGCTCGCTTGGGCAGAAGCGAAGCGACTGCAAAAACAACTACAAGATGGATCTTTTCCGCTCGTCGCACACGCAGAAGTGATGAAACAGCAACTCAAACAGGGAACACCGCGTTGACGGGGTTCCCTGTTTTTTAGGCGTGTCGCTCTGCTTTAACTTCGTTCGTCGTAAAGTACCGTTGCTTGCGCGGGAGGAGAACCAATCCGAGAAAACAGATTGTCACGATCACGAGGAGGCAGGCAAATAGAATTGTACTGAAGCGAATCGACCAGATATCACCGAGCAGACCGATGCCGACGATCGCTAGAATCTGTAGCAGACTGACACCGACTCCGTAAAGACTCGTAAAGCGTCCCATTAAGTGTAGTGGAATATTCGTCTGTTGGAACGTTAGGAAACCGGTCCCCGCAAATGCGTGGAAACAACCGAGCAACAAGAAACCGATACAGACGATTGAAAATGAATTCGCACTTGCATACAGCATGTAACCGACAGCGACAAATACATAGCCAATCGTCAGCATCGTCCGAACGGAGAGTGTTTTGGCGTAGCGGGCGACGACCCAGCTGCCGGCGACGGAACCAATCCCAGTCAGGCTCATCAGTAAACCGTAATCGGTTTCCGATAAGCCGATGCTCCGCTGTAAAAAGACGACTTCTTGTGTATCAAGCGCAAGTGTCGCGATCATCATCAGCATCGCGAGGATATACAATCCGGTCACGTAGCGTGCGCTTTTGCTGAACTGATAGACAAGCCGCCAATCAGATATAATGTCTTGCAGCCGCATCCCTCGTTCGACCGAAGCGGTAAAACGCGGCAAGCGCATCAGTAGGACAGCTGATCCGAGAAACGAGATGGCATTGAGCCAAATGGCAATGTCAGTAGAAGCAACATAGAGCAGTCCTCCAGCGAGAGCCGGACCAATTAAAAAAGCACCAGACGTGATCAGACTACGATAGGCATTAAACGACGTCCGATCGTTTTGTGGAACAAGCGTCGTGATGTAGGTCAACGTTGCCGGTTCGACGACCGCTTTGATGATAGCTAAGGCGATCAAGTCGATGTAAAGCAACGATAATGGTAGAAATGGCATGATACCGATTAAGAAAGCTCGTAACAAATCAGTCTGAATCAACAGTCGACGTAAGTCGGATCGATCGACCCAACTTCCCGCGAACGACTTGATGACGAGAGCGACGACCGGACTGATGATCCAAAGCGCAGCAACGGCTGACGCTGAGCCGGTCAAGCGATAGATATAAACGTTGATCGCAACGAGATAAATGAAGTCACCAAACTGTGAAATACCGAGTGCACTTAAGAGCGTTCGCTCCCGAGAAGACATGACAACACCCTTTCTTACATCATTTTCCAATAGTATACCAGAAAATTCTGATACCGTTTTCGTATATCTCTATACTTTTTATGGAAGAGTGGGTATACTTGGAAAAAATCAAGGGAAGAAGGGTTTGATCATGTTAACGACCATCGATTTATATCAAGCTTTGCCTGTACTTGAAACGGAGCGACTCCGTTTGCGACCGGTTCGCATAGAAGATGCAGCAGATATCTATGCCTACACGAAAGATGAAGAGACGGCGCGATATGTCAGCTGGCATGCGCATAAAAGCCTCGCGGACTCTGAGCAATTCGTCGAACATATCCTTCGCCAATACGAACTAGGGAATCCGGCACCTTGGGCAATTGAAGACAAAATGAACGGACGAGTCATCGGAACGATTGATTTCATCAAAGTCTCGTTTGAGCAACAGCAAGCAGAACTCGGTTATGCGCTGTCGCGCGATTACTGGGGGAAGGGTTTGATGCCGGAAGCAGCAGCGCGTCTCGTACAGTACGGTTTTGAGACACTCGGACTCGAGCACATTCAAGCCCGTTGTTTTGTTGCGAATGATGGATCAGCTCGTGTCATGGAAAAGATTGGCATGACGTTCGAAGGGATCTCGCGGAGTGCTTTATTCGTTAAAGAGCGTTTCTGGGACTTAAAAATTTATGCGATCACGCGTAGCGATTACGAAGGGAAGTAAGCGATGGGTTCACGACTGATGCATGCCTACATCGGAAAACGATTGATTACGTTACTTTCGGAACTAGACCCCGCTCGATTTCTTCTCGGTGCGGTCGCTCCTGATGCATGCTATGAGGAGAAGGAGCAAGCCCACTATTATACGGGTGAATTAGCGAGCGGAACACGAGCGATTGACTACGAAGCGTTTTGGAGAGACTCGGCGTCTTGGGATCCATCTTTTCGAAGTGGCTATTACGTCCATCTGATAGCGGACGATATTTGGTTACGCGGTTTTTATATGGGGTGGTTACGGCAAGCGATTATAGCTGACGCCTCGATTGGTTCAAGGTATCATGATGACTTCAGGCGGTACAATACACGCATTGCTCCGTTCGTGAATTGGAATGAACAAGCGATCAACGGAGCGCTTCATGAAGTGAGTGTGCAATCGAGATGGAAATCACTTCCGCATTTCATTAGAGAGGTAGAAGAGGACCAACGAACCGTTCTGCCACAAGAATATGATATCTTGTTGCCATGTCAATTGGATGGATACATCGAAACAGCGATTGAACGGTCCATCCATCACCTAGGTGAAAAAGGGCTAAAGATTGTTCCGGCCAAAGAATCATCTCCGAATCATTGAAAAAACCCATTTGACGGTACCGAATAAGATGTAGCAGCATCCGTTCAGCAGACCAAACCAAATGATACTTAACAAATTTCCTAAACCTGTGAACCAGTCCGTAAATGGTGTGAGAAATAGAAAGAGTACGATAACGGTTGAACTGACAGAAAGAATGAAGAAAAAAATTGCTAAACCAGCGAGTATAGAAGAAATAAGTCGCTTGTAGATAAGATAGATCGCTGCCATGTTCAACGATAAAATATAGATTACAAACGCAATTGAAAATAATTGCGACATAAAATCACCTCCGAATAACAATAAGACGAAGAACGCATCCATTTAGATTAGGATGCGTTTTTCTATGTTTATTATAAGATGTCTTGAAAATAATCGTATGAATACGGTTGAACAAAAAGAAAATCGATTTTTAAATTTAAATTCAAAGCAAAACACTCGGAATAAGTTTAGAACTATGTTATATTGGAAATAAGAAAAGTAAGGAAGTAAGGAATACAAGAAAAAACACAGAAAGAAGGAAGTTCGTGATGGAGCTATCAAAGTTAACGTCAAAAGGACAGATCACCATCCCCAAAAAAATTCGGCAGGCCTTGCAAGTGGAGGAAGGAGATCGCGTGGCATTCATTGAGGAGGACGGGTTTGTCATCATGGCGAAAGCGGATTTGAAACAGCTGCATGACCTTCAAGATATATTGAGTGATGAGGCGTTCAAGACACTCATCCACAAAGCGAATCATCATTTGTAAAATCAAAAAAGGAGGAAATAACAGATGGATATGCGCGAAGTAGATTTACCAGGAATCGGACGGAAGTTCGAAGGCATCACGACACGAGGAGATAAGGTGGTCGTCATCGTCCATGACGACGGACGACGCGAGATGCATCACTATGATGATGACGATTTTGATGAGAGCATCTCGAGCGTGACGTTCAATGACGCAGAAGCCCGTCAGATGGCAGGAATTCTCGGAGGATTATCCTATAAGCCGAAGGATCTTGAAAAGATCGAACTCGCGTTTGATGATCTCGTCATCGAGTGGTTCAAAGTCGGTCAGGATTCAAAGGTCAACAATCGGACGATTGGAGAGCTCGATGTCCGTAACCATTACGATATTTCAATCATTGCGGTGCTCAAGCATGACCGTTCAAAATCGCTTAACCCAGGACCGGATACACGCCTTGAAGCCGGTGATACGATTGTCTTATCTGGAGAGCGTCAAAACATCCGTCACATCACGAAAGCATTATTCTCAATCGAAGGAGGCGGATAATATATGGATCATCTCATATTTGAAGTCGGTACCGCGCTTATCTTAGTGGCAATCGCGGCAGTGCTCGCGAACAGACTCAATTTCTCGATCATCCCGTTTCTAATCATTCTCGGGATGATTGTTGGACCGCACGCTCCGACAATCGGGATACTAGACTTCAAGTTCATTGAAAGTGCTGAGTTCATCAGCTTCCTCGGACGAATCGGCGTCCTATTCCTCTTATTCTATCTCGGACTCGAGTTCTCGGTCGGTAAGTTGATCCGGTCCGGAAAATCAATTGTCACGAGTGGAACGATTTATTTATCGATTAACTTCACCGGTGGTCTCTTATACGGATTCATCGCTGGATTCCCACTCTATGAAGTACTCGTCATCGCTGGGATCATCACGATCTCCTCGAGTGCGATCGTGGCAAAAGTCCTCGTTGATCTCCGCCGGACCGGTAATACGGAGACGGAGTTGATTCTTGGAATCATCATGTTCGAGGACATTTTCCTCGCGGTTTATTTGTCGGTCTTATCGGGACTGCTTCTCGGCGGTGGGACGACATTACTCGCATCTCTTACGTCAATCTTGATCGCCCTCGGCTATATGTTGCTGTTCTTCATCGTCGCTCGGAAGGCAACACCGCTTTTGAATAAGATGCTGAAGATTGCCTCGGATGAAGTCTTCATCATCGTCGTCTTTGCTGCCTTGTTCTTCATCGCTGGATTCTCGGAAACGATTCATGTCGCAGAAGCGATCGGAGCGTTGTTACTCGGTCTCGTCTTCTCGGAAACCGATCAAGGAGAGCGGATCGAACATCTCGTCGTTCCATTCCGTGATTTCTTCGGTGCGATCTTCTTCTTCAGTTTCGGATTAAGTATCGATCCGACAATGTTGCTTGACGCTGTCTGGCTCGCACTCGGTGCCGTCGTCATCACGATCATCGGGAACTACGTGGCCGGTATGATTGCGGGGCGTAAAGCAGGCTTGTCACACAAAGCATCCTCGAACATCGGCTTGACGATTGTCTCGCGCGGGGAGTTCTCGATCATTGTCGCGAATCTTGGAATCGCTGGTGGATTGATGGATATCTTGTCACCATTCTCTGCCTTGTATGTCTTGATTCTCGCCATCGTCGGACCGTTGATGACGAAGGAATCAAAACGGATTTACAACGTCATGAATAAAATCTTCAAGTGGACGGAACCAAAAGAGAAAAAAACGAAGAAAAATGCCTGACTGATATAAACGAACAACCGGTTCGCTTTCCCGAACCGGTTGTTGTTGTTTTAAGTCAAGACTTCATACGTCGCCATCAGGAATTGTCCCGAATGGCGACTTGCTGTCAAACGAAGATTCGTTTCATTCGTCCCTTCCGGAAACAGCGGGATGCCTGTTCCGAGGATGACAGGGGCGATCGCCAGTTCAATCGAGCGGATGCGTTTTAAGCGCAACGCTTCTTGAATCAATTCGCCACCACCGACAAGCCAGACGTTACCTTCGATCGTTGGCGAAATCCGGTCAAGCAGTTGATCGAGCGGTTCATCCGTATAAGTGACTGTCTCAGACGTTTGTTGCGTCCGGCTATAGACATAACTCGGAATATCTGCGTAAGGGTATGTCTCGCTGAGTTGCAGGACCTCATCATATGTTTTTCGTCCCATGATGACGGCACCGACTTGATCATAGAACGCTTGATAACCATTATCCCCGTCTCCGGCAACGGCAAATAACCAATCAAGTGAACCGTCGAGTCTAGCAATTTTCCCATCAAGACTACAAGCGATATAAAGAACGGTCGTAGGTTGCGACATCCATAATTCCTCCTTTTGCATCGTGTGACTTCATCTTAGCGTATAATGACGACAAAAGATGTCGTCATTTAAGGAGGAACTGTATGAATACGAGACAGTGGCGTTTAGTACGCTTGTTAAACCGGGACGAACACTTCTCTGCACGGATGCTCGCGGAAGAATGTCAGGTGTCGATCCGGACAATTCAACGAGACATGACGGTACTTGAAGCAAATGGTTATCCAATCTACAGCGAGCCTGGCGTAGCAGGGGGTTACCGGATGTTGCCACATCGGAACATGCCGCCACTCGTTTTGACGGATGAAGAGACGATTGTCTTCTTCATCCTTTTGGAATGGATTAGTCAGATTCCTGATTTTCCATTCGGAACGATTCGTCAGGAAGTCGCTGAACGTTATGCGAACGAGTTACCGAAGATGACGGAGCAACAGATCGTAAAATGGAAAGACCGCTTTCGCTTTCAAGCTGTCGATACACCACCGTCGCCGCAAAATCCTGCGTTACTCGACTTGTTAGAGAGCGGACGGATGGGGAATATTCTCTATGAAACGACAAAAGGACGACGCATGATCGTCGTAGATCCGATTGGTTTATCGTTCGAACAGAATCGCTGGTACTTCTATGGACAGACGAATCGAGGGTATCGCCAGTTCCGTGTCGATCGGATTAAAGACGTAACGCTCCATGAGTTGCCGGCAACGGAGTTAACCTTTTCAGATTTGGAGCAGGGTACGGCACACATACCGATGACGACGGTGAAACTGGAAGTATCAGCATTAGGCGAACGTTTGCTAGAGGGGATTTTACCAATTCAGTCGGAACGAACATGGTTGATTCCGGAAACTGAACTGCCGTATCTCGGACGCCAGTTGATGCGACTCGGTCCGGAAGTGCGAGTCCTTGAACCAGTCGACCTTAGGGAGCAGTTGATTCGTCAAGCAGAAGAAATGATTGCTGTGCAACGGTCCGATAAGGCGCTCGGACAGGATTGATTAAAAAACTATGTTAGGATATAGGTAGAAAGAAACAATAGAGGAAGGGGTCTTCCATGGAAACACTATCATTGATTTTATTGATGCTTGCGCTTATTTTATTGACGCAAGTCATCGGACATTACATCCGTTTCATCCCAACGGCTTTGATTCAAATCATTGCCGGAACCGTCGCCGCTCTCCTGATGAGTGGTTTGACGATCGAGGTCGAATCCGAGTGGTTCCTCCTCTTATTCATCGCACCGTTACTTTACAACGATAGTTCTCACTTCCCACGAGAAGATTTATGGCGGATGCGGACAGCGATCTTTGGGAACGCGATCATTCTCGTCTTGTTGACGACGATCGTCGGAGGGTACTTCATCAACTGGTTGATTCCAGTTATTCCAGTCGCTGCTGCCTTTGCTTTAGCTGCGATTTTATCGCCGACCGATCCGATTGCCGTCAACGGGATTGCGAAACGTGTCCAGATTCCAGAACAGATTCTGACGCTCGTCCGTGGAGAATCGCTGATCAATGACGCATCGGGACTCGTTGCGTTCAGTTATGCGGTCGCTGCTGTCGTCACAGGGTATTTCTCGCTTCAAAGCGCAACGACTGAGTTCTTCTACATGTTCATCGTCGGAGCATTGATCGGATTGACGATTTCACTCGCGATGAACTTTCTCAAGGTTCGCTTGCGTCGCGCCGGCATTGAAGATGTTGTCTTTTATGCCTTATTGCAAATTTTAACGCCATTCATCATCTTCTTCATCGCCGAAGAAGGGTTTCACGCGTCAGGCGTCATCGCCGTCGTGACAGGTGGTATCTTGCATGCCTTGATCAAAGAACGGACGGAAACGTTCTTTGCACAAGAGCAGACGTTGACGGATAACATCTGGACGATGATTGCGTATACGTTAAACGGGATTATCTTCTTATTGCTCGGTTTGACGTTGCCGGAAGCGACACGCGAGATTTTTGCAGATGATGCGATCAACAACTGGCGTCTCATGCTATATGTCATCGAAATCGGTTCATTCATTCTCGCGATCCGTCTCGTCTGGACGATGTTCTTCAATTGGTTCGATCATCGGTTCTTTAAAAAAGAGGACCGCGATCATCGTCGACCGTCCTTCAAACAAGATTTAATCACGACACTGGTCGGGGTTCGCGGAACGATCACGATGGTCGGGGTCTTGTCATTACCGTTCTTGACGGAGTCCGGCGAAGCCTTCCCGGAACGCTCATTGATCATCTTCCTTGCAGCGGGTGTCATCATCTATACACTCGTTCTCGCAACGATTCTCTTACCGGTCTTGAACCGGGGAGAAGCGGCTACACCAATCGCACTCGACCTGAATACCCAAAAACAACGGATGATTCGCCGGGCGATCTCAGAGATTAAGCAAGTGACGGATGAAGACAATGCAGTCGTTGCGTTTGATCTTCTCAATGAGTATCATGTCATGCTTCGATTACTGCGAGCGCAGGAGAAAAGTCAGGAAGAACTAAACCAGTTCAATGACCAATTAAAAGCCCTACGTCTTGAAGCCGTTCAGTGGGAGAAGGAAGAAACGAAACGCTTCGTCGCTGAACACAAGGTGCCGGATCTGCTGAAGAAGGACGTTTTCCGCTCGATCGAAAATCGTCGTAAGGCGATCGGCAAGGATTCGCGTTTCCAAATCGTCCAACCGATCCGTAAACTCTGGTGGAAACGGAAACGATCGAACATGTCGTCTGATGCGTTGATTCAAATGACACAAGTCGAGCATGAACTATATGAAAAGGTAATGGGCACAGTGATTGAACGTCTCGAGAATTGTCGCTCATCGTACCCACCAGACGTCGTTCAAAGTGTGCTGGAATTCTATAAACGACTTCGCTTCAAACATACGCGTTGGTCGTCACCAATCGGTGGCAAGGACGTCGATCAGCAAAAAGAAGAACTTTGCTTGAAAGCGATCGAAGTTCAGCGTCTTGAAATCGCGAATATGTCGAAAGAAGGGGATCTCTCGAACGAAGAGGAGAAGGAATTACGCCGCTTCATTCACTACATCGAGAGTGTCGTTCTCTACGAATACGTCGAATAATATTTATCAAAAGACAAGAAGAGCAAACTTCAAATGCTCTTCTTGTCTTTTTTTATATAATGACTTGAGTGCCAACTTCCGAAAAAATAAAGCGAGTAACTGTATGGGCATATGGATGGATTTGTTCTATAAAAAATTCTGCCTCTTGAAACGTTTGGAAATGTAATTTTAGCATGAAGCAAGAATCACCTGATATTCTATAACAAAAGTCAACGTTAGTAAGTTGCTGTATGTGATTTTTAAATGTATCGTAGCGTCCTTCTTTAATGGTTGCTTCTACTAAGCATTCAATAGGAGACCCTAACTTTTCGTAATCGATTTTTAAACTGTATTTTTGAATGAGTCCAAAAGATTCCATTTGTCGGACACGCTCTGTTACGGAGGGAGCGGATAAATTAACTCGTTTTGCTAATGAACGCATCGATAATCGACTATCTTGAGCTAATTCATTTAAAATTTGTCGATCAATTATGTCAATTTTCAATTGTAAATCCTCCTCCGAAATAAAATGTTGAACAGTAAGTATTTTATCGTCAAATGTATCAAATGAAATGCAAGGATGCTTGATTATTATATAAAATATTTTGTAGAAGGAGTGACGAGAATGACAAAAATACCTTTATCCCAAATAGGAGAAACACCGTTTCAGAAATTATTAGGTCACAACGCCAAAATCTTAAATAGTTGGACGATGCTTGAAAGAGACTTGGTTGAAGAAGGAATCCTAAGTTCAGATTTGAAAGAACAAGTTCGAAGAACATTAGCACAATCAAATGGATGTGCCTATTGTAAGGCTAAAGGAAAGCCGAAGAAGAACATCATGGATGAAAAAATGATTTTAGCTATTGGATTTGCAGATCTCTTTTTAACGGTAAAGGGGAATATTCCTGATTCCATATTTTCATTGATGAAAGAAACATTTACTGCTCAAGAAATCAGCGAGTTATGTGCGTTCATTACGTTTTGTACAGCATCTCAATATTTTGGAGCAATCATGAATTTACAGCCAACAGATATCCCTGATTCGACTTATACTTAATTGAATGCTCATTAGTTCAACGTAAATATAAAGAAATACTAGGACATATTTGATTCGTTATTGTTAGTCTGAAGATAAAAATGTAACTCTTTAATAAAGTGATAAAAATTGAATTTTTTGTTGGTCTTAATCATTTTCTTTACATCAGAGGTTTTCCTCTAGTACTTTCCGAACAGCCCAACGTTGATGTTCGTGGAATAAATCTTCTGTTGCTTTAGAAGGATTAATCCACCTTAAAAAGTGGTTTTCTTCAATGGAATCTTTTATTTTTTTATCCGCATGACAGACATAAAAATAACCTTCACCCAAATAGTAAGTACATTCATTATGAGAGTAGAAATATCGATTTGCGCGTCCGATAAAAGCACTGATTTCGATATCCAGTCCGGTTTCTTCTAAAACTTCTCTTTTAAGACAGTCCTCGTGCGTTTCGTGTGCGTCGATTCCGCCACCTGGAAGAAAGTATTTACCGTCATTTTTTTGAATGATAGCTATTTTGTCTAACTGACGATTGAACATTACAGCATAGACAGCCGGTCTTGTTATGTAGCGTTGATTATTTTCTTTCTGACCAAAGGAGATGACATCCATTCCTGCATCCGTCCTTTCATATGATCTCTCATTTTGAATTATACCTTAAAAAGTAACTTGCACGGAGGAGCTACTCATTCATGGGCATCACCGATACAAAAACCCCTCATTTCGATTTAGAAATGAGGGGTTACCTATGAATAAAGATGGTTCGTTTCAAACGAAATGTCTGATGGATTAACCGAGCGACAAGTATTTGACTTCGAGATAATCTTCGATGCCGTAGACGCCACCTTCACGTCCAAGACCACTCTCTTTGTAGCCACCAAATGGGGCTTGTGCTGCAGATGGCGCACCATCGTTCAGACCGACGATCCCGTATTCGAGTCGTTTTCCGAGCATCAATGCTTCATCGATGCGTTCAGAGAACGCGTAAGCCGCTAGTCCGTATGGCGTGTTGTTCGCCCGTTCGATGACTTCATCAAGTGTCTCAAAGACAGAGATCGGTGCGAGCGGACCAAACGTCTCTTCCTGCATGCAAAGCATGTCTTCTGTGACATTCGCAAGCACGGTTGGAGTGACGAAGTAGCCGACAGATTCGTCAATCGTACCACCAGTCAGGATCGTTGCACCTTTTGCGACAGCGTCATCGATGTGTGCTTTGACTTTTGCGACGGCTTTCGCATTGATCAATGGACCAACTGTCGAGTCAGCGTCCATCCCGTTACCGACTTGCAGTTGTTTGACGGCTGCTGTGAATTTTTTCGTGAATGCGTCAAGAACAGACGCTTGCACGTAGAAGCGGTTCGTCGCGACACACGCTTGTCCACCATTTCGGAATTTAGAGCGCATCGCGCCTTCGACGGCTTTATCGAGATCCGCATTTTCCGTGACGATGAAGGGTGCGTGACCACCGAGTTCAAGTGATAGTTTTTTCATCGTATCGGCTGCTTGACGCATGATCAATTTCCCGACGGCTGTTGAACCTGTGAACGTGATCTTCCGGACGCGAGAATCGGCTTGCCAGACGCCACTGATCGTTGCCGCGTCACCTGTTAGGACGTTGATGACACCTTTAGGGATACCTGCTTCTTCTGCTAATTCAACGAGACGAAGTGCCGTAAACGGTGTTTCTTCCGATGGTTTAAGGACAATCGTACAACCCGCTGCAAGAGCCGGTGCAAGTTTACGTGTGATCATCGCTGCCGGGAAGTTCCATGGTGTGATCGCTGCGACGACACCGACTGGTTCTTTTTCGACGAAGAGTCGTTTTCCTGGAACAGAAGCCGGAATCGTTTCACCGTAAATCCGGCGTGCTTCTTCAGCGTACCAACGGACGTATTGATTGCCGTAATCGACTTCACCGAGTGCTTCGACGTACGGCTTTCCTTGTTCTGTCGTCATGATCCGAGCGAGTTCCTCACGGTGTTCGTTGATCAAGCGATACCAGGCATCGACTAAATTCGCGCGTGTGTCTGCTGTTTCATTTGACCACTTGACGAATGCTTCGCTCGCTGCGTCAACGGAACGTTGTGCGTCTTCCGCTGAACTTGCCGGAACATGTCCGAGCAGTTCTTTCGTTGCTGGGTCGTAGACCGGAATCGTTTCTGTCGTATCGTACCATTCACCATTAATTAAGTTCTTTTCAATCATCTTGTTGCACCTCCGTGAATTTCATTACGTCCTTTATTAAACACCTCAAGACGAGTGAGCGGAAGTTCCGCTTTGGATGGACAGTCATAACGAAACGGAATGACTCAAAAAAGTAGTTAATCGACTGAACAATCGGGAACAGTTAGATATAGAGGGGAATGAAAACGTCAAAATTGATGAAGGAGTCGAAAAACATGAGACGGAACTGGATCATTGGCGGTGTGGCGCTGAGTCTGCTACTAAGTGGATGTGGGGAAAGCGAAGTCAGCGAGAAAAAGTCGGAAAAAACACACGAGACACAGCAAAAAAGACAAGCTTCGCAACAGGCATACATAGAAAAGACGATCCAGCGTGCGGATCGTTACGCTGCCCAGTACGATTATGACCGGGCGATCAAAGTGTTGAAACCCGTCCGCGCAAAAGAGACGAAACAGAGGGAAGAGGAATACGAACAGAAAAAGCAGGCGCTCCTGCCTGTGACGAAACCTGTGCCACATCTCTTTTTTCATTCATTGATTGCTGATCCAAACCAAGCATTTGATGGCGACCGGAAGGAAGCAGGATACGATGATTACATGGTGACGCAACAGGAATTCGAACGGATTTTAGATGCGTTGTATAAAAACGATTACGTACTCGTCCGACCAACAGACTTAGCAAAAGAGTTGAACGGGAAGATCGTTGAAACACCTGTCCGTTTACCAAAAGGAAAACACCCGCTCGTGCTCTCGCAAGATGATGTCAATTATTACGAATACATGAAAGGCGATGGATTTGCGAAGAATTTAAAAGTGAAGGATGGCAAAATCGTCAACGCAATGGTTGGAAAGCCGGATGGTGCCTATGATCTCGTACCAATCGTCGATGCGTTCGTCCAGTCGCATCCTGACTTTTCCTATAAAGGAGCAAAAGGGTTGCTCGGTATCACAGGTTATAACGGGGTGCTCGGGTATCGTTCCTCCTACAATCAATATGGACACAATAAAAAGGTCGAAACGGCACGAAAACAAGCGAAACAGACCGCCATCGCATTAAAAGAGGACGGCTGGCAGTTCGCGAGTCATACGTACGGACATATTTGGGTCGGAAAAGAATCAGTCACGACGATTCGTGCGGATCTTAAACGCTACAAACAGGACGTTGCCCCGCTGATCGGAAAAACGACGCAATTAATTTATCCATACGGTAGTGATGTCGGGGATTGGCACGATTATTCGGGTGAGAAATATCGTTTACTCATCGATAGCGGGTTCCGTTATTTCTTCAATGTTGATGCGAGTCAACATGCGTGGAAACAAGTTGGACCCGACTACTTCCGCCAAGCCCGGATCAACGTTGATGGGATTCGTCTACGTCAAGCCGTTGCTGGAAAGACGAGCATACTCGATCCATTCTTTGATGCGGAAGAAATCTTTGATCCAGCACGACCGGAACGGAAGTGAGTGATTGAAAACTAGTTAATTCATCGATTAAAGCAATTAAAAAGGTAGTGGCTGCGTTCCGTCCTGATCCGTAAATTGATAGGTCTTCGCGAGATCGGCAACGAAGACGGCTTGTCCAGAATAACGTCTAACATCGTCATCCGCCATCAGCGCTGTAACGGCTCGTCCGATATAGGTCGTCGATTCAGTCGCGGCACTCGCGAAACCGGCATCGACAACCCGTTCCGTCCGCATGAAACCGGGGCAGAGCGCGATAACGGAGATGGTCGTCTGAGCTAACTCCTGCGCCATGACGTGCGTCATCCGATTAATCGTTTGCATCGCCAAATCATAATAGAGGTTTCCAGACACCTGCTCTGGAGTGAATGATGTCAGATTGATGACGAGCGCAGCTGGACTCTGTTGCAGTAATGGCATCGCGGCCCGAATCGTCCACAAGTACGCTTTTGGTCCGGCAGACATCATCGCGTCCCAATGTTCAGGTGGTCGCTCCCAAAACCGTCGTCCGGTTCCAGACGGTAAGTGGCTTTCCGAACCACCGAACACACAATTGACGAGGAGATCGATTCGACCATCGCGGTGCTGGATCTGCTGAATCAGACGATCGATATCGTCAAGACTCGTATGGTCACAAACGATCGGGATACCGAGTCCGCCGCGTGCCGTGACACCAGCAGCCGTCTCTTCGATCGTTTCGCTTCGTTGATCCGTTGTCTGTTCATTCGTACTTCGTCCCGTGACGTAAACGATCATTCCGGCGTCACCTAAGGCATATGCGATGCCGCGTCCGGCGCCACGGGAGCCACCAGCGATGAGTGCAATCCGTTTTGACATGATGAAGCTCCTTTCAGATACGAGAAGACGGATGGGCAGATGCGCATCCGTCTTCTTCTGTCTTAAAAACCTTTAATCGTCATCCCACCATCGACATAAAGCGTTTGCCCGGTCACGTAACGGGCTGCAGCAGACGATAAGAAGACGGCTGGTCCAACCAGTTCTTCTAATTCACCGACCCGACCGAGCGGTGTCACGTCAACGATGTCCTGCAAGTATGTAGGATCTTTCAGTAATGGTTCCGTTAATGGTGTCTTAAAATACCACGGTCCGATCGCATTGACACGAATGTTTTGTGGTCCCCATTCAAGCGCCAGAACTTTCGTCATCTGAATCATTGCCGCTTTCGTCGTCGCATACACGACACCGGTCCTTAAGGCGACGTGACCAGCAACCGAGGCGATGTTCAGAATGCTTCCACCTGTCTCCTGCATCCGTTTCCCAATTTCTTGAGCGAAAAAGAAGGCGGATTTCAGATTAGTCTGTTGGATCGTTTCCCACTCGTCTTCCGTCACATCGAGTGCCTTCGAGCGAATGTTCATTCCCGCATTGTTGACGAGCCCATCAATCTGCGGTACTTGTTCGTATGCACGAGCTACCGTCTCGACGACTTGTTTCCGGTCAGTGATGTCGCACGGGAAGATGTAAGCCGTTCGACCGAGTCGTTCGATTTCTTGTGCCGTCTCCTTCAAATCGCGTTCCGTCCGGGCGACGAGAATGATGTTAGCACCGGCTTCTGCCATCCCGATGGCGAGCGCGCGTCCGATACCTCGTCCAGCTCCAGTGATAAGAAATGTCTGATCGGTTAACGAAAAACTTGGAAGATACATGATGTCACGTCCTTTTATTGAGAGTCACCCCTTACTCTAATGAAAAATTGACTGAAAAGAAAGAAAAATCACTCCATAGTAAAGTAGAGATGGTAAAATATTGAAAAGGAGGGATGAGATGAAGCGTGGGTTAGTTGTGACATTATGTATAGCACTCGTGAGCCTTGCTGCGATTCAACTGGTCGGTACAGAAGTCTATCGTTATTTCTTTTATGATCCAGCAACCTATCAAGCTCGATTTATGGCTGATGGAGGCGGAAAGGAAGAAGGAAAACCGACCAAGCAAAAAATGGACATCCAAAGCGGGGGATTTGCGGATAAGGATGCATTAGGAGTTGTTACCTTTTACGGTGTCGTCGGTCTTGTCATACTACTGACTGTCCTCTTCAGTGTACTTTACTTCTTGAAGCGTTTGCGAAAACGACGCAGACGAGAGACTGTAATCGACGATTTAATGGACCCGCCGCCGGTGTTTTCCCCAAATCGTTCGATCCGACAAACACTTGTTGGTGAAGAATCAGAGTCAGAGATTCGCCGTCTGTTACAAACGTTCGATCGGCAACTGACACGACAAAAACGCCGCCGCTCCGAAGAGACGGTCGGCGAATGGTTACAGCGGATTGATGTCACGCTCGATCCATCAATCTATCATCTCGTCCGGTACGGTGAGACACCGGACTCGGCGATTTCACAAAATCAGGTTGATGATCTAAGACATGAACTACAAGTGCACCTTCAGCGCGACTGACCGAGTAAATCAAGCAGGATCGCATGATGGGAGGCGTCTCGTGAGACGAGTGACAATTCGCGGACGACATCAAACCCGTCGACCGGTAACGTCTTGATTTCAGGGGATAGTCCGTCTTGGAAAATCTCCGGCAATAGAGCGATACCCAGTCCTGCACGGATGAAACCGAGGACGCTCGATCCGAATTCCATCTCGTTTTCTGCTTGGTAGACGGCACCTCGCTCGATGAACGCGTCCTTTAGGATGTTCGTCGAATCGCAATCGATCGGAAGCGATAAGAAAGAGGCGTCACGAATTTGATCAAACGCTACAGACGTACAGCCTGTGAATCGTTCGTCGTCTTGATGGACGTAAAGCAAAAAGTTCTCCGTATACAAATGGGTCGTATGATAAGGATGGACATGGTGACGATCGTCGAGTAAGACAGCATCATATCGGCGTTCTTCAAGACCTTGCATCAAATCGATCGTCGTATGCGCCGTCTTTAATTTGAGATCCGGTGCCGTCGCTTGTCGTGAAACATGACGGGGGAGATACGTCATCGCGACGCTTGGCCATGATCCGAGCGTCAGGGTCGTTCGTTCGTCGATCGTACCGATCCGCCGTTTCATCTGATCGATCCGGTCAAGCAGTTCGCGACTCTCTTCAAAGACAATTTCGCCAGCTGTCGTCAACGTGACACCATGTGCCGAACGGTGTAACAGCGAGACGTCGAGTGCACTCTCAAGACTTTTGATTTGTTTACTTAACGCCGGTTGCGTCATATGCAGTACTTCGCTTGCTTTCGTCAGGCTGCCGGTCTCCGCGGTGACGAGGAATGCTTCCATCCATTCGGTCTTCATTGGTTCACGCTCTTTTCATACAGGTTGTTTAGAACGTACGCCATTTGAACGCATCTGACAATCATTTTGCATTTTTTATATTCTTAGTTTGGAATATTCTAAATTGGGAATATATAAAATAAAGAGGTGAACGGATATGAATGATCAGATATCAATACGATTCTCAGCCCTCGGAGATGCGACACGGATTCAACTCATCGAAGCGTTACGAAACGGTCCTCGCTCCGTCAATGAGTTGGCTGAACAACTACACTTACGCCAACCGCAAACCTCGAAGCATTTGAAGCTGTTGCTCGACGCGGAACTAATCACTGTCGAACGGCAGGCGAATCGTCGCTTGTATAGCCTTCGCTCAGAAGCGTTTCGAGAGCTCGTCATGTGGAGCAACTCGCTTGCACAAATGGAAGCCCGCATGCATCGTCTAGACGCACATTTGAAGCAGATTCAGTCGAACGTGAAGGGAGACGGGACGAATGAAAAAGGAATTGAAGACTTCGATTGAGGGGAAGACTCTACGAATGGAATGGACGTGTGAGGCGCCGCGAGATAGCGTCTTTGCCGCATTCACGGAAAAAGAGCAGCTCGAAGCGTGGTGGGGACCGGAAGGCTGGGAGACGACGATCGAGACGTTTGAGTTTCAACCAGGTGGTGTGTGGCATTATTGCATGCGCTGTATTGATCCGGCGCAAGGTGACTTTTACGGCATGGAGTCGTGGGGGAAAGCGATTTTCAGAAACATCGATGCTCCGAACACGTATAGTCATGCCGATTATTTCTCGGACGCGTCAGGGGCGATCTCTGAACATTTACCAGGAAGCGAGAATGTCACGACATTTCTCGACCACGGGGAGACGACGTTGATCGTCTTCGAGTCGACCTATGAGACAGAAGCAGCCGTGCAAGAAGTGCTCGGTATGGGGATGAAGGAGGGCTTTACGTCGCAACTGTATCGCCTCGATCGTCTATTAGTGAAACAGTGAGAAGGAGTCGGTGAGGGATGCGGAAGCTCAGTCTTATAGTATGTCTGCTTTGTTTAGCCGGTTGCGGAAAATATACGATGGAAGAGGCGAAGGAGAATGGCGATATCATCGTCCAGAAGGATGTTACGAACTGCGACCGATTCGAGTCCTTTTTGAAGAACTCAACGCAAGGGAAATCAGATCAGATCCGCATCACGGCGTTTACGACTGAAGGCGACCCGGTGTTGTATGACGTCAAGTATGATGGTAAGTCGTATCACTACACGTCCGATTCATCGCGTGATCAGTTCGGCACGACAGACGATGATCGTAAAAACGAAGTCTGTCGACAGCTCGAAGTGAAGGAACAGTCGGTCTATACGTTACGTCAATGCGCTGAAGGAGCGGATCATGAGCTTTTACGATTGCCAAAACAATAATCAAAAAGGATCGTGTCCCGTCGAATCAATCAGCGGGCACGATCCTTTTTATTCGCTGTCGAGACGACGCAAGGCTTCGCGCCAACTGGAGAAGCGTTCAATCAACAACGTCAGTGAAGGTGCTTGGTGCGCACGCGCCCACTTGGCATATTGTTGACTCGTCAGAAGCGGTCCATGTGTGGCTGCAGCTTGTTGAAGAGCATCTAAGCAGTCTTGATCGGTGAAGAAGCCGTTCGAGGTGAGATCGAAGTGTGCTAAGGCCTTTTTCCAGGTGCCGAACCGACGAATGATCGTATTCGCACTCAGCATCTCGGGGTGTAGATCCCGCAATTCCGTGTAGGAGCGAATCGTCATGTTCGTTCCTTTTTGTGCGACATAAAAAGCAACGCTTTCTTCGATCGACCACCGCTTCGTTCGCTTGACCGCAGCGGGACGGTTCAGCGTCATGCGTTCTTTCGTCGATAAATGGGAAGCCTTGACGATTCCAGCTCGTTCTAACAGGTGTGCCCACGAACCGAATCGGGCGTTGATTTCTTCAAGCGAAGGGTAAGGAAGTTGAGCTGCTAACTTTTGATAATGGGTAGCTTTCATAGGTGAATGGTGCATTTGATGAAGACCTTGAATCAAGCGGATGATCTTCTCATCCGTTGCTAAGGTGGAAGTGGAAGTCGGATGTTGACGCATGCAAGATATCTCCCTTTTGAATGGTTGTTTCAATTAAAGGCTAGTGTAGCATGGGCGATTGCGAGAACATACTAACAATATCGTAAGGTAAGAAAAATAGAGCATTTTCATCCGAGAAGTACAGGAAAATAAGAGGTGGAACACGAATACAATATTATAGAAGAAAAGAGGGGGAAACGATGAATGAACGAAACACAAACGATTGATACGATGGAGGATATTTTAAAGATGCTTGATGCGCGATTGGGTGAACCAGAACCGTTTTGGGACAAGTTTTATGAAGATCGGACGAAACCGGTCCCGTTTTTTAAGAACATTCCTGACGACAACTTAGTTCGCTACGTCGAACAGGGCTGGATCTCGCCAGGTGACGCACTAGATCTCGGAACAGGACCGGGGCGAAATGCGATCTATCTCGCAACACACGATTTCTCGGTGACGGGACTGGATCTTTCAGCAACCGCGTTAGAATGGGCAACGGAACAAGCACAACAGACTGGAGCACACGTTGCGTTTCGAAAGCAAGATTTTCTAGAGACGACAGAACAGAATACATATGATTTCATTTACGATTCAGGCTGTTTTCACCATATGGCGCCACATCGACGTTTGGCCTACGTGACGCGAATGAAGGAGATGTTGCGACCAGGAGGATATTTCGGATTAACGTGTTTTGTTGCGGGCGGTCCGCTTGGCGGGGCGACGTTGACTGACTGGGAAGTCTATCAAGAAAATAGTCTCCAAGGCGGACTCGGCTATACGAAAGAGCGATTACTCTCCATATTCGATGCATTCGACGTCATCGAACTAACGGAAATGAAACCCGTCGACAATCCAGAGGCATTATTTGGTCATGCTGGACTGTGGACCGGTTTGTTTCGATTAAAGGATTGATTCGTCCGGCATTCGAGACGTGAACCAGTCCACAAAGTAACGGACATCTTCTAGCGAGACGATTTGGTGTGTATCGTAAGCGGCGAACAACGTTAAAAAGCGCGGTTCGTCAGGAAAATAATGAAACAGGATCGAGCGGAGTGTCTCTAAGTCATGCACGAAGCTTTGATCGTCTTCTAAGAGGAAATGATAGGCACTCCGAACGATCCGCTTCACGATCGAATCCGAATCAAGCAAGGTGACTCGCCCTTTCTCTAGACGTGATAGATCAGACCTCAACTGCTCGGATAGCCCACTGTTTAATGCGAAGCCAAGAGCACGTGTCGGACGGAGAAACGGAAATCGAGATTGGAGATTTTCGCCTGCCAAAAACAAATTGACGGATTTCAGCCAGACGCCCCAGCGAAGTGCTTCGTCATCCCGTATGACGTCGCCAAGCAGACCGATGTCATAATCGATTTTGGTGACGAATGGATAGTCCTTCAACCAGTCTTCCGTCCGTTCATCTAACTGCATGTGTTCTTCTTCCGTCAACGGTTCTGTCAAAATCAGTGTAAAATCGAGATCGGATTCAAAGGGACGCGCCGTTCCTTTTGCGACGCTGCCATACAAGTACACGCCATGAAACGCGGATAAGGTTTGTACAAAGGCGACGATGTCTCGAATCACGGCACGATAACGGACAGGAATCGCTTCAGCGGAAGTTGGATTGTGGATGTAGCCATTTTTCGTGCCCAATGTCGTTGGATACTGCATCTGTCTTCCTCCTCATCCTTCAGGAATGGATTGATAGCGATACCACTTCTTGTTTCGCTGCACATATAGAAACATCGTATCATCTTTTTCTTGATAGATGACCGTACCGCTCTGAAGACGAGTTGCCATGCCGTCCTCGAGCGTCTTTTCGGGTGCTATTTTTTGAACACGTGGACCAGGAGTCAAGAAAAGACTCGAGACGGTTACGACCTGATCTAGTCGATACACGCGATCGTTCAAGCGGATGACGTCTTGACCTTGTTCAATGAATTCCGCCGCGATGAGGTCTGTCGTTGTCATCGTCGTCTCGGTCTGACATCCACTGAGAAAAAGAATGACCAATACGATAGTAGCTAACACTTTTTTCATGAAAATACCTCTTTCTCTGGTTATATATCGTAATTTACGATATATTCGGATTATACGATATAAGGAGGAGTAATATGATTCCATCTGATTTTGCAAAAATTTATTATCAACTACATCCTCGGTTCGAGGAAAACCTGTCTCACCAAAGTGTGCGCATTTTGCAACACATTCAATTTGCGACGAATCCGACGATCAAACAGATTGCCGAGGCATTTCGCCTCTCACATAATACGATGTCTGAGCACGTCAAAAAGTTGGAGGGATTAGGCTATATCGAAAAAAAACGAAATCCAGAAGACCAACGCCAAGTGACGATTGGTTTGACAGACTTGGGGGATACAATCGTTCGTCGTCATACGGAACTCGATCCCAAGCGGTTGAATCAAGTCCTTGCTACGATGTCAAAAACAGATCAACAGGCGATTGAACAGGCGTTTCGATTGTTGCGGGAGGCGGCAGATGACTGCTTTTCTCGTTAAGGTGCTTTCGAGCGCACTGGTCATCGGTCTTGTCACGGAAGTCGCCCGGCGTTCACCGTCACTGGGTGGTGTGTTGTCCGCGTTGCCCGTCGTCAGTTTGATTAGCTTTGCCTGGCTCGTTAAACAGGGAAGTGAACGGGCAGAACTGAGTACATTCTTAAAGAGTGTGTTACTCGGATTACCAGCGACGTTCTTATTGCTTGCCGTCTTATATGGATTGATCCGCTTAGGGATTCCTATTTTTTACAGTATACTCGGTGCAACAAGTCTTTTTATCGTTTGTTGGTATATCCAACGTTACCTACAACAGTGGTGGCAAACCTAAAAAAAGGAGACAAAGTAATGATAACCCTTCAAACAAAGCGCTTGACGATTCATCCATGTACAGCGAATGACGTGACACGTTTACAACAACAGCACTACGATAACGGACCGGAAGTTCAGCATCACTTGACGTTACTCGCGTCAGATCCCTCGCTGCTATACTGGGGCAGCTGGCTCGTCATGACAAAGGATGGTCAAGTAATCGGGGATATCGGATTTAAGGGGAAGCCGGACATACGACAAGCGATCGAAATCGGTTATGGTCTGTTACCAGCGTATCTCAATCAAGGGTTTGCGACGGAAGCAGTTCAAGCATTGATTGAATGGGCGTTTGAACAAACGGAAGTGACAGGGGTACTTGCGAAGACGGAGTCGACGAATCAAGCATCAATCCGAGTACTCGAAAAAGCGGGATTGATTCAGGTCGGGAGAGACGATCGGTATATCATGAGGGAGCGTATGAAGAGGGTGTAAAGGAAACTTGACAGGTAGTGTGTTATTTACATATAGTGGGACTACGAGGTGAAATCATGAAAAATAAGGTCAAGGAGATGCGCGAAGAACGAGGTTGGTCGCAAGGCGAACTGGCAAAACGATTGAACGTGTCGCGTCAGACGGTCATTTCCATCGAAAAAGAGCGGTATAATCCGTCACTCGACCTCGCGTTTACACTAGCTGATCTGTTTGAACGGCGAATCGAAGACATCTTTACACCGAATCGAATGAATGAGGAGGGAGTAGAATGAAGCGAGTCAATGTGTTGTTAGATATCATTTTAATTGGAGTAGGTCTGTACTTAACGATGACGGATCCGGCGGCTAAAACACTCGGAATCATCCTCACTTTAGCTGGTGTCACGTCACGTATCGCAGGAACGGTATTCTCGCCAACGGAACCGTATGATGAGCGCCAAGGAACGATTAAAATCCGTAGTGGACATATCGCTTATCTCGTAAGTATCGGATATCTTTTTTTGATCTTGATTCTCGTCAATCTGTCGATCATAAAAGACATTCAATTTGCTCTGTTGCTAGCATTAGGAGGGCAACTTTTATTCTTTCCGCTTGTATTGCTATACGTGAATCGAAAGATGTGAGGAGTGTCGATTCATGTAAGCTACATAGAGAGAAAAGAGGAATGGATTGATTCAATCATTCCTCTTTTAGTTCATTTTTGGAACCATTAATATCACAATTACAAGTGCAAGTGCTTCAACCCTCTATTGCAAACGTATCTCGTAACTCGATGATTGTTCCTTCTGGTGCTTTTAATTTGCTGAGATGGCCATCGACGACGAAATAGATGTTACCACCGTCCTTTGGTAAAAAGGGCATACCGAGTCGTTCTAGGCGTGTTACTTCCTCTTGCAAGTCGTCAACGTAGAGGGCGAAATGGACGGGACCAGCCGCTTGTTTCGTATAATCGGTGAACGATTGACCTGATTTCGGTGTTTGCAACTCGATATAGAAGTCACCAAGACACAACCAGCTGTTAAAGGCACGGTCGTGAAAACCAGGTGACTCTTGGACGAGCGAGAACCCGAGCTGTTCATAAAAGTTTTTAGACGCAGCGTAGTCCGTCGTCTGAATGCAGATGTGATGAATTTGTTTCATAATAAACCTCTTCTCTTTCATTCTTCATAGTAGGAATCGACCCTTATCAGTATAAAGGAGCAGGTCTGAAATTGAAAAATGATTAATTCAGGACCGGTAAGGGAAACTGTATCTAACTTACTGAAGTATCAAGAGGAGGAACGATAGTGGCAGAGTATAAAAAAGACAGTATTAGTTTAAAAGGAGCCGTTGGTCTTGGAACTGGTGTTATGATCAGTGCCGGGATATTTGCCTTGCTCGGACAGGTCGCAGAACTCTCGGGTTCCTGGTTGCCGTATATTTTCATTATTGGCGGTATCGTGACTGGATTTAGTTCTTATTCTTATATCAAATTGAGCAATGCTTTTCCATCAGCTGGAGGAATCGGCATGTTTCTTGTCAAAGCATACGGTAAGGGAACGATTGCTGCCGCTGCAGCCCTGCTGATGGCAATCTCGATGATCATCAATCAGAGTCTCGTGGCGCGCACGTTCGGTACCTACTTGTTACAACTCGTACCAGGAGAACAGGCTAGTTACTGGATTCCAATACTCGGTGTCGTCTTATTGATTGGGGCATTCATCGTCAACATCTCTGGGAATTCGTTTATCCAAACATTTTCGTTAATCACTTCAGCGCTTAAGATCGGAGCTCTCGTTCTGTTCGGCATTTTGATTTTATCGATTGGTGGATTTGAGCTGGATAGTCCGAACACTACGTCGGATGGGTCGATTACGAATTATGTCGCGGCTGTCGCACTAACGATTCTCTCGTTTAAAGGGTTTACGACCATCACGAACAGCGGCTCGGAAATTAAACACCCGAAACGAAACGTCGGCGTAGCCATCATGTTGTCCATCCTGATTAGTTTGATCGTCTATCTCTTGTTAGCCTTTTCCGTCTTATCGACATTGTCGCTTGATCAAATCATTCAAGCGAAAGACTATGTGTTAGCTGAAGCAGCCCGCCCGTTACTTGGAAATAAAGGCGTCTGGTTCACGGTATCCATCGCGCTCCTTGCGACGATTTCTGGCATCATTGCGAGCGTCTTTGCCGTCTCAAGGATGCTTGCGATGTTGACGGACATGCATATGATTCCGCATCGTCATTTCGGGATGCCGGGATCCGTGCAAAAACATACGTTAGTCTATACGATCGTCCTAGCGATGTTGCTAACTGTCTTTTTCGATCTATCTCGGATTGCGTCGATGGGAGCAATTCTGTACTTGGTCATGGATATCATCATTCATGTCGGCGTCTTAAAACATCTTCGTAAGCAGTTGCATGTTCGCGTTTGGGTGGTCACATTGGCGATTTTGTTTGACGCCATCGTGTTGCTGGCATTTCTGTATCTCAAGGGAAAGACGGATCCGCTCGTACTGATCGTCTCCCTCGTCAGTATCATCTTGATTTTCATCGGTGAATATTATTTTATTCGTCATACGAAACAAACGGATCAATCCGCGTAAGCGTTAAGTAAAAGGAGTTTTCAATGAATGACGAACAAATGAAAAAATTATGCCTAGACTTTCGAATTGGTATGTATCAGCAGGATCTTTCACCACTCTCAGGAGGACTGATGCACGAGATGTTCCGTTTTTCGACGGATACAGGACACTTCGTCGTAAAACGTCTAAATCAACAAATCATGAAGCGGAAGACGGCTCGAGCTAACTTCATTCAATCCGAGGATGTGGCGTCTGCCGCTGCAAAGTTGCTACCTGCGTTGCCGGCACTTCGCCAAGATGGACCGTTGTATGCAGTGGGAGAATCATGCTGTCTCTTGTTCCCGTGGATCGACGGACAAACTTTAAAAACGCAGGACTTATGTCCGATGCATGCAGAAGCCATTGGTAACGTACTAGGTACGTTACATCGAGCGGCGATCGAAACGACGCCGTCGATTCCTTCTGCTTCATCTGAGTATGTTCCGATTGATTGGAATGGTTTTCTTCAACAAGGACAAATGCAGAATAAGCGTTGGGCGAGACAGTTGGGGGAACTGGTGCAGCAACTACGAGCAATCGAAGCGGATGTATGCCGCTCGATGAAGACGTTAGGGAATGACTGTGTCATCAGTCATCGTGACCTCGATCCGAAGAATGTCATTTGGACAACAACCGGACCGGTCGTTATCGACTGGGAGTCTGCCGGACCGATTCATCCGATGCTCGATCTTTTCGAGACCGCTTGTTATTGGTCAAGCCGGGTGGATGGCACGTACGATGCAGAACGTTTTTCTTCGTTCTTAAACGGATATGCAACGACGAATCAAGTACTCGATGTCGATTGGCACAGTGTCATCGACCGCAGTGTCCACAGCAAGCTTGACTGGTTAGTCTTCAATCTCGATCGTTCACTGGACAAGACGGATTCGTCTGAAGCAGAACAGAGACTTGGAACAGAGCAAGTCATTCAGACGCTTGCGGAGTTAAGACGGCATGATCGGGAAAAATGGTACGACTGGCTTCAAACGATAGTATGAAAAAGAGGCTGACTCAAAAAAAGAATGACGCGTCTTTTCACGCCCTTTCCTCAGGCGAGACACAAGCCCGTTTTCCTGCTTTATTTAAGCAGGAAAACGGGCTTGTTTGTCTCTGACAGCGCATAAATGCGCTTTTTCCTGTAGGAGTGGCGTGTGACGCGTCATTCTTTTTTTACGAGATAAGGGTGGCAGATCATGAATCTGCCACCCTTATCTTTGGAGAGACTGACTTTTGAGTCAGCGCCTTTTTCTTGGAGCACATCACGCTTGTTGGGGTGAATTACCAGGCTCGATTTGTCCGCCAGGAAAATTCCAAACGTTTTCTCCTCGCGCTACATACTGTCGTACCAGCAATACGTGTCCGTTTACTAATATAATTGCTTGCGAAATCATGATTTTACTGTAAAGGATTGAATCAACTGTTCAATCGTCTCTTGCGGTGTTCGGAGTGGAACGTATCCGAGTTGTTTGATTCGTTCGTTCGAGAAAGTAGCGCGTTCCGCCGAACGCTTCGGTGTTCGGTATGGCGTGCCGCTCGCATGGATCAACTTCAACCGAAAATCCGTCTCCGGTAGATTCGCATCGATCGCATTAATGATGTCCTCATTATGCGCATTTTTTGCGGAGATCATGATCATTTCGACTAGATTATCCGTATGGACCCACGGGACGACATCGTCCGGGTGCACCCAGGTAATCACATCCGCCTCCTTCATCCGCTCGACTTGACGATCCCCCCAGTAGGACTGCTCCTCGGCACAAATTGATCCTGGACGTAAGATGATTAAATCGGAATCGGGTGTATATTCCTGTAACAGGCGTTCGGATTCCTGCTTTGTATGGATGTAGACATGTTCGGACGGTAGGAGCGGTGACGTTTCCGTAAAATGTCCACTCACGACTTCGCCGTACACGGAAGTCGTCGAGATGTGAATGATGCGCTTGACACGAGCTTTTGTCGCAGCATCTGCGAGATATTGTACACCTGTAACATTTGCTTCCTGTGCTAAATCGGGATCATCTCCGAGATAGGCAGCACAGTGAATCAACAGATCGACGCCTTGAAGTGCTGTAAGAAGCGAATTCGGATCACCGAGTTCACCGATGACTGCGTGGACACCTTTGAAAGCGTATTGATCCGCTTGTTCCTGAGAGCGATACAAACCGCGCACTTCACGCGCTTCTTTTAGAAAACGTCGCGCAACACGAGAGCCAAGCGTTCCGGTCATTCCTGTAACTAAAATCGTACTCTCTTTCAGGTTCATAAGTGCTTACCCCTTTGACTCTGTCTTTTCAGCGAAACATTTTTCGCAGATGAAACGACCTTCGCTTTTTAAGTAAGCTTTGACTTCCGTCATCCCGCGATGTTTTGGATAACGCATTTGAATGTAGACTTTTTCGTTTCCTTCGATCGTTTTGCCGCAATGCATACATGTCGGTTCTTTGCCGAACATCCTAACGCCCCCTATAAATTAATATCTTCTATCTTATCGTAAAGGAAAAACCAGATTGTTGGAAGAATAAAGTAAAAAAGGAATCTAAAGGAGGGTGTCTATGATCTTTATTGCTATTTTTCTCGCCGTTGGTGGAGTCGTTTGGTTCATTTCAGCGCGGAGTCAATCGAAACATCGATCGCTCGACGATCAGGAATATACATTGAATCAACATGATGTCCATCAGCAACAAAATCATCGTGATTTTTGAAGGCATGTAAAGGAGCACCCGGTCGACGGACCGGATGCTCCTTTTTAGCGATTGCGTACATGGAGAAAATATTTTGCGTTGCTCCAGATCAAGGCGATAATCAATAAGCTGATTGCAAAGATCTGAGATTGACCGGTCTCATACGAATACACGACCAATACGACGATAATCCCCATCAATAGGAGTTGCAAAGAAGACTGTGAACGGATGAGTCCCTCTAACATGACGTGTCGCTCGCCGTCATCTGAAGCAGCGAACAGCTTTTTGATATAGTTTGTTTCCGAGTACTTCGGGAACTGACGGTCCGGATATATATGATGCATGAGATTAAGATAAAAAACAGAGGCAATACAACTGATGACGAAAAAGAATCCGCTCAGTATCAAATGAAGTCCGAACTGGTTTTCAATGATGCTAAAAGAAGCGAGCCCGATACTGAGGAGATTGGAAAACTGCACGATCATCATGCCGTCCGCATAGTAGCGATTCACTTGATCGTCAATCGCGTCCTCTTCGTCGGAAGAAACGGATCGTCGAGTCAATTGACGAATTTGTAAATAGCGTATGACGTAACTCAGAGTCAAGATCGTCAAGATAACGAAAAGACCAGTGAATATGTAATCAAGATAGAGCGATCGTTCAAACTGTGACAAATTGGTATTTTTGAGGACAAACATGACGAAATAACTGCTGATACCACCGAGTAATGCTGCGATGATGACCTTGACTGCTTCCTTGTTCATGTTAATTCCTCCTCATCGAAATAAAAGATGTCTTCTAACGGTGTGTCAAACACACGAGAAATTTTGACGGCGATTAGTAGCGACGGCATGAATTCTTCGCGTTCGATTAAGCTGATCGTCTGGCGCGAAATGTTCGCACGCCGTGCCAGTTCAGACTGATTCCACCCGTGACGGGCGCGTAATTCTTTTAACCTGGATTTCATATAGGGATTCACCTCCTATATAATGTAACTTATCATAGTCTTTTTGACAACGATAATAGTCAAAAAAGATAATATAATAGTCAATTATTTGTAAACCGATCATATCGTTGGCATAAACTGTATACTGGAATAAGTTGAAAGGAGATGTGAAATCCGTCGATGAAATCTCAGTCATGTATAAACAATGTTATTAATAATGATGAGAATGTTACGCACCAGATTGCTTCGATTCTCCAAATGGAAGAGACATTGCTCAAACAAAAAATCGCGTATCTCCAGGACGTCACAGACCCCGGTACCACTTCTGAATACGAACAAGGGCGTCAGCAACTATCGGATAAGCTCGATACGTTGAGACATTCCGTAAAAATGGATCTCGCCTCGCGCGATGACGTCACACTTCGAACGAGAGCACGTTTTGAACAATCACTCAGAGCAACAAGTGTGACAGAAGAGGAAGCACGGCTCATTCAAGACTATCTCCGAATTGAGGCGACGATGCTGACAAAATCGGGAGAGTCGGTTTCGGATCTCTATGCTGCTTTATTTGACGCGGATGAATCAACTCGAAAACAAGCGCTCTTATCGATTGAGGAAGCGTTCCGCACGAAAGAATCCGTCATTCAACCGTTGTTTTCACGACTCGTTGATTTACGACAAGCGCGTGCCTCTGCAAGTGGTAAGATCGGATACGAGGAACTAGCTTTTGCAGAACTCGGACGCGTCGATTATACGAGTCAAGATGTCGATCATTACGCCACCATCATTCAATCCGACTTTCTACCGGTCAAACGGCGATTTCAGCGCGAACAACAAACGTTTCTCGGTAAACAGACGATCCATCCATGGGACGTCCGACAATCGGCATATACACAGATTGATCATCACGTGACCGGTTCTGACACTTCATTCTTAGACAAGGCACAAGCAATTCTCGAGAGTGTTCATCCATATTTTGCGGACGTATTAAAAGAAATGCGACATAGGAATCATCTCGATATCGGTGCCCGGTCGAACAAAGCCGGCGGAGGGTTTTGTGAGTATTTACCGGTCGAACAACAATCGTTCTTATTCATGAATCGCATCGATACGTTTGATGATCTCGTCATCTTCATGCATGAGATCGGCCATGCCGTCCATCATGATGCGATGAAAGAAACGTACGACGGACTACAACCGATTCCGCTTGAAGTAGGGGAGTTCGCTGCCATGTCGCTCGAGTTGTTGACGATGAACGAATGGCATCAGGTGATTCCGGATAAAAAAGACGTTGCCCGGGCAAAACTCGAACAGATGCGTTCCATTGTCGAGTTCTTACCCGAGACGATCATCGTCGATCGTTTTCAATCTTGGCTCTATGCTCACCCCGACCATGATCCGACAGAACGACATGCCTATTATGCCGATCTCCGAGAATCATACGATACGGACGTCATCGATTGGTCGGAAACACCCGATTGGAAAGGCCACGAATGGATGAGTGTCATCCATCTCTTTGAGACGCCGTTCTATTACATCGAGTACGCGATTGCTCAGATTGCCGCTCTTCAGTTGTATTACCGTTTCACGAAAGATCCCGACCAAACGCTGAAAGATTTCGTCGCAGCTTTAGCTCTTAGTCAAACCCATTCGATTCAAGATGTCTACGCGAGAGCGGGTGTATCTTTCTTGCCGACTGAAGGAGAGATGAGCGAATTAGTGAGCTTTTTGACATCAGAAGTGGAGACTTGGAAGATAATTTTACAGGACGGTACATCGATATAATGAAGGACGACAAGAAAATTCATATACCAGAAGAGTTAGAAAGCCTCTATTTTTTCGGAGTAGAGCCGATTCTTGAGTTTCCGGAGGAAGAAGCATTCTATCAGCGGTCTAAATACATGTTACACAACTCCTCAAAAGAGCGTATTCAGTTTATTCTGTATCCGGCATTTACTGAAATTGAACTCCATGTCCTCCGACCGACTGGGGAGACGCTGTCACGATTACGAATTGAAACAATCCAATCCTTAAAATATGTTGAAGAAAACGGAAAACGTCTGTTACTTGATCATAGTGATGATGAATATTACCGCATAAGTGAGATTCAACTGGATCCGTTATTTTGTATCATTCAGACGGAAAGAAGAAAATAGGAGGACGAACATGAATATCTGTAAAAACATCGTCTATGCGACATTATTCAATGCCACAGGCGATCAATTATTGATGGTCGAGAATCGTGGCGATCACGGTGATTACTATACATTGCCCGGTGGGACGGTCGAACGAGACGAAACGCTACATACGGCAATCACGCGCGAAGTACTGGAGGAGACAGGATTTACGATCATTCCAGGCGACATCGTCCACGTGGCAGAAGCATTCTTCCCGCAAGCGAGGGAACATTGTCTCTTTTTCTTCTTCGCGGGAGAAATCACCTCCGGTCAATTAAAGACGAATGTTCCAGAAGAGATTTCCGGACTTGTCTGGATGGACCGTGAAGAAGCGTTCAAACACCTCAATTTACCGGAAGCATCAAAAGAATCGCTCTTTGCTGGTCGAACGGTACCGTATGATTTTGCCGGAGAGATCATCCACGCGTAAGGAAGTGTCGCTTGACGTACTAAGGTGACGGATTTTCGGGTACAACATTACAGGAGCATTACCCGAAACTTGTAGAAAGTCAGGTGAACACACAGTATGTCGATTCTTACGTTTCACGAAGTCAGCTATCAACACATCTTACACGAAATAACAGGTGAGTTCCGCGAAGGTGTCATTACGACGCTCGTCGGACCGAGTGGTGCCGGGAAATCGACGACATTGAAACATATCAATGGACTGATTTCTCCCGATCGCGGCGAAATTTGTTTTCGAGGCGAACCACTTGAGCAGATGAATTTGCTCGACGTCCGCAAACGGATCGGGATGGCGTTCCAAAGCGCGCCGATGATTCCAGGTACCGTCTACGATAATATCAATTTGCCGAAATCGATCTTCGGTGAATCGTTACCGCGCGAAGAAGCGGAACGTTTGCTACAACAAGTTGATCTATCTGTCGAACTTGAGCGACCGGTCAAAGATTTGTCCGGTGGCGAACGAAGCCGACTTGGAATCGCACGGACACTCGTCAATCGTCCGGACGTCCTGTTGCTCGATGAAATCACGGCAAGTCTCGATTACCGGATGGTACAAGAGATTGAGAAGCTAATCCTTGATCTACAGCAGGAGTTACAGACGACAATCATTTGGATTACGCATGACTTAGAGCAAGCCAAGCGGGTCAGCGACGACATTTGGTTTTTAAAGGATGGACGATTGATCGAGTCTGGTGCATTCAAGGAACTCGCTTCAAATGGTCAAGCCGAGACGCAAGCATTTTTGAAGGGGGAATCGGTATGAGTTACCTCCAACTGGCGACTTCGCTCATCTTCATTTTGATTCCCCTCGTCTTAGCACGGACGTTACGGCTTGGTCTAGAGAAGGACATCATCATCGCAACCGTTCGATCGATTGTACAGCTGTTGATCATCGGTTATATTTTGACGTTCGTCTTTGAAAGCGGAAGTCCAATTTTCATGTTACTGATGATTCTGTTGATGATCGGTGCAGCGACACTGAACGTCATCCGTAAAGGGGACGGGATTCCCGGGATCCAGTGGATCATCTTGTTCACACTGATTGCGGTCGAAGCATTGACGATGGGCATTTTGCTCGGGTTACGAATCATTCCGTTCGAAGCCCAGCAAGTCATTCCAATCAGCGGGATGGTCATCGGAAACTGTATGATTTTGTCGCTATTGTTTCTCAATAAGTTCAAGGACGAGGTCGAACGAAGCGACGAGGTCATCGAGCTGATTCTTTCACTTGGTGGAGATGCGAAGACAGCGATTGATACGAGCTTAAAAGGCGCGATCCGGACAAGTATGATTCCAACGATCGAAGCGCAAAAAACGATGGGGCTCGTTCAACTGCCAGGGATGATGAGTGGGTTGATCATCGGTGGCGCGGATCCGATGGAAGCCGTCCTCTATCAACTATTGATTCTATTCCTAATCTTGACGACGGCAGCGATGGCATCGGTCCTCGTTGGTTTTCTATCCTACCGTCGACTGTTCAATGAAAAAGCACAATTCATCGGTTTGACCTATAAGAAAAAAGATACGTAAGGAGCAGATTATGCAGACTTATCCGATTACAGAAGCCGACCTAGAACTGGTCGAACTAGCAACCGAAACGATTCAAAGCCGTTACACCGACGATAAACATCACGTCGCAGCTGCGTTGCGGACAAAAGATGGCGCGACGAAAACGGGTGTTCATGTCGAAGCCTATATCGGACGGGTGACGGTGTGCGCGGAAGCCATCACGATCGGTTCCGCCATCACGGATGGATTGACGGATTTTGAGACGATCGTCGCCGTCCGACATCCCTATTCGGATGAGGCGGACCGAACGATTCGTGTCGTCAGTCCGTGCGGCATGTGTCGCGAATTGATTTCCGACTATGCACCGGACGCATTTGTCCTCTTGACGATCGACGATCAGTTGACGAAAGTCCGGATTGCGGATTTGATTCCATTAAAATATGTCCGACAATAACCAGTAACTCCTCGTCGTTTAGATGAGGATTTTTTTGCATTTACTTCTAAATCATCCTTATTATGGTTATGATAAAGGCGGAATAACTAAGGAGGGATATGCGTGTCAGCTTTATTAGAAGTCGAACGGTTATCAAAAACCTACATACGTGGTACGGAGACGATTCATGCATTAAAACAAGTCAGCTTTACGTTAGAGGAAGGAGGGTTCATCGCCATCATGGGCACGAGTGGCTCCGGTAAAAGTACACTGTTGAATATTCTGGGAGCGCTTGACGCGCCAACCGGCGGAACGTTGACCTTAAAGGAAAAACGGCAACGCGACATCTTCACTGAGCCTGCTGCGACGTTATACCGTCAGCAACACATCGGGTTCATCTTTCAATCGTTTCATCTGCTCGATGATTTGACAGTTCAGGAGAACATCGCTTTACCATTGATGTTGAAGGGGACGGATGATAAAAGGATCAACCAAGAGGTAGACACTTGGCTCAAACGAGTCGGACTGACGAAGTGGAACAATCATCGACCGCAAGAGCTGTCGGGTGGACAACAACAACGTGTCGCAATCGCACGTGCCTTGATCAGTCGACCACCGATCATCTTAGCGGATGAGCCGACGGGGAACCTCGATTTCAAGACTTCTGCTGAAATCATGCAATTGCTTCAAGAACTCAATCGCGAACAACAGACGAGCATCCTGCTCGTGACCCATGATGCGACCGTAGCCGCTCATGCGAAACGTGTACTGTATTTCCATGACGGACAAATCGTTGCCGATCAACTGTCGACCGGTGATGTGGCGCCGATCTTAGAGACATACGAGCAGTTCGTGGGGGCTGTATGAAACGACAACATCTCTTCCGTCTTTCGCACCGTCTGTACCGTAAAAGTCCGATGATTTTAGTGACCTCAATCGGAAGCGTCATGATTTCGATTGGTCTTGTCTTAACGATGGTCATTTTTTTACTACATAATCAAGCCGCAATCGAGACAGATCGTATACAAAGATATGGTCAAGTCGATCTGACGGTCAAATATACACCTGAAGACGAGCAGGCGGATCAGTCCGTGTTGGAGCAACTTAAAAAGAATCACGATGTCTTGGGAGCAGAGTCGATCTTACAGACGACAGCGCGCGTCGCTGGTCAAACGATGGCTGACGTGGAGACGATAGGAGTTCATTCGGATGCCCTGACGAAAAGTCGGTATCATTTCACGAACGAATTGGAACAGGGAGAAGCAATCCTGTCAGCTCGACTCGCGACGTCGCTGGATCGTAGTGTCGGGCAAACGCTTCGCGTTGGAGAAGCGACGTATCGGATCCGTGAGATTTTACCAAATACAAAAACATCTGAAGCTTCGCACGATCAAGTCTTGCTTTCGTATGCTGATCTGAAAAAGAACCATCCGATCGAAACGAAAGCCGTCTTGCTCAATCTAAAAAAAGAGGTGGATCTCGTCCACTATGCCGATACGCTCGTCAAAACGAATCCGAAGCCCCGAATTGAACTTTCGGAAGGGCAAGCGCTCTCACCGGCGCTGAACGGCTACATCGGAATCTTGTCAGTATTGATCCTTGTCGTGTCCGGGTTCATCTTGATGGCGAATTTCGACTTGTATTTACGTAAACATGCCGTCCAATTTGCGATCATGCGGACGCTTGGGGCGACGACCCGACAACTGTTTCAGCTGTTCTTCGTTCAATCTGGATTGATTGTCTTAACGGGCACGATGCTTACGATTCTAGGCAGTGTTTGCTTACCGTTACTTGGTCAACTGGTATGGCCGACAGAGGGTAAAATGATTGTCTCCCTCATGATTGATCAGGGAGCGTTCTTGATGCTCGTAACGTTCGGTAGTGCCTTGTTAATTCTGCTGTTGCTCGCGAGTACGGCTTATCGAAAACGGGATGTGTTACCACTCCACGTCTTGCGAGAAAATCTGAAAACGGCGTCACGACCGACCCGGCGAAAACGTCTCGTCCTGTTCAGTAGTGGATTGACCGGCAGCTTAGTATTATTCGCTGAAGTGATTGCCAGTACGGGTGGGTCACGGGCGATCGCCTGGCTCGTTGCGACCGTCGCCTTTTTACTGACGATGTATCTTGCGACGCCACTCCTCTTGAAGGGAGTGCTCCAGCGAGCGGAACCGATTGTTCGTCGGTTAGCGGGACCGACGAGTTTCGTTGCCTTCCGGGGCGTGTTACCGCAACTCCGGAAAAATGCTTGGTTGATGCTGATCGTTCAAGTCTTGATGATCATCGTCGTCATCGGCTCGACGTTCCTTGAGACGGTGCAACAAAACGAGCGGAAGTACATCACCAGCCAATATCCGACAGAAGTCGTCCTAAAGAGTCGTTTGGATGAAGGATCGCAAGGAAACCCGTTGCAATTGATTCGACAAATTGAAACCGACCTACCTGGCGCAAGAGCGACCTTCCTGTCGTCTCGCAATTCCTTCGAATACCAGTCGCCTCAAGAAGATATCTCGATCGAATACGAAGTGACGGACTATCGTCGTCTGGACGTCTTAGCGGGAGAACAGACGAGTGACACAGAAGGAATCATCGTCTCACGTACATTCGCTAAAACACACAGTCTTCAAAAAGGCGATATGTTGCCGCTCGGGCGATGGGACGGGGAACAAGAACGAAGCGTTTCGGTCGGTCAATTCCGAATCGTTGGAATCGAAAAGAAGATGGCACCAGATGTCCTCGTGGATTGGCGGAACGAGCAGCTGCGGCAACCGAACGATCAGATCTTGAATGTCTTTATCGACGTTCCGTCCGAGTTAACGAAGGCGCAAGTGACCACAACATTATTAGAGATCACAGAAAGTTATCCGACATTGCAAGTGAATCGACTATCTGACGCGCTTCGCGATGCGGAGCAACAAACGATGGAACGCTGGTTCGTCTTCTTGATTGCGCTTGTCGTCATGAGTGGATCCGTCTGGTTCGGACTTGCGAACGCCTTACTCAGTTTCGTGAGTGGCAAACGAGGCGAATACGCCTTGCTCCGAACGATTGCGTTGACACGGAACAAGCTCCGGCAGCTGACACTCATTCAAATGCTCTTATTCATTGGGAGTGGCATCACCTTTGGACTGATCAGTGGACTTGGTGCGACCTTCTTCGTGACACGGATTGATGATACGGGATCATTTTACTTCAACGTACCGACGATTGCCGGAACCATTGTCGGTTTAATAGTTCTTGTCATAAGCATTGCTTGGTTCGTCACCCGACGAAAGCAGGAAAACCTCGTTCACGAATTGAAACAGTAAGTAATGGCACGTGAACCGGGGGGATCGAAATGCGAAAAACGATCGGGGCGATTCTATTACTCGTAATAATTAGCGGTGTCGGCTGGTGGATGATCGCAGATGAACGGGATGCGACCTATGAACAGATTGTTGAAGTACAAGTCGTTCGACACGTGACGAAGCAGTTCGGACGCGATGATATCGCATCGGTCAAACCGTACTTCGTATCGTCGGAATCATCAAAATCACGACGTCATCAGATTGCCGTTCAGCTGAAGTCGGCACCGACGGGAGAATACCGGATGTATCGTGTACTTCAAAATAAAGTCGAGTACATCGGTCGATCTCGGACAGTTCGATCAGATTAAAAAGATACGTCACATCAGTTGGAGGATTTAGATGAAAACGAAAGCCGAACGCATCGCGTTCATTCAAGAAGAAAAGCGGCAACTCGTCAAACCACGTTTATACAGCTCGTTGTTGTACGGTGTCAGTATATTTTTGGTCGTCGCCAATCGGGACGTGTACTGGCCACTATTTTTATTATTTGTGGCATTGGTCTGGATTGCGCGGCTTCACTCGCAAGAAGTCGAACGTGATATGGCATTAACAGAAGAGCCACAGATGAAGAGAATCATTCAATGGCAGTACGTGACGGATTTTCTGTTCGTCATCTTGATGGGACTCTTCTTCCCGATGCTGATCGTATTCGACTTGCCATTCTTCCTTAGTTTTGCCGTCTACGTCGTTCTTGCGATTGCTTTGCTCGTGTCCGATATGCGACTTGAACGAAACGGAAAACGTCTCGATGCCGAGCATCCGACGAAGAAGGAGTTAAGGACGTATCCGAAGTCGTGGAAAAAGATATAATTCGTGGAGCCGGTCGATGAACCGGCTCCTTTTTTGAGCATTCCTGTCGCTTCCGCGTGCGAGCCTGCCGTATGATGGAAAGGCACATGAAGAAGGAGGTCCTCGTATGCTTGCTATCATCATTGGATTCATCATCGGTCTGCTCGTGCCGGTTCAAACGAGTGTCAATACACGATTACGGGGTGTCGTCGGTTCACCGTTCCTCGCTTCGCTGATTTCCTTTTCGATCGGCTCACTCTTCCTACTGCTTCTCGTCTTGCTCGTCGATGGGGATTTTACAGGTCTCTCAGCTACTGCCGATGAACCGTTTTGGATTTGGGGTGGAGGGTTGCTCGGCGTCATCTATTTGACCGGAAACATCCTGCTGTTTCCGCGACTCGGAGGCGTCCAAACGGTCATCATGCCGATTTTCGGTCAAGTCATCATGGGACTGTTGATCGATCATTTTGGATTGTTTGAAGCGAACGTCACGACACTTTCGTTGACACGGGTCATCGGTGCAGTGCTTGTGTTACTCGGTGTCGTCGGGACGGTCGCGCTTGGTGACTATTTCGCACGACGGCGGAAGCAACAGGTGGCATCATCAGAAAACTCGGTGCTTGTCTGGCGTCTGCTCGGGATTCTGACGGGTATGATGAGTGCTGCCCAGACGGCGATCAATGGTCATCTCGGAAGTGTTCTCGGGTCAGCCGTCAAAGGTGCCTTGATTTCATTCGTCATCGGTACGATCACCTTGTTATTACTGAATCTGATCCTCCGAACGAAATGGCACATCGATCGTTCGCAACCCTTACCTGCTTGGATTTGGATCGGGGGATTGATCGGTGCGTTGTTCGTTGCCGGTAATGCCTTCATCGTTCCGCTCGTTGGTACAGGACTCGCCGTCGTCATCGTCACGATCGGTCTTCTGACCGGCAGCCTATTGATTGACCGTTTCGGCTGGTTCGGTGCGAAAAAACAACCGGTCACTGGTGTGCAGATCGTCAGTCTACTTGTCATGCTAGGTGGCATCATCCTGATTCGTTTATGAACAAACAGACCGTCTCGCGCATAGGGGAATCTACGCGCAAGACGGTCTGTTTTTAGTCGTTCTTTAAATCGATTTTGATTGAAATCGTCTTCGCGAAGTTATCCCCTGAGACGAACAGGACGAATTCCGTCTCGTCTGCCGGAACTTGATAGACGAGATTGACGTGTGCTTTGCCCGGAGCGACGTATTTCAGTCCTTGTTTCCAAGTTTTTTCGTTCTTATTTTCATAATCAATCGGTTCGTAGACTCCGCTGACTCCAGTCAGACTGAAACGATTCGGATGGTAAAACCTTTCTTCACCGATTTCTTGATAAAATGGATCTTGATAGAACGTCGGTACAGTGATGTATTGATAACCTGCTTTTTCTTTTAATTTCAAGGAGGCAGGCGGTTGCTTCAATAACGTACCAACCCAAAAACTTGTATCTTTGACGACGGGGTCTCCCGGGAACGTCTTGATGACGCCTTTCGCCATCGTTTCTTCAATCACACCGGAAGCTTGTTTTTCTGTTTTCTTAAGCGTTCTCTTTGATCCGGTCACACCATCTGTAATCTTGCTACCTGTCGTGATGACCTTCGGTGCTTGAGCGGTCGGTGTCTGTTCAGCTGGCGATTCATTTGTCCCAAACAGGAATAGCGATAAGACACCGACGAATAGCACGGCACCAATCGTTGAGAGAGCCAGTTTGAAGCGACGCTCCGTCTCTTTGGAATTGACGCTGACACTACTGATCGCTGCATTCGGAACGATTCGGACAGCCCGTTGAGCTGGCAAGACGGCTCCGATAATTCCAGTTACAAGCGGAATTAGAATCGTTGCAGATAAGAAACCGAGTTCCGATGTCGGGAATTGACGGTAGACTTGCCAAATCATCGCTAGCGCAAAGAGAAGACCGACAATCCCAGCAAGTAGCCCTGTCAACAAACCTTCCAGTAAGACAAGTCGGCGGATGAGTGTGTCTTGCCAACCTGTCGCCTTTAAGACGGCGAGTTGACTGCGACGTTCATTGACGTTTTGCCAAAGAATTTCCGTCGTCGTCAAAATAGCAATCAATAAGGCGACACCCATCGCGACATAATGCATCATGCCGACTTCTAAAGCGACGTATTCGCCGAGCCACGTTGCATACAAGACTCCTTTTAGACGGAATGTCACGAACAGGAAGAAGATGAACAGACCCGTTGGTAAGGCAATCGCGATGATGGAAAGAAGCGTTCGTTGCCAGTATGTGAAGAGTTGGTTCATGCTCATACCAACAATCGATTGGGAGCGGACGAAGCGTCGTGAACGAGAGACTTCCCCGGAACGCATACTCTCATACGGCTTGATTCTTCGGATCAATGTCATCGGTACGAGTGTACCACCCCAGTAGATGAGTAAACCGGCTAGTCCGATTAAAAGAATCCGACCCAGTGCGATTGGATGGTCCGTCGTCAACCAGAACGTACCGAGGATCGTCCAGGCGATTAGTGCGACGAGAGAACCGAGTAGCGTCGCTTCAAGGAATAGCAGTTTAGAGAGCTGACGTGGCCGCCAACCGAGTGATAATAGAATCGCGAACTCTTTTTTACGAGCGTACAGCAGGATGATGTTAGAACTAAAGACATAGACGAGTGCGACCGCGATGACGCTAGCGATGACACCAGACATACCGACTTTCGCTTCCTGGAAAATCGTCATCGAAGAACCGAGCTTAATCCACGGTTGCTGCACCCAGCCAAGCGCCGATTTTTTTTCTAGACCCGGTAAGTAAGTCAATGCAAGTTGCGGTGACGAACCGAGCGTGACGTCCGTGATCAAACCGGTCTTATCCTCGATTTCGCGAGCGACATCTTGGAGTTTTTGCTCACTCGCGGCATTCATCTGATCGACACCTTTGACGTTGACACGAATGACGGAGATCGCTTTTTCACCGCGAATCTTAAAGGCGGCATCGAGCGTCGTCAACATCGAAGGTGGTTTCGTCAAAAAATCATAGGCGTCGTTCGTCGGCTTGACGTCCTTGACCGGATTGACCGGTCGATCGTTTTTGTCCATGACCCATTGTGCTTTAGCTGGGAAGTAAGTTTCCATCGGTAATTCGGTTAACGGATCCTTTGATAAATTCAATTTCTTCGGATTGAAGACGCCGATATAGTTCAAGCGAATCCGTGGCCAATCGTCACTCGTTTTTCCGAACATCCGTGCCTCACGATACATCGTCCGTTTCGCAAGTAAGGAATCAGGATTGACTTTTTTCGGTTCGACCTGATAACTGAAAGGCCAACGCGAAGCGAAAGGGCTCGAAATCGTCTGGTAACTGATTGGTGACGGTTTGAGGATCAGCCACTCGGAGTTACCAGAGGGTAATGTCGGAAAGGAGTCGGTCATGATTTGCTGGATCAATTTTTTCTGAACGTCTTGTGTCGTGACGGAATAGGTTTTTCCAGGACTATCCGTCGTCTTTAACGTTTTTAAATATTTTTTACCGCCCCGTTTCGTCACATCTCGAATCGTCTCCTGAATCGAATCATTAATGAGGGGAAGATCTAACTTTTCATACGTATACGTTCGCGATGCGTCGACATACTCGCGCTCGTTCATCAATATGGGAAGCTCGACCGTTCCAAGTTCCGGATCGACGATGTTTGCTGCGTCCTGTTCGTCAAAATAACGGCTATGTTTGCCGGCGACTGTCGCCTCGTCTAGACCGATCAAACGGGCTTCCGCTTTTGGGTCAATTCCGGCAATCATCGTATCGCTCCCGAACTCGAGCAAAGGTTCTTCACCGAGCGCAGCAGGTGAGACACCAGAGATAGTGGCATTTTCATCCGGCGTCCACCCAGCAGCAAGATAGTTGACGGAAGAATACTTTTCGACGTTTAATCCGGTATTCTGTTTGTTAGTGATCGTCAACTTATAGACACCGTAATCATCAAAACGATGCGTACCGACGTTTGCTCCTGTCGCATGATTTCCAATCATCGCGATTGGAGCAGCGACGTCGACATCTGCAATGGCTTGAATTGTTTTGTATTGTTTCATCGTGATCCCACCGTCAAGACCACTCATATAGTTCGGTTCGAGTAGTTTGAGGTCTTCCGTCACGCTTCGACTGTTCGGTGGACGAACGACGATATCGTAGGAAGATTTCCAGCGTTTTTGTAACTCGTCAACGACCGTACCGTTGTTCGCTTGCGTCGTGCCGATCAAGTAACTCAATCCGGTACTGACGACGAGTACGCCGACGAGTAAGAGGATGAATCGTTCTTTGTTGCGCCACCAAGAATTCCAAATGAATCGTAGCACTCACACCACGTCCCTTCTAAAATACTATGTAAAAAGCGCCTACACATTCATGCAAGCGCGACAGTTCATAACTCGATCTTAATCGCATGTGTTTTCGGGAACGCGTCGGAATCTGCGAGTAAGACGAACGTTTTCGATTTGACTGGTACTTGATACACGAGATCGAGTTGAGCACGTTGTGGAGCGTAATACTGATGACTGTTACGCCATGCCTTCGGATTATGGTTGACATAGTCGACCACCTTGTATTCGTTGCCCTTACCGTCATTTAGAACAAACAAGTTCGGTTTATAAATGCTGTAACCTCCCACAGTCTCAGTCGTATCATGCAGGACAAGTGGTACGGTTACGTAGCGGAAACCCGTCTTTTCTTTTAACTGTAATTCTTTTGGGGGAGAAGCTAAAAGTGCTTCAGCACGGAATGACTTCTTTTTTAATTCCGGATCACCAGGATACGTTTTAACAATTCCTAGCTTCATCAATTCTTGAATCGATTGAACATGATCTTCGGTTGTTTCATTAACACCAGCTAATTTCGTTTGTGATGAGACGTTGACGGGTTTATCCTGATGTGAAGCCCAGTACCAACCAACACCACCAAGCAGAGCAAGAGAAGTCACAAGCACGGGAATCGTTTTACGAAAACGTGACATGAAAACACTCCTTTTCGTTGAATTGTCAGAATAGTTATACAAAATATACTATTTACAAGGAATGGAAACAAGTGATAATACAAAAAATGGGATAAAAGTCAGGAAATGATTCCCGTTCTGATGAAATGAGGTAAACTATAGAAAATAAGCAACCAGCATCATGCTGCGTTGGAGGGAGAAAACGAAATGAATCAAGCTGACATCGAACAGCGATTACGAGAGGATGCGGAAGTGCAACTCATGCTGGCCACTGTAGAACGACTTGATTTGCCGGATTGGTGGATCTGTGCCGGTGTCTTACGTTCGAAGGTTTGGGGAACCGACTTAAACGCACAGTCGGACATCGATATCGTCTATTTTGATCCATCGGATATTTCAGAAGCGACGGAAAAAAGACATGAGCGACAATTGTGTGAATGGCTTGATTTACCGTGGTCGGTCAAGAATCAAGCACGCATGCACGCAGTCAACGATTTGCCTCCATACACATCAGCACAAGATGCAATCGCGCAGTTCCCGGAGACCGTCACGGCAATTGGCGTGACGAGACGACCAGATTTTGAACTTTACCTTCCATATGGAGCAGATGACTTTACGGATCGAATTATTCGCCCGACACCATCTTTTCAAACCGGTACCGAGCGTCATTTAATTTTCCGGCGACGTGTGATCGAAAAAGGATGGCAAGACGATCCAGGTCTACAAATATGTAAATGAAACAAGAAGGAGCGTATGCGATGAAACGAATCAGTTATAAAAAAACGATACCGCTCATACTAATGGGACTCCTCTGTATCAGCGGGTGCGCGGCGGAAAAGAATATCGAAGTGAAGGAAAAGATTCACGTTGATGGTACAAGTCTGTTTGACAGTGGGTCCTATCCGACTGCTGTAGAGACGGCCGAGCATCAGTTTAAATATGACTTGAGTGACAAGTCCACCTATACGTTAAAGCAAGACGATTTCCGAGTGGACGCGCGATTCTGTGACTATAACTTACTGCTAGCAAGCGTGATCGAAGGACGATTCGATTCGCTGATGATTTATGAAAAGAAGTCGAACTGGATGTTAAGCAGTTCGATGGATCTCATTCGGGATCAATCGACGAAAGGCGAGTCGATCGAAGGGAGCCTAGCGTGGGAAGGAGACAAGAAAAAAATGACGACGAAAATTGTCACGAATCATCATTACACGGTGATTGAGACACGACTGAAAAGTGAGCAGATTCCGGCACGATTTGGAAAAAGGATACGTACCGTTAACGGATTGAAGGTACACGTTCAAAAGCAAGGGAAACAGCTCAATCTTGCCTACCAAAACGGAACGGACGTGATGTGGATCGTCAGTGATCGACCGGAAGAGACAACCATGCGATTGATTCAGAAATCACCAGACAGCCCGATTGACGCGCTTCTCACCGAGTAGACATTTGACCAGACCGAATAGACAAAGAGGCTGATTTAAAAAAGAATGACGTGTCTTTTCACGCCCTTTCCTCAGGCGAGACACAAGCCAGCCTACCTGCCTTATTCAAGCAGGTAAGCGGGTCTTGTTTGTCTCTGACAGCGCAACAATGCGCTTTTTCCTGTAGGAGTGGCGTGAAACGCGTCATTCTTTATTTACACGATAAGGGTGGCAAATCATCATTCTGCCCCCCCTTATCTTTGGGGAAACCGACTTTTGAGTCAACTCCCCCCTATACTTACGAACGATAAACGGACTTGAGGTAATCCGCGATACGGTACCAAGCCTGAAGTGCCGCGTCCAAGTCACCATGGTGTGTAAAGGCATGAGCTTGACCAGCAAATTCCTGGTGTTCAACAGCGACACCTGCCGCCTGAAGACGTTTCGCATACTGCCGCGCCTCCTGCGCCAGCGAGTCGTGCTCCGCCGTCAGGACGAGCGTCTGTGGTAACGCATCGAGTTGAGCCGCATAGAGTGGCGAAGCGAGGTGATGATACGCGTCTTCCGTACGAGCGATGTACATCGCATTGAACTGCCGTGCCTGTTCAGCGGGGATCGCTTCCTCGAAGAATGGTTTATCCGCGGGATCCGTCGCGAGATCAAGCGGAGAGTAGTCCAGAATTTGAGCGATGAGCGGCACAGGATCTGTCTGCTCAGCGTTCCATAACGATACGGCAGTCGCAAGATTGCCACCGGCACTATGCCCTCCGATGGCGATACGTGAAGCATCAAGGCGTAGCGTATCAGCATGTTGGAAAATCCACTGAACGACCTCATAGGCGACATGAACCGGAACAGGAAACGGATGCTCCGGCGCTAACGGATACTCGACATTGAGAACATGACAGTTGGCGGTCTCAGCGAGAAACAGATTCCATGGTTCGTCCATCTCTGGCGTTCCGGTGATGAAGCCGCCACCATGGAAACTGATGAATCCAGGTAGCGGTTCTGCTGCATCAATCGGTGAGTGGCACAACACTCGGACATCTCCGACTGAAGTCGGCACGTGTAGCGTAGTCGTGGTCGCTTGCGGTGGATGAGGAGGTGTGACTTGAGGACGTTCCTCATCCGAGCGGATTTGTTTGGCAAGGTCAATCATCTCTTGGCGATTCATCGAATTCCTCCTTTAGGTCTATCTTCATCATACCGAACGGATTGGTGAATTTCTCTTCTGGATTCGTTTTCTCTAGTTGCAGGAAAAAGCAGCCAGAGTTTGATACACTTTTGAAAGAAACTAGAAATCGAAAGGATGGAACAGATGCCAACACTTTACATTACGCGTCATGGCGAGACGGAATGGAACTTAGAAAAACGAATGCAAGGCTGGGAAGACTCTCCTCTGACAGCAAAGGGCAGGCAAAATGCGCGGGACCTTGGTCACCGCTTACGTGAAATTCATCTGGATCATCTCTACATCAGTCCGATTGGTCGCGTCCGAGAAACAGTTCGAATGATGGATCTCGATCCAGCGATTCCGGTCACTATCGACGATCGATTGCGTGAAATGCACATGGGGGCATGGGAAGGGCGGACGGCGGCGGAAATTGAAGTCGCACACCCGCTTGCTCATGCTGCATTTTGGCAAACGCCGCATACGTACATACCGGAGAGTGGAGAATCCTTTGACGCGGTCCGGGAGCGCATTCTATCGTTTTTGGAACGACTGGCAGACCATGAAGAAGACGAAAACATCTTAATCGTCACCCACGGCATCTTCCTTAACATCTTGCTGACATATCTTCAACGAAAGCCGTTCGCGACATTATGGGATCCGCCGTTCATTCATGGAACGAGTTTGACGATCATTGAATACAGGGATGGGGAAGCCGTGATTCGATTAGAAGCTGACATGTCGCATGTCATAGCGGACTAAAAAAACGGCGGACTTTTCTCGGTCCGCCGTTCTCCTTATCGTGATTTCGTCAAATAGATCAAAATTGCGCCTTCTTGTTTTCTGACCTTTAGGTGAGGAGAGGATAACGTGTCGATTGAGCGACCGATGATCGATTCTCCTGTCGTATAGCGTTTGAGGAGTAAGGGATAGAATGAAGCATTCGTCTGTTTTTGATCATTGAATTGACCGCTGTCAGTCTGGACGTTTTGAGGTAAGGTATAGGCCGTTTTCGTCTCAGGAATACCATTCTTCGCATCAAGCGAATAGGTGAAGGCATGCGAATCGTTAAGTAGGTTCAAATCATACGTCAACTGGAACGGCGTGCGATCATATGTACCGGCAGGAATCGATTTGTCGATCAGCACCTCTGGTGATTCTGTATCGTCAAATTGGACCGCCTTGAGCTGGAGCGGGCGATCGAGTGTACCAGTTAAGAAAAATGTCCGCTGTTGCTGCGACTCGTCCTTCGTGGTAGAAGGTGTGATCGAAAAGGAAGACTTCTTGATCTTGACGGTTTCTTTTGGAAGGACGGTTGCTTCCGTTGTGCAACCAGCAAGCAAGAAGGGAAGGGTGAATAAAAGCGCGTATTTCATGACGTGATCCTCTTTTCCATAGTCATAGTGAATCGAGATGAAATTGAAATATTCAAAAAATTAGAAATGTTACCTAGATTATACCAACAATGTTCTTGCTAAATAAAGGAGGAAATCATGAAAGGCAAATGGTTATTAGCAACCGTCCTGCTCGTCGGTTGTGCCTCGACAAGTGAAGAGGTCGAATCGACGGCAAAATCGTTATACGTCGCACCGAACGGCAGTGATAAAAATACTGGCACGTTGAAGCATCCGTTTAAAACGATTCGACAGGCGACACAAAAAGCGACTGCGGGTACGACGGTCTACTTGCGAAAAGGAACGTATCACGAGAAGCTGAACGTTAGACAGAACGGAACGAAAGAACGCCCGATCACCTTCCGAAACTATCAAGACGAGCAGGTCACGTTAAGCGGGAAAAAAATCAAAGATCGGGACGCAACCTTACCGATCGTTCAGGTGAAAAATCGAAAATATGTGACAATCCAAGGACTGACGATCGAAGCCGTTCAGTCGAAACGGTCGGATGCGACACCGATCGGCATTTTGGTCACGGGATCAGGATCTAACATCACGTTGAAGAACAATACGGTTCGCCAGATTAAGACGCTCGCGAAAGATGGGAATGCACACGGCATCGCCGTCTACGGAACGGGAGCGATTCGTCAACTGACGATTACCGGTAACCGAGTCGAGCAGAATCGTCTCGGTTTCAGTGAAGCCCTCGTCTTAAACGGAAACGTCAAACATTTCCGTGTGACGAAGAACGTTTTACGGGATAACGACAACATCGGCATTGATTTGATCGGACACGAAGGAATCGCTCAGTCGAAGAAAGACGACTACGTCCGTGAGGGCGTCGTGTCGGAAAATCGTGTTTACCGGACGTCGAGCTACGGCAATCCTGCTTACGGGAAGGAATACAATGCAGCCGGTATCTATGTCGATGGTGGGAAGAATTTGACGATTGAGAAGAATCTCGTCGAAGCGAGTGACATCGGGATTGAAGTGACGAGTGAACATGCCGAACGATACGCAGAAGATGTCATCGTGCGCCAGAATGATGTACGGCAAAACGTCTACACCGGAATTGCGATCGGTGGGTATGACACGAAGCGAGGCGGTACAAAACGTGTCCGGATCGAGCAAAATCAGCTGATCGGGAATGATACGAAAGGACTCGAGGGTGGTCAATTGCTCGTCCAGCATGATGTCCATGACAACACGATCATCAAAAACACATTCGATGGTTCGTTAAGTGTCGCCCATTACTTCAAGACGAGTTCGGGAAATCAGTTTGAAAAAAATACGTTCCAGCATACAAAACGTTTCATGTGGCGCGACGCCTCCTATAAAACGGAACAAAGCTTTCTGAAAGCGGTCCGAAAGGTGGAAGGAAGATGAAGTTATCGGAGCGACTCCTCGCTTACTGGGTCCGGATTCCGAGACGCTGGCGGCTTGCAGCGTTGACCACCTGTATGTTAACGATTTGGACGGTGGAAGGCGTTCGGTTTTTAACCAGTCCGGCGTTACGACTGCCGACCGTTACCGATGCAATCATCTGTCTCGTTCCGGCGATTCTATTGTTTGTGGTATGGAAAACAAAGCGTTCAAAATCACCTCTGAATTAATCGATAAAAACAAGGAATTTGTCTAGGTATTCTCGAAAAAAGGAGGGAACTTCAAATTAGTAAGGAGGAAGAAAGATGACGAAACTAACGATTCAAGCCGTGATTGATCGTCCGGTCGAGACCGTGTGGGAGATCTGGAACGCACCGGAAGACATCAAACGCTGGAACGCAGCGTCTGACGATTGGCACACGACGGCGTCAACGAATGATTTGACGGTCGGTGGTCAATTCACGAATCGAATGGAAGCAAAAGATGGTAGCATGGGGTTTGATTTCACGGGTACATACGAGACAATCGTTCCTTACGAACGCATTGCGTATGTCCTCGAAGATGGTCGCCAGGTGACGATCGACTTCTCCCGGAACGGAGAACAGACCGAAGTCGTCGAATCGTTTGATGCCGAAACAATCAACCCGCCTGAGATGCAACAAGCGGGTTGGCAGGCGATCCTTGATCGGTTCAAGTCATATGCGGAGTCGAAAAAATGAACATATTATAAAAACCGTTCAGTATACTTGTGTTCCACTTAGGAAATACGAGTATACTGGACGGTTTTTTTAGAATCCATCAACCTGCTAACTCCAACATCTGAACGAACGCGACGTCCGGATCGGTCGTCTCGAATCGGTTCAACCAATCCTTGAAGTCGCCTTCGTACAAAATACGACCGTGATGAAGGAAGATGACATGGGCATCGGTATGCAATAGATCGTGTAATTGATGCGTCGAGAAGAGGCACGTTTGACCGTTTGCTGTCATCTGCTCGAAGCGTCGCATGATATGAAGCCGTGTTGCCGGATCGACCCCGCTCGTCGGCTCGTCAAAGATGTAGAGCGAACGTGGTACTGTCGTCAACAGAGTCACGAACAACCATTTCTTTTCGCCAGCGGACATCTTACCGATTTTCATCTCCCAAAGGTGAGCGAATAGATCGAGCTCTCGTGGCTGTTTCAGGTGACGCGTATACGTCTCTTGCTTGCGATATGCTTTCAAACGGGCGAGCCGGCCGACGAAGACAGCGACATCCTTGCCCTTTAGTTCGTCCGAGTAATAGATGAATTGCGTCAAATAAAGAATGTCCGAGATATCGGGTAAATCAAGCTCACCGGACGTGATCGGTAAAGCACCAGTCATGCAATCAAACAGTGTCGTTTTCCCGGCACCGTTCATCCCGATCAAGACGTTCAATTTTCCGGGAATGAGTGAAAAGGAGACATCGTGTAACAGGTCAGGTGATTTCGGATAGTTAAATCGTATGTGTTGGACGTGCATCTGAATCCTCCTATCGGGTCAGCAATGACATGAGATTAAAGCGTTTGACAGAGAATAGACCAAGTAATAAATAAACGACGAGTACGACGGTCAAGATAAGTAACGATGCTCCCGTAACGTGCTCGGAGACGGCGAGACCGAGTGTTTTCATGACATAAAAAGGATTCAAGTAACTGTACCAACGATCCGGTTGGCTACTTGCGAACAAGAACAGGGGATACATGACGATGTTGATCAATGTCGACATACTCGAAATCTTTGCCGGAAGCATCGTCAAGGCGATGCTTGCAAAAGCAAGCGGGATGCTGAGCAACAAGACGAGATATGCAAGTAACAACGTCAAAGGTGAGAAGAAGCCGAACACGAGCATCAGGATCGTCGTAAAGACCGTTAAACTAACGGTTGCGAACACGAGCTGAACGAGTACGAGTGCGAGAATACAACCGATCTTACTACCGGAAATCATGGTATACGTTTTCATCAAACCATGCTCCCGCATCCGGGCAAGCTGGAGACCGATGCCATTCACGTAAATCGAAAGTAAGATATAGCCCCAAAAAAGCGCGAGGAACGAGAGGAAACTGCTCTCGGTGAAGTCGAGTCGTGACCCGAAGACAAAGGCGAGAATCAATGGGAAGATCAACGACCAAAAGACCGGAATCTTATCCGTCAGCATGATTTTTAAGTAGAGTGTGAAGTAGCTAGGAATCGAATACATATGTGCCTCCATTCAGTGTGTCGAATCAAGCTTACATTAGTTATACGTATGTAAATGGGAAATAGTTCCTTTGAAAAGAGTTTAAGAATCACCTGAAATCAAACGATGTAACGCATCGATCACAATATCGGGAGCATCCTGTTGAATGAAGTGCCGGCTGTTGGCAACTTCGATGAATGATCCTTGAATCGACTGTGCAGCAGTTTGTCGTTGCAATTCGTGCCACAATAGTTGCGCTTCACGCGAATAATGATCCTTTTTACCAGCAGACAGAACAATGAGTGGAAATGGGTAGAGGACATCGACGTTCGTCGCTTCAATACTCTCTTTAAAATCTTCGTATGTACATTCGAGCGTGAATTGTTTTTTGTAAATGGATTGGAACGTGTTTGGCATAACGGGTAAGAAGCGTTGAATATAGGACTCTGGTGTTGCATCAATGAGCAATAGCCCATTTATTTCATTTGGATATTGCGATGCAAATTGTCGAACTAACGTGCCGCCATAGGAATGACCAACAAGAATGAATGGTGGTTTGAGAGATAAAGTATGAATCAAACGGCGAAGGCGATTCACGCTCTGTCGACTAGTCTCGGAATCATAGGGCATACTGCCACCGATGTTCGTACGGTCATATATCAAGATCGTTCCAAGTCCTTCAACTTGATCCATGATTGGTTGCCAAGTTGAAAGATCTTGTCCATATCCATTTTCAAAGATAAACGTCGGTTGATTGGAAGTTCCGAGAATCAGACGATAGTGTAACGTCGTTTCAGGTAACGTCATTAAATCGAAAGACATATGATTCCTCCTATTCTAGTGGGAATAAAAGTAAGGATACCAGAAACGTACAAATATTGTAAACTGAAGCAAAGGACAGGAGGTATCATGATGGACTATTTATTAACGTCTGGTGGGATACAAAATCCATCGATTCACAACGCGTTACGCGAGATGCTCGGAAAACCGATTGAGGAATGCCATGCCATCGCGATCACGACAGCTTCATATGCGTTATCCAAAGGATTGGAGCTTGCTACAAACTTCATTCAAGGAAAAGATGAGGCACCGATGGTTGATTTAGGATGGAAGTCAGTCGGTCTGTTGGAATTATCAGCGGTCTCGGTAATTGATCCAGCAATTTGGCAACCAGCGGTCGAACAAGCGGATGTCATCCTCGTTAATGGTGGGGATCCACTCTTTCTACATCATTGGTTCGTCGAATCGGGTTTTGATCGCATGTTACCGAATTTGACAGGGGTCTATGTCGGGATGAGTGCCGGTAGCATGGTGCTTACGCCACGAATTGGAACAGATTTCGTTGGGTGGAACAAGACGCCGGAGCAATCGGACGCAACATTAGGTCTCGTTGATTTTTCAATCTTCCCGCATCTCGATCATCCGCAGTTACCGGACAATCACTTACAAGCTGCCAAGTCTTGGGCTGAGATATTAACGAATCCAGCTTACGCAATCGACGACGCGACAGCGATCCGTGTCATCGGTTCGAACGTAGATGTAATTTCTGAAGGAACTTGGGTCCAGTTGCGATGAGGACGATCTATTTCGTTCGCCATTGCGAATCGATCAAAACAGGCAGTGATCGAGGGCGGGGATTAACAGATGCAGGTCAGGAACAAGCGCAAGAACTCGTAGCGTTCTTTCAAGCGCTGCCGATTGACGCCATTTATTCGAGTCCGATGCAACGAGCGATGGACTCCGTTCGCCCGCTTGCTGAGCAACGAGGTTTGCCGATCTACGAGGCAGCGTTTCAGGAACGGTGTTTTCAGGAAACAGACGAACGTTTATCACCTAAACGGCTAGAAGAACTGTTGAAGCGATCATTCCAAAATGACGATTACGCGCAAAAAGGTGGAGAGTCGAATCAAATAGCACGCAATCGTGCTCTAGTAGCCATCGATCAGCTACTTAAAACCCACCCGTACCACCGAGTGGTCGTCGCGACGCATGGTCTCGTGTTGGCGTTAGTGCTCGAACACTACACTGAACGACCGGCAAATGAGTGGCTGGGCGCGATGGGGAGTCCAGCAATCCATCAGCTGACATTCGATGCAAACGGGAAAACGTCTCATGAACAACTATTGTAAAATGATTAAATCTGCCCGCTGAAGATGAAACCGAGAAAGAGCAGTAGTAACACGCCAAGCGGAACGGCACAGGCGAGACTGACGTATTTGAGGATTCCCGGTTCGCGTCGTTTGAAGGCGACGATCCCGAGTCCGATTCCGAACAGATAAATGACAAGTCCGATCGGAATCGTAAGCATCGAGTTCGGTCCGAACGACCAGTTGAGCGGTGGGAAAATCATATAGGCGATGAGTAGACCGAGCAAACTAAAGAAGATAGAAGCTTTAGCGTATGTCATGTGAGAACTCCTTTTAATTAAGTATGTGAACAAGAATTCGGATTTAAAACGAGAATTCCTGCTTCATTTAGTGAATTTCTTGTTTGGCATTTGAATGAACGGGAACTATATCTAAAAGATAGTATCTTTTAGATATAGGAGGGACCGATGCCTAAAGAAAACATGACCCGTTATGCGATTCTCGGACTTCTTGCAAGTGGATGTACGTCTGGTTATGAGATGAAACATACGATCGACACGAGCTTGAATCACTTTTGGAAAATCAGCTTCGGACAAGTCTATCCGACACTGAAACGGTTAGAGGCGGAAGGATTGATCGTTGAAGAGGTCGCGGATGGGGAACGGAAACAATTCGCCCTGACGAAAAACGGGCATGCGGAGCTCGAGCGGTGGGTCGCTGAACCGTCCGTCGAATTGCCCGTGCAACGGAACGACCTGTTGTTGAAGCTGTACTTCGCTCGACATGCTTCAAAAGAGGTCACGTTGCAGAAAATTCAGGAGCACGCTCGATTGCTCGAAGAACGGCTTGAGACGTATCAAGCGATCGATGCGATGATTCGTTCTTATCCTGACTCGAATGATGCCGTCTATTGGTTATTGACGCTTGATTATGGCATTCGGAAGACACGGGCGTTACTCGACTGGTGCGACGCTTCCCTTGAGACCCTTGAAGGAGGAAATTGACATGAAACGGATCATTGCGACTCCGAACAAAGACGTCGTCGTGTTCATCATCGGTTTACGGATCAATCGCCTACGTTCTGTCCGGCAGTGGTTACCGACGGTCCAAGCGATGGGACCGATGCTACAAGAGTGTTATGAAAACGATGTCGGTCTGATTTCGCATGAGTCACTTGTCGGTTGGCGTTCCGTGACGTTGATTCAGTATTGGCGTTCGACGGAAGAATTGATGGCATATGCCCATGGTTCTCGTCATTTGACGGCGTGGAAACGATTCAATCAGAAGGCACGGACATCAGAAGCGGTCGGGATCTTCCATGAAACGTTCGAAGTCAGCAATTATGAGTCGATGTATGTCAATCTTCCAACCCGAGGTCTAGCGAAAGCACTCGGGGAGTCGGCGATCAAGCCGCATCAAGAACAAGCAAAAGGGCGCTTAGCCGAGCGGCAATCACAAGAGACGATCTAAATAGACAAAAGACGGGTGCCGAGGCATCCGTCTTTTTATGTCGCGACTGGCGTGACGGGTTCAAGCATCTCCCCGCAGTTTTGGCAAATATGATCGAGCGTTTTCGTACACGGTTCGCAAAACGTACAAGCGTGCGAGCACTGATAGACCGTCGTTTCAATCGTTTCTTGACACCGGACACAGGTTGATTCCATATGTATCACCTCCTGTAATTAGTATAAGAAAAGCATTTTGAGGAGCACAGTAGGAGAACATAGGAAAAGGCTATATTTTCCTTTGATTCCGTGTTAATTTGAAGAAAGTGGTTTTAATTCGAAAGGGAGATGAAAAATGGACCAAATTGATCAACAGATTATCCGGATTCTGCAAGACGATGCCCGGATTCCATGGTCGGAACTCGGACGACAGATCGGGTTATCGGCACCTGCCGTCATCGAACGGGTCCGAAAAATGGAGGACTCAGGGATCATCGAAGGATTCCGCGCTGTCATAAATCCGGAAGCACTCGCGCAAGGGTTACTCGCGGTCGTCATGTTCGAAGAGACACGCTGCGCAGGCTTGATTGAATTTTGTAAAGGACATCCAGAAGTCGTCGAGTGTCACCGTCTGACCGGTAGCTATAACTTCATGGTCAAGTTGCAAACGGCGTCCGTTACAACACTGGAACATTTTCTTGATGACGCATCGGTCTACGGCAAACCATCGACCTGGATTCGACTGTCGACGCCAGTGCCGTTCACGGGATATACGGTATGACGGAAGCGACACGTGTACGGATCGAACAACTGACGGGGGATATCGAGTACATCGAACAACTCGGTGAGCAAGGGGGAACTTCGATTGTGTACCGGATTGAAGCAAAGAAAGGGAGTTACTTACTAAAGACTGCTACGGAAGCGAGATACCAAGAATGGCTCGCAGAAGAAGCAATCGTCTTAGAAGAATGGATGCAACGAGAACCAGGGTTCCTACCTGAGTACGTTGGTTTTTTTAAGACGGAACAGCAAAGCCATCTCTTGATGCAGTGGCGAGACGGGATGACGTTGACGACAGCCTTAAGACAGGCGACAAGCGAGCAACGGATTCAGCTGTGGCAAGCGTTCGGAACGTATCTTTTCCAGTTTCATCAACGCATGACAGGGGGAACGTCACAGGAGTGGTTAACGGCACGACTTATGACAGCGGAACGTTATGTCGCATCTGCTTGGACGTCCGGTACGTTGGATTTACTGAAACGATTGAAATCTATCCGGCCGAATCCGATTGCCGCTAGTTGGATTCATGGCGACTGTACGACGGACAATATGTTGGTCGCGACGGACGGAACGCTGTCGTTCATTGATGTCGGAGCGATAAGACCGGGCGATCGGCGGTATGACATCGCTCTTGCGATCAGTCCAATCATCGATGATCCGCGAGCCCTCGATGCCTTTTATGAAGGCTATCGTTTCGAGCGATTGACTAAACGAGAATTTGATTATTACGAACACGGACTGTATTCCTTTTTCTAAAAAGTCGTTGCAAAGGAGAAAAAAGATGAACCTCATGCTAATCGGAGGCGGTCAACTGGTTGCTCCGTCTCACCAATTCATCAATCGGCATGTCGTTCAACTGACGAAACACGCGCCACATATCGTCTTCCTGCCGACGGCAAGTCGAGATGAATCGTTATATCAATACCAATTTCGAGATACATATGAAGCACTTGGAGCGATCGTCTCGGTCGTCACGCTATTTGACGACGAACAATCCATGGCGACGCAACGACGATTAATAGAACGTGCCGACATTCTTTATGTCGGCGGTGGCAATTACCCGTTACTCGTTCAGACGCTTGCTCTAAAAGGCATGGATGTATTGCTTGAACAAGTCGTTGAGCGTGGAACATGGTACGTCGGTGTCAGTGCTGGAGCGATCTATGCGATGGAATTCGGAATCCGTACGAGTGAGGACGGAACGGACTATTGCCTGGATACGGGGCAAGGCTGGCTGAGCGGTTGTCTCTGTCCTCATTTAAACCAGGAAAAACGGGCAACCCGTTTTCAGGAACACTTGTCTCAAATGAATCACGCGATCGGATTACCTGACGATACGGCGTATATTCTTTCTGGGACAGATCACTATCGATTAGGAGAAGGACACGCGTTGTATGGACGTTACATTAAGTGAACGTTAGCGTCTCGAACTCTAGGAGTGTCATCTTCTTCGATAGTCGTTTCGGATTCGGTAAGTGACAGATGAATTCTAGACTATTTCCATCCGGATCATTGAAATGCAATTTGGCATGGGCGTAATTCGTATGTGTCATCACGAAGGGCTCATCTGGTCCAAATCCAAATGCAGCGCGTGGTTCGATTTGACGCTCGCGCAGCCAACCTGGAGCATTCCGTAAAAAGTCGATATCGACAGTTAAAGCGATGTGTCGGATAGAAGGATGATACGGTGTGTTCGCGTGCTCGCTAAGCCAAAGTCCAATCCAGCTTTTTCCGGGTTCAATCCATAAGAATGCGATTCGATCGTCAACGGTATGATCAAAGGTCAATCCGAGTGATTCGTAAAATACAATCGATCGATGTAAATCAGTTACCGGTAGATGCGCTTCATATAGTGAGAACGTCATCAAACGAGTTCTCCTGCGAGTTCTCCTGTAGCACGATGTTCGAGCACGCTAGACATATGTTCGGTCGCCCATTGTTTCATCATCAGGACGAGTGGACGAAGGGTCTCACCGAGCGGGGTAAGCGAATACTCGACCCGAGGTGGCACTTCTGCGTATGTCACACGTTGGATCAGCCCATCGTACTCGAGTTCTCGTAATTGTAAGGTCAAGATACGCGGACTAATGGATTCGGAGGTCTTCAATAGTTCTGAAAAGCGAAGCGGACCGTCAAGCAATTGATAGATCAGGATGGCTTTCCATTTTCCACCGATCACTTCAACCGTCGCTGCCGTCGCGCAAGAATAGGTATTCAGAAAGACACAACTTTCTTCGATTTGCATGTGGATCATCTCCTTTAGTTACATGATTGATAGTATGTCACTTCAAAGTGCGTACTTGTCGCTTGTTAGGGAGCGGCATACACTTCAGATGTCACTATCATACGAAATGAGGCTAGAACATGTTAACTAAAACGACTACCGATTTACGAAAACAACAGATTCTCGAGGCATTCGCCTTCCGTCACGCGACAAAACGATTTGCGGACAAACAGATTCCGGAAGATGATTTTGCCTTCATTCTCGAAACAGGGCGTCTTTCACCGTCATCGTTTGGCTACGAACCGTGGCGCTTTCTCGTCATTCAAGATGAGTCACTTCGTGCGCGTCTTGCACCGCTTGCATGGGGCGCTGCTGGACAACTTGAGACAGCGAGCCACTTCGTCATCCTCTTGGCTCGAAATGAACAGGACATGCATTTTGACGAGCCTTACATCAACCATATGATGCAGGACGTGATCGGATTAACGCCTGAAGCACAGAAAGGTCGTCATTCATTTTATCGTCAGTTCCAAGAATCAGACTTCGATCTTGTGTCATCAAAGCGTGCCATGCGGGATTGGTCGGCAAAACAAACATACATTGCGCTCGGTAACATGATGACCAGTGCGGCACAAATCGGGATTGATTCGTGTCCAATCGAAGGGTTCGACCAACAAGCTATCGAACAGCTGTTACGTGAAGAAGGACATTTGACGGACAATCTGAATGTCGCGGTCATGGCAGCGTTCGGTTACCGAAATGCAGCACCGGCTCATGCGCAAACGCGTCAAGCCATCGCTGATCTCGTTGATTGGGTCTAAACTTCAAGCTATTTTAAAAACTATGTGATTCATCGCAACTGAGCTGATTTTTTCTTCGGCTCAGTTTTTTGTTTACTAGGCATTATGGTCATATAAATAATCATCAAAACAGTTGACGAACAAAAATCGAGATGGTATATTTATCTCGAATTAAAGATATATGAATTAAAGATACAATAGAGGTGAACGAAATGACACGACCGAATCCGAACTTGAAAGCATTAACGGTCATGGTGCGCGCAGTCGATGCGTTACATGAAGTCATCAAGAAGGATGTTGCGCAATGGGGGTTGAACCCGACGGATTTTTCGGTTCTTGAGTTGCTGTTTCACAGAGGCAGGCAACCGATTCAATTGATTGGGAAAAAAGTCTTGATCACGAGCAGTAGCATCACCTATGTCATCGATAAGCTCGAAAAGAAAAATTACGTTGTCCGAAAAGCATGTCCAGAGGATCGGCGTGTGACATTTGCGGAACTGACCTCTGAAGGACACCAACTGATGGAAGCTATTTTTCCAAAGCACGAGCAAGCGATCAATCAAGTATTTCAAGGAATAGCCCCGTCAGACCTCGAAGCATTCATCGAGACAGCCAAAACGATCGGCTATCAAGCAAAAAAACAATAAAATTTTTTAGACTGATATCTCGAATTCGAGATAATAACCATTAAAGGAGCGATTTTTCATGAATGAACTAAAAGGAATCCACCACGTGACGGCGATTACGAGCAGTGCCGAGAAAAACTATGACTTCTTTACGAACGTCCTAGGGATGCGATTGGTCAAGAAGACCGTCAATCAGGATGACATCCAGACGTATCACTTATTCTTCGCCGATGATAAAGGATCTGCCGGCACGGATATGACGTTCTTTGATTTCCCTGGTATTCAAAAAGGGTCACACGGAACGAATGAAATCTTCAAGACGGCGTTCCGTGTTCCAACGGATGCGGCACTTGAATACTGGATTAAACGCTTTGACAAATATGACGTCAAGCACCGTGGTATCAAAGAACAATTCGGCAAGCAGACGCTCTCGTTCGTCGATTTTGATGAGCAACAATACATGTTGATCTCTGACGAGCATAATCAAGGTGTCGCTTCTGGCACACCGTGGCAAAACGGTCCGGTACCCCTCGAGTTCGCGATCACGGGACTCGGTCCAATTCACATCCGGATCGCGGAATTCGACAATTTAAAAGCGGTACTTGAACAAGCGATGTTGATGCGCGAAGTCGATCAAGCGGGTTCCCTGCATTTGTTCGAGATGGGTGAAGGCGGAAATGGTGCCCAAGTCATCGTTGAGCATAACGTCGTTCTACCAAGCGGACGTCAAGGATTCGGAACGGTGCACCACGTCGCCTTCCGAGTTGAAGATACGGCTGCCTTACAGGAATGGATCGAGCGGATGCAACAGCTACGCTTCAACACGTCCGGTTACGTCGATCGCTTCTTCTTCGAGTCCCTTTATGCTCGTGTCGCGCGTGGTGTCTTGTTCGAGTGGGCAACGGATGGTCCTGGTTTCATGGGTGATGAGCCATACGAAACGGTCGGGGAGAAATTATCATTACCACCATTCCTCGAGCCACAACGGGCACAGATCGAACAAATGGTCCGTCCGATCGATACGGTCCGGAGTACGCGGAAAATCGAAAAAGAATACCTTTAAGAGAACATTACGATAATGTAACTAACCGCATCTAAACAAGAGGAGGAAATGAAAATGGAGAAATTAAACATTGGCATCATCTTAGGATCCACACGTGAAGGACGTCTCAGCCCACAAGTCGGGAACTGGGTCAAACAACTCGCTGATCAACGGGGTGACGCGAACTATACGATTCTTGATATCGCGGACTACAAATTACCGCTCCTAGGTGAAAAGGACGGGGATGCGTCAGGTGCTGCTGCTTGGTCGAAGGATGTCGCAGCACAAGACGGATTCGTCTTCATCGTTCAGGAATACAACCACTCAATTGCAGCGTCACTCAAGAACGCGCTCGATTATCTACGGGTCGAATGGAACAATAAAGCGGCAGGGATCGTCTCTTATGGTTCTGTCGGTGGAGCTCGGGCGGCAGAACACTTGCGTGGCATCCTCGGTGAGTTATTGATTGCCGATGTCCGAGTGCATCCAGCGTTATCCTTGTTCACTGATTTCGAGAATGGATCGGTCTTAAAAGCGGCAGCCGTTCAAGAAACATCGGTCAACCAAATGCTCGATCAAGTCATTCCGTGGGCAACGGCGTTAAAAACGATTCGCTAATTCGTGATTGATCAGAAAACCCCCTCATTTCGATGAAATGAGGGGGTTTTTTGTCATGTACAACACGACGTGACGCGGCGCAGATCCTTTTCTTGAATGTAAAGCGTGTGTTGGCGGACTTTATAAGGAATGTCAGCCGCTTGAAGACGTTCGAGATAGTGACCCGTCGGAGCGACCGTCCATTTCACATATGTTGTTACGGCATTCGGTGAAGCAAGACAGATGAGTAGCAAAAGCGGAAGGATCCATTTTCGAATCTTCAATCGTATACCTTCTTCATTATTTCAAATACTGTATTAATGATTTTATTGTTTAAATCAAAAACTAAAAATCACGACTCACGTCAACAAAAAATAACTGACCATCAAGCCGACCAACAGACCACTAAAAGCAAGTCGATAGACGGGTGAGTAATGGGTTCCTTTATTTCGTTTGACTTGATAGACGATGAAATAGGTCACACTGGTCACCATGACGAGGATCGCCAGTGTACTGAGTAAAGTAGACATCAGCATTCCTCCTTATCGTAAGATTTTAGCTAACGCTTTTCCTTTCGCCAACTCATCGACGAGTTTGTCGAGAATCCGGATGTTACGAATGTGCGGATCCGTTAGGTTTTCTACTCGAATCCCGCAGATGACGCCAGTGACTAAAAAGCGGCGTTCGTTCAGGGCGGGTGCTTGCTCGAAAAAGGTAGCGACGTTTTGGGTTTTTATGGCTTGTTCAAGAGTTGATTGCGTGTGTCCGGTCAACCAGAACAGCACGTCATCGAGCTCGTCTTGCGTCCGTTGCTTGCGCTCGACTTTTTGACGGTATACCTGATACAGCTGCAACATTGGCATTTGAAATACTTTTTCGTAGCTCATCTGAATCGCCTCCTTTCATGGTAACATATGGGAAAAGGTCTTGTGTCACGGATTTCAATTCGGTTTGGAGGTGCAGGATGAAATGAGACATCGAATCATTGGAATGACTTTTTTGACGTGCCTAGTCCTATTTTTAGGCATCATGGGTGTAAAACTATCGTATCAAGCATTGATCGATCCACCGATTGATCAATCGACAGGAAACTGGGTACATATTCCGAGTAAGATCTTACCGACTAAAAAAGTCATCTATGTGAAAGAAGAACAAATCATCAAACAACCGGATTCTTCAAAAATTGGGCACGAAAGATATCGGAAGGAACCTAAAAAGAAAAAACCGATTGAGCTTGGACGAGGTTTCTTGACGGATGCGATCAATCAAATCGCTCGTGTGACTCCTTGGATTGTCGCTTTAGTGATCATCTTCTATCTGTATCGTCGACAACGATTCAACCGTATGAAGTGGTCATTTCCATCAAAGCATCAACCGAAACGAACCGCTCTATCGCTTCCGCTAACGCCTGAAGCCGAGTCCTCGTCAGAAGACAGTATGCTTGATTCAAAAATTCGTGAAGCGGTGCACGCGTTCAATCGGTCACTTGCTCCAGTGCAACAGCGACGGACACATGAGACGCTGACGGAGTGGTTAACACGTTTAGAAGTCACGGTTCCGCATGAGATCTATCAGCTCGTTCGGTATGCTGATGTTCCGGAACATACACTCGATCCTTCGCGACGAACTGTTTTCCTCGAACAGCTTGAGCAAAATCAGACACGTCTTGTGTAATCAGCCGTGTCTTTTTTGGTGTCCGCGATATTTATTGAGAGCGAGCATGTTCAACAGGAACAACACTGCACCATAGAGGAACAATCCAAGCCAGTACGGCCAGATGCTTGACCAACCGTTGCCGTAGACGAGCACCTCTTTGATCGCGCTCGCTCCGTAGAAAATCGGGGTGATATATCCGATGTTACCGAGTCCATACGGGATTAAATCAAGCGGAATCAAGCCCGAGAAGAAAATCTGCGGAATGATCGTAAAGGGAATCAACTGGACGACTTGTAATTCAGACTGAGCAAAGATTGAAATCGTTGCGCCGAACAAGACCGCGACGACGGCAAGTCCAAGCATCGTCAGGAAGACCCAGATGATCGAGCCTTCAGACGGTAAGTCAAGAACGGTCGTCGCGTACAGGACGACAAGAATCGCCTGGATGGAAGCGAAGACGCTATAACCGAGCGTATAGCCAAAGATGACGTCGGTTTGACGAATCGGTGTCATCATCAACCGCTCGAGCGTGCCGCCACTGCGTTCTTTGACGAGTGCCATTGCTGACAAGATAAAGACGAAGAAGAAGGAGAACAGCGATAAAAAGACGAAGCCAAGCGCATCAAAGGTCGATTGATCAACATCTCCGTACAGATAGTTCGTCTCGAGTTGCATCGTCGGTTGCAGCGATGCCAGTCCAGCTTGAATTTCGCGTAACGCTTTGGAACTTTTCGTCGAAGGTTCACGGAGGTTCAACGCTAGCTGATTGTCTTTCATATCTAAGACGACGTCGACCGTTTCATGGTCCTTGAGATAGGCGTCAGCATCGCTGCCGTTATACGTTTTAAGCGACAGATCCTGTTTTTCGATCGCTTGTGAGACTGGAGTCGGTACATCTTGACTGATGGCGACGACTGGCGTGTAGTCATCGTTTCCAAGTAGGAAATAGATCAAGGTGAAGATTAATAACGGAGCAAGCAAAATCAGTCCGACGCTTCGTTTATCGTTCAACGTTTGACGGATGACCCGTCGTGCGAGTTGCCACATCACGTCACGTCCTTTCCCGCGAGCAGGAATAGTTCCTCGACCTGACCGTTTTCTGTTTGTACGAGCAAACGGTCGAGCGGATCGTAGGCGATGATTCGACCGTTATAGATCAATGCTGCCCGGTCGCATTCATTGATTTCATCCATGACGTGGGTCGAGACGACGATCGTCGTACCTTGCGCACGAATCGCTTGGAATTGATTCCAAATCTGGCGGCGTAACACAGGATCGATCCCAACAGTTGGCTCATCCAGGAATAAGACGGTCGGACGATGCAGGATTGAGATGGCGAGGGACAATCGTTTCTTCATCCCACCGGAATAATGGCGAACGAGCTTTTTTTGATCATTCGTTAAATCGACGAGTGTCAAGACCTCCTCGATGCGTTTTGCTAAATCCTGACGGGACATGTTGTATAGGGAACCGAAAAATTGCAGGTTCGCAAGGCCCGATAAATCCTCATACAAAGCATCGTTTTGTGGCATGAAACCAATCTGCGATAACATCTTGAAGCTTGGCATCGAAGTGTCACCAATCTGAATTGTTCCCGCGTCCGCCTGGATCGCACCAATCATTAAACGAATCAGCGTCGTCTTACCGGAACCTGACGGACCAAGTAAGCCACAAATTTCACCGGACGGAATCAAAAGATCAATCTGTTGGAGAACGTTCTGTTGATGAAATGATTTTGATACACCATGTAATCGTAAATCCATCGTATTCTCCCTCCTTTTATGAAATAATTATTGAACAACGTGTTGATTAATTTCATTATAAAAGGGAGAGAAACTGGGAGCAATGACCAGTTGACGTTCATCTGTCGCTTAAGCGACAGATTTCTACAAAATGTTGAAGAAAGAGGCGATTTCGATGAAAAAACAGGATTTACGCGTTATCCGGACTGACCGGAGGATTCGTGAGACGTTCCTTCAGCTGATCGACGAAGTTGGTTTTGATGCTGTGACGATTAAGTTGTTGACGGATCGGGCGGAAGTCAACCGCGGGACGTTCTACCATCATTACGCGGATAAATACGAACTGCTCGAGCGGATGACGAATGAGATTTTTGAAAAGATTGAAGCGACGTTTGAACGCGAGATTCCCTTTGTCCTGATCAACCAAACGGAGGACTCACCGTACCGACGCATCATTCCGTTTCTGACGTTTCTTTATGAACACCGGACGCTGATGCGGATCCTACTCAGTCCGACGAGTGACGGGATGTTTCGGAACCGGGTCCGTGATTACATGCAACAGATTCTGTTCTCGGGACTACCGGAACAAGGAGAACGGCTCGTTCCAGAAAATTATCTCATTGCCTATCTCTCAGCCGCTCATCTCGGTGTCATCGAATCCTGGTTGAGCCACCCAAACGAGACATCACCGGATGAAATTGCGCGAATCATCTTTACGATTTCGATGGAAGGACCGTTTCGAGCAGCGGGGTTCCGGCGATGAGTCTTGAGCAAGTCTTAGAAAAAGTCGTCGCGTGTTTGCAACATGAACAGATTCAGTTTGGGGTCGGCGGTTCATTATTGTTACACCATCATGGCCTGCCTATCACTCCGCGCGACATCGATCTCGTCGTCGCGTTAGCGGACGCCGAACGGGCAGTCCTATTGTTATCTGAGATGGGAACTGTCGTTGAACAAGACGAGACGTCACTTTACGCGACGGAAGTGTTCCAGGAATTTATCATTGAAGGAATCGATCTCGATCTGATGAGCGGACTGCAGGTTCGCCATGACGAGGGCGTGTTCGTCTATCCGTTTGCTGAACAATCAATCGATTCAGCTGGACGTCCGTTCATGGCACTCGTCGATTGGTACGTCATCTATCAACTGATTCCGGGGCGGGAACAAAAGGTCACGATGATTGAAGACGTATTTATGAAACAGGAAGTCGACCGTAAGCGTCTCGAACAACTGAGAAGCCTCGTTCTTCCGCAAGTCGTAAGAAATCGGATAGATCAATGGCTGAATTGACCTATAAGTCGCGTAATAAGACGACTTCGTTCGTTGCTGATAAGTAAGCGTGGTTCGAGTCAAGCAAACCACAAAGAACGTAGTGACCTTTTGAGACATCGAACACATAACGCGGCGTGAGCAAAAGGTACGGACGTAATGCATTGAATATGACATCTTGCTGCTCGTCTTCGAGCTCCGGTGGAGTAACGGATGCGAGCGCGGTATGGAGTTCCTGATCGTCGGTCAAGCTAATCCAGTCAAGTGTCTTTTCGTCAAGGAGAATCGTGACGCGTCGTTGCTGATCAACATAGGACGTCGGATGCGCGCGTGACAACGTGACAGCAAGGTAAGGGTGTTGCCGGTAAATATACCGAATCATCCATTGTCCGGAATCGGCAGGGTACTCGTTTTGAATGAAGTCTTTGATTACGGTATGACAAGCGTTCACAGTCTCCTGCGAAATCGGATGAAAATCAGGATGTTCGGTCTGCGTGATCACGTCATTCGCCGTCACGGTTTCTCCAGATTGAAACGAATACCGTTCATACTTTTTAGACGGTAAACCTGTCCAAGATAACACATCATTCACTTCGATAGAGGAAGTGAAATCTGGTTTACTTGGAACAAGAATAGACCCTTTTTGCGTCACGAACGTCTCGACGACGCTATGCGCGTATTGATGTCCTGTTTTAGGGTAGGAAAACCATTTTATTTGTTGTTTGGTTAGCAAGTCGATGTCCTCGAGCGTTAAAGCGAAAACCTCCTGGTTCACATGATGATCAAGCGGATGAGGACCGTATAGGAACAACTCATCGAGTTGACCATTTTCCGTTAATGTCAGATGAATGAAGCAACCGGGAGTCAGCCGAATCCCTTCGTAACAACTCACATAACTGAAAAAAGTTTCGTTTTCTTCTTCGAGCATGAAATGTGTACCATGGATCATATCGGTTTCTGATTCAATCCAAGCGATCCGAGTGGTTGGATCACGTAAATCGTTCGGCACGGAATAAATCGAGCTCGGACCCTGTAAGGATAACGTCGTCGTTCGTTTCGTGACAGGGTCAATCGAAATCTGCACGGTTCCTTCAGGAAGCATCGTGCCATTCTCTTCCTCGATGACCGATGCACCTCGCGGAATCCAAAACGTTTCAAACGAGTAGACGGTTTGATCATTCATTTTGTCTCGAGCGTAAGATGAATCATAGAGAATGTAATCATTTAACTGATACTTCTCGATAATGAATTCGACTAATTGGTTAGTTAAGATATGCACTACGTTCACACCTTTCGATTACGATTAGCTGATTGTTTAAGGAAAAGAGAAGAAGTTTGATGGTTACGTTCTCTTTCTCATACGTTCAGTGTAACGTGAAGTATTGGAAAAAGAATGTGAATTGAAATTTATTACATAATTGTAAGGCGTCGAACACGGTTTAATGTATTATTCTAGAAGAGTAACTAGAAGTAGTATTAAGCTGTAGGAGGAAACAAAAGTGTCAGATTTTAATCTAGCTGTGAACGTGTTATTCGGAAGTGTCCATCTCATCCTCATGGCGATGGCTGTTCCATCGATCATCTACGCGCTTTATCTGTTACGAAAAATTGCTAATAAATGATTGCAGGGATTTATTGGTAATGAAAAGAAGATAGTTAAAGTACCTACGCATCATTCAAAGGAGGCGATGACATGTCATTTTGGACATGGTTTGCAATCTTATTTGTGTTAGCGGTTAGTGTCTACGCATCTTCTCAACCAAAACGTTCAAAGCATTAACAAAGGCGCGACTTCCGTTGTGGAAGCGCGCCTTTTTGTTTGTTTAGTTTTGCGTATCGAGCCAAGCAATCGCGGCCGTCAAGTCGTCGGCAATATAGTCGACGTTTGCTTGTTCCACGCGATCAGCGTAATCACGAATGGAGCTCTCTCCGGCACCGGTTCGAACTAAGATTTTGATACACCCGGCGTGCGCAGCTGCCATCATATCACTCCATCGGTCCCCAATGACGACACATTGATCGAGTCGGAGATCGTGTTTTACTTTAGCTTGCCATAATAATTCAGGTGAAGGTTTGCGACAAGTGCAACAATCTTCCGCTGCATGCGGACAAATCAGCGTATCATCAAAGCCGAAGTTCTGTAATTCTGTTCGAAAATCCTCTTCACGCGCCAATCCCTTTGAAATACCAGGTTGATTCGTAAACGCAATCAGTAAAATCCCTTGATTGCGTAAGCGTTCGATTAGCGAAGAAGCGTAAGGAAATAACGCAAACGTTCCAGGGTAGTGGACAGTGGCATCTCCACCAATCGTTCCGTCTCGGTCAAGAAATATTGCCTGAATAGAATTCATGTGTACAACTCCTTTGATTACGAAGCATCTTTTAGTTCTTGGTACGGTTGAACACGTGCGGCCAGTTGTGCTGGGATGAAGGCGGCGATGACACCGAACAAAATCGGTAAGGCAAGCGATACACCAATCAACAACGGTTCATTCCACGGTACGAGATCGTACAAGACATAAATCGTCGTATAGGCGACAATCAGTCCAATGATTCCGGAAATCAGACCAACAAGGAAGCCTTCGAGGACGATCAATTGACGGATCGCGCCGTTCGTCCAGCCGAGTGCTTTTAAGACGGCGAGCGAAGCCCGGCGATCGGTGACGTTTTGCCACATGATCTCTCCCGTCGTCAAAATAGCGATCGTGATCGCAACACCCATCGTCACGTAATGCATCGGACCGACTTGCAGGGCAACGAATTGACCGAGCCACGATGTATAAAGCACTCCTTGTAAATGGAACGTCACGAATAAGAAGAACGTCAGCAGTGCCGTTGGGAGAGCAATTGAGAGAACGGACAAACTATTGCGCTTCCATTTCCCAATCAGCTCTTTTAGTGCGAGTGTCACCGTTGAACGAAGTTTCAGTCCGACGCGAGCTGCTTTCGCGTATTCACCGGTCTTGATTGCTTCGTACGGTGAGATGCGACGGATCGTCCACGCCGACCAGGTCGCGCCAGCCAGGTAAATGACGAGACTGAACAGCGCAATCCAGAGGAGGCTCCAGCCGTTCATCGCTTCGTTACGGACATACGAGAAGATCCCTTCGACGATCAAGGCGATTGTTGAAACGAATCCGGCGAGGATCGCCGCCTCGATCAGGACGATTTTGTAGAGATCCTTCGTCCGCCAGCCGAGTGCGAGTAAAACGGCAAATTCTTTTCTGCGCGCGAGCATCGAGACATAACTCGTCGCGAGGACATAGACGATGGCGACGGCAAGCATCGCGAAGATGACACCGGAGAACCCGACGCTCGTCTCGCGGAAGATTGTCATCGCAGCACCGATGTGGATCCAAGGTTGTTCAATCCAACCGAGCGTCTTGCCGTCATCGATCACCTTCGTGACGACCGGTTGAGGAGAGGAACCTTTGGTGATAGTGACCATCAATCCGGTTTTCTGTTCGATTTGCTTTTTCACGTCTTGGAGTAGTCGCTCCGACTCTTCACTGACGGTCGAAGCCCCCTTGATTTTAAGACGAATCGAAGAGATCGCTTGTTCTCCATTGACTGCTCGCGCGCTGTCAATCGTCGTCAGGATGTTTGGAGAACTCGTCAACAGTCCGACGGGATTACCAGACGTATCAATCGATTTCGCTGGGTTGACGGGTTCGCCCTTCGCATCTAAAACAAGATCGGCAGACGAAGGACGATAAGTTTCCATTGGTAACTCGTTCAGCGGGTCTTTTGAAACCTTGATTTTATTAGGATCGTATAAACCAACGACTTTAAATTGTAAAAATGGAAAGATGATACTAGATGAGCCCGGTTCTGCTCTTTTGACCTTTTGTCCCATTGATGTGAGGGAACGAAACCCTTTATCAGAAATAAGTTCCTTCTCAAAACCGATTCCTGAAATTCGTGTCGGCGTCGCGGATACTTCAAAAGCTGTGCTCCATCGGCTTGAAAACGGACTAGCCGTTGATTGGAATCGAAGAGGACCGGATTGATAAACCAATTGTCCTCCTTCTGCATATTCAGAATCCGTTTGTAAGCTGTTTGTCTTTTCAACCATCGTTCTCAGATAGGTTTCTTCTACTTTAGCGGTTGGGATGGACAGGTGTTGAATATTCTTAGCGGGATAAGAGGCAAGAGGAGAATCGATAATAGACCGTTTTGGTTGTGATTTGATAACCTTATCAATTAGTTTTTGCTGATCTTGTTCGGTTTGATAAGGAGCATCGAGACGTTCGATATCATAGTCGTAACTTCCTTTATTAAAGGAGTTCGGATTTACTAAAATCGGGATGATGTTTCGATTATTAGCAGTATCTGACTCATGGTGGTCGGTCGAATTGAAGTATCGGGATTTGTTCGTCGTACGCACACTCTTGTCCAAACCGACCAGTCGTGCTTCTTCTTTTGGATCAATACCGACGATCAGGACTGGATTTCTAGCGACAGCCGTTGAAAAACCATCAATTTGTTCAGAAATGAATGAAGCGTTCTCAGGAACTTGAACTTTTGTTCCTTGAGCAAGATGAAGCACAGTTTTTGATTGTCGCTCCTTCTTGAAGCCGTTTTGAATATAAGTGGTTTCTGTAAAACGATAGATTCCTGGTGTGGAAGGAATTTTAATCGCTTTTTCAAAGGAAACATTAGACATGACATACCCCATGACAGCGACCGGGGCTGCAATATCAACCTCATTCATTTGTTTGATTTGTTGATATTTTTTAAACGAAATCCCACCATTGATCCCATTGAGATAATTCGGTTCGAGTAAATTATTTGATTCCGTCGACATCTGACTGCCTTTCGGTCGAACGACGATATCATACGCGGACGACCATTTCTTTTGTAACGTCTGTTCGACCGTACCCTGACTTGAATCGGTCAAGTTGAACATCAGACTGAGTCCAGCGCTGATGATGAGCGCACCGACGAGCGTCAAAATGAATTTTCCACGTTGCCGGCGCCACTGGTTTAAGACAAAACGAAACATCGTCATTCCTCCTTTTATGGGGTAAAAGCTACGAAAAACGGATGAGACTGTTCATCTAAGATATGTATGATTCGTTCGCTGAAGTTCGACCACGTTACGCGTCGTAACACTTCTTCGAGCGGGAAAAAACCGACTGCTAAACTTTCGCTGCTCGTCTGCGGTTGACCACCAATCGCTTTTGCAAGCCAACAGGTCGCACAGACATTCGCCTCGAGATTTTGATAGATGCCGCAAAATTTCACGATTTCAATCTCAATTCCAGACTCTTCTTTGACTTCGCGAATGATACCGTCAGCTGCACTTTCCCCAGGCTCGACGATGCCACCCGGAAACTCCCAACCGCGATCTGGTCCTTGGATCAAAAGAATCTCGTTTTGGTCATTCAAGACGACCGCTCCTGCTGATAACGAATAAATCGATGTCGGTAACATAGACTTCCTCCTGTGAAGAGAGGGACAACGCCTGTTGCCCCTCCGCCAAATATTAAGATGCATCTTTCAGTTCTTGATACGGTTGAACACGTGCTGCCAGTTGTGCTGGGATGAAGGCTGCAATGACACCGAACAGAATCGGTAGGGCGAGCGATACGCCAATCAACAACGGCTCATTCCAGGGAACAAGATCGTATAAAACGTAAATCGTCGAGTAGGCGACAATCAGTCCAATGACTCCGGAGATGAGACCGACGAGGAAGCCTTCAAGGACGATCAACTGTCGGATTGCGCCGTTCGTCCAGCCGAGTGCTTTTAGGACGGCGAGCGATGCCCTACGATCGGTGACGTTTTGCCACATGATCTCACCCGTCGTTAAGATAGCGATCGTGATCGCAACACCCATCGTCACGTAATGCATCGGACCGACTTGCAGGGCAACGAACTGACCGAGCCACGAAGTGTAAAGAACACCCTGTAAATGGAACGTCACGAATAAGAAGAACGTCAAGAGCGCCGTCGGTAGAGCAATCGAGAGGACCGACAAACTGTTCCGCTTCCATTTCCCGATTAGTTCTTTTAGTGCGAGTGTCGCGGTCGAACGAAGTTTCAGTCCGACACGAGCCGCTTTCGCGTATTCACCGGTCTTGATCGCTTCGTATGGTGAGATGCGACGGATCGTCCACGCCGACCAGGTCGCACCAGCCAGGTAGATGACGAGACTGAACAGCGTGATCCAGAGGAGACTCCAGCCGTTCATCGCTTCGCTCCGAACGATTGAGAAGATTCCTTCGACAATCAAGGCAATCGTCGAGACGAATCCGGCGAGGATTACCGCCTCGATCAAGACTATTTTGTAGAGATCCTTCGTCCGCCAGCCGAGTGCGAGTAAGACAGCGAATTCTTTCCGGCGGGCGAGCATCGAAACATAACTCGTCGCGAGGACATAGACGATCGCGACAGCAAGCATCGCGAAGATAACACCGGAGAACCCAACGCTCGTCTCTCGGAAGATTGTCATCGCAGCACCGATATGAACCCATGGTTGTTCAATCCAACCGAGTGTCTTGCCTTGTTCGACGACTTTTATGACGACGGGTTGTGGGGAAGAACCCTTAGTGATCGTAGCGATGAGGCCAGTTTCTCGCTCGATTTGTTGCTTCACGTCTTGGAGTAATTGTTCTGACTCTTCACTGACGGTCGAAGCCCCTTTGATTTTTAGACGAATCGACGAAATCGATTTTTCACCATATGTCTCTTTTGCAACATCAAGTGTTGTTAGAATATGCGGTGAGTTTGTCAGTAGTCCGACCGGGTTTCCAGACGATTGAATTTTTCGAGCTGGATTGATCGGTTGTTGTTTTTCGTCAAGAACTAAATCAGCCGTTGACGGTCTGTACGTCTCCATCGGTAACTGATTTAACGGATCTTTTGAAACCTGAATGTTGTCAGCATCATATTGTCCGATGATGTTCATCGAAAAATAAGGTACGACGTAAGGGAGCATTCCCGGATCTTTCGAGTTAAATTTTTTGCCCGTCGATTGAATCGAGCGATAACCGAATGTAGGGACATTAGTTTCAGAAAAACTCCAATTTTTTAATTTTGTTGGAGCTGTTTCAACGGCATACGCATTGGACCAGCGTGTAGGAAAGGGACTTTTAGTAGACTTGTATTTTAGTGGACTCGTTTTAAAGAATAGACCTACCTCAGTGGAACCAGTAGCGTCACGATTCATGAATCGTGTCGTTTTTCCATTCAATGAATTTAGAAAAATACGTTGCATATCCATGACGGAAACTGTTTCCTTCTGTAGAACTTTTGCTGGGTAGTCATTTAAAGATGAATTAAACGACGTTTTGTGCAGATCTTCTTTTGCAAGACGATTGATAAACGAGTGTTGCTCTTTGGCAGTCGAGAAAGGTACCTTTAATTTTTCGACTTTAAATGAAAAATTACCGCGACTCACGGCATCGGGATCGATGATGACTGGGATGGTATGGAATGAGCCATCACTTCCTCCTTTACGATATTGGTCCGTTTCTTTAAAATACCGTGAATTTTTACCTTTAAGAATACTCTTGTCTAGTCCGACAAGTTTAGCTTCTGCGTCTGGATCGATTGCAACGAGAAGTGTCAGGTGATTCATCGTAAGATTCGAAAACTCTTGTATCGGTCTGGTAGAGAATGTTTTCTTTTCTGGAGCAGGATTTTTTAATCCCTGGGCAATATGATAGGACTGATCATAAAGGCGCTCTTTTTTAATACCCGAGTCATCGTATTCTTGCGTCGTTAACCGATATACTCCGTCTTCTTTTTGGAATTTTAAGACCTTCGGAACGTTAACATTGATGCTTGCATAACCCATCACGGCGACGGGTGCCGCAATTTCAATGTCGTTCATTTTTTTGATGGTTTCGTATTGTTTGAAGGAAATCCCACCATCGATTCCATTCAAATAGTTCGGTTCAAGTAAATCATTTGACTCACTTGCAAGTTGACTTCCCTTCGGTCGCACGACGATGTCATAGGCAGACGCCCATTTTTTTTGTAATGTCTGTTCGACCGTTCCTTGACTGGAGTCGGTCAAGTTGAACATCAAACTGAGTCCGGCACTGATGATGAGCGCACCGACGAGCGTCAGGATAAATTTCCCGCGCTGCCGGCGCCAGTGATTGATGACGAAACGAAGCATATGTAGTCTCCTTTGCTTATTATTGGGAGATTTGCGTCTTTAAATAATGTGCAAGATCTTGTTCGAAATGGTGAATCGCTTGTGCATCGAGTGCTTCTGCTTCTGCTTGCGCCGCGTAGCGGGTGACGAAGTAAGGGGAGAGTGGCGTCACCAGATGAATGCGCTCCGTCCAGTCTGTCAACGATTCATGGCTTCGCCGCTTGAGGGCACGTGGTAAGCGTTGATTAAAATCAAATAGCATCAGGCGCAATGATTCTTCAGGCGGAGTAAGCATCGATTGAAGGTTTGCTTGTTGGACATAACTTTCAGGAGATGGTTGGACCCAATGGTTTGCTTCACTTTCAGATTCTCGTGATTGTGATGAACGTCGCCGACGACGAAGAATCCGGTATCCTACGAAAGCAATGAGTAAAAGTACAGCGGTGATTAGAAGTTTGTTGGAAGAAGACGTACTTTCTACGATATTCATTAACGAAAGCGGAGGGAGATTTTTTACTTTTCGATCACGTGGTGTTCCACCCGTATTTTTATTTTGTTCATCGGACTCACCTAAATCGATGCCGTCTTCTAGCTCATTGATTTTGTCATCGAAATTACAACTATTTTTTGTGAAGAATAAATTGGATAAGTCATTATGATTACATCCCCGCACGATCGTCGTCTCCTGTTCCGAGAAGTCCGCATTCTGAAACGCTTCATACGCGGACTGCGTCGATACCGATAGCAACAGAAAAACGACGAGTGAGCCGATGAAGCTCGTGATTAATTTGGCGCGAAACGTGTGCATCGCGGGACACCTCCTCATTAACAGTACTTAGACACTTTGCACCGTGCGCTTCCGGCGATCTTCGACGATCCGTCCATCCTGCATGAAGAGAATCCGGTCAGCACGTTCGGCGAGTTCCAAGTCGTGTGTGACAAATAAAACGCCACACTTGGCTTCACGATGCAGCTCCAGTAACAGTTCGAAGATTGCGTCACCGGTCACGGAATCGAGATTACCGGTCGGCTCGTCCGCGAGAATCCATTGCGGATGATGGAGCAGGGCACGGGCGATCGCGACCCGTTGTTGTTGACCACCGGATAATTGAGCCGGTAAAGCATTCCGTTTGTCGTCGAGCCCAACCCGTTCGAGTAACTCGAGAATCCGCTCCTCTTGATTGAAGGATGTCTTTTGCTTTAACAAGGCGACCTTTAAGTTCTCAGATATCGTCAGTGCCGGTAATAAGTGAAACTGCTGGAAGATGAAGCCGATCTCTTGCGAGCGAAATTGCGATAACCGTTTGTTCTTCCAAGACGTGATGTCCTGTCCGTCATAAAGAATCTGACCGGACGTCGGGCGATCGAGTGAACCAAGGAGACTCAGGAACGTTGATTTTCCAGACCCGGATGGACCGACGAGTGCCGTCACCTCACTTTGCGAAAACTGACCGTTTAGTTGATGCAAGACGTCGGTCCGGATACCGCTTCGTTCGAATGTATGCGAAATATCTTGAAAGGTAATATCCATATGACCACTCCTTTTACATAATTTGGTTATGTTCAGTGTATTATTTTTAGAAAATTTTGTCTATTGCGTTTTTATTTTTGACCAAACCACTTTTTTTACATTTGTTCATAGTTGGTTCATAACTTCTCCTTATGATCGGATTAACACCAATCAAGGGAGGCATTTAACATGAAACGAACACGCAAGAAATGGTTATGGATCAGTGGAGGGGTCATCCTGGTACTCCTATTAATCGGTTCCACGCTCTTTTTAGGACGAGGAGAAGCACAAGGAACGAAGGAGGTCGTCGAGTCGAAGACATTAAAAACATTCTTCTACTTCTCAGGCACGCTTGAAGCGAAAGATCGACAGACGGTCATCAGTGATCGTGATGTCCGTGTCACCGACGTTCGATTTGAAGAAGGGGATACCGTCAAATCAGGTCAAACGATCATCAGCGTCGAAGGAGGAGAAGATTTCAAGGCACCTCGCTCCGGACAACTCGTTCGTCTTGACGTCACGGAAGGCGAAGCCTATGCCCCGAATACCGTCCTCTTCGTTGTTGCAGACAACAAAGCGTTGATCGCTCGTCTGAAAATTGATGAACAAGATATCGAACGGATTGAAGTTGAAGATGCGATTGAACTACAGACGGATGCATCTGATAAAACCATCAACGGGAAGGTCGAATCGATTAGTCCGGAAGCTGTGACGGAAAATGGAAGTACGTATTTCAATGCAAAGGTGTCGATACCGAGCTCGTCAAACTGGTTACCCGGCATGACGGTCGAGGGACGTTTACCATATCAACTCGCACAAGATGTACCTGTCTTATCGCTCGATGTCATTTCGTATTCGAAGTCGGATCGTCCGTATGTGTATGTGAAAAAAGACGGGGAAACGACTCGTCAATACATCGAGACGGGCGTGACGGACGGACAGGATATTGAAATCAAGGACGGATTGTCCGCCGGAGACGAAGTCTTCCTGCCGAGTGAAGACGGTGGTTCCGGTCTTCTTCCGACTCCACCAGGAGGTGCGTCCTGATGCCGGTCGTTGACTTGCAAGAAATCCAAAAATCTTACGGCGAAGGAACCAATCGTCACATCGTCCTCGATCGAGTATCGCTGACGATCGAGGCTGGTGAATATGTGACGATCCTCGGACCTTCGGGTTCAGGAAAATCAACGCTGATGAATATCATCGGATGCCTCGATGTCGCTTCAAACGGCGTCTATCGCTTGCAGGAGCAGCTCGTCCACGATCTATCCGAGGATCAGCTAGCGACGATTCGCAATGAAGAAATTGGCTTCATCTTTCAACAGTTCCAGTTGCTACCGCGCATGAGCGTCTTACAAAACGTCGAATTACCGCTCATCTATGCCGGCGTCTCGCGCAAAGAGCGCCGCGCACGATCGCTTGAGCTCCTGGAACGTGTCGGATTGACAGATAAAGCCGATGCCTTACCAAGTCAACTGTCCGGTGGTCAACAACAACGGGTTGCGATTGCCCGGGCGCTCGTGACGCGACCGACGATCTTACTCGCCGATGAGCCGACCGGAGCGCTCGATCAAAAGACAGGGAAACAAATCATGGAGTTGTTCGAGAGCCTCTCAGAGGAAGGGAAGACGATCATCATGATCACACACGATGTCAATATTGCTAAGCAAGCCCGCCGGATCATCCGGATCGAGGATGGTCAGGTGACGGAGGTGACGACATGATTCGCGAAACGTTACGGATGGCATGGTCGAATATCTGGCATCATAAGATGCGGTCGTTCTTGACGACGCTTGGTGTCATCATCGGTGTCGCATCGATCATCGCCTTAATTTCGATCGTCAACGGCGCGACGGCCTCAATCAACGAAGAGGTCGCGTCGTTCGGTGCCAATAAATTAACGGTCCAAACGACAGAGACGCCGTTGAAAGAAGGATTATCACCTGCACAACTGGAAGAGTTAAACACGATTAAAGGAACACGCGGTGTCTCACCGACCGTTTCGACGGTCCGGGACGTCCGTGTCGAAAATCACACGCTCGACCAAGTGACGATCGAAGGACGAAACCACATCTATTACCGGGAATCAGAAGATGTCCCGCAAGGACGTGGTATCGTCATCAGTGATGTGAAACAACAGACGCATGTCGCCGTCGTCAGTCCGTCCGTCGCCCGGACGCTCTATCCGGGTCAGGTCGCGATCGGTAAGACAATCAAGCTCGATGGACTCGATTACCGGATCGTCGGTGTCAGTGACGCGGATGGCGATCAAATCGTCATTCCCTATACGACAGCCCTGCGGACGCTTGGGGTGACAGCCGTTAAGCAAGTGGATGTCTTCAAGACGGACGCGGCAGACGTCGCGACCGTCAAACGGGATGTCTCGGCAAAGCTGTACCAGTTCTATAACGGACGCGACGATACGTATGACGTTGTCAGCTTGGATGAAGCCCTCGATTCGATTGACCAAATCAATACGATGCTCTCGCTCTTGTTGACGGGTATTGCGTCGATTTCCTTAATCGTCGGTGGGATCGGCATCATGAATATGATGCTCGTCTCGGTCACGGAACGAACGACGGAGATTGGCTTACGTAAAGCACTCGGTGCGAAACCACGTACGATCCGCCTTCAGTTCCTCTTGGAATCGATTCTGCTGTCCTTGATGGGTGGAGTGATCGGCATTCTTGTCGGAGCGATGCTCGCATTTGGCGTCAGTCTGATGATTAGTACACCGTTCACACTCTCCGTGAGCACGATTCTGCTTGCCGCCGGATTCTCGATCGGTGTCGGTGTCTTGTTCGGTTATATGCCAGCGCGAAAGGCATCTCGTTTGAATCCGATCGAAGCCTTACGAAATGTTTAAGTGAAGGAGGAGGACGATGGTAACGATTTTGATTGCCGAAGATGACCGGAATGTCCGTCTACTATTAGGCGAGACACTCCGGTCCGCCGGCTTTACGGTGATTGAATCGAGAGACGGGAAAGACGCACTCGACCAACTCGATCAGAAACACGTCGACCTCGTCGTGACGGATGTGATGATGCCGCACGTTTCAGGGATCGAACTGGTTGAGTTGCTGCGTGAATCAGGATACGAACAACCTGTCTTGATGTTGACGGTGCTGGATTCCTTTCAGGATAAGGAAGCCGGGTTCACGACCGGTGCTGATGATTATATGGTCAAGCCGGTTGATTTGGACGAACTGTTACTTCGGATCCGAGCTCTGTTACGACGGTCAAAGATCGTAGCAGCGCAAGAATTAATCGTAGGTGCCCTGCAACTACGGATGACGGACGCGACGGTCGTAACGCCTCATGGTGAGATACCGTTACCACAAAAGGAGTTTCAACTGCTCTATCGCTTGCTGGCACATCCGAAGCAGATTTTTACGCGTCAGCAGTTGATGGACGAAATTTGGGGATATGATGTCGAGAGCGACAGTCGGACGGTCGATGTCCACATCAAGCGGTTGCGTGACAAGTTCAGCGCCTATGATGATTTTACGATCGAGACGGTCTGGGGACTCGGTTATAAGGGAGTGATCCAGTGAAACGCTTCGTCCGCTCGATCTCTGGTCGCTTTTTCGTCATCCTCTTCGGTTTATTGTTACTACCACTGCTGTTACCGTTCATCATGACGATCTGGTTCCAGTTCCAAGAAGTCGATCAAGACCTAAATAATCAATTGCAACAACGAACGGATCAGATTGAACGATTGATGCAAGACCAAAACCTGTCGTTCGCTGAGGCGAGTCAGTATATGGATCAGTCTTTGATTCAAACGACACAATACACGTCGCTCAATCAAGTACAATCATTATCGTCGTCAGAACGTGACCAGTTACAGCAAAAGGGTGAAATCACGATCGGTGGAACGTGGCTCGAACCGTCGCAATACATTCGCCAAACAGAGACAGGATATCTCGTCTCGACACCGATTGCCGGACAACGCATCCTTGACGGATTACGAACGTCAGCTGGGATCGGTATCGTCATCACGATCGGCGTCGCCTTCATCCTGACGTGGCTTGCCGTTACGCTCGTGACACGACGGATTCGTAGCATCAGTGAAGCGGCGATCGAAGTGACGAACGGGAACTATGATGTCTCGATCAAGGAAGGTGGAAATGATGAGGTCGCGCTCCTCGTTGAAAACTTCAACCACATGACCGAAGCACTGCGACGAAACGACCATCTCGCAAAGGATCTCGTCGCCTCGATCTCGCATGAGTTGAAGACACCGATTGCTTCGATTCAAGGATTTTCTAAATTGTTACAGACAGAAGAAAACTCGGATAAACGGCAGCAGTACTTGAGGATCATGGAGCAAGAGAGCACCCGTCTATCACGCTTGACGTCAAATCTCGTCCGCTTGTCGCGGCTTGATCATCAGACGATCATCGAGCGGAAACGGTATCGCCTCGACGAACAACTTCGGACATGTCTTTTACTACTGGAACGACAATGGACGGAGAAATCACTTCGACTGGAGCTCGATTTACCGGAAGTGTCCGTCGAGTGGGAAGAGGAACTGATGCAGCACGTCTGGCTCAATCTGCTGGAGAACGCGATTCGTTATTCGCCGGAATCGGGAGTGTTAGAAGTGACCTTAAGTGAAGGAAAGAACATTCGTGTCACGATTCGCGATGAAGGACCAGGAATCGCAGAACAGGACTTACCGTACGTGTTCGATCGCTTTTATCAAGGCGAACAGTCACGAGCGAATGAAGGACATGGTCTTGGATTATCGATCGTTAAACGAATCATCGATTTACATGACGGTGAGTTGACGATTAAGAATCATCCAGATCAAGGAGCAATCGTGACCGTTATGTTGATGGCGCACGAGACGCGAGAATGATGACAGACAAAAAGGAGCGCGGACTTACACGAGACTCTCGTGAAATTCCGCGCTTTATTGCTTTTTTTGCTTGTAGTCGTGAAGGTCTTTGATTTCATGTTATGGACTACTTTTTTTTGATGGACTGCTTCTTATAAAGCTGAATAATGACTATCACGAATGCTAAAAGCGTTAAAAAGCCAAACGAATTAAAAAACGCTTCTGCAATCGATTGTTGTGTCGTTAAAATACGTGCAACGAAAATGATGATAGAACTTGCGAATAAAACGACAATGATTCTTTTCAATGGTTGGTTTGTAAAAATTAAGCAAAGTATAAAGATGATTGAAAAGATACCGATTATTTGAATCAACATCACATATCCCTCTTAGCTACCATAATTTTTGTGTTTAATTCTTTCGTTATGACTTAGAGGTTTTGTAATTGACTCTCCAGTACTGTTCGCGCTAAAGGTTCGTCTTTTGCTTGACCACGCTCAAAGGCATAATCACTAAAGATTTTAGCACCCTCCTTGAGCCAGTTCGCACGATACAAGTCGTGTGTCTCACTTCTTGATAAGAAGATACCGTCCTCGATTTCGACATCATCGTCTACTCCGAACTGAAAGCCACAACAAGAACAAAGTTCGAACGAAGCGTCACCATTTTCATAATAAGCAACGTCGTCCATTCGGTCATATCCACAGACGGGACATGTGTGTTTCATGAAAGCACCTCATTGTTCAAGAATCTTTTGATACTTGTATCCTTTTAAGATATCTGTTTGATTCGTATAGGTCCAGTCAGCAATGGACTGATCTGGATGCAACTCAAAATAATGATTGAGGATATCACGCCCTAACATGTAGTTACTCCAGCGAGGAATCTCTTTTTTTTCGTTACCTACAACGAAGTCGAGTTGTGATACTTCATGGCTGTTGACGAGATGCACGACATGTTTCTTTGTTGCTTCATCCATATCGACATTCCAAGGAATGGAAACGTCTTTGACGATTCGCTCGGCAAAGGCATCTGCCTTTCCTTCGACAATGACGGAATTAAGAGTCGTATTGAAACTAAAATCGGGTGTATCCATGAGGACTAAGTGATGATATTCATGTGCTGTTCAATTAATCCTCTTTCGCCATATGATCAATGATGATTGGATCACTGTAGGACAAAATGTAAAAATCCTGTTCATGTGTCCTGATGGCAAATAAGTGCAAGTCTCCCCGTTCCGTATAAACTTCCTTCGTTTTCATATACTTTGCAGCGAACTCTCCCAAGATCGATTCTTTTGACTTCACGACCGGATAAGGGTTCCGGAGTCTGTCGTCGATGATGCCATGCTCCTGCAACGTTCCTAGGAAAACGGCGTACTTTTCGAAACGCATCAAAAAGTAATCGCGCGAAGGATCGTCAATCAAAAGCTTGAATGTTTCGTCAGCGCCATAAAAATAGAAATCAATCGCGTAATGGTCGTTCGCCTTTAATGACATTGTATCCAGTTCGAGATCGTATTCTTCAGTCGTCAGTAGAAAATCAAGATCAATTATTTTCAAAGAAACTACTCCTTTATCCTAATCATCGAACTTAGCGAATCAAACGTTATTTTATCGAGGGTTTATCGATGAACCACTTCTCCCCATGTTCCGCGATGAAACGGTATTCCGCACGGTAATGTGTGTCGTGACCCTCTTCTTTCATCTTGATGAAGGCAGCATCACCGTCCGCAGCTCTTTGATCAATCAACAGATAGAGGGCTTCGACGCGCAACAATAACATGGATCGCAGTTCGGAACGCGGTCCTTCATAGCCATACGCATCAAGGAACCGACTCACTCGCTTGGCGAAACGTGTGTCATCTTGCTCTGGTGAATAAGCAAGAACGGATCCGTCAGGTGCTTGTCGTCTGCGGCTAAGCGGAACGAACGTATAGAGCGCATAGACGATATCCCAAGCACGTGGACCGGGTGCTGCGAGGTCAAAGTCAATCACGCCACTCAGTTTTTGATCCTGAAAAATCGTATTATAGACGGCAAAATCGTTGTGGCAGATGACTTCGTGTGGAGTCGGGGTATTGAGCAACGGTGCCCAGTCCGGTGAGACGTCGAAGTCGACTGTCGCGTCATGATACTGGCGCATCAGACGTGCGACATCGTCCAATACGTCATCATGCCACATGTATGCTTTTAGGGGATAATCGGCCGTTTCGCCAGGGAGAAAGGTCAGGATCTCTCGATTTTGTTCGTCGATGCCGACGAAACGGGGAACACCGGATAGGCGTTTAGCTTCTAAGTGGCGTAATAACCGTTGGACGTTGTTGCTGTTCTCTTTTTGTGAGCGATAGACATGCTCACCTTTTTGATAGACAGCGGAGACATTTCCACCAGTCAGTCGTTGTTCTTCAGACATGAGTGTTCCTTCTTTCTTTTGTAATCGGTTACATATCGGCTAGTCTTTTTGCATGCGTTGATGAAGAAGCGGGTGCTTTACGCACGATTGTCATGTTGTTCAATCAGTCAATACCGCATCGCAGAGAGCATCAAGCGACGGATTCGTGACATGGTCGAGGAATGTGTCAACGTCTTCCGTCGAACGAAGACGAACGATTTGGTCCGCTTCACCTGTAACTGGCGGCTCGATTCGTTGACGCTGATAGATGTCGTAGTACGACGAGTCGCCACGAATCTCTCGTCCATCGCGTTTGGAGTGAGTCAGTCGGTCTGCAATTGTCACTTCGGGTAAATCGAACCAGACGAGGATCGAGCGGAACGTCGAACGGGAGAATGGATCTAATAATTGTTTCCGACCGGTCTGCGTGGTGTTGGCATTACATAAGATGATCGTCTCAACGGAAGACGTGATTGCCTGTTCGATCAACCATCCCGTCAAGTCATGTTTGATCTGATTCGGTCCTTCTGTTGGAACGAGGTCCGGATAATGTTCGAGCAAAAAACGTGCTTGAAGATCCTGATCGATGACAAGGCTTGATGAGAGACGTTGAGCAAGCTGTCGGGCGAACGTCGTTTTCCCGGCATGGGTCGGTCCAATCGTCAACAGGACGGTCCTCATGACGTCAGTTGTTCTTCCGGTAAGCGATCGGCGAGAATCTGCGCGAGCCAATCTTCTTTCGTTCCGAAGCAAGAGGTCGTCCGTCCGATATGATAGAACGTACTGGCCAATGGTCCGGTGAAGTAGGTCGCATCCGGCATGCATAAGTAAATCGGGCGATTCGTCGCGAGCGCAATCCCGAGTTCGACGTGACTACTTTTTCCTGCTGGTAACACGAGGACGAAGGCGTCCGCTTGTTGCACGGCTTCGAATTCAGCAAGACCAATCTTTCGTAATGCTTCGGGATCCTCTGCCCGATCATTCATCGTCCAGTCGTATGTTACATCGTGTCCACGCAAGCGGAGTTCATCGCGGAGCCAGCGGACGGTCAACGTGTGATCAAAGCGAGAAGCGATATAAAGATTCATGTATGGATTCCTTTCTCAAGTAAAAGTAGTTCGATGGCCTGAACGAGCGCGTAGGCTCCGTCAGACGTATTCGATAAGACGGTGACGATCGTATTCGATTGTGGATAATAGGCGGAATGAAAGCTGACGCCCGGGTCGTAACCCATGATGTGCCATTTCTCGTGCGAGGCATCGAGTCGTTTCAGCCAGACGCCGTAACCATAAGACGCAATATCGTTGACTTTGACGTGAGGATGAAACAGTTGAGTAGTCATCGATTCGGACAGCAACTGATGCGTCAGAAGACTTCGCCAAAAACGTTCCATGTCTGATGCTGTGAGGAAGGCGCCGCCATCAGGTCCGCCAATGATCGGTAACGCATAGTGATTCGTTCGCCACGTTCCGTCTTCATTCTCGATGTGCCCGATGGCTGTATCTGCCGGTAGCGAGTCGAGTCGGAAGTAACCAGACTGTGTCATTTGCGCACGAGCGAATAATTCGTTCGTCACGTAATCCGCGAAGGGTTGTTTCGTCAATTGTTCGATCACGAGACCGAGCAGGATGTATCCCGCATTGTTGTAATGAAAACGTTCGCCTGCAATGAACAGTCTTTTTTGGTCCTGAAACAACGGTAAAAAATCGATGGGACGACGCAAACGGTACATCGGGAAATCTTGAAAGACCTCCTCGAAATCGGTCATCGTCGCTTCGTCAAAATAATCACCGATGCCTGACGTATGGGTTAACAGATGATGCACGGTCACACCGTCTAGATCGATTCCTATGTCCGGTAGAATCGTCGCGACGCGTTCGTCGAGTGCAACCTTTCCTGCCTCGACTAACCGTAAGATGGCGACCGCCGTGAAGAGTTTTGCACCAGAGGCAATTCCGAAGCGCGTCGTTTCTGTATTCGATATACGGTAGCTCCGATGTGCGAATCCGTTAGCATGACTAAAGATCATTTCACCTTGCTGGTGGATGGAGACCGCCCCTTCGAGATGCATAAGCTCCGGTAAAGCAGTGAGTTTCTTGTACACGTTCATCATCCTCTCTGTTTCCCATCCTATCGAATTCATTCATGCAAGAAAAGGGAATTATAAGAAAAATTTGAAAAAAATGAAACTTTTTAAACGTGTCGCGTATCTAATAGGGGAGTGATTGCAAAAAAGGAGGATGCAGATGTGTTTCGAAAGTCAGGTGCAGCATTATCCGACGCTGCTTTTGAAGCAGCTTTATTCGCAGAAGAAGACTATGTGTACCGTATTTCCTTCATTTATCTGAAAGAGGAGGCGGCAGCGCTTGAGAACGTCCAAGAGGTCGCGTACCGGGCATGGCGTGGACGAAAGAGTTTACGGGATGCTTCGTATTTTAAGACGTGGTTGACGCGCATCACGATGAATTGCGCTTTCCAGCAACATCGAGCGTCGTTTCAGCCGCTCGCGATTGAACCGAGTCAAACGACGTCGTTTGAAGAGCGTCTCGTCGATCGTTTGTACTTGGACGATTTACTGGATGTCCTCGAGCCGACCGAGCGATCAATCGTCTACTTCCGGTATGAAGAAGATTTGTCATTGCAAGAGATTGCGCAAACCTTCAATGTGCCACTGAGTACGATCAAAAGCACGTTGTACCGCGCACTCGAGAAAGTACGACGACAGAAGGGGATGAGTCTATGAATCACGAGCCAAAAATCTTGATTGACGTACCGTCATCCGTCAGGCAACGGACAATCCAAGGTATCCGCAAAGCGAAACGGCGCCGGCGCTCGGTACAAGCTGTTTGCATTGCTGCCGGTCTGACGATCATCGGTTTCAGTTCCTTACAAGAGACCGTTCCCGAGCAATCGTCGCAATCGATGAGGGTCGGCATGTATTATGATGAACAGTTTTACAAAGTAGCAAAAGAGATGACGAATTTAGACTGGCAACAATTGAAAGGGAAACGACTTGGTGTTACGGATGATGTCTTGAACGATACGGGACTGGAACAAGACACATCTGATTTTGCGTCGAACCTCGATGCATTTACCGTCTATCAAATCAAGGACGATCCGGTATCTGAGCACGTACTGGTCGTCGGTGAGGAAGAGGGTCGAGAACGGGTGATGATTCTGTCGCCCACACGATAAGGGGGGGAGAGAAATATGACCATCCGGTCTTGGACAACAGACGATCTACCACAATTGGTCGGATTGATGACGCAGCTTGGTTATCCGGCAAGCGAGGACGTCTTACGCGAACGATTTTCGCGGGTCACCCGTCATCCGGATTATGAATTGCTTGTGTTAGAAGACGACGATATGCTTCTCGGCTGCGTCGGTCTGTTTCAGGCGCAAGCGTTCGAGCATGATACGACCTATGTCCGAATCGTCGCGTTCGTCGTCAACGCGAAATATCGTCGGCAGGGAATTGGACGCCGTTTGATCCGAGCAGCGGAAGACTGGGCGCATGCAAGAGGAGCAACTGCCGTTTTACTGAACAGTGGTAATCGACCAGAACGCGAAGCAGCCCATCACTTTTATCAATCGATGGGCTACAGCGTGACGAGCACGAGTTATTCGAAATCACTCGCTTCATCGTGATTTACGGAAACCATGGAAAGCACGAAATCCTTGTTGTTCATAAAAAGAAGCAGACTGACGAGTTGCTAGGAGATCGATCCGCGTCGGATAGGTAAGTTGCAAGTGATCGAGTAACTGTTGTCCGTACCCACGCTTGCGTGCGTTTCGGCTGACGAGGAGCTCACAGACGAACGTCGTCACCGAACCGTCCGTTAAAGCGCGGACATAGGCAAGGATTTCTCCGTCAGACTCAAGGACGAAAGCGGCATTTGCATTCATCCACGCGTTGCGAGTCCGCTCTTGATCAGCGACGAGATCCTGCCACCCTTCTAATGCGTTCAATCGATGAATCTGCTCAAAATCGTCAGGTTGGAAACGGCGAATCTGTTCCGTCATGGCTGGTTCTCCTTTCGTATCAGGTCTTGAAGTGGGGCAGGTAACTGGCACCAGTCCGAAAATTGCGTGTCAGTCAATGGAACATCGCCTGTGCGCTTCCAAATCGCCTGCATGCCGAGGGCGCGTGCCGGTAAGATGTCGTGGTCGTAATTGTCGCCAACATAAAGGACTTCGTCCGGGCGAACACCTAAACGATCCGTTAAGCGAAGGAAAAATATCGGATCCGGTTTACGGACGCCTTCTTGATCCGAAATCCCAATCTGCGTAAAGGAGGGAGACAGTCCGATTGCGTCACAGACGGCACGTTGGAACGTCGTCCGACCGTTCGACAGTAAGCCGATGGGTAGATCAGGCGGTAATTGCGCAAAAAAGGTGTCGACTCCCGGAAAGCTCCGTGCGAAGATCGGATAACGCGTCACGTAGTCCTGTAGCAGTACTTCAACAGAAAGCGACAATTGGAAGCGACGAATCATTTCGGCATAGACGACGTCCTTCCAGACGCGTCCTTCTTGATCAAGCAATAAGAAAGTCGTGATGTAGTCGTCGATCGGAACATGCGCAACTTCACGAAAACGTTGATACTGATCCCGAAGGAAATAGGGAAGAGAACCGGACCGGTCATGTAACGTCTCGTCTAAATCAAATAATAGGGCACGAATCAAGGTAAACACCATCTTTCAAAGTATAGAGGAGTGATTATAATGGAACGAATTATGCAGCATCAGGGAAAACAAGTGACGTATTATGATGACGGTTCGACAGGTCGACCGTTGTTACTCCTACCCTCGCTCGGTGGGACGTATCAGGACTGGGCGGACATTCTGACTAAACTGACACCGAACTACCGCGTCGTCAGCTTTCATCCGCACGAATGGTCGAATGATTACATCGACGGGACGACTGGCATCTTACGCCAAATCGACCAGTTCCTTAACGTGATAGATATCACGACTCCAGTCACACTCGTCGGTCATTCCTATGGTGGACTCGTCGCTCAAGCTTTTGCTTTACATCATCCAGAACGCGTCGCCGGTCTCGTCCTCGTGGATGCGACGTCCATTGATTTAGCAGAACTCGATCAGCTTGATACACCAGTGCTCGACCGAGAAGGGGATGACGCTGTCTGGATCGATCGGTTCGAAGAACTATCAAAAGCAACTGATTTACGTGACCGTTTCCCGGACGGGGATGACCGCACGGATTGGAACCCGGCGTATTACCGGTCGATGCATGCGATTATCTCGCAGTGGAAAAGTGATGCGAAAGATCTTCAACCACGCATGCGCGATCTCGGTATTCCGTTGACCGTTCTTGGACGGGACAAAGCGCAGTCGATCGAAACGATGAGCGCTGCTGGTTTTCCAAAAGACGAACTGGAGCGGATGGAAGAAAAATGGCAGGAATTGATTCAGCGACAGGCGAATCTATCCTATCAGGCGAACGTGACGTTCGTTCCGGGAACATCACACCTGATGCATCGCGATCGTCCGGACGTCATCGTAGACGCGATATTGACACTACATCAATTTAAGGAGTTTACCGTATGACACGTATGTATGTACTACATGGTTTAATGGGAACGGCAGCAACACACTTTGCACCACAGCTATCTGCTTTAGCGGATGATTTTACGTTCATTCCGATTGATCTGCCTGGTCACGGAATGACGACGGAACCGGCAACGGAAGATTACTTATCACAAGCAACACGTGCCATCCGCGAACGGATGGCACAGGAAGGTCCAGGATGGATTCTCGGGTTGTCGCTTGGCGCAACGCTTGCGATGCAACTGGCACTCGATCCACCGGACGAACTCGAAGGGATATGTATCACGGGTTTTTCACCATTCATTCCTAAAGCGATGGAACCGCTGATGCGCAAGCAACGAGAGTTCTTCCTCGACCTCGAACAGCAGGCACCGGAAATTGCCGAACAGTTCGAACAGTTGCATGGTCCTGCCTGGAAAACGACAGCGCGGGCAGTCCTCGATTTGATGACGTTCCGTTTTCCGGCATTAACGGAAACGATGCTGCAGTCGATCACCTTACCGGTCGTCATCCTAAACGGAACGAATGAAACATACGAAGTCGACGCAACCGCGTTCGTTGCGGAACACGTGCCGAACGTCATCGTCTTACCAGTCGAGGGAGCCGGGCATACGGCGAATCTCGATCAACCGGAACGCTTCAACACCTTATTGCTTCAAGCGCATCAATCCATGCTGACGACTTAAGCGATCATTCATCTTTTCTTGATACATCTGCTCATCTGCCTCATGCAGGACGTCGTCGACACGGCGTCCTGTTGTCGTATGTACGGCGCCGATTGCGAGCCCGATTTCGTGTGTCTCGAACGTCGAGCGGACGTGTTCGACGAATCCCTCGAACAGCTCAATCGACGGACTCTCATCGATCAAGACGAATTCATCACCACCGATCCGGTAGCCATGGTCTGTCAAGCGGCGGATGCAAAGTCCTGTTTGTTCAAGCAAGGCATCACCGACCGCGTGACCGAACCGGTCGTTGAGCTCTTTTAGTTCATTCAAGTCAAGCAGAATCACCCCATACGCCGTCTTCTCTTGATCGAGTCTGTGGACAGCCTCGTTGAAGGCATGACGATTCCCAAGACGTGTCAAGGTATCAATCCGGTACTGATTGAGCAATGCCTGTTGTGATTTCAACTGCTCGTCAATGTTACGGATCACTCCTTGGATGGCAACGATCTGTCCATTTTCGCGAATTGGTGTCGCATATTCTTCGAACCAGACGTACGTCCCGTCATTCGTCCGCCAGCGTTGCCGAAACGGCTGATCGTAGTCACAATCGCCCGAAATCTTCGACATCAAGACTTCGATGTCTTCCGGATGAATCCGTGCGAAACACTCGTCCGGATCCATGTAGCTGGCTGCTGTCACGCCTTTCCCCATATGGTCATCGAGGGAAGGACTGATATAACGAAACCGATATTCCGGCTGGACTTCGAACACGTAGAAGATATCTTTACACAATGCGATCGTATCCGGCTGTTGCTGGCGGAATAACCGGAAACTGATCAACATGAGAAGACCACCCACAATCAATCCCAATACAAATATGACGTCCACCTCCTCTATTCATCGACCATCATATCATAATTGGGTTTTATTACCTATAATTTACAAAAAACACTCTACTTTAATCGTAGAGTGTTTTTTGATTAGTCTAGCTCAATGCAGACACGAAATCCTCGGCTCGCATAATAGGAATCCACTCCGTTGTGATAAATGAACGTCGTCTCATAACGACGATCTCCGTATAGGGCACCGCCTTTTTGACGGATCACGTCCGGTGTCGCTAGCCAACTGGAGGTTTTTTCGTCAAACGAAAACTGCGTCTGCAGTGTTTGATACTGTTCAGGTGTTAAGAGGTGCACCTCTAGCGCCTCAATCATCGACTCGACACTTGCGACAGGCGCATTTTTCTTTCGACCAAGTCGAGCGGATTCGTCCAAACAGACACTTCGACGACCAGACGGACTCTCTTTGACAGTGTCGACGATGACGAATCGTCCATCAAGGGTTACGACATTCGGCTCTCCGCCTGTCTGTTCCATCCAAGCGAGGGCTGCTTGTTTCGAAGACGTCAGTCGTGACTCGACCTCGTCATACGAAAGACCCTCGTGGCGATCAGGAGTAGCTTCAAAACGATCACGAAAATTCGTGAATTGGTCCTCCATCGGTAAAACCTCACTTTCCTAGTCCATTTTTTCCATTATTCAATGAATCCGCTTCCAGTGCAATCGTTTAGTGACTGAATAAGTCAATCTGAAGACAATTGACAAATGAAATCGGACTGCCTACACTAATTGTACATATCCGGTTTCTGTCGCGATTGCGCGAACAGGAACGACATTCAGGAGAGGAGCCCAACCGTATGCGCTGGATCAGTTATGCGGCTGTTGTGACGATTCTTTCGTTCTTAGCGTTCACAGCGTATTCGTTCTTGACGACGATCGACTTTGAGATCGTCTATCAGTTCGGAACGTTTGCGATGACGTTATCCTATTTTATCTTTGGTTTACCAATGTTGTGGATTGTTCGCCACTATCCGTTAACCCTTCGTCTACTCATCTACGTGACGACGAGTGCTGTCGTCTTATTTCTATTCATCGGTCTATATGAAGCGTGGCATGATGCGTCATTGTCTCCGTTACCACCATTCGGTAGCATGATCCAATTCACGGCTCTCGCTTGCCTATTGTTCGTCTTACCGTATGAACTCGTCTATCGTAAAAATTTCGTCTCCATTCAACCACGTGTTTCTTGACAGTATTCTTGTTCCTCAAGAATGCTGTTTTTTATTTCCTCTCATTTAGAAGGAATTCCCAATAAATTCTTGAATAGTAAGTTATCACGAATATATGGAGGGCTTACATATGGAAGGAACATTTCAATGCAAACAGATGGGAAAATCATTTTCGGGAGACGGTGTCGAGACACATGCGTTACAAGACATCGATGTGACGCTTGAGGCAGGTGACTTCATCTCGATCATTGGACCTTCAGGATCCGGAAAATCAACGTTACTCAGCCTGATCGGAACCCTCGATCGTCCGACGAGTGGGGAGTTGCATTATGACGGAAAGCCGATCAATAAATTGAACAGTAAGGAACTATCCGATTTCCGTTTCGAAAACATCGGCTTCATCTTCCAACAGTTTCATTTGATTCCGACGCTGACAGCGCTTGAGAATGTCATGGCGCCTCTGTTCGGTCGGAAAGTACCATACGATAAAAAAGAACGCGCCGAGCAGTTACTCGCGCAAGTCGGTCTCGCTGATAAAGCAGGCAGTTTGCCGTCGCAACTTTCCGGTGGACAACAGCAACGGGTCGCCGTTGCCCGAGCACTCGTTCATGAACCGAAATGGTTGCTTGCCGATGAGCCGACAGGGAATCTCGATACGGATACGGGAGAAATCATTTTCAATCTTTTACGGTCATTAAACGAAGAGAAGGGCTGCGGCGTCTTGTTCGTCACCCACGATCCGGCACTCGCAGAACGGGCGAACCGAACGATCGAGATGCGAGATGGCGTCATCATCGAAGATCGTCTCGTGCGAGTCTGAGCCTCGTTTTTGAACTCCGTTCCTCCACCCTTTACACTGAAAGGGTAGAGGAGGAATGCGTGATGCGACTAGGAATACTGGATCAAGTGCCGTTACATGAGGGCGATACGGTCGAAGCGACGATGGAAGCGACGGAACGACTCGTCTTAGAAGCCGAGCGACTCGGTTATGAACGGTACTGGTTCGCGGAACATCATAATACGAACGGGTTGCTCAGTGCGGCACCGGAGTTGTTCATCGCCCGAATGGGTGCGAAGACGTCAAAAATCAAGCTTGGTTCAGGTGGCGTGTTGTTGCCGCAGTATCATCCACTGAAAGTCGCCGAGAGCTTTGCGACGCTTGATGCGTTTTATCCGGGGCGGATCGAACTCGGGATCGGTAACTCTCCGGGCGGGAGCGAACGGACACGACTTGCGTTGACGGATGGAGAGAAAAATCGGGCAGCTGAGTTTAGTCGACTCGTCAATGAAACGGCGGGTTTCTTAACAGACGGTTTATCGAATCGACACCCATACCGGATCGTCAAGACGACACCGCGTGACCGTCAACCGTCACCGATTTCGATCCTTGGTCTGTCGCCACGTAGTGCGCGAATTGCAGCAGAACAAGATCTTGGTCTCGTTTTTGGTCACTTCATCAATCCGGATCGTTGGGAAGAGACGCTCTCGACATATCGCGAGGCAGGTGGGAAGAACGTCATCGTCTGTGTTTTCGTCATTTGTGCTCCGACACAAGAAGAGACCGAACGGCTCGCTCGGACGCAAGATGCTTGGATTCAAGGCGTCCGACTCGGGAATTCGATCGTTCCGTCGTTTACGACGACAGAAGCAAAGGTCTGGAATGACGTGCAAGCGGAACGGATTCGTAAAGATCGCCGACGGACGATTGTCGGAACACCGGATGTCGTTGCGCAAGAGCTTGAGGCATTAGCAACGCGTTATCAAACGGATCAATTTTTACTGATTAACAATGCCTTTGATCAAGAAAAACGATTGCAGTCGTACCAGCTCATCGCGGAGCGACTACTCTAAACATAACAGGACCCCTCGTTAGCTGTTTGGCTAATGAGGGGTCCTGTCTACAAATCTACAAATCTACAAATCTACAAATCTACAAATCTACAAATCTACAAATCTACAAATAATTAACGTTGAGCCGTTGGACGAATCAGGATCTCGTTGATCGCGACATCCTCTGGTTCGTTAACGGCATAGGCGATGGCACGCGCAATCGCGCTCGCATCGATCGCTTTCAAGTCACCAATCCCTTGTTTGATCTCGTCATCCGAGATATGGTCCTTCAGTTCTGTATCGACCGCTCCCGGTGAGATGATCGTTGCACGGATGTGATTGTCGACCGATTCTTCCTTGCGGAGACCTTCCGTGATCGCGCGAACGGCGAATTTCGTACCGCTATAGACGGCGCTCGACGGCATGACTTCGTGACCTGCGACGGACGAGATGTTGATGACGTGTCCGCTTTTTTGTTCGCGCATGTACGGCAGGACGGCTCCGATTCCGTGGAGAACACCTTTGATATTGACGTCGACCATCGTATTCCATTCATCCTGTTGATTCTTATGGAGGTGTGATAGTGGCATCAATCCAGCGTTATTGACGATGACATCAACTGAGCCGAACTTGTCTTTCGCAAGCTTAGCGAGTGCGTCGACTTGTTCGCGATCCGTGACGTCCGTCACTTGATAGACGGCTTGACCACCTTCTGCTTCAACGGCTTTGACGAGTTCTTGCAAACGTTCTTCCCGGCGTGCAGCAAGAACGAGTTTTGCGCCTTGTTTTGCAAGTTCTTTAGCGGTTGCTTCCCCAATCCCGCTTGATGCCCCTGTAATGATGACGACTTTATCCTGAATCATCTGAACTCCTCCTTTTGAATAACGTACTCCTTGAGAGGTATTGCCGCTTTTATTGATTTAAAAACATTTTGTAGGAGGTTGCCTCGTGAAACAACAAACGTTTATTGGTATAGTGCTGATTAGTTTAGGGTTACTCTTCTCGCTGGATCCTTTCCGCCATCAACCACCAGCACCTGACGTGACGATTGAAAATCGTGAAGCAAAGGTGTACTTAGGAACGTATACGTGGTCGGGACTTTTTTTAGGAGAGACAGCTGATGCAAAGGTTGGACCCGTTGAACAAGTAAAAAAGAAACAAAGTGAACGCGTTGCACCGGAAGAACAGATGTCAATTCTTTTTCGAAATGGTCCGCATCCAAAAACTGTTGCCGTTGAGTTATGGTCCGTTGCAAATGGAAAAAAGCTTAAAACGTTTCAGGACGTAGAAAATATCACTTTGCCAACGACCCGTGGAAAATATGTCTATCAGATTAGAGCAGCGTGGGAAGAAGGAAACGGTTATTTTGCCATTCCGATTGAAGTAGAATGATCATTTTCAAAAAACATATTGACGAAGTATACGGGAAATGATAAATGAATTAGATTGTTGACCTCTTTTTAGTTGAAAGAGGTCTTTTTTCGCTAAATATAGTAAATAATCCACTTGTATCGTTAATTATAGTCTGAATAATCAGAATATATGAACATTTTAACAAAAGTGTATGTAAATGTTTCGGGTTCGAATGAACGGGAATAAACACACCATACACATAATAGTTCATGTGTTGAATCACCTAGGTGAAAGAAGTTAACAATCGTAAAGGAGAGGTGCAGATGAATGGGTTCAATCGATTCTTACTCGTCATCATAGGCATACTCGGACTCGTCAGTGTCGGGCTGCTTGTGCTCGGTGTGTATGATGTTCCACGGCTCAGTTCATTGATTGAGCAGTGGCAGGATCAGCAATGGTATAGCTATACCGTTCTATCCATCGGAGGATTTTTAGCATTCGTATTCGTCATTCTATTATTCACAGGATTATTCAGCCGCTCGAAAGGTCAACGTCTGTTGATTCAAACGGGTGACGGAACGATCACGATTTCGAAGGAAACGATCGAACGGACGGCACTGGAGTCGATTCGTGGGGTTGGTGGCGTACGGACACCGCGTGTCCATGCCGATATCCATTCGAAAAAAGAGACGGTTGCTTTAAAAGTCGACTGCTCAGTTTTCGGACAAGAGGGACTGCCGACGATCGCGAAGGATATCCAAGAACGCGCTAAACAAGCCGTCGAATCCTTACTCGAGTTGCCGGTCACGAGTACGAAGGTCACAATCAGTGACACGAAAACAAAAACATCGGAACGTGTCGTCTAAGAGAGGAGAGGGAACATGAAGACAAGGGAAGCACTTTACCCGTATCGGTTCCGACTGATCGGAGGACTTGTCGGTCTAATCCTCGCCATCTTATTCTTGACGATTGGCTTTGGTCCGACAATTCTCATCGTTGCCTTTGCAGCGATCGGATTCTTGATTGGGAAGTGGCGCGATGGTGCGCTCGATATCGAAGGGTGGATTCAGTTCTTTCAACGGGACTGATTCATATATATCTAACTACACATTCAAAAGGAGAGATTTCAAATGGCAAACGAAGTAAACACAACAACTGAAAACGAAGTGGTACGCGAGAATAAATTGACGTTCGAAGATCAAGTCATCAAAAAAATCGCAGGGATCGCGTCGAATGAAGTGACAGGCATCTTGTCAATGAGTGGTGGATTCATGAGTGGACTGACGGATCGTCTCCGGAGTTCGGAAGACATCACGAAAGGAATCGGTGCTGAAGTCGGCGAACGCCAAGTCGCACTCGATTTGAAAGTCATCGTCGAATACGGTAAAAACATTCCGTCGATCTTCCAAGAGACGGTCGCAAAAATTAAAAAATCAATCAGCGACATGACAGGACTTGAAGTCGTCGAAGTCAACATGCACGTCGAGGACGTCATGACACGCGCTGAATTTGAAGCAAAAAATAAATCGAACAACGAACAAGAAGAAAAGAGCCGCGAACTGCAATAAGGAAGTCAAAAGATCCGACGAACTTGTCGGGTCTTTTTTCATGGAATCGACACGACGTTTGACTAAACTAGAGCCTTTTTCGGGAATAGATTAGTATCACGATAAACGAAAGGATGATTCATGATGCGACTAACAGGTAAAACGATCATCGTCACGGGAGCTGGCTCAGGAATGGGTGAAGCCATGGCCAAATTGTTTGCACAAGAAGGCGCACGGATCGTCGCAGCCGACATTCGATTGGAAACCGTTGAACGGGTTGTCTCTGCCATCAAGGAAGCGAGTGGAGAAGCGATCGCTGTTGCGAGTGATGTCGCCAAACCTAACGCAGCAACAGAACTCGTCCAACAAGCGCTTGAGGCTTACGGCAAACTGGACGTTCTCGTCAACAATGCTGGGATCATGGACGGAATGGAGGGAGTGGAAGACATCTCCGATGAACGCTGGGATCACGTTCTCGCCGTCAATACGACGGGAACGATGCGTCTGATGCGCGAAGCGGTCAAGCATTTCAAGGAAGTAAAAGGTGGTGTCATTTTGAATAACATCTCGATCGGTGGTCTGAACGGTGCCCGGGCAGGAGCAGCCTATACCGCTTCCAAACATGCCGTCATTGGTCTGACGAAGAATACCGCCTTCTTTTACGCCGGAGAGGGAATCCGCTGTAACGGGATCGCACCTGGAGCCGTCGAGACGAACATCGGACAATCGATGACGAACCTGAATGAATTCGGGATGGACCGCGCGATGCTTGGCATGGGACTCAATCCACGTACCGGTCAGCCGGATGAGATCGCAAAATTGGCATTGTTCCTCGTGTCTGACGAGGCAAGTTTTGTTAACGGGGCGATCGTCGTCGCCGATGGTGGATGGAGTGCGTATTAAAAATCGCATCTTATGTACTAGATTACAGTTTAAAATGGCAGGAACCTGTCGATATAAGGGATAATATGACAATAAGAGCATTATGACCTTGAGTTTGAATCCAGGGAGGAATCGGCATGTCGATGCAGGAACAAGCAGCACACGTCACCGACACACAAGTCATTCGAGCAATCGAGCAAAATCTGGCAATCATCCGCTTTGACGATCGACGGAAAGTCGCATATGTCAACGAGTTGTTTGCCCGGACGATGGGGTATGAAGTGGAAGAGCTAATCGGTAAATACCACCGTGATCTTTGCTTTCCAGCGTACGTCAACAGTCCGGATTATGAGTTGTTTTGGCGCAAATTGATGCAAGGAATTACGTATCAGGACAAGATTGAACGCCGGGCTGCCGATGGGCAACAGAAATGGCTCGAAGCGACGTATATGCCGATCTATTCGGATGACGGGCGCCGGGTCGTCGGTGTCTCGAAAATTGCATCGGACATTACGATTCGCCAACAGGACGTCTTACGGATGGCAGCTGAACTCAACGAGACATCCGCGTTCTTGACGGTCAAATCGGAGAGTGGTCGTCAGGACGGTCTGAACGTGCTGGCGACCGTCCAACAAGTCGAGGCGGAGTCCGTCGAGAATCTGTCGAGCCTTGTTGCCTTACGGAAGGATGCGAATTCGATCACCGACATCGTCAAGACGATCCGTGATATTGCGGCGCAGACGAATCTACTCGCTTTGAATGCGGCGATCGAGGCGGCACGTGCTGGTGAACATGGGCGCGGGTTCGATGTCGTCGCGACCGAAGTCCGAAACCTGTCGAACAAAGTGTCCCACTCAATCGGGGAGATCAAGAACAACATTGAAGGGATCGTTGAGCGGATTGAAGATGTTTCGCACAGCATCGAGCGCATTTCGTCTAAGGTCAAGGACAGTACGGGTCAACTCGAGCATACGGTCAGTGAGTTCGATCAATTGGCTGATTCAGCGAAACAACTCGAGCGTCAGGCAAAACAATTCGTCCATGTCTTATGACACACATCGATACCGGATCACACGAGCTGTTCGCTTGTAGTTGATTCGGTATTTTTTTGATGGCGAATTCAATATAGAGAAATAGAAAAGACGCTTGTTAAATCGGAATCGTTACGATATGATGTAAAACGTAATTATTCCGAATTAAAGGTGGAGAACAATGTCTACATATAAAACTGCGAGCCTCATCGGTAGTGTCTTCCTCGGTTTGACACTTGCCGGTTGTACTGCTTCTGATACGCCACAAGAGCAAAACCACTTGACGTTCGTCTATAACTTCGCGACACAATCGCTCGATCCGCATCGCGACAGCAGTTATGTTCCGCTTCGCGCAGGGGTGACGGAGACGCTCGTCCGTCTTGATGACGAACGATTGACGGTCGAGCCGTGGCTTGCGAAAAAATGGTCCTACGAAGGAAAGCGAACATGGCGGATCGTCTTACAGGAAGACGTGACGTTCCATAATGGGAAACAACTTGATGCGGCAGCCGTCAAATCGTCTCTCGAACGCTCAATCGACGAAAATCCAGGTGTCAAGAATGCCTTGAATATCGAGACGATCAAAACGGACGGACCCGATCTGCTCATTCAAACGAAGACGACATATCCAGAGTTCATCTCGGAACTCGTCAATCCGAACACAGCAATCATCGACACGAAAGCGAGTGGGGTGACGAAGGAACCGATGGGAACAGGTCCGTTCCAAGTCGAGCGGTTCGCTCCGGGAACAAAAGTCGAGTTAAAACGTTTCAAGTCCTATTGGCAAGAACAAGCGAAACTTGATTCCGTTGATTTTGTCTTCAACGAAGATGCTGGCGCACGGACGAACGCTTTGCGTGCCGGACAAGCGGACATCGTCTATCGACCGGAAATCGAGAGTGTCAAGCAGTTGAAGTCTGAAGGATTAACAGTCCAAGCGACGGATACGTTCCGTGTTCATCAGTTGACAATGAATGTTGCGAACGGTCCGATGCAATCGCTTGAAGTCCGACAGGCAATGGATGCTTTGATCAATCGAAAGCAACTCGTCGATCACGTCCTCCAAGGATATGCGGTGCCATCACGTGGTCCGTTCCTATCGTCATTCCCATTTGCTCCGAACTATCCGCAACAAGAGCAGAAGACGCCTGAGGAATGGCTCAAACAAGCCAGATATACAAAACAAAACGGACGGATGCAAAAGGACGGTCGTCCTTTAAAACTGACGTTATTGACGTATGCGGCTCGACCAGACCTGCCGTTGATTGCTCAAGTCATTCAAGATGACGTGAAAAAGATTGGTGTCGCGATCACGATTAAACAAATCGATGTCCCAGAAGAATACATGGCGAGTAACCGGGACTGGGATATCGCGACGTACAGCAATCTGACAGCTCCGCGTGGAGATGCTGGATATTATTTGAACGCGACCTATCATCCGAACGGAGGACTGAACTTCAGTCGTGTCGCGGATCCGAAGTTGACGAAACAGATCGAGACGTTGAATAAAACGATTCAGATCGAGGAGCGATCACGGCTTGTGGAGCAGATCGCGCGATATGTCGATGAGAAACGCTACAATAGCTTCTTGCTCCATCCTTCAACACTCGTCGCCTATGACAGCAAACGCGTCAAAGGATGGAAAACGGAAAAGAGTGAATACTACATGATCACGAACACGTTGCAGGTGACCGATTGATGCGTTCGATCGTCAAACGACTGCTATCGCTGAGTCTATTCACTCTACTCATCACGTTCAGTTGTTTTGTCTTGTTACTGTTACTGCCGGGTGATCCGGTCTTGACGTTATTGAATATCGATGAATTATCAGCAACGCCCGAACAAATCGAGGCCGCGCGCCGTGAATTAGGATACGATCAGCCGTTGCTCGTCCAGTACGTCCGTTGGCTGCAAGACATACTCACCTTACGTCTCGGAAACTCGTTACAGACGGGGCGACCGGTCATCGAGATGTTGTTAGAGAGTTATCTCGTGACAGCGGAGCTGGCACTTGGCGGCCTTACCATCGCCTTATTGATCGCCTTACCCCTTGGGATCGGGAGCGCCTTGACGACGCGCCAAAGCGTCGTCCGTCTCGCCCACCTTGTCAGCATGAGCGGAGCGGCCGTGCCTGGCTTTTGGATCGGTCTGTTGCTCGTCGATCTGTTTGCCGTCCGTCCGGGTGGTTACCTGTGATGGGACGGGAAGGGATGACGTCACTCGTCCTCCCGGCTCTATCGCTCGGCTTTCCACTTGCGAGCGTTTATATTCCATTGATTCGACTGAATCTACGCCGTGAACTGAACCAACCGTACATCGAGTTGGCACGGATGCGTGGGATATCCGAGCGGACGATCCTTTGGCGTTATGCGTTACGCGGCAGTTTGCCACCGGTCCTGTCTGTGTTCGGTCTGACGCTCGGCAGTCTTGCCGGGGGTGTCGTCGTCCTCGAAGTTCTGTTCGCGTATCCAGGTGTCGGAAAATTAATGGTCGATGCGATTTTGCAACGCGATTACCCACTGATCCAAGGCTACATCTTGCTGACGACAGGCATCATTCTTGTCTTGCATCAAGGTATCCGGTCGCTAAACCGGGCGTTACGACCAGATTGGCAGAAGGGAACACATACATGAAAAAAAGATGGTTTATTTTCGGGGGATGTCTCCTACTATTTATTTCATATACCGTATATGTTAATCCATTTAATACAAGCGTAGCGAAAAGACTTGAGCCTGCTTCATTCGAACATTGGCTCGGAACAGACGGTTTAGGACGAGATTTCGCAGCTCGTCTTTTTTTAGCTGGTTTGATATCCTTAGGTTTCAGTCTACTTACGGTGTTGCTCACAGCCTGCATCGGTACCTGTCTTGGTTGTCTAGCCGGTTTTTATGATGGACGTCTTAAGCGCTTGATTCATCGATTAGAAGATGGTCTCGTGATTTTCCCGGACACGGTTCTAGCACTCGTCATCGCTGGATTATTTGGTGCCAGTCCTCAAAGTTTGATCTTTGCGATTTTACTCATCAAATGGATTTCCTACGCGCGATTAAGTGAGACACTTGTGACCGAGACGATGCAAAAGCCATACATCAGCATGGCACGCATCAACGGGTTAACAGACAGGATGATCTTACAACGCCACATCCTTCCGACTATCATTCGGCAAGTCGTCGTGTTAATGAGTTTGGATGTCGGCAAAGTCATCTTATTCTTATCGGCGTTCTCTTATATCGGGCTTGGTGTCCAAGCACCACTGCCAGAGTGGGGAGCGATGTTGAACGAAGGACGTCCTTATTTCAGTTCGGCACCCCGGCTCATGCTTTTGCCAGGTGCGTGCATCGTCTTGACCGTCGTCGCGACGATGGGATGGACGCGGTGGATGAAGAAAAAAGGAGGACACGTAAATGATTCAGATTCGGAGCTTACACGTTCGGGCGAAACACGTCCTTCTGCATGACGTGAATCTATCGCTACCAGCTCACCAATTCATTTGTCTCGTCGGAGCGAGCGGGAGCGGTAAGACGCTCTTGCTTAAACGATTACTGGATCGATTGCCGGACAGGATGTCGTCGAGCGGAGAAGTCATCTCGGACGAACCTCTTCGGCGTGGTCTCGATATTGGTTACATACCACAGCAGTATACCGATGCGTTTCTTCCATTTTTGACGATGCGTCAGATGTTACGGGATACATATCGCGCACATGGACGAAAGATGGATCATCCTTACATCGATGACGTCTTGCGAACGCTTGAGTTGGACCCGACCTGGTTGGACCGATATCCAGGAGAGTTGAGCGGTGGGCAATTGCAACGGTTTGCGATCCTGTTTGCCGTTGCCTTAAAACCACGGTTGATTTTAGCGGATGAATTAACGACGGCGCTCGATCCCGTGTTGACACGTCGTTTACTCGACTGGTTGACCGAATACCAACACTAGTACGGGGCAACGATTTTGTTCGTCACCCACGAATTAGGACCTGCCTTACATTATGGGGAGCAACTCGTCTTAATGCAGGATGGACGAATCGTCGAGACGGGAACACCACAGATGATCGAGCAAAGTCGTCATCCGTTCACGATGAGCTTGATGCAAGCGCATCGTACATCACTGGAAGAAAGGAAGAGTTCATGTCACCAGTCTTATCCGTAACAGATCTTACTTATCAGATAAAGGATCAGTCCCTCTTGTCGAATATCTCGTTTCACGTAACGAAAAAGGCGTCACTTGGTATCATCGGGGAAAGTGGGAGTGGCAAGACGACACTCGGACGATTGATCCTCGGTCTGCTTAAACCTACACATGGTTTGATTTCCTTACATGGAAAGGTATTTCCGAGTGGGCAACGAAACGAGCGACGAGCTATTCAAGCCGTCTTTCAACATCCTCTCGCTTCCTTTAATCCAGAATGGACGGTGCGGGAATCGATTCTTGAACCGTTTCGTCAGCATCGTCCGATTTTGCAGCATTTCCCAGCGACGTCAGAAGTGGATCTTATTACAGCTCTCGCGTTTGCTGTCGGGGTCGAGGAACAATTATTCGATCGATTGCCCCATCAATTGAGCGGGGGACAAATTCAGCGTGCCGCGATTGCCCGCGCGATTTCGATTGAACCCGACATCATTGTGATGGATGAGCCGACGACGGGGCTTGATGTCGTCTCCCGCGCACAGATCATCGAACTACTAGAACGCTTGCAACAGACACTTGGTGTCAGTCTCGTATTGATCTCGCACGATATCGACTTCATCCGGCGTCTCTGTTCGGAAACACTCGTCTTACGTGACGGTCGTGCTGTTGATTTGATTGATCGATTGGAATCAGGTAGCGCGTATACCCAACGATTCGTCGAGGCCGGAACATGGTGAACGCACAACCGACCCACAAAACGTACTGGTTACTCGCGTATCCGCTGATTCTCTCAAGTATTGCGACACCCTTGCTTGGTGTGACCGATACCGTCGTCATCGGTCAATCCGGTGATCCGCGGGCGATCGGCGGCATCGCCGTCGGAGCCGTCTTCTTCAATACGATCTACTGGTTGTTCGGTTTCTTAAAAGTTAGTACGACAGGATTCAGTGCCCAAGCAAGCGGGGCGAATGACATACATGCCTTACGGACGTCCCTCTACCGACCGTTGTTTCTAGCAGCCTGTATCGGTCTACTTATCCTGTTGTTTCGACAGCCGCTCGAGCAAATCGGACTGTACTTACTGGCACCACCCGTTGACTTGCTTGATGCGGTCAAGACGTATATCTCATACCGGATGATCGGCGCACCGTTCGTGTTGATGGGTTATGCGTTACTCGGCTGGTTGATTGGTACCGGTCAGGTCAAGCACGCTTTGTTCGTCCAATTGTTCAGTACAGGAGTCAATGTCGTTCTCGATATCGGATTCGTCTACGGATTGGATGCCGGTGTTGCTGGAATTGCGGTTGCGACCGTCATCGCGGAGATCAGCATCGTCGTCTGTGCTCTGTACCTAATCCGTGGTCATTTAGCGATGACGCGTGATGAATGGCGTGCCTTGACGGCGTGGCACGCGTACCGTCAATTCTTTCAAGTCAATCGTGACTTGTTCATTCGCACGATTTTCCTTCTACTCGTTACCGGCTGGTTCACACGTGCTGGAGGACAATTCGGACCGGATGTCCTCGCAGCCAACGCGATTCTGCTACAAATCCAGTATTTGATTTCGTACTGGTTCGGTGGACTCGGTCATGCGTCAACCGTTCTCGTCGGTCGGGCGAGAGGGAATCAGGATCAGGCAGGATACCGGACGAGTGTCCGTTTGGCACGGACGTTCGGATTCTACTCGGTCGTCTTCTGGTCACTGGTGCTCCTCTTCCTTGAGACACCGCTCCTTCAGTTGTTCACTTCAGAAGAGGCGATCTTAGACGCAGCGCGCGATTATTACTTCTGGATCATCATCCTACCGCTTCTCGCCGGTTGGGCGATGATTTATGAAGGCATCTTTGCCGGACGGGTTGAAGCAACACCCGTCCGAAATTCGATGATTCAAGCAGGAATTGGTTTTGCGGTCGTCCTCCTGCTGACACCGACTTTTGGAAATCAGGGCGTCTGGGCAGCGTTTTTGACGTTCTTCTTGATTCGCTCCTTATCGTTGATTCTCGTAGAAGCAAGACGATGAAAAACCCGCTGTTTCCCTCGCGCGCAAAGGGAACAGCGGGTTATTTGTCGTCGATCGCTAAAGGACGGACGAAGAGGGCGTTCAAGTGATGGACGAGCACATGACGCAGGCGTTCTTTTGGTAATCGTTCTGGTCGAAACAGAGCATGAAAGGCTAACCCGTCAACGAGTGCTGCGAGCCGTTCACTCTCAAGCTCAATGTCTAAACCTGCTCGGAGTGTACCGTCCGGAATCTGTGTCAACAGTACTTGAACCATATGGTAGATATCATCCGGATTTTCCGCCGCTTGCGATGTATACGCGGACATCATGAATTGAAACCAGACCTGCATCTCGAGCTGATGCTCGGGTGCATAAGGTAAGACCTCAAGTAAGACGTCACATAACGTTTCTTCCGGGGTTCCTCCTTTCTCGAAAATGGTTGTGATGCGTGCTTGGACCCGTTCTTGGACGAGGTCCATCGAGAAGCGGAGCAACTCGTCCTGGGTCGTGAAGTAATACCGTAAGGCACCCAGTGAGAGTCCCGCTTCCTTGGCGATCGTCCGGACACTGGCTTGTTCAATACCGACTTGAGAAATCGTGCGCCACGTCGCTTCGGCGATGAGGCGTTTGCGTTCTTCGTGATTGACTTGTTTTGGCATGTCTCAAGTATATCATCTTTTTTAGCACGAATGTATTAAAAAGACTAGTCAAGCGATGAAAGAGGTGTTATCTTTATGATACAGTCGTATTAAAAAAGGAGAGGATTGATATGCAACTCGTCGCGTGGGCAATCGTCTGTTGTGAGATTCTATTTTGGGTATTCATTGTCGCCGGACTGATCGTGCGTTATGGATTCAGGCGAGAGAAGCTTGGTTTTCGATTGATGGCGATGTCACCGGTCATTGATATTGTCTTACTGGTCTTAACGGTGTTTGACTTAAGTCGCGGCAGCACAGCGACGATCGCGCACGGACTTGCTGCGATCTATATCGGCGTCTCACTCGCCTTCGGGAAACAGATGATTGCCTGGGCGGACGGGATGTATCGCCGGTTCATCCTGCGAGAACAAGTATCACGGGAGCGAATTTCAAAGGCACGTAAAGAGCGAAACGGGTTCTATCGGCACGTGCTGGCATTTTTGATTGGTGGGACGTTACTCGGTGCGATGATTTTGTGGCTGGGAGATGCTGAGCAGACGGAGAGTCTCTTACGGACGTTACAATTGTGGGGACTCGTCCTCGTGATCGATGGGGTCATCTCAATGAGTTATACGGTCTTTCCGGCTCGATCCAAATGAAAAACGAACCTTGTCTGTCAGCGGTCGACAGTGAAGGTTCGTTCCCGAATCGTATTCGTATGGACTTGTTTGCGGGCGTCGATCGAATCCCGAATGTGGATGATGTAGCGACGTCCTTTTTTGTATCCAGTGCGCGGCGGTTTGATTCGGATCTCTTTGCCGTCAAGGACTTCAATCTCCGTTTGCATCCGCTCACCGTTCGAATCCGTCACGGTGACTGTTCGGTTCGAGACTTGCTCCTTCCGTAGCCCTTTCGCATATTCGATGTCGAAGGTATGGTACGAGGAGATGGAGCGGGCACGCGATTTGAAGTGTGGCTCGTCCGTCCGTTCGTCGAGGGTGCAGTAGCAACCCGTGAACAAAAGACTCGCCGAGAGGAGTATCGAAAATAGATGTTTCACGAAAACGCTCCTTTATGTATTTGGTAATTTTAGTATAAGACAAATTTTGGGTTACGACAATCCTTCTTGAGACCGAGTCGTTGATATCTATTAAATTCAAGCAGGTCCATGCTATAATCGACCGAGAGAAAGGAAGCGATACACCATGCCAGTACAACCAGACCAACGCGAGATCATCGTCTCGATTCGGACGAGTTATGATTTTAAAGCGGATACCGGTCGCGCAATCCGCGTCATCGAGTTTCACGGACGCCGGACGACACTGTTCGATACGTTCGAAGCGTCATCACCGAAACGGATGATCTTGATCGAGATGATTCGTGCCGTCCAATCGTTCAAGGAACCCTTCCACATCATCTTCAACGTCGAATGTAACTTCGGTTTCAAGTATTTGACGGATCAGCGGAAATGGGAAAACCGGGATGTCGGGAATACGTTCCTCGACTTGATTGAACAAGGTGGTCATACGTATGAATTACGAGACAGCTCGTTCTATGAAGGCGGAAAAGCCCTCCAAAAATGGCTCGGCAACACCTTAAAGCAAAATAGCTGAAAAAAAGGCTGATTCCATGATGGAGTCAGCCTTTATCCGTTGCATCGATTGTCTCGCTTTCGAGATATCGGTACAACGTACTTTTACTAATACCGGTCTGTTCGCGGATATCAGCGAGTGAATAGTTTTTACTTTGATACATCGCGATCGCGCGGCGGACATTTTCATCCGGCTTCCGCGGTCGACCGGTCTGCTTTCCTTGTTCTTTTGCTTTTGAGAGTCCGGCACGTGTCGACATGCTGATGACGTCACTTTGCAGCTGGACCAGGTGGCGTGCCGTTTCAAGAAACGACAAGGAGGCACGCTCGCTCGTCCGAATCTGTTCGCGGAGTGACCACAGCGTCGCACCGCGTGTCTCCATGTGCTCGAGCATCTCGATCAAGTGCCGCGTCGAGTCTGCTAAGATGTAGAGATGCGTGACGATGACTTCGTCTCCCGTCTGAAGGGTCTCGAGCATCTGTTCTAATTCCGTCCGTCGTTTGGCCGAATCATGCGTCTCGATGACACGTGTCGTCACATCAATCTTGTCGGCTTCCTCTTGTTGCGTAGAACAGTCTGGATCATCCGGATAGGGTCTCATGTAGAAATATTGCATGAATGGAGCTCCTCTCTGTCGATCACGATCGACGTCAGTTCCTCATCAGTATACCGTATTCTCACCTCCGTGCCGCAGAAAACCGAAAACATGCCTTTCTTCTCATGTTCGTATCGACTAATTTGTGGTAAATTGAGTGGAAGTAAGTTTCTCGGACTCATCCCGATACCATTCATTCTTTTTAAATGAGGTGCTCATCATGAACAAAGAAGATCATCAACTCGCCCGTCAGCTCTTGACGACCTATTTCATCGGTACACAATTAGCGACGGTCCATGTCGCAGGCTACGTCACGCTCGAATTCATCAATTTGTTCGATACGACTGCGCCTGAACTACGACTTCGGATCGAGACGGATCGTCTGTTTTATGGCGATGTCGAGACGACACAGGACTGGGTCGTCCGCCATGCGACGAAGGAAGAGATGTTACACTTGATCGTCTCGCTTCACGCGGAACGCATCACCGGTGTCCGGATCGGAAAGACGGCACCGCACTTATTCCTAACGTTTAGCAACGGACAAACGCTCGTCTTGAACGGATCGGATACATATTATGAATCGTGGGCGATCGATATCGGTCTCGCACCACACCGAGCCGACGCGACGATCGTTGCCGTACCGGGTGACGAACTGGCCGTCTTCTCCGGAATCGGTGAACAAGTTGAAGACTGAGTGGACACGCATGGAGTGGTGCGACTGGATCATGCCGCTCGTTGCGTCACGGTACCCGAATCACTGTGCTGTTTTACTTGCCGGCAGCCATACGCGAGGGCAAGCGACCGCACAATCAGATGTCGATGTGATCATTTTTGAAGCAAGTCGAGGTCAGGCGTACCGGGAGTCGTTCATCCATGACGGTGTCCCGGTCGAAGCATTCGTCCATTCCTTTGAGACGATTCAGTCGTTTTTCGAGAGTGATCGGGAACGTGGTCGCCCGTCCCTGCAACGAATGATTGCTGACAGTTGGACGATCGAGGATCATCCGCGACTTGCATCTATCCGTCAAGAAGCGGCTCAACAATTGGCGGACGGACCTGTTGCGTGGACGAATTCGGAACAAGAGCGCGCACGTTATTTTTTAAGTGATATGCTCGACGATTTCGAGAGTGTGACGAACCGCGCGGAAGGTTTAGCGACTGCGTCACGTTTATATGAACAGAGCATCGAGTTCGTCCTTCGCGCCAATCGTCGCTATATCGGACAAGGGAAGTGGGCGATTCGTGCTCTTGCGGAGTTTGACGAAGATTATGCCAGTCGACACACAATGGCATTTGAGTCGTATTATCAATCAGATGACCGACGAGAAGTGATCGCATTAGTCGATGATTATCTTGCACCATTCGGCGGGCGTTATTTTGACGGCTTTACGCTCGGGAAACGATAACAAGCAAAAGGAGGCACGCTTTCGGTGGTCAATCGAAAACGTGCCTCTTCTCGTTCACTTTTGTTTAACGCCAATGGGACGGACGGAGTAAGCGACGGGGTAACTGTGTCGCGGCATTACCGATTGCCGCATTGATTTGTGCCTGTGTCAAAAAGATCGCATCCGTCAGATCGGCGTCCTTGACGTTACAGTCTCGCAAGTCAGCCCCAAGAAAGTTGACTCCGCGCAGGTTACTACGCGACAAGTTTGTCGCGAGCAACCACTGATTCTGAACACTGGCACCTGAGAAATTACGTCCTTGTAGCTGTTTTCCGACCCAGTCGCGTGGTGTCTGGTCGCGTCTTCCGCTATACTGAGCTTGAACACGCGATGCAATCATTTCAAGGAGTGGTCGGACGGTTTGACGAACCGGTATCAAGTCAAGTCGTTCAAATTGATCGGCTGGTAATGCCGCGTACCGAGTCAGTGCGGCAAGCGTCTCATCGAGTTGATCGTGGATGTCACGCGTGACATCCCTTTTCCCGTCGGTTATGTACCACATCATTTCAAACAAATGAACCATCTTCGGGAAGGTAGCATAGATCGCTTGGCGTCGCTTAGGTGCATCATCGCCTTCGAATGTCCGCTGTGACAGATGCTGTCCGGCACCGAAACAATCATAGACGGTACAGCCTTTGTAGCCGCTATCGCGTAACCGGTCATGGATGCGACAGCTGTAATCCGCGTCAAGATTACGACACGGTGTTGCTTCCGGTTTATCATGACCGAAATCACTAGATTTCGAAAAAGCGAGTGCGGTACAACATAAACCAAAACACTTCGTACAATCAATCTGGAATGTGGGTTCCATCGTATTCACCTCCACTACTACTATAGCAAGAAAGGAGTCTGAACATGTTGCAATTTCAACTTAATGAAAATGAAGACGGACAAGACTGGATTCGACAACAAGTGCGTCAACACAATGTCGAGCGTTCACCATTTCATGCGATGAAACCCTCCGAGGGAACACAAGCCGTTACATTACTTGCGACGCGTGACGATCAACCGATCGGCGGCATCTCAGGGGAAGCGTATTGGGGTTGGTTACATATTGAATGGTTCTTCGTCGTCGAAGAGGAACGGGGAAGTGGGCTCGGTACTCAGTTATTCCGTCAACTGGAGGAATGGGCACGAGCGTCGGGTGTTCAGCGAATCCGCGTCGAGACGTTCTCATTTCAAGCGCTTCCGTTTTATGAACGACAGGGATTCGTCGAAGTCGGACGAATCGATGACTATCCACCAGGGATGAGCTATCATTTGCTTGTCAAACAGGTCGACCGATGAAACGGCGTCTTTTTCTCATCTTATTGTTCGGTCTCGTACTCGGAACGCTGACGGGGATGTCCCAGCGTCAAGAGACGACTTCATTCACGGCGCAAACGGTCACGACGTTATACACACAGATGACGAACACGCCGATTGAAGCGCGTGACGTCTACTTCGTCGAACGTTTGTCTGAGCATTATGCCGTCGCGTATCTTGAAGCGAACCACGACCGCTTGTTTCTGCTCATCCACCAAACCGACGAATCCGAGCGGATTGATCGAATCATTCGCTCGAAACAGACGATGGAGACGGATTGGTTCGAAGGTCGCTTGTTGACCACGGACGAAGGGCGATACCTTGTCGCCTACGGCATGAATGGTTCGAAGCAAATGAAATCGATCCGGTTCGAGCCGTATAAGACGACGGCTGATGGGGAGGCACCACTACGTCCAATGCAGCGCTCATTGTCTGTAGCAGATCAGGAACGTTTCCATACCGTTCAACCGTTACCGGATGCGTTCCCGCATTCGCTCTACTTCGAGATGATCGCGACGAGCGTAGACGGAAAAGAGACAATCCAACGCTTGACGTTACCAAGCGATAACGCATCCGTGTTTTCTACGACCCGTGACTTCTAGTATACTGAAGACGAAAAAAGGGGGAGAAGAACATGTGGATCGTCATGAACCAGTTACACGTCGTCAAAGGTGCAGCAGATCAAGTCGCAGCGCGTTTTAAGACGACGAAAGGAATCGAACGGATGGAAGGGTTCCACCGGATGCAAGTCCTCGTCGATATCAGTCAGGAAGAAGAAGACATCGTCACGATCATGACGACGTGGTCGAATCAAGCAGCATTCCATGCGTGGCAAGAGAGTCAAGCGTACAAAGGCGTGCACCATAAGCGGGATAACGGAACGTCCGAAGTCAAACCGCTCGTGACGTCGAATACCGTCACGGAATATGCGATCGTCGCTGATCACAGTGCCGCAACGGAATAACAAACAAAACCCCTTGGGAGGAAGTCTCTCAAGGGGTTTTGTTTGTAACTATAGATTAGAGTGTTTTTCCGTAATCTGGGTATATTCTAACAAACTAGATGAAACGAGGTGGCACCTTATGGTATATCGTAAACCTGTCGTCTCTAGCCTGTCCGTCCTCGGGGGTATGATCCTGCTTTTCGGTTTCTTGACGAGCGGTGGCTTCATTTATCTCTACTTCTTCGTCTTGCTGTTTGCTTGCGTCTCTTTCTTACGTGAACCGTTGACGCGTAAAGAGTGGTTGCGAGAGGGGATTGCCTTCATCTTCTGGTGTTCCTTGATTTATTTGCTCCAGCATCTCGTCTTCATGGCGTGAGTCATTTTTCGTATTGCTCGAACAAAGGAAGGATGATGTCACGACCTGTTGCTGATAAGTGAATCGACACGTCACGTTTCGGATCCTTCAAGTAAATGTCGGTCTTTTTGACACGCTTATCGAGATAAACTTCGTATTGTTGTCCTTTCACTCCATCTCGGAACGTCAAGTATTTCCACTTCGCCCGTTTTCCTCGTACGTCAGCCTGTTCACTTGTTTTGATTGCTTTTTTTAATTTCCCGGATTCATCACTGGTCATCATGATCATATTGTCCCAATCGAAGCCTTTTTCCGAAGTAAAATCATCTTCTTCAAAACGGATATGCTGGAACTGCTCTTGATGGAATAGCGTCACTTCCAAGTTATCCGCTACGACGTCGTCTGATGTCTGTTCCGGCTCTTGAAGTTCAGGCGGTCGTTCCATCGTATGTCGAATCGATAATTCATAGCGGAATTCGCGTCCGTTTTTCTCCGTTGCGATGAGCGTTCCGTAATGTTCCGGTGTCCCGTCACCCGGGATGAACCGGACCTTGCCCGGTTGTTTCATCGAATGAATCGGGCGTTCCACATGACGTCCACCGTATAACTCGGGTAAGCGCACCATCACGTCATAAGTCGAACCGAATTGTTGATTGTAGACGAGATAGAGTTTGACGTCACGTGTAAATGGTGTGAGTGAATGCGTGTACGTAAAGATCGTCGTCCGAGAATCTTTTTTCGTGACATCCGTCACGTCGATGACAAGGTAACCTGAACCTGGGAGCTCTAATGTTCGAGCGGAGTGATCGGCAACCTTCTCATTACGAATGAACCGATCGTCTTTTTTTAATACAGTAGGCTTCATGTTAAAGTTCTGTCGTTGTGTAGTCAGAGCTGTCTTCTTGAAGACATCGTCTTTCTTTGCTAGCGGATAATATCCACTTTTTAATGGCGTTTCGCAATATAAGTAGGTCTTCTTTCCGGATTGAACGTAACGAACGGTTTGACCTGCATAGTCATCGAATGGATTCGCCATCATGACGGAATAGATGCCGCCGACAGAGTAATCTTCGGGTGCATCGCTCGCTTTCGACGCGCACGTTTTTTGGATGACGATTCGTTCCTTCGCTGACAAGGTTCTTGGACCTTGATCACTAAATTGTCCTCCATCATATAGTTGTGATAAGTAATCCCATTTAAAATTCGGCGCATCACTTTGACAACCGCTTAATGCTAGCGTTGCACCGAGTGTTAGTCCGATCCAGTAACGTCGATTCATTGATTGAGCACCTCACTAAGTGCTTCACTGGTCGTACCTGACAGCTTGGCACCGTTCTTTGATCCTGGTTTGACGACATAGATTTCAAGCTTTTTAGCGCGTTTGCGTTCGAATAGCTCGAACATTTGGCTTTTCCCTTCGCGCATCAACGTTAATTTTTTCTGCTTTAGTTTTGTGCCTTGTGGCTCCATGACGTCGGTCTCTTTTAATTCCTGAGCGATTTTTTTCGCTAGTTTATCCGGTATTGCTGAGACGAACTTATAATCGCTATCAATAAGCTGTTTTGGTGATTGATGGATGAAACCGACATAACCAGGTTGATTTATATTGATAAAAGCATATTTGTAATTTGAAGGTTTTTTGTATGACTTATTGAGACGCATATAGATTGGCGTTTCCTGGACAACTTTATCTTTTTCTAGTTTTTGAACGGTAGCAAAGTGAACCATTTGACCGGGTGAAAGGACGTCAGGTAATTCTTTACGTTCAATCTGGTAGGATTGCCCTTGCGCATACTCTTGAATGACTGAAGAGTTTCCATCGCGTGTTCCACTTATTGTGAGATCAATTGTGGCAGACTGCATCCCGTTTTTTGGACTGTGACGGAAAGAGATATTCAGCTCGGATCCGCTCAGCGACTCGGTCGTCTCGAAGAATGTGCGTTCTTTTCCGTCTTCTTCTCCAAAAATAATGAATTGACCTTCCGGTGGTAAGGACAGTTGATAGGACGGGAAGAGATAGCGTCCAAGCACTTTTGATTGCTTACTTTCTTTATTTTCTTGTTTTTGGTGATCTGCCACCTCTTTTGGGACAGGTTTAAAGCGAACGGCTGTCGATTTGGCTTTAACCGGTTGTTTTGACCAATCAACGAATGGATAATCACTTCGCTTAATCTGATGGACCGTATAATCTGCGTGGCGAATGGGCTGACACGCCAGATAGTCCTTTTTTTCGTCTGATAGGAAACGAACGTGTTGGAATTCACGCCCTTGGACATTCGGAGGCAGGAAGTATAAGTCAAACCCTTCGTGTTGCACGTATCGGTCAGGTAAGCGCTTCAAGTCAGGTTTTTGCTGACAAACCTTCAACAAAGCAGCCGTTTGTTTTTTCGGGAGATCCGGTATCTCTTGCCCATCAAAGGTAGCCGAAATACCGCCCCAGTAATTGGCGTCATATGTAAGGTCTAAGTATTGTTCTTTACCGCATCCGGCAAGTAAGACTACGCCTGCGAGAATACCCGTATGTATATAGCGTCTCATGAAAAACCTCCTTTATCCTAGTGACTATATTTTACCATAATTTCTATAATAGACAGAATTTTCTATAATGCTTTAACATTAAGATGTTTGATATCTCTTGACTCGGGAATAATAGATGCATGCACAGTCAATCTATTTTTATGGGGGTTTTATGATGGGTACATTCATTCAAGCAGTTGATGGCACGAAAATTTATGTCGAGGATGTCGGATCGGGTCAACCGGTCGTCTTTTTACACGGCTGGCCGGCAAACAACAATATGTTCGAGTATCAAAAGAATTTGCTCGTCGAAGAAGGGTACCGTTACGTCGGGATCGATTATCGCGGTTATGGCAAATCAGATGCGCCGGCAACGGGATACGATTATAAGACGATGGCGTCCGACATTAATGAAGTCATCGAACAGTTGAAATTAACGAATGTCACGTTGCTCGGCTTCTCGATGGGAGGAGGAATCGCCTTGTCCTATCTCTTGCAATACGGGGATTCAAAAGTTAGTAAACTTGTCCTCGCAGGAGCTGCGGCACCTGTCTTTACGCAACGCGACGGTTATCCATACGGGATGACGAAAGAAGAAGTCGATGCGTTGATTGCCGACACGAAACAAGATCGTCCGTCGATGCTCAAAGGATTCGGGGAAATCTTCTTTGCGAAGGAACATCCAGAACCACTTCAACAATGGTTCCATGGTCTTAGCATCGCCGCTTCGTCCCACGGTACGATTCAGTCAGCAATCGCATTACGTGATGAAGACTTACGTGGAAAACTCGAGAACATCAAAGTCGATACGTTGATCATCCACGGTAAAAAAGACCAAGTTTGTCCGTTCGAGTTCGCGGAAGAAATGCAAAAGGGAATCCCACATGCACGACTTGAAGTCTTCGAAGAGAGTGGGCACGGTATGTTGCTTGATGAACAAGAGAAGTTCAACGAAACGTTACTCTCGTACGTTAAAGGAAATCAAACCGTCTAATCCAACAAGCCATGGACACCCGTCCATGGCTTGTTTTTGCGAACAGAAAAAAGCGTGCGCCGGCGCACGCTTTTAAGGGCGATACTTCCGCATGAACCGTTGATCGATCCAGCGCTTCAGGTACCAACCGAACGGGTGAGTCGAATACTGATTGCCATACATTGAAACTGCATGACGTGGTCCCATCGATAAAATCGTCAAATAGTTCGTTTGCGGACGATAGGTTTGCAGTGCCTCTTCCTGGACGTACCGTAAGAGGTTTGCCAGTAAGATCGGTGCTTGCCGGACAGCTGTGACACCATTCTTCGGAATATCGGGATAAGCGACGAGGGTCGCTGCGTCACCCGCAGCAAACAGACTCGGATGATCGAGCGCTTGCAACTGTTCATTGACAAGTAGAAATCCGTCTTCCGTATAGAGCTTACTGTCCGCAAACAATGCTGGAGCTTTCGCACCTGTCAAGCGGATGATCGCATCTGACTCGATTGGTGGATGATGTGAAAAGCGGAGAGGAGACGCCTCGTTCAGTGGCCGTTCTCGAATCCAATATACATCGAGTTCTTGTAAGCGTCTCGCAATCGCTTCCGCTGCGGGGTGTCCTGAAAGTAACTCTGGATCCGTGATCAGTGTAATCGGCACATCCGCCACTTTCAAGGACGCTGCCATCTCGACGGCCGCTACACCGCTCCCAATCACGACCGGACACTTTGCTTGTTGCAGACGCTTTAATGTATCCGGTAACCGGTAGTTCGGTTTGATTGATAATCGTGTCGTATCTTCCGCCCAATCGAAAGAGCCAATATTCGTCGAGACGACGTCATAGGTGTAGCGTCTGCCGGATGCACCGAAGACTAGCTTTTCATCGGGGTCGATTTTGATGACGGTCTCTTCGATGAACTGTTTATCATTGGCGCGACACAGTGCGGCGACGTCGATACGGATCTCATCGATATCGTACGTTCCGTCAGCAAGTCCGGAGTACATGCCCGAGTAATATTGGTACGTCGAGGCATTTAAAATCAGCCACTCGACGTCTTCTGTGGGTCCGCGGGTAATGCAATGCAGGTGAGCGTGCCCTGCACCAATCAAGAGGATTCGTTTCATGTCGTTCTCCTTCAATCTGTCTTGCTAGAGTGTACCCGGATACGGGCGGCGGTAATCATAGCCAAAAGACAAGACTGATAAACAGGAGGATGACCACGAGATAGACGATGTCCTGACGCTGAACAACTGGTATCTCGTAATACGTCCGTTCCGCTGAAAAATGACGGGCTTCGAAAGCGATTGCCATCCGTTCTGCCCGCTGGATCGATCGCGAGAAGAGCGGTAAGCCGATTGATAGGAACGCATCACCAGGAAAGCGACTGTGCACGTTCCGAATCATTCGGACTCGCCGTAAGACGCGGACTTCTTCGACCAGTTGAGGCAGAAAGCGGATCCCGGCAAGGAACCCATACGCGAAGCGAGGCGACACCTTTGCCTGGTGAATCAAGCTCATCACGAACCGGGTCGCATCGGTCGTCGTGACGAAAGCGAAACTTAAGCAGACGAACGTTGCCATCCGTAAGGCAAGTAACCAGCCGTGCATGACACTTTCCGATGTGACATGAAACCAACCAAACGACCATAGAGGATTCGTTCCTTTACCGAAGGCTGCCATCATCCAGAACGTCAATAAGAATAATAGACTGTAAGGTGCGAGTCGTTTCAAGAAATCGCGAGGACCCCACCCGGAGAGGAGTAGCAGCGCGATAGCAAAACTCAGGAACACCAACGTCTTGACCCAGTCGTTCGTTGCAATTAAGGCAAACATGATCAAAAACAATCCGCTCCCCTTGATGACAGGATTGAGTTTAGCGAACGGTGACGCGTTCGTCTGCATGGCGCTTCACCTCCTGGAATTGGTACGAGAGTGGACGTTGTAGCTGACAGCGTTCGAGTAACGGAACGTCAGCGAATAACTCGCTCGGACGCCCGTCAAAAGCAATCCGCCCTTGCTCCATGACGAGGACACGATCCGCGTATCGGGCGACGAGTTCCATATCGTGTGTTGCCATGACGAGCGTCGTTCCGTTTTGTTGTTCCGTCAAAAACTGTTCCATGAGCCGCCGTGTCGTCAATCCATCCTGTCCGAACGTCGGTTCATCGAGCAACAATAAATCCTTCGTCTGCCCGAGCATCGTCGCGACGCTGAGTCGTCGTTGTTGCCCCGTACTAAGCGCAAGCGGTGATTGCTGTTTGACGGATGCGAGTTCCAGCCGTTCGAGCAACGCTGTGCGCTCGTCACTCGTCGCTGCCCGGTGACTCCAGTCGATTTCCGCTTCGACTGTCAGTTTGAGAAACTGCAGATCCGGTTGTTGAAAGACATAGCCGACGTGCTCATAAAAGCGTCGCCGGGAGTAACGCTGAGCCGGACGTTCCTGGAACCGATATGTTCCTTGATGCGAGAGCAACCGACCGAGTGTTGCAAGCAACGTACTTTTCCCGGAGCCGTTTGCCCCGAGCAGCATCACCCATTCTCCCGTCTTCAGGGAAAATGTCGCATCGGTCAGCGGATAAGGTGCTTTCGTCGATAATGCAGCGACGTGTAACAAGGCAGTGCCTGCTGTAGCGACTGAGGGAAGCACGTGAAGTCGCGCTGCTTGTGGTCCATCTATGGGTAACGTCTCTAACGTATACGGATACAGAGAGGGAACAGCGATCCCTTTCGCTTGAAGGCGTTCATAAGCCTGCGGGAACAAATCCTGCGGATGCGCCGTTGCAGTCACCGATCCGTCTTCAAGTAAGACGATTTTGTCGATGTAAGGTAAACAGACATCGAGTTGGTGTTCGATCAAGACGATCGTTAAATCATGTTCTTTCTGAATCCGAAAGATCAACGCCATCAGCTCGTGTTGCCCGATCGGGTCAATCTGAGCCGTTGGTTCATCGAGTAATAAGATCGTCGGCTCGAGCGCTAGGACCGCGGCGAGCGCGAGGCGCTGTTTCATCCCCCCGGATAGATTCGCGATTGGTGTCGAGAAGGGGAGAGGGAGACCGACGAGTGCGAGTAAGCGTTCAATGCGTTCCTCCATCTCCGCACTTGGAATCGACCGGTTTTCTAAACTAAAAGCGATTTCGCGTCCGATCGTTTCCATGCAGAACTGTTCTTCTGGATTTTGAAATAAGACTCCGACCGAACCGGACCGGGTAACGGTACCAGTCTGTTCGACTTCGATCGTCTTCGGTGTCAGTCCGGCTAAGGCATGAAGTAGTGTCGTCTTGCCACTCCCGCTTCGTCCGAGCAGAAGGGTCGTTCCTTGCTCGATTGATAGCGATACATGATTGAGCACCGATTTCATCTGACCGGGATAGCGGATGCTGAGATCGTCGACAGTAATCATGCGACTTCCCGTTTCGCACGTCCTGCCGCAAACCCGTTCAAGACACCGGTCGCAACAAGGCGACGGACGAGAATCGCTGCAAGCAAGCCGCCCAGTAATGCGCCACTAATCAATTGTAAGCCAGTTGTCGCAAGCAACGTCGTCGTCGTGTAGTAACCGAATCCGTTCGCGATCAGACTATAGACAATGCTACCAATCGCGGCTCCAACACCCGATAACATCAATGTCCATGTGTCATAACGGCGATAACGCGTCATCGCAAAGACGAGTTCCGCACCAAGCCCTTGGCATACCCCGATGAGAAGAGCCGATAAACCAAAGTGACTACCCGTGAACAGCTCGACGGCTGCCGCGACGATTTCCGCGATGAGAGCGGCACCTGGTTTTTGAATGATGGCTGCGACGAGCGGGCTCGCGATGATCCAGATCCCAAACATCCAGTTGGCACCGACAGGTCCGAAGATCGCAGACATCGGTAACCAGAGTGTTGACCAACCGAGATAGATGACCCCGCAAGCGACGGCGAGCATCATCATGACCATGATTTCTTTCATTTTCCAGTGTTGCATTAGGTACGTCCTCCTTAGAATGGGGGAGACGCCAAAAAAGACCGCCCTCCGTAAAAAAGAGAGCGGTCCTCAGAAAAACTGCGCGCAGCAGGAGTCATTGGATGTGATCGCTCCACTTTCCTACGCTAGTATGAACTAGATCAGGTTCGAAGGGTCCGAAGTGAATCGTCTCAGCCAAATGGGCTCCCCTAGTGGATATGGTAATAGGTGATACGCTGTTCACTTTAGGCAATCTTCTGTCTATTGTCAAGACACAAAAAAACGATACGCCACGAAGGGCGTATCGTCAAACGACTTATTTGTTGTCTTCGTTCTCTTCTTTTGCTTCTTCTGAAGACTCTTCCGTAGCTTCCGCTTCGTTGTCTTCACCAGCTTCCGCTTGTGCCTCAGCTTCTGCTTCTTCGATTTCCTCAAGCTCTTGTTCAAGCGTTGATTCGACGACAGCTGCGACTTGAATGTCGCCTTCTGTGACGATACGGAAATCTTTTTGTTCTGGAAGATCAGCAACAGAAATCGAATCGCCGATTTCGAGGTTCGTGACGTCGACTTCGACGTTCTCTGGTAATTTATCTGGTGTAGCTGCGACTGTTACTTTAAAGAGTGTCTGTGACAGGAATCCACCGACTTTAGCGCCAGCTGCTTCGCCGACGAGTACGACGTCTGCTTCGACTTCTGTCTCTTCATCCATTTTAACGGCGATGAATTCAACGTGATCGACAGTTGGTGTGAAGACATCCATATCACGACGGTTGATCAAGACGTTAATATTTTTACCGTCGAGTTTCAGTGAAATCAAGACGTTCTCACCGTTTTCTCGAACGATTTTAAGCAATTCTTTTTCTTCAAATGCGATCGGTGTACTTTCCACTTTGTAACCATACACGACACCAAGAGCTTTTCCTTCATGACGTAATTGTTTACGGAGTGAGCGTGGACGTACCTCGCGTTTTTCGGCTGTTAATTTAACTGACATGTTCATTTCCCCCTTGAATTTGGTATAGCCCTCAAAAGGTAATGAATGTAGGAGCAGGACAAGTCCTGAACAATATGAAACATGCTAAGACAATCGGTTTCAGACTCTTTTGAATCTGACGCTTTCGTGACTTTGCATTTCTCTCCCAGGTCATTACGCTGATATTGAGAAACATGTGTGAGTAAGTCACCGTTTGATGCGGTGCTAGTGAGTTTATACCCCTATGTTTTAAATCCTTAAACCTCTATTTTTTATTTTTTAAAGTCGAAAGACCTCCAAACCGCTTGAAATCAAGGGTTAAGAGGTCTTTCATTTTTTTCATTTTTTATGGTGATGCGTTGGTTTTCACGGACTAATACTCGGATGAGACGTTCGATGTGCCGCATCGTCGTCTGTCCCATCGTTGAGATTTGGAGCCATTGATTGCGGACGAGATAGTCGCTTTCATATTGAACATGATAGCCCTGGATCCGGAGAGCGTCTCCTAAAGTGGTTGCCGACGGATGGACGATCGTCAGAATTCCCGGCGCTTGTGCTTCTTGCGTCGCAAGCAGGTTAAAACCAGTCGCTCGAACGGCCTGTTCGAGATAAGTCATCTTGATGGCGGCTTGATCGAGATCAAGGGCATCGAGCGCTGCCTGACAAGCAAGCAACAAGTTCGATGAGCCGGAAAAGGCGACGCCTTCCGCATAGAGTCCGAGATCCAGATAACGTGGAATACGTGGAGAAGGTAAGACGCGATCTATGTGACCGATGAACGCAAGACCCGGTAAACCACCAATTGCTTTTCCGGAGACGGTCGTGACGAATCTGCAGCCGGCATACGAGAAACGCCCGGTTCCGACGGCGCTGATCGCATCGACGATGAGTGCGGTTCGTTGTTCTAACAGCGCTTTTACCGCATCGAGATCGTAGAGGACGCCCGTTGACGTCTCACAGTGCGTCAACCAGATCCAGTCGTATTCCGTTTGATGCAATTGACTCGCGAGTTGTTCCAAGTCGATCGGGTGACCGGGTGGAAGCGAGTGGACATCAAAGGACTTCCCAGCTCGTGCCGCGTGATCAATCAAGCGTTGACCGAACTCACCACCGTTTAGGATCAACCCATGTCCACTCAGTTGTTGTGCGACGATATCGTTGGCGAGGGTGCCACTGCCGACAGCCATCGAGACATGTGGCAAATCCAGCAACTGACACATCCGACCACGTAAATCTTGATCGAGCTGGCGCATCGAAGCCGTCCGATGCGGGCGCGGTGCTTGTTGCGCCGCTTGGCGGACTGTTGGTGCAACCTCGACCGGACCGGCTAGAAAATGCAGAGGACGTAAAACGTCCGCGATGACGGACCTTTCGTATGTTGCGCGCGACAACAACATCGGTACGAACTGGGCGTCGCCACTACCGAGCGTTGCTGCGATTGGTGTGAAGCCGAACCGCGCATATAGTTTAGCTTCCCGTGTCGTACCACTGATATAGACATGATCAATCGTTTCCCGCTCCAAGTAGACCATCAAAAAGCGCATCAATTGCATGAACGTACGACTATTGCGGTATTCGGGACGAACGCTGAGTAAGCGGATTTCCGCTGGGTCCGTCAGTGTCTCATCTAGCGTCACGCCTTTTTCCTCAAGCGAAAAAGGACGATGCTTCCGAATGGCAATCATCGCGACGAGTCGATCGTCTTCCTTGCCGATCAGATAGGTATTTTGATCATGAAACCGGTCAATCCGTTTCCGTTCGGTGTTCGGTTGATGTTGCGGAATCTCTTCCGTGAAGGTGAGGTAGTTCAGTTCATTGATTGCTTCCGCGTCCGAAGCGGTGGCAATGGAAAAGTCGATCATGAGACGTCCTCCTTATGTAATGACTGGCTTGTGAAGTGCATCATGAGCCCACAGGACAAGTAGACTTACAGCAACGGTACACAAGATATTGATAGGTACCGCGTCAAAGTAGACAGGGAGTAACGGGAGCAGAACAACCGGAATCAGCCCCGCTTTGACGCTATCTTTCGTTACGAGATAAGACAGACCGAGTATGCCTAGTCCGGCAAGATATGCCCACGGCGTGATGGCGAAGACGATTCCGGAAAATACGGCATACCCTTTACCGCCGCGTCGCGGATGAAACAACGGAAACAAGTGACCGATAAGTACGGCAAGAGCGACGGGATAAAATGCGTCTGTTAGCTGTAGTGCAAGAACCGTCTTCGCGGCATCAAACAGGTACACGAATAAAAAAGCCGGGAGCCCACCGGCGCGATGGGCGTTGCGGGCACCGATGTTTCCGGAACCGACCTGTGCCAAATCGGTACGACTGACGTACTTCCAGAGCGTACCGCCAAGAATACTACCGATAAGGTAACCAAGCAGGAGATCAAGGATCACCGATGTTCCTCCTTTGTTTCTACGAGATGTACGAGTTCCTTGACGGTCAGGGCATCACTGTCTGGAGCCGTCAGGACGGCATCGACCATCTGAGCTTTTCGATCTTGTAATTCCGTCATCTTTTCTTCGATCGTTCCGCGTGTCAGCAGTTTGATGACCGTCACGTCGGACTGTTGTCCAAGCCGGTGAGCGCGATCGGCTGCCTGTTGTTCGACGGCCGGATTCCACCAACTGTCAAAGAGGATGACGGTATCAGCAGACGCGAGATTCAGTCCCGTTCCACCGGCTTTCAGGGAAATCAAGAAGAGATCGACTTCACCGTCATTGAACCGATCGCATAACGCAAACCGGTCTTCGAGTGGTGTCTCACCCGTCAACAGGAAGTGGGGGAGGTGACGTTGCGCGAGATCCGAGCGAATGCGTTCGAGCATTTGTGTATACTGCGAGAAAATCAAGATCCGCTTTCCGGCTGCCCGTTTTTCGGCAATTAATGAGAGTAGACGCGTTCGTTTCGTTGCTTCCCCTGTGTACTCCTCGACGAATAATCCCGGATCGTTGCAAATTTGCCGCAACCGCGTTAACCCAGCCAGTAATTTCAGACGATCTTCGCGTTTCGTCTCGTCTAAGTGTTGCAGCGTCTCGAGTTGCAATTTGGCGAGATACGACGCATATAAGCGTTTTTGGTTCGGACCGAGCTCGACATAATGATGCTCGATCTGTTTCTTCGGTAAATCCTGTAAGACATCTTGTTTCTCACGCCGTAATAAGAACGGTTGGATGAACTGTTGCATGTCATCAAACGACCATTTCTCAAACGTCGCTAAATCCGGCAGTAATTCTGGAAACAGAACATGGAAGATCGACCAGATGTCGCGCGGTCGATTCTCGAGCGGTGTGCCCGTTAAGGCGAACCGTCGTTTTGCTTGCAGATGCCGCAGTTGACTGACCGTTTGTGACTGCGGATTCTTCAAATGCTGTGCTTCATCAAAGAAGATGACGTCATATACGGGGTGGCGACGGACGTCGGTCCGAAGCGTCGTATAGGAGACGATCGTCACCGTATCGTCAGGTAAGTGCTCCAGTTCGCGGAGTCGGCTGGCTTGAGAACCAGTGACGACATGCACCGATCGACCGGGTAAAAAGCGTTTCAGTTCTGCCTCCCAGTTGCGGAGCAGTGATGCCGGTGCGACGATGAGCGCGCGACGGTCAGGAATCGTCGCGACATAACCAATCGCTTGAATCGTTTTCCCGAGCCCCATCTCATCGGCTAAAATCCCGTGACATCCTAGCACGTCTAAATTCTTCAGAAATTGAATGCCCGTTCGTTGATACGGATAGAGTCGTGACTCTAACGAATTCGGCAAGTCGAGCTGGAATCCTTGTCCGGATTTCAATTCAAGCCATTTCTCGAGCAAATCGGCGTGAAGATGGAGGACGGAAGCGCCAATCAGATGCTTCATGTTCCGGACGGCAGGTAAGACGATCCGTCCGTCGCGTAAGTCCCGTTCACTTGCTTCCATCTGGGCGAGAACCCGTTGTAACTGCTGGAAGGACCGTGTTTCTAGAGAAACGAACTGTCCGGATTTCAAGCGGTGATAGCGTTTTTGTAAGACGAGCGACTTCAGGACACGTTTCAGCTCGTCTTCCGGAATCCCGTCCATTGAAAAGTTGAACACGAGCCAGTCGAGGCGGTCCGTTACGTCGACTTCGATTCGCGGATGGAACGGACCTTTTGGTAACGTCGTCCGGATCGCTTGTGTTGCAAATAACTCCAGTTGACCGAGCGCAACCCGTTCGTCAAGCAGACTCCGCAGAAAGGCATACTGCGCGGCGTCACTCGTGATGATGTATCGCATGTCTCGTGGTGTTGCTTGGAATTCACTTAAGAAGCGTAAGACACTTTGCTCCGTTACCTGATCCCGTCCAGCGTAAATCGTCTCATCGAGCGGATTCAGCTGAATCCCTTGATAGTCAAACGACACGCGGACTTCGACTTCCTGAGCCGTTCGGTCAAGGTGCAACTTGACGATTGGTGTCCCGGAAACGATTCGTTCTTGTAAATCAGGACTGAACGAAACATCGGCGAGTCGCTGCAAATACTCCGTCTGTCCAAGGAGACGATCGAAGTAGGGCAGGGACAGTTGATGCTGCTGATTGTCCGTCAATCGTTTGAGTGTCACGACGGGTCCTGTCAGTTCGAAATGAATCGCCACCCGACGATCCGGTGTGAGACTGCGTAAATAATGGCGCGCGCCAGCGTCATCGACTTGGATCGCCGTGAAGGGACGGATTTGCGGCGATAGCGGCGTCGGTGTACCGTGCGCCTGTACATGATGCATCGCCAGCAAAACGGCGACGATATGTCCGCAAAATGACGTATCCATCGCAAGCGACGGACAATTACAGCCGGCGTCGACACCGTGCGCTTTGACGCGGACGGTGACCGTGAATCGTTCCTCACCGTCGACACTCGCTTCGATCAGCTCGTAGCCCATTCGATAATTATGCAACGTGACCTTTCGAGCGGCGACATACTTCTTTCCCCGTCGAAAGGCATAGGCATCAGACATCTGTTTGATTTTGCGTTCACTGAGCCCATAATTCATGCTATCCCTCCTTTAGTTGACATAATATGATTATCGTTCACCATCGAATAAATCGACGGCGCGCTTTTTCTCGGAATCACCGATATGGGCATAGACTTGCGTCGTCGCGACGGATTCGTGACCGAGTAGCTGCTGGATCGTCAGAACGTCGACCCCGCCGGTTGCAAGACGTGTCGCAAACGTATGACGCAATTTATGCGGTGTAATTTTTTTGCGCTCTAAAAAGGGCAGGACCGGCTTTAATCGTTCCGTGTGCCGCTGCAAAATATGCTGGACTGCCCGCGGACTGAGTGGTTTCCCGTGTTTTTGGAAGACAGGCACGGCGCCGCTCGTTGGCATCTGATAATGAATCGCGTATTTGCGTAAGGCGATCCGGGCAGGTTTTGCGAGCGGAATCAGTCGCTCTTTATTACCTTTCCCGATGACGCGGAGCGTGTTTTCGTGGAAATCGACATCATTCCAGACGAGTTGGGTCATCTCACTGAGACGCATCCCGCTATAGCCGAGTAGTTGGAATAACGTCACGTCGCGGACGCGATCACGTTCATAATGCGACGCTTCCCGGGCATTCATCTCGACGTTCGATGGTAACAACTGAATCAATTCGTCCCACTCGCGTTTCGTCAGGTAGACCGGTTCCCGTTTCGCTTGTTTTGGTCGGTTGACTTTTGCGACCGGGTTTTCTGACAGCTGACCTGTATCGACCAAATAACGGAACAACGACTGTAATGCTGATAATTTCCGGTTGATGACGCTTGGTGCATTTTGTTTCGTTAAGGCAAGGTATTCAGCGTAAGCTTCGATCCCCGCTGCATCGATTTCGACGAACGCTTCAAGCGGAATCTCGCGCGCCGTTACTTCTTCACCCGACGCCGTTGCGACGAATTGAAAGAACGCTTCGTAGTCATAGACGTACCGACGCATCGTCGCTAACGAGAAATGTTTTGCTGCTAACTGATCCAAATAGGATTGAATGAAGCGTGGCATCCGCTCATAACCAGGAATCGCTGGTGCTGTAGCCGAAACGGTCGTTTTATGTATCGTTTTTCCTAGGTTTTTAAATAAACTCATCCGACAATCACCCCTCTAGTAGTAGTATACCAAACGTTGGTACGTCAGACACTTGTTTGCGTGAAATAGTTATTTCACGCAACGTTAAATTGTCAGACAGGGAGCGCTCAGTTGCATCGACAATGCATCGGACGGGTCGTTGGTCAACTCGATGCACGTGAGAATTTAACCTATTTTTATGGTTTTTGAGCTACAACATTCTCTTTAATAACAATAATAGTATTATGTCACCTAAATCATCAAAAAAGAATGAATATTCAATTTCGCTCTCAGTTGCATCGAGAAGTCGTTCAACGGGTCATTGGTCGACTCATTTGATTTCAAGACGATTTCTGAAAAACGTCGAAAACGTGCTCGATTTCGCATACTTCATCTCGGTTCGGGTATAGAGTGTTAGGTAAGAGTTATTTTCATAAGGGGGAGTTCTAGATGATTACCGATCAACAAGCACGTCAGTATTTGAAGGATGCCAAACGCATTGCCGTCGTCGGTGTCTCGAGTGATTCCGGAAAGACCGCAAACTGGATTGCGGACTACTTAGTCCAACATGGATACGAAGTCATTCCGGTCAATCCGACGTTAAACGAGTGGAACGGTCAAAAAGTCTATCCGAGCGTCGCAAGCATTCCAGGACACATCGATATCGTCGACGTCTTCCGTCGGTCTGAGTTTTTAGCGGATGTCGCCAAAGATGCTGTTGCTCACGGTGACGTCGGGATGATTTGGAATCAGCTTGGTCTCTCGAGTGTCGAAGCAGAAAGTCTCGCACTCGGTGCTGGTATTCCATATATTGAGAATCGTTGCATCAAAATCGAGCATCAATATCTGTGAGTCATCGCACGATTTCAGGCATCTTCACCCGTTCGTGAAGGTGTCTTTTTTCATGCGCTTTACAGGTTATGCTTGTCAGGAAGCAAGAAGATGCCTACAATTAGAGACAGACTACTTGAAATAACGAACGAACGTTTGTAAAAACGACGTCGTAATTTCGAATTTTGAGGTGAAATGAATGGCGACAGACTTAAATAACTACAATGATGATGCCATACAGGTGCTCGAAGGACTCGAAGCAGTCCGGAAGCGCCCAGGTATGTATATCGGTTCAACCGATCACCGTGGACTTCACCATCTCGTCTACGAGATCGTCGATAACGCAATCGATGAGGCACTTGCAGGATTCGGGGAACAAATTGACGTCACGATTCATAAAGATAATGCAATCACGGTCCGTGACCATGGACGTGGAATGCCAACGGGGATGCATGCATCGGGAAAGCCGACTGCTGAAGTCATCTTCACGGTCCTTCACGCTGGCGGTAAGTTCGGTCAAGGTGGATATAAGACGTCCGGTGGCTTACACGGCGTCGGGGCGTCGGTCGTTAACGCCTTATCAACGGATTTGAAAGTAACGATCTTCCGTGACGGGAAACAATATGAGCAAACGTTTGAAAACGGTGGGATGCCGAAGACGACGTTGCTGGAAACGGGTACGACGCGTCAAAAAGGAACGAGCGTTTACTTTAAACCAGATGGCTCGATCTTCAGTACGTTGACATACAACTACGATACGCTCGCGGAACGCTTACGCGAATCCGCTTTCTTGCTGAAAGGTCTGAAGATTACGCTGACGGACGAACGGTCTGATAAACAAGATATCTTCCAGTACCAAGACGGTGTCAGCGAATTCGTCCAGTACTTGAATGATGATAAAGATACACTGCATCCGACGGTCGCGTTCGAAGGTACGGAAAACGAGATCGAAGTCGATATCGCCTTCCAGTTCACGGATGCGTACTCGGAAAACGTCCTTTCGTTCGTCAACAACGTCCGGACACGCGACGGTGGAACACACGAAGTCGGTGCGAAGACGGCGATGACACGGGTCATGAATGAATATGCCCGGAAGAATGCGCTCTTGAAGGAAAAGGATAAGAACCTTGATGGAAATGATATCCGCGAAGGGTTGACGATGATCGTCTCGATCCGGATTCCGGAAGAGTTCCTCCAATTCGAAGGACAAACGAAGTCGAAACTCGGTTCGCCGGAAGCACGGACAAGCTGTGATGCTGTCATCAGCCGTCGTCTCTCGACATACTTGGAAGAGAACCCACAAACGGCGACGCTGTTGATCAAAAAAGCGATTCGCGCAGCACAAGCTCGTGAAGCAGCACGGAAAGCCCGCGAAGAAGCACGAAACGGGAAAAAGAAGAAACGCTCGAGCATCTTGAACGGAAAACTGACACCTGCTGCTTCGAAAAACGCAGACAAGAATGAATTGTTCCTCGTCGAGGGTGATTCTGCCGGTGGTTCTGCGAAACAAGGACGAAACCGGACGTTCCAAGCGATTCTTCCACTCCGTGGTAAGGTCTTGAACACGGAAAAAGCGAAACTCGCTGACATCATGAAAAATGAAGAGATCAATACGATCATTCATGCGATTGGTGGCGGTGTCGGAGCCGATTTTGACTTGTCGGATTGTAATTTCGACAAAGTCATCATCATGACGGATGCCGATACCGATGGCGCGCATATCCAAGTCTTGCTATTGACGTTCTTCTTCCGCTACATGCGTCCGTTGATCGACGCTGGGAAGATTTTCGTTGCCTTACCACCGCTCTACCGCGTCTCAAAAGGGAAAGGCAAATCGGAGAAATTTGAATATGTCTGGGACGAAGAGACACTCAAGAAAACGACGAAGAAATTCGGTAAAGGTTATATGATCCAACGATACAAAGGACTTGGGGAGATGAATGCACCACAGCTCTGGGAAACGACGATGGATCCTGAGACACGGACGTTGATTCGGGTCACGATCGACGATGCTGCTGTTGCGGAAAAACGCGTTTCTGTCCTCATGGGCGATAACGTCGGGCACCGCCGGACGTGGATCGAGGACAATGTCGCCTTCGGTCTCGCGGAAGACCTCTCGATCATCGAGAATGAGCACGTGACGAAAGAGAGTGTGAACGAACATGTCTAATCTACAAAACATCCTGAACCTGTCGCTCGAGCAAGTCGTCGGCGACCGGTTTGGTCGTTATTCGAAATATATCATCCAAGATCGTGCCTTACCGGATGCCCGGGATGGTCTGAAACCGGTTCAACGCCGCATCTTGTATGCGATGCATACGGAAGGCAACCTGTTCGACCGTGCTTACCGGAAATCGGCGAAGACGGTCGGTGTCGTCATCGGTAACTACCATCCGCACGGTGATTCATCGGTCTATGAAGCAATGGTCCGCTTGAGCCAAGAGTGGAAACTCCGTTACCCGCTGATCGATATGCAAGGGAACAACGGATCAATCGACGGCGATAGCGCGGCAGCAATGCGGTATACGGAAGCTCGTCTTTCGAAAGTCTCGAGCTTGATTCTCGACGGGATCAACAAACAAACCGTCGATTACACGCTGAACTTCGATGATACGACGGAAGAACCGCTCGTCTTACCGTCGCTCCTGCCGAACTTGTTGATGAACGGTTCGACGGGGATTTCCGCTGGTTACGCAACTGAGATTCCACCGCACCACGCGGGAGAAGTCCTCGATGCTGCGATTGGTCGGATCTCAGGGACGGTCCAGAACGTCGATGACTTGTTGACGCACATGCAAGGTCCTGATTTCCCGACTGGTGGTGTTGTCCAAGGGCTTGACGGCATCAAGAAGGCGTTCGAGACAGGACGCGGGAAAGTCATCATCCGCTCGCGCTCAACGATTGAGACACTGCGTGGCGGTCGTCAGCAAATCGTCATCACGGAGCTCCCGTATGAGGTCAACAAAGCGAATCTCGTCAAACGGATGGAAGAACTCCGTCTCGATAAAAAGGTCGAAGGGGTTGCTGAAGTTCGTGATGAGACCGACCGCGACGGCTTACGCGTCGTCATCGAGTTGAAGAAGGAAGCAGACGCGGAAGGTGTCTTACACTTCTACCTCAAACAAACTGACTTACAAATCGCTTATAACTACAACATGGTCGCGATCCATGAGCGGACACCGCGGCAAATGGGCGTCTTGACACTCCTCGACGCCTATCTCGCACACGTCAAGGAAGTCGTCATCCGCCGGACAGCGTTTGACCTCGAACAAGCGAAACGCCGTCAGGAAGTCGTTTCTGCCTTGATGACAGCAATCTCTGTCCTCGATGAGACACTTGCCTTGATCCGATCTGCGTCGAACAAAGCGGACGCGAAGGAGAAGCTGATCACGCGCTTCAACTTTACGGACCGCCAAGCGGAAGCCGTCGTCATGCTCCAACTTTACCGGTTAACGAATACCGATATCGTCGAGTTGCAGGAAGAAGCAGCGAAACTCGAGAAGGAAATCGCTCGTCTTGAGAAGATCCTTAACGATGAAAAGACACGTAATCGTCTCATCATCAAGGAATTGACAGTCTTGAAGGAACAAGTCGCGGACAAACGTCGCTCGACGATCGAAGCGGAAGTTGAAGAACTGAAGCTGAAGACGGAAGTCATGATCGCTGTCGAAGAAACGATGGTCTTCCTGTCGAAAAACGGGTACGTCAAACGCTCGTCGCTCCGTTCATTCGGTGCTTCGAACGACTTACCGGATTTGAAGGAACAGGATCGTCCGTTGCTCCAAGGGCAAGCGATGACGACGGATCACTTGATCGTCTGGACCGTTCGCGGGAATTACTTGCTGATTCCGGTCCACCAATTACCGGATACGAAATGGAAGGATGGCGGTCAACACGTCGCGAACCTCGTCCCACTCGAACCGGGTGACCGGGTCCTCTCCGCAGATCTCGTTCGTTCGTTCGACGAAGCACAGCATTGCTTGTTCGTCACCCGTCAAGGGATGGTCAAACGTTCGAAACTGAGTGACTACAACGCCCAGCGGAAGTCAAAACCGCTCCAAGGCGTCCGTCTGAAGGCAGACGACGAAGTCTTGTACGCCCAGGTCTCAACGGGTCAAACGGAGCTGTTCCTTGCGACACAGAACGGTTTTGGGCTCTGGTTCACGGAAGATGACGTTCCGGTCGTTGGTGTTCGGGCTGCTGGTGTTAAAGCAATCAACCTCAAGGATCAGGACGTCGTCGCGGGTGCGATCGGCTTCAAGGAAGCGCCACAGATCGTCCTCTTGACGCAACGGGGTGCCTTGAAGAAGATGCGTCTTGCGGATCAGTTCCAAGTCTCGAGCCGTGCGCTCCGTGGCTTACAGTTGCTACGTGATTTGAAATCAAAACCACACCAGGTCGCAGCATTGATCGACGTCACACAAGCGAAAGAATTGGTCCTCAGCGGAAAAGAGCAAGAGAAAACGATCCAAATCGGTTCGTTATCGTTCCTCGACCGCTTGTCGAACGGTTCATTTGCCTATGATGAAGAGAAATTCGGTCCCTTGCTCGACTGGTATACACGATAAGACGAGGCTCCTCCGGATAACGGGGGAGCTTTTTTAGATCTAGCGGGGCAGGAGAGGGGGAATTTTGAGATTTATCGCTATAAATATCGTTTACAAATTGAAACACTGACCAATAACGGCTACAATAGAAGAAATAGTCAGGTCACGATTCGTCACGAACAAGCGTCGGGTCACGCGTCTCCGCAGCTTTGCTTATAGCGTCAATTGATCAAGCAGCTACGGGACCGTCCCTTTAGCTGCTTGTTGTGCAATCTGCCGACCTTGGAGAGGTGATGAAGATGAAATTCAGACGTCGCGAAAAAGTAGCAATCTATATCACTCGGGAAAAACCTAACGGATGGGAACTACTTGTTTTTCATCCACAATCGGCTCCTGAGAGTGATTGGCAGATCCCCGCAGGTACGATCGAAGATGCTGAAATCGCAAAAGAAGCAGCTGTCCGTGAGACGCTTGAGGAAAGTGGTCTCTCGTTAGCATCCGTCCAGTACATCGGCGAAGAAGAGATGCGCTATCCGGAGCGAATGCGGGTCCATTACACGTATTTCTATCATGCGCACATCGAATGCCAAGAGAATCGCTGGACGCATTGTGTGGCTGGTGATGGTCAGGATTGCGGTGATTTCTTTGATTTCGCGTGGTTGCCACTTGATCGGATCACGCAACTTGAACGCCGCCATCATATATTCCTGGATCGTTTGATTCATCGATTGGAACGGACACGTCCGTATGATTGTCGAAAACACGGTTAATTCCGTGTTTTTTTGTTTTGTCTCACTATCTTAAGTTTACCCTGATTATGAGACAAAATCTTATAACTATTGATAATATATGTTATGTTAACTTGAATAAAAAAATGATCTTTTAGTCAGATTCATCCATTCCCCCTGTCGTGTAAAAATCGGTCTATCGTCCTGTTGGTCTTCCTCCTCATTCTTTGTTACTCTAATAACAGTAACACCGCGAATGTTACCTTTTTAACGGTAACAAATCAAATGTTTCCATGATTGTGGCAACAAATGAACAGGAGGAATCGTCATGCAAGCTGTTGCCTTGTCGTTTGATGTCAAAGGCTCCCGCGACTATCCGAGCAAAGAAGCATTACTTCAAGCGCTCCGAGAACTCGCGAACAATCTGAATACGGCATTTCCAACGAGTATCGTTCCGTTCCAAATCAAATCCGGTGATAGCTTACTAGCTGTATTTGCGGATTATCCGGTTAGTTATCCGGTCATGCTGCACTTATTGAATCAAGAATTACCGGGTTACATCGGGATCGGATTTGGTCAGTATGAGACGATTTCGACGACTCAAGCTGAAGAAGCCAATGGTAGTGCGATCATTCACGCTTTTGAAGCGCAGGAATTGGCGAAGACACTTCCGTCACGGATCGCCTTTGCTGGACCGCCCTACTTACCGACCACCCTGCTGAATGGCTATCTCGAGATGCTTTATCCAGCGTATTTCGGGAAAACGGACCGTCAGATTGAACTGCACCGGTTGATGGATCAATATCCAGATGATACGTATGAAGAGATTGGTCTGAAGATGGGCTTTAAGGAACAGGATGCCCGCGCGAATGTCGCAAAACTCGTCTCCCGCTCGCAGCGTAAGCAACGGAAGCGTCTTGAAGCTGCCTTGGTACAGGCGCTGGAGCAATTCCAAGTCTGGGAGGCGATTCGGTGACTGTCTTACTTAGCCTTATCCTTGTCCATCTACTTGCTGATTTTCCATTACAGACGAGACGGATGGCGCTCCTGAAACACCGACACCAACGGATCTTGCTCCAACATCTTGCTGTTCATGCAGCTCTGATGCTACTTGTCCTTGCGTTCTTCGTCATCCGAGGAGTATTAACCATCGACATTGCCGGATGGCTTGGCGGAAGTATTCTCGTGTTTCACGCCCTACTCGATGCCTCCCCGCTCAAACGTCGCGTCAAGCAAGCGGCGGCGTACTGGATCGATCAAGCGTTACATATCGCTGCCATCATCGCCTTGACATGGGTGTTCGTACCGATTGATTGGTCGTTGTCGTTCTCACGTCCGGAGCAAATTCTATGGATTCTGTGCTTTAGTTTAGTGACGACGGAGTTACTCGGTCACGGGATTGCTTTAATGCTCGCACCATTTGCTCCGCGCTTGATCGAAGCGCATTTCGAGCGAAAAGTGACACGTAAGGAGCAATTAGACGGCGTTTCGCGGACCGTCACACATGAAGTCGAAGATTCTGCGCGCAGTTATACGACGGAATTAAACGGAATCGGGCGTTATATCGGTCTCGTCGAACGGGCAATCATTACCCTGCTCGTCGTCACGAACGCAACGGGAGCCATCGGGTTCATCATTGCTTTGAAGGCACTGGCACGTTTTAAACAGTTTGAAGATCGCCGCTTTGCGGAATATTACATCATCGGGAGCTTGCTCAGTATCTTAGGTGCGATTTTATGTGGACTTGCGATTCGCGTTGCACTCTAAACGATGAATGAAAGTGAGGGAGACGGTCTTGACCGTCGCACGAAGTATGAAACAAATTGGATTAGTGAGACATCACCGGGTGACGGAAGGATACCCGACGAAAGGCTGGATCAGCGCCAGCGATATTGAAAAATGGATTGAACGGTATGATACGTCAGACATCGATATTCAACCGGTCGAGCTCGGTCAGATCGACTGGACAGTCTGTTATGCCAGTAGCATGCCGCGTGCCGTCCAGACGGCGAAGAGCGTCTACGATCAAGAGATCATCGTGACGGATTTACTGCGGGAAGTACCGTTTCCGACGATTCGCTCGAATCTCCGGTTACCGTTTCTTGGCTGGGCGGTCCTCGGTCGACTGGCAGCCCCGTTCAGCAAACGGATTCAAGCGGAGATCAAGGATGCGAATGAACGGATCGAGGTCCTGTTGAATCAATTGATGTTCGAGGATGACGAACGGGTCTTACTTGTTGGGCACGGCGGCATGATGATTCTGATGCGGGCTGCCTTGAAGCGTCGCGGTTATCGGGGACCCCGGTTCGGTCATCCGCGCAACGGTATGCTCTATCTGTTCGAGAAAGAGGAACCGACATGCTGAAATGGGGCTCAACGATTCTGTTAGCCCTCTGCCTGATCGTCATCTTCTACACGACCCGGGATGAAGAGCCCCCTGCCCCAACGGCAGGACAGATGGAGGTCTATGGTTTTGACGTCGGTCAAGGAGATAGCACGTTCATCCGGACGAAGGAAGACGCGATCTTGATTGACGGTGGGAATAACGGTAAAGGCGAGGATGTCGTCCGCTACCTGCAAGAATTGGGAGTTAAACGCTTAACAGCAATCATCGCGACACATCCGGACGCCGATCATATCGGTGGACTCGATACCGTCCTCGATGCCTTTCCAGTCGACAGCGTCTATGCCCCGCGTGTCACGCATACGACGGAGACGTACCGCGATTTCCTTCTAGCCGTCAAACGCGAAGGAGTGACGATCAAGTCGGTTAAGGCGGGTCTTAAGATACCGAGTGAAGCCGCACGCTTTACGTTCCTTGCACCCCTAACGGACGGGACACAGGATCTTAACAGTTGGAGTGCCGTCCTGCGGGTCGAACATGGACAGGACCGGTTCCTCTTCATGGGCGACGCACCGATCCGGACGGAACGACAATTGCTCGAGTCAGATGTCGATCTTAGCGCCGATGTCTTGAAGCTTGGGCATCACGGAGCAGACACATCGTCCTCCCTGCCCTTCCTACAAGCCGTTGATCCGAAGCGAGCGTTGATCTCAGCCGGGAAGGACAATGCCTATCGTCACCCACGCCCCTCCGTCTTACAGGAACTGAAAACAGAACGGATTACGATTGACCGAACCGATCAAAGCGGTACGATCCAGTATATCTCGACTGGTGACGGCATCAAGGAATCGAACCGGACCGATTTACGACCGGAATAACAAGACGTGGAGGTGCATCAGATGCGATTGACCCTAGCTGATTTTGAAGACGATCTAGCGATTTGCGAAACCGACGACCGCGAGACGATCACATTACCGAAAAGTCGTTTGCCGCGCCAGGCGACGATCGGCGACCGACTCGACTGGACCGGACGTTCGATTCGGATCTTACGCGATGAGACGAACGCACGTAAAAAAGAGATCTCCGAGTTGATGGATGATCTCTTTGAAGAATGATGAGACTCCCTCGGAATGCTGAGGGAGTCTTTTTTAACCGAGTAGACTGATGACGAGACCAGCGAGGATGCCTGCTGTGAATAAGGAACCGAGCGTATACGTCAGCAAACGTAATCCGAATGGGAGCCGACGAATCGCGGCAAAGGCTCGACGATTCGGAGGTCCTCCGGCAACAATACGTTGATACTCGTCAATAGGACTGTGAGCAACATCCTGTTGCTGGTTTAGAGTAGAGTTCGATTCGGTAGTGTGTGGTTTCATCTGTCCATCCTCCCTATTCCGATGACTATATCCTTCTATTCGCTAAGTAACTTCATAATCCTGTTTCAATTTTTTTGATATTTCACGAAACTTTTGGATGAAACTGGTAGTATAAAAGATAGACGTATTTCTTTATGCGTGATTCCTGGAAAATCACTAGCGGTTTTTTCTGAATTTTCGTACACTTTAGAAATACGATGCATCTTAAAGGGGGAATCATCCATGTTTCAAACGTTACGTACATCACTCAAACAATCTGTCCTTGGTCAGGACGATGTGATTGATCATTTATTGATGGGCTTGCTCGCAGAAGGTCATGTGTTGCTCGAAGACCGTCCGGGGACCGGTAAGACGACACTAGCAAAAGCACTGGCGCAGACACTCGAAGCGAAGTTCTCACGTGTTCAATGTACAGCGGATACGTTACCGACCGATCTACTTGGGATGGAGCTGTTCAACCCGCTGACAGGATCGTTTGAACAACGGTTTGGTCCGCTGTTCGCGAACATCGTCCTCGTCGATGAGATTAACCGGACGACGCCACGGACACAGTCAGCATTGCTCGAGGCAATGGCGGAAGGACAAGTGACGATCGGGGATACGTCTTATACGTTACCGCAACACTTTCTTGTCATCGCGACACAAAATCCATTCGATGGACACGGCACATTCCCACTGCCGCATGCCCAACTCGACCGTTTCTTGTTCAAGTTGTCGTTCGCTCCGCTGACACGTCAGGCGGAGAAGGCATTATTACGTGGAGCACACTTAACCGCGGCCGAACTACAGATTCCGCTCGAACAACTCAATGACTGGAAAGAGGAAGTCGTCGCCGTCTCAATCGAAGATAGCGTCGAAAACTACTTACTCGATGTCTGTGACGCACTCCGCGCCCATCGTGACGTTGAGATCGGACCGAGTCCACGAGCGACGCTCGCACTCTTAAAAGCCGCGAAAGCACGGGCCTGGATGCAGGAGCGGACGTACGTCACACCAGAGGACGTCAAGCACTTGGCGACGCCATTGCTTGCCCACCGTCTCGTCTTGACGCTCGAAGCGACGCTGAAGCTATCGAACGAACGTCTCGTCGAGCAGGTCCTCGATTCACTCACTGTTCCAACTGAGGTGTAATCATGCAATTGATCATACCAAAAGGCTTTAACCTCATCATTCTTACGATGACAGGTGCAAGCGGCGTCATCGTCGGACTCTATGGTCCTGTCTGGATTGCGGCTTTATTACTCGCCTATACATTATATGGCTGGGTGATGCCGTATTATCTCGAATACGTTGCGAAGCGGATTCGCGTCCGCCTCCTTGAGACCGTTCGCGCTTTTCGAGAGGAAACGATCCAGATACCGTTCGAGTTATCGAACCCAACGAAGTTACCACTCGGTCGCATCACGATTTCTGGCTTGCTCGGGGATCAGATCAAGCTTCCTGATGCGAGTAGTCAATTTTGGCGTCAACACTTATATGTCAACAAACAGACGATCGTGCCGTTTTCAATCGATGTCATTGCCGCTCACCGAGGAACGATTCGGATTCAGTCGTTTGACGTCATGATCTCGGATCCGTTTCATTTGATCACAATCTATGTGACGCTTGATATCCAAGAGCTGGGTCACGTCTTCCCTGACTTTGCACCAGCGTCGGTCGAGTGGAATGAACGGATGATTCCCGGTGAGACGATTGATCGCTCGAGTCCGTTCACCGATCGCTCGAGTTTCCACTCCGTCGTCCCCTACTCCGGAGATGCGAAGTCGATCTACTGGTCCGCTTATGCGAAGACGAATGAACTGTACTCGTATCAATATGACCGGAAACGTAACCATGATTATGCCGTCATCGTCGATGGCTTGTCCGCAGACGGACTCGCTCTCCGCTCGGACTTCGAGAAACTATTATCGCGTGCCGCGACGATCATCCGTGAACTCGAGAAACAAGGGGCTTCCTACAGCCTCTGGATTTCGATGGTCAACCGATCCGGGCAGTGGTACCATGTTCCGTCTGGGATGGGAAAACATCAATTCCTACGGACGATGGAATGCCTTGCCCGGATTTCCGAATACGATCTACCGCTCGAACGCCGGTACTTCACGAAGCGATTGCAACGTAGTGTGCCGTCGACGACGGCGGAGATTCACCTCGGTCACCGGCAGAAAGGAGTGAGCGCATGATTCTCTGGTGGATATTCCTTGCGAGTCTGTTACCGGTTCCGTTCTATCTCGCGCTCGCTCTTCCGGCACTCGCCTTCGTACCACATCGTTCGCTTCGAATCGGATTACAGTTACTCGTAGCGGGGTCCTTGTTTTTCCTCTCTCCCGTAGCTAGCGTCTTAGCCCTTGTCTTCGTCGCCTGGACCGCGTTTCTTGATACGGTCGATTCGGCGTGGCGTTACGCTACGAGTGCGATGGTCATCGGCGTCGTGATGGTATTGTTCCCGGGAGTGACACCACCAATTGGCGCCTTTTTAATTTTGGTCTTCGTCATTGCGTATCCATTCGTCGTCACCTACATGACAGAATGGCGGCGTATCTTCCCGACGATCGCGCTGGTCCTCAGCGCGGGGCTGATCATAGCTGTTGTCTTCCGTCTCACGAAAGAAGCGCTCGTCGGATCCGTCACGAGTGCGATTCGTCCGCTATTTGAAGCATTCGGTTCATTGTTCCTTTGGACGGAACCACTTGGTCGGGAAGCGGACACGATGACGAACCGGGCAATGGGGCTAGAGAATATCAAAGGTGTTCAAGACGTGGAGCAAGCTGCCGTCCAGGCAGGAACACCGGATTGGATTTGGATCGCAACGACGCTTCTGACGGTGATCTTAGTTGCAGTTACACTTTATGTCATCCGGAAGCGAAAAGTCATAGCGATCGAAAGAGAACAAACCGTCAGGCACTCCAAGCAGGTACGGGCGCATGCGCCAAAGCGGCATAGCCATCATCCGCTTCTGAAGATTGCTTCTCAACTCGAGCAAGCCTTCCCAAGACGTCATGAAGAGACGACGCTTGAATGGCTGACACGGATCGAGTTCCCGGATGCGTCACCAAACGCTCGACTGATCGACGGGATTGAGTTCAGTCCAAGTGAACCGGCCTACGACATTCAGACGTTCCGCCGTCAAGTAAGAGAACAAATCGAACGCTAACGAAAAGCCCTTGCTCATGGAGCAGGGGCTTCCTCGTCGCATAAGGTGCGCATCAATTGGTTGCGTGGTGTCGTCGCGAGTCCCCAGTCGCAGATCGCATCAAGTAAGGGAATCAAGGAAACACCTTTTGCACTTAACGCATACTCAACACGAGGTGGGATTTCCGGGTAGACGGTCCGCATAATCAAGCCATCTTGTTCGAGTTGCTTCAGTTGCTGTGTCAGCGTCTTCGGTGAGACGTCCTGGATATAACGCTCCAGTGTATTAAAACGTACCGCACCTTCCTCATGCAGCTCGTACAAGATCATCACTTTCCACTTGCCTTGAATCTGACGCATCGTCGCATCGAACTCATTTAGATACGGCATACCGTTCCCTCCCTTACCAAAAGGTAACCGACTGACCTAAAAGTGCGTACTTCTCGGATTGGTTTCCCTCTGTTATCTTCAATTTATCATATCAAATAAGGAGACGATATCATGAAAACAGGATTCATTGCCATCACCGGTGCTACGTCAGGAATCGGGCATGCGATTGCGCGAACGTTCATTCAGAAAGGGTACCGCGTCTTATTGCTCGGACGACGAATTGATCGTCTGGCGAGCCTTGCTTCAGACGATGTCTTGATTCGCCAAGTCGCAGCCACCGACCGAGTTGCCCTCGATGCTGCTTTAGCAGACGCGACGGAAGCGTTCGGACCGGTCGAAGCCATCATCAATAATGCAGGACGGATGTTACTCGGTCAAATTGAGACACAAGATGCGGAAGAATGGGAAGAGATGTTTGACGTCAACGCGCTCGGTGTCTTACACGGGATGCAAGCTGTCCTTCCCTCGATGGTGAAACGGAAGACCGGCACGATCATCAACATCAGCTCGATTGCCGGTAAAAAGACGTTCGCAGACCACGCCGCGTACGTCGGCACGAAATTCGCCGTCCACGCGATGAGTGAGAACGTGCGAGGTGAAGTCGCGTCTCACGGTGTCCGCGTCATGACGATCGCACCAGGTGTCGTCGAGACGGAATTACTCGGTCATACGACAAGTGATGCGATCAAGGACGGCTATAACGAATGGAAACAGTCGATTGACGGTGGACTCGATCCGCAAGTCGTCGCGGACACTGTCTTATTCGCCTTTGAGCAGCCGCAACATGTCAATATTCGAGAAATCGTCTTAGCTCCGACGAAACAACTCGATTGACGAATAATAGACCGAAGCGCTCGGAAATGGATGTACTTCCGAGCGCTTCGGTCTGTTTCATTCAAGCGTTACTTTATTAAGTGACTCTGTTCAATCGTTTGAAAGATTGATTGATAGATCTTCAGTTGCTCTGACCGATTCGGTCGTTCGATCCCCTCACCAAATAACCAGGTCGTCTCTTGTGTATCGTCATAGAGCATACCAGCCGCAAACGTCGGATTCGGCACCGAGATGCTTTCCTCATAGGAGAGACTCGGATCAAGAAACGGTTCGACGGATTTTTGAGAGCCGATAAAGAAAAAGGGAATCTGCGCCTTCCGGTAGACGGTAGCATAGTCACGTCCCGCTGCCTGATGTAAGTACTCCGGCATAATCATGACGGCGTCGTATCGTCGTAAATCTCCTTTGATCTCCTGCAGATCAATCGAGTGGAAATCCGGTGATTGCGTAAGAACTGGAGCTGTTCCGACGACGGCGATGGTGAGATCGATGGTACTGGCTTTTGGCGTCAACGTTGGTTTTTTCATCATACATACGGTAAGCAGTAGACTGAGTGCAAGTAAAGTCATGACGGTTCTTTGTCTCATCTGTCCCTCCATGATTTCCTAATATTAGGTCTTTCGCCTAGTTCCTTTATACCATAGAAATGGGTGACGTTATGTTTTTGCACAATAGGGAAATCGCGTGAATAAAGTACCAACAGAAGCCAATAAAAAAAGACTCCCTGATTGGAGTCTCCTTACTTTTCAGCATCGATTTTTGAAGCCTTACGCGCAATGACGACAATAAAGACGATGGCACCGACAGGAATCACGAGCGGCATCCAGTCGAGGATATACTGTGCGTTCATCGTATCCCCCCTTACCTAGCAAGCTATAAGCGTAGCATATGCCAATTGCTGGGGAGTTGCAAGTCACAGTCGGGGCAGAAGTTCGTTCACGATCGCGTAATAAATCAAGATACTTGTCGAGAGCGTATATCCGATGAATAAAAGGGGTGTGAATTTAGGTTTCATGCGTCGTTCGATCAAGCGTAGCGAGCCGATGGTGACGACAAGAGCGACGACCGGACTGAATCCGAACACGACGATATCTAAGGATGTCACGACATCTTCTGGAAACACGAGATGAAAGACAAAAAGTGAGAATAAGTACCACGATGTATAGGATAGACAAACGAAGAAGAGGAAAGCAGCTAGTTTCCGCATCCCGTTTGATTGGCTTTTTTCCATCTGTTGCATGTCGTTCCTCCTACATAAGTATCAGATACCCTTAATAGTAACTGGAACTATTCGCTTAAAATATTCAAATATGAATATCCGACAAAAAACGACAAAAAGTTTTTTTCTCGACAATTTAAAAAAGCAAGATCCACGGTCAAGTGAACCTTGCTTTAGCCCTTAGAGAGCAGGTGTTTCGACTTGGTACATCGTCGCAAGACCTGCCACCTTGTTCTTGAATGTCTCCCGCCGTTCGACAGGCGCGATGATTTCCGCCTGGTTGCCGAACTGAATCAGCCACATCATGAAACCGTCGGAAAAGAGCGCATCGACCTTGACCTCGAACCAGAGGTCATCGAGGCGACGGCAGCGGATATCTGTCCCGAACCGGTCGACGACGGTTGGCATCAGACTCTCCTGGAATTTAAGCGTCAATTGCTCGTTCTCTCCCCCGTACATGTTGAACATGTTACTTAAGTAACTCGGCTCGACATGGACCGGTTCTTCCATCGGTTCGAACGCTTTACAATCGACGATTCGGTCGACCCGGTACGTCCGGATCTCTTTGATCCGCTCATCGCGTCCAATCAAATAGTAATTTCCGTTATCCATCAACAGATGAGCCGGAGAAACGAGGTAATGCTCGCCATCCTTCCGTAACTCGAACTTCCGCGTCCGTTCATTAAACTTTCCTTGGTACTGGAAACTGATGACGAACCCATCGCTAATTGCTTTCTGAATCGTATCGATCGAGCGCGACGTCATTCCTTTTGGTTTTTTGACAGTATGTAGCACCGGTTGGAGTGACTCCGCCATCTTGTCACTCGTCAACGACTGAATCGTCTTAACGAGCGACGTCGTCTCACTTTCCGAGATGAACTTCGCACTGGCGATGGCATCGACGAGCAATCGGAGCTGATGATGCTCAAAGGGACGACTGACGAGATGATACGGAATGGCAAGTCCATTCTTCGTCTCTTCCGCCACGACGTCAAAACCTGATTTGGCAAGTGCCGCAATATCATCCTTCAACGATTTTCGGGATAGCTTCTCGATCAGTCCTCGTTTCGAGAGTTCCATGCTCAATTCCTCAAGCGTCAACGTATGGTCTTCATCCGACTGACGTTCGAAGATTTCTCGTACAGCAAGTAAGCGGTCACGGTTCGTTAATTTTTCGTTAGACACTACGCATCCTCATTTCCTAAGTCACAATGGTTTGGTTATACTTTACAGTATACATGAAAATGAATATTAAATTAACAATAAAATGGTAAAAATTAAGAGATAGGAGAATTTGGATGCATTATATCGCAGAATGGAATGGTCAGCGCTTTGATTACCGAGATAGCGGGAGCGGTCCCGTCATTCTTTTGATTCATGGTACGCAGTCGGATTACCGGGAGGTCTACCATGTCGAAAAGTTAATCACGGCAGGATATCGTGTTATCGTACCGTCACGTCCGGGATACGGAAGAACGCCACTTCAGCTCGCAGATAGTCCAGAGGCGCTTGCAACGTTCTACGCTGGGTGGCTTGCTTCCCGCCAGATTGAACAGTACACCGTTTACGGCATCTCTGCCGGCGGACCGACGGCAATTGCACTTGCTGGAATGGATCCAGGCGTTCATGCCCTCGTCTTAGCGTGTGCGATGACGCACCGGATCTCGCTGCCGTATCACCGTCTTTTGATCCAACCGGTCTTACAACGTCCTTTGCAGCTCATCCAGTGGGGGCTTTGGACGTATGTGAAGGATAAGATTCGTAAGTTTCCTGAAGAAGCAGCGGTTCGGATGGTCGAGATGACGAGTCTTTTACCACGCGAAACGATCCGTACCCACATTAGTGAGACGGATGCGTCGTTATTATATGAGGTTGGTCTTCAAAATGGTCCTGGGCGAGGTGTCTTGTTTGATATCACACAAGACTTAGAACGAGAACGGCTTGAAGCCGTCACGTGTCCCGTCTTGATCGTCCATTCGAAGTCAGACCGTGCTGTTCCGTTCGAGCATGCGGAACACGCACGACGGAGCATTCCTCACGCGCAGTTCATTGAATCGAAAAGTCCCGGTCACCTGATTTGGATCGGTCCATCCGCACGTCGGGATGAACGGATGATCGAACGGTTCATCGCCTTCAATCAGATGACTTGAAGGCGGAGCCGCATTTTTAGCTTCTCATCATCCTCCTCGATCGCAATCAGACCACGACGCGTTAGTTCACCAATCGCACGACGCGTCCGGTCTTGATTAAGTCGGGCACAGCGGGCAATCTCAGAGATGCCCATCCGACATGACAGTTGGTTCGCCTTGATCTTTGATGAAGGCTTCGCGACGGAGCGTTGTAAGAGGCGCCAAAAGACATGGCGGGCATCCTCTGATAAAGCATAGGCATTTTTCTCGATCACCGGCGGCATGTAACGAACGTCTTCTCGAATCCGGCGAATCAGATAGAGACTGAGCCATTCTTCGAGCTCCGCTTGAATTCGTGAGAATTCGAACCACCAGAGCTGCTCGAGTGCCTCTTCCTCTTTCGTCGCCAGTTGCCAGCTAGCAGGAATCTCATCAAACTCTTCCTCGAGCCAGTCTTCGTAGTCGAGTGCCGTCTCATACAAGACTTGTGACGGGATCTGCTCGAGTGACGTCCGATGTTTATAGATATCAAAGCTCATCCGTCGAAAATGTTCGACGGATGCAGCCACTTGGCTCAAATGAATCAATTGTTTCGTAATGAGTCGCGCCAGTCCATCCATCTCGAGGTGGATGGCATATAAGTGTTTTTCTAGCGCAATGAGCGTGCTTCTCTCCATTCGACCGTTCCTCCCCTATTTGTTTTTCGTCTTCTTGTCTTTTTCCGCAAAACCCTTATTCAAAACCAATTGTGAGCATATCGGTGTATTGACAGTGCAGTTTGGAATAGAATAGAACAATCGAATTCAAAAGGAGATGCACGATATGTATACGATTTTTGGTAGCTCACGTAAAGGAAACAGTGAATGGCTCGGGGAACAAGCATTGAAAGGAATCCCTCATGTTGCTGTCGATTTGGCGAACGTCTCGATTCAGCCGATTGAAGACCGCCGTCATCATGGAGGCTTTTTGCCGATTGGCGATGACTATCGCCGGATTGTCGAAGAAATGCTTGAACACGATGACATCCTGTTCATCACTCCGATTTACTGGTACTCGATGTCGACGAAGATGAAATTATTCATCGATCGATTCAGCGAATCACTGCGCGACGAAGAGCTCGACTTCAAAAGCCGGATGGCGGGGAAACGATTCCACTTGATCGCGGTCGGAGGAGACAATCCACGCGTTAAAGGACAAGCGCTCGTCACGCAGTTCGAGCATATCGCATCGTTCCTTGGCGCGACGCTTGAGACAGCGATTCTTGCCGAAGGAAATGCACCGGGTGAGGTCGAGTACGATCAAGAAGCGATTGCGGCAATCGCGGCGTTTCGTGAAAAAATGTCAGGAGCACGTGTTTAAGCACTGTTCGTGAAGGGAAATAACTGAAGCAGAGCGCACGACTATCTAGCGTACGACTCAATTCAGGAGGTGGTCAGCCATGTTCGCATCTAAAAAACGATCGAATCGCAAGTGGAAACAACTGACTTCACGCCAGCATATCCTTCATCTTGAGCATCTGTATCAATCACGCGAAGAGACGATCGTTCGTGATCGCCTCTCCTTACAACACATCATGGAACGTGCAGTCCGGACCGGACAGACGGTCCACGTCCGATTGAAACAACTCGATACGGTATCCGGTTCGATCCAAGCGATTTTTCATGACCGCGGAACAATTGAACTCGTCACATCGACAGGTATGCGCCGCATGGTACGAGCAGCGGACGTCATCGATATCGAGTGGAAGACAACCTAACAGTATGTAACCCCTTCTCAACTAGAGGAGGGGTTTTGGTTTACATGAGCCCTTTGCCACCGAGCGGTTGATCTTCCAGTACATGTTCAACATGTTCGAGCAACGGGCGTGCCGTAGACTAGTTTGAATCGTAAACGTCGTTCATAACCTGTACATTAAGAGATAGCTGATAACGGTCGGACTTCCGCGCGCCAACCGTAAGATTCCCCTTCTGCGACTTGAGTCGTCGGATGAAGGGAAGCCAGTTCCATCGCATGATCCAAATCACGTGCTTCAAAGACAATCAAACTGCCAATCTGCTCCCCATGCGTTCGATCCGGCTCTACATTCTTCTGTACGACCCCATCCTGCCAGTAAAATGCTTGTGTCGTAAGTCCCGGGTGCCAGTCTGATAGGACATCGACTTGTTCATTGAAGGTGTTCATCAACGCATCACAACGCGACATCAAAGCATCGATCTCTTCCTTCGATAAAGCATCCATCCGCTCAGCATCGTAATAACCGACATATAAGAATTGCATTGTCTCTCCTCCTCTCAATTTTCCCATTCCCTTCCATGAGAAGGCTAAACAAAAGCCTCCTGTCTCTACGCTGAGAAACAGGAGGCTTATGTATCATTCATCTTTTAACTTGACGTTTTGATCGGCTGGTAACGTCGTCGTCGTTTCCTCATCTTCGAGTTTCGGAACACCGGCACCATAATCGGTTGCTTCATCCGTCACGTACGACGCTGCGAACGCTGGATTCAGTAAATCGGACTTCGAACCGACGATGACGATCCGACCGTGCCGGACTTCATCTTCTAAGTCCTCGGCGACATCCTTCGTCATGCCAAGCTCGGACAACTGAGCGATCCGGTCTTTCCGATTGCTCCGGACGGCTGACAGTAATGTCTCGAAGAACGACTTCTTCGTCACACGGTACGGTAACGTCTGCGTGTCATTCGCGATCCGTTCCGCGAGTTCTTCGTCTTTCGCAAAGATATAAATCTGTTTATTCGAATAGCCACTTGATTTGAGGCTCGTCACTTCTGCGTCGACAGCGGTCATGTTTCGTACGATGCGTGTTTCAAGCATAAAAATCCCTCTCCTTCATGCAGCAAGCTGCTGATAAGAAGTTATACCCGAAACATAATAGTTGAAACCTGAAATTGAAAAATGGATCAAGCAGCAGTCTGGATTGAAGACGCACGCCGCTTTTGCCAAATCGTAAACAAGGCAATCAGAACCATCAGGACGACTTGCGGGAGGAGCGTCTCGAGCGTCGGATAAAAGCCAATCCAGCCGGCGGTTCCGAGACCATTGATCGGGTGGATCGGTAAGACGTTCGTCAGCTGTAACGCGTGCAGACTCGTACCAAGAATCTTGAACGCCATCAGATAGATCAACCACGAGGCGACTTGGAACAGACGATGAATCGGTAAACGAACACCGATCTGAATGACTGCGTACGAGACGAGACCGATGATGACGATTGCAAGACCGATTCCGGATAACAAGGCAGTTTTTGTCATCGCTGGTGCCATTCCGATATAGAACAACAACGTCTCGGCGCCTTCTCGGAAGATCGTCAAGAAACTGACGAAGAACAAAGACGTCGTCGAAAGCGTCGACAAAAAGTGTTTTCGTTTGGCGACGGCGCTTTTCGAGTGCAACCAGTAGCCGACGAACAACATGACGACGACGGCGACGATGCCCGTGTATCCTTCAATTTGTTCCCGACCTGTCGCTGCGAACGAGGCCTGAAAGACCGTCTGCAAGATAAGCGCTAACAGACCGCTTGCGATCAGACCAAGCCCAGCGCCTGCCCAAACCTTTCCTTCTTGTTTCGATCGACTTTTCCGCGCGAAAGCAACAAGCGCGCTGACGATCAATAACGCTTCGAGACCTTCCCGCAGCATGACGAGCATTGCATCAACGAACGTATAATGCGTCTTCGTTTGTAATTGTGCGATAGCATTCTCAAACGACTGGAGTTCTTTTGCCGTCTTTTCCCTCGTTTCCGGCTTCAGGCGGGCAAGTAACAGCGGTACATCGGATTCAAGCTGGGAATAGAGACCTTCATTACGTGTCCGAACCTCACCTTCCGCACGTGGCCAAGTCTTCAGAAACGCTTCAAGCGCTTCTTTCGCTTGCGGTAAATCATTTGCCGCAAGTGCGGTTTGCGCCTTTTCAAGTGGCGTCAGCAGGGACTGCAGTCCCGTTTTCTTCGCCTGGACCTGCTTTCCGTCGAGGAAGGACTGAACGGCCGTATCGAACTGATCAAGTGCGGCTTTCCATTCCTTCGTATCCGCGGAATCACGCGCCGCCGCAATCCGGATCGACGCAAGTGCCATCTCGATGTTGCCATAATGACCGACACTGTCATTACGAACAAGATTCTCGTGCGTCGCCCAAGCGGTCAACAACCGTTGCTCCGCTGCCGGACGGTCGCTCGCTTTGACCTGCCGCATTTCTTTCGTCAACGAAAGCAATTGCTTCACCTTTGCTTTCGCGACCGGATCCGTCTTCGGTTTCGTTGCTTCTTCTTGATTCCGGACGGCAGCAGAGAGTGCTGTCAGTTGCTCGCGGACTTCCGGAAACGTTGCCGACCGTTTCGCATCGACCTGTTTGACGGCTTTCGTGATTGCCGCTTGTTGATCAGGTAAGTCTTGAGCAGCTTGTCCTAGTTCATCAATCGCTTGATTCAGTGCTGCGCGATCTTTACTTGCGACGGCAGACAGGGCTTGTCCGATCGCGACATAGAGATCATCCGTCGAAGCAGCATGGACAGGCACCGTTTGTTGACCGGCTACAAGGAATACAAGTACAAGGACGAGATTACGCAAATAACGCATCACCGATGTAGCCTCCTTTCGAGATTCCACCGAAGCAAGCGAAGATGGCACTTCCACGGTGCGTGATGTATTCATTCAATCGGTCCTGTGCGGCAAGACGGCGCTGAATCTCGATGAATTGTTTCGGTGAACGCTGATACGATAAGAAGAGTAGACCCGCATCGAGGGCACCTGTCTTCTCATCGATGCCGTCTTGATACGAGTAGGAACGGCGTAAGATCGCTGTCTTCCCAGCCCCGTGCGCGACAGCGGTATGCGAGTCAACCGGTAAGGCGGCTTCGCCACGAGCTTGTCGTTTCGCTGGTGTGACGGAAGCGAACTCGTCTGTTGAGCCGAGCGGTGCCCCAGAAGCGCGTTCGCGCCCGAAGGTCCGTTCTTGCTCTTTTAGGATCGTCCGGTCCCAGACTTCGAGATGCATCTGGATGCGACGGACGACGAGGAACGAGCCGTTCGTCAACCACGGTGTACCATCTTGCCACTGACAAAAGAGCGATTCTTTCCGGACCTGCTTCTTCGAGACATCAGGATTCCCTGTGCCGTCCTTGAAGCCGAACAGATTACGCGGTGTCCCACCAGAGGCATCTGCTGCTTTACTGCGCTGGAAACCGGCTTGAGACCAACGCATCGCGACCGTTCCGCGCCCGACACGGACGAGGTTACGGATCGCATGGAAGACGACTTGCGTATCATCACCGCAAACTTGGACGACGAGGTCGCCACCGCTCCATTTTTCGTCCAGACGATCGAGATCGAACGTCGGCAACGGTTGAAGAGCATCCGGTCGTTTATGACGGATGCCGAAGCGACCGTCAAACAGACTTGGACCGCACCCGAACGTAAACGTCAAGTGACCGGCAGATAATCCATCCGCTTCCCCCGTATCTTCCGGTGGCACGTAACGAGAGTCGGAATCGCCGTATGGTAACCCGGCAGCAAGTCTGGCACATAACCGCGTCCAGCGTTTTAATAAATCGACCAATTCATCGCGGCGCTCCGTCTTGATATCAAACGCCACGACTTGGACGTGATTTTGTGGTGGTGTCAGTATTCCCGCTTGATACGTCCCGTAGAACGGCTCTTGATCACTTGCTTCAACAGTCAATGTCCGCGGGAGGAACTTCTCAAGACCACTGGCATACAGGGCGGCCCCGAGACTCGTCAAGCCTGCGACCTTCAGGACGTCACGCCGCGTGACGCCTTCTTGGATTGGTTTCATGCTTATCCCTCCAGTACGATGCCCATCTTCGAGAGCGGTTCCGCGAGTTCATTGATGGCGACACTCATCTGTTTGACGTCTTGTTTCGAGAGACTCGTATAGAGAACATAGCCGGCACCCTGTTTCTTCGCATCGAGTAACGCGTAGACATCCTTGAAGCGAGCAGCAATCTCTTTTGATAACGCCGCATCTTGTTTTTTCAGCGCCGGGTTCAACAGTTCGTAAATCTTTTCAGCCCCTTCGACGTTTGCCGCGAAGTCATATAAATCGGTATGCGAATAACGGTCTTCTTCCCCTGTCACTTTTGACGTCGAGACTTCGTTCAATAGATCCGTCGCCCCCGTGACGAGTAATTCTGGTGTCACCTCGACCGTCTCGACCTTTGCCCGCAGTAAGTGGACGTCCTTCATCAATTGTTTCGCGTATGCTTCATAACCTTTTGTCGTTCCCTTTTCGAATAATCCTTGCTCGATCCGGTGGTAGCCACCCCACTCCGACGCTTTCACGTCGCCTGCTCGCGCATCGATCTTCGGATCAAGGTCACCGAATACTTCCGCGATTGGTTCTGCGCGTTCGTAATACATCCGCGTCGGTGCGTACAACGCTTTCGCTTCTTCAAGCTTTCCCGCTTGTACGGCATCCGTGAACTTTTCCGTCTCGCGGACGAACGTATCGATTTCGTTGATCGCGTACGTCCGGTAATCCGCAACGACTTGGTCAAAATTCGTCTTTTTTGGTGCCGGTGTCTCCGCTTGTTTCGCTTCACTGCAACCTGCTAAAACGACGGCGAGCGCCCCCGTCATCAATAATGCTTGTTTCATGTATGGTTCCCCCTGTTACTAATTAAGTCAGTTCCTTAAATAGTATAGACGACAATGATAATCGTTATCAATAAAAAGTTTTACGCAATAAAAAAAGCTTGAACCGGTTCATTTCAACCGATTCAAGCGCTTCGTCAGGCTTGTTCTTTACGTTTTTTGAAGTAAGTCCGTGAAATGATGAACGTGACGATCCCGAAACCGATGAAGACGAACGCTTTTTGGAACAAGCTCAGGAACGACAAATCGAATAGTAAAAGCTTGACGGCACTGATAGTCAGTAGCAACAACCCGGATAATCGCCACGTCGACGACGTCCGCATCCGACCAATCGCGACAAGGACGAGTGCGAGGACGATATAAGCAGCGGACAACGTCGTACTACGCGCCGTCTCTTCAAGACCGCGGTAGAATGGTAACTCCATGATGATCAACGTATAGGTCGTAAAGACACCGATTGCAGCAAGGGCGAGGACGAGTTGCCACGACCCCTTCCAAACCGGATCACGATGTGTCTGAACGAGGAGCAAGACGAATGCTGTCGAAGCAATGACCATCGCGAGCACCGTCAACGCATACGAAAGACCAAGCCGTTGATAGGTTTCGTAGTCGACGACAGCAGAAAAGATGAAGATGACATACAACCCGACGTTAAACAACCGTTGATGCGGCATCCGCGCCCATGGAACGAACCAAAATGCAGCAATCAACCCGGCAATCAAGAAGTAGCGCAGTTGATACGTCCAGCTGAGGGCATCTGCCGGAATCAAGAGGACGGCGACGAGTAAGCCGACGTGACCGACGCCGTTTTGAGCCGAATCCTTTAAACGATCTGCAAGCACGTAGGTAACGCCAGCGAACAAAATCGCTACTAGCGTTCCGAACGACCAGTCGAGGATCAGTAACGTCAGTAAGACGACAACTCCGGCAAGCCAGCTTGGAACGTTTGGCTGAAACTGGATCCGTCGTCCGACGAACGATGTCGCACCGTAACCGAAGAATGTCGCAAGTAAGAGAGACCATTCATCAAGTCGTGGTACCTGTTCATCAAGCCAGTAGAGCTCTAACGAGAGTAGGCCGAACGCGAGTGCGATCGTAAAGATCACCCAAGCGAAGACGAACGCTTTTTTTGCCTTCAGTCGGTCAACAGCAAAGAAGATCGCTGCGAACAAGACGACTTCGTACAATAAGAAGAGTGGTAAGTTCGGGTCGTCCGATAATTGTAGATACGGTAATAAGAAACCGGTGATGGATACGAGGACCAGTAAGGCTTGCGATCGCATCCAGAGCATCAGACCGTACGCGATGAAGACGACGACGAGCTCAAGTAAGAAGGCTAAAGACGGTGGATAGAATTGATATAAGGCCATCCCGGCGAACAGTGCCGCCAACGCGACGATCGTACCGGTCGCGACGAGTCCGACCCCGAGCTCGCGTCGTTTCTTCTCATACTGGTATTCTCCAAGGGCGATGACGAGTAGACCGATCAATACCCCACTTCCGATGCGGACAGGCGGACTGATCAGACCGGCAACCGAGGCGTAAGAGAACAGGAACAAGGCTCCGAGTGCAGCGAATATCGCTCCAATCCGGGGTAACCAGACGGTCGCGATGACCTGTTCCCATTCTTCGCGGGAGCGTTTTTCCTTAAATGTTGGTTGAGGAACAACCGGTTTTCGTTTCGTATAAGCAGGGCGCGGGGCTGGGCGAGCGACCGTACTCACTTCTGGTTCGCTCGGTTCAGGTGCGACAGGCGAAGTGTGCTGTCCTTCAAGGGCAGCTACTCGTTGTCGTAGCGCCGCGACCTCCTGCTCGAGACGCGTGATCCGTGGATCTTCCATCTCTTCACTTCCTTTCATGGATACATTGTCATTCTTTTACACACCTAGCAGGTGAACTCCTTCATTTTACAGTAGATTTCGTATCGATATGTCTGAAAATGACAAAAATCCGGTCGCGTGGGAGCGACCGGATGAGGGTTTAACGAACAGATAACGCATATTGTCCCGTTTGATTGAAAACGGATGTGAACTGCGAGCGACTGACACTGTACTTGCCGCGGTATGGGTCCGAGACGTAGAACGAACCGCTTGAGACACCTGTCACGAGCATGACGTGATAGTTCCGGTAACCTGTGAATGTTTTACCGTCCGGTTTGATCCAAGAGAAGTAGCCATATGGATTCTTGAAATCGACCGTTGCCCAGACGATGACCGGGTTACCGCTACGAATCTCACTCTCAATTTTCGAGACGCCTTGTTTCGAGATATCAACGGCACCACTGCGGTATTTTTTCGCAAGTGGTAGGATCCCTTTCGGATAGATGCCCCAGTTCTTGTAGTAATCGAGCGTTCCGGCTGGATTCCCCGTGAACATTTTTTCTGGATCTGCCCAGTAATACTTCCCGTTCTTATACGTCGCGTTCTTCATGCTTTTCGGCATTTGATTATAGAGTGACGCAGCAGAAACGGCTTTTTTCTTGTATTCGAGTGCCATCTTCAACGAGACGAACTCACAACCAGATGGATACCCGAGTGAATATTGGTTGTAGTACGGAACATTTAACTTTTTCGTCGTCGTCGATGGTTTTGACTTCGAAACGTATTGCGTCGAGATATAGCGGTAGCTTCCCTTGTAGAGAATCCGTGTCCAGCTCCCTGACGTGCCGTATGTCGCAACGGCAACCCCTTTATTCAGCTGTCCTACGACTTTATACTTCGTTCCAGCACCCGTCCGGACGTTGAGTGTGCCGACCGTCGTATACTTCGTTCCCGTCGACGTATATTTCGACGAAGACGATTTGACGTAGTTCTTGTGTATGTAGCCTGTGCGGGATTTGTAGCTGATTTTATACCAGCTGCCGGACGTTCCCTTTGATGTGTAGACGTTCCCTTTGTAGACGTTACCGAGAATCTTACTCGATGTCGACGGTTTCTCGCGGACGCGCAAGACATCCGTCGTCACGGTCAACTTCGTCGCGGCCTCAGCGATCAACGAAGGGCTGAGTACCCCAACGATGACAGCCGCTACGAGCAATGCGGATAAGAATCGTTTCATGATAGACCCCCTATGCTTTGATTTGGTGAGACATTCCCTTATTCCCAACTTTTTGAAAAAATAATCAACATTTCTTTAGAAAAATCTGAAAAATAAGGAATGCACCTGTTCTTTATATCAAAAAAACCCGACCATGCCTATGGGCACAGTCGAGTTGTCATCAACCTGCAATCAAATTAAAATTTAATTTTGGATCGTCAAGATATAAGGGGATGGTTGCGCAAAAGCTTGTTCAAGCAGGTGGGCAACAAACAAGGTATCCTCTTCTTTCACCGGAAGCGGTGCATCTTCGACGATACTGCGGTAAAAGGCGCGATACATTTTACCGTAATCGCCAACAGGACTCGGGATTCGGACGTCTTGCAGATGACCGTGTTCATCATGATAGATCAAACGCCCATAATCGTCTTCTGAATCCTCACCGAACCCCTCTTCTCCTGGGAAGTAGTTCGCTTTCAGGTCGAGCTCTTGCCGGTCGACGTGTTGCTTGATGAACGTACCGTTCGTGCCGTGTAACATCCACCGGGGTGCCGGGGCGAGCGCGACGTGACTCGTCCGGACGCTGACCTTCAGCTCCGGATAATAGAGATCGATCGCAAATGCGTCGTCTGGATTGTGCGGCAGACGAACACTGCGCACGTCAAAGGCGACCTTGTCCGGTTTTCCGAACAAGGCGATGATTTGGTCGAGCGTATGGACACCGAGTCCGTAGAGCGCACCATTCTCGTGACGCGCGTCAGCTGAAGCCGCTTCCGGGCGGAATAGATCAAATTGCGAGACGACCTCGACGAGACGACCAAGTTTCCCGGACCGGATGATTTGCGCGACGACTTGGAAGTCGCTGTCGTAACGTCGGTTTTGATAGGCGAGAATCTTGACGCCTTGCGCATGTGCTTCTGCAAATAGACGCTTCGTCTCCTCTTCCGTCACCGTAAATGGCTTTTCGACGAGCACGTGCTTTTGATGTTGCAGCGCGAGCAACGCGTATTCGAAATGTGTCGCCGGTGGTGTATTGATGACGACGACATCAAGTGCCGGGTCAGAGAGCATTTCGGACAGATCCGTCGTAAAACGGGCATCCGGCAGTCGATCCTGATAGGAGGTGAACAGCTCCGGTTTTTCCTTCCGATTGTAAATCCAGGTGACGTGATAGTTGTCCTCGATCATCACGTACGGTAAATGGTAACGGGTCGTACTTTTGCCAAAGCCGATGAAGCCGATATTCAATCGCATCCGATCACTCCTTGAACCGTTCTTTTTCTATTACCATACCAAACGAAACGACCGTTGTCTTGATTGAACCGCTTCAAGCCGTCGCTTCGATGCGTTCATACTCATAAATCGAGAAGCCGTCCCGTGTTCCTTGATAGACGAATCCGAAGGACGTGTAATATGCATTGAGAAACTCGTTTGAAGCGACACAATCGAGTCGTAGGATTTCTCCTTCATCCTCTGTCACAGCAATCGCGTGTTCCAGCAGTTTCCGACCGACCCCGCGTCCTTTGGCGCGGTCGCTGACGACGATTCGATGGATATACAGACCTTCTACATCATCCCACAAGGATTGATCCCATTCGAGCGAAGGAAGCAGGGCAACGGAACCAAGCAGCTCGTTCTGATCCTCAAAGACATATAGGCGACCTGCTTCTAAATCTCGCGCGACGAGTTGCTCGATGTCTTGCTCCAGATAAGCAGACCACTGGCTACTACCACTGGCTTTGAGGGAGAGCGCTTTTTGCTCAAGTAGGGTTGCGATGTTTCGAACGTCTTTTGATGTAGCTTGTCGTATCATGTTATTCCTCCTGTTACAAAAAAATTCTTCTCTATCCTAACGAATGTACAGCGAGAAGAAAACCTTTTTGCTTCAAGATTTCATCGTTCCCCATTATTTTGTGATTTTTTTCATATTCCACAATTTTATTTCAATGTAACGTATCCTTTAGGAGTGATCTGACCCCCAGTCGTCACAACGGATAAACGACCGGCTTCCCACGAGCCGGTCGTTTTTTGTCGTTCAGGCGAGTTCAACCCAGCGACGCGACAAATTCCGTGCTTGCGCCCGGTACTCGTCGTCTTCGACGATCGGATTACTGAGTCGTGGAGCGGAATCCGCATAGTAGCCGCCGTTGTCAAGCGGATCGTCGGTCGTTGCGAGATAGAGTGCCGTCTTCGCGCCGTATTCCGGTGTATAGAGTTTTCCGGTCCAGTACCCGACTTGCGCGACCGGTTTGAGTAACGTCTTCATCACTTTCCCGTACTTGCCGCGATAGAACAGATCCGTATTGACGATCCCCGGGTGGACGCTGACGAACGTGATCCGGTCACCGTGCTTTTCAGCCAGTTCACGCATATGAATCATTTGCAGGAGCTTTGATTCGCGGTAGGAACGCATCGGGCTATAGTGTTCTTTTTTGACGTGGGCGATCGCTTCGAGTTCGACGTCGGTCCGAATCAAACCGCCTTCACCAGCGAGCGATGAAATCGAGATGACACGCGGATCGTTCCCTTTCTCAAGTAACGGCAATAAGCGCTCGATCAAATAGAAATGACTCAAGTAGTTGACCTGGAATTGTGATTCGAAGCCGTCCTTCGTGACATGATACGGCGGTACCATGACACCGGCGTTTAAAATTAAGCGATCGATGCGACCGACTAAATCAAACAGACGATCCGCGAAGCGACGGACGGAGTCCAGTTGATCGAGTTGAACGATCTCGATTTCCAGGTGCGTATGCGATACACCATGTTCCCGCAGTAGTTGCACGAGTGCCGTCGCTTTTTTCTGCGAACGGACGGTAGCGATGACCCGATCTCCTCGCTCCAATAATTCTTGAATCGTGACCATCCCCATGCCGGAGTTGGCACCCGTGACGATACAGATGTTCATCCCTTTTCCTCCTTGTGTTCCGTATTGAACGCATATAGTTCTGCTTCTAGTTTTCCTTTTTCTTTTCGTTTGTACACCTCGTTTTGACGTTATTTTTCGAAATTTTCAAAAAGTAACGTATACTAAAAGGAGAACATGTTATCACGAAAGAGGTGGTCGGATGGAAGAAGGGACGATCTTATTCGTCGCAGGAACGTTACTATTGATTGCGATCATCACGACGAAGTTTGCCGTCCGGTTAAATGTACCGACGTTGATCCTGTTCGTCGTCGTCGGGATCGTGGCAGGGTCAGATGTCACAGGAATCATCAACTTTGGTGATTTCGAGCAAGCTCGTCTTTTTGGGACGATGGCGCTCGTTCTGATTCTGTTTGACGGTGGCTTGCATACGAAATGGGTACACTTCCGGAAAATTCTCCCCGCTGCCCTGTCGCTTGCGACCGTCGGGGTCCTTGCAACGACCGGGATCATTGCCATCGTTGCGTATCTATTACTTGATTTTTCTTGGCCGGTCGCGTTATTGATCGGCGCGCTCGTCGGCTCGACTGATGCGGCTGCTGTTTTTTCCCTGCTCAGTGGACGACCAGTCGATGCCAAAGTCAAACATACGCTCGAAGCGGAGTCCGGAACGAATGATCCGATGGCCGTCTTCCTGACGATCTTGTTCACATCGTTTGCGTTAGCGCCGGAATCGTTCTCGATCGGTGCGGGTATTCTGTCCTTCATCTACGAGATGGGACTCGGGACACTAGTTGGTCTTGCAATCGGGTATCTCGTCACGCAACTGCTGAATCGGATTGAGTTGCCATCGTCCGCCCTTTATCCGACGCTTCTGTTCAGCGGGGCGCTCTTCTCGTATGGTCTCGCGACGATTTTGCACGCCAGTGGGTTTCTCGCTGTCTATTTGACCGGGATCTGGATCAACAATCATGACATGATCTACCGCGAGACGCTCAAACGATTCAGTGGCAGCTTGTCGCATTTAGCAGAGATCGGCATGTTCATCATGCTCGGACTGCTCGTCTTTCCAAAACAATTGCTCGATCCTCGGACCTTGTTCGTCTCGGCTGTCATCGTCCTGACGTTGATCCTGCTCGCTCGTCCACTTGCCGTCATCTTGTCGCTGCTTCCGTTTCGGTACACGGTCAAAGAACAGAGTGTCATCACTGCAGCCGGATTACGGGGCGCCGTTCCGATCATTCTCGCGACCTATCCGCTTTCAAGCGGTCTTTCTGAAGCGCCGCTTCTTTTCAATATCGTCTTCTTCACCGTCATGACGTCTGCTCTCTTGCAAGGAACAGCCTTACCGTGGATCGTCCGGCGAATGGGGCTAGAGACACAGCGTGATACGACGGTCGAACCGTTTCTGAAATTCATGACTGTCACCCATCCACAAGCAGAGATCATCGAGGTCCGCGTTTCGCAAGACAGTCATATTGCTGGAAAGACACTACAGGATATCGAGATGCCCCAGGATGTGCTCGTCGTTGCAATCATTCGTGAAGATGAAATTCTGACGCCGCGTGGTCAGACACGTGTCTTCGTAGACGATCAACTGTTGATTTTGACACCTAAACAAGCGGATCAGGACGTTCGACGGTTGATCGCGTCACTCGGAATATAGATCATTTGACACATCCTCCAGGAGGGTGTGTTTTTTGGTGTGGATTGGTATACTCAAAAAGGAAAATAAAGGAGGAACCTTGATGTTGAAACGATTACTTGCCGTCATCTTGACCACCACGCTCGTTTGCACCGTCCTAGCATACATATCCTATACACCGCTCCGAGATCGGACATCGGATACGATGTATGATTCATTCGGTTCAACATTTTTGTCATACGTCTTATTCGCCTTGCCGATCATCTTGCTGTCCGGCTTCTTACTCGACTTCCTTATTGGCATGATCATCAACCGGTCATCGACGACATTAGCGTATATGCCGACAGTCCTCGGTTACGGAGTGTACGGTATCATGATCGCGAGTCTCCTGATTCTCTTGACGACGAAGGACGCATTTGACCTGCCGCTTTCTTTTACAATCGCTGCTCTGACAGCAATGATCTATTACAGTCTGTCCGTCGTCTTTAATCGATTGTCACAGCACGCGCACTAAAAAAACGAACAGGCACGTCTGCTTACTCGCGGACGTGCCTGTTCGTGTTATTCTGCTTCCGTTCGTTCAATCGTGATGACACCCGGCGGACGATGCGGGAAGGTCAACGTCAGACCGGCAAAGCGACAGATATCATCTTCGTTCGGTGCCCGGTGCACCCACTCGATCGTCTCTTGCCTTGCTAGCGCGTGGCGGATCCGGTTATCGGCTTGTGTACGCGAGATGCCGCGGCAATCGACGTTCGTGATATACGTCGCTTCGTCCGACTCGATCTGTTGCCAAATCCCGAGGATCAGTTGACCAATCGGACTGACGGATTGACCATCCGGTTCTTCACTGCTGACAGCATCATCGAGCATTTCGATGACAGCGTCACAAGTCTCACCGGAAGCAAGCAATCGCGTCGATCCTTGTTGTAGAATCCGGTATCGCGTCACACCGTTCTCGAGCCACAAGCGCTGTGCGAATGGATTGACCGGGACACCATGGAAAAATGTCTGCGTCCCGCGCCAAGCAAAACCAAATGATGGATCGTACGCCCGAATCGTCGCCATGGCGCGATCATGGAACTTAGTGATCGTCTGTCGTTCTGTTTCCAGTAAGGTCCGGATCGCGTTATCGTCTTCTAACGATACCGACTTTGGTGTCACGGTGAATAATTCCGACTCCGGTAAGCGGTGTGGGGACAAAATCGTTCCGTCGAAACGATAATCGTTCGCCGGACGTCCAGTACGCCCGACAGATAAGCGCCACGTCCGTTCTTCCGGCATGAAGGCATAACTTTGATGGGCAAAAGGTGGTGCGACGAACAGTCCCGGATACGGATCGAATGTGTCGACTCGCAGGACGTCACCGTCATACCAGCACTCTTCGATCAGACGGACGAGCCGTCCGACGGGTGCATTACGGTCCGTCAGGTAACGACCGGTATTCGCATGAAATCCGAGCAGGAACTCGCGCTCTTCTTCCTGAAAGGTCACCATCAAGAGTTGGAACAACGACGCAATCTGCTGCTCGACGAGTTGTGGCTCCTCCTCCGTCTCTGCTTCAAAGGCGACCATCTTCCAGCCGGACCGCTCATACAGATGGATCGTCACCGGAAAGAACAGGAAGGCACCATGTGTCGCTTCGAGCTTGACCATATCTTGCGATGCTAATCGTTCCGTCAGTAGGGAAAAGCCCATTCGTTCGAAATGATCTTGCAGCCGTCGTTTCCAATGTGTGAACTCCACGCAATCCTCTCCTCTCGCGAATTATGCGCCGCGCTTTCGTAACGGATTCTTTGACCAGTAGATGTAGAGACCAACGAGTCCCGCGATGCCGATGATATAAGACGGCGTTCCGCTGACTTGAATCAAGACGTCTGGTGCCGGGAAGACCGTCACGAGCAGTGCCTTGTAGGTTGAAAACAAAATGAAGCTGATGACGAATTGAATCCACACCCGCGGTTTGACTTGTTTAAGCTTCGGTGCCGTGATGACTTGTGACATCGCGTCGATCAAGAATAGAGCGATGATCGAAAAGAATAAGTAGTCAATCAAAGCGAATTGGAACAATCCATCGATCCCTTCGATGAAGATGAACATCAGGATCGACGAGACATAGTTTCGCGTCCAGCGTTTTTGTGTCTCCATCCGGTGTCGTTGTGGTAATTCAGCGATCATCTGATCGAGGCGTGCTTCGACCGATAGACCGTGAATCTCTTCGAATGGACGCTGTTTCCGCTGGGCTTCATAGATATCTGCCCGCAGACGGTCTTCAATCTCCGTCCGGTCCGGTTCTGCGACATTCAGGTTCAAGCGTGGTAAAACGGTTTCTAATAGACGTGTGTTGGCTTTCGTTAATTTCAATCGATTTCCCCCTTTTTCATGTTTAAGTATACTGGGTTTTTGGGAAAAATACGTAGTGGAAGTAAAAGATTGCTTGACGAAACGATGAAGAATGTTCAGAATTATTAAAATATAGTGTCGGAATCAGACAGAAAGGACGTGTCGGACCATGCGTCAAACATTGACGAGCGCCGCCTTGATCACCTTGCTGACAAGTGCGGGCATCGCCTTCCCGTTGGCTGAAGCGAAGCCACCCGTGGACCAAGAACCGGTCGAACTCGATCAGCAACAGGAACAAACGCCTGAAACAGAATAACAATAACCCGCGCTCAAGCAGGAGCGCGGGTTATTTCATGCATCACTAGGTTGGGTGACGCGTTCGTCAATCGTGACGGTCCACGTAACGACCGTCGTGCTGTCACGAACGCCCTGAGCCTCGATCGTCGAGAGAAGTTCAGCAATACCACCTGATCGTAAAGTTTTTTCCATCTGCTTCGGTTCAGCATACGGTGTTCCCGGGCACTCAAGCAAACCATCCGTCGTCACGAACAACTGATTCTCGCCTTGACGCAATTCGCGGATCCCACGCGCGTAACTCGGGATCGGTAACGCAAAGGTGTTCGCGCGTCCAATCCATTCATAGAATTGACGTTGGTTCAAGGCGGCTTGTCCCATCTTCATCAGCTCCGGGTGAAACAGATACAAGACGACGTCACCGACCGAGAACCACCAGATGAAACGTCCTTTGCGGACGGCAATCAGACATGCTGTCTCCCCTTGCAACGTCGCACACGCCGCTAAAAAGTCCGGATCTTGAAATAGATCCAGCACGGTCGTCTCGATTCGTTGGAATGCGTCCGTAAGTGGGGCATCAAGATCAGTCCGAATACGCGACTCGTGTTGTGCCAACTGCTCTAAGACAAGTGCTGCACTATCCGCTGTCTTATGAGCGTCTAAGACGACGGTCATCTCCCAATCGTCGCCGATCAAGATGGCAGCCCCGTCTTCGTTTTTATACTGACCGCTTCTTGAGCAGCCTCCGAATCGACCGAGCGTCATCCGACCAATCTGGTCAATCTGCTTCGTGTCGACGAATGGTTCGTCGGATCCGACCCAGTAGTAGGATGATTGTGTCGTCTGCATGCATCAGTCTTCCCTTCTTTACATCTCCCGCAAGTACGGTTGCAGGAATAAGCGTAATCGTTTTTCGTAGTTGTCCGGGTCCATCGTATACGTCTCGTCATGACCGGCATCGCGAACCGGATACAATTGTTTTAATCCCGTTTTTGCTTGATACAGTTCGTACATCATCCGGACCGGGACGAGATCGTCCTTCAGTCCGTGGATGAACATCGTCGGAACCCGACTCTTCGTTGCTTGACGCGTCACCGAGACGTCGCCATAAAAGAAGTCTTGCTCGCCTTTGTTCCACATGCTCGCGACCGTCAGAGACGGCAGTGCCGGGTAACGGATCTGTTCGTCCGCGAGTAGACTGAACCAGTCGTCGAGTCGGGCGTAAGCTCCTTCAGCGACGATCGCCCGGACTTGGGTTGGTACGGTCTCGCCAGAAGCGAGTAAGACGGTCGCTGCGCCGACACCGAGTCCGTGATAGACGATCCGTGTATCGTCTCCGTTTTCAGCAAGCAGGCGTTTCGTCCATTCCAAGACATCCAGTCGATCGAGCCAACCGTAGTTCCGGACGCCACCGCTTCGATCCTGCCCACGCCGTTCGATGAGTAAGACATTGAAATTAGCCTCATGGTAATAACGGGCAAGCGCATAAACACCGGTCTGTGAAAACATCATCTCATCCGGAACGAGGAGGACCGTCTGTTTGCTACCGTCAACCGGTAGATAACGCCCGAAACGGACGAACCCGTCCTTCGACCATTGCTGTGTCTCGCTTGTTTGTTTGAACCATGTCTCGTCTTTCGTCACCTGTCCGTCCGTTCTCGTCGTCTTCAGAATCGGAGAAGCGTCCGACTGACCGATCAATGTTTCTTGCATCCGGTATCCATCATAGACGATGAACAGTAGCAGACACGTGACGAGCAACACGATGCCGATTCCCCATTTGCGCATGTGCTTCGCTTCCTTTCCGACAGTGAGTCTTTCCTTATTCGTCGTCGGTTTTCACTTCCCCTGCTAACGGGGTCGAAAGGAACGATTGTTTATACCAGCGCTGTAAGGTATCGATATCCGTTCGTTCAAAATAAAGCGCGTTAAAAGCAGTATTGCCCCGTAGTTGAATCTCAATCCGGGCAATCTCCTTTGCTTCGAGCCAGCGAGAAACGGACCAGGTCAATTCCTCGATTTTCAGTCGTGGCGTATAGACGGTCTCTTTTTGGACCCATTGTTTGCGTAACATCAAGAGATCGTGGCCGGTTCCGAAGCGGGTCTTTCGGTAACCGCTGCGCACAGCGAAGTAATAGAACGGTAACCAGATGAACAGAAGCAAGATCAAGAAGCGCCAGGAAGAATCAAGGACGATGATGACGACACTGCTCAGTGCCGTAAACAACAGCGCATAACCGAGTAACGGCCAACGAACCCGGTAGCGAAAACCGATCGGTGCGACTTCATGCTGCGGACTGAACTGTCGAAAGCGCGGTAGATACGTCGCCAGAAACGGATCAATCTCATTCGTCCGGATGAATGGATGGAGCAACAGTCGCTCCTTCTCTCCGGTCGCCGAGATGATGTGTAAGGACAGACTCGCTCGACCGATCAACCGCTGAATCCAGCTTTCCTGAATGACGAGGGCTTGAATCTTGTCAGCATGAAACGCGACCTCGGTCCGGTTCAACATTCCGTACCCGATCAACAATCGGTTGTGTTGCAAGACGGCACGGTACGAACCGTATTTCAAGATATAGACGATGATCGAGCCGATGTAGATGACGAGTAAGACGAGTACGCCAAGCCCCGTCAAAACGAACAATGATAAATGCGCGAGTTCCGAGAACAGTCGATCGACATAACGTTCAATGAACTGATCGATGAATTGATAAGCGGTCCCGATCCCGACGAGCGCCAGTCCGACGCGTCCAGACAAGGCACCGGCTAATGCCAAATCACGGACAGGGATCGTATAGGCGACTTCCGCCTGTTGTTCTTCGACGACGAGTTGCCCCTCGTTTTTGATCGACGATTTCAGTTCTTTCGCAAAATCAAGACGGATTCCCTTTAGTTCGACTTCCGGTGTTCCGCTCTCGGACGACGTCTCGACGGTCAACGTCGCAAGACGCAGCAGTCGTTCGATGACATTTTGCTGGATGCCGATCGACTCGATCCGTTTACGTTGTGTCGTCCGTTCACTTTTTTGGAAAATCCCTTTGCGGACCCGAATCGTTTCGGCATCAATCGTGAACGTATAGAAATACCAGGAGGCGATCCCGTATAAGAGGACGAACACAATCCCAACACTGATCCCGATCCACGTATAGGTGTTGATCTCACCTTTGCGGATCGCATTTAAAATCAAGGCGGCGAACGGAATCAGGAGCGAGCGGATGATCGAGATACTCGACATCACGATGAACAGCGGGTGGACGCGCCGGGTCATAACGATTCCTCCTCCCGCTCCTCGAGTTTTGCGAATCGTTCGACTTGTGTGCGTAGCGCGTCTCCTTGCGCACGATCGAGACGAGTCAACGTGACGAAGCCGGATGCCGTTCGAATATCCAGTGTGATCAAATCATAGCGACGCAGAATCGGTCCCGTTTGGCTATCGATCAATTGCACCTTGACGAGCGGCACGGTGACTTCGCGGCGGAAGAAGATCCCGTTGCGGACGACGAGAAACTCCTCATCGATGCGATAACGCATATACTTCAAGCGAAGAACGGGTATGTAGACGATACGGGGAATGAAATAGATCAGCCAAAGCAGACCGACGATGCCCATCCACCAAGGTGTCAGGTCGAGCCACATGACTTGTGTGATCGTCGTTCCGATCAAGATGACGACGATCAAGCCGTGTAACGGCAACAATCCGAGCCGTTCTGCTCGAATCGATCGTTGTGGCAATGTATGCCATTGTACAGTAGACATCAAAAAACACTTCCTTTCGTTTCCATTTACGGTTAAAAACGTCGCTTGGTTTCAGACAGCGGTTGACATTTTGTTTGATTTCATCGCATATATAGAAGTGAAGAACTGTAACACCAAGGAGGAACCATGTTAACTTTTGAAGAAAAACTACGAATTATCGAGACCTTCCCACAACTCGTCCGAAAAGATGTCTCGCTGAAGCGCGTCAATTTCCAATTCCCGGACAGTCAGTATGAGAAGAAGAATCTCGTCTATCATTTGCATCCGAACGGGAACGGCTTCGTCTATGCCGCTGGTCTACCAGGTTATGAAACGGACGAAAAAGGGTTCGTCAACATCCGTGAATTCTCAGAGCCTGCTTTAATTCTCTTATTAGAAGATGCAATCAAAGCACTCTCGACGGTCCAATCGGTCGAAACACTCGAAGAAACATGGGTCAACGATAATCAGTTCGAATTAACGTTGCTCAATGAAGACATCGACACGTGGCTCGTCTATGCTGGTGATCTTTTAGACGGTGCATTCAACTCGTATAAGGAAGCAGCGAACTATCTTGAAGAAGAAGGTTTCCGCCGTAAATAAGACAATGAGCGATCCGGTTAATCCGGGTCGCTCATTTTCATGACGAGACGATTCAGTGCCGCTTTGACGACGCGCAAGTCTTCTTCGTCAACGTCGAGTGTCCGGACGAGATCAAGCGGAATGGTCTCTGCTTGTTTCCGTAATGCACGACCGGCATCCGTCAAAAAGATCTGGATGTGCCGTTCGTCTTCCGGCTTACGGACGCGTCGCAACAAATCTGCTGCTTCGAGTTTCTTCAGTAATGGCGTCAACGTTCCCGAATCAAGATGGAGCCGTTCACCGATGGCTTTCAGCGATTGTCCCTCCTCCTCCCAGACGACGAGCATGACGAGATATTGTGGATACGTCAGACCGAGGGGTTCAAGTAACGGACGATAACGACGCGTGATCTCACGCGAAATCGCATAAAACGGAAAACAGAGTTGTTCATCTAAAGCTAACGGGTTCATAAAAAATTCCTCCAATCGTGAGCAAACGAGTTGCATTTCGATTTAAATTGTATACAATCTAATTGTAAGCTACTTATTTGAATCTAACAACGAAAGGGAGTTACACACATGAAACCAATGTTCACATCATCTGCAACAGCTGTCGGAGGTCGCGACGGACGCGTCGTATCGGAGGACGGAATCCTTGACGTTGCCCTCGCAATGCCGGTACCAGGATCGAAAAAACAAGCAACGAACCCAGAACAACTCTTTGCTGCAGGATATTCTGCTTGCTTCGACTCTGCCTTGAACATGGTCGCTCGCAAACAAGGAATCAAACACGATGGCAGTGAAGTCACAGCACACGTGACATTAAACGAAGCAGCTGACGGATTCATGCTTTCCGTCGAACTCGATGTTCTCGTCCGTGGGATCTCGGAAGAAGCGGCGGCTGAACTTGCGAAAGTTGCGCATACGGTCTGCCCTTACTCACGTGCAACTGCTGGAAACATCCAAGTCGACGTCTACACACGTACGACTGACGCAGAATAAGTGTAGCATTTCTAGCCAGCCCGAGGTTTACTCTCGGCTGGTTTTTTGTTTTTTATAATAATTTCGGTAGTTGAAATAATTTTATTCTAGATGATAAACGGTTGCTCTCACGAAAAGAACAACCGCTCTTTTTTATAGTTGATGGACCGATAAGATGACGAGTTCCCCGGACACGGTGACATAATAGGCATCCTCGAACCGATAGCGTTCATTGTGTTCTGCGTCATAGACCGTGACCATTGGTTCCGCGTCGTCTCCGATCGCTTCGTGTAAATAGAAGCGTCCACGTAAGACACGTTCGAACGGCTCCTTATCGAGGAATCGGGCACCGTTACGTAAGTTGATCACTTCATGATGGTGCTCGGACCGGTCATTGACGATGAAGATCGTCGACTCGACGTCATCGTACGTGAAGTCGAGCGGTTCATAGTCACTCCACTGAATCCGGGCAACCTCTTCGACACTCGCTTCCGTGTCGATCCGGTAAAAGATTTCTTCGTTTAGACGGTCAGTATAGGCACTGAAGATCAGATGCCCTTCCTGTTCTCCGAGATACTGAACGGTATCCCCTTCCCCTTCTAACTTCAACAAGGTTGCGAACGATAAATGCTCAACACCCTGTTCGATCTCCTCGATCAAGGTCGGTAGTTGGGCAATCAACAGACTTTCCGAATGGTCGATCGGATCTTCTGGTGAGATGACACCACTTTCAAGGGCATCATAGAACGAGAACTCATCGAGCCGAGCATTACAGACGATGTACTCCTTGTCTTCGAGCGTGACGAGAAAGAAATAGAGTTCCCGGTAATTCTCCGTCATCCCGTAGAGCCGTGGATCGCGAATCGTCTGCCGCGATTCATCCTTGACGTCATACAAAAACGCGGACGTCGTATCGGTCGTTTGTAAGAATACGAGATAGTTCTCATTGAGCACCCAGTAGAGCGTCAAATCCCCTTCGACATAAAACGACGCAATCTGCTCCCGTTTACCGGACAAGAGATCGATGACGAGCACTTCCGTCTCCCCGCCCTGCTCTTGCGTATGTTCATTCAAACAATAGACTCTTCCGTGCCGCACGAACGGTCGGGTTGGTCCGTGATCCGTCAAGGCTTCTGGCGTTAGATCGACCTGTTCCTGATCTTCAAGATCATATCGGCTGATGTGGTAACGGGCGTCATCAAGACGACGTCGAAAATAGATCGACGATGGTGTGACATGCAAGACATCCATATGATCGGCGGGTAAAGCACGGGCATCCACTATTTCCATGATTAATCTCCTCCCGGACACGTACTACTTGTCTTTTTCCCACGAATCGTACTGCTTCAAACAGGGTCTTGCTGTGCGTTTAACGAAGCAGAGTGCTACAATATGGCTAGATGACTACAGGATGAGGAAGGTGCGAAACGGTGCAATCACAAGATTTAAATACGATGATGCTCGAATATGTCAACGATAAGGAAGAATACGATGCCTACGCCGACAAGTTGAAGATGCTCTTGTCCGAGTTGCTGGACGCGGCAGGCATCAAATACCACTCGATCGTCGCCCGGACGAAGGACTCCGAAAGTCTGTATCAAAAAGTCTTACGGCAACCGAACAAATACCGTTCACTCAAGGACGTCCATGACTTGACCGGGATTCGGATCGTCACTTATTTCCATGACGACGTCCGGGAAGCGGCACGCATCATCGAGAATGAGTTCGCAATCGATCGCGATCAATCGGTCGATAAGTCGACGTTGCTCGATACGACGGAATTCGGTTATCTCTCGGTCCACTTCGTCGCTTCACTCAGCGATCAGCGGCTTGCCCTGAGCGAGTATGGACGTTTTAAAGACTACACGGCTGAGATCCAGATTCGCTCGATCCTGCAACACGCGTGGGCGGAGATCGAACATGATCTTGGATATAAAAATCCGAACAGTGTCCCAGCAGAAGTCCGGCGCAGCTTCAGTCGGGTCGCAGGATTACTCGAGATCGCCGATCAGGAGTTCGTCAACATCAAGAAACAGTTAAAACAATTTGAAGACGAGACCGTTCAACAAATCTTGTCTGACCCACATCAAGTCCGGATCACGGCAGATAACTTGAACTACTTCATCGATCACTCCCCGGTCATCAACGAGCTCGATAAACGACTCGTTACATCGCAAATGATGCTCGATTCCGATCAACAATTGATCAACGAACTGATTCGGATGTTCCATTATGTCGATATCCGGACGTACGGAGAGTTGATTGAAGCCGTCACGACACACAGTCCGCTCGCCTTACGCTGTGCGAAGGTCATGCCGAATCCGTTCCTACCTCGTCAAGGAATCGGCATCGCCTATATCTGCATGGCGCTGACGATCGCTGGCGAAGATACACACCGGATCGACTACTTCTTCCGCCGCTTCTATCCAGAACTGCGCAACGTCGAAGAAATCGTCGCCCAAGTCGCTCGCGTCGTCGAAACAGATGATTCAAGAGAAAAATATTGATTAAACTAAAATTTTTCACTATACTAAATCACGAGTGAAAGAAACTACGGTATAGAAAGAGTGAACGATACATGGCAACTACACTAGAAGTAGCACAACGCGATCAGTTGATCGTTGATACGGAAAAAGGATTACGGATGAACTACCGCGCGATCAAAAAGGACGTGCGTAGCATGTTCACGACGTACTTGACACGCAATGAGTTCTTCATCTTGAAGTCCCTTTGTGCGAACAGTCCGCAAATCGCCTCTGCCCTCTCGCAGGAGTTTCAATTCTCAGCGAGCATGATCACGGCATTAGCAGACGAATTGACGAAAAAAGAGTTGATCTCGCGTGAGCGAAGTGAACTCGATCGTCGTGTCGTCGAACTCCGCGCCACTCCAAAAGGCATCGAGCTCTATGAAAAACTCGAATCGATGAAGATGGATTACCTCGCAGACGTCTTCGAGGACTTCTCGGATCAGGAACTCGAACTGTTCCGGACGCTCTTAACGAAGCTTGAAAAAACAATCTAAGCTGTTCAATCGAACGGATCCGGTCAGGACGACCGGATCCGTTTTTTAGTAAATTCAGGAGGAGGAAACGCGATGTTTGATTTCGAATCGGTGCAACAGTTACGACAGACGGGGCAATATGAAGCAGCGAAGGCAGTCGTCCGTCAGTATGTCGAGACGGCACCTAACGATCCGACCGTCCTCTATCAGATGGCGTGGTGTCATGATAGTCTCGGTGAGGAACATGCTGCTGTTCCCTATTACGAACAAGCCCTAGCGCTCGGTCTTACTGGCGAAGACCGCTTGCAGGCATATATCGGGCTCGGCAGTACATATCGCGTCATCGGTCAGTTCGAAGTTGCGTCAGACGTGTTTCATCGTGCGTTAATTGAATTTCCGGACGCCCATGCCCTGCAAGCCTTCCTCGCGATGACGGAGTACAATCTCGGTCAAGCCGATCAGGCAGTCGGTCGGTTGCTGAAGAGTCTTGCTACGACGTCGTCAGACACATCGATCCAGACATTTGACCGAGCAATCCGTTTTTATGCCGATCATTTGGACGAGATCGTCAAAGAATGAACAGCAACGGTTGACGAGTGCTCGTTTTGCACAGCATAATGTAACAGCCAAGCGGACTCGCTTTTGGCAGGAAAGGAAGTTAAGAATGTCATCAAAAAAAGTATGGACAGTAGAAGGTTACGAAGAACAAGGGCAAGAAAAACACGGCAAGGCAAGCAAGTCAGAGACATATACGAATGAAGCCGATGCTAAGAAAGCTGCTAAAAAGATGGCGGATCAGAATGATCATCTCGACGTCTACGTCATTTATACGAGTACGGTAAACGGTAAAACAGAAGAACGATTCTTCAATTCGAACGGCAAGTATAGTGAAGAAGGCTTCGAGTGGTAATCTCTATTTTCATCTTAAGATTCACCTATAAAAACAACGGGTTCGTCTCTTCTTAAAAAGAAACGAACCCGTTGTTTTTTAATCATGAATTTGCCCTTCATACCAAAGCGGGATGTCCCGCTGAAAACCAGCATGATCCTGAATGATTCGCTGGACACGTCGTTGCATCGCTTGCATTCCGTCTGCATCGAACCGCTTCGCCCAGACGAGTGCCGAGAAGACGACCATCGCCATGTAAAGACTATACATTCGCCAAAAGTCGGACGGTACTTCGTTCTCGAAATACCCCTCAATCATGTGACGGGCAAATACCGGACTCGTCTCGACCTGAAACAGACCACATTTGACGAAGTCATGCCACGGATCGCCATAATCATGGTTCCCATAATCAAGGAAGGCGGAAAGATGCCCATCCTCGACAAGGAGATTATCGAGATGAACGTCATCATGTTGCAACCGGTTCGGACGTGTCTGAAGTAACGGAATCCGCTCGCTAATGAATCGATCAAGACGCTCGATCCACGTTGGCTCAAGCAATCCATCAATCGCTGCGCGGTAGCGGTCATGTTTCGCCTGGCAACGTTCGCTCCAAGACGTCATTTCGCTCGGTGCAGTGACGTCATGAATGCGTCTCAGCGCTTGCCCTGTCTCCTGACCGAGTCGGGGTGCTAATTCCGGTGACTCCTCGAGTACGCTTCGAACGGTTTGTCCGGGTAGGTACGGATAGATGCCGTAAGCGGTCGTTGCGGTCCGTCCGGTCGCTAGCGGTAAGGCATGAGACAATCCCGCTTGTTTCGGAATCGCTAAAGCGGCTTCTCGTTCAAATTGACGACTAGACGGATCCGTCACGACCTTGACGATGTAGTGCGCTGTTGCCGTCTTGACGGACCAGACGGCTTGGCGCGATCGACCAGATAACTGTCTTTCGCTCTCAACGTGCGTGAGTAAGGGATGCAAAGGTAGCATGAAGACTCCTTTCTGACATCAAAAAGAGGACGCATCTTGCGTCCTCTTCGTCATGCCTGTGGAATGTAGCCAGCAATGATCTCAAGCAGATCGGCATACGCTGTCTCAAAATCGATGTTTTCAATCATATAATCATAATGATCGCGGTCTTTCCACGCTTCCTCGTAATCGACGAGTCGCGCTTCAAACTCCGGTGTATCCCCGCGCATCAACAGTCGTTCCTTCATCAAGTCGGGTGGGACCGAGACGAAAATCGTGATCACCTGGTCGCCAAACAAACGCTTGAAGTTCGCCGCCCCTTTCGGATCAATGTCCTTAATGACGATTTGATCCTGTTCGAGGACATCGACATACGCTTGACGCGGTGTCCCGTACCACGCCCGGTGGACGTGGGCGTATTCGATGAAGCCGTCGTCTTGGATCAATTGTTGGAACGTCTTGACGTCGACGAAATGATAGCTTGCTCCATCAATCTCCGTCGGTCGTTTCGGTCGGGTCGTGACCGACGGGATGAACCGGACGTGCGCGTATTCCGTCCGTAGACGTTTGATCAGGGAGGACTTTCCGCTGCCCGATCCACCAATCAAGAGAATGATTTTACCTGACATCGTTTTCCCCCTGTTGTTGTGTCGTGAAGTAACCTGTAAAGCGAAGAGCGAACTGTTCGAGTTCACTATCGACGACCGTTCCGTAAATCGGTCGGATGACGATTAAATAGCGCTCGTACGAGATGATCCGGGATGTTTCGTTTCGTGTCATCTGGACTTGTTCTTCCGGATAACTCTCGACGTAATACCAATCGACCGCAATTCGTTCATCGGATGGGGTCTCATAAATCCAGGTCACCGTCGTTCCATCCGCAGGAAGGGTGCTTTTCAAGGTGAAGCGCTGAATCTGCTTCAGTTCCCGTTTCGCTGACGCAAGTCCTGCCTGATAATCCGCAGGGCGCATCGGTGTCGTCGTCACTTGCTTCGGTTTTGGTTCCGGCAAGCGGGCAAAGCCAAGCTGAAGTCCGACGAATAAAGCGACGAGCGACAAACTGATGACGAATACGTATTCCTTGCGCATCCCTTCCTCCTCCTCATCCTTCGAGTGTATCGCGCATCCCTTTTGGATCATTAACGATGACGGCGTCGACGCCGATCCGCTGCATCTGCCGGACATCCTCGACCGTCTTCGGAGTATAAACCCGGACCGTGACATCTTGCGCGTGAGCGAACGCGACGTCCGCTTCCGTCACCCGTCGATAATCGGGATGGATACCGGTCGCACCAATTCGGAGGGCTTGTTCTTCCGGATGATAGATCGGATACGGATAGAGAATCGCCGTCTCAACGCTTGGGTCGAGCTTCCGGATCAAGGCAACCGAATAATGATTGAACGAACTGAATAACAGCCGGTCGGTCGCGATGCCATGCGCCGCGCAACGTTCGAGGACATACGCCTCGATACCGTCATACCGGATCGTATCCGTCTTCAGCTCGATGTTGAGCAGGAGCGTCGCTGGTGCGAGGATTGCGAGGACTTCGTCAAGCGTCGGAATCTTCGTCTTGATCGGTTCCCCTTTGAATCGTGCTCCAGCATCCAGCGCCTGCAATTCGGCTACCGTCATGTCGATGACGCGCCCCTTCCCGTTCGTCGTCCGGTTGACGGTCTCATCGTGAATGATGACACCGACACCGTCCTTTGAGAAATGGACATCGAATTCGACCCCATCGACGTCGTCTTCAATCGCAGCAGCGATGGCTTCGAGCGTGTTCTCCGGAAAACGGTCACTGACGCCGCGGTGTGCAAACCACAACATCAGAGTGCCTCGACGACACGCGTGTATTTCTTCGTCAAGTAGTTGACGAGTGGTGCGACAGAGATCGATTGACCCGTTGCTGCTTCGATCAGTTCAGCCGGTGTCTTCGATTTCCCGTGACGGTGGATGTTTTCTTTCAACCAGCCTTTGATTGGAGCGAGTGTTCCCGCTGCGATCAGACCATCGACGTTATCGACGTCACGACGAAGCGCTTCGTTCAGCTGTGCCGCATAGACGAGACCGAGCGCGTAACTTGGGAAGTAACCGAACGAGCCACCTGACCAATGGACGTCCTGTAAGACGCCTTTTGCATCACTCGGCACATCCACACCGAGATACTCTTTATAGAGACGGTTCCATTCTTGCGGAAGATCCTTGACTTCGAGCTCTTTCGTCATCAAGCGTTTTTCCAGCTCATAGCGGATGATGATATGAAGCGCATACGTCAATTCATCGGCTTCGATCCGAATCAGTGACGGTTTGACTTCATTGACCGCGGCATAGAAGCGTTCGAACGGAACGTCAGCCAGTGACGGAATCGCTTGTTGTAAGCCATGATAACGTGCGTCGAGGAAACCTTGGTTGCGTCCGATGAAGTTCTCAAAGAACAGTGATTGTGATTCGTGAATCCCCATCGAAGCCCCGTCACCAAGACCGAGTGAATCGAGTTCCGGTTCGATCCCTTGCTCATACGTCGCGTGTCCGGCTTCATGCATCGTGCCGAAGACAGAGTTCCGGTAGTCGTTCTCATCGTATTTCGTCGTGATGCGTGCGTCCTTCCGGTTGATTGTCGTCTGGAACGGATGGACCGTCTCATCTAAGCGACCAGACGTGAAGTCATAGCCGATATCGCGGAGCCATTCTTGGTTCAAGGCGATCTGTGTCTCGCGGTCCGCTGACCAATCAAGCGTCGGGAAGTCTTTTCCTTCAAGCTGACCGAGCAAACCGATGATCGCATGACGGAGTTCAGCGAACAACGGATCAAGTGTCGCGACCGTCATCCCCGGCTCATAGTCATGGAGCAGTGCGTCATATGGGTGCGCGTCATAGCCCCAATACTCGACGAACTGGCGCTCCATCGCGACGATTTTCTCGAGGTATGGTTCGAACATCGACCAATCGTTCGCGTCCTTCGCCTTTTCCCAGACGCTCTCTGCCTCAGAGATCAACGTGATGAATGTTTGGTACTCGGCTTCTGGAATCTTCGAGTCGCGATCGAATGCTTCTTTTGCTTTTGCGAACGAGATCGCTTCGATGCCCGTCAGCGTCTCTTGCTCCATCGCTGCCAGTAATTGTTGGTATGTTTCGCCTGTCCGGCGACGGAAGCTCTCCGTCGAGAGGAATCCGATCGACGCGGAACGGTTTGCTGCGCCTTGATCCGGCATGTATGTCCGCATGTCCCAGTAAAGTAATGCGACGGCTTCTTCGTATGCGCGAAGACCATCGAAATGGTCGCGCCATTGTTGTGTCGTTGACATGATTAAAAACCCCCTTAAAGTATGTAACAGTGTAGCATTTTTAGCATATCACATAATGTTCAAAACTTTCACACACAAGCGATTTTTGAAACTTTTCCTGTCAGATGAGCGTATAATGGGTATAAGAAATGAAGGAGGAAAGGAAGTGACACCATTGAAAACTGACGCTGAGTTAGCGCAATTGATCCAATTGAAAGAAACAGGCTTCGTTTGTACGATCGAGCATCTTCCGAGTGAACTTGACTTAATCGGGACAGGACGAAGTGCGTTCGTCTTTCGCATCCGCGGTACGGATCGCGTCATCAAGAAATTTTACCCGTCGTTTCGAACGCTCGCTGATCTCGAAGGGAGCATCTACGCACAGTTGACTGATTTTCCGACGTATGCGCAAGTCTACGAATACGGTGCCGATTATATCGTGCTTGAATACATTGAAGGTCAAACGTTATTCGAATGTCTCGTCAGCGGGACGTTCATCCCGGAATCCGTCTTAACGACAGTCGATACGGCTTTAGCACAAGCACGATCCGTCGGTTTGAACCCATCAGACATCCATTTACGCAATATCCTTTTGACCGCTAACGGAACACGGATCATCGACGTCGCTCGGTTCCGTCAAACGGAACCGTGTACACAATGGGATGATTTGAAGAAGGCATATCATTATGTATATGCAAAACCGTTCTTCCCGAAAAAGTTGAGCGAGACGTTCCTCAATACGATTGCCGACGTCTATAAGGGACGGTTGTTCGAATCGATCCGTAAGACCGGTTAACGAAAAGGCGCGCTGGATCTCTACAAAAGAGAATCAGCGCGCTTTTTCGTATGTATTCATGTAATCATTAGGCGAACGACCTATCTTGGTATTTTTTTCGCTTAAACCCTTTAAATCGTTATTACGGTCAGTGAAATAAAATCATTTCGAATAAACAAGTCGAAAGACAATCATACTGGCGACGGCTAAGAGACGTTCATTCGTGTCACAGTCAAAGACGAGTTGCGCCCCGTGTCGTGACCCCGTCGCGATGCAGTCCCCATTTTGATAGACGTTGATCGTTCTCTTGACCGTCGAGGACCGAATCTGATACTCCTGATCGGCATACGAGACAAGTAAGACTTCTTGCAGCTGCAGTTGCTGACGCAGTGCCGCATCGGTGCGAATCGTTCCGACATCGCGTCCATCTTTGCGAATCACAAAATGTGTCGTATTGCGAAGCCACTCCGTCTTCGTCTCTTTAATTTGTAATTTTTCCCCGTCTCCTTCGAACGTCACGTCGAGAAAAAATGATTCGAACTTTTCGAAGCGCACAAGGATTGCCTGCCACCACGTGGCGTAACGACGTGAGAACGTCAGCCATCGTTCATGCGCGAGAAAGACCGTATTCGTCTTTCGGCTCGCCCGATCTGCCAAGCGAACGGATATCCCCTCTTCTACTCCCCGATAACGTAAATCGCGCCGGATTTGCCACCATTCAATCCCGCCGGTCAAGAAAGCGACACCCATTAAACCGAGTAAGGCATAGAACTCCCGTGGAGCGAGGTCACCTGCTATCACGTAATTTCCTACAAAAGCGATCATACATACAAAAATCAATCCAAGACTTTTCATCATGAATCCTTCACACCTCCACTTTCATTTTTCCATAAAACGACAAAAAATCCTCCTTTCCCGTAGAAAGGAGGGATCACTTATAAGGTTGCTGCGACTTCTTGTAAGTCATCCGCTGTCTCAGCAATCGCTTCTGCAATCTTACGCATGCCTTCGATCGTTCCGGCGACATCCTTCGTATCGGTCGATAGTTCATGAATTTGCCGCGAGACCGCATCCGTCTGTTCCGAAATCCGTGAGAAGGCACGGACGACTTGTTGCATCTCCGTCGTCGTTCGGACGACCGCCGTCTCCGTCGTTCCCATCCGCTCTGAGACGACGAGCATCTTTTGCGTGATTTCTTGGGCGATCCGCGACGTCTCGGCTGCCGACTGTTTACTCTCTTCAGCGAGTTTCCGAATTTCTTGCGCCACGACGGTAAATCCGCGCCCCATCTCCCCGGCACGCGCCGCTTCGATCGAGGCGTTCAAGCTGAGAAGATTCGTCTGATCAGAAATCGTCGTCACCATCCCGGCGATTCGCTCGATTTCCTGCGACAGACGAGACAGTTCAGCGACTTGTTCGGTCGTCCGTGATAAATCTGCAACGACATGTTCAAAGCGACGTGTCTCCTCTTCGACGAGGACGACACCTGCTTCTGCTTCACTGACCGCTTCCGTCAACTGGATCGAAATTGCGTCTGTCGTCGTCGAGACGTGTTTGGCGTGCCGTTCAATCTCCTGGAAGTTCGCTGACGACTCTTCACTCATCGCAGCAAGTTCTTCCGTGGATTTTTGAACGCCATCTCCGACGTGCCGTTTGGCTGTCGCGATCGCTTGGCGCTCCTCATCGATTTGATCCTCATACATCGTCATGACGATTTGTTGCTCAAGGTTGAAGAGTTTCCCCGCTGCCCGCATGATCCGGACACGTTCTGCTTCCGGCCAATCACTGCCGTCAATCTGTTCACTGAGGACGTTCCAGACTTTTTGGAAGGCGGCGATATACCATTTATTATGCAGCCCGATTTGAACATGCCGTTCAGCGATCCGGCGCCGGGCTTCGATGTAGTCCATCGTCACCTGACCATCGAACATTTGTAGGATGTGCCGAGCGAGAGTGCCTTTCAATCGTTCGAGCGTCGAATGCTGTTCAATCAAATGCCGGAGTGACGGAACACGAACCAGCTCCTCGTAGAACGCGTCGACCATGCTCGGCATCCAACGGGATACATCTTCGCGGATGACCCGGACAATTTGTAAATCGACTGCTTCTAGACCGATTAAACGTAATTGTTCATGTAAGGATGTCGGAACATTCAACACGACATGAGCGCGTTCGCCTTCGATGCGCGCATCGAAGGACGGTGATGCTGATTTCGCGAACCATTTCATATGCTTCTCTCCCTCATTCATAGATGGACTTCATTTTCTTTATCGTCACCTATAATTGACATTTGAATGGCTATCATTCGAAAATCCAAAATTTTCATATGGAATTTCCCGTCATGAATGGTACTTTTGATGTGCGACACTCGCCCATTTCCTCAAGCATTCTAGGTAAGCACCCTTCAAAAAATGGAAAATTTGACCGATATCTATATAACACTTCTTGCTTTTTAACTTAAGGAGGTCCGTTCAACTCATGTGGCGTTACTTCTCTTTCATCGTCTTTCCTGTATTCCTGGTTTTCTATGGTTGGATTCGTTTTGGACCTGCTGAAGAGTGGGCACACTTGATTGGAATCAACGTCTTTCATATGATGGCGGGTCTGATTGCCGCCTATTGGATGATTCGCGCACGCATTGAACAGCGCAATCCACACCTCCGTTTTCTAAGTTTCTTGTTCGCGGGTCTTCTATTACACGTCCTCGGGAATGGTCTATGGCTGTTCCTTCAATTGGCAGACGGACGGGTCGATGCACCGATTGCCTCAACCATTCTTTGGTGTTCGTCTTATTTCAGCTATGTCTTAGCGCTAATCACGAAGATGCGTAGCATCGGATTGAACTTCACGAATAAGAACTACATCTTCAATTTAGTCGTGTTCATGACGACGGCTTTCGTCATGAGCGACTATTATTTATTGCAACCCTATTTTGAGATCCTGAATCCCTCGCTCGAGCGAACGATCTCCACCTTCGGATTTCTCATTGCTGATGTGTTACTCCTCTTTTTCAGTGCGATTTTGTACTACCATGTTCGTTATAACCAAGGAAAACCGCATCACCGTTTTCTCGTCGTTGGTTTTTTGTTTCAAGTGTGCGGTGATGTCATGCTTACCGTCTTTACGTTTAACAACAGTCCGTTTCTCGAACATCTCGTCGATGTTTTCTGGGTCATCGCGCTTCTGTCCATCGGATGGAGTGGTCATTTAGAAGGAAGACAGCATCCGCAACAAGAACGACTCTTTCGTTCTCAGCGAACGGTAACGGAACGCGATTTCATCTTGCCTTATGTCAGCATCGGTTTACTGACAGGGTTCGTCTTATCGACTTATGACTGGTACCTCAATATTCTATCGAGCGGTTGGCTGCTCTTGTTCTCTCTTGTTCTCGGTCGGCAAATCTTTACGTTACGTAGCAACAATCGATTGCTAAACGAAGTCTCATTCATCGCTTACCACGATTCGCTGACACAGCTCGCGAATCGCCAACACTTCATCGAACGGCTTACGAACGACTTACCGCGTTCTTTTGCGGCCGTCTCGCTTGATTTACATCGTTTGACGATCGTCAATGATACGATGGGGCATGCGACGGGAGATCGTGTGTTGGTCGAGACCGCGAATCGACTTCGGCTGTTGCGTCACGATGACCTGGAAATCTACCGAATCGGTGGGGATGAGTTCGCGCTCATCCTTCCATACGCGACAAATGATTCGTTGACCGCTTTTGAACAGGCTTTATTACACCAATTCGAGCGCCCGTTCCGAATTCGCGGATATTCGATTCAAGTCACCATCCATGCTGGTAGTTGTCTCGTAGAAGACACTTCCTTGCACCAGGACATTCTTCCTTGTCTTGATACGGCACTTCTTCAAGCGAAACAACAAGGACCGATGCACTGCGTCCGGTATGATGAACGACTCCACCAATGGTTCAATCGGAAGATCCAGCTAGAAATGGATATGCCGGCAGCGATCGAGAACGATCAATTCCAACTGGTCTATCAGCCAAAAGTCGATCTGAAGACGAACCGTCCGATCGGTATGGAAGCACTCGTTCGCTGGCATCATCCAGTCTTTGGTTTGATTTCTCCCGTCGAATTCATCTCGATCGCTGAAGAGAGCGGTCATATCATCGCTCTCGGACGCTGGATTCTAAAGACGGCATGCCGCAGAACATTTGACTGGCATGAGCAAGGCTATCCGCTAATCGTCGCCGTCAACATCTCCGTTCCCCAGTTCAAGGATCAACATTTCCTAAACATGATTGAAGAGACCTTGTCTGAGACGAACTTATCTCCAGCTTATCTGGAACTCGAAATTACCGAGAGCGTCTTACAAGACGTCACAGATAGCAGCAAGATGTTACATTCGTTGCGCGATCAGGGAATTCACTGTGCCATCGATGACTTCGGAACCGGTTTCTCTTCTTTATCCATCCTGCATCAACTGCCAGTTCATGCGCTGAAGATTGATAAATCATTCGTAGACGATTGTCCGGAAACAACGGGTGGAGCTGCTTTACTCCCACATATCATCGCAATGGGACAAACGATTGGTCTGACGATGATCGCAGAAGGTGTCGAAAACGAGGCGCAGCACTTGTATCTTAAATCCGTCGGCTGTCACATCGGTCAGGGGTATTACTATGCTCGTCCTTTATCGGAAGAAGCTTTTTCTCTGTATTTGAAGGAACTGTTACCGTCAACCGAATCCAATCTCCCCTCCGCTCAATAAAGAAGACCCGTCTGTTTAGTAGATTGAACTACTAAGCAAAACGGGTCTTTCTGTTAGCTTGACGGCAAGGTCAACTTGACATCCTGAATCTGATATTGGGCAGAACGCAAGATCTCAAGCGTAAACGCCTCATCTGTGACGATCGTTCCCTCTTCAAAAGCAGCCGTCCGTGATTGGATATATCCACCGATCGTGTCGACCGCCTCTGCTTCAGTGAATCGAAGACCAAATCGTTCTTCGATTTCAACTAATAGGACAGTACCCGCTAAGCGGTACGAGCCGTCCGGTAACTGTTCGATCTCGGCTTGCTCCGCTTCATCGAATTCATCACGGATATCACCGACGATTTCCTCCAAAATATCCTCCATCGTGATCAAACCGGATGTCCCACCATACTCGTCGATGACGAGAGCGATGTGTGACCTTGTCTGCTTCATCTTCAAGAGTGTTTCTTGCAGCGGTGTCAATTCCGAAACGACCGGCAACGGTTTAAGGAACGATGCAAGTTCTCGTTCGTCTTGTACCGCGTGATGGGCGAGCACTTCCTTGACGTTGATATAACCACTAATCCGGTCCTTATCCGTTCCTTCACTGACCGGGTAACGTGTATACGGATTGTCAGACATCGTCTGTAATAGATTTTCCCAACTCATCTCGTCCGAAATGACCATCATGTTCATCCGTGGCACCATGATGTCACGTGTGACACGCTCATCAAACGCAAAGACGTTTTGCATCAAGGCGAGTTCCGATTGATTGATCTCACCACTTTGAAAACTTTGAGCCATGATGATCTTCAACTCTTCTTCGGAATGGGCTTGTTCGTGACCGGCTGGTTTCACACCGAACATCCGCAAGAGGACACGGGCCGAACCGTTCATGATCCAGATGAATGGATACATGACTTTTCCGAATACATAGAGTGACGGCGCCAGTAATAACGTCATCCGTTCCGCATACTGGATCGCGAGCGTCTTCGGTGCGAGTTCTCCGATGACGACGTGGAGAAACGTGACGAAGATGAAAGCGATACTGTATGAGAGAAGCGTTGAGAGCGCAACGGCGACACCGAGTTCATCAAAGACCGGTGTCAACAATTTCTCGACGGTCGGTTTTCCGAGTGCACCAAGACCAAGTGCAGTGATCGTAATACCAAGCTGACAGGCCGACAAGTAATAATCCAGATCTCCTGCGACCTTCTTCGCAAGTACTGCTCCCTTTTTTCCTTCTTGCACCATCTGGTCGAGACGTGACATCCGGACTTTGACGACAGCAAATTCCGAACCGACGAAAAACGCAGTCAAACCAATCAATACGACGAGCAACAACAAATTCAGTGTTAAGACGATGTCCAACTTGTATCCCCCTAGAAGCGGGGGATCACCTCCTTTTGATTTTAAACTGTACAGTATAACGTGACACTTGATAAGAGTGTACGATGCTTTTTCTTCAAACGCAACCAATATCACTTCGTTGAAGTTCAGACGACCATTAATCATGTAACTGTAATACTAGGTTTCTCTTACTTATTTAGCGGTTATATAAGAGCTATGCGCGTAAGAAACTTGAGATGAAGCTTTTACATTCATGAACATCTCAAACTTGAAAGACCAATTTGGGGAGAGGTAGTGCTTAGTATGGAAAAAACAAACAGAGGCTTTTCGTCGCATTTCCGAGCGGAAGCGGACGGAGCAGGTCGTAACATCTCATGGAGCTCGATTTTTGCAGGTGTGGTATCATTTCTATCTTTATTGATCTTATTTAGTTTAATCGGTTCAGCAATCGGACTCGGCGTCACGGACGTCACGTCGAATAACCCATTCGATGGTGTCGGAACTGGCTTGATCATCTGGGCAATCCTTTCATTGCTCATCTCGCTGTTCGTTGCTGGATTCGTCTCCGGTGTGACGTCGGCACGTGCCGGTCTCGTCCACGGTTTCTTGACATGGTCGACGAGCGTCATCCTACTGTTCGCTCTCTTGACGTTCACGACGGTCAATACGTTACAATCGGTCGGCTCACTACTCGGTACGGTCGGTGGTGCGGCTGGTAACGGTATCGGATCCGTTGCTTCGACGGCGCAAGACGCTGCGACGAAAGGATTCGATTCGATTACAAAAAACGTGTCACAAGTTGATACAAAAGAACTTGAAGGGAACGTCGATGAAATCTTAAAAGATACGGACATCAAAGAATTGCAACCAGGTTACTTGCAGAACGAACTTGACGCTGTTCAAGAAGACGTCACGGCTGCTGGTAAGGAAGCGATCACGAAACCAGAGAACTTCGATACGATCGTCCAGGATCTCGGTGATTCGTTGACAGCACGAGCTGAAAAAATCGAGAAATCAGTCGATGAAGATAAAATCGCTGATGCTGTTGCGAAAAACACCGATTTGACAGGTGCTGAAGCGGAAGAAGCGACGCAAAATATCGTCGATGGTCTTAACACGGCAACAAAAGAAACGACGCAACAAATTGAGACTGCGAAACAAACGCTTGATGAAACATCCGCTGACCTCAAGAAAACGGTCCAAGATGTCCGCGAGCAAACAGAACAAGCGACACAAACGGCGTCAAAAGTTTCAATCTGGGCGTTCGTCGGACTGCTTCTGACTCTTATCTTCACGTCATTCGCAGGAATCGTCGGCTCACGCGTCGCAACACGCGGTCGTGTCATGAATAAATAATAATTCTTCCATAACTGATTCCGCCTTCGCGGAGTCAGTTTTTTTGTGCGGTAAGACAATCTGATTGACTACATTTGAAATTTGCTGTTACAGTGTTACCTAACGACCGTTAGGAAGGTGATTCATCTGAAAGCCCAACAATTGTTACAGACGAGCATCCATCATTTTGCTGCGCACGGCTATGAAGGGGCATCGTTGCAAGAGATCGCGACAGAGGTTGGCATAAAAAAGCCATCGATCTATGCGCACTATAAAGGGAAGGACGACCTGTTCCTGCAAGCGACGACGTACGCCTTGCAAGAACAAAAGCGCCGCTTTGCGACGTATTTCACGAGTACGCGGCAGCAGCCGCTTGAGCAATCGCTGCACGGCTTCTTCGATTGGTTCATTTCGGAACAGCAAGACGATATCCTGATGCGATTCATCCTTCGGGCTGCCTATTTTCCACCGGAGAAGCTCGAACAAGAAATGACGGACCGCTTCAATCCGTTTTTCGATTCACTGCACGATCTATTAACGCGATTACTACGCGAACGAGACCGAACGGAACAGATTCTCTATTCGACGGATTACAAAAGTGCCGCTCTCGCCTATCTGACGGTTGCGGAAGGTACGCTGACGGAACTCGTCTACAACGGTGTCGAAGCGTTTCACGCTCGACAGCAAGCTGTCTGGCCGATCGTCTGGCGCGGTATGTCAAAAACGATTTAATTCTATTGAGGTGAACTATGCAAAACAATACATTGATTTTAAGTACACTCCTGCTCAACTTATTCATCGCCTTTTTAGGCATTGGACTCGTCATTCCCGTCACACCGACGATCATGAACGAGTTGAACATCTCGGGAGCGACGGTCGGTTACATGGTTTCCGCCTTCGCCTTTGCGCAACTGATTCTGTCACCACTCGCGGGACGTGCCGTCGATAAGTACGGACGTAAACCGATGATCATCATCGGTTTGTTCATCTTCAGTATGTCCGAGCTCTTATTCGGTCTCGGTCAAAGCGTCGAAGTCCTGTTCGCGTCACGGATTCTCGGTGGTGTCAGTGCGGCTTTCATCATGCCAGCCGTCACGGCATTCATCGCTGATATCACGACGAACGAGACTCGTCCGAAAGCGCTCGGATATATGTCTGCTGCCATCTCGACCGGTTTCATCATCGGACCGGGTATCGGTGGGTTCCTCGCTGACCTTGGCTCGCGGACGCCGTTCTTCTTTGCTGCTGCGTTCGGTTTAACAGCGATGGTGTTATCCGTCTTTACGCTTAAGGAACCGGAACGTCATTACGAGACAACGACGGTCAAACAACAGACGGGTTTCCGGAAAGTCTTCAGTCCGCTCTATTTCATCGCTTTTCTTGTCCTATTGATCTCATCGTTCGGTCTCGCCTCGTTTGAGTCGTTGTTCGCCTTGTTCGTCGACCGGAAGTTCGGCTTCACGGCGAAGGACATTGCGCTTGCGATTTCTCTCGGTGCGATCGTCGGCGTCATCGTCCAAGTGGGACTGTTCGATCGTTTGACGCGCTGGTTCGGTGAGATTCGCTTGATTCGGTACAGCTTGATCGGTTCGACACTGCTCGTCGTCTTGATGACGTTCGTGACGAACTATCTCTCAATCATTCTCGTGACGATGGTCGTCTTCGTCGGTTTCGACTTGATGCGCCCCGCTGTCACGACCTATCTTTCGAAGATTGCCGGAAATGAACAGGGATTCGTCGGCGGAATGAACTCGATGTTTACGAGCATCGGCAACATTCTCGGACCGATCGTTGGTGGACTACTGTTTGACGTCAATTTGAACTATCCGTTTTATTTTGCGACAGTCATGCTCGCAGTCGGCATTTTACTGACGTATTTCTGGCGTGCACCACGCGCTGAAGCAACCGAAGCAGATCGATTGTCTTCTTAAAAAACAGCCCCGTTTCCATCACTGGAAGCGGGGCTGTTTTTATGTCAGTAACAATTCCTTTAATCGATTGATCGACGGTACGGTATACGTCGCAACGGTCTGACTTGTATGTTCGCTTATCAAACACGTCTTGATACCGGCACGATGTCCGGCTAAGACGTCGAGTTCCCGGTCTCCAATCATGATCGTCTCGTCTCGTGCCATCTGGTGCCGATCGATCAAGTACGTGACAGCTTCCGGATCCGGTTTTCGGGCGAATCCATCCGGTGCTGTCAACACGTCTTGAAAATGATGCGTCATCCCATGTTTTGCAAGCAACGCATGAATCGATGTTCCGCGATGGGTGACGATATGATGCGTCGCACCTCTCGTCGATAACGCCTCTAGCAGTTCACGGATTCCGAGAAACGGTTCAGACTGTTCTTGTTCGATGATCATCTTTTGTTGCTTGTAGTTCAGAATGAACGCTTCGGACACACCAAACGCCTCATACGTCGTTTTTGCCGAGATCGCCATCAGCTCTGCTACTTGCTCGCGTTCGACCGTTCGCCCCTCACGCTCGAGTAATTCCACGAACACATCGACTAACACCGGATACGTATCAAACAAGGTGCCGTCAAAATCCCAAATGAAATGTTTTAACATCTGCCTCTTCCTCTCCCACTCTCTTGACGCCGACAAAGACGGCTTGCCCGTCCATCTCGACTTTCCATTTGCTGTGATCAAGACCTTCGCCAGAAATACGGATTCCGACCTGACCGGGTCGACCCATCTCGTGTCCTTGTTCGACGATGATCGCAGTTTCCGTTTCAAGTGGCTGGATGAATTTTCGGTAGTAGACGCCCATCACACCACTCGCTGTTCCCGTAACCGGATCTTCGATGCTTCCTGCTCCCGTTGCTGAGAAGTGACGTCCGCGCATCGTCGCTTGTCGGTTATATGTATCGAGACAAATCGGATGAATCGAGGCTTGTGGGAAGTCGGTCAACACGGTGGCAAAGCGTTGGTTATCCGGCATCATCCGGTGGAAGTCCTCAAGTCGACGAATGGGGAGGATCAGTGTCCAGTTCCCAGTACTGCCGTATACGATTGGCCATCGGTCATCGAGATGTTTCAATTCGAGACCAATCGCGGCTAGAACTTGCTTTATGTCACCGTCAAACTGATGTAATCGAGGTCGTCCTTGTTGCAAGCGAAACATTCCGTTCGCTAAACGCATCACAGGCAAGATGCCTGACTTTGTCTCGATCTGACATGTTGGAGATAAACTAATTTTTGAATCGAGTGCCGTTAATGCAGCGATCGTACCATGACCGCATAAATCCATTTCCCGTTCCGGTGCAAAGTAGCGCATGCGGTAGTCCGCTTGGTCGGATGACAGGACGAACGTCGTCTCGGTAAAGCCATTCGTACGCGCGATTCGTTGCATTTCCGACTCAGTCAATTGATCGGCGTCTAAGACGACCCCAGCTGGATTACCGCTTCCTGGCGTCGATGTAAACACATCATAATGTAGCGTCTTGATCATTTTTTTACTCCTCTCTTTTCTAAATAGCGTTCAACGGATCGTATGGCCCCTTCTAAGTGTCCACCATGACTCGGATCGGTCTCTGTCCCAATCAGTGAAATCGCTGCATGCTCCACTCCGAGATTGATGGCATGATATGCCGGGAAATCCACGAGCGGTGCTGCATCGGCTCGTGTTGCTGTCCAACTATCCGTCGACCAGTCTTTATATGCCCAATCAATCGACTGACGCGCTTGTTCACCGAACAGACGAACCAGCTGCGCGAGTACGGTTTCCTTGATTTCCGCCTCGGTCAATAACTGTCGTTCACGTGCTTGTGTCCGGAAAAAACCGAACAACGCGCCCGGTCCGTCTTGTGGGGAAGCGTCATGAATCTCTTGCACCATCCCAGTCCAGCTGATTGCCTGACCGGACCAGCCTGAATCACGCCAAAACGGTTTCTCGTAAAGAATCAGACATTTCGCTTGTTGCGCCATCCAGGTCGGTAATGATTCGAGTTCATCCAGGACTGCTTCAGGTAAAGCTGGCACATACGATAGTCTTGCCGCTAGACGTGGTGGTAGTGCGAGGACGATCTCATCGAACGGTTGACTCTTCCTTCCTGAACTGATGACCCTCCGGTTCGTGACATCAATCTGACTGACGGGAGACTTGAGTCGAATCGTTCCCGGTCTGAGTCGTGCAGCAAGTGCCGTAGCAACGGAGCGGATTCCGTCACGAAGGCGAAGCGCCGTCGGTTGATTCGCAACCATATGTGACTCGATGCCGTCAGCCCGTTCAAGTCGAAGCGCACCCGTCGTATATTGTTCCAGTGTCGGTAAATCGAATCGATGGATCAAATCAACCATCAGTGGTTCGCTGTCCGGCCAAAACCAAGTCGGTCCAAGATCAAAGGCATATGCTTGTCCTGCTAAGTTGAAATCGACCGTCTCAATTCTCCCGCCGATTCGGTCGCGTGCTTCATAAATCGTCACGTCGTGTCCAAGCTACTGCATACGCGTCGCGAGATACAAACCACTGATTCCTGCTCCAATGATGGCAACGTTCATTTCACTTCATCCTCTCGATTTAAGATGCTTGTTTTAGTATACCGGAACACGCGAAAAAACAAGGACGAGACGTCCTTGCCTTAGGATGATTGCATTTGCTGCCAGTCGTCTTCTTCATAAATCGATTGAACCCATTCGATCGAAACATACAAGGATCGGGCAATCGCTTCGTCCGTTTTCCCCAGTTTTCGCAACAGATGGACGATCCGAATCCTTCGTTCGAGCTCCCGGTCATCCGGTATCAGTTCAGGCATCATCTTCTCTTCTCCTCTCCACTGAATCGGCGATGGCGTTTTCAACAGAATACCCGATAATTATCTGAATATTCCGATTGATGTGCAGAAGCGAGGATTTTTGATAAAGTTCAGGGATAGATAACAGAAAGGAATCCCTCGCTTTTTGTAGAAACATATTGAATAGGCTCAACAGTAGGATTTCTTGCGTCAACCAAACAGAATAGGAGCATGCATATGATTAAACGTAACGCACTATTTCGTCTGTCGATCGGCTTGCTGCTGATTGGTGTCTTTGGCGGTATCCTGTTAGATGCCATCGGCTTATTTCCGTACGCGACAGCTTACTTGTTGAGCATTCCAGTCGCTTCTCCTGACTCGGAATTTCTTTTAGGGTGGATCTTATCCGGTGTAACAATCGCAGGGCTGATTTCGCTTCCCTTGTCCTTACGTCGTCATCACACCATTACGACGTTCGCATGTCTTCTAGCTGTCATTATAACGCCGCATGTCATGTGATGTTCGCTGGTGACGCATCCCTTTAATAAGATAGAGCGAATGTCCATCGTGAACGACGACACCAATGCATCGAATCGACGCATTGGTTTTTTCACGTCTAAAAAGTAAAGTCCACTTTACAAAATGTAAAACAGACTTTACAATGTAAACAACTGGAAAGGAGGTCGTCAGATGCAACTGACGAACCATGTCCGCCTATATCGTCAACAGCATAAGTGGACACAAGAGCAGTTCGCTGAACGAATCGGCGTGACACGCCAGACCGTCATCTCGCTTGAAAAAGGAAGCTATACCCCATCGCTATTACTCGCGATGCAGATTGCCCGCGTCTTCGATCGACCGGTGGAGGAATTATTTCAATTAGAGGAGGATTCCAAATGAAACGTGTCGTCACTCAATCTTTACTTAATTGTTGTCTCTACTTTTTAGCTGCTTATCTCATTAGTGCGATTCATGCTAATCTGAAACTATTTCAAGATGATCCTGTATCCGGTACGGGCCTGTCGCTGGAATTAAATTTAATGGGCGTCATACCAGTCTTAATGATTTCAATCGCCCTTTCGATCGTCAGTTATTTTTTACGAGAAGACCGTTCGCGTTCATTTGCGACAGCAGAATTTTCCGACTCAGATGAACGTGAGGCACAAATCACCGGTAAAGCGACCCGCGCAGCGTACGTCGCTTTTATGATCAGCCTTCCTGTCCTGATGATTGCTTTCTTGTTTGAACAGCCGTTACTACAACTGTTTCCAGCGTTTCCGTTCTATGCGATCGCTCTCATTCTCTCGGTTGGAACACTCACGTATATGACGGCATGGATTGTCCATGTCCGTCGTTAAAGCCGCTTGACGAAGAAGTATTGAGTTTGTCCAATCGATGGATGATCGGTCAGTCGTCCATACTCTACATAACCATGCTTGCGGTAAAAGTCTGGTGCTTGAAAATCAAACGTGTCCAAAAGAATTTTCGTACACCTTGCTTCCTTCGCATATCCTTCGATTGCTTGCAGCAGGCGGGTTCCGACACCTGCCTGTCGTGCTGTATCGCTCACCCAAAGGAACTGGACATGAATGTGTTGCCAACCGTAAGACGCGGTAATTCCTCCGATGCATTCGCCCTTCTCGTTATATGCTGTAAAACAAAGTTCTTCCGATTGTTCATATAAGGCTTTAGGAACATGTTGCCGATTGTAGGCAATCAATTGCTCGCGGATGAATGTCCTATCTTCCTTCGTTCCAGTTTGAATTTTCATTTCTTCTCTCCTTAAATTTACAAATGATACCATCCCTGCCATAATGATAGCATATTCCATCTAGAACGGAGGATTACATATGCAGACGATGCACCACTCGTTCGATACACAACGGTACCAGATTCGACCGGCTCGACTCAGTGACGCTGAAGCCCTCGCCGAACTCCGCCAAACACTCGATGCGGAAACGGAATACTTCGACCGAATGCCTGGTGAGGACGTGATGACCGCGACGGATTTCGCAAATCAGTTACGCGATTCCTCGGTTCCGGATCGTATCCTCGTCGTCGAGCGCGATGGACGACTCATCGCCTACGCCCGATGTCGTGGTTTTCATTTAAAACGTTTCGCGCACAAGGCATCATTTGGACTCGGTGTACTTCAATCCGACTGGGGGCAAGGAATCGGTACCCAACTGCTGGAACGAATGATTGCTTGGGCAAAAGCGCAATCCCTGCAAAAAATTCAGCTCGAAGTCGTCGAGACGAACCTCGGCGCCATTCGCCTCTATCAGCGACATGGATTTCAAGAAGAAGGACGACTGCGTCATGACCGGTTATTATCGGACGGTTGCTTTTACGATACGGTGTTGATGGGCTTACAGCAATGAGTCTTTCATTGTCGATTGCGACATATAACATCTGGCATCACCCGCACAAACGACAAAAACGGTTCGAGGCGTTATGCGCGGAGATCAAGCAACACCAACCGGACGTTCTCCTTCTGCAAGAAGTCATGTCGACGTTTCATCCGGATGAACCATTCGTCTCGATCGCTGAGCACCTCGCAGAGGCGACCGGTTATCCGTATTGGATGATGGATCCTTATATGGATTCACCGGACGAAGGACTTGCCATTCTGACGAAATTGCCGTTTGAACGAACCGATTCGAGTGCCGCTGCGACAGCAAACATCAACCACCACTGTGCGATTCGGATCCCGTTTTCGATTGACGGTGTTCGTTTTGCCGTGACGAACATTCATTTCAATTGGCGTGCTTCAGACATCCGACTCGATCAACTTCGATTCGTCAACGAATGGATTGCCTCACAGACGAATGACACGACGATCGAGTTCTTAGGCGGTGACTTTAATGATGGTCCAAACTCTATTCTGCATCAAGCTGCGCTTAAGGAATGGGTCGATCTCGCCGGTAGTTTTGCCGCTCGTACAGGACAAATTGCCGCCGCGACGCTTGATTCCGTGACGAATCCGTACGTAAGGAAGAATGACGGCATCACAAGCCCCGTTCGATATGATTGGTTACTCTGTCAGCGTTCACTTTCACAGGTGACCTTACAGCACGTCCAGCTGATCGGAAATCATCGACTGCAGCATCACCTTGTACCGAGCGATCATTACGGTGTCCTCGCTCATGTGAAGCTACACTAAGACAACAGGTCTACACCCCTTACGGGCGCAGACCTGTTGTTTATTTTTTATATTCTTTTTCGGTTCCGTCTGAGAATTCGATTTCAACCTCTAAGCGAGAAGCATCCTGGATCGCAAACACACGTTCAACCTCACTGATGACCTCTTTTTCAGATGTATCCGCATCAATCTTTAAGTTCTTGAACTTCGCGTCGAGTTCCGTCATCGCGTCGTCTCCTTGCTTTTGCTCCCCTTTATAGCGATATTCCGCTTCCGTTCCGTCATTATCCCGATCATAACTAATATCAATGGCATCGTTATCCCCTTCAACGTCCGCTTCAATCGACAGACTGTTGAAGCCATAATCCGTGTCGGCATTTTTCGTAACCGTATCTTTGTCTTGCATCGTATCGTCGGTCGTGTTCGAATTCGTTGATCCTTCTTCAACCTTGTCCGTCGACGCTTCGTCGTTTCCGCAACCCGCAAGCATTAAACTCATCGCGAACAATGTGGCGACACCGTACCCTGTTAAACGTTGTTTTTTCATTCCATCACATTCCCTTCTGCTGGAATCGGATGTTCCTTTAACATCTTCGCAAAATGATATAGGTTAGCAGCTAAAAACTGTGCGTGTCGTTTCGTAAAGTCGTTGTTCCGTCCTGCTTCGATGTACGATGGTCCTGGTCCCGCTTCACCGACCCAGTAAGCATCGACGTTCGGCGGAATTGTAAAGCCGATATGCGACAGACCGTACAAGATGGAAGCAGACGCATGTTTAGCTCCATCTTCATTCCCCGTGACGATGACGCCACCGACCTTGTTGTAGTAGATTGCTTGTCCAAGATCGTTCGTCAGGCCGCTCCCTCCGTACAATCGTTCAATGACTTGCGTCGCAACACTACTTTTTTCACCCAACCAGAGCGGTGTTCCGATGACAACGATGTCCGCCCGCTTCACCTTTTCGAAAATCACGGGCCATTCATCCCCGTTGCCTTCGTCTTCCGTGACGCCGAACGCCACTTGGTGATCGACGATCCGGACAATTTCTGAAGTGACGTCCTCTTGTTTCCAATATGCAATCACGTCACGGATCAGCGCCTCCGTATTCGATGGTTCACGTGATGCTTTTAAGGTGCAGTTTAAAAATAAGGCGTGCAACATCCATCCATCCTCCTCCGTCATTTTAAGTAACATCATACGTCTTTAGTACTTTCCTTCTTCCATCGACGGATAAACTAAAAAACCCTCGCTTCAGCGAAGGCAGGTCATGCTAGAAGATTTGAAATGAACAATCAAGCGTGTAAACATCACTTCATTACCTGAGGTCATTTCGTCGCTCAAATAACAACGTGTCTCGCCAGACACCATGATGCTGTGCGATGGCACGTCGTCGACCGACTAGTTCGAATCCAAGTCGCTCATGCAGCCGTCTGCTTGCGATGTTTTCTGGGAACATGTGTGATTGAAGCGTCCAAATCCCATTGACGTCCGCATAGGTGATCAATGCCTCTAGTAAGAATCGTCCACCGCCGAGTCCTCGAGCGGAACGCTCTAGATATATACTGACTTCTCGTACGCCACGGTAGACATGACGTTCAGAAACACGTCCCAGTTTAGCCCAGCCAATCACTTTTCCACCTTGCTCTAGAACGAATCGTTCAGATTGCGTCAGCGTTGTCCACCACTCTTGCTCATGAATCATCGTTTCGAACGTCGCGTTCCCTTCTTCTACTCCTTGACAATAGATGGCTAACACAGTGCTACGATCTTCCTCTTCCATCGAACGAACAAGCATCCAATTCCCCCTTTCCTTATTTAAAATTGAATATGAGAAAATCATATATTTATTACTTGCAATTTGCAAGTTTATATCGTATAACTGATTCATAAGCAAAATAGAGAAAGGAGAGCTATACATGAATGAAACTCGTGAATTATTTCAAACGTTCACCCGGCGCTTCGGATTATTGAATAAGAATTGTTGTGCCGTCCTAGATGAAGAGATATCTCTCGTTCAAAGTCATCTGCTGTATCAGGTTGCCAAACATCCTGACTCCGCAATGCAAGAAATTGCTGACCAACTCGCTCTTGATATCACTACGTTCAGCAGACAAGTACAAACATTGATTAAGCGGGACCTACTCGTAAAGCGTCCCGCGATCAACGATCGGCGAATTCACCTACTTCGCCTGTCCGAGAAAGGATTACGTGTTGCTCAAGCCATTGACGAAGAGATGAACACGTATCTTGATTCCATCTTCTCATCAATGACTTCCTTCGAAAAAGCACATGTCCTCCAGGCAATCGACTTGCTGAACACGAAGATGGGCGAGAGTGACGTTTGCTGTAAACCATGTCTCTAATATTTGCAACTTACAAATAAAAAGGAGGTTTTATTCATGTCATACGCTTCTTCCCACCCCATCGTCATCATCGGTGCCGGTCCGATCGGTCTTGCAGCTGCAGCTCAACTTGTAGTGGAAGGTCAATCGTTTTTACTATTTGAGAAAGGTCCTTCGATTGCCCACCATATCAAACAATGGGAACACGTTCGGATGTTTTCGACGTGGCAATACAATATTAGTGACGCAGCACGTCACTTGCTCGAGCTGACGGACTGGATTGCACCAGCAAACGATACTGTGCCGACCGGAACTGAATTGATCAAACAATACCTTGCCCCACTTGCTGCATTACCGGAAATTGCTCCCTCTCTACATTTCCAACATGAGATTCTCTCGATCTCACGGGCAGGTCTAGACAAGATGACGAATGCCTCACGTGATGTAACACCGTTCGAATTAGTCATAGACACGCCGAACGGACGTAAACATATTCTCGCTCGCGCGGTCATCGATGCGTCTGGCGTCCTCGGGCGACCAAATCCTGCAATCAGTTCTGGTCATCGAGTCGAAATCGAGCAGAACTTACCTGTCCGGTATTCGATCGTAAATGCGAAACGTGATACTGTTGTTTTCGCTAATCAATCCGTAGCTGTCATCGGTAGCGGGCACTCGGCTTTGAACTCGCTCCTTGAACTCGTTTCCATTAAAGCGCACTACCCTGAAACGGAGATTCATTGGATTCTTCGCAAATCTGACCCCGTTCAAGCCTACGGCGGAGAAGATAAGGATGCACTAGAAGGTCGCGGGGCACTCGGTTCGCGTATCCGTCAGCTCGTTGAACGAGATCAGATTAGGGTTCACTCCAGTTTCAAGACCCAATCCATTGAATCGAAAGGAAAGTCGTTTGACATCACTGCTCAAGATGGTCGGTCTCTCCATCATATCGATCAGCTGATCGTCAACGCAGGAAGTCGACCCGACTTCTCGTTCCTTGAAGAAGTACGGCTTGATATTGATCCTGTGACCGAGAGTAGTCGAATACTTGCTCCTCTGATTGATCCGAACCTTCATAGTTGCGGAACTGTCCGTCCACATGGAGAAGCGGAGTTACGTCATCCAGATCTCGGACTTTATCTGGTCGGTGCAAAAAGTTACGGTCGTGCTCCGACCTTCCTGCTTGCGACCGGTTATGAACAAGTTCGATCAGTCGTTGCTTTTCTTGTCGGAGACGAGGCACGTGCCAAGCAGGTCAAGTTATCATTACCGGAGACGGGTGTGTGCAAAGTTTCCCTGTCACAATCATCGACTTCCTGTTGTTCTTAAAAATATACATCGGACCTGTCTAGACGGGTCCGATTTTTTCTGCCAACTCAATGATCACGCCTTCTGGTCCTCTTACGTAACATAGGCGATACTCATTTTCGTAATTCGCGACGTCGCCAATCGACTGATATCCATTGTCCGCTAAACGTTCGACGAGCGCAGCGAGTTCTGTTACTTCAAAACAGAGATGACGCAATCCAATCGCATGGACGGATTGGATTACGGAAGCTGTGTCGCGCGGGTGTTTGAACCGAACGAGTTCGAGCCATATCGGTTCACTTGGTAATCCGAGTGCAGCACACTCCGTCTCCGCTCCCTCTAGATTCAATAAACGATCGAGTAACTCTCCTTTCATCTCCCAACGTCCGCGTACTTCGAGACCACAAAGTGAAAAAAAGTAAATCGCTTCTTCTAGATTCAAGACGTTCAGGCTGATATGATCCGTTCGTTTAATCGACATACGTCACTCCTCCTCAAGTGTGTCAAAATGTTGTCAAACCGTTGATAGACCGCACATCAAGAGCGTTTCGACGTGGGGTCTGAAGTTTGTATCGTCAGTAAAATAAAAGTATGAAAGGTCGTGTCCACTTACGAAAAGGAGTCGAAACAACATGGAAGACGTTAACCTTCTCGTCCTTGCGACCCAGTACATGTTCTGGGTCGGATTCGTCGGAATGGCCGCCGGTACGCTTTATTTTCTCGTCGAACGAAATTCCCTTGCCCCGGAATACCGCTCAACCGCAACAGTCGCTGCTCTCGTCACGTTCGTCGCTGCGATTCATTACTATTTCATGAAGCAAGCTGTCGGGGAATCGGGTTTGTTGTCGGAGATCGATGGTTTTCCGACTGAAATCCGCTACATCGATTGGCTCGTGACGACGCCTCTCTTGCTGATCAAGTTTCCGCTGTTACTCGGTTTAAAAGGTGGGAAAGGGCGTTCCCTTCTGACGAAACTCGTCATCGCGGACATCATCATGATCATCGGTGGTTACATCGGAGAGTCGTCCATCAATCTAGCGGGTGGCTTCACGCAACTCGGTCTTTGGGCATACGTCGTCGGTTGTATCGCATGGTTTTATATCATTTATCTCTTGTTCACGAACGTCACGAAAGCCGCTGAAGATAAGCCTGCCCCGATTCGTAAAGCCTTGCTGCAGATGCGCTTGTTTATCTTGATCGGATGGGCGATCTATCCGGTCGGTTACGCGGTCACCTTGTTTGCACCCGGTATCGAAGTGCAACTCGTCCGCGAATTGATCTATAACTTCGCTGACTTGATCAACAAGGTCGGATTTGGTCTGATTGCCTTCTTCGCTGTCAAAACGATGTCTGCTACGAAAAATTTGAAATCGACTTAATCAAAAGGGGCTGACTCAAAAGTCAGTCTCTACAAAGATAAGGGTGGCAGAATAATGATCTGCCTCCCTTATTTAGTAACAAAAAGAATGACACGTCACACGCCACTCCTACAGGAACAAGCGCATTTATGCGCTGTCAGAGACGAACAAGACCCGCTTTCCTGCTTCAACGAAGCAGGAAATCTGGCTTGTGTCTCGCCTGAGGAAAGGGCGTGAAAAGACGCGTCATTCTTTTTTTGAGTCAGCCTCTTCATTTGAATTCATGCTGTAAATCCTGTGGAAATCCTCCGTTTTTAAAGATAAAACTTGACAGCCTAATCCGGTTCCCATCCATATCTAGAAAATAAGTTACGTCAGGTTCATTTGCAAATTCGACTTCGATTGAAGCCGGATTCGCCGAAGACTCATACGAAAATTTTTGTGTTTTTGTAGTGTAGACTTCATCCGGGAATTGCCGTGCTAGTTCTATCTTAAGCAATTTCTCATCCTCAGCAATCTGTTGATTGACGAGCGTCGGTCGGATGTACCAAAAGGAACTGCACCCGATTGCCACCAAACCAAGTAAAATCAAGCCATACCGCTTCCATCGCTGCGGCAGGAATAACACGCCGCAACCGATTACAAGTAGTGTAAAAACGATCGCCATCCCTTCGATTATGAAATTTGGTACCATCTCATTCACTCCTTTCGTTCTATCCTCGACTAGAAAACCATGGTATTATCAATTTCTATGACAAAAAATAGGAGGTGTTGTATGCGAAAAATCATCTTGATTGGTTCCGGCGGATCCGGTAAATCGACGCTTGCCCGCGAGATGGGCAAAAAACTCAGCTATCCCGTTGATCACCTCGACAGCTTATTATGGCGTCCGAACTGGGAAGCAGTTTCGCGTGAGGAACAACGCCAGATTCAACAAACACTTATCTCGCGCGACACGTGGATCATCGACGGTAATTACGGTGGAACGCTTGATTTACGAATTGATGCCGCCGATACGATCATCTTCCTTGACCTACCACGGACACTCTGTCTGTACCGGGCATTGAAAAGGACGTGGCGCTATCGCAAGACCGGTCGACCGGATATGGCGGCAGGCTGTCCCGAGAAACTATCGTTCGATTTTCTGAAATGGATTTGGCGTTTCCCGATCGATAAGCGACCGAGTATTCTTTCAACGCTTACAGCGACGTCCGATAAACAAGTCATCCATCTGACGTCCCGTCGTGCTGTCAAACAATTTCTTCAATCACTTTCATAACATCTATCTGCTGCTTTGTATCACTCTTACTTAACCTGTACATACGACGCCACACGCTTACTCCCCTGCTTGTTTTCCATTCATTACCACAAATAAAAAAACGACCATGATGAATTACCTCATGGTCGTCGTTCAATATCTTACACGGTGAATCTGCCTGTGACTTGTTTTAAATCATCCGCCATCGTCGCGAGTGACTGCGACGCGGATGAGATTTCTTCCATCGATGCCATCTGCTCCTCCGTCGAAGCGGAGATGTTTTGTGTTCCGGCAGCAGTCCCTTCCGTCACTGCTTGAATCGTTCGCATGACGGAGGCAATCTGCTCGCTCGCTGCCGCCATTTCCTGTACGGCGCCGGACACTTCTTCGACGTGCCCTGTCACGTCGGTGATCGCTGTCTCGATTTCTGAGAATGAGGCACCGGCTTGATCGGCGACGGCAATCCCACTCGTCATCTCGGTTGAAACCTTCTCCATCGAAGCGACCGATGCTTCCGTCTCTTGTTGAATGACCCGAATCAACGACTCGATTTGTTTTGCCGAGACCGCCGACTGCTCCGCGAGCGTCTTGACTTCCGCTGCGACGACAGCGAATCCGCGCCCTTGTTCACCGGCGCGTGCTGCCTCGATTGCTGCGTTTAATGCGAGCAAGTTCGTCTGTGCCGCGACACCTTTGATAGAATCCGTGATTTGTCCGATTTCCTGCGATCGGTTACCAAGACCGTCAATGACGTGGCTCAGTCGAGAAACATCTTCTTGAATCCGTCCCATTTGGGTACCGAGTGTTCCGACGACTTGACCACCGAGAGCGACTTTTTCCATCGCATCCGCTGTGCGGTCCGTCATTTGTTGGGCATTACCGGCGACGTAACGGACCGAGGTCGTCAACTCTTCGATCGTCCGTGAGGCATCCGATACTTGATGCAATTGTTGACTAGCACCGCTTGCCATCTCTTCCATCGTCACGGCGACCATTTCCGTTGCTTTCGTCGTCGATTCCGCGTTGACGCTCAACTCGTCCGATGCGACAGCGACACGGTCAGCCGTACCTGTTAGTTCAAGCACGACTTGTTGCTGTGATGCAATCATCTCGTTGAAGGACGTCGTCAACTGTCCAAGCTCGTCTTTTGAGTCGTATGTTCCACGGACGGTCAAGTCCCCGTTCCCCGATTGATCCATCCATCCCTGCAATTGACGAATCGGACGCGTGATGAGACGTGTAATGTACATTGCAAGTCCTGCAAACAAGAGGACCGCGAGTAAAAAGATGCCGAGCATTAAGTAAAAGGCCGTTTGTTTTTCTGCTTGATTCTGAGCGTCTAACGTCTTCGCTTGTTTTGTCATCGAAGACATCAACGACTTCGCAGAATCCGCGACGTTATCCCGAACTTGTTCCAGACCTTGCGTGTATGCCGTATAGGCTTCTTCGGTTTCGTTGCGCGTCGCCGCATCCTGGACGATCGTCATCGAATTATCATAGGCGAGGACGTTATCCTTTAATTCTTCAAGCTGTTTCTTCTCTTTAGCATCGAATTGCCCTGTTTTTTCGATTTTCGTGACTGATGCGCGAATCTGTTCTTGACGCGTATCGATATCAGCTTGCAGTTCCGTGACCCGTGCCTCGTCCTTCGTTAACATCATCTCGACTAAAAACGAATCGAGCGCGCGTGTATCGATCCGGATTTGAGCCACTTCCTGGATCGGTATTAAGTTTTTCTGATACATCGCTCGGGAAGCATTCGACATCTGATTTAAGAAATAAAGTCCTGCTCCCGCAATCAAAAGCATCGCAACGACGGCTGTTGCGATCAAAGCTTGTATCTTCCGTCTGACTGACATATGTTTCATTCCATCCCCTCCCGTTTTTGTTATCGGTTTAAGAATGAAAAAGTTGACTATTTTTTCAATATTCCCATACTTTAGATGTGCTTTGGTAAAGACTTGCCGTACGACTTTCTCCCTCACGTTCGATATAATCAGCATACAGCAGTTGAAGAAAGGATGAATCGTATGCAACGTGTAGCCAATGAGATCACGCAATTCCGCGGCAGTCATTATGAGTTCGGTCGCGAACAAGGGCGTTACGTCAAACGAAACCAGTTGCTCCATAACCGGGAAGACAACTGGAAGATCCGTGTTCCGCGCTTTCAAGTCGATCCGGTCGAGACGAAGGAGATGTTTCTCCGGTACGCCCCGCATATTTGGGACGAGTTACTTGGACTCCAGGACGAACTTGAACTGTCGCTTCCGGATACGTTACTCCATTTCGGGCATTATCGGGTCGAAGGACCGAAAAGCGGTTGTTCGATCATGACCGGTGATAATTTCCTCGTCCGCAACTATGATTACCATCCGATGACATATGATGGTCGATTTTCCGTCTTTCAACCGAACGATGGCGGATCAGCGATCATCGGTCCGGCATCACGGGTGACCGGTCGGATGGACGGGATGAATGAACATGGGCTTGCGATGGGCTATAACTTCATCAATCGTCGCCGTCCGGGCGATGGGTTCGTCAGTTTCATGATCGGGCGGATCATCCTCGAGATGTGCACGTCGGTCGACGATGCGATCTCACTCGTCAAGGAGATTCCGCATCGCGGATCGTTCACGTATGTCGTCCACGATAAATCGGCGCGTTCGTTCGTCATCGAGGCGACGGCGCGCGACGTCCAAGTGCGGGAATCGAACATGTGCACCAATCACTTCGATTTGCTGCAACACGAAAACCGCTATCACCTCGATGACTCGAAACGTCGGATGATGGAGCTAAAAACGCATCAACACATGATTCAAGATGCGGAGTCCGCTTTCCGACTACTCAACGATACCGATAAAGGCGTCTTCGCTGATTTATATGCCCAGTGGGCGGGAACGATTCATACGTCTGCCTACTTCCCGGAAGAGTTGAAGGTCTGGTTCGCGCTCGGTGGTGATCAGGAACCGGTCACGTTCGACTTTGCCGACTGGCTCGCTGGCAATGACTTCACAGCAAGCGAGATCACAGGTGAACTGGAGACAAACATTCAGTTCGCGAATACCTTACAAACATGGCGTTAAACAAAAAGGATTCCTCCTGCTTGCGCAAGAGGAATCTTTTTTAATGGCTGTCATCGAGACGTTTCGACATATAATAATCCGTTTTTTCATACCCAAGCGAGTCATACACATGAATCGCCCGTTCGTTATGCGCGAAGACATGTAAGGAAATTTTCTTGACGTTCATCCGTTTTAATATCACTTCTAGTGATCGGAGCGCTTTCTTGCCGTAGCCTTGGTTCTGCTTGTCGGACGTAATCTTGACGTCGAAAATGAAGGCGGAACGTCCGCGTGATTCTTCCGTCACATGGACCCAAACCATCCCGATGTCGCTATCTGTCTCATCACGAAACGTAAACAAATAATGATCCTTCGTTTTCAGACCTTCTGGCAACAGCGCCGCGAACTCTTCAGTCGCCTTCTCAAGCGACTCGTTCTCTGACCACGTACCAGCGCGACACTTATCTGCCGCATACTCCTCAATTGCGACCGGTAAGTAAGCGTCATACGTCGCTTGATTCATTGGCTCGATGCGCATGCTGCCACCTCCTGTGTTTTCATCCAGTCCCGTCGTAACATCGCATAGACCTGGATGTCGTGATAAGTCCCGTACAATTTCTCAGCGTCTCGTAAGACGCCTTCTTCCGTGAAACCGAGTCGTTCCGGGATTCGTCTGCTTCGGACGTTTCCGGTCGCACACTCGATGACGACACGGTTTAAGCCGAGCGTCTCGAAACAATAGTTCGTGATGAACCGGACGACGTCCGTCATGACGCCTTTTCGAAGGTCCTTTTCCCCTAAGTAATAGCCAATCGACGTTTGCCCGAGATGCCGATTAATCTCATGTAAACTAATCGTTCCGACGAGCTCGTCATGAAGATAAATGCCACATGTAAAGCCGTTGCCATCGGCGAATTGTTGCAGCCATGCTGGAATGACGATCTCCTGATATGTACTTGTCTCTGTTGCACCATCGACCCAACCGAGCCATTCGCGGAGATGTGCGCGATTGGCATCGACGAGGGCGAATAATCCTTCCGCATGGTGCCGTTCAAACAATTGAAGCGATACGTGATCGGATACTTGTAATCTGAACATGACCTCTCTCCTTTCTAGTACCTGTTGTTTGACATCACGTCGACGTTTCCCTGCTTGACGTCACGTTCCATTCCATTCGTCTCGAGCGGACAGCCATTCCGAGTGCCTCGTAAAAGGCGATCGCTTCCTGATTGGCGTCATCGACGCCGAGTTCGATTTTGTCACAGCCGATCGTTTCCGCATGTGCGTAAGCGGCTTGCATCAATCGTTTCCCGACGCCTTGTTTTTGATGCGTATCCGCAACAACGAGGCTGATGATGCGTAAGTAATGCTTATCGAAGACGAAGCCACTCCCTTCGACGATGTCTTCCTTTAGGACGATCACACCGGCAAGCCCGTCTTGTTCCGCAACGAGTAATGCAAAATCTGGATTCTCGAGTTGCGACAGAAATAAGTCTTCCGGAACCGGCATCTCGTGCGGACGGTAATGATCGGGTCGTAAAGCGACGTGTTGATCGTGGATTTGCTGGAACAATGGTATCAAGGCCTGAAAATCGTCAGGACGAGCAGTGCGGATATTCATCAGAAGTTCGCTCCCTTTCCGTTTTGTAGTATATTAACATATTATTCCAAAGTATAGGGGTACTTTTATACAAAAAGGCACTCCGTTTACCGGAATGCCGTCTCTCACTTAAATTGCTTTTGTAAAGTCTCGCGCTGTCTCCGTTAACGTCGATGCCGCACTTTGAACGTCATGGAAGCGATTGACCGTTTCTGCGACGACCGTGACGCTTGCTTGTGCATCCGACGTTGCTTGCGTCATCGCACGGGCAATCCGCTGCAGTTCATCATTCATTCGCTGCGTCGTCTGTCGAACATCGACGACGGCTTGTTCGACGAGCTTTGAGAGATTTCGGACTTCCGTCGCGACGACATTGAATCCTTTGCCGTGTTCTCCGGCTCGCGCTGCCTCGATCGATGCATTCAGTGACAATAGATTCGTCTGTGACGCAATTGTTTTGATCGTCTCAGTCACTTGAGCGATGTCCTGTGCCTGGCGTTGCAGCCGTTCAATCGTCTGATGGTTATCACGGGTCGTCTCGGCCATCTGTTCGATCGTTCGCCGTAACGCTTCGCTTTCCTGCTCGCCATGCGTCGATCGTGTATTCAAATCACTAGCAATCGTGTCAAACGAAGTCGCGAACTTTTGAATCGTCTGCTGACGATCCGTAATATCGGAAGCAATCTTCAAGACACCGGTCACTTCCGTTCCATCGTAAATCGGCATATAGGTTGCTTCTAGCCAAATCGACTGACCATGCGCATCGATGCGTTCAATTTTATCTGCCGTACTGAAGCCACTAAACAGCTTCTGCCAAAATGCTTGGTAACTGTCACTCATTGCAAACTCCGTCGTGCAGAAGAGATGATGCTGCATCCCGATCATCTCTTCTCGTTTATATTTCATCGTCTTTGCGAATAAACCATTGACGTCGACGACACGACGTTGCCGGTCGAATCGAATCATCGCGACATTATCTCGCAGGGAGGCTAAAATATCTTGGGATCCTAGGTCGGTTGATAGTTGGGTAGTCATGATTATAAGCTCCTCTCGTCATCTACCTCCTGTTACAGGCTATCCAAGATATTACAAATCGGAATAGTATGAATTAAAGATATATGACTAAAATTTTTTATCTTCTTTTTATATATCCAGACAACGATAGGATGAAACGTTATTTCTCTAAATATTCTTATCCTACACCTCTTTTTTAAACTTGTCTTTTTCTTCCGACCTGCTATACTCAAATCAAAACTTATTAAACTTTTTTAATAAGTGATTTAGATTGGAGGTCTTTGTTTGACTGAACTCATTTCACTTACACGTCATGCTTTTTTAGTCGACCACCTGGATACGATCCCTGCGATTCGTCACGTTTTGGATGTCAGTTTTCCGACTGCGAGCAAACAGATCGATCAGATGATCGCTGCACAGGAAATTGAAGAGACACCACTTGAATTGGTTCGCGGAGGGCGTCCGGCAAAACGGTATCGCTACCGCGCGGATCGCTTCCACGGACTCGCTCTATATCTCGAACGCACGTATCTGCAGTATCGCATACACGACGTCGGTGGACATCTGATCGCAACGGATCGCCTGAACTTCGATTCGTCGGATCATGGATCTGTTTTATCGAAAACACTGACAACATTACTCGACGATCATCCATCTATTCAAACGCTTGCGATTGGTGTCGCTGGTGCCGTTGATACAACCGGCACGATCCTATTCGCCCCAGATTATCCGGCGCTTGACGGTCGCCCCTTGCAACAAGAACTGACGGAACGGTTCGGGCGACCCGTCATCGTCGAAAATGACATGAATGCGGCGGTCCGGGCGCAAGCTTCTGATAACAATACGACCGTCTATATCTATCTCGGAACGAACGGACCGGGAGCCGGTCTCGCCGTTTCAGGTCGTGTCGTCCGAGGAGCGCATCACTTTGCTGGAGAGATCTCGTTCATTCCGTTTGACGAGAAACGAAATGTCGGTCAAGTTCTTGCGACAAGCTCGCCTCACTCTGATGACTGGTATGAGGCGTTAAGTCGGATCATCCTCTCGTTTAGCGTCACCTTGAACCCAGATGTCATCTTGTTTACAGCGTCAGATGTCTCGGATGACGGATTAGCACGGTTGACGGATCGATGCGCCAAGCGCTTTCCGCTCGACAAATTACCTCGGTTGCGGCAAGGCGACTGGGAAACCGATTATTTGGATGGTTTGATGCAACTGAGCATCCAATCATTCATTGAACAAATTCCGTTAGGAGGACTCACCCGATGACCCGTCTACTATTACCTTTAATTTATCTCGCTTTCATCAGTCTTGGTCTTCCGGACGCGTTACTCGGTACAGCGTGGCCCGTGATGCGGCTCGATCTCGACGCACCGCTCGACATGGCGGGATGGCTCTTCATGACGATTGCTGCCGGAACGATCGTCTCGAGTCTGTTTAGCGGTCGTTTGATCGAACGTTATTCAACAGGTCCAATCACGGCAGTTTCTGCCGGTTTGACGGCACTGGCGTTGATTGGTTTTTACGTTGCTCCGTCCTTGATTTGGCTCTTCGTTCTTGCGATCCCGCTCGGACTGGGTGCTGGAGTCGTTGACGCGGCGCTTAATCATTTCGTCGCCACCCATTATCAAGCGCATCACATGAACTGGCTCCATTGCTTCTGGGGCATCGGTGCGACGGCTGGTCCGCTCATCATGGCTGGCGTATTGCTCGATTCCGGCTGGCGTTTTGGTTACCTCGTCGTCGGTGCATTGCAACTCGTTTTGATGATCATCTTGATCGTCAGCTTACCGCTCTGGAAACGGGCTCCGAAACACGTGTCTGAACAGGTTCAGACCGTAAATACGTCGTCCGGAAAACCACGCGGATTGATTGCCGCACTCGCAGCGTTCTGTTTTTATTGTGGAGCCGAGGCGGTCGTCGGGCTGTGGGGCAGTAGTTATCTTGTCCAAGTCCGTTCCTTTTCCGTGACGTCAGCAGCGACGTGGATTTCCGTCTACTACGGAAGCATCACCGCGGGGCGTTTCATAAGTGGTTTTCTGTCGCTGCGCTGGTCGAATCGTCGTTTGATTCGTGTCGGTCAATGGACGGCATTCGTCGGAGCTACCTGTTTCATCCTCGCACCCGCTGCCTGGATGCCGCTTGGTTTCGTACTTGTCGGGCTTGGTCTCGCACCGATTTATCCGGCAATGCTCCATGAGACGCCGGTTCGCTTCGGGGAGGCTGCGGCGCAACGGCTGATGGGGGTACAAATGGCATTCGCCTATACCGGTAGTACCTTCATGCCGCCATTGTTCGGCTGGCTGGCGACGTCCTATTCCTTATCGTTGTTCCATTGGTTTACGATCAGTCTCATCTTCTTGATGCTGGTCGCTACGGAAGGGTTGAACCGGATGTTGTTCAGACAGCGATTGGCAAAAGCGTCTTGAAAAAAGGAGGAATGGAGATGAAGATTGAACATATCGCCCTCTGGGTGGCAGACCTTGACGGGATGCGTCAATTCTACGAAACACATTTTGATGCTACGGCAGGCGATCGGTATCATAATCCGACGAAAGGGTTCACATCGTATTTCCTGACGTTCTCGAGTGGTGCGCGCCTTGAGTTGATGCAACGGACGGATATCACGGAACGGACGATGAATGCGCTCGGGTATGCCCACTTCGCCTTTTCGCTCGGCAGCAAACAAGCGGTCGACGACTGGACGGCTCGGTTACAGGACGCAGGTGTACAACATCTTGACGGTCCCCGGACGACGGGTGACGGGTATTATGAAAGTACGATCACGGACCCGGAAGGTAATGTGATCGAGTTGACGATCTAATGATGAAACGAAACAATCCCTCATTCTGATTAGAGTGAGGGATTGTTTGTTGCTCGATGACTGCTCAATGGTTTCCTGCTTGTTGGTATGTTTCGTGACGAGCTGGTGTATGACACGCGTTCATTCAGGATATCTTTAGACGACTTATTTAAAAAACTCTTTCACTGTAAACATTTGTAATGATACGCTTAAAAAAACCAAATTATGACTATGTGTATTCATTTTACGAGGAGGTAGTTTATGCGAAGGCATTTGGGATGGATCTCAATCGGCATCGTGGTTTTCACTTTCCTTACTGTTAAGCTCTTACCGTTCAATGGTTTTTGGGGTACGAACTATATGTTAGCTGGACTATTGCTTGCGATAGTGTGCGCCATCATAAGTCTAAGAAATACGGGGAAAATCCTCGCGTTAACATTGCTCACTTCTCTATTAGTTCTTTTTATTTTTTCAGTGATCGGCTTCTTAGCACTAGCTTGAGCGTTTCGCAAACCGATGAAAACACGCTTGACGATTAACTAATATCATTATGATATTTCTTCTTAAACACGTCATACGTTACTGAATCACCGAACAGAAGAAAACAACCGCGATCATCGTAGATATTCATGACGATATTTCGATCCACGTTCACGAAAAAGACTTCCGGATAGTATGTATACGTTTGACGAAATCTTGGTTGTAGCGGCGGGAAATCCTGATTGCAGATTGCTTTGATTACACGCTTATAATCTAACGCGGTTTTGTTCGGTAAAAACACGGCATATTCGGATACCTGCTCTTCTTCATCAATCACTCTCTCTACGAACTTTATGTTGTATTGATCTTCTCTACGTCTTAAATGATGAAACACTTTCGTCGCTGACTTTTGATACTTATCGCGCTCACTTCTCACATGCACGACGAAATAATGAGGCTCCGCTTCTCGGAATAGATCCTCAAACAATTCGTTTGATTTTTGGTATGCCTGTTTGAAGTATTCCTCGTTGATTTCATCTGAATCTTTCTTTAACTGATACAGGTCCTTTACTAAGTCTACGTGAATTACGAAATCCTTCTCGACAAAGGAACGATCAAATAAGTTTACATTTCCATAACGTTGATGCAAGTATTGTTCGAAGTTCATTCTAAAGCTCCTTTATTCCGATGAGGACAGATGTACTGTTTTAAATAACTACAATCGTATGTTGCAGGACGAATCGATTTAATGATCGATACAATAAGTGTAGAAAGGAGGATAAGAAGATGATCATTGATACATTATCGAATCATCCTGAACAATTAGAAGTGGTTTCCACAATGATTCATACCGAATTCGTTCAAAAGAAAAAAGGGACGGCACCTTATGAAAAAGTAAAAGCATTTTTAGACAAAAAACCAAGTGAACCTTACCCTGTGACGTTCGTTGCCTTAGATGATGTCACTTGTATCGGAACCGTTTCCCTCTTTGAAAATGACTTGAATGAACGACCAGCCTATACGCCTTGGCTCGCTTCTTTATTCGTCGAAAAAGTCTATCGGAATCAAGGAATCGCGCAACAACTCATCAATCAATTAATCGTCTACGCCAAATCACGACAGATCACAACAATCTATTTAAAAACAAAAAACGCTTCAGCATATTATAAAAAATTAGGATGGACATTGGTCGAGACGATCGAGACGACGGAGTTACCCATACACATTTTTTCATACACGATTGATGAGGTTTGATATCTTCATATGAACGACGAAAGTCATTTCGATGTTAATCGCCTTAAAGGATTTCTCATTATGATTTAAATGATGGAGGTCTTGCTGACGTGAACAAAGTTATCTCTTTTTCTTGAATCGGTCACTCGTGTTCGAATAGACGACTGCAAATACAATAAGAAAGAATAGTAGCATGACGCCCAAAGTAAACAAAGAGTGATATCCAAACAGCTCACTCCCCGCGAACAACAGGATGCTAAAACAAACGCCGTACATGATCTTACCCATGAATTGACATAGGGCGACTTCGTCGTAGTGTTCTTTCTTACTTTCAGACAACGTATTATATCCTGCAAGCAGTGATGCACCTTTTCCTCTCGATAGAACGATAGCAAACACCAGCAGAGGAACAAGGATTACAAAATAAACAATGGATTCGCTCATGACCATCCGCTCCTTTCTCTCGTTTTAATGTAAGACACATGTAAATTCATTAACGCTTTTATACTCCTTCAGGTTTCATAACCTTTTTGAATTAATCACATAAATCGTATTATGTAGATTTTTTCCTATCATGAGCACATGATAATATGTTTGTCCCCTTCAATGTCATTCTTAAGTTGAATCATTGACTCATTTTTCTGATTTTTCTGTTTTTATAGCCCGATTTCTAAACCTTCTATTATAATTAGGTAATGATTGGTTTTTTTACTTACATATGGAATAAAAACACTCATTTAAAGGAGGGTTCGCACATGACTGAATCGGTACACATCCATAGCTATACGTCACTTCAGTCGACGGTCGATGCAAGGTCCATCACAAGACAGTACATCTTACTCCAGGAGGGGTTTGCCGATGCTTAAGTTCATCTGGAATTCCTGGTGGCGTAATAAAGAGCGATTCATCCTGCTACTTGTCGGCGTTCTGATCGTCAGTACTGGACTGAGCTATTTGATCGGAACGACGCAAGCCAATAACGGAACCGTCGTCGATGAACTGCAAAAGCGCTGGGGCTCCTCTTACGACATCGTCGTTCGACCAGAAGGCAGCCGCAGTGTGACGGAAGACTTGAAGTTACTCGAGCCAAACTATATGAGTGGTCTCGATGGTGGGATCACTCGCAAGCAGTACGACACGATCAAGCAGATTGCTGACGTCGAGGTTGCTGCCCCCATCGCGATGATTGGGTATAACCAAACACTTTCGAGTATCGGTACGCATACGATCGATCAAGAAGGGATTTATAAACTGACGATCAAAGACACGCAAGATACCGGGTTACAGAACGAATCCTCGAGTGGGGTCACCTTCTTAGCTGCGGGATGGGAACCTACAGAAAATGCAGTAAAATCAGGCGTGTCCCCCCTTCCACTTGGAAAGCAGCCTCTTTTTGAGTATGGGAGTCAAGTCATGATTGCAGGGGTTGACCCTGAGGCGGAAGCTGCACTCGTCGGCTTAGATAAAGCGACGACCAAAGGAACCTATAGTAACTATTTTTCAAAAGATGATCAGGTCACCTCGTTTGGTGAAGACGGTGTCCAAATTCCGATCCTGTTGAACAATCGTGAATACGTGGACGCGTCACGCATCTACACGTACGAAAAAGTGGAGCTGCCGTCGAAAGAAACATCCATTAACGATCTGGTACAACAGGTCGAACAAAAAGGCGGAAAAAAATACTTAGACTCCTTACCGACAAGTGGTGCGAAACGTTATACGATCACGACACAAGATGTCCAGAAAAAGCTCGTCAATGATATTTTGAAACATACGTTACCGACCGCTGAAGAGACGAACAGTAATTCCTTTACGTGGATTGCCTTAAAACCGTCTCCGATCGACTACCGCTCAATCAAAAGTCCGTACGCATCACGTTGGCCGTTCACCTACCAAGTCCAACCGAAACAAGTCGAGCAAGATTCCTTACTCGCTAAACGCAGCATGTACCGGGAAGCGCGGATGTTCGGAAAAGAAAGCACGGACTGGCCAAAGGTCAACTTGAACTATATCGGGGTCTTCGATCCGAAAAAATTGAACATCTCGAAAGATCCGCTAACGGAACTGCCGATGGAGACGTATTTCCCGTCAAAAGCCCAGTGGGTGATGGATAAGAATGAACGTCCCGTCAATCCGGTTCGAGACGTTAAACCGACGAATGATCCGTATGATTTCCTGACGAAACCACCATCGATGCTGACGACGCTCGATGCTGCGTTTAAGATTCGTGGTGACAAAGCGATCTCTGCCATCCGCGTCAACGTCAAAGGTGTCGAGACGATGAATGCTGCTAGCGAGAAAAAGCTCCAACAGGTGGCGACAGAAATCGAACAGAAGACAGGTCTAATCACGGACGTGACCCTCGGCTCGTCACCGCAGCTCGCCTTAACCTATTTACCGGGACTAAAAGACGAATCAGCGCTCGGCTGGGTCCAACAACCGTGGATTAAACTCGGCTCGTCGATTGCGATCTTCCAGGAAGCAAAAGTCGGGATGAGCGGCATCATCGCAAGTGTCATCGCTGTCGCTCTCGTCTATGTCTTCAGCTCGAACATCATCCTGCTGTATGCAAGAAAGAAAGAATTCGCGATTTTACTATCACTCGGTTGGCGTCCGCGCCAGCTGTCAAAACTACTGTTCCTCGAAGCCACGCTGCTCGGGACACTCGTCGTCTTGATTGCCTGGACGATTCTCGGTTCGTTCTGGGTCACGACGGACAACCCGATTGCAATCGGTCGAATTTTATTGATTGGTCTTGCTGGTTTACTTATTTACTGGGGTGGAACGCTCGTGCCGATGACGCTCATCCGTCGGATCAAACCGTACGAAAGCATGCGTTTCGGTGAAGTCTCAAAAGGTCGCCGTTTCGTCCGCGCGCGTAGCGTGCTTGGGATGAGCATCAACCAGCTCGTCACCTACTGGCAACGGTCATTACTCTCCGTCGTCGCGATTGCCTTACCGACGAGTTTGTTCATATTCTTCTTGTTTATCACGTTCCGACTGAAAGGTGTTTTGTATGCAACGTGGCTCGGCGAATATGTCGCACTCGAAGTCGGGACGATGCACTACGTCGCGATGGGTGTCGCTCTACTGATTGCCATCCTGACGACGACCGAAATAATGTGGCAAAACGTCAATGAACGGAAAAGTCAGCTCGCCGTCCTTAAAGCAACAGGCTGGCAAGACGGTCAAGTTCGTTTACTCGTACTAAGTGAAGGCATGATGACAGGACTCTGCGCTGGTGTGATTGGTCTTTTGACAGCACTTGGAATGATTGGCTTCGTTTACGGACAATTTCCGGTCCAAGAGCTTGGTTTCCTCAGCATCATGCTCTTGATTCCGGTGATCACGGGGCTGTTAGGTGCCTTGCTCCCTGCCGAACGTGCCGTCCGCATCACACCGAATGCTGCACTCGGCAGTATCGTCGAAAATACGCAAGCGACAGAACGGCGTTTCAAATGGGCAATTGGATCCATCGCCGCTTCCTTGTGTATCGGAGTGGCAAGCCTATTCTTGTTCGCCTCAACGGAATCCTCGACGACTACAACACAGAGTGCTCCTCAGCAACAGACGAGTGGGCAAAAATTAAAGGATTTGACCACTGATCTAAAAACATCTGCTGACAAGAAATCAGGTGATCAAACAGCACTAAAAAAACTGATGAAAAAAGGAGTCATCCAAACGTATCCAGGCGATCCGGAAGCAACTTCTGAACTGTTCTATGCTAAATCACTCATTCCAACACCGAAAGAACTCGATCTAGAGGAAAAGAGCGGTTATCGGTATGTCACAATTCCTGTCTTTATGTACAACTCGGATATACAAAGTAAAGGTGCATATTCAACTTACAGACCAGGAACATTTACGCTGACCTCGCTAGAAGGTAAAGAATATTCTACCGTCGATTATGTCAATCATAATGAAAAAGCATTTAAGAACGGCTATCAGTACTTCGCTCCATATAAGTCACTTGTCGACTTAGTCTATCAAGTTCCTGACGATCAAAAGGTATTTGTTCTTTATGCATCAGATGAGGCTTTTCCAAAGGATACGACAGTGAAGATTGAACTCGATTAAAATGAACGGAATATGAATATAGTCCTTAACACGTAAATGAGAGTAGCCTCTGTTTCATCATCGAAACCGAGGCTACTCTCATTTTTTACTAAAAAAGATATGTATGGGTGTAACTCACAATGTATCGTGCACGCGCATCCGTTCTAATTCTTTTTCTTGATTCTCTTTAAGCTTCTTTCGACCACGCGACCATTGTTCCCACAGTGAAATCATGCCGACCCCTAAAATCAATACATAGGCTAAAAAACTATTATATCTACCATCAAAGTAACGCCATGTCAGGAAAATAACTAAAACGATTGGCATGATGATACCGAGATACGGATTATGACGACTCGATAAAAAATATTGTATTCCTAAACAGATGCTGATAATTAGAGCAGAAATGAAAAAGTTCATTGATTGTTACCCCTCTCAAGTCGATATTTTTCGATGATTTTTTTGGCATCTTCAATCGTGACCCGGTCTTCGATGGCCATTTGTTTAATGTATGCGATGAACGGTTCATTCTCGATTTTCTCATTCACTTCGATTTTCTGAATGATCCGATCGACGCGAATCCGGACTGTGGGATAGGAGACATCATAATGTTTCGCCAGTTCTTTCAAAGAACCCGAGCTTACGATGAATTTTTTAACGAATTCCATCTCTTCCAATTCTAGAGATAAAACCCAATCTGGAACATCATCTTTTTTCATTTTCCATTTCCCTCCCATGTCACCATAATAGCATCCCATTAAATAAAGTTAAATTATTTTTGATATTAATTAAACATTTAACCAATAAATAATTAAAATATATTCATTATTTCGCTTGTCATAGTGATTCGAGTCATGGTAGTTTAGGATTGTCAAATCGGAAAAATAAGGAAAAGGAGTGTTTTACTTGAAAAGAACAACGGAATACATATTTGCTGTCATCGGTATCGTCTTGTTTGGATCATTATGTTTAGGTGGGTTTCTATTGTCTGGATCGATTGCGGATCACGCTGGCATGAAGGAGTTGGTCGATCAATTCATCCAAGATGAGAACATTACGGATGTCACGTCTACCCAAATCCTCACATCCTTCCAACAATTCTTCTTGTACCTTGGTGCCGTCTCTCTCTTATGTACGATAGGCGGAATCGTCTCGATCGTCCGGATTCGCAAAAACGGTTCAGCAGGAAAGATGTTGATCATTACTGCAATTCTCGGTGGGATCTTCACATTACTCGCCGGTGTCTTTGGTTCAATCGCTTATTTGATCGCCGGTATCACTAACGTCACGAAGAATAAAAAGATAGCACGGCAATACTAAACTCAAACAGAAAGGTGTGTCGATATGTTCGCGATTACACTTCGAGAATTTAAATCGCTTTTCCAAAGTATTCGAGCCATCCTGATCATCGTCGTCTTGTTCGGTGTGACGATTGGTTCCGCTAAGCTTGTCAGCCAGTTCAAAGGACAACTTAGTGATCTCGGTCTAGGTGACAACGCCTATATCATCGGTTTGATGCTGCTTCTGTTCTTAGCATCTCCTTTATTCGTGACGAGTATTTCTCATAGTAGCGTCAACAAAGAGATCGAATCGAAGACGATCCGTTTTCTTGCGACGAAAACATCTCGTGAGAACATCATTTTCGGAAAGTTTTTAGGCAACGTCTCGTTCTGGGTCCTCTGTCTGACAGTTGCCCTCTTGTTGATCGTTCCGTTTTCAAAATCGTTCCCGATCGTCGATTTGATCCAAAGCATCATCTTCGTCTCTTACTTCATCGGTCTGTCGCTGTTTCTTTCGACAGTCGTCAACAGCTCTGCAATGACGATGTTCGTCGGTATCTTCATCTCGATCGCGCTTCCGGTCATTGGGATGTGGAGTCTTATTTCGAAGAATGTCATCGTTGATACGTTGTCTTACTTGACGCCCTATTATTACTACACGCAAGAAAACACTGCATACACGTATCTTGTCTTGATCCATATCGCCGTCTTCGTCATCGCGAGCTTGATGATCTTTAAAAGGAGAGATTTATGATGCTAGCCCTTCGCGCAACCAATCTAACGAAACAGTACGGCAATAAGACCGTCGTCAACCAGTTGAATCTCGAAATCAAACAAGGGGCCATCTTCGGCTTCCTTGGTCAAAATGGCGCCGGTAAATCAACATTCATCAACATGATCACGGGTCTTGTCCGTCCGACATCCGGAACGTTTGAGTTACTCGGAGCACCGAACGATTCCTTGAAGGACGTCCGAACTCGAATCGGCGTCCTGCCGGATTACTCGACCTTTTACGAAAACTTCACGGCGCTCGATCACTTGAAGTATTTCAGTAAAGTCCTCGGTCTGAAGACGACGACGGACGAGTTAAAACAACTCCTCCGTGATGTACAACTCGAAGACGCCATCGATGTGAAAACGAAGAACTACTCCTTTGGGATGAAAAAAAAGCTCGGGATCGCCCAAGCCCTGATTAATCGACCGGAAATGCTATTTTTAGATGAACCGACGTCTGGCGTTGATGCCAACTCGATTCTCGGGATTCATACTTTGATTCGCAAGATCGCAGCAGACGGAACGACGATTTTCTTAACGTCTCATAACTTGGACGAGGTCGAAAAACTGTGTACGGAGATCGCGATCATGCAGGACGGAACGATTCAGACGCAAGGCACGATGGAGGAGTTACGGGAACAACATGAGAAGAACATCACTGTTCACGTAAAACATGCGCCGCTCGACAATGATACACAACAACATCTGCAGACCAAGTTGTCGTCACTTGCGAAAGACGTCAACATCTCCTCTACTCACTCGACGTTCATCGTCCAAAGTGAACACGATATTGCTACGATCAATAGCTACCTCGTCTCGCAACACGTTAACGTGTATCGACTCGAAGTCGAGGAAGCGTCGTTGGAAGAGATCTTCTTGAATCTAGGTTCGGAAGTCCGCTCAGCATAAAGTGAAAAACATGCCTCATGATGAATTAAACAAAAACTTCTATACAACAATCCCCCTCATTCCAATTACGAAATGAGGGGGATTGTTTTGTTTTCTTTCATCCGTTCAAGCCGCCCGCTCTCTTCGTAAGAGATACAGGAAGTACGGTACACCGATGATCGCCGTGATCAATCCGGCTGGTACTTCAAGCGGCGGATGAATGCCGCGACCGAGCGCATCAGCGACGACGAGTAACCCACCGCCGAGTAACAGCGCCATTGGTAAGACGGCGAGGTGTTTATGTCCGACGAGACGACGTGCCATATGTGGGGCAATCAGACCGATGAAGCCAATCGCACCGACCGTTGCAACGGCAACACCGGCTAGGATGACAGCGAGCGCCAAGAAGACGTGCCTCGTCCGCTGAATTGGTAACCCGAGACCGATGCTGACTTCCTCACTAAGTGATAAGACATCGAGTTGACGATGGCGATAGAAGAGGATCGCACCGATTACGACGAGCACCGGCGCTAAGATCAACACTTCCTGCCACCCTTTCCCGAACAGACTTCCAGCAAGCCAGACGAGTGAATCGTTCGTCTGAAGTGGAAATTTAATCAACAGGTATTCTGTTCCCGAGGCACAGATCGCACTAACGGCGATACCAAGTAACGCAAACGAACTGCGGGAGACGTTCCCCCCCCGCTCAAGCATCATCAACGCCAGCATGACGAGTGCTGCTCCGATGAAAGCGGCGATCGGTGTCAACAAGAGCGGACCATCCGGCACGAGGGCGATCGTCAAGACAGCGAACAGAGACGCTCCGTTCGTCACTCCGATCACGTCCGGCGAGATCAATGGATTGCGGATGCCACTTTGTAAGATGACCCCGGCAAGAGCGAAACTCGCACCGGCTAAAAAGGCGAGGACCGTTCGCGGCAAGCGGTAATTTTGAACGATGAAGGCATCCTTTCCACCAAAGAATGACTGCCAGAGTTCCGTTAACGATAACTGAATCGAACCGACCGACAGTAAGGCGAAGCTCGTGACAAGAACGATTACTGCGACAAGTAAAATCCGACGCATGTCTCTCATCGTAATCCCCCTTTCATCTGGCGGCGTGCCAAGATAAGGAAGAAGGGTGCCCCGAGCAATGACGTCACGATGCCGACTGGTGATTCATACGGATAGGCGATGAAGCGCGCCAGGACATCAGCGTACGTCAACAACAGACCACCGATGACGGCAGAGACGGGTAAGACGATCCGGTAGTCCTCGCCAACGAGTCGACGTGTGATATGCGGCACCATCAGACCGATGAAGCCGATTGCTCCGGCGACGGCAACCGTCACCCCTGCGAGTAACACGACACTGATGCCGGCAAGCAGACGGATCCGCGTCACTTTTTGTCCGAGTCCGACCGCGACGTCTTGCCCGAGTTGGAAAACGGCGAGCGACTTCGCGAGACTTGCCGCAAGAATCAAACCTGCGAGCGACCATGGGAGAACGATCCGGAGTTCGAGCCAGCTTGCGTCACTGAGCGAACCGGACAACCAGTACAAGACGTTCGTGATCCGGTCGTTGAACAAAATCAAGCCTTTCGTTAGCGACGTCAACAAGAGATGAATCGCCATCCCGACGAGGGCGAGTTTTAACGCCGTCATCCCGCGAATCGAAGCGAACGAAAAGACGAGCACGCCACCGAGCAAGGCACCGGCAAAGGCGAAGTAAAGCAAGTTCGCCGTCCCGAGTGACGGAAAGATGAGCAGGCTTAAGACGACGAGAAACGACGCACCGGCGTTGACACCAAAGACTTGTGGTGAAGCGAGCGGGTTCCGTGTCACGGCTTGCATGATCGCTCCAGCGACGGCAAGGTTTGCTCCGAGCAACAATCCGAGTAAGAGACGCGGCAAGCGCAGATTCGTCAGGACGAGTCCCGCTTTAGAGGTCGTGCCACTGATCCACTCCTGCATTAAGTGGACCGGATTCATCTGTGTGATACCAAAGAACAAGCTACTATAAACGGCCAAGCAACTGAGTAAGATAAGTACGAAAATCAGACGTTTCCGCTGCACCGGATCTTTCCCCTTTCATCAAGACGAAAAGCCAGATTGCTCCGGCTTTTTGTCGTTCGTTATTTCTGTTTGAGCAATTGAATTGCTTCGTCAACGATTTGTTCGGCAGCGTCCAGACCACGGTAACGTGTCCAGAGGTCACGATTGACTTCGTAGACTTCTCCGTTTTTAACCGCTGTGATCTGATTCCAGAGCGGATTATCCTTCCACTCTTTCAATAACTTCGGATCGGCTTCCGCCATGAAGATGACGTCCGGATCCCACTTGACCATCTGCTCTAACGTGATCGTCACAGTCGGTTCCGCTGTTTTCGTAACGGCATTCTCGATACCGATCTTCTCGAGCAACTCACCGTCAAACGACGTCTCACCGTGTGCTGTCAGTGAATCGGCGCGGAAGACACCGACCATGACTTTCCGGTCATCTTTTGGATCAACCTTCTTCTTCGCTGCCTGCAAGCGCTCTTCATGAAGCGCAAGGCGATCGTCCATCTGTTTCGTTTTGCCGACCGCTTCCGCAATCGTCTTGAACGAATCGATGTTCTCTTCATACGTCGCATTGCGACTCTTCAAGATGATCGTCGGTGCGATTTCTTGCAATTGCTTGTAAATTCCTTTATGACGGTTGAAGTCGCCGATGATCAAATCCGGTTGCAAGGAACTGATCACTTCAAGATTCGGTTGTTGGCGTGTACCGACTTCCGTGAACTCGATGTCTTTTCCGAGTAATCCAGAGACATCGGTCTTGTTTTCTTGTGCAATCCCGACCGGTGTGATGCCGAGTTCGTCTAACGCATCAACGAACGAGAATTCGAGCGCGACGACCTTCTTCGGCTTTTCCGGTACTTTCGTTTTTCCTGCTTCGTGCGTGATCGTCCGCGTTTTTTCGTTCGATTGCTCTGCTTGACCTGAACAAGCTGCAAGCATCAAACTGCTCAACACGAGGAGCGTTAACGCTGTCATCCAAGTTTTCCGTCTCATGGTGAGACCTCCTTTAATTCGTGATTCGACATTGAGAATCATTCTTAATTAATCCTGTCTCAGCATATCAAAGATTTCCATCGAACAAAAGGGAAATCCTTATTTTCAGATAATATAGGCTGAAATCCACATTATCTGAAGGAATATGGGATAATCAGGTAGTGAACAAAGGAGGAATCAGAGATGGATTGGATGAAAGACTTAGGACAGCGGATTGAGTTTCCGCTCGATGCAATCACGTTTGATCAATTACCTGACTTACTCGAAGCCTTCGCCTACCAGTTACCGTTCGAGAATACGACCGTCCTTGAGAAGCGCATCCGTCCGTTTAGCGACGAGCGCTTCATCGAGACGTTTCTGACAGAGCGACGCGGTGGTGTCTGTTATGACTTAAACGGACTGTTGCACCGGGTCCTGCAGGAACGAAATTGTCCCGTACGACTCGTGCAAGCGACTGTTTACGATACGAAGTCGGACGCCTGGTCAGCGACCGGACCAACCCATGTCGCAATCCTTTGGAATGAAACACACCTGCTTGATACCGGCTTCGGTGTTAATTTACCGCTCGTTCCTGTTCCGTTGAGTGGGGAAACCGTTCATTCCGCTAGCGGCAGTTACCGGATCATCAATAATGACACACTTGAGATGAAGCGAACTGGACAAGCAGAGTTTGTGACTGGCTACCGGTTCGACCGCGAGACATCCATTACAACAGATGACTTATCGAAGATGGAACAGATCATCCAGCAGAGTGACGCTTCGCCATTTAATAAAGGTCGCCTCGTTGCAATGCGGACGCCGCGCGGACAAAAGACGTTGACTGAGCGGACGTTACGAATTGAAGAAGCGACGACGACCGAATTACCGGTCGCAGGTCCCGCCCAATTCGAGATGCTGTACAACACACACTTTTTAGGACGGGAGTCGTAAATCATGGATCGTTACACACTTTGTTTAATCCGCCACGCAGACCACTTTTTACTCGTCAATCGGCAAAAACGTCCGGCGATGGGCATGTGGAATGGTGTCGGTGGTAAGATCGAACCGGGCGAGACACCGGAAGCCGCCGTCATCCGCGAGACGTTTGAAGAGACAGGCATCACGCTCACCTCAGTGACATCAAAAGGCATCGTTCGCTTACATGGGGAAGAGACATCTGGCATGTACCTTTACCTGGCTGATTTAGAAGATCGTCCGTTTCCAACACCGGTCATGACAGTTGAAGGAATCCTCGATTGGAAATCACTCGACTGGATTTTAGGCGACGATAACATGGGTGTCATCAGCAACCTCCGGCACTACCTACCGATTGTTCTGTCGATCGAACACCCGTTACTGCATGACTTCCATTACGATGCCCATACGATTACGGCATACGAGACACATGAATTAATTGAGACATAACACAACATCCCCGCTCGTCCTTTCGGACAGGCGGGGATGTCTCGTTAGAATAGATGTAAGCCCGTCACGATGACAGCGACGATGACGATGCCCGGTAACAAGTTCGCGACACGGATTTTCGTGATTCCAGCGAGATTGAGACCGATTGCTGCAATCATCACTCCACCGGTCGCCGTCATCTCTAAGATGAATTCTTGCAACGCGGCATCGGGAATGAACTTCGTGATGGCAACGGCACTCAGTGCGATCGCCCCTTGATAGAGGAAAACGGGAATCGCTGAGAACATGACGCCGATCCCGAGCGTTGAACTGAGGACAAGCGCCGTGAAACCGTCAATCAACCCCTTCGTATAGAGGACGTCGTGATCCTGACGCAGTCCACCGTCGAGCGCACCGAGGACACCCATCGCTCCGATGACGAAAATCAACGTCGCGGTGACGAAGCCTTCGGCGATATTTGATGGACGACCGCGACTGATCTTACGCTCGAGCCATGCCCCCATCCGGTCGAGCTTCTCATCGAGACGGAACCATTCCCCGATCGCACCTCCGAGAACAAGACTACCGATGACGATCAAAAAGTTCGTGCTTTTCATTCCCATCTGGATCCCGAGGACGACGACGGCTAGACCAATCGCTTGCAAGACCGTCTCCTTCATCCGTTCCGGAATCCGGTGGAACATCAATCCGAGCAACGTCCCGACGATGATCAGGACGGTATTGACGAGTGTACCTGTTAAAACCATCTGACAGCCTACTTTCTCAATTGATTTTTCGTTTCGCAGGACGGACGACCGTCCGCTCCGCCTGATTCAAGCTATGCAACGTCATCCCGAGCATGACGAGGATGATCCCGAATGTCGCGAGTCCCGTCGGTAGTGCCGCATGGAGAAACAAAATCTCCCCGAGAACGGTGAAGACGATCTCAAACGACTGGGTCGCCTCGATCGCGGCTAACCGGACCGGTTCCGTCCGGACGAGTGACGTCGCGTAGAAGAAGAGCGATGTCGCGATGACGCCTGAGAATAAAGCGACGAAGCCGGACTGGGTCACTTGACTGATACTCGGTAAGCCGATTTGTATGTAAGCAATTACGGAAAGCACGATCCAAAACGGTAGACTCGCGATCGTCATTCCAAGGATCCGTTCAAAGACATCGAGCTCATCCCCATACCGTTCCATCATCTTCCGGTTACCAAGCGGATAGGCAATCGCAGCGACGAGCACCGGCAAGGCACCGAACAGTAAGGATTGTAGCGATAGACTTCCTGCGACGGATAACTGCATGACGACGACCCCAAGGACGATCAAGACGGAATACTTAAGAGCCGACCACGGAATCCGTTGTTTGAACAAGGGCGCAAGCAGTGGTCCGGCTAAAATCGTCAATTGCCACGTTCCGGCAATCAGCCAGCCCGGTGCATGATCGGCAGCAAGACAGATGCTACCGTAAAACAGTCCGAAACCGATTGTACCGTACAGTAACCAAAAACCGAAGTCTGCTCGCAGTGCCTGTAAGACGCGACCAATTCCCCGACGCATCAAGACGATGACGACGAAGAACGGCAACATCAAGAAGAAGCGAAGCGACGCACTGTAGATCCAGTGCCCCCCTGCTCCTTGCATCGATTGATTCAAGATGAAGGTGACGGCAAAGAACATCGCCGCCAAGATCCCATAAATGATTGGTCGCATCAGCGCTCCTCCTTTAGTGTCGAGACGAGTAAACGTCCGAGCCCGTTCCAGTTATGTTCCGTCGCCTGGACGAGCTGCTCGACATCCCGTTGTTGACATGCAATCAAAATCGCCGCATGATCGGCAATCGATTGACGACCGAGTCGATCGAACTGGGCGTATTCGAGCCGGCGGATCAGCGGCGTCAATCGGCGAATCGTTTCCCGTAGCTGAGCGTTCTGACTGCGCAACACAAAAACATCGTGAAAGGCATCGTCAAGCGTCAGCGCTGTCTCCGTCTCCTGTTGGTCGATTGCCGTTGTGAACTGTTGGTGAATCGTTTGAAGTTCCATCAAGTCGTCTTCCGTCAATTGCGGTCCCGCTAGACGCGCTGCTAGCCCGTGCAGTGTCGCGATAATCGGATAGGTTTGCTGTGCCTGTTCAGCGTCAAGCTCTGTCACGATCGTCCGCGAGCCCCGTTTCGCAAAAATCAATCCTTCCTCCTCGAGTCGTTTCAAGGCTTCGCGGACCGGTGTTCGGCTGACTCCGAACATTTCCGCGAGCGCTTGATCGTTCACCTTCTCGCCTGGGGCGAGGCGTAAAGTGATGATGTGATGCTGTAAACGTCGATATACTTCCTCACTGAGAGGAAGTCGTGCAATGGCTAAATCATCTGTAGGTTTCATACAAGTAATATATTACATATTAATCATTGATACTAGCTTTATTCAAAAATAAAAACTCCCCGTCAAACAACGGAGAGTCAGCTATTCAAACGTTACGTGGATTCATCGGTCCATTCAGATGGCTGAGATCATGTCGTTTCAACAAGATCAGTTGAATGACGATCGCTACGAGTAGATAAGCTTGCGTCAAAAGAGGAGTGATGCCTAAATTGACGTTCACGACATCCGCTGCGATGCTCGCGAAATCCCACAGCGCATGGAAAATGATTAATGGCCAGAGGTTATTCAGCTTCAGTGCGATGATCGCTAAGAAAACACCAAAGACGAATGTGTTCGCAAGTTGGAACAACATCGCTGCCGGTGGAATCAAGGCGATCAAATTAAGCAAGTGGAAAGATGAGAACAGAAGCGCACTGATGAGGACGGCACGATACGGATGTTCGTTCGGTCGAAGATAACGTAAGATGATGCCGCGAAACAAGACTTCCTCATTGAAACCGACGAATAAGGTCGTCAGGAAGACGATTCCGACAAGTTGGAGTGACGATGATGATATCGAGGACGTGAACAACGCATTGACGATCAATCCGACTTGAACGAGAACGATCAGCAGTAACGGAATGTACCAGATTAGACCCCGCGACTGCAATTTCGAAAACCCGACGGCAGCAAACGTGGCATGACGACGAATGTACCAGACGAGAAAAATCGCTGTTGCGACTTCACCGAAGATTGCGATACGTAACAACTCCGGTTCACCATAACGAATGCCGAAACCAAACGCAGAGACAGCCATGACGATACCCATGATGATGAAGACGACGGTCGCCGAGACGATAGTATTCCGCTTATCCACGATCAATACCTCCCTTTTCTAAACAAGCGACGTATCTACTTTATGATTTGTTTACCTTTTTTTCAGGGAAATGAATCTTTTTCCTCCAGCTACCTTGCAATACACAATAGCTTGGTATATCATTACCTTGTAATACCAAGTAGCGAAAGGATGATGCGGATGTCATCGACGCAAATGTTAAAGGGGATTCTCGACGGTTGTTTACTTGCACTGATCGCGGAAGAAGAGATTTATGGCTACGAACTGGCGACGAAACTCAAAGCATACGGTTTAGCTGACATCAGCGAAGGAACAATCTATCCTCTATTGATTCGGATGCAAAAACTGGACTGGATCGAAGCAACCTCTCGCGTCTCCCCGTCCGGTCCAAAACGAAAGTATTATTCGATCACAACGAGCGGTGTTGAAGAACTCGCCGCTTTCAAACAAAGATGGCATCACCTTTCAACGAGTGTCGAAAGCATTTTAAAGGAGGACGAATGAGATGACCCTATCGACGGAATCAAAACGATTTTTGGAAGACTTAAAGGTATACCTACTTGCTTCGGGTAAAATGAATTGGCGACGAACGAGATTGTCAACGAACTCGAAGATCACCTGATCGAAGCGGAAGCAGACGGAAAATCGGTTCGCGCGATCACGGGTGATAGTCCCGCCGTTTACATCCAATCGATTTCTAAAGAGATGTCATTTGATCCAAAAGAAGCGTTTTGGATCGTCTTGCAAGTTTTTCTCGGCGCATCCAGTTTTCTCTATCTTCAAAACCTCTTAAATGGTAAAACGACGTTCAGTATCTTGCTCGTTGGCGGTTTCCTGTTGATTAGTGCCGTTTACCTGACCACCCTGGCGTTTCTCTTCCGTCAAGATGCTTTACGTGATAGAGCGCGCCCTCGTATCATGCGTTACGGCATTCATGGTAGTATTCATTTTCTGTTAATCATCGGACTATTGATCGTCAACGGACTTGTTGATTCACCAAAGATCACGTTATCCCTAAGCGTCGGCTGGATGATTGGTGCCCTATTGATTATCTGGATTCTTGTCACGGCATGGAAGACGAAGACATGGATTTTGCCGATTGCATTGCTCGTCTATTTTGTTCCCCAAATCATTCTCCGTTCTGTATTTGATTGGTCGGAATTGACCTCTGTACTCGTCGGATATGTTGTTGCTGCCATTACAATGACAGTCGCTTTTATTCGCGAATCTAAACAAGATCAGTCAAACGTCTCAAAGCACTGAAGAAACGATTTGGTTCTGATTAAAGTATAAAACGACTATAAAAATAAAGACGTTTCCTAGCATACTTATGGCTGCAACCTGATTCATTTTTTCCCACTCTCCTTCTTATTTAGATAAGGACTTTATTTGAATTGAACCGAATTTTAACTTACTTCCTTTTCCATACGTAACCTTTGATTTTACATTTTTATGATTCATAAGTAATTTTCATTTTTTTGGTGTTAGCTTCCCGACTTCAAAGTGGTAGCTGTCTTATCGCCGAATAAATTCTTAAAGAAATAGGTCAAAATTACATATTGAATTAGATTTACAACCCAAACATATCTAATAAGATAAGGAAAACCACAAAAAGTATGCGCGATGCATACTTTTTTCTTTGGATTTTGATTCAATTCATTACGAAGTACTTTTTAATCTCTCCATAGAACGAATAAATCAATTATACTAAACGTAATTATTTGTATGGAATGACGGTTCAAACTATAGTCGTGCTTAATACAAAGGAGAATTTTTTGAAACTCGAACGATTACTGACTATCATATTTAAGTTACTGCATCGCTCTACGATCTCGGCCGCTCAATTAGCTAGTGAATTAAATGTCTCTCAGAGAACGATTTATCGAGATATTGAAACCATTAGTGCAGCTGGAATTCCCGTTACTTCTTATCATGGAACTAATGGAGGTTTCGGTATTATTGAGAATTATAAATGGGATAAGACCTTTTTAAATGCGTCTTCTATGGTCGATGTTCTATCTTTAATGAAAAGTTTATCAGCGCAATTACATGATCAAGATTTAAAAAATACGCTAGAACGGCTTTCGATTCTTACGACAGAAGAACAAAATAACCATTTGCACATTGATTTAGCTGATCAATCCATTGAGCCTACTTTCTTAATTGATCTTCAAAAGAGTATCAAAGAATCAAAAAGAGTTCTGTTTCAATACATCAGTGCTCAAAAGGAACAGACCATTCGAGAAGTAGATCCCATTTTTCTACGATATAAATTTCGTACATGGTACCTTTATGCTTATTGTTATTTAAGAAATGATTACCGCGAATTCAAAGTGTCACATATGCTCAACCTTCAAAGACTTCCAACATCTATTCAGGATAACCATCCCATTCCTGGAGACAGAGCTGTCGTGAAACCCGCACGGGAAAGTATCACGTTAAGAATTCATCCTGAATCCATTCATGTAGTCTTAAATCATTTTCAGCATCAATCGATGGTTTTTGAAGAAGATGGTAGTGTTACGATGACTTTATTGTTACCTTCACCTTTACATGCGGAATGGTTAATCAACATTTTATTAAGCTTCAGATCAGGTGTAGTTGTTATTCATCCCTTGTACTTACAAGACATATTAAGAAATGAAGCCAAAAAAATAGTTAATCTATATGAGGATATATGACACTCAGATGTCATATATCCTTTTTTATAATGAACGTAGTTAGACAGTTCTTACTACAATTAAAGGAGCGATTTGGATGAATGCCGGAAAAACGATGTATGAATATCACAACTGGGCGATGCAGTTGATGTTAGATCATATGGATGCATTACCTGAAAATCTATTAAATAAAGAGGTGAAAAGCTCTTATCCGACAATCGCTAAAACACTTAGTCATATTCTTGCAGTTGATACTATGTGGATTCATGTTTTAGAAAAAGTAGAATTTCAACAAGCGCTACAAGATGCGATGAGTCAATTACCATTAACTGATGCATATACAATTGAAGAATTCAAAACAGCATTCAAAAATATAGCATCAAAGTATCAACTATTTTTAAATCAGAACTCAACTCTTACTATGACGATACATGTGGATAATCCTTGGTCTGGTCCACGGGAAACGACTTTTGAAGAAATTCTTTTACATGTAGCCAATCACGGTACGTATCACCTGGGGAACATTACTACCATGTTAAGGCAGCAAAATGAACCCTCATTGATGATGGATTATTCTCTTTTTTGGTATGAAGATATGAAAGTTAAGCCATAACAGAATGTATTCGTTTTTAATGTCTATTTAGACATCACTATATAAAATAAAAAGGCGTGCACCGGTGCACGCCTTTTTATTTTATATAGTGATCAATTCCCTTGTATTGCTTCATACCGCTCACGCGTCCAGTTGTAGACATGGCTCGTCACGGTCCGTCCGTCGATTCGTTCTAAGACGAATGGTCGGTCAAGAACAGGCGTAAACCCGAGTTTCTCAACGACACGGCGTGATTGATCATTAAAATCAAAGTGACCACACCAAACCACATCGATCGGTAGTTCCCGGAAGATGAAATCAAGCATTGCTTCAACGATTTCCGGCATCCGCCCTTCTCCCCAGTAGTTAGGCGCGAGGACATAGCCGATCTCAACTTGACGGTCATGGGTGATCGAATCGTCCGGCCGACGATTAAAGTGAAATCCGAAGCTCCCGATGACTGCCCCCGTCTCCTTATCGGTCACGGCATACTCGCCAACTGACGCTTGGAAAATGCCAATCACTTCCTGGCTTTCGTCAAGTGACGCGTGCGGCGCCCAGCCTGCTTTTGGTCCAACAGTTGGATCCTTGGCGTAAGCATACAATGCTTCTGCATCGTCTTCTTGCCAACGGCGTAACAGGTGCCGTGGCGTTTCGATAGTATCTGGTAAGTTCATCTGTATTCCCCCTTATTAAGATACGTTTCGCTCTCGTTCGACAGATTCCTTCACGAACAGACTCGTATAGACTAATCCAAAGCCCGTCAAGAGGATCAATCCGATGTATACACTCATCATCGATGGGATCAAGAAGGTCCCGACGAGAATCGTCGACCGAGAAAGTAAGTCCGCTCCAGCAAACGACGTTCCCGCGAACGCTGAGTACGCCCCACGTTGATCGGCTGGCATCATGTTTGCTTTTTGTGTGTTCAAGACCGGAGAGTAGAGCAACTCGCCAATCGTTGCGATGAAGATGAAGACCATCAGTGCCGTCATGCTATTGGCACTCGTCACGACAACATAACCGATCGTGTACAGCATGAGACCCGCAGCGAGCGTCCGGCGCGGCGACAAACGCTTCGCTAATCGCTGGACGATGAACGTCAACGTGACGACGAGCAACGTATTTTCGATGTTGATGATACTCATCATCCGGACCCCGTTGATCGACCACCCGGCAAATGATAGTGGTTCGAACGAATCGGCGAGTCGGACGGCGACATAACTGCCCATCGAAAACTCAGCCGCTAAGATACACATCGAACCGAAGACGACCTTAACGAATGGACGGTCCCGCCAAGCGAGTTGATAGCTCGTGAAGATATCCGTGAGAACGCCACGTAGTTTTTGACGTTGCCACGTCCGTGGCGTGTCGTCAAGAAACAGATAATAGGCAATCGGTAAAACGGACGACGTGAAGCTTAAGATCCCGAACAACAGCAATTGATTACTGACGTAGAGCCAGCCCCCGAGCGCCGTTCCGATGGCGATCGAGAGATTGATCAACCAGTAGTCAAGCGCATAAACCGCTTGGCGATTTTCCTTCGTCGTTGCATCGATGATAATTGCGCTCATTGCCGGTCGACCAAGATTACTTGTCACCGAGAAGACAGCGTAGATGACCATGAACAACAGCATCCAGTCGAGTGTCAATGAGATCGTCATCGTGATGAACGTCAGCGCTGTGAGCGCAGAAGTCGTGACGAGCAGACGTTTGCGGGAAAAGCGGTCGGCAAGATATCCGCCGAGTAGATTCGTGATGAAGCTGACGAAGACCATCGCGATCAAAAATGCACCGGCGATGACTTCGTTGAATGCCCGGACGAACAAGAGGGCCATGAACGGCATGATGGAGAACGAGACAGCCCGGTTGAAAAACGATGTGATGAGACGTACTTTAATTGGTTTCGGTATTTCTTTCCATTTCATATTGTCACCTTCCATTCTCTACCTGTATCATAAACAAGACAAGACACAGGAAAAATGGACGTCATTAATAAAAGATGTCCCCTTTTAAGGAGGAGAAGTACGATGGATGCTTATCTTTTTATGTTATGGAAGACTTGCCGAAATGGACACTACTCGATTGCGACGCTTGCCAACGCCATCCATCTCAGTCCTAAACAAACGAAACGATATCTCAATAAATGGCAGGAAGACGGCTGGATTGGTTACACGAGCGGCCGCGGACGAGGCAACTTAAGTGAACTCGTCTGGTTGCGCCACGTCGAACGGGAGTATGCGAAACAGATGCTCGAGCGGATTGACCGTGACTCGATCGAATCAGTGACGGAGGAATTGACGTGGGACTGGTCGCCGGCGCAAGCAGGACGCTTCATGCGACAACTCGAACGAAAATTCGGCTATACACAGACGACGGCTGACGCGTTATTGATTCCGCGAAAACGGAATTTCCTGACGACACACCCGTTAGAAGCAGCCGATATCCATAGTGCCCATCTCGTCCAGAACGTCTTCAACCGTCTGTTTACGATCGACAGCGACGGCAACATTCAGGGTGAACTGGCGCATCACTATGTCTGGAACGGGGCGACGCTCAGTCTCTTCTTACGGAAAGACGTCCGCTTTCATGACGGTTCGCTCCTGACGAGTAAGGAAGTGACGAAGAGCTTGCGTGCTTTGATTAAATATCCGGCTTACGCTTATTCCTACCGGCACGTAAAACAGATCGTCTCGAACGGTCCGTACCGGGTCGACCTCACACTCGATCAACGTCGAAGTTCGATTTTGCCGCAACTTGCCTCGATACATACGAGCATTATCAAGGACGGTGTCGGGACGGGACCGTTCCAACTGACGCAACATGACGACAAGAAGACCGTTCTGACAGCGTTCCCGAATTACTTTGGCATCCGTGCCCTGCTCGACCGGATTGAGTTCATCCAGATGCCGGAGCAATATGACCCGGTCTACCGGACATCGGCTTCTGATTCCAGTCCGATTGATACGATCGCAACGCAATCCGGATTTGGTCTTGTCTTGCTCCATCCACGCGCCGGTGGTCCGTTTGAATCCAAAGCCGCGCGACATTATATCCACCGGCTCGTCGCAGAAGTCCGTAATGGCATTCATGACTTCCATGAACGGGCACAACCGAACGACTCCGGATTTCTTGAATCATACAGTCGACCATACCCAACACCTGAAGGTCCTGCTGTTTTATTCACACAACCGATCCGAATCAAGTTGACCGATTTTACGGACAAGGTAACACGCTGGCTCTGTCAGCGATTTGATCAAGACGGGATTCCGTATGAGTTCGTCGAGGTCGGATTTGAAGAGAGCATCACGGATTTTCATGTCTACGATACGATTGATCTCGCCATCCATGCCGAAGTGTTCGAGCGAAATATCCAGTACGCCTTTTATCAGTTCATGACGAACACGTTCTCACCACCGATCCGACTTTTTCAGCAGATGCCAGAGATGCTGACCTGGATCGAACAATACGATGCGACATCGTTCGAAGACTGGCTCCCGATCCACCAAGCAATCGAACGCCACTTGATCGACGAATCGTATTTCATCCCGTTCTATCACGATACGCGGCTGATTCCGTATCCGATCGAACTGCAAAACATCACGATCGACTCGTTCGGTTACTTTGATTTCTCGAAGCTCTGGATCTCTAACCAATCGTGACGAATCGTTGTCGAAATCTTGACCTGCTTGTGACAAAAGGCACGATATTCATTAATCTAGTATTTTAAATATTGTATTAAAGGTGAGACTACGAAATACTAAGACTGTCTTCATTACTTAACAAAAAGGAAGTGGTCTTATGTTATCAACCTCTACCATTCAAATCGTTCAATCGACTGTTCCCGTCCTTGCGTCGCACGGTGCCGCGATCACGAAAGTTTTTTATCAGCGTTTGTTTCAAGCTCATCCGGAACTGAAACACGTCTTCAATCAATCGAATCAGCGGAGCGACCGCCAATCGCAAGCACTCACGACCGCCGTGTATGCCGCTGCTGCTCACATCGATCGACTCGAGACGTTAAAACCGGTCTTATTACCCGTGCTCCATAAGCACCGCAGTCTACAAATCAAACCGGAGATGTATCCTATCGTCGGACACGAATTACTCGGGGCGATGCAAGATGTCTTAGGAGAAGCCGCAACGCCAGAAATCTTGCACGCGTGGGGAGAAGCATACGGAGAGATTGCCAATCTGTTCATCACGCTCGAAGCCGAACTCTACGCGCAGGATGAACAAGCGAAAGATTTTTCCGGTTATCAGACAGTCGAGATTTCGAATGTCGAGGAACAAGCGGATCGGATTCGCGCCTTGACCTTCCGCACGGACGGTCCACTCCCCGCTTATCGAGCCGGACAATACATTACGGTGCGGATTCAAGACAAAGATGGCTTATGGCACAATCGTCAATACAGTCTGACGACGGCATCGAACACGGAGACATATACGATTGGTGTCAAACGAGAAGGCATCGTCTCGGACTATTTACATGCAGCGCAAGTCGGTGACACGGTATTGATCAGTGCGCCAGCGGGTGCCTTCACTCTTGATGCATCAGGCGAACCCGTCGTGCTGATTGCCGGTGGTATCGGGATTACACCGATGCTTGCGATGGCTGACGAAGCGTTAGCTGCTGGTCGACAGGTAACGTTACATCATGCCGTCCAAGACGAACGCAATCGTCCATTTAACGAGCAACTTGCCTTGCTTGAGCAGCGCGGCGCGCGCGTCATTCGTTACGCGGAACACCAGGCAATGGATCAAGCGGGTCGCCTGCCGAAAGACGTTATCGCAGGTATCACGGATTCGACATACGTCTGTGGTCCGGAAGCAATGATTCAATATGTGATCGAACACTTCACGGCGTCACGAGACAAACTGCATTACGAAATCTTTGGACCAACGCTTGCTTTTGCGGCAGAAACACCGGTAACGCAGTAAAAAAACATCCCGCTTTCTTTGACACGCGTCAAGGAGAGCGGGATGTTTGATTAGAGGGGCAATCGTTCTGACAACAGGCGGACCAAAACGACGTCCGTCGCCATTCGGTTATCGCGGCGTGGTTCATCGACCGGTTCGATCGTCCAGTTTTTTGCGTGAAGCGTATTCAAGGCACGCGCTAAGTCGTACATCGAATAGCGATCGTTACCGTTCAACTGATAGAGACCTGCTTCGTGTTCAAGTAAAATCGTAACGAGCGCTTCAGCCGTATCTTCAAGCACCGAACTCGACGGATACCAGTTCCGACTCGCCTGAATGACGCCGTGCTGTTTCATCTCGTTCGTAAAGAAATCGACCATGTTGTTCGAACCAGCTTCCGTCCCGATTTGCCAGCCGATCCGGACGATTTTCGCTTGTGGATCGAGTGCTTGAATCGCTTGTTCGCAGGCAATCTTATAGGCACCGTATTCGTCGGTCGCATCCGGTACTGCGTCCTTGTCAATCGGTGCCGGCACGTCGTCTGAGAAGACAGACACCGTACTCGTGAAGAAGAACGGAATTTTATACTCCTGGCACAAGCGGACGAGCGCTTCCGTCCAACTGACAGACCCCATCCCGATATGTAAGAAATAATCTGGTCGTTCCGTTTCTAAAAACGTGCGCATCGCGGATTCGTCAGTCGTCGAGACTTTCGTTCGGTCCCAGGCGACTGTCTCGATGTCGTGCTTTGCTAAGACGTCCGCAACGACGGGTGCTACCGTTCCGTTCATACCTGTAATGATTGCTTTCATGGTGATTCATCCCCCTTATGTTCAATCGAAACATCATAAAACTACTTACTACATCAGTTTACACGGGAAATGTTGATTTAACGAATCTGAGGTTATTCTCCTACGACCATTCATGCCTCAAATGAAAAAAGCGTCCGCTATCCGATCTAACATCGGCGAGCAGACGCACTATTTAGTTCATGATTACTCCGAAACGCCTTCCGTTTCCATTCGGCGCCACAGTACATTCAAGAAGACCGTCATCCCACTGATCGGAATCAAAAACAATAACGCCGTGATCCATAAACTCTCCATCGACTCCACTCCTCATCGTTCATTTCTATCTCTAGTGTACAAGAGTGCGAAACCGCTTACCTCCACCTCAAGGCGGATATTTCATCCGACCTTGTCCTGTCGTTCTTCAGCAAAGGAAACGGTACGATGAAAGAGCAACCAGATACTGGTCATGACAAGACCACTTAAGGCAAAGAACAGAAAGACGAACGAGATGCTGAAGAACGACGTCAAGTACGACGACAGACCGTAACAGAGCGCAGAACACGCCGTTGATGCAGCGACCATCGCCGTACGGACCCTGCCGAGCAAATGCGCAGGCGTCGAGCGCTGCAATAAGGTCGCAAACGGAATCCCGAATAACGTCAGCGCCATGCCGAGTAAGATGAACCCACCAACAGCCACTGGGACGAATGAGACATAGGCGACAATCGCAATCGCAAGACCTTGCAAGACGACGGCAAAACGAAACAGCTTATCCTGTCGTACGGAGGCGAACCATTTTCCGTAAAGGAGCGACATCGCGATTCCCCCGATCACCGTCGCCAGTTCGAGTGCAGAAAACGTCTGGGCATTTCCCGATAAGACATCCTTCGCATATGGCGCAAGTAAAGTATTCATTGGTGTGATCATCCAGTTTGCGAGGATCGCACAACCGAGGATCCATTTTAAGCGACCGTCACGCACGACGTGACCAATCCCTTCGAGCAACGCTTCGCGGTACGATCCTTGACGCGCCCCTTCTGCGACTTGTCCTGTCATATGTCGAACGAGTAACCAGGCGGCAAGATGTAGACCAAGATCGAGCCATAAGATACTCGCGATCGAGAAATGGGCGACCATCATCCCACCGAGTAAAAATCCGCTCAACGTACCGATCCGTTCGATCGTTGCAAGATACGCATTCGCTTGCGGCAATTGGTCATCTTCGACTAAATCAACGACCCATGTGAAGACGGCATTGCCGCCAATGATTTGTAAGATCGTCTGCACGACGAGTAAGCCGAGTAACCACGGTAGGACGACGTCCGTCAGACCGATTCCCGCTAACGCGATCCCAAGCGCAAGCAACCGAATGAGTAACGACATTTGGTACAACGATGCACTGACGAATCGGTCGATCCATGGTCCAACGAACGTTGAGACGAGAAAACGAATCAAAAAGACACCAGTCGCAATCAGGGCGACGCCAGAAGCACTGATTTGTTCCGCGCTCAACCAGTAGATCGCGATATAAACGAAACTCGTCCCGACGGTCGATAACAAATCCGAGACATACATAAAACGAAATGCACGTGACATGATGCTTTATTCCTTTCTTTAACCGACTTCTTGTTCATCTTACAATTTTTCTCAATTGCTGCCTATTCTTTTTTCGTCATCACATCGTCATCGTCTGTTAAGGCATTCTTACCCGTCTGTAACAGAGCCGACATGTTCATTCGCTATACTAAAACGCATAGGGAGGTGAAGATCCATGAAAACGCAAACGCGTTATGACTATGAAACCGAACAGGAACAGGTCGACGTCCCATCCGAGGCACGTCTAGGCTACTACTTTCTTTTGATCGTCCTGCCGCTTGGTCTCGCGCATCTTGTCCAGTCGCTTGCTCCTTCGCCGGATCAACACCACTCGTCCGTATTGACGGGTTTGACGTTCTTATCCATCGTCTTATTCATGTACTTAGGTAACCGAGCTGCTGGAAATGCCAAAACGACCTTTTTCGGATACTCGATGTTCTTGAGTATCAGTCTATTCGCGACGCTGTTTCTACCAACGGTGCCGATCATTTGAGCATAAGCAAACGAGCACTCGTCCGACTTGGACGCGTGCTCGTTTTTTAATGCGTATGCGATTCGTGTTTGCCGTTACAATACAACGTATTGCCATGTGCGTGCTGATCCGTCTCGACCTGGATCGTCGCGTGATTAATCCCGACGTGTTTCAAATCGTGATCAATCTGTTCGCGAATCGACTCTGACTCCCGGACAGTCATGTCCTCCTTGACGACGACGTGACACGATAATGCGTTATACCCACTCGTGATCGACCAGATGTGTAGATCATGTAGTCCGAGGACGGCTTCGTTCGTCTGAATCGTCGAAACGACCTCATCGATATCGACGTCGCTCGGCGTTCCTTCCATCAAGACGTGAACGGATGCCTTTGTCACGTAATAGCCACTCCGTAAGACGAGGATCGCAACGATGACACTCGCCAAGGGATCCGCCCATCCCCAACCGAAGAACATGATCAGAAGAGCAGCTGCAATCGCACCAACGGATCCGAGCATGTCACTTAAGACGTGCAGATAGGCACCACGCATGTTGAGGTTGTGCTCATGCCCTCCGCCGCGTGTCATGATCCAGGCAACGAGAATGTTGACGAGCAACCCGAGGACACTGATGATCAGCATCCCGGTCGTTGCGACAGCGGGTGGATCGATGAAGCGTTGAATGGCTTCAATGAAAATATAGAGGGCGATGACGATCAGCGTCACACCATTTATGATAGCGGCTAAGATTTCAAAGCGTTTTGAACCGAATGTCTTATTCGCATCCGGTGCTTGACTCGAGAACTGGAAGGCTAACAGGGCGATCGCAAGTGAAATCGAATCACTTAACATGTGCCCAGCGTCTGATAACAACGCGAGACTGTTCGTCCAAATCCCGCCGATGACCTCGACGATCATGAACGCGGTGATGATCAGGAACGACAGGCCTAGTACCTTTTTATTGTCGGTATGATGATGGTGGTGATGATGATCATGTGCCATGACGTTGCCTCCTTTTACCTTACATTCAAACGTCTATTTGAATTATAACGTGCCTTCGTTCTGTGGTCAACGGGCTCATGTGTTATATCCCACGCCTTTACTCTTCCAAAACGACTCATCTGACTAAACAAAAAAACGATGGCCCATTGCCATCGCTTTTTCTATATCATTTTCAAATAAACGACCGGAAATCCTCTGTTTGCTGCTCGAGTTGTCGTGCGACCTCTTCGATTGCGGTAAAGCGTTGCATCGTTTCTTTTACCGTCGCAAGGCTCGACGCGACTTCGAGATGGGACGCTTCAATCTTTTTCATCATCGCCATGATTTGACGATTCATCGTTTCCGTATTCGTGCGCACTTCGATAACTGCACTGCCGACTAAATCCGATAAGTTTTTGACTTCACTGGCAACGACCGTAAAGCCTTTACCGTGTTCTCCAGCCCGTGCCGCTTCGATTGCCGCGTTTAGTGACAACAGGTTCGTCCGAGCAGCAATCTCCTTGATCGTATCAGCAATCTTCGTGATCTCGATAGCTTGGTCATATAGCGTTTCGAACGTCTGTTGGTTTTCTGCCGTTTCACTCGAGATCGTGTTCATCGTCTCTTGAAGCTGGTTGCCATCTTTCGATCCTTGAATCGACTGCAGATTCAGTCCTTCAGCAAGCGTCTGGAAGCTTTTCGCATATCCTTGCACGCGGTCGATCCGGTCCGTAATGTTACTCGCAATCTTGACGACACCGACGACCTCTTCTCCTTCAAAAATCGGCATGTAGGTTGCTTCAAGCCACAAGATGTCGCCCCGGGCATCGACTCGTTTGATTTTATCCGCTGTACTGAAGCCCGAAAACAGACGTGTCCAAAAGTCCTGATACTCACGGCTGTTCGCGAATTCTGGTGTGCAAAACGTATGGTGCTGTAAGCCAATCATCTCGTCTCGTTTATATTTCATCGTTTTCGCAAACAAGTCATTGACGTCGACGACGCGTCGTTGGCGATCAAAACAGATCATCGCGACGTTTGCTTCAAGGCTCGACAAAATCGCTGGTGAGCGTAGCGGTCTCGGTAAGGTTTCATTCATGGTGTCATTAACTCCTTCTATGTATCGTTCATGTACTAAGACAGTTTTTCAAAAGAACAATCTGTACCTATCTATCGTCATCGATTGACCTTTTTTATAGCTGAATCGGCGATTATTCAAGTTGTTTTTCACGAAAACGAAATCACTTCGATAAAAATATTGTGACAGTTACAATCGATACACCATGGCATTGTCAAAAAGCGTAGTAGATGCTACATTTATTTATGTAGTAAATACTACATCTTTAAGGAGGAAATACAAATGACACATGATAAGCCCCCTCTATTCTCGAAAGGACAAACTATCATCTTGGTCGTACTTGGTGCAGCATTTTGGTTCGTCGGTGCCCTGTCAGTCAGATTCGGATCTGGAATCGGCATGTTCGAAAATGTTGGAAACGTGATTGCCTTCCTGATTGGTTTACCGGTTTCGTGGATTTCCGTCATCATCATAAAAAAAGTTGCATGCTTGAATGCTGAACAGATGGTGCCGGGTGTCAGTCTCGGACTGTTAGTGGCTACATTTTTAGACGGAATCGTTCTAACGTGGGGCACATCTCTGTATGGAACGGATCCCTTACTCGTTGGACGTGGGGCAGCATGGATCCTTTGGGGGGTCTTCGCCTTTCTTGCTGCTGCTTTCATCGAGGCGAGACGAATGGGATATAAAATGATCTAAGGCGATGAAATGTGTTCTACAGGACGACAAATAACACAAATAGACCATTGGACTCGTCACTCGTCCAACGGTCTATTTGTGTAAAAGCAGGTGAATTCCAGTGCGTCGGTGAAAAAGATAATAATCGGAATCGTATCGTGATTATCTCGACGATTTAGTTCGGTGGGGTCATATTTAAACAGAACGATTGACTTCAAATGAAATCAATCGTTCTTCGTCTCTGCTTCAGCCTTTTCGATTTGGGCTGATTTGAAGTTGAGATATATGGTATACCCTACTGTTACTATTAAAAAAATGATGCCATACCCGAGTTCCCAATCGAATCCAAAATACAAGATTGACGATGTGATGACGACAATGAGAACTAACCGAATGCTCGATAAATGATACTTACTCATGATTTCCCTCCTCTTCTACCGCCACCGAAGTAGATGTATGTCACGAAAAGAATCAATGTCCACGTAAAAACCGCGAATATGATTTTAAATAGGCCGTCAGGCAGTATTTTTGAGATATATAACATGGTCATTAGGATTGAAAACGTTAAATGGTTATTTCTCATTTGTGTCGAGAGCTTATCCCAATTGAGCAGTACAAGTAGTACCGCGATGGGCGCGAGGAGTGCCGTTAGGAAGAAGAACGGAACGTTCCTCATATAGTACGGTATCTCGTCTTTGTTTTTTCCCATCACATATCTCTCCTCATCTTCAATATAGAATACCTAGCTTCTCTATTCATTTCATCGGAACGGATGTGATTGTATGAAAAAAGAAGTACGTCCACTCATCTATACACTTATCGTTCTCGTCATCTTGATAGCTGCCTATCCGACTTACCTCTTCGTTTCTAAAACGATGACCGAAATCAAGATTGAACGAATGTTAGTTGAATCAGGATACGAACAAGATATTTCAAAAAAGGAAACGGTCTTTGAGTCGAAGACCGGAAGATACGTGCTGGAAATCAAATACACGAATGAACCAGACTATACATACAACTATGAAATCGTCGAAGATCATGTACTGACGACTGTATACGACCAGCATCATGTTGAAGTGACTGGCTCCGTTCAACATGAATTAAAGTAGACATCGTACTTTAAATAACAATCGAGCCCATTCAGCGATTGCACGAATGGACTCGATTTATGTACCTCTTAACATTCTTCTTTCATGTTCAGTGATTCTGCCGAGCGAATCGTAATTTGTTTTGTAGCATCATCGATGGATATTACACAATCCCATGTCGGCTTTAACTGAAGGACATCATTTCGATCCAACCACAAGACCGCAGTCAGTTCGATGAAGTCCCCCATCACTACCATTTTTCTCGCCTTCTCATCAATGACAGCATACAGTTCATCATCTAAGTTGATTTTCCAGTCAAAAAATTCACTGACGTTCACTTATCTTTTCCTCCAAACAATCTTTTGTCATCCGATTCAATCTCCCATTAAAACGAAATCTTCCATTTGTTCCGCGCGATCAATACAACGATCAGAGAAGCCAATAAAGATATTTTAAGCGTTGTATCACTGATTACGTGAAATCCGTAATGAAGTGAAAAGAGTACCATGAGTTGCGCAACGACGCTTCCTAAAAAGATCATGTTTTTCATTTTGTCACCTCACTTCCATTCTTGACTACTTGCTGTCAATACTCTGAAATATACCGTCCTTCTTGTTTGTTCGTAATTTGTTCGCCGTCTTTGAATCCCGTGACTTTAAAGCGATGAGATCCCGATCGATAAATCTCATATTCATTTTCCGGTTCATCTTGGAACACGACCAGTGCAATGAATTCACCCGTGCTCGTATCGTATCGAATTTCCTTGTTCTTCACATATGTCATATACTTCTGTTGCTTCAAATAATGATCGATTTCCTGAGTGACCTCTTGTTTTTCATCATAATAAAACACCTTAAAGGCTGAAGCACCGATGATGCCCACTCCTAGAATCATCACTATCGTAATCCATACATAAATTCGTTTCATACCATCACTCCCGAGTAGAAGTAAGAAAAATATCGTATTTCCAGATTCCATTCCCCTTGTTTTAAAAACTAGATATGTTTAAACTAATACAATGACACAAAAAAAGGAAGTCTTTCATGATAAAAAAATCCATAAAATACTTTTTATTGTCATTGATGTTGCTTGTTATCATCTTGAATCTCTTGAATGGTCGAGTGATTGAAAATGAGCGATTAACGTTAGCCGTGAACATCGCTATCGTGCTGATGGCGTTATTTTTTATCAGCTTGAGGTTCTTAAAACGAAAAAGTAAATAGGATGCTTATAGCTCCAAAAAAAGTATGTAAAGGTGGTTAACTCGTGGGACAATTCATGATTTTTGGTGCCTTGATGAATCTTCTGATCATTGGCGCAGTCGTCTATGTCGTATGGAAATTAGCAAAAAAACTCTTTAAAAAATAAATGATGGATGTCCTTTTTTGATTCATTCTTGAAATTCGTATCGATCATGATTACATAAGCAAGGTCCCTTTCTCATTCGAAAAAGGGACCTTGTTCTATTTTATCCTGCGTAGTTGAACAACGGACCACGCAATTCGAACTCATACGTCTCACCGTCGACGATGCCGACGATCGCGTCACTTTCGATCAACTGATGCAGGAAGCCTGCCATCTCAGCCGCCGTATGGTACTTTTTGACGTTCTTGCTGTAGTCGAACCCTGCTTCGCCGCGCGAACGATCCGCAAACTCTGTCTCAGTCGCAGCTGGTGCCAGTACTTTCGCCCGGAGTTTTGCCCCACCTTTTTGCAGTTCTTGCGCTAGCCCTTCCGTGTAGGCACTGACATAGAACTTCGTCGCGCAATACGTGACCGCGTTCGGAACGATCCGGTAGCCACCTGCTGACGAGATATTGACGAGCGTCGTTCCTTCAACGTCATGATGATCGCGGACGAACAGACTCGATAGAATCGTCAGCGCCTCGATGTTCAAGCGAAGCATTTTCTCGATTTTCCCGAGCTCAATGTCCTGGACGAGATCAAAATCGCCGAATCCAGCATTGTTGATCCACGTCTCGATGTCGAGTTCCTTTAGTCCCTCATATAAATCATGGACATTTTGGTTATCTGCGAGATCGACCGACTTGAGGATGACATCACTATCTGGTGAGATTTGTTTGACTTCATCCCGAAGTTTTTCGAGCTCAGACGTCCGTCGCGCGACGAGAACGAGTGATTTCCCTTTTCCTGCGAGTAGTTTTGCCGTCTCATATCCAATTCCCGAACTTGCTCCTGTAATGACCGTGTACTTCATGTAGCATATCCCCTTTTTGATTTGGTATAGTGAGAGTCTAATCCTTAGAGTGAACTCTAAGTCAAGCAGAAAGGTGAGATGTATGTATACGATTTCTGAAATCAGTCGATTGACCGATACGAGTGCCCATACGATTCGCTATTACGAGAAAGAAGGGCTACTGTTTCCGAAGCGCCAGAACGGTCAACGTCGATACGACGACCAAGATGTGACGTGGCTTCGGTTCGTCCTTCGCTTGCGCGAAACGCATATGCCGATCGAGCAAATCCGTTCTTACGTGACGCTGTTTCTTGCTCACGGCGAGCAGGATACGACGCAAGAACGGCTCGCATTGCTTGAAGCCCACCATGCGAACGTCTTAGCACAACTAGCAGCATTACAAGAAACGGAGCGAATGATTGCAGAAAAAGTCGACACCTATCGTCGCCTCCATCCTACAATTCCCGCTCCTGATGTTGTTCAATCCTCTGAGAACGCCTCCGTCAATTGACGATAGACCGTTTCACGCTCGACAGGCGTTAACGCGAGAAAACTGTCGCCGATGTTGATTTCCGTTGCACAGCCGCTATCTTTCTCAACTAGATAACCAGCGATACCAACTTTTCCGTGCGACTGGATTTCAATCAATTTTTCTTCGACGACTGCTTTTTCTGCCTTGAAGTAGAGATGAAACATGTTCGAGACTGGCTCTTTGGGACGAGTCGAGATGCCCGAAATCGCATTCAAACTGCTCGCAAGCTCCTTTGCGGCTGCATGGTACTCTGCCATGCGGTCTTTTCGTTGTTCATAATAAAAATCGGCAGACAGAATATACGGATATAGACTGATCAAGTCACCGCCATAGCGACGTTTCCAGATTCGTGCCTCTTGGCAAAACGGTTCTGGTCCAGCTAAGATTGCTCCTGCGACGCCGCCGAGTCCCTTATAAAAAGAGATATAGACACTGTCAAACAGTTGCGCGATGTCCTTTGCTTCTGCCTCATAATACGGTAAGACCTCAAGTAAACGGGCACCGTCCAAGTGAAGACGGATTCCTCGATCACGAGCATACGCACAGATCACTTCGAGTTCTTCACGCGACGGAAGCAATCCGCCGAGTTCGCGTTGTGGTAGTTCGAGTAACAGACAACTGACGTCCGGCAAAGCTTTGACGTCGTCTATCGTCATCATCCGATCGGCTTCTCCGACTAGTATCGGTTCGATCCCGTGCAATTTTTTTAAACCGTCCTGTTCGTGAATTTCGAGATGACAGAGCGGGTGGTAAGCGACCTTGCGATTGTTCTGTTCATCCGACCAGATACGTAACGCAATCTGTTGCGCCATCGTGCCACTCGGGAAAAAGACCGCATCGTCGTGCCCGAGTAAGTCTATCATCTTGCGCTCGAACGTCTTGATTAATTCGCCATTGCCATAGATGTCACTTGGTTGATCAGCCGAGACAGTTCGTAGCGCTTCTTGTAACACGCCGACCGTCCGACTACCATGTCCATCTAAACGTTTCGTCGTTTCTTGGTAACTCGATCGTAAATCCATCTCTTTCATTCCTTTCTAAATCAATGACTATTTTTTGAAAAAATCAAAATATTCCCTCTCTACTTTTGCTATACTGTGTAGCGAAAGTCTGTTAAACGTACTCGTCAAAGGAGGTGTCCCTATCGTGCAAACGCTTCGCACTCGCCTATTGCTTCTTATTCCACTTGTCTGTCTACTATTACTTACCATGCAACAATTTGTCCCGTCGCTCTATACGTCACTGCTTGGAAGAATTGATCCAGCAACGAATACATATTGCGTCGACCGTTGCGGTCCAAAGGAATCGATCTTCGATACGATCGAAGAAGGAACGTCTTATGGTGAAAGCACGGTCACGATGAGCGAAGTCGATCCACCAGCTCCATGGTTCCGGACAGGGTTCGATTCTTCGGTGACGACACCTCCTTATCTTCTCATACTATGTCTCATTCTCCTGTTTTGTAGCTGGTTTTTCTGGTATTATCTCCAGTGGTTGCGTCGACCTCGTATCGATCCATCAGGGTACGTGCTTCCGCCACGGTTTCCAATCTTCATCTATGAGACAAAAGACCTGCCTGCTGACTCGATTCGAAAACAACTCGCTCACTTTAATGCACAATTGCCACTGTCCTTACAACGCCGGACCCACGAGACGGTAACGGAATGGTTTGATCGGATTGCGTTCCCATCTCCTGTTGATCCGCTCTACTTTGAAGTCCGGTATGGGAAGGTACCGGTCATCTCGACGCATCAATTGACCTTCTTCGCCCAAGCGATGGAGCAGTATCTTCGGACATGCCAAGTTCAATCATCGATCTCTTGAATCCTGCCGCCCTGCTCATTGAAGCTCGGCGGTTTTTCTTTTGCTGTCGAGTAGGATGACATCTTGAAAGAAGGTTCCAAAGGTTTTTAAGATTTGGATTGACTATTTTTCAAAATCAGACGATTAGTTGCCAGAAAACTGGGTAATATAGACTATAGTAGAGAAAAAGTCGTTCAACCAGGAGAGTGAGGTGAGAGAAGATGATCAGTGCACAAGAAGCCTATTACATCAAGAAGGAATTGAATGAAAAATTCGAGGATCCGCGGATTTCCTGTGATTTTTCAATCTTTTCGCTTGAACCGTTCCAACTTCTCTTGCACGTCCAAGAAGATGTCGATGAGCTCAGTACTGAAACACGCTATGGCTTAAGCCGCAAGATTCGGTCCCAACTCAAACAACTCGATGCACGTGTCGGTGGTGTTCCCGTCAAAGCGGTCTATGTCATATCGGCGCCTCTCATTTCCGATCGATCGTATTGCGTCATCTTACAATGAACATAAAAATACCCCGTATGAGAAGTAAGTTCTCACGTGGGGTATTTTTGTGTTCATCGGTCTGTAAAACCATCGATTTTCCAAACGTTCTTTAAAAAAGTCTGCTCCTTGGACCAGTAGATGATCGCATATTCTCGATTGATGTGTTTCCGCTCTGTTATCGGATGCTCGATTTCCGCATCAAAATCACAAAAGGCATACAGAGCGTTTGACCTGTCAGCAATCCTTTGCATGTCCTCCATGAACATCAATTCTTGCTGGTCGGTCGTCAACGGAATTAACTTCTCTTCTTGAAAACCGAATCGAAAACCAAAGCAGTCAGGCTCTTTTTCAATCGTCATTCGAACAGGTATTGTCGTTAAACCATGATACGCTGAGAAGACGAGCGAGGCATTCCCGTAATGATGACTCAGCAATGGACGCCAGTCTTTCGGAAGACCTTTTTCCTCGCCCCAATGTGATCCATCAATATCCGTCGCGTAACTGTATCCGAGAACTCGTATGTCTGAATGAAATGCATCCAAGACCGTTCGAGCAACGTTTTCCATGTTTTCCGTTTTTTCAAAAACAAATCCTACCTGTATCACCATTCTTCATTCCCATCTGATTATGCATTACCCTGCCATGTCACCGATTTGGTTCCGACCATTCTCTTTCGCCCGATACAACGCTTGATCGGCTTGGTCGATCACCTCTTTTTCCGTCGTCTCTGCTCCAGGTACGAGCGACGTCAAGCCAAGACTGACACTGACCCGGCAAAGTGGTTCATACCGTTCATGTACGATATTCAAATCGAGAATGTCCTGACGAATTCGTTCTGCAATGTGCCGGGTTTCTTCTGCTCCACGCGACAACAAGACCGTGAACTCCTCTCCTCCATACCGAGCGACTTGTCCATGCCGTGCTTGACGCTTCAAGACGCGGGCGACTTCCTTTAAACATTCATCCCCTTTTAAATGACCATACGTATCGTTATACGATTTAAAGGCATCGACATCGATCAAAATCAGGGAGAGTGGTGTCTGCTGTTGTTTGGCTTCTTCGAGGAGATGTTCCAATCGTTCATCGAACGCCCGCCGATTCGGAATACCGGTCAAGGCGTCGTGAAGCGAACGATGAATCAAGGCTCGTTTACTGCGTTCCATCCGAAACGTCTGGATGAAGGCAATCAAGACGATGACAGCGATGCTTGCAACGACGACGATGACCCATTTCGCAGCACTCGATGCTTGTTCGGAACGATTCGTTGCTTCGGCAATGATTCGGTTGACGTCCGTCCGTAGACGGGCATCGATCGGACGAAATGTCTCGATATATTGCATCCCTTGATAGCGTTTTGCCTCAGCGACTGCTTGATCCCCGCTTCGAACGAGTGCCAGTTGGGCATCATAAAACCGGGTTGCCGTCTCAATTCGTGGGATCGCTTCCGTCCGGACGAGCTTTCGCATGATCGGATGATTCTCATCGAGTTGATTGAGTCGCTTGACCGTTTGATCAAGCCGATCAATCGTCCGATCATACTGGGCTAGATCCGCCTCGTTCGGTGAGAGGATGTAACTGCGAACGACCAGTTCAAGATTTAGTAACGCCGGAAACAACTCTGCTGCTTCCGTCGAGATCGGAATCGCCTCGTTTAAGATGCGTGCATTCTCTCGTTCGATTTTTAGGAAAGCTTGATAGCTCCAGACGCTTGTAAATAAAAGCGCACAGAGTGCCAAAAACAAATAGCGCTGCAACGTTGACCATTTCACAAAAAGACCGACCTTTCTTTCTCTATCTAATTGACTAAAGTCTATCCCTTATATCGGTGTCTTGAAATCAAACTGTTAGTCGTTTGTATGAAATAATGCCCGTTGCTAGAACATTCCAAACGCTTCCAGCCTTCTTAATCGGTCAGGGATGTGTTTTCCAGCTGTTCCTGTGACTGCCTTCGTCTCATTGCTCGTTCTGTCACATCATTGTTCTTCCACCAAGCGACGAGTAGACCGACCAGTCCGATCAGACCCGTCACGAACCGTTCGACGTCACTTGACGATACTGGCAATGCTGTAAAACCGAGCGTCGGTAAGAGTAACTCAAGAAAGACATAGAGCGGAATCAAGAGACGGATCCACGCCTGAAGACGAATCATGGTGACACCGGAAAGAGACGACGCCATGTTTGCGGACCAACGATCCCGTCAGCGACTAGACGACACGTCTGTTGGAACGTTCGAACGGCGTGCGTCAATCGGGCATCAAAAACTCCCGTCACCACAAGTCCCAAGCGTTTTTCAAGGGCTCGGACGAGTTCCGGTGCTTGGATTTTTTCCCGTAGATAGTGTCCCGGTTTTGGCACATGATGGCGGGCAAGACTGACATGATCGTACAGTTCAAAATGTGGGTAGTCGGGAAAACGAGACCAATCCCCTCCCCAGTCCATTCCGCGTCGTTTCATCGCTGCAACAATCCGCTGGAGTCGCGCATCTGGTGGAGAAAGGAATACTGCTCCGTCTTCGTAAAGGAAGACATCGATTGCGACACCGAAGTTATGGTTCGATTGTCCGCCGCGGGCTTGCGTCACGATGGGCCCTGGTGTCGTCCGTCCTTTTGCATACAACGCATTCTGTTCCGAGATACTCCGAAAGCTTTGCGCTACACCGAGCTTGATTCCATGCGGATAAAGCTCTCGTATCACGTCACGCGCGATCCGGATGACAGACGGATGCATGCCAGGAGCGGATAGTTTTTGATTGGCACGTCGGAGTAATTCTTCTAGTTGCATAAAGCTCCCTCCCTTGTCAGTGCTTGTAATAATTCTGCAATTTCGGCGTCGTCAGGTATGGTCTGTTTCTCTTTATGGTGTGCTTCATATGCTCGTTGCGCTGCTTTTTCTCGTTCCATCCAATTCGGTAATTGAAATAATGAAGTTTCTCTTCTTGAACGTTTGGTTCCTTGTTTCGGACGTACTGCCGCAGATCCGGTCGCAAGGCGTTTGACGACTTGCTCGATGTAACCAAAATGACGACTGTTCGCCCGCGCTGCCTCTTCGATCGCATACTGGATTCGCTCGATCGGATGGTCTGTTGCCAGCTGTAGCAATTCCTGCTCGATTCGTGGTGTCGCTTTACCTAGATTCGTTTCGTACTGCTGCACCAGTTCCTTTTTTAAAGTCGTTTTCTTCAAGACTTCTTCTTCGGAGTCAGCAGAAACCTCGGGGGCAGTCGTCTCGTGACTCGCCGGGGACGGTATGTCGGCACGGGGCAGGACACGGTAAGCATTCGAGGTCTGTCCCCCGTGTTTCGTGAACCGTTCGACTTTCTCGATCCGACCGCTTGCGATCAAGGACTGGATACACGACTTGACCGTCGATTTACTGCACGGAACAGCGTCGGCGATCGTTTGATAGGACGGGAATGCTTGACCATCCTGACCACTGAAGCTTTCAAGGATCAGATAGATCATCTTTTCATGGACGGACGCAAATGCCGTCCCGCTCCGTAAGAGCGTATGGGGAACCGGGAGATATGGAACTTGCATGGTGATTCCTCCTTTCTAGGAAATATGACAGGAAGAAGTCGAGGATTGTTCGAAAAGAATAGGGAGATGTTTTTTGAGAGGAGTGACAGGATGAACGAACTATTCACCTATTATCTACAGGAGCTTGATCACTATCAACCGGATTCCTTGATTCATCATCTGGATCATGACACATGGTCGATCAGTCAGATGTACGATCATCTGATCGTCGTCAGTCATGAGTATTTGGATGAGGTCGAGTCGTGCCAGTTCGCACCCATGACCACGTCCGGGAAGTCACCTTTTGGCGAGGTACTGTTTGCTGCCGGTGCGTTTCCGGCGACACCGATCCGGTTACCGGATGCGATGAACGCACCACCGGACGAGACGGCTCACGTCGACCGATTACGGACGCGTTGGCTTGAGTTGACCGATCGTCACACTGCACTTGCTTCCATCGCAAAGTCGGCACCCGCTGACCAAAAGACGCAACACGGTGGGATGGGCTGGTTGAATGCCGCCGAGTGGTATGCTCTCGTCATGTATCATCTCGCGCACCATCGCCATCAAAAACGACGGCTTGATGCCGCATTAGCGAATCTCCCATAAGAAAAAGCGCTCTCCGTTAACGAAGAGCGCTCCTGTTCATTTCAAGACGTCCCAACTCGAAAAGTGTCGTGCCTCGAGATCGAGTTGCTGTTCCTCGATCCAGCGAAACGCTTCGAGTACGAGCGGTGACGCGTTATCAATCGAGACGTCACTCGCCTTGACCCAGCGCGCACCGAGCGAGTCTTGTCCGACAAATTGTTCAGGGATACTAAGCGTTCCCCCCGTCTGTCGGACGAGATAAAAAACAGCGATGTGATGGACTTCGTCGAACTCGCGCCAGTCCCACGGAAGCTTGAAGTCCGCGACGCCGATCTGCCGTTCGAGTGCCACCTCGAGCCCTGTCTCTTCCGTGAATTCCCGGCGCATCGCCGTAGCGAGCGTCTCCCCTTCTTCAAGGCTCCCCCCTGGTAAATCATAGCGATTGATATACGGTCCACCATTCTTGTCGATGACGAGTAAGGCATCATCCTTCAACAATAATCCATAGACACCGAATGCCCGGTGACAACGAATCGTCTTCATGTGTCATTCCCCCTTCTCTTCATCTGCAGGACGGTCGGGATGAATGGATCCAAAAAGCCGTCAAACGGAAACTGCTGCTGCGCGATTCGCTGTTGTAGGTTCAGTAACGATGCACGAGCTCGTTTAATCACATCAGTCGGATAGTCGTACAATTGTTGGTTCTCTAAAAATTCGTCCTCGTCGACGACCGTCCACACTCCCTCTCGATGGACGAGATCGAGATCCAGATCAATGAACGATAAGGTATTTCCTTGAAGTACCGGCGGTAAGCAAATGTTACAGTAGTACGTCACTTCTCCCGTCCGCTCTATATCGAGACCGACCGTAAAATCAGCATCAAGCGGATAGAATTCCAGACTATAATTGTCATATGTATAAACGGCTTCGCGACGATGATGTAAAAGTGTCCGTCCTGGCGTATTCGCGACGAGCAGATACGCTTCCGTCTGAACAAGAACGTCTCCGTCCCACGAGTAGTGCGGACGTCCGTCAAACTTCCGCGCTTCAATCGTTAGATGTTTCGGTTCCAACCTCATCCCTCCCTTTCCCTAAAGCTCTCTTATTTTACCAAATGATCATATCGAAGCAAGTCTTTACCTGATTTACTAAAATTTTGAGAGTCTCTCGTTGACATCCTTTATCAAACTGCTATCGTGAAGGTATCATACTCAAGGATGTGGAACCGATGTTCATTGCCGAGTTGTTATTGAATGCTTGCATCGCCTTCACCGGCTTTTATTTGATCGCCAAAATCATTTATAGTCAACGTCTCGCGTCAAGTAGCTTGAAATCCCTCATCGTCGGTCTCGCGACCGGGCTGCTCGGGGTGCTATTGATGTTTAAGGGGATCGCCGTCAACGAGTCGTTACGAATGGATTTGCGACATTTGCCACTCGTTCTGCTCGCCTTTTATGGCGTCCGCTCGCCACTGATCATCGCGACGCTAATCATCGGTTGTTCCCGGTTCTATTTCGGTTGGACACCCCAAGCAGTCGTCGCCTTTCTCGCTGTCCTTGGCATCAGCTCCGGGATGTACTTCATCCACAAACGGCTGCTCCAACGACCATTCTTGCAAAATCTCATCATGAACGTTTGGGCCTTGTTCATGATCTCGATTGCTGTCTCGATTAATCTCGGCTTTAGTGATGCCGCTCTTCGTTTGCTCGCTTCGACATGGACGATCGGACTCGCGGTCGGACTCTTATCGAGCCTGTTGACGATTGATTTTCAGTTGCTTAACGAACAGGTGCAACGCTATAAACAATCAGCGGAACTCGATCACTTGACGGGACTATACAATCGCCGTGTTTGGGACGAACGGACGGCGTTGCTCGAAGCAGAAGGACGTGTCTACAATGTGCTCGCACTCGACATCGACCACTTCAAGCATGTCAACGATACATACGGGCATGCGAACGGTGATCTCGTCTTGCAACAGTTCGCACGGATCTTACAGGAAGAAACGCGTCCGCACGATATCACGGCGCGCATCGGTGGAGAGGAATTCATGGTCCTCGTCTATGATTTGACGCCTTCGAAAGTCGCGAAGGTCGCTAACCGAATCCGGGAGCGAATCGCGAACACGCGCTTTCAGCTCGACGGTTTTCCCGCCATCTCGATCACAGCATCCGTCGGCATCGCCCATGGGAAACACGTTGCTGCCCAGCGGATGAATATCCTTGCCGACGAAGCGTTATATGCCGCCAAGGAACAAGGGCGGAACCGTGTCATTCTGTACGAGGTCGATGCTGAGGCAGCCATGACGACACAAGACCGCGAACCGGTCCGTTCTTAATCTTTATCATACGCATTCGATTATTGAGTAGATTGCGCTGGATGATGCAAAAACAGATCATCCATCCATAAGGAGTGAAGCAATGAAATCCGATTTTGAGTTCATGACGACATCAGAAGCGATTCTATTCGTCAGTTCCTTGTTCATGTGGCTGTACATTGGGCGTCATTTCGTCATGATCACGACGTTTGATGACTTATTTTTAACACAATCGTGGTGGTTACTACTTCCGCTCATCACCTTCATCTTATTCTTACGCTCGTTCGTCGTACGACGCTTGATCCTCCATCATAGTCAAGCAGACGAGGACGACATGTCACGCAATGCTTAATCCATGCAAAAGAGGACTTACCATGAAACCGGTAAGTCCTCTTTCTTTATGCTTGATCGATTCGCCGAAACTGTAAGCCGCGTGCTTTCCACTCCGGCAAGAGTTCTTTCAGCGCCGCAATCGTCTGCACGGGTGCTTGTGGATCTGCACCGAACGTATCCCCATTATCATGGAGCAAGATGATGTCTCCTTCTGACACATTTGATAGCAGCCGTTTGATTTTTGCCTTTCCGCCCTCTAGCTTCCAGTCCTCTGCCATCTTCGACCAGAGAATCATGTTGTAAGAAGGAGGACAAAGGACATCTCCAGCATTAAGCGCACCCCACGGTGGACGATAGACCGTCGGACGTTCGCCCGTGATCCGTTCAATGATTGTAGCCGTCCGCTCGATGCCTGTCCGGACGGTCGACGGTCGCATCGACCAGTTCGGACGATGGATATAATTGTGGATACCGACTTGATGCCCTTCTTCGTGCATCCGGCGAATGAGGTCCGGATGTTCTTCTGCTTTATGACCCACGACGAAAAACGTCGCATGAATGCCTTCTTGTTGTAAGAGATCAAGAAGTTCTGCCGTATAGACAGGATCTGGACCATCATCGAACGTCAAGGCGACGGATCGTGAGTCCAGTGATTTCGTCACGCGCCATCCAAAGACGCGTGACGCCATATACGGAACGACCGTATAGGCGAGTGTCGCGAGAACTCCCGCTGTGACAAGACGTGAACGCATGTAAACTAACTCCCTTATTATCCATTTACTTTTTGACGACGATCTTGCAGGCAACCCGCAATCCGTTCAGCGAAAAATCGCTGATCGGCCATGACGCGATCATTTTGATACTGTGTGACCGCTTGTTGCCAAGCGTGCATGACGTCCGGATTCTCAAGCGTCCGACGGATGACGTCCGCGAGTGTATCCGTTTGATTAAAGGAGAACGCAAGCCCTTTCTCCATCAAATACGTGCGATTGATTTCTTCTTGCCCCGGTAGGACGTGTTGAATGAACAGCGGTATACGTTTTTCGAACGCTTCGCTAACCGTCACGCCACCCGGCTTCGTGACGATCGCATCCATCCGTTCATACAGTTGATTCATCTCATCCCTTGAATCGATATAGGCGAGTGGATGGATATGTGGATGACGTCGCGTGGCTAGTCGTTTATAGAGCGTCTGATTGTTCCCGCACAAGACATGAAAATCTGCTTCCGCACACTGTTCGATTTGCGTCAGCAACGTCTCGAGTTGACCGAGTCCACCGTTTCCGCCAGCAACAAGAATTTGTTTGCGGGACTGCGTCGAACGAATGATGGAACCACCAGAAATTGCTGGATGGACAGGGATTCCTGTTACGAACAACCGCTCTTTTGGTACAGCATGGTGCGCGTGCAATTCCCGCCTCGCCTCACGATTCGGCAACAGATGATACTCGATATGCTTCTTTCCCCAGACGCGACTGACGAATAGATCGGTATAGGCATTGATGACGGGTACATCACAAAGGTTTCGTTCCTTCAATTGATTCAAGAGATAGGACGGAAATGCATGCGTACAGATGATGACATCCGGTTGTTCCGTTCGGATGATTCGTAACATCTGCTGTTGGAAATAATGCGACGTCCATCCCCTTGAGCGCGCGTTACTTGAACGCCCGGCAATATGCCGATGGTAAAAACGACTATAACCGTTTGAGAAATGTCGGATCCAGTTCAGATAAAACTTCGATGTCACCCATTCCGCGAACGGGCTGATCGTACTGAGTAACTCTACTTCCTTGACTTCAACATCTGGTCCCTGCAATCGTTCGGCGATGGCTTCCGCGACGAGATGATGACCGGATCGCATCCTTAAAAAAGGAAAGATCACTATTTTTTGCATCGTATGTCCACTCCTTCAAACTATCCGCAAAAATCCTTTAAAAAGAAGTATCGCTTAGTCTTCTTTTCCCGCTTGGTTTTTCCCTGAAACGACGCGTTTTTCAAGCCGTTTACGCTTGAGCCATTTGACGAGTACACCGAGCAGGAACAATACGAGTAAGGCAAGTCCGAAATACGGTACGACTTCCGGCTTGATATGGAACGTCTTCCCGGCAAAGTGACCGAGTAAGACGAAAGGAACGACCCATAGCGCGGAACCAAGTGCTGACACCCAGAAATAACGACCGAACGGAATCTGCTTCATCCCCGCAAAATACGGATTGATTTGCCGCACGCCCGGAATATAAAGACCGGCGATGATCGTCCGATTGATGCGTCCCATGTAGCCGTTTGACACCCGCTCCCAGCGCTCCCTCGTCAATCCGATGAACCGACCGTATCGTAAGACCGTCGGTCCAAAGAAGCGCCCCGCGCCATATGCCGTCAACATGCCGACGTACGTTCCGGCGAATGCCGTCAAGATTGAATAAATCAAACGTTCTTCGTTCTGACCACTTAAGATACCAATCAGGACGAGTAGTGATTCTTCCGGTGCCGGGATCCCGACGATGCCAAAAAATAAAAAAATGAAAATAACGCCATATCCATAGGCATCGAGATACTGGTTGACCGTATCCATGTTCATGTTGTCACGTCCTCTACTGCTGTCTCTCTGTACTGTTTCATCGTCTTCTGACTATGTATTCGTTCCTGTTCATGCAATTCCTTTTTTAGAAAAATTAAAACCCGTTTTTAGCTAAAATTGACCTCTTCTCTTATCTCTCCTCGTGACAGTTCTCAGCATTTAGGAGATGATGAATAGAGTGAAGTATATTTTTAAGGATAGAAGGAGGATGACGATGAAAGAGACTCAACAGCTGACGATTCGCCCTCTCTCGACCGAGAGTATTCCACTCGTCAATGATGCCAACGATCCGTTCCCAATCATCGGACGTATTGTTCCGCAGTTCTCCGGTACCACTTGGTCCTACACAGAAGAAAGGTTTGAAACAATAACCGAAATCCGTTTCCCGGACGATCGACTCGACTGGGCGACGTATATCGATAACAAGGACCGGATCGTCCTACTCGCCTTTTCCGGCACTTCTTGTATTGGACAGATCCGTCTCGTACGTGATTGGAACCGTTTTGCTTACATCGAGAACATCGCTGTTAAACAAGCGTTTCGTAAACTTGGCGTCGGACACCAACTGCTCGCCGCTGCGACAAAGTGGGCACAGCAACGCGAATTGATTGGTCTGTCGCTTGAAGCACAGGACGACAATCTGATTGCTTGCCGGTTTTACGCGCGAGAAGGCTTCGTCCTTGGAGGTGTCGATAGTCTAAAACAATCCGCCAATTCACACATCGATCTGACGCTTTATTGGTACAAACTATTTTGAACGTCAGCTGGAAAGGACTTATCTCATGTTGTCTATCGTAAAGAACAGTTTCATTACCGCGATATTGTTCGCTTTTTTGTATGCGTTCATTGCTGGGCTTAAGATAGGGAATCCAGCAATCTACGGCACGTCCTTCACCGACTTCTTCCTAATTGGTCTACTGTTTGCAGGTCCTGTCATCCTGATTGGTGCACTCTTAACAGAAGGGCTTCCGCGCCTGTTATTCCGTTCGACTATTTCACTCACACAACGGATCATTCTCAATCAAGTCGTGGCGTTGTTCGCAAGCATCGTCCTCTATCTACTTGTGCAGCCGCATTCGTTTTCGCTCGTTCCGATGGTATTCTGTTCTGGTGTAGCGTTGATGTATCTCCTCGTCTCCGAGTCGGCACGGAAGTATCCGTCATTTCTACCCTATCTGTTCGGGTGGCTTGGTCGGACCGTCCTCAGCTTCTTTTTGTTTCTCCATTTGTTTGGATCGATGACGATGATTATTCCGTTTCTGTCTTATACGGAGCAGTTGGTCAATGAACAGTTAGACGCTGTCATGCTACTGTTCTTCAGCAGCATCGCGATGGCTGACTTACTGTTAGCTGTCCGTTTCACGAAGCGTACGCTTCCGTGGACGACGCATCTCCTCGTTCATCAAGGCACGGTCTTCGTGTTTGCTGGCGCGTTCATTTTGTTCACTTCACTTCCTGCAGTATGTTTCACCGGAAACGTAGTCGCTGCCTTTTTATATGTGATGGTCACCCGCCTATTCATCGTCATGAAAACTGGGAAGGAGGAACACCATGATCCGTCTGTCATTTCGACTACTGATGACTAATTGGATTTTTTTGATGCTGTATCAACATCTCCCGTATTCACCACGGCTCATGCCCGAGACGGACGCTGGGTATTATTCAGGTGTTTTTGAGACATTACTGTCGTTTGCGATCATCATCACGGTCGGCGGCATCCTGACTGACGCGATTCGTTACTTCGGCTTCCGAACGCGTCCACTTTCCTTTACATCACATCTCTTTCTGAATCAAGGTATCGCCTTCCTTATTGGTGGCATCTTATTAATCGTCTTCAATGGTCTGTTTCAACCGCTCTATTTTCAGGCAATCGCGAGTAGCGCCGCTTTTCTCTATTTTTTGATGACACGTTTGACATTACTATACAAAAAAGATTCAGCTGTTTGAAATCAGCCACATTCTTACATTTTTGTTAGGTAAGAATGACAGGCTAGGCACTATACTGAGTATATCGTTCAGTAAAGGAGACATGCCGCATGTTTCGTCAAAAATCACTTTTGTACTTACTCATTTTTTTGTCCTTCGGTTTCGCTTTTGACACGATTACGGGATCGAACCTCATTCCGTTCGTTGAACCCCTTCATGAATTAATTGCCTCACTTGCGTTGACGATCACGACCGCCTGTTTGACACTGTTCTTTCTGTTCTACCACGGTGTTCGTCCGCATCTTGAATTACTGATCGTCCTCCCCTTTTTGATTTTGACGAGCGGCATTACGTTCTTGTTCGTCTTCTTGAACGCAATGACTGTCATTTAACGTCACCAAAAAGCCCGTCTTCTTCAAGGAGACGGGCTTTGATCGGCAATATGTAGATCACGGTTTGGCGTGAAGTTCTATCAACGGATCGCTTTCACTCGGCCAATTGATTTGTCCCTCGTAATGATCCTCGATCGTCGCGACGGGTTCCGAACGTTCGAACCGGGACGGTTGCGTCGATGTCGTACAGACGATCAAGACAGCTAATAGACTGATGATACTAAAGCATCGTCGCATCATAATTTGAGCTCCTTTAGTCGTTTCTATTCTCATATTAAACAAACCATGCTATTATGCCATCCGTCCTCCGCCGTATCTCTCACTCCGCCCATTAAAAAAGACCGACTACGTAAGTCGGTCTGACACCATCACCCTTGTTCGCCAACGACCGAGAACCGCTCGTTGAGATGTTGCGCGTTTTCTAGCTCATCCACTACAGCGATGGCGTAATCCGCGTAACTGATGTAGCTTTCCCCTTTTGCGTTCAGAATCATCTGCTCGCCGCCGATCGTATACGTTCCTGTTCGTTGACCGCTCGGATCAAAGAATCCAGCGGGGCTGAGATACGTCCATGTCACGTCTTGCTGCCCTTGCAGTTCGATCAAGTTTTTCCCCATGTTCGAAGCTGTCGGATAATACGCTTCCGGGAAATCCGGTGTTTCCATGACACGTACTGTATGCTCGGCATCAACGAATAGGCTTCCCGCACCACCGACAACGAATAGTCGTGTCTTACTTCCTGCTAACACGTTGATTAAATGACGCCCGACTTCGATATGTTTCGTTTCCTCACCCGGTGCTGCATTGAACGCATTGACGATGGCGTCAAACCCGTTCAGATCGTCTTTCGTCAGCGTGAGCACATCGCGCTCGAGAATCGTGACGTCTGCGGTCACCTTTGCTGCGTTACGGACGATTGCTGTGACGTCATGCCCGCGTGTGATTGCTTCTTGTAAAATCAATTGTCCTGCTTTTCCTGTTGCGCCGATGATTCCGATGTTCATGATGATTCCTCCTTTTGATATGTAACTACTTTGATTACATGTAACCAATATAGTTACAATTACTTTGTTTGTCAACAGTGTTGTTCCTATTCCCCGTTTCTTGCCAAATGAACAATACGACGTATAATGAGAGAACAATGTTTTTAAGAAGGAGGATCATCCGTTGGCCATCAGTACACGTTTTTCCGTCGGCATCCATATTCTCTCGTTGATCGCGACCGACGAGAAGATGACATCCGACTTGATTGCTGGCAGCGTCAATACGAATCCGGTCGTCATCCGTAAAATCATGAGCATGCTCAAAAAAGCCGATCTGATCGAGGTCCGTCCGGGTGTCGCCGGTGCGCGACTCGCCCGCCCGTTGTCTAAGATTACGCTGCTTGACGTCTATCACGCCGTTGCTGTCGTACCGGACAAGGAATTGTTCGGCGTCCATGCCGCACCGAACCCAGACTGCCCAGTCGGACGAAACATCCAATCGACGGTCACACCCATCTTCGAGCTCGCACAATCCGCGCTTGAGAAGGTACTCGCTCACGTCACATTAGATGATATCGTCAGTGAAATCGAACAAAAAGAAGCATCGTCCTCGTAAGGGCGATGCTTCTTGCTTTAGAAAAACCATTGATATAGTAGATATCCTCCACCGAGGACGACAAGCACCGCGAGCATCTCCAGACCACGCATCCCGTCGTTTTGCCCACGTGGTACGGCACTACCGAGACCTTGATCGACACCATCGCGGAGATGATCGAGTGGTTGTTTCTTTTCTTGTTTGAAGCGAGACATATAAACGCCCCCTTTTTACATATTGTACCATTCTATCTTCACCTTGCAGTACATTCTGACAAAAAAATACGTGGTAGTGCTTATCTTACATTCAATTAGTTTCTCTATTCATTTCGAAGCAATTTCATGAATCCCATCTTTTCAACGATCAAAACATCCTGCTCGAAGCGTTTGATAGAATGTTTTGATGCTTGTTCGTCAATCAAATTCGGATGACCAAAGCATACATTTAGTATCGAATTAAGTTTCTCTGCCTCACCGCCGATAAAATAGTGAGACATATAGGTGTCGTCTTCTGAGGCAATGACGACGAATGTCGCCATATCAAGCACTCCTTCGACGCTTTCTGCTGTCATGAGTTTGTCTTTCACAGATGCATTCTGAAAGTCATACGATTCGATGGAGGCAATCCTACCTTGCAACAGATCAAGAATTGATTTCCGGTAGACACAATAGACGCCAACGATCGTTTCAATGGGTGGAACGAACGGATCTTCGAGGATCGTGATCAAACGCTCGTCGTCTTGATTCAAGCGGATGGCGTGCAAGTGATTGACTAATAATTGATCAATGACGTTCACATTCGTCGGTTGGATCGATTTAAAAGCATGTACAGGCAAGCTTTTCTCCCCCCGCTCTTTTAGTCAATGATCATATCCTTCCCTTCTGCGCGTAACCGCTGCAAGGATGCTTTCATCGTCTCAATCTCTTCATCTGTATGCCGCTCCCACGCTCCGAGTTCAGCAATGATCTTCACGGGTTCAGTCGAACGATACGACCGAGTCGGATTGCCTGGGAACCGTTTGTTCGTCAAGTTCGGATCATCCTCATACGCTCCTAGTGGCTCGACGAGGTAGATATGCTCCGGAGCGTCAGATTGTGCGAGCTCCGCGCCCCACTTCGCTGCATCAAGTGTTGCTGTGAAATAGACGTGCTGGAGCGGTCGTTCACGAAAATTCGACGCGTGCCCTGGTTTCAATTCGTCACCGATTCGCAACGTGGCTTTCGTGCCATGGAAAAACGGACCTTCGACTGGTTTCATACGCTCCCCTCCTGACTGGATACACTCAGTATAGACAGTCGATTGATTCAGGTGTAGTCTGTTTCAAAACGAAATTTCACGGTATACTTATAGCAAAGGAAGATCATTTGTCGTCAGATTGTAACTCGTTTTTTGTCTAGCCATCAGGCATGATGGGAATAGTCATTTTACATACCCTATAGGAGGTCATCCGTTCAACGTGAAGTTCTTTAAAGCTTTAGCGAAAACCGAAGAGGCTGTCTGGATTCCAGAAGCCGAGTGGCAAACCGTTTGTGAGCAAGAAGGACTGACCGTGCCGCATCATCCACAAGAACAATTTGTTGGTCTCGCGTACAACAATCAGCGGCAAGTCGTCGAAGTCACGCGCAACATGCGCCCCCCAGCGCTCAGTTATTACGTTACGATTCTTGAACCACCTAATAGTCGATCTCTCATCTCAAAACGTTCGTTCTTAACCGTGCTTCATGAACGAACGGAGCGCACGTCCCTCACCGAATACGGTACATTCTGTTTACTTGAGATCAACGTTCGTGAAGAAGGGCTCGGCGAGCGTGGTCTGTTACTTGAGTCGTTGATTCATGATATTGAAAAAAAGTACACTCATTACGCGATTCGTGGTGATTATGCGACGATCACCTTACAAGGACGCGTCTCAGATCAATGTTTTACGAAATATGGATTCCAGTTAACGGATTCCTATCTCACGCTTTCGAATGGGATTCCTTCCTGAACCGACCTGACTTGTTCAGGTCTTTTTTATACAGTTCCTAGGCAATGATGGGAAGTGATGGGTTTGCGTTCAAACTAGTAGCACTACATATTTTTAATATGGTATGGTAAAAGTAATTCATCAGCAGTACATTCTACATTTAAGAGGTTCCCCATGACAACAATGACAGAGACATATCCCATGACATGCTGGCATACGATTTCGACGTATCATAATCAACAAATCAAGCGCGTCAATGCTTTCTTGAAACAATGGGATCTCTCCCATACGAATCTTGAAGTATTGCGTTGCCTACAAACGACCTCATGCACGAGCCAGAAGGAAATCGCGGAACGGATCCAAGTGACCGATGGCACGATTTCACACGGAATCAAACGTTTATTTGATCGGCAACTCATCACCCGCAAGCGCAAATGGAAGACGAACTATCTGCTATTGACGGAAAAAGGAACAGCCATTCTGCAAGAAGTGTTGCCCGCTTACGAACGTTTTCAACAAGAACAATTCGCCGCTTTGACGGCTCGACAACAGGAAGAATTAATCCGTTTCTTCGATAAGCTCAACCCTGCATGACAGAAGAGGAGGAAAAATCATGACCTTCACATTCGAATCTTCAATGCAACACTGGAACGCCATTCAGCGGATCCATTCTCGTTATTCGAAAGAAGTCAACGATGTATTGAAACCAAAAGGACTCTCGAAGTCCCAATTTGATTTATTGATGACCCTGTATCATCAAGAGAGTGCGACGCAAAAATCACTTGAACGCACGCTTGAACTCTCAAGCGGTGCCATTTCGCAAACGGTCAAGAAGTTGCTGGCGGAACACCTCGTCATCCGAAAACGAATCAACCGGGAAAAACGGATTCTCTTGACGGAAGATGGTGCAGCGCTGATTCAAACATCAGCTCCTGAGATCGAAGAGATTGATGATCGCTATTTCCGTGCCTTTACATCAAAGGACCACGAGACGTTCGACCAATTGCTTCATAAGATGCAAAGCGATCATTTTTAAATGCGCGTAATCGTTATAACAAAAGAGTCCTTCTCTCTTCTGAAAGCACAGTAGAGAGAAGGACTCTTTCATTGTTCAAATGGGAACGTATTCCTTTTATCTGAATCCGACAATAACGATTTATTTCGAGTCCACCATGCAATCAAGCTTGCCACTAATAAGATGCTTGCCCAGTAAATCAAGAAAGTATTGCTGTTAAAGAACTGACTGTTCATATAGGGCGAAGGTACCGACGTAATACTTGTTAAGTAACTCTCATCGATCGTTCCATTCTCCGCCCTAACTTGTTGTTTAACGAAAACTTGATACTGGCTGAATTGCTCGACTTGATAGAAGATGCCACACACAAGATAGATCATCGTACAGATCGATAAACCGATTAGGGATAAAAAACGTAACCGCGCTGCTCTCATCCATTGCACCACGAGACTGATGCCAAATGGAAAAATCAATAGGAGTAGCAGGAGCGGTATAAGCCCTAGATTCCCATTGCCGCTGCTTGATTGCGGATACACTTGCGTCGAGCGACCCAAGGATACGAGAAGTCCACTAAAGATGCTCAATGCCACTACCAATCGGTCAACTCTTACGACTCTCATCTCACTACACTCCTCCTTTGAATAATGTTTATATTCCTTCCGTCTTCCCTCTTCATTATACAAAATCAAGACACTTAAAATTTCCTTTTTCAGGAATCAAGGGAACGGATTATTTTTCTTAACCTGATTTTTAACCATCATCCATTGCTGTACACAGTTGACATCGCTGATCTTTCAACTATGCAAAATCTTTACGAACGAGCTGATAAAAACATCCAAAAAGAACCTTGAAGCGTCGCAACACTTCAAGGTTCTTCTTATTTCATGATCCCGTACTCGCAAATGCCTTCAGTCCGAACAACCAGAAACGATAAGCGATCAAACAGGCGATGATCGCGACAAGTGGTGTCGCAATCGCCATCACTCCATAGCCTTTTCCATCAAAGAAATACATCGCCGGATAAAAGGCAGTAAATCCGAACGGGATGATGTAGGTCAAGACGAACATCAACACCTTCGAGTAGATCGTCATCGGATAACGAGCGAAATCACTCAGACTGAAGACCGCTGAGACGACCGGTAAACTGTCGACCATCCAGAACGAGAACGTCGCAAAAAACAGGTTGATCGCGATATAGAGCAATCCGCTTGAAAGAACAAGTACGATCAGCATCAAGACATCACCGAAGCTCCAGATCATATCGAGATGATCCGAGGCGATGTACAGTACGCCACCGCCAATCAACAGTTGACCGAACCCGTCTTGCTGAACGCGCTCGGCGACGATTTGAAACAGTGGATTGACCGGGCGCATCAACAACCGATCCAGATTCCCGGTCCGGATGTACTGCCAGCCGATCGTCCACAAGTTATCAAAGAAGATATGGTGTAAGGCTCGTCCTAAAAAGGCAATCCCGTAAATGAATAGGATCTCGTAAAAGTCCCAACCGTTTAGCGTCTCGATATGCTGAAAGACGACCGACAGGAAAAAGAGTGAGGCGAACTGTTGACCGAAGACCGACAAGACACCAATCAGGAAATCGATCCGATATTCCATCATGACCTTAAAATGACTTTTGGCATACAACCAGTAGAGTTTTATGTATCGTTTCATCCGCCGAACACCGTCACTTTCCGGATTGCAAGCGCAAACGTGATCCGCAAGATGACAAAGAACCCAATCAACCAACCGATTTGAATCAGTAACGCCTGCAGGATGCCGCTTGCACCAATTTCTCCCGTATAGATCGCAACCGGGACGTAGACGAGTGAAGCAAACGGTAAGTACAGACTGATCGTCTGAAACCAGTCCGGGAACAGCGTCAACGGGACGATTGCACCGGACATGATCGTGATGACGGCGTCTTGTAAGACGGATAGTCCCCAAATGTTGACGGTATAGAAGGCAAAGATGCCGACGAGCAGATCAATCAATGTCGCGAGCAACACGGCACAAATCACGCTACCGACGAAGGCAATGCCAGCTAGCCATGACTGTGGTCGATCCACGCCGATGAACAAGATCGAGACGAGGACGAGTGGTAGGATCGAGCGGAACAAGACCGAGACTTTTGAGCCGATGTCTTGGGCGAGTAATTTATCGAGCAAGTGATACGGACGGAGCAACTCGATTGCGATTGCTCCTTGTTTGATCATTCGGGCGAGATCGCGTCCGGCACCCCCGCGGAACTGATCGATCATCGTCGCAAGCACCGCATACGTCAGCATCGTTGACAGCGAGATACCGGAAACATCGGTCTTATTGGCATACACGGCTTGCCAGAAGAAATAGAGGATGAACAGACGCATCGTCACGCTAAACATGCTTGCCCAGTACCAGGCTGTGTAGGCGAGATCAACTTTGATTTGGGACCGCATCAACGCGGTATATTTACGTATTCTCATGCACTGATCCCCGCTTGATAGAGCTTGCGGATTAACGTCTCCATCTTCGGTACGGACACGGAGACGTCCCGAACGGCGTACAGCGAAACGATTTCCTTGATGACTTGACCGCTTGACAGTTCTCGGTCGTCGAAGGCGAGCTCATACGTTAGTTCATCCGTCTCAAACATGATCACACGATTGATCAACACTGTCGGTAAAGCGAACGGCACCAGTTCTTCGAGCGTGATTCGAAGTGTCCGCTCGTGACTGAAGGATGCCTTTAACTGATCGATCGTATCGTCATAGATGATTTTACCGTCGTCGAGGACGATCACACGGTCACAGACTTCCTCGATATCCTGCATGTCGTGTGTCGTCAAGATGACGGTCGTCCCCCAGCGATCACTCATCTCACGGATGAAGTGACGGATCGTCTCCTTGATCTCGATATCAAGCCCGATCGTTGGTTCGTCGAGATAGACGACTTTTGGTCGATGCAGGAAGGCTGCGGCTAGTTCACAGCGCATCTTTTGTCCGAGCGACAGTTGTCGGACCGGTACGTCTAGAAGCGGTGCCAGATCAAGCTTCTCCCGAAACCACGCGAGTGTCTCGGCAAACTCGGAAGTCGGTACTTGATAAATTTCCTTCAACAGCTCAAACGATTCTTGGACCGGAATGTCCCAGAACAGTTGCGTCCGCTGACCGAAGACGGCTCCGATTTGCGATGCGTTCTTGACGCGGTCGGCGTGTGGATCAAGTCCGAATACCCGGACGTTCCCCGCGTCCGGACGCAAGACTCCAGCGAGCATCTTGATCGTTGTTGATTTCCCGGCACCGTTAAAACCGATATAGCCGACCCGTTCTCCTGGTGCGATCGTCAAATCAATCGCTTTGACCGCCTCTTTCGTCCGGTACGTCCGGTGAAACAACGCTTTGATCGCTCCGCGTAATCCCGGTTCCCGTTGTAGGATTTGATAGTGTTTCGTTAGTCCTGTTGCTTTGACGGCATATGGTTGCATGTATTCTCCCCCTTTTTGTGCAAACGCTTTCCGAAAACGTAGTATACCAGAAAAATCCAAGATTCTTCCATCTCTTTTGAAAATTTTTCTCGATATTCTGACGCTGTCGCGTAATAATAGAAAAAAAGGAGTGGTCTGACCATGCTATTACGCCATATGACACATCGGCATCACATGAAATCAATCGTGACACGCGGTGGATTGTCACCGACATTCCAAATCGATGCACCAACAGGCTGGATCGCCTTTGAAGTCGATCCTCCAAGCGCAGCGTATCAAACGCACTTTCATCAATTAAAAAATGATTGGCAGGATGGAGATGTCGTTACGCTCGAATTCGACGGGGAGCGGATGCAAGCGGCAGGCTTCGAGATATTGCAATCAACAGAAGACGTCCGCAGTCACCAGGCAGAGAGATTAGGCGTATCCATCGAGGAAATTGGCTCGTATGCATTCATTCGCAATTTCGTCTCACTTGATTATCTCGTCGAGTCTTCACGTGAGAAAATCTCAGAGTATTATTGATTTAGTTGAAGAAATCTAATCTTTTTTAAAATATACGGAAATCAAGATATTTTCATACATCTTTAGGGTATCGTTGGCTATATAGAATAAATATTCATTGAATGAAACATTTTTTTGTAGTTATTTTTCAGAACTCATTTGAGAGGAACACGAATATGTGGAATACGCTGAACCATCTTATCCTCAACGTCGCTCTGACCTTTTTCTTCGTGCTCATCTCCCTGTTCTTTTTTAAACGATTTCAGTTTCGAAACACGTTCGACAGCTGGCTGAAGAAAAATCTGTTAGTACTGACTCTTGCGACAGGTGCCGGCTACTGGGTCATCCATAACGCCATCACCTATGAGGGATTCCGTTTCGATTTGTCGATTACCTTGATCGTCATCGCTTTCATTTATGGAGGCATCAGTAGCGGCTTCATCACGACCCTCGTCTTCGCTTCCCTTCAAACGTTCGTTTTTGATTCCGCTCATGCCTATTGGCTGATCGGTACGTATCTGATCGTCAGCATCGTTGTCTTGTACTTACAAAATGAAGCACCGGATCGATTCATCTCGTTTCCGGTCATCTTCACGATTGCACTTATTCTCTGTTTACCATACGTTCAACATGTTCAACCGAATGACGTGACAGCGATGACGATCTTTCTCGTCGGGAATGGCTGCGCTGGTTTTCTCTTGCACAGCATCTTGCATCAAGTCCGCTGGCACTTCAATCAAGTCCGGATGCATCGGCGTCTTGCCTTGACGGATACATTGACAGGGCTTGATAATCGACGTCGTCTAGAAGAGACCGTCCAACGGTACAAATCACAACAAACGGATTTTTCAATCATGATCATCGATGTCGATCATTTCAAACAGGTCAATGATACTTACGGTCATGACCGCGGTGATCATATCTTACGGCAAATCAGCTCTTTGCTAGCATCGTATTGTCCCCCAACGTGTGTGCTCGGACGATTCGGCGGCGAAGAGTTCATGATGCTGTTGCCGGAGCATTCGTTGCCGGAGACGCGTCGACTCGCGGAACAAATCTGTGAAGCCAGTGCCAAACGGACGTATGAGTTATCAGCGACGGAACCGCTGCAAGTGACGTTATCGATTGGTGTGTCTCGCCAAACGCATCAACCGTCTGAGACCCATAATTTTCTGCAGACGATCCAGCAGGCAGACGCTGCCCTCTATCAAGCGAAGAAGAGTGGTCGGAATTGTGTCTTTCATCATGACCCGTTACGTTAAAGAAAAAAAGTGCCCCCCTCGCGTGACGTGAAGGGGGCACTGCTATCTGAAATGGAGGAACGAACGTGGAAATCACGAATGTCTTACGCTTTACCGATCGCGATGGCTTTCGACAGTGGCTGACGAACCACGCAGATCACGCGACCTTCTGCTGGGTGATTCTCAGTCGAAAACAAGCCGGAGATGGGTTACTTTATCTCGATGCTGTCGAAGAGGCACTTTGCTTCGGCTGGATTGATGGAATTGCAAAGAAGACCGAAGACGGCGAACTGGCGCAACGATTCACCCCGCGTCGAAAAAACAGTAACTGGACCGAACTGAACAAGGAACGAGTCCGTCGCTTAGAGCGCCTCGGCTTGATGCAACCGTCCGGACGACAGGTTCTACCAGACATGCGCACTGATGCATTCGTCATCGATGACACGATCCAGACGCGTCTACAAGAAGACCCGATCGTCTATGAACAGTTTAATGACTTCCCGGAGCTCTATCGACGGATTCGGATTGATACGATTCAAAGTGTACGTAAGGATCCCGCTCTCTATGAAAAACGTCTGCAGACGTTGATTGAAAAAACGAAACTGAATCAGATGTACGGTCAGTGGAATGACGGGGGTCGTCTTTTACTCGAAGATGTTCCGGAGACGGAATTAGAGGCTAGTCGGTCAGACCGCTAAGAAAATCTCTTCTAACGTTTGACGTTCGATCTGCACCTCGTAGACTTTGACGTCTTGTTCCGCAAGCATGACGAGTAACTCTGGAATATCCTCTTCCGTCGATAAATCAAGCCGTGTACAATCATCAGCTTGCGACAAAAGCCGAGCGTATGCTGGCAGATGCGATGGCTCTAATCGCGGAACAGTCCGAATACGGATTTGAATCTCCTGCCTCATTGCTTCTTGTAAGGATTCAACGGTTCCATAGCGGACGATCCTTCCCTCCGTCATGATGGCGACACGGTCACACATCTTTTCGATCTCATTCAAGTTATGCGAGGTTAAGAAGATCGTTTTTCCTTCTGCTTTTAATGCAAGCAACAATCGCTGGATATCAATCGCCGATTCTGGATCAAGACCGGACGTCGGTTCATCTAAAAAAAGTAATTCCGGATTTCCGGTGAGCGCTTGTGCGATACTGATCTTTTTCTTCATCCCGAACGAAAAGCTCCCGATCTTTTGTCGCTCCGTTCCGCTTAATCCGACTTGTTCAAGCAATCGTCCAACTTCTTGCTTCGTGATGCGAACTCCTGATAATCCTGCCATATAGTTAAGAAACGCACGTGCCGTCATATCATGATACAGATTTGATGTATCCGGCATGACCCCGATCCGTTGTTTGATGCCATCCAGTTGATCAGCGGGTTCACCGAGAAGTGAGACAGTTCCGCCTGTCGCTTGTGTGATTCCGGTCATAATCTGAATGAACGTCGATTTTCCAGCACCATTACGACCTAAAAAACCAAAGATTTCTCCTCGTTCGACCGTCAAATTCACTTCTCGTAAGACTTCCTTCGCACCAAACAATTTCTTCAACCCTTTTACTTCAATTGCTTTCATGCTACAAATCCTTTCGCTTTAACGTGAGATAGGAGACCGTCAAAAACAACCCACTCCATAAAACAGGTAACAGTAACAACGTTCCAGACATGATGACGGCGTGATACGGCAAGATGTATTGAAACGGTACCAGATACCATTTTTCTGAGAACGCTGACCAGAGACCGATGATCGGTACGACGATTCCGAGAAAAATACCGAGAAACATCGTCAAACCAGGCTTCGCAATCATCGTAGATAAAAAGATGTTGAAACTCGTGATGTATAGGATGACGATCAGAACCGACAGATAATCGATCCAGAACCATTGCTGCGCGTAGAGCGAGACAATCAGGAAATTGATCGTTAGCGTCGCGCACCAGAACAACAATGAACCGAGAAACTTCTCCAAAACGATTCGCTGACGCGACGTCTTCGTGACCAGTAAACGTATCGTTCGCGTCTCGATTTCACGATTGATGATGTCGTGCGATAACGCAGTCACGAATAGAAACCCGAAGAACAGGATGAAGAACTTAATGCTTGAAGTATAGGCAGACGGTTGATTAACGCCAGCAAGCAGTTCCGGATGCCTCGTCAAATACGATGCTGTGAAGACGGACGTGATCGTCAGAAAAAGAATCAATAGAATCGCTTTGACGCTTTTGAAGCTGCTCGTGAATTCTTGTTTTACAATTGGAAACATGACGGACTCCTTCGGACATATTTTTGATTAACGCAAGCGTTCTTTTACTTTCGTGACAAGGACACCGAGTCCATATAAGGTAACGGCTGTTAAGAGCATCGTGATGATGGTTTCCATGTGAATTCTCCTCTATGTAAATGACGTGTCATCTTACTCTACGCTACTCTTTGAAGAAAGTTTCCTTATTTTTCAATTCCCAACATTCTCCTCATGGTACAGTAAAAAGAAAAAAGGAGACGGCAAATGAAACGTTATACGATCACCTGTCAGCATCAATCCGTTCATATTACGGAATGGGGAAACGAACAGCTTCCGACGATCGTCTGTCTGCACGGACTCGGCAGTACGAGTCTCAGCTTCATCGAAATCGCTGAAGCGCTCGCGGACGAATTCCGTCTGATTGCGATTGATTTACCCGGTCACGGCAAAACACCAGCTTTCTCAGACCCTCTACACTATCGCATGAAACCCTTTACGGGCTGGATCGACGAAGTCTTACACATCCTTGATATCAAGCGGTGCTATGCCTTGTCGCACTCGTGGGGCAGTGTACTCTCGCTCTATTATTTGATTGAACATGCGGATCGTGTGCTCGGCACGATTTTAATTGACGGCGGCTATCACAGTAAACGGCTTTACGGTCGTTCCGTAGAGGAAGAAGTTGCTTTTTATAAACAAGACTTCGAGGATTCCGTTTCGACATGGGAAGAATTTTTGGACATTGCCGTCTATGCTCCGGATGCACGTCGCTCGCCCTCCCTCGATCTAGCTGGTGCCGATCTTCTTCGGATGGAGCAAGGACGATACCACTGGCATGCGCGAGGAGAGACGGCTGCTGCGATCGTACGCGCGCTCCACCATGATGATGTTCTTGATTTCCTCCCGGACGTTCCACCAGTGGACATTCAGTTGTACGTCGCTACGTTACCGACAGATCAAGCATCGATCCGTCAGCATGCGACGGATCTATTACATGAGATGACGCAAGCGACGGTCCATTTCGTCCCCGAGACAGGACATCTATTACACTGGGATCGTCCTGACGTCATCATCGAAGCGATTCGTCACTACTGGACGTCCGGAAAAAGATTGTCTTCCATTTGAAAAATGGTTTATTATGGAATTAAAGTAAAAAGGAGGGGTTCATATGTTAAAACGGCTAACGTTCGTTTGTGTGACCTTATGCGTCGCGATCGTCGCCACCCTTGTCGCTGCACGCCACTCAACTGGAAACACCATTTCGTTTGAAGAGCCGTTATCGGTTTACATCGCGATTGGACTAATTGTCTTCTTATTCTTACCACCGCTCGTCCTATCGTTTTTCGAACATCCTGTCCTGAAGATCATCAATGTCGTCTATCAATCACTGATCGTCTTCAGCTTCGTCGGACTGATTCCCGTCGGCTTTTTGATTCCGAATGGATCCTCGACGATCATCGTCGCTGTCCTTGGAACAGTCGCGAGTCTTGCTAGTGTCATCGTGACAGTGCGAAGTCACTCGATTTTAGCTAACTATTCTTCTGACGTACGTTAATCTATCTTTCAAACTGCTTCCACCGTCATGGTAGAAGTAGTTTTTATTTTTAGGTATAAATTTATTTATCGATAAGCTCACTTTTATTAATTTGTTTTTTGATTCAAGCGGGCGTATTCTAATCACGTAGCCAATCGGCAAACGAAAAAGGAGGAACACATCATGAGTAAAAACATCTTAATGGTCGTCACGAACGCAAAGGAAATGAAGGAAGGTCACGCGACAGGACTTTGGTTGTCTGAGTTCGCGGAAGCGTACATCGAATTCAAGAACGCGGGTTACACCGTCACGGTTGCAAGCCCGAACGGCGGCGAATCACCAATCGACGCACGGAGCCTTGAAGATGAAGTCCCAGCTGAGATCCAAGCGACAGCTCCACTATTGAAAGAGACACTTGATTTAAAAGCAATCCAGGACTTCTCAGCATTCGATGCAATCTTCATGCCAGGTGGACACGGTACGATGTTCGACTTGCCACAAAGTGATGCCTTGAACAACGCCCTTCGGACATTGTTTGAAGCGAACAAAACGGTCGCTGCGGTCTGCCACGGACCAGCTGGACTCGTCAGTGCGACACTCTCAGACGGAACACTACTCGTCGCTGGAAAGACGATCGCAACGTTCACGGATGAAGAAGAACGCGCCACAGGTCTTGACGTCTACATGCCATTCTTGCTCGAGACACGTCTTCGTGAACTCGGTGCGAACATCATCACGGCTGACAACTTCACGGAAAACGTCCAAGTCGACGGAAACCTTGTCACGGGTCAAAATCCACAATCTACGATTGCGGTCGCGAAAGCCGTCATCAATACACTTAACTAATCGAAACAAGGGATCCTTTGGATGAAGGATCTCTTTTCATAGGAGGTTCTATCGATGATTCAACTGATTGCCCGGATCGAAGCGCATCCGAATCAAGGCGAACAGCTCGCTTCTATCATCGAAGGTGTGATCGCCCCTTCGCGTGCCGAGGCAGGCTGTCTGACGTATCAGACACATCGCGCTATCGATGATCCGAACGTCTTCTATTTTTATGAACAATGGCGTGATCAAGACGCTTTCGATCAGCATGTCGCCTCACCGCACTATCAAGCCTATCGAGCAGACAGTGCCCATCTCGTCGCTGATCGTGCATTGACGTTCTTAAATGACGTATCGAAGTAATGTATATTTCATACAAAAAAGTCCAATCCTCAAGCATTTGCTTGTGGATTGGACTTTTTTCATACAATTCAACCTAACGCCTTAATCACCTGTTGCAAAACCGGATCGTGGCGCGAGTCCGTTCGATAGGCGACGTATAACTGATTCGTCGCGAATCGTTCCGGCGCAATCCGTTGGACGCGTCCAGCACTGACCGCTGCCTCGACGAGATAATCGGGCAAGACGCTGATCCCGTGTCCTGCTTCGATCGCTTTTAGTATCGCATCGACGTTCGGTAAGATCATTTCAGGACGAATCCCAGGTCGTTCTCCGAACTGCGTCTGATAGTACCGACGAATGATCGGTAACTCAAGTCCGTAGCTAATCCATCGCTGTCGGTCCATCCATTCCTTTAGATCCGCTTCCGGAACTTCGTAGCCGATCGGGGCGATCAAATGAAAGCGTTCGTCAGCAATCGGGACGTACTGGACGCCCGGTTCATCGATCCGCTTCGTTGCGATGATGAAGTCGAGCTCATTCGCAAGCAAGCGTTGCAACAAGGGAACCGTCAAATCAAAGACTACCGTGAACTGTGCGACGTCGAGCGGTAGCTTCGGTACGATCCCATGCGTGACGAATTCCGTCGGTCCCCCGAACTTCAAGACCGGACGGGGTTGATCCCCTGCTTCGTACTTCATCTCAAGCGATAACTCCTCGAGCCGATCAATCAATCCGACGACTTGTGTATAGAGGGCTGTTCCCGCGTCCGTCGGAATCATTTGCCGCGGCGCACGGATGAATAAGGATGTCTCTAGTTCCGCTTCCAGTGCCGCGATATGCTGGCTGACCGCTGGTTGCGTCAAAAAGCGAATTCGGGCTGCCGCTGAGACGGAACGTTGTTGGTAAACGTGAATGAAACTCCGATACCATTCAAAATCAATCATGTGTGTTCTCCTTTTACTAGGTCTTCCTGAAAAGTATAGATTCATTTAATCCATAAGACAAATAACGAATAATTTAGTAAGTCATAAATTTATTTATCGGATAATGAAAGATGGTTTCCGTAGTATTTCATGAATTGTTGAACGCCAAGACAGACAAGTAGGATCAACGGAAAGAATTGCAACGGGAATAGAAAGAGGAGAAGCGTAGCGGTCACGAGTGGCTGACGCAAGACGACAGCACAACTTGCCGTGACGACGAGCGTCACGATCAATCCAGGCATGAACGGACTTAATTGACTGAGACAAAATGCCATGACTGTACTCGAAAAAATCAACGGGAATATCTTTCCGCCCTTCCAGCCGCAGGAAAAACAAAGATGCGTCAATCCCACCTTTCCGATCGCAAGCAACAATAACGCGCCGATTGACCAGGAGGATCCTTCCTTCGTAAAGTCTAGGATTTCATGTTCACCAGAAAACAGTAAGTAAGGTGTGAGCATGGATGCAAGACCAATCGCGATTCCCGCAATGAGTGCGAGAAGGATTGGGTTGCCGACGCGAGAGACCATCCAGTTCGTCACCCGCTCCATCCATAAGAAGAAGAGTCCGAACGCGATACCGAGGAGAATCGCCGGAAGGATGAACCACATGACAGTCGCATTCCACGTAATCGGTGGTATCTTGATTGCGAACAAGCGGTCATGGGGTACGAGGTGCATGATGAAACGAAAACAGGTAATTGCGACGAGCGTACAAATGCCGTAATAAAAGATGCGTTGTATCTTTTGCCAGCGTGACGTTGCTCGTTGCATCGGTTCCTCCTCGATCGCTTCAGAGACACTGACGAACGGGGCATGAAATATCGTCGCTAGCATCGCAGCGTATCCCGTCTGCAAGAAACTTTGCCGTTCCGGCTCCGTCAACCTTAGCCGGTCACCGATCCACGTCACCATTCCCCCTAAGATGCTGATCAGCGCAGCTTCTGGTCCTAAACTCGCTCCACACGTCAGCACGATCCATGCGGCAACGGCGTTTTTCCAGAGGGCACCGCGATAAGGTACACGACCTTCTTGCTTAAAGTTAGCAAGCGTCTCGTGCATCGTCTTCGGGTAATCCCCCACAGACTTTTGAATCAGACCAATACCGATACCACCGAGTAGACCGACGCCGAGTCCATAGAAAGATACATCGAGTACAGACGGTAACCACTCCCATACATAATGAATCGATGCGTTGATGCCACTTAAAAACAAGGCAGCCGTCAATCCGACGATTGCTCCGAGGATCATACAATGCAAGAAGTGCGCCAGATGCGGTTTCATTTCTGCTCCTCCTTTTTCTTCTTATCCCGGTGATATTGTTTTAATGCCATATTGAAGTTCACGATGACAGCACTGAGAACACCGACGCCAAGCATGACGTACACAATCGAAAATAATTTACCGAACGCTGTCTGTGGAACGAGATCCCCATATCCAACTGTCGCGAGCGTCATGACGGAGAAATAAAAGGCATCCAGAATACTGAACTCTTCGACATTGTGATAGAAGACCGTCCCAATCAAGAAAAGTGCCCCGACCATGATCATCAATGCCTTTTGTTCTTCTTGCTTGAATAAGATACGGATGACATGAAAAAAATTTCGGATCAAGATAAAGAACGCCAGCATGCTCTTTCCTCCTCAGTTCCGTCATCACTGCATACGTTCATTAAACAATTTCTCTAGTTGGTCAGGATCAAGTTGATTCAAATCAGGGATCTGGATCAAGGTCAGTTTGACACGCGATAGTCCATAGTCGTCGAGCGACTGTTCCAGCCGTTCCCGTTCACGTGCATCATACCGTTTGCCTAACGTCGTCACCGTCAATTGCTGGCGTTTCTCGTCATAGCTATGCTGAACGACGAACGTCTCTTGAAACGTCTCCTCGACATAACGGTCAAGATTCGTCTCAAACAAACTGTCCTGACTGAGCAGATAGGCTGTATAGACACTTGGTATACTGATGAGACAGGCTAGCGCAATCAAGGAACGATTGATTCGTTTTGATGCCTGGATCCGTAAACTCTGATCCGTCCGTAAGAGCCATTTGACACCGAGGAACGTCGCGATCAAAATGAAACTACAGTTGATCAGGAACAGATAACTAGCACCAAGCGCGTAGGTCATGTTCTGATTCGCAATGGCGTACCCGACCGTACAGACTGGTGGCATCAAGGCGGTAGCAATCGCGACACCGGGAACGATATTATTCGCCCCTTTCTTGCGTAAACCAATCCATCCGGCGACTCCCCCAGCAAAGGCGATCAGTACGTCCCAAATCGTCGGGAACGTCCGCGCAATCAGTTCATCACTCGCTGCCGTCAAAGGCGAAAAATAGAAATAGACGGTCGATGTCACGATGCTGATCGTCAACTGGACGAGCAACAGCCGAAGTGCTTTCTTGAACAGAGGTATATCCGAGATCCCTAAAGCCATACCGAGACCGAGAATCGGATTCATCAGCGGCGAAATCAACATCGCTCCGATGATGACAGCGGTCGAATTCAAGTTCAATCCGATCGAGGCGATGAAAATCGCACACATCAAGATGACAGCATTGCTCAATCGAATCGTCAGCTCCTTGTCGATTTTATTTCTCGTCTCTTGCAGATCATAGACCGATGCTTCCATGAAGGCTCCACCTTTCCACCGTCGATCAATACGAGTCGCACCATTCAAGTCATTGATTTTTATTTACCCATTTTTAGTGTGTTCGTCTTATTTCCCATATGAAAAATAAAAAAATCCCTTTAACGAAAGGTACATTGCTCATGAAAAAATTCCGCGGCAAACGTCGTTATTTTAAAAATCTCGAACTTGAATTCAACAGTTTTTCTTCTTCAGCCTATATTGATCCAGACGTTTGGTTTAACGACTGGCACGAGCACCCTGACTTTTATGGACATGGCAACGCGAGTCTGCGCATTCGTAAAGCACATCTTCGGATCGCGTTGAGCGCTATGCAGGACATGCGACAAAAACTAGAGGAAAAACAGATTGAACATCAGCTTTACATAACGATTGTCCTCGAGGATGCTTCACAAGACGCACTACATGTCCACACGACGAATCCGGACGGAACCCCATTCCCACTCGAGCGGATTCAGTCGTTCCCTCTCGCTTCACATGTTCCGACCTGGCTAACGGAACTCTTTCCGGGCAACCGGTATACGATTCATCAATCACAGGAGGAATTGGTTGATTATACGGAAGTGGAGCCTGTCAGCTCGATCGTCACGTTTTTTTACATCTTGCCTAGCCCTTAAATTGACACGAAAACGAGCTATCCTTTCCATCACAGGAAGAGGATAGCTCGTTTTGTTCGGTCTCTCTTATGGTAGCAAGACGACCTTGCCGAATTTACCAGCTTGTTTGAAGTACGCTTGGGCTTCTCGCGCTTCAGCGAGCGGGAACGTCCGGTCAATGACGGGCTGAATCGTCTGCGTCCGAACGGCCTCCAGTAATTTCTCATAATCATGGCGATTGCCAAGGACAGATCCTTGTAGACGGATATGCTTCAAGTAAAGCGTCCGAAAATCGAGCGAAGTCACCTGTCCCCCGGACGATCCGGATATACAGTACGTTCCGCCGCGCTTTAGCAGATCCAGTCCTTGTTTGAACACGGCATCGCCGACGACGTCGAGAATCGCATCGACCGGACCAACTTCTTGCATGACCTGCTGATCCCAGTCCGGCTCACGGTAGGAAACGACCAGGTCCGCCCCGAGTTCTTGCAATTGATCCGTCAGCTTCAAGTCACCGACGAGTGCGACGACACGGGCGCCAAAGACACGTTTCGCAATCTGGACGTTGAGTGAGCCGACACCACCACTGGCACCTGTTACAAGTAACGTCTGTCCTTGTTGTAAGTCAAGTTGTTCGACCATGTGCCACGCCGTCAATCCACTGACCGAGAAGACCGCACTGTCCGTATAGGAAGCAAGCGGCATGTCGTAACAGAGTTCGAGCGGCCAGCAGACATACTCCGCGTATCCGCCGTCGTACTCGGAACCGATGAACGATAAGTCCTCGGCACTCTGTTCGTCAGCGATTTCTCCACTCGCCGTGAACGGGAACAAGACGACGTCGCGTCCGATTTCCGTCTCGGCGACACCGTCTCCGACCGCGACGATCCGTCCGCTGATGTCTGAACCGGGAATCCGGGGGAACTTGACCCCTTCTGCTTTCCAGCCTGATTCACTCTCCGCACCATATGCGCCTTCCCGCATCCAAATTTCTGTATTATTCAAGGCGCAAGCTTTGATTTCAATCAGTACCTCGCCTTGTTTCGGTTGAGGTGTCTCTTGATCGATATAGGCGAGCTGCTCAAGCCCACCATGCCCCGTTACGGTGACTGCCTTCATGTTTTTGCCTCACTTTCTTCCCTCCATATGATATCTCTCTTCTTTACCCATCTATCCTGATTTTAATATCCTGCTTCCGTAACCCGCTGTCTCCTCCTATAGAACGATTCGTCCTCGTTTAATATCTAGATATAATATGGATACGAATTCACGTCTGGAGGAACGATTTATGAAAAAACGATTGATCTTTATAGGGACTTTAGCAACCATCACGGTACTGGGTATTTCCTGGTCAAGAGGTGGCGCAGATCCCGTCATGAAAGACAACTATCCACCCATCCCAAAAGATACGACGTATCGCGGACAGGTCGCTTGGCCACTAGAAACGCGCGATCGTTCGATTGCCGGTGAAGCAAGCGGCGTCGCTGTTGCTCCGAACGGTGACGTCTACTATTTACACCGAGGTAGTAATTCATACGGGGATGACACCTACATCACAGAACCGACATTGATCGTGCTCGACGGAAAGACGATGCAGGTGAAGAAGCGGTTAGGTGCAGGACTATTCAAGTCACCGCACGGTCTCGAAGTCGATGACCAAAACAATATCTGGATTACCGACATCAGTCTGAACCAAGTCTTCAAGCTCGATGCGTCCGGTAAAGTCTTGCAAACGTTCGGAAACGCATATGGTCCGTTCACGGAAGTCGGTCTGCGTATCCGAAACGTCTTGCCAAGCATCCCGCTACAGCTAGATGAAAAGACGTTCGCTCGTCCGACAGACGTCACCGTTTTCAAGGACGGCTCGTTCGCCGTATCTGACGGCTATCGGAATAGTCGCATCGTCATGTTCGATCCAAAAGGAACAGTCAAATGGGAAGTCAATGAACTCGGCAAACAAGACGGACAGTTTAATCTGCCGCATGGGATCAGTAGCGACGATGAGATGAATCTCTATGTGGCGGACCGGGACAACGCCCGGGTCCAAATCTTTAATCGAAGCGGCAAACACATCGATACGTGGTCGTCAAAAGAACTCGGTCGACCGTACGGGATCGAAGTCGGTAGGAACGGTAAAGTCTACGTCGCTGATGGCGGAAACTATTTAAATGGACAAAAAAAGAACGCGCAAAGCCAAATCGTCATCTTGAACAAACAAGGAAAGATTGAGAAACGATTTGGTGCATGGGGCAAAGAAGCGGGACAACTCCGGATCGCACACGACATCGCGGTCAGTTCGGACGGAACGATTTATGTCGCGGAGTTGTTGAACAAACGATTGCAACTGTTTTCTGAAAAATAATAGGGAACGGATGTATTTCGAAATTTAAGAAATGAATATCCTTTTTTTCAAAGACACCTCAACTTATCTCGATTTATTTTGGTAAAATAAAGAAAATCCATCGGGGGTGTCTCATGAAACGTGGTCTAACATTAGCCGTTCTACTGATCCTCGTCGTTTGCATCATCGTTTTCGAACCGTTCCGTGGTGCGCCACCGAATCCTGAAGTCGAGGCAAAAGGAAAGGATGTTCCGACTGTCCAAGGATCTTATTGCTGGGATAGCTTACTCCGCAGTCAGTGTGTCGATAAGACGTACCGTGACGGTCTTGACTTAGCAAAGGGAAAAACGCCAGTTACCGTCTCTGCTGGAGCACCCGTCCGTGTCGAATTATCCGGTGATCTTAAAAGCGTGAAACTATCACAGTGGGACGATCAAAAACAGGAATCCCCTGTCGCTTTGAAAAAAGATCAGTTCAACGCCCCGACAGAACCTGGTCTCTATGCGTACGAACTAAACTCGCGCTGGAAACAAGGAGACGGACAATTCGGATTCTTATTGAAAGTGCAGTAAAACAATAACCCCCTTGACGTACGATGACGTTAAGGGGGTTATTTCATCCTGCTTGGTGATAAAGTTGCAAAATGCCAAAGACAGTCAGGATAGCATACCCTGTCCCAATGAACAGAAACACTGGGCGAATCAATTGATTCTTCGGTTGGCGCGTGATGCCTTCGAAGAAACAACCGGTAATGAAACCAAGAATCAAGATTCCAAGATACATCAACATGAACGTCAGGATGCGACCTCCAAGACCAGTCTGCAACAAGACTGGCGAGAGCCAAATCAGTATCCCAACAAAACTAGCAAGCCCAAGAATTCCGATGACGATCCCGTATAGCGGTCGTACTGTATTCAGACGCTCGAAAAAACGTTGTCGCTCAACGAGCATCATCGCCGACAGACATGTCAGTAAGAACACCACCAAAAAGTAAAGCGTTTGTGAGATTGGCTCCGTCATCGAGAAGAGTGGCGTGCTGAGTACGACAAGTAGTGGCAATACGCTAAGTATAAAGAATTTCACTGTCATTCTCCTTTCAGTGAATCCATACAAACAGTGTTTCTGAATCACTTCTTACTTAGCGTATCATACGAGTCGTTCCAGTATTTTTCCATTTGATTCGTTCTGATTATGAAATACGTCTACTTACGGTCGATCAAGCTCCTGAAATCGATCAATCATGCGTGCAAGGGAACGATTGATGATATCTAGTTCCACTTCGTCAAGAATCGTCGTCATCTCCTCCGCCAATTGCTCTTCAATCTCATCCATCGTTCGCAAGTAGGCTACCCCATTCGTATCGAGATGGATGAAACTTTCCCTTAAGTTTGCTGGATTCTTTTGACGCTTGATGAATGTACGTTCTTCCAAGATTTTCAGTACTTGACTGACCGCACTCTTCGAGATCCCCATCGTTCGTGCGATTTCCGTCGACGTCCAGGAGTCTTTTCGTTTGAACAATAGCAGTAGCTGTTCCTGTTGTTGACTCAAAGCAAACGGATTCAACGCTGCGAAAAATTTCGCCAGCTGAAGATCTAGTTCGTCGATACGCCGATACATCGTCAAGATGTCCTGTTTTTTAGATCCTTCCATTGTTTTCCTCCTGTCATGAAATGTTCCGAAAATCTCGACTTGCGCGATAGAGTAACAGACCACAGATGACACCAATCACTGCGAACGCAATCAGCAGAAACTGAATCGGAATTTCGATCGCGACTAGAAGCGATAAGACCGCGAATGCAATCGGTTCTAAACCGGAAGCGGCAAGCGCCATGATGCTCATGACGCGTCCGATCTTATCCGGATCACTCCGCTCCTGTAAAATCGTCACGGTCGGCAGATAAACGAGCATCAACAAAAATCCACTCATTGCTGCCGTAAAGGCAAGTAACGGAATCGATGCCACCTGGGTGTACAGCAAGAAAGCACCTAACGTCAAAAACAGCGCACAAAAGACGAACCGACCGCGATGAATCGACCTTAGAAACAACACGACGACACTGGCAACAAATGTCCCGACAGCAAGACCACCTTCGATGAGACTGAGATCCGCCGCTGACCCTTTCGCTGCGCCGACGAGAATCGGGATGCTCATGATCAACGGTCCCATGACGAATAGATTGACGATGGCAATCGACAACGTACCAGCACGTAAGACGGGTGTCTCTTTGACATACCGAATTCCTTCGCGTAAGTCGCGTAAGACCTGACGAATCGAGAGGACGGAAGTATCCGGAATAGGATCGCGAATCAGCCGCGGTAGGACCAGTACGGCTGCAATAAAGATTAAGATCATCGCTGTCCCGAAGCTCAGTCCAAATCCCCCTTGCGTCAGCAGAAGTCCTGCGAGAAACGGACCGATGACGAACATCAATTCGAGTGATCCTTGAAATAAGGAATTCGCCCGCTGTAATTGCGACGCAGGGACGAGAGACGGCAACAAGGACGATAAAGCAGGATAAGACATGCCATCCAAAATGCCAAACACGACAGAAATCAACAAGAGTGTCCCGACCGAGTACGCATCAGCGTAATGTAAAAGAACGACACCGAGCATCAAGAACGCCTGTCCGAGATTCGTCCAAAAGAGAAGACGGCTCTTCTGGAATCGATCGGCGAACACGCCACCAAACACCATCATGATGACCCGGGGCAACGACACGGCTGTTAATATCAGACCAAGCAAGGCAGGCTGTCGCAAGACATCAATCGTCAACCACGACACACTCAAGAAGAAGATCGCAAAACCGAGCGTTAATGTCATACCGGACAACCACATGAAGACAAAGCGTTGATTCCTCAGCACTGCCATGAATCAGACTCCCTTTCCTTATAGTTAAGTTAACTAAACTATATGAAGCGACCGATCGCTTGTCAACGGATCAATCGGTTAATGAGGCTGATTCAAAAGTTAGTCCCTATAAAAATAAGGATGGAAGAATGATGATCTGCCATCCTTACCTCATTCTTTTTTGCGTCAGTCTCGACTAATCATGCTTTTTCGATGACACGACGGACGATTCGGAAAAAGACCGCGTGCGGCAAGAATCGTTTCAATCGAATTAAGTTCGCTGCATTCTTGCCGACGGGATATCGCATCTTTTTCGAGTCATCCATCACGGCACGGTGAATCGCATCGGCGACGACTTCCGGTCCTTCGGCTTCTTCTCCTGCTGCATTCGAATTTTTGAGCGCCGTTTTCATATAGTCGGCATAATCCACGATGTCCGTTTGCACGAGATCTTGCGACCGTCCGTAGAAGTCGGTCTTGATCGGTCCCGGTTCGATCAGTTTGACGGCGATCCCGAGCGGAGCAAGCTCATAATGTAACGATTCCATGAATCCCTCAACAGCCCATTTCGAGCTGTGGTACAGGCTATAGATCGGAAACGTGACTTGTCCTCCGACGGATGTCACAGTCACGATCTTCCCCTTTCGTTGTTTTCGAAAGAGTGGCAATGCCTGACGCGTCACGTTCATGACGCCGAAGACGTTCGTATCGAATTGACGCTTGATTTGCTCCGCTGTCGCCTCCTCGAAGATCCCGACCGCACCGTACCCTGCATTGTTCAACAGGACGTCGATCGTACCGAAATCGTTCGTGATGGCTTCAAAGGCTAGACGAATGCTCCTCTCGTCCGTGACATCCAGTGCATACAAGCGAACGCCCGGTAACGAGGCGAGATCGCTTGACGTCTCCGGCTTTCGCATCGTTGCTGCGACATGCCATCCTTCCTGACTGAACCGTTCGACGGTTGCCCGTCCGATTCCGCTAGATGCTCCTGTGATGATAATCGTTTTCTTTTGTTTCATTGTGGATTCTCCTTTGTTGTTGGACTTAGCGTGCAAAATAACGTTTTGCGATAGTCATTTTTTTCGACGTATACGGTGCGTAACGTAACGATGGATCTAGTTTCGTCGACGTTTTGACGATGCTCTTCGCATGCGAGAACGTCTCAAAGGTGTGTCTGCCGTGATACGCCCCCATCCCGCTACCACCGACTTTACCAAACGGCAGTTCAGCGTTCATCAGATGCACCATGCCATTGTTGATACATCCTCCTCCGAACTCGACGTGCTCCAAGAAGTAGGATTCCATCTCCGATGATTCCGTATAGAGATATAAGGCGAGTGGATAACGATTGCGACGAATGATCGAGACAGCTTGTTCCGGTGAGCTGAACGATACGATCGGAAGTAACGGACCGAAGATTTCTTCATGCATGATGTCGTCCTCAAGCGATACAGCGTCAAGCAACGTTGGCTCCACGTAGCGATCCGCTAAATCGATTCGTCCTCCGTGAACGATTGTGCCTTGTTGCATCAGACGTTGCAGAGCGTATACGCGGCGCTCATTGATGATGCGTCCATAACTTTCACTCATTTGTGGATCCGCCCCGAAAGCACGTCTGATTTCTGCTTTTAGCAACTGGATCAACGCATCCTTGACCGTCTCTTCAACGAGCAGATAATCCGGACAGACACACGTTTGACCAGCATTGAAAAATTTCGACCAGACGATCCGTTTCGCTGTTATCTGCAGATTGGCACTCTTATCGACGATGACGGGACTCTTCCCGCCAAGCTCAAGTGTCGTCGGAACCAATTTCTCAGCCGTCTTCATGGCGATATATCGTCCGACACCCGGACTTCCCGTAAAGAAGACATGGTCGAAACGGAATCGATCGAGTAATTGGTCACCGACGACTGCCCCATCACCGAGAACGACACTGATATAGTCTGGATCGAACGTCGTTGCGATGAGTTCTGCAATCAAGCCCGACGTATGTGGTGTCAAATCCGACGGTTTCAAGACGATGCAATTCCCGGCTGCGATTGCGCCGATGACGGGTGCAAGTAACAATTGGAAAGGGTAATTCCATGGTCCGATGATTAAGACGACACCGAGCGGATCGTGTCGGATGAAGCTCTTTGACGGCTGCAAGACGAGTGGTGTGGCGACTCGCTTCGGCTCCATCCAGCGCGCTAATTGTTTTTTCGCTTCACGTAGCTCTTGATAGAGCACGCCGATTTCTGACGTGTAGGCTTCAAATGTCGGTTTTCCTAAATCCTTTGCTAATGCTTCGAGAATCCGTTCTTCGTTTGATCGGACTAACTGTTCCAGCCGTTCAAGCTGACGTAGCCGGAAATCGATCGTCTTCGTTTTCCCTGCATCAAAGAACGCACGTTTCCCACTATAGACTTCTTCGGTTACGGCTTGATCTTGTAAAATCATGGTTGAGTGTTGCATCATTCATCGCTCACTTTCGTTATGTTCTTTCGTTTAAACATTTAAACATTTAGTGTAAAATCAAACTCTCTTCTCATGTGTGAGAAAAGAGCCTCGTTCAGCGTAGGATACAATCTTCTTCAATGGCTGCCGTCAATGTTTTCAAGACGTTGACCGCTTCTTGTAAAGTCAGATAATAGTAGTTCTCCGTACCGACTTTCTCAGAAGCGACGATTCCTGCTGCCCGCAATACTTTCAGGTGATGCGAAATCGCTGGTCGAGATAACGAAATTTTTTCATCCAATTGACTGACGTTCAAACGATCGTACCGTGCCAATTCAATGATGATCGCTTGACGATTGACATCCGATAAGACTTGAAAGATCGGAATTGCATCTTGAAAATACCCTACTGCTGCGTCTAGAGCTTGTACATCCTGTTCGTTTTTTCTCATAGCGCCTCCGTTTAAACGTTTAAACATTTAAATTCATGCTCCTAATTTACAATCCTTTCTTTCCGTTGTCAACTGATTCATTTCATATTCTTATTTACAGGTTCAGGAAACTCATGATAGGATGGTAAAAATTACATGATTCAAACGCGTCGAAGAGAACAGTACGTCATCTCGGCTTTTCCTAGAGAGCTCCGATTGGTGGAAAGGAGCATCAGCCATTGACCGAACCAAGCCTCTGAGCAGCACGGTGGAACCGAATCGGGGATATCGTGACGGGTGCTCCCGTTATCGAGCTCAGGTATTTGCCGTTTGAAAACGGTCGTACCGATGAAGGCGATACTGGTGACGGTCTCGCGAACAGGGGTGGCACCACGACACGCACAGTCTCGTCCCCAAGACCAACGTCTTGGAGGTGGGATTTTTTTATTGGCTTAAAAAACAATAAAAAGGAGTGTGTCATATGTCGAATTGGAAATACCCTGGATTGCTATTACTTGGTGTCGGTGTCTCGAACATCGGTGCCTGGGTCTACTTTATCGCCTTGAATTTAATTGTCCTCGAACGAACGGGATCGGCGTTCGCCGTCTCTGTTCTCTATATTCTGTTGCCAATCTCCGCGCTGTTGACGAGCCTCTGGTCCGGTAGTGTCGTCGATCGGATCAATCAACGCCGCTTGCTCGTAATGCTTGACGTCGCCCGTGCCGCGCTTGTCTTTTCACTGACACTGATCGATTCATTATATATCCTCTATGCGCTCGTCTTCATTCTGAACATCGGTAACACGCTGTTCGAGACATCGTCGTTGATCTACATGACGAAGCTCGTGCCGGAAACGAGCCGCCAACGGTTCAATGCGTTGAAAAACTTTATTCAGTCGGCAGGCTTTATTCTCGGACCATCGATTGCTGGATTCTTATTTTTGATTGGTTCTCCGGAGACGGCGATCATCCTGAATGCAGGAGCGTTGTTGTGTTCTGCTGCCTTACTATTCGTCTTGCCCGACGTCCGCCAGGCAGAGACTCCAGCGACGTCCTTCTCACTCCAAGTGATTCTTGCGGACTGGAAAGAGACGCTTCAGTTTGCACGGACGCGGCGCTACGTCACGCTCGTCTACGCCTTCTATGCGCTGATGATCGTCCTGATGAGCGGACTCGATTCGCTCGAAGCCTCGTTTGCGACGATCGTGTTGCAACTGGATGAAAGCACGTATGGATTTCTCGTCAGTATCGCTGGAATCGGCATCATCTGTGGTTCTGCAATCAATGCGATCTTCACACATCGCTTGTCGCTCCGCTTCTTGATTCAATTTGGAGCACTGATGACACCAATCGGTTATGTGATCTTTGCCACAGCGACATCATTCCTGACGGCAGCGACCGGCTTTTTCTTGCTGACGTTCGCCCTTGCGTTTGCGAACACCGGCTTCATGACGTTCGCTCAAACGCACATTCCGGTCGAAACAATGGGACGATTCCTCAGTAGCATCCACGTCGTGCAGTCAGCTGGTGTCATTCTCTTGACGGCGTTGATTGGTTTCTATGCGGAGACCTCGATCCGCTTGACGTATACCGTCGCTGCAGTCAGCTTCCTGTTCATCGGTGGATGGATCGTTTGGATCGTCCAGGATCGAACGAAACGGCATTATTTTACGACGGAAACGGACGAAACGATCAAGCTTTCGTCATGAGAAAGGAAGGTATTCATGCACTTGACCGCAGAACGAATTTTCCTCTGTCCGATTGACGTGACCGATGCACACGTCTTATTCGAACAAACCCAGGATGAGACATTACGTTATTTAACTGGTACGACAGCAACGTTTTCGATTGAACAGATTGAACAGCACATTCTTTCGATTCAAGCTGATCCATCGCGCTTCGATTTCGCTATCTGTTTGAATTCTGGTGAAATAATTGGTGAATGTTCCATTTTAGACATTGAGGCAGAGTTGAAACAAGCGGGCTTTCGTATTTCGATGCGTGCCCTCCCCTGGACCGGTCAAGGATACGGGACAGAAGCGATCGCGTGTATCATCCGGTTTTGTTTCGAGGAACTTCGACTTCATCAACTTGAACTTGAAGTGTTTTCGCATAATGAGCGAGCCATCGCTGCGTATAAAAAAGTTGGCTTTGACATCGTAGAAACGATTCCTGATGCTGTATCCTATGAAGGGCGTTCGTTCGACGAAATCATCATGCGGAAATGTAGCCCACTCTATGCTTAAAAGAATCACTCCTGATGTAGCACCTCCTTCGTGAGGTGCTTTTTCTAATCTATTAAAAACGAACATACCTAATTAACAGATTTTTTAGTCAATTCACTATTATTTGTATATAATGGAAAAATAAAAAGAAATATATGGATATGTACATAAGTGATAAGGAGGTCGCATTACACAATTTTCTTCAAATCAAACGAAAGCGAGGGATAGTACATGCTGAGATTCATCTGGAATTCATGGTGGCGCAATAAGGAGCGTTTCATCTTGCTCCTCGTCGGCGTCCTGATCGTCAGTACCGGACTGAGTTACTTGATTGGTACGACGCAAGCGAACAACGGAACGGTCGTCGATGAACTGCAAAAACGCTGGGGATCGTCGTACGATATCGTCGTACGTCCGGAAGGCAGTCGGAGTGTGACGGAAGACTTGAACCTGCTTGAACCGAACTATATGAGCGGACTCGACGGTGGGATCACCCGCAAGCAGTACGAGACGATCAAGCAGATTGCTGATGTCGAGGTCGCAGCACCAATCGCGATGATTGGTTATACATCGACATCGAGTAGCGTCGGTACCCATACGATTCAAGAAGAAGGGATTTACCGCTTGAAAATCAAGGATTCTCAAAATACGGGACTCCAAAACGAATCTTATACCATGACAACGTTTCTTGCTGCTGGCTGGGAACCAATGGGTGATGCAACGCACACAGGCGTCTCCCCTTTAAAACTTGGTGAACAACCCCTCTATGACTACGGCTCAGAAGTCATGATTGCCGGAATCGATCCTGCTGCTGAAGACCAGCTCGTCGGTTTGAAAAAAGCGACCACTACCGGAACATATAGCCGTTTCTTCAGCGAAACGGATCTTCCCGCTTCGTACGGTGATCAAGCGACGCAGATTCCGATTCTATTGAATTCTCGTGAATACGTCGATGCGATGCGCACCTATACATATGAAAAGGTAGCGCTTCCGTTCACTGCAACAGGCGTTGCAGACATGGTCCAAAAGATTGAACAAAAAGGTGGGAAAACATACCTGAGTAAACTACCAGTAGAAGAGCCTACCTCCTATTCGATCACGACTCAAGACGTCCAAAAAAAGCTGGTGGACGCTATCCTTAAAAACACCTTATCAACAGGCGATGCGAACAATAGTGATTCACTGTCTTCCATTACTTTGAAACCTTCACCGGTTGAATACAAAACAATTAAGAGTCCGTTCGGTTCCCGTTGGCCCTTCACCTACCAAGTTCAACCAAAAGAGGTCGCCAAGGAATCCTTACTCTTCAAACGAAGCATGTATCGCGAAGCACGTGAATTCGAAGGTGGCTTTAAAGGCTGGAAACAAGTCCATCTCAACTATATCGGTGTCTTTAACCCCCGGAAGCTCGATGTTTCAAAGGATCCGTTAACTGAACTTCCAATGGAAACTTACTTCCCGGCAAAAGCACAGTGGGTCATGGATCAAAATGATCGTCCGGTCAATCCAGTCCGTGACGTCAAGCCCGCCAACGACTCCTATGACTTCCTGACGAAACCACCATCGATGCTGACGACACTCGATGCTGCCTTTAAGTTGCGTGGGGATAAAGCAATTTCTGCGATTCGCGTCAACGTCAAAGGGGTCGAGACGATGAACGCAACAAGTGAGAAAAAATTGCAAGCTGTCGCACAGGAAATCGAGGATAAGACGGGTCTGATCACGGACGTCACACTCGGTTCCTCCCCGCAACTCGCCTTGACGTATTTACCCGGTCTAAAAGGAGAATCGGCACTCGGTTGGGTCCAGCAACCGTGGATCAAACTCGGGTCGTCGATCGCGATTTTCCAAGAGGCGAAAGTCGGAATGAGTGGCATCATCGCGAGCGTCATCGCTGTCGCGCTCGTCTACGTCTTCAGTTCGAACATCATCTTGCTCTATGCTCGAAAAAAAGAATTCGCGATTTTACTCTCGCTCGGATGGCGTCCACGGCAGCTATCCAGACTCCTTTTCCTAGAAGCGACACTTCTTGGAACGCTGGTCGCACTCATCGCCTGGGCGATTCTCGGATCATTTTGGATAACAGCGGATCACCCGATTGCCCTCGGACGCATCATCTTGATCGGATTGTCCGGACTTTTGATCTACTGGGGCGGTACGATCGTTCCGACGTTACTCATCAGACGCATTCAACCGTTTGAAAGCATGCGCTCTGGCGAAGTCTCAAAAGGACGTCGTTTCGTCCGGGCACAAAGTGTTCTTGGAATGAGCATCAACCAACTCGCGACTTACTGGCAACGCACGCTTCTGTCCATCATCGCAATTGCCTTACCGACGAGCTTGTTCATCTTCTTCTTGTTCATCACATTCCGACTGAAAGGTGTCTTATATGCGACCTGGCTCGGTGAATACGTTGCGCTCGAAGTCGGCACGATGCATTATGTCGCAATGGGCGTCGCCTTACTCATCGCCATTCTGACGACGACCGAGATCATGTGGCAAAACGTCAACGAACGAAAGAATCAACTCGCTGTCCTGAAGGCAACCGGTTGGCGCAACGGTCAAATCCGACTACTCGTCTTAAGCGAGGGAGTGATGACTGGACTCTTCGCTGGAATCGTCGGTCTACTAGTCGCCATAGGAATGATTGGCTTCGTCTATAATCAGTTCCCGACCAGTGAACTCGGTTTCTTAAGTCTTATGCTCCTGATTCCGGTGACGACTGGTGTGTTTGGTGCCTTGCTTCCTGCCCAGCGTGCTGTGCGGATCACACCGAATGCAGCCATCGGTGGCGTAAACGATAATCAACAATTGACCGAACGTCGCTTCAAATGGGCACTCGGTAGCATCGCTGCTACGCTCGTCATCGGAACGATGAGTTTATTCCTTCTCGCTGCACCTGAAACGAGAACGACTCAAAAAGAAATAACGACACCAAAAGTACAAACGACCGGACAAAAATTAAAAAATCTCGCTCAAGATCCTGACGATAAGAAACATACTGCCGAAGACAACACGGCACTGGAGCAATTGATGAACGCAGGCGCTATTCAGACGTACCCGGGTGACCCGGCGGCGAAGAATTATGACTTCTCTGTTAAAAAGCTCGTTTCAACACCAAAAGAGTTAAAGCTCAAGGAAAAGTCAGGATATCGTTTCGTGACGATTCCAGTTTTCCTTCATAACCGGGATGAATTAGCTGCAGGTTCGTTTTCGTCGTATCGACCACAAACCTTCTCGTTGATTGCTCTTGACGGAAAAGAGTTCACTCCCGTCGATTATGTCAATCACGATAAAACGGCTTGGATAAATGCATTCAAATACATCAATTCGAAAAAATCATGGGTCGATCTTGTTTACCAAGTACCAGTTGATCAAAAGGTGTTCGTCTTGCTTGCAAAAGATGAGGCCGTCGAAAAAACGACGACCGTCAAGATCACGCTCGACGATATCAAAAAAGCGAATACGTCAGCTACTACTCCTTCAACAGAGGAAACGGAAAAATTAAAAACATTGATGAGGCGAGGTGTCACGCAAACAACTCCCGGGAATCCGAAACATCAATTTGATCGTTTTCATGTCGAAGCATTGATTGATACACCAAAAGAACTGAATTTAAAGCAACGTGCTGGTTATCGTTTCGTGACGATCCCTGTCGTCATGCAAGATACAGGGGATGATCTGGGAGGATTCATCACTTATCGTCCCAATCGGTATGCCTTGACAGACTTGCAAGGAACCGATTATGAACCGATCGATTATGTGAATCGCAATGAGAAAGCCTGGAAAAACGGGTTTCAATATTTCGCACCGTACAAGTCACGAGTGGAGTTGGTTTATCAAGTACCAATCGATCAGAAGCGATTCGTTCTGTTCGCTTCTGATCCAGCGTTCCCTAAACCAACGACCGTCAAAATCGATCTGACGAAAAAATAATTTAAACACTAGGAGGAACTTGACATGGACTGTCCAGTCATTGAAAGGAATCGAGGTTTTATCGATGCTTAAATTCATCTGGAATTCCTGGTGGCGCAACAAGGAGCGGTTCATTCTGCTCCTCGTCGGCGTTCTGATCGTCAGTACCGGACTAAGTTACTTAATCGGTACGACGCAAGCAAATAACGGAACGGTCGTCGATGAACTGCAAAAACGCTGGGGCTCATCGTACGATATCGTCGTTCGTCCGGAAGGCAGCCGGAGCGTGACAGAAGACTTGAACCTGCTCGAGCCGAACTATATGAGCGGGCTCGACGGTGGGATTACCCGTAAGCAGTACGAGACGATCAAGCAGATTGCTGACGTCGAAGTCGCAGCACCGATTGCGATGATTGGGAACTACAATACGAATGCTGAAACGGATACCTATAATTTCAAAGAACCGGGCATTTACAAAATTTCGTTTACGGATATGCAAGATACTGGGCTAAAGAAAGAAACAGAATCTTATTCATTCTTTGCCGGAGCCGGTTGGTTCCCTCCTGAGAGTGACGGATTGAATCGAGATGTTTCACCGCAAGAATTAGGCGAGTTTCCCATCTACGGTTACGGGAGCGCAGTGATGCTTGCCGGGATTGATCCGGAAGCAGAAGCACAACTCGTTGGACTCGATCAGGCAACCAAAAAGGCTACGCATAGTCGTTATTTCACGAAGGACGATGTCGTGAACGATTATGGTGACGGTGTTTGGGACATCCCATTGATCATGAACAGTCAGGAATACGTCAATGCTTCGCGGACCTATCGCTACGAGAAAGTCGATATCCCGCTCGTCAAAGATTCAATGGTTGAAACGGTGCGCAGTATTATGAAAAAAGGTGGCGAATCCTATCTCAAGACGCTTCCTGTTAAAGATACGAAGGAATACTATATTTCGACAGAGCAAGCATCAAAGCAACTTATTAAGAACATTCTCGAAGATAAGGTTCCGGAAAAAGCAAGTGGTAGCTTTGACTGGATGTTTTTAAAGCCATCGTCTGTCGAGTATCAAACGATTGCTAGTCCCTTTGCCAAACGTTGGCCGTTCACCTATCAAGTAACACCTCAAGAAGTCGATAAGGACGCCCTCATTTCGAAACGATCTATGTATCGAAAAGCTCGTCTCTTCGGTGACAACACGGGTAACCTTGATAAAGTACCGAAAATGCATTTGAACTACATTGGTGTCTTTGATCCGAAGAAATTGAACATCTCGAAAGACCCATTGACGGAACTGCCGATGGAGACCTATTTCCCGGCGAAAGCCCAATGGGTCATGGATAAGAATGAAAAACCGGTCAATCCAGTCCGAGAAGTCAAACCGACGAACGATCCGTATGACTTCTTGACGAAACCACCATCGATGCTGACGACGCTTGACGCCGCCTTTAAGTTACGTGGTGATAAAGCTATCTCTGCCATTCGTGTCAACGTCAAAGGTGTCGAGACGATGAACGCGACGAGTGAGAAAAAGTTGAAAGCTGTTGCTCAAGAGATCGAGGACAAGACCGGTCTGATCACCGACGTCACGCTCGGCTCCTCGCCACAGCTTGCGCTGACATACCTCCCTGGATTAAAAGGTGAATCGGCACTCGGTTGGATCCAGCAACCGTGGATCAAACTCGGTTCGTCGATGGCCATATTCCAAGAAGCGAAAGTCGGCATGAGCGGCATCATCGCCAGCGTCATCGCCGTTGCACTCGTGTATGTCTTTAGTTCAAACATCATCTTGCTTTATGCCCGCAAGAAGGAATTCGCGATCTTACTGTCGCTCGGTTGGCGTCCACGTCAGCTATCGAAGCTTCTGTTCCTAGAAGCAACGTTACTCGGCACACTCGTCGCCTTGATTTCTTGGACGATCCTCGGTTCGTTCTGGCTAACGACGGATCATCCGATTGCCTTATCACGGATCATCTTGATTGGACTCGCCGGACTGTTGATTTACTGGGGCGGTACGCTCGTCCCGATGACGCTCATCCGACGGATTCAACCATTCGAAAGTATGCGTTCTGGTGAAGTCTCAAAAGGTCGTCGCTTCGTCCGGGCACAAAGTGTCCTTGGGATGAGCATCAACCAACTTGCAACGTATTGGCAACGGACGATCCTCTCGACAATCGCGATCGCCTTGCCGACGAGTCTGTTCATTTTCTTCCTGTTCATCACCTTCCGACTGAAAGGTGTCCTGTATGCGACATGGCTCGGCGAATACGTTGCACTCGAAGTCGGCACGATGCATTATGTTGCGATGGGTGTCGCTTTACTTATCGCTATCCTGACGACGACGGAGATCATGTGGCAAAACGTCAACGAACGGAAGAGTCAGCTCGCTGTCTTAAAAGCGACCGGCTGGCGGAACGGTCAAATCCGGACGCTCGTTTTAAGCGAAGGACTAATGACCGGACTGTTCGCTGGAATCATCGGCTTACTGATCGCTCTTGCGATGATCGGCTTCGTCTATAACCAGTTTCCAACAGGTGAGCTCGGCTTCTTGAGTGTTATGTTGTTGATTCCTGCCATCACGGGAGTTCTCGGTGCCCTCTTACCCGCTCAACGCGCCGTCAGCATTACACCAAATGCTGCGATTGGAAGTGTCGCAACGAATACGAAAGCGACGGAACGACGTTTCCGACTCGCCTTATCCGCAGTTGGTGGTGCCCTTGTCGTTGGTGTCGCTTCCCTGTTCTTCTTTGCTACGACAGAAGAAGGACCTGCGTCCACGAAACCGGTACAAACAGTTGCACCGACGGTCAAGACGACAGGAACGAAATTGGCAGATGTAAAAGACAAGAAAAAGAAAGCGTCCTCTACGAAAAAAGTCAATTCGAGCAAGCTCGATCAACTAATGGAGCGCGGTGTCGTTCAAACCTATCCGGGAGACCCTAAAACAAAAGGAAACATTTTCTATGTTGATAAACTTCTCCTTTCCCCTCCAAAGGAGTTGAAATTACCAACTCTTGATGATGAACAATATGTTACCGTTCCCGTCATCCTTGAGAACTACAAGGATAAAGACGCAAATGGCGGGTATGCTATTTATAAGCCCAATCTATTCACGTTAGAGGATACAAACGGTAACGTATACGAAGCTGTCGATTATGAGAACCGGAATCCAGACGCTTGGAAGGACGGCTATCGCTATTTCCCACCTTTCGTTTCTCGCGTCGATCTTGTGTTCCGTGTTCCAAGTGATAAAAATACGTATGTGCTTCTCGCGACAAGCGAAGCCATTGCGAAGCCGACGACCGTCAAAATCGAAGTCGATGCTGCGAATGCTGCATCAACCAACGTGAAGACCGGACAAAAGAAACAGTCAAAGAAAACGAATACAGACGCCATCGAAGAACTGATGAATAAAGGTGGTCTTCAGACTTATGCTGGTGATAAAAATTTAATGAAAGAACGTGGGTTCATGGTCAGTTCGGCGAAACGTGTTCCACTTAAGAATCTTCCGAAAGATAAACAAGCCGTATCTGTCAGACTTGAGATGCAGGTAAAGGGTGAAGATTCAGCTGACTCTTATATCGACTATAAACCATCTTCTTTCCCATTGATTGATCGTCACAAGAAAAGCTACACGCCTGAAGAAACGATTAACCTAAACAAAAAAGCCTATTCAGAAAGCTTAGGTTATTACGCTCCGTTACACTCAAAAATTGATGTCATCTACATCGTACCGAAAAATGAAAACATCTTCGTCATGAACGTAAAAACAGGATTTACCGGTTTTCTCTACACCGTTAAAATCAAATTATGATTGATGCTTCTATCTATTGGATCACTGACTGTCGTATGACGGTCAGTGATTTTTTGTTTATGCTGACAAATGATTTTTACTGAAATCGTTTGTTACACGACCATTTTTGTTAAGATGATAGACAGGAAAAGATTTGGAAATGAAAATACGTAAACGAGGATTAACCATGACATATTTCATGTATTTATTTTGTTTGATCGTCTGGGGACTGAACTTCATTGCTGTCAAAATCCAAGGAACACCTGTCGCCTTGGAAGTATCCCTGACCTATCGATTAGCGATGACCGCTGTTCTTTTCATTCTATTCGCGTTATTCGTTAAACGAACGAACAAACCTACCGCGTCGGACATGCCTTTCATCGTCGTATTCGGTGTCTGTAACTTCGCTCTGAGTTACTTATGTCTCTATTACGCGACGATGTTAAGCTCTGCCGCCATCGTGACATTGATTTTCTCACTCAAGGTCATTCTGACACCAATCGCTCTGCGCTTGTTTTTAAAAGAGACCCTCCATGCGCGCGTTTGGATTGGCGGATGTTTTGGTATCATCGGCGTCGGTGTCCTGATTGTTCCGAGTCTAAGCAGCATCCATGGACTGACCGATTTAAAAGGTGTCTTGATTGCTCTAGTCGGCACGCTATTGACATCAGTAGGTGACGCCAGTTCAGCGCGGAACGCCAAGCAACGAATCAATCCGGTTCATGCCAATGCGATCGGATTCACTGTCGCGAGTTTAGTGATGGGCGCAATCGTCATGATTCAAGGAACACCGCTTACGCTCCCGACAACAGCTACCTATCTTTCTGCCTTACTGTATTTAACTGTGATTGCATCGTTTCTTGCCTGGCTGTTTTATTTGAAACTCGTCGAACGGATCGGTGGTGCGAAGAGCGGCTATATGGTAGCACTATTTCCGCTAATTGGCGGTGTTGCTTCCGTATTGATCGGTGAATCGACGCTATCTCTTCCTTTAATCATCGGGTGTCTATTTAGTTGCATCGGGGCTTCGATTGCTCTAGGGATTCGTCCGTTTCGGCAACGAAATAAAGTATTCAGCTAATGTCAATTCATGAACCGGAGTGATGAACGTGTCTTCTCAAATCAGATGTACGTATGATTTTTTAAATTCACCGAACGCTATTTCAAATGCTTCAGCAAAGGATATCCCCACGATTCCGTCGATTGAAGCGAATGTCAAAATCATCATTGATCATGCACTATATCTCGAAACATCGTTATCCATCTTCGAGTTTTATAAATCGTTGTATCGGTGGAAAAGATTGGTGACGCCTTCATTCATTCCTGCCTTTTCTTATTATTCGGTGGAGTTTGACCATGATGAAGAAGGGGCAATCGTATCGATGGTCCCCTCCACGAATCAAGGAAATATTCAATCGATTTGGGGCGATGAACGGATGAACACTGTTTTTCCTCTCGACACCTTAGTGACATGCTTGTCTGATTTAGAAAGGCAACTTCGATTCGATCTTGAAGCGTACTTCGACATTCAGCTGGATGCCTTCATCCGTCACATTCCCTATTCGTCACCAAAACTTTAATAGAATGAGGAGACTTCTATATGCTTGATTTATCTCAGTTCCAGATCGAGCTTGATATCAGGAAGCCAACACCCTATTTTCAGTCAACACCAGAACGCCGTAGCCGCTTTTTAATGGAAGACCTAAATGCTTCGCAGTTAAAAGAAATTCTTCAGACGATTTTTCAAGAAGACAGATCCATCCATCTTCTATTCGTTGCTGCGTACATTCATCGTTTTCGTCGTTATTCAGCAAAGGCACGAGTAGGCTCGTCGATCACGATTCGAAACTGGAAAGAGTATATCGTGGAAGATGAAGTAGCTCATAAAAGTGTCGTCTATGCGCATGTGAAAGATATAGAGCTCAATGAAATCATTTCCTATTGCACAAAAGTCTATCGAGGGCACACGCCAGCTTACATCGTCTTCTATGACTCAGTTTTTCTTTTGTATGTGTCGACGGATGTAGTGGATGTTATTGGCGATGCGACTGCGATTAAGTCACTCAAGGAAACATACGCGCAAATTTACGATAGCCTTCACGACAAGTACGTCAAGTAATATTCATAATAAGCCTAGATATGTAAACATAAGTATTTATAATTAATTTTTTTGAATATTAAGGTTCATATATTGAATAAATGGAATACTTAATCATGTTTTTAGCAGGAACTATCATCTATCCGGTATTTGAAAGATAATTAGGGTATTATATAACTAATACAAGTATTTTATTTACCACTTTCCAACATCAGTGATGCCTCGTTCATCTAAGAGAGGAAAGGAACCTTCCCATGATTTTCATTACGGACTTTTCTTCACCGATCGGGCAGCTCGTCAGCCAACGTATGCGCACGGAAGAACAGCCTTTTTGCATCGGGGTATCCGATCCACAAGCCGCTTCCGAATTATACGGAGAGCATTTTGACTTTCGTCGATTCAATGTCCAAGATGCCTCGACGTTCGTAGAGGCACTCGCAGGATGCGATCAAATCTTTCTCGAATTTCCTGCAAACGCGGACTTGGAAACATTCGAATATTTTATTCATTATCTCAGACAGACTGCCCTGCAACACATCGTCTACCTCTCAGCCAAAGACGCTCTATCCCTCCCGTTCACGCCACATCATCGTATTGAAGTCGTCATTCGCCAAACCGACACTCCCTACACGATCATTCGTCCTAGCTACTACATGCAGCATTTAAACATGTTCATGCGAGATATGTTACGAGATCATGCACACCTCTTCGCACCGGCAGGAATTGGTAAGACGTGCATGATTGATGCCCGTGACGTAGCGACCGTCGTGATGACGTGTCTTGAAAACCCAGCCACTCACTTCAATAAAATCTATACGATCAGCGGTGAAGCGGCTTACAATTTTTACGAAGTCGCCCGGCTTCTCGGAGAAGAACTTGAAACAGAGATCATGTATACGAACCCGTCGATTGATTTTTTCCGGTCCTTTATGATGCAACATGGATTGTCTTACGAAGAAACCAATGAAATCATCAAACTTCATGTGCCGATCTTATTAGGTCTAGCGGATGAGACGGATAACCACTTTCTAGAACTAATTGGTGAACGACCGATCACCCTTCGGCAATATATAAAAGACCATCTATCCGATTGGGTAAATGAAGAGGAGGGCAAAGCATATGATTACTCATGAACGAGCACTGTTCGTTCGTCAATGCATCGTCGATTATTATCACCGGCTCGGCATTCATTGTCAGGTGACGATATTCACAGAGTACCCATTGCAATTGTTGCTCGACTTCGACTCTCGAAGAGATGAACTGATTACGCCTCAACGGCGAAGCCTCTCCTGTCGGTACATTCGCGCACACCTCATTTCTGCTTTGATCACATTCGATGATTCCTACACGCATGTTTACATGACGAAAGCGCCCTTTTCCTCCATGACGCGATATTGTCTCTTGATTGTCTGAAATCATCGTCAGTCAAAAATGAAAGGAGATGCGATCGTGCGGTTGAAACGTGCTACGGAACACGGCTTGCTGACATTACTTTTTTTGGCACACACCTCAAAATCGATGACACGAAGAGGAGAATACGTAAAGACGAGAGATATTTCGCTTCAATGTAACATCTCGTACGAGCATCTTACGAAGATCATTTCAATTTTAGGAAGAGCAGGTCTTTTACGAACCCATGCTGGACGAGAAGGTGGTGTTCAACTCCTTCCATTGAGTCATACTGTCCGGGTCGGAGAAGTCGTCGCATTATTCGAACGTCCGCTTTTCCTGGGAACGCGTTATCAGGTACGTGCGTTAGATCAACTATTAGATGTTGCACTGATTTCGTTCTTTAATACGCTCAATCAAGTTACGATAAAGCAATTAGCGGACGATTTACCACCTCACTTTTTCTTAGACATATCATAATTTACTTCTCATCAAACAGCAGTTCAGTCAAGTGTACAGGAAGGACGTTACACATGACGATTTTAGTAACAGGATTCACAGGAAACGTTGGACTAGCCGTCGGTCATGCAATGATGAAGCGACATATTCCCTTTCATGCGGCTGTCATCGACCCAGCAGCTGCTTCAGAGAAATTCGGCAATGCTTTTCACTATCGTCACCTGGACTACGCCGATATCTCAACGTTTTCACAAGCGTTAAAAGGCGTCGATCAACTCTTTTTGATGTATCCGTCCCAAGTATCAACACGACAGTTCCATCTCTTTCTGCGCTATTTGCGCTTCACCTCAGTCCGGCACATTGTTTATCTCTCGTTCAAGGATGTTCCAGTCTTTCCGCTGACACCTCACCATACGATCGAAAAGATCATTCAAGAGACCGGTATCCCGTTTACAATCATCCGTCCCGGATACTACATGCAAAATTTGAATCTCTTCATGCGTGATGACATCCGTTTTCACGAGCAGATCGTTACGCCCGCTGGTCTTGGGAAGACAAGCATGATCGACATTCGGGATATCGCGACGTTCGTCATCCATTGCCTCGAACATCCTGCTCCCCATTTCAATCGTGTCTATACATTGCATGGCGAGGAAGTTTTCGGTTTCCATGAGATCGCAAGTCTGATGACGCTACTCTTAGGAAAGACGATTCGTTACACGAACCCTTCGATTCCATTCTTCCAAATGAAGATGGTCCAAAAAGGATATCCGAAAAGCTACGTCAATGAAGTCATCATGTTACACCTCCCGATTAGTCTCGGACTCACGAAACGAACGAACCGTCAATTCCGCGAAGTGACTGGCACCGAGCCGATTCCCCTGAGTCAATATATTCTCGATTATCAAGCCCACTGGGAGAAGCATTGATTCCTCCATTCTTCGTAAAAGGAACATGACTTCCTCAAAACCTAGTCGTCTCAAAGAGACACGTGTGCCTCATTCATAATCCCTTCATCCATTTGAAGGGATTTGATAGTTTATTGTGGAAAATGATTCTATATGAAGATTCTTTTGCATGATATATGACTTGATTGATTTTAATTTCCGATTTAACACTATTATTTATTCAATAAAGGAGGAGCTGGTATCCTTAAATTCATTTTGATTGGCTCACTACTTGCCGTGATTGCTTTTTTTATCTATTTTGAGCCATTTCGGATCGAACCCTATGACCCAAACGTCGAAGTAAACGGTAAAGCGATTCCAACTGTTCAAGGTTCTTATTGCTGGTCCAGTTTGTTCAGTGCTCAATGTGCGGACATGATCTATGTGGATGCTTTACACATGACTGAAAAAAGTAAACCCGTCATCGTCTCACCCTCTGACAAAATTCATCTCTCGTTTGATCGTAAACCCGATTCGCTCGAAGTCGTACGCTGGGATTCGAAAACGAAAAGTGAACAGGTTTCATTAAAAAACGACATTCTTATCGCACCGTCTGCTCAAGGTACGTATACCTATGAGGTCGTTGCCGGATGGAACGAACATGGTGACGGTCTATCCGCCTTTTTGATTCAAGTCCGATAAAACCAACCTCACTCAAACAGGAGATGAATAATAATGCGTAAAGGTTTTCGACTCTGGCTACCCTTGCTCTCACTTGTTGTCTGTCTGTTCAATGCCTTCGGCTACGACGACAAAAATATCTTGTTGTTTTTGACGAGCCCTGTTTTCTGGCTTCTTGAATCACGATCCTTTCTTGGAACATGGCTAGATTCCTTCCATGTCCCACTTTTTCTGATCTACATCCTGACCTTGATCAGTTGGTTCTTGATCGGGTTACTGATTGATGTCATTCTTTCTGTTTTGTTTAGAAGATCGTCTAGACGCATCCATGATTAACTGAGGAGGAAAATACATATGGGTCCAACCAATGACATGTGGGTGTGGGTATTATTCTATGCTTTCTTTTTCATCACACTTATCAGTGCAATTTTTGTCGCGATCAAGCATCCATCTTTGAGAAAAGCATCGATTCGAGCGATGTTAGCCATGCTTTTTCTGTGTGCATTATTCATTTGGAACTCCATGTACCGTCTTGACATTACAGAGTTCAGACATTTTTACGAAGGATTGACGACACTGCGACCGTGGGCATGGATGTGTGTCTTCTTATTCGCCTACACATTAAAGTGGTGGTATCTCGTATTTCTTCACACCCGTCGTCCGAGTCCCTCTTCACATGATATGCAGCACTGACTTACGTTTCCGAAAATCTTCGAAGGAGCTATCCGATATGAAATTACATCGATTCGCATCCGTCTTTTGTCTTTCGACCATCGTTTGGACGACAGCGGGTTGTTCCATGATGCAAGAACAAGCAACACCGCGTGTAGCACAAAAAAATGTCGCGTCACCTGAACAAGTAAACACTTCCTTGAAGAAAGCAACGACCGACTCCAAGAACCAACAAGCAATCGAATTAGAAAAGCAATCGGAGCGCGTCACGTTAGGTCAAACGAAAACGTACGACATCTCTTCCTTATTAAGCAAACACCGTGTCTCGATCGATCCACAGTATTCTTATCAAAACCAGATGTTTTACTTGGATCTACAAGAAAATAAGAGCACCATTTATACATACGATACGAAACGACAGCACAACAAAATCGTCCATGCGACGAAGCATGCAATCCCGATGGTGACGGGTACAGGTGCGTTTTTACTATGGGTCGAAACGGAACAACCGACGAAAACAGGTGTAAAATGGTCGATTCGTCAATTGAAGATTACGACGAATCAGGTGACGACGCTCGATACTGGAGAAAGTCGCTTTGATACATCTCCTCCAAAAATCGATGTCACGTCAACTCGGGTTTCCTGGATCACGCAAGAAGCGACTGCACAAAAAACGGTTTCCACGATCAAGTCGTATTCATTAAAAACCGGAAAGATCACACCACTCCAGTCTTTCATCTTAAAAACAGGAAAGGTACGAGACGGTCTATTCACATACGAGCACCGCGATAGCGATGACGGGGTGACTTTATACACGTCTCACTTTAACAACGGAAAGAACGTCCGTGTGCTTGAGACGCTGGATGGTGCCTACAAAAAAGAGATATCCGGATTGATTGATTTCAGTCGCAGCGGTACCTATCTCGCTCTTGGAACAGAAGGCGACGCCATATTCCACCCAATCGGATTGGACGAACAGACGCTGAACTATTCTGCTTCAAGTGCCCAGACGACGATCGACGACATTCAGTTCCTCTCAAATACACAAGTCATCTTCCGCGAAGGCATCCATCAGTTGATGTATGCGGACTTAAAAGCGAAGACCGTCGCTCCTTTAACGGACTTTGAAGAGCTGGTTTCCATTCCTCTGTACCATGACGGTGTACTGGCGTACAGCATCACGAATGGAACGAAAACGACGTACCATCTTGTAAACTTGAAAGCTTCAAATTACTAGACACGACAGTAAAAAAGCTTTTAAATCGTTTAAATCAATAAATATAAAACGATAACAAACTAAATGTAAGCCTAGATCAACTCAATTGGGAGAACTAGGCTTATTTTTAAGTTCTATATTTTTTTAATAGTAGCTATTTTTAAAATCCGAACGACATTAGAACATTACGTTAAATATAAATCCAATATATCCGATACTTATTTGAAAGCTATTTAAACATAAGGGAGGAAAAATCTTTGCGTACAACTATAAGTTATCCCTTCCTTCTGTCCATCGGAATTGGTTTATTGTTTTGGTATGGGAACCATTTTTTTGAAGGATCTGAATGGATGCGATTGGTTCTATTGAACACGGTCCAGTTGTTCGTCGGTATTTTAAGTACGAGTTGGATCATAAAAAGTTATCTTAAGAATGACTCCGCTAGACGTTTTTGGATGTTTTTAGGTCTTGGAGCTAGTTTTTCTACCCTTGGCACACTTGTTTGGATCATCTTACTTGTTACGAATAATGCCCTGGATACACCGGACTTATCATCCTTAACTTGGGTCTGCTCTTACTTTTTCTACTTTGCTGCCCTGTTAAATCAACTTTTGAATCAAACGAGAAAATTTTCAAACTCGGCATTCTTCTTTAATACAATGATTTATATGATAGCCGCGACTTCAATTAGTTATCATTACCTGCTTTATCCACTTTATCAGATTAATCAGCAGTCTTTATGGTACATCGCCCATACATTTCTTTTCCAAATTGCAGATTTAGGAATTCTTTTTTTTATCATCACGCTTTATTATTTAATTCTATTTAACAAACGCAATGCATATTTGACTTATCTCATCATCGGTTTATTTTTACAAGTCATCGGAGATATCACTTTTGCACAATTTACAATTAAAAATAGCTATATATCAGGTGGCAGTGTCGATTTGATTTGGTCTATCGCATTATTGTTTATCGGTTACACTGCTCGATATCATGAAAAAGAGCCAAGACAAGAAAGTATGATTGATCCATTTGCTCTTAATGTATCAACTAAAAAAGAATTTATCTTTCCTTATTCGAGCATCTTGATTCTCTCTATCCTAATGATGCAAAGTTATGCCTGGAATTTAAATGCCTTAAGTACAGGATGGATCATGATTTTTCTTCTTATCATTATTAGACAAGCTTTTACTGTCATGAAAAATAGTGAATTATTAGCTGAATTAAACCAAATTGCATATATCGATCCATTAACAAGCTTAGGTAATCGTGCATCTTTTTTACAAGACACCAAAAATACCCTTAAAGATGAACACACACCGCTTGCCTTCATATTGCTTCAAGTAGAACGGGTGCGAATGTACACAGATATTTTCGGGCATCATGTCGGTGAACAGATCATGAAAGAAGTATCTTTCCGTTTAAAACATGTACTGAAAGAGAATTTTAAAATGTATCGGTATAGTGAAGATGAGTTTATGATTGTGCTTCTGAAAACAGAAAGATCTAGTATCACTGTAATGAATGAAAAAATATTCATTCACCTTGCAGCTCCTATCTGTTTGAAGGAGCTAGAATTGAATATTGTAGCGCATGGTGGTGTCAGTGTATTTCCTGACCAAAGTTTGACTATCGAAGAAATACAGGCTCATACAGCTGAAGCTCTTTATCAAGCTAAACAGAATGGAAATTACGCATTTGTTTACTATGGAACTGAACTTCAATCCAACTTAGTACGAAAGCTTGAAATTGAATCCTATTTACGAAATGCGATACGTGAGCAACAATTAAGCGTCTACTATCAACCTAAAGTCAATCTTCGTTCTGGGAGAATCATTGGTATGGAAGCATTGCTCCGTTGGCATCATCCAAAGTTCGGATGGATTTCACCAGCTGAGTTCATTCCAATCGCTGAAGAAGCAGGTCTTATCAATGAAATCGGAGAGTGGGTCCTATTTACTGCGACTTACCAAAGTAAACAACTTCAGCATTTAGGATTCGAACCTTTGCTTCTATCGGTCAACGTTTCTGTTCTTCAATTCCAAAGTCCAAACTTCTGCCAGCGTGTCAGCGAGATTCTCGAGGAGACATCTCTTGACTCGCAGTGGCTCGAGCTTGAGATTACAGAGAGCATTGTTCAAAACATCAAAGAGAGCGTTTCGATTTTGCAATGTTTGAAGACCTCGCAGATTAAAACATCCATCGATGACTTCGGAACAGGGTATTCGTCCTTGAATGTGCTCGAGCAACTTCCGATAGATACATTGAAAATCGATAAGTCGTTCATTGATCGCCTGACTTCTAATCAGAATTCTCCTATGGTCAAGACGATCATTGAGCTTGGTTTGAATCTGAATTTAAACGTCGTTGCGGAAGGTATAGAAACGATTGAGCAAAAAAAGATTCTCACTTCCTACGGTTGTACGATTGGTCAAGGCTATCTATTTTCACGTCCAATCGATTTTGACGCATTCGTTACATTACTTCAAACACAAGATGTATTGAAGACCACACCTCTCTAAAAATTTTAAAGTGCATGATGTAGATGACGTTTGATCGTTTATGTCATGCACTTTATGATTGCGATTTATTTTTATACCTTTCTCTTAAGGAATACTTTTAAGATGCTCTGTCTGATTAATCAGTATAGACCTGTTTTATAAACAAATTCTGTTCAAAAAATAAGCTCATTGTATACTAAGTGAATATGATAAGAAGGAGTAAAAGAATAGCATGTTTAAACAACCTAAAAGCTTTATCCTAATCATTCTACTCTATGCTTTAGGCTATTATGGATGGATTTTTACTTTTTCTGATTCTCCCTCTCTTGAAGCACTAGGGGGAAATATCTTTTCGATTTCAGGATTGTTGATTGCCCTTCTCTATTTAAAGATTGCTATCAAATGGGCTGATTCAAACGATCGTAAGTTTTGGTTACTTATCGCTTTCGGCACCTTTTGGTATTTAATCGCCGAATTGATTTGGTTTTTCACAGAAAGTATTTTCCACAAAAATGTGGCGTTTCCAGGATGGCCAGACGTGTTTTACATTCTTCAAGTGCTGTTCCTACTTTACGCTCTGACATACAAAATTTTAAAGGATGCAGCAATACAGCAACGCATTTCATTTTTATTCGATGTCTTGATCATTTTAGTCGTTGCGAGTACGTTTTCTTGGCACTTTTTGATCGAACCTATTCTGGATACGAGCATGGCAACCATCAATGCTCTCATTGTCTCTCTCATCTATCCTTTGGGAGACTTGGGTATGTTAGTCGCCGCTTCCTTTTTATTTTTTAATCTTACGCGTAAGGATAAAAGTTTATCCATGTATCTCATTATTGCAGCCGTCACGATACAAGCAATCGCTGACTCTGTTTACTTGTATTTGATTGCCCAAGACACGTACATCTCAGGTAGTTTAATTGACCCCTTGTTCATCATAGCAATGATTCTTTTAGCTTATGCGGGTCTTCAACATCAGCCAAATACTATAAGTACAAAGTCAGCGACTCAACCCGAAAAGTTAAATATTTTTCAAATGCTAACGCCTTATGGAGGAGTCTTGATTCTGTTCGTCTTCATGGGTTTTCACTCCCGTAGTTTCGATATCGTGACAGTTGGTTCAGGACTTTCCATTTTACTCGTCATCACCCGACAAGTCTTAATTATTATCGAGAATCATAAATTAGTCCGTCGCTACTACGATCAAGCACAAACGCTTGAATTAAGCGAAGAACGATATAAATCCTTGTTTGAATACCATCCAGATCCAGTGTATTCAACTGATCTTAAAGGTCAATTCGATAGTGCGAATACTGCCTGTAGCAATCTTTTAGGTGTCTCTAAAATCGAATTGATGGGTCAAAATAGCCTTCGATACGTCAAAGATACACACCGGATGACAGTCTCAAAAGAATTGAAAGAAGTATTTAAAGGTATGCCACGAAGCTATGAAACCGTGGTTGAAAATACACTTGGTTCCAGTACGTATATGAACATCACCAATGTTCCAATCATCGTCCAAAACGAAATTGTAGGAATCTTTGGTATCGGTAAGGATGTGACTGAAATGAAACGAAATGAACAACGTATTCAATACCTTGCCTATCATGATGCACTGACCGGACTGTTTAATCGTCTTGCATTCGAGGAACGACTTTCAACGCTTATCACATCTGATTCACCTCATCCTACATCAAATGTGTCGCTATTTTTCATGGATTTAAATCAATTCAAAACGGTCAACGATACACTTGGACACGATGTCGGTGATCAATTATTGAAATCTGTTGCGAAAAGACTACAATCATTTGAAATGGATTTTGACATGATGGCGCGACAAGGCGGCGATGAATTTACATTACTTTTAAAGGACGTTAGATCATACGAACAACTTCATCGTATGGCAAATCAGTTGTTGAGCACGTTACAAGCACCTTATGAGATTGCCAATCATACGATTTCTTGCCCGCCAAGCATCGGTATCTCCTGCTATCCGACGGATGCCTTGAGTATGCTCGAGATGCTCCAACATGCGGATATCGCCATGTATCGTGCGAAAGACATTCCATCAGGAAGCTACGTTCTTTATGACGAACTTCAACATATGCCGAGTTAAAAAATTATTAGTCTTGGATATAGACTCTTTAGAATATGAAACCAGCACCTGATTATTTATCAGATGCTGGTTTTTATTAATTGATATTATATTTAATAAAAATAGTGGTTCGCTAATTCATCTTAAAATGTAAGAAGTATACAGTTATGAATGTAAACATTCGTCAATTGTCTCATCAGGAAAATCCTCCGATGAATTTTTTGCTAGTGGCAGAACCCTCATATAAGATAGTCAAACGTCTAGATTTCGAATAATCGGTGTCGATACGAACTACTTCTTGAGGTACTACAAAAAGGAAATCATTGAAAACGGAATCCGGTGCACGGATATGATCCGATTATCTCAAAACCTATGAAAATTCAGCATCCTTTTTTGAAAAGCATGATCTTATCGTTTGTACCAGAATCCATCTATAAAACTCCATTCAAACTCTTTGAACAATCATGATTGATGCCTTGATAAACGATTCACCTCAAATAATATTGCAAAAAATGTATTCACACCCCATAATATGAACATACGTTCTTATTATAAGGAGGTCCATCATGCAGCACCTTCAAAAAGAAATGACTCATCCGGTATCGTTACCCACTATGAATCCGCTTATTTGTCTCTCCATCGATTCATCCATTATTCTTCACAATGATACTTCCGTTACTATGACTTATAAAATGGACGTCATGTTATTCATCGCTTTACGGGAAAGATTATCCTTAAAACTGCTTCCTCCCCATCATTCCGGTGGCATTACAGAACTTGTCTACATAGAAGAAGTCGACTTCGAGAGTCGACAGTTGACGCTATTTCATGTGAACGATTCGTCATTGTCCTATCATCGCTACGTCGAAAACGATTACTTACTCTCCGAACAGCCTCAACTATTACTTAGCATAATGTGAGTTGAAACAAAATGATGACGTCAAAAAAGGTTGAATCCATTTCGATGTGTGAAGGGATTCAACCTTTTTTCGTGCTTCTCGGCAACAATGCTATTCCATTTAACGATACGAACGTTCAATCACAAAGTTTGTCTTATCCCCACGGAAGTAGGATCGTGAATACTCAATGATCTGACCTTCCTGATCCTCTGTCACCGTCTCGATATAAAAACACGGCGCATTGACCGGACATTTCAGATGACTACTGATGGCTTCATCCGCTAAGACGATTTCGAGTGACTCCGTCGTTTTCGCCACTTGGATATCGAAGACCTTCGATAGCGTATCAAACAACGAATGTTCTGCTTGTTCCTTCGTAATTCCTGGAGCAATCGACCAGGGGATGAATGAGATCTCATATTGTGTCGGTTCACCGTCGGCATGACGAATCCGTTCAATCTTCTGGATGGGCGCTTGCTCTTCTACAGGAAAGACTTCCGTTAGGACGTCGGTCGCAGAGACGACGGATAATTGAATCAACGACACCTCGCCCCGCTTACCTTGCACCGCTAACTGAGCGGCGTAATTGTTCGGTGTATGCGACAAGGTCTGCCGAACTTTTTTACCGGCGACGAACGTCCCACGTCCTTGCTGTCGAATCAGATACCCTTCAAGCGTCAACTGGTTCAATGCCCCCCGAACGGTCGTCCGACTAACATCGAACTCTTCACAAAGTACATACTCCGTCGGGAATTTTTTCCCTTCTTCGTAATAGCCTCTCTTGATTCGCGACAGTAACTCTTCCTTGATTGCCGTCTGTAACGTCGATTGCGACATACCCCCACCTCTTCCTCTAATCCTTTGTGCCTTTATTGTGATACAGACATCATACAAATGCAAATACAAATCATAATTTGTTTTATTTGTATTTTTATATTGCTCTAAGTTGTATTATTTGTTACATTTGTTACAACAAAAAGAAATCGCTTTCATAAGGAGGAATTCACAACATGCCACTCAAGGTCGTCATCATCGGTGGAGGCTCCAGCTATACACCGGAAATCATCGAAGGATTCATTCTGCGTCACCACTCCTTTCCGGTCGATGAGGTCGTGCTCGTCGATATCGAAGACGGAAAAGAAAAGCTCGAAACCGTTGGGAAACTCGCACAACGGATGATTGACAAGTCTAACGTGAAGATCGCACTTCGTTGGACACTCGATCGAAGAGAAGCGCTCCGTGGAGCCGACTTCGTCTCGACGCAAATCCGAGTCGGTGGTCTTGCGGCCCGTGCGCTTGACGAGCGCATCCCACTGAAGCATGGCTTCATCGGTCAAGAGACGAATGGCGCTGGCGGTATGTTCAAGGCGTTTCGGACGATTCCCGTCTTACTAGAGCTCGCTGACGAGATGGCGGAACTCTGTCCAGATGCCTGGTTAATTAATTTCACCAATCCTGCAGGAATCGTGACCGAAGCACTATTGAAACATTCCAAGCATCAGAAGGTGATTGGTGTCTGTAACATCCCGTTCAACATGCGGAACTCCGTCGCTGAAATCCTGCACGCCCCCGTCGAGCACGTCTCGATCGAATTCATCGGATTGAATCACTTCATCTTCGGTCGACAAGTCTTGGTGAATGGTGTGGACCGGACGGCAGACGTTCTTGCTGCATTGCGTCAAGGGAATGACTACTCACCAGCGAATATCGTCGGACTCGGCTGGTCGGAGTCGTTCCTGAATTCAATTAAAATGTTGCCGAACCCGTACCATCAGTATTATTTCCAAACGCGTGACGTGCTCGCTAAAGATTTACAGGCTTACGAAGAGAACGGGACACGCGCTGAAGTCGTCCAAAAAGTCGAGCGCCGACTGTTCGAGCAATACCGAGACGTATCGCTCGATGTAAAACCGAAGGAGCTTGAGCAACGCGGTGGAGCCTACTACTCGGATGCAGCGTGTAATTTAATGGACTCGCTCTATAACGACCGTGGTGATATCCAAACCGTCAATACGCTGAATCAAGGAACGATCCGTGACTTACCGGAAGATGCGGTCATCGAGGTCAACGCCGTCATCACAAAAGCCGGACCGCGACCTCTGTCGATCGGTAGCTTACCACTCCACGTGCGTGGACTGATCACGAACTTAAAGACATTCGAGCAACTGACGATTCAAGCCGCCATCTCCGGGAAGTATGAGGATGCTTATCTCGCTGCCCTGATGAACCCATTGATCCAAGACGAAAAACGGATCGACGCTTTACTTGAAGAGCTGTTTCGCGCGCATCACCCGTACTTACCCCAATTCCAACTTAAGGAGGTTCTCTCATGAACAAGTTCATTGAAATCGCCGGACGGATCGGTTCCCAGCGCCATCTCGTCGCCATCCGTGACGGGTTCGTCTCCGTCATGCCGCTCATCATCGTCGGTTCGCTCGCGATCCTGATCAATAACTTCCCTGCCATCCAGCTCGGCAGCTGGTCGCTCGACTTCGTCGGCTCGATGAACAACGCTTTTGGTGAAGGCAGTTGGCAACGGCTCGGCGGAAACATCTGGAATGCCTCCTTCGCGATCCTCGGCTTACTAGTCGCTTTCTCGATTGCCTATAACTTGGCACGGTCCTACGATATCGACGGTCTTGCCGCTGGTATCCTGTCGATCGCATCTTACGTCATGCTTGTTCCAGTCACGAAAGACTGGGGACTTAGCTTCGCTTGGCTCGGCGCACAAGGTTTATTCGTCGCCATCATCGTCTCGCTCCTCGTGACGGAAGCGTTCCGCCTTCTCATCCATACGAAACTGACGATCCGGATGCCGGAGGGGGTGCCCGGTGGTGTCACCCGATCGTTCCAAGCATTGATTCCTTCGATGATCATCTTGACGGTCGTTGCTGCGATCCAGTTGTTCATTCAAATAAAACTCGAACTCAGCATCTTCGAAGTCATCTTCAAGGCAATCCAACAGCCACTTCAAGGTTTCGGTGATTCGCTTGCCGCTGGTCTGATCATCGCTTTGTTGAACCATGTCCTCTGGTTCTTCGGTCTACACGGCACGAACATCATCGGGTCGGTCATCGAGCCAATCTACCTGCCGCTGATTGAACAAAACTTAGCTGCCTTCCAAGCTGGCGCTTCCGCTTATGATGTCCCGTATACGGTAACGAAACCGTTCCTCGATGCGTTCGTCTTCATGGGTGGCTCTGGTACGACGTTGTCACTTCTACTCGCCATCTTCATCGTCGTAAGGAAACAACGCAATCATCCCTATCATCAAGTCGCTAAGCTATCCGCTCCAGCCGGGCTGTTCAACATCAACGAACCGGTCATCTTTGGTATGCCGATCGTGCTCAACCCGGTCATGTTGATTCCATTCATTCTCGCACCGGTCGTCTTGACGGTCGTCTCATATGTTGCATTATCAACCGGAATGGTTCCAAAGACGGTCGCTATCGTACCATGGACGACACCACCAATCATCAGCGGGTACCTTGTCACCGGTGGTAGCATCCGCGGTGTCCTGCTTCAGGTGTTCAACTTGACGCTCGCGACACTCATTTACATCCCGTTCGTCGTAGCAGGAGCACGCGCCATGACTGCCGAAATCAATCGAAATAAAGACAGCATCCACGAAGGAGAGAAAATCAGTTGAAGACAGAATCAATCCAACAATTATCGTTCATGATCATCTTACATGCCGGAAATGCACGATCAAGTGCGTTTGAGGCGATCGCCGCTGCCAAACGCAGCGACGCTGCGCTCGTAAAAGAAAAGCTGGAAGAAGCTGAAACCTCGTTTCTTGAAGCACACAAACTTCAAACGGAACTTTTGCAAGAAGAAGCACGAGGAACGAGCAACGAGATGAGTGTCCTACTCGTCCACGCTCAAGATCATCTGATGACGGCGATGACGGTCAAGGAACTGGCGACCGAGATGATCGACATGATCACGAAAATCAATCGACTGGAGGAAGCGAAATGAATATCTTACTCGTCTGCTCAGCAGGCATGTCCACTTCAATCTTAGTAGAAAAAATGCGGACGGAAGCCGTAGCACGAGGGCTTGACGCAACGATCGAAGCAGTACCCGAATCGCGACTAAAGGAACATACGACGATGGACGTCATCTTGATCGGTCCGCAAGTCCGCTACCTCGAGAACAAAATCCGTACAGCAGTTAACGTGCCGGTTGCTGTGATTGACAACATGGCATACGGGTTGATGAATGGCGATCAAGTGCTTGATCAAGCACTCTCGCTGACTGGTACGGCACATGCCTAAGACGCGTGTAATCGTCAATGCTGATGATTTCGGTTTGACGACGGGTATTAACCAAGGCATCATCGAGAGTCATCTTTACGGTCCCGTCAATTCGACGACGCTGATGATGAACGGACATGCGGTCGAAGAAGCTGTTCGACTTTCTCAGCAACACTCGGACCTGCATGTCGGCGTACATCTCGTGCTCTCTTGGGGAAAACCGCTCGCGTCGACAAGTCAGTCGTTAACAAAGGAGGACGGGACGTTTCGTTTCACGAGTCGCTTTTTGAAGGAAGAGCCACCGGATCCTGAAGACGTCTACCTGGAATGGAAAGCCCAGATTGAAGCTTTTCTTGCTACCAGGCTGTCGCTGCACCACTTAGACAGTCACCATCATATCCACGGCTGGTCCGCGATCGACTCCGTCATCTTCAAGCTCGCTAGCGAATATCAAACGACGTTCCGTGCTGCGGGGAACGAGAAGCACCGGGATTTCTGGCTGACGAATCGCTTCGATGAGCGGTTTTATGGAGAGGGCGTTTCGTTTGCGACACTTGATTCAATCTCACCCGGTTCATCCGTTGAGGTCATGGTGCACCCTGCCAACATGGATGCGCTACTTCCAAGCGTCACATCTTATGTGAATCAGCGACTCGTCGAGAAAGATCTTTTAACGAGATATACTCCACCGGATTGGTGGACATGAAAAAACATCCCTACTGCCTTGATGAACCGAGGAGTAGGGATGTTGTCATTTTCTTTATGAATCGTTGTAATAAGAAATTGCGATTTTTTTAGAATTAATTTTACATATATAAAATTAAAGTACAAAATGATTGTTGCTTTCACACTACGCATTATTTGGTGTAATGCGAAATTGAGTCTCAGAAAGTATATCTTCCGTATAATCAATCGCAGTTAACTGAGTGAGGTCTGTTAAGACGATATCAATTAATGGTCCCTCGACTTTATAGTTGTTTTCTTGAAGCCATTCTTGTAGAAATGAATATAATTTACGAAATCGTTCCTTCCCTGCCATACCTCTACTCACAATACAAGCATAACTACCACTAGGCAAAGTCGCATTCTGAGACGGGGATGTCATGGAAGGAAGAAGCACGCCTACCTCTAAATCGATTTCTGGAAGATGTCTTTCGAAGTGAGAAAATTCTTCATTTAGTTGGATATGATGATGCTGTAACACGAGCGATGTAACGGGTAGATCCTCAAACGAATTTTCTTTGAGTAACTGTAGAAACGCGTCTTGATAGATATCAATTCCACCTCTGTCGAAAATCTTTCGCTTCGATAGAATAGGTCGTTCATCAAAATGTTTCACTACTATTTCCCAACTATCCTTTTTCGTGATTGTTGACGAAATTAATTCCTTTTCTATAGATTCGATTCGGCGATGCACTTCCTTCTCAGTCTGAAGAAGTGCCAACCGCTTTAACTTAATTTCTTGTTTCTTCTTATCTAACAATCCAAGTTGAAGATTCATATCTCTTTCGTTTAAAAAAAGTTGAACTTCTTCAAGAGAAAAATTCATCCTGCGCAGATGCTGGACGATTTTCATATGTGTGATGTCGTGTTGTGTGTAATATCGATACTTACTATGTGGATCGATTTGACGCGAACGGCTCAGACCAATCTGATCATAATATCGTAGTGTCGATGCAGGTATGCCACTTTGTTTTGCTGCCTCTCCAATTTTAAATAAACTCAAGTTATCTCTCCTTTCAAAATATATTTTATAGAAAGCTTGACCTTAAAGTTACTTGAAGGTTGATAATCAATCAGTGTCATCACAATATTGATTGAAGGAGAACTGAACTATGAAGTCAAGAAGGAAACGTACTCTTTTATTTTTATCTCTAATCGTAATTGGGAGTCTTTTCGTCCATCTTACCCGCCCGTTCGTACAAAACGAAACGGATAATGAAAATATTTCACTTCAAAGTAAAACAGATACTGAACAGTTGAAGATAAGTCTTCAACAGCAGATGAAACGCAATGAGGCGGACGCATTATATGCAATTCAGGATACCCAACAAGTGGCATCCATCGGCTCTTCGAACGAATTGTATAATGTTGCTTCTATTCGTAAAAGCATCATCAGTGCACTATTTGGGATTGCAGAGGAAAAAAGGTTAGTAGACTTGGATATGACATTGGGACAACTCTCTGTCGATGATTCCAAGCAACCCTTAACGAAACAAGAGAAGTCCGCAACAATTCGGGACTTATTACAAGCACGATCAGGTATCTACTTAAACGCATTGGGTGAATCACAACGAATGAAAGATTTACGTCCAAAACGTGAAAGTCATACTCCAGGAAGTTTTTATTACTATAACAATTGGGATTTTAACATGTTGGGTCTTATTCTTGAGAAAGAGACGAAAATGAAAATCGGAGATGCTTTTGAACAATGGATCGCCAAGCCTGTTGGCATGAAAACATTCAGCCCTTCTCATGTCACTTATGAAAAGAATGAAGAAACATCCATTCCGATGTATCGATTTTATATGTCTGCCGAAAACCTTGCCCGATTTGGTGCGCTTTATGCCCAAGATGGTAAGTGGAAAGGACGATCCGTTATTCCAATCAAGTGGGTTGAGGAGAGTACAATGGCTTACTCTAAGATTTCGGACGTCGATCGTTTTTCAGGATATGGATATCTTTGGTGGTTAGAATCAAATGCTAAAAATCCTCTGTTATGGGGAGTAGGATCAGGCGGACAGTTTTTAATCGTTGATCGGAAGAATAATTTATCTATCGCTTTATTGAATGACACTGGAACTTCGCCATTATTAACTCTCACTTATCGTTGGTTCGGACAGGAATCGACATATGCTGAGGCAAGGGCGATTCATCGACTATTAATAAAGTAGAATGTAGGAAACATGAAAAATCCCTGCTCTATTGACAAAACGAGGAGTGGGGATGTTGTCATCTATTCCTAAAATTTTATGATGAAAATCCAGGGTTCTAATTGGAATTAATTTTACAGACATCTTACTTAATGGCATAATAATGGTAACCCTTTCATAAGGAGGAGATACTTTTGAAAAAACAGCTTGCTTTTGCCGGTTCTTTTGCGCTCTCAGCTATCACGATCGTCATCATTCTTAAATTAGTTGGAGTCGATCTTTAAAACAATCACTCAAATGATGTAGATTTTCAAATTAATGATTCAATCGCTGTTATGATGTATCGTCTTCCGATCATCTGTAACAGCTTTTCTAGGTTTAATGCTATGGAACGATCGGAAGTGATGAATTGAAAAAAGTCGGAATGAACGTTTTAATTGTCTCACTCCTATTAGGAGGACTGCTGTTTTATTTAGACGTCCGATACGATGAACGATTCGAGCAGCACGTCAGCACAAAAGTTGAGACCTATGTCGAGAAAAAATACGGTCCAGCTCATGTCGTCTCACTCCACTCTGCTTATGACGACAAACACCGCGATAAGGAAAAACGCTATCAAATTGCCGTGAAAGTACAGGGGCAAGGACTTCAAAAAGAAGAATATTTCCTGTATCGTCTTCAAGATGATCACGTCGTTGAGATGGGCACAACGACTAGTTTGCCAAAGCGAGACTAAATCACGTGATGATTTCTTATTTCACACTACATATTAGCAAAGGTCAGAAGATTCTTTTTTACTCGAAATCAAGTGACCTTTTCGTTTAACCTTTTTAAGGCTCAGAAATACCGTAAGCTAGTAATAGCAAATAGGACATCATACAGAACATAATAAGATGGATACCAACGAATAGCCATCTAAGTACTCGATGCTTCGTTTTGTACCCTGTGTATACGCCGACTAACGGAACGATAAACAGAAGCAGGATATAGAGAGTTCCAAACCCTTTCAGACTGACTCCGCTCTTCATCAAGAAAAATAAGAAACAAAAACAGATGAATGCAGATAACGAAAGAATACTGTAACGATTCATATGCCCTCCTCCACTACAAATACAGCTTAGCGTCTTACCGTCTGAAGATTAAAGTATGTCGAGAGCGGCACAATCCGCCCCTGTTCATGCCAGTTCCGATATGCTTCGAAAACGCGTAAGACGTCCCCGTCATATCGTTCCTCGATGAGATGGTGGATTGCGAGAAAGCTCCGCCAATAATCAAACATGATACTCGACAGACTACCAGTATAGGAGGCACTCCCAAATTGATCAATCGAGCGCGCTCCATACTCCTCCTGAAAGAGCTCGACCAGCTCTGTCTCAATTGTCGTAATTCGCTTGAATGCTTCGTCCGACAACAGGTGCTTCCGGGGTAGATACTCACACATTCCCTCTTCGAACCAGATTCCGTCTTCTCTCTCATCGTCGAATTCATCAACGAACAAATCCAAGTGATGCGTCAGTTCATGACCAGCTATCGTCAAGACGTGATCTTCCGCAAGCGTTTCGTAGAATGCTCGAATATGTGGTACGTCCTTTCCGTCGAGTTGAGACAAAAATAACGTCCGCCATTCTGCAACGTCTGGTGATATGTAAATCAAGTCCTTGTTCGTAAATGCCGGAATCGGAATGTCCGAGAAGACGGTCGTCGCGAGTTCCGCTGACGTCCAAACGATTCCTTTCGGCACGTCGATCAGTTTATACGTCTCTTGTAAGATTGTTTGATACTCGTCTAACCGTGCTTGAAAGCGATGCGTGACCGCTTCGTATTTCTCATAGTCCGTTTTTGTCTCAAACGCATGAATCTGTTTCATCATCGCTATATCCCCCTATTCTTAAAATAGCCTATTTTATTTTAACATATATTGGATAACCATAAAAAAACCACCTGAATCAGGTGGTTCGATGAATCATTCGTTTGCTACTAACACGACGACGTTACCGAACTTTTGCCCGGTATCGACATAACGATGCGCTTCGACGATCTCATCAAGTGAATAGATATGGTCGATGACGGCTTTGAATCGTCCCGCTTCAAACAGTTCATTTAAATAGTGTAGATCTTCTTTCCGTTCTCTCGCCACACCTTGTCCCGCGACGGATGCAAAGGCGCCATTTTGTTTGACGTGCCGTTTCGCTTGCGTCTTATTGATTTTTCCGGACGCATCGAAGACGGCATCGTACTTCAGCAACAATCCATCGTAACCGTCCTTTGTATAATCGATTACGTGATCGGCACCGAGTGCTTTGACCCGCTCCGCGTTTCGTCCACTACAGATAGCCGTCACCTGCAGCCCTTTTGCTTTGGCGATTTGAACGGCAGCCGTTCCGACAGCGCCCGACGCACCGTAAATCAAGATTGTCTTCATCTGATCGATTTGGAGTTTCCGGAAGAAATGGAGCGACGTCGTACCACCGAACGGGAGACAGACCGCTTCCGTGTACGATGCGTGCTGCGGCATTTTTGCAATGCAACGTTTCTCAGACACGCACGCATATTCGGCGTATCCACCGAAGCCAAATCCGGTCAAGGCATGGACACGGTCTCCGACTTGAAACTGCTTGACGTCTCGACCGACTTCGACGACTTCACCGGCAAGAACAACGCCAAGAATTGGTTGTCTCGGTCGCTTAAAGCCAACAGCTAGGCGCATCGGAAGCTTCCCCAACAGCGGAACATCGAGCGAACGCATGCGACGATCTCCGGAATGGACGGCAGATGCATGTACTTTAATCAGTAGATCGTTTGATTTTGGAACCGGGCGTGGTACCTCTGTGATGTGCAAGACGTCAGGGGATCCGTAGCGGGTACAGATGGCTGCCTTCATCGTATTTCCTCCTCTGATCGAGATGATGGTATTCCCTTAATCATACGCCGATTTCGATCCGAATTCCTGTTGTTTTGGAGTAAGAAAGTTTTTTTAATTCGCATCAATCAGTATCACAACTGGTAAAATTTATATAATAATAAGATTTCATTTAACCCTATTAACTGACGAAAGTAGGTGCCTGGTTCATGCCGACACGTCGGTGGCTTTTCGCTTTTATTCTATTCCTTAGTATGCCGCTTAGTGCCTGTACACACGAGAACGATACACGTATCGTCGAGAAAGTTACAGGGGATACGTTATTCGTCGCTCCAAGTGAACAACATCCAGACGAGCAGTATGCATTAACAGAAATTCGCGTCACAACGGACACGATCGTGTATGGCAAAACGGATAACACGGCTGCCATTCAAACCGGTGATACGATTCAAGTGACGTTTGCAAAGAACTCGATTGTCGCGACCGAGATCCGTCGAACGAAAAACTAAGAAAGAGGGGTTCTCCATGATAGTCCAAGTACTTCGCCATCTACGCAATATTTTCATGATTACCACTGCGATTTTTGGTTCATCCTATTTTTTTCAAAAGAATATCGGTAATGATCTCATTGGTTTCCTGTTCATCGGAATCATAGGTGCGATTGGTTTTTTCTTTACACTCGGACTTCTCTGGTATCTCAAACGAAAAGAAACGCCCGGTTTTTAATACATTTGTCAAAGGAGACACAATCATGATGGCACGTACGAAAAAATTACACCTTCTTCAGTTGAAAGTACTCTTCGCGCTTCTGATCACGCTTTCGATGATTGGTACTATTTTCGCACCTCATTCTGTCGACGCGGCGACAAAGGAATATACGTCGTACAAAAAACTAAAACTCGGTATGACCGCGACAGACGTCGCAAAATCGCTCTACGGAAAATCATATAAGAAATACATAAAGAAAGAACATGGCGTCACGACACTCAATCACAAGGTAGTATTGAGTGAGATCAAAGACGACTATGCTTTATACGCTTTCTCATTTTATCCGTACGATGAAAAAAACGATCATTGGTCTTTACAGCGCATGCATCTGATCTTCAAAACGAAACAAAAAGGTCACACGTTATATCTTGTGCAAAAGGAATACACCCCTAAAACGCCTTCGAAAAAACGACTCTTGCCAGGAAAGAAATTTAAACCAGGCATGACGATAGCAGAATTCGATCATATTCTTTCGGGCAAAGGGCTAGGTGTCATGACGGCTCACCGCACAGAAGATTACTCTAAGATTGGAAAAGCCTATGATGACAGTACAGTCGTGTATCCAGAAAAACAGACATCGCTCTTTTACTCGTATCGGAATCAAACGGGTGATGATTGGATGATCGTTGAATTTAAATATGATTTCGATCAAAAAAAATATATCGCTCAAAAATAACGAGTATTCATCTTCAGATGAATACTTTTTTACTTTTAATTGAAATTGATTAAATCTTTTTACAGAAATATTCGTAAAAATCTGTATACACGAAAGGAGCTCGACACACATGTATGATTTGTTATTGGACGTTGGTATTTGTCTCGTTGGATATTGGTTCTACTATGTCTTCTTACTCGGATTCAAAAAAGGAAATATCGTCATGACGTTTAACGAGCGGTTCATCCATCATGAAGACCATATTCAAGCTGTTAAGCGAAGATTAAAGGATGACGGTCGCCACTTCGAGTATCTTGGAGATCGAAAATTCATCGTCGATGGAAAACCGTACCTGTTCATGGAACGGACGGTTCCAGGGGACTTTGGTCCTCTGCAACAGACGATTCTAAAAGGTCAACGTAAAGCGTTCTAACCAAAACACCGCTCCTTCTGTCAATGACAGAGGGAGCGGTGCTTATTTGATTAAGCATTATTCAGGTGTATGTGCATACAATTCATCCATGACGCGTCGAATCGCGGGCAATGAATGCTCTAAATCAATCCAGGTTTTAAAATAATACTCGAAAAAGACACCTTGGTTCCGCATCCGTTCTAATGTATTAATCGGATCTCCTTCGGTGACCCAATCTAGGTTCTCAAAATTTGTATAACTATCCGTACACGATACGTCCTCCTCGTGAATGCCTGACTCTAAATAATCATTCGAACAGGTCTCATTTTGTACATCGATTTGTCGATAAAAATCACGAATTCCTTCCTTTGGACGATTGATATGGTAGGACTTACCCGTTTGATAACTCTCCTGGTAGTACCATTCCCACAAGATGACCCATTTCCAGACCAACCCATCGATTAGATAATGGCCGATTGCCCGGTCCATCCGGCAAAAGTTAAATCGAAACGTCCGTTTACCAAAGTTTGTCTTCAGATCAAGGACGACTTTGATATCATTGGTTTCCAGCGGATGACCGAAAAATAAGATGCCATGCTCGAATCCTTGTGCAAACTCCTCGATTGACTGGCGTCTGCCGGCTTTATCCTCAAAACTGACTGTAATCGAATCGAACTGAACGATTGATTGCTCCATCTTTTTCCCCACCTTGTATATGTATTCAAAAAAGTGAGCCTCGAGCGAGACTCACTTTTATTCGTCATGACGAGACGACTTCTCCACCCGTCAAATCAATATGTCCTTCTCCCCACGCGCACATCGCGTCAAGAATCGGCTTCAGCGACCAGCCGTACTCGGATAACGAGTAGACGACTTTCGGTGGGACTTGTTCAAAGACGGTCCGGATGATGACGCCGTCTTCTTCTAACTCGCGCAATTGTTGCGTCAGCATTTTTTGCGTGATCGTCGGCATTAGCTTGCGGAGCTCACTCGTCCGACGCTCGCCTTTAATCAAATGACACATGATGACGACCTTCCACTTTCCACCGATGACTTCAAGTGTTGCTTCGACCGGGATATTGTATGGCATATATGTTCCATCCTTTCGTGATTCCGTTAAGGGAATAGGTACTTTTTAGTGCCTATCGTACTTGAAAGTGCGTACTTCCCAAGCAGATTAACTGGCTATATGATAGCAATTGTCAACGGAAAGTACAACCTCCTTTTAGACCTTGTATCTCAAAGAAGGAGTAGGGTACTTTTTAGTGCCTATCGCACTTTAAAGTACGTACTTCCCGAAAGGAAACACCCCGGTTATGCTGGGGTCATGTCAATCGGATCATGTTTGGTCGGGCCCACCGGACACGATCCCCACTGAAATCATCTTTAGGAGGAATCCCCATGAATCAATTAAACTCACAGATCCAGGAGGAACAGGTCCCAAGAAACGGCGGACTTGCCCTGCTCGCTCTAGCAATCAGCGCCTTTGGGATCGGTACGACGGAATTCGTTCCCGTCGGACTGCTCGCAGCAATCGCTGGTGATTTAAATATCGGCATCACACTCGCTGGTCTCATCATCTCTGGTTACGCGATCGGTGTCGCCGTCGGTGCGCCGATCTTGACAGCACTAACGAACCGGATGAACCGGAAAACGTTACTGATGGCATTGATGGTCGTCTTCATTGCCGGTAACCTGATCTCCGCCATCTCGCCGACGTTTGAATTGTTGATCGTCGCCCGTTTCATCACTGCCTTCTCGCACGGCGTCTTCTTCTCGATTGGTGCGACGATTGCCGTCCAGCTCGTACCGGAGCATAAAAAAGCGAGTGCCATCGCCTTGATGTTCACAGGTCTAACAGTCGCAACGGTCACAGGTGTTCCACTCGGGACATTCATCGGTCAATCATTCGGCTGGCGCGCGACGTTCTTCGCGGTTGCTGCACTCGGAATCATTGCGATCATCGCAAGTTTCTTCTTGATTCCAAAAGACTTGAAACAATCACCACCTGCTAAGTTCTCCGACATGTTCAAATTGTTGACGAACGGACGCTTGATGCTCGGCTTCTTGATCACTGCCCTCGGTTACGGTGGAACGTTCGTCGCCTTTACGTACTTGACACCGATCATGCAGGACGTCACGAAAATCAGTCCCAGCTTGATCAGTATCATTCTGCTCGTCTACGGAATCGCGGTTGCGATCGGAAACACGGTCGGCGGAAAACTCGCGAACGGTAATCCGATTAAAGCGTTGTTCTATATGTTCATCATCCATGCCATCGTCATGATCGCCCTCTCGTTCATGATTCCGTTCAAGGTCGCCGGTATCATCGGTATCATCTTAATGGGACTCCTTGCGTTCATGAACGTCCCTGGACTCCAGCTCTACATCGTCCAGTTGGCTGAAAAATATGTCCCAGCAGCAGTCGATGTTGCGTCTGCCTTGAATATCGCAGCCTTCAACATCGGCATCGCACTCGGAGCAACGATTGGTGGTCTCGTCACCGATACGATCGGTCTCGTCCACACACCATGGGTCGGCGGGATCATGGTTATCCTTGCCGTCACCTTGACTGGTGTCTCGCGTCGTCTCGAACAACAATAAGGAGGACTACTATGTTTAACGATCATGCAAGTTATCAGCGGATGTACCGGGAGGGCGAGCTCACGCTCGGCCTTCACGTCCCGCTCGAGAATTTCAAGATGCGAACGCCGACGCTTGCCAATCAAGTCGAGCTCGCACAAAAAGCAGAGAACTATGGTTTTACGACCCTCTGGTTACGCGACGTCTTATTGAAGGATCCTTATTTTCTTGATCCAGCTGTCGGACAGATTCATGACATGCTGATATACGGGACGCACCTCCTCAGTCAGACGAAACAGATCGCCCTCGGGACGTCAGCACTTGTCCTGCCACTCCGTCATCCGTTACGCTCTGCGAAAGAAGTCGCGACGATTAATGCGCTGTTCCCGGAACGTTTGATTCTCGGTGTCTCGTCCGGTGATCGACAAGCCGACTTCCATGGACTCGGTGTCGATCATCCGAGCCGTGGTGCTCAGTTCAAGGAAGCACTGCAAGTGATGGAACAAGCTTTATACGAAGACTATCCGCAAATCGATTCGACGTATGGGGAAGTCCGTAGTGCGACACTCGTGCCACGACCAAAGAAACGAATCCCGACGATGATCACTGGTTTCGCACAGCAGGATATGGACTGGCTCGCAAAAAACGGCGACGGCTGGATGTATTATCCGCAAGGACCGTTCGAACAAGCACGTGCCATCGAACAATGGCGTGCAGCGAGTCAAGCAGCCGGTAATACAACGTTTCGTCCGTTTTCGATGCCGATGCATCTTGATTTATCTGCGGATCCAAATGAAGAAGCGACACCGATTCGACTCGGTTTTCGGATCGGACGCAATCGACTGATCGAGTTGCTGGAATTGTATCGTGAGCTTGGCGTCAATCATCTGTTCTTCGCCCTATTCGACGGTGAGCGATCAGCGGAAGATGTCATCGATGAACTCGGAACGTACGTCGTGCCGCATTTCCCTCCCTTATCATGATGCCTTAAAAATCACTTTATAATTAAAAGTAATATGCATGAAACCCAGTCCCTTTTCGGAACTGGGTTTCATGTCGTTTCTTTGCATATCACGTCGAATACATTCGTCCACTTTCGGGGATTGTTTTTTAACAAATTGCACATTCCGAACATTTATCTCTTTACTTTTGAGTTCTTATGACCTTATAATAAATTCAAGATAACAATTACCTTAAAGGAGGAAGCGCTGTTGACACTACTCATTGCTTTTCTAGCCATCGTTTTCATCATGCTCGCCCTTGACCTTGGAGTCTTCCATCGTAAGGCACATGAAGTTTCGCTTCGGGAGGCCTGGACGTGGACGTTCGTCTGGATCGCAATCGCCGTCGCCTTCGGTGGCTGGCTCTACTTCGATCAAGGAAGTTCCGCTGCGATCGAATATACGAGCGTTTATTTCATCGAGAAGGCTCTCGCGATTGATAACGTCTTCGTCTTCTCACTCGTCTTCGCATACTTCGCGATTCCATTGAAGTACCAGCACAAAGTCTTATTCTGGGGTATTCTTGGTGCAATCTTCTTCCGCGTCATCTTCATCGTCGCTGGTGTTTCGTTGCTTGAGAACTTCGCTTGGATCTACTACATCTTCGGAGCGTTCCTCGTCTACACTGGTTGGATGATGTATAAAAACATCGGTCAAGAGACGTCGCTCGAAGAAAACAAAACGATTCGTTGGCTAGAGAAACGTTTGCCGATCACGCAAGACATCTCGTCTGGTAAGTTCGCAAAACGAATTGATGGGAAACTGTTCTTCACGCCGCTCTTGATTGCTCTACTCTTCATTGAAGTATCGGATATCGTCTTCGCCGTCGACTCCGTTGCAGCAAGCTTCGCGTACTCGCGTGATCCGTTCATCATCTTCTATGCGAACATCATGGCGATCCTCGGACTCCGTAGTCTCTACTTCGTCCTCGCGAACTTGATCGATCGTTTCTACTATTTGAAACACGGTCTCAGCTTCATGCTCGTCTTTATCGGAGCGAAGATGATTCTCGGTGATGTCTACAAAATGCCGATCTGGATGTCGCTCGGTACGATCGTTCTCGTCATCTTGATTAGCGTCTTCTACAGCTTCTACAAGACGAAGCCAGGGAAATAATCAATAGTATAAAAAAGTGGAAGTGATGAAAATTCATCTACTTCCACTTTTTCTTTTCAATTCAGTATTTCTTTTACTTTCAATTCATCTTCGATAAAAGGCTTCGTAAACACCTTCAGTGCTTTCTCATTATCGTACGACGTAAAGTCTTTTCCATACCAATCGCGCAGCTGTTGTTTCGTAAAGTGATACGAAGCATCCTCGATCGTCATGTTGACGTGGTCGACATTCGGAATCAATGTGAACAGTGCTGTTGCATTGTAGATTGCCGTACGATTACTTTTTTGTTCGACCTGTCCTTCTTCGAATCCAGCATAACGTAACGTGAGTTGATACGGTTTATCCTTCGTCGACAGTTCCATTTTCTTTAACTGATCGCCATGAGGTAGCTGTTGGACGATGTCTCGTACGTTACTGTTATCCCCTAGATATGTACCTTGTTGATCAAATACATCGGTTTGTGTTGCCGCTGTTCCGCAACCTCCGAGTATCAGCATGCCGCTTGCTAGAGCAATTGCGCCCATTGTCTTTTCATCACATATTCTCCTTTTATCTGTTCTGGAATACAAAATACGTATCACTTAAACTATATTATAATTTCCAAATCAATCTTTTGCTTCATTTCCATTATTTTTAAAATTCAAAATTTCTTTATTATATTTGTGATATACTATTTATGCGCTGATTGTCAGTGTGTTTGTCAATATGAGGTCACCTACTTTCGGTTGCTATACCGAGGGAAAAGGAGGATGATACTCATGGCAAAAACGTACGCAGTACTATTTGTTCTAGTGATGGTAAGTATATTGTTAAGCGATATATTTTCTATTTCTAATGGGAAACTAGTGGTAGATATGAAAGCCCTTAAAAGCTTCTATTTCACTACTGTTATCCCTGTAATCGCAATTCTCGTCTCCATCTAAGGATTGCACTGTTCTCCATGATGAGGGCTAATTAGCCCTTTAGAGAACAATTTATTTTATAGGAGCACATACTCACATTAACTAGATGTACTCGTAAATAGATGTAAAATTGAAACACAATTGGCTTTCAGTCACTTTGTTGATTCTTCTTATTGCATCTGTCATGAAAATCTCACCTTCCCTCGGTGTATAAAACCTGCTCAAGGATGAAATTATTCTTGGGTAGGTCTTTTTCTTTCTATACTTTTTTCTTAATTAATTTCATAAAATTACATGATTCGTAGAAAAATACTACGAGCTGGTTCACTCTACTTTTTCTTCAACATAATAACAAATCTACTCTTCAGCAACTGAAATTATAAGAATTTTGTCTACTAAGTAAACCTTATCTCTTTATAAAGTATCTTCAAATTTTTTAATTCTTAAAACAGATTACATCACAACCCGGATCTCTCAAACGAGAGAAGCCGGGTTGTTTGTTTCATAGAGTTGTCGGATACGATGCACGATGTCGTTTGCCGTTTCCGGCACAGGTGGCATCCAAAGACCCGTCACTGGACCGTAGACGACAGGATTGATTGCCACTTCGTATCCACCATACGGATGTTCTTCCGCTGTCGGCAAATAACCAATGTAACCGTTCGTATAGCCTCCGAAAAAGGCGAGTTCCGTTTGACGCATCTGTTGAATCTGTAACGCTGTTTCACAGAACGGTTCCATCGGGATGCCTGAGAACGAACCTTCGTTTAGTTCGAACAATTGAACTTCGAGCGGGATGGTGAGTGTTATTCCCGATTGCTCTTGAACGTACGCCAACCATCGTGCTGCACTGACGCCCCAAGTCAGTTCAGCGTAATCCGCCATGTCTTGTAATTGGTTCATTGTTGGTACTTCTGTTAAGCGCATCGGATAAATCACAGACTGAATCCGATGGTGCGTTAATAGTTGAAACGATACGTCTGGAATCGTCGTTAAGACGTGTCCACTTAGAACAAATGCCATCTTCTGTAGACTTGCTAGGTCACCGCGATATTTCGCATTGACGTTTCCCGTCGCCCCTTGGACGATCACGACTGGACAGCCGAGTGCCTGTTCGAGTATCGTTCGAACGACGCCCGGATAATCACCGGATAAGACTACACTATCTGATTTCAAGACGTTCGGATGCGCTGTACAGAAAACGAAGGCTCCGATGAGACTCGCATCATCGACACGGCGAACCAACAGCGTCCCGATTCGGTCATCCGTCGCACCCATAGGATCCGTCCCCATCACCGCGTGACCATTTATTTTCTCTCGTCGATTGACACCAAGTTTCCCGGACGTCACACCCCAACCCATCTCGACCGGTTGCATCGCCTCGCTTGCTTTGACGGCAGATACGATCGCTTGTTGCGTCAAGATCGTTTTGTAGGCGACGGTCAACGGTTCGTTTCCCGCTGTCGCTGGTCCTGAATGCGTATGCGTGTAGACAACCGTGACCTGTTCCTTCGACACGTCTAGCCGGTCTGCGATGCCTTCACGGATGGTATCGGTATCTCCGACGAGCAAACCGATGTTATCGATGCTGACGAAAACCGATGTCGTCTGCTCACTTTCAAAGATACTCGCTGTAACATATAGCGGATCATGTATGCTTGCGACACCGACTTCTCGGTGATAACCGATGAAGGCGGCACCGAGCGGCGGATTGATTTCTTCCCGATGTATTCCAAAACGACTCATGTCTGACGTTCCCCCTTGAGTAACACACTATTTCTTCCATATACTAACATTAACTACAGTAGAGGAGGACATAAGATGTCGATTCGTTGGAAGGAAGAGATGCTTCAGTTCGAGACATTACGTGAAGCAGAAGTCTGGGCGGACTCGATCACGAATGAGATTCATGGTCGGTCAATCACCGGATATTGCACCCCTGATTTTAAAGTCGCGACGATTCTTGCATTTTATTTAGCGGAAAACCCAGACTATCGTGTACGGTCGGCAACGGTTCACCTCGATGAAGAAATCTATTATCAAGTTTGGGTCGAGATACTCGATTCACCCTGACTTCATGAATTGGTCCAGGACGATTTCCTGAAACGCGCGTGTCACGGGTGAGCCCCACTTCGACTGTTTCGTAAGCAGATGGGCATACATCGGTTCGAACGTCTCATCATGATGAATGACTTTCAACGCACCTGCTTCCACTTCATCTGCTACCGTCACATACGGTAACACAGCAAAACCAAGACCGTTCATGACCATCTTCTTGATTGCCCCGATACTCCACAATTCTTGCGTCTGAAACGAGATGTCTTGGTTTTTGACGCACGCCTCAAACATCGTTCGGTAACTGCACCCGTCTTCATTCGTCAGATAGACGTATGTGTCCGCAGAAGATCGAATCGCGTCAAAATGATCCGGCATCGTCGGATGACCAATGATGACGATTTTTTCTTCTGTCAAAATGTCATGCGTACAACGTTCAGCGGAAAACATCGGATACAGCATCAAGGCGACATCGACCCGTCCATGTAAGAGTTCGTCTTGATTTTCCTGACATGTCCCATTCGATAAGATGATGTTGACATTCGGATATGCTGTCATGAACGTTTGTAAGATGGAACCAAGACGAGAGATTGTCAGTGACTCTGGCGCTGCGACCTTCAAGACACCTTCAAAGGGATCCTGTTGTTGAATCGACTTGATTTTCTCGTGTGTCGCTAGTAAGTCTTCAGCTAACGGAATGATTTCCTGACCTAGCGGTGTAAGCTGAAGTGTACGATTGGCATAGAAAAAAAAAGCACCGCCTACTTCTTGCTCGAGCAATTGCATATGGGACGTAATCGTCGATTGCGTGTAGCCGAGTTCACTCGCAGCTGCCGTATAACTCCCTGTCTCAATGATCTTCAAGAAGCTGATTAAATGGCGAATTTCCATTCCAAGACTCTCCTTTCATCGTCCATCGAAAAAAATGATGGCATGATTTTTTATTTCAATTTTATTTATCGATCTTGTCATCTTACACTAGAATTCAAGTACTCGATAGAACGAAAAAGGAGTTTTCTCATGAATGTTGTTGCTTTTTTATCCTATGTCATCATTACGTCCATCACACCTGGACCAAGTAATCTGTTAGTCATGCATGAATCAAGCCACTTTGGTTTTCGTGGTGCTTGGCGATTTAATACCGGTATCTTACTGGGCTTCATGATGCTCGGGTTGGTCAGCGCATTAGGGACGACAGTATTACATGCGACCTTACCTATGATCGAACCGATTCTTCAGTGGCTCGGTGCCGCATACCTCGTCTACCTTGCCTATAAGATTGGTTTCCCGAAACAGACAGCAAGTCAGGTCGATACCGTGCCAGCGACATTTTTATCCGGTCTGTTGTTCCAACTCATCAACGTCAAGAGTATCCTCTTTTTCTTAACTGCTTTATCGACGTTCATTCTGCCGCATAGCACGTCTACTATAGAAATCGTTCAATACACATCGTATGCCATCATTCTCGGTTGGATTGCCTTATTGCTTTGGGCAGGAAGCGGCTCCCTGTTTCGTTCGTTATTTCAAAGATACGATGTCGCGTTTCGCGTCATTATGTGTGGCTTACTCCTTTATTCAGCTGTGACGATTTTTCAGTGAGATGCAGAAAAAGGACAACACACCTCAGTTGCGAGGCATGTTGTCCTTTTATAATGCAATCATTGCTTCCACTGCCGCGTCCATCCGCTCTTGTAAGCCGATCTTATTTAAGACGACGAGTCCTTCCGTGAAGACGAAGAGCAACGCTGTTTGCTGTTCGACATCTTCCCCCTCTGTTGGTACATAGATCTGTTTAATCCAATCGTCGAACGATTCTCCAATCGTCCGCGTGATCGACGTATACGGTTCCCCCTGACTCGTTGCGAGGTGGGTGATCTCAAACCAAAGATTCAAATATGGCTTGATTCGTGGCTCATCGATCGCTTGTCGCAGAAAACGGACGAATGCCGTGAACTCGAGTTTTAGATCCGGTTGCTGTAGTAAATCAATCAGTTCTTGGCTGATTGCAGTCAACACGGCGGTCTCGATGTCTTGTTTATCCTTGAAATAATGCATCAGCATCCGGTCACTCGTCCCGGCAGCGGTCGCCATCTTCTTGAGACTCATCTCCTTAATGCTTGATGCTAACGTCGCTTGTGCGATGTGATGCGTATAGTCCTGTCGCTTCTGTTCAAACTTATCCATATCCGATCGACTCCTTCCCTTTCCATCATACTCGATTTTAAGAAACGGACACCATGCAAAAAAGCATCCACAAAGGATGCTTCATTTTAAAAATTGATTGATGATCTTCTTAAAAGCAAGATCCAGTCGGACGTTCTCGTCTTTCGTCAGCTGTTTCGCTTCTTCAAAGACAGCTGCTGCTTCCTCGAATTTATTCTCGTAAATCAAGATCGTCATTTTCCCACGCTCCGGTCCGACGCGCTCACTCGACGTCTCACGTTCTCGTACCATCGCCTCTGCTGCTTGATCTACGCGCTCTATCCGGTCTTGCTTACTGATTTTTTTCTTGATCAGTTTTCGCTCAAGTTCCTGTACGTATGGAAGTGATTTAATCAACGTCAAAGCCGGATCAATCGGTCCATATTGGGCGATGAACGCTTCCGTTTGTTGTCGCTCGTAATCCATGACTTCTTGATAGAGTGGTTTGCTTTCCTTCGCTAATGCCTGCTCGACCTTAACGAGTCGTTTGACTTCTTTTTTCATTGCGACCATTCGTTTATCGAACGCTTTTTTCTCAGACAATGTATCGACTATTTTTAAATCAACCCGCATCGCTCTGATTTTTCTTGACTCCTTCACGTTATCTGAATCGTATTTTTCTACTTTCGGATTATACTGCTCGACCGCAGTCCGATACGCTTTATTTTGATAATAAGAAGGAATTTTGATTGGGGATTTGGAACTAAGATCCGATAAGATGTTGCCGTACTTCGTGATGACCTTCAATTGATCGGCACGGTATTTTTTGTAATCAAACGCTTTTTTCGTTTGGATCACTTTTGCTTCGACAAGACTGCTTCCACTTCCGATACTCGCTCCACTCATCAATACGGCTACAGCCGCACTACAGGCGATGATTGTTCGCAATCGCTTTACCTTCATATGTTCGCTCCGTCCCTTCTCGTCATTCAACGTACCTTTTTCCGTATTATACCAAATTTAACAGCATCACATTTCGTTATTTGACGTATCAGGGTAATAACTTTCCTTCTATATATCCTCGATTGACGTTTGATTGTAGTACATGCTACATTTATTTGTAGTGAACACTACAATTATAAGGAGAATCCTTCATGAAAGAATCTCAAGCTTCATTTGTAGACACCATCCCGAAACCTTTATTGCTCGTCATTACGATCGCTTTCGCTGTTTTAACCGCGTTTTCGATAATTGACTTTGGTGTACTTGGCATCTTTGCAGAAGCGACACAAAACACGGCGACGCTCCAGATTTTCGTCGACCTGATTCTCTGCGCCCTCTTCATCATCGTTTGGCTCCGCCATGATACACGTCGTGCCGGACGAAGCTTTCCGCTTTGGGCGATAATCACCCTCGCGATTGGTACGTTCGGACCTCTACTCTATTTGTTGACTCGAAAATCATGACGTTCTGACACGTGCCGCATCTTCGGTACGTGTTTTTCTTAAGACAAACTTAAGAAAACGACTCCGTCTATCAACAGAATTCGACCGTATCCTAAGAGGTAGATTACAGCTTAAAGGAGTTTTCACCTCATGAAGAAAGCCATCTTTGATACGATCGTCCACTTGAATGCACGACCAGTAGTCGCGAACACACTAAAACGGTTTGCGATGAGTCGCTTTAGTAAGCCGCTCATCCGACCTTTCATTCGTACCTATCACATTCAGACGGATCAAGCGTTGAAGTCTGTCGATTCGTTTACCTCGCTACACGATTGTTTCGTACGCGAGTTACGTCCCGGTATGCGACCCATCGCAACCACGCCGGATGCCTTCGTCAGTCCGAGTGACGCCGTCCTCTCCATCTTCCCAGCATTAACGCAAGATAGTCGGTTTACGATCAAAGGACAGGACTATACCATTGCTGAGCTGATTGGCTCGAGCGAACGCGCCCAGGATTACGCGAACGGTGTCGCCTTGATTTTCTATTTGAGTCCGACCGACTATCACCGTGTCCACTCGCCAGTCACGGGCGAAATCACGACGAGTTATACACTGGGGCGAGAATCGGCACCCGTCAATGACTTGGGACTACGATTCAGCAAACGTCCGCTTACACGTAATTATCGCCGCGTCACGCGTCTGCAAGTCGATCACCGCGCGATCGAGCACGTCATGGTCGGTGCGCTGAACGTCAATACGATCGTTCAGACACATCAAGGACGCCTGCTGGAGCGTGGTGCAGAGTTCGGCTACTTCTCGTTCGGTTCGACCGTCATCCTCGTCTTGCCACCGGACACTGTCGAACTCGCACCAGGCATCGAACGTAGTGTCAAGATGGGTGAGGAGATCGGACGCTGGATACCGTAAAAATGGATTCCCTTTTTGTTAAGATTCCTGACTAAGAAAAACATTTGAATTTGCTAGACTAAAGGAAACCACTGTTCAATGGGATGGCGACCGTGAAGAACAGTTGACGTTAACGTGTATCGGCATGGAATAACATATAAAAACGGGAAAGAGGTCGTGTCATGAAAAAAGTCGTTTTATTATGCGCTTTCTCGATTATGACGGTATGGATATTAGTTGCTTGTAATAATGAAGAGATAATGCAAAGTACTAGTGAAAAACCGACGGCATTCGAAGTTTTGAGCGAAGATTCTAAAGCAGACATTTTTCAATTCAATGATACGATCTACCAATCAGATGTAGCATGGGCAGAAAAAACCGAAGTCACTCAGAAGGAAAAAGTCGGAGAAATTAAAAGAAGAAGTTCGGATAGAGACGATTTTGATAATGGGACTGCTACGAAACTCTCTAAGGGTACCGCCCTATACTCTACTAAAGAAAGAAATGAGATTCTGATAGTCAGCTTCAACGGGAAATTAAAAAAGTACGTTGCTTTAGGAGAAGGTTAATTTTTCTATAAGAAAAGGCATCCTCAGCTAAGGATGCCTTTTCTTATTTAGATCATGATGATAGAGAGGCTGATCAGCCGTTAACGATTTTTTCAGCTACTTCATCATTCATCGACTGACGATTGATTGAGAAACGCTCGCCTTCTTTCAAGCGTTTGCGATACTCTGCTGTTGCTGTGAACAGGACATCTGTCGAAGAGTTAAGTCCTGTTTCAAATGAATCTTGCAATACCCCAATGATGAAACCAACGGCAACGACTTGCATCGCAACATCGTTCGGAATTCCGAATAAGCTACACGCAAGTGGAATCAAGAGAAGTGATCCGCCAGCGACACCAGACGCTCCACATGCACAGACCGCAGCGAGTACACTCAAGATGATGGCTGTCGGAATATCGACTTGAATCCCGAGCGTATTGACGGCAGCAAGTGTCAGAACCGTAATCGTAATCGCCGCCCCACCCATGTTGATCGTGGCACCGAGCGGAATCGAGATGCCGTATGTCTCTTTATCGAGACCGAGCTTCTTACACAATTCCATGTTGACTGGGATGTTCGCTGCCGAACTACGTGTGAAGAATGCCGTGATGCCACTTTCACGTAGACATTTAAAGACGAGCGGATATGGATTTTGGCGGACGTTGATGAATACGATCAATGGATTAACAATGAGTGCGACGATAAGCATCGTACCAATCAACACGCCCAATAACCCTACATACTTACCGAGAGAACCAAGTCCATTCTCTGTGACTGAACCGATGACGAGACCCATGATTCCGAGGGGTGCCAGTTTGATGATCCAGCCAACCATCTTAGCGATACCATCTGAGAAATTCGAGATGAACGTTTTTGTCGTGTCGGAAGCATTTTTTAATGCGAGTCCTAAGACGATCGCCCATGTCAGGATTCCGATGTAGTTCGCTTGAATGAGCGCATTGACGGGGTTGTCGACCATGTTCAAGACAAGTTTCTTAAGGACTTCGATGGCGTTTCCAGGAGCTGACAGCTTCTCTGCTCCTTCTGTCAGTGTAATCGTGACCGGGAACAAGAAACTGACGACGACCGCAATCGCACCCGCTAAGAATGTACCGAGCAGATATAAGAAGACGATGGATTTCATGTTCGTTTGCTGACCTTTTTTGTGTTGCACAATCGAAGCCATAACTAGGAAAAAGACCAAAATCGGCGCGACTGCCTTTAGTGAGGAAACAAATAATGTTCCAAAGATGGTCAAAGAACTCGCTACTTCAGGAATCGTGACGGCTAAAATAATCCCTACGATCAAGCCAATCGCGATTTGTTTCACTAAACTGATTTGGTTCCACATCTTCAACAATTTCATACGTTCCCCTCCAGGCTTACAAAAAATAAGTTATTTAGAATTCGAAAAACGATGACTTCTCTCTTCTACTCAAAAGGATGAATAGTCTAGTCATTCACTTTTCTAAAAATTCTCGCAGTTTGTTGTGTTCTATTTTTGCATAAATCGTGTGAAATAAAAACTAGTTTTTTGCAAGAAATATGATTCCTTTTCCTGGATGTTAAGTGAGCATACGAATGCAATCGATTGCATAATTACAAAAAAAGTAGAAGAAGATGCGTTCCTTCTCCTACTTAATTATGTAAACTAAAATGTTTCACAGATGTTGATTGACCTTTATTCTCTCTTCAGCAGTCTTCTCGAATTTAGTATTGACAGGTATCGTTAACGCTCTAAGTGTCGGATGAATTAAGAAATAGCCGGCAAAGCCAAAATAGCCGATACTAGAGATCAATAAGATTGCTGTACTAGAAGACCATTCTCCGAAAATGCCTCCCGCAAAATATCCAAGTGGACTTAACGACCCTAACAGTGAAGAGAGAAACGAAAAACCTGTTCCTAAATAGTCCGACGGAAGATTGACTTGGATGAGCGTATACAGATATATGCTGTTCACACCGATTCCAATCCAAGCGATTCCAAATAAAACGATGGGAAGCACCCCAGCATCATTTACTAAAAACGCACCAATCCAAAACAGACCGGATAGGAGCGCTGCAATCGGCATGACACGATTAAGAGCAAACGTCTCCAAACGACTTGATATCAATGTTCCGATCATTGTTCCAAGTGAAATTGCTGCTAACCAAAACCCGTACTCTGCTGATGTCTCAGAAATGATTGGTAACACCGCAAGTCCCATCGTCGCAAGAAAATTCATCCCGATGATGCCATATATGATGGTCAGTAATTTCTTCTGTTGCTTGACAACATAAAATCCTTCATTGAAGTCTCGCTTATACTGTTGCCAAAAGTTTCGTAAGGAAATGGGTTGTTCTTTTTTCGAAGATGGGACTTTGAGAACTAACAAAAATAAGAACCCGATCCCTAGCAATACGATACTATTCGCAGCGAATACGATTCCGACGCCGACAAACAAAATCACGATACCTGCTAACGCATCCGCAATCAAATCAAGCGTTTGATAAGAAAAGGCGAACACTGAATTGACTTTCGTCAACTGATCATTTGATGCCAGTCGCTCGATGAGTGTATTTTCGGTGGGATACGAGATTTCCGCTAATGTTAACGCTAAAAACAGAATAACGAGCAGTAATGGAATCCAGAGCGTCTCGTTAAAATAAAGCAAGGTGATGATTCCGACCAAAACGGCTTGCCCGACGCCTGAGAAAAAGAGGAGTTTCTTTTTCGAATAACGATCAATGATCGGACCGTACAAAAATTGAAGCGTCACGGGTAACACAGCAATCGTACTCGTTAATCCGACCAGAAATGGCGAATTCGTCGTCGTCTTGACGAACCAAACGATGGCAATCATATAAAAGCTGTCCGATATGTTCATCAGAATTCTACCAAGTAACAAGATGACTAGTTGCTTGTTCAATCGCCTTCCCCTCTCTCCAATAGTTAAATTTTATTGAACTTTATTGTATAGTAAAGGACTGGAAGAAAAATGTAAAGCGATAAGTTCAATTTAATTTAACTAAACCCTTGAAAAAATGCTTCTTCGTAAATAGAGCCTTTACGAAAAAGCACGTTTACTACTATGTAGATGATGTCCTTGCGTCGTACATAAAAACGATTCCTTCTTTGATCTATTCCGATTCAACACGATATCGCCTCTAATCCTTCTATCGTCCGCTTGAATTTTGGATGATTCTCGAATCAAACGTTGAAATTCTGAAATCAGTGTTCTAAAACGGTTCATCACGAATTTTCACTTCTCAAGAGATCGTTATTTTTTTGCGTTTGACGATCAAAAGAACGATCACAAACAGAAACTCAAGGACCGTAAAGATGCCTACGAAGAAATAGACGACTAACACCTGACTGATCCCATCGACAGCAATCGTGTAAAACCAAAGTAATGAAATGCCCGTCGTATAAAGAAAATTGATGATCGTTCCGCTAATCAAGCTCGCTTTCAAACTTTTCTTACCCCGCGCCTGACTCACGATGATGATGATGGCACCGATCACCCAGACGATGAGTATGAGTTCAAGGATAGTCTTATCGTTCCATTGTACCTCCATGATCTACTCTCCTTTTCAATAGGCTGATTGAATGCGAGTGATACCTATATTTCAAAGCAATACAGACTCTTCCAGTCTTCCGAAAGTTGAGTGAATGAGTTTTTAAAGATCCAAATCAGAATAGTCCTTCATTTTCCTAACCCGAATACTTTCCTCCTGACCGATTTGATCGGTCTCTTTCAAACGGTGCTGAACGACGAGCAACACTAACACGATCGCAGAAATCACACAAATCGTCGCATAGTACGGTTGCGCGACGCGCTCGAACTCTAACGCCGATAGCACCTGTAAGATCGTCAATCCCGCAAGCATCCCGTGGAAATAACTCTGATAGCTGTGCGGCATCCCTGGCTGCCCGAACGTCTCATACCAGATGTATAAGCCGAGTCCGAACGCAAGTCCGTTCAGGATCGGCGAAGGAAGAAGGAAAAGAAGAATACCGAGACCAAGCATCAACCAGGCGTATCGGATCGCAGGCTTAAAGAAAGCAGGATCGAGCTGCGCTTCCTCTTCCTCGATGACGGGCGCTGCTTTCTCCGCTTCGGTCAATGGTCGAAAACCAAGGGCTTCTTTCGCTTCCGCTAACTCAAGCATTCGTGTCTTCATCCCGAAATAAAACGGAAAACGTTCTTTGACGACCTCCCCTTCATCCGTTTGACCATCCGCTTGCTCTTGCACGGATACCTGATACAGCGTGCGCCCCATCCGGTAACTGACCCAGTAGTCGGTCGCTTGACCATTGTCGCGCTTGAGTTCAATCACCTTCGTTTGTTGATTCGTCATGATATGTGATTCCTTTCGTCGCAAGTTCCTGTAATTGCTCTGACGCATACAACAGGAGAATGAATCCTGAGATGAGACAGACCGCTCCGTTAATCGATAGATTGATCGGTGATAAATAGTTTTTCGATGAGCCCGCTAAGGCGAACATGAAAAGTGCTCCTGACCAGCGATACATGCGAGCACGTGCAGATTTCCCTTCGAGATGCATCGGCCAGAAAATCATCAGAACGACGAGTGTTATGTATCCTGGGATTGGCAAGATATCTGTTAGCGTCAGTAATCCACTCAACAGAACGAGTAAAGCGCTTAAAATACGCAACTTTATGATTCGTCGGTCGGCTCGAAAATCCATCGCTTCAGACAGAGCAAAAGGTGAACGGATGTATCCATCGTCTAATTTTTCACGGACCCACGTTTTTTTCTGCCGATACGCAAGGAACGGATTCTTGAAGACGATCCGCTTCGTTGCGGACTCTTCATTCCTTTCCATCATGTCCTCGCTATCGACTGCTTGCTCTTTTCGGGCAACACCTTCCCGGCAGAATAAAGTGCGCCCCTCTTGGTGAAAGACGATGTGATGAACACGATCGCCGATTTGTTTTACTAATTGAATCATGATTTGTGCTCCTTTTATCTTACCTTCTACATTCTTATAGGTCTCACCATGCTGCGCTGACCACGTATAGTATGAACAGTCCACCTAAGACACAGACGTAACCATAATGTCTGACGGTCAACGAACAAAATAAGATGACGCCAATTGACAGAATGATACTGAGTACGAATGAATCCACCGTGTCGACGCTATCCCCATGTCCCGCTAGCGGTGTCTTTTTCGCATGCTTTGAGCGGATAAAATAGATGCCTAACGTCAACAAGAATATCCCGACACCAAGACCAAGAAACGGTACCACCATCGACGTCTCCTCCGACATATGTATTCTTTGAATATGTTTATTTCATGAAGTTATTATACAACTATTAATTACGATATTTTCCTTTAATAAGTTTCATTGAAAAATTTTCTATGTATGATTTTTTCTTTTATATCTTCTTTTTACAAAAGGAGTGCAGCACTATGTACGCTTCCATAGCACCAGTCTGCACTCCTATTTCGCATGATGTATCTACTTTTCTTATGTAAGATTTTTCTCCGAAAAATAGGGTCATGGACCTGTATCACAAGAGACCGCATACTTTTCTTCACTCACCTTCTTCGAATAACAGACAAAAGGAGTTCCGCCTGTTTCACTTTTCCAATGGTACCAAAACATATGGTAGCGCTCCGCTTGTGGATCTTGTTCCGTAATGATTGCAAAGTAACTTTGATAGAAATAGCCTTCTTTATAAAGTTCGTGTCTTAGAGCACCTCTCGGCGAAGCATCCGTAAACAGAACCGGTGATAGGATCGGCATGAGTAGTACGATGATGGCTAGCGTTCCGAAACAGATCAGGACTATTTTCTTTCTGTTCTTTTTCTTAGAATTCGATTTACCCATCTTTTTCAACCTTTCCTTTATTGGCTTTTTTTGTTATATAGTAACATTATCCATACAACAGAAAGAGGTTTTGATATTGAAGAAAACTATTTTATTATCACTCTCTTTAGGTGTACTTCTATCTTCTGGTTTTTTGATCAGTAACGCAATAGCAACTTCTAATATTTCACAGGAAAAATCTGAAAGCGCGATTTCAAAGGAGCAAGCCTTCACTTTTTTCACGAAAGTCCTAGAACAACAAAAAGCGGATTTTTTAAACAATACGCCGTTGGCACACACCAATCAATCGAGATTATCTTCTCGCGACGAGGCTGTATTAATTTTTCTATCTAGTACAAAAGTGGATAAACAACAGCTACATTCATTTAGTTATAAGATTTCTAACGTAAAAGTGTACTCCGAAAATCAACGAAATTATGCTGAAGCTTATGTAACACGAACTTTTAGCTTCGGAAGTGGGCTTGAAACGGGTTTAGGTGATACATTAGTGCTCGAAATCCAATCAAGTCCAGATGATTTAAAAGGACCGTCCCACACCATTTCCTCGAGTAAATCAACGAGTGAAGTAAATGAAAAGGTCTCTGTTGATGAATTTTTAGAAAAGTATGAAGCAGAGGCAACAAAATAAAAGTGAAACTGTGCTAAAGAAAATAATGGCGGGTTTCTTTAATTTTAAGAAATTAATTACTAATCCTTAGTACTAGTTTTAGTCTCTTCAATTATTACGTGTAGGGAATAAATAAACAGCATTTCTTATTCTAAAATTACATATTTTGACTGTAAAGAGAAGGGATGCTATCTTTATTTTAGTGATTATTTATTTTTTAAATAATCTTCCAGGTTATTCATGTATGTGTTGAAGGGATGATCATATTTTGAAAAGAATATTTGGACCTTTGTTATGTGTTCCATTACTTGTTTTAACTGCATGCTCGGAAGAGAGGCAAAGCGAAAAATACAAATCCGAGTCCATTGAAATCAACAATGACGGTGAAGTAAATATCGTACCTCTTTATTCACCCTATCAAAAATACTTAAATGCTTCACTCAAAGATAATGATACTGAAATGAGTAAAAAAAATTACGTACAATATGTCCTTAGCGATATCGATAAAACGGGTGAAAAAGAAGATTTTGATACTACTTCTTTAAAAGGTTTCTTCATGATGCAATCGACTGCTTATCAGCAAGCACTGCTTGATCGAATCGATGCTCTGGAAGAACGACAAGACGAGATTAAAAAAATCATCACAAAAAACTACACTGCTGCGCATAAAGTCCTTCCAAAGAAAAAGAGTACGATTTTCATCGTACCGATCAACTCGGAATATACGACGATGACCGAACCGATGGGTGGAGTAGCAGCAGGAACGTACAAAGATGCGGTCGTGCTCTATCTGGCGGAAGATTTCGATAAGGATGCTCTCGCCTATACCGTTGCACATGAATACCATCATTTAATCCTTCAAGATAGACCAGAATATCAGATGAATAAATTACTCGATTCGGTCATTGTTGAGGGAAAAGCAGATGCTTTTGCTGATCGAGTCTTAAAAAATGTGAAGGCCCCGTGGGATGAACCCATGGATGATACGACAATCAAACATGTCGCAAAGTTGATTCAAACTGGTGAAGCTACTTACGAGGACCTTGTAGGCGGTAGTCCTCAAAAAGACATCCCCCGCTGGAGTAACTACAATTTAGGACACGATATCCTCGATCATTATTTTAAATTACATCCAGATTCTAAAATAGAGGAATGGTCCTTTAAAGGTGAAGCTGATCTTTTGAAAGGATATAAATACCAAAAGTTACTTCAGTGAGAGAACTATATTTTTGATACATTCCATAAAAAACAGACAGATGAAATAACAATATCAGTTTACGTATCGTACTGAAATTTTCTCTGTCGAACTCAATGACATCTTGATATAAGCCAATACATATAACAAAAACAAATCAAGGTACGGATGCTTTAAACAGATCCGTACCTTGATTTTTCTTCAATTTAAAATACTTTTTGTCTTTCTGTAATCGATACGGAGTAGCGTTTGGATGCATATCCTGTTGTCGGAAACGAGGAGAATGAAAGAACATATCATGATCATCGCCTCCCTAAACATGGTCAAAAAAAGACAAATGACTATGTTTACTTCAATTTGAACATAATTTCATCCACTTTTTTAGATTTAATCGTACCCATCTGAAACATTTACAATTCGAATTTCAGCTCTTCAAGGAGTCATTATTCAAGATTATCGACCAATTCTATATACTAGAACCTCAATTTGTATTTCAATGTATTACAAAGGAGCTGATAGTTATGAGTACCATTTCTATACGTCTGGATGAAGAGGATGCACGACTCATCAAGGAATATGTGAAGGCAAAGAACATTACGATTTCAACACTTGTTCGTGATGCCGTCCTCGACCGCATCGAAGGCGAAATCGATTTACAACTCTATCATGATTCTATGTCAGCACACCGTAAAAAATCAGAAGTAATCTCTTTCTTTCGACGACATGATGAAGGAACTTGATTTAGGATGACAGCATATACAGTAGAATTTGAGCGCGGAGCTCAAAGGTCTCTCAAGAAGATGAATCCCCCAAAAGGCGCGGATCATCATGTCCTGGATCAAGAAGAACCTTGTTGGAACGGATAATCCGTGTCGTCATGGTAAAGGACTCATATCGAATCACTAAGGTAAATGGCGGTATCGCATCGGCGACTATTGTCTGATTGCTGACATTCAAGATGGAAAAGTCGTGATCTTGATTCTTGAGATAGAGTATCGTCGTGATATTTATAAATAAAGCATTTATTGCTCATATACAAGTAAGCGTATGAGTTTTTGATTATGTCTATTTAACAAGCGTTATTTATACAGTAATGATTATTCTTTCACAAAACTGAATCTAGTGGATCAATTATAATGTTGACGTCTATAAACTCATCTTTTATCAATATATTTTTAATAGTCCTTTCATACGTAAAAAAGACAAAATAACTGCGTGCACACTTTGACAAAAAACACGACAAAAAGAATCAACGTATAGATACCTTCAAGTATCTGCGCGTTGATCCTTTTCTTAATTATCCGTCTAATCGTTGTTCAGCCATTTTATAAATTTCATCTTTATCCCGTTTAACGATCGCTACAATTTAAATGATTTGGAGTTTACCGTCGACTTCTCTAAAAAACAACACGTAATCCTATTTTTTTATTTTTTAACTTATTGCAATGCGACAAGTTTACACTGAGTGGCTGTCCTGCTGCTAATTCTACACATTACTTCAGACTATTCGTTAGTGAAATGAGTTTTTGTTGTAAAATCTTAGCAAGCCCAATCGCCTTCGTTCTATCGGTAGCACCAAATGTACAACCTCGCATTAGTGTATTCGCGATCATTTCCCCCTCTTTACTCAGAAAAACTCAACATATAATTATCATTTTATAGGCAATCCATCACGCGTAAGAATATTTTTCCACATTTCATCCGGAATGGAGAGCATTTGTTGATCATCGCGTGACAAGGTCGTGTGAATTTCTCCTTCTCTTCCTGCTTTTAGTTTTGAAACCCAATCAGGCTCCATTAATAACTCTCTTCCTAATCCGAACAAAGGGATGCCTTGTTCTAATACGTCCAAGGCATCATCTGGTGTGTATATAGAACCGAGTGACAGAAAACTTGTTCTATCTGCAATTACATCACGAAAAATCTCTGCTCTTGTTTTTGTTTGATTCGAACCACTTCGAGGCATGGACCAAACGTTTTTGACTGAAAGATGTAAGTACGATAAGCCTTGATTAGACAATTGATCTACAAAAGTGATCGTTTCCTCCATATTCAAACCATCCTTTTCTGGTTCTTCTGGTGAGAAGCGATATCCAATAATAAAATTTTTGTTCGCATATTGATCTCGGGCTCGTTTTACTTCTTCAATAACAGCTAACGGGAAAGACATCCGTTTTTCTAATGTTCCTCCCCACATATCTGTTCGAAGATTGGAATATCCCGAAAGAAATTGTTGAATCAGATATCCATTGGCTCCATGAATTTCCACACCATCAAACCCTGCACGTATAGCCATCTCCGTTGCTCGTCCAAAATCCTGAATAGTAGATAGGATTTCTTCGTGTTCTAACGCACGAGGAACGTAATCATCACTTGAATCCTTGTAAAGGCATGCCACGATACCACTCGGGCTTACCATTCGCCTTTCACTTATGTATCCGATGAGACTTTCGCTTCCTCCATGATGAAGCTGAAGGATTGCTTTTGCTCCCTTTTCTTTTATTTTATTTGCCAACTGCGTAAGACCTGGTACATTGTTTTCCCCATATGCTTTCATTTGACGAGGAAAACTAGTTCCGAGTGATGATATGGTTGCAGCCGCGGTAATAAACATAGCTGGTCCTTGTGCTCTTCTGCTGTAATAGTCCAATTCTTCGGAAGAGACACTTCCATCTATATTTCCTGAATAAGTGGTCATCGGTGCAACAACGACTCGATTCGCCAAAGTTACTCCATTTGAAAGCGTATAAGGTGAAAGGATCTTTTCATACTTCTGATTCATCAATACATCCACTCTCCAATTCTTTTATTTTTTTGATTCAATCTGTCTGTTTTTAGTGTATTTGTAAAAATAAAATAAGTAAAATGAATGTTTTTCATTCTAATTATTTGTATCTCTCATGTAAAATGTAGAAAAGGATGTGAAGTACATTGAATTTATTTCAACTAGAAGTGCTTTTAAACGTAGTAGAATGTAGTAGTTTTACGAAAGCAGGTCAAAAGATTGGACTGACACAATCTGGAGTAAGTCATAACATTACAACACTGGAATCTGAACTAGGAGTAACACTTTTGAATCGAGGACGAGGTGGTACATCGTTAACTACTGCAGGGGAATACATTATTCCACACATACGTAATATTGTGACAAATATGGCTCATATAGAGCAAAAAGTTTCTTCTTTACAAGGATTAGAATTAGGAAAGATTGCTGTTGGGAGTTTTCCGAGCTTTACTGCTGCATTTATACCGATCCTGTTTTCTATATTCAAAGAACGGTTCCAGAATGTTGAATTGGTGTTATATGAGGGTGGCTACGATGATATTGAAAAGTGGGTGGAGGAAGGTACTGTGGATTTCGGTTTCACAGCATTACCAGTTAAGGGTTTCGAGAGTATAGCACTGACACAAGATCCTTTGTCTGCTGTCGTATATGATGGACACCCTTTTATAGAAAAAGATACTGTTACGATAGCTGATTTTAAAGAGGAATCATTCATCATGTTACGTTCTGGATGTGAAGTCCTTATCGAGGATGAATGTCGTAAAGCTGGTCTTTCATTACATACCTCTTATAGTAGCAAGGAGAATGAAACTGTACTGTCTATGGTGAAAGGAAAATTAGGTATTAGTATTATGCCAAACCTTGCAGTTTCTAAACGAGAGACTCATGTTCATTTGTTATCCTTACATCCTCCTGTAGTGAGACATCTCGGATTAATTGTCAAGTCCTCAGACAAAATGACGCCTCTTTCCAAAGAATTTGTCAAGATCGTGAAAGCGCATTTCGAAAGTTGTGGAATCTGATTAAACTGATGACTCGAGTTGTGATAAAAAAGATAGAACGTGTCACGAATCGTTGGATGAATGACGATACAGTAATGCTGAAGGTTCCCGAATCGCTAACATTTAATAAGAACTGGATACAAAAAAAGATTGTATACATTTCTATATCGAAATATATACAATCTATTTTCAGAAAGTATTTACTCATTAAGTTCTCTTGTCCGAACCCGAACTCTGATGCTTAATCCATATATTTTTTCAAGACGATAGCGGCGTTATGACCACCGAATCCAAAAGAATTAGATAGTCCATACTGCATCTCCATCGAGCGAGCTCCTTCTGTTACGTAATCCAGGTCACACATAGGATCATCAACTTCAAGATTAATCGTCGGTGGAATGATTCCTTCCTGTAAACATTTCGCAAGCGCGATTGCTTCCGCTCCACCGGCAGCACCGAGCATGTGACCCAACATTGATTTGTTCGCCGTCACCGGGAGTGTGTGTGCATGTTCCTCAAACAATTTTTTAATCGCACGTGTCTCGGACTGATCGCCGACGATCGTACTCGTCGCATGGGCACTGATAACATCGATGTCATGCGTCTTAATCCCTGCCTGTTGAACAGCACGGTTCATGGCAAGGTATGCTCCCTGACCCTCTGGATGGGTCGCCACTATATGATAGGCATCTGAACTTGCTCCGTATCCGACGACTTCCGCATAGATGGACGCACCTCGTTGCTTTGCGTGTGATAACGATTCTAGTATCAATATGCCCGCTCCTTCTGACATCACGAAACCATCGCGTGTCCCGTCAAAAGGGCGACTCGCTTTAACAGGTGATTCGTTTCTTGTAGACAATGCCGTCGCATTACCGAAGCTTGCTATGGACAATTCCGTGATGCCCGCTTCCGTCCCACCAGCGAATGCAGCATCAGCCTCTCCCATTCGAATAAGTCGATATGCTTCACCAATAGCCGTGTTTCCAATCGCACACGCGGATACAGGTGACATGGAAGGTCCCATCGCTTGCCACTTGATGCTAATCTGAGCGGCTGCTGCGTTAGACATCATGGAAGGTACGAGACTCGGGCTGACCCTTCTCGGACCTTTTTGGTGTAAAGCATGAACACCGTCAATCAACGTTTCAATCCCCCCTACACCTGACCCCACATATACAGCAAGTCTTTCCCGATCCAGATCAGATTCTCCTAGCTGAGAATCGTTCCAGGCTTGATCAGCAGCCGCTAATGCGAACTGGACGAAGCGGTCCAGGTTACGAGAGGCTTTTTTACCAATCGCCTTTTCCGCATCAAAGTTTTTTACACTCCCTGCAATCTTTACTTTGAAATCAGTCGTATCAAACGTATCGATTTCCGTGATGCCTGAATTTCCAGCAATCATATTATTCCAAAAGGACTCCACGTCGTTTCCGATTGGTGAGACGACACCCATTCCTGTAATCACTACGCGCTCCATATTTCTTCACTCCTCGTAATAGTATGAGATAATCATACGTGTCATATATCCTATTACAAGTGTTCATTTATCCTATTATCATTGATAATTGGATAGAGAGAAGTCAGGAGGAGAACGTATGGACGACTCGAATCGATTAGAAGCTCTATCCTATTTTTTGAAGACGAAAAGAGCACAGCTCAAACCGGAATCAGTGGGGCTGCCGCCTGGATCAAGAAGAAGAACGCCTGGCTTGAGAAGAGAGGAAGTCGCTCAATTAGCAGGCGTCAGCACGACATGGTACACCTGGCTAGAACAAGGACGGGATATTAAGGTATCTAGAAGCGTCTTGGACTGTATCGCCGAGGCGTTATGTCTGAAAAGGGATGAACACGAATATTTATACGATTTAGCATTAGGGACGCAAATCGTCAGTAGGAAAATCCAAGCTTCCCCTACGACCATCAGTCCGTCACTTGAAAAAATTCTGTCTGCCTTGACGACGTGTCCGACGATCGTCACGGATCGTTACTGCCATATCGTCGGCTGGAATCCGGCAGCGGCTCATGTGTTCGTAGATTTCGCGACCATTCCAGAATCACAACGTAACCTCATTCGCCTCTTGTTCTCACAGAAAGAATTTAAAGTACTTGCCGGGAACTGGGAACATTTCGCCAAAGGGTTCTTGTCCATTTTCCGTGCGTACTACGGTCAATATTCTGGTGATGAATGGTATACGTCCTTCATACAGGAGATGAGTGATACGTATCCTGAATTCAAGTCGCTATGGATGGAGAGTCAGGTCAGTAAGGCTCCGGAAATCCTGATTGAATTCCGACATGGAAAAGTCGGCAAGATGCTATTCGACTTGACCTCTCTCCAAGTACAGGGAGAAGACGACTTGCGATGTAGCATCTATACACCTGTCGAGGAATCCGGTACAGAAGAAAAACTGAAACGACTGATTTCAGCTCAGTGAATTCGAAGATCACGTCGGATTTATAACGACGGGTAGTCAGGACAAGAATAATTGGATTCGTCGTTTCGTCGAAGGGCGAATCACAACGTTCACGAAGGCAGACGAAAGGATGCTTCCACTGACATCATTGAGGCGACCATCAATCGCGTGTTGCGGGACTTACGTGACAAAGGGATTCTGGACTTAGAGGAATAGAGAGTAAACATGGATGAACTGAACTAATTTGAACTGCATTTAATAAAATTCCTACCTCATAAAGTTACATGCTTCGTATACGGTTATTGCAAAATAATTATGAGGTGATTGAATCGGTAAAAAACGCATTTTGTGAACTATTTGAATAGAACGAAGAAGTGTAACTGGTTTCTCGCGAAATATTTAAAGCATTTAGATTTTTAGATTACATCAAAGGTTTCTCATTCTATTTTAATAGAAAAATATCGTTACTAAATTAATAACCAAAATAAATTATTATTTACTTCTTTCACTTTTATTGTATTCAAAAATCGCCCACGGAAGCCATAAGACTGCTTCTGTCGCCTCGCCTAATTCATTACAATAATCTGAGTAACGATCCGCTTCTTCGAACGTATGGATTAAACCATGGCTGTTTAGTGAAGTGTTGAATTGATGATCGAAATCGCGTTCCAGTCCGTTACACAAATACGAATGAAATGATCCCGAATCAAATCCTAGCACTTCGTACCCGATTTTTTTGGAACCTTCCATGTCAGGTCTGAGATGTTGTGATACCATTTTTTCTACTCCATAAGGCTCAGGATTTTTACTACTAAAAGCCGCTATATCTTCAAGAAAATCCACTTTATACTGCTCAGGCAAACCGAGGCTGATGATGCGTATGTCAGGAAGTTGATTCAAAAAACGATCTACGAACGTTTGCGCAGCATTTAAGTTAGAGAACACTTGAGGAAACAACACATCTCCTGTCTTCCGCTGTTCTTCTATCCATTGTTCAAGTAACTGAAAGGTGGTAAGTGAGAGACCGAGTTGTTCCATATAATGGTCTTTCTTTACTTCCACGTTTCCCCATAAGATACTGATGTCAGGATAGTGTGTACAGATGCATTCACTTACGGATAGAACGGACTCAGGAACAACAGCCTTGTCCATGTATTCTTTTCGAGGAGTTGGCAGAATAAGATAATATCCCGCAGATAGGTAGCTCATAAATTGGCTCCTTGTCATGTAAAATGAATTCAATGAGTGTATGTAATGGATTTGATTCGCTAAATTGAGTAGAAAGGAAATGAAAATATGGATAAAGAACAAGAAAGAGTGCTCGTCCAATCGTTTTTCGTCAAGCGCGTTCAAGAGCGCGTTCTACATGAATTGTTCACGCCAAAAAAACGAGATATGGCGCTTCAGCGGTTAGATCACCGGTATTTAAGCATGCTGAAGAATGATTATTTGATTGAAATCAAACCACCTAATTCATGGCCAGACGATACGTATGATTTGTTGAAACAATATGGTGCACCGGATACGTGCTATTGTCTATCAGAAAACGAGCTGATTAGCGGGAAAACGTTACCTCTCCGTGAGGCACTCGAACACGCCATCGGCTTTGGATTCGCCTCGATCATTTCTTGTATTCCAGGCGAATTGGCGTATTTCGAAGCGGAGCAATCTTTCGGTCCACCACCTCGCTATTTGTTGAAGAAACCGAGCAATCGTTAATCTTCATCCTTGCATGCTTGGTTTCTAACAACTACGTCACGTGGTTGTACTCCAAAATCTTCTGAATGCATATCATCATCCTCATGTTCCTCTTAGTCTGCTTCGTATATTCCCTCTCTGAAGTCATACACTTGACTCCATATCTTAATTTTTGTGCCATTGATCGTCACCGTATCCTTCGTCCACTTCACTTCTTTTATTTCGCGACAAGGATACTCCCAGTACATTCTACGTTTTTCTCCGTCCTCATTCTCCATAATACCAAGCATCGCATAATCCACCGTCGCGCCACCATTCGCGCGGTAAAAGCGAATCGTATACGCCTGATCGGGCGAGCTACTTTTTGAGATATACTCTTCTTTTGGTACAACATTGATATCAACCAAGAAAAATAGTCGGTAGATCGTCCACACGACATATATCGAAAAACTTACACCTGCTATGATTCCCGTGATCTTCAGCTTTTTTCTCACTTTTCAAAACTCCAATTTTTACATATATTCTTTAATATTCAATCGTTTAGTCGCCCCAAAAACAAACCAACGTATTCTGATAGACAGACGCGATGCACATCTGCTTCAATAATTCTAAAAATTGATGTAGTTCCATGATTCGTTTATCTGACTGATGCATCATCCACGGCTCATTCGCATAATGATTCGCTTGATTCATCATCCACGCTTCCTTAGGTGTGCAATAGCGTTGAATAAGCAGCTCGCAAATTCCAATCAACTCGTTCACTTCTCTTGCTAAGAACAACTTATCGCCGTAAGGATCGAGATCAATCAAGAGGTCACAGCGATTGGAGGTACTTGCGAATTCTTCTCTTAAAAAGCGTTGGACGTTACTCGGAAATGGTAGAATCTCTTTTTCGTTTTCTGGCACTTCTTTTAAACTCGTACTAATCCCAAACATGATCGTCCTCCCTTATATCACCCGTCCGGATGTCATTCATAATAGTCAATGCCATCTCCTTTAGGAAGAAACGATTTTACCTTCTCTTCAGTATCAAAACAGGCTTCATTTGAAAACAGATAATAGCCCATGAAATCATGCTCCATTGTGATGAACGACATCTCTTCCGTCGCATGGATGACGGGAACGATACGTTCTTTTTTGAAAAACCACCCTTTGACTATTTTCCGTTCAAACGTCAGGAGATTCGTAAACGATAGGAAATAAAAATCGTTTACTGCCGCATACCAATACGTTTCGTCCAGCAGACGCTCAAGTTCGCTCGCATCGTTCACTTGAACGCTATAAAAGAGACTGCTCTTATCTGGTTGAATCTTTGTGTAGAACAGATTTTCCTTCTGAAAAAACGGTTCCACTTCTTCATTGGTAAAACCACCACCGAACGTGACGAATAGCGGAAAGCGATTCAGACGCGTCAAAAAATACTTCAGTACTTCATTGGAGTCATGTTGATAGTCGCGTTCCTCGTCATTCGGAAGACATCCCATCGAATAAATCGACTTAATGAAATCTAGTTGATCAATATCGAGATAGCAGTCTTTGATTACTTTTGCATGATTCGTATGTTCTTCGAGATCGATGTATAACATGGAAATCCCTCCACGCACTCTGTTTGATCCATCTACATCATTCAACTGCTTGTTTCATCAATAGAATTCAATGGTACCGTCGTCAGGAAAGATTGCTTTCACCTTGACCTCGGTATTAAAACAGGACTCATTCGAAAACAGATAATAGCCCATGAAATCATGCTCCATCGTGATGAACGACATCTCTTTTTTCGCACGAATGACGGGCACGGTACGTTCTTTTTTGAAAAACCATCCTTTGACTATTTTCCGCTCAAACGTCAGGAGATTTGTAAACGATATGAAGAAATCTTCGTTCACAGCCCCATACCAATAGGTCTCATCTAGCAACAACTCCAATTCGGTCGCATCATGTACCTGGACACTATAATACAAGTTCTTATGGGGGCGAACCTTTGTATACGATAGGTTGTGCTTTTGAAAGAACGGCTCGACCTCCTCGTCCGTAAAACCTCCACCGAACGTGACGAAAATCGGGAACCGATTGAGACGCGTCAAAAATTGTTTTAAGACTCGATTTGAATCGCCTTGATAGTCGCTTTTAGTTTCCATATCCGGTAGACACCCCATCGAATAGATGAAGTCGATTCGTTCTGGTTGATCAACGTACAAGTATCTGTCTTTGAACACTTGTGCGTGATCCACATGCTTCTCAAAATAGACATCCAACACGTTCCCTCTCCCCTCATAATCTCTCCATTACCGCTCGATTTCATCTTCTGGAAACAGTGCTTCTATTTTTTCTAATGCATCGAAATCTGTTTCATTCGAGAAGATCAGAATATTCTCGAAATCAAAGCCGGTTTTTAAAAATGTCGTCGGTTTCGTCATATCGATTACCGGCACTACTCTCTCTTTTTTGATCAACCACCGTCTGACTCTCCTCGTTTCAAACTTCAATACATCAGTGAAAGCAATCAAATAGTAGCCATTGTAGTTAGCCATTGTAATTGACTGCGTGAGTACCTGAAATAAGTCTTCTGGGCAATTCACTTCGACGGTCATATATCTTTCACGCTTAGTGATTAGGATCTCTGTATACGATAATTGTTTGTGCTTAAGCGTAGACAGCAAATCTTCTTTTTCTAAATCCGTCAGTTCATGGAATCCAAAGGAGAGATAGATTGGAAAACGATTCAACCGTGTGAATAATTGGGTTAACACTTCTTCGTCCGAAATGACTTCATCTTCCTTTGAGTCATCATTATAATATTCGAATGAAAAAATGGATTCGATTCGGTCTTGTCCTTTTAGTGTCAGATGATATTCTTTAATCGTCTTCGCATGATTTTGATGTTCTTCAATGTAAATCTGCACGTTAATCTCCTCACTTTCTCTGGATTGTCACGGTCTTCATCAGGATTCTCTATCAACGGGTGTTACACTATAAGTATGCTCTCTCCTAGCGTTCGACAACGAGACATACATAATCCAACTTAGAGGTGATTCCAATGAAAAAACTTCTGCCTTGCGCCATCTGTGGCGAACGCCACGACGAACTCCCGACTGAATATGAAACACTCGGACCGGTCTACTACGAACAAATGTCTGAGAAAGAGCAAGAAACGAAAAGCGAGATGCATGACACGTGGTGTGTCTTAGAACTGGACGGTCCACATTATTTCGTGAAGGGCATTCTTGAACTCCCGATCGCTGGACAAGACGAACCTTTCTGGTGGATTACATGGGTGAGCCTGAGTCCTGAAAACTTCGCTCGCTTCATCGAGAAGAAACGTCCTCGCATCGAGGAGCCGATGTTCGGCTGGTTTTCAAGCGATCTACCCGCTTATCCGGATACCGTCAACTTAAAAGTGATGGTCCATGATGAAGGAACCGGTCAACTTCCTTTCTTTGAACTCGAGCCGACGGATCATCCTTTGTCGATCGAATTCTATTCTGAGATGACGCTTTCCCAGGTCCATGCCATCGCAGATATCGTCTATGCACAAGAGTAAATCACCTATAATGCCGCTGATCCACAGCGGTTTTTATTATGTCTCACGTGTTTACGATCATTCATCTGTTCTACTGATATTCCCAAAATGAGCAATCTTTCCATTCGTACAAAAGTGATCGAGCATGCCAAATCGATCCGCTGCATCGCGGGTCACGATGAAGTTATAGGCCGTCATTAACGAGAATTCAGACATGAATTCCTCAAGCGTTTGCTTCGTGGGACGTGCATCTTTCGAAAATAATCCTGACGTCACTTCCTTTCGATTCAGCAAATGCAATAAATGTTCTTCCAACACCGCTTGCCAATTGGAATCGTGCAACGTCATCACGTGAATCGAATCATCATTTTCTAAAACATCCCGACCACAAAAGACGACCTCAAGCGGAAACGTGGCATTCGGTAAAACTGCATCGAAAAAGTTCTCATACTCTGTTCCAACGTCATCAAGCTCCTCATACGCGACTCCATACATCGAGACACAATCGTTCGTGACTCGGACGATTCCTTGTCCTTGTTTTTGGATAATGAGCGTCACTTCTGCTGTAGTCGCCATTTCCTGCTGTTCGATGACAAGATGTTTGAGAAATCTTTCAAGCTGTGAGTCGTCGGTCATAATCATGTGAGATCGGACCGTCCAATCTGAAAAATCGTCGATGTGTAGATTCTGTTTGAGAGGTCGGTCCAATAACTTTACTTCAACCGGATACGAATGCTGACTCACTTGAAGACGGACGAGGTCTTGCCAATCGTCGCGTGGTAGCAGTTCCCGGAACACATCGATCCAGTCGTCTCGTTCAACCAGCATCCTATTTTTATTTTTCATCTTTCATACGACCTTCTAGTTTGCTACAAAGATAGCCCACGATATGTTCATGCGTCGTCCGTTCTTCAAGATCATCATTGTCGACTAATTCATTGATTGTCTCCGAGATGACCTGCCATAATGCGGTTCCGTGATACTCTTCGTATGGTGTTCTCACTTCCTGTCCTCCTTTTATCCTCTACGGATTTCATTCGAAAAAATCTCCGTTCTTTGAAACGCAGAGATCAGATCTTCTCCAAACAACGTGATGCTACCCTCCCAGGGATGACCGAGATATCCCCAGCGAAAATCACGAGCGATGAAAAAGGAGTAATCGCCATCTGGAACTGCTGGAATCATCCAGTCTCCTTCTTCATTGCGAAGAAACGGACGTCTTGGGTCGATCCAATACCCTTGATGATTCCAATCGAGCGCCATGACGCGTTCTCCTTCAACAGTTAGCTCGATCAGAATACGTTCTAGTTCTCGTTCGATTTCTTCTCGTTTCTTATAATCCACTTCGTATATAATGAACGGACTCGGGGCACGGTATGAGGGGAAGACTGTCGTGCTCGGTGTGAACTGAAATTGTTGATCAATGACGTGCCATACCTTCTCATCCTCCAATTGCGTCATCGGAATCCAGCTCCATGGTTTACCTTCACCAATCAGATCAAACGGCGCTCCTTGAGGATATAGAACGGTGTACGCTGCTCCTTCTTGTACTGCAATTTTTGGTTCGTCTTGTACATCGCGTGCTTTCATTTCTTCAAAAATTAGTGTAATGGCTGTCTTGACATCAAGGACATAGTAAAAGATATTCGTCGTACCACTGCCGACATCTCCCCCTTCGCAGTAGCCGTTCCCCGTGTGAAGCAAACCATCATTGATTACTTCTTCCATCATGTGACGTCGCTCGAGCGCTGTTTCTTCCTGATCCTTTTCATAAGAAAACTGGACAACCAGTTCCGTATAATCGGTCTCGTTCAGCTCGCGATAGCCTTGACGTTCAAACTTCTCGATCAGCTGCAATATCTGTACACCTAATCGTTTGAAGCGCGAGACGCGCATTTGCTTTACGTTTTCTGCTTTCACCCACGCTCCAACGATTCCTTGATGTTGAACGATGAGGCGTCCCTCTGTATAGATTGTTTGGTAGAGCGTATCCGAGCCGTTTTGTTTTGTCAGTTGGATCATGAGTGGTTTCCGCTCCCTCCATCACAATGCGTTCAAGTCACGATCTTCTATGTAGCCTAAAAACGTATCTTGCAATGCACCATCTGTCTCTACGGTATCGACCGGATCTCCTGCTTCGTCAACTCGGACAAGTGCCAGTTTCGCTTCAAGCGCAGATCCATTTAGTCCTGAACTCCCATCGATGATACTAAATACATGGGAAACCGTATCGATGATCGTCTGTTCAATCATCTGTCTCATTCGTTTTTGATCCGCTTCGCTCGACTGTTGGTAAAACGCGATGCAGGCCGTATAGTCATTGACGTTTGGATCGACTTCTTCTTCATAGATGTCCTTATAATCTGCCATACCGTCCTGAACGACCGTCCGATGGACCGCTTGAACAAACTCCTCCATCTCTTGGTTCATGATTTTTCTCTCCTTTTATCAACACTTCGTAGTTCATATCTCTCATCTTGAACGCTTACCGATTACATCTATTCGTCTGAACAGTGTCTTATTCTGCCCATACCGACAAACGAGTCCGAGGATCATTATCATCAGTCACCCACTTGATTCCGGTATATCCACGTTTCATCGCATTCTCATAAAATGCTTCAGATACGTGCTGCTCCTTGCAATAGATATCGACGTACATGCAGTCATATACCAAAATCGCGATTTGACAATTGCTTTCCTGAAACCACTCATAACTTGTTCCCACTTCTTCAGTCTGACCACGTTGAAACGCAAACAATTCAGCAAAGATCAGGTAATTGCTTGGTCCCCTTAGCCATTTTGCTAATTCATGTCCTGTCGCTATCCGATCGATTGAAAACTCTTCTAAACTGTCATACAAGTCCCCATCCATGGTTTGGATCGGAAAATCAAAGTTACGAAGAAACCAGTCATACGCTTTCATCTCGATCGCACTTAATATGTCGAGCAAGACACGTCCCGGTTCATTCGGAATTTCAAACGATACGCCACGCAGACTCATCGAATTCCTTCTTTCTAAAATGTTATAAGAAGGTTGCCGTATAAAAACACTGTAGTTCCTGTTCTTCACTCGAACTTCCCCACGTGCAGATGGCATAACCTTGTGCGGTCAGTGTCGTGACCATCTCGACGACTGGCAAACCCCCACTCTCTGTTAAGCCGATGTCGAGCACCTGATCAAGTAACTCCTGACAGTGTGACGGTCGATCATGATTCGCACAAATAATGGTATACATAGCTGGTGAATCACTAATCATCTCGATGGCTGTTGTGAGCTGTTCGATGCCAAATTCAGCAATCCCAACGTAGTACGGTTCTTTTCCCACTTGAACCGGTACTTCTATTCGAGAGATGAAGCCCTCGAGCATTTCTTCTCGTTCGAGTAGACGCCACAGCTTGTAATAATCAAAGATTCTTTTGGACTGAAACTCATTTCCGACACACACTACTACATAAAAGCGATACGTGCTCAGCGCATGCTTTTTCGCTAGCTTGTCACGGAACATCTCACTACTGATTTGTTTGAATTGGACGATGTCTTCTGGAAACAAAAGCATCTCACCGACTGCACATAGACAGCGAATTGATGAACTCGCATCCGCAAGCCATTGAAAGATGCGTGTCGCATCGCTATGCTCTTCAAGATACGTTTTCATGAAGTATCTACTTTTTCATTCCCATTGACACGTTACGCTTTGATTGGTTTCAAATCGTAGATGTACGAGTTCATTTGTTTTGAGATTAGACAGTTTCAGCGAACTTTGAGCTTCATTCGTATAAGGCAATTCGAATCTGACACCTTCGATTTTCTTCAGTAAAAAATATGCCCAGTGGCGATTGTATTCATTCTCGGACAGGACATCCCATAACGCATCCTCACAATGATTCGCCTCGTAGACATATAATTTCATGACCGTGTTCTCCGCTATCACGGATAACCCTGCGAATACGGGAGGGTTTGGAATTCGCGGTTTTTGAATGACCAAGGTATAGCCCTCTTTCAGAAGGCGATCTAATTGTTCGCGGCTATCCGGAAGCTCCTCTTCGATGACGGAAGCCGGAAGTTCTCTGATGCGGATTGGCAATCCAACCTCATATTCAAAGGGATCCTCGAGTGCGAGTAAGTCTTCACGGGAATAGATTATTCTCATAAGATTATCTTCTTCCTCACATTCTTTTGTGCATTGAAATTCTAATCAGGATAGTCCTTTAAATGTGTCTCTTATTTCTTTGTTTCGTTTATATGTAGCCATCTCCATCATTAAAGTTGTTCTCGAGTTTACGTTTGTACTTGCTTCGAAGATATAATAAAAGCATCAGTCCTGTTCCAATTGATAAAATCGGAAATAGATGCGGGATATATTGCTCTTGCCGAAAACTGACATGCATTAAGAAATAATCGACGAAACAGATGACACGTAGCCACATCGGAAACTGATCTTTACTAAGAAACGCTAAGAACATCAGAGTGATACCGATACCTAATACAACAAACGGTAATATAGTGAACGGTGTCACTAACTGGAACAGACCGAGACCCAGAAGAAGATAAGCGAGCCACGACGTCCGGCGGCGAAATTTCTCACGCTCTTTCCGTCCGGGTTTCATCCCGTAAATATCATCCTGCCTGTATCCTTCAGCCTGTTTCTCAGCAATCAATTCCTTCAGTCGTCGTTTAGCTTGACGCCGAAATGTATAGCGTTCTTCAATTGAATCACTGACATCCTTATCGAGTTTCCATTGTTCGGTGACACCGTGATACATCTGGATTGTTCGACCATCCCGGTACATGAGCCAGAAATAGATGATGCCATCCACTTGTTTACTGAGCGTGACAATCATTTAATTATCATCCTTATCAATTGAATTGGTCTTCTGTAGGAGTTTTTTTAAATAGAAGCATGGTTCGGCTGTTCCGCCAGAAAATCCGTTTGATTGTATCTGTTTTGGACATAAAACAACAGGAGCGTACCTGTTCCAATCGCGAAACCTGCATATAGTCCCTCTCGGTATTCAACGTTCATGACACAGCAACTGATGAAACAAACCGTGCGTAGCCAGCCCGGTAAATAGTCTTTACTGAAAACGACCATTCCCATTTGAAGTAACGCAAGCACTGCGATGATACTTGGAGAGACGAGAAAAGGCATCACTACCAGAAACAAACCGACGCTAATCAGCAGAGACGCGAGTCCGATCATTCGACGCTTGAACGTCTGTCTTTTCTTGTTGTTCGGTGTCAGTCCGAATACGTCTTCGAATATGTATCCTTCTGTCTGTTTCTCCGAAATCCACGTATTTATCCGACGTTTCGCTTGATATCGGAACAAGTAGCGCTCTTCCATCGCTTGTTTCATATCGTCCTGACGAATCTCGTCCATGACACCGTGATACGTATACAATTTTCGTCCATCGCGATAGATGAGCCAGACGGACGTCATTCCATCGACTTGTTTACGAAGCGTCCGAATCATGTTAACCCTCCAGATCTGCTAGGACATCTTCTGGATCCAGCTCAAGTCCGACGAGCTCCGGTCCCCAATCCAAGCCACAATACAGTCCGTCGTTAATCATGCTCGGTAACCAGCCATTCATGTACAAATCCAGGTCTAAGCGAATCAGATGATAGTTCGCCCATTCCTTCGTCTGCAGTGCTTTTGCCGCCGCTTCCGTCGAAAAGAATAATAGGACGTCTGTTTCCTCTTGATTCGACGGACAGTACGCCCAGCCCGACTGTTCCAACTTCGATAGACCATAGACAGCTCTCGTTTCAAGAACCGTCTCTAAGAAAAGTTCTGCTTGTTCCGCGCTCTGTTCCTTTTTTATAAACATTTTAAGTGTCGGTGCTATCGGAAACAGCTCTTGTTCCTCATGATCCCATAAGACGATTGTCTCTTTGTCCGGGAGCTGATATCCGAGTTCGTCACCTGTTCCGTCCGCCGCAATCCGCAAGAACCCTTCTGGATACTCTTCTGTATCTGTCAAATTGACACGAACAAGGTCATCCCATGTCTGCTTGATATAATGCTCGTCCTTGATCGGATGAAACTCCCATTCGCCAACGCTGAATTTGTTTTCGTGCTTGTATCTATTTCGTAGTTCTTTCGGAAGCTCGAAGCCGAGTACTGCCTCTACTTCTTGTAGTCTCTCTTCCTTAACGCCAGGTAATCCACTTTGATATGTCATTCTGTATGACTCCTTTGATCTTAAATTAAATTATTTGTAGGTATTTAGTGCATAATCAATCTGAATAATCCGTTGGTAAAATCGCTTTTAGCTGATCGACGGTTTGAAAGGCATCTCCATTCGAAAACCACATGAAACCGAGCGCATCATGCGATGGAAGGATAAACGGCAATCTATCACGTGCATCAATTACATGCGTGTATTTCGCTTCTTTAAAAATCCATTTTCCAGAGGTTTTTAATTCAAATGTGGGTCGAGCGAACGTGATGAGGAACGTTTCACTATAAGCAGCTCGAAAGAAGGATTTTTTTAAGACGAAACACAGATCATTCGCATTCAACACTTCGATACAACAATAAAAACTGGTACGTCGCTGATCGCCTTCGTACCGGAGATGTTCGTGGCAAACGAATGGTCGCAATTTTAAACGCTCTAAGAGGTCCATTTCATTTTCTCGAATCTCATCAAAATTAGTCGTGATATATAAAGGAAAATGATTGAAGCGAACCAGCGTGTCATATAATACTGCCTCCGTCAATTCACTGGTAAAACTGCCTACTGTATGGTCATAACACATGATTTCGTAGATAGTTTGCAATGGACCAAGCACGTTGATTTCGGATGTCTGAAGCATACGTTGGATACTCTTCGACAGAAAAGAATATTCGTCGATTGTCAGCTCGTTCATACTGTTCCTCCTAACTGTGTCGTCATCGTTCAATTTTTCCGGTTAGAATTCTTTCCTGTGGGATAAAGTCCGGTCAAACGTCTGCCGTAATGAACTTTTGCCTGCCCCATTCGGATTTTCTTCAGATTAAACTGGTCCTTGAAATAATCAATGACGGGTTCAACGATAAAAGACGGCTCCAAGATATGAAGGACGAATTCGATCGCTTCTGGACCATATTCATCTTCAACAAAATACCCATTTCCGATTTCAAAAAGAAATTCATTGAGGTCTTCTTCAATGCTCGAACGACGCTCAAAGATGACGTCATACTCTGTATCCTGACAAAAGATCTCGACGACAACTTCGTGGTAATCCGCTTCTTGGACGACCGAGTATCCGTCCTTTTCTTTTTCAGCTACGAGTTCTCGGATATAGGCATCTAGATTAAAAAAGCGCGAGAACTTTTGCTCGCTCATTGGTTCTTTCAATCTCTCTCCCATGATGCCGTGAAACGTGTAGAGTGTCCGTCCATTCTTTTCGAACAGCCAAAAATGATTCTGATCGTTCATTGGTTTGATGAGTTGCATGAAGTTCCCTCCACTCTTATAGATCTGCGAACAATTCGCCATTCAGCTGGCGAATCACCGTATCGTTCGGTAACTGTTGTCGTAGTCGTTTCGCCCAGTCCGTCCGAAGATCATAAGCGAAGTGTTCTTCGTTCGATAGCAGATAAAGCATTGTTCCATCATGGCCGACAATCACGACGGTCGTATCTTCCGGATAAACGAACCGATCTTCTAAGACACGTGTTTTTCGGTACGTCGTTTCGACCTCTTGTTGAATCGACAAGCGATTGGAATACGAAAACATGAACAGTTCGTTCATCGACGCAACTCTATAAGCGTGTTCAAGGATGAGTTCGAGCATCCTAGCATTTTCAATCTTTACCGTGAAAAAATGACTCTCACTTGTCGATGTTCGTTTTCCACGTAACCAACCGTTCGTTTGTTTCTGTCTAGACAAGACATGTGAAGTGAACGACATATGATGTTGCGAGAAAAAAGCCCTGTTGTCTTTGTCTTCCTCTTCAAAAGCAAAAAAGGTCGCGTAGATCGGAAAACGATTTTGATGATTTAGAAAATCAAACAGGAAAGTTTCATTTTGATCTGTATCGCCTTGTTCTCCCGATTCAACACTCATGTGATACGCTTTCGCTAGCGGTCCATTTAGTACTAATGGTCGTTGGATATCGTCTTCAAAAAGGGCGTCGGTAATTTCGCATTCGCAAACGAATACCTCCCTGTTAAAAATCGATTCTTCAATTTCTTCATTGTCTCCCACGAGCGGATGTCGTTTTAAATTAAGCAGCTGCATCTCAATTTCATATAACATCTCATTAAATTCCTCAGTACCGTATTTTTCGATGTAAGCGACTTCCGAAGCAAAGATGGGTACGAACCAGACTGGTAACACCGTCTCCGGTTCCCCGAATGCCGCGTTCCCTTTATAGACTTGAAATGATTCTTCAAAGTAGAACGGTGTCGTCACGTATAGGGCAGCGAAGCCGTACTTTGATAACAACCCATCTGGCATCGGTAAGTACTCGCCTAAATCATAAGCGTGTCCAGTCTTTAATGCTTCCAGCGTCAAGCGATAGATCAATTCAATTAAATCCGATTCGGCCTCTTGTTGCATGACAGATAGCATCACTTCTTGATGGACAACGGCACCGTTCTCGAATTGCAATGGGTGGTGCAATAATCCAAGTGATGTCACGGTATTCGCATTCGCAAACGGTGCATTTTGAAACTGTAACAATTGAATCGCATGACCTTGTAATTCTTCCATCTCAAGATGACCTGTATTTTCACCACAATGGGCTTCTAAGTGTTCTATGTAATTCATATTTTTATATCCTCATTTCATGACATCAAAAAATGTCATTTTCAATAAATATCTTCTACCATATATTATATATTTCATAATACAATTTTGGGATTTTTTATTTTTTCCTAATACGAGTATCGTGACATCTGAAAACGACAAAAAATGACTCCGGTTCAATACCGAAGCCATCTCATAGCAATGTAAAAAGATAAAGCGACTTTTTAAAATGTTCATCCGTTAGGCTTCACTCACATGTACCGTTTTCGTTTGTAGGACTTTCCTTCGATCCATGTCCAAATCCGAATTGATAGGTAAACATCAATTATGCCAATGATTAACGCAACGACAATCATGAGAACACCATTATTACCAGAAACGAATAGAGGGTGTAAAATTGTAAAAGTAATACTCAAAAGAATTGGCAATGTGATACCCATCCATACAGAATTAAACAATAGTGCCTTCCACATCCACATCATCCTTTTATGTGTAATAGTTGGTCTAAGTGTAGCATCTAGTGAGCAGAAGAATAGAATTGCATGTTAAGAGCGACTCTATGTCGCAATCACTTGATAAAAAATAATGCTTTCTTTAAGCCTTTATTTTTTGTTGCTTAACCAAAACAGAGTCATCATTCTTCCGATAAATTTTGGTTCGTAATCTATCTCCCACTGTGTTTATGATGATGTCGATCGTATTCTCATTTTCCCAATACAATTCATATCCATATAAAGAGATAGGGTTCAATATACTTCTTAACGGTATAATGACTGATTGCGGTAATTCAAATATACATCCATCATATAGGCTTTTCCGAGACTTCATATCAGTAATCATTAGAAACAAATTTAGATTTACAGGTGTCAATTTTGCTTTTAGAGTAGCTCTCATTGTTTTCGTTTTGTTATTTTTCCTGCCTATGTTCTGTACGAATATAAAGTTCTGTTCATACACATAATTTTCTATTTTATTTAATTCATCATCGGTTATACATTCTCGGAATATTGAATGTCTAATTCCTTCTAATAAAGTACTCAACGTTTCTTTTAAAAAATCTAAATTCTTTTTTGACTTTAATTCCTCCATCTTAGTTTCTTTAAAATAATATTCGCGTCCTTCACCATTTTCACTTCTGATTTTTAGTTTTTCTTCTTCTGTTAAACTTTCATAAAAAATAACATAAAGCGAACTGTATTTCGGAAATTGTACCTTTAATTTTTTCAACATCCTTTGAAACATAAAGATCAATGGTTCATTTTTTGGATCAAAATAGTTAATATCCAACTTATTATTTGCATTTTTCTCAATATATAACACTTCGAGTTCTAACATGATTTTCACCTCTCTTAAAAGCTGTAATGATATGGTGGTTTCAACTTATATCTTAAGGCACTTTTTACTGATCTAGACGAAAAATATGCCTCAATTGGATTGAACGGATGTATAAGTACGGGTATTTCCATTTAAATTTTTTCTTCAAGATCTCTATATATCAAAATCCAATTCAGTTGATATATTCCATTTTGATTACAATTCAAAATTAACACGTTTATATGTAAGCGTTATCATTATACTGTAAACGATACTAATTCTTTGTTTAGGAGTTGAATCGAATGGATACGATCATCAGTCATTATTCGAAATTCAAATGTCCGCGTTGTCGCGAGAAATTCAAAGATGAGATCCTTATTGAAGATTTACATAGTGTATCGTACGAGGAGCGACGTTTAGGTGTTGAAATCCAGTATGATTTCTCTTCGGAAGTCGCTTGTCCGAACTGCCACCATCAATGGCTCATCGAAGGAAACGTCTGGGAGTATCCTGAAGGCGTCATCGATGCGATTGAACTATAATATGCCTATTGGCACTTCCTTATTTCTCAAGTACGTTACATATGAAGGGTTGCCTTAATGTACACTATCGGTAATACAAAACGTGTACTTCGGAGGTGTTCGTACTTGAAAATAAAACTTTTATCTTTCCTACTTTTTTCGATCGTCTGCCTAGCAGGATGTAGCGATTACGATCAAGATGGAAATACGACGAGTGAGAAAGCAAAACAGAAATATGACGCAGCCATCAATCAAGTCTTCAAATCTGAAAATCAGTACTTGAAGCAGCAACAGGTCGATCGACAACTAAAGCGAAATTCTGGAGAAACGGGCGTCATCGTCTATGAGGATCAAAATCTCATTGAAATCTATTACGACCAATCATCTGGAGGAGAAAGAGCCATTTATCAGAAAAAAGGATCTACTTACGCGCGGAAGACGTATACGAAACAAATCAGCCGTAAAATCGATGACTCTGAAAAAAAATATCTTGAGAACATTGGAATCAAGTAATTTCAATTTTTTATGACCGCGTTTAAATGGTCGATGACTCCCTTCTTTAGATTGGGTCATCGCCCTTTTTTGTATTTTCTCACTTTTCTTACGCTTGAGAGCATCCATTTTGTGGTACAGTTCAAATGGTATTTTTTAAAATATTTTCTTTAAGGTGGGAATTACTGTTGGGAAAAATTGTTTCAATCATCATTCCTGTATACAATAAAGCGACGTATCTCTCGACGTGTATCGCGTCGATTCAGGCACTCACGCTTGACCATTCAACGATGGAAGCGATTTTCGTTGATGACGGTTCGACCGACGAGTCGTTATCGATTCTCCAAACGGCTGCAGAAACGATGGATTTCATTCGCATCATTGAACTCCCCGAAAATACGGGAAGTCCTGCCCATCCGCGAAACGTCGGAATCGAAGAGGCGACAGGTAGATACGTCACGTTCTTAGATGCTGATGACCGCCTCGATCCGGTTGGATTCCCTCAGCTCGTCGCACAAGCCGCTTCGAACGATGCCGATATCGCATTCGGTCAAACGATCAAACATACCGACACGTCGATTCAAAAAGTCGGGCGGTTCGCATCGTTCACGACTGCCAATCAGCTCGTGCCGTATGAAATCGATAAAGTATTTCGCGCGGTTGGACCGCCGGGGAAAATCCTGAAGCGCTCCGTCTTGATCGAGCATAACATCCGGTTCAGCCCGATGCAGTTCGGTGAAGATAAACTTTTCTTCTTCGAAGCTATCTCCAAATGTCAGACGGCTTCAATGAATCCGGCACCTGTCTATCACGTCAACCGATTTGCGATGAATGATTCGTTAGTCGGACAGACGAGCATCTTCGAGAAGACGACTTTTAATTTACAGGTGCTTGAGAAAACGCTTGAACTGGATATTCCGACAGTCGCCAAGACCCATACCTTGAGCCGTCTGATCGAGATGGATTTCCTCTCCCGTCTGTTCAACAACAAACGGTTCCTCGAGCATCCGCAACAGCAGACTTTCTTTGATTTATTCGGTGAAATGATCACCATCTTTGAACGTCATGGTGCAGATCCAGCCGATTTCATTTTCGATGACATCTTCCAAAAGCAGTACGCCTTGCTGCAGCAACAAGATTATGACAGCTTCGTCACCTTCATCACGCTACTCGTCCAAAAACATAAAGCCCGGCGCTATGTATCGGAGAACCGTCTTTATTATAGAATGCCGGAATCACTACACCATCTCGGACCTGTCCTTGAGCCGTTCTTTGCCACGTATGCAGGCACACGTCTTGTTGATGGTGTCTTCTATGAAGTCGTACAATTACTCAAAGACGACACGGCTTCGGTCGATCAAGTTCTCTTAATCGCGCCTAACGATGAAGCAACGGAAACCGCCGTTCCGTTCCATATCGAAGGGACTGAATTATTCATTTCGACGGAGGCACTCGAACGACAGTCACATCCATTCCAATTGATGCTGATCCATGACGACTATCATCCGTTCGTCGTCCGGATGACGTTACCGAGTAGTGTCAATGGGATGCATCTGCATTACCAGCAACTTAAAGTCGAATTTCGTCCAGCGGAACCTAAATCACCGTTACAGAAAATCGATGCGACGAAGTATCATGTCGATGCACCGACGCAAGTCGTTGTACTCGAGAAGGCTTTCTTGTATGACGATCTGGAATTCGAGCATAAGCAGACAGCACTTGAAGTCGGGCAATTGCTGACGATTTCCGATCTTCAGTTGACACTGGTCGGCACACCACGACTCGTCACGGTTGACGGTGCTTACGTCACGGCAAACAAAAAATACATCCATCTTCCGCCTATGATTGATGACGAGACGTATCTGACTGATCTTCCGACAACAGTGCGGATTTTGAAGACATGTAAACAGTACGCTGATCGTGACTTTAAAAATGAATTACCAACGAAAAATACACCGGATACGATTCTTCCAATTGAGAAGGTCGTCCTATCATCAAAAGGAACACCACGCTTGAAAACGGCTCATGATACGTATATCACCGCCAATCGGTCATTCGTTCAACCCATTCATGAAGCTTAACGATCCGCCTAGGGACATCTTCATTTCATCCCTAGGTTCCTTATTATTCCAACATTGTATGCTATAGTATGGGCAAGGTTCACCAAAGAGATTCACATTTCATGATGCTCATTAAAATTGTAAGCGCTATATAAGGAGATGCCCTATGAAACGAGATTTGTTTTTTACATTGAATACGTTAGCGACCCAGCGTGGCGGTTTATCAAAAGCAGTCATTAAACGAGCGAACGCGATCATCACGGCTGATCCGGAGCGAAACGTGACGCTCGTGACGTTAGGGATTTAACCGAATCTTGAAACGATTCGTCAAGAGATGGTCGAGGCACGGTTGCTTGATCCTCGCATCCAAGTCGTCAACGTCATTAATTTTTTAGCACGTCGCCAGGCAGACAAACGGTCCGTCGTCTCTTCGAAAGCCGAATTGATTCCACGCTGGGAAAAGCGGTATACGTTGTTCCTCGATGCGAGTCGCGGCGAAAAAGATTCGTATCGGTTGTTCGACAATGGTACATACGTCCAGTACGCCCGGTTTGATACTAACGGTCAGCTTAGCTTCATCGATTATTTTTCAGAGAATCGTCATCGCCTGCGCCGCGAAGAATACTTGGACAACGGGCAGTTGGTGCAGACGATCCAGTATTCGTTTACGTCGAACAAGCCGGTCTCTCGCTCCTTCTTCCATAGTGACGGGACGTGTTATTTGACGATTTGGCACAAAATCAACTCAGCGGACTGGAGTCATCTGTTTTATTTCGAAGCCGGTCAGGAAAAACAGTTCAATGATCCGGCGACCTTTAATACGTTCGTCTTGAACAAACTGTTAGGTCAGCATGACGCGGGCCTGATCTCATCCGAATACCGGGATCGTCTTGCCAACCTACCGAAAAAGAATTTAGACGCGGTCATCTTGGACATCAAGCATCCGAATATCAAAAAAATCGCCTTCGGGCACAGCAATCACTTCGTCTCCCCCTTCAACGAGACGGCAACGGTCAGCGGTGTGTGGGATACGTTATTTGGTCGCATCGACGAGTGGGATCGAGTCATCACGGCAACCCCTCGGCAACAAGCACATATGACCGATCAGTTCGGTCATCCGGAGACGTTCCATGCGATTCCACACGGTGTCGGTGCGGTGCCGGAAGCGGATTACATGGTCCTTCCTGAACCTGATCCGAATCGGTTCATCGTTGTCTCGCGCATCCAAATCAAAAAGGATGTCGCCGCCAGTATCCGTATCATGCGAAAGATCGTCGACCAGCATCCGAATGCTTTCCTTGATTTCTATGGCTTCGGTTACAACGATCAGCTCGAAAAGGATCTCCACGCTTTGATCAAGGAACTGTCACTGACGAAACAGATCCGATTCAACGGATTCATCACGAACATTCAAGACGCCTATCATGGTGCCATCGCGACGATCTTCACGTCGCAATCCGAAGGGTTCGGGATGGCGATCCTTGAGAGTATGGGGCACGGTGTTCCGGTCATCGCCTATGACATCTGTTATGGTCCGCGTGAAATCATCGCGCACGGGACGACCGGTTATATCGTTCCACCCGGTGACACGTCAGCTTTTGCAGAAGCAGCAATCCGCTTGATGGAGCAGCCCGTTCTACGCCGTCAAATGGGGGAAGCCGCCCTGCACTCGATCAACCGGTTTTCTGATGAGCTCTTTACGACAAACTGGTTAACGCTTTTAAGTGAGCTCGACTAATCGGTTATTGACCTTCTCCTCTGTGAGAAGGTTTTTTTCGTCTACCCACCAAAGTCCATATTGTTTTTCAAAATTTGGGATGTTTTAGCTATTGATTGTGATAGAATGCTAATGGAAGATAACGCTTTCATAAAATATCACTTAGTAGGAGGTCCCTTGATTCCATGCTGTTTAAATCTGTTCTCCGGGTGCTCCAATTCGGGCACACTGTACTTCCGAAGAAACCAAAGAAACTTAAACGATCGGCGTTAAAAGAGTCGTTACAGATTCAATCCTCGCCGACAGACTATACGCTATCCGGTCAATTAAACGATCCGTTGCTGACGATCACGTCCTTACTCATTCGCGATCGATTGCAAGAGACGGTCCTTGAAGTGCCGAACCAACAGCACGATCATCGCTTCTCTTTCCAACTGCCGCATACGCTCGTCTCTCAGCTGAGTCAACATGCTGCTCAGATGCAGGATGCGGACGTTCCGACGGTCGAAGAGGACGGTCTCGCTGAGATCGAGTCTGTCGAAGCCGATCAAGAGACTGCCTATCCAGTCGGTCGTTTTTCACTCTGGCTGACGTTCACGAAAAAAGTCGAACATCTCACACCGGAGCAAATACAAAAATGGGAATCTGACGGCTTACCGAGTCACGCTACGCTCGACGCGTCCGTCTTCACCCGTGAGATTCTGCTAGGACGTTTCGTTAACACGCAGATTCCTGCGCCGGTCGCGCCATTGATGGATGAGACGTCCAACGAATTCGTCCAGCTGTATACGGATCTAAAAGGCAACCTGCGTCTGTTGTTGAATAAAGAACCGCAGACGAAGCCGAAGATCCAAATCGATGCGGTCCGCAATGAGACGAAAGCGACGACGGTCATTAGCGGAAAAGCCTTTACGCGTCACGCGTTCATCAAGACGGGACGATTGCTCCTCGTGCACCGGGAAAGTGGCAATCAAGTCCCGGTCCCAATCGATTGGTTGTACCAAAATGAGACGAGTGCGAAAAAATTCGGATTGTATCGTTATCACTACACGGCGACGATCCACTGGTCGCAACTCTATCAAGCAGCACAATTACAAGAAGGGGTTTATGACGCCTTCGTTGCACTCGACTTCTATCACCGGTCGGAACCAAAATTACACCGTCTCGGTCGTGCCCGGTACATCACGCGCCAACTGACACCGGAAGCGTTAGGGAAAGATGATACGTCGACAATGCACATCATCCCGTACTACACGGTCGGTCACCGGAATCTATCGTTTGAGATGACCGAGTTTACGAATGAAAATTACGCCTATCTGAATCATCTGATGACGTTCGCCCCGCTCTACCGGCTGTTTGCCGAGAAGAACACGTGGCTCGTCGGTGAACGTCCCTATAAAGCGCAGGACAACGGATATCACTTCTTCAAGTACATGCGCGAAACCTATCCGGAGCGACCGGTCTATTACGTCATCGATCCGACGTCGAACGAATACGCACAAGTTGCTCCGCTCGGAAACGTCTTGCCGGTAAAATCGAAGGAACACATCTATCACTCGTTGATGGCGAAGAAGGTCATCGGGACACATCATGCGGAATACTTGTATCCGCTCCGGTCCGAACCGTTCAAAGGGAGGATGCGGGCGGATCGTGTCTTCATCCAACACGGGGTTCTCGGAACGAAGAACATGAATGACCAGTACGGCAAGTTTGCAGCTGCCTTCGATACGGATCTGTTCCTCGTCAGTTCCGAGCGTGAGAAACGACTCGTCACACAAGACATGGGATACGCTGAGCGAGAGGTCAAAATCACCGGTTTGTCTCGTTTTGATGCCCTTTTGAACGACGACGTCCCAGTCAAACGTCAGATGCTCGTCATTCCGACGTGGCGCTCGTGGTTACAGACGCCACTCCAGTTCTTCGAATCGGAATATTATCAGCAGTACCAAGCGTTCCTATCGAGTGAGCGTCTGCATGCATACGCAAAACAACATCGTCTCGAGATCGTCCTTTGCCTGCACCCGAACATGCAGCAATATTCGAGTCACTTCGAGAACTTACCGATCACGGTCATCCATCAAGGAGAACGTGATGTCCAAGGGTTGTTAAAAGAGAGCCTCTTGCTCGTCACCGACTACTCGAGTGTCGCCTTTGACTTCAGTTTCTTGAAGCGACCGGTCCATTACCTGCAATTCGACCCGAAACGCTTCATCGGTCCGCTCGGTTCGTATCTCGATCTCGAAAACGAATTACCGGGGCGGATCTCGAAGACGATCGATGACTTGTTCGAGGATCTCGATGCGACGGCACGCCGTCATTTTGAGATGGATGACGAATTCAAACGCCGCGCTGACGTCTTCCTGACGAAAACAGATACGACCTATTCCGATCAGGTCTATCAAACGATCGCGAACTATACGAAACAGACGAGTCTTTTAGAGAAGATTCAGACGAACGAAGCGGCGAACATCCTTTTTAAGGTCTATCGTCGTAGCCGGTTCTACTTCCCGACGATGAAGGCAGGATATCGACTCATGCAACGCGTCTTACCGGTCGACCCAAAACTTGTCGTCTTCGAGAGCGGTCTCGGTAAACATTACGCGGACAGCCCGCGTTACATTTACGAAGAACTGAAGAACCAAGCACTCGGCTATAAAGTCGTCTGGATCTATAACAAAAAGCTCTATCTGAGTGATCCGAATGCAAAAGTCGTCAAACGCCTGTCTCCCGCCTACTTCTATTACATGGCGACGGCGAAGTTCTGGGTCAACAATCAGAACTTCCCGCACTACATGACGCGGCGGAAAGAGACGACGTACATCCAAACGTGGCACGGCACGCCGTTGAAGAAGATGTTGTTCGACTTAGATGAGATCCATGGACGGGATGAAGGCTACGTCGAACGAGTGACGAATTCGATTGCGCAATGGAGCGTCCTCTTGTCTCCGAGTCCTTATGCGACGAACATCTTTAGAAGTGCATTCCAGTATAGCGGTCCTGTCGTCGAATCCGGTTATCCGCGAAATGATCTCTTCTTTACGGCGAATGATGAAGCAACGATCGAGCGGATTCGGACGCAGTTGCAACTACCGGAAGGCAAAAAAGTCATCTTGTATGCACCGACCTTCCGCGATCATCAATCGCTTGGCAAAGGGAAGTTCTACTTCGACTATCCGTTTGATTTCGACCGGGTCGCGGAAGCGTTAGGGGATGAGTACGTCTTCTTGATTCGGACGCACGTGCTTGTCACGAAAAAACCGAAGATTCCAGTACAGCACCGGGAACGATTCATCGATGCGACAGCCTATCCGGATATTCAGGAATTGTATTTGATCACGGATCTGCTGATCACGGACTATTCCTCTGTCTTCTTCGACTTCGCGAACATGAATCGACCGATGATGTTCTATGCGTATGACCTTGATCTCTATCGGGACACGCTACGCGGATTCTATCTCGATTACTACAACGATCTTCCGGGACCCATCTTAGAGACAGAAGAGGCTTTGCTTCACGCCTTATCGGACATTCCGCGTCTGACGAAAATGTATCAAGCGCAACTCGATACGTTCCGTGCGACGTACGGTCCGATGGAGGACGGCTTCGCCGCTTCCCGCGTCGTCGATGCGTACTTCGGAACAAATCCACAGATTCGCACGGAAGCACTCGAATTACGTGAGCAACCGGACGGCAGTTATTCTGTTTAATTGTTTCAATCTGTTGAATAAACGCTCCCTCTCAAAACAGACGGTTTCATTCTTTCAACCGTTTATTTTGAAGGGAGTTTTTCTGTGTTTTCGTTCAGCCCTTCTGCATGGTTCATGCGTTAAGTGATGCTAAGAATAGGAAAACGGCTTGAGTCCTTTTGAATTCTGGACTCAAGCCGTTTCATTACGTTGCTTATTCGTTTGACGGAAAAATCGAGCATTTACGTAGTCGATCGAATGATATTAGCTATTGACCTCAATGGTGTCTTGAATAATGTAGTAGAGAAAATCGGAGAACGTTTTGAATGCATCACGATCATCATAGTCTTCTTCCGGTATGTTCACTTCTCGATACACTACTTTAGGCTCACCATTCACTATATTTTTGAAATCAAGACACGCATAAAATTCCTCAAGATCATCAAAATAGACAGCTACTAGATGTTTTGAAAGAGCATGATCAAATTCTGTTGGATGATACAATTCGAGATTCGTTTTTACTAATTCATCATTGAACATCGTAAAAAACTGGTTGTCTCCAAAGATACCCCCTCCGAATTCTTTCATGAATGTCACGTAACTTTCAGGTAAGGTGACGCTTAACTCTTTTTCAATTACCTCGACTTCAGCGTCCGAAATCCCTTCTCCAAACTCAGATAACTCTGGATGTGCATGGATCAATGCTTTTGCTTCGGAATAAATATCCTTATGCTCCGTCTTGATCGCACTCACTTTTTTGATTGGAGTAGAAGATTCGTCCTCTGTATCCTCTAAATACGTTGACACGGCACTGTCACACACCTCAAATAATCTTTCCGTGAAGGAATCTGCATAGTAAGGTTCGTCATCACTTGGGTAAAAACATACTTTTGCCTCTTGATCATTGTAGGTCAAGGCTTGTAAGTCTAGACAAATGAGCGACGAACTAAAGTCTTCCATTTGTATTCCGATTAAATGTGAAGGAACTTCACTTTGAGATTTGCTACGGAGTTCCTTGTTATATTTTTCAAGTCTAAATACAAGATCTAACTGGTTGTTTGATGGACTGATTCCCCAGATCTCTTCATCATGCGTAGCCAGATAACTAAACTTTTTTAGAAATTCTTTGTACATTGGCGGAAACGTGACCTGAAGACGATGTTCGACTTCAAGAATCTCATTTTCCGTTGACCCATTCCCCACTATGAAAGCTTGTGGGTATTTTTCGATTAGTTTTAAACACCGATTAAACTTTGCCTTAACATTTGCCATGGTTTCTTTCATTGCCTCCTCGTTAAGCTTCACGACACGCTCTCAATTTCTATTGGTTCGTGTTAGCTGATGTACTCGCTAATTTGTCCGCCAGCACTTCGTCGAGCTTTTTCTTGAACATCGGAGCAAAGCTTTCCGCATACGTATTCGTCATATGGCTGTTGTCACGATAGATGACGACATTACCGATGACAGGGCGATACTCGCCTTTGACGTGGAAGTAACGCGTCAAATCCAGCTTATGAAGCGACTGATTCGTTTTTTCGAACTGTTTCCAGTACGCCTCATCCGTTTGATTCGGTTGCGTATTCATCTGTTTCGTCGTATCCGCGATGCTTGTCGTCTCGAGCGCCTCGAGTACGTTGAAGTCATACCGTGGATTATCCCGGAGTGCTAGACCATCGATCCCATACTCGTCTTTGACGAACTGCATCTGGTCGACCATTTGTTGATGGATGCTGTCTTTTGAAGCATCCGCTGCAGTCACGTGCGAGATGATCAAATCAACATCGGCATCCTTCAAATAGTTCAAGACGTTCTGGTTCCAGATTCCTTTTAAGGAGTCCGGTTCATAGCCGGTCGAAAAACGTGTTCCTGACCGCGTCAGATTGAGTAAACGGATGTCCGTTCCTTTGATCGCTTCATGTAATGCACCGAACCATTGCTCCGAGTGCGAGCTCCCAACGAGCGCAATCGTCGCTTTATAATCCTTCGTCTTCCCGTATTCGCCGACTTTCGCTTCCGTCTTTTGCAGCCCTTGGTTGCTACCATCCGTATGGACGAGCGGTAAGTCATTGAAGACGTTCGCATAAGACGGGAACGGGTCTTGCTTTGGTACAGGCAGTGTTTGTTCGATCGCTAAAGCACCCGGGTATTTATTTTTGCTGACCGCTTGTTTCAGCTCTTGCTCTTCCAGATAAGCGAGTCCGAGTAAGGATCCAATCAACAAGACGTTAATCGTCAACAGTGCACCTAGCTTCTTGAACGCTGTCCGATTGACAGTCGAAGTGCGAATCGGTTTTTCAACCCATTCCGTCATCAAGTAGGATAGACCAATCGACGCGACAATGATCAATGTACCGATGAGAATACCAGGTGTTTGTTGCACGTTGTAGCGATAGAACTCAAGCAACACCCAGTGCCAAAGGTAAATCCCGAACGCAATCCCTCCGAGCTTGACCATCGGCTTTGATCCGAGGAATCGTTTTAATCCGAATCGTGTCTCCTGCGTTCCCGATAACACAATCATCAAGGCGCACGTCATCGGCCAGAGTGCAATATAGCCGGGAAACATTTGCGAGACATTAAACAGAACACCGGTCGTCAGCAAACCAAGCAAACCGACCCAGCCGATGATCGTCGCTATCCACTTCGGAACACGAATCGCCGATAAGTTCACACATAACAGACTACCTAAGGCAAATTCCCAGACCCGCGTCGGCGTAATGAAATACGCCCACGGCTGATTGACTTCTGTCAGGTAGATTGAGTACGCGAGTGACGTGACGAATAGGAATCCAAGCAACCCATTTAAAACGGTTTTAATCGATCGAATCTGATACTTGTTCATCATCCATAAGATGAACGAGAACAAGACGAACCAAATCATATAAAACTGCCACTGGATCGATAGCGCCCAAAAATGTTCGACGGGTGACTTCATCTGGGTCGCGTCTAAGTAATCCGTACTTGAGACGGCGAGTTGCCAGTTTTGATAAAAGAACATCGAGGCGACGACTTCACGAATTGTTTTCCCAAGAATCGATGCCGGTAATAAAAATGTGCTTAGTACTAACACGACGCCTAAGATGAACAAAACGGATGGCAAGAGTCGTTTCAGCAACTTTGTGACGTACGGCAGGAATTTGAACTCCCCTGTCCGGTTGATCGTCGAGATAATCGATGTCGTGATCAAAAAACCCGAGATGACGAAGAAGACATCGACACCTCCTGAGACACGATTGAACCAAATATGATAGATCGCAACGAGTAAGGCAGCTACCGTGCGTAACCCTTCGATTTCCGGGCGAAACCGGCTTTCAATATCAATCCGTTTCTGACCTGGTTGACCAGATACTTTCCATTCCTGCATGCTTCTATGTCCCTCCATCTACTTCTACACCTACGAATCCTGACGATTGCAGCGCATTTCTTGTACAGTTCGGTATGTACTCACCATTTTAAGAAAACGTTTCCATTCACTATGATAGAACATATTTCAAAAAATACAATGCTACTGAACTATATTGTCGCAAGAAACTTGGAAAATATGTAAAAGAAGTGCACTGATGAAAGATTACGTTAGAAACCGGTATAAGTAGTCGGCAAAAATCCGTTGCATGACTTTTGGTGTGTTCTCGATATAGATCCGCATCTGTTCGACGTTTGCTTCGACAGCATTTTCTTCCTTCTCTTCGGTCGGAAAATCGGAGATACCTTTGATGATGATACATTCGACGGCATTTTTCTGACAGATGTACGCGATAGCCCCCGCTTCCGTATCAGCAATCGTCAATCCGTTATCCCGCAGTTCGATATAGTCGCGCCACATGACGACGGCACGGTCTGCCGTTCCGATTGTTCCGAGTTGAAAGTCTTTGCTATACTTCGACACGTCGAGATCGACGATGAACGAAGGTTTGATGAGGGGTTCGATCTCTTTGACCGTACAATCATATTGAACGGCACGATCCGGAACGATGATGTCGAGTACGTCGTACCTCGGGTCAATCCCGGCACACGTTCCGGCAACGATGACCTTCGTCAATGAGAAACGGAGAATCATGTATTGATTGGCACCGATACCGTTTACTTTTCGAACGCCCGTGCTATAAAACAGAAGTGTCTTCCCGTTTATCTCACGCGTGAAGTATTCACCATATGGATAGGTGATTCTTTCCTCAGGCGAGACATGAAAATACGCCAGTGTCGCGTCAAACTCCCATGTGGTGGCGATGCTGATTCCGATCATGACTTATTCCTCCTTTATTGCATTCGCTAGAAACCACTCTATTTTTTAAACTATTTGATTTAACAAAAAATCTTATCAGTTATATTGCTTGTATTTAAACAAAATCACATTTATATTAGTACCTAGTACTAATATCTAGTTTTAAATTTTATAGAAATATTTTTTACAAGGAGGAACAATTCTTGAATGAATCTTATGCCCGAATTACAGCAATCGGCTCTTACGTTCCAAATCAAATCATGACGAACCATGATTTAGAGAAACTAGTAGAAACAAATGATGAATGGATAGTTCAACGAACAGGCATCAAAGAACGAAGAATCGCGGCTCAGACTGAATCGACAAGTGATCTTGCATATCAAGCGGCCATGAATTTAAAACTACGTTACAATAAAGAATTTCAAGATGTCGATATGATCATCATCTGTACGATGTCACCCGATTTTAAGACACCAAGTACCGCATCATTGGTTCAAGCAAAACTCGGTATCAAACATGCCGGTACAATTGACCTGAACGCTGCTTGTGCGGGATTTACATACGGATTACACTTGGCGAACGGATTAATTTCATCTGGTCTTCATAAAAAAATTCTCGTTATCGGTGCAGAAACACTTTCTAAAATTACTGACTACACGGATCGAAATACATGCATTTTGTTTGGAGACGGAAGCGGAGCTGTTCTTGTGGAACGTGATGAAGTCCAGTCTGACTTTATTTCCTTCTACTTGAACTCGGAAGGAGAAAAAGGATCAAGTCTATATTGCTCAAACCTGTCAAATCAATTGTTCGAAAATCCTATTATTCACAATAACAAAATCGTTCAAAATGGACGAGAAGTATACAAATGGGCAGTCAGCACGGTTCCTCATGGGATGAAATATGTACTGGCTCAAGCATCGATGACTTTAGATCAAATCGATTGGTTCATTCCACATAGTGCAAACCTTCGTATGATTCAATCAATCTGCGATAAAAGTGGGGTTCCCTTTGATAAAACGCTTTTCAGCCTAGTCAATTATGGCAACACTTCTTCAGCGACCATCCCCTTATCTTTAGATAAAGGTATATCTGAGGGGAAAATCAAAGCGGGAGATATGCTCCTGTTATATGGGTTCGGTGGCGGTTTGACACAAGCAGGATTACTAATGAAATGGAGTCTGTGATTCATACAAGGAAGAAGTACAGATGCATCGTACTTCCTCCTTGTTTTTAATTCTGATGATGGATAAGCATAGCGACATCCAGCCATTCATATGCTTCATCTTCAACCGTAACATTCCCAAAACGACTCTGACGATGACCTATGTATTTGCCGCCAAGTCGTTTGTAAAATGCACGCCCTGGCTCATTCTTTTTCATTACCCAAACCATCATCGAAGAGACCTCTGCTTTCAGGAAATGCACGCTGACAGTCTCCATCAACTTTTTGCCGATTCCTAAACCGTGTGCTTCGGGTAATATATAGAGGGCAGACAACTCTCCTTTCCGTACTCCAGCATTAGCATGAATTTGAGCTGCTGCGAATCCGATTATAATTTCCTTTTCATTCAATACCACATATAGGAATGTATCTTGTGAGAAATCGTTCAAAAACTGTATCCATTTTTGTTCTGCCCGTTGAACAGTGAGTTGTTCTAAATATACATCGGGTACTAAACCGGTGTATGTCGTCCTCCACGTATCAACGTAAATCTTTGCTATTACCTTCATGTCTTTGGATGTTGCTAAACGTATTTTCAAAATTTTTACCCCCTACCTGACGGATTGCATTAGCAGCTCATACTACTAACACTTTTTCTCATTAAATTACCTTAGTCCCAAACTCGTACCCGCTCAACATCTGCTGTTCTTAAGTAATCGAGTAACTGTCCTGTATGCACTGCTTCGTGATAAGCAATTCGTAACAACATATCACCGAGCGAACGCACATATCCTGATTCCGAACGATCAATCTGAACGATCGCTAAATCTGATTCCGTTAGTTGCTCGACATATGCCATGAATTCCTCATGATAGGCTTCCGCAAAGTCTAATTCCTCTTGCACGGATACGAAGCTGCGCCCTTCAAACGGGGACTCATACGACGGTAGACTGCCTCGATTCTGTAACGCTAAGAAATAATAATACTCGCTGTCTAACACATGACGGATCATCTCAAAACACGTCATGGCGTTCTTATCCGGTTTCCAGTTCAATTTATCTTCAGGAATCGACTGCCAGACTTTGATGCTTCTTCTTCTCACTTCGTTTAAATTCCATACCGTCCAATCGATTGCGTTCATGATGCGACCTTCCTTTCAATGACGAATAAGTGTTCTCTTATCTCTATTTTGACAAAGCAATTTGAAAATCCTTTAAAATTTAAAAACAGGAAGCATCCGCAGATGTTTCCTGTCTTGTCGTCCACCGTTCAGTTATTCTCTTCCTCAGATAACGCATCAATCTCTTTTTGGCGCAAGATCTCCGCAATCTGATGGTGTTCGTTATCAAGTGCCGCATCACGCGCTGTCCGTCCATCTTCATTTCGATGCAGTGGATCGGCTCCATAAGAGAGTAATAACCGGACGACCCGTTCATAGCCGTAAGCACTCGCTAATGCGAGGACTGCCGTATCGCCATCCGCGACGTTTTCCGCTTCGATGTCAGCTCCTGCCTTTAGAAGCACTTTGACCGCTTTCGGATGATTATTTCCGACTGCGAGATACAGCGGTGTGAATCCGTCTAGTCCGACAGCATCGACTTCTGCTCCTGCCTCCAGTAATAGCTGGACTTTTTTCGACTTACCTTCCTGCGCCGCATAATGTAGCGGTGTCACACCTTCCCCGTCATCGGTCCGTTGATGTAACAACTCGACGTTCTGCGCTAGTTTCCGTAAGACTTTTTTATTGCCGCCCCGGCCCGCTACTAAATGAAGCGCTGAGAATCCGTGTTCATCTAAATCAAGATGAGCGCCTCGCTTGATCAAAAGTAACGCAATGTCGGTCTTTTGATCATAAAGCGCAATATGCAACGGTGACATCCCGTCCTGATTCGGAAGGTTGACATCCGCGCCATGATCGAGCAACAATTCGACGATCCGTAGGTACCCTTCCTGAATCGCCCAATGAAGCGCCGCAAATCCTTCTTCATCCAGTTCGTTCAGATCGTCACCACGTTCGATGCAGCGCATTACTTGTTTTCGTTTGCCCAAAAAAGCAGCATCTTGGATGGATCGTTTCGTCATGTCCGTTCGCCCCTCACCTGTTCCGTCGTTGTCCTCATTTTACAACAACAATCAGTTGTCATGCGCAAAAACGCCTTTGAACATCTGATGTCTTTTGTACCAAGTTCAGTTCGTCACTCATGACATTTATTGATTTTAGGGAGATCGTTAGAATTAAAAGAAAAATAATCATGATCAGAGCATAGATAAACATCGTGAAAATAATGGATTCGTCACATCGTAATATATTTCACTCGATCACTTTGCATTGAAGAAAGCTCACATTATGACGCACATGTGGGCTTTGTTTCAATCGTGTACTCAGCATTAAAATAATTGAATACTTTATTGATTTAATGTGTTTTTTTGAGAGATTTTTTAGAAAAAATACCTTCCGTTATTAGGAAAATGACAGCAATTGCCACAGACTTTATTCCATATTCGACCCATGTATCAGTCGACTTCGGCATGCCTTCAAAAAACATTAGAAAAATAAGAAAAAACATTGCTGCGAAAACACTTTCTAAAATTTGATTTTTCATCTTTCTGTATCACCTCTCAATTCTCCATACCTTTATTTTACTTTTATAGAAGTAAAACATTTAAATTTTACTATATTTATATAATCACATTTATTTTTTACCAATTTAACTTAAAAAAAGGTTTATCCTATTTTTAACGAGCAGACAATTACGTTCTACCTAACAATTTATGGAACGAAATCAACAATTTCTCGTTTGATTTGGATGAATTGAGAAAAGGTATCACAAAAGTTTTTTTCGCTCAAAATCGCCTTCTAGAGAAAAACAAGCAGGAGCAGCCGCGAGAAGCTTGACCCTGGAAAATGATTCGAGATAAACGAAAAAGCGCAATCTTTCTCAATTAGAGAAAAATTGCACATTGTCTTCAATCTGAATCGACAAACTTCAAGTGGTCTTCGTGTATCTCTTACTTTTCACTCGACTTATCCTGCAGGGAGCGCTCTACCAAAAGCACGAAAACGACTGCTGTTAGGACGCCAAGCACGCCTGGTAACACCGAAACGATCGGATCACTGAAAAAGGCAGTTGGGATAAGTACTGTCATTCCCCACTTCACACCCTTCAAGATCGCAAGCGATAGAAGCAAGATTAGGAAGATTGTTTTCTTTTCGACACCTGCGAAAAATTGTCTCTCTGCTTTTTTATCAGTCCTCATACCGAGCCACGTTAACATATGTAGCACCTCTCTTCTCCTTTTTCTACGTTTCGACTAGACAGATCGGTTTCATGAATTACAAAAAACCACTCTGAATCATGTCAGAGTGGTCCATCATGTTAAATGTCTAGTGTCTTGATGAAAGCTTTCAGCTCGTCACGCATCTCTGCATCTTTCAAGGCATACTCAATCGTCGTCTTGACGAAACCGAGTTTCTCTCCGACGTCATAACGATTACCTTCGAAATCATACGCGTAGACTTGGCTATCCGCATTCAGTCGCTCAATCGCATCCGTCAATTGAATCTCACCGCCTGCCCCTTCTCCTTGATTTGCTAGATAATCAAAGATATCCGGTGTCAGCACGTAACGTCCCATGATCGCGAGGTTTGATGGTGCTGTGCCTGGAGCCGGTTTTTCGACGAATTTCTTCACGTCATACAGTCGTCCGTTTTGTGAAACAGGATCGATGATGCCGTAACGATGCGTATCTTCTGGACGGACTTCTTGTACACCGATGACTGATTTTTCCGTCTGCTCGTAGACGTCCATCAATTGTTTGATTGCCGGATCATCCGACTCGACGATATCGTCCCCGAGTAAGACTGCGAACGGTTCGTTCCCGATGAATTGTTTTGCCGTCAAAATGGCGTGACCGAGACCTTTTTGTTCTTTTTGGCGGACATAGAAGATGTTCGCGAGGTTCGTCGAGAATTGAACCTTCTCGAGTAATTCCGTCTTCCCAGAGTTCTCGAGCGTGATCTCGAGTTCTTTTTGGTTATCGAAATGATCTTCGATGGCCCGTTTGTGTTTCCCTGTGACGATGATGATATCTTCGATGCCGGCTTTTGCCGCTTCTTCGACGATATACTGGATCGTCGGTTTATCGAGAATCGGTAACATCTCTTTTGGCATTGCTTTTGTCGCAGGCAAGAAACGTGTCCCGAGTCCTGCTGCTGGAATAATGGCTTTCGTGATTTTCTTCATAACGTTCATCCTCTTCATCGTTCAAGTAGTAGGTTTAGTTGCTTAATTCTTCTAGTAATCGTCCATAGTTCTTTACAGCCGTCTCGAGGTAAAGCGATGGCTTCGTCTCGACGCGCTCGAGTGGTCGTTCGACGAGTTGCACCATCGCGGCAGCAAAAGCTTCCATGTCGTTCGCTGGAACGAGGTAGCCGTTCTCGCCGTGGGCGATGATTTCGCGTGGTCCGTATTTGACGTCATAAGAGATGACCGGACAGCCGACATTAATACTTTCCATGACCGTCAGTCCAAATCCTTCAAATTCACTCGTCAACAGTGATGCTTTCGATTCCCGGAAGACTTCTGCCGGATTCGACGTGAAGCCGTGGATTTCGATATCATCCTGTAAGCCGAGCTCCTCGATCAAACTCTCCATCATCGCCAGTTGCCCTTGTTCGTCCATGCCATAGAGCACAAGCTTCGTCGTATGACCTGATTGTTTGAAGATCGCATAACTCTTGATCAAATGATCCATCTGCTTTTGCAGACCGAATCGACCGATGAAACAGAATTGATCCTTGACCTGTTCGCGTCGTTGCGTTTGTTCTGGGACGATAAAGTGCGGAATGATGGAAATCTTCTCTTCCGGGATGTTATACCGCTCCAGGATGTCTTCTTTTTGGTGATTCGTCAGACTGATGAAACGTGTCACTTTATCGGATTCCGAGAACATTGTCGCGTACGATCCTTTGACGGTCGAACCATCCAAGTGTGAGTTGTGGATGACCATGACCCGTTTGACGTCTGCTTTGATGTTGAGAATCGAGCGGTCCAGTAAACGCGCATCGACGAACAAGACATCACCGTCTTTAAACAATCGATTGAAGTAATACTCAAATAAGTCCTTCTCTTTTTTGAACGCTTTGTACATTCTGCCGTTCCGGTATAACTGAATCAAGATGAGCTTCGGACGCGCCATTTCATTGTAGAACTTCTTACAATAGACATTGCCTTCTGAATCATACAACTCTTCCATCATCTTCCCATGATGGACCGGCGAATAGATTGTCTTCCGGTGTAATTGACCGTAGACGTTGTATTCCCAACGCTCGACTTTTTTACGGGAAGCGTTCGTCATGAAATCCTCGAATTCGACGACTTGCGTTTCAGGGTAAAATTTACGGTAGAGGACATACTCATCTTCCTCATCATAATAACGAACGGCGTCACTGCCTTTTTTCTCGACGCTTTTTAATCCTTCGATTTCGCGCGCTGTTTCTTTGATGATCGGTTTGTTACGAAAACGAGTCGTTGGAATACTTAACAATTTGTAATCTGATAGCCAATCGTAGATATTTTCAAATTGTACTTTCGGACCGACCTTCTCTTCTGTTCGGAACAATTCGTAGACTTCCATGTAGTTGGCATTGTAGTTCGTCGTAACGATTGTTGAACCGGCGCCAAGTTCTTGTTCCATGAGCGCGATTCGACTCAATAACGACTTCGTTCTACCACCGTGTTTTGGTGGTAATGTCGATGTTACCGTATACAGCATCTGTCATTACTCCCCTTCACCCTTCAAGATTGATCCCTGTTTTTTTCTGTGAGTTCAACCTCTATATATAGCCGACTTTGCTTTTTCATAAACCTCTTGCGATACTAGTCGCATTTACCAATACAGTTTCTATTTATCTCCTTTTTTACGAACAAAGTCAATCGGTTTTGCATAATATCCAATCATTGTCATGGTTCTGCAACTAATGATCTGTCGAAGATGCGGTAACGTCTGTCTTTTCCCAATATCCTTTAGCCAGAATACTATACTGTATTGGTTTCCAATCAATCTACATCTTTGCAGAAATCGGAAGATATTGTATGGTAAGTGATGTAGTTTAAGAACGACTGAATCAGAGTATGAAAGGAAGCCATGCACCAATGAAAATCACTTGTCGTGATCATACGTTTTTGATCGAGAATCTTCCGCACCAAAGCCTACAGTTATCGATCAATGAACAACTGATACCACTCCAAAAAATAGAGACAGCCTTTGTGCTATCGATTGATACATTGCTCGATATCTTCAAAAAAAAGAATTATCCTGTTAAATTCGTCGATGAATCCGGTAAACCGATTTCGTTCAAACATCTTTCAAAACCACTGGACATCGCACCGAATAGCTACATCAAACAAGGGAAACATTCCTATTTCATTTTTATCGACCAAGACGACGAGCTCAGTCTGATCTATAACAAAAAACCGTCCATCATGAATTTTTATGATCAAGACGTCCTATTTGAGGGCATCACTCGTCAAGACGACGTCCTTCTATTGAAGTTTTCGTTTCACTCAAAGTATTTCGAAGTGAAACAGCCACATTGCTTCATTAAAATCAGACATCAGGAACAAAAAATCGCCCTGCCGATTAATCGCTTCAGCGTCACACCAGTTGATGCTCGTCGCTTCAAGACAGAAGTCGAAGCCGTGATCGAACCAAAACTCGTCGAGCAGTTACTCGGTGACCGGTATAACTACGACGCGTTCAATGCGAACATCTATGACCTCATGTTCGGATTTACGATTCGTGAGATGCCGATCTCTGGTTTCACACCGCGGATTCGTCACTTCAAAAATCACCCGGAACTCTTGAACGATGAGCACTGGTTATCGCTTAATGAGCAACATGACGTGTTGGTCCGCCCCTATTCAACCGTGTCGGAACGACTTGCGATGCGTCTAATACCGGTGCCGGTCGAGACCGTCGAGTATTACGCGGACCCTCAACCGTTACTTGGACTGGATCCAAATAAGAAGACTATTATCTGTTTTGAATATCCGGATAAAGCACAAGATAATGGGATGATTTTCTTCAAGTATCTCGTTGACCAGCATCAGAAGCGCTTCAATATCTTCTACATCATCAGTCGATCGAGTCCGGACCTCAAAAATCTTGTCGGATATGAGAACCATATCGTGTTCTACAAATCACCAGAGAACATCGAGGTCGTCCAAGCAGCAGACATTCTCTGTCATACGCATTCTTCAAGTTATGCCTTACCGTTCGCTACCTATCACACGGAGGCGATGATGCAAACGAAACAAAAGCTGTTCTTGCAACACGGTGTCATCGGATCAAAAGATGTCAGTCACATTTATGGGAAAAAGATGCCGCATCCATTTACCGACTTATTCGTCGTTTCCTCGGAGCGGGAAAAACAACTCATCGCCCGCGATTACGGTTTTCATCCTGACGAAATCATCGTGACGGGTCTCGCCCGATTCGATCACTTGATCACGGAACGATCACGTTGGCTCAAGCGATATAAAAACCGGAAAAAGCTGTTGATCATGCCGACGTGGCGACCTAAACTCGATACGTATTCAGACGAACAGTTCATGGAAAGCGACTATTACCAGGAGTTTCAAGCGTTGATCACGGACGAACGGTTAAAAAGCTTAGTAATGGACAACAAGGCTGAAGTCTCGTTCTATCTTCATCGCAATTTCCAAAAATTCAGCCACTTGTTCCACTCGGACTTCGTCGATGTCATCAGTCAGGATGCGTTCACAGTCAAGGAGCTACTTGAAAATCATCATGTATTGATCACGGATTATTCGAGTGTTGGTCTCGATTTTTCCTTGATGCACAAAAAGGTCATCTACTATCGCCCACCTGTCTTAGTTGGCGAAGATAACGCCGGCGAATCGACGGATTTGTTACCAGGAGACGTCATCGAAACAAGAGACGCCTTGATGGAATCACTACGCGAATCGAAAATGCCTAAAAAGTTCAAACGTCATCTCAGCCATATCTATGCCTTTGACGATACAAAAGCAAGTAAACGGATTTTCGAAGCGATGCAACACCATTTTCAGCTATAACAAATAAGGAGCAACGAGACGGTATACCGTTTCATTGCTCCTTTTTCATCGACGAAATTCCAACGAGATCCCGTCCGCAATCTGTGAGGACTGCTTTAACAGCTCCCGCTTGACTGGATCAATCCAGTAATACTGAACACGTTCACCAAACGCAACGTGAACGCAAAGTGTCTCTAGGTGTTCGCCTGACTCGGTCATCAATAGATCGTACCGCAGAGGTTGCACCTGAATCGGCACCTCACGTCCGGAAACGGCACTGAAGCCGCTAAACGAGAGCGTCGAATCAACAGCCAGTGGTAATACTCGCAACAACAATTCGATTGAAAACAGATCAACACTTTTCTTACGTATGGGCAAGACAGATTGCTCATTTCCTCGCGTGATCACGACTTCATCTCCCCCATACGATGCATACACGGTTTGGACACCATCTTGGTACTCGACGAATTCGAGTGGTGCGTAGTCTTCAGCGTCAATCGTCAGACGAATCGTTCGATTGCCAATTTTTTCTGACACTAATTCTTGCTCCCGTACCAAAATGGACTGATGTGCTGTTTTTTCTAACCGAATCGTTTCGTAGGTCTGTCCGATCTGAACCGATTCTCCTTGCTCTATCCAGTAGACCTGTTTTTCGTCTCGTCCCTCGATGAGGGGATACGTCAGCTCTTTCAAGTTCATATTTCGCTCCCCCTTCCTAAGATTCCAGTGATAGACAACTGATGAATCGCTGTTTGTCGGACTTGCTCCGGCGTTTTCGCTGTCGTATCAATCGAATAGACCGGAAACTGTTTATACCAGTTTTCTTCGAGTGCCCAAAGCGGTTGATGTTGTTCAAAAGATTGACGAGTTCTTGTCTGATCAGCGTCCCGACGCGTTTGTAAGAGTTGGTTTGACGCGCGTAAATAAAGAATCTGGTCGGACCGACATTCTCTTAATGCTTCAAGTTCCGTCTTTAAACGAGATTCAATATCCCAGTCATGCCCATGTATCTGTGGATAATGAAGCGTGTAGAATTCAAGATCCTCCGGACCACGATCTAATATGATGTGTCCATCGGGAAAATGGCGAAATCGTTCGATTTCCGCTTGAATGAACAGGCGCTGATTCTCAACGAATCCGTCTTCGGTACGAATGTCTAATCCGAGCTCTTTTCGTTTTTGAACGATCGGATATGGATTTTCATAATAGACATGCAACTCCGGGTAAACGTCTTCGAGCGCTCGCGCTAATGTCGTCTTCCCTGATGCCATGCCGCCTTGGATCGAGAGGATGGTTCTCACGAATGGTGTTCCTCCTACCTATATATACTTTAAGTATTAAAAAAATAAGCGCTGAGGTCTGGATGACTGATCATTTCCTTTAACCGACTTTGTTCAGCATCCGGGATTTGCTCAAGCGTCCTAAGAATGACCATGAGTCGTAACCAGTCTGCAAGATTCGATAGCTGGATTGACGAAACAGCTTTATAACGGTCGAGGTATTCGCGACAGACGTATCGTCGTACCTCGTCCGGCACTGCTGTTTCACCTGCTATTCGCAGCAAGAGCAACGTCCGCGCGACATCCGCAATCGGTGGTCCTGTCGTCGCATCATGCCAATCAATGACGACGAACGTGTCATCTGCTGTCACGAGGATGTTCTGGAAATGGAAGTCCCCGTGGAGCAATCCTTGCTTTTGGGGAATGTGAAGCTTCTCTAGCCATCGTTCAACCTTCAAGCGCAACGCAGGTGGCAGATGATGCACTTTTTGTTGGATGACATCGTGCCATTTAGGCGCTTGGCGCGATTGTTGCTGATGAATCCGTTGATGTAATGTCGCGAAGGCGTTAAGAAAGTCCGTTATTTGGGAGGGTTCAAACAACTCTAACAATTCGTTGCCGTCGATCCGTTGCATCTCAATGAACGGCGAATCTTCTAATTCAACAGCATATACGTTTGGCGTCGGGATGGTCGTCCGTTCTAGTTCTTCAAGCATACGAAATTCCTGTATGATTCGTTGTTTTTCAATCGATTCATGGAAGTATTTGCGTACTCGCTCGTCAGACATCGTCATTACGATAGCGGTAGATACACATTGTTGATTTCTCGTCATTAATTGGGCACCTTTCAAAGCATCATAGAAATATTATTCATTTCAAAAATGCCTACTCCGATAAGGAACAGGCATTGTAAAGACTTCCAACTGTCAAACTTTTGGACTGATGATAATCTGAACATCATTTTTGAAATTCATTAATTCTATCGATAATTGTTCATTTTCATATAAACTGGTTTCATTCGCCTTAATTCGTTTAATGACCGTAACAAGGTCAACTTCTTGGTTCAAACCATCACAGATCATCTCTAATGATTTAACGGTTTGTTCTGAAGCTGTGCTAAACTCTTCACCGTCTACATCGATCGTCAAATAAATATTTTGAAGAGAGTCCTCGTTTTTTAAGTCCTTTGATTTGTATTCAAACTGAACTGGACCATCATTTTGTTTCAAACCATTTTGTATCGGTTCGAACTCTTTGAAAAACGCATATTGCGCTATCTGGTTCTCGAATGCTTGAAGAGTGACCGAAAAATGATCAGGTGTTTCCATTGCCTTTTTCTCTGCAGCTGTTTCTTGCGATTTTGGTGCATCTTCTTCAGGAGAACCTGTAATACCGTAAGGAGTACATCCTCCGATTAGAAGAAAGCTACATAAAAACATAAGTTTAACGTTACGCAATTAATTCGCCCCCTTCCATTTGGTAAACGATATCGCATAACGCCTCGATATGACGTTCATCATGACTCGTTAACAAAATTGTCGTGCCTGATTTTTTGAATTCAAGAAGAATCTCTTGAACGTTTTGAACAGAAGCACGGTCCAATCCATTAAATGGTTCATCTAGGACTAAAATTTTCGGCTTTTCCATGATTGCTTGAGCGATTCGTAATTTTTGTTTCATGCCTAACGAGAAGCTTTTCACTTTTTTATCTTTATCCTGCAATAATCCAACCTTTTCAAGCGTTTGTAGAATCGTTTCATCATCAATCTTATTGTTGATGTTTGCTAAGACCTTTAAGTTATCCCAAGCAGAAATGTAGTGGATGAATGGTGGGTGTTCAATGATGATTCCAGCGTCTTTGATGTACTTATTTCCAAATTCAATAGGTGAATCCTTAACTATGATTTTTCCACTGTTGATATTCGTAAATCCACAAATTGCTTTCAACAACATCGTTTTACCAGACCCGTTATGTCCAACAAAACCAACGCACGATTGTTCTTCGATCGATATGCTGATATCCTTTAAAATCTGAGTATTTTTAATCGACTTATTTACGTTTTGAATTTGAATCATCCGAGGCACCTACTCTATTTTGTATTTGGTTTTATAAACAGCTGTAAATGATAAAACAACTAATGTTAATCCAGTGACTATTCCTGTACTGAAATAGTGATCCTGACCAATAAAGACGATACTTGAATTTGGAAAAGATACATTTATGACGAACACAGTAAAAAGCGCTAATAATACGCCTACTATCGCAATAATTTCATCCCACTTTATATAGAAAAATAAAAGGAGGATGGTTAACGCGCTAGATATAAAAATAGCTGCTATCGAAAAAAAAGTAATCTTCATTAAAATTTCTGTATTACTTGTGATCGCAGAGAGATTATTTTGAAATAGCCAACCCAACATACTAATCGCGTAAACGATTACAAAAACTGTGATTCGAGACAAAAAGCCTTGTAGCATATAGAGGAGGGCTTTCAACTTATGATTAGAGCGTACATAGATAAATTGAAAATATGTTTTTTTTAAAGCTAAAAAAGGATAGCTCCCTACAAAAATGACGCATAAAAAAAATAAGAATGGACCTATGTAATGGAAAGGAGAATTTCCTTCCATATACTCTAATTGGCTAAAATTAAGATTAATGAAAATGCGATCAAATATCTCAAGATAGCCTAAATCGATTTGACGATCAGACGAAAAAACTTGTATCGCTTTGAATCCTTGTTTGTAATTTAAATAACTGATGACGATTGCCAACATACTGATAATCGTCATTTGTTTAAAAGCATATCTGTTAGTCATATCATTATTTTCCTATTCTTCATATTGTCGAACTGTCTTATTTACACCATAAACCAATAAACCAATTGCAATAATCAATAGTCCAAGAAGAGGATAAAACGTCTCAACTGTTGAACGAGTCGTATTATAAGCAACAAAACTAGAAAATATAGTCAGCCATGAGCTCCCTGTCAAAAAGCCAATTTTTCCGTAAACAAAATAAATGGCTAATACCGCTAGAATCACCTTGTATTCCCGATCGAAAATTAAGACGAGCGCTGCAGACAATAAACTAAAAACAAAAGCAAGTGAGAGATAAATGGTTGAGGCCATGAAGAGGAAAAATAGGTAGGGATGATTTGCATAAAAATTTACTGGTAACGCAGATGCAAAGCCTCCAATATCGTTTAGTCCCCGATAAACAAAGACAGCACCAATCGAATAATAAATAATAAATACTCCTGTTACCGTCGCAGTAGATAGAAGAACATATTGAATGACATCTCGATAAATCGTCTTCTTAAATGATGAATAGCGATGGCGTCCCATTGCATATGTACTTCTTTTTTCAGCATATAATCCTAATGTGACTAAAACAAAAAATGCTGGTAGGAAATTAATTAGATAGAACATCGATGAGTCGACAAACCGTTCCCATGTCGCAATGGACATCAAAAAGTTTGATCGAATTTCACTTTTTGTTCCAACCAAATCTTTTGCATTGTAATCCATCGTCATGATGTCAACAAAATTACTAGCGAAAGCCCATGAAACGGTTAGAGCCATGAGTAAAGAAATAATTGTGATGAAAACAAATCTACTTTTGATTTTAAGAGTTGCAATCAAAAGCTATCACCTCCTAAAAAATATAATTCACTGTATCATCATTCCATATATACAAAAACTATTCTACACACTATCAATAAATTGGGTAATTAATCCTCTTTTGTCTATGATATTAAACAGTAAAAAAGGCGCAATTTGCGCCTTTTTTTCTTATAAACTTGCTGCCCATGAACCTTTAATTGTTACTTCTCCACCACCAGTGTTGTTTGTTTTACTCAAACCTAATTTGTAACTATAGTTCACCGATGCATTAACAGTTGAGAACTCTTTACGAGTATTACGTTGCACTTCGGTACCACCACGAAATGCATTATCGGAGTTTCTCATATTGGCAGAGATCCATGCAGTACCAGTATCGTTTGAAAGATTTACTACTGCTTTAGTATTATCTTCACGTAATGAATATGGAGCAAATTTTTCTCCACCAGAATATGTAACAGTAAATCCTGAAAACGATTTAACTTGTTGTGCAAGAACATCGCCACCAGCTGTTCCCAATAAAGTAAGACCTAGTGCTGCTACTGTAACAACCTTTTTTAATTTCATATCATATTACCTCCAATAAATTTGTAATAAAGAAATTGTAAAAATTCCCTTACCCATTGATTAAATTAGCATATTAAAGATATAGTTTTAATAATATTCCAAAAGTAATAATTAGAAGGAGGTCAGTTTTTTGATAGGTGAGTATATTAAAAAGGTTCGTTTAACTAAAGAATTGACTCAAAAAGAAGTAGCATTGAAGGTACATATTACTCAAGGTGCTTACAGTAAATTCGAGGCAGGAGCAATTGAGCTCCGACCAACAATTTTTTTTAAAATTCTTGAAGTTTTAGATATACCTATTCATGAACTAGATATTTTAAATAACGATTTTCAAATCAACAATAGTATTGAAAATCAATATTTTACATATTTAACTATTTCTTTATCTGAATCTATAGAAGATTTGAAAATTTTTCAAAAGAAAATAGAAGAGCATCAAAATTCAACTTATTTACAAGAAAATATTTACAATCTTTTAATAAGTTATTTAGAAGAACTTGAGGTTGAAATCATCCCATTCGAAAAAAGTAAGGTTTATTTATTGTGGGATTATTTTTCTAAGTATGACGAATACTTTTATTATGAAACATTACTATTAAAATCTATTGAATTTGCAATACCTGATGAATACGTATCTATTTATGAAAATAAATTATCGTCTAACCTAAAAAAGTATAATGACTCTTATGATTGGAACAAGAAATTTATAATAGTTCTACTTAATTTATCTTCAATTTATGCTTTTAAAAAAGATTATGAAAAAGCCATACAACAAATTTTAATTGCAAAAGAAATTTCAGAAAAATTCGAGATTTATACTTTCTTAGGTGATTGTGATTTAAGAGAAGGTATTTATAAAATGAAATCACGAAGTTCAAATTATAGCTACGCAGATAATATTGATCTTATAAATAAAGGGTTTAATTTTTTAGAAACGATTAATGATTTGGAGAAAATAAATAAATATAAAGCACTAATTGATGAGTTTCTAATAATAAGTTGATCTTCTTTTTAGTAAATAATTCAAATTGCCTAAAACTGAATTAATTTAATTAGACTAAACAAAATTTAAAAATTATATCTTATGAAAATCAATACAAAAATAAACTGAACTAAAAAAGTGTAATCTTTTTCAATGATGAATTGAAAAGACTCCACTTTTTTTGTATTGAAATATTAAATTGCTTTCATTCAAGATTTTTTATTCGTGCCGCTAGCTTTAATAAATAGAAACGTGATGCGCTGTCTGTTGTTTTTGAACAAACTCCATCAAGATCGGTCGTTCCGGTGGATTGAGTTTTTCTGGTAGCTGATCGATAGCGAAAAAGCGTAATTCCGCGACTTCTGACGGATCCCGAACGATTTCACCCGTATAAGCCGTACACAGAAATGCTGAGATGACATTATAGACTTCATCCCCGTGCGGATACTTATAGTAAAACGCATCACCCGAATAGACGTTCAATAATTCGAGATGCTCCGCTTCAAGACCGGTCTCTTCCCTTAATTCTCGTTTTGCTGTTTCTACGAGTGTCTCCCCGATCTCAAGCGCTCCACCAGCGAGTCCCCAGCAACCGTTATCTTGCCGAAGTTGTAATAAGACTTCTTGTTTATCGTTGACGACGATGACACACGCCCCTGCCATGACGAGTGGTCGTGTGCCGACGAGTTTGCGTAATTCTGTGATGTATCCCATGTCATTCAGTCCTTTTCCATTTAAATCACTTTCGTTCGGACGCGCATCCGTTTGAGTCCCGTCAATAGGAGACACAACAAGATGATGCCCGAAACGAACAGTACGTATGTATGAATCGTAAAGAGGGAACGGAAATCGATTACGGCAACATTCTGCTGCATCTCAATCCAACTACTTAGTATGATTCCACTGATTGCAAGTAAGATGAGTACGCCGACCTGTCGACGTGTCAACGTAACATACGTCAAAACGCGCATGCCTTCACGGATCACGAACGGTAGGAGAACGAGGAGTGCTGCGACCGGTAAGATGACCGGGTCACCGCCTTGCTGAATCGGCATCGACCGGGTCAAATAGCCAAACAGAAAAAAGAAACCACATACGAACAACAATAATCCGAACGCGATACTCGCATTCACCGCTTTATTCATCTTACTTCCCTCACTTTTTAGAATAATGAATTATGAAGAAACGGCACTTTGATGCCATACGCCCGCTGCATCTAGCCGGACCCGATGTCTGCCGTCGAGTTCCATCTCGATCGGACTGACCTTCGCCGTCTTCGGTGAGAACAACCATGTCCGTCCTTCCGGGACGAGCAAGATATGCGTTCCATCCGCGACTGGTCCGAGGAAGTTGAGAGACGCGCCGTTGAGCGGACGTTCCCGTCGCTCGAGAACGCCGATCTCTGCTAACTGCGCACCCACTTCAAGCACGTCTTTCACCGTCAGACTCATCTCACCGATTCCGAGGATGTCGGATACATCAAACGTCGGTTCCGCTTTAGAGGGATTGATTTGATGCCGCGCGATCAGCTCCAAGACATTTTCATCTGGATCATAAAAATAGCAGGAATGCGAGTCCGTGAAGTCAAAATAAATCTCGTCCTGTCCATCTTCGATCAAGAGTGGTGTCCGTTCTACGAGCCACGCTTTTCCTTGTTGGAAGACGTTTTCCGGAATGTTGAACGCCATATGATACTGCGTATCAACATCGTCCGTCTGTCGATATGTCAGTTGATCGGTACCGATTTGCATCGTAAACGAGTCGTCCGTTTCCGAGACGAGCGGGAATCCGATCTGTTTTATGTAAAAAGCCTTCATTGCCTGTAGATGGCGTGTCACAAGAGTGGTTTTTGAAATGTTCAAGCTGATGACCTTCCTTCATTTGCAGTAAAATTTATCAAAAAGCGATATGCTTTATTTTACCACTAATGGTAAAATCATGACGAACGGAAAGTCTGATTTTTCAGATATATTTATACCTGAGAGGATGTTTTGATGAAATTATTAATCGCTCAACCAAAACGCGAGACCGGACTCGAGCAATTTGAACGTGAAATCGCCGCTTATCCTGAAGTCGATCTGATTGTCTACCCGGAAGGATATTGTACGGTCGCAGAACTCGAACGCGTGCAACACCTTGCCAAACAGTTCGAAACAGCCATCGTCCTCGGTTACAAGGATGAAGCGAATCTCGATCGCGCTGTCATCATCGATGCGACCGGGACGCTTCTGCTTGATCGCGCAAAAACACCAGAAGCTGGGCCGCTTTATACGCCTTCAACAGCAAACGACGGGTCGTTCCGCTATGGATACGTCCTCTGTCGCGAAATCTTCTTAGGAAACGACGGACTACGCGAGGAATCTGGACTTGATCTCATCTTCAACCCGATTGGCGTCGGCATGTTCAGCGAGGAACAGTACGTTGAGTGGTCCGGTGAAGCGCGCATCATCAGTCAGGCGCAACAAGCGCTCATAATCGGAACAAGTCATGCCGATGGTTCGTACCGCAACTGTGGTTTTTCGATTCCGATTGCCTTCATCTATGACGAGACGGGCGAGCCGTTGCTGTTGTCTCATAACGATACCCGGACACGTCTGTTTGATACGGTCACGCGTCACGTCGAAGTAGTCGGTACACCCTCTTTATCGTAAACGAACACACGCTTCTTCTGACTGGAAGAAGCGTGCCATTCCTTCAGGAGGTGCTCTTATGTCTCAAACAGGTCGTGCGTCATTCTTTTGGAAACGATACTTCTATGTCTTCTTTCCTTTGTTCATCTTCGGGGTCAGTCACGAATCGTACTTGGTCGATAATCCGTTAGCTAACCTTGAGGACATCGGTGAGTTCGTCTTCTTCTTTTGTCTTTATCTGTTTAACTTTGCCGTCCTTGCCGCTCTATTAACCAATCTGTGGTGGTTCTTCCTTCCGACAAAACCCGCTCATGCCGAAACCGATTTTTGATAAGAAACAAGTGTCGCCCGTTCGTTGAGCGGTTGACTGACACCGGTCAATCGATAGCCCATCTTCTCATAGAAATAACAGTTACGTGTCTCTTCACGAATCGTCCGCAGTTCCCATGTCGTTGCAGTCGGATAAGCTGCTTCAACGAGCTGTAATGCGCGTTGGGCGATCCCTTCACCTTGACGGGCTGGATCTAAGAACATCGGACTGATCGCGTAGCGACTCGGTGCTTTCGCAACGACACAAATCCCGCCGACGACGACATCGTCGACGATGATTTGATGAAACGTACTACTTGGATGCGTGATCCGGTGAATGACACGATCGATCGATTCGTTCGCCGGATTCGTTGCAAAATCCTGATACCGCTCGAGCGTCTCTGAAAACGCCTCGAGTTGAAGCGTGTGAAGCTTCGGAGCGTCTGTAAGAGACGCTATCTTTAATTGAATATCCACTGAACCTCTTCCTCTCTTACCGGAATCATTCCCAAAATTGCGTGCCTTGCGCGACGATCAAGTAGTCGAGCCATCGCTCGAAGCCAAACGGCATTGCGTCTTCTTCCCATTCCTCGAAATTAAGAAATTCCCCACTCCAGATCCGATTTCCTGCCGGCGATTCATCTCGTAGACGATCCACTCCCCGTCTGGTCCTGCGCCGATCGCTAAGAAGTTTTCGGGACATTCCCAAATCTCGCTATACGTCAGGCAATCCTCGATCGAAAAGAGTTCGAATCCATCGTTGTAGGATAACGTTTCGTGCTGAAACAGCTTCGCCCCGTTATGTTGACGCAAGAACGCCTGATAGTCGTCTGCCGTCCACGCAGGTAACAGCGCGAGCTGTTCGTCCGTCGCCCCTCGGTTAAAGATGAAACGTTCTCGGGCAACATATCCTTCTTCTTTTTGGACCTCTAACAAACCGTCGACGAGTCGACCTTTTAATGCTTCTAATGCAATCATGATCTTCTCCTTAACAATATTCTTTCGTTGGTGCGAACGAGACACCGACATCGTGTCCGCCTAGCTGGACATCCCCTGCTCCTTGTAGCGGTTCAGTTCGAACGGAGGATAAGGCAAGGTGTTTAAATAACAAAGGCTCAAACGTCTCGACAATCGGTTGGAACGTCGCATCGACAGACAAGACGAGATCGATTCGTGCGTCCCGCGATAATGCTTGTGCCTTTCGTTCAGACTGGATATAGCGAACGAGCTCTCGCATCCAGCGTTCCTGCTCCAGTGCTTCCGTGATCCGCGTATCGAGCGTCACGGTGAGTCCACCACTCGTCGCAGCAGCAAAGCCCGTCTGGACGATTGGTTCGACGATGACGTCCGCTTGACGCACCTCGACTTCATCGCCTGATGCGGTCTGATAGATCAATCTTCCGGTCTCGAGCAAGTCTGAAGTCTTCTGTGCAGACAATTGTTGTAGCCATTGATGGATCGCGTTCGCTTGCTGTGCGAATTTCGCTCCGGCTGCGCGGAAGTTCAATTTAAGACGGAACCGTGTCGTCGCTTGCGTCGTCGGAACGATTTGGACGTCTTTTACATTCAGTTCCTCTTGGATGATTGCCGTATAGTCCGACCACGAAAAGGTTTCACTCGATTGGACGCCTAAGCTAGCAAGCGGTTGTTTAACTTTTAAAGCGTGCGTATTACGAACTTGTCGTCCTAACTCGACGACAGACACGACTTGCATCATCTCGTATTCCAGATCAGGTCGGAGCATCGATGGATCGGCAACCGGATAATCCGCTACATGTACGCTCATTCCTGTTAATCGCTGATAGACATCATCAGCAAGGTACGGCGTGAACGGAGCGAGTAGTCGTGCCGTCGTCGAAAGTGCGAAGTGGAGCGTCGTGTACGCGGCTTGTTTCTCTTCCGACCAGTCAGCTTGCCAGAAACGTTCCCGCGAACGGCGGATGTACCAGTTACTGATCTCATCGACGAGTTGCGCAAGACTCCGTGCTGCTTGAGTCAATTGATAATCGTCCATCGCATCCGTCACGTCTTGCGTCGTCTGATGGACACGCGAGAGCAACCATTCGTCGAGACGCGTCCGTTTTTGCGGACGTGAGTCATCAAATCCGTCCAGTTCTGCATACGTCAGATAAAACTGGACGGCATGATCCAGTGTATCGACTAGTTTTGATTTTGCTTCTTGGACGATCCGCTCAGCAAACCGTTTCGCACTCCACGGACTGCTGTCGACGAGTAGCGCCCAGCGTAAGCTATCAGCACCATATGCTTCGATTAACGCCACCGGGTCGAGGGCATTTCCACGACTCTTCGACATCTTCTGCCCGTTCTCATCGAGGACGTGCCCGAGTGCGAGGACACGCTTATAGGCAGGCTGTCCCGTGAAAAGTGTCGAGATCGCTTGCAAGCTGTAGAACCAGCCCCGCGTCTGATCGATGCCTTCGATGACGACATCGGCTGGATAGCGGTTAAGCGTCTGCGTCCGTGACGGATAATGCTGTTGCGCGAACGGCATCGCTCCGCTATCAAACCAGACATCGATGACTTCTGGTGTCCGGTGCATCACTCCCTGACACGTCGGACACGAGACCGATAACGCATCAACGTATGGTTTATGCAACTCGACGGATTCCGTCGATGTCGTCGTCCGGTGCAACAAGTCCGCCTTGTTTTTCGGAACGAACGTCGTATCACACGCTTCACACTCCCAGACGTTCAGTGGTGTACCCCAGTAGCGATTACGACTGATGTTCCAGTCGACGAGTTGCTCGAGGAACTTTCCGAACCGCCCTTCCTTGACGTGATCGGGGTACCACGTCACAGAAGCATTGTTCGCAAGGAGTTGTTCCTTGACGGCCGTCGTCTCGATGAACCAGTTGTCTTGTGCGTAATAGAGCAGTGGTGAGTCACATCGCCAACAATGCGGATAGCTGTGCGTATAGCGTTTTTTCGCAAACAAGCGTCCCCGTTCAGCGAGCAGCTGGATGATCGCGACGTCTGACTCCTTGACGAATCGACCAACGAGTGGTGGAACGGCATCCGTGTAACACCCAGCAGCATCGACGACGTTAACGAACGACAGACCGTTTTCCCGGACGACCCGGTAATCTTCTTCCCCGTATGCTGGAGCAAGATGGACAAGTCCGGTTCCGCTCGTTGCTTGGACGAAGGACGCCCCGACGACCGTATGACCGTTCTCTGGCGTCACGAAATCAAACGGTGGTTCATAACGCAAACCGACGAGTTCCGCACCGAGCTGTTCGGATACGACCTCGACGGATTCCGAGAACAGTTCAGCGACTAACGCTTTAGCGACAATGAATCGCTTTCCTTCAAACGCTACTGTGACGTACGTCAATTCCGGATGAACCGCCACCGCGACGTTTGCCGGTAACGTCCACGGTGTCGTCGTCCACGCTAGTAGAAATGTCTGTTCCATGCCGACGATCGGGAGTTTGACCGTAGCCGATAAGTCCGTCACGTCCTGATAGCCTTGCGCGACTTCATGGGAACTGAGTGACGTCTGACAGCTCGGACAATACGGTGATACACGATGTCCTTTCGTCAACCAGCCTTTGTCATGGATCGTCCCAAGGATATGCCAGACGCTCTCGATATACTCGTCATCCATCGTCACGTAAGGATCATCCCTGTCGACCCAGTAGCCGAGTTTTTCCGTGAAGGCACGCCACTGTGTTTCATAAGAGAAGACGCTTTCCTTACAGCGTGCGATGAATGCTTCGACACCATAGTCTTCGATCGCTTGTTTGCCGGAGATGCCGAGTTGTTTCTCGACCCCGAGTTCGACCGGTAGTCCATGTGTATCCCAGCCGGCTTTTCGTTCGACCCGGAATCCTTGCATCGTCTTATAGCGGGCGACGGTATCCTTGACGGTTCGTCCGAGTGCATGACCGACGTGGGGTAAGCCGTTCGCGGTCGGCGGTCCTTCGTAGAATACGAATTCCGCTTCCATGCGTTGTTCAATCGATCGTGCGAAGACTTGGTCTTGTTTCCATCTGTTGCGGACACGCTCCTCACGTTGTTGTACGGTTTCTGCTTGGTTTTGTGACGTCATCTCTTGTTCGCTCCTTTGTCGATAACTAAGAGAATACAAAAAAGTCCGCCCCCTTTGACAGGGACGGACTTCACCGCGATACCACCCATATTCCGCCGAGAATACTTATTCTCGACAGCACTTAGTTGCACACTATCATGTGCATTCCATGTAACGGTGGACACCCGGTCACGCTTACTGAATGGTTCAGCGTGACTTCTCAGAGAGGATCTTCATGATTGATCTGGCTACCGGTTCTCAGCAATCCCGGTTTTCTGTAAGGCAGAGGTACAATCATTACTCTTTCTCGTCAACGAAATGATATGCTCTTGTTGTGGAGAATCTTACCATATGCCTTAAACACTGCACAATAACTTTTTACATTTTCTTGCAAAGGAGTTTTTTGAATGTTACATACTTTCCCAACGCTTAAAACGGATCGTCTCGTCTTACGCGAAGTGTTACCCGAAGATGCTACGAGTGTCCTAGCCTATTTATCAGACGAACACGTCGTCAAACAGATGGGACTCGCCGCCTTTCAATCGAAAGCAGACGCGCTTGAAGAGATTGACTGGTATGCCTCGATTCGTCGAGATGGAACGGGTATCCGGTTCGGGATCGCATTACAAGAAGACGATGTCATCATCGGCAGTTGCGGTTTCTTGAATCAAGCGGAACGCCATCAGCGGGCAGAACTCGGGTTTGAGTTGAGCCCTGCCTATCAGGGACAAGGCATCGCGAAGGAAGCAGCGCTTGCGGTCATCGAATATGGCTTTACAGAACTTTCGCTCAACCGGATCGAAGCACTTGTCCTACCAGCAAACACCGCTTCGCAACGATTGCTTGAACGGCTCGGATTCCAGCGTGAAGGGTTGCTTCGTCAATATGAGAAAACGCGTGGACAATTCGATGATTTGTATATGTACTCGATATTGCGAAGTGATTGGTTTCAAATTTAATCTATAAAAACATTCCCTTCATTTCAAAATGATTGAAATCTAAAAATGTGATATTGGAATATACTGTTAGGTGTAAGAAATCATTTTTGTCATTTAAGGGGGAACCATCTTGAAGAAATGGATCGCAGCAGGTCTTGTATCATCATTAGCATTCGGTGTCATGCAGACATCAATCGTTGAAGCAAGTTCAAGTTCAAAAGAAGTGGCTAAACTGAAAAAGGAAAAAGCAGCACTCCAAAAACAACTAGCCGACGAAAAGAAAAAAACAAAGAAGTCGGAAAACGCTTATAAGACGTTACAAGGACAGCACACGAGCCTCTCAAAGTCTTATAAATCACTTGATACTAAGTACAAGAATCTTCAAATCGAGAACGAAGGGAACAAAAAGAAGATCAAAGAGCTTTCGACTGGGTATCGCCTTCTCGCATCTTCAAAATCACTTGTCACAGACGGAGCAGTCGTAACTGGTAAGTACAAAAATACAGAAAGTTTGTTGATGCTTGGTAAAACGCCATACGTACCATTACAATTGTTAGCAGACCTTTCAGGATTACCTCTAATCGAGACTTCCACCGCTTATGAAGTCGGAACACCACTTTCAGGTACATCACTTTCATCGATCCATATCGCCTCTTCATCGTTTGAATCGATTGAAAAAAATCAATCCATTTTAGCGAATGGTAAACTAAATAATCAAAACGTAATCTTATCAGGGTTCTTCAATGATGAATATGCTACTTTTAGTCTTGATCGAAAATATAAAAAATTATCTGGTCAACTGTCCCTTTTGACTGAACAAGCTTTGACAAAAAGTTCGAGTGACTTGAACTATGCGAGTCCAGAAGATGAAATGACACTTGTATTCTCCGACAATAACGGAAAAGAACTCGGTCGCTATGATGTTGTATATGGCGCGGATGAAATAGACTTTGATATTGATGTCACGGGTGTGGCGAATCTTCGTGTAACTGCAGAAGGAAACAGTACAGTTACTACATTGATTTCACCTGTACTGACAAAATAATAAAAAAAATACCTAGAAGAGATTATTAGTCATCTCATCTAGGTATTTTTTTCATCATTTATGCAATTCTTTGATTCGTTTGTGGGTATCAGCCATTTCTTCTTTAAACAGATAGACATGAGGATTGCCCTCAAAAAAACAAGATAAATTCATAATAAGCAACATCTAGTGGAGCAAGCTCAATCGCTTTTCCTGCATGATGCAAACTGACCGTGCAAGCACATTCCATATAATATAGTAGATGTATCATCAGTAGTGATATCATTATTGTTGTTCTTCCATGCTTTACTCCTTTCCGTTCCAAACCACTTCATCGATAGGAACGTGCTTTCATAAACTCAATGATTGGTAGTGTAACTAAAGCAATCGCGAACAAAACGATCAATAACAGATTCGCTGATTCATGTAAAAAGTAATCGAGACAGATGAATCCAAAAATCAGGACAATCAGGATTTTGTAGCTAACGAGGCCGCTTTCCGTCGTAATCTTTTTGCCGAGCTCATCTTCTGGCACAGGACGCTCGTCTTCTCCTGATCGTGCCCACGTAAAATACGAGAAGAACATGATCAATAGAATCGCCAATTGAACAATCGAGAAGAACGTTACATTATTTTCGATGATCATACTAATGATGGTAAGACTCGCCACTATCACGAGCGTTACTAAAAATAAACCCGTTTTTTTCTTAGACATCCCATTCCTCCTGTTCTGAAATGAACAGATGATCGACTTGTATCTGCAAGACTTTGGCGATATTAAACGCTAATTGTAAAGTCGGATCATACTTGTTGTTTTCAATCGCATTAATCGTCTGCCGACTAACCTGACAACGGTCAGCCAGTTCTTGTTGCGATAATTTTGCCGTTAGACGTCGTTCCTTGATGTGGTTTCTCACGTTCATCCCTCCACGACGTGTCAAATTCTTTTTACATATTTACTGTAATGAACTTCCATCATTATGTCAAAAACTTTTGACATGAGAATCATTAAAAAGACACGCTCTCATGCTCAGAACGTGTCTTATATGATGGCTCAACCTCGTGGTGGAAATGGATCGTGTCCGTAGGAATCTTTTTCGCGAATCTGCCCTTCTTTGTTATGAATGACGAGCTCTGTCTTCTGACTTTTCGCAATGCGACGCCCTTCTGCAATCGCTTCTTTCTGTGTAGCGAATCGTTTGGTTGCTCGAGTCGCACCGGCAGCTTTCACTTGATAGCCACCTTTTGGATGCGGCGTGACATGTTGCTCTCGTTTCATCACGTGACCTCCATTTCCTTAATCTATTTCATCTTCATGAGACTGTTTTGGCGTACGGTTGTCTTTTCACTTGAATTTTTTACTAGCCTATCGGGGAATGCAGTATACTAAAAGAAACGTTTGTTGCCTCGAAAGGAGTTGATATCGTGAATCATTTCGTCTGGCAAATCCGGTTTTTACGTTTTATCGTCTTCGGTATCATCTTCAGTCTGTTCGGTTTAGCTGGACTTGGTATCCCACTTGTCTGGCATGGTATCACGAAAAACTTGTTACTCGAGCGACCTGGCTACAGTGTTCTATTGACCGCATACCTTATCTTCATCCCAACTCTTTTGATTTTATTCCATGCGCTCCGAATCCTTCGATATATGTCGATGACTCCTCCGGCTTTTCCGCTCATCACCGCTTCCATTCAATCGATGAAATTGTGTTTTTATATCGTTACGATTCTTACGACATGTCTGTTCCCTGTCTTTTTCTATATTGGTCAGATTGACGACGCACCCGGTCTAATCGTCATTGGTATGGGTTTGATCCTGACTCCTTTGACGTTCGGGATTACCCTTTCGTGCATCCAACACTTATTGTTGCGCAACGTATTGCCACTTGAGTCGTAAATTAATTGGAGGTAAAGCAAATGATTTTAATCGTGTTCGCTCTTCTAATCGTTGCTGGTCTTGCCTGGTATTTTACTCAATCCCGCCCATAAAAGCGGGATTTTTTAGATTGCATCGCATTGATGGTTGTCTTGATGTCCTTGCTTGAGAACTATCTTCGCATGACAACGCAGGCACGTGATCAAACGGATTGCTGTTCTCCGCTTACTGATTGCATGTCTGTGTAGTTCATTTTCATATACATGTTTCGCTTTGATTCGAGGAATTGCTTCACTTTCCATTTTGTTCCCTCTTCCCTCATCTTGTATTTTTTTCTATTTTACTTCTCCCCTAAATCATTCTGAGTAAATCTTTTTTTGAAAAAAACGCTCTATTTTACTGATTTTCATTAAAAAATCGTCGGATAGTCCTGTTTAATAGCTATTTAAGCGACCGATAATTTAAATACAGCACTAGAATCCACGACGAGAGGAACATGCAACTTGAGTACACCTACAAAACAACACTCACTTCGAACACGTTTATTGACTATCATCAGCCTGATTATGATCGCGTTCTTCATTTTCAGTAGTATCGCTCTCTTCTTCAATACGAAACAAACTGCGGTCTCAACGCTGAAAGCGACCGCCGAAAAGGACGCGCTTCGCATCAGCAAAACATTCGACACAGTGGCTTATAGCGAATTCCTACAATCGCCTGTCGCGTCCGAGCAGTATGAAACCCTACGGAATCAACTTGATACCTTACGTAAACAAAATGGACTCTTGTATACATACACAGCACGCATCGACCAAAACAAGGTCCGTTTGCTGATTGACGGTCTCCCTAAGAAAGATGCCGCAAAGATTAATGAACCGGCGAGTGGCGCAAAAGTCGCTGATATGAAGGACGTATTAAATGGCGGAACACACGCGACGGACATCATTGATGATCCTGTATATGGACAGTATATGAGTGTCTACGTTCCGTTAAAGAATTCGTCTGGTCAAATCATCGGAATTCTTGGCGTCGACATCGCTGCGAAGGAAATCGATGCCCTCACAACAGAATTATTAAAACAAAATGCACCGATTTTCATTGGACTTTTACTTCTTCTGTTAACGATCACACTCGTCTTGCTCTACTTCGTCCTCGGTCGAAAATTACGTCCGCTCGAGACGTTACAGAAAGTCGCTGCCTTGATTGCCGAAGGGCGTCTAGATCAGGCAAAACAGACGTTGACTGACCTAACGATTGCTTCAAAAGATGAAATCTATGCGCTTGCGATCTCGATTCGTGATATGAACGAGATGCTACGGACGATGATCGTCGATATCAAACAAACAGCAACACTCGTCTCGACGACAAGTCAATCGATTGATCAAAGTACGACAGAAGTACTCGACGGATCGAAACAAATCGCCCATACGATGTCAGAAATCGCGACGGGGACCGAAAGTCAGACCCAAGTCACACTTTCATTGAATGACGAGATGAATCGGTTCGCAGGATTGATTGAGACGACGAACCAGTCTGGTGTCGAAATTCAAGGAACGACGGCTCAGATGGCAACACTGACACGAGTCGGACGGGATCAAATGTCCGCTTCTGTCGAACAGATGCGCCACATTCATCAGCACGTCACGCAGTCTGCTGAACAGATTGATCTACTGAAACAGCAATCATCGGATATCCAAACGCTCGTCGGTATCATCCGCGGTATCTCCGAGCAGACGAATCTACTCGCCCTTAATGCCGCGATTGAAGCGGCACGAGCTGGTGAACAAGGAAAAGGATTCGCTGTCGTTGCGACCGAGGTCAAGAATCTCTCAAGCCACGTCGCTAGCAGTGTCAGTGAGATCGCAACAATCGTCACGTCGATTGAAGCCAGTGCGCAGCAGATGCAGCATAGCTTCAAGACGACGGTCGAAGCAACAGCAGCCGGCAAGCAGATCGTTCTCGATACAGATACGACGTTCGAACTGTTGACGGATCAAGTCACGCACGTCTCGTCAGCAACACAGCAGATGACGCAACAGATGGAAGACGTCTTGCAGGCAGAACGGTTCATTCGTAATGCCTTGACGGAAATTGCTGCTGTCGAAGAAGAGCACACGGCAAGTAACGAGGAAGTTGCCGCTGCGTCTGAACAAATGATCGCGACGATCACGACGCTACATACGCTCGTCGGCGATTTAAACGCACGAACGGAACACTTAGAACAAGAAGCCCGTCGCTTCGAGATTTAATCTTTCATTTGTTCTTTTCTAGTTCTCACTCTATACTGGTGTGAACTTACATATGAAGGAGTCGAATCAGATGTCCCATTATGATGTCATCATCGTCGGTGCCGGATCCATGGGGATGGCAGCAGGCTACTATCTCTCACGAACCGATCAAAACATCTTACTATTAGACGCTCACAATCCACCGCATGATCAAGCGAGCCATCACGGGGAGACTCGGATCATTCGCCATGCGTACGGAGAAGGTGAAGCTTATGTGCCACTGGCGTTAGCCGCGCAACGCTTATGGTACGAGTTGGAACAAATCAGCGGCCGAAGTCTATTCCTGAACACGGGAGTCTTAAACGCTGGTCACCGTTCGTCCCGTTCGATGCAAACGATCATCAGGAGTGCAGCGCAATACGATTTGCCGCTCGAGGTCCTGACGGCTGAGGAAGTTAGAACCCGCTGGTCCGGCTTAACGATGCCCAACGACTATATCGGCTGTTTTGAACCGACGTCTGGTGTATTGAAGTGCGAGGATTGTATTGAAGCGTATCGCGATCTTGCAATCGCGAACGATGTCGACATCCGGACGAATGCGAAAGTAACGACGCTTACCGCCCACACTCATGGTGTGGACGTAACCGTCGGAACAGACACCTACTCAGCTGACGCGTTAATCGTCGCAGCCGGTGCCTGGTCTGGTCCGTTGCTCGAACAAACTGGACTCTCCTTACCGCTGCGCCCTATCCGTAAGACGTTCGCCTGGTTCGAAGCAGCGGAAGAGGTATTCAATGACGCGGTGTTCCCGGCCTTCGCCTTTGATACACCCGCCGGTTATTATTACGGTTTTCCAAGTATCGCTCAAGCCGGTCTGAAAATCGGACGCCACGACGGCGGCATCCCGGTTGATCCAAATCAACCACGCCGTCCTTTCGGTCAAGAGACGGGTGATCTGGCTGATTTACGACAATTCACGAATACGTTCATGCCCTCAATCGATACTTTAGCTCACGGCAAACCGTGTCTCTATACGATGACGCCAGACGAAGATTTCATCATCGATTTGCATCCGGACTATCCGCATATCGCGATCGCCGCCGGCTTCTCCGGTCACGGATTCAAGTTCAGCAGCTTAGTCGGAAAAGTACTCAGTGAATTGATCATGGAACGATCGACGACCGAACCGATCGGACCGTTCGCGATTAAGCGATTTAAACAATTGAACACATGAAACGATAAAGACCGGCAACGAAAATGCGTTGTCGGTCTTCTGTATCAACGGTATGATGTCACACCGATTCATTCGATTCTTGCTGATTTTTTGCAGCTAGCTTTTCACGCTGTTTTTTCTCATCTTCAGTCCACCAGCCGTGGATCAGTAATACGAGTCCAAGGATCAATGCACTCATCGGGAAATATGTTAAGTAATACTCACCAAGGTTTTCTCCTAGAAATTCTGGAGATAATTCAATATACGCTCGGAACATCTGAACGATGAAGAATAAGAAAAAACTTGTAATGAGTGCATATGTACTGTAGCGATAACTTGTATTTTTCATATGAAGGCTCCTTTCTAAAACATACTCTAATGTAAATCATTCAAGGAATACATCAAATTCCCTCTTTTTACATTATCATTTTTAAGAATGTTTCCAAAAGCATGATAAGATAGTTTTAGAATCGATTGAACGAAGGAGTGAAACACGTCGTGAACTTTAACTTATTCAAAAATCATGTCCGGTTTAAGATTGCACTCGAATTGATTGATCGCGAAGACGGCTTATCAATCATGCAACTGAATCAACGTTTAACGGATGTACCGCAGTCTACTTTGTACCGGCAAGTTAATGCGATGATGGACGATCAGTTGTTGAAAATCGTCGCCGTCCAGCGCGTCGGAAAAGTCGAGGAAAAAATCTATGCCTTGAACACGAGCGGTTATCAAATCAGCGAAGCAGACTGGAACAGTGCGACGTACGATGAAAAAGTGAACTTCGTCTCGTTCTACTTCATGTATGTCTTGCAGCAGTACCAGTCGTACTTCGAACAGACCGTTCAAACGCATGGTCAGGACCACTCGACGTTCTCGATCGCGAAATTGCACCTGACAGATGATACCTTCAATGATTTTCAACAGGACATGCGGACACTGCTCGAAAAATATCATCACCTAGAGACAGAAGACCAGGCAACTGAACGGACCGTCTCACTCGTCATCTTGCCCTAAACACGCTCCGTTTCTAGAATTGTATTTTCACCAAACTGAAACGAGACAACATTGCGAGGGAGAGAAAATAGACCCCATGAAACGGATCAAAGAAAATCTTGATGCAATTGTGCTGGATACGTTGAACGTAAAAGCAGAACAGATTCTAAAGATTGGTGAAGGAGCTTGGCACACTGTATATAAGTTAAAGAGAGTAGATGATCAAGACCTTGTGATTCGCATAAAAAAGAATGAAGCTTATGGGGAGTTCCAACAGATTGATAAACAAGAGCTGACTACAGAGTATGAGTCTACGAAAGCTTACTATTTACATGCCAATACAAGTGACCAAAATGTCTGTCCTGACTTTTATCAGTATTTTATTGAAGATGACACAGTATTTACAGTAGAAACGTTCATGGGTCGTGGAACGGATTTATTGTTACTCGATCAGAATAAAGCCCATTCTTACGGTAAGAAATTAGGGAGAATTTATCACAATATACACAACCAGAAAACCTCTATTGCAGGTTTCGGGGAATTGAACTGGCAAGAGAAAACTTTACAAGGTAGTGATTTAAGAAACGAGGATAAATTATGGCAGGATGAAAATGAACACGTCTTAACCGCCTTAAATACTCTCATCCACTCTAATCTTTGCTTTGATAAAGAAAAAGTCGGTAAACATATTCATGCTTTAATTGAAAATAGACGAACTCAGGTTCAAAACATCTCTCTCGTGAATCAAGATATAACACCAGAAAATTTAATTTTAAGTGATGAACACATTGCAATCATTGACCCGTTTCCAAGATTGGACTTTGATTTGAAATATGCAGCTTACTTTGTTTTTTGTTACAAATTTTTGTTACCAGCCTTTTCAAATGCTCCACGATACATAAATCAAGCGTATCAAGAAAAAAGTAATGTTCTTAACAAAATAGCTGACGGATTCATAAGTGGATATTGCTTTAACGTGGTTGGAGACGAACGCACCATTCAAATTCAACGATTACTGGATGAATATACATTATGGGTATTGCAAGAAGCGTATGAGCACTACGACATTCTACATCAGCCTCATCTCACTCATAAAACAACGCAACAGATGGGAAATCGAGAAATGATCACTGCTCGGTTACATCTATGCCTCGAAGAATTAGAAAGACGGTGTACGGAATCAGAGTAGAGGCTGACGTAAACTTTAGTCTCTACAAAGACAAAAAGAATGATGCTTTACACACCACTCCTATAGGAAAAGCGCATTTTTGCGCTGTCAGAGGCAAACAAGACTCGCTTTCCTGCTTGAATGAATCAGGAAAACTGGCTTGTGTCTCGCCTGAGGAAAGGGGGTGAGGAAGCGAATCATTCTTTTTTTGAGTCAGCCTCTTTATGTATCAAGCTTAGTTTCGTCATACGGAAACGAGAGATGATGTATCGAGTTCTTCACTTTCAATCACGATCGCTGTTAAACCCGTATCCGTCTTCGTTTCGTGCCATTCTCCTTGTTTCCAAAACACGGCTTCCCCACACTGAACATTTATGTAGTCATCCGTTTCCCCTCTTACAAAGCCCTCACCCTCTACAATTAATAGAAGTTGCGGCACAACAGCCTGGTGATAACCGACCACGCCATCCTTCTCTAAATGGATGCATCCGATGTGCGTCACTTTTTCCGTCAGCATGATCCGTGACATCACAAAGTTTGAATCGAATTTCGTAATTTTCTTGCCAACCTCTTTTTTGAATTGATAAATCTGCATATAATCCTCCTTAAAAACATGATTCGTTTGATAGTTCGTCTTTCATCTAAACTATTTGATTCAAATCGTATTTGGAAAATTTTGATAAGAGAAGTTTATCATAGCTCTAACTGATTGAGAACTAACGATGATTCGTCCATGGCATTGACTTTTCAATTTTCATTATTGATAATGGTAATAGAAAAGGAGGGTTTTTCATGAATACAGATTTCTCTGCCTTATCACACATCGACTGGGAACGATTCCTGCCCCTATTATTGATTTACATCTCCATCAATCTGATTCTACTCAGCTGCGCCTGTATCGATTGGTTTAGACGGAAGGACCGGATCGCGACACCGACTACTTGGTTATTGATCATTCTCCTCGTCCAGCCGATTGGCTCGATTCTCTACTTCGTCCTCGGAAGGAGGATGACAGCATGATTCAGATTTCTCATCTCCAGCTTTCACTTCAACGACGTCTTATCCTAGATGATATTTCCTTCACGATTCACGAACATGAATGTCTTGGACTGATTGGTCCGAATGGTGCTGGAAAGACGACACTCCTGAAATGTCTGAGCGGCATGATTGAGAGTGACCGTGGTTCCATCACGATGTCTTCGCGCTCCATCCGTCAACACCAGCAATCGATCGGCTACTTATCACAACAGACCGACTTTAAGCCTTGGATGACGTGCGAACAATCATTACGTTTTTTCGGTCGCTTGTCAGGTCTCGATCGCGCAACGTTAAATAAGCGGATTCCGGACGTTCTTCATGAAGTTGGACTCCACGATCAACAAGCAGAAGTCATCGAACGCCTGTCCGGCGGCATGCGCCAACGCCTCGGAATCGCCCAAGCCATCTTACATGAACCGACATTTTTGATTCTTGACGAACCGGCTTCTGCACTTGATCCGAGTGGTCGACATGATATCAATCAATTGATCCTTCGCTTAAAGAAACGGATGACGATCATCGTCTCAACGCACCTGTTAGAGGACGCAAAGACGTGTTGCGATCGCTTCCTCGTCATTAAACACGGAAAATTGCTGGGGCCGCTCGATAATCAACGTAACGTGGATCAATATCGGATTCAAGTCGAGACGCTTCTCCCTGTCTCGTCGTTTTCTGCGACACTATTTCCACAAGTCGAGATTGATCGAATCAACCCATGCTGCTATCAGTTCTCCGCACAGCAGCCGCTTGATCTCTCGCAGTTAGCGACTACTCTGATTCAACAGGGATGGTCGATTGCTTCGATTGCCTATCAACCGATTGGACTCGAGGAACGGTTCCTCGACATGGTGGCAGACGTATGAGGACCTTTTATACACTGACATGGACCGAGTGGTTGGAAGCATGGAAAGAATGGAAAATCGTCTGGTTACCGCTGTTCTTCATTGCCCTCGGGGTGACACAACCGTTGCTGTTGATGTACATGGATGTCTTACTCGCACACGTCGGAAATGCAGACGGAATCATCGTCGATCCGAATCGTCCTGCTCCACAACCGCTTGACGTCTTCAGCGCAACGATCCACGGACAGTTCAATCAGCTCGGCTTGATTGTCCTCATCATGAGCTTCATGGGATTGCTTGCTTCAGACCGACAAACCGGTATGCAGGATTTCATTCTGACGCGTCCGGTTTCGCGGAATATCTATCTGCTATCGAAATGGTTCAGTCACGGGATGATCAGTCTATTCGGGATTCTGATCGGCGCACTCACGTCCTATTGTCTGACCGTCTATTGGTTCGGATTCCTTTCGCCGATGCTTGCGCTACGCATCATCCTCGATTTTAGTCTTTGGATGTTATTCGTCGTCAGTCTGACACTACTGATCAGCACCTTTTTGCAACGCGCTGTTCCGATTGGCATCCTGTCGCTCGTCGTTTCCTTACTACTTGTTGCACTTCCTTCGCTAATGCCAGATGTATTATTTTTCACGCCTGGTGCGCTTCTGTCGCTTCCATCGAACACGTCGTTTTTTTCTTCGTCCCATCTAATCGGTGTCGCTTCTTGTCTCGTTTGGATTGCCCTAACACTTGGCTGGTCTGGTCTTCGGTTTCGAAAAACGCCTTACTAATCCTGCTCTACAATAAAAAAGGATAACGGAGCCGTTCAGCAGTCCGTTATCCTTTGTTTGATTGTGTCTTTCGAATCGTTCGTTGCCTTGGATGCACGGCAAGCTTTGCTTGGCACATCCGTTCAACGGCAGGATCCGTCGCAGCATCAAATGCAACTAGACTCGGGTAATGCCCGACGAGGCGTCCTTGCTCTAAGATCGCGAAGCTGTCGCAAAGTTGCTCGGCAGCTTTAATGTCATGCGTGATAAAGACATATGTTAGACCATGTAGCCGTTTCAAGTCAGCTAGCAATGCGAGAATCAACCGTTTGTTGACCATGTCGAGGCTACTGACTGCTTCGTCTAAAACGATCAGACGTGGTTCAGCAGCAATCGCTCGCGCGATCGCGATTCGCTGGAGTTGCCCGCCACTGAACTGCGCCGGATATTTCGTCAGATCCGTCGCCTTGAGCCCGACTTGTTCAATTAGCGTGACGAGACGCTGTTGCCGTGCTTCACCCTTTAAACGAATGAAATTATCAAGCGGTTCGGCGATGATATCGGCAGCCGTAAGCTTCGGATTGACCGCAGCAAACGAGTCCTGGAAGACGACTTGGACGTCACCTTGAAATGGTCGTTTTGTCGCGTGGCGATCGACACCATTGAACCAAATCGTTCCGGTCGTTGGGCGTTCGAGTCCGAGCAACAATCGTCCGAGCGTACTTTTCCCGGCACCACTCGACCCGAGCAATCCGAGACAGCGTCCCGCTTCAAGCGTCAATGAGACATCGTGTAAGACGGTCTTTGCTGGTTGAAACCGGCGTTTATAGACGTGTGAGACTTGATCGATCTGCAAGAGACTCATCCGAACGCCTCCCTTCCTAGATGCTGTGCAAGAAGTGACTGTGTATACGGATGTTGCGGTCGATCAAACAATTCAAAAACATCTGCTCGCTCAACGATCCGTCCTTGCTGCATGACGAGGACATCGTCTGCAAGTTCAGCGATCACACCGAGATCATGCGAGATGAGTAACATCGCCGTTCCGTAAGTCGCCCGCATCCGTTCGAGTAATTCAAGAACCGTCTTCTGATTGAAGACGTCGAGTGCCGTCGTCGGTTCGTCGGCAATCAAGACGCTTGGGCGCAGGGCAACGGCTAAGGCGATCATGATCCGTTGCAACATCCCGCCACTCAGTTCGAATGGATAAGCTTTGAGCAACCGGGCGGCGTCCGTCAGATTGACTTCTTCGAGTGCCGTCATCGCTTGTTGTTTCGCTTCACGTTTTGAACAACGTGAATGGGTCTGAATCGTCTCGATCATCTGGTGCCCGATCGAGTAGACCGGTGTGAAGGCACTCATCGGATTTTGCATGATGAACGCAATCTCACCGCCTCGAATCGTTCGGACGGTTCGTTCGGATAGAGACATGATTGATCTGCCATTCAGTTGGATGTCACCGGTGACGTCTGTCGTCTGCGGATTGAGCAGACGCATCAAAGCGAGACTCGTCACCGTTTTTCCGCAGCCACTCTCTCCGACAAGACCGAGGATCCGACCAGGTTGAATCGAGAATGATACCTCTTCAATCAGTGTCACTTGTTGTTTCGTACGGACGGTTAGACCATCGACAGCTAAGATCGGTTCGATACGGGCACCTCCTCTCATTTCATTGTTTTTGACACACCGAATCGTTCTGCTAACTGTTCTCCTAATAGGTTAAAGCTGATGATGACGAGCATGATCGCAAGTCCCGGATAAATCATTAATTCCGGATTCGTCCGGATGTACGATTTTCCTTCGTGAATCATCGCCCCCCACTCGGCTGTCGGTGACTGGACACCAAGCCCGAGGAAAGACATCGCCGAGATATCCATGATCGCCCAGCCCATCTCAAGCGTCCCGATGACGAACAACGGTGGTAAGATGTTCGGCAGGATATGCGTCCGAATGATCTTCCACGAAGACGAACCGTTGACGCGAGCGGCTGCGATGAACGCTTCCGTCTTCAACGTCATGACCATTCCGCGGAACATCCGCGCGTAGTAGACCCACTGGACGAGCATCAAGGCGATGATGACTTGCTTGAGACCTGGACCGAAGATACCGACGAGACCGAGGACGAGAATCAGACTCGGAAATGCCATCACACCGTCACAAAGACGCATCAAGAGTTGGTCGACCCAACCGCCACGATAGCCGGCAAGTGTTCCGACGAACAATCCGATCGCAAGTGAGGCGACGAAAATCAACATGGCGCAACCAAGTGAGATCCGCGCACCGTAAATCAAACGCGATAAGAGACAGCGTCCGAGCTGGTCAGTTCCGAGCGGATAGGCTGACGACGGCCCATGGAGCTTTTGCGTCAAGTCGACGAGGTTCGGATCATGCGGCGCAATCCATGGTGCGAACAAAGCAATGCCTGCCATCCCGATTAAGACGAATGCACAAAGATAAAGAAGCGGTGTATACCGCGACCGGATCATCGTTGCTGGAAGTGGAGTATTCATACCGTCCCTCCTTTTTTCGCTAGTCGTGGATCGAGCACGGCTTGAATGATGTCGACGAGCAAACTGCTGCCGATGAAGACGAGGGCAGCGAGAAAGACATAGCCTTGGATGACCGGCAAGTCCCGGTCAAAGATCGCTTCAATGAAGTAACGACCGAATCCTGGCCACGAGAAGACGGTCTCGACGATGATCGTTCCCGTCAGCAACTTCCCAAGGTTCATCCCAAGACCCGTGATCATCGGCGGAATCGCCATCCGAAGGACGTGTTTCCCAAGAATCCGTCCTTCCTTTAATCCACGTGTCCGGGCAAACAAGACATACGGTTCGTTCAATGCTTCGATCACACTGCCGCGTAGCAATCGTGTATAAAGGGCAATCAACGGAAACGCGAGTGTCAATGCCGGTAAGATCAAGTGCATCACACTTCCCGTTCCACCGACCGGGAACCAATCCAGCTGGACTGCAAAGAAGAAGATGAACAGATACCCGAGCCAAAACGACGGAATCGAGGCACCGATGAAGGCGATCCCCCGACTAAGATGGTCAAAGAAGCCATTCTTCTTGATCCCAGCAAGGAACCCGAGCGGAATACTGACGACGAGTGCTAGCAGCAGACTCGTCATTGCCAGCTCGACCGTCGGTGGTAAGCGGAGCAAGACATCTTCTAAGACCGGTTTGCCGGAAAGATACGATGTGCCGAAATCGAGCTGCGCCAAGCGGATGACGGCATCGAAGTATTGTTTGTAGAACGGTTGATCGAGTCCGAATTCTGCTCGTTTTGCAGCGAGCAGTTCATCCGTCGGTTGGATATGGGCAGCGGATAGATAGGCCTGTGCCGGATCAACTGGTGACAAATGAATCAACCCTGTCAGAATCAAGACAGCAAGTAACAAGATCGGGATGACGGATAATATGCGTTTGACGAGGAAGACCCCCATGTCATCCCTCCTTTACTTAATTCCGATTCGGGCAAATGGACTCTCATCCCGGTTCGCCGGGAACTGGAAGTTCGTCACGTCCGACTGATAGACCGCCATCTTCTTCAAGTACGAAATCGGAATCAATGCCCCTTGATCTTGGAGTGATGGCAGAATGTCGGCGTACATCTTCTGACGCTTCGTCTCGTCTGTCGTCTTCAAGACATCTTTGATCTCTTGCAATAGTTGTTCTTTATTCGGATAAGCCGAAATCGCTTCTTTGAAGCCGAAGCCATCCGTATCAATCAGGTTCACGAACGTATGCGGATCATACGGTGCACCGAAGTTGCTGTAGAAGTTGATGTCAAATCGGTTGTCCTTGAAGCGCTGGACTTGATCCGGTAATTCGACAGCTTCCGTCTTCAGCTCGACGCCGATTTTCGACCATTCCGACTGGAGTGTTTCGGCCATCGCCTTTTGGACCTGCTCGGCCGCATCATACATCATCCCGATTTGCAGCGGTTGACCGTCCTTGACGCGGACTTTTTCACCTTTCGGCAGTTTCCAACCTGCTTCGTCAAGAAGACGATTCGCTTCCGTGACGTCATAATCCCATTGCTTCACTTTCAGGTTCGACGTGTACGGCATGTTCGGTGGCAATAGGTAGTCAGCTGGTGCTTCTATTCCCGACGTGATCCCTTCGACGAGAGCGGCTTTATCAAACCCGTGTTGGAGCGCCTGGCGGACGCGTTCGTCAGACAGACGCTTATTTTTCGTATTCAAAACGAGGAGACGCGTCGCGACTGGTTCGGACATCTCTGTCTTGTAGGATTTATCCGTCTTCAACTGGTTGAAGGCATCGATGCTGATCGCCCCTTCACCGTAAATCAGATCAACTTGTCCTTTTTCGAGTGCTAAGACACGTGTCTCCGCATCCGGGATGATGTCGACCTTGATGTGATCGATGTTCGGCTTCGGACCCCAATAGTTCTTGTTGACCTTAAACGTCGCATACTGATCCGGTTTGTATTCGTCGAGCATCCATGGACCTGTCCCGACTTCTTTTTTGACACCCTTCGACTTATCGCCGTTTTCAGGGAATCCCGCTTCTCCGAGGAAACGGACCGGGCGGACGACCGCGAGTTCCTGAATCGTCGGGTAATAGGCTTCGGATAATGTCAGGCGGAACGTCTTCGCATCGACAGCTTCTGTCTTCTCGATTTTCGTGATGAAGCCAAGCCAGCTATGTAAGGCTTTTTGTTTGAGGATCGCGTCAAAGTTCTTTTTGACGATCGCTGCGTCGAACGTCGAACCGTCCGAGAACTTGACGCCGTCACGGAGCGTGAACGTATACGTTTTTCCGTCTTCAGAAATCTTCCAAGACGAGGCTAAGTATGGCTCGAGCTTTCCACCTTCTCCGTAGTGGACGAGTGGCTCATAGATCATCGACTGTGCGAACAGTTGTGATGGGTTGTAGACGTGCGGGTTCATCGTTCCGACGTCGCGTGGCCACGCGAGCGTCAATGTATCTTTATCTTTTCGCTCTCCTGTCGACTCGCCCGGGTTCGAGCAGCCGATCAATAATGATGTCAAAGACAGGATCGAGACAGTAGAAATCAGTAATTTTTTACGGTTAACGTTCATGGTAGGCAGAACTCCCAACTTGTATTGATAATCATTTTCAATTGTAAGAGGGAAAGGTAAGGATTGTCAATGGATAATCCAGATGTTAACTGGACCTAAAGACGCTTTTTGACAGGATTTCCACGCATAACTGAGTAACATTCTGTGTACGCTTCTTGTTTGTCAATAATTGTAATCAGCTGTGTTAAGCGGTATCCTAGTTTGGATGCTGCGTTTCTTGTTTAACGAAATCATTTGCACGGAAAGGATGATATGATGTCACGACTGGTTTCCTCCATCTCGCTTGTGTTGCTCAGTCTGCTCTTAGTGCTCCCTTTACTGATGATCGATGGACTGATTTTCTACGTCGGAGATGTGTCCTACGACTCGTTCGTTGGTTGTCTGGTGTTTCTCGTATGTTTCTATCTCGCTAGCCTGGTCGTCAGCGTCGTGTTTGACGGGATGATGCGTGCGCTTGGCGGACTGTTCAAGCGTCGTTTCTCGAACATACTGTTTGCTGTCGTGAACGGTTCCGTCAGTTTGAGCGTCTTACTTTGGATGGATCTCTACGTGGAGTCCATTACAATCTCGCTTGCGACGAAAGTCGTTCTGGTATCTATACATACGCTATTGTTTTACCTGATTCATCAATCAAGCGATTCGACTGCTTCGTCTTCTGAAGACAATGCACAACATGAGCCAATCGTTAAAGACGCCATCCGTTTGTTAGAAGATATCGATCCTGTGACATGCGTCGAGACGTTATGTCTCAAGTACCCTGATCTTCCGAAAAAAGACATCATTCGGATCGTCTATCGTCTTCATGGCAACTAAAAAGACCTGATCGTTTCTGAGGAGATTCAGAAGCGTCAGGTCTTTTAGTGTAACTAGAAATGAAACGCACAACTTTTTATAACGAAATAAGATGCAATGGAACCCGTTTAGCTGAATAGAGAAACAATCCAACTGATCAAAATACCGACGAACGCAAAGTCAGAATCCCCGAATGTCGTCCCTTCGAATCCGAGATTGCCGAGCAGTGGTAAGAGGAATGCCGGTAAAAAGCTAATCAGAATACCATTTGCAAATGAGCCAAGTATTGCACCTCGTCTTCCACCAGTCGCATTACCGAATACGCCAGCAGCAGCACCCGTGAAAAAGTGTGGTACTAATCCAGGCACGATGATTGATAATCCGAGTAAAGGTAAGAAGAACATTGAAATCAATCCAGCGACAAAACTGGATAGGAAGCCGATGATGACCGCGTTTGGTGCGAATGGGAAAACTGTCGGGCAATCTAGCGCCGGTTTGGCATTTGGAACTAGTTTATCCGCAATTCCTTTAAACGCTGGTACGATTTCAGAAATTAACATCCGAACACCGGCAAGTACGATATAGACTCCTGCTGCGAACGTAATGGCTTGAATGATGGAGAAGACGATATAGTTCGAACCACTCGATAATTCTTTTTCAATAAATCCTGGTCCAGCAAACAGAGCAACGACAACAAAAAGTAATGTCATCGTCAAAGAAACGGCAACGGATGTATCTCTTAAGAAGCCTAGTTGTTTGGGCACCTTAATTTGCTCAGTTGAGTGTTCTTTATTTCCTGCATATTTACCAATCGTTCCAGAAATAAAGTATCCAAGGGAACCAAAGTGGCCGACTGCAAAGTCATCAGAACCAGTGATTTGTCGAACGAAAGGTTGCAAGAGAGCTGGAAAAAGAACCATACATAATCCCAGTAGAACCGAACCTACAACAACTAATAGAACGCCACTCAATCCGGAAACTGAAAGTATTGCCGCAAGTAAACTCGCCATGAATAACGTATGATGTCCAGTCAAGAAGATGTACTTGAATGGTGTAAATCGAGCCAAAACAATGTTCATGACCATTCCGAACACCATGATCATTGCCGTCTCTACACCAAATGCATCTTGAGCAACTGCTACGATTGCTTCGTTATTTGGAATGATTCCCCGAATGCTGAATGCGTGATCGAACATTTTACTAAAGATTTCGAGTGCTGCGATGATAACACCGGCTCCTGCTCCAATAATGATAAAGCCCATGATTGTCTTCAGTGTCCCCGAAACAACTGTCGCAATATCCTTTTTTTGCAACAGTAATCCAACAAGAGCAAATATACCGAGCAAAATTGCTGGTGTCCCTAAAATATCTCGCATAAGTAAATCAAGCAAGGTCAGTCCCCCCTTCTGTTATGTGTTGTTACTTAAAGTCTCGTACTAAGTTGTGCCTTAATGTCTTCGATATTCATGACATTTTCAAGAGCAACAATGTCACGAGTGCCGTTGTCGAGCGAAATAATGATGTCTTTTGCACCTAAATAAATATCAGCCGGTTCCGTTTGTGCAGTCGAGAGATCCGTATGAGAAACATCTGCTTGTTTCCCCATTTGTTCAAGTGCCTTTTTAACGTTAAGTTCCATGATGAAACTTGATCCAAGTCCGTTTCCACATACCACTAAAATTTTCTTCATGATTTAGTCCTCCTCAGAATATGGTTCAATGATTGTTTCGATATCTGTTACAGAGTTTGCTTCTAGTAAACGTGTGACATCTGCTTGATTTCCTAAAAGATTCGTCAGTTGGCTTAGCGCTTTTAGATGCGTTGTTTGATCAATGGCTGCAAGAACAAAAAACAGACGTACTTCTTTATCTTGAGGAAATAAAACAGGTTCTTCTAATTTCAAAATACTCATTCCTAGTTGAAGTACACCGTCTTCCGGTCGTGCGTGTGGAATCGCCACATCTGGCATTAAGACAATATATGGACCATGAGACTCAACGTTTTGAATCATCGTTTCGATATACGCTGGTTGAATTTTCTTTTCAAGTAGTAAAGGACTTGCTGCCACTCGAATGGCATCCATCCATGATTCCACCCGTTGGTGTATCTGTATTTGGTTTGTTGTGATTAAATCATTTAGCACCGGTTGCCCTCCTTGTAGCAGTTTTGGCTGTCTTGGATATAACAGCTGATTTAATTCCTGTCGTAACGCTGATTCACTTTGGATTGTTGCATGTTGTTTGATGACAGCAATCAAATCCTCCAATTGAATTTCATCTGATTGGTTTCGTTTTAGAAAACGCTGCTCCACCGACCGTCTTAATGTAATTTGCTCAAAACGTGTCGGCAAGGTAGGTACAAGCATGACATCTGCCTGCAAATGAATACTCTCTTCTAACGGAACTGTCGTAAAAATCACATCGATAATTTCCACGAATTGACCCACTTCACGTTGTGACACCGGTGGTAAAAATACAATCTCAGGAAATTGATTTTTTAGAATGTAATCAAGCATATGCGATACACTAATCCCACTTGGACAGACAACAATTGCTTTTAACTTTTTATCCAATTGCTCTCCTTGCTGATTTAGATGTGTGGCAAAGTGAAGCGTATAATACATGATTTCGACATCTGGTATGTCTTGATTCATCAACTTGCGGAATGGTTCTAACGCTTTCGATACAAGAACATGTAATACTTGGTGTTCTTCCATGACATACCGCTTTAATTCCGATGATGATTCCAAACCTGAATAGAGGCGCTGCATCGTAGCTTTCGAGTGAAGTACTAACTTTTCACAAAGAGCCTCTTTTTCGATAATGAAAGTGCAAGAAATCGTCTCAAAATGAGTAATCACCTCATGCATGATTTTGAAAAGACGAGCATGAAGATCTTTTTGAATTTCCTCTTCCACCTTCGGACCACTTTGGATAAGGAGATCTAACGTATCAACAAATAATGTCCGTTCTTCGAAATAAGAAATGAGAGTTGAATCAATGTTCTTCACGAACAGCGGTTCTTCACTGGGTACAACTTCCTTGATAGCTATTGATCGACCTAACATCAAAAAATAAGATAGTTTCTCTCGATGCTCTTCTACAAATTGGAATTGTTGTTCTGCTTCATATGATTCAATGTGTTGTTTCGCTTTAATTAAACGCTCTGACCAATCATCAATGATCATAGACATCAAATCGTTTTTCGTAGAAAGTCGAATTAATCGCTCAATCGCTCGGTACATATACAAATAAATCGTTTGTAGATGCCCATAGAAGTGATATCCATCTTTTCGAGAATAATTGAGCGTAATCCCAAATTGAACCGCGTCTTTTTTCACAGCGTTTAAACTTTCTTGCACTGTAAACTTCGATACATTTAACAACTGCTGATAATGAACGGAAGATACAAAATCTTTTTCCACCATCGTATAGAATGTGATCAACAACTCACGTTCTTCTTCCGAAAAGATTAATTCAGCTTTCTCTAATTTCTCTCCAATCCCCTTATCAGATGGAATCGTCAAAATCGGTCCATTCACATCAATCAACGGTAATTGATGATATCCAAGCCATTCTTGAATACGTTCGATTTCATACTCTAAAGTTCGTTTAGAATACGGTAAGATTGTTAATAAAAATGGAATTTGTACGATTTCTTCATGAAGCATCACATGAAGGATTCGTTTACTTTTTTCGTTCAATAACATAAGTGGAGGCCTCCTACGCATTCAGTATAAAACGAAAACACCATCTTTTTGTAAGCGTTTACGATTGATGTTTGTTCTTACTATTAACAAAAAACTGTCTCTAATTCTTGAGAACAAAAAAAACACTCATTCGTCACATGAGTGTTTTACAAGCGATTTAATTTTTATTTGTATTTTACCATAATAAGCCAAACAACCTGTTCTATACCGAATAAATATTCTTCAGATTGATAGTCTTCACTCTTTTACTAACTCATAAAACTGATACGTATTCTTCCCAGACGACTTAGCGGCATATAGCGCAACATCCGCTTGTTGTAACAAGGCTTGCAACTCTGGACGAAATGCGGTGTCATACAACACGATCCCGATACTCGTCGACACGCGGTAGTCCGTTTCCCACTCACTTAACGAAGTGACGATCCGCTCTGCAAGTTGTTCCCACCCTGCCCTTGAATCCGAATGACCGAAGTGAAGAATGAATTCATCACCGCCTAAGCGTACGGCCATCGCGTCTTCTTGTTCGCGGGCGAACTGTCGCAAGCGTTGCGCGACCTCTTGCAGAACGATGTCTCCCGTCTCGTGTCCATAGACGTCGTTGATCTTCTTAAATCCATCAAGATCAAGGAAGAAGACGGCTCCTGTCTGCCCGGGATGCTCCTCGAACTGCTTGGTTAAGTACCGCCGATTGTGCAGTCCTGTCAACGCATCCTTCCAAGCATGACGCTCAAGCTCCAAATAATACAAGAAGAGTCGGACGATCCGTTGCAATAACCGGATGTTCTTTTGTTCATACAAGCTGACCCGATTATTGATTGCACATAATGTGCCGAACGTCTCCCCGCTCGTCAAGACGATTGGAATACCTAGATAGGAGCGGACGTGAGCCTCCTCCAGACCCTTTCGCCAGTCGCCGAGTTGTTCCGCGTTCGGAATATCTTCGAGCACGACCGGCTGTCTCGCCTCGAAATCAATCAGCTTACATAACGATTGGTTCAATTCAATCTGCATGCCTTCCACCATCGGGATATCTGCTTTGTCGTTCGCAATCTTCAACATCCGTTGTTGTCCTGCTTCGATCGCTGATAAATACAGCATCTGGTCCGGTAGAATCTCTTTTGCAAAATCGAGGACATCATCCGCCAATTCATCAAAATTTTGATACATCTTCAAGTCTTCAAATGCTTGATTCATACAGCACCTCATTTCGAAGTCATCTTCTGCAGCGTCTCTGATTTGAAAAACGAAAAGGTTACATTTATTACCACTTTCTCTTTTGACTATCGTTTAAACCTATTTTTGTAAAAAGCGTTCGATGGTCCTAATTTTAGTCCTAAATGAGAAAGATTATCATTTTTTTATTTTCGTGTAGTTTATAGAAGGTAAAAATTCGGACAGCCAATTGGCTGGAAATGAGCGTTGCGTCTTCTAAAATCGTCTGCTATCATTCTCAGTGAACGTGAAAATGATAATCATTATCACTTATTGAGAACAGATGACTCAGATAGAACTACATAATCCATCTGCTACTTAATCCGTGATTCATGCGTTATCAAATTAAACAAGAGGAGCTGAATCATCATGGGGAAATGGAAAACACCACTCGTCGTGAGTTCGCTTGCTGTCTTACTGGCGGCATGCGGGAACGCAGGAGAAGCAGACACGAAGAAGGACGCAGAAGCACCGAAGACGGTCAAAATCAAGGATGCACACGGAACGGTCAACGTCCCGGTTGATCCGAAGAAGGTCGTCGCACTCGACAATCGGACATTCGAGACGCTTGCCGCGTGGGACGTCGAACTCGCAGCAGCACCAGTCGGACTGCTCCCGGCTGAGTCACCGTATGCGAAAGATAAGGATATCGTCGATGTCGGCATGCACTTCGAACCGAATCTCGAAGCAATCGCTGGTGTTAATCCGGACGTTGTCATCGTCGGACAACGCTTCGCTGATCATTATGAAGACATCAAAAAACTCGTTCCGAACGCTGCTGTCATCGACCTTGACATCACTTTACCGGAAGACTCCGGTACACCAGGTGAGTTACTCGTCAAAGGACTTGAAGATACGACTGAGACACTCGGACAAATCTTTGATAAAAAACAAGAAGCGGATCAGCTCGTGACAACGCTTGAGCAATCGATCAAAGACGTTAAAAAATCATATAACGGACAGGACAGCATCATGTCGGTCATCGTCTCAGGCGGTGATATCGGTTTCTCTGCTCCGATGAGTGGACGTGTCTTCGGACCGATGTATGATTTGTTCGACTGGAAACCAGCCCTCGAAGTCAAACAAAAATCGGGCAACGACCAAGGGGATGAAGTCTCGGTCGAAGCAATCGCTCAAAGTAACCCGGACTGGTTACTCGTCCTTGATCGTGACGCACCACTTGGAAACGCAGAAGGTGCCGTACCGGCGCAAGATGTCATCGACCGTGCACCTGCCCTGCAGAAAACAAAAGCAATCAAAGACGACAACATCGTCTACGCACCGAAAGACACGTATTTGAATGAATCGATCCAGACGTACTCGGAATTCTTCACTGACATCGCGAAAGCGCTCGAGAAGTAATGGCACACGCACAGCAACAAATGAATGGAAGAGTTGAGCCACCCGCTCGACCTTCCTTTTCTGTCGTTTGGACGAAGCCGTTCGTCTTGACCTTATGTCTCGTCTTAGCGCTCGCAGCGGCTTCCCTCTTCACGGGCGTCTACGAACTACGGAGTGCAGCGAACGATTTCGATATGTTCTGGATCACACGTGTTCCGCGGACACTCGCCTTGATGCTGACGGGTGCTGCGATGGCAATGGCTGGACTCGTCATGCAACTGATCACGCAAAATCGGCTCGTTGAACCGACGACGACCGGAACAATCGAATGGGCGGGACTCGGACTGTTAGCCGTTTACTTGCTCGTTCCTGCACCGTCGTTAATGATGCGGATGAGCGGTGCCATCGTGTTTGCGTTCATCGGGACGATGGTCTTCTTCTGGTTTCTCCGTTCGGTCCGACTGCGTTCATCGTTGATCGTTCCAATCATTGGTCTGATGCTCGGAGCCGTCATCTCCGCGATATCGACGTTTCTCGGGTTGTTTTTCCGTGCCAGCCAAGCGATCGAAGGCTGGTTCGTCGGTTCGTTCGCGTCCGTCCAGATCGGTCGCTACGAATACCTCTGGATCATCATCGGTGTCACGGTCTGTATCTTCTTTCTCGCGAGTCGCTTGACGCTCGTTGGACTCGGAGAGGACGTCGCGACGAGCCTTGGCGTCAACTACAATCGACTGATGCTGATCGCGACTGGGCTGATCGCTCTATCAGTCGGTGTCGTCGCGACCGTCATCGGCAACCTACCCTTCCTCGGCTTGATCGTTCCGAACATCGTCTCGATGTTTCGCGGTGACGATCTCCGTAGTAATTTACCGTGGGTCTGTCTGATCGGGATGGCAACGATTCTAATCAGTGATCTGATTTCACGCACGATCATCCGTCCGTTTGAACTGCCGGTCTCCTTGATTCTCGGAACGGTCGGAGCAGCCGTCTTCATCATCATTCTGTTACGTCGACGGAAGACTGGAGGTGTCAGGTGAGTACCGCGATTAAACAACAGGAACACACACGAATTCAACCGAGCGTTACACGTGAAACCAATCGCCGGGCGTCTGCGTTTCAGTCGAAACGACTCGAGCGCCGCTACTGGATTCTCCTCATCCTGTTCCTCAGCGGCGGAGTGCTCAGTACGATCGGTCTCTTGCTCTACAATAACCCGGTTCCGTTTGATTCTCCGTCCTTTTGGCCGGTCGTCGAACGCCGGATCACGGCAGTCATCACGATGGCGATCGCAGCAATTTGCCAAAGTCTTGCGACCGTCGCCTTTCATTCGGTCACGAGTAACCGGATCATCACACCGTCCCTGCTTGGTTTTGACGCTCTCTACTCGACGATCCAGACATCGATGATCTTCTTCTTCGGTGCGGGAGCACTCGTCGGCTTTACCGGCACGAGCGCCTTTTTGACACAGGTCGCGATCATGCTCGCGATGAGTCTCTTATTATACGGATGGTTGTTATCCGGAAAATACGCGAACCTGCAGCTGATGTTGCTCGTCGGAATCATTCTCGGCACGGGTCTTAACTCGCTGTCGTCATTCATGCGAAAGATGCTCGCACCGTCCGAGTTCGATATCTTACAAGCACGATTATTCGGTTCGGTCACGAATGCCGACGCATCTTACTTCCCGATTGTCATTCCGGTCGTCCTCATCGTTGGTCTGTTGCTCTACTTCTCGTCAAGACGACTCAACGTCGTCGCGCTTGGAAAAGAGGTCGCGACATCGTTCGGCGTCAATCATCGTGGCAGTGTCATCTACTTCTTGATTCTGATTTCACTCCTGATGTCGATGTCGACGGCATTGATTGGACCGTTGACGTTCTTCGGCTTTTTAGTGGCGACACTCAGTTATCAGGTCGCTGCAACGTATGATCACAAATACGTCTTCCCGATGGCATTCGCAATTGGTTTCTTCGTTTTGACGACTGCTTATTTCTTCATGTATCACATTTTCAACACGCCAAGCGTCGTCTCTGTCATCATCGAACTGTTCGGCGGACTGATATTCCTTGTCGTGTTGCTTAGAAAGAGGTCCCTATGATATCACTTGAACAAGTTAAAAAATCGTATACGGATGATGTTAGAATTGGTCCAATCGACTTAACGATCCCAAAAGGTGGATTCACAGCGTTGATCGGTCCAAACGGTGCCGGTAAGTCGACGACGTTAATGATGATCGGTCGTTTGCTTGATCTTGATGCCGGGCAGATTGAAGTCGCCGGGATGGATGTGACGAGTAGCAAATCGAAAGACTTAGCGAAGATCATCACCATCCTGCGGCAGGAAAATCATTTCGTAACCCGGCTGACAGTCCGGCAGCTCGTCGGCTTCGGACGTTTCCCCTACTCAAAAGGTCGCTTGACGGCTGACGATGAGACGATCATCTCGAAATACATCGATTTTCTCGAGTTGACGTCGCTTGAGAACCGCTACCTCGACGAATTATCGGGCGGACAGCGGCAACGGGCATATGTCGCGATGGTACTCTGTCAGGAAACGGAATACATTCTACTCGACGAACCCCTCAATAATCTTGATATCGCCCGCTCGGTCCAGATGATGGGTTATCTACGACACGTCGCTGATACGTTCGGACGGACGATCATCACAGTCTTGCACGATATCAATTTTGCTGCGAAATACGCAGACCACATTTGTGCGATGAAGGATGGACAAATCGCCGCCTTCGGAACGGTTGCCGAAGTCATGGATGAAGCGCTATTATCCGAGATCTTTGAGACTCATCTTGAGATCATCGAAGGTCCATACGGCCCGATTGCTGTCTATTGATACTTATATAGAAATGAGGAATGAATGATGCAGATCGATTGGCTACCACTAGAACAGGTAACGCAAGAAGGCGAACACACTTACACGTTTCATTTGCAACGCCCAGATGGTTTCGTTTGGGAGGAAGGCGCCCATACGCATATGGCGCTAGAAGGGTTTAATGCAGGCGATAAGCCGAACCGCAGTCTGATTCGGCACATGTCGATCTCGACGCTCCCTCATGAAGGAACGATTGGCATCACGACACGGATTAAACCGGAATGTTCCGTCTTTAAGGAGACACTTCGACAGCTGAAACTAGGTGAGAAGATTGCTTTGTTTAAGACGCATTCGAACGTTCCGCTACGCCGGGAAAATCGTACGGTGTACTTACTGTCAGCAGGCGTTGGTCTGGCAACGTTTCGACCAATCATCCTGCAACATCAGGCTGACAGAAGTGGCATTCCGCACATGTACTCGTTGAATGTCGACTCGGCGCGCACTGAACTATTCAAAACTCAGCTTCCTTCGCACGAGCAGTTTAGCCCCGCTTATGTCGAGAGTCGCTCCGCTTACTACGATGCTGTCAAAGCGATGACAGCGGACAAGGAAGGGTTGTTCTACATCGTTGGTAGTGATGAATTTCTCCGAGACACGATTGACGTGTTGCAGGCTGCTAACATTCCGGCAGTACAAATCATGATTGATAAACGTCAGGACCAGCGAGATACGTTTTTAGCATAAGGTACCAATGATTAGACTTCAGCATTGACTGGAGTCTTTTTGTTTTCTCAAAATAAAGAATTGGTATGTTATCTGTAAATATTTGTTATGATAAGTGCATCAACTGACTTTCGGAGGGTTGCTTATGAATTTTGTATTTGATCTCGACGGCACAATCTGTTTTAAAGGAAAACCGATGTCTCAAGACATCGTACAGGCGCTTCATGCAGTCGAGGACGACGGGCACCGTGTGATTTTTGCTTCAGCACGTCCTATCCGTGACATGCTACCCGTCATTCATCCTTCATTCCACGACCATATCTTAATCGGCGGAAACGGATCGTTGGTCGCATCGGAACAAACAATCGTTCAGTCCAAATCGTTCGACGATCGTGAGCTTTCCCTTATTACGGGATTACTCGACAAGCATAAAGCCACATATTTAATCGATAGTGACTGGAATTATACATATAACGGACCGCAAGACCATCCTATCCTGAACAATCTAGATTCGGCTAAGACGGCACAAAATGTTCCGCTATCTCACCATGATCGAATCATAAAAATCCTCATTTTGAGTGCCAACAATCTGAAATCCTTAGAAAACGAGCTACTTCGAATGGATGTCGTTGTTCATCACCATGGATCGGAACAAGTATTGGATATCAGTCCAACCAGCATCAATAAACGGACTGCTTTACAAACACTCGGGATCGAGAACGAGGGATACATTGCTTTTGGGAATGACGCGAATGATATCGAGCTATTCAAAGGAGCACAGTATGCTGTCATGATCGGAAGCCATAAATCACTCCGTTTTTACGCAGATCACACCATTGACTCCACTAGTCCTTTAGAATCTCACATAGTCGAACAAATCAGGCATCTAAGCCAAAAATACGTCTATTCCACGTCGTATTCCTAAATAACGCCTGGTGAAATTTTCGGATCAATAGTTAAATCTCTATCAGATGTAATGCAATTTAACATAGTTACTCATCCAAAGATGAATACAATGGGTAAGAATAATCCGCTCATCAAGAGCATTCCTACTAGGACAGCGATACTCGATTTGAAAACCGACAGCGTTTGTTCCTCTAGTGGCTTGAGCCGTTTCACAGGAATGAGCATGGTCAATGAAGCAACGACTAATGCAAGCGGCTCAAGAATCGTTCGGCTCACTGAAAAGAAAATATCGATCATTAAAAAAACATTCAATACAAAGAAAAATCCCAATAAGCGAATGATCATTGCTTTATTCATATGTACTCCTTCATGGCTACTATATATTTGATTTGTTTCATGAAACAGAATGCCCTCTAATTATAGCGCTTCACAGAATAATTTTGGAAACGCATTCAAATAACTGGTGATTTGGTATCGTTGTAAGTCATACTGACAGTAGGTATTAGAAAAGGAGTGTTGAAGATGGAATACAAAAAAGGACTCGAAGGCGTCATTGCCGCTGAAACACAAATCGGTTTAGTCGATGGAACGTTAGGTCACCTTATCTATCGTGGACACTGGGCAAAAGAACTTGCATTATCCTATTCATTCGAAGAAGTGGCGTATTTCATCTGGAATGGTGAATTCCCGACTGAAGCGGAACTGGTCACATTCAAGGAACAGATGACGAGCTACCGTGAACTTCCTTCTTACGTTAAAACGATTCTCGATACATTGCCGAACGAGATGGATGTCATGAGTACGATGCGAACAGCGATCTCGGCACTCGGCACACCTGCTTTCGCTTGGCCACCGACAATTGATCAAGCGATGCACGTAACAGCACTCTTACCAACAATCATCGCCTATAAATATCAAAAAAATCAAGGTGCTGACTTCATCGAACCGAATCCGGAACTCGATCATGTCGCGAATTACATCTATATGATTAAAGGACAATTACCGAGTGACGTCGAGATCAAAGCATTGACGGCGTATCTGATCTTAACGATTGAACACGGTATGAATGCTTCGACGTTTGCTTCCCGTGTCGTCGTCTCGACGGAATCGGAAATAATTTCTGGCGTCTGTGCTGCGATTGGTTCCATGAAAGGACCGCTTCATGGTGGCGCCCCGTCAGAAGTCATTGAGATGATTGATGAAATCGGAACGATCGATAACATCGAACCTTGGATCCGGAACAAATTAGAAAAAGGCGAAAAACTGATGGGCTTTGGTCACCGTGTCTACAAAACACGCGATCCGCGTTCAGAAGCCTTAAAAGTCGTCTCAAAGGATCTCGCGCAAGAGAGCGATTGGTTCAACCTGATTACACAAATGGAGCAAACAGCGATCGATTTACTCGAGGAATACAAACCGGGTAGAAAACTGTATACGAATGTTGAATTCTTCGCGGCAGCCGTCTTAAAAGGACTCGACATTCCGAAAGAACTGTTCACACCGACGTTCACCTCTAGCCGTATCATCGGCTGGACGGCACACATCCTCGAACAATCGCAAGACAACCGGATCTTCAGACCTCAATCGTCATACACAGGACAGATGCCGGAACAAGCAGCTAAGTTTTGATTAGTCTCTAGTTACGATCAAAAAATGGACCGATGCCTGACATCGGTCCATTTGCTATGGCGTTTATTTAACAATTGTTTCTAATGAGAACTCTAGTACTTCCACTTCACATCCTGCCGCTTCTACATCCGGGCTACACGCATACGGTCCAATCTTAAAATTAGTCACGTCATGTAAATGTGCGATTCGGAGTTGCTCTTTGTGTTCTCCTGTTACGTGATACAACGTGACATCTTGATTGAGATAGTGGAGTTCAAAGACAAGCGGTGCATCAAACAGCGTATTGTCGACATCCCGGCACGACCAGTCCGAGTACCCGAAGCTCGTCACGACGGCACCCAGATGCGATGGACCATCCGGAATGAATTCTGCCGAAACTTTTACCCAGTGATCGTCGTTCATATAAAGCAAAATCCCCGCCTGATCATATGTCGCATTCGGGTTTAATTTTACTTCGATTCGGCACTTGAACTCCCCTTCCGGAGCATCCTGCAACAGTGCATGCCCCGTCAGACGGTTGAACTGATAATGGGTATTGCGCCAAAAATCCGTATCCGGATCCGTCATGAAACGTAACGGTGTTTCCTGTTCGATACGTGTCGGTGGGTTTAACCAACTTGTATTCTTCATCGAATTCTCCCCTTTTTAATCATTGATGATTGATTGAACCTTTATTTTAGCGACGCATCGATCCCTTTTACCATCCCGTTCACGAGCTTTTTTTGATAACTGTCAGATGCTAATTTTTGATCTTCTGTTCGATTTGACATGAAGCCCATTTCAATCAACACAACAGGAGTCTTCGACCAATTGAAACCCGTCAGATCTTTTCGTGGAACAAGTCCAGTTCCGTAACTCTTTTTCGCCTTCGTCGATTCAATCAAGTGCTTCAACATGATGGTTGCTTGTTTTTTACTCGTCTTATTGATCGCCTTCGTCACTTGATCATCTGGATATAAGACGGAGATTCCTTCTACCTTTCGATCCGTGCTTCCGTCTGCATGAATCCGAACGGTTAAGGCAGCTTTCTTCGCATTACAATGTTTTGCACGCTCTGCATTACTGATGTTGACATCGTGTGTCGTTCGCGTCATATGTACCCGATATCCCTTTTTCACTAATGCAGCTTTTAATTTCAATCCGACTTGTAAATTCAGTTTATACTCTGGAATTTTCGTCTTTACTCCGCTCGTCCCCGCGCTCACTTTCACTTTCATGACCTTCGAACGTGGAGCGACCGGTTCTTTTGCTAAGTTTTGCTTTTTTTGATGACCTGGATCAATACAAATCGTTTCCTTCTTTGACGTCGATTTCGCCTGTCCATCGAGTGGCATCGCACTTCCAATCAATAGACTTAACATGATGAGTAAACCAATTCGTTTCACTTTTCATCACACTCCATACCATCCATTTTGCAAAACTTATTAACGTCCTCTTAGCTTCCGTAACTTTCGATAGCCACGAATGAGCATATCGAGCATACAATCCCTCCTATTTTCTATAAACCCTTAGACTACTTGACGAAGTCGTTGCATATCCTTATTCAATGCTGATCGTTTCAAACGTCTGTTCCGTATTAAGTATTGCACATCTGACCGGTTATCGTACATAAGTTGGATATGGAAATAATTGATATATTCAAGAATTGCGAATACATATAATAACAAGGCAAGTTGTGTTCCGGAGACGGGAAGCTCAGATCGGAGACGCATCCAATCGATTCCGAACGCACACGCTGTCAGGACGATCAAAGCCAGATTGATGACACGACAGTGACGTAATCGTCGGACGACGGGTACCGGGGTGGCTGACGTTCCTTCCTTCTTCAGACGCCTTGACTTGCTGTACCAATACCAAGCTCCTTGAATCAACAACAGCTCAAACAAAAACAGTGACATCCAAAAGGCACTGAGTTCAAATAACTGCAGTCGTGGAAAGACACGATTACCAAACCAACTCAGCGGTAAAATAGTGACGACCGTGAACAGCTCCCCTCGGTACAGATAGGCGAGTCGTTCCGCAACGAGCTGCTTCATGGCGTCACCCATTCGATCCGGAACTTACTTCCTGGACCAAGCCGTGCGATCAATGGTTGATCAGCCTCAATCACGCGTCCGATGACGTTGACTCGCTCATCTGCCGACAAATTACGTTTCGTGATTTGAACCTCGCCCGCGTATCGTCCGTATTTTTCATTATCGATCGTGATCGTTCCAAGCGGACGGGCAGACGGATCTTGCGGTGTTAGATCGATCGTCGACGGCTTCATCCGCGACTCGACGGATCGAATAACATCCCGCGCCGGATCAAACCGATTCGTTTCCGTCTCCCGTTGTGCTTGCTGCCCGTTCGCGAGTGCCCGCAGTACGATGATTCCGTCTTGCTCTGCTTCGAATTGCCGAATCGTCGCCTCCGTCAATCGTGGATCCCCAACAAGAATTCGGTCAACGGTCGCTTTTAAATCGATGTAACTGGCGAACGGTGCCGCATGCCGGTGTTCTTCAAGTGTCGGTAACGTCTCAAACAACGGTCCACGAAGTGTCCCGTCACCCGGTATGAACGCTTGAACTCGTAATCCTTGCGCCTGCAACCAGGCATTCTTTTCGTCGAACCATGTCCTGTCGAGTCCCGTTTCCGGTCGCGGATAAAAATTATGCCACGCTTCCGTTCGATCGATTCGCAGCCCGTGTGCCTTCATCTCCGTCAATTCATCTGCTGTTAACGTACTGGCGTTCAGTGCGACCATCATCTGATTGGATAACGTCGCGATTTGCTGCGGACTGATGCCGTAATCAAGACGGAGTCCGGTTACACCCCAGTCCGTTAACGTCGCTGCCGTCTCCCATGTCTTGCTGAGCGTCGCGAGTGACGCCGGTGCGATGTCCGCTACGAATTCGAATCCAAGCTCACGTGCTAAACGACCGAGCGCTTGCAAGCGTTCGACGTACAGTGAAGAATCGTCCTCGGGAATATGTAGCGATGTAAAGAGCGACGTAAAGCCAACAGCGCGCATCTGCTGTAGCCACTCGCTCGTCTCGTCTGTGATCGGTTCACTTAAATAGATTGATAATCCTTTCATCGACTCACTCCTTCACTTCTCTACTTAGGGAAAAAGCAGCTGAATCCTTCTTTTTCGAAGGATTCAACTGCTTTTCAATACTTTAAATACCGTCTGCCATCTCTTCTTTGAAACCGAACCAATACGTGAACAGGAATCCTGCCGCGTACGAGATGACGAGACCACCGATGTACGTAAAGTACATTCCGTTGTCGATCAACGGTGTCAATGATAAACCGGATACGCCCACTCCAAGCGCCGTCGTCTTCATCGTTGCTTGGAAGGCACCACCGACTGCTGCGCCGAGACATGCCGTTACGAACGGACGACCGAGCGGCAACGTAACACCGTATAACAATGGTTCACCGATTCCAAGGAAACCGACCGGAATCGCACCTTTAATGATGTTACGCAGGCGCGGATTGCGCGTCTTGACGAAAATCGCCATTGCCGCCCCGACTTGACCCGCTCCTGCCATTGCAAGAATCGGTAAGAGTGGCGTGTTGCCAATCGTGTTCAAGAACTCGAGATGGATCGGTGTCAGTCCATGATGAAGACCAACCATGACGAGTGGTAGGAAGAAGCCGGCCAGTACTGCCCCGGCGAGTGGTCCACCGACCTCAAGTACGGCATTGATTGCTTTCATGATACCGTCAGACAACAGTCCAGCAACCGGCATGATCGCATAGAGCGAGGCGAATCCGACGATCAGCACCGTCAACAATGGCGTGAAGATGATATCAATCGATGCGAGCATGAAGCGACGGATGTGTTTCTCAAGATAGGTCATCAACCACGCAGCGAAGATGACACCAAACAAGCCGCCCCTGCCTGGAACGAGCGGTTCCCCGTAAATCGTGATGTCCGCAAGCACGGGGTTGAATAGAATCCCACCAGCAATCGCCCCGAGCACCGGTGTTCCGCCGAACTCCTTCGCCGTATTCCATCCGACAAGGATTGCGAGATATGCAAAGACCGTCCCACCGATCAGTAGTAAAATCTGCATCCATGTCTGTGTTTCATCGACACCCGCATTCTTCGCGAAGTTCGCACCGCCGTTGATGATACCGGAAGCAACAAGACCCGGAATGAGCGGAATGAAGATGTTCCCGATTCGGCGCAAGAAGCGTTTGAACGGAGACTGTTGTTTTGCTTTTACTTTTTGCCGTTCTACGGCGGCTCGTTCTTCTGGCGTCAAGTTCGGATCAACGGACTCTTCCCCGATCGCGAGTCCTGTTTCGCGACTTAAGTGGTCTGCTACCCGATTGACCGTTCCCGGACCGACGACGATTTGTAACGTCTCGTCATCGATGACCCCCATGACCCCATCAATCCGCTTTAACGCATCGATATCTGCTTGCGTCGGATCCTTTAACGATAAACGAACCCGCGTCATACAGTGCGCAAGCTGCCGGAGATTATCTTTTCCACCGACGTGCTCGAGAATCGCGTGTGCCAGCACTTCTTCCTTCTTCATCGTGTTTCCCCCTTAGAGTGCGTCTCGGACAAATCCGTTCGCTTGCTGTAATCGTTCGACGGCTTCCGCATGCGGAACATTTGCGAGAATCATGACGATCGCCGTCTTGACGTGCCCGTGTGCTTCATGGAAGACACGCTCCGCCGTTACGGCATCGACTCCTGTCGCCTCACGGATCATCCGCTTCGCCCGAATCTCCAGTTTTTCGTTCGTTGACTGGACGTCGACCATCAGGTTTTGATAGACCTTGCCGACACCGATCATCGCCGCTGTCGAAACCATGTTCAAGACAAGCTTTTGTGCCGTTCCAGCCTTTAGTCTTGTTGACCCCGTCAAGACTTCCGGACCTGTTTCGACTTCAATCGCATAGCGTGCGTGCCCACTGATGACCGCATCCGTGTTGCAAGAAATCGCTGCCGTCACCGCTCCGACTTCCTTCGCGTAATCAAGCCCGCCGATGACATACGGCGTCCGACCGCTTGCTGCGATCCCGATGACCGTATCACGTGCTTCTAGCTGGAGCGCTTTCAAATCGTCGACGGCAAGCGTCCGACTATCCTCTGCTCCCTCGACCGCTTTGATTAACGCGCGTTCGCCACCAGCAATCAAACCGACGACCATGTCTGGTGAGACCCCGAACGTCGGCACACATTCTGCCGCGTCAAGAATCCCGAGTCGTCCGCTCGTACCAGCACCGATGTAAATCAAGCGTCCTCCGTTTTTGAATGATGCAATGACGTGTTTGACGACTTCCGCGATGACAGGAATTTGTTCCCGAATGACCGTCGCGACCGTTTGATCCTCAGCGTTCATCACCCGTAAGACATCTTCGACTGTCATCTCATCGAGTTGCATCGTCTGTTCATTCCGACGTTCCGTTGCTAATTGATCTAACATCTGCTTCACCCTTTCTCTTCCCTCCCTTTATTATACAATTAAGAAATTTTAATTCAATATTATTTATTTAATTTTGAAATTAAATTTCTATATATAAAAATAAGGTTTTGTCCTTCATTTCAGGCTTGGTCCCTTGATTTCCTGCTTGTTGTAATTTCCTCATTCACAAAGTCCAGTAACGCAGACATTCGCTCCCGTCCAATCGTCGCGACAAGTAACGGGATGCGTGGTCCGTAGGATTGATTGATCGTCAGTTGATAGAGTAGCGTCGCATAGTGTTTCTGCAGGCGAAGTGTTTCCTTTTTTTCAGCTTGCCGTGTCAAACGGTAGAAGGCAGAAAGGACGTCTTCATCCGTTCGGAGAGCAACGACGAATTGTTGGATCCAGTCCTGTTCCGTTCCCGTCAGTTGCGCATGTAGTTCATAATTCGGAACAGTACTGATTTGAAGTTCCCGCTCCGGACACCATTGCGTAACAAAAGTACGAGCACGGTCAATCTGTTCAGGCGGAACGCTCGCGCAAAACACATTTTCAATCAAATCAGGGTCAAAACCAACCATCGGACCAATCATCGTCAACTGCGTAAACGAAACAAGATGAGCAGTTCCACGATGACTCCAACGCAGACTTTGCTGAATGTCTTCGGATTGACGCGATGAGTGTGCGACAAAACGCTCGAACTCACTGTAATTGCGTAACACATCTTCATCTAGCCCGATATGAAAGGCGTGATTCGGACGATGTTTCGCAAATAAGAACAGAAGAATGCTCGGTGGATAGACGGCGAGTAGATCTTGCGGAGTCAAGACACCACCGCTTGAACTCGACATTTTTTTCGACTCCCCTTTTAGACGAATGAATTCATACGGGAGATAGAGCGGTGCCGGCTGTTGGAAAATTTCTTGCGCAATCCGGGACGAAACCGTGTAACTTCCGTTTGCTGCTGAATGATCCTTTCCACCTGGCTCGAAATCGACGCCTTCATGTGCCCAGCGCATCGCCCAGTCGACTTTCCAGTTCAATTTCATCCGATGTTCCGTCCGCATATCGACCGTTGCCATATGACCACATCGACAGCTGTAATGGTACGTGGCTTCAGCTTCATCGAACGAATCGATGGTAGTCGCGTCGGTTCCACAAGCAGCACAATAGACGGTCGCCGGGTAAAACGCTGCTCGCTCATCATCGGATCCTGCCGCTGTCTTATGGTCGATCAAGATGTCATAAATCGCGTGACGATGGCGAAACGCGTGGATGATTTGTTCAGCATAAGTGCCAGACGTATAGGCTTCGTGTTGATAACGGTAGTCTGGAGTGATCTCGAATGCTGTCAGCATCGTTTCGAATTGCTGTTCAAAGTACGTCGCGTAACTCATGTCGGATCGATCCGGTGCCGGAACGGCGTTATAAGGCATCCCGATGTATCGAGTAAATGCTTGATCGACATCCGCTGGTACTTTCCGAAAACGATCGTAATCGTCCCACGAAAACAGGAAGCGGACGTCTTTACCGAGGTCTTGCAGCGCACGCGCAACGAAGTACGTCGTGACGACTTCCCGGAAATTGCCGATATGAACGGGACCCGACGGACTGATCCCGGCAGCACAGACGTATGTCTCTTTATCTGGCTGACGCTCGATAATGGTTCTTGCAGTGTGTTCTGCCCAATGCATGATGATTCCTCCAGTAGTAGACAAAAAGCTGATTTTCGCCCGTTAGTTGCCTAAAGGACGAGAATCAGCTTCCCGTGGTACCACCTTTGTTCGTCCGCCTGTCACCAGACGAACCTTCACATGTACAATCATACATGCTCTCGATAATGGGAGAACCCATCGTAGCATCATCCATATCGGAATCCGTACGAAGCTCGGAGGCTTTTTTCAGAGAGAAACCCGGTCATCCGCTCTCACCATCTCGGACTCGCTTGGCACCGTCAATTTCTTCCTACTCTTCTCGTCATCGCCTTGACTATGTAATTTTGATTAGCATACAGATTCATCCAGTTCATTGTCAATTCTTTTTTGAAAGATGAGTGGATACAAGATAAAACTTTATTTTGAGTTTCGATGGTGAAAATCATCGAATCCGAACATTGATTGTATCATTCCCACCCTGGAAGTGGGCGTGGTGGTTCCTCAACAAAGGCACGATATCCATCGAAGCGCAGTCCTTGACGTTGCGGATTATAGTTACGAATCAACGGATCACCTGTCTCGTCCTCGTTCTGCCAAAACCAATGTTCCGTTTGAAAGACCATGATTGACGAATACTGGAATCGCTCTGCCATTAGATATTCTCGAACCGATTGCATCACTTTTTCAAAGCGCGAATCCGAGTCGTAGCTTGAACCAAGGCGTTCTTGTTCTTGTTTCCCTTCGAAAATCTTAACCGAGAAATACGCATCCCTCTTCGCAATCGGATACTCGATTTCAACGCGAACCGAGTCGACGAAGCGAATCGGTCGTGGTTTGCTCACTTCCTCTTCAGAATTGTGATTCTCTACATAATAAGTATTTGTTGCAATCGAGAAGTCCTTGAACTCCCAGAACATATCCCCTTGCGAAATGATCGCATATTCAAGGAACGTGCCGAAGTTCTGTCCAATCGGATCAGTCTCCTCTGTCGACAACTCATGAAACATCCAGTGCATATAGGGTGTCTCATCTGTCTTCGCATCTTCCGTATGGATCAAGACGTATCCTTCGTTCATTTCGCCAATCATCAAGAAATGATCGTAGTCTTCATGGATCAGATCGTACTCTTTAGCTTGGATTGTCATTTCAATGACTTTTTCAAGTGGATAGAGTTCGATGCCGAGACCTTGAATCATAAACAATTCCGCTCCGTCATGTAAACGAAGGAATGTCTTGTATTCGCTTGGTAACGTTAAGTTGAACTGCTGTTCAAATGACTGAATCGCCTGTTCCGTCACCGGGTCATTCAAATTGAATTGAGCGACTCCAGTATCGTATCGTCGCTGAATGAAGGTCGACCCGTGATTGATTTTTTGTGATAAGACGTCAAGTACCGCTTCGATTTGGTTCATTTCTTTCATGGGTCCCATCCTTTTCATCTTCGTATTCGTGAATGATACGAATTCACCCTATATACCATACCATTTTTTCAATTATTTGGTGTATTCCTTCCTACTCGTTCTGTGGTATTCTCGTTCTAATATCATTTTAAAAAATTGCACTCGAAGAGGTGACCCATGTCTAAATCATCATCGATGTTGCTCATATTACTTGCTGCGATCTTTTGGGGCACGACGGGGACCTCACAAGCCTTTGCGCCGGAAGATGCACATCCGATTGCAATTGGTGCCGTTCGTCTGGCTGTCGGTGGACTGTTCTTACTCTGTCTCGTTCTCTTCAAAGGAACGCTGACGTTACGCGACTGGCCGTTGCGAACGATTTTACTCGCTGCCGTCAGCATGGCGGCTTACCAACCGCTGTTCTTCTCAGCTGTTTTGATGACCGGTGTCGCCGTCGGTACTGTCGTCGCAATCGGTAGCGCACCAATCTTTTCCGGGTGTATCGAGTGGCTGTTCCTAAAGAAACGTCCAGCGCTGCTGTGGTGGGCATCGACCGGACTATCGATCACTGGCTGTCTGTTGCTTTTGAACAATCAAGGAACGGTTGCGATTGATCCAATCGGGATCATCCTTGCACTCGGTGCCGGACTATCGTTTGCCGGGTACACGTTCGTCAGTCGAGACCTCGTCAAGACACACGCGCCGCTGTCAGTCGTTGCCGTCATTTTCACGACAAGCGCCTTGCTGTTATCGCCTCTGCTGTTTTTATTCGACCTCTCCTGGTTGTTCACGTCACGTGGTGCTGGAATCAGCCTCCATCTTGGCGTCGTTGCGACCGGAATCGCTTACTGGTTATTCGCGAAAGGACTATCGAACGTAACATCGTCGACTGCCGTCACGCTCTCGCTCGGTGAGCCGCTGACTGCCGCCTTGCTTGGTGTGTTCGTCCTTGGTGAAGAATTAAGTGGTACGGCTTGGTTCGGAATCTCGTTATTATTACTCGGAATCGCCTTATTGATCGGTTCGTCCCGCCTAGCAGCGCGGCAAACCGTTTTGACAGAAGAACGACAAACTCGGACTGGAGGCTAAATCATGCAAGAAATCACGCTTGAAAAACTACAATTTCGCGAGGATTATCACATCGGACTCGATCAGTTCTTGATCGATGTCGCAAATGGTAACCGATTGATCTTTCATTTTCGTGGGCATACGGAGGAGACGATGATCATCGTCGGTGACTATAGCTGTAATTACTTCCGATTGACCTTCGAGGCGGATGCGATTCTGCTTCGTTCACCGGACCTCTATGAACTAAAAGAAGATGTCGAGATCAACTCGATTCCACTTCTGACGCTGACCGATTCAAAGCTGCTGACGTTCGCACGTGAAATGATGAATCTCGATCCTACAAAAGACTGGGTTCATTACTGGCTCCGTGCGTTCGAGCAGGGTTTTCATGTCTTGTCTCCCCGTCCACCGGTTCTGACCGATCTCGGACATAAGCGCAGCGATGCGATTGTCAAGCATTCCTTTGATTCGTTCATTGTTGAATGACATAAAAAAAGCCCTACCTTGCCAAAGGTAGGGTATTCGTTCGTCCCGCCCAACGACTCGCGCCGGACGGTTACTTGGATTATAGATACAAAGATAAGGTTTTTTCAACCGACTGGACGGAATCGACCGGACTGAACCGCTGTACGACACGTCCTTGGCGATCGATTAAAAACTTCGTATAGTTCCATTTGATCTTTGACGACAGTAGACCCGACCGTTCGCGTTTTAGGAATGTATAAAGCGGATGTTCATTTGGTCCATTGACATTTATCTTCTGAAACATCGGAAACGTCACACCATAGTTCAGCTGACAGAACTGCATCGTCTCTTCCTGACTCGCGAATTCCTGCTGATTGAATTGATCGCACGGAAAGCCAAGCACCGTGACTCCTTGCTCGTCATATTTATCGTACAATGCCTGTAGTTCGCCAAGTTGTTTGACGAGCCCACACTTGCTTGCCGTGTTGACGATCACGAGGACACGCCCCGCATAGTCACCTAATGAAACAGTCTCGCCCGCTGCATTTTGTACGGTTGCATCGTATACGGTTTGCATGTTTCCCAGCTCCTTTGCCCCGAGTATAAGACAAAACGCGCACCCTGTCGTTTTCAGGCATGCGCGTAATGCTTTACCAGATCGTCTCTTCTTTGTCGCTCAGTTTGATGACGAACGGTAGGATCAAGACGAACAAGAGACTGACGTATCCGAGTGATAAGTAATGTTGCGAGTCTTTTGAAATGTATTGCTTCACGCCGCAGTTCGGACATGCTTTCCCATGTTTCGCAAATCCGACAGCAAGCACTTCTTTCATTTTGAACGTATACTGGCAATTCGTACAACGTACCATCTGACCATCTCCTTCTTCCTTATCTACTGGTGGATTCAGGAAAAAGTTTCATGAAAATAAAAGTAACCGACATCTTACCTCATCGATTCTTCCCGGTCGCTCAACCGGATTAGAAATGGCAAGAACAGGACGAACACTAGACTGATATTCCCGAGTGAAAGATAAAATTGCGACTTCCGCGACATGTATTGTTTCACGCCACAGTTCGGACATGGTTTGTTTTTCCCATGTATTGCAACACTGACAGCGAGTAGTTCTTTTGTGCTGAACTTATACTGACAATTCGTACAGCGTGCCATGACATCATCTCCTTTTCTGTTATCTACTTATAGATTTTGGAAAAGGTTCCGTCGAGTGGATAGGTTGTAAACGCATCTTCAAAAATTCATAGCTTCCACCGTTCGTCGCCTGTTGGAACCGTTCTACTGGAAGGAAGCCACTTTTCGTATACAAGCGAATCGCCCGCTCGTTGAATGTCGCGACAGCTAATTCAATTTGTTTAGGTGCATACCGGTCCATTATGAACGCAAGACCGGCTTCTAAAAATGCCACTCCATTTCCTCGGCCCGTCAAGTCTGGTCGCATGCCAAGCCCGACGTCAACATATCCTGCGCTAGCCGAGCGATTGACGGAATTGAGTGGTCAAGCGATAACATACGATCATGTTCGCCAGTTACTGCGTCGTTTACGAAGTGACCTATTTTTCTTCCAGGACATCATCCAAACAACACCGCTTCGCATGAATGATGGCACGCGTTTGAATGGCTTTTCTGTCGCTGATAGTGTGAAGGTGACGGTTTTATGTCGAGCGGACCATTTGTTGAACTAGAAAGATAAATGGATATCATTTGTAAATGCATGTTTCGAGCGCTATACTCTTACTTTCGCATCCGCTACTTAGGAGGAGATTACGCATGGAATCACTGAAGGAGTCATATGTAAAGCTTGACGGGTACGTCGTCGTCAAAAAAGATGGTGGTCATGTACCACACGAGGAATTTCTCGTCGAATTCACCAGCTGGCTAGAGACAAAAGGTCGAGGCTGGACAGGACTTTCTACTCAAGTCGATCAAGATGGCAACGCCATCGACAATATCAAATAACTACATACCTCAAAAAGACCGGTCGAAGGAGCATTCCTTACCGGTCTTTCGATTGCTACTCCATGAAATTGATTCGTACTCCGATGATTTGTTTATCTCGATTTTTCTTTACTTTCAGATGATAGATGCCGTCTCCATATCCAGAATCGGTCATGATACCCGCTCGAAACAAATGGACGTCCTGTTGACCGAAAAAGAGTTCCTCGGCTAGTTCCTCCTCACGAAACGCAACATCATCACCAATCAGTACAAATCCCGAATCAATCGCAATCTCATGCGAGCGCGTCCATCTGCCCGTCGGCTGATCGACACCTTCGTATACTTTAAGTAAACGAACCGTTCCATCTGAATCATACGTGACGGAAGCCGTCCATGCGCCAGACTTCACTTGCTCCAAGACAATCGATGCTACATCTTTTTCATTCGAATCCGTCACGAGCAGTCGATGACTACTAACACTAAAAGTACCCAGGGTAATCTTTTTATTAGCCCGGTCACGCAACATTTCGGATTCTACCCATTCGTTGAGTGAAGAGGCACAGTATTTTTCAAGTCCCTTTTTAGGATGCCACGTGAAGACTAGCTCTTGTAAAAAACGACGTCGAATCCGGTAGCACAACCGTCTCCCATCTAAATGTTCACCAAAGCAGATCATATCCTCCGGTAAACCATCTGGACGATTTATGTGATGGTGGATGATATCTTCGACTTCAGAATGACTCGATTCAGTAGGTATCGAATAGAGTTGCCAGTCATGAAAGGCTGCACCATTTGATTCCTGCATGAGTGAAATGTAATCCGTCGGGAATTTTACACCGAGGATTTTTTCTGCACGCTTTAGATCGATTAGTGATACACCCGGGCGTTTAGACGATGGATTGATCTGTTTGATGGCTGGTTTCATGCAGCACCTCCGATAGCTGAAGAGTGAATTTACTCTTCATTCTCAGCTTCATATAGTTCATCATTGACTTGATACGTGATGATTTCTTCTGGCATACTCCGAATGACGTTTTCTAACGAATTCACCGATCGATCGTTTGAACATATGAAAAAACCACATCCGTCATGACCAGGCTTAATAAGCACTGATGGAGGAGTTCGATCAAATGAAGCAATCGGTAGATATTGCTGGAAACCCCAATGTTGCCTTTCCTCAAACGTAAATTTTAAATTATCGTAATTCGAAATTATATAGAAAACATTCTCTTCTCCCAACCAGTACGTTTTGCGAACGATGCGTCTGAGCGCTTCCTTGTCCTTTAACTCGACTGTAAAATAGACAAGCGGATTTAAATGATGTTTGCGACTTGGATAAACCGTTTGAATGGTATAGTCAACATCATGTTGCTGAAAGAACTGCTGATGTCGTTCTCTTAATACATATTCATCCGAAAAATACAGATACAGTGGAAAGTTATTTCGATGCTCTAAAAACTCGAACAAAATTTTCTTCGTTGGTGAGACAAATTCGTCTCCTTCTGACGGGCTAATTAAATATGCCGTTTTAATTGACTCGTCCATATCTAAAAAGTGACCGAACAGACGACCTAAATCACCCGTCACTGCATATTCCTCAATCCAGATTTTTGTCATGCTTATCTCCTTTAATAAGTATAGGTACATCATCAATGTTTATCTTTTGCTTACTGTTCATATCATCCTACTCAAAAATGTTATTTGCGCGACTTAAATACCCCTTCAAAACTTGTACTTTTTAATTATGTCATTTAAAAGGTATTTTTTATATTGTCATTGTCCTATTTAATCTAGAGAGGTTCTTAAAAACTATGTAATGATTGTGCAACACCGGTCACGCGAATACCAAATGTAACTTAAGCATAAGACCTTTTGCGACAGAAACTATAACAATTGGAAATTAATGCAGTAACTGCATTTCAATATTTTTATACGTTAAATATACGGTTGTTCGATGCGAAGATAGTTATCCCATCGCTTAAATCCATGTCGTATAATAAACCATTTTGAGTTAGAATTAATATGGAAATTAAAAACATAAATGACAATATAGGTATTAAAAGAACTGATAAAGGAGGGTATACATTGGAAGAAAGAAGGCGTTCGAACCGGAAACCATCTGGAATGGGAGGAAAAGGTACGCTGTTCGCTATATTCAGTGTACTCATCGTCGGCATGTTCGGTAGCATCTACAGCGCGCAGAATGACAAACCGACGGAAGTGAAGAAAGAAGTAAAGGCAGAAGACATGAAAGAGAAGAAGAAACCGGAAGTCACAGCAGATCTCGAACACGCGACACCAGAGACGATTAGTAGCGAACTGAAGAAATATAGCGAGGGCATCACTGGTGCGAAGGTGAAAGGCAAAACGTTGATCGTCCAGTACAAAGACTCTGCCTTTTGGAGCGATAACACGATGGTCGAAAGTTACGCACTGGATTCGATTCGTTTGATAGAGGACCTCTATAAAAACAAGAACTTTGATTTATTTGCTTTCGAACGGTCGACGGTTATGACGGATGACAACGGGAATGAAGAACTCGAACCGGTCCTGAAGTCGTACTACACACGAAAGACGCTTGATCAAATGAATCTCGATAACTTCTCGGACATGGTGCTAGTCGATCGTGAGCGTTATTTCCAGAAGGCGGACGGGTACTGGATTCACCTCGGTATCTTCAGAAGCCTAAAAGAAAGCTTAAGTGGCAAGATTAATGCACCAATCAACTTCGAAAACATGGACGAGTCCCGTTACGACATGCACCCGGACGCGACGAATGATGTCGTAGAAAAACCGGAGTCGGTCGAAAAAGAAGAACCGATCGTCGCTGAACCTGTCACAGAGGAGTCTGCACCGGATCCTCAACCGGAAGCGACATACGACGCATCGACTATCGTGAATAGCATCTATCTGATCACACAAGGTTTCGACATGACGTCTTTCAAGATCAGTGAACTCAACGACTTGGTCCAAGTTTCGGACGGGAAGGTTCAAGCGCCCGTCTCCTCCGCCCTGTTTGAACTGAAATCGATGCTAGACCCAATCGGAAAAGAAATCACTACATTGCAGCAAATAAGTACCCCAGCTGATGTGAAGGCGACGACACAACAACTCGCGGCGAACCAAACAGAGTTGAATCGCCTGTATGCGGAAATCCAACAACAGTTTTACACGATCGATAAACAAGATTATTCAGATGCGAATAAACTCGTCAACGCGATCAAGCAAAACTTCAACGCGATGGAGCAGTTGATGCATCCTGATGTTTCGTCTTATACAACATTCTTCAAGCAAAACGCTGATGAACAAGGCTCATAAAAAGGTGTACACTGAAGGCACTCAGGTGCCTTTTCTTACTGACATGAAACAGAACATATGTACGCAAGAGGAGGAATCAACATGGCAACAATCAAGAAGAATGAAAAGACAGGACTCTGGTGGTTTTCGTCTCTCACTCGGGACAGACGAACACGTCAAACGGATTCAAGCCTATTTTTCTAGCAAACGAAAGCAAGAGGTCGAGTTTTGGATCGCGGAGAAGATGACCTATCGACGAGACGGGACGATTGGGAATGTCGTACAGGTACGGACGATGGCGCAACTGTTCGAGGTATGGCTTGAAGACCACATCCGCCCGACGAAAGCCAAGACGACTTATCATTCGTATCAATCAATCGTCAAACAGATTCCGGAATGGTTCACGAAGTTGAAGGTTGATCGCGTCAAAGCGATTCACGCCCAGCGCCTTCTTGCTGATTGGAGCCGGACGTCGTTGAAGGCTTCGACGATTAATTCTCGTCGCGCCATTTGGATACGTACGCTCACGTATTGCACACTTTGCAATACGATACGGCGACGCAATTCGAACAGCTTTTGAAACGCAAAAAAACCGCTCAACAGAGCGGTTCGTGAGGAAATTCCCGTTTTTCACATCAAGTGTGCAATGGGATTTCTGTAAGTGCTAGAAATGGCTTAAGCCTGCGGACGTTTCCGGCGCAAACCATAGTACTGATAGAACTGAACTTCGATGTTCCCGTTGTACAGCTTTCGGCGCTTCGTCGCTGGGCGACCGTACGCTTTTTCGAACTCAACATACGACGTGATCATATAGACGCTGTAGTATGGGAATTCTTTGTACGCCGTTCCAATCTTGCGGTAGAGCTGATGAACTTCACGTGCGTCCTCGAGACGCTCCCCATACGGTGGGTTTCCGATGATGACACCGAAATCTTCCTTCGGTTTAAAGTCTGCTGCGTCACGCTGCATGACGTTGATCGCATCGCGGACGTCTGCGAGTTCTGCGTTTGTTTTCGCGAGCTTGACCATCTCTGGATCGACATCGCTTGCGTAGATCTTCAGTGGTTTGTCCCACTCTGCTTTTTCGTTCGCTTCGTTGATTGCGTCGAACCACGCCTTCTTCGGAATGCATTTCCATTCCTGTGAGACGAACTCGCGGTTGATCCCTGGTGCGATATTACGCCCGATCATCGCTGCTTCGATCGCAAGCGTACCTGAACCGGTGAAGACGTCGTAGAGCGGCATATCCGGCTTCCAGTTCGTCAGCATCAGCATCGCTGCTGCCATCGTCTCTTTGAGTGGAGCGGCCGAGTGGAACTCACGGTAGCCACGTTTGTGTAACGCGTCGCCAGACGTATCGATCGTTAATGTCGCGATGTCTTTTAACAAAGCAACTTCGATCGGATAGCTCGCGCCTGTCTTCGGTAACCATTCCGTTCCTTTGTTGTACTGTTCTTGCATGTGCGAGACGATCGCTTTCTCGGTGATCTTCTGGCAGTCACGAATCGAGAAAAGCTTCGACTTGACCGAACGACCGTTGACGATGAAATTCGCATCCCACGGCATCAATTCGTGCCATGGCAGTGCCTTGACTTGATCGAACAATTTTTCGAATGTCGTCGCGCGGAACTCGGCAACGACGAGTTTGATGCGGTCCGCTGTCCGGAGCCACATGTTCAAACGGGGAATGTCCTCCATCTCACAATCGATGTAGACCTTTCCGTCCTCGACCGTACATTCATATCCTAACGCACGGACTTCTTTTGCGACGAGCGCTTCGATTCCCATCGCCGCTGTCGCGATGACTAAGCGTTTTGCCATATCGCGTTCACTCCTTTATCGTTTCTTCCACTGTATCGTTTCATTGCAATAAAAAAAGAGCCCAGGGTGGACCTGGACTCTCGTTCAACTTAAAAATAACAGCCTATGTGGTCCTGTAAGCCATGTTCTGTTCCTTAGTGTTCCAAACGGTTTGACCCTCACACGCAGGCGACAATCATCTATCTCCGTATTTGCATACGCTCTCCTTCGCGTTCAGTTCCGCTCCGGAAATTCCCCTACCAAATTTGGGTTTCTCGCTCGTGGGGTTTACCTCGTTCCACCTTCATGGTTTCCCATGAAGCTCCGTCACTGTGGCACCTTCAAGAAGTTTCGGCCATATCCGAAGACTTAGGCGTTCCTTCTGCCGTCAGCTTGACGCTGCCTACACTTATCTTTTTGTGTAGCACGATCACTACAGCCATCGCAGGCTGTGCGAGCATGGACTTTCCTCAAAGCACCGAAATGCCCCGCGATTGTCCGAACCAACATAGTCACTGCTTATGAGTGTAGCGTAGATGCCGCTTTCCTGCAAGAGGCAATTCTCGTTTTATAATCGAAAAAGTTGCGTCTCTGCCTCATTTCACGGTATAGTACAAGAGTTCAGAAGGGGGCATGCAGCATGAAAAAACGACGCTCTGGTACGAACCGGCGAACGGTTCGCAAGTTGACATTCCTGATCGAGATCGATGAGATCAAGGCACTTCATCTGCGAAACGGCATCTTCGCCTTCTATCGTCAAGGAGAGCTCATCCACGCGTTCGAGCCGTTCAACGTCAAGGCGCCCGATGCACTCTCAAAACGTAGCTATCATTTCGATCAACACGATATCTTGCTTATGAACGAACGGTTCCCTGAGCAAATCCCGTTGTATGATAATGCGATGACGTTACGCTCTTGGGCCGACCAGGTCGCTTATGGTTTATACCAATTGATCGATTCCAGTCGCCTGTCGTTCGTCCATGAGGATGACACAGGATACAAGATGGAAGCGATGATCACGTGGACTGGAGAGGCATTAACGCCTCCGACGCCCGTCTATAAAAAAGGAAAAGACCCGAAGTAATCTCCGGGTCTCGTACAGCGTTTCTCACTAAGTGGGAGGCGCTTTTTTTATTTCACTGTCAGGAGTCGTTCGACGGTCCGCGTATGGCGTCCGCCTGTCGTCGTAAAGACGAGCTTGTAAGACCCCTTCTCTTTCAACTTATACGTAAACTTATGGGTTCCATTTCTTAAATTCGATTGCGTGAACGTTTTGACGACCTTCCCGTCCTTATAGAGACGTGTCGTCGTCTTCGCACTCGCGTACTCATCGAAATAGAATGAAAACAGCTGATTCGGCTTGACCGTTGACGGCAACGAGATCTTCGAGATCGGTGCCGGTAACGTCGCCAAGATTCCGGCGTTCAAGCGACCCGTTCCGTAATGCGACTTCGTATCGCCTGATTTTTTCGTCGCTGCCGCATATAACTTACTGCGCATCGTCGTGTTCGAGACGAACGGATTCTTCGATTTCGCGAGTGCCAGTACACCGCTGACGACTGGTGTCGCCATCGACGTTCCGTCCAAGTAGCCGTATTTATTCCCGACGATCGTCGAGTAAACCCCTTCACCCGGCGCCATGATGTTGAGTCCTTTGCCGTAGTTCGAGAACGTCGAGGCACGACCGAGCGTCCCGACCGATCCGACGGCAACGACTTGACTCATCGAGCCTGGGAAAAGAACTTTCCCCTTCCCGTCGTTTCCGGCTGCACCGACGACGAGGATGTTTTTCGCTTCTGCTTTTTTGATCGCGGACTCCATATATGGATCGTATTCATATTGTCCGAGCGACAGATTGATGACATCTGCACCCTGCTCGATGGCATACAAAATACCGTCGCCGATATCGATCGACCCGGCATATTCTCCGTCAAAGACATCCGCCCCAATCAGTTTGACACCAGAAGCGACACCGACGATCCCTTGACCGTCTTCACGCGCCCCGACAATCCCCGCGACGTGTGTCCCGTGATCATCTGGTTTGCGAATCCCGGAAATCGTCGTCGTTTTATAGATGACATCCTTGAACTCGCGGTGTTTCGTATCGATCGCGTCATCGATGATCGCAACGCGAACGTCCGATTTCCCGCGACTGTACTTCCAGTAAGCCGGAATCCGTGACTGATCGAGGTACGTTTGCTGGAACTGGGCAGAATCCGTTGCTTTTTTGACATCCGTGATCGGAATCAAGTCGGCGTCGATATCCTTTTCTTCGAGGTGCGCAAGGGGCTCGACGAGTGAGAATCCTTTTTGTTTCAGAGCACGAATCTCGGTCAACCCCTGATTCGCCAACCATTCTTGTTTTTGTTGTTCTGTAAAGGTTGGGTCGTATTGTACATATTGAGACTGCGCGAAAGCAGACGTTGGCATGGCGACGATTGTCGCTAGCGTGAGTAGTGCAAGTTGCTTTTTCATGGGAACCCTGCCCTTCTCTGTTTACGCGCCGACCGAAGAATCGTCTGGACTAAAGCGGAACCGTACCGTCCGGTTCTTCGCTGACTTCAAAAGGAATGATCTTTCCGATCGTCACGTAAGCATAATAGCGTGCAAGGACCGCACGCCAACGCGTTGCATCGATACCCGTCAAATCTTCACCTAACGGGGAACCGTCGAACGTCTCGAACTGTTGGCAAAAGAACGCTTCTTCATCTTCATGCCACGTTACTTCTTCGCCGATGAACCCGGTCGAAAAGCGGACGAAGTCCGCAATCGAGGGTCCGATCACTTCTGCCGGCAAGCGTTCGCTCATCCGTCCGACTAGTTCGTACCGGTCACGTTGTGCTTGTTCCGCTTCTTCAATCGAATGACACAGCAGCACTTCACGATTTATTTCTACTAACACGACATAGTCACCACTCGGTAAATTGACGTGAATCATCCCTACACCCCTTGGATTGGATTCGTGCGGCTTCTAGGTGTCATTTTTTCTTCGATAATTTATAATGTCCATTTTCGATCAAATGTTAATTCAATCGGCTCGTTATCTTTCGACTTTAACATAACGACCCGTGTCGTTTCAATTTGATCGACGAGATCCGCTTGACGAAGAGACTGAATTTCCTTCGATGAACCGGCTTCAATCCGGTCTCTGTACGGGGCAAGCAACTCTTGTTGATTGCTTGCGAGTGCGTACCAGGCAAGACGAGCGAACGGTTCATCCTTTGCTGTCTCGAGCGCATAGCTCTCGAAGATATCTGGAAGATAACTGCTAAATTGATCGAGGGCGTCAATCCGTTCTGCGACATCTAAAATCGTCAACCAGCTCGGGAGTGACAGCAACGATTCACTTGACCACCAGTCGAGTAAATCAACATGTTCTTTAAGTAATTGCTGCGCTTCTGGACGATCGATCATATGTTGTAGGGTCTGGATGAGTTCGTTCCAGGCAAGTGACCAATATTCCTCTGACGGATTAGCTGAGAGGAAGAATTGACGATAAACCGTCAGTAGTTCCGAAACGTCCGTTAATGGTTCGACTTCCAATCGTTGATTAAAACGACTAACTGCTTTTGTAAAATAACTTGGTTCAAGCGTCAATGCCATATAGAGTAATTTCGGTGCATTTTTAATTTCGCCTTGATCGACCGTCTCGAATAATTCTTGAATCCATTCTGGTTGTGGTTGTGTCATAATCCTTTTCCTCCGTTTAGTAAATTTGTTTACTATACCCGAAAAAAGATTAGTTGAATCATGCCCGACCTAAATTGCTCCGATTCGTTGGGCGGTTTCCTCCGAACATAAGACAATCAGCGTTCCATTTTTCGGAATCGTTTCGTCGAGACGTTGGTTCAAATCAAGCCGCTTCCCGTCAGATAAAATCGTCACCCCTTCTTCCAGCAAAGCATGAAACGCATCGCGGTATGTCGCCCATTCCGGTCGTGTCGAAATCGAGAACATTCCCTCACCATCCTTCGTCAATAAGTTCGTCACGACTTTCGTTACGCCAGGATGGTGGGACGCGAGGATCGCCATCCGGGCAATCGTCTCGTCACCAAGTAACACTTCATCGACCTTGACCTGTTCGAAGCTGTCGAGGTGTTCTTCAAGCATCATCTCGACGATCGTATAGATGTTCGGATTCGCCCGTTCGATGCTTGAAGCGATTAACAGTGTCCTTCCGTCAGCGTGGACCGGCGGAATCGAATGATCCGCGAGGACGATCGCGCGGACCGCCTTTTCGATGTGTGCTCGCTCAAGCGTCGACGTCAGCGCCGGATCACCACAGACGTAATGGAACCGGGGGTGACTGAATGGCTCTCGCTCTAGGTCGTCGACGAGGACGACATCCGTATGTTCGAGCAATGACTCGATGACGTGCTTCGAACGCCGACTGTAACCGAAGACGACCGTATGCCCTGTTTCCTTCACTTGTAACAACCCTCTTTCCTTTTGATTACGAATCAACTGGACACCGTCGACCAGTTTTGAGATCAATCCACCGACGATTCCGATCCCGAAGATGAACACGAAGATCGTCAGAATCCGACCGGTATCCGAGTTCGGGAAGAAGTCACCGTATCCGACCGTGACGACGGTCGTCATCGTCCAGTAGACGGCGCGGAAGTAGGACCCGAACGTCTCCGGCTCAAGCGCATACATGATGCCCGCGACACCGAAGACGAAAATTAAGGACGCATACCCGAGCGTCCGCATCCGTAGAAACGAGACTTTTCGTAAAAAACGTAACCAGACCATGTTTTTTTCATTCCTTTCGAACAATCCGGTCTCTTCCCCTGTCAATAAGGGCGAAGGAGGTGATACACATGACACAAGCAGAAGAGATCAAGACGAGTCTCGTCATCGTCTTCGAGCGTAAGGACAAGGTGACAGCGAACGGTGATGCCGTCGTCGCTCGCCGCCGCTACAACGGCTTACGTTCGAATCTTCCAGCAGACGTCGTCGCTTCGATCGGGCAATCGATCGGTAGCTTACTCGACGGACGCTACGCGCTGACGGAAATCAGCCGTGACTACGCTTTACTGAAGGCATAACCCATCCTCTACATTTCATGAAAGGAGTGACCATTGATGGAACATACGATCGTCCTGACGTTCGATACGGTGACGAAAAAACCGTATCGCTTGCGCATCGCTGGTGCGAAGGAGAATGCGACCGTGGCGGAGATCAAAGCAATCGGTGACTTGTTCGTCGCCCATGACCCGTTCATGAACGGTGTCACACGTCTCGCGTCCGCCGAATTGCAAAACAGTTCGGAATCGGCATTCGTCTTGTAAGCTTTTTCAGTCCATCGTCACGGGATTACGTGACGATGGCTTTTTTTTGGTATACTAGAAACATCAACCAGCTGAAAGGAAGTCAATTTATGGCCAAACGCCCACTCACTCCTCGCGAATGCGAACTCGTCGTCTGTAGTCTCTACGTAATGGAACTCATCCCGTTCGAAGGCATCATGGAACGTCTCGAATCCATTACGCTCCGAGACATCATCGGCCCCGTCGCACGTGGTGAATCGACGCGGGAGCAAGCTGCTGACGCGCTTGACCAGTACATCAAGGTCCGACGTCGCCGGTTCCGCAACGTCCCACCGGAACATCTGTGGTCGCTTGACGACCGGATTGAACAAGAAGCACTGCGGATGATCCGCAAGCGTTCGCCGCTCTCGGCAGGAGAAAAGCTCCAGCCGAAAGCCATTCCTCATGAAATGGGGGATACGGTCGAGATGAAAGTGACCGAAATCCAGGATCGCAACAACAAAGTGACCTTGATCGGGAAAGTCGGAAACGTCACGGCGAAGCTCCCGGTCGCGAATCGTCAAGCTTATAAGGGCAATAAGACGATCTCCGCCTGGATCACGGGTGTCGAGAAAAAACCTGCCTTACTTCATCTATCGACATCCGACTACGGCAAACATCAGCCGTCGGAAGACGTCAAGGCAGCGTATGCGACTGCCGTCGCCGCGTTACGTCGCTATTTCGAGACGAACGAGCTCCCGACGACCGAAGAAGTCGATCTCGCAAAATCACTGTTCCAACGGATGATCCGTCGCGATCAGAACGATTGGTTCACGGTATACGTCGCGATGGGTCGCCCGCAACTCGATCACGTCCGGCGCTGGGTCAAAGTCATCCAGATGCTCGCCCGCTCCCTGCGCGGGGACGAGGAAGCAACACAACAACTCGCTTCGCAGGAAGATCGTTTCTTCAAGGATGCCTTATTGCGTGCCTGTAAAGCGGCAGAGAAAAACTTCACGTCTTGATGCTTTCGCCTTAGGACGCATTGATTCCTAGTCAAAACGAAAAAAAGAACGCTTCGGACCGGATAACTTTTTCCGGTCCGAAGCGTTTTTTCATTCGTAGATCATTGAATCGCAAAATCATAGATATGCGTTCCTTTTTTATGATTCGCATCTTTGATTTCACCTTGATACATCAGTTGTTCATTCTTCAGATCGATCACAGACACTTGGAATCCTGCGTTCGTCTCTGATGAGAGATAGAGCTGCATCTCGTCCGTCGAATCCAACCAATCGATCTTTTTCAAAACAAGCGGACTGCTTACGCTATGCTCGGATAATCGTTTCGTTTCCAAGTCGAACATCGACCATTCGATTCGTTTCGTCTCCCCTTCCGGCAGACGGAATCCGATTAAATAACGACCGTTCGCATAGGGGGTAAACCCGATTTGTTGCTGATTCAACTCCTTGATGGACTGAACGCTTTTTCCGTCATCGAGGAAATAGGACTGCTTAACGTTTTCATCTTCGCTGTCGGACTTTTGTTCCGTGTAGACGATTTCATTTCGATAAATTGCTAAGAATTGACGAGAGTGTTTAGGTGCTATAGGTTTTTGAAGAATGATTTCTTCGACCCGATCGCCTGCTAAATCAAGCACAAGGAGTTTCGTTTCCATGGGCTGATCGACACGATCAAGTTGAACATAGACCTTCATCGCCTGTTTATCGACGACACTTGCTTGTAAATCCATCCCCGTCTCAAATTTCGTATCATACTGAAATGTCTTCTCGAACATTTCCTCTGTCTTGAACGTAAACATCTTAAATTGCAGTTTATTGTGTTTAATCTGAATCGCATATTCCGATTGCCCATCCTCACTGACATTTGTTTCCATTTTCGTCGTGAACTCATAATATTTGTCTGGTAAATCCGTCACTCTATCCTTACGGAATAGTTGTCCGACGTAAGAGTTTGACTGTTTTTCGATGTCTCCATTTGCATTGGCATCATAAATCGTCGAACGCATTCCTTTCGTCTGTAAACGTAAATTAAAATTTTCTACTTGCGAAGATTTCCCACTGATGGTCTCGAGGGAAAAGTCTGCGCTTTTGATTGACAGTGTATAGCCGATGTAGCTTCCGATTGTTATGAAAATGATCAATCCATAGATCAGGAGTTGTCGATATCGCTTCATGAAGTCTCCTCCTTAAACGGATAGTCGCGTCTGGACTAGCATCAGATTTTTGTATGACACATATAACGTTAATAGTACGACGTATCCGAAATAAAATTGCATATGCAGTTGACTCAGGTTGCTTGAAATAGCTGACAATGCTAAGCCTAAAATGATATAACCACCAATCAGCGCAATCCCGTGTAATCCGACGATCAAGAACGCTTTTCCTCTTCGAAACGATCGTTCAAGTAAAACTGTCATGAAAACGAACGAGATGACGATGAATGTCATCAGTAAGATGAATAAAATGTCAGTTGGGTACATCGTATAGAACAACTTCATGTAGAAGGAGTATTCGTTGATGCTGGCTGTGACCTGTTGAGCATCTGGCAACAGCCATAAGTAAAGATTGCGACTAAGTAACAACAACACCCACTGAATGCCGATCAAACTCGTAACGACAAGTAAAAGTGCCGTCATTTTCGATGCAACAATCGCCCGACGTGATCCCGGTAACAATAGTAGTCTGTAGATGTATTTCGTCTCGCCCACCCAGTCGCGATACCATATCCAGAACGCGAACAAGACGATCATTCCCATTGCTAATACAATGATTGAATCGTAAAAATCAATCGCTTGTGCAAATGTCAACGCACCACCTGCTTGTGCAATTGCGTCCATTTCTGATATTTGCTCAATCCGCATCGTTTTCTCGATCGTGCTTTGATAATCGTAAATCTGATAGAGCAGTGACGCGATTTCTGCGACAATCAATCCTGAAATCAACAACACCAGTAATTTCGTACTTCGTTTCAGCTCTTCATTCGTTAATAACAACCAGCGTTTCATCCTTGATATACCTCCCGCATCCGGTCCTGGACCGATTGATGATGACGGCCGCGTAACTCATCCGTCTCTTTGACTTCGACGATTTTCCCGTCCCGTAAGAACAACACTCGGTCAATCACCTGCTCGACCTCGGCGATCTCGTGAGTCGTCATCAGGATACTCCGTCCTTCCATGAACTCACTTGAGAAAATCCAAGCGATTTGTTCTTTCATGAAGAGATCGATTCCTGCGAGCGGTTCGTCGAGTAATATGTACGGTCGATCGAGGGCGAATCCTAAGACGAGATTGAACTTCGCCTTGTTCCCTTTTGACAAGTTCGCCATTTTATCCGTCGTAAACAGCTGGAACGTCTGCAGCAACCGTTCCGCTGTCTCTTGATTCCAATCTGGATAATGATCCGCCATATACGCGAGCGCTTGTCCGATCGTCATGTAGCTCGGCATCGTCTGAAGATCAGGCACGAACGCGATCTGGTCGCGCGACGTTTTGCCGTCGACCGTCACTGTCCCGGCATCCACCGGAATCAGACCGAGTATCGCTTTTAAAATCGTTGACTTCCCTTCCCCGTTCAAGCCGATCAGACATGTCACTTCGTTTAGACCGACAGAGAACGTCACGTCACGCAAGACGTGCTTTTTTCGTCCGTATCGCTTTTGTAGCCCCTTCACTTCAAGCACTAGACTTTCCCTCCTTGATTATCACCATTGTATTAAGACAATAGTACATCTGTTAACTGTATGGTACATGCCATACAGTCTAGCGTCAACCTGTTTTTTCCTGATGTTATCCAGAAAATGAAAAAGAGCCGGACAAAAATGTCCGACTCTTTCTGTTCGTTGATCTAAAAAAAGAGAGGACGCCCTAATGGACGCTCTCTCTGAACACGTGACTGGTGTTTCAATAAATATCAATCGTCGACTCCAGTGCCCGGCATGTCCGACGAACGGTCGGTAAGAAGTCGGTCCGTTTTGCGACACCGCCTTCAATCTGGACATGCTGAATGCCTTTCGTCCGCTGCATCGCTGTTAAGACGGTGACCAGCTCGATGAACCAGTTCGAGATCAGTTCGACGACCTGTTCGTCAAAAGCGGCAGCACCATACACATCATACCCGTTCTCGCAGAGATGGTTCGGGAAGCGGGCTTTAAACCGATGAATCAAAGTGTCCGTCGTCGGAATCAAAAATTCGTCGTAGATGACACGTTGTTCGGCATCAAGCGTTTGTTCTGTCACACCATCCATCATCAAATGTGGCTGATTGCCGATATTCAATGTCCAACTCGTCTTCTTTCGCTCGCCAGTGGAAGTGATCGTTCGCATGGTTTCATCCATCTCCTTTTGATGTGTAAGCGTTTACCTTCTCATTCTACCTGTCATTTGACCTGTTCTGCAACCGTCAACTTGACCAATTTAAACGATAACTTCGCTTGACATTCAGTCTACCAAATTCAACGCTTTTTGACGATGTCAGGAATTAACATCGTCCTTGTAAACGTAGACGGCAACGAGATCGATCAAGACATGGATGATGATCAGCGGCCAGAGCGTCTCGAGCGCTAGATACAAGTAGCCGAATCCCGCTCCGATCAGTCCTGTCACGAGAATCGCGAACCACCCTTGATAGCGATGGGCAATCCCGAACAGGATGGCACCGATCCAGACGAAGCTGACTTCAGAGAACGGTAAAAATAATCCAAGCGTATGGAAGAGAAACCCGCGATAGATCAACTCTTCCGTCACCCCAGCCATTAGCGCGACCATTTGGAATCCGGTCCGCTCCTCTTTCGTTCGCGGCAGAATCAGTCGCTCCGCCTCACTTTGATAGAGCGGCAATAAACGTTTGCGAAACGCTGGAATGGTCGCTGTCAAAAGCAAGACGATACAGAGAAAGACGATTAGTCCAATCGTCGCGTACCAGACTGGACCACTTGGGACAAAAAACGTCAAGCCGATTTCCGGTAACAGCGTACCGCTGACCAGCGTGCCACCGACGAGTAAGAGACATAAGATGCCGCTCGACTGGACCATCGAGGGGTAAAATTCCTTGCGTGGAACGATCGTCAAATCGACCGGACGGACCGCTGCGATGATTGAGAGGACGACAAGCAATCCGAGTAAAAACCCATTTACGAAGAGATACATGACTTCGACTCCTTTTTTGATTCCACACTCCCGTCACAGAAAGTGCTATTAGACCCTACTAAAATATGATACCATTCAGTGGAATCCTATACAGAGGAGAGAACAATATGCGAAAAGTTTTTCGAATCAGCATCTTGTTCGTACTGTTCGCCCTCATCGTCAGTAGCTTCATCTACTGGCAAAATCGGGAACGTGTTCAAAATGAAATGTATCGTACGTATTATGGACAGCATGGCGTACCTGCCGAGAACATCGACATCTACGAACAAGCCGCGGCACGTTACGGCATCGACTGGAAGCTACTCGCCTCCATCCATCGCGTCGAGACGATCTTCTCAAACTCGTCAGCGATGCAATCGTCCGTTGGCGCCATCGGTCCGTTCCAATTCATGCCGAAAACATGGGTCGGTTGGGGATACGAAGGTGGCACGTCGCTCGGTGACATCGAGCATGACGGCATCGACGTGACGGATCCGGAAGCCATCGAGAAATATGGTGGTCTCGGAGTGGACGCGGACGGCGACGGGAAAGCCGATCCGACGAGTCTCGTCGACAGCGCCCACACGGCAGCGAAATACCTGAACCAACACGATGTTACGAAGACATCAGACCGAGACACGCTCGCGACAGCACTGTTTGAATACAATCGCAGTGAACAATATGTTTCTGACGTGCTCGCCCAATATGATCGTTACCAGCAACACGTCGAGGCGATCGATGCGAACGACCTCGACCTCAAGAAGAAGACACTCGCATTCTTCCTTCGCATCAGCTCACGTTTGACCAATTAAAAGGAGGCACCACCCATGACACCAGCCGATTCTTCCGAACTCTTGATTGAGGAATCGTCGATCCGCGTCCAAACGACGTTTGATCGAGACAAGACGAAACGCTATTTACGTAGCTACATCTTTGACGACATCGTAGAAGGGACGCACGTCGCCGCTTTAATCTACACACCACGGACGACGGACGCCTTTCTCTCTGGAACGACGACACAACGTGCGTACAATTTGATGAAGAAGTATGTCAGTGACCCCGTCAAACAATATGACATCATCAGTTTGATGCCGGACCTGCTCGTCAGCGAGGATCTGCCGTTCGCGCAAGCGAGCTTCGATGAGACGAACTATGAGTTCGTCGCGAAGACACTTGCTGAAGTCAAAGCAAAAAATGGCGTCGTCCTCTGTGGCTGGGGATCGCCTGGTCGACTGATGCACCACCTGCCGGCTTACGAGGATCTATTCAATGAATATGCCGACATCTTGTACTGCTCCGGCATCACGAACAAAGGTGAACCGAACCATCTGCGCTTGACGATGGACGATAGCCCGATGATCACGTACAACGACATGAAACAAAAAGCGAAAAAATTGCGTCGTAAATGACACAATGGACCCTTCCATAACGGATAGGGTCTTTTTTTGAAACATTTCCCATCAGCTTCGCGTATAATCAAGGTCTACATACTACATAGCAAGGAAGGTCATACGATGCCATTTTGGGATAAAGAGTCACAAGAAGAAACGATGATTTCAGTCAAAGAAACAGACATTCAACGAATCGAGCAAGCCGTCAACGGTTCACTCCCCGTCCGTTACCTCGAACAAATCCGGGAACAAAACGGTGGTGCCCCAGAAGCTATGGCCGTGATGGTCGAGTTCAAGAATACATGGTCGGACGAAGAAAGCGGATTGCACCTCCCACTCCGCTCCATGACGTCATTGACATTCGAACGGTATCTGGACGAATTGTCGGTCCTCAGGGAATGGGATGTCGAAGGAAACGTCATGATGTTCGCGGAAGGCGAAGGGAGCTATTTTTGGTACTTCCACTTCACGGAAGCTGCTGAGCCGACTGTCTCGTGCCTCGATATTTCGGATGAGACGACCCATTTCGTCGCGGCGACATATGACGAGTGGTTAACGAAGTTGAGTACCGATGTTCCGGAAGTCGTCATGCCGGATGTCGTATTTCTGACGTTACCTGAAATCAAGGACATTCTCCGTGGAGATGACGAGAACGAAAAACTCCTCGCCTACTCCCACTGGATGATTCTCGATGAAGAACAGGAAGAACTGATCGAAGCGTTCATGACACTGATCGAACGAAACGATCAGCCTGATTTCCTTGGCTCGTATGCGTATTACCTCATGGAAGTCTTGACGAACAACCCGGAGTTATTAGAACAGAAACGAGATGACGTCACAGCCTTGATCCTCAGTAAAGGTGACGATCTTGATGCAGAAGACTTACTATCTTGGATGGATGAAGAGGTAGACGAAGAGTTCTGACCTCAATCAAAAAGCCAGTATTCCTCGTCCATACGGATGACGAATACTGGCTTTTTCGCATGCCTATCCAATCGTTTAAGACAACATCAACTCAAGCAGACAGTCGACGAGATCCTTCTCGAGTTCGAGTGCTTGCAACTGGTGCATCATGTTGACCGGGTCGAGCTTTTGTGACAGCAGACGGTACAAACGATCCTTCAAATCATAGCTGATTTCCGCTTGGTCGAGAAATGCATACAACCGGTCCATCTTATTCTCGTTCGTCGAGATCTCAACTTGGAGCGACAACGTGATCGTATCGGTCACTTCACCCAGTTCAACGCGAAGGGACTGCGTCGCATGATCATAGACGCCGGTGACACTCTCTCCGTCGCGCTGAACGTATCCTTCACGGACTCCACGTAAGATCAACGTAATCGAGCGGTTTTCGGGTAACAAGTTACGGTGTCCGGTTGGTGCCGCGATCGTCAACTCACGTGCTCCCCAGTCGAGCGCAAACGTCGTCTCGACATTGACACCGTCGCGGTGCGCGACACCTGTGCTATCGTCTTCGAACAACGTAAACCGGTTCGATGCTCCCGGGAAGACGACGACTTCGAGATCGTCCGGATTATGCAGGGCATTCGACTGTTCGAGATGACGACCGAGTGGAACAATCGCACCGGCTTTTGCGAGTACGCCTTGGTCTTCGAGATAACGGAACAGACGGATCTGCTTGCCGCCGCGGTATCGGTGCCCATTAAAGAAATCGAACCATTCCCCTTCCGGCAACCACGCTGTCGTCGCCGTCATGTGCAGTTTCCGGTGCATTGGTGTGACCATCGGCGCGACGATCAATTCCGTTCCGAAGTAGAACTGATTCGGAACGTTATATGCTTGATCGTCTTCCGGATGCTCATAATACATCGGTGAGACGAGTGGCAAGCCGTCAAAGTGATTACGGGCATTCATCGTGTAGATGTACGGCACGAGCTGGTGCCGAAGTCGTAAATATTTCTTCATGACGTTCGCCGCATCGGTCGAATAACGCCACGGTTCTTTCCCGTTGAAGATGCTCATCGTACTGTGCAGGCGCATGATTGGACTGAAGACACCGTATTGGAGCCAACGTGTCGATAACTCGTCATCTTTCTCTCCCCGTTGGTGTCCCCCGATATCATGGCTCCACCATCCATAACCGATGTTCGACGCTGTCGCTGTAAAATACGGCTGGAATTGAAGTGATGCCCACGAGATGATCGTATCGCCTGAGAAACCAACCGGATAGCGGTGACTTCCGGGTCCCGCGTAACGTGAGAAGATCAACGGTCGATTGCCATCGCGGGCGATATCGAGCGCGTGATAATGATTGAGCATCCAGAGCGGATCAAGCCCTTTCATCTTCGAGTTCGCGCCCTGCTGCCAGTCGATCCACCAGAAGTCGACGCCATCTGCCTCGTGCGGATGATGCAGCTTCGTGAAGTAGTTCTCGATGAACGTCCGGTCCGAGAAATCAAACGGGATCCGGACATCCGATTCGGGATCGACGCCCATCGCGACCGCCATCGCCTCGTAGGCTTCTTCAAACCCACGCACACCGTCCGCCGGGTGCAAGTTGAGCGTCACCATCCGGTCGTCGTCCTTCAACCATTGTAAGAATCCGCGTGGATCCGGGAATAGATCACGGTTCCACGTGTAGCCCGTCCAGCCACTTCCGTAGCGTTCCGGGATATCGGTGACGTGCCAGTCCATATCGATGACACTGACCGAGAACGGAATGTCTTCCGTCTTGAAGCGCGTCATCAAATCCTTGTATTCCTTCTCGCTATAACGCCAGTAGCGACTCCACCAGTTGCCAAGTACCTGACGTGGTAACATCGGTGTCGGTCCTGTTAGGTGGTAGAAGTCACGCAGTGCCTGTTTGTAGTCGTGACCGTATCCGAAATAATAGATGTCATGCGTCCCGGAGCGTCGCGGTTCGACGAAGTGGTCTTCCGTCAGGACGAAAGCGTTCGAGTCGTCGATCGCCGCGTAACCTTGTCGTGAAAGAATCCCTTCTTCGAGTGGGATGACGCCGTCCGCATGGTCAAGCGTCCGTGCCGTTCCTTTTAACGTCCGGAGCGGTCCGCCGAACGTATAGCGGCTGTAGTAGGTACTGAAGTTCCCTAAGACATCGATATAAAGTGTGTTCGCAGCGAACGGTCCCTTCGTATAATGCAGATGTACGTGCTCGGTGATGATTTGCAATTCTTCCTCGTTTTCGACGATGCGGTAAGCAGGTACCGGAAAATCACGATTGAAGACCGTTTGGGTCGGTCGATCCTCGAACTGTCCATCCGCCGCGTACTCAAGTCGGATCATCCGACTCGTCAAGACCGTGAAACGGTAGACATCTCCTTGGATGATGGCGTCTGGTCGTGCTTGTGGTTTCATGTCGCGCGTGTAGAAATGGGATTCATCAATTGTTCGCATACGGGTTCGGGACTTACGCCCCTTTCACTTCCTTCCAGGCTAAGTAGTGTGCAACCGATTACACATCTAGTGTATAAGAGTTCATGTTCCCACTTCAAGGAAGAATGAACCAAAAAAACGTCCCGCACCTGAAAATCGATGCGGGGCGTTGTGTCATAATAGTGGTGAAATCAAGCGCGAGAGCGACTCAAAAATGCGGAAACGAAGCGGACGTTTGACGTAATCGTTCGATGATAACTGAATCGAGACATCGAAATCAGCGATAAAGTCACGCTCGAGCTGTTCCGTACTTTCTGTGTCGTACAAGAACGCCATCAGTTCATAGTTGAGGACAAAACTGCGAATATCCATGTTTGCTGTTCCGACGGCACCGATCTTCCCGTCGACGAGAAACAGTTTCGCATGGATGAAGTGACGGTTGTACGTGTAAATCTTGACGCCGTCCTTCAGAAGTGGTCCGAAGTAGGACCGGGTCCCGTAATAAGACGTAAAGCTGTCGCCTTTACCCGGCGTCAAGATACGGACGTCGAGTCCGGCACGTGCTGCGAGTCGGAGTAACGTCATCGTCTCATTATCCGGAATCAAGTACGGTGTCGCAATCCAGATCGAACGTTGCGCTGCGATGATCGCGGCAATCAAGGCATTACGAATCGCGGGATCCTTCGAGGTCGGTCCGCTCGTGACGATTTGAATCGCCCCGTCTGACGCCACATCATGTTTCGGGAAGTACTGGTGGATTGACTCATCCCCCGCAAACGTCTCCCATGTATCATCCGATTCGATTTGGGCATAGATCCAGTCGTCAAGAAACGTCGCTTGTAATTCCTTGACGGCCCGTCCTTCGAGCCGCAAATGCGTATCACGCCAAAAACCAAACTTCTTACTCTTACCGTCGTACTCATCCCCGACGTTCAATCCACCGGTGAATCCGACTTTTCCATCAACGACGACGATTTTCCGGTGATTGCGGAAGTTCGCCGTGAAGATGAACAAGGGACTTGAGATTGGGTCATAGGCTGCGATATGCGCCCCAGCGTCGCGTAGCGGGCGCAAGAAGTTCTCACCGAGCATATAACTTCCGAGTCCGTCATACATGAACCGGACCGTCACACCGGCTTCGAGTCGCTCAATCAATGCTTCCCGGATCGCCTTACCTGTCTCATCGTTGCGATAGATGTAGTACTGGATGTGGACGTGATGCTGCGCTTGACGAATCGCCTCCAAAATCGCCGGGAACGTCTCTTCCCCGTTCGTCAGAATGTCACTTGCTGTATGAACGTCCACCCCGCCACCACCAAAGTTACGAATCGTGTTCGCAAGCTTCAAATGATTCGGTGGCAACTCACTGACAGCAAGCGACCGAACTGGACGAATCGCTTGTTTGAGCAATTTCCGTTCGTCATGCGAACGACGATTCCGACGGCGACGCCGTGGATTCCGACCGAACATCAACCAGATGATGACTCCGAGAATTGGTAAGAAAATCAGAACGAGGAACCAAGCGATCGTTGATTCTGCTGTCCGGTTTTCGATGAAAATGATCATGATGACGGCGAGCGGCACGACCGTCGCTGAAATCGTTAAGACATAAAATAAATAGCCGAGTTGATATAGTCCCCAAATGATGCCACCGGCGACTAAAAATACGAGTGCGAATTGTAAAATCCGGTTGCGCACAGATTTTCCTCCTTCAATTAACATACCTTCACTAGTATTCTTTCCCCATTCACTATGAAAATATAACAAAAAAGAGAAACCGCAGATACGGTTTCTCGAAAGATTGACCTCTTATAAAAATGTTTCTTCGTACATCTCGCGACCAGGGATTGGATCATTCAGTGATGCCCAATCCGTTTCGTGTTCCTGGACGAGACACGCATCAAATAGTGCTTCGAGCTTCTCTTGCTCCAGTCCGATGCCGATCAAGACGAGCTCGGTCCGTCGATCCTCATCTGATGCAAAACGACCAGCGTATTCCATGTTCGACGCATATCCTGCCTGATGGAACAGCAATGCCATCTCAGGACGTGTCGCAAGGAACAAGAAGCCTTTTGCCCGGACGACTTCTTGCGGCCAGTCTTCGATCAAGGCAAGCAAACGCTCCGGGTGGAACGGCACGTCGCGCTTGTAGACGAACGAGCTGATCCCATACTCTTCCGTTTCCGGAATATGTTCTTCCGCATTCAACTCACGGATCCAACCAGCACTAGATGCCGCTTGTTCAAAATCAAATAGATCAACATCTAAGATGTCTGCCGGATCGACTTGACCATACGTCGTCTCGATCAAACGGGCAACTGGATTTAATGCCTTTAGATAACCGATGACGGTATGGCGTTCTTCCGGTGTCAGACGATCGACTTTGTTCAAGACGATAATGTCCGCGAACTCGACTTGATCGACGAGTAGGTCGACGACTTCGCGCACGTCTGTCTCATCGACTGCCTGTTTCCGCTCAATCAACGATTCACCGGATTCAAAGTCCTTCAGGAAGCGATACCCATCGATGACCGTGACCATCGCATTGATTTTCGTGACTTGTGATAAGTCGATTGCACTGTCCAGATCTTCGTACGTGAAAGTCTGGGCGACCGGAATTGGTTCCGAGATACCACTCGATTCGATGACGATACCGTCAATATCTCCTTGGTCGACGAGTCGTTTGACTTCAAGTAATAAATCGTCACGTAACGTGCAGCAAATGCACCCGTTCGAAAGTGTGACGAACGACTCTTCCGTCCGCGAGAATCCGCCTTGCTCAATCAATGCCGCGTCAATGTTGACCTCACTCATGTCGTTGACGATGATCGCAAGGCGGCGCCCTTCGCGATTATGTAGTAAATGGTTCAATAGTGTCGTTTTACCGGATCCTAAGTAACCGGATAAAACGGTGATCGATATCGGTTGCATCATCATTCATCTCCCAAAACGTAATCGTTACGTTTTATAGAGTAACTGACTTTTTAACTGACGTCAATCGGAATGATTTCGATTTATTTTGTTCCCTAAAAAAAGCCGATAAGCATCGACTCAAGGAGTAGACCGGGCTGACTCCAAAAAAATGACGCATCTTCTCACGCCCTTTACTCAGGCGAGACACAAGCCAGTTTTCCTGCTTCCTTCAAGCAGGAAAGCGGGTCTTGTTTGTCTCTGAGAGCGCATAATGCGCTTTTTCCTGTAGGAGTGGCGTGTGACGCGTCATTCTTTGTAGATACTGGCTTTAGAGTCAGCTCCGTCAGATATTCCGAAGCACAAGAAAAGAAACTTTTTTTCGCTCGGAATCTCTTCTTAGGGAAATACAAGCAGGAGCGACCCTGCAACGAAGTGAAGCGGCGCGATGCTTGTCCCAGGAAAACGATTCGAGTGAAACGAAAAAGCGTAACCTTACTACTGACTTTGAATCGGTAAATCCCATGTTGTACCAATCAAATTCGTGATCCGTTCCGCTGCCTCATGCGAAAAACCAGCAATCGTGTAATGGTTCGTATCCGCAATCACATGATACATCCCATTCGGTAAACTATCGGCGAACGCAGCGTGAGCCGTATTGATTTGTTCTGTCAATGCCGGATTCAACCAACTTTCCGGCATACCGCCTGCCCAGTTCGAAGCAGATAGGACGAGGACCGGCTGTGTCACGTCTTCAAGCAACGAAAGAATCAGCTGATTGTTCTCCTCGACCGTTTGCCATTCGTCGAGCGTCCCCCGCCAATGTCCAGGTGCCGCAAAATGCCGCCACATCGGTAATTGATCAGCTTCCGGTAAGACACTGAACATCTTTTTGCCGAGACGATCAGGAATCATCCAGGCGATCGGTCGGACGTGACTAAGGAAATAGAGGAATCGATTCCACTCCTCTTGTGTTCGTTCGTACCAGTTCGGTAATGCCGCATCGACATCCGGATGCGACGGATCGAGCAAGACGATGCCGCGTGTCTCGTCTGCAAACAATCGTCCACTTGCGAGCGAGATATAGGCTCCGAGCGAGTGACCGATGAAGACATACGGTCCTTCGACACGAAGCATCCGTAAGACGTCCGCGAGCTCATCTGCTTGATGCGTAAAGAGTCGTTTATTTTTACCACGACTCGACCGACCATACCCGAGACGTGAATATTCAAAGACCCGCCCTCGCTTCAATAATTCAGTTCGTAGCCAGCCCCATTGGTGTCGATTCGACATCATCCCGTGATCAAGGACGAATGTGACGTCCCCACTTCCTGTCAGCCGGGTATCAAAACGACCGGCTGATGTTTCAACAATATATTCCATGTACTACCCCTACTTCCATTCATTCAAATAACGAGATCTCTAGCTCGTATCCAAGGATGTTCAAGTAATCAAATAACTGGGATCGATGATGATAGAGATGCACGGCTGCTTCGATTGCCCAGCCGTTCATCGAGTCGGTAACGCCCCAGTACGTCGGACGCGTCGTAAATCCAGTCGTGACTTTCTTCTGATAGATAGAAAACGCACGATTGATTCGATCATTTAACTGATCGCGTGGGACCGGTTCCGCATAAAACGCATGCATCGCTTCAGCCGTCGCCCCTTCTGCGATCATCAAATCGGCTTCAAGCAACACAGCGAGATGGACGGCGACTTCACCGATGGTCCGTTTCCCAGGGATTGGTCGCGCGTCCCAGTCCTGCGCTTCAATCTTCTCAAACAACGCTTTCGACGTCTTCACACCAACGCCGACATGGCGGATGAGGGCATGTTTCCAGTCAGTCATGTGCATTCCCCCAAGCGATCGCACGTTGTTCGAGTTCCTTGACGAACGCATCTTTGCCGGCGATATAGGCTTCGATATCAAACGGATATGTTGCCGCTAATTGTTCCTTTAATGCCCCGTAAGCAGCGGCTTCTTCTGGATGGGTACGTAAGTAATCCCGGAAGACGAGATGACGCTTGATTTCTCGATTTCCCGTCGCATAGAGATGAATATGATGCGTCCGTTCGTCTCCACCTTTTCGGTAGTACCGACGCCCCGGCATCCCGAATTCACCCTTCGCCTCGTAACCGATTGCTTCCATCTGTGCATCGAACTGCTCGATCCCCTCAAGCGCATCGACGACGGGTAAGATATCGATGATCGGTTTTGCTGCGAGTCCCGGAACTGATGTGCTCCCCATATGATGGATCTGCTTAAGACGTGCTCCGAACACGTCTCGTAACCGGTCCGCTTCTCGTGTATATGCACTCGCCCATTCTGATTGATACGGTAACACAATGACTTGTCGCATGGTCGTTTCCCCCTCTCAATTCAGTATGCCAGTTTTTGGGGTAAAACAAAACGACCATCCGCTTTGGAGGTCGTTTCGTTACACATACTGTTTAATGAGAGTTAATCCTTCAGATAATCATACAGCTTCGCAGGTCCACCAAGTCGGAGATCAGCGATGATATGCTGGGCATCGACGATCTTTCGAACAGGGAAGTCAGCGAGTGGTGCCATGACATGTTCGAACAACTGGAGCCGCGCCGGTCCACGGTACGCTTCTTTAATCTCAAGATCCGTGATTTGACTCCGTGTCAGCTCAGAGATGATCAACTCACCTTGATAGCCACGATGTTGTTTGAGCATGAATTGCGGTGCACCGACGATTGATTGTGCTTCTTCGACCGCCATCGGAACATATTTGTATCCCATCGTCGCTTGGGCGACACGAAGTGAATGGTAGTCAAGCGTTCCAACGAGTACATCATTGTCGAGATAAAGCCGGGGTGAACCATACTTCTTCGGAAACGCAGCTACTTCACGACCAGAGGCGATCGCCGGCTGATTGTTGACATACATCGAGAGGTAAAACTCACCGACCTCCCCTTGATACCGAACCGGAATGACTTGCCCGCACTCAAGATAACTCCCAAGACCCGTGCTATCCGGCATATTGATGATCTCAAACTTGATCTGATTACTCAGCACCTCGAGCGGTTCCGGAACGACTGCTTGTAACGCTTCGATGTCTGTCTCATAGATGATGTTTAAGTATTCCCGATTCCGAAAAAAGATATCGACCGCCGGAAAGACCGGTGCATTGATCGGCGTCGCGACGACGTTCTTTACATCGCTCTGTTTCATTTGAATTCCTCCTTTATGCGTTTAACAATGCGGCAAAGCGTGTGACACTTGTTTCAAAATCAGGAACTGTCTTCGCTATTTGCGCTTCCTCGACGATTTCTTGAATGAGTGAGTTGAACGGTGTTTTGATATCGTACGTGTTGCCGTACATTGTTACGATCCCATTGATGAAACGAATTTCGGTCGGTTGACCTTTTTGTAAGTCCTGCAACATGCTCGCTTCTAAGTCACGTGATCCGTACATCAATTGTGGCACGGTGATCAGTTTTTCATCGATATCGTCAAGTGTTGCGTAGGCTGCCGGCTCAAACGTACTCATCGGCGCGAATGTGATGCCGTGGGCGTGACCGACTTCAACGACTTCCTGCATCGTATGGATCGCTGCCCGTAACAAGACCGTATGATCGAGAACGTCGCCATACGTACCGTTACACGCAGCGGATAACCCACTGAACGTACTATTGATGACAAGTTTTGACCATTTCGTTCCCGGTAGATTATCAGAGATTTCCGTCCCACCGATGTGATCAAGGATTTCCTTCAAGTGAATGATTCGGTCCGTCTTCTTGCCGTCCAGTTCACCGATTTGCATCGCATACGTCTTGAAGTGCTCGTAATCCGATGTCAGACGTGACTCACCTGGTCCGACGTATGTCGCTCCGAACTCGACGGATCCCGCAATGATACGTTCGCGTGGAATCTGTTGTTGAATGAATTCTTCTGGTACACCGTTTTGTAAGGAGACGAGAATACCGTCTTCCTTCAAGATCGTCCGGACTTTCGCCAGGACCGGTTCATTGTAGACCTGCTTCGTCAGCAACAATACGATATCGTACATCTCCGTGATGTCATCCGGATGCATCGCATGGACGGCTTGCGTCAAATCTGGTCCAATGACATGCGCGCCTGTTGTGTTCAGCGCTTCGATATGTGCGCGATTCGTATCAATCAAATCGACATCCTCATACTGTTGACTTAAATAAGCTCCCATGATGGTTCCTAGTGATCCTGCTCCGTAAATTCCGATTTTCATTTCTATCACCTCTGGTATTTACGATATACTGGTTTCATCATAAACAGAAATATATATATTTATATATTTTAATAACCTATAGGTTATGTCAGGAGGATATCATGGAACTCTTACATTTGAATTATTTTCGTCACGTCGCGGAGGAATTGAACGTGACGCGTGCTGCCGAACGATTATTCATCAGCCAACCCGCCCTTAGTACGACGATCAAAAAACTGGAGCGTGACTTGAACACGACGTTATTTCATCGAAAAGGCAGAACGATCAGCTTGACCGACAATGGACGACTTCTACTGCAGTCGGTCGAAAAAATCGAACACGAGCTAACACGGGTCCAGGAACGCATGTCGCGAAATGATGCCACTACCGAAACGCCACTTAGTCTTGCCAGTTCGCATGGTCGCTTCATCCAATTGATTCTACGAGAATTTCTCCTACCGCAGACGGCGCCCTTGTTCAATTCGGACATCCTCTCGAACCGCGACATTTTAAGCGGTCTGCTTCATCAAGAATTCCATTTCTCGATTAGCTTTATGGAACTCAAGCACCCGCTCATTACGAGCGAACCGATCGTGGAGGAAGATATCGTCATCACCTATCCTGCTTCTTATTCAGAGAAAGAAGCGATTACGGCGCTCTATGCGGATGCAACGGAGACTGCCTTTTTGTTTCCCTCCCACAATAAGGACTACAACCGCTTCATCCAATTGAAGATGGCGGAACTAAACATCTATGCCGATACCTCGCACTATATTGATGACGTCTCACTGCAACTCGCCTTACGCCAACAACGGTATTTCAGCTTCGTTCCCGTCTCCGTCTGTCGCGAGATGGGACTTCCCTTCATCACAGACGATGTGTTTACCGTTACCTCACAACTCTACATGTCGCACGCGACGGATCAATTGACGGTCGAGCAAGCAACCATCTATGAACGCATTAAACGGTTTCTGCTCTCGCAACGCACGTATCTAATCAAATAAAAACGGATGCCTGCATATGCAGACATCCATGTGAGGTATTACTTCGTAATGAAGTAGCGTGACTGATCGAGATGATCTTTCGCTGTATAGATGTTGAGTTTGTACGAGCCGTTCGTCAATGCCTTACGCATCTTCAAGACATAGTTCCCGTGCTGATCCGCCACGTCTTGAGCGATCAATTGATAACCAGCTTCTGTTTTTTGGTAGAGGCGGACGATTTGTCGTTTTTCGACTTTACCTGTCAACGTCTTTTTGCCTGACCATTTTTTGACCGGATACGTGTTCTTAATCGTGAACGACGCCTTTTTCGTGATCTTGTTCGAGATGTCTGTCGACTTGACCGTGTACGTACCTGTCGTTAGACCATTTTTGACCGCAATCTTGAAGCCGCTTGCCGTCGTTTTCGCTTTCGCGATTTTCGTCGATCCTTTATAGAGCGTCACGTCAAGACCTTCCGTTGCTTTACCGCGGAGGACCGTTGAACCGTATACTGCTGACTTTTTATCGATCGCTGGTGTCGCAACGACACCTGTGCCGACTGTGACGTTCGTTTCTGTCTTCATGAAGCTAAGTTCCGAGACGATCGTCAACTTGTCACGCAATTTGAGCGGACGTGTCACGACTTCGTATTGACCCGCTTCGTTTGCTGTTGCTGTACCAAGGACTTTTTCGCCAAGTTTGACTGTGACTTTCGCACCTGGAACGGCTTGACCTGTGACGACTTTTGCCCCTGGTTTGACTGCTTTTGCTGAGACCGTGAAGTCTTTCATCGGCACGTTCATGTTGAATTTGAGGAACGTACCTGTCTCACCTGGACGTGTTTCACCTGTGTTCGTGATGCCTTCATAACGCTTGACGTACGGTGCAGCTGCAGCCGCTGAATCAAAGCTGACCGTCGTCGGTTTGCTTGCGACGAGTGACCAGTTGTCATCGGCTTTATAATCAACCGGTTGTTTCGCTTTGATGAAGTCCGAAATGACGTTACGTGTTTCGTAGGCTGATTTGTAGACGATATTCTTTCCGCCACCAAGACCTGGGAACGTCGCACTGCCTGCGCGGTAGTTGTTCGTCGCGACAAGGAATTCTTGATCGTCTGCGATCGCTTTGCCTTGATACTTGATGTTTTGGACGCGATTTGCGTCTTTATTGACGACGACACCGTTAAAGTCGAACTTCGCTGGTTTCGTGATATCGATTTCATATGTCAATCCATCGAGGATATCAAAGTTATAGCTACGGAATTCTTTATTCAACAACTCTGTCTGCTCACCGCCGACTTGGTTGAATTGACCCGCAGACATCTCGAGCCAGTCTTTGACGTCAGCACCTGTTACTTTGACGACTTCGAGTGTATTCGGATAAACATAAAGATCGGCGACGTTCTTGAGTGCGATTGGTCCTTTTTTGATCAACGTGTAATCGGATGCGTTGACCTGGTTACGACCACCTGTCTTGAATGGTGCACCTGCTGACAACAACGGGAGATCTTTATATTTTGCAAGATCGGCATTTTCTTTGAGTTGTTTCTCGACATACCATTTCTGAGCGTTCGTTACGAACTGAACGGAATCATCGTCTTGCGCGAGAGCGAAGAAGCTTTGGATATCATCATTAATCGTTCCGACTTCTTGACGAATGTACGCGAGTGTTCCTTCATGTGCTTTTTCAATCAACTTGACGGCACCGGCATCTGCTGTCGTGTCTTTCGTCACGTCCGCTAGTTTAGCGCCAGACGTATCAACGACCCATTTCCCGTCGACTTGCTTCAACTGAAGATCGATGACACCGACGTTTTTCCCTTGTGTGTTTGCCATGACGACCGGCTTGCCATTGATCAGACCGTTCGTTGCATCAACGTTCGGCAGTTTGTTGAACGCTGAATCGGCTGCTGGGAACTTTCCATGCTGATGACCTGTCATCAAGACATCGATGTCTGCGACTTTTGTCAACGCGTAGCCAACGTTCTCATCGCCATCTTTTTGATCCGTCGTATCCCCGATGCCTGTGTGTGCGAGTGCCACGACGACGTCTGCGCCAGCATCTTTTAATTTCTTCGCTGTTGCTTTAGCAGTCGGGATGATATCTTCAGCCGTGACTTTCCCCGTCAGGTTCCCCGCATCCCATGCCATGATTTGTGGCGTGACGACTCCGAACACACCCACTTTGACTGTTTTCATGTCACCGTTCTGATCCTTGACTTGACGTTCGATGATTTGATAGTCTTTTCCATCTTTGTTGTAGTCCGCGACGATTGGCTTTTTCGTAACTGCATCCAATACGTTCGAGTTGACGAACTTGATTGAACCGCTCGAAGCACTCATCGCTGACTTGAGGAAATCAAGACCGAAGTTGAATTCATGGTTTCCGAGCGTGACCGCATCATAACCGAGGTATTCCATCAATTCGTACATCGGATGTTTGCCTTTGTTTCCTTTGTCATACTGATTCTTGACGTAATCACCAAACGGCGTTCCTTGAAGTGTATCTCCGTTATCGAACAAGAAGCTATTCGTAACGCCCACTTCAGCTTGTTGCTTTTTGATGACTGTAGCCGCTTTGACGAGACCAATCGTTTCGTCCTGCGCATCCTTGAAGTAATCGTAGTTCATTGAGTTCGTATGTAAATCCGTTGTTTCTAAGAAGCGTAACTTGACGACACTGTTGTCGGCAGCAAGTGTCTTGACTTGAACGACTGGTACGAGCATCGGTGCGATCAATGTCGACGCGATGACGAGTTTCGTTGCTTTTTTCATATGGATTTTCCCCCCAGGAAGTTTTGACTGCTTCATTAATTTAGCATGGTTCGATTATAGCTAATAGTCCTTTCAAATAGGTCGGACATCCGTCTTATTTAACCTACTTAACTAATTCCAAATACTGGCTTAACATTGTTGATTTTACCTTTACAAACCAAGTTTACATGGTAAAAAAAGGAGATGATGCCAATGAGATGAACCACGTAAAAAAAACGATACATTTCAGGACATGAACCTGAAAACGTATCGTTTATGCTTGATGTAGAACGTAACTGTTCCTTCTCGACTCCTACAGGCAAAGAAAGCATGTTTTTCGCTTTCGCCCGGCAGATGAAACATAGTTTAGGATACCGCGGCTTACCTTCCGCCTGTGGAAAGCGGCAATGACAGCAACGTTCGTCGTCCCCATTCAGGGCACATCTCCTAGTGGAGGAGCTTCATCACTCCACGTCCCTTAAACCGTTTTCTCTGGTTTCCGTCGGACGACATAACCAAGAATTCCGCCAAGTAACGCAAGACCTGCAGCGTAGAGTACCGTCCAGCCTGCCGTCTGTTGAGCGAACTCGAATAAGACGTCACTGCGCCATTTCATCGCGAACTGAACGTATGAAGCTTGACTGACGATGAAGCTGATGACACCGATCGCGATCGCAAAGACGAACGGATCGATAATCGACTTGAAGCTGCGGATACTACAGACAAAGTAGATCGCGAACGTTACGAGCAACAGCACCCAGTACGCACTCTCACTCGAGACATTCGGTGGCGTCGCTCCTGCCGATTCCGCATCAATTACTTGGATCGTCTGCCGCGCGACACCGTAATCAACCGGATCGAGCTTCAATTGTGTTGCTGACAAATCCGGACGTTCTCCACCGAGTAACGTCAACAATTGTTCTGTCACCCGGTCCGTGTCGATCCCATCGACGACTTTTTGGATCGAGTCATTGAGCTGATCCGTTGAGGTCTCCCCGTTCAAAATCGAGACGGGGATTTCCGCATTCGCTCCAAGGACGTCTGCTTGATACACGACTTGACCGCCGTGGATCCAGTCGTACATCCCGCCACTTCCGGCGTTCAGACTCGCGACGGTGAGTGCCGTCCGTAGTGAAGAATCGCCGTCATATTCCGCTTCGTCCTGTACCGTAAAGACGAGTTGAAGCGTACTTGCGAGCATCAAAATCAGTAAGCTGGCACGTCCAGCAGCTGTCAGACCAGATAACTTTTGCGGGAAGAACGCCATCCAACCAAGCAAACTGACGACGAGAAGCGGTAGGATCCCACTCATCGCATAGCCGTCTTGTAACGAGAGGAACGGCACGTCGTTTCCGCGTCCGGCAAGGACGAACCAGATGATTCCGACCGTTAAGAAGAAACTAACCGATCGAATCGTCCACCCGAGACGACTTGCCTTAATCCGTAACACCAAAAATAACAGGACAATCAAACCGATGCCAAAAACGGAATAGAGTAACGTGCCGTAAGAGACATCAAACGTAAGTGGTGCAAGGACTTGCTTTAAGTCAATCCCAAACAACGATAAGACGTCGCCGGCAGAACTCGCATCGAGCACCTGATTGATGATTCCTTCTCGGACCGCGCTCGGCATCGTGATCGATAGCCCACCGACGAACAGAAGCATCAATGACACCGTGATGTCTGCATCTTTCCAGGAGACGTCCGCCTGTTGCATCTGCGTCACGAGATCCTGATAGTCTGAGGATGAAGTGATTTGTGAAGTCAAAAATGCCATCACGCCATAGATGACACCGAAAAAGATGAGACCGATGAGGACGCCAAACAGGACATCCCAGACGGAAAACCGTCGTTGTTTCCTTTCTTGCCTTGACTCCATCCCATTTCCTCCTTTTTATGTCTGATGTTTGAATATTCCTGCTACAGCGAAACCAAAAACATCAAATTCATTCAACAGCCATTATATCCCACCTTTTCTCCGACTGTCTCCACTGATTTCCAAAATAAAAACCGGCTTCTCACAGTGAGAAGCCGGTTGAACGATCAGGTGCCATGGTATTTTTCTCTATTAGATGCCTTCGTATGCTTGTTCCATGATCGTCCGTAACTCAGCGACAAGCGGCATCTTCGGATTCGCTGTCGTACATTGATCCTCGAAGGCATCGACTGCCATCTTATCGAGTTTTGCCTCGAAGTCTGCTTTTTGAATGCCTTGCGCCTTGAATGACATCTTGATGTTGAGACGTTGTCCAAGATCGGCAACTGCTTGGATGAGGGATTCGACCCCTTGTTCCGTCGTTGCTGCCGGAAGACCGAGGTAGCGCGCGATGTCCGCATACCGTTCATCGGCAACGAATGATTCGTATTTCGGGAATGCTGCTAGTTTTGTTGGACGTGACGCGTTATAGCGAATGACGTGCGGCATCAGGATCGCGTTCGTCCGTCCGTGTGGCGTGTGGAATTCACCACCGATTTTGTGCGCGATCGAGTGGTTGATGCCGAGGAAGGCGTTCGCGAATGCCATCCCTGCCATCGTTGACGCGTTATGCACTTTTTCGCGTGCTTCGGCGTCTGATCCGTTAGTATATGCTCGTGGCAAGTAGTCGAAGATCATCTTGATTGCTTTCAGTGCCAGTCCATCCGTATAGTCGTTCGCAAGCACCGAGACGTAAGCTTCTGTCGCATGCGTCAAGACATCCATTCCGGTATCAGCAGTGATCGAAGCTGGAACGGTCATGACGAATTCCGGATCAACGATTGCGACGTCAGGTGTCAACGCATAGTCAGCAATCGGGTATTTGACATTTTTCTCTTTATCCGTGATGACGGTGAACGGTGTCACTTCTGAACCTGTACCAGAAGTCGTCGGAATCGCGACGAACTTCGCTTGACGACCAAGTGTCGGGAATTGATACGCCCGTTTGCGAATATCGAGGAATTTTTGACGTAAGTTCGAGAACGTTTCGTTCGGTTGTTCGTAGAAGAGCCACATTCCTTTTGCAGCATCCATCGCTGAACCACCACCGAGGGCGATAATCAAGTCAGGCTTGAAATCACGCATCGCTTGAGCACCTGTCTGAACAGTCGTCACCGATGGATCTGGTTCGACTTGGTCGAAGATCCGGTAACTGACGGACTGTGGTAAGTTTTGAATTACTTTATCGGCATACCCGAACTGTACCATCGTTGGATCAGTGACAATCATGACACGTGAGACGTCTGTCATCGACCGCAGGTACTGAACAGAGTTCTTTTCGAAGTAGATTTTTTCAGGAACCTTGAACCATTGCATGTTCACGCGTCGTCTCGCCACCTTTTTGACGTTGAGTAAGTGCTTCGCTGTCACGTTTTCAGAAACAGAGTTTTTCCCGTATGATCCGCAACCGAGTGTCAGTGATGGTGTCAACTCGTTGTACAGATCACCGATTCCGCCATGAGCAGATGGGCTGTTGACAAGGATCCGGCAGGCTTTCATGCGGAGTCCGAACGCTGTCATCAAGTCATCGTTCGTCGTATGAATGACGGCTGTATGACCGAGACCGCCGATTTCAAGCATCTGTTCGGCAATCGTAAACGCTTCTTCGGTGGAAGCGACGCGGTACGCACCGAGGACGGGACTGAGTTTTTCATGAGACAATGGTTCTGCCGCTCCGACGTGCTCGAGTTCTGCGACGAGCATGACCGTTGTTTCCGGAACATCGATGCCGGCTTTTTCTGCGATCCATGTCGCAGGTTTTCCGACGATGTCCGCGTTGACGGCACATGTATCGGTTTTGATGACGAGTGATTCGAGGCGTTGTTTTTCTTCCGGTGTACAGAAGTAACAACCGAGTGCTTCCATTTCCGCACGAACCGTCGCATAAATCTCTTGGTCGACGATGACAGCTTGCTCAGACGCACAAATCATCCCGTTATCAAACGTTTTTGAAAGAACGAGATCGCTGACTGCCCGTTTGACTTTCGCTGACTGTTCGATGTAACAAGGGACGTTCCCTGGTCCAACACCGAGTGCCGGTTTACCTGTTGAATACGCTGATTTGACCATTCCTGCTCCACCTGTCGCAAGGACCATGGCGATGTTTTCATGGTTCATCAAGACTTTCGTTGCTTCAAGTGATGGTTCTTCGACCCATTGAATACAGTCTTTTGGTGCCCCGGCTTTGATGGCTGCGTCACGGAGTGTTTTCGCTGCTTCGACGGAACATCGTTGTGCCGACGGGTGGAACGCGAAGACGATTGGGTTGCGTGTCTTGATCGCAATCAATGCTTTGAACATCGTCGTTGATGTCGGGTTCGTGACCGGTGTGACACCACAGACGACACCGACCGGTTCAGCGATATAGGTGATGCCGTTTTGGACATCCTCTTCTAAAATCCCGACTGTTTTTTCATGACGTAGACTGTTGTAGATGTATTCTGTCGCAAACATATTTTTAATCATCTTATCTTCAAAGACACCGCGTCCCGTCTCTTCTGCTGCGAGACGAGCGAGTTCGACGTGCTGTTCGAGTCCGGCAAGTGCCATATCCCGGACGATCGTGTCGATTTTTTCTTGATCGAATGTCAGTAATTCTTGTAATGCACGTTGCCCTTTTTCAACGATTTGTCCAACTGCTTGTTCGACCGGCGTTGCCGTCGTTTTTGTTTTTTCTTTCACAGCCATGAGTGGTTTCCTCCCTGTCGTGGAACGAATCTGAGTTTGATTTGCCAACCATTATGTCAGGAATGCCAAGCTGTTTTTCAATAGTTTGTGCTTTCCTTCACAAATCAATCATAACCCCTTTTTCCTGTTTTGTGCATGACCATCCTGTGAATTCCCTCACACCTTTGATAGCGTTTACAACTGTTGTGAATTCCTCTTTTTCATCGTTTTGCTTCATGTACATAGATGTGTGCGATTTGTCACACCTCGCATTTTCCTGACTTGATAGCCGTTTCATCATCTTGTATTCTGATATGGGGTACATATTAAGAGCTACCACTAAAGGAGGACACTTGAATGTCAGTTGTACAGGAAATGCTAGCCTTCAACGAGCGATTCGTCGCCGAAAAACAGTATGAGCAGTTCGTCTCGGACAAGTTCCCAGACAAAAAGGTCGTCATCCTGACGTGTATGGATGCCCGCTTGACGGAGCTCCTCCCGCACGCACTTGGTCTTAAGAACGGGGATGCGAAGATCATCAAAAATGCCGGTGCTATCCTATCGCACCCATTCGGTTCCGTCATGCGCTCGATTCTCGTCGCGTTGTATGCCCTTGGTGCTGAAGAAGTCGTCGTCATCGGTCACCACGACTGCGGCATGAGCACGATTGATCCTAACCACATGATCAACGAGATGAAGGATCGGGGCATCGACCAACAGATTCTTTACACGCTCGAAGCATCTGGCGTTGATTTGAATCAATGGTTGCGTGGTTTCACGTCAGTTCAAGAAAGCGTCGCTCACTCGGTCAGCCTCGTGAAGAACCACCCATTACTACCGCCAGGAACGAATGTCCACGGACTCGTCATCGATCCAGGGACTGGTAAACTTGACGTCGTCGATTGCTGATCACTCTCTATAGAAGAAACGCAAATAGACTCGGATATTCTACTCCGTCTTAATTTAAAGATAACGTGCCATATTTTCTCGTAACGGAGAAGGATGGCACGTTTTTTGTATGAGTCATTTTCAGTGTTCAAAACGCTTCTCACTTTAAGCTTCAGGGTATAACAGAATGTAACTTCTTGTGGAGAGCTAAAAAGCGTATCATTCATCTTTCGATTACGAGGTCAGACTTTTACTCTTGACAGCATTCTAACATGGCTGTAAGATACTTTAGTATAGTACAGTGATAACAAAAGAAAGTGTGGTTTTACTGAATGATAAACGCCGTATTGTTTGCCGTCTTTTTACTATTTATTTTAGCGATCTTCCGCGTCCACATCGTGGTCGCGATGGTCATCAGTGCGTTTGCCGGTGGTCTCGTCGGTGGTCTTGACCTGACTGCGACGACAAAAGCATTCTCCGGTGGTCTTGGTGACGGGGCCGAAATCGCCCTGAGCTATGCGATGCTCGGTGCGTTCGCTGTCGCCCTCTCGAAAACGGGCTTACCGGATGCACTCGCGCACTCTTTGATTGCGCGTTCGCGTGGTAACGCAAGTGCCGCTTCCGTCAAAAAATTAAAAGGATTCATCTTGTTCGCGATTCTCTTGCTTGCGATCAGTTCACAAAACGTGTTGCCGATCCACATCGCGTTCATTCCAATCATCATTCCGCCGCTTCTTGGTCTGTTCAATCAATTGAAGATGGACCGTCGCCGGATTGCGATCATCATGACGTTCGGTCTTGTGACACCGTACATGTTCTTACCGGTTGGATTCGGAGATATTTACCTCAACCAGATTCTACTAAAGAACTTGAAGGCAAATGGTCTCGATACTGCTGGAGCTTCCGTCATCGAAGCGATGGCGATTCCAGCACTCGGAATGGTCGTTGGTCTCTTGATCGGTTTGTACACGTACCGGAAAGAGCGCACGTATGAGATGCGCGACATCGCACCGGACGATTATGAAATCCCGGTCATCACGAAAACGAAGCTTGTCTTAAGTGGAGTCGTCGTCATCGCGACCTTGATCGTACAACTACAGACCGGATCAATGATTCTCGCTGCGACGACGGGGTTGATTCTCTTCTTGTTGCTTCGTCTTGTTCGCTTCAGTGAAGCCGATGACGTCATTACACGCGGTATGCGCATGATGTCATTCATCGGTTTCGTCATGATTTCAGCGAACGGTTTCTCAAACGTCTTGCGTAAGACGGGCGATATCGAGCCACTCGTCGAGAATTCGAAAGCGTTGATGGGCGATTCACAACTCGTTGCCGCCTTCGTCATGCTCTTGATTGGTCTTCTCGTCACGATGGGGATCGGCTCGAGTTTCTCGACCGTTCCGATCATCGCTGCCATCTTCGTTCCACTTTGTATCCAGTACGGATTCAGCTTAGAAGCGACGATTGCCATCATCGGAACATCCGGTGCTCTCGGTGACGCGGGTAGCCCGGCGTCTGACTCGACACTCGGACCAACGAGTGGTTTGAATGCTGATGGTCAGCACGATCACATGCGAGAAACGGTCATTCCGACGTTCCTGCACTACAACATTCCATTACTCATCTTCGGTACGATCGCTGCGGTCGTATTATAAAAACAAGACGGATTCGCTGTCATCGCGAATCCGTCTTTTGAATTGTCTCCGTTTTTTTCCTTTTCATTTCGTCCTCGGTTCTCTAAAATAAAGGAATGAACTGATACAAAGGAGTTGTCTAACGTGTTATCTCAAGTCGTCAACCAGATTTTACTTTCGCTTGCCGATCTCGGATATTTCGGCATCGCCCTCGGGTTGATGATTGAAATCATACCGAGTGAAATCGTCCTCTCTTACGGTGGATTCATGATTTCCCAAGGAACGATCGGCTGGCCGCTTGCTATCGTCGCTGCCGTCATCGGTGGATTATTCTCGCAATTATTCTTATATTGGTTCGCTCGCTACGGCGGTCGTCCCCTTATCCTGAAATACGGGAAGTATGTTTTGATTTCAGAACATCATCTCGATCTAGCCGAGCGTTGGTTCTTAAAGTACGGACAAGGCGTCATCTTTGGAGCCCGTTTCATCCCGGTCGTCCGTCATGCCATCTCAATTCCGGCAGGTCTTGCCAAGATGGATCAAACGAAGTTCTCCCTCTATACGGTGCTTGCGATCATTCCGTGGTCGATCTTGTTCCTGTATCTTGGTGAAACGCTCGGAACGAACTGGCGCTCGATCAAGGAAGTGGCTGCACCGTACACGAACGGTGTCCTAATCGCTGCCGTTGTCTTGATCATCTTCTACGTCATCTACAAACGCCGTCAACGAACGGTTTGAACAACTAGCAGTCTGTCTGACGACGGACTGTTTTTTTAAACAAACAGGAGGTCCTGCCATGCTCACATCCCCACTTGCTCATTTTCCACTCCGTCGTTTGACTGCATCCTACCGGTCGGGTCATCCTGTCGCGACCGGGATCACCGTCGACGGACATATTTTAATCGTCGAAGAAACCCTCGACGAAGCACGCAATGAACACGTCCTTTCCATTCATCAATTAAAGGATGATTGGAGGAAGACGACGATCGTTAAAAAAAGCGAAATTGATTTTTCGCTCGTCGATCGTTTTCCGGATGGACGTTTGTTACTCGTCGCTTCCCGTTGCGATGATGACGTAGACGGAACGTGGTTGCCGAATGCCTTTATTTATGATGTTCAGGGAAATCTAGTCAATCAATTTTGTTTAGATGATGGGATTCAAAACATGCAAATCGATGAACGAGGGTGGATTTGGGTCAGCTATTTTGACGAAGGTGTCTATGCTGACGCCGTAACCAGTTCAAATGGTGCCTTTGGTCTCGTCGCTTTTGACGATACGGGCGAAGTACAATATAAAAACCGTCAATACCCGATTGATGATTGTTACGCCTTAAACATCTGTTCATCAAAAGAAGTCTGGTTCTTCTACTACTCTGATTACCGTTTCATTCGTACCGATCAAGAGGAAGATCTCGTCTGTGAGGCACCTACGATCGCCTTTTCTCAGTTCGCTCGGTACGACGATTTTCTACTTGCCGCAAATTCTGATGAAGCACATTTACTCGAACGGAAAGGTACGCTCTTTGAAAGTGTTCGTTCGATTCGATTCATGACAGAACAGGGAAATACCCTGTCAGGTGACCTTACAATGCGTAATGACTTGATCGTACTAGCGACCTCGGAACACCTATATTTCGGGAGACTCGGTCAGCGACTTGTCTCTCTCTTAGCAGGCAAATGAAAGCCGTTACACAGTTGTTTCATAATCTTTTTACTTTTGAAAACCTCTAACCCAAATTTTCAAAAAGACTAGCGAGTTCTATCTGAGGATAGTATACTCAGCGTTATAGTTATTCGGACGAATTGTCTGAACATTATGACGTCACAGAATTTTTTTGGGGGAAATGATGAGTTCGAATTTGAAACGAGATTTAACAGCACGACAGGTACAAATGATTGCACTCGGAGGAACGATCGGGGTCGGTCTTTTCCTTGGAGCATCGAGTACGATTGCTTGGACGGGACCATCCGTCTTACTCGCGTACATGCTAGCAGGAGTCTTTATCTTTTTCATCATGCGGGCACTTGGTGAGATGGTCTACACCCATCCTCACAGTGGTTCGTACGCAAAGTTCGCAAACGACTATATCCATCCAGCAGCTGGTTTCTTGACAGCAAGCAGTAATATCTTCAACTGGGTCGTCGTCGGGATGAGTGAAGTCATCGCCGTCGGAACCTATCTACGCTTCTGGTGGCCGGAGCTACCGACTTGGATTCCAGGCGTCGTCGTCATCATTCTCTTGACGCTTGCGAACCTTGCTTCCGTCAAGATGTTCGGTGAACTCGAGTTTTGGTTCGCCTCAATCAAGGTAATAACGATTCTTCTAATGATCGTCGCTGGACTTGGAATCATCTTCTTTGGTCTAGGAAATGACGGAAACCCGGTCGGCTTCTCGAATCTTTGGGCGAACGGTGGATTCTTCACAAATGGTTTCACCGGCTTCTTCTTTGCGCTCTCGATCGTCTTCGCCTCTTACATCGGAGTTGAGTTGATCGGCGTGACAGCCGGAGAAACGAAAGATCCAGAAAAGAACATCACGAAGGCGATCAATGGTGTCGTCTGGCGAATCTTGATTTTCTACGTCGGATCCATCTTCATCATCGTCACGGTGTATCCATGGAATGAGTTGTCGGATCTCGGCAGTCCGTTCGTTGCGACATTCTCCAAGGTCGGTGTCACGATTGCTGCCGGGATCATCAACTTCGTCGTCATCACGGCCGCTTTATCCGGTTGTAACTCCGGGATCTTCAGCGCAAGCCGGATGATCTATGCATTGGCTGAAAAAGAACAAGTGCCGTCCTTCTTCTTAAAGGTCAACAAACGCGGCATTCCATTCTACACGGTCTTAGCGATTTCAATCGGGATTTTCTTCGGTGTCATTCTCGATATCACCTTGCCACTCGTTCTCGGGAAGGATACGAATATCTTCGTGTATGTCTACAGTGCTTCGGTACTACCAGGGATGGTACCGTGGTTCGCGATTTTAATCAGTCATATCCGGTATCGTAAACTCGAAAGTGAACGGACAGCCTCACATCCGTTCAAGATGCCCGGTGCCCCGGTGACGAACTATCTGTCGATCGTCGCGCTGTTGACAGTGCTCGTCGGGATGTTGTTCAACGATGAGACACGCGTCTCGATCTTAATCGGAGTCGCTTTCTTGATCTTAAGTACGGTCTATTACATCGTAAAAGTACCGAAAATCGAAAAATAAACGTCTGTCTCTCCTCTCATGACCGCATGAGAGGAGTTTTTTGATGGAGATGATTTTCTATATTGACATTGAATAATATTCATGATAGATATTTTTCGCGAACGCTTAAACCCTTAAGACGTCGTAACATCCTTGATTTCAATGCGTAAAGCCGTATTTCATCTACTATTTTTCTAATAAATAGATAAATTTTCAGAATAAATAGTCTTTTCATTCTAAGTGCATTTTCATGTTTCGAGTTCGTTTGAGCGGGAATATTCTCACCATACACATAATATTTCATGTGTAGAACAATCACGTTAAAACAATTTAACGGCAGAAAGGAGAGATGTAACATGAACGGATTCAATCGTTTCCTACTCGTTCTGATCGGCATTCTCGGTTTAGTCAGCGTCGGTCTTCTTGTACTTGGCGTCTATGATGTTCCACGACTCAGTCCTTTGATTGAACAGTGGCAAGATCAACAATGGTATAGCTACACGATTTTATCACTTGGTGGCTTCCTAGCATTCGTATTTGTCATTCTATTATTCACTGGACTACTCAGTCGTTCAAAAGGACAACGTCTCCTGATTCAGACGGGTGACGGGAATATCACGATCTCTAAGCAAACGATCGAACGAACGGCACTCGAGTCGATTCGTGGTATCAACGGCGTACGTTCGCCACGCGTCAACGCGGATATTCACTCGAAAAAAGAAACCGTCGCGTTAGAAGTCGACTGTTCCGTCTTCGGTCAAGAAGGCTTGCCGACAATCGGCAAAGACATTCAAGAACGCGCCAAGAACGCGGTCGAATCGTTGCTCGAACTACCTGTCACAAAAACACGCGTCCGAATCAGTGACACGAAGACCAAAACGTCTGAACGCGTCGTCTAAGATCCGAGAGGAGGAAGATCATGAAAACGAGCGAAGCACTTCGTCCGTATCGCTACCGTCTACTTGGCGGGCTAGTCGGACTGATCCTCGCCATCTTGTTCTTGACGATCGGTTTTGGACCGACGTTGTTGATCATCGTATTCGCAACAATCGGTTACCTGATCGGTCAGTGGCGGGATAATGCGCTCGATGTTGAAGGATGGATTCAGTTCTTTCAGCGGGATTGAGCATAGACAGAAAATAAAAATCACTTAACTTACACTAAAAGGAGAGATTTCTCATGGCTAACGAAATCAACACTAAACAAAACGAAAACGAAGTAGTACGCGAAAACAAACTCACATTCGAAGATCAAGTCATTAAAAAAATCGCCGGTATCGCATCAAATGATGTCAAAGGCATCCTCTCAATGAGCGGTGGCTTCATGAGTGGATTGACTGATCGTTTCCGGAGCACGGAAGATATCACAAAAGGCATCGACGCGGAAGTCGGCGAACGACAAGTCGCACTCGACTTAAAAGTCATCGTCGAGTACGGCAAAAACATCCCTTCCATCTTCCAAGACGCTGTAACGAAAATCAAAAAATCAGTCCATGATATGACAGGACTCGATGTCATCGAAATCAACATGCATGTCGAAGATGTCATGACACGTTCTGAGTTCGACGCAAAAAGTAAATCGTCGAAAGAAGAGGAAGAAAAACGCGATTTGAAATAAGACAGTCAACTAGATAGCCGCATAAAATGGACCCGCTTAAAAACGGGTCCATTTTTTACTTTCTCAATGCCCCACGTGCGTTCAACGCAGCAAAGATCACCATCGCAATACTGAGAACAGCAGCGACGATCAAACCTTGCCAGTAGACTGACCAATCGATTTCAGGACGGGTCAACACACTACGCATCCCTTCCATGATATAGGTCGTCGGATTGATCGTCGCAGCAATCTTGAGCCATTCGGCTTCAATCAAGTCTTTCGGGACAAACGTCGTCGACAAGAAAATCAGCGGGAAGAATAAGAGCGTTCCAGCTTGAGCTGCTTGCGCATTCCGTGTCTTCAAAGCGACACCGACCGAGTAACCGGCAAAGGCGAGTCCAAATCCGAGCGCGAGTAAGATCGTCAAGAAAAAGCCGCTGACACCGACTGGAATCGATAGACCAAGCAAGAATGCCATCCCGAAAATCAGTAACGTTTGAACGAATAATTGCAGCATCCCGGCAAGCATTGGTCCGAGGACGATTGCCGTTCGCGAGACGGGTGTCAATAAGAGTCGTGCGAAATAACCACTCTCGATATCCTTGACGAGTGCTTGACCGGCTCCCCCGGCTCCACCAACAGCACCCGAGACGATCGAAACAGGCAAAATGAAGTTCAAATAATCGACGCCGTCGAATTGAGGTAAGTTCGAGATGCCGGAGAGACCACTCGTGTAGACGAGCAGGAAAAAGACACTGATGATCAAGTTCGGAATGAAGGAAAACGGATTACGTAACGTCACGAGGAGACTCCGCCGCATCAGAAACCATGTTTCTCGAATCATGTCACGATTCCTCCTTATAAGCTTGTCCAGTTAAACGAATGAAGACATCATCAAGCGACGGTTGTTTGACGACCAGTGACGTAGCGACCATTTTTCGTTCATCAAGAAAACGGACGACCGCGCGCAATGTCTCCGTTCCCCGCGAAGGAATGACGAGGCGATCTTTTTCCTGACGACCGGAAAACGTCTCTAAGACGATTCGTTCGTTCTCTTTTTCAGCTAGCGTCAATTCGATCCGCTCTTCTCCATTTGCTGCTTTCAGCTCAGCTGCCGTTCCTTCGGCAATCAATTGTCCCTCATTGATGATCGCGATTCGGTCGGCTAGCTGATCGGCTTCTTCCAAGTACTGTGTCGTCAAAAAGATCGTTGTTCCGAACTCTTCGTTTAATCGTCGGACCTCGTTCCAGATTTGTACACGGCTCGCGGGGTCGAGTCCTGTCGTTGGTTCGTCAAGGAACAAAACAGTCGGTTGATGGACGAGCGTCAAAGCAAGGTCAAGCCGACGTTTCATCCCGCCGGAGTAAGTACCCGATCTGCGCTTGCCGTCTTGATCGAGTCCGACGAGCTGCAACAATTCCTCTGCCCGTGTTTTTGCTTCCGTCTGACTTAATCCAAATAATTTTCCCTGTAAGACGAGTAATTCAAGCCCGGTCAAATCTTCATCGATGCCGGTATCTTGCAAGGCGACCCCGATTTGCAAACGGACCTGTTTTTCCTGTTTAACGACATCAAATTCTTGAATCGTCGCCCGACCACCGGAAATCGGAATCAACGTCGTCAGCATCTGGACGGTCGTTGACTTTCCTGCCCCGTTCGGTCCTAGAAAAGCAAAGATTTCTCCTGCCTCGACATCGAACGAGATGCCTTTGACGACATCTTTTCCATCGTACGTTTTCGTCAAGTTCTCGACATGAATCATCTTCATTCCTTCTTTCCTTGAATTCAAAGTCATGTCCAAGATTTTCCCGTTTTTTCTGTTCTCGAATCAAAAAAAAGACACCTGATTCGGTGCCTTGATTCACTCTATAACTATTACGCAACAATCTGATACACACCATACAAGACGCTGGCAGATACCACGAGCGTTGTGACGATCGAAACCAGCATCATCGTTAATCCGATTCCTTTTAATCGAACGACTCGTGCCAACGCAAGACTAAACGAAAGCACTGCACCACTTGTAAATATAAGCGCCCCTCCAAATAACAACGTAGAATTAATCCATGACTCTCCGATGACGATCCATGCGTAAGTGACACAGCCTAGAAGAACAGTCATGATGAGCCATTGCCTCGCTGACACGCATTTCAACATATTGATTCCTCCTAATTTGCTTCTACCTACTTGTTCGCCCTTTTCCATTTAGATTCCTGTTACTAAAAAATCGTGCCTCCTGCTGTCAGGAGACACGATCCACTTAAGACGCCACTTGCCATTTCTCTTTTAATTGCTCCATCTCTTCTTGACCTTCGTGCGAGTGCATCCAGAGATTGAAGACATCGACGACGTCCCCTTCCGACTCTCGAACGAGGTAGCTCTTCTCCGCCGGAATCCATTTTTCTTGAATTCTTGGTGCCGCGAGTCGTTTGTCGAGCGCTTCATAATGAATCGCCTCGACCGTATCGGTGATCATGACATCGACTTCACCTGAGGCAACCGCATGCGGGATGTCGAGATTTTGTTCATACATGACGATGTTCGCCTTTGTGAACGTCTTACGGACGAACTGTTCATTCGTTCCCCCTGGATTTAGACCAATCGTCACGTCTGGACGATTGATTTGTTCGATCGAAGCAAGACGTTTAGCATCTTCTTTTCGGACGAGCGGTGTCTTTTGGAACGACAGATAACTCGATGTGAAGTCGCCGATGATCTCTCGCTCGATGTTTTTCGTCACACCCCCGACGACCATATCGAATTTCCCGCTAGCAAGATCAGCAGATAGCGTGGGCCATGTCGTCGGGACGAATTCGACATCGATACCGGTCGTCTTCGCGAAAGAACGGATCACTTCGATATCGAATCCTTCGTACTCGTTCGTCTTCCGGTTCAAGTAGGTGAATGGTTTGTAGTCCCCGGTCGTTCCGACGATGATTTTTTTCGTCGCAAAGACGTTCTTCGCTTGTACACGTCGTGGTTGCTCCGTTTGCCATAGCGTCAGTAAGCTCGCAAACAAGACGCCACCTCCGACGACGATCCATCCCCATTTACTCATGTGCTCCCGCTCCTTTCGCTCCGACCGTCTCACGTGTCGAGACGATGTTCCATTTTTTCTTCAATTTTTGAACATGTTCTTGCCCCTCTGCACTTTCAATCCAGACCCGGAAAACGTCTCCAAGCTGTTTTTGGTCCGGTTTCATCAAATACGCCATCTCAGCTGGTTCCCATGCCTCTGTCAGTTTCGGCACCGCAAGATCGAGTTCTGTCGCGTAATGCAACGCCTCGATGTCGTCCGTCACCATGACATCGACTTGTCCGCTTTTTACGGCTTTCGGAATGTCCAAGTTGTTCTCAAAGACGGTCACATCTGCTTTCGGAAAATGCTTCTTCACGAACGCTTCGTTCGTGCCACCCGGATTGACGCCGATTTTGACTGCTGGATCATTGATTGCAGCGAGCGAATTCAAGCGTTCGACATCTTTCTTCTTTACGAGCGGTGCTTTTTGAAAGGAGAAATACGACGATGTAAAGTCTCCGACGACCTCGCGCTCGACTTTCTTCGTGATGCCACCGACAGCGATATCAAACTTGCCTGATTTCGTATCCTCCGATAATGTCGGCCATGTCGTCTTGACGAACGTCACATCAAGATTTGCTGCTTTTGCGAACGCTTGGATGACATCGATATCAAAGCCTTGATAACGATTCCGTTCCTCGTTCCAGTATGTAAAGGGCTTATAATCCCCCGTCGTCCCGACGACCAGCTTGTGGTCTTCGAAGATGTCATGTGCTTTGGCATCCGTCTGTTGATTCCAGATCATCCAAGCGGCAACGCCTGTCAAAACAAGTCCTGCCAGTAGCCATGGTTTCTTTCTCATCGTATCTCTCCTTTCTGTTTCGTCGTTGCCCATTCACCGAATATTGCTACAATTTAACCCAAATGATTTTCGGTGTGGGTAATAGTCATTATCCTACCACACTTACACGTGATTTCAAGATAATTTGATGATTTTATGCATAAAAGCGTTAAAAAGATATTTTGATGACGGTTACAGTTCTACAAGTCGTCTCTCTTTACAAAATCCCTTCGTCTTTTCCATACTGAAACAGAATCATCAAATCGTGAAATGGAGGAATGGAACATGAGTCAGATTTTCATCATTGGTGCAAATGGTAAAGTAGGTCGTCACGCTGCTCGCTTACTGCAGGATTCGGAGCACGATGTCAAAGTAGGATTACGTTCCAAGGACCAGTTCAGTGATTTTGAGAAATTAGGTCATACCCCGGTCCATCTCGATCTTGAAGCGGACGTCGCGACGATCACTGATGCATTACAAGGATCAGATGTCGTCATCTTTACGGCAGGATCCGGCGGTCACACGGGGGCGGACAAGACGATGCTGATCGACTTCGACGGTGCCGTCAAATCGATCGAAGCAGCGGAAGCAATCCATGCAAAACAGTTCATCATGGTCAGTGCCTTGAATGCCGATTCGCCGGAAACATGGTCCGACAGCATGAAACCGTATTACATTGCAAAACGCTATGCGGATCGTGTCCTGAAGGAATCGTCACTTAATTACACGATTCTTCGCCCAGGCGGACTATCAGATGAAGCCGGCACAGGAAACGTCACGACGGATCCGTCCGAACAAGCAACTAAAAAGATTCCGCGCGAGGATGTCGCACGCGTCATTCTGGCAGCAATCGGTCACGACAAGGCGTCGAAGCAAGTCGTCACGCTACTCGAAGGTGACACACCGATTAACGAATTATTCTAATACAAAAGCTCACGTCTCCATTTCCGAGACGTGAGCTTTTTTTGATCAAATGAATCATTCGTATAGTTGGCGATACATCACGAGCATCGTCTCACTAATGACGGGTAACGACGCCGGAATGTCGATCCAGCGCTGGCTATCTTGATCAAAATACAGCCCTTCCGTACGCATCTTCTCTTTTGTGTTGATCTCATCGAACTCGAGAAACATATCCAGCTCATCATCCGCGTTCTGAAAGTCGTCCCACGGTCCGGGACCAAAATAAAAGAGTAGTCCTTCCGCATCGTATCCAGCAAGCTCGTTCAATGCCCATTCCAAATGCGCTTCAGACTTGGCAGATGTCCTGACGGAGTCGGCTAGTGTTTGATGAATTCCAAATGCGTTTCCACTCATCAAGTGACGTTGCCGATCCCATTCCCAGATGTTTTTCCAGCGTTGCATGAAAATGCCAAACCGATATGCTTGTGTTTCTTCATCCCGTTCTCGCACATCATATGACCAGGAAACCTTCTCTCCACTGATCCACATACTTACGTGAAAGTTCCCCTCACGCGCTTCATCATCTTGTAAAGAAGACCAATCTGATTGCTGTTGCTCTAGATACGTGAACAACGGAAGTCGGTCTCCCGCTTTTTCTTCAAATTCAAATTCAAATCGCTCGATACGGTTCAAAACATCTTCCCCCCTGCCTCACTCAATCACAAAGTCGATTCCAATCGGTCCTTCAACCGGCATCTCGTGAAGCAACTCATACCTTTGATTCGTAATGAGCAGTTTCCCTTTATCCGGGTGTTCAGGGTCAAATTCGATGAAGTATGATTTTTTCGTCTTGGGATGAATATATAAGTACTTGTACCATTTGTCTGCTTTCCAAAAATTCGGTTTGATTTCCTGAACCGAGAATGATTGACCGAACGTCCATTTGACTAAAATGTGGCGATCCCGATTTTGATTATCACGAGAAAATTGCTGAACGACTTGAATCCCTTGTGTTGCATCGATCATTCGAATCGGATCGGTACTATCAAAATTCGTATTCTGAAGAAACGGATAATATCGCTCGGTTTGTTCCCCTGTCTCATTAATCCGAATCATCCAGCCATCCGTACTAGCGAAGTATGCCGTATCATCCTTTCCATAAAGTGCTGAGTATGCATATGGTTCATCTCTTTTACGATATACGACTGGTTTTTCAGTCCGCTTATCCAAAAAAATCATCGCTGCTTTTTCTTCTTGTTCATCTTCGCTACCAATACTGGCATAAGCTAAATGCTGCTTCAATTCAATCATCATCGAGTTTCCTGGTTCGAATCGCGCAGGCGTCTCATAGTTTTCTTTTGTCTCAAAATTAGAAAAGGTGTGCGAGAATCCTGTTCCTTGAGACGATCGTTGCGTACCGGTTTTGTATGAATTCAACGTCTTGAACCATGTATCTGTCCCAAAGTGTTTGATTGATTCCATCATGGGATCGTGCTTGAAATACGTCACATTATGTTGAACAAACCGTCGTTTCGTAAAATCGAATGTATGAAAGTGATTCGGATATCCTGCGCCAGAGGCATACAACACATTCGGCGTACTCGGTTTTTGCACAAGCGTCATGTTCGTAATTGCAGGATCATGGACCTGTCGTTCGTTTAATACCTGTCCTTTCATGTTGATCGTGACAATCGAACTGTAAGCAAGTTCAGGATCATTCGTTTTCCCTTGCCCCTGTCCTGGATAGAACAACATCATGGTGTCTTGTTGAGGACTAAAATCAATGGCTGTAATCGAAGAACGTGGTAGAATTTTTGCGTTTGCGCGATCCTGTTGCACTTTCATCCAGGTCGCTAAAAGGATACTTCCACTGACAAAAAACACTAGACTAAAAAAGATCCGCTTTTTACGGATAGACTTATCCATTCGATTCATGACCCCTTAACTTGTTGATTTAAACAATTACTTCTATCTAGTTATACACTGTTAGATCGATGTAATACGTCTTTCTTACAACACTGTTAGACGAATTGACCAACTTTACAACATCCTCCTGAACTCTAACCACCAAAAAAATTCCTCACGTTTCATTTAGAGACGTGAGGAATTTTGAAATCAGGTTGTATGCGTTTAATCCTGCTCCGCAATGGCACGCAATCCACGTAACGTTTGAATTTTACGTTCGTGGCGTTGCATCACGAATGAGAGACCCGTCACGATCGCGAGGTTGAACCAAATCATCGTGTCGGTAATCGGATTAAACAAATTAATGAGTACTGCAATGATGTTCACGAAAAAAATGACTTTATAGAGTTGCAAAATCCGATGTTCGTGATGGATCTGTGAATCAAAGTCCGAGTACAAATGAAATGGTTCATCCGAGGTCCGTTTTCTTAAGAAGACCCAGCGGAACGATGTATCCACGACTTCGATGTCCATCTCTTCCAAAAACGCAAAGTAGTCCTGCGACTTCGGATGCTTTGGCATGTTTTCTAATAACTCGATTCGATACGTGTACATACCAGGTTCACCTTTGATGAATACATAACGTCCGAGTCGAAACTGCTGTAAGTACCAGCCGTTGTTTGCCATCTCGTTTAACCACACTTCTTCTTTTGCATAATCAGCGTAAAAGCGATAGACCGTTTTACTGCTCACCTTGATCCACTCCCATCGTTTCTTGTCCATGTCGTACGAGTTCTTTTAATCGATCCAGCTCTACCTGTAATCTTTCCCGCCCCTGATTCGTCAAGATGTACTCTTTCTTCCGCCCTGCTTCTTGCTCAATCGCTTCAATCCATCCTTTATCGACCAGACTACTGAGTGCGCCGTACAACGTACCGGCAGCTAACTTGACCCGATCGTTGCTCAACTGTTGGACGAATTGCATGATGCCATAACCATGACGGGGTTGTTGAAGTGACAGTAAAATATAATAAACGGCTTCTGTTAATGCTGTCTCCTGGACTGTTCTTGCCATTTTCTCACTTCCTTACTACGTCTTCCGTTATATCGTCTACCGATATACTAAAAATATCCTATTTCTAACGATTTGGCAACAAAAAAACGTGATGATTCCTAAATGAATAGGATCATCACGCTATATTGTTCGATTTTATGACAAACATTTTTTGATATGTTGATAGTTCTTGTTACCACCTGATAAGTTGCATACATCCGTAAATCCAAGATTTTTCAAGACGTTTTGCGCAGCATTCCCCGTCACGCCTTTGTTGCAGTAGACGATCGTCGGTAACGTCGGATCCAGTTCCTTTGCGCGTGTCCGCAGTTCACCGAGCGGAATATGGATCGCTCCATCAACATGATTTTTTTCGAATTGTGCTTTCGAGCGTGTATCGATGATTTGGAACGACTTCCCCTTCGCGACTTGGTCAATTAATTCGTTCGGTGTCATCAAACGCGCTGTTTTTTTGATGGCATTATCGAGTGCCATTCCCGTATAGAGAACGGGATCCTTCGTCGTCGCGAACGGTGGAGCGTAAGCTAAATCGAGATGGAATAAATCCTCTGCCTTCGCTTTAAAGGTGATCGCCGTCGCCAGGACATCAATCCGTTTGTCGACACCTTGCGGACCAACGATCTGGGCTCCGAGGACTCGCCCTGTTGCCCGATCGGCAATCGCTTTGATCGTCATCTCTTTCCCACCCATGTATTCCGGACGATCTGGTTTGATGTTATGCAAGACTTCGATGTCATAGCCTGACTCACGCGCTTCTTTTTCCGTCAAACCTGTTTGAGCGACGGTCAAATCGAACGCCTTGAAGATACCCGTCCCTAAGATCCCACGGTGCTCCGCTTCTTCTCCAGTAATGACCATGCCGGCAATCCGTCCCATCTTGTTCGCTGTTGAACCAAGCGGACGATAAAGTGCTTCACCCGTGATGACGGAGAAACTCTCCGCGACGTCACCGACTGCGTAAACTTCAGCTACATTCGTCTGCATGTGACGGTTGACTGCAATCGCCCCTGTTTTACCAAGCTCTACACCGATCTGCTTCGCAAGACCCGTGTTCGGCTTGACGCCAACCGATAAAATGACGAGATCGGTCTCGATCGTTTTTCCACTCTCAAGTGCGACCTCAGAAACACGTTCTTCTCCGTTGAACGCTGTCACGGATTCGCCAAGCAAGAGCGATACCCCTTTATCTTTCAAATGATCCGCTACGCGTTCTGCCATATCGCGATCAAGTGGCGGCATGACTTGCGGCAAACGTTCGACGAGCGTGACTTGAATGCCGCGATACGTCAATTGCTCTGCCATCTCGAGTCCGATGAATCCTCCACCGACAATCGTTGCCGTCTTCGGATCATGGGCGTCAATGTAGGACCGAATCGCGTCGGCATTGCGGACATTTCGAACCGTAAAGACATTCTCATGCTCAACTCCTGGAAGCGGTGGAACGATACTTGAAGCACCAGTTGCCAACACTAACGTATCATACGTGTCCGTGAAACGATCTCCTGTCAGGAGATTGACGATCGTCGCCGTTTTTGTCGCATGATCGATCGACTCGACTTCGTGTTGTGTGTGAATATCGATGTTATACCGTTTTTTAAAGAAAGCGGCATCGCGTGGTGTCAACTCATCGATATCAGCGATCTCCCCACCGACGAAGTAGGGAATTCCACAACCTGAATACGAAATGTCCTGATCCCGATCATAAATCGTGATTTGCAACTCTTCACTGTTACGACGTGCTTTTGCTCCAACGGACGTTCCCGCAGCAACTGAACCAATAATCATCAATTTCATCTCTCGTTCCTCCTTGAAAATCAATAAAGTATCAAGCTGATATACAAGCCAAGCAATGTGATGGCGAGTGTCGGGATCGTTAGAATCGCTCCAATCTTAACGTATTGTCCCCAACCAATCTTTACACCCTTCGTTCGAAGCACGTGTAACCAAAGTAACGTCGCTAAACTACCAATCGGCGTGATCTTCGGTCCCAAATCGGATCCGATGACGTTCGCATAGATGAGCGCTTCTCGCATCGTTCCGGTTGCCTGACTTAAATCAATCGCGAGCGCATCAATCATGACGGTCGGCATATTATTCATGATCGACGACAAGATGGCAGCTAAGAAGCCCATGCCAAAAGTTGCGGCTGCTAGATTCGTCGCAAATCCATCAATGATGTCGGCAAGAACTTGTGTCAACCCGGCATTTTGAAGTCCGTAGACAACGATATACATACCAAGTGAGAAGAAGACGATTGCCCACGGAGCACCACTGATGACTTTTTTCGTCGGTACGCTCGGTGAACGGCGTGCCATCAATAAGAAGAACAAGGCGATAATACCAGCGACAAGACTGACGGGAATGCCGACGATGTCACTCGTGAAGTATCCGACGACCAGCAAGATGAGGACGAACCAAGATAACTTAAACATCCGTTGATCCTTGATCGCTGTCGCTGGTGCGACGAGTTGCGCGACATCGTAATTCTTTGGAATACTCTTTCGGAAATAGAGATACAAGACGATCAGACTGCCGATGACAGAAAAGAGATTGACGAACACCATCCGTGACGCATACTCCGTAAACCCGATATTAAAGAAGTCTGCTGAGACGATGTTGACGAGGTTCGAGATGACGAATGGCAAACTGGCCGTATCGGCAATGAATCCGGAAGCGAAGACGTAAGCTAACACGACATAATCCGGAAGTTTCAAGTGACGAACCATCGCGAGGACGATGGGTGTCAGAATCAAGGCTGCCCCATCGTTCGCGAATAAAGCCGCAACGACAGCACCGAGCAATGTCATGTACACGAATAGTTTGACACCACCACCTCGTGCGATGCGTGCCATGTGGAGTGCCGCCCATTCGAAGAATCCAATCTCATCAAGAATCAATGAGATGATGATCAGGGCGATGAACGTAAAGGTCGCATTCCAGATGATGCCCCAGACCGTCGAGACATCATCGAGGTTGACGACTCCCGTCAATAGCGCAACGAGCGCCATTCCCATCGCGGAGTAACCGATGCCGAGTCCTTTCGGTTGTTTAATGATTAAGAATAAGGTGATCAGAAAAATTCCGATCGCTAGTAAATGTGTACCGGTCAATGCGTTCACTTCATTTCTGTATTAAATTTCGAGTGGTTCTGTTAACGATTCGTCATCCTTGAACGTGTCACTCAGAATGGAATATCGTTTTAATTCCCCTGCCTTACTCGGGCTAATCCATTTCATCCACAATGTGTCTTAGCAACTTCTGTCCGGGATGTCCGGCGTGTCCATTTCTGCTAAAATCGTCAATAACAATTTATACTGCGGATGATCTGGATTGATTCGAAAATAAATCCATTGTCGTTCCCGTCGTTCCAAGATGAGCTGGGATTGACGCAATAATTTTAGATGACGGCTGACTGCCGGTTGCGAAATATCAAACATCTCGACGAAATCACAGACACAATGCTCCCGAACATGTACTCTTCGCAAAATTTCAAGTCGTGTTCCATCGCTCAACAGCTTTAAGAACTGACTCATCTCTTCTACCCGTTTTGCTGTCTCGATCACTAGAGGCTCCTCCTCTCTGTTATACGTATAGTCCATGCATGATCCAGGCACGAATTTATCTTTTCGCTTTTCACATAACCATATTATTATATAACGATTTTGTTATGCAATGATTTTTTCGTAAATCGATTTCAAACAAAAAAATCGCCATCTCATTCGATGACGATTCTTCTTAATGTTCTTCATGCAACTACACGTCGTGCTTGTCGTTGCTCCCTCCAACTCACCACTAAACATGTCACGATAAAACTACCGAGACCAATCAGTGATAAATGAAGCACCTGTGTCCCTACTGAACCATCCATGAACAGCAATCGACTGAAACCGGAGACTGCATTCGGAACGGGCAGGAACGTTCCAAGCGATTGATAAAACGGTGCCAGCATCTTCGCCGGCACGATGTTTCCGGCAGTCATCAGCTGGAACGGAATCAATGCGACATTGACGAGCGGCGCAATCGGTCCAAATATCGCAAAGTTCATCTGCGTGACGGCGATACAGGTCGCGACGACAAGGAGTTCGAACGCCCATAGTTTGATGAACGGTGTCGTGATGTCCGTTAATACATGTGCCACGGAAACGAGCAGTAATGGAACGACCAAAAGAACGATCCCGTGCAACAGTTGGCGACTCCAAAATAGCGACCAGATCGAATGACGCTTACTTAAGATCGTACTGACAAGATTGAATTGAATCCCCATCGTCATCGTCGCGATATAGATGACGAACCCGAGGACGAGTGGCAGCATCGACAAGGCAAAATCCGAGACGGCATGCTCCGTGACGATCGATGTCGTAAACGTCGGCTCACCATTCAACTGTTTGCCGATCGTTTCCGTTGCCCGCTCGAGAATCGCATTCGCGAATTCAGCATTCGTCTGGCTGACGTGTGCCGTCAGTTGACGCGAGGCATCATCCTTTTGTAGGACGAGATCGACTTCATTGGCATCGAGTGCTTCCAACCCTTTCGCTTCCGTCGCGAGTGTTTGGACCGTGAATGGTGCTTCCTTAAGTGATGTGACGAACGGGTCATTCACTTCGCCAACGACTCCGACGTTCAATTGATCGAGCCGTTCCGTTGTTCCTTCGTAACCAGTCATCCAAACGATGAGGAACAAGAGTGGGACGACGATCGCGAAGACGAGTCCCACTTTCGTTTGTGTCATTGACCAGACATCTTTCCATGCTTTCATATTACGATCTCCTTTTATATGCATTACTTATAATATCATGTGCAACTATATGTCCGAAGGAAAACCATTCACGTCACATTCCGGTGAATGGTCTCAAGTGTTTCCTTTAATTGCTCGATTTGCTCTCTCGATAGTCCACGGAACGCTTCGAGTTGTAGCTGATCGAGCTCTGGTCCGAGGCGATCGACGATGTCGCGTCCTTCTCGTGTCATTAAGAGCAGAACCGCTCGTCGGTCCCGGGGGTCCGGCGTCCGAACGATTAGTTCTTTTTTACCGAGCTTATCCAGAATCTTACCGATCGTCGTTTGATCACGTTCTGTCACGAGTGCCAGCTGCTTTTGCGAAACACCATCTTGTTTAGCGAGTTCGCTCAGGACAGAAAACTGCTCTGGTGTCAGTCCGAACGCTTCCATCCGTTTAGCAGCAGCACGTTTAAACGCATAATAACTACGGGATAATTGCATGCCAAGCGACCATTCCGATTCTTTCATCCCATCATCTCCATATAGTTGCACTACTTATTATTTATCCACTATACCTGAAGAAGAACAAGTCCGTCAACGGTCTCATTTTGCCTGGCGTTGGCGAATCCCTTCGATATGCGCTTGTTGCGTGGCACGATCGACTTGTGAATGAACCCCGAGTTTCCCTGCAATCGTATCAACTTGACTGGGTGTCAATGGTTTTCCTGTCGCGAGTTGCTCGATCGTCTTGCGAAGGACATTTCGTTTCAAGACACGGACATGCGCTGAATCGACGGTGATCTTTTTCAGTTCACAGCGTTCGCTGAAAACGATCAAGGAGTGAAAGAGCGCGGGATCCGTTCCTTCTAAGAAGCGTTGCATGCTTTTGAGATGCCCTTCATTTTGTTTGATCGGATTATAGAACCGTTGCTTGAAGCGATTCTGGAACTGCTGCGTCCACTGACGGTCCTGCTCGCGTCCGAAAATCCACCCGCTGTAGTTTTTCGATTCGAGTACATAGATGCCACTTTCATGAATGAACGTCACATCGATCTCCGTCGTTCCTTCTCCACGCGCACGTGGTAAGTATGTATTAAAGACATAAGTGCCGTATCCGGAAACTTGATCGAGTTGACGTGTCGTCAAGTATTCACCCCATTTCCCTTTATCACGAACGATCCGTAAAAACGGTTCGCGCGTTAAACGATAATAACGACTACTGTGATACGAACTGCGTTTTACGAAGAAAAACAGACCAAACGTTCCGAAGAAGAACAGTACCATGATCAGTCCGATTTGAATCAAGAGCGGTAAAAATGTCACTAACACATTATCCACTAGATTTATCTCCTTTCCATATTAACCCTTTATTTTCCACTATATCAGCATAATCAATTTCTGCATCATTTTCCACTATTTGTTACGGTGACTATCCTATGGTACGGTGAAACAAAGGAAGGTGTTCTCCATGGATTCTGTCGTCACGTTCGCACCACTAATCGTCTTATTCTTCATCTGGATGTCCTTATCTCAAAAAGCAGACGAAGCGAAACGCCGCCAACAAACGATTCTGAAGAAGCTACAACGGATCGAAGAGCACCTCGGTCTGAATGAGGTGTCACTAGAAGAAGCAGCGTTACAAGTCGAACTGGTTCAGTTGCTTCATGAAGGAAAGACGGTTGAAGCTGTCAAACGCGTTCGAGAGACGCTCGGATCGTCCTTGCTCGAAGCAAAACAATATGTCGACCAACTAAAAAGTGATCACGGAATATGATCAAAAAGACCATCTGGCAATGTTATTTGCTGGATGGTATATCTATTACTTATTTTTGATTTAATCTTGTTCAAGCATTCAAATCCTTAGTCACTTATGACAAAAAGTAAGACATATCAAAACATCTTAAATACGATTCTTAGAAAATACACATTCAAGATGTTGAAACGTTTTCTTTTACTTTCACACTAATCTTCGTGATGAACTCCTCTTCCTCTAGAGACGCAATAGAATGAAGTAGGTACTCCTCATACACATCTCCGTCCATTTCAAAGTTTTGTATTTCTAATGAATCCATAAGCTGTGTATAAGCAGTATCGATATTGTCAAAACTCCCTTTGAAATAGAGGACAGCGTATAATCCGGCTGGTTTTTTCTTCGAATGACTTGTTTCTACGTGACAAAACAAATGATGTAGATTACCTTCCTCCTGCAAGAATTTCTCTTTTTCATACACGATTCCATGTGCAGCTGTACTTTTCACACCAAGTTTTTTTAAAAATACACTAGAGTGCTGATACAACTCTTCAATTGACAATGACCAATCTAATTTTTCCTCACTCAATACAATCGATTCTTCAGCTAACTTTTTAAAATGCACTTCTCCGAACGAAATCCCTTGCATTTCATCTGTCAGTTCTACGACACGATGTAAAAAAAGCTGAATATCCTGCAATTTTTTTACTTCAAGCGCGACTTGTTCACTTTGTTTTAATGCCAGTTGTCGTAACGACGGTATCGTCGGTGTTTCAAAATATTTTTTTAATTCTTTAATTGGTACTTCTACTTGTCGTAATGAATGGATCGCCATAAATTGATCAAATTGCTCAAACGTATAGTAGCGATACCCGTTCGTATGAGTACCAGCCGGTTTAAATAAATTGATTTTATCGTAATACAAAAGTGTGTCTTTGTTGATATCAAGAAGTTTTGCAAATTCACCGGTTGTAAATTTTTTTTGCAAATAATTTTTCATCTTTCCTTTTTTGCCCCCTTTACCCTGGAGTGACTCCATAGTTTATGCTCTTTTTGTGAGAGTAACACATCCCTGCACAAACGACCATCGTGTACTCTGACTAAAAATTATTTTGAATGAGTCGCTTAGGGATTCAAATCCGCTCATTCATGTCAGGAAAGGAAGACTTCATATTATGTCGAAAACTGCTATCCCCGCAATCTTAACGATTAGTAACTTCGTCTGTGGAACGTTGTCTATCTTTGCCGTACTCGAGGAGAACTTTAGTGCAGCAATTGGATTTATTTTATTCGGGTTATTGTTTGATCTGTTTGACGGTAGGATCGCTAGAAAACTAGGAACTGTATCCGAATTCGGAAAAGAACTCGATTCTTTTTCAGATTTAGTAACGTTCGGAATTGCTCCAGCGCTTTTTACTTATCATGTTTTACTAAGTGATTTTGGACAAATCGCTCTTTTCCTCGCTGTGTCATACAATGTCTGTGCATTACTTCGCTTAGCACGATTTAATACGACGCAAAGTGAGTTACCGACTTTTATCGGGTTACCCGTACCCGCGGCTGCTGTCATTCTACTGTTAACTACGATCTTCTTATCACCTATGTTCGTCGCCGGAATCATGTGCCTACTTTCTTATTTAATGATCAGTCATGTGAAGATTCCACATGCTAAAAAAATCAGCACAGAAAAAGAACAAACAATATGATGGCTTTATTTGAAGCTATGATTACAGACTATGGATATGTCACTATTTTTCTCGTACTGGCCTTAGGTCTATTCAGCCTTCCGATTCCAGATGAGTTGATGATTTTACTCGTTGGTTATTTCACAAAAATTGGTTTTCTTCGTTATGATTTAACGTTTGTCGTCGTATGTATTGGGTCATTCGTCGGAATGCTATTTAGTTATTTCATTGGACAACGAGCAGGTCGTCCTTTACTTGATTGGCTGGGACGTTGGATGAGCGCTCCCCGAAAATGGAGTAGTAAAGCTGAAACGTGGATTGGGAAGTATGGAGCAGTAGCGCTTGTCGTGAGTTATTTCGTACCGGGAATGCGTCATTTCGCTGGTTACTTCTGCGGGATGTCGCATATGTCGATAAAAACGTATTCGTTCTATACCAGTATTAGTATTGGCATATGGAGTTTAATATTTTTAACCATTGGACGCTTTTTTTAATTTTTTAGGATGAGGTGAAAACAACATGGATTCAAAAATTGAGCTATTACCCGTAACAACAGAAGACTTACCAAAATTTAAAAAGGCATTACAAGATGCCTTTATGAAAGGTTGGCAAGATAGCTGTCAATATGAAGACTTAACAGAAATGGGACCTATTCCTTCAGAGGAAGACATACAGCATTCGTTGTGTGCGAAGGGCGCTACTATTCTTCATATCGTCCTAGATGGTGAAATAGTCGGAGGTGTGGTGCTACGGATTAATGAAAAAACACAGCATAATGAAGTCGATTTTATATATATAAGTGCAGATGGAAAAGGGATTGGCACGAAAGCATGGAAAGCAATTGAAGCCGCCTTTCCACAAACAAACGTATGGGAGTTGCATACCCCGTACTTTGAAAAACGTAATATTCATTTCTATGTGAATAAGTGCGGTTTCCACATCGTCGAATTTAATCATAAAGGGAACCCTGGCCCGAATGTAGAGGGCGAAGTGCCCACGTCCGATGAAGAATACGAATTCTTTCGTTTTGAAAAAGTAATGTCATCCTCAGAAACAAATTAACGATAAAAAAAACAGACGACGGATTCTCCGTCGTCTGTTGCTGTTAATCCCGTGCCGCAAGACGGTACAGGAGATCGAGTAATTCAATATAGAGCCAGATGATCGTCACGATCAATCCGAATGCTGCAACCCACTCCATCGATTTCGGAGCACCCGCACGAACTTGTTGCGAGATAAAATCGAAGTCCATCACGAGTGACAGGGATGCCACGATGACGATGACGAACTGAATACCAATCGCAAGCGGTGAGCTACCTGTCATGAATGGGAGGTCGACACCAAATAACGAGAGAATCAAGTTGACTGCATACAAGACGAAGATCGAGAGAATCGCTGCTGTGACCGCAGAACGGAAACGTTGCGTCACTTTTATCATGCCTGTCGAGTAGACGAACCACATCGCGAACGCAACGACGAAAGTCGCAACCACTGCTTTTCCGACGATACCTGGGTACATGCTTTCAAAGACGAGCGACAATGCTCCGACGGCGACACCTTCTGCCAACGCATAGACCGGTGAAAGGACCGGTGCTGTTGCTGGTTTGAATGTGATGATCAAGGCAAGGATCAGACCGATGACGAATCCACCGATTAATGCCGGGAATAGGAACGCTTGGTTTTCTGCGAGGAAGAACCAACTTCCCCCTGCTGCTGCTGTGACGAGAGCGAGCATCAAGAAAATCTTGCTCATCGTCCCGCTTTTTGTCATTGGTCGCTCTCCGACACGTGCTGTATCGAATCCGCGACGCAATGCCGGGTTTACTTTAAAACGTGAAGCCATTGCTTTCACTCCTTTTTATGATTCTGTTTTCTACTACGAAGGTTTCCCGAAAAAGTTTCAAAATAACCATTGATCGAGCGCTTTTAATTGCAACATGACGACTGGGATCGAGGCTTTGGCATCGATGCGGTAAGATTTCGCTTGTCCGATCAGACCGGACGTGACGAAATCGGCACTTTCTAACGCTTCGCCAATCGGACCAAACGCGTCACTATCGATTTGACGATGTCGGTAATGAATGAATCGTTCCGTCGTTCCTTCTTTGACTTTACAACCATCCTCGACGTCCGGACGATTCAATCCGTATTCCGCGTAATGCCAGACGGTTGTCGTATCCCAAGGGGAACCGATATGCAGAATTTGACCGTCCGCCTCGATGAAGCGTTCAATCGGTGAACCGGGACCGAAGCCATTTTCTAATGTATGATCGGCAACGAATGTCGCCGCATCTTTCCCCCAGGCGGTCACGGACCACATCGGATGATCGCTTCGAACGACGCCGGGATACGTCCGGAAGACTTCCGGGACGCGACCGATGCCGCGTGTGACCGTTTTTGCCGGGTCATATGCCGGCATCTCCCGGCGGATCGTTTCCCACCATTCCTCGGGAACAGCCGGTTGGCTCCAGTTTTTCGGATCCGAATTATCCGTACTCTGCGCCGGCATCATGATCAACCCTTCCGTCGTGACGACTTCCTGTAAGGCCTCGATTAACGCTTGTACGCCGCCGGGAATCCAGCCGATTTGTTTGAGAGACGAATGGACGAACAGTTTCATACCGGGCGTCACACCTAATTCGTGTAACGCCTCTTTGATTTGTGTTTTCGTGACCATGTTTCGTGTTTCCATCGATCTTAGCTCCTTACTCGACGACTAGTTCAATCGTCGACCCCGTTTTTCCTTGTTTGACTTCGATTTTTGCGTCAACTCGTGACTTCAGTTCCTGGACGTGACTGATGATTCCGACCATGCGACCGCTCGCTTGAATCGAGAGCAACGTCTCGATCGCTTGTTCGAGTGATTCCGGGTCAAGTGTTCCGAATCCTTCATCGATGAACATCGTCTCAAGTGATACCCCACCGCTTGCTTCTTGCACGACTTCCGACAATCCGAGCGCAAGCGCAAGGGATGCTTTGAAGCTTTCGCCACCGGATAACGTCTTGACGTGACGCGTTTGCGACGTGTACGCGTCAAAGACATTTAAATCAAGCCCATATTTCTTGAGTCCTTTTCCCGCCTCCGTTTTCCGTTCAAGCTGGAAACGACCAGATGTCATCTCGTGCAGATGCCGATTTGCGGCGAACAGTATTTCATCGAAGTATGCCGTCTGGACGTACGTCTCGAACGTCATCCGTTGCGCATTCTCCCCGACACCAACGCGAGCGAGTTCGCCGATGACCCCGTATCTCGCATCCTCGTCCTCGATTTGGCGTTGCAGGTTTTCCCAAGCCGCGATCAACTGATCGATGTGTGCGCGTTCCTTCTCAAGCCCGACACGTCGGTCGGTCCGCTCCGTCAGTTCGAGCGACGACGTCTGCACTTCCATCCGTAACTGTTCAAGGTCCGGTCGCACTTGGCCTTCCGTCTTCAAGCGAGCTTGTTCCTGTTTCAGCTTCAGTTCCTGCCGCGCTAGGCGGTCTTGTTCCAAACGTTCTTGGAGGTGGCGGAGTTCGTCACGAGAACGTCTCGCATCGCGGAAGGCTTCAATCGTCGGAAACGCTTCTTCTGCCAAAACTGCGTGTAATTCGTTTTCGCGTTTCGTTAATCGATCGCTTTGTTCAGCAGATGCCTCAGTCAATTGACGGAATCGACCCTGGTGTTCCGCGAAGTCACGATCGAGCTGTTCCTTCTCGCGTAACTGACGTTGTTTGTCTTGCTTGAACTGCTCGATACGTGTTTCTGCCTGTTGTTGTTCCTCACGGAGTGCTGGTAGCGATTTCGTGGACTCTCCTGATTGACTTAGGCGACCAGACAAGTGTGCCATTTCCGATTCGATGACGGTCCGATCTTTGATCATTGCATCGATTTTCAGTTGTAGCTGATCCATGGATTGCTCGAGTTGTTGCAGGCGAGTCTCAAGACGCGCTTTTTCCGTCTGCGCTGCCGCTAATCGGGCTTCCGTCTGTTCGACTTCCTGAAGCTGTGCTGAAACATCCGCATGAGATGACTCGTTTTCACTCGTCTTTTTCATTTCGGTCGTCAGTTGCTGCAGACGCTCCGCAACTGTCCGGTAAGAGGCTTGCAATTCTTGATGCGCTTGTTGCGCTTCAAGGAACCGCTGTTGTGCTACATCGACGGATCGTTCCTTTGCGACGGCGACAGCATGCTGCGGATGCGATGTACTCCCGCAAACCGGGCAAGCCGTCCCGTCCGTCAATCCTTTGGCAAGTTCAGCAGCCAGTTGTTCCCGTTCGTATCTACGCGCTTCTTCATACTGGCGCGCTGCTGCCTCTTTTTGATCCCGGACGCTCGTGCCGCGGACGATCAGCTGTTGCCGTTCTGCTTCCAATTTGTCATGTTCCGCTACCTTTGTCGCTAGCTGTTGCAGGATGAAGCGCCGTTCTTGCACCTGTAAGCGCTCTGCTCCGACGTTTTGTAATGGATGCAGTTGTTCTTGAACGTTCTTTCGCTCTGTCCGTGCTTGTTCGAGTTGCTTCCGTAATGACTCTGGGTCCAGAAGCTTCAAACGTTCTACTAGTTGTTGCTGTTGTTGCCGTAAAGCCGTTTCTGCTTCCAGGCGTTCGCGCTCTTCTTGAATCTTTTCGAGACGACGACTAAGTTGCTCAATCTGTGGTTCCTCCGCTAGCAATCGATCGACTTTTGCTTGAACGACCTCTTGTTGCTCTTTCAAGCGAGCGATGTGCTGTTCAGTTTCCTGTTTTCGATGCGTGAGTTGCGTCAATTGTTCTTGATCCTGTTGCCACTGGTCATAGATCGGTGCGACAATTTGAGCGCGTTCAGCCGCCATCGCTTCTTCTTGCATCCTCTTGATTTCCGGTAGGCGGTCTAGTAGCAACTGTTCCGTCTGTTGAAGTCGCTCCTGCTCTTGGAAAACCGCTTCGAGTTGCTCGCCTTGTTGCAATTGCGTCGTTTTCTTCTCGACGATCGCACGAGTCTCTATTTCAGCTTGACGAGCAGCCGTTAACCATTCGTCCCGTTCCGTCGTCAATGCCTCCATCCGTAACCGGATGTCGCCTTCCGTCAGTTCACTCCAGTTCGCTTGCAGAGGTAGTTCCTCAAGCTTTGCCCATTGTTTCGTCTTCGTTTCCTTGATGCGTGCCGCAAGATCGAGCGCTTGTCGATGCAATCGTTGCTGGAACTCACCATAGTGTTCCGTCTTAAACAGCTGCTTGAGAATCTGCAGTTTGTCTTTTGACTCTGCCATCAACAGTTCGCGGAACTTATTTTGCGGCAACAGGAGAATTTGCGAAAACTGTTTATGGTCGAGCTGAATCAGCTCTTGAACCCGTTGCTTGATTTCTGGAATCTTGACCGCGAGCGGTTTCCACGTCGTTCCGTCGAACCGAGCGAGCTCGGCTTCATGCGAGTAGCCGGTTTTATTGACCGGATGCGGTTGACTCGGTTGGCGGATGATCCGGTACCGTTCCCCTTTCAGCGTAAACTCCAGTTCAACTTCCGTCTTTTGCTCGGGCACGGCAAAATGACTTCGCAGTTCGCTCATTTCCCGTTCGCCGCCTGACGTTTCGCCATACAGGGCGAACGTCAATGCGTCAAAGATCGTCGTTTTCCCTGCTCCGGTATTCCCGGAGATGACGAACATCGTCCGTCCGGCAAGTGCCGTGAAATCAATCGTCTCTTCACCAGCAAACGGTCCAAAGGCGCGTAATGTCAGTCGTTCTGGGCGCATGTCGCTTCCTCCTTCAGGACGGCTTGCATCGCTTCCGTCGGTTTCTTCTCACGGACTGCTTCATAAAACTCACTGAATAGATCCGCAACGGATGCATCCTTGACTTGCTCCCGCGACGCCTTGACCGCCCGCGTACTCTCGCGGACGAATCCAATTCGCTCGAGGTGCAGGATGTTCGGATAGATTTTTTTCAGCTTGCCCATCGGATCCATCAAAGCTTCGCCGTCCGTTAGATTGATCTTTAGATAATCGTCCGGGTCTTGTGTCGCGACGAACGCCGGGTCTGTCAGCTCCGCGAGACTTCCAGTCAGTTCCCTCAAGTCACGTTTTGGTGCAAGTGGTTCGAACCGACGATCGAACGTACCCGCATCGTTCAACGTCAACACATCGACCCCTTTGACATGATGGGCTTCCGAGAATGAATATTTCAAGAGCGATCCGCTGTAGCGAACCGTCTCGGATTGAATCGCAAGTGGATTATGCAGATGACCGAGTGCCGTATACGTAAACGGTGCAAACTGGCTTGCGCTAACTTGCCCTGCCGTTCCGACGGACAATTGCCGCTCCGAATCCGTCTCGAGTCCACCGATCACAAAAGCATGACCGACGAGGACACTCGGTCCATCCGGAATACATCCGGCAAGGATCGTCCGCATCGCGTCATCATGTGTCTTAATCGTTTCGTCCTGATGCACGTAACGAACGGTCGCCGGATCCGCGAACGGAATCGGGTAAAATGACACCCCTTTGATCGTGACCGGAGTAATGACCGGCGTTAGTTTTCCGACGAGATGCAGACCAGCCCGTTGGAGTAACGTCGTTCCGAAACTTAACCGTTCGGCCGAATCGTGATTTCCACTGATCGCAACGACTGGAATGTCTCGGTCAAGGATCAAGGCAGCGAGCGTCTCGTCAAGCAGTTCAACGGCTTCCGTTGGTGGTACGGCGCGGTCGTATAAGTCACCCGCAATGACGATTGCATCCGGTTGTTCGCGGTCGACGAGTGTCAAAAAGTCCGCTAAGACCGCCCGCTGGTTCTCGAGCATCGACTCGCCATGAACGATTTTGCCGAGATGCCAATCGGCAGTATGTATCCATTTCATTTTCATCACACTCACTTTTTGAATATAGTAGCTTAAGTGTAGCATGCAAGCGTTCGTTCTGCGACGAACATCCGTTTGGAATACAAAAAGCAGTAGTTTTCGTGTTGCACATCAATCCGATGATACGTAATGACGAAAAAAGTGTAATTCTTCTCGACTAAGAGAAAAACTACACATTAGTTTCAATAGAAAATAGATAGAACGTTTACTTTTTATGTCTGTTTTAGTTTTCTTTTCCCATCTGTAACAATCAAAGTAATACCTATGATACATTCCAAAAGAATGATCAACCAAGTAAGGCTCGGAATCATGTCAATCGCATCACCTCCGACACTTTTGTACACCTCTAGCTCTCTAAGAAATAAAAACTCAGCTAAGTAAATAGATAGCCATAGCTTAGTCAAAGCTACTAATACAAAACAAAATCCCATCTTACGCAATTAAAACCCTCCGATTACTAAATAACTTAAAATTGTTTAAATTTGATATTACATCGCTATTTATAATTATAGAAATGAGTTAATCAATAGTATTTACTTTACCATTTTATTTTTTTGTGAATCAATAATATGGCTAATATAGAAAATTTTATTAGTTTTTGAGGTCTGCATACTTTAAAAAACTGTTAAAATACAATATATACTTCTCATTTGAAAGCCAGGAGGGAAAACATGAAAAGACTTATACTGTTAGCTCTGTTATGTACTTTGTTATCAGCGTGTAGCATCAATGAGTCTAAGCTCAGTTTTAGTGAGTTAAAGATTGTACCAAACGAAATACAAACGAAGATCAATCCCGCCAATACCTTGCAATTGATCAATACGAAAGACAAAGTCGCTTATGTTGTTTATCAGTCAAAGAAAACAGTTGCTACTGATCTTGAGGAACAAGGAGATAAGCTAAAGATTAAATTGAATGAATCTAAAACTCATAAGAAAACGAAGCAGCATGTCTACAAGTTAACATTAGATCCTGAACATAAAATCATCGATGTTTACGTGAACGGTAAATCTACCGCATTTGATAACGTAACTAACTGATAAATCTAGATATAACAAGTAGAAACAACATACATACTAAAACCCCTCATTTCTTTTGTGAAACGAAAGGGTAACACAAAAAGCAGAAGGCGAATGCCTCCTGCTTTTTCACTCTTACGACGAACGTATTATTTCGTCCGTTGTTTTCTAAAGCGTTGAACGGAACGAATCACAGAAACCGATCCGCCGATGATCGCACCGACGCCGACGACGATGCCTGTTTTAAATTTTTTGCCCGATTGTTCTGATTTATGCGTTGCTTGATTGTGTTCAAAAAGTTGTTGGAGGGGCGACGACGTCTCGACTTCGAGAATTTTCGATGCATCCTGATGCACGTCTTCTCTACGTTCGACACTACAAGGTGACAGATAGAATGGGTTCAAGTTCGTCCGGTACCGATCCGGATTCCAGTTGGGTTGCTGAACAACTGCTTGGGCGTCTTCCGTCTGTGCCTGATCCTTGATTGGATCGAATTCTTGTTTCATCTGAATCACTCCTCTTCACGTTCAAAACCTGTAGACCGATTTATGTCTGAAGTCTTATTTACCTGTTTTTCAAACATTTAAAACATATATATTTAAAATTAGTTTTACTGTTTTGTGAACGTTACCCGAAATAGGCATGATAGAGCCGTTTCGCTTTGACGAGATCCGCCTCGCCATGAATCAGAACGCGTCCATCTCGGAAAGCGACCATCCGATGTTCGTCCGTCGTAAACGCCAGCAAATATGGATTATGGGCGGAAATCGCAGCGACCGGCTGGAGACGTTGTTTCAACTGTTCCAGATCCCGCTGTCCGTCTCCGCGGATTTGAATGGCATCCCGACCGCAGAGTGCCGTGAAACGAACCGTTTGATCCGATAAGTAAGGATAGGACGGATCGATGCCGCACGACGGGCACTCCGTTTGCTTCAGTGACTGAACGTTAATTTGTTGAAACGTATTCGACCAGACATCAAACGCAAGCAAGCGCGTCCGCATGGCGTCCGTCTTTCCGCTCAACCACTTCAACGCTTCCGTCACCTGTAAGGAAGCGACCATCTGTACAGCTGGTCCGATGATTCCCGCTGTATCACACGTCTCCTGATCCCGCGGTAATTGATCGAGCAGACAATGCAGACACGGCGTCTCCCCGGGACGGACGGTAAACGTGATCCCATAACTGCCGACGCAGCCACCATAAATCCACGGAATCGAACGCATCAACGCCATGTCGTTCATCAGCAAGCGAATATCGAAATTGTCCGTCGCGTCGATGATCAGATCGATATCATCGAGAAGCCATGTCAGCGCTGCCCGGTCGACGTCTAATACATGCGCTTCAATCGTCACCGTCGAATTAATCGCTTCAAGCCGTGCTTTTGCGGCAATCGCTTTTGGTACGATGTGACGCGCATCTTCCTCGGTATAAAGCTGTTGTCGTTGTAGATTACTCCACTCGACATAGTCGCGGTCGACGATTCGGACGACGCCGACACCGGCGCGGACGAGTTGTTCTGCCGACGCCGTTCCGAGCGCTCCCATGCCGATGATCAGCACCTTCGCTGTTGCCAAGCGTGCTTGTCCCGCTTCCCCGATCGGTTGAAATCGAGTTTGCCGTGAGTAACGGTTCATCGAATCAATCCACTTGTCGGACTACTCGCGACCGCATACTGTTTCTTCTCGATTCGTCCCGCTTCGTATCCGAGACGCCCCGCTTCGACAGCTAGTCTCATTGCGCGCGCCATCTTGACTGGATCTTGAGCATGGGCAACGGCGGAGTTCAATAAGACACCGTCCGCACCGAGTTCCATCGCATAGGCGACGTCGGTCGGTGAACCGATTCCGGCGTCGACGATGACTGGGACCGTCGTCTGCTCGATGATGAATTGCAGGTGAAGTGGGTTGAGGATACCTTGCCCGGAACCAATCGGTGATGCTGCCGGCATGATGGCGTGACAACCAAGTTCTTCGAGTCGTCGTGCAAGGACGACATCGTCCGACGTATACGGTAAGACGATGAAGCCTTCTTTAAGTAATTCTTCAGAAGCCCGTAACGTCTCAATCGGGTCAGGTAATAACGTCTTATCGCAACCGATCACTTCGACCTTAACCATGTCGCACATACCGGATGCTCGCGCAAGCTTCGCCAACCGAACGGCTTCTTCTGCTGTCTTCGCTCCGGCCGTGTTCGGTAGTAGATCGTACTTCGTTAAATCAAGCGACTCGAGGAAATTCGCTTGTTGTTTATCAAAAATATCGAGCCGGCGGACGGCAAACGTCAAGATTTGTGAGGCGGACGCATCGATTGCTTCCTGCTGTACCGTAGCATCCGTATATTTCCCCGTTCCGAGTAATAACCGTGATTCAAATGTCTTTTCTCCAATTTTCAGCATGTTTATCCTCCTCCTACGAAATGAACGATTTCAAATGTGTCGTTGTCCCGAACGACCGTCTGATCGTACGCCGTGCGATCGATGATTTGTCGATTCTGTTCGACGATGACGAGCTTTTCCCCTAAGCCGAGTTGCGTTAGCATGTCCTCGATCGTTTCAATCTGATCGATCGTGTGGTCATTGCCGTTAATCGTAATGTTCATCGGACTTCCTCCTTCTGAATCAACCGTAATGTATTTACCAAGACTTCCGCTGTCGCCGGTGCGAGTAATATGCCATGCCGATGATGCCCCGTCGCTAGGAAGATCCGACGGGATGAATCGGCGACTCCGATATATGGCAAGCCGGACGCCGTTTGTGGTCGTACACCGGACCAGACTTCTTCGATGACCGCGTCACGAATCGGTGGATACAGTCGTTCTGCTGCTTGAAGCAATGACGTGACCCCTGCGACACTGACACCGACCGTCTCGTCGTGCGGCAGTTCGGTCGCACCGATCAAAATCCGACCGTCTGCTTTTGGCACAAGGTAGACAGCGTCGTCAAACAGGATCGAGCGTAACGGCTGACCCGCGAGACGGACGGCGAGACATTCCCCTTTGACCCCATATGTCGCGATCGAAATGCCGGCTGTATCGAGCAAAGCTTGCGAACCCCGTCCGGCAGCGACCGTCACTGTTTGTCCGGTCCAGATTCCCGCATTCGATTCGATCCTAATGAAGTCATCGTTCTCTTCGATGCGTGTGACTTCCACCTGTTCTTCAATCGATATGCCACGTGCGTGTAAGGCATACATCAATGCAGTCGTCAGTCGTCGTGGATCGATTTGACCGACAGCTGGAAACAGATGCTCGCGCCCTTTACGCTTTAACAAAAACGGTTGTTCCCGGTATCCACAATCGATGCCTGTTTCTCGCTCAAGACGACGTGCAAGCAACGGATACAGACGACGACTTCGCGCGGAAAGTGCATGCAATTCCTCTCTGAGCTCGATGTCCGTCGCAAGCATCCCGGCAGCCGCGCGACTCGTTCCTTGTCCACCTGCTCCGCGTTCTAAGACGACGACGGATTCATTCTGACAGGCGAGACCGTAAGCAAGCGTCAAACCGATGACTCCACCGCCGATGATGATGTGATTCGTCATACCCGTACCCCCTGATAATGCTTGACGGCGGCGAGCGGATCCGAATGACCGAGAATACCCGATAAGACGGCGATTCCGGTTACACCGGTCGCTACGATTTCAGGCATGCGTTCTGGTGTAATCCCGCCAATTGCAATGACTGGTTTCGTCGTGAAGGTGACGACTTGCTTCAAGGCGTCAATCCCTCGTGGTGGCACGTCCGGCTTCGACGCTGTCGGATAAATATGACCGTACAGCAGGCGATCGGCTCCTTCCGCTTCTGCTGCCAGTGCCTCTGCTAGCGAATGGACTGATTTCCCGATGACGAGATTCGGAAAATGACGTCGCACATCGCGGACACGCAAGGAACGGCGCGTCAGCTGCACACCGATGCCTGCGACATGGGCGACGTCGACCCGATCATGAACCGTTAACTGTTCAGGCGAATAACCATGTGTAAGGAGCGCCTCAATTAGATCAAGTAATTCTGCCGCCGATAAGTTCGGTTCTCGTAGATGCAGCTGATCCGTATAGGGTTGAAGCGATTGAAAGGTCTTTATTTCGTCAAGCGGATTAATGGATCCCGTCGAAATCAGATGTAAACGCATCATGTTCTTCCTTTCCATACGAAAAAGGACCACTCCCGATGTTGAAGGGAGTGGTCCGAAAATGCGCTGAAGCGCTAAGGATATCTAGGATTTCGAGCCACTTCCCTCCGCTAGTACGAACTAGATCAGGTTCAAAGGGTCCGGATACTTCCGTCTCAGTCTGCTGGGAGACTCCCCTAGTGTCTTTTCGTGTTTAATTGGCTTGCCCCATTAGTCTAGCATGAGTCGCTTTGCTTCGCTAGTCCTAGTTGAGCGCTTCCACTTGCTGAATCAGTTCCGATTTCGTTGGTCGCTGTTGCTCTCGGCTGTCGGCATACGTCTGCTTCAGCTTCAGGATGCGCATTACTTTGGCATCGAGCATCTCCGGCGTCAGCGTTTTTTCTTTGACGGCTTGCATCACTTCAGCATGGACCTTTGTGTAAGCACCTGCCTCTGAAAACATCGCCATATCAGCTCCATTGACGAGCGACTGACGTGCCGCTTCTGCGAGACCATATTGTTTCGTGATCGCCCCCATGACGAGATCATCCGTGATGATGACACCGTTGAATCCGAGTTGTTGACGCAAGAGGTCAGTCAAGATCGGCTTTGAGAGCGAGGACGGATTCATATCGTCATACGCGGGATAGAGAATATGGGCGACCATCACCATCTCGGCGCCCTCTTGAATCGCTTCTTGGAACGGTAACAGCTCCGTCCGCTTCAATTCTTCCTTTGATGCCTTCACTTTCGGTAGCCCGACATGGGAATCGACACTCGTATTGCCGTGACCGGGAAAATGTTTGACGACCGGAATCGTTCCCGTCTCCTGCATCCCGTGCATCAGGGCCGTACCAAGCGTCGCGACGGTATTCGGATCAGCACTTAACGCACGGTCGCCGATGATCGGATTGTTCGGATTACTGTTGACGTCAAGGACCGGCGCGAAGTCCATGTTGAAGCCATAAAAACGTGACAAATGTCCGAGCGTACGTCCGACGTCTTCCATTTTCACTTCATCTGCTCCTTGCGCCATACGTTGACTCGTCGGTAGACGTAATCGTTGATCTGGTACCCGGCTGACGCGTCCGCCTTCTTCATCAATCCCGACGAACGCATACGGTTTTTGGTTCGTCTCTTGAATCGCACGCGTGAACGTCAAGAGTTGCTCTTCCGACGTAATGTTTCCGCCGAGCAATAAGACCCCGCCAATCGCATGCGTCTGTAACAATTTCCGGTCAGCTGCTGAAAGTTCCGTGCCGGCGACTCCGATGTAGAGCAGTTGATCGATTTTTTCTGACGTCGACATCGTTTTAAGTTGCTGCTTTAATCGTGCTTGTTGTCGTTCCTCTTTCGTTGGCTCAGGTTTCGGTTTCTTTTCTTCTGTCGGTTGCTTCGTTTCCGATTGTGATGGTTTCGTTGGTTCCGTCGTCTCCTGCGCACACCCTGCAAGCAACAGACAACCGATCAGTACGGTTTTCTTCACAAAGGATCCTCGCTTCGCACACCATTGATCGAATAATAGACGGAAATCTCAGCGTTCAGGGATTGCGAGACCGAACAATATTTATCCTTTGATAACGAGATGGCGCGACGGACCTTATCTTCCGGGAGATCACCTTCGAGCCGGTAATGAATCGAGATCGACGTAAAACGCCGCGGATGGTCCTCTGCCCGTTCTCCTTCGATATCCATTTCGAAATGGGTGATCGTCAAGCGCATCTTCTCTAAAATCGAGACGATATCAATTCCAGTACAGCCGGCAACGGCATGTAGCAAGAGTTCAGTCGGTCGTGGCGCTTGGTTTTCACCACCGTTTTCGGGTGCTGCGTCCATCGCCAGATGATGCCCTGATTCCGTCTGTCCACTAAATCCCATCTGTTTGTTCCATGTCACTGTCGCTTGCATCGTTTCCACTCCTTTATAAGTAGTCTTCTTCTGTAGTATACGCAAAAAACAGCAAGCCTGGAAATTCACACGCTATTTCGAATAATGGTTCTTTTCCCGAAATCTCGCTTTGCGATACCCGACGAAATCGTTTCATGCTATCCTGTTACTCATAGTTTCGCGCGCAAGCGCTAGAATTGAGGAATCATCCATGTCACCTACTACTCGTTTAAGTCGACGCGATTGGCTCTTGATCGCCACGTTGTCGCTCCTGACGTTCGTTCTCGGAACAAGCGAATTCGTCATCGTCGGGATCCTCGCTGAAATCTCCTCAGCCCTTGATATCACGATCGCAACAGCAGGTACGCTCGTTTCAGCCTTTGCCATCTCCTTTGCAATCGGTACACCGATCGTCATGTCGCTGACCGGTCACCTGGAACGGCGTCGTCTGATCCTACGTCTCTTACTCGCCTGGGTCTTATTGAATCTTGCCAGTAGTTTTGCTCCAAGTTACGAAGTATTGCTCGCAACCCGCATTCTGACAGCCATCCTGACCGGTGTCTTGATCTCGCTCGCAATGGTCGTCGCAAGTGACGGTGTGCCTGTCGCGAAGCGCGGTGTCGCCGTCTCGTTCATTTTCGGTGGTTTCACACTTGCGAACGTTCTCGGTGTCCCGATCGGAACGTTCATCGGTCAACACGCTGGCTTCGAAGCTACGTTCTGGCTAACGACAGTCATGGGATTGATCGCGTTCCTCGCAGTATGGAAGATCGTTCCGGTCCAGCAATCGACGGGTTCTGGTTCAATTAAGGAACAGCTTGGATTGCTCGCCAACCCACGGATCCTGATCGCCTTCTTTATTCCGTCATTTGGATTCGGGGCAACCTACGTCGTCTACACGTACCTCGTACCAATTCTGCAAACAGAACTCGGGATTGCGAAAACGTGGATCAGTCCGATCTTGCTCGCTTACGGCGTCGTCTCGATCTTCAGTAACATCCTTGCCGGCAAGATTGCCAGCAAAAATCCGATGGGACGCTTACGGTTCGTCTTCGTCGTGCAAGCAGTCGTTCTTGCTGCGTTATACTTCACAACAGCATCCCTTCCGCTTGGTCTGTTCAACATCGCCTTGATGTCGTTGATGTCGATTTTACTAACGACTTCGACACAAATCTACTTGATCGACCTTGCTGAAAAGTTCAATCCGGAAGCAAAAGGACTCGCTGCTTCATTGATGCCGGTTGCGAGTAACGTCGGGATTGCTTTTGGTTCGGCACTCGGTGGCATCGTCTATGCGAACGGTCCGATGATGAACACGGCACTCGTCGGTGGACTGGTTGCGCTCGTTGCTGCTTTATTGACTACAATCAGTCATCGCCTCGATCAACGGTCATGAAACCGTTACCTTATCCTTTTTTGTAACAGGTCGATGACGGTTCGATGACGTTATGATGATAGTCCCCATCTCGCTGATGATTTTTCAGTATGATGGGGACTATGTTGTAGTAGAGGAGTGTCTGAAAGTGAAAGCATTACACATCATCGGTCTCGGTCTGTTGACGATCATCCGACTCTGGCTCGGAATCCAGTGGTTCATCGCTGGAATCGGTAAGTACATTAATGGCTTTGATGCACGGCCGTTTCTCGAAGGAGCGCTCGCGAAGTCAACTGGCGAAGACGCACTCGTCAGTTCCTGGTATGCGACGTGGATCGAGCAACTCGCCTTACCGAACGTCGGGCTGATCAACGCCTTGATTCCGTTCGCGGAACTCGTCGTCGGGATTCTGTTGATTCTTAGTCTGTTGACAGTTCCTTCACTGGTCGTCGGTAGTATCATGAATCTCAATTACTTACTCGCTGGGACGATCGCATTGAACCCAGTATTCTTAGCAGCGTCAATCGCCTTACTGGCTGCAGGACGCTTTGCCTATCACATCGGCATCGATCACTGGATCATCCGCTGGTATCGTTCGTCGCAGCAACCGCATCCCCTTGACCGGATTCCAGTCTAACGAAAAAACTCTCCCATACGTGGGAGAGTTATTTTTTTTGTTGCTCGAGAATCGTCTGCTGTGTCGGAACCCCGCCGACTGAGACTGTCCGCTCGAGGAACAGATAGGGTTTGCCATCAACTTCGAAACGATGGTCACCGAGATAACGTGCCGAGTGCCCATCCGTTGCGAGCTTTTGTTCGATGGCTGAGACATGTTCGTCGAGTGAATAAAACCGATCGTCGAACGTCATTGTGATGTTTTTCTTACGATACCCGAGTAAGAAATTGTAGTAGAACCAGTACATAACACCTGCAAATAAAACAAAAATCAAGAATTGCATGTCAGTTCCCCCTTCGTATAGTCTTTATACGTTGGAAGAAAACGGGAGGTTTCAAATTAGGAGTGGAAATTGGTTACTTTTATTAATTTGTAATAATTTGTTCAAGCATAAGTTTATTCTTCGATCCCTTATTTTTAATTTCTGTTTCAAATACTGTTTCGGCTGTTAATGGATTGACGACAATCGCTTTGACTGCTCCATTTTCCATCCGATATGCAATATATATATGGTCGTTTTCTGCATTAACAACTGAGTATGAAATAACTTCGTTTTTAGCAAACGATTTTAATTTTATCGTTTTAACGAACTGTCGATCAGACTCAATATCATAGATGTGCCATCTTAACTGTACTTGCTCAGAAGATTCATCCGACTCTTCAATTCCTACCAAATATCTTCCTTCTTTCATGATATAAGTACCGTTAGGAAAGTCTGCAAATCGATTTAGTTGTTTTGTTTTCTGTCCATCTTTTACAACGATTTTTACTTCCATTGTATCTGAATCTTTTAATTGGTGCATTTGTTCCACAATCATTTTTCCGTCATAAAAAGATCGAATAACATCGCCTTTCTCTAAACGACTTGGCAACTTAATTTTTGATACTGTCTCATCATTTAAATCTATACTAAAGATATTTTCTCTCACTGATTCTCGGTTAGGAATATACGATTCAATTAGCAGCATATTACCCATTCGTTGAAACGGAGAGAAACGAATGGATCGATTTTGTTGAATTTCAGAAATATCAAATGTTTTCCGAGTCAACTTTTTCGTCGATACATCCCAATATTGAAGTTCGATTTCCCCATCACCTGTAGCACGTAAGCCATACGTCACTAAATCTTGAGTGTACAAATGGGTATCGTGTTTAAAAATAAATTGACGAAATTCACGAGGAGACTCTTCCCATCTATTTTCGTCTTGAAAAATATAAAATAGGATAGATTTATCAATCCTCTGTACGTTACCTTCAATATCAATAGAATATCCGTTCGGATTACGACTCCACTCATTTAAAATAAGTCTCATGTTTTGAACAGCATCTTGCTTCGGATTACCTTTTATTGTTTCAACTACAAAATTAGTTTTATCTACTGATAACACTTGTCCTACATAGATTCCTATAGATACGATACTGACTATTCCCAGAATCAAAAAATATTTTATTGAACGCATAGTGTCCTCCTTAAACAGCAACTTTCCATTTTAGTAAACGTAGACTTCTCCAAATTACATAAGCAAAATAGAGGACAAATAAACTCACTAATAAAATAGTTTTCTCCAGATTTAATAATAAGTCTGTTCGTTCTAAGAAATATAAACTAGAAAACGTATAGGCAATTACAAAAAGAATTTCGATTCCAATTCGAATAAATCCACTCCATTTTCGATACGACCGTTCAATTAATACAAGTAAAAAAATTAAACTAACAATGAGAAAAGAAACTGAAAGAATGACTAACAAATTCGTCAGATTCATTGAGTAAATTTCGCCTAGAGTGCTTCCAAGCGTCCCAGTTCCCTCTTTTCCCATATACTCATCTTGAATGACCCATCTAAAAATAGATCGACTACCTTGAATTAAGAGCCATTGAATACCAAGGAAACTCATGATGATAAGAAATACAGATGTTAGTTTTGAAAAGAAAATACTTGCTCGATTCCCTGGAAGCATCAGCAAACGGTACATATATTTCGTCTCACCGAACCAATCCCGATACCATATTTGAATTGAATATATGATGACTAACGCCATTCCAATTAATATGACGTAACTAAACCATGAGGTTGCATCAGGAAAAGATAGTTTACCGATTTGATCAAACGTTTCATATAGAGTCACTGTATTAGACTTCATATAATCTTCGATTCTGCGCTCATGTAGTTTGACTTTTACAACGACCGACACCAGCTCAATCGCAGCCATTACAAGGACCGCAATTACATATATCTTAAAACTCCGCTTAATTTCTTCGTTCGTCAATTGTATGTATTGTTTCATCGCAAATAGACCTCCCGCATCCGGTCCTGAACCGATTTCCCGTACAGTTCTCGCATCTCTTCTGTCTCATGTTCATCGATGATCCGACCGTCCTGTAAGAAGACGACTCGATCGATCAAATGCTCGATTTCCTGAATTTCGTGTGTCGTCATCAGGATGCCGCGTCCTTCCATGAAGTGACTCGAGAATAGTCCTGCAATCTGTTCCTTCGTAAACAGATCGATCCCAGCGAATGGTTCATCGAGTAGTAAGTACGGACGATCGAGCGCAAATCCGAGGATCAAGCTAACCTTCGCCTGATTCCCTTTTGATAAGTCCGTGATCTTATCTGTCGAGAGTAGCTGGAAGATCCGCATCAGCTCATCCGCTGTCGCTTGGTTCCAGTCGGAATAATAATCCGCCATGTACGTCAGCGCATCACCAACCGTCATGTAACCGGGCATCGTCTGGATATCTGGAACGAAGGCAATCTTGTTTCGGTTGATCTCGCCATCGACGAGAACTGTTCCCGCGTTGACTGGGACGAGACCTGCGATTGCCTTCAGGATCGTTGATTTCCCCTCACCGTTCAAACCGATCAGACACGTCAATTGATCCATCGGAACAGAAAACGAGACGCCTTGAAGAACTGGTTTTTTCCCGTATTTCTTTTGTAAGCCATGGACTTCAAGCATCGATCTTCCTCCGTTCTGTTTCCTGATACACCGTCTCGATCTTCGAGACGACCTCATCGAGTGGAATTTGAATTGCCTTGACGGCATCGATGAATTCAGAGACGGCTTCTTCTAGCATCTCAGCACGTACTTTTTGGACGACTTGTGGATCGCGTGTAATCTTACTCGGGACATTCCGTTCTGTCGTAATCAATTGCTGCTCCTCCATCTCTTTGTATGCTTTTTGTGCGGTATTCGGATTGATTCCGAGCTGTGCGGCGATTTCGCGGCGGGACGGGATCTCTTGCCCGCTTTGCAATTCCTCGGTCGCGATTCGTTGTTTGAACCAACGGACGACCTGCAGATACACCGGGCTTCTTTGGTCGAACTGCATCGGTAGACCTCCCTTTCCTGTTTAATGTATTAAAACAATAATACACTTCTCTTCTGTATCATACTCACCATACAGTTTGACTGTCAAGATAGTTTGTCTTCTTTATCACGAAAAAACCACCATCCAATTTTGGATAGTGGTCACTTCACTCATTAATAGGGATTCGGATCCTCCTGCGGTGTATCCGGAATCTCGGTCGGTTCTGGAAACGTATCCGGTTCCGGCTGACGGACCGGGTCTTCCTGTGGCGTATCTGGCACCTCACTCGGTGGTGTCTGCGGTATCTCGTCCGGTTGATGATCCGGTTCGCGTTCTGGCACTTCATTCGGATTTTTCTTCATCTTGATCTCCCCCTTAAGACGTGATGTAATCGCCGCCATTGATATGAATCGTCTGACCCGTGATGTAACTTGAATCGCGAGAAGCCAGATAGACATAAGCCGGTGCATTTTCCGACGGTTGTCCCCGGCGTTTCATTAATGTATCTTCCCCATGCGACTCGACTTTCTCCTTCGAGAACGTCGCCGGAATGAGTGGCGTCCAAATCGGACCGGGTGCGACGGCATTAACGCGGATTCCCTTCTCAATCAAGCTCGAGGCGAGTGAACGTGTTAATGTCGTAATTGCCCCTTTTGTCGCTGAGTAATCGATCAACGTCGGTGCCCCACGATAAGCCGTCACCGATGAGGTATTGATGATTGCATCTTCTTTATGCAGATGCGGAAGCGCCGCTTGAATCAAATAGAACATCGAAAAGACATTCGTCTCGAACGTTTCCTTCAATTGATCTGGTGTAATCGAAAGAAAATCATCCTGCGGGAATTGTTTCCCGGCATTATTGACGACAATGTTCAATTGACCGAATTCTGCAATGACCGTATCGATGATCTCTTGTGCATTTTCCGGTTGACTGACATCTTTTGCGATTTTTAAGGCTTTGACCCCGTAGCCTTCAATCAACGATTTCGTCTTTTCCGCGTCTTTCCCCTCATTTAAGTAAACGATCGCGACGTTTGCCCCTTCTTTCGCATAAGCGACAGCAACGGCACGACCGATTCCACTATCCCCGCCCGTGATCAGCGCGACCTTCCCCGTCAGTTTTCCTGAACCGACATAGTCCGGATCATCGTAAATCGGTTCTGGTTTCATGGCGTACTCGACACCGGGTTGTTGTTCCTGCGTCTGCCCTCGTGCTTCTTGATGCATCGCTTCGAACTGTTCTTCTCTCATGAACGATCAGCTCCCTTATCACTGTTGGAATGAACTACATGATTAACCATTCCCTTGAGATACATCTATAAACGTTTTTCTGGAAAAGTCAGATGTCATTCGTCAACAGTGTTGGGAATACATTCGTTTGGAGCATGTTTGATAGTTCGCTTGGATACAATATATACTGATCCAGTTTGTTGAACGGAACGAAGCGATACGTCAACCCTTCACCTTCTGGACCGTAAAAATCCTCTGTTAATAAAGGCAGCGGTTTTTTGCAAACGACTTCATAGAACATCCCTAGTTCATGAAACTGGTGATCAGCGTACTCAAAGAAATTTTCATGGAGGAAACGGAAGACCGGTGGCTCGATCGACTGACCGAGTTCTTCTAATATTTCACGTTCAATCGCTTTGGCACCACTTTCACCGAACTGAACACGCCCTCCCGGTAATGACCAAAAATCATCTTCTCCCTGACGATGAATCAACAGATGTCCATCTTGAATCAACAGCGCCACTGCGCGAATATTAAGCTTTTTTTGATTTACTGTAAACGTCAAATCCATTCCATTACCTACTCTCATCTTATTAGACTCCCATACTTTCTCATCATTTCCCACGATTGCGTTTTGTCATCAAATTCATCTCGTTGTAACACGGATTCATCTTGATTTTAAGGGATTTTGAGATTGAATATGTATTCAATATTACAACAATTGTTATTAGAATATATTTAAGCAATCAAATTGAAACACAACCGTCTGATGTTTGAATGCTATACTCTCGTTAGTCAAATGACCGCATCACTCACTTCAACACACACTAAACGCATCCACTTCTATAGATGTCATTCCGACGACAACACTAGATATTCAACTTAGGAGGAACATTCATGAAACGAACAATCACGACGTTAGCAATGAGCGCCCTCGTTGTTTCAGGTTTTGCAGCTACGGGTACAGGTAAGGTTGAAGCCGCTTCTGGCTCATCGTATAAAGTTAAAATCAAGGCAGACGGACTTCGCGTCCGGACTGGCCCATCGTTAAAACACCGCATCGTCGACGGCGTCAATGCGGGTCAAACATTCAAATACCTTGGTCGGACAGGAAACTGGACGAAGATCATGCATAAAGGCGAAAAACGCTTCGTTTATTCTGGTTACGTCAAGAAGTACAGTGTTTCTGGAAAATCAGCGAAAAAAGCATCATTCTCTTCGTCGACTGGATTCATGCGTCCGACAAGCGGATCGATCACACAAGGGTATGGGAATGCTAGCGGGAAATACGGCTACACGTTCCATAACGGAATCGACTTCGGTGCACCTACTGGAACACCAGTTAAAGCAGCTGCTGCCGGAAAAGTCATTAAGTCGTCATATCAGGGAGCTTATGGTAACCATGTCATGGTCGAACATAAAGTGAACGGTATTTCGTACACAACGGTGTATGCTCACTTGAGCAAACGTTCTGTCTTCGTCGGTCAATCGATCCCGAAAGGCGCGAACATCGGAGCAGTCGGTAGTACAGGGAACTCGTCTGGATCACACTTACACTTCGAGATTCATCGTGGAAACTACGTCTACAGCGGTTCTTCTGCAGCAAGCAGTGTCAACCCACTCGCTTTCTTATAAGCATTTCAAGGTACCTCATCTGAGGTACCTTTTTTGATTTTCAGTGGGCATTTCACCTTATCCAATTCCATCCAATCTTGTCAAAGGATTTTATGATTATTGGAAAATGAATAAAATTAAGTCCGTTTAATATAATTTATTGAAATAATATCGAAATGTGAATGTAACATTTAAACAAATTCGTAAATGTTATACTCATCTATGAAATTTACATAACGGTTTAGTCACACAGATTACATATTCAGGAGGAATGAATCATGCATGGTTTTTGGAAAGGTGTCTCGGCGACAGCCATCGCTGTCGCAAGTTTTGCATCATTTGCCATCCCGCGTGCGGATGCTGCAACGACGTTCTATAAGGTGAAGGTCATGGAGGACGGCTTACGCGCTCGGACGGGTCCTTCGACATCTTACGGTACGGTCACGAGCTTTGAAAAAGGTGACACATACAAGTATCTCGGACGGACAGGGAACTGGACGAAAATCCTCTATGGTTCAAAAAAAGTCTACGTCTCTTCTACATATGTTAAGAAATATTCTGTAACACGTATCTATAAGATTAAAGTCAACGTCGACAATCTTCGCGTTCGTAGCAGCAACTCGACGAGCAGTGCAGTCGTCGGAAGTGTCGATAAAGGCGAGACATTCCGCTACCTCGGTCGGACAGGTGACTGGATCAAGTTCCTATACGGTGGCGACAAACGATTTGTGCACGCTGACTACGTCTCGAAATATGCTGTCTTGACACTGACAAACAGCAGTGGCGCATCAAAAGCCTCGACGTCGACGTCAAAAAGCTTCGCGACACCAACGAGTGGCCCGATCACGCAAGGATATGGTAAGGCAAGCGGTGCTTACGGATATACGTTCCATAACGGTATCGATTATGGCGCAGCAAAAGGTACTCCAGTCTATGCGACAGCAAGCGGTAAGGTCATTACGTCTCAGTTCAAAGGCGCATACGGCAACTACGTTATGGTCTCACACACTGTCAACGGATCGCCGTTCATCAGTCTGTATGCACATATGAATAGCCGCTCCGTCTCGGTCGGTCAAACCGTCGCCCAAGGTCAAAAAGTCGGTACAGTCGGTGAGACAGGTAACGCTTTCGGAACACACTTACATTTTGAACTTCATAAGGGATCGTACGTCTACAGCGCAACATCAGCTGGTAGCAGCGTCAATCCACTCGATTACCTCTAAAAAAAGCCCCGACCGCATGACGTCATTGATAAGTCATGTGGTCGGGGCTTTTCCTATTCTTTTAAACGGAAACAAGCGTAGTCTGTTTCTCTTGAATCGTCGAGACAATCGCACGTGCTGCAGCTTGTCCCCCGTAAATCGACCGAGCGAACGGTCCAACCGTCAAGTCAGCAAGACTGCCAGTCGCGAATAAGTTCTCTCCCCATTCAAAGGTTTCTTCATCTAATAACGGCGTCCGGCAAGGAGACAATGGCAGATTCAACTCTTGCTGTACCGCTTCAAGCCAAGATCCTTCGACGACCATCGGACGGATACCCGTTGCGCAAATAATCGATTTAGCGGTGATGATGCGACCACCTGTCAGCTTCACTCCGCTTCCGATTTCCTGCTCGACTTCACCAATCACATGACTGATGATTCCTTCTCGAATCAGATGACGGACACGTTGAATCAAGTCCTGTGTTGCCGTTCCGGGGCGACGCTCCTGTACGATCAACGCTCGTTTTTCGCTAGCCGACAAGGACTTGAATGGCGTCAATCCTTTTGGTCCCATGAACTTCCGATCCGCATCGAATGCACTTTTTTCGAGCGGACGTCGTGAAAGGAGGGTCACCTGTCCAGGATAGCGCTCGGCACATTGAATCGTATGATGCAAGGCACTGATTCCACCTCCAATGATGACGACCGGTGGTGTATCGTGCTTCGATAAGAAAACGTGACGCGCCGATTTCGCCCACTCTGGCATGACGTGATGCTCCGATTGTCCGAGGGCGAGAACGACACGGTTTGCTCGTAACTCACCTTCGTCTGTCGAGACGATCCACGTTTCGCTCTCTCGTCTTAGTCCTGTGACTTCCCCTTGGACCCAGCTCGCCTCCACTTCATTTCGTTGCGCCAATTGAAGGGCATGGTCGTTGAATAATTCCAAGGATGGTCGCCCGTATGTATCCTTGAAGGCTTGATGTGTATAATCCTGTTCTTCAGCATGATGCCTGAGACTCGTCGGATTCGTCGAAGTGTGGTGCACCCGAGTTGAACGTAGGTAAGGCATGCCGATTCGTTCGGTTTGTTTACGCCAGTTCATCAATGGTTGCCGATGACGGTCGATGATCCGTATCATCTCCCGATCGATTCCTTTTTCACGTAAGGCATTGAATACCGTCATTCCATGAATTCCTCCGCCAACAATCACCCATTCATATCGATCCGTCATCACAAAAACTCCTTTACCTGAATTAAATCGTAATCATTACGTTTTATAACGATAGCGTGTTTTTAAGAAGAATTCAAGCGTCATTCGACGAAAGCCCATAAAAAATCCGCTTCCTCTCGGTAGAGGAAGCGGATTTAAACGCATCAATCAGGAAGAAGCATGTTTCGCTAGATACGCTTTCGAATAGCGGTCAGCTGCGATGATCGCATCCGCGACTTCGTCCGCCGTGACGTTGAAACCGCTGTGAATCGTCTCGCCTTCAGCAGTCGCTGCCTCGCCGACCTTGACGATATCTTCACGCGACGCATCTTTTAGCTTGACGTCTTCGAGCGTCACCGGTAAGCCAAGATCCGTGTAGAGCGCGATGTACCGCTCGATTTCTTCTTGTGGATGTTCTTCGAGCGCCAGTTGAACGAGTGTACCAAAGGCAACTTTCTCACCATGCGTTAAGTGGTGAATCTCACCGTCCAGCGCTGTGAACCCGTTATGGATCGCATGCGCTGCAGCTAGCCCACCACTCTCGAAACCGAGTCCACTTAAGAGCGTATTCGCCTCGACGACGGCTTCAAGTGCCGGTGTGACGACTTGCGCTTGAACGGATTCATACGCCAAGCGACCATGCTCGAACAAGACTTCCTCACACCGTTTGGCGATCGCTTGTGCCGCAATCGTCGGTCGTCCCCCTGCCATCGTTTGTCCACCAAAAGCGACGACACTCCGGACCTCAACCCACGTCGCGAGCGCATCGGCGATTCCGGACGCGAAGAAGCGCGCTGGTGCTTGGGCGATCAATTTTGTATCGACGAGAACGAGATCGGGATTCTTCTTATAGAAACGATAGCTTTCGAAAATCCCTTCGTCGGAATAGATGACGGACAAGGCACTCGTCGGTGCGTCGGTCGAAGCAAGCGTCGGAACGATGACGACGGAGACGTTCAGCTCATCCGAGACGGCTTTTGCCGTATCGAGCGTCTTTCCGCCTCCCACACCCATGACGAACCGGACATCTGCTGCCTGTGCTTGCTCAGCGATTCGTTTCACTTCATGCCGTGAGGCTTCACCACTAAAGTCCGCTTTCTCGATGCCGACATTTTCGCCGGATAACGAATGCTCGACACGTTCCTTGACGATTTTCCAAACGACATCATCCGCGATGACGAGCGCTTTTTCACCGAACGGGCTCACATATGTACCGAGCCGGTCAATGACATCCTTTCCTTGGACATACTTTGAGGGACTAATGAAGACACGTTCTGACATGTTTCAACATCCTTTCTGTAAGGGACACGATGGTCAATGACATACAGTAGAGGAATTGCCTTTTCTGCTGACGTTTAAACCCCATCAAGTCGAATCATCTTGACAAAACGGGTACTCTTTCAAGTGCTTGAACAATAAGACGTCGATCTTCGCTTAATCGCTTATCCGGATCAGGACCGAACCATTCAAGGCTTGCCGTCAAGTGATCGAGATGAGCCGATACGTCTTCAAAGAACCGTTTATAATCGACGATACCTTCGAATAATGGAACCATCCCTTCCCGTGATCCGCTTGCTGCATATACATTCGTTGGTTCAAATACTGCGAACTGTTCAGCATTTTCCACTGTCTTTAAATGAAGGTGATCCACATACGATGCAAGTCTGAAGTATGCTTCGACGGGATCTACCATTGATTCGATGACATGCAAGACGTCAAAGTTGATCCGACATGCCGGGTGGTTGATCGCTTGTAGCAAACGAACCGTTGCCTCTACCGTATCTGTTGCCGTGTTCGGATGAAATTCAAGTAATAATCGCTGTCCTGCAGGATCAAGGACACGGCAAATCCCGTTCAATCGATAAACGAGTTGATCCAATTTGGCATCGGATAAGGTATGGCTCGCCTCATTACCAGCAAAGATGCGGATGCGCTGCGTTCCGATTCGTGTCGCTAATCGCGAGAGTCGTTTCGTCTCCGCAAGTAGTTTTGACATCGGTGCGCTTAAATTTAAATAATGACTCAACATACTGACGTTCAGATGGGACGACTTCAGCCGATCGACTTCTTCCGTTCTTAAATGTTCAGCATGAACACCCCAAATATCAATAGCGTCAAAGTGTTCTTCTGTAGCAAAATCGATCAAATCATTAAATGAACGCAGATGATGCCGATAGCTGATCGTACAGAGTGCGAGTTTCATGTTCAATCCCCTCCTGTCGTTGATACGCATGGAACGTGTCGACGAGTTGCCGTTTGATTGCACTTTCCCGTGCCCATTGTTCTTCGATCAATCGTTCGATTTCTAAGTACACTTCCGGTTGACGTGTTACAGCGTATTTGACAGCCCGATGCTGGATGACAGAGTATTGATTGACTAATGTTTCAACCTCATCCGTCCATTCTTCAAAATCAGATGTCTGCAAGTTGCGTCCAATCGCTTCATATAAATAAGCAAATGCATGCTCATAGGCATATTTTCGAATGGCAATCACAGGTAACTGCTTTAAGGCATTCGGCAATCCCTCAGGTTGTTCACGATAGTGATGCACAACACGTTTGACTGCCTCAGTCAATGGATGTTGTACTTTTATACAACTCATGAAATACGCACTTACCGTCGTCGCGTCCGGTACTCGAACATCCGTACTTCGAAACGCAAATCCACCAGCGACAGCAGGATGACGTACTGCTGCAAGAATACGTTCTCTTTCTATTTCACCTTCATACCGGAAATCAGGATCAAGCATGTGCCATATTTCCGGATCTTCTGTCGCCTCTAACATGACGTAGTGGGGAAACACATCATGGTGAAATTTATTTTCGCGCTCAGGTAGACTAGCTAAATCCAACATGACGATCACTGACTCGTCCTCGTTTTTCTGTTCGATTCGTTGAATCAGCTGAGCGATGTTTTCGTCTTTTGACTGTTCTTGGTCGTACCATTCTTCGACTGGGATTCCGTAAAGACGTTCATACCAATTAAGCATCTCCTGATGGTTGATCTTCTTATCATGATGTGAGAGGACATAATCGGCTGACAAGGAAAACGAAGAATCCCATACGCCAAAGTAATAGGGACGATGATCAGCGGCCGATCGTTTGATCGTCTCGCAGACGCAACTGACGAGACAGTGTACTTTAATCATGTATGACCTCCTGTAAAACAGACATTAACTCTTCTACTCGCATTTTGGGGAGGGCTGACATGTGCTCATCTGGAATCACTAACCCGTGTTCCAATTCAAGGTGAAGCAACAGATGAATCAAACGCATCGAATCCAGTCCTAGATCATCTCGTAGAGAGTCTGTTGTCGAGACAGGGACAGATGATGACCATTCGAGCTGTTCGGTCAGTATATCTTCGAATTGCGCAATCGTTAAACGGGACATGTTTGTTCCCCCAATCGTTTTCTACTCACTTTCCCATTCGCAGACAGCTCGATTTGCTCAACGATTTGCCACTCCGTCGGTCGTTGATGAGGTGCGAGATGCTTCATACAATGTTGTTTCAGTTCTTCCTCCGATGCCGTCGTCACGAGTTGAGCGCAGACGCGCTCTCCTTGGAACGCATCCATTCGTTTAAAGACGACGACAGCCTCGACGGTTGGAAGCTGATACAAGACATCTTCGACTTCCCCGGGATAGACGGATAAGCCAGACACATTGATCATCTCATCGAGTCGGCTAAGAAAGTGCAGCCCGTCTTCAACGTACATTAAATCCTTCGTACCAATCCGTACGCCTTGTTGCGAAACGACTAGTTCTGCTGGTTTCCCCTTCGTTCCAGTTTCAATTTCAAGGTGTTCTAACGGAAATCCGATCGCTTGCGGACTCGGCGGATTCGGATGTAGTGCGATACAACCGATTTCTGAACAGCCATATTGTTGAAGCAAATGATGTGTCTTCCGTTCAATCGAACGGAACCATTTTTCTGGTAATGTCATCCCGGAAATCATCACTGCGTGAACTGTTTCCGGGAACAAACTCATCGCATACGCCAGTCCCGGTGCCATATAGATGATAGCGTCCGGATGCAAACGATGAATTGCTAGCACATGACGTGGTGAGAAGTCTTGTAGGATGACTGGTGTTGCTCCGCGTCTTAAAGTCGCAAACACTCCACACAGTAATCCGAATGAGTGCGTCGTCGGACAAGCAATGATCGTCGCTTTGGTCGTCAGCGGAAAACTGTTCGTATAAGCAGTCAGTTCCGTCTCGATCGACTCCCATGTCCGGTGAATGATTTTGGGTTGCCCCGTCGTACCGGAACTGAATTGAATCAATCCACCCGCACGTTTTTCCGCTTCCGGAAGCGGAATGATGGTCTCTTGATAAATCAAATAGCCACATCCGGCTTGTATCGCTAGACGCTCAGCACCAGAAACAGGCGTCTCCGGATGAATGGGAAGGATTGTTCCATTCATACGTCGCATCGCAAGACAGAGGGCTAACCATGCTTTTGTATCTAACGTACAGATGGCTACGGTCTTCCCTTCCGTTATGAACGATTGCTTCACCAGTTCGTGTGTCGTCAATTCTTCTTCTGTCACCCATTCTTTCTCAATCCATAGCATGATCGTCTTCCTCTCCTCGTTGAACTAGTGAATTTTTTACATCGATTTGATTCGTCAAACCAAACCGTGGTGCCAGTAAGGCTTCTGCCGTTACTCTTTGTTCGTACCATCCGATTCGTTCTAGTCGGTCTCGATCAATCGGCAACCCCTCGATCGTCTGATGCATCCAATCAAAGAACGTCGCTTCATTCAAGTTCTCCGTCAGTTCAAGTTGATACGCTAGTTCCGTCAAATGATAGACGAATAATGTATCGTACAGCAGCTCGCGTAAGGCAAGCGGGTGTGACATTTCATAATAGGTATTGAGCGGTGCATCAAAATCAGGATGTAGCCTCTTAAAATCGGGTACATCCGATGGATCATCGAGCAACTCGGTGACGAACTCGACGCTATCATGAAAATCGCGGAGAATGATCCGTTCCGGCCATCCATCCCGTAAGACAAGTAACGTATTTTGGGCGTGAGCTTCCACACCGATTCCTTTCTCGGTCACAAGTCGGATGACTGGTTCGAGATAGACGCCGAAGAATCGACGGAGCCACCGTTCATGACCATATCGTTCCAACCACGGACCTAGAAAATGTCTTCCGTCGACCTCGATTTGAGCAAGTGCCGTCAAAGGCATGACTTGCTCGCCCGGTTGAGCATACGTCAAGACATTTTCTCGAAAGACACAGCCGACCCGACCCGCAAGTGGACCGCTCGAAACGACAGATGAAGCAAATTCAGATAACAGCGTCACCGGCAATTCACTCGCCTGTTTTTTCAACCAATCCGATACCGCAGGAGCTGCCACGACATTCGGAACGGAAAAAGTCCGAACGGCTGACGTTTGCTTCAAGTCTAGCGGCAATTTGATATGCGGTAGTTCGGGGTGACCTGGACAAAAAACGGTTCGAATCGACTGCGTCGCTTGTACGAAGACACCACCTTCTCCTAAGTCGACACCTCCGACTTGTGCCACTTCCTGTTGGATACGTGACCACTGCCACGGATGGACCGGAAGAATCTGATAATCGGTTTGATTGAGCTCTTCCAGTTTGACTAAAAACATATGTAGAAGCGATTCTCCAAGAATCAGTGGAATAGGTAAGATTCTATTCCCTTGAACGAGCGTAGAAGGTAAGGCAATCCAATGTAACTGGAAGCGATTGCCCGCTTCAGGTCCATATGCCTCGTGATCAGCTCGCGAAAAACCAATCCTTGATTTATAACAAGGATGATAGGGATGCCCTTCGATGATGGTCTGCTCCAACTCTTCATAATCCAAGCCTGCTCGGTGGATTGGTAGACGATGTTGCTGCGACAAGTCATCAAAATCATGTGTACGTCGCAACTCTTCCTGAAAGTCGTCCGAGATCGGCAACTGCGTCAAAAGATGCTCAAACCAGTCGTTGACGCCAGATGACTTCGATGAGCGTAACGTCTTGATGTCGAGCCGAATCCGGTCGAACGGACCGCGTTTGCCCTCGACTGTCACTTCACTATCTTTTATGTGGAATGTAAAACGATGCTTCATTCCGACAATCATTTCAGTAAAAGGAAGAATCCGTTCGAATAACAAACTCTCAAGAAGTTGTTTGCAGATACGTGTTTTGCTGTCGTAAAGCATAGTTGTCCTCCCGTAACGGATTATCCAACTCGACGAAACAAACTCGTTCTCCCTCGACTTCGAGTTCATCGAGTCCTTGTAGGCGTGTTAGTAAATTCGCCTTATATGGAAGTGTCGGCGATTCTAACAACATCAAAAGCCAAGCTCTGCCTCGCCCTTCTAGACTTTCAACTCGTACCTGACACCATTCGTGCAGTAACGCGATAGCAACTTCTTCGTTCAATAATGTGTCTGCTGCAAATCGGTCGATGACACTCGCCAGATGGTTCCAAATCATGTAGTACGTCAAACGCTCAGCAATGACTTCTTCTGGGTAGAACAACGTCGTATGCTTCAATTCCGGTTCCAGCAGGATGAAGGAATCTCGATTCGTGTCTGCTAAGTAATAGCCTTGATTATCCCGGACGTGATATTGAACCGGCCATCCGTCTTCGAATGTGATGAGACTATTTTGCTGATGTGCCTCGAGACCGATTCCTTGTTCCTCATACAGTGTAACGATCGCTCCTAACGTCAACTCTAAGTACTGTTTCCACCACCGAGTGACGTGTTCCGGTTCGATTAATCCTGACTGCCGAATGAGCCGCAGCAGGAGCGATTCTGAATCCGGCAATGCTGGTTGGACGAGTGCCGCAACATTTACCGCGTGGGGTGCTGGCTCTCGCAAAATAACTTCGAATCCGGTTTCTTCTCTAGTCCGGATCGCCAAATACGCAGGATCATGAATGAGGTCAAATGTATCAGGAAGAGACAGATGATGAAACAATCGATGCATCAAATAACCGGCCTCTAATTCGTGCCGTTTATTGACGCGTCTTGAGTTCGTCACTTGGACAGGTATGGATAACTTCAATATATGACTTCGGTCGAGTGCTTCGACGGTCCGTATCGACGAAGTCGCGTTATAGAGTGGTCCAGTTGCGCCATGATAACGGAGAATACTTTGCTCGATCCATTGCTTGATTGTCGGCTGACGTAACAAATACTCGGCTTGAAGCGGATGAATTGGAATGACTCGCTCTTGCGCCGTCGCTTGGATTGAGTTATCCAGTTGATTTTTCATCAGCTGAGTAATCGTCTCGTTGCTACCTGAACGTTCTTCGAGCAATGTCTCATGTACTGTGAAATAGTGAAGTTGAAACGGCTGACGGAATTCAGGCGCATACGCTTTTTGTTGCCAGTCGGTCATACCGACTCTACTTTTCGGGGTCGGATGGAACCAATGACCACACCACAAGCGTTGTTCATAATCGATGAACGTCTGTTGCTCTTGTGCGTTCAGTTGTTCCTCCAAAATCAATTGCACAGTCCGGTGACTGTCAAGAACGCGAAAGAGTAAGTCCGTTTGATCCGGATGTTGATCTTGAAGCTTGATGCAACAGGTGATGATACAAGACATGGCTGAAACTTCCCGCCATCCGTTCTTTGTCTCTTCACGGATCATTCCAATCTCGTGGCGTCCGATGATGGAACGACGTTTGATTTCAATGAGATATGGCTTCATCCAATAAAAAGAGGATGTCTCGGATGCATCAAACGGTCTCTCGTTGACCCATTCGCCCGGGTTCACTTCTCTGATGTAGCTGTTCATGAACGATTGAAGCGTCACCTCGGTCGCTAATCGCTCGATTTGTTCTTCGCATGTTCGCACGCTCTGTTCCTCCCCTTATTGAAAATCATTCTCATTCCATATCAATAGAAAAACGGGTTTCCCCGTTTTTGATGGTGCGTATACGCACTTATTTTAAGTAAAACGTTTTCAAGTTTCTTCAATCCGTTTTCACAATCGATTAAATGCCAGAAGTCACATATCGTCGTGAGATTTAACACAAATCAAACAAACGATCCTCCCTAACATTCGTACGACAAGGTGACGACTTTTTAGGTTCATTTATCAGCCTTCTCTGCCTCATTGTGAACTCCATCTGTAATGATAATCATTATCAATTACGAATGACATGGATTTTCTTTTCATTCTTCATGGACAAACAAAACAGTTACTATCGCTGATATATGTATGCAATTGACGTAACATATGCATCCTCCCAAGTGGTCCCCACGGATCCCAATCTACACTGTCTGGGTGAAATATACGCCCCGTCCTAACGGCACGAAGCGTTTTCCACTCCTTCGTTCCTCGAATTCGTTCCACATCTGCAGGTTGACTCCACAGTATGAACAGACCATCCGGATCTAACTGCTGTAATGTTTCTAGGCTGATCGTCATGTAGACGGTATGCGGAAGTCCTTCCACTGCTCGTAGACCGATTTCATTGAACAGAAAATCCAACATCGTATGCCCTGTTCGTCCGTACAGTCTGATTTCTGAGTCTCTGATCCAGATGACTGCCCATGTCACATTCCGATTGAATTCGAATTGTTGCTTCACAACTGATTCAAACGTCTCGACTTCGTTGATGATATCAGTCGCTTGCTCAAGCATATCGGTTGCCGTAGCAACAGCATACAAGTAATCCTTCCAGCAAGTTTGTTTCGAAATATCGATGACCGGACAAGAAGTCAACATAGGTGGTAGTTCACCTCGTATCGGTGTCCGTAAAACGAGATCAAGATTTGATGTCTCAAACCATTCCGGTAAAATCGTTGCTGACGCGTCGTATAGTCGCGTACCTTCGATTTCACTTAAATAGTCTGGCACACCGTTCGAACGATATTGTGTCGGAAAAGACGGTGCGATGACCGGTTGAATGCCAAGTGCCAATAAGTGATCTTGTAACAACGCTTGACTCCAGATTCCGACCCGTGGAATCAACCGTTTCCGGTACTGACTTGGTGATAGTCCCTCACGCTTTTTAAAGAGACGGCTGAAATAAAATTCATCATTGATTGATACACGTTCTGCGATCTCGGCAATCGTCCAATCTGGATGTGCAATCATCCACTCCTTCGCCCGTTGCATCCGCAATTGATGAAGCAGTTCCTTTGGTGATTGATCGTAGTGCTTTTTGAATTGACGAGAAAACGTCGGCAGTGACATGTTTAACTCACTTGCCAAGTCACTGACTGTTCTTGATTTTCCGAGTTCTTTTAACCACTCTAACGTCACTTCCTCAAACGTCTGCTCATGACGACGTTCACTTAATTGCTCCAGTAGTTGATACAAATAGCGATGTTGTCTAAGAGAACCGGTCATTGTTTCTGGACACCCTTGCATTCGTTCTAAGCACTCCTCTAGTTCATTCGTTGGTTGTCGGAAGATTGGAAATGGCGTCAGTTCAACCTCTACCTGATACAAGAGACAATGTCCCTCCTGAACGATGAATCGTTCACCTGATTTCTTGACGAAACAGGCTTCTCCCGCCTCTAGACGTTTTCTTTCCGTGTAGGTAATGCCAGCACCTTGTATGACGATGATCAAACTCGGACGTAACGTCAATTGTCCTCCTGTTTGTAACGCGTGTTTTCTCACTCGAAATGTATTCAATGCTTCTGTCATTTTCAACTCACTCCTAAAAAACATTTGCTATCAGATGCTTTTTCCGTATATCAGCTTTGAATATTTTCAATTAGATAAACATCACCTATCACCCCTTCTAATTGATAATGAATATCATTTTCGTTAACACTATAGCATCATGCTACCGCTTTTTGTCAACAACTGTTGCTAGAATACGTTTCATCGTTACAATAAAAAAATCCCTTCACCCAGTGTAATCTGAGTGAAAGGATTTAATTTAAGCTACACGCGACGACGATTGTGTCTGTGCTGTTTTCTTACCAACGATTGCTCCAATCGCTCCACCAATGATGGCTGGAACGACCCATCCGAGACTGACGGAAGCAAACGGTAATACCGCGTCGAACACTTTCGTGACAGCTGAGACGTTAATCCCTGCTGTCTTCAATCCATCAAACAAACTGACAACGAATGTCATCCACAGCGCCCCTTGATAGACGGCTGGTTTGCCTTTAAAGAGTGGATGCAAGAATGTCAGGAAAATGAGACAGATTGCCAGTGGATAAAGTGTCATCAAGACTGGCTTTGAGACGGCAAGTAATTGATTCAGACCGATGTTCGCGACGAGTGCGCTGAAGACTGATAGACCAATCGTCCATTTGACGTACGAGATTTTTGGCACGAGTGCCGAGAAGAACGACGCACAGGCCGTGATCAAGCCGACACTTGTCGTCATACAGGCGACTGTGATCATCAGACCGAGTAAAATCGCACCGTATTCACCAAAGTAATAATCGGACACAGCAGACAAGATCTCTGCTCCGTTCGCCAGCTGTCCGATTTCAGAGACACTCGAAGCACCCATGAAGGCAAGCGCCGAGTATGTGATTGCAAGCAAGGCTGCTGCAATCAATGACGCTTTCGTACAAATCAACAGCAACTGTCGCTTCGATGTGACACCTTTTTCCTTGATCGCTGCGATGATGATAATCCCGAAGACGAAGGCACCAAGTGCATCGAGCGTCATATATCCTTCCTGGAAACCGTTAAAGAAGGCATTCGACTGATATGTCTTCAAAGGATTCTGAAAACTTCCGATCGGATGGAGGACAGCGACGACGATCAACAGACCGATGAACGTGATCTTAATCGGTGTCAGTACTTTCCCGACGACATCGACGATTTTCGTCGGATTCAATGATAAAAGACACGCAACCGTGTAGAACAAGACCGTGAAGATGAGCAACGGCCAGTGGCTCGTCGATTCACTGAAGAAAGGCTTGATTCCGATTTCATACGAGACCGTTCCGGCACGAGGAATCGCGAAGAAGGGACCGATCGCAAGATACAGAATGACGGAGAACCCGATCCCGAACGCAGGATGAACGCGTGACGCCATCGCTTGTAGATCGCGTTCCCCTGAAAACGCGAATGCGAGAATCGCAAGCAATGGTAGACCGACACCGGTGACGAGGAATCCGGCATTGGCGACCCAGACATGCTCCCCTGCGAGCTGTCCGAGCATCGGCGGAAAGATGAGATTTCCTGCCCCGAAGAATAAGGCGAAGAGCATCATGCCGATGACGATGATAAATGATGTTGGAACAGTTTTAGACATAATAAACCCCCACTGATGATGATCGACTTCATCTCGCTCCCTAAGCAGATGAAGTACTTCGTTCGAAAGGATACCATACGTTTAAGAGCTCGTGCTAGGAGTTTATCTGGAGAATATTCTGAAAATTATGTTGAAAGTTTGGTGGAGCTACGGTCTATAGAATTTGTTACGTCTGTGCGTCGAAGCATGAAATCGGATTCATAAGTTCATATGACGTAGTAGGATTAAAAGGTTTCATGAAGAAAGTAAATATATGGATAATTAAACAGGAGGTTTTTCTATGAAATCGATCTATCTTCTTAGCGCCACCCTTTTACTTGCCAGTTGTTCCCCGGCTGCCGAAAAACCAAAGACGTATGACATCTCATTTACGCATGAGAAACAAGAGATTCAAATCGTTCCTTTGTACAAGGCGTATGACGATTACATTCAAGCGGCTTCGAAACATCCAGAGGACAAAGAGGCACTATTTAAAAAATATGTATTGGGCGCTAAAAATAGCGTCATCAAAAAAGAACAGCTCCAAGCCATGCCCGTTCCTAGCCTCTATGAACAGCCATCGGAGAACATCAAGGACTTAAAACAGATGAATACATATTTGAAAAAACACCATCAGCGCATCATGAAACAGATCAAGTCCAGTCTCCTGACTTCGATGAAACAACTTCCACGAGATCAGAAGCTCGTCGTCTTCGTCTCCCCGACGACACCAATCGAGCATGATGATGCCAAACGTTATGGTGGTGTCAGCGGTGTCGCTCAAGGAAACAATTCGATGAGTCTATTCTTCTTGAAGGATTTTTCGGAAACATCATTACGCAATACGACGGCGCATGAGTACCATCATACCGTTGCCCTCGATGAACCGAATCGTGCGACGATGCTCGATTACATCATCCTCGAAGGAAAAGCGGAATTCTTTGCCCACAATCTTTATCCTGTGGAATCATCGGAAGCGATCGCCCCTCTACTTGACCATACTTTAGAGCATGTGATTTCGGAGCTGAATGCGGAACGATTGACGACGGATGATCTGTTCTTTGGAAATTACGAAAAACAAATTCCAGCGTTCGTGAAATACAGACTCGGCTACATGATAGTCTCCGACTTCGTAAAACAACATCCCGAGATTTCCTTGAAGGAATGGTCACGGATGTCATCTGTACAAATTCTCGAAAAAAGCAGTTATAAGAAGAGGTTAACGATTCGCTAAAAACATCAAAAAAGCACGAGACAACGGGAGCATGCATCTCCTTCGTCTCGTGCTTTATTAGTTAATCTTCGTATTTTTTGACGATCGTCGCTACCCCTTGACCGCCCCCGACGCATAACGTCGCAAGACCATGCGTCTCACCGGTCCGCTCGAGTTCATGGATCAACGTAACGAGAATCCGCGCCCCACTCGCACCGATCGGATGACCGAGCGCGATCGCACCGCCGTTGCGGTTGAGTTTCTCATGCGGGAACTGTAGCTCCGCATCGACCGCGAGAGATTGTGCCGCGAACGCTTCGTTCGCTTCGATGACATCGATCTCGTCAAGCGTCAGTCCCGCTTTATCGAGTGCCTTTTGGACCGCTTGGACGGGACCGATTCCCATGATGCTCGGGTCGACACCGGACGTTCCGTTCGCAACGATCTCAACGAGTGGTGTCACGCCGAGTTCTTTTGCCTTTGTCGCGGACATGATGACGAGCGCCGCAGCCCCGTCATTGATGCCAGATGCATTGCCTGCCGTGACCGTTCCGTCCTTTTTGAATGCCGGGCGCAAACGACTGAGTGTTTCGACAGATGTTCCGGCACGCGGAAACTCATCTTGATCAAAACGGATCGGGTCGCCTTTTCGTTGTGGAATCAACACTGGCGTGATTTCCGAGACGAACCGTTCTTCCGCTAATGCCGTCTGCGCTTTTTGCTGACTCGTCGCCGCGAACTGATCCTGGGCTTCGCGGGAAAGTTCATAGGCGTCGGCTAAATTCTCTGCCGTGATTCCCATGTGATAGTCATTAAACGCACACTCAAGTCCATCCTGGATGATCGTATCGACGAGCGGTTGGTCACCCATCTTCAGCCCAGACCGTGCGCCCGATAGGACATACGGCGCTTGGCTCATGTTCTCCATCCCACCGGCAACGATGACATCGGCTTCGCCCGACTTGATCGCCTGATACGCGAGATGGACGGCCGAGAGACCGGATCCGCAGACCTTGTTAACGGTCATCGCTGGACATGTCTCCGGTAATCCGGCAGCGAGTGCCGCTTGCCGTGCTGGATTTTGACCAAGTCCTGCTGAGAGAACGTTACCGAAAAAGACTTCGTCGACGTGATTCCCAGCGACACCTGCTTTTTCAAGTGCTGCGCGGATGACTGTCGCTCCGAGTTCCGTTGCTTTGACGTCCTTCAAACTCCCATTAAAATTTCCGATCGCCGTGCGCGTCGCACTGACGATGACGACTGCTTCACTCATCTGCTCCATCTCCTTATTGAATCGTATATCCTCCATCGAGTACGTTCGCTTGTCCCGTGATCCCTTTTGCTTTACGGCTCGCGAGGAACAATGCATAATCCGCGATTTCCTCGACGGCGAGCAACCGTTTTTGTGGAACGAGCGGATAGATGACTTCCTCGAGTACCTTCTCAAGCTCGACGTGACGCGTCTTCGCTAAGTCTTCCATCTGATTGCGGACAAGTGGTGTATCGACGTACCCCGGGCAAATCGCGTTGACGGTGATTCCGTGTTCTGCTCCTTCAAGGGCTGCGACCTTCGTCAAGCCGAGCAACCCATGCTTCGCCGAGTTATACGCCGCCTTCCCGGCAAAACCGATCAAACCATTGATCGATGCCATGTTAAGAATCCGTCCGTAGCCTTGTTCCTTCATGATCGGAAAGGCATGTTTGATAGCGATGAACGGCGCCGTCAACATGATCTTGATCATCAATTCGAACTTCTCCGTCGGAAACTCTTCAATTGGTGAGACGTGTTGAAGACCCGCGTTATTGATCAAGACGTCGAGTCGACCAAACTGTTCGACCGTCTGCTTCAAGACGGCTTCGACCTGTGCTTCATCGGTGACGTTGAGTGTCATACCGACCGCTTCATGACCAGCTGCGCGAATCGCTGCCGCCGCCACTTCTGCTGCTTCCGTGCGGACGTCCGTTACGACGACCTTCGCTCCTGCCGCAGCGAACGCCTTTGAGATTTCAAGACCAATTCCGCTTCCTGCACCTGTTACGAGTACGATATCTCCTTGAACCATCTGCTTCACTCCCCTGCCGTCACGCGCTCGAGTTCCGGACTGACCGTGAATCGTGCTTCCGTGACTTGTTTGACGTCTTCGACCGTATGACCATTCAGCGTCTCGATCAAGACCATTCCGTCCGGTGTGAAATCAAAGACGGCCCGGTCCGTAATCAAACGGTTGACGACAGCGCGTCCTGTCAACGGCAAAGTACACACCTGTTTGACTTTCGATTCGCCGTGTTTGTTGACATGCTCCATGATGATGACGACGCGTTTCGCTCCGTTGACGAGATCCATCGCTCCCCCCATGCCTTTGACCATCTTGCCCGGAATCATCCAGTTCGCGAGGTCACCGTTCTGATCGACTTCCATCCCGCCGAGGATCGCGAGGTCGATGTGCCCACCGCGAATCATCGCGAACGATTCGGCACTGTCGAAGTAAGATGCACCGGATTGTGCCGTGACCGTTTCTTTGCCGGCATTGATTTCATCGGCATCGACTTCATGATCAAGCGGATACGGTCCGATGCCAAGCAGTCCATTTTCGGATTGCAGCATGACATGCATATCGTCCGGAATCGCATTGGCGATCAATGTCGGAATTCCGATCCCGAGGTTGACGTACATCCCGTCTTCGATTTCCTGAAGTGCGCGTTCAATGATGATCTCTCGTGTCGTTTTCATATCCGTCTCCTCCTCAAGCTTCCCGGACAGTCCGGCGTTCGATGCGTTTTTCATAATCCGTTCCGACGACGATGCGCTGGACGTAGACAGCAGGTGTATGAATCTCGTTCGGATCGAGTTCACCGACTTCGACCAGTTCTTCGACTTCAACGATCGTTACTTTTCCGGCTGTTGCGACGATCGGGTTAAAATTGCGTGACGTCTTCCGGAAGACGAGATTCCCGAGTCGATCTGCTTTCCATGCCTTGACGATCGCAAAATCGCCGACGATTCCTTCTTCGAGGAGATACGTCTTCCCGTCGAACTCCTTTTGTTCCTTTCCTTCAGCAATCGGTGTCCCGACGCCTGTTGGTGTATAGAAACCGGGAATACCAGCTCCGCCGGCACGGATACGTTCGGCAAGTGTACCTTGTGGGACGAGATCGACTTCGATCTCGCCACTGAGGTATTGTTGCTCGAACGTCTTGTTTTCCCCGACATACGATGAAATCATCTTCTTGATTTGTCGCGTCTGCAAGAGGAGACCGAGTCCGAAGTCATCGACGCCACAGTTGTTACTGACGACCGTCAAATCCTTGACGCCCTTCTCTTGCAACGCGGTAATTGATTTTTCCGGGATTCCGCAGAGTCCGAAGCCCCCTACGACTAGCGTCGCCCCGTCAAAGATGTCTGCTGTTGCTTCCGCGAATGATTCGTATACTTTCCCCTGTTTCATCTGATGATGCCCCCTTTAAAAATCCTTAGTACAAGCCAGTCAAGCTATACAATCCGATCATCAAGAAGACCGTCACTGTCTTGAGGATCGTAATCATGAAGATGTCCTTATACGACTGACGATGCGTCAGCCCCGTAACGGCAAGTAACGTGATGACGGCACCGTTATGCGGTAACGTATCCATTCCGCCGGACGCCATCGAGATGACGCGGTGCATGACTTCCGGTGGTACGCCGCCTGATGTGATGGCTTGCGTATATTTATCCGACATCGCACTTAACGCGATCCCCATTCCACCTGATGCGGAACCGGTGACACCAGCTAGTGTTGTCGTCGTGACGGCTCCGTTGACGAGCGGATTCGTGAATGTCTCTGAGATCCCGCTTGAGACGGACTTGAATCCTGGTAATGCCGCGATGACGCCTCCGAAACCATACTCAGCACCTGTATTCATGACCGCTAGGAGCGCGCCACCGATACTGACGTTCAGACCAGCTTGGAAATTCGTCTTGATCTTCGGGAAGTCATACAGCATCGCTGCGAGAATTCCAATCAATAACGCCATTTGGACGGACCAGATCGCAAGAACGGCCGGTGTCTCGATCTTTCCGAATGCTTCTAGACCAATTGCTGAAAAATCAAATCCTTCCGGATACCATTTCGGAATCGAGAGTGTGAAGACTTTGTTCATGACGGCAACGAGGACGAGTGGAACGAAGGCAAGGACTTGCCGATAGACCGGTTGACGATCCGTCTCGAGCGTCATTTCTGGTTCGTTCTTCAACTCCATTTGCGGTGCGGCACTTGCAGCTGTTGCTTCAAATCCAGCGTATCCTTCCCCCGCTTGATGGGCTTTTTTCTTACGTGACTCGAGATACCACATGCCGACGACTAGGATGAACAATCCACCGACCGTTCCCATGATCGGTGCAGCGTAGATATCCGTTTTGAAGAACGTCGTTGGGATGACGTTTTGAATCTGTGGTGTTCCTGGTAAGGCATCCATCGTGAACGTGAATGCACCAAGTGCGATTGTTCCCGGGATGAGGCGTTTCGGGATGTTCGCTTCGCGGAACAAGTTCGCTGCGAACGGATAAACAGCGAAGACGACGACGAACAGGCTGACACCGCTATATGTAAGAATGGCGCCGAGTAAGACGATGGCAAGAATGGCGCGTTTCGCACCGATCATGCGGATGATCGTCTTTGCGATCGATTCTGCGATACCAGACATCTCAACGACTTTTCCGAAAATCGCTCCGAGGAGGAAGACCGGGAAGTACGCCTTGATGAAGCCGACCATCTTTTCCATGAAGATATTCGAGAAGAAGGGTAACACCCAATCCGGGTTCGTCAGTAAGACGGCGAACAAGGCACAGATTGGCGCAAATAGGATGACCGAAAAACCACGATAGGCAACGAACATCAATAGGGATAAGGCAAGAAGAATGATGACAAGTTCCATAAGTAGATCTCCTTCGATTTTAGTAAGCGCTTTCATATCGCTTCTTCATCATTTAACAACGCAGTATCGAGGAGGTCAATTAAATTCCGTCAAACTATAAGTACAGCTTATAGAAATCATAAGTTCACATTATAGACACAATTACATCAGATAGATTATTTTTTCAAGGAACAGGAGTTAGTCCTTTTATGGCGTATGTCTTTTAAGTAACGTACTTTTTATTTGAAAGGATGGACATTTCATGAAAAGCATCCTTTTTGACGTCTTGCATAACGTGACGCTATTAATGGCTGGTTTCTATCTGCTCGGAAAATTATCACCGCTTCCAATCACCCGTGACTCCCCACGTCTAACGCGCGTGCTGTACGGTCTTGCCCTAAGTGTCATCTCTTTACTACTCATGCAGATGACGATTGAAGCAGCACCTGGCGTCATGGTTGATTTGCGTCATATTCCGGTCGTCGTCGCTGCCTACTTTGGTGGCGCCATCCCGACAACGATCGTGACGATCGCGATCATCATCTATCGTTTCAGTTTAGGAACGAATCTAGCAGCCTTCACCGCATTCGGTTTCATCGTCGCCGTCGCCTTAGGAACGAGCTTAATCGTTCGCGAGATGCCACCCTATGCAAAACGAACATTCACACTCGTGACAATCTATGCGACGGCTTTACACGCTCTTGTCTTATGGATTGTCTTACCGAAACAGATTCTTCTACTTGAAGTGATGGCAGTCGTCATTCCTGCTTCCTTCGTCAGTAGTTGGCTCGCCCTAGTGATCATCCGTGATATTCGGTTGACCAAACAATCATTACGGATGCTTCGGCAAAAAGCGCAACTCGACTTTTTAACAGGATTAAATAATTCACGCGCCTTCAACGAATACTATACGGATGTCAAACAGCGATTGATCCTAAACAAACAGTCGGTCGTGTTGTTGACGATCGATATTGATCATTTTAAACAGGTCAACGATACGTATGGACATGAGGCGGGCGACGAGGTGCTACGACAGTTCGCCAATCGACTGCGCGATGGAGTAGCAGAAAGCGGGTATTTATCCCGTAACGGCGGCGAGGAATTTTCGGTCCTGTTTGAGGGTGTTCCGCTTGCTGAAGTCCTGCCTTTAGCAGAACAATTACGTGAACGGATCGCTTCTAGTACGTTCCGACTAGCGACGACAGAGCTATCGCTCACGGCATCGTTTGGTTTAGCCGCGTACGATGAGACGACACTGCAAATCGACGATCTTCTACTGGATGCGGATGCTGCCCTCTATCAGGCAAAGCAACAAGGACGGAATCAAGTCGTCCTGTTTTCTCCTAATGCAGAATCTGCCGTCAGCTTTCAAGAATAACGATGGACGCCACCTCTGAAATCCGCTACCTTTAAAGAAGAGGTAGGTGATTGGCATGAAGTTAGCAAAAGGTCCCTATATCCTGATCGGCCTCATTTTAGGTCTCTTGTTCGGATTCATTGGTGACAACTTCTATTTGTATGTATCAGCAGGTATTCTCGTCGGAGCACTGCTTGAATTGTATGTTGCATACGAACAACGCAAAAAAAATAAAAAATCATGATGGAGGTACCAGCATGACATTCAGTGATCTATTTCTTTCAACGCTCTCGTATATCGGTGTCGCGACCGTACTCCTTGCAATCGGTGTCGTCCTGTTCGAGGTGACGACGAAATCGAAGGAACTCGAACTCATCCGTAACGGGAAGAAAGCGGCCGTCTACGCCTTCGGTGGACGTATTCTTGGTCTCGCCATCGTCCTCTATTCGAGTATTTCAAACTCTGTCAGCATTCTCGATATGGTGTTATGGGGTGCACTCGCGATCGTCTTACAAATCGTCTTGTTCTATCTTGCAGATTTATTGATTCCACGTTTGAGCATGACGAAAGAGATTGATGCGAATAACGAAGCAGTCGGCTTGCTGCTCCTTTTCTTATCGATTTCGATCGGTTTGATCATTGCAGGATCGCTTACATATTAAAACACATGAAAACAGCCCTGGATCATTAGGATCTAGGGCTGTTTAGATTGTGGACAACTCTTAATTTTGTATTTCAAATGAGGAGATTTTGAGTAACGTTTGAAAAAATAAATGAAAGAGGGAAAGTTCAAAACATAAAGAAATAGTAACCAATCTTTTTTGACGTTTCTGTACCTTGTTTTTTTAACTGGGTGAAAACGAGAGCGAACTATTTCGCTTCACTAAATCCTTTGTAATTCTTTTTATTAGTAAGGTTAACTCTCACCAACCTTTTTTACTCAAGAATAATGGAAAGTGAAGTCGGCAGGTCTTCTCATTATGAATTCAATATAGCTTATCCCGAAAATTAAAAAACATGAAAATTAGGATATTTATCAAGATTGACTTATTTTTTATCACAATCATTTTTAAAGGGATTTTCGAATCATTGATACTTAAGAAATGTTTTACCATTAATTATACAAACAATCTATATTTTTTCTTAAAAAACACACTTATCTTTTTTACAAAAATAGGATATTATTTTCTGATCTTACATTTAAAATAATAAATGTGAAGTTACTATTTTATTTAATTTAAGGAGAAGATGCATTTGAAAAAAGTTATACTCTTACTTTTGACCTTTTGTGCCCTTGCTATCCATGTAGATGCTACATCACCTTACTATACAGTTCCAAAGCAACAAGGTATAAGCTCTGGAATTTATCAAAATGGTAAATTAGTTCATGCAGCGAAAAATGAATCTCCTACTTATCCGTATACCATTACTAATGTTGTATCCGCCGGTGATAATCTTTTTTATACAGAAAATGAAAAAAATCATTTTATCGACTCTGTTTGTATGTTAGCTTTTGAAAAATATGAACTTCGATTCCGCTCTAAAAACGGAGTAATTTCCACTGTAAAAGGGGCAAATATCAACGGACGAAGAGGACACATTGGAAGCGATGGAAAATACGTCTATTTTGTCTCGAATAAAAGCAATAGTAAAGGGGATTTGATCCGTATTTCTTCAACCGGAAAAGAACGAAAAATTCTCGTAACTGATGTGCAGGACTTTTGGATGTCCGATAAAGATATCTTTTATGTCAAAAACAGATCTTTCTATAAAATGAATGTTAAAAGTTATCGCTCTACTCTCTTAGAAATTGGTAAAGGAAAACTTCTCACACCTTCAAACTGTGAGAAATTAAACTATATCCATTATGATGAAGGAATCGCCTTTTTAAGCGCAGTCACTACTTATCGTCATCGATTCGATCTTTACGACTATGTGACAGGACAAACTAAAGTAATGGTTTACAAGACAAACGATCATGTGTTCAAAAATAAAAATATCACTACCATCACGATAGAGGCTATTGATTTCTTAAACGGTAACTATATAGTCTCAGAGAATAATTCATTATTTTTACGAGATGTGGATGGAAAGACCTTAAAAAAGGTAGTAACTCTGTCTAATAATCTATATGATCCTTATCTATTTTTTGAAGCAACTTACTTAAAATCAATTAACTTACAACTCGGCAAACTCACTTATTTACAGGGTAAAAAGTTATATACTAAATCTTTTTAAATATTTCTACTGTATGAGGCTCCAGTACTTTTACCATATCTTTGATGGCTTTTATTAAATCGATTTTAGTTCAAAAATAAATCACTATTCCATTTTTTAACTTAAAGAGGAAATTAAAGTTTAGCTTCAAGTAATAAACATATAAATAAAGTGTCTTGTTACGAGCTTGAAACGTTTCGAAGATGATTGTTGTTTTTGACTTTTAATATGTAAAGCAACCAATCATCTTCATGAAAGCATACTCATAAAATTTTAACAGCGACTCTATATAAAAAGACCATTCAACTTTCTGAACGGTCTTTTCATGGTTTTACAGTCGTAAATGTGTTATCCCATTCCAATAACTTATTGAACTCAGACATTTTAAAATCCTTTGGAAGGTTCGTTACATCAATCCATACCCATGAACGAAATGCTGTAGCCTTCTCGTCATCTGCTCCCATCACGATCACCTTTCCAGCCTTCATCGATCCGTCTTTCATTTTCGTCACTAATTTTGCCAAGTCTTTTTTCACCGTGTGTCGCGCTTCCTTATGTACGTTCACCATGATCTGCACATATCGCATCGATTCTTCGCTCAATTCGGTATATTGCAATACATTATTTAGTTTTACGTCATCTATGAATAATTCTGGTGGAGAGTTCACTTCGATCCTAATAAAATTGTTACCGTACACCTCTTTTGCTTCTTTAGAGACTGCTTTACGAATATCACGTGACCAAATTTCTTCCCGATATGTATCGTACAATTCATAATCATTATGATACGTTGCATAGAACGAGACATCGTCCTTCTTATCCGGTTCGTTCGTATGAAAAATTGCCCCATATTCGCTTCTAGTCGCATCGTAACGAGTGTACTCTAGGTCAAATTTCGTTTTATACTCTCGCTCTAAATCTACTTCCAATCGTTTTCCGATTTCTTTTTCTTTGATCGGATTGCCATTCATGATTAAAACGAATGAACCAACGATAACAACGAAACAAGCGATGATCACAATCCAGCCAAACTTCAACCACATACGCCTCACTTTTCTTGACCAACTATACATACATTTCCTCCTGCTGAACATTTTTAATTTTCTATGTATTGCGTTCAATTTTTACTACGCTCACAACTAAACGGCTAAAGTCCGTTCAAATCCGGACTTTAGCCGTTTTAATTACTCATAGTTGACTGCCACTATTTTTCAAGCTCTTCTAGCTCTGTCCGCGAACGCGGAAAACCATTCGCTTGCCACTCCGACCGATAGATCGAATCAAGTTTCGTCAATCCGACCTCATCCGGGTCTTTCGCAGCATCGGGACTCGGATCCTGATCGAGATGCGCTAAATAATTACGTAGCGCATCGGTCTGTGTGCCCTGTTCCCGCTTCCTGAACAACAGTAGACTCGCACCGGCAATGACACCTGCTCCAAATAAATACCGTTTTTTCAAGCCCATACGGTTTCCTTCTTTCTTTCTTAAACCAACCCACCGCCGTCACGCAGTCGTGGATGCGCGATACGTTTGACCTTTCCCTCTTCGACCGTCAGGACATGATCGGGCTGTCGCTCGAAGTAACCGGTCTCAAGCACCCCAGACCAACTCTTCACTTCTTTTGCGAATACTCGGACGTCCGAGATGGCTGATAATTCCACGTCAAGAATCACGTGACCTCCATCTGTAACGAAGGGACGATTGTCTTTCAGCCGCAACGTTGCGGAGACATGCTTATCACGCAACCGTTGTCGTACATACGGTAAGGCAAACGGATCCAGTTCAACCGGTAACGGTCCGCTTAAATGATGGACGAACTTCGAGGAATCGGTCAGATAGAGCAATTCCCGACTCATCAGTGCGACGATTTTCTCGCGAAATAGTGCACCGCCACCACCTTTGATCGTTTGAAATTGTCCGTCAATCTGATCGATCCCATCAATCGTCACATCGATTTCCATTCCCTCTTCCAAGTCGATCAACGGAATGTGTAACTGTTCCGCGAGTCGGACCGTCGCAAGTGACGTCGCCACACCTTGAATCTGTAGTCCCGCCTGCACAAGTGGACCAAGCGCCTCGATGAATCGTTCCGTCGTCGAACCCGTCCCAAGACCCACTATCATCCCATTTTTCACGTAAGTTAGTGCTGCCTCAGCGACTAATTGTTTCTCCTGTTCATACATCCGCATCCCTCCCTACATTTCTGTTCCCGTTTCGATTCGTCTTCAATCGACGGAGAGAGAGGATTCCGTTAACTTCAGGTACTGCTCAATTGCCTGGACGATCGGTTGCTGGGCTTCCATCCAAAACGCGACAGATGTCGGATCAGCGTCGAGATGACGGTTAACGATCTCATCGATTGTCGCTTGACCGGAATCATGCATGACGGCTTCAAAGACTGTCGAAAATTGACTCGGATCCGCTTGAACCGTCTGATACAGACTATTGCTGAGCAGATAACCGATCGTGTAGGGAATGTTGTAGAATGCAAGATTCGGATTGAATAAGTGACTGATGTACATCCATTTATAGCGCGCCGGTTCAGGCAATACCGGACCATAGGCTAACCGTTCTTCCTCTTGCAGGAGTTCACTTAACCGTTCGGCACTGACCGTCCCTTGCTGACGTTCCGCATAAAACCGTTGCTCGAACCGGAACATGCCGGGAACGATGCTGGCATATTTTAACCCTTCTCGGATCTTGACCTCTAGGAGAGCGAGCACTTCCTCCCGTTCCGTCGTCTCTTTGATGGCAGCATCGAGCACGAGATTCTCCATGAACGTCGAAGCCGTCTCCGCGATGCTCGTTCCTTTGACTTGATTTAAATAGGGTTCATCTTGCAGTAAATAATTATGATAGGCATGACCGAATTCATGAGCGAGCGTCGCGACGTCCGGATAACTGTCGCGGTACGTCATGAAGATCCGGCTCTCCTTGGCAATCGGAAAGGCAGCGCAGAATCCGCCCTCTGCTTTTCCAGGACGATTCTCTGCATCGACCCATCCCTCACTAAACACGTTTTCCGCGAAGGCGCCGAGCTGCGGATTCAATCGTTTGAATTGTGTCGTGACGATGGTCTCTGCCATCTCAAACGAAACGTGACGCGCGGAACGATAGGTGTTCGTCTCAAAATCATGCCATTCTCCCGTCATCCGCTCCGCCTGGGCAATCTTGCGAGCGTAATAGGCGTGAAAGAGGTCGCGGTGTTGATCGAGTGCTTCCATCATCGCTGTTAGGCTCGCTTCCGAGATCCGGTTCTGCTCAAGCAACTCGGTCAACGGTTGCTCCCAGTTCCGCATCTTGTAGGATTGCAGTCTGAAGCCGGCAATCCGGTTCAGAATCGTCGCAAACAAGTCAGCTTCTTGTGCACACGCGGTGTCAACTGCTGTCGCTGCCGCTAAACGAGCCGAACGGTCAGGTGCGAACATCGCTTCGTGTAGCCCTTGACCAATCGTGACCTGCTTATTATCCAAGTCGACGCGCAATGCCATGAAGCGCTGTTTGTAGAGCTGCCCCCAGCCTTGGAACCCGTCCACACCGAGATCCTGCAACAATTGTTCCTGAACTAGTGGTGCACGACGGGACTGGATGTCACGGCGTTCATTCAAGAAAAAGGCGTATGGTGAACCCGTGACGAGCTCCTCCCACTCTTCTTGTGACAGTGCGGCGATCTTCGTATCGAGTGCTGCTGCCTCACTGCGCACCATCGCTTGCACGATTTCGATCTCTTCGAGCAATGGATGGACTTCTGAGCGCGTGACATCTTCAGCGTACAGACAATAAATGAAGTCGCTCCATTCCTCGACGTCGCGCGCGACTTGCTGATAACGCTCGACCTGTTCTGCCACATTAGCCGGATGTTTCGTCAACGCGGCTTGTATCGTAGCAATTCCTGCTTTGACGTCATCTATCGTGTAGAGTGTCTCTAACTGCCATCGTGTGTGTTTCATGTTTTTCCTCCCTATGCGTGATCTATTCGTTCTTTCATTCGTGAGGACACTCGACTTCTCCTGTATTTTCCATCAGACACAAAAAAACTCCTTCAGCCATTGACTGAAGGAGGACATCCTCACAAGACGAAGAAGTAGACACATAGGAAATGCGCTAGGCTACCCAGTAGTACGAAGATATGGAAGATTTCATGGAATCCAAGATGTTTGAACGATAAGATACGTGGCTTCAGCCCATAGATGATGCCACCAATCGTATAGAAGATACCACCAAGGAACAACAATCCGATGCCGAGCGGTGATAAGACTTGCGCGAGTGGCGTGATCGCAAATACCATGATCCAGCCCATTCCGATGTAGAGCGTCGTTGATAACCAACGTGGACTGTTGAACCAAACCAATTTAAAGGTGATTCCAGAGACTGCAATCAACATGACGATGCTGAACAAGACCCAACCGGTCGGGCCGTTCAGACTGACGAGGCAAAACGGTGCGTAAGACCCGGCAATCAACAGATAAATCATCGAATGATCCAACCGACGCCAGATTGCGATCGCCCGGTCGCTCGCAAGCACCATATGGTAGGTCGCTGAGACGGCATAGAGCGCCATCATACTGACACCAAAAATAATCGCTGCAACGATCGCAAGTGATGCCCCCCGTTCTAACGATGCCTTAATGACAAGTGCCAGTAACCCGACAAAAGCAAAGACAGCTCCTCCAAGATGCGTTAATCCATTAATCGGTTCTCTCATATAAGCTTTCACTTTCGTTCCTCCCCTGATATGTAGTTTCGAATACTACATGGCGTTATATACGTATTCTATCATATGATGGAGAAGTAGAAAGTCCTATTTTAGCGATTTTGGAGGTTTTTTTATGACACATTCTGACGACACGAGATACGATCGTCAATTACGGCTCGAAGATATCCCGAATATCGATCTCTATATGGATCAAGTCATCCAACTGTTCGAGCGGACATTCGAGGAAACGACGCGAAGTGCAGACGAGACGATTTTGACGAAGACGATGATCAACAATTATGCCAAAAAGAAATTATTCTTTCCGGTCACGAATAAAAAATATACGAAGGAGCACTTGATTCTGATCAGCTTAATTTATCAATTGAAAAGTTCGTTTTCGATCAATGATATCAAGACGATTCTCGCGCCCTTGAACGAAGGGATCGAACAGGATCAACTCGATCTTGAAGGGTTTTACCGTGAATATCTCATGTTAGCAGAGCGAAATACAGCCCGCTTCGTAACGGAACGAGAGGCTCTGACCGTTTCGACGACCGACCCACTGGAACAGATCTTAGCGATGGCTCATATGAGTAACTTGTACCGGCGCGCAGCAGAACAATTAATTGACACCCAACTGAAAAAATAAGAGAACGCTTTCACTGCGTGATACACTAGAAGAAAAGGCAGAGGAGGAACAGTCATGGAGATCGCGACGACTTTCTTGCGACAGCTGGATCACATCGGACCAGAATTCAGAACCTATCAGGATGGTATTCTGATCGAACTGGCATTCGACCGAACGATCGGAACGGAGCAGGTTTCCGCAAGTGTGTTGCTTGAGACAGCAGATGACTTGAAAATACGCTTGCATACACAAACGACCCAGGCATTATTGCTTGCTTCGAAGATTCATGCCTTTGACGCCCACACACCGAGTCGGATTGCTGAGATGATGTCGATTCATGGCTATTTTAAATCGCATCGCTTGTCGCATCCCTTGAATGCCTACTCTACTGCCCTGTTCATCAGCCGTCTTACTCCACAGGACGCGGTACTCGAACGAACGGTACAACTATACACACGCCTCAAAAAACAACATCGGTTCATCGTGTCACCGCTATTGATCTCTTTCGTCTATTTTCACGCTACGACACGCGGTGAGTTAGACGAACTCGCCTTGCGTATCGAGATGGTCTATCAACGACTCAAACGACGGTTCGGACGCGCTCAACAGACGTATGTCGTCGCCTTGTTATTCGCTTTATTGCCTGAAGACGATTGGGATCGCTATATCGCACAAGTGGAGGCATCCCGTAAGATACATCGTAAACACCATGTTCCGCTGTCGTTCCACGGCATGCTTGCGTTACTCGGTGATCCAAACGTTCACGCTTCGTCACTCGAACAAATGGCAGAGGCGTTACGCTCTGATTTACATTTTAAATACCGGAAGGACTTAGTCTATTTGACGGCAATCCGATTATACTTGAGTCAACAAACGATCCTGCAACAGCTCTTCCCAACTTCGATTCTCCCACCGGACGGCGCCGACGCGATTCCGTTCTTACTCTTCCCTGTTGATTTGACCGACACGTCCCATGCGACAGACGGCGGGATCGACGGAGGATTTGATGGTGGTGGTGACGGCGGCGGCGGTGGCGAGTAACATTCGAGAACACTACACTAAAAAGGGCAATCGACGCGTGGCATTACTGCCGAACGTCGATTACCCTTATTTTTAGTCATTCTTTATCTTGTTGGTTGTCTTCATCAGACGGCTGGACATCCCCATCTTCATCTGAAGCATGGGACAAATCGGGAGCCTCTTCACTTGAAGCTTCTTCACTTGATGTGTCTGCTTCTTGATCTGGATGCTTCGATTCTTTTTCATCCTTCGATTTTTCCGGAACCTCCGCATGGTTCTGCGGATCACGCCCCGCAATCTCATCCTTCGTCATTCGGTTACCTGAAGTAATTGGATCCGTTTCTTTATCGTGTTGATCAGCCATTTGGCATCCCCCTTAAAATGTACTTGTTCCACCTTTTAAGGTATTCCCGACTGAAGAACGGTTAAACCTCAGCACGTCCTCGCATGATGTCTTCGACGAGCAGTTGATCGATGGGCTGAGGATGATGGACCTCGTATCCTTGCACATACAATAACTCATCTAACGTTTGAATGTGTTGCAGCTGTGACGGTGTTTCGACTTCCTGAATCACGAGCGCGATGTTCAACGTCGACGTCAAGGAATGGACAGAGCGAATCATCGAGCGCTCCAACTGATTTTGAACGAGTCGACGTGTAAAAATCGGATCGAGTTTGACCGCTTGAACAGGTAAGCGTAACAACGAATTGAGCGACGCATAATGACTGCCGAAATGATCGACGGTCAGACGATAGCCTGCTTGGCGTAACTGTTCCAAGCGTTTGATCGCAAAACGACGACGTGTTTGCAGTACTTCCTCACGAATTTCAAGAATGAGACGCTCATTCGGGAAGTAAGACTCTTCTGTTAGTCGAATTAACTCGGAAAATAGTTGATCCGACTCGAACTGATTTGCCGATAGATTGACGGCGACGGAAATCTTACGACCAAACGTTTCTTCTAACCGGCGTTGATCCAAGATTGCCTGACAGATCGTAAATCGACCAATGTCCGGAAAAATCTCCATCTTCTCAGCAATCGGAATGAAATCCGTCGGACTGACGAAGCCAAGCACTGGGTGGTTCCAGCGCAAAAGTGCTTCTACTGCGACATAATGTTCTTGTTTCGCATCGACGATCCATTGGTAATAAAGTTCGAACTGCCCCCGTTCCAGTGCATGCGACAGCTCTGATTCAAGGACCGATGCAAACGGGTGCTGCTCCGCATGTCGGTTCGGATTGACGAACGAGGTCCGTCGTTTCCCGTCGTGTTTGACTTGTTGCATCAAAGCTTCCGCCGCATAAATCTGCGTCTGACGACTCGCCATGTCACCCGTCAAGAGACTGACACCAGACGATGCCGTCACGTGAATCGGTTCGTCCGCGACACCAACGATTGGTTGCTCGATCGCTTCCGTGACGATGCGGGCATAGTCTATTGCATGCTGTTCGAATTCTTGCTCTTGCTCAAGTTCTGCCAATACGACGAACTCATTACCATCCATCCGTCCGACGACATGATTCGGTAACGGTACATATTTTAGACGACTTGCAATTTCACGTAACACTTCATTCCCTATCCGGTAACCGTGCGTAGCATTGATCGCATGAAAACGGTCGAGGTTCAAGACCATCAAGAAAGCTGGATGAATCGTCACACTCGAAATTAAACGATTCATATAGCGTTCGTTATAGACGTCGGTCAGGGCATCCTTAATAACGTATGTTTCGACATTGATTGATTTACTGATGATATCTGCATATCGTTCGACGAGCGCGATGTCCTGTTCCTTGAAGTCGAATGGTTGATCGTCAAAGGCACATAACGTGCCGATTTTCTCGTTCTCTGCGTTTTTGATCGCCACCCCTAAAAAGCTACCGTTTCCAAGTGCTTTCGTGACCGGATGATTGACAGTCAATGGATCGTTGAGCAATTCATTGATCGAGACCTTCCCGTCCGTCTCATCGACGACCAACTTACAGAGGACATGTTGGAAGACATGGGTCGAGCCTTCTTCAATCAATTGTCGTTCTTGATTAATCGCCTTGACGACAAAGTTGCTATAGGAGTCGTTCAATGCAAAAAACAACGTGTTGACGCCAATCCGTTCACTCAGTTTTTCAAGAATCTCTTCGACGAGCGGATGCAATGCTTCATAACGAATGTGTGAATTATTCACCGTGTCTTCCTCCTTTCTCAGTCGATTGTCGGTCATGCGTCGAGCGGGAGTTGAATGATGAAGGTACTGCCCTCTCCTTCCGTTGATTGGACGGAAATCGCTCCACCATGATCAAGCACGATCATGCGACAAATCGCGAGCCCTAAGCCGGTTCCACCGATTTTACGTGTATCCGAGTTATCTGCTCGGTAAAATTTATCAAAGATGTAAGGGAGCGCTTTTTCTGGAATCCCAAGCCCTTCGTCCGATATCTCAATCCGTAGTTGATCCGACTGGTTTGACCCTTTGATCCGGATTGCCCCACCTTCAGGCGAATATTTAATCGCGTTCATGATCAAGTTCGTGAACAGCTGTTTCATCTTTTCACTGCTTGCTGAAATCGTATAGGAGCCTGGATCGAACTGGACACTGATGCGATGCGCGCGACTCGCGAGATCAAACATCGGTTTCATCTCAAACATCAATTGTTTCACATCAAGCGGTTCTTTTTGCGTCCCATGCGTCGAGTCTTCTCCTTTTTGAATTTCCAGGATGTCATTGATCAATTCCGCCAAACGAACGGTTTCTGAATGTATCGTCTGCAAATATCGCTTTTGGCGCTTCGGATCCACTTCTCGTTTCATCAATAATTCCGTGAAGCCCATGATGGAAGAGAGCGGTGTCCGCAACTCGTGCGACACGATCGAGACGAATTCTGCCTGCTTGAGATCAAGTTCCTTATCTTTCGTCACGTCCCGTAAGACGAGCATCATGCCCCACTCGACGTTTGCGATCGCAATCCGCTCGGCGTAAGCACTGAGAAGCAAGTTCCCTCGAAACGCTGATAGTTCGATCGTTTCTCCCGGAATATCTCCATTCATTAGTTGACCGATGTAGTCATGGAGTGCGTCTGGCTGATCGACATGTTCAAACAACGACGTCGCCCGTTCGTAGGCGTGGCGGAATCCTTGCGCCTGATTGACGAGCTTCGGTGGAAACATGTTCAACAAGGCTTGGTTCGCATAGATCTGTTCCCCACTACTCTCGATGTATAGGACAGCTTCCCGAATCGAGTCGAGGAGCTGATACGTCTTGATCTTTTCATGCTCCATCTGATGAAACAGGAGATGGCGCTCAAGCGTCATTCCGAGTTTTCGTGATAAATCAAGTAAGTCCCCGACTTGCTCTAGATTGAACTGAGGAAAAGCATGACGAATATAAAGTAACCCGACGACTTGTCCATTACTTGGAGATTGGACGGGAATCGCCGATTCGAACTGATCGCCAATCGGTAATTGAACCGATTTACGCATGACGAACGCCCGACGTAAGACCGAATATTGATCGAGATCTTTTTCGATCAGCTCCATCTCGTCGATGCCTTGCGCGACGAAATGATTCAACTGTTCACGACGGTACAAGAGGATGGCACCTTCTTTTACATCGAGCAGTTGCAACAGGATCGTCAGGACGGTCTCACAGGCCGCTTCGACATTTTGCGTCGCTAACGCTTCCATGATCTCATTGCGTTGCTTCAATTTCAGTTCGACTTCCCGTAAATTCTGTTGTAATCGATTGATTTCACGTTGATCGAGTGATGTGAGTCGTGCCTCAGCTGATGCCGGAACCGTTCCTTGGCGCAATCGGTAAGGACGGTCCTTCGAGTGGTCGCGTAAGATTCGTTTCAACGTGTATCCTCCTTTCTGAATGCATTCCTGTTACAAATTATAGCATGGTCCCTATTTGATCGACAGTTCGAGTACTGTCTTCCTTATATGCTGGTTTGCACTAATGCACGAAATGCCTCTTCAAATGCCCGATCCGCATCGCGCGTCCGTTTTTTCGGTCCTTTCGTCCGTCCACCCGCTCGTCGAATTTGTTGTCCGACATGGCGTGTATGAAGCAATAGATCAATATTCTCGTTCGTAAACTGACGACCATTTTGGTCGATTGCGAGTCCTCCTCGCGCTAAGACGAGTGCTGCTAGACCGTAGTCTTGCGTCACGACGAGATCACCACGTTTCATCCGATTGACGATCGCGTAATCGACGGCATCTGGTCCTTGTCCGACCGTGATCGTCGTCGCCCCCTCCCGCATCATCTGGTGTGCTGTATCACAAACTAAAAAGACGTCACGTCCCTGTCGGTGTCGAATGACGAGATCGACAACGGGACATCCGTCCGCATCTACGAAAATAGACATCTGTATCCTCCCTTGTTGGTTCCACTATCAGTGTCACAAACCAAAAGATTTCTTGTCAAGTCGCGTTTCCCATTTGACCGTTTCTTCGTTCTTTCGGACAATGGAAAAGAGAGGATGTGTTGAAATGAACGCTGCGACGTTCCAATCTTTTTACCTGTTATTGAAAAAAACGAAACCCCCGGTCGGATTATTATCCGCCGCTGTTTCCGTCTCCGTCATCCAAGCGCTGGCTGCCCTCGCCATTCCTTGGTTCTTAAAGACGTTGATTGACGGTTTTACAGTCGATCGACTGACTCCGCAGCTGATCAGTTTATTTGTGATCGTCTTCGTCGTCCAAGTCGTCGCGAATGCTTTATCCATCTATTGGTTACAGATCGTCGGTCAACGAATCGTCGCTAATTTGCGGACGCTCCTATGGAAACACCTGTTGACCTTGTCGATTCCGTTCTATGATGAGACGAAATCTGGCGAGCTCGTCTCCCGACTCAACAGTGACGCTACGACACTCCAGCAATTGCTGTCGGAGCAACTCGTCCGCCTGCTGACATCACTCGTCTCGATCATCGGAGCGATCACGATTCTGTTCTTCCTCGACTGGCAGATGACACTCGTCATGGTCATCGCTGTACCCGTGACGCTACTAATCATCATCCCGCTCGTGCGGAAGCTGCATAAGATATCCCGTGAGACTCAGAAGGAACTCGCAGGATTATCCGGTTTTTTTGCCGAGATGCTCGGCGAAGTCCGACTCGTCAAATCACAAGCAACAGAACCCTATGAGTTGAACCGTGGGAAAACTCGCATCGAGAATCTTTATGGCTATGGCGTCAAGGAAGGACGAATCCAAGCCCTCTTGTTGCCGATCTTTAACGTCACCTTGACGACGATGTTGATCTTGATCATCGGCTTTGGTGCCTACCGCGTCGCGACGAACCAGATCACAGCAGGTGAACTCGTCGCCTTCTCACTCTATTTGTTCCAAATCATGACGCCGCTCGTGACGATGACTGAATTCATCACGAAGTTGCAGAAAGCACGTGGGGCGACAGAGCGAATCATCGAGCTGCTCGATGAGACACCGGAAGCACCTGGAGCGCTTGTTGCGCCGCGTCCGTTCACGGACGTCACGGTCGATCACCTGTCATTCGGATACAATGAGACGCCCATCCTCCAGAATGTCAGCTTTACGTTACCACGCGGCAAGACGACAGCGATCGTTGGTCCGAGTGGATCCGGGAAGACGACATTATTCGCGATACTTGAGCGATTCTATCAACCGACGTCCGGTCAGATCCGACTCGGAGATCAATCCATCACTGATTTGACGTTATCGTCTTGGCGCCAAGCGATCGGTTATGTTGCGCAAGACTCACCTGTTTTATCGGGAACGATCCGTGACAATCTCATCTACGGTCTTGCGGAAGACGTCAGTGAAGACAAAATCCGTGAGGCTGCACGGATGGCGAATGCCGATACGTTCATTGAACGTTTTCCGGAGGGGTATGCAACTGAAATCGGAGAACGGGGTGTCAAGTTGTCCGGTGGTCAACGCCAACGGATTGCAATCGCACGTGCACTCCTCCGTGATCCGGAAATTCTATTGCTGGATGAAGCCACGTCAAGCCTCGACTCCGAGTCAGAGCGGGTCGTTCAGGAAGCACTCGAGCGATTGATGGTCGGACGGACGACGTTCGTCATCGCCCATCGTCTCGCGACAGTTCGTCATGCCGATCAAATCATCGTCCTTGAAGATGGTCGGATTTCCGGCATTGGGACACATGATCGTCTTGTCGTCGACAATCCATTGTATAATAAGCTCGTAACGCAACAATTCATCGGCACGGAACGTGCAAGGGGGAATCACGTATGAAGACAGTCGGTTTCATCGGATTAGGTGTCATGGGACAAGGCATGGTCCGCAATCTGCGCAAGGCAGGTTTTACAGTCAAAGGATACAATCGTACGAAAGAAAAAGGACTTGTCCTTGAAGCAGATGGTGTCGAAATCGTCGATACGATTCAAGACGTCGTCACGGATGTCGACGTCGTCATCTCGATCGTCGGTTATCCGCAAGACGTCGAGCAGATCTACTTCGAAGACGGAATCCTCGACCATGCGACACCCGGAACGATTCTGATTGACATGACGACATCCAGTCCGGCTCTTGCAGAACGCATCGCGCAGGAAGCGACAGCACGCGGTCTTCAGGCACTGGACGCACCTGTCACAGGTGGTGACCTCGGTGCGAAGAACGGGACACTCGCCATTCTCGTCGGTGGTGAAGAAGCAGCGTTCGCGCAAGCGAAGCCATTATTCGAAGCGATGGGAAAATCGATTTCACTCTTCGGTGGTCCTGGTAAAGGACAATCGGCGAAACTCGCGAACCAAATCGCAATTGCCGGCTCGATGATTGGAACAGCGGAGATGCTGTTGTTCGTCACGCGGTCCGGGATTGATCCGACACAATTCATCGAGACGATCAAATCTGGTTCTGCCGGTAGCTGGAGTCTTGAGAACTTGATTCCGCGCGTCATCGCTGAAAACTACTCACCTGGTTTCTTCGTCAAACACTTCATCAAGGATATGCGCCTTGCCCTTGAGCGAGGAGCTGAGATGGGCATCGCGACACCTGGTCTCGCACTGACGAAGGATTTATATGAACAACTTGCTGAGCTGGGTCACGCCGATTCCGGTACACAAGCGCTTTATCTGTTGCTCGCCGAACGTTCACGCGCTTCGGTAGAATAAGCAAAAGCCTGTACGCTACGTCTACTGACGTAATGTACAGGCTTTTTTCGTTCATCCCTCGACGGATGATTGACGTGTTGGTTTCAAGCGTTCATAGAAGTGTGCCATCGTCGTATCGAAATACGGCGTCAAGAAGATGACACCCACAGTACTAAGTAGTGCGAGGATACCCCAGCCGATGAAACTCAAGTAAAGCATGACCAATTCACGCTTATGCCCTTTCATCATCCGACGACTCTCACCGAGGACTTGCCAAAACGACAATTCCGGTCGGTCGACCAAAATGTACGGGACGAGGCGATACGCTAGATAAAAGTACAATGCCGGTAAGATCAAAAATGATCCGACATAGACCAATATCGTCACGATTGCATACGCAGCAATCGTTCGAAAAGCACGTCGAAACGAAGAAAATCCTTCGAATAACGTTCCGATACCGGCAGACTCCCCGCGTGTGAAGCGTAAGTAAGCAATCGTTCGTCCAACCGTCACCGGAGCAAGCACGATCGTTACGACCATGTTCAGTCCGATGAAACGGACCATGCTGTCGATGTCATCTTGGTCAAAGGACATCCGGCTTGCTGCAAGCGCAAAGATAAGGAAGTAGATGATCGAGATGCTTAGCCCGACCAGCCAACGTCCTTTTAGTGTACCAAGGGCGTCTTGTTTTAATTGTTTAGGGTTCATGTCGTACTCCTTCATTTCCACTATTTCCATCTTTGATTCTAGCGTAGTCCCGTTGAAAAACCTAGTTATCCCGCTCTGCTTTTCAAACGCGTCACGGAATCGTCGAAAATCCGTCACGAACACATACAAAAAAATCCATTTCTCTCATCTCATAAGATTTGAAAAATGGATTCGTGCGGTATAGGATTAGCGCAGAAGTCGCGTCAATGCCTCAACACGTTCTTTTTGAATGATACCGTCTTGTAAGACAGCGGAACCCACATGTAGTTCCGATGCCTTCGTCGCTTTGAGAAGCGTTTCCGCATTCTCAAGCGTAATCCCGGAACCTGGTAAGATAATCAAGTCCGGATGGTCCTCGATCAAGCGCGCGATTGTCTCTTTTCCTTCTAACGCCGTCGCTTGACCACCCGACGTCAAGATCCGGTCGACTTCTGGAAAATCAGCGAGCACTTCTGCCGCTTCGAGAATATCGCGACTACTGTCGATTGCTCGGTGGAACGTCAATGACAGTTCCCCTTTATGTTTGATGATTCGACCAAGGAAGCCTTCGTCGACGCGACCGTCTGCGGTCAATGAGCCGACGACGATCCCGGCAGCACCGAGTTCTCGGATCAAGTCGATATCCGTGATGATCGTCTCTTCGTCTGATTTCGAATAGACGAACGACTTACTATGTGGTCGAACGAGGACGTGAACTGGAATCTCGACCGTCGAGACGACTTGACGAATCAGTCCATAGCTCGGCGTCAACCCACCTTCGGATAATGCGGAAACGAGCTCGATCCGGTCCGCTCCGGCTTGTTCTGCTGCGACCGCTTCTTCTACGGTCGATGCGATGATTTCTAACATGATACATCCCTCCCGCATCAGTGTATCATGAGACGACCATCCAGTTCACGCGTTCGTTGAACAGTTTCATCTCCCACGATGGTGGATAGGAAGCTGGACTGAGGACGATCTTCGCACGTCGGAACTCTGCCACCTTATATTTACGATTGCCTTGGAATTCATCATTCGCCAAGAAGGCATAAACGTCTTTCGTACAACTGATGACGGCTTTTTGAATCAGCGAGGATTCAATATCATCGCTGACGAAGCCACGCTCGATTTCGGCACCGTCAAACGATAGAAAACAAGCATCAAAAGCGTAGGCATCGAGCGCCTGCAAGACTTCGACTCCGACCGTCTGCCCATAGGCATCGACCGTCCCACCAAGTAACCGAATTTCACCTTTGAACGGTCCCGTCTTGCGGCACTGCTCCAAGTGACTAGCGACCACTAGTGAGTTCGTGACGATCGTCGCGTTCCCCGTTAAATACGGCAACAGATGCTCGACCGGCTCGCCTCGACCAAGAAAGATACAGGAATAATCGCTGAGCCATCCTTTCGCATAACGCGCTAAACGGCGAGACAACTGATCCGTCCGACGCGAGATCGGTGTTTCTCGTTTTCCTCCTTGATAGATGGCACCGCCATAGACGCGCTTCAACTGCCGTTCCCGTTCGAGCTCCTCTAAGTAGCGTCGTACCGTTTCTCCCGAGACATCGAGACGTTCGATCAAATCCTTCGTCATGACTTTCCCTTCCTCTTCCAGCCATTCCATGATGCGTGATTTCCGCTCTTCTCCTAACAACGACACGTGCGCTTCCCCCTTCACAGACAAGTTCTAGTTCTAGTGTATCGAACGTCTGTAAAGGTCTTGTAAATCCGATGTAAATAAACGTGTAGTTCCTATGAAATGTCGTTGAATTCGTCCGTTATCCGACTTTTTCCACAAACAAAAGACGCATCCGCATCTCAATGAACGAGATGGAGATGCGTCTTAATGACTCATTCAGACGGTTTCTTTGCAAAGAGTGGAATCTTAGACTCTGTACCTTGGCGAATCCGTTGGATGTTCTCGCGGTGCTTGAAGATGACGAACAAGGCAAGAACCGTAAAGAGCGTCGGAACAATCCAGTCGTTCGTCAAGACACCAATCGTGATGGAAACAACGATTCCGACACTTGCTGCCACGATTGAACTGAGCGACACCATCCGGCTCAGACGAAGTGTCGTCAAAAAGGAAACGAGCAGGAAGATGAACAGAACAGGGCTCGTCACGAGCAACATCCCTCCGGACGTCGCAACTGCCTTTCCGCCTTTGAACTTCGCGAAGATCGGATAGATGTGACCGATGACAGCTGCTAGTCCAGCAAACAACGGATGTATATCTGCTCCCATCAAGATTGGAACGAGACTTGCGACGGCTCCTTTTCCGAAATCACCGATTAATACGATGATTCCCGCCTTTTTTCCCAAGACACGGAACGTATTCGTCGTTCCGAGATTCCCGCTACCGTGTTGGCGAATATCCATCCCATGTCCCCACTTCCCGACAAGAAGTGCGAACGGTATCGAACCAAGCAGATAGCCAAGAACTAAAATCCCTATGATTTCAATCATAGTCAACCTCCAACCTCTTAGTGACCGACTTTCATATATTCCTCAAGAGTCTGTCCGTTATTTTTAATTTGTGTCGCGACATCGACACCGACATAACGAATGTGCCATGGCTCATACGTATAGCCTGTCCGTGATTGGAAGCCACGATCGTAGCGCACGATGAAACCATATTTCGCTGCGTTATTCGCGATCCATTTTCCTTCTTTCGTATCACCAAGGGCAGCCGTCAATCCGTTACCAACGCTTGGTGCCGAAATATCGAAAGTGAGACCCGTCTGGTGCTCACTGTGACCAGGACGTGCTGAATATTGATCAGCAGCAGCCTTGCCATCACGTGCGACATAATTATTATACAATACTTTTTGACGTTCGCCTGAACGGAATCCACTGACAGCGTTCAATGTCACGCCTTCTTTTTTAGCAGCGGCAAACATCTTCTCCATCTGTTTCGCAGCTGGCGCCCGCATGTAGCTTTGCTCAAGTACACCTGAGTATGAGAAGCTGACGTTTGGTACGACAAGATCTGATGGTTTGTAGTCGATTGGCAAGCTGTATTTTTTATTGACGACGACAAGATTACCAAGTGATAAATCCGCTTTGGCTTCTGCTGATTTATCGACGTCCGGTGTCTCATCTTCTGGTTTCGACGGTTTTTCTTGTTCTGGATCCTGAGATGAACTATCCGGTTTATCCGTCGATTCGTCTTTTTTGTCCTCCGTCTTGTTCTCTGAAGCTGGTGTATCGTCTTTTTGTTCTTCTTCTTTTTTCGTCTCATCTGAAGATTCTTGATCTTCTTGCGTTGCCGCATCAGACGAATTGTCTTCTTGTTTTGCTTCTTCTGACGTATCGTCTTTTGCTGTTTCTTCTGTTTTGTTTGTTTCTTCTTTGTTCGTGTCTTTTGCTGTGTCTTCTTTTTTCGTTTCGTCGTTTGATTGTTTTGTCTCATCTGATTTCTGTTCCGTTTTCGTTGTATCATCCGCTTGTTGATCCCCAGGATTACATCCTGCAAGGAGAAGCGCTAACGTACTGACGGTTACGATTTTTTTCATGAGTAAGACCCCTCTTCTTTTTATGCTTCTCTATGTTACCGCTAATCGTTCCATCCGTCGAGTCTACTTCCGACAGATGGAGTAAGTCCCTACCTTACTTCAGCTTCTTTATTTTCGCAAATGATCCTGACTTTGTCATCGGTCGTTAGTACCAAGTGCTAACTTTTACTGTTCAGACTGAAAAAAGAAAAAAGCGGAACCGATTCAAAAATCGATCCCGCTGTGATGTATCTTTTCACGCTTCCGTTAAGAGTGCTGCGTCCGTCTCGCTCATCTTCTCATAAATTTCGTGCCAGTTCGGGAACACCTTCGGCAAGCGAATCGGTCGGAAGTTTTCCTTCTTGACGACGACGTGTGTCGTTTTCGCCGATACTGCAAGCTTCCCGTCCGGATGTTTGACCGTATAACCATAAATCGTCCGTAATCCATCGTAATGATCAATCCAGACTGTGACGACCGCTGTATCACCGTACGTCAACGAGCGTTTGTAATCGAGATTGACATTCGTGACCGGGGAGACATATCCCGCATCTTCCATTTCCTTATAGTCAAGACCTAAGGACTGGATCAATTCTGTCCGTGCGAGTTCCAAATAGACGAGATAGTTTGAATGATAGACGATGCCCATCATGTCCGTCTCGGCGTACCGGACAGGTATTTCAATCGTGTGCATGTAGCTTCCCCCTTAAAAATCCTCTTTTTCAAGATAGGACCATTCTGAACCGGACAAGCTAACTTTGTCAATTAATCGCATCGACTGCTTCGCGATCGCCTGTTCAACGATCGTGATCGCCGCTCGTGCGTTTCCGTTCGGAACGACATCAATCTTCTCGGTAAGCGTCAATCGTGCGTCCTCCGTCAGCTCGTATCCGAAACGTGCCGCGTATCCTTCAATGATTTGAATCAACTCGTCTGGCGAATAATTCGGGAAGTGGAATGACCGTTTGAAGCGTGATTTCAATCCTGGATTACTTGCGAGCAAGGCGTTCATCTGTTGCTCGTAACCCGCAAGGACGACGACGAGATTGTCTTGATGTTTCGTCATCTCATCCACGAGCGTATCAATCGCTTCCTTTCCAAAGTCGTTCGCTCCACCATTTAACGCATACGCTTCATCGATGAATAAGACACCACCCAGCGCATCGCGAATTGCGTCTCGCGTCTTTTGCGCCGTTTGTCCGACGTAACCAGAGACAAGATCCGCCCGGCTGACGACTTTCAAGTGTCCCCGTTTTAAATAACCGCATTGTCGTAAGACATCGGCATAGAGCTGCGCGACGGTCGTCTTTCCGGTTCCGCTATTGCCGCTAAAGACCGCATGTAGTTCGACCGGTAAGACTTTATAACCAGCTTCCCGGCGACGTTTTTGCATCGATAACAGAGCTTCAATCTGTTTGAGTTCATCTTTGAGATCAGACAATCCGACGAGCGAAGCAATCCGCTCCTCAACGGTTGCGTCCGGTTCTTGTACCATCTCGAAATCTTCTTGTTCGAGTAAGGCAAAGTCTTCGTGACTGGCACTCTCTCCAAGGCTTGATCCCTTTTTGAAGATCGCATCAAGGACGATATTGCGGACGGCGCGTCCATTTCCGAAACTGGCGTCGACGCGTTCCCGCTCAAGCCGTCCGAGTAATGCCCGCTCCGCTTGTTCCGTCAAGACATAATCGTTAGCGGTCGCGATCGAGCGTCCGATGGCGAGCAGCTCCTGATCCGTATAGTCGGCGAGTAGATAATGATTTGATTCCGGGAAACGACTCCGCAGTCCAGGATTCGCCTTCAGGAAATCACGCATCTCTTCTGGGTATCCAGCAAGCACGACCGCAAATCGCCCTGCATATTCCCCACTCGTCATTGCTGCGACGAGCGTATCGATCGCTGCCTGACCATAATCGTTCCCACTTTGTCCGGCACGTTTTAAGGCATAGGCTTCATCGATGAAGAGCACCCCTCCGACGGCTTCGCGGACTTTACTCATGACCTGTTCTTCCGTCTGACCGACGAACGCACCGACAAGCGATGAACGATCCGTCTCGACGACTTCCGGTCGTTCGAGTAATCCGAGCTCGTGATAGATCTTTGCCATCAAACGGGCAAGCGTCGTCTTTCCGGTTCCGGGGTTCCCCATGAAGATCATGTGTAGGGATGGTTGATCGCTTGAACGGTAGCCATCTTCCGATCGTTTCTGTTGATACTTTAAGAAGCGATACATATGATGGACCCGTTGTTTGATGTCTTCGAGACCAATCATCGCGTCTAGTTCCTCGAGTGCTGAGCGTTCGACTTGTTTGCTTTCGACGGGGAGCAAAGCGACGACACGTTTGAGATCCTGGATCGTCGTCGCTTTCAGTTCCGTCATCTCGCGGAACGCTTCCCGGGAATAGAAACGCTCTTGTAAGCTGTCGACGAATGTCTGCGCTGTCTGTTCAAGCGTGGCACTTGAACGCAGTAATGCCGTTCCAGCCTCGAACAGTTCCGTCCAGCGTCCGGCATCCAACCGACGCAGTCGTTCCGTCAGTTCGACGATTTGTTCCGTCTCCTCAACGATTTGACTTGCTTGGAGGATCAGTTCTTTCGTCGCTGATCGTTTGGCGTTTGCATTGTCCGTCTCGCGAATCGTCGGAAACGTATGCGCGACAAGGCGCTGATACGTACTTTGTAATTGTTGTTCCGTCAACAACTGCTCAAGACGGGCTGGCAGGCGGCCATGCTGACGGATTTCTTGCATCCAACTCTCAGCTAAGGCATCCAGTCGTCCTGTCATGATATAGCGATGTTCGACGAGTAACGCCAAGATACGGACGAGTGCTTCCGTCTCTCCAAGCAACCGGCTACTTTGAGCATACCGTAAGGCGAGCACCTCCTCGACCTTCGCGCCCTCTTCCCACGCTTTGATTTGATTGAACATCTCCTCTTTCGAGAATGCTTCCATGTTGAACCTCCTGCGTCTCGAAAAAACCGACTTTGTCCGCTACCGTTTCGTAGCGTCATCGCCGGTCGTTTCTTGTTTATTTTGCTTTTAACCAATCCGGATCGAACGTATCGATCGTTTCAAAACTCTTCATCTTGACAGAGTAGAACAATTTACCATTATTGCGTGACTCCGCACCGAGTACTTTCGAACGGTCGGAAGCGACATAATACGTTGCTTGTTCTTGGTTGTTTTCTTTATCGAAGATCGATGGATATTGTTTGATCCATTCTTCTGGTACCGTGCTCGACGGTTCTTTTTTCACATACACGTCCGCTGCCATTCCGGCGATGTCCGCTTCCCCTTCGACTTGTCCAAAGTCACCTTTGTTGATGAAGGCGAGGATCTGTTCGTTGAAGCCACGTGAGAGGAATGGGCGCGGCGCACTGACACTTTTGCCAGCTTTCGTCTCATTGACTAACTTCCCTGTCGCATCATACTCACGGAACATCGTCCCGTTCCAGATCGCAAGCGATCCTTTTGACGGACCGTCTACGACTTCTGTCCGGAAATGACCTTTGTCATTAAAGACGACTTCATACGTGCGTGATTCAAGTTCATCTTTTTTCGTCGCGAGCTTCTTCTCAACATATTGGATGCGTGTCATCGTATAAAACGGTTTGACCGTCGCGGCTTTTTCATCGCTTGCGGTCTGCGTCTTGTTCAAGAGATAAAAATTGTAGGCAAGGAGGATCGCCATTGCCACGATTGCTACTGCAATCCACGTGCTCGTTCGTTTCGTCATGCCATGTACACCTTCCTAGCTCAAGTCTCTATTCCTTATCATCGTATCGGTTTTATAAGGAGAATACAAAGGGTTTGTCCGAGATTTCACGATTTCTGACTAAATTCGTCAGACTTTTGAACAAATCTGAAAACGGTCAGGACGACAAAAAAAGGCGAACCGAATGAATTCGGTCCACCCTTGATTACGTTTATGCTTCCTTCGGCGTCAGCGAGACGATCATCGACTCATCGACCAAGTAATAGCTATGATGCGGCATTTCACGCAAATAGCCATCCTGAAACAACATCGCGCAGTCGACTTGGAACGTTTTGCTATACGGTTTCAACGGAAGTTTCTTCACCCGGTCAAAATAGCGATCGACGGCAACCTGGACATGATCCATCTCATAGACAAGTTCCCGGTCTTTTGCCTCCATGATGGTGAATGTCTCACGCGACATGTAAAACACTTGTGTCGAACGAACCTTTAAATACGGCTCCAACTGCTTTAAGTCGATGCGTTGCTCATTATCTAGAAGCACTGTCCGATTCGTCCCTTTCGGTAGTTCGGATTCAAAGGCATGCGTCGCTTGTTTGACTTCATCAAGCGTCACGTCACGCATCGGCAACGGCTGGTCGTCCTCCTTCGGTTGAAACCACTTCTTGAATCGGTTCACCTTTTTCCTCCTCTCGTCAAAAAAAGGTGGGGTTTCCCCCACCTTTGATTAGACAACTTATGCTTGTTGGAGACGCTCACGAAGGACCATTGGAAGGATCCCGCCGTGACGGTAGTAATCGATGTCGACTTCTGAATCGAAACGAGCAATCGCTTCGAATTCAGTGACTTTTCCATCTGCCGCTGTCGCTGTGACTTTAACGATGTCACGTGGACGAACAGACTCATCGATTGCGATGCTGATCGCTTCTTCACCTGTTAAACCAAGTGTTTCAGCTGTCGTGCCTGCCACGTATTGTAGTGGAAGAACACCCATCATGACGAGGTTTGAACGGTGAATCCGCTCGAAGCTCTCCGCGATGACGGCTTTGACGCCGAGCAAGTTCGTTCCTTTTGCTGCCCAGTCACGTGAAGAACCCATACCATAGTCTTTACCAGCAAGGATGACGAGACCTGTGCCATCTTCTTTATACTTCATCGCAGCATCGTACATCGCCATCGTTTCGCCTGTTGGCCAGTACGTCGTGAAGCCACCTTCTGTACCTGGTGCGACTTGGTTACGGATGCGGATGTTCGCGAACGTTCCGCGCATCATGATTTCGTGGTTACCACGACGTGAACCGTATGAGTTGAAGTCTTTTGGTGCAACCCCTTTGTTGACGAGGTATTGACCGGCTGGTGTCGTTTTCGAGAATGAACCCGCTGGTGAGATGTGGTCCGTTGTAACCGAATCAGCAAACTTACCGAAGACACGGAGTCCGTTGAGGGCTTCGACTTGACCAGCTTCCTTCGCCAAGTTCTCGAAGAACGGTGGGTTTTGGATGTACGTCGACTCACCGTCGAAGTCGTACTGATCCCCTGTTGGCACGTCAAGATTGTTCCAACGTTCGTTTCCTGTGAAGACTGAATCGTATTCTGCACGGAAGCTTTCTGGTGTGACGACCGTGTTGATGATCGTTTGGATCTCATCACGTGACGGCCAGATGTCAGCGAAGAAGACTTCTTGTCCGTCTTTGCCTGTTCCGAGTGACGCGTTCATGATATCGACGTCGACTGTTCCTGCAAGGGCATACGCGACGACGAGTGGCGGTGAAGCCAAGTAGTTCGCTTTAACAAGCGGGTGGACACGACCTTCGAAGTTACGGTTACCGGAGAGGACAGACGAAACGAGTAAGTCTGAACCGAGGATCGCGTCTTCGACAGCGCGGTCGAGCGGACCGGAGTTCCCGATACATGTCGTACAGCCGTAACCGACCGTGTTGAAGCCGAGTTCGTCAAGGTACGTTTGGAGTCCTGATTTCTCTAGGTAATCCGTAACGACCTTCGATCCTGGCGCAAGTGACGTCTTGACGTATTTCGGAACTGAAAGACCGAGTTCGATCGCTTTTTTCGCGACGAGTCCCGCACCGATCATGACGTATGGGTTTGATGTGTTCGTACAGCTCGTGATCGCAGCGATTGCAACGTCACCCGTACGCATTTCAACTGCTTCGTCTTCGAACTGAACGACAGCGACTTTGTCCGCTTCTTCTTCCGCTAAGCCGAATCCAGCGTTTCCTTGTGGAGCCGTCAACGCTTTTTTGAATGATGTATGAACATCCGTCAAATCGATCCGGTCTTGTGGACGTTTTGGTCCAGCAAGGGCAGGAACGATCGTTGAAAGATCAAGTTCAACTGTTTTCGTGAATGTTGGATCTTCGTTTTGTGGCGTGTAGAACAAACCGTTTGCTTTCGAGTAGTTCTCGACTTTTTCGATCAATTCTTCATCGCGACCTGTCAGACGAAGGTACGTCAATGTTTCTGTGTCGACTGGGAAGAATCCACATGTTGCACCGTATTCTGGCGCCATGTTCGCGATTGTTGCCCGGTCAGATAATGACATCAAGTGGAGTGATGGACCGAAGAACTCGACGAATTTACCGACGACGTTCTCTTGACGGAGCATTTCCGTTACACGAAGTGCAACGTCTGTTGCTGTCGTTCCTGGGTGCATCTCACCTGTGATGCGTACACCGATGACTTCTGGTACTGGGAAGAACGATGGCTGTCCGAGCATGCCCGCTTCCGCTTCGATCCCACCGACTCCCCAACCGAGGACGCCAAGACCGTTGATCATCGTCGTGTGTGAGTCCGTTCCGACGAGTGTATCCGGGTACACATCAACTGTACCGTCTGCTGTTTCCTTTTCGAGGACGACAGATGCCAAGTACTCGAGGTTAACTTGGTGGACGATCCCTGTTGCTGGTGGTACGGCACGGTAGTTATCGAATGCCGATGTCGCCCAGCGAAGTAATTTGTAACGCTCTTCGTTACGTTCGAATTCGAGATCCATGTTTTCTGCAAGTGCTCCAGCAAAACCGTAAGCATCGACTTGAACCGAGTGGTCAACGACGAGGTCGACTGGTACTTCTGGGTTGATGACCGATGGGTCTCCACCGAGATCTTGCATGGCTTTACGAAGTGACGCGAGGTCAACGACCGTTGGAACACCTGTGAAATCCTGAAGGATAACGCGTGACGGTTTGAACGGAACATCGACATCGTTCGAAACTTGAGCTGTTCCCCATTTCGCCAAGTTCTCGACGTGTTCACGTGTGATCGAACGACCATCTTGTTGACGAAGTACTGACTCGAGTAGGACACGAATCGAGTATGGAAGACGTTTGACTTCCGTCAATCCGAGTTCTTCCAATTTTTCAAGACTATAGTACTGATAATTCTTACCGTTTGCTTCAAACGAACGGCGTGCGCCAAAGACATCTTGCGACACATCTGTTTGCTTCATGGTGATTCCCCCTTTAAGTGTTCACGACATCAAGCCCCTGATACCGCTTACTTGTACAGTTCTATCATAGTATAATATGGATTCCGTTACAATTTGAAAGAACAAAAGACTTTCGATAAGTTTTACTTATTGCCGATATTAGAAAATTATTCTGTTGTCCTGTTTTTCTCATATTTCCAGTCATGCGTTTCCATTTAGAATGTTCAGGGTACTTAAAAAGTGTAGTACGATATCCGATTCTTGTGGAGGCGTTTATTATGGCGAAATATAAAAGCGATGCAACGCACGTCATTACGACAATCATTTTCAGTGATTTAGAAAAAGCAAAAACAGGCTTTGCGATGATTAAGGATCTCGAAGCAATCAAGGAAATCGAGATGGATCAGATGGTTCTCGCAAAACGTGACGAAGCAGAGGGCTTCTCTTTCATCGATGCCATCGACTTCACGCAGCAGGACCAATCCTTCAAAGGCTCATTGATCGGCATGGCAATCGGTGTCGTCGGAGGTCCGTTCGGTATGCTCGTCGGCTCCGTTGCTGGTTACTTGATCGGTGCGAATCGGGATGAGAAGAACGAGCGGGAATCGTTTGATTTATTCAACCGGACGCTGAATCAGATCAATCCTGACCATTACGGTGTCATCTTGATCAGTGAAGTCAACGAAGATTCCGAAGCCGTCAATGCGATCGCCGCTGAACTCGGAGCGACGATTCGCCGGACAGGTGAGACATTACCGGATGGTGCAGTCTAATCAAATCAGAGTTATCTTCTTTACGTTCTCGTTTTAGACGGGAACGTTTTTTAATTCCTGGATCACCTGTTTTGCTGCTTCCTGTGTCGTGTCTGAATCAACTTTCTGTAAAGAATTGTGTTGCACGGTTATGAGGATATTTTTGTAGCTGATGATGAGGAGCTCGCCGTAATCACCGTTTGATTGATACTGAACCAAATCATTGCCTATGTATCGATCCGTATACGCAAAATGAATCGCTAACTGCGTATCTTGTTTTTGGTTTTCAAAATAAAGTGTCTCCTGGGTCGATGGCGTGTCAATCGTTCCGTCAACCGTTAACCATCGTCTCTTCCCAAAACTCAAGGATTGGTCGACAGCCGTGAAGTCTGCACCGATCGTACTTCCCTTCAAATGAAACTGATCCATCTTCAAGTGTTCATTCATATGCTTGAACAGCCTTTCATACTGAACTGGATTTAAGATGGGGTGTTTCGTCTGATTCGTATGCGTAGTAGTTTTGACTTCTACTTTTTTCTGTTCCGTCGTGACCGCCTCATCCGTGCATCCAGCGAATAAAAACACACTTGAAAACAGAATCAGCATAGTTCCCTTATAGTTCATAGAATATCCTCCTCCATTGTTGATACCCTTCCATCATTTCGCCTTAAAGTTGTATAGCGGTTTAATGATCTCGACGACATCGACCGTTTCTTTCGTATTACGGATGATTTCGTCCATCGGTTTGTAGACGAACGGCGACTCGTCACGCGTCGATGCGACGACTGAACTTGACCAGACATCGGTCATCGTCTTTTCGAACGCATCCAGTTCAACTGTTTTGAATGCTTTTGACCGCGACATGATGCGTCCTGCTCCGTGTGGCGCGGAATAGTTCCAATCGGGATTTCCTTTTCCTACGACGATCAAGGAACCATCACGCATGTTCATCGGAATGATTGCCCGCTCGCCGGCTTTTGCAGAGATGGCACCTTTTCGTAGAATCATCGCGTCAAGATCGATGTAGTTGTGAATCGTATCGAACTGATCCGCAGCCGTCCACCCCATCGCTTCAAAAATAACTTCGGTCATCGCCTGACGGTTCAGTGCCGCGTATCGTTGCGCAATCTTGAGATCATGCAGATAGCGCTCCATCGCTTCGCCGGAAACAGATGCTAAATCTTTGTTAAACGTAGACCGCTTTTCCTTCAATTGCTGTAAGGTGGCTTGAATCTCCGACTCGCGCCCCGCTTGCTTTAATTCCCCGATAACTTGATCCGCGTCAAATTGGAAGCGTGTCGTTTCCGCTTCTGCCTGATAATGTTCAGCGATCGTTTTCCCGAGATTTCGGCTTCCGGAATGAATCACAAGATAAAGCTCGCCTGCCGCGTCCTGATTCAGTTCGATGAAGTGATTTCCTCCACCGAGCGTACCAATCGATAATCGTGCCCGTGTCTCGTTGAACGGTGCGAGTACTTGATCAAATGGTACCTGTTCTGATAATGGATGGGCTTTTTGACGTACCGACATGCCACTTGGAACGAGACGCTGAATCGTCGCGTCAAGTTCCGCATAATCGATTGGTTCTTGTTCAGCAAGTCGTGTACATAACATGCCACAACCGATATCAACACCGACGAGGTTCGGTACGACCTCGTCCGTCACATGCATCGTCGTTCCGATGACAGATCCTTTTCCAGCATGGCAATCCGGCATGATCCGGACGCGACTGTCTGTCGCAAATTGTTCCTCTAACATAGCTGTGACTTGCTTAATCGTCAGGTCGTCGACGTTATCCGTGAAAATCTTCGCTTCCCCATACGTGCCTTGAATCGTTTTCATACGATCGTTCCTTTCTTTCCTATCCATTTAATTATTCTGCTGTTTCCTTCATGATTTCAATGAATTGTTTTGTCAGTGTCGTCGGTCCCGTCTCCGTCAACCAGACGAAGGCTGTCGTACTCGCGGCACCGGATAGATATGTCTGGTGCAGTCCTGTCATATCCAGTTCCCGCAACGTACTCTCCGGCAAAACGGTCACCGCCTGTCCACTGCGGACGAGTCCAATCAGCGTCAAGACATCGGAACACGTCTCTTGCGATACGACGCCGAGCCTTTGACTTAACGTCTGAAAGACACCGAGTCCTTCCTGACTCGGAATGATGAGATCCGCAGTCGGGTGATCCGGGTGCCAGACTTGATGAAACGGTTCTTCTTCCATCCATTCAATCGAAATCCCTTGCGCATCAATCGGCAGACGGACGAACGCTGCATCAAGCGACCGCTCTTTCAACCGTTCGATGAGCGCACTCGATTCTCCTTGGTGGACTTGTAAGATAATGCCAGGATGTCGTCGTTTCATCTGTTCAATCCATTCGACGAGCCGACTGGCTGATAATGTGTTGACACCAATGCGCAAGATTCCCGTTCGCCCGGCTTCGATGTCGCTCACTTCCATCCGTGTCTCCTGTTCAAACTGCAGCAAAGAAACCGCTCGTTCATATAAGCGGTTGCCGCTTGGGGTAATCCGGATCCCGCGTCCTGCCCGCTCAATCAGACGAACGCCTAGCTCTTCTTCCATCCGCCGGATTTGCTGCGTCAAGGCAGGTTGTGCCATCCGTAAGCGCTCCGCTGCTCGCGTGACGGATTGTTCCTCGACGACCGCACAAAAATAGCGGTACTGGCGTAAATCCATATTCATCATCTCTTTCATATGTTTTCATGTATAAAGATATATGAATCATAACATCAATCATATGCTATGATGCAGGAATATCTGAAGTTTAAGAAAGGAGCTTTTTCATGAAACAAACGACTTCTACCTTCCAGTGGATCGTCTTTTTACTCGCGAACACGATTGCTTTACCAATCGTCGTCGCCAGTCTGTTCGACCTCTCATCAGTTGAGACTGCTGCCCTTGTCCAACGGTCGTTCTTTGTAGGCGGGATCGCCTGTTTCCTACACGGAGCCTTCGGCCACCGGCTTCCGATCGTATCGGGACCTGCCGGATCATGGGTCAGCATCTTCGTCGTCATCGCCGCACTACCGGTCGATTCAAAAACGGCCTTTACGATCGCGATGGCAGCCGTCGTCATTGCCGGCGTCGTCCTCATCATTCTCGGTTTGACAGGATGGACGAAATACTTACTACCCGTCTTCACACCGCTCGTCAGCGGAACATTTTTGCTCTTATTATGTATTCAATTAACAGGCGTCATGCTCGGTGCCGTTCTTGCCGTCGAGGCAACACGTCTCGCCGGAATCATCACGTTCTTGCTCGTACTCGGACTCAGCCAATTCGGACCGAGTCGCTTACGTCCGTTTGCCTTGATGATCGGAATCATCGTCGGTTGGCTCGTCAGCCGTCCGTCGCTTCCTGCATCGTCTAGTTTGTTCGCACCACCGCAAGCGTTACCGTTCGGATGGCCACAGTTTGACGGCAGTGCATTCCTTGTCGCGATTCCGTTCGCGATTTTGCTCGTCGTCAATTTAATTGCCGCTTTAAGCGCCGTCGAAGCGACGCTTCAAAAACAAGGACGTCTGCACCAAGGATTATCCATCGAAGGTGTCATTCATTTACTCGCTGCTACGTTCTCGACGCTGGTGCCAGTTCCTTTACCCATTACGAGCGGATTCATCGCGCAAACGGGAAGCCGGAAACGTCGCCCGTTCTTGATTGCCTCGCTCGTCATCGCGTTGATCGGTTTCTTCCCAAGCTTGATCGGTATTATCGCAACATTACCGCGTAGCGTCGCGAGTGCCGCGTTGCTTGCGACATTGCCACACATGTTCCTGATTGCTTGGCAGTCTGCGGAAAGTAACATGGAGAATAGCCGTCGCCGCCATGCGTTTGCAATCAGTGCTGTCATCGGCATCAGTATCTTGTTACAATCAACCGTCATCGCAGAAGTCCTGCCTTTGACACTTCGTCCGTTCCTCAGTAACGGATTACTCGTCGGTACGATGCTTGTGCTCGGTTTCGAAATCATCGAAAAAGTTCGCTCTCGTCGCGCGAAACAGGCTGATCGATTAGCGAGCTAAATGGTTTTGTACGACCGGACGATGTCATCATCCTCGCTTTTCTATAAGAGTCGAGGATGAACATCTCATCTGTTTATTCACCTAAAAAAGTAGACTTTTCGAGTCACATCGAAAAGGCTACTTTTTTCTCATTTTATTCGATTAAAATCAAAAAGCTATTTTACTCAACGCACTTCCCGCCACCATTTTCGTGTAGTGCTCTCGGGTGTCACACTCTCCCCAATCATCGGAGTCAGAACCGGAATCTCATCGCGTTTCGCTTCCTTGAGCAACCGTTCGACCGGCTCGAACCATGCATGAAACGCGAGGATGAAGGCAGACCAGTGAATTGGCATCAGGACGCGACCTTTGACGTCACGATGTGCTTGAACCGTTTGTTCCGGTAACATATGCGAATTGGACCACCGGACATCGTACTGCCCACATTCCATCATCGTCAGGTCAAACGGACCATATTGTTCGCCGATTGCTTTAAAGTGTGGACCATATCCACTATCGCCACTAAAGAAGACCTTTTGCGAGCCTTCGATGACCCATGACGCCCATAGCGTTGAAAATTGATCAAGACCATTTCGCCCTGAATAATGGCGCGACGGAGCCGCTGTCAGTTTGATGCCACCGACTTGTGTCGATTCATGCCAGTCGAGTTCCGTGATTCGCTCAGCTGAGACGCCCCATCCACGGAGACGACTCCCGACACCGAGCGGCACGATGAAGCGACCGACTCGATTTTTCAAGGCGAGGACGGATGGATAATCCAGATGATCATAATGATCATGCGAATAGACGACGACATCAATCAACGGTAAACGTTCGAGATCAACCGTCTGCGTCGTTTGAAAACGTCCTCCGCCCAGCTTCGGGAACGGTGATGGTGCGCGCCCGAGCATCGGGTCAAAGAAAATCGTTTGCCCATCGAGTTCGAGTAAAAATGCCGAATGCCCGAACCATGTGACACGTGGTGTTTCGCTATCGTCTTGACGTCGCTGATACGGAAGCGTCGGTAACGCTTTGACAGGACGCAGATTCGGAATGTTTCTTCCGTAATCCTTTAAGATACTTTTCATCGAGTCCCATTCCATCTTCAACTGGAAATCCATCTCATTTTTGAACTTCCCGTCGACAAAACGGTCTGATCGTTCGAAACTCCGCCGCTCTGCACGGCTTGGTCGTTTCCCGAACACCGGGTATCGGTTGATGAACCAAGCACTGGCAAGACCGATTCCTGCTAAAGCTGTCACTATTTTTTTCATGTCTTATCACCTCTTCGATGCTCTCAGTATAGCACCTCGATTCCCCACACATCTCGCTTTGCGACTCCGGATCCGAGAAAAAAAGTGAAGATCACCGATATCGGCGCCTTCACTTCTAGGTATTAGTCGAGATCGTCCGCTTTCCACTTCGCCCGGTCGCTCTTCTCACCGTCCCCGCGGTGATCGGATTCATAGGCATTGTTCCCCGGATTTTCGACCTTGTTATCATCGTGCCGATGGTCATGATCGTGGTCATGGTGATGATGGTGATGGTGCTCATGGTCATGGTCGTGATCTCGATCCTTGACGAACAATGCAAGACCGCCACGCTCGACTTCTGCGTAATGCCGTTCTGCCTCATCGTCCGAATGTCCGACACGTTTTAATGTCTCGCGGAGCGGTGGTTCTTTAGAAAATTTTGATTTGACCTGATCAATCCAACTCGCACCCGATGCTTCGTCTGCCGCGTCATCTCGACCGACGACAGAAAAATCCGAATCATGATGCCCCTGTTGTTTCAATTCCTCGATTTTTCGTTCCAGACTCGATTGATCCTGATAGATTCCAACAAACCGTTTCGCCATCACATGACACCTTCCTTTTTCATATGAATTCAAACTCGCTCTGTTTTTACCCTTGTTCGCTTGCCATCAAACGAGATTTCAGGAACGAAAAAACGGACCACTTCGAAAAGTAGTCCGTCAAAGCTTAGAGTTGTTGCGGTGAATCGACCAATGTGATTGTTCCTTCGTTTTTCTGAACGAACCGCTCGTAGACGAAATCATTCGCGAATAACAACACGGCATTCTCCCAACGGTCGTAGACGAGAACCGTCCGAGAATCCGTCAATTGTTTGACGGCAGCGACTTCTGCTGGCTTGATCCATTTCGCGACTTGGAAGTTCGCGGCATCCTTCAAGATGTCAACGCCATACTCGCCTTTGAGCCTGTGCTCGAAGACTTCGAATTGGAGTTGTCCGATTGCTCCAAGGATGATTTCGTTGTATTCCGTTTTGTAGACCTGGATCGCACCTTCTTGCGCGAGCTGTTCGACACCTTTTTGGAACTGTTTCGACTTTAAGGCGTTTTTCGTGTAGACCTTCAAGAAGAGTTCTGGTGCGAACGTTGGTAGTGCCTCATATTGTAATGATGGATCACCGTTCGTGATCGTATCACCGATTTGATAGTTGCCTGAATCGTACAACCCGATGACGTCTCCTGCGAACGCTTCATTGACTGTTTCCCGCTCATCCGCCATGAATTGTGTCGATTGAGATAACTTCATCTTCTTGCCTGTCCGTGTCAAGACGACGTCCATTCCACGATCAAATTTACCCGTACAAATACGGACGAACGCAATCCGGTCACGGTGGTTCGGGTTCATGTTCGCTTGAATCTTGAAGACGAAACCGCTGAAGAAGTCTTGTGCCGGCTCGACTTTCCCTTTGTTCGACTCGCGTGGTGTCGGTGAAGGAGACAAGTTCAAGTAATGTTCAAGAAGTGGTGTGACACCGAAATCGACGAGTGCTGATCCGAAGAAGACTGGAGTCAGTTCACCTTTTGCGATCAATTCTTCATCGTATTCGTTACCTGCGCCGTCGAGTAAGTCGACTTCATCCATCAACGTCTCGTACATTTCCGAGTTGATCGTCGTCGCGAGTTCTTCGTTTGCGAGACCTTCCTCGCCGAGTTCGATCGTCTTACGATCATTTTTAAAGCAGTGGAATTGTCCTTTGACGCGGTCATAGACCCCTTCGAACTGTTGACCTGAACCAGCTGGCCACGTCACAGCAACAGACGGGATGCCGAGGACTTCTTCGAGTTCTTCCATCAATTCGAGTGGGTCACGCGCTTGACGGTCCATCTTGTTGATGAACGTAAAGATTGGAATCCCGCGCATCCGACAGACTTGGAACAGTTTCTTCGTTTGTGACTCGATCCCTTTCGCCGCATCGATGACCATGATCGCTGAGTCAACCGCTGTCAGGATTCGGTACGTATCTTCACCGAAGTCCGAGTGACCTGGTGTATCCATGATCGAGACGATCTTTTTGTTGTATTCGAATTGCATGACCGAAGACGTAACTGAGATTCCGCGTTGTTTTTCGATTTCCATCCAGTCTGATTTCGCAAATTTCGAGTTTTTCCGTGCTTTGACAGAACCTGCCTCACGGATTGCCCCTCCGTGCAGGAGGAATTTTTCAGTTAATGTCGTCTTACCCGCATCCGGGTGGGAAATGATGCCGAAAATCCGACGCTTTTCGACTTCCGTTTGTAGAATGTTTGTCATGTATGGTAGTTCCTTTCACCGATATATTCAAAAGTCCGATCAATCTTTTTCGCAACTAGTCTATCATACCGAATTTTCAAGGTCTCGTCCATTTCACTTCATTGACTCAATTTTCAGATTTAAAGTTGACAATTCATCACGATCTTCTTTACGATGACTAGGAAGTTCACTATTACAGAAGGAGGAGACGTACAATGGTATTCCATCAAGCCCGGACATCTGTCCACACTGTCTTTGTATCGGCTACAACTGTACGTCACCCAATCGTTTAATTTTTAATTAAGCAGGGTGTGCGTATGCGTATACGTACATGCTGCCCTCTTATATTAGGACGGGTATGCCCATATTTGTGCGTATCCGTCTTTTCTATTGTCTAAAAACGGAATATAAGGGGTTTTCACTATGCTTAACGCACTCAAACAGCTTGATCGCAACATCTGGATCCGGTTCGTCGGGGAAACGATCACGGGGATCATGATGTTCATGATTGCACCATTTTTAGTTCTTTATTATGCGGATCGACTCGATTCCTACTTCTTGGTCGGTGTCATCATGGCGACCGGACCGATCATGTCGCTCGTCGGTGCCGTCCTCGGTGGTCACTTCGCCGATAAATTCGGTCGAAAACCACTGATGGTCCTCTCGATCATCGGTGACGTCATCGCACTAATCGGTTTTTCGTTTGCTGATTCATTCGGACCGCTTCTCGCTTTGAACGCGCTGCTCGGTTTATCGAGTTCACTGTTCCATCCGGCGGCAAGCGCGATGGTCGCTGACGTCACACCACCAGAACGCCTGAACGAATCGTTCGGCCTGCTGCGGATGGGACATAACGTCGGGGCCGCATTCGGTCCACTTCTCGGAAGTGCGGTCCTATTCGTCGACCGTTCACTCATCTTCTACTCTGCCGCTTTCGTCTTTTTCCTGTACGGACTCGTTCTCTACTTCTTCATCGAAGAGACAAAACCGGAGTATATCGAAAAGACGGACGAAGTCAAAGTATCACCGCTCACTGTATTGCGGAAGGATCATGTCTTTTTAATCTTCATCGGGGCGGGTGTCTTCATCTCGATGGGATTTGCCCTCGTCGAGAGTATGTTACCGGTCTTCTTGAAGGAAGCACTACCGGGATTACCGACGAAACAAAATCCGTTCCCTTATCTGATGGCTCTGAACGGAATCATGGTCGTCTTGTTCCAGTTCCCGATCGCTGCTCGCTTGTCTGGCAAAGCATTCGGAAAAGTCATGTTGCTCGGGGCCTCGATTTTCGGAATCGGCATGATTTTCCTCGCATTCGTCCCGTCTTACCTGTTCTCACTCGGAACGAGTTATGTCGTGCTCGTGACGGTATTGCTTGCGATTTATGCGTTCTATACGCTCGGTGAGATGATCATGTCTCCTGTGCAGATGACGTTCATCGCTTTGATCGCCCCGGAACACCTCCGCGGAACGTACAACGGTGCTGCGAGTCTCCAATGGTTGATTGGCGGCGTCACCGCACCGCTTCTCGGATCGTTATTCCTTGATACCGGAAAAGGTGACTTTGCGCTCGGATTCGTCGGACTGCTCTGCTGTGTATCAGGTGGGGTCTATCTCGCACTAGACCGATCGATTCAACGCGCGAAACGCTTAACGAAATCCGCCTAAAAAAAAGCGATGTGTCATGCTCCGACTTCATTCAGAGCGTTACACATCGCTTTTCTCGTCAAGAGGGTAATTGATTTGCCGCTACGAACGGACCGAACAGGACCGGCAACGGATCAAGTCGTTGCTGGATTTCTTCAATGAAATTCGTCGATCCACTGACGAAGACAATCGGATCATTTGCCGTGATCATCGTCAAGAATTCGTGCATCTGTTGTTCCCATCCTTCTTGACGAATGTGATGAACGACCATCCCTTTCGTCGTCAAGGATACGACATTCGCTAACATTCGTTCTGCCAGTTCCTCAGCTGAGACATGTAACAATGTCGTTTTTCGACCACTCAAGAGCGCGTGCCTGGCTTCATCGATGACGGCTCCGAGATGATGTTCTTCTGCGATCAACAAAATATCTTGTTGACGCCAATTTTCAGCATGACGGTATTTACAAAAATGGCGGCACGTATCGACGAGTTGATGGTGAACAATTGCCCATGCTTGAAGTAAAGGTGCATCTTCTTTAAGGTCATATTCGATTTGAATAGCTTGAAGAATTTCACGACTGATGATGTCCGGGTACGTCAGCAGAAACGATTTTGTCTGATCGATTTCATTCAGCAAAATCAATTTAAACAGTTCACTCGATTCGTGCTGGTTGGTAATCTGGTTCAGTAATTGACTCAGGCGTAAAATCCGTAATGCGCGAGTTCCGTCCTGAGCTCCTGCTTCTCGAAGCGCGCGCAATTCTTCTTCGTACGTCGCCTCGAGCGAGTCATAGAAGCGCGTCGCGATCCGCAATCCCTTTTGCTCCATCGATGGACCGAGCTGTTGCAAAAGGTGTAATGCCTGATCGAAATGCATAATTTAACCTACCTTTCACCGTCCATTATGCGTGAATCCACTCTCAAAAACAATCTCTAAAATGCATCTTATTTTTTGCACATTGAAAGTTGTAAATGCTTGCGTCCCCCCCTAGTATGTGTGTTAAGTAGGTGATGAAAATGCGCATGACACGTTATACGGATTACGCGATTCGGTCCCTGCTGTTCGCAGCAGCTCATCCCGATCGTTTAGTCCGAATCCAGGAAGTAGCGGATTGTTACGACATTTCTAAGAATCATTTGATGAAAGTAGTCTATCGTTTAGGACAGAGTGGTCTGATTGAATCTGTCCGTGGTCGTGGAGGTGGTTTTCGATTAGCGAGCCCTCCGGATGCAATTCATATCGGTGACGTCGTACAACTGTTTGAACCAACCGTTCATTTTCTCGATCCGCAAGAAGGCATTCACGAGATTCCTTCGCTCAATCCAGCACGTGATGCTTTCGATGATGCCATTGCGGCGTTCCATCAAGTACTCAATGGTTACACAGTACATGATTTGCTACATCCGACAGCTGAAACTCATCCACAAATACTTGAAATGATTCCGAACCGCGATTGAGCGGGTTCGGAATCTTTTTTTATTCCGTCCTCGCTCAATTGCGATTTCTCAAAACGCTCGTGGTATACTTATATAAGAAAGGAGGGGTACAGATGAACCCTCAAGAAGAACTCCATCTCTTATATCTTCGCTTAAAGGAAGAAGAACCCTCCGTTGCACGCGGTGAGGCCTTATGGGCCATCTTTGAGGAAACAGCTGATGATTCACTCCGCTTCCTCTCCTTATGGGCATTTTCACAAAATCAATTTGATTTAGGACACTTCCGATCGTTTCTCGTGTCCTTCACGCTCTTGATGGAATGGATCCGAAAAGATGAGATGACACTGACTCCCAAACAAGAACTTGATTTGTACTGGAACTACAAGTCCTACTTGATTTATATGGCAGAACAAGAAGACGTGACGGTCTCGCTTCTCGAAGAAGATCTCGATCGCTTCATCGATTTCTGTGACGCGCATGGCTTTATTCGGACACGTGACTATATCAGCTTCATGGTCTACAGCAAACTCGGTGACGAGGAACAAGCCGACCATTATCTATCGGAATGGGTTGACGCGCCAAGTGACGAACTCAGTGATTGCCCATCTTGTGAAGCATTTAGCCGAATGACGTATGCGATTGATCGTGGCTTCGAAGATCGTGCCTTACTTCTCTATGCAGCACTGCGGCATGAACGCGGTTGCTCGCGGATGCCAGATCAGGCTCATCCATACATCCTTCCGTTGTTCCTCAGTCGCAAAAAAGAACGCTTTGACTGGAGCGAACGCTTGATCGAAGAAGTCAAACGTGGTGAAACCCTCTTTACAGGCGGTGACGAGCCGTATCACCTGTATGCGAAGATGTATTATGATACGAACTATACTTGGTCGATGGAAGAGAAAAAACAATTGATCCCGTTCTTGACTGATCGTGGATATCTTCAGTTCCTACTCGCTCACTATGCCTTTGCTCATCGTCAATCTCTTGGTGAGGAAGCGTCGTATCTCGCAGCGCTTCGGACGAATCTCTATGAGATTGCACAATCTCTTGATCGCCGGATCGAAGGTGTCTTCTACTTGAACCTCGTCGAACGTGAACTAAAACGAATCACCCAGTTCGTTGCCTGAATCTCATTCGTAAAGGAAGTGTCTTCATGTTAGATCATGTCCAGCTCGCTATGCCGAAAAACGAAGAAGATCGCGCCCGTGCATTTTATGCCGGGCTTTTACATATGAAGGAAGTCGAAAAACCGACTGGCGTTCAAGCCAGCGGTGGTGTCTGGTTCGAAGACCATGGTGCAGCACTTCATCTTGGCATCGAGGATCCCTTCTCCCCTGCTAAAAAAGCGCATCCTGGATTAACCGTCGCTGCGTTCGAAGCCTTGAGCGATGCTCTTCAAGCTGCCGGTTATCCGGTTGAGCATGATACACGCCTTGCGCCACGTCGTCGTTTCTTCACAGCCGATCCCTTCGGTAACCGGTTAGAAATCATCGCTGCCCACCTGCCGACGTTAACACCGAAGAAATTGACGGATGGTTCTCATGTCCGTTTAGTCGCACCCGCTTCAAGTCTCTCAACGGTCGAGATGAAGATCATCGATGGTGCGATCCAAACCCTCGAATCACTCGGATTACGTGTCTCGATCAGTCAACATGCGCGTGCTGTCAATCCGTTTGGTTCCAGTAATCCTGAGTTACGGGTTGCAGACCTCCATGCCGCGTTCGCTGATCCGAACGTTGATGCGATTCTGTGCGTTCGCGGTGGATTCAGTACGAATGAACTCGTCGACTTACTCGACTACGAATTGATTCGGACACATCCGAAAATCCTTTGTGGCTTCTCCGATATCACAGCACTCAGTCACGCCATTCTAACGAATACCGGCTTAGTGACGTACTCGGGACCAATGTTACGGGCTTTCCGTGATCGCGACGCCTATACGATCGATTACTTCAAGCAAGTGTTGTTTGGAACGGATCCCGTTACGATCAAGCCTTCGGTCCATTGGCGTGATACCGATCGCGGACATGTCATTACGTTACCGAACAAAGGACCGATTCTTTTATCCTCTGGGCAAGCAAGTGGTCGTCTGCTCGGTGGGAATCTTTGTACGCTAAATCTCCTGCAAGGCACACCGCACTTCCCTGATTTACGGGATACCATTTTATTCCTTGAAGACGATTACGAAGTCCATCCAGCGACGTTCGCCCGTGATTTCGCCTCTTTGATGGCGCAACCGGGTGCCGAAACGATTCGCGGGATCGTCTTCGGACGCTTCCAACTCGCAACGAAGATGACGGAAGAGCATCTGCGGTATCTGATCTCGCTCTATCCAGTCTTAGAGCACGTACCGGTTCTTGCGAATGTCGATTTTGGACATACGAGTCCTTTGTTCACGTTCCCGATCGGTGGACAGGTTGAATTACATGACGAGGTCATCCGACTATATATTTCTTGAATATCAAAAGAAGGAGACGCGGCAATCCGCATCTCCTTCTTTTTTAATAGTCGAGCAATCTCGAAGCGTCGATTTGACGTTTCGACCCATCCGCGAACATCTCAAGTGTTGCGAAAATCTGGTCATTTGCCCATTCATAGTGAAGTAACGTGAAGTCTTCGAGTGTCGAGACCGTTTTGAACGTTTTCCCGACCGTAAACGCACGCTTCCGGCTTGCATCTTCTGCCGGAACGGTGACGAAGATGACTGTGATCTCCTCACCCTTCGTATCATAATAGAATTCAACGATCCGACCGTCCGCTGTTTCAGGTAAGACACCTTTACGGGGCTGTCCGGTCTCGTCCAATTGTACGTATGGTTGCAGCATTCTTTCGCCTCACTTTCTCCGTCATTCATCATAGCACGTCCACCTGATTTATGCTAATCTATATTTGATGTGAAAGGGGGATGAGTCGCGCATGGAATGGTTCATGAACGGGATTCTGCTCTGGGGCTTTATCATGATTACACTCATGGCGATTGGCGGGTTTTTCATGTTCCGGAAGTTCCTCAAAAAGTTACCGAAAGAAGACGGTAAATCGATGATGGACTGGGAAGATGAGTACATCGACCAAACACGACATCTTTGGACGGATGAGACGATGGAATTGTTGAACGCTCTCGTCATGCCGGTTCCATCGGCATTTCGTGATGTCGCACGCCGCAAGATTGCCGGGCGGATCGGACAGTTCGCACTGGAGGAACAAGCGACAGAGATGACATCTGAACTGGTTGTCAAAGGATATATTTCCGCTACGCCAAAACGCGATCATAAATTCTTGAAAAAAGCACTGACGGAGCACGCCATCGACTGGCGAGACTACGCATTATACTTCCAAAATTGAAGGATGCACGAAAAACCGCCGAAGTCGCCTTCAGCGGTTTTTTTAGTGAGGTAAGTGCGCGACCGGCACGGTACCCGACTTGACTCGTTTGTATTTCATATACATCGCGAAGCGCCACGGTGCAATCATTCCAAAGGCAACGAGATAAAAAATCCCACCCGTTTCGAAGATATCGATTTGTCCGCCTATGAAAAATTTCGCAACCGTCCGAACGAGTAAGATGCCGAATAAGACGATGAAAAATGCTTTCGAACGTTGCAAATAAATCTGCCCTTCTGCTTCATAAAAATTGGATGTCTTGATCAAAAAGATGCTGAAGATGGCTCCAATGAGCAATGCTTCTGCCACTTCCGTCCATGTCAGACGGGATGCTGGGTATAAAAACTGTAGCATCCCCGTCGACATCGCAAAGGGCGGGATCAAGATTTTTTTAGCATTCGTCGGTTTTGCTGATGCCTTCACACGAATGAAGCTGATCAGCAATCCCATGACGAGCGCTACCCCAGTTGATATCCAAATCATCCGATCACTTCCTTGATTAAAATCCAGTGAATCCGACGATGTCACTCATCCATGCTGCGAATTTACTCAAGCCATCAAAATACAGCATGACTCCGAACACCATCATCAAGGCTCCCCCGAATTTCGTTAATTTCAGACTATACTGCACGAACAAGCGCGAACGACCGACGAAGAACGCCATCAATAAGAACGGAATCGAGAAGCCAAGGACATACGCGAGCATGTAGAACATGCCTTGACTCGGATTGGTCGCAGCTAATCCGATGACTCCTGCGAGAATCGGACCTGTACATGGTGTCCAACCGGCTGCAAAACCGATTCCGACGAGTACCGTCCCGACGTATCCCCCTTTTCGTTCCCCGAGATTCAGTTTCTTTTCACGCATCAAGAATGTTGGTTGCCATAATCCGACGAGAACAATCCCAAACACGAAGATGACGAGTGCCCCAACCATCCGTAACGTATCGCGATATGTGATAAAAACATCTGCGAATAACGATGTCGATAAACCGAGCACAACGAACACCATCGCAAAACCAACGAGGAACGCTAACGTATGAAACAAGGATCGCTTTTCTCGTACGCCTCGTTCTTTTAAATCCGTTACCGACACGCCTGTGATGTATGAGAGAAACACAGGATACAGTGGTAGCGTACACGGAGAGACGAAAGATAATAATCCTGCTCCAAACGCTAACCATAACGAGAGCTCCATCATGAGCATCCCCTTTCCTTTACTACTATAGAAGAAGTTCCTCCTCTATTTTGCCAAACTCCTCTGCATTTAGCACCTATTATCTCACAGAAAGTTGCAAAAGATTCGTGTCCGCCAAAATTACAAAAAAATTACATTTCGTCGATTTTACTGAAATCTCGTTGCACCTAGTAAATGGACTTGCTAGAATATGGATACGACACCAATGTAAGGGAGACTGCTATGACGACACAACAACTATTGACGTTAGCGATCGAAGCCAAACGTAGCGAACTATATCATCAAGCTGACCAGTCCAGCTTCACCTCCCCGCGTGTTCTACAACTTAGTCATGAACTCGACGTCTTGCTTTTAGAATATTCACGCATCGTCCAAAACTATACCATTCACGGTTCGAATGAACCGCTTTTATCTTAATGCACGATCTGGTCAGCATTCGAGTGCGAATGCTGACTTTTTTGTGACTTCTTATTTCTGATGGAGGTGCTTTATGTCCGCTCTTACATTCATTGCTAGTTCTCGTCCTCTCTATATACCTGACGATCTCCCCCAATTATACGTACATGAAGTCGAAGCGATTGAATACGTATCATTGAAGCGAGGAAGATTCACGATGCCTTACCTGTACACGATCGAAGGTGCTGATCAGTGGGAGTTCATGATTTACTTACAGCGTTATATGGAAGAAGGAGATGTCCTCGAGTTGCTTTATATTGAAAATTAAAATGACAGCATGCATGACCATCTACCATCCGCCCCCTTACTAGAGCCGATTGAAATCAATATTCGACAGCGAACGTACCAAACGATTCACGGCACGTTTCAGCTTTCCGCTAACGATTGTATGCAGGAATTGTTCCATCGTTCTTACCTGACAGCGTTCGGCGTGACGACGATCGTCAAGTATTGATCTGCGTATCCTCCATTTCACTTTTTCATCACTAGACGATAGAAGGATGACATAGTTTCTATTTTTAAGACTTTTTTCTGTTGAATTGTGCGAATCTTTCAGCAAAAGTAATCCAAAAGACCTATAAACATCCGTTTTTCATAATCAGTATGTCCTATCGATGACAAAAACCGACCTTTTGCAATCTCGTTGTCACAATAGCCCGGTTTGTAACTCGAATGACATTGACCTGTAAACGCACAGGTCAGTTTTGCCGTGTAAAGTAGGAACAGTAAACACAGCATATGTCAGGAGGACATCAATAATGAAAAAAGCAGTTTTCGCTGCCGGTCTTGCAGCAACAGCTCTATCAGTAGGATTTGCCCAAGAGACAGAGGCTGCCTCAGAAACGGTAACAGTAAATACACCAGTACTCAACGTACGCACAGCACCTACAACTGCATCAGCAGACGTAGGCAATGTATATAAAGGTCAAACATTAAATGTCGAAGGACGTTCTGGCGCATGGATTCAAACACACATTAACGGTCAAAAACGTTATGTCCATGGCGCGTATACGTCTGCAGCAGGCTCATTCGACTTTAAAAAAGCGACAGTTACTACGGCAGTACTAAACGTCCGCACACAACCAACGACAAGCTCGAAAGATGTCGGTAACCTCTACAAAGGTGAAAAAGTCAACGTAGAAGGAAAAGTTGGTGCATGGATTAAAACAACAATCGACGGTAAAACACGCTATGTACACAGTGCATATACAACACTCGGTAGCGTAGCTAAAGCACCAGCAGCACAAGCTCAACCAGCGGCTAAACCAGCTGCGAAGCCAGCACCAAAAGCAGCTGCTAAACCAGCAACTGCAATAAAACAATCGACACCTGCAAAATCAGGTACGAAAGTGACGATGAACGTCAGTGCTTACACTAACGACCCATCTAACAACGGTAGCCAACTCTACAACGGTCGTGCGTTGACAGCAAGCGGTTATGACGTTACGAATACGATCACGTACAATGGTATGCGTATCGTAGCAGCTTCTTCACAATACCCAATCGGTACACGTATGCACATCGAAGGCATTGGTGAAGCAATCGTACTCGACCGTGGTGGCGCAATCCAAGGTAACAAACTTGACCTTCTCGTTGGTTCACAACAAGAAGCACTCAACTGGGGACGCCAAAACGTCACAGTCACAGTCTACTAATCAAAACAAACAACCTGCCGGGCGAGACCGCCTGGCAGGCTTTTTTTGTCTATTTTTTAAGAAACCGTGACATGACCGGATTGCAGTTGATACATCTTCTTATACAGACCATCTTGCGCGATCAATTCTTGGTGATTTCCTTGCTCGATCACTTCTCCTTGATGCAATACAAGAATCAAATCTGCATCTTGAATCGTCGATAGACGGTGGGCAATGGCAATCGTCGTCCGCCCTTGACGCATCCGTTCAAGTGCGACTTGCACTTTCTCCTCTGTCTCCGTATCAATTGAACTCGTCGCTTCATCGAGGATCAGGATTTTGGGATCTCGCGCCATCGTGCGTGCGAAGGAGATCAACTGACGTTCCCCAGCTGAGAACGTCGCCCCCCGTTCCGCAACGGGACTGTCATATTGCTGGTCGAGTTGATTGATGAATCCGTCCGCTTGTACGAATTTAGCAGCCGCTTCGACACGATCAAAGGAAATCGAACTGTCGAATAATCGAATATTGTCAGCGACCGTTCCCGTGAACAAGAATGAATCCTGCAACACGAGTCCGACATGCTGTCGTAGTTCTTCTTCCGATAACTGCTCAAGCGGTTGACCATCGATTAAGATCCGACCCGATTGGTACGCGTAAAAGCGCATCAAGATATTGATGATTGAACTTTTCCCACTTCCCGTATGACCAACGAGCGCAATCGTCTGCCCCTTTTTCGCCTCGAACGAAATCCCTTTCAAGACATCTTTCTCTCCGTCATAACTAAAGCGCACGTCTTCAAAGACGATATGTCCTTCCGATACTCGTGCATCCCCTTCGAGTTGTTTCGTTGGTTCCGGCTCATCCGTATCGAGGACCTTGAATACACGGTCTGCTGAGACGACAGCTTGCTGGAACTCGGACAACCGTTGCATGATTTGCTGAACCGGTTGGAAGATCCGCTCCATGTAGCTGATGAAGGCATAGACGACACCGACTTGGACCGTTTGTGAGAACGATAGGACACCGAAATACGTCACGAGTGTCGCAATTGAAATGGCGAGTAACAATTCAATGATTGGTCGCAGTAACCAACTATCGAGCTTCAAGTTCTTATAACGTCCATTCTGGTGAGCGACGTTCGTCTCCTCGAACTCTGCCATCAAGCGTTTTTCTTGGCGGAATTGTTGAATGATCGCCATGCCGTTGATGGATTCGTTCAGTTGGGCGTTGATTTTCGATAGTAAATCGCGGACTTCCGCGTAATACTTCGTCGAATACTTCCGGTAAATCCAAATGATGAAATAAAACAGCGGTAACAATAGTAACGCGATCGTCGCGAGTCGCGGCTCTAGTAGATAGAGGAAGATATATGTTCCAATCAACTGGACGCCGCTTTGCACGAATGTCGACAAGACACCGATGTAGAGCTCCTTGATCGCTTCCGTATCGTTCGTGATCCGGGACACGAGCACTCCGGCAGGCGTCCGGTCAAAATAGGCAAGCCGTAAGTGCATGACATGCCGGAACACATCAATGCGTAAGCGTTGAATGACTTGCAAGGCAATCTTTTGGAATTCGAACGCTTGCAAGTAATCGACGATGATCCCTGTCGTATGCAGTAACAAGTACGCTGTAAATAAGAGTGCGACTTCCTGTACTGGGTACGTACCCGGTGCGACGTATTCATCAATGAAAATCTTGACGAGATATGGTCCACCGAGTTTTGCCGCTGTCGTAATGAATAGCAGGATGAAGGCGATGCTGACTTGCTTTTTGAACGGTTTGACAAAATCAAGCAATCGCTTCAGGACGGCTTTTTCATTGATATCATGATTCATTCGGAACGCCCTCCTTGTTCAACAAGTGATTCTAGTTGCTGGCGATCGTACGTCTCTTTATACCAACCGTCATGGGCGAGTAACTGTTCATGCGTGCCCCGTTCGATGATCCGACCGTCTTCAAGGACGATGATCTCATCGGTATGCGACACAGCCGATAACCGGTGGGCAACGATGATTTGTGCCTGATCGTGATCCGCCGTGCGGAAGTGATGGATGATCGCTTCCTCGGTTTTAGCATCGACCGCAGACAAGGCATCATCGAGCACTAAAATCGGACAGTCTGCTAATAATGCCCGGGCAATCGAGATCCGTTGTTTTTGACCACCGGATAACGTCACCCCACGCTCCCCGACCATCGTCGCGTACCCTTCCTTAAAGCCGAGAATGTCCTCATGGACTGCTGCAATACGCGCTGCTTCCATGATGTCTTCCATTGATGCATCCGGTTTTGCAAAGGCAATATTGTCAGCAATCGACGCGGAGAATAAGAAATGATCCTGTGGAACGATCGCCACTTGACGACGGACGGTGTCACGCGTCAATTGTTTGATGTCTCGTCCACCAATCGTGATGGCGCCTTGTTTGACGTCGTATTCGCGAGACAATAAGCGAACGAACGTCGATTTCCCAGCACCTGTCTTCCCGACGATTCCGAGCGATTTACCGGGCTTCAACGTCACATCGATGTCTTGTAAGACCGGTTGCGTGTCATAGATGAAACGCTCAATCCCAACGTGAAGTTCCGGTGAGGAAACACTTGTTGCTGCTTCCTTCGCATCTTTAATTTCCGGTTCGATCGCAAGCATTCGCTCGATCCGATCGTAGGAAGCACGACCACGTTCGACAATGTTGAACAACCAACCGAAGGCAAGCATTGGCCATGTCAATAAACCAAGATATGTAGTGAATGAGACGATGTCACCAATTCGGATTTCACCTTGTTGTAACAGATATGCACCATATCCGACAGCGATGATGTACGATAGACCGACTAATCCAAAAATCGTCGGATCAAATAATGCATCGATTTTTGCGACACGACGGTTCTTTTGGACGACGTCATCCGATAGATCCGTAAACGTCTGCACGTCAGATTCCACTTCCCCTGTTGCTTTTAAGACGCGGACACCACTAATACTTTCCGCGACCTTGTCATTCAAATCGGAGAATGCTTCCTGCGCGTCATGAAAACGCGAATGTAACATTTTCCCGTAGCGTGACGTCAAGTAGACCATCAGCGGCATCGGTAGAAGTGATACGAGCGTCAATTTCCAACTGATCGTCGTGACCATCGTGATGATGACGAAGCTCCCCATCGTCACCGAGTCGACGAGCGTGAGAATACCGGCACCTGCTGTCATCGATACCGCCTGTACGTCGTTCGTCGCATGCGCCATCAAGTCCCCGCTCCGATATTTCTTATAGAACGATTGATCCAAATCTGAAAAATGTCCATACAGTTGGCTGCGCAATAATCGACCGAGACGAATCGATGCCCCAAAGATATAAAAGCGCCAAAAATAACGAATGATATATGTCGCGACCCCGATGAGCAACAACGTACCTGCGAGACGAATCAAATCATCTTTCGTCAAGCTTCCCTCACTCAGACCGTTGACCGTCGTCCCGATGATTTTTGGCGGAATCAACTCTAACGCCGCTACAAAAATCAAACTGACGACCCCAAGACTATATGCTTTCCATTCTCGTCGGAAAAACCAACCGAGTTTCCTGAAGACTCCCATTCAAGTCTCCCCCCTTTTTTAAATCCTATGATTATTTGAAATAGTCTCACATTTTAGATTAGTTCTCTTTCTAAAAAATAGCAAATAAAAAGGAGACCATTTGGTCCCCTTTCGTACAGCTTATTTTTTAGGTGATTTCATTGAACCACTCATTGAACGCATCACTTGGTTGACTTTCTTTTGTGATGGCTTTTGACCCATTTGCATCATCAATGTCTTAATCATATCTTCGTTGATTGGTGGGTTTTGCTCCAAGTAGTTCATCATGTATCGACGAGCGATATAGAAACCAAGGGCGACACCTGCTACCAAGCAAAGAAGGGCAATTAAAATCCAAATCCATGTAGCCAAGTTGCTTCCTCCTCTAACTTAAAACGTCGCTTTTTACTATACTATAATTCCAATTGTTTGCATAGATGATAATAGATGAAAAACGAGCCCGACGTAAGATCGGACCCGTTTTTCCGGAAAAGATTATCCGAGTTGTTTGACTGTCGCTAAAACGTTCTCAACAGACATGCCGTATTCTTTCAAGAGGAAGTCTCCAGGCGCAGATGCACCGAAACGATCGATTCCGATGACTTGTCCTTGTGTTCCTACATATTTGTACCAACCGAGTGAAGCGCCTGCTTCGATCGCAACACGTTTCGTGATGTGTTTTGGAAGAACTGATTCTTTATACTCTGCTGACTGCGCTTCGAATACTTCCCATGATGGAAGCGAAACGACAGCTGCTGATTCACCAAGTTCTTTTTGTGCTTCGACAAGAAGGTGAACTTCTGAACCCGTACCGATCAAGAGCGTATCAGCTTTCGTGACGTCACCAGCGATGACATAACCACCTTTTTCAGCGCCCTCTGTCGTCGTACCTTCCAGTTCAGGAAGACCTTGACGCGTCAAGACGAGAAGTGTCGGTTTGTCTTTTGCTTGAACCGCTGTTTTCCATGCTGCGATCGTCTCTTTTCCGTCTGCTGGACGGTAGATCGTGACGTTCGGCATTGCACGGAAGCTCATCAAGTGCTCGACAGGCTCGTGTGTTGGACCATCTTCCCCGACAGCGATCGAGTCGTGCGTCAAGACGAAGATTGATGGAAGCCCCATTAGCGCAGCAAGGCGAACCGCTGGACGGAGGTAATCCGAGAAGACGAAGAATGTCGCACCGTAAGGAATGACGCCGCCGTGAAGTGCCATACCGTTGACAGCCGCAGCCATTGCGAATTCACGTACACCGAACCAGATGTTACGACCGCTTGGGTCGATATCGAAGTCTGCTTCGCCTTTGAGCATCGTGTTGTTCGATCCTGCAAGGTCAGCTGAACCACCGAACAATGTCGGAACGTTCTTCGCAAGACCGTTCAAGACTTCACCACTCGTTTGACGTGTCGCTTTTTTCGATGACAAGTCGTACGTCGGAAGATCTGCTTCCCAGTTGCTTGGCAATTCGTTTGCGATCGCGCGAACGAGTTCCGCATGCAATTCTGGATGAGCTGATTCGTATTGTTTCATCGTTTCGTTCCATGCGTCTTCCGCAGAAGCACCACGTTGGACGATCCGCTCGTCAAACAATGATTTGACTTCTTCAGGAACGTAGAACTCTTCGTGATCCCAAATGTAGCTTGCTTTCGTCAATTTGATTTCCGCTTCACCGAGTGGTGCACCGTGAGAAGCCGATTTCCCTGATTTGTTCGGTGAACCGAAACCGATGACTGTCTTGACTTCGATCAATGTCGGTTTTGTCGTCTCTGCTTGTGCCACCGCGATTGCTTTCGAAATCGAATCGATATCCGTTCCGTCTTCTACGCGAATGACTTGCCAGTTGTACGCTTCGAAGCGCTTCTGGACGTTTTCAGAGAATGATTTATCGAGATCGCCATCAAGTGAGATATCGTTTGAATCGTACAATACGACCAATTTACCAAGACCAAGGTGACCTGCGAGTGAAGCCGCTTCAGCTGAGACACCTTCCATTAAGTCTCCATCTCCACAAATTCCGTATGTGAAGTGATCGACGACGTTGAGATCGTCACGGTTGTATTTTGCTTCAAGATGACGTTCTGCCATCGCCATACCAACTGCCATTGCGATCCCTTGACCAAGTGGACCTGTCGTCGCATCTACACCAGCCGTGTGACGGTATTCCGGGTGACCTGGTGTTTTTGATCCCCATTGACGGAATGATTTAAGATCATCCATTGATAGATCATATCCCGATAGGTGGAGGAGTGAGTAGAGAAGCATCGAACCGTGTCCGGCTGAAAGTACAAAACGGTCGCGGTTGAACCATTCTGGATTTTTAGGGTTGTGGTTCATATGATCCGCCCAAAGCGAGAATGCCATCGGCGCTGCTCCCATTGGCATACCTGGGTGACCCGAGTTCGCCTTTTGTACGGCATCAATCGATAAGGTACGAATCGTATTAATTGCTAATTGTTCTACTGTCGTCATGTTCGTCAAAACAATCATCCTCTCTCTTTTTCACAAATTCCTACTCATTTTAGCACAACCATAAATGTGATACAACTTTATCTAAATAGTATGTCACATTAAAATGAATGCGTTCTCTATTACTGTCCTTCCATCCCTTTCAGGATGTATCATTTCAGATTTGGTTCTAAAATTTTATTTTTATGATGCTAAGATTCCTGCAAAAAGAGATATATATGAGACGAAGTAACATAATGTCCATCCTATTATTTTGAAATATATTTTTCGGAATCAAAAAATAGTAGATTAATTTTTAGGTACTATTTCCTTTAGACTCCTTTCATTCAAAAATAAAAAACTTTGCTATACTGAACATAAAATAAGTGAATACAGGTGATGATATGGCAAATATAAGTGATGTCGCAAAATTATCCGGCTTTTCTAAAACAACGGTATCACGGGTAATCAACGGTTCTCCTCTCGTCAAACCTGAAAAGCGGGCACGTATCTTGCAAGCAATGGATGAACTCGGATACACTCCAAATCCCTCAGCACGAAAACTTCGAGGTTCCGTGACAACAACAATCGGTGTTCTAGTTCCTAGACTTGTTAATCCATTTTTTGCAGAACTAGTCGATAAAATCGAACAAGAAGCACAACGACATGGATACAACGTTTTAATTTCTCAAAGTAATGAAGAACCTGGAAAAGAACTATCTTTCTTAAATCTTTTAAAAACCAAACAAGTAGATGGCTTGATTTTAACGGCTGTAGTCAATGAATGGGAAAATATACTGCCCTATTTAAAATATGGACCAATCGTTGTATGTAACGAACAAATTGATCAAACGGACGTTGCAGTCGTTCGCCCGGATCAAGCAAAAGGAACTTCTTTAGGCGTTCAACATTTGATTGAACAAGGTCATTCTCAAATCGGCTATTGTACAGGTGGAGATTTTTCTGAAAAAAGTAAAGGTCGTGACAGAAATATTGCTTTCTTGAAAATACTGAAGAAGGCACATCTTCCATTCCACGAGGATTGGATCTTCACTCATCGTCACACTATTTCAGATGGAAAAGATGTTTTTAAAGAATGGTTCAAGCTATCTAATCGACCAACTGCTCTTTTCGCGAACAGCGATGAAGTAGCTTGTGGGATTATCCTTGCTGCTAAAGAACACGGGATTAATATCCCAAAGGAATTGGCGGTGGTTGGATTTGATGATCAACCGATTGCTGAAATCATTACGCCTTCTTTGACGACTATTCATCAGCCTATTCAACAAATGGGGAAACAAGCCGTGCACTGTCTTTTGCAACAATTATCTCCAGAAGATTTCAGTCTAGAAAAAATGGATTCCCTTGATATGAAGTTAATCATTCGTCAATCAACTTAAGCTTTTCAAGAGGAGCTACAGTAATGTACGCTCCTCAAAGAGGAGGAGTTAAAAAAATAGGATTGACAACTAAAATATATATCGCTTATTCTTGATACAAGAAAACGGTTTCATATTTTTTTAAATCAAATTGGAACCGATACCAAATTTTTTGAGTGTTTATGGTATCGGTTCCAATAAAATTAAAAGCAAAATTGGTATCGATACCAATAAGGAGGTAGTTTATATGAGCTGGTGGAAAGAGGAAGTCGTGTATCAAATCTATCCTAAAAGTTTTAAGGATCATAACGGAGATGGCATTGGCGATTTAAGAGGTATCACGACTCAATTGGATTACCTCAGCAAACTCGGCATTACGATGATTTGGATTTGTCCCATCTATCAGTCTCCAATGGATGATAACGGATATGATATTTCCGATTACTATACGATTCATCCTGATTTCGGAACAATGAGTGATTTGGACGAATTATTGGCAACAGCAAAAGAATATAACATTAAAATCGTATTGGATTTAGTCGTAAATCATACTTCTGACGAACATGCTTGGTTTCAAGATGTATTAAAGCAGCCTGAGACTAGTCCCTATCGAGATTATTACGTGTTAAAGAAAGGAACAACCGGACAGCCCCCGACCAATTGGCGTTCTGTTTTTGGCGGAAGTGTGTGGGAACCTATTCAAGGAAGCGACCTTTATTACTTCCATTCTTTTGGTGTCAAACAACCTGATTTGAATTGGGAAAACCCGACTCTGCGTGAAGAAATCTACGAAATGATTGAATTTTGGTTACAAAAAGGTCTTTCAGGATTTCGTGTCGATGCTATCACCTTTATAAAAAAAGATCAGACTTTCAGTAACTTACCCGCCGACGGTGTCGATGGTCTCGTCAAATGTACTAAAAAAACACGTAATCAACCTGGAATCGAAATTTTTCTACATGAACTGAAGGAACGTACCTTTGATCGCTATAACTGTGTCACGATTGGTGAGGCGCCTGGTGTTCCTTACGAACAATATGATGATTTCATAGGAGAAAACGGATACTTTTCTATGATTTTCGATTTTCGTTATGCTGATCTCGATGTTGAATCGGGCAGCGAGTGGTTCAAGCGTGTCGATTGGAATGTTAACGATTTTAAACAGATGTTATTCCGTAGCCAAAATAAGTTACAAGAAAGCGGTTGGGCAGCTAACTTTCTCGAGAATCATGATCAAAATCGTTCTATTAGTAAATACATTAAAAATCCGGAAGAGCGTCATTTCTATTCAGCATCTATGCTAGGAGCAATGTACTTTTTCTTACGAGGCACTCCCTTTATTTATCAAGGGCAAGAAATAGGCATGACCAATTTCACCCGTGAATCTATTCATGATTTTGATGATATTTCAAGCATTGATCAATATTACCGCTCCATGCAAGAAGGGCATAGCGAGCAAGAAGCGCTTCACTTCATAAATTTACGTAGCCGAGACAATTCTCGCACTCCGTTTCACTGGACACATCATGAACATGCTGGATTTTCAGATGCGACACCTTGGTTAAAAATGAATGAGAATTATCGTGATATAAATGTTGCTCTGCAAGAACATAGTGCTACGTCTTTACTCAATTTTTATCGTTTAATGATTTCGATTCGTCAGCATAGTGAAGCTAGTGATACGTTGGTTTATGGGGACTTTCTACCACTCTATGAAACGCATCCACACCTTGTCGCATACGAACGAAAACTCGGTGAAGAAGCCGTAATTTGTTATTTTAACTTTTCTAATCAATATATCGACTTGCCTAACGAACCAAAAGGTACTGTGCTACTCGATAATTATCATTTCGTTGATGGTGTCTCAGAAACTCCATCTATCCTACGCCCTTATCATGCTCTCTTACTTCATCGGAAAGAAGGCTAAACCATGAAGAAATCAGACCAATATCAAACCATTGCCGAGCAAATTCTTCAAGAAATCGGATTAGAAAACATCGAATCTTACACGCATTGTGCTACACGTCTTCGATTTTCTGTAAAGGACCGTTCCCTCATCCATGATGAAAGAATCGAGCAAATTGCAGAGGTAAAGGGTGTGTTCTATAATGCTGGACAGTATCAAGTCATCCTTGGTACCGGCATCGTCAATAAAGTTTATGCCGCTTTAAGTGAATTAAACATTGAAACCCTTGCATCAGATGAAGAATCCTCTTCATCTGATAAGGGACTTCGACGTGCTGTCCGTACACTCGCAGATATCTTTATCCCGATCATTCCTATCATTGCCGCTACAGGACTCTTTTTAGGATTAAAAGGAGTAATGTTCAGTGATATCGTATTAGGTTGGTTCGATTTAACATTAAAAGAAATTCCAAGCTATGTACCGACCCTCTTATCTGTTTTGACTGATACTGCTTTTGCATTCTTACCTGCTTTAATTTGTTGGTCCGCTTTTAAAAAATTTGGTGGAATGCCGATTATTGGATTTATTGTTGGTTTAATGCTCGTATCACCTGCTTTACCAAATGCCTATGCTGTTGCAGATGTCAATAGCGGTGTGGATCCAATTCTTGCATTCGGCGTTATTCCAGTCGTTGGTTATCAAGGAAGCGTCTTAACTGCTTTGGTCATTGGTATATTAGGAGCAAAATTTGAAAAATGGTTACGGCGAATCATGCCAAATGCACTTGATTTGATATTTACTCCGTTTTTTGTATTATTAGGTTCAATGATATTGGGATTACTTGTACTAGGTCCTCTTTTGCATATTCTAGAGAATGGTCTGATTACTCTCGTGACGATGTTAATTAGAATGCCTTTTGGTCTTGGAGGCTTGCTGATTGGTTTTATGTATCCGCTTGCAGTCATGACTGGAATGCATCATTTATTCATTGCTATCGAAACGACGCTACTTGCAAATACAGGATTTAACCCCCTAATCACTTTATGCGCCATGTATGGATTTTCAAATGCTGGTACGGCGCTCGGTATTACATTACGCGCAACAAAAAGTACAGTACGGGTTGCTGGTATGAGTGCCACACTCACGCAATTATTAGGAGTTAGTGAACCTGCATTGTTTGGGATTGTCATGCGATATAGTATGAAACCTTTATATGTTATGATTGCGTGTTCTGCTTTGGGTGGTGCTCTTCTTTCGCTCTTACAGATTAAGGCCAACTCTTACGGTCTAGCTGTTATTTTATCTCCTTTAATGTACATTTATGAATGGAATCAACTTTTAGCTTATTTAATCGTATCGGTCTTAACCTTTGTTGCTGCACTCACCATCACTTACTTTTTCGCAGTTCCTAAATCAGTTTTGGTTGCGGAACCACAAAAAGTAACTTCCAAGATATCTTGATATCAGCTGAAAACAATAAAATAGCCTTCTATATTAGACACCTACTTCTCGGGTGGTCCTATAGAAGGCTATTTTTTATTGTTTATTCCGTTCTTCTTCTTGTGCTTGTTTCAATTTCTCTGGTGTTACGTCCGTTCCTTCTTCATCGACGATTTTCATGCCCATGAGTTGGTTTTTGAACGATCCACGGAATGCTGCGAGATACGCTGCACGTAACTCTTTTTGCTCTGCCGTTTCGGCTTCTGATAACGGCTCGACTTTTGATTTATTCGCTAATGCATTGATTCGATCTAATTGTTCTTGTGATAACATGGAATCCCTCTTTCTGTACGACTCAAACTTGAGTTGTTCAATTGTATCCTTACTTTAAAAGAGGCTATAAAAAAAAGCAAGTTAACCGCGTCAGTCGACGGGTAACTTGCTCTTCATTCCGGGCTAGGTGTCAGTTCGCGGTATTCAAGATATCGACGATTGACCGTTGCTTTTGAAATATCATGTCCCATACCACGCAAGGTGATGGCGATATCTGAAAACGTCAGTCCGAGCTCTCGAAGACGTACGATTTCTTCGATCGGTACGTCCTTTCGACTACGCCCAGCGTTCTCTCCTTGGCGATTCAGATTTCGTTCCGGGCGAAAGCCTTGTTCAACAGCTCGCCGCATGCCGCGCGCGATTTTTGCGTTATGCAGTTTCCGTTGATATTCTTCCACCAGTGAGACAATCTCAAGGACCATTGCTTCTGCATCCGCAAGCTGGTATTCTCCATCGGAATCAAGTGTCATCAACCGAACACCGTGCTTCTTAAACGTGTGCAAAATAGCGATTTTCGCATTCCCTCGACCAATCCGTGTGTCATCTGTCACGAGGACCGCATCTACCGCATCACGTGTTACATGATCAAGAACCGTCAGCATCCCTTCCCGATCGACGTCATATCCACTCTCTTTTTCAGAGACGACATCTACGACATCAAAACCCTTTTGAGACGCGACCTTCGAAAGCTCCATCCGTTGGCGTTCAATCGAACTATCTTGTGCTTCTTTTTCGGTCGACACCCGACAATAAATCACGACCTTCATCGTACCTCACATCCCTGTTCGTTCTTTCACAACTTTTCCATTTTGTCATTGTTGTGCGATTGGTACAACGATTTTGCTTTTTGAGATGACGTGTTTTGTTTCAACATCATTATTTTTAATCAACCAATTGACGTACTCTTCATCTGACATCGAACCATCATTGTAGACTTCAGCGATTTGTTCGACTGTAGCGTTCTCATCGACCGTAACGGAAGCTGTCATCAGTTGCGCCACTTTTTCATCCGGGCGTGGTGTGAGTAAAAAGATCACGAAGGCAATACTTAATGCATAGAAGAGAATTGAAAAAGCATGAGTACGAATCGTATGAATCATCATGAATCCCTCCAAATATGAAATGAATGAGTTAGAATAAATGTTCGCGGAACAATTGTTCGCATAACTCATAATAAACACAGAACCCGTGTTCGGTCAACACAAAATGTCGAACAATTGTTTGTACGCTCATTTGTTCTATGTTATAGTGAATCTAGAAACATATATTCTTACATTTCAAACTTCAATCCAGAAAGAGGTGGCAATTCGTATGCGGAAAATGTCTAAGCGCCAACAAGAGATTCTCGACTACATCGTCTCTGAAGTGAAACTGAAGGGGTATCCACCATCAGTTCGTGAAATCGGAGAAGCAGTCGGACTCGCGTCTAGCTCGACGGTACACGGTCATTTGGATCGACTCGAGAAACGGGGAATGATTCGCCGTGACCCGACGAAACCACGTGCGATTGAGATATTGCTTGATAAGCCTGAAGAAATCACGGAAGCCATCGTCCATGTTCCCGTCATCGGGAAAGTCACAGCGGGTCTTCCGATTACAGCGATTGAAAACATCGAAGAACAGTTCCCGCTCCCTGCACATTATGTAGGAAATGAGACGGTCTTCATGTTGATGATCGATGGTGAATCGATGATTAACGCAGGTATTCTAGACGGCGATCGTGTCATCGTGCGCCAACAAAACACAGCAGAAAACGGAGAAATCGTCGTAGCTATGACCGAAGATAGCGAAGCGACGGTGAAACGGTTCTTCTTAGAAGATCAACAGGTACGTCTACAACCAGAAAATGACTCGATGGATCCGATGTATTTCGATAATGTCTCCATTCTTGGTAAGGTAATCGGCGTGTATCGGACGATTCATTGACGGAGGGACCAGTTACGACTGGTCTTTTTTCATGCCTTCAGGAAATGTACATGATACCGTCAATACCGTCGCACTGACGGGTTACGTTGCGTATTCGGTCGCAACGCAACAAACCGATTGGTTACCAACCGCCATCGGTATCGCTGTCGGTACCCTTTGGTTGTCACCCGACCTCGATTTAAAGTCAGAACCGTATTATCGCTTTGGACCATTTCGAGTCCTTTGGATGCCGTACGTCAAAATCATGCCCCATCGCTCGATCTGGTCACATGGACTGATCATCGGAGACATTATCCGGCTTCTTTATAGTGCTGCGATTCTGATTCCGCTACTATTTTTAAGTCTATATTTTCAGGTTCTTGATTCTGCTACGATTGATTCGTGGTTCGCTTCCTTGCCTGCATTCGTCGTCGGTATCATGGTGGCGAGTACGATTCATATTCTACTAGATTATTCCAGCAGTTGGTTTCGACCTAAAAAAAGAAAAAAACGTCGTCGGTAACACCTCTTTTGCTTGCTTGCAAGCAGAATGAGGTGTTTTCTTATCCACTTTTTCGTATCTTTAAACATCAAAATAAAAAATTTCCATTCCTATATTTCAATTATATGTATTGAAAACGTTCTCAATTCGGAGTAATTTAAAGTAGAAAGGCCATTATCTGCTTTAATCCAAAGGGAGGGTTTTTGCATGAATAACTTTGTATTGGAAATGATCGGTACGATGATCCTCATCCTGCTCGGGGATGGAGTCGTCGCCGGTGTCGTCTTGAAAAAGACGAAATCGGAAAACAGCGGATGGATCGTCATCACGTTCGCTTGGGGTCTTGCCGTCATGACAGCAGCATTCGTCGCTGCTGAAAGTGGAGCACACTTGAACCCCGCATTGACGATCGCACTTGCTTTGAACTCTGACCTACCGTGGGCAGACGTTCCGATCTACATTGCCGGACAACTTGTCGGAGCTTTCATCGGCGCCATTCTCGTTTGGCTTCATTACATGAAACATTTTGAAGCGACTGATGATCAAGCTGCAAAACTCGGTGTATTCGCAACAGGTCCAGCGATTCGTCATACGCCGTCGAACTTGATTTCTGAGATCATCGGGACATTTGTTCTCGTCTTCGGTATCTTGGCACTCGGTTTAACAACGTTCGGAGATGGCTTAAAACCACTCATCGTCGGTTTACTCGTCGTCGTCATCGGTCTCTCGCTCGGTGGTACAACAGGGTATGCCATCAACCCGGCTCGTGACCTTGGACCGCGTATCGCGCACGCTATCCTACCGATTCCGAATAAAGGTTCATCTGACTGGGGCTATTCATGGATTCCTGTCGTCGGTCCGATCATCGGTGGAGCGATTGCCGTGTTCATCTATCAATTGATCTACTAAGATCACGTCTCACTAACACATACCGCTCAAGGGGGATTTCGAAATGGAAAACAAGTATATCCTAGCACTCGACCAAGGTACGACAAGCTCACGTGCAATCATCTTCGATCACGATGGGAAAATCGTCAACTCGGCACAACGGGAATTCAAACAGTACTTCCCACAACCAGGCTGGGTCGAGCATGATGCAAACGAAATCTGGGGTTCGATTCTTGCCGTCATGGCCGAAGCACTCGGGACAGCAGATATCAAACCTGAGCAAATCGCTGGAATCGGCATCACGAACCAACGTGAAACGACGGTCGTCTGGAACAAAGAAACAGGTAAACCGGTCTATCACGCACTCGTTTGGCAATCGCGTCAAACGTCTGGTATCTGTGACGACTTAAAAGAACAAGGTTTGAACCAGAAGTTCCGCGACAAAACAGGACTTCTGATTGATGCCTACTTCTCTGGCACAAAAGTTAAATGGATCCTCGACAATGTCGAAGGTGCACGTGAGCAAGCAGAGAACGGTGAATTGCTCTTCGGTACGATCGATACGTGGCTCGTTTGGAAACTGTCTGGTGGAAAAACGCACATCACGGACTACACGAACGCTTCACGAACATTGATGTATAACATCTACGAACAAAAATGGGATGAAGAGTTACTCGATATCCTAGGTGTTCCTGCTTCCATGTTGCCAGAAGTTCGTCAGTCGAGTGAAGTCTACGACAAAACGGTACCGTATCACTTCTTCGGTTACGAAGTGCCAATCGCTGGTATTGCGGGTGACCAACAAGCAGCACTCTTCGGTCAAACGTGCTTCGAAGCGGGTGAAGGGAAAAACACATACGGAACAGGGTGCTTCATGCTCATGAACACAGGTGAGAAAGCCGTTTCTTCTGATAATGGACTCTTGACGACGATCGCTTGGGGCGTCGATGGAAAAGTGGAATATGCGCTGGAAGGTTCTATCTTCGTCGCTGGTTCTGCGATCCAGTGGCTCCGTGATGGACTCCGGATGCTGAAAAATGCGAAAGATTCAGAAGGTTACGCAACGAAAGTCGACTCAACAGACGGTGTTTATGTCGTTCCTGCCTTCGTTGGTCTTGGTGCGCCATACTGGGATTCAGATGTACGCGGGGCAATCTTCGGATTAACACGCGGAACAGATAAGGAACACTTCGTTCGTGCAACGCTTGAATCACTCGCTTATCAAACACGCGATGTGTTGACAGCGATGGAACAAGATTCTGGTATCGAACTGAAGACACTTCGTGTCGACGGTGGTGCAGTAGCGAACAACTTCTTGATGCAGTTCCAATCGGACATCCTCGGCGTTCCTGTCGATCGTCCAGAAATCAACGAAACGACAGCACTTGGTGCAGCCTACCTTGCTGGATTAGCTGTTGGTTACTGGAAAGATAAAGCGGAGATCAAAAAACAATGGAAGCTGGATCACCAGTTCAAACCAGAGATGAAAGAAGACGATCGTGAACAACGCTATGCCGGATGGCAAAAAGCAGTGGAAGCGACAATGGTCTTCAAACCATCAAAATAAAACAATTGACCCGGTCCCTTTTGCAGAGGGACCGGGTTTTCACTATTCTATACAAACATAATGCGGGGTGTATCATGAATCTTACCTATTCGGATCAACAACTAAAAGCATGCATTCAGGACGCGCTGGATGGCAACATCACACATGAAGAACTGGCGGATTGGTGTTACCGCTACATGACCGACGTGTACCATAACAATCATTACCATATCGCAACCGACGGACGTGGGAGCTATCCGTTAAGTGAGCAAGCGACTGAAGTAGCGAACGATATCGATGCACAATGGGATCTTTATCTTGCTAACAGTTATTCTCTAAATGAATTACAAACCATTGATTTAGCTACAATTCGCTTACCTAGAGAGTGGTTAGAAAAATGGCTCTCATCGTTTTAAGTCGTCACGCATGAGATCGACGATCATCTTTCATTAAAAAAATCCCCCTTCGCCTAATCGCAAAGGGGAATCTGTTCCTTATTTGCTAAATTCTTTTTTCAATCCATCTTCAATCTCATCAACGGATTTCGACTGTCCGCTTAAGACTGCCGCTAAAAACGCGCCTTCGACGAGTGGTGCGTCGATAAACCGAACCGTCCGTTCGCCACTATATAGTTCAAGGGCCAGTTCCGTGTTCATCGTCGCAGAACCGATATCCGTTAAGACGACTCCATCGTCGTCCAGTGTATTCAATGTTTCTTCGATGCGCGTCGCGTCCGTTCCGATGCTACCGTCCTCAAGACCTGCTGCTATTAAGACTGGTGTATCCGGCGCCATCTCTGCCAGCAGTTCCTTTAGTCCAGTCGCGAGCTTTTCACTATGGGAAACGAGTACAAGATTAACCATGAAGCACCTCCGCGATTTCGCCAAGTAACAACGCACTCGATAGACTTCCTGGGTCCTGGACGCCTTCCGTCGCTTCACCGAAGTAAGACGCGCGTCCTTTCGTTGCGATGCGCGCTTTCGTATCAGCAAGCGCTTGATCGATTGCCGCTTTCAAATCCTCTTCTTGCGAGAGCGCCTCTTGGAACGGTGTCCAGATATCGACCATCGTCTTTTGACCGAATTCCGATTTCCCACGCGATTTGATGCCTTCCGTCGCTTCATGGAAAGCATCCGCGAGTTCTGCACCTTCGACTTCCGTTTTCCCTTTGAACGCACCAGCGAACTTAACGAATGCCGTGCCGTACAAAGGACCGGATGCCCCACCGACCGTCTTGATCAGCGTCATCCCTACCTCTTTCGACAAAGCTCCTAAGTCCTCATACTCGCCGTGTTCTTCTAACGTCTTTTGGACTGCTTGGAAGCCACGTGACATATTGATCCCGTGGTCCCCGTCACCGATTTCCCGGTCAAGGTCCGTCAATTCATCCTTGTGCTGTTCGATCTGTTCCGCTGCTTTGATGAGCGCGCTTCGTAACTGTTCCGTCGTCAACTTCATCTTTGTACACCCCGTTTATCTAAATTAGAATCCAATCGCTTTCGTTTCTGCATCGAGATACCCAAGCAGTTCATCATCCACTGGTAAGAGCGTGATTGAGAATCCGTGCATCTCGAGCGACGTCATATAGTTTCCAACGAACGAACGGGCAATCTCGTAACCATGTGCCTGAAGTTCTTCCGCGACGTATTTATACGTGATATACAGTTCGGATTCTGGTGTTCCACCCATCCCATTCACCATGACGGCAACTTTTTTGTCTGGTACCTCTTTCGTCAGACGATCGAGCAACTCTTTAACGATCGCATCCACGGAAGCGACCGCTTTTCGCTCGAGTCCTTTTTCACCGTGGATCCCGATTCCGATCTCCATCTCGTCATCATGCAACTCAAAGCCTGGCTTGCCACTCTCCGGCATGTAACATGGCGAGAGTGCCATTCCGATCGAACGAACGCCCTGGATGACTTTTTCCGCGACTGCTTTGACTTCACTCAGTGATTTTCCATCTGCAGCTGCAGCACCAGCAATCTTATGGACGAAGACGGTTCCCGCGACACCACGACGGTCTTCCTCTTTATTGATAGCAATGTCATCATTGACGATTACCGTGTCGACTTCGATGTCCTCGAGTTCAGCGAGTTCCTTCGCCATATCGAAGTTCATGACGTCACCCGAGTAGTTCTTGACGACGAGTAACACACCTTTTCCACCATGGGCTGCCTTGATACCTTCGAGCACCATGTCCGGTGTCGGTGACGTGAAGACTTCCCCGCAGACAGCAGCAGCAAGCATACCGTCCCCAACGAATCCAGCATGTGCGGGTTCGTGACCACTTCCTCCACCAGAGACAAGACCGACTTTTCCATCGAGCGGTACTTTCCGTGCGACGACATTAACACCTTCGACCTTCTTATACAAATCAGGGTGAGCTAGTACGAGTCCGTCGACCATGTCTGACACGAACCGGTTTGAATCTTTCATTAATTTGTGCATGAAAAACGCTCCTTTACCAATCTGATTTTTGCCGTACCACTTACTCTTTACCACTAAATCAAGCCGAGTATGTCGAAAAAAACGATGAAAATATTGACCAGTTGGTGACGATATTCCGCATGAGTGCTATGCTCTTAAAAAAGAGGAGGAATCGAATGTCATCAGCCTTTCAAGCAGGCGTCCGTGCCTGTCTACCCACTGTCCTCGGATATATCGGCATCGGTTTTTCAGCTGGGATCGTCGGTCGTGCCTCCGGCTTATCCCCTCTTGAAGTCGGATTCATGTCCGTCTTCATCTATGCCGGCGCCGCTCAGTTCATCATCACGAGTCTCTTACTCTTAAATGGTCCTGCTTCTGCCATCATTCTGACGACGTTCATCGTCAATCTCAGGCACTTGTTAATGAGTCTGACGCTTGCGCCACATGTTGAGACACGGCATCTCCGCGACCGCCTCGGTACCGGAACGCTACTAACGGATGAGTCGTTCGCTGTCGCGATGAACACTGCGCAAAAAGGGAAGCTCTCCCCGTCCTTCATGCATGGCTTGAATCTGACTGCTTACTTCAGCTGGATCGTCGCAACCGTTCTCGGCGCCCTTGTCGGCAGCTGGTTCCCTGATCCCGAGCGCTTCGGTCTCGATTTTGCCCTGACAGCGATGTTCATCGGCTTATTGTACTTACAGTTTGAAGGGGAACGTTCCCGTATTGCCGTGAATAGTTGCCTTTTACTGATTGTCTTACTATTGCTTTACATAACCATGCGCTACTTTTCTCCAGAAGTCGCCGTTCTTTGCGCGACGCTCGGTGGTGCAAGTATAGGAGTCGTGATCACACGATGGAAATCCGCCCGGAATTAATTGCTCTTTTTTTAGCTTGTGGACTCGTCACATGGATTCCACGCGTCTTACCGTTTCTCGTCCTTCATGGACTGACGTTACCGCGCTTCGTAACAGAATGGCTCTCGTTCATTCCGGTCTGCCTGCTCGGTGCCCTTTTCTTTCAAAATCTACTTATCGCGCAAGACGAGGCGTTTCCGACGGTTTCGACGCTTCATGTCTTCGCCGCCCTCCCGACCATGGCGGTCGCGATTTTCAGTAAAAGTTTATCCTGGACGGTCGTGACTGGTGTTGTCACGATGGCGTTTCTACGATTGTATCTATAAGCAAGTCATTCATCTTTAGCCTATTTCGATGCATCTCTTGTGTTATCCTTATAATAGAAATAAATGGATAGTGAAGGAGGTCCTGATATGCCAAATAAGCAGTTCATACCCTATTTGATATTGCTGTGCGTCATTTTTATAATCGCGAGTCAAATGGATCTACCTTATCTGCTAAAACAAGGATTGATTGTGTTGTACGTCATCGCCTATTTCGGTACGATGATGGTTTCTCGCAAAATGAAAGTCAGGGATCATAAACAATGACTCGAAAAAATCTCCTCTGGTCTTGAGAGACTAGAGGAGATTTTTGTGTTCACGTATTTGCTTGTACGTCCTGATAATCGGATTGATGTTCAAACTCTTTTTTCGCAAACGGACATAACGGTAACAGCTTGACGTTTGCTTCTCGTGCCCAGTTGACGATCTCGACAACGAGTTGTTCCCCAATCTGTTGATTGCGGTGCGCGGGATCGACGTATGTGTGATCAATGATCCACATGCCGTTGTTCGTATCGCTGTAAGTGATTTCCCCAATCACTTCACCTTCCTGATGGGCTTCGATTTTACGTTCCGCTCGTTTCAGCTCCATTTGCTTCCCTCCGTTCGTAAGATAAGGCGCCGCTCGGACAACCGTCGACGACCCGCATGACGTCTTCGACCGGCGCCCCGTCCGCTTCAATCCATGGACGCCGCTTGACATCAAAGACAGTTGGTAGACTTTGTACACAATGACCAGAGTGAATGCAGACTTCCGAATCAAAATAGACCGTAATCTCTTTGCCTTCATATCCTTTTTTCATGATGTATCGTCTCCCTTTCTTTGTACTCTTGTATCTTTCCACATCCTTGACTCAATCCCTGTCGACGACATGAAAAAAGCACTTCCGGACAAAAGTCCAGAAGTGCTTGAGTTGGATTAGAACAAGACCATGTACTGATCGCGTTCCCATTCCGTGACTTGCGTCCGGAACATATCCCATTCGATTTCTTTCAATTCAACGAAGTGTTCTGCGATGTGATCGCCGAGAGCGTGCATGACGACGTCATCCGCTTTCAAGACTTCGAGTGCGTGGCTGAGTGTTGATGGAAGATCATCAATTCCGTTCGCAACGCGTTCCGGCTTGTCCATGACGTAGATGTTACGGTCGATTGGAGCCGGTGCTTTCAAGTTATTCTTGATTCCGTCAAGACCTGAAGCGAGCAATGTCGCAAGCGCAAGGTACGGGTTCGCTGCTGGGTCGACTGAACGAACTTCGATCCGAGTCGAGAGTCCACGTGCTGCAGGAACACGGACGAGTGGTGAACGGTTACGTGCTGACCATGCGACGTAGCAAGGTGCTTCGTAGCCAGGAACAAGACGTTTGTATGAGTTGACTGTCGGGTTACAAACGGCTGTGAACGCACGAGCGTGTTTGAGGATACCTGCCGTGAAGGCACGTGCATCATCCGACAATTGCATGTCTTCGTTGCCTTCATCGAAGAAGACGTTCTCGTTGCCTTTGAAAAGCGACATGTTCGCGTGCATGCCTGATCCGTTGACACCGAAGAGTGGTTTTGGCATGAATGTCGCGTGCAAGTTGTGCTTCGCAGCAATCGTCTTGACGACGAGTTTGAACGTTTGGATGTTATCCGCTGTCGTGATCGCATCCGCATATTTGAAGTCGATTTCGTGTTGACCTGGAGCAACTTCATGGTGTGATGCTTCGATTTCAAAGCCCATGTTCTCGAGCTCGATGACGATCTCTTTACGGCAGTTTTCGCCGAGGTCGACTGGTGCGAGGTCGAAGTATCCACCTTGGTCGTTCAATTCAAGTGTCGGACGACCTTTTTCATCTTTCTTGAAGAGGAAGAATTCTGGCTCTGGTCCAACGTTGAATGATGAGAAACCGAGCTCTTCCATCTCTTTAAGTACCCGTTTGAGCTGACCACGTGGGTCTCCTGCGAACGGCGTGCCATCCGGATTGTGGATGTCACAGATTAAACGTGCAACTTTCCCTGTTCCATCTTCTGTCCATGGGAAGACGACCCATGTGTTCAAGTCTGGGAAGAGATACATATCTGATTCTTCGATTCGAACGAATCCTTCGATCGATGAACCATCGAACATCATTTTGTTATCAAGTGCTTTTTCCAATTGGCTTACTGGAATCTCAACGTTCTTGATCGTTCCGAGGATATCTGTGAACTGTAAGCGAATAAAGCGTACATCCTCAGCTTTAGCGATTTTCAAAATGTCTTCTCGTGTAATGTTGCGACGTGTCATGTGACAAATCCCCTCTCCGATTCGTTTTTATATGGTTACAGGTCCTTACTTGAAGAAACGCCCGAGCTCACCTTGGATGAGCGACGTCTTTCCATGTCGTCCTGCTTCCTTCAATTCATTTTTCAGGAGTTTATACAATTCGCCGTCAGATAGTTCCGGGCGCGTCTCGACGACGCTCTCCGCAACGCGTTCGCGTTTGACGAGATCGTTTTCAAAAATCAATTTGATCCCTGCGATATTCAGTCCCTGATCCAGGTATTCCTTGATCGACAACAGACGATCGACATCGTTGAACGAATAGAGGCGACGCTTCGTCTCTGTCCGCTCCGGTTTGATCAGTCCTTGTTCTTCGTAGTATCGGATCTGGCGGGCAGATAACGCGGTCAACTCTTGAACGACTCCGATGGGAAATAGTGGCTTGGACTGGCGTGATGAGTCTGCCATGTGGTTCCTCCTTTTTCCTTACTCCATGAGAATAAACCTCTGTCAGGCAACTTGTCAAGCGATGTAAGAAAAGTTAACACAACTTTTTTAATCACTTTACATGAAGTCGTTCAGAGGTCTTTTCACGAGATATTCTAGTATTAAACTTTTTTTTCTGGAATTAATTGTTTTTCCATCAAGTGATTGACGGCTGAGATGATGGCAATCTTAACGTGGCTATACGTCAAACCACCTTGGACGTACGCGGTATAGGGCGCACGGATCGGACCATCCGCTGACAACTCAATCGATGATCCTTGTACGAATGTTCCTGCTGCCATGATGACATCGTCCGCATATCCCGGCATATAATCCGGAATCGGTAACGCATGTGCATTGACGGGTGAAGCAGCTTGAATCGCTTGACAGAAGGCAATCATCGGCTCCGGCGCATGGAACGAAACCGATTGAATCAAATCCGTCCGTTCTGCCGTATGATGCGGTGCCGTATCAAAGCCGAACTGACCGAGCATGCTCGACGTGAACATCGCGCCCATCAACGCTTGGCTCACCGTATGTGGTGCCATATAGAAACCTTGATACATATCCGGAAGTGCGGATAACGATGGACCGGCTTCGGCGCCAATCCCTGGCGTCGTCATCCGGAACGATGCCCGTTCGATCAAGTCCGTTCGACCGACGAGATAACCGCCAGTCTTCGCAAGACCACCACCCGGATTCTTAATCAACGACCCTGCCATCAAGTCTGCCCCGACGTGCGTCGGTTCGATTGTCTCGACGAATTCACCGTAGCAGTTATCGACGAAGATCAGTACGTGCGGATGGACAGCTTTGATGGTGGCGATCGCTTCTCCGATCTCGTTGACCGGCAGACTGCGTCGCGTCGCATACCCTTTTGAACGCTGAATCCCGACGACCTTCGTCTGCGGTGTGATCCGTTCGAGAACGGCCGGTACGTCGATCGTCTCGGCGTTTTTCATCTCGACGACATCATACTGGACGCCCAGTTCCTTTAATGAACCGCGTCCGTCACCACGAATTCCGACGATCTCTTCAAGCGTGTCGTATGGTTTTCCTGTGATATAGAGCAATTCGTCTCCTGGCAATAACAAACCGAATAACGCGATACCGATCGCATGGGTTCCGCTAATGATTTGCGGACGACAAAGACCGGCTTCCGCACCGAAGACATCGGCATAGATCCGTTCGAGCGTATCGCGTCCTTCATCGTTGTAGCCGTAACCTGTTGACGGCATGAAGTGAAAATCACTGACCTTGTGACGCCGGAACGCATCGAGGACACGGAATTGATTGTATTCCGCGACCTCTTGCGCTTTCTTGACGTACGGGGCGATCTGTTCCTCCGCCCGGTCAATGAGCGGACGGAGCGTTTCGTAATGGGTTAATTCTGAAAACATGTTTACACCTCGTATTGTTTCAATGTCGCGTATAGACGCGTATCTTTACGCAAGTAACCTTTTAGAATGACGGAACCATCTTCTTCGAACGATTCCTTCAAATTCATCATGACTTCTTTCGCCGGATTGTAATGGGCAAATCCGTCAACTGGAATGCGAATCTCGAGATACTCGAGGATTTCGCTGATCGAACGTTCGATCTCTTCGATCAAGCGCTCGATATCCTGCGGGTCAAGCGCAGAAATCAGCAGTTTTCCACCTGTGAACAAGCGGTTCAATTGATCCTTCTTGTTGTAGACTTCGAGTTGCGGAATGTCACCGGCACCGAGTTCATCGAGGACATCGTTCGTCGTCTGCATCTGATTCAAGTAATGCTCACTCGACGCATCAACGACATGGAGGATCAAGTCGGCTTCCAGCACTTCCTCGAGTGTCGAACGGAACGCCGCGATCAACTTCGTCGGGAGATCTTGAATGAAACCGACCGTATCCGTCAGGAGGATTTGACCACCTTCTGGCAAATCGACTTGACGTGTCAACGGATCGAGCGTCGCGAACAACTCATCCTTCTCGTATGTGTCGGCCTGTGTCAACCGGTTGAAGATCGTTGATTTGCCGGCATTCGTATAACCGACGAGCGCGATTTGGAATGTCTGGTTCTCTTTGCGACGTTCCCGGTAACGGGCACGGTGGGCGACGGATGTCTCGAGTTGTTTCGAGATCTCATCAACCCGACGCCGGATATGACGGCGGTCCGTCTCGAGTTTCGATTCACCTGGTCCACGCGTCCCGATTCCGCCACCAAGACGTGACAGTTGTGTTCCCTGCCCGGCAAGACGTGGTAAGAGATAACTCATCTGTGCCAGTTCGACCTGCAATTTCCCTTCGCGTGACTGGGCACGTCCAGCGAAGATATCGAGGATCAACTGTGTCCGGTCGATCAATTTGATCGCTTCCGGGTCCGACAAGGCGATCCGGATATTCTTCATCTGACCGGGCGTGACCTCGGCATTGAATATGATTAAATCAGGTTCAAGTTCGTCTGCTAAGGCAACGAGTTCTTCAACCTTTCCTTTTCCGATGAACGTACGGCGATCAATCGCTTGTCGTTTTTGATCCAGACGACCGACGACGACACCATGCGCAGTCGTTACGAGTGCTTCAAGCTCCGCGACCGATTCTTCATAGACATGGTCCGGGACACCGGGGAGCTGGCAACCAACGACGATAACGCGTTCTGACATAATATCATTCCTTTCACGAGTAAAGACGTACTGCGCCCCTTATCATACCACAGGCACCGGTTCGTCTGAACTTTTTTGGACAGGAAACATCCGTTCGGTTTATGATGGAAGAAAGATTACGATAAGGGGAGGAAAACCATGGCACGCGAACAGTCGTATACGCTTCCAGAGTTCATTGAACGCTATTTGTTTTATCTAACGACAAGTGGACGGCAACTTTCGACCGTCCGCCGCTATCGGTATGATTTAATCGAAGTCCATCGTTACATGACGGATGTCGACCAGCCGCTCGAGACGATCGATGATTTCAAGGCGATTTCAATCGAGACATGGAAGACGTTCATCAATGAGTACTTGATCGAAGAGAAACTCTACCAGCAAGCGACGGTTGCCCGAATCGTCACCGTCATCAATCAAGTCAATTACCAGATCCGGCAAACGAAGGCGAAGCTGATCGAATACGCACAACCGACGCACGAATTGACGGCAAAACACGTCGCTTCCTTCAAAGAATACGAACAGTTGGTCCGGACGAATCAATCCGATCGCGGCTTGACGGAACATCAATTGAAGGCACGTCCGTATTTGATCGATCGAAACGAATTGATTCTTCGTCTGTTTTATCTTTACGGCTTACGTGTTCATCACATCATTGGTTTGAAGATGCACGACCTCAATTTCGCCCAGCAAGAGATGACCGTTCATGACCGACTCGGCAACCGTTACCTGCTTCACCTCGAGCGGGAGGATCAAGATATCATGTTGCGATACTTGAAGACGATCCCGGAGCCGGTCCGCCCCCGTTATAACAGTACCGATCCCTTTTTCGTCGCCTTCGACTTCGCTCGGATGACATTCCGATGGGTCTACAGCAAAAATGCACCGAAGCAATTGTCGATCGTCATGATTACGAAGATGATGCGTCAGCTGAATGAACGGTCGGATAATAAACGGATCTTGACGCCGTCGATGTTACGCAACAGTTTTATCCTGAAAACATATCAGGACGAGATGACGAAGGAAGAACGCCTACAGAAGACATGCCTCTATAAGGATGTCTCGCTCAGACGTTATGAAGAAGCAGTCGAGGAACTAACACCATTACTGTAACGACACGTTTACGATGGAGTGAAGCAACTGTCATTTTTCGCTTCACTTACGAAGCGCCACACCTGAATGAAACCTAAAAAAAAGACGACCCCCCGGTCGTCTTTTTGCTTAGCGAGAGACTTCTTGTGTCTCTTCTTGCTCATATAACGTCACGTTGCGCGCTGGTGCGAACGTCGAGATCGCGTGTTTGTAGATCAATTGCTGTTTGCCTTCCGACTCCAAGATGACTGTGAAGTTATCGAATGACTTGATCAGCCCCCGTAATTGATACCCACTGATTAAGAAAACCGTTGTCGGGACTGCATCTTTCCGTAATTGATTTAAAAAGACGTCCTGAATGTTGTATGTCGCTTTCATGATTCCCCGTGCCCCCTCTTTTTATCTGTTTCTGTCTTCGGGCAACTCTTATTTAACCGCTTTCAGAAACTCTACAGTTCTATCATAGATAATTTTGAACGTTTCTTCAAATGAAAACTTTCCCATATCCACCCAAACGCCATCAAATTGGTGCCGGAACCACGTCAATTGACGTTTAGCGAAGCGTCGCGTGTTCCGTTTCAGCATGTCGACAGCAGGATCGAGTGGTGCCCCGTCAAGGACCGGTAACATCTCTTTATAACCAATCGCTTGCAACGCCTTCGTTTGTCGGTACCCGGCAGCGTCAAGACGCGCCACTTCTTCAAGAAGCCCACTTTCGACCATCATATCTACCCGCTGATCGATTCGATCATACAAGCGATCCCGGTCTTCCATGTGTAGGACGAACAGTAGACTCTCGTAAAGTGCAGGCTTACTACCGGTCGTTTGTGTCTGACCCGTCCGCGCGACCTCAATCGCCCGCACGACCCGCTGAATGTTATTCGGATGAATCGCTTCGGCACGCACCGGATCAAGTTCCTTCAACTGATCATGTAGCGCATTCGCTCCATGTGTCGCTGCATACGCTTCGAGTTCAGCCCTTAAGGCTGGATCTTCTGCCTGCTCGGTGAACTGATAATCATATAAAATCGAACGGATATAAAGCCCTGTTCCACCAACGATGATCGGTAACTTCCCCCGACTTGCGATCTCATCGATCGTCGCTCGGGCAACCGTCTGGAAACGCGCTACACTCATCTCATCATCCGGTGTAACGAGATCAAGCAGATGATGCGGCACCCCTTCCATCTCTTCGGTCGTCACTTTTGCCGATCCGATATCCATCCCTTGATAGACTTGGACAGAGTCTCCAGATAAGACTTCTCCGTTTAATCGTTTGGCTAGTTCAATGCCCGTCTTCGTTTTTCCGACTGCCGTCGGTCCGACGATGACGATGACTGGTTGTTTCTTCATTTTTCTTCACCCATTCTCTATCTTTTCATTCTGATTCGAGTGTACCACAGCCACTTACTCGGATTAAAAAAATCAACAAAAAAACCGCCCTCCTTGGACGGTTCACGTTTGCTCGTCTTATACGCGACGGATGAAATCGTCATAGATGGCACTAAAGATGCACCACCCACAAATGACGACGCCTGTCAGCATGATGCCCCAATCTGCCATGGTCGTTCCTCCTCTAGTCATCGTTATTCTCTCTTTTGACGGTTTGAACGGTTTGTAAACCCTTTCGAGCAGGTTTGACACCAATTCTTGGAATCAGTATGATAAAAGTACGATTGGTACGTAGCGCGGAGGCTGACCTGCATCGGCTTCCTATTAGAGGCACTGCCTCTCGATTCCATGTCTTGTGCTTGCACGAGGCGACATAGGGAGAATTCGTTCTTCCAAGCGACAGGTCCGGCATCATGCCCGGGCCTGTTCTGCGTGCCGGTACATTATTTCGAAAGGAGCCGATTGTCTTGCGTATTCAAATTATTGGTGGCTCAGGTACCGGAAAAAGTACACTAGGCGCCTTCATCGGACAAGCTGAACAGATTCCCTGGATTGATACCGACCATTATCTGTGGAAAGATACGACGTTCACTGAAAAACGAGACGTCTCCGAGCGAGTTTCTATGTATGAAGCAGATCTAATGTCTTACAACGATTACATCGTCTCCGGTTCTGTCTTCGCCTGGTATCCGGACGGTTTCATCGATCGGGACTTGCTGGTCTTCCTGTCGCTCGACGAATCGGTTCGGATGGAACGTCTCATCGCGCGCGAAGCAGCACGATACTCAGATTTTACAGGCTCCAATGAATTCCTTGACTGGTGCCGGACGTATCACACGGCGACGGATCCATCGATGATCGGTACGTTCGCAGAACACCAGTATCAGATGGACCGGTCGATTTCCCCGATTCTGATAGTAGATGCTTCGTTACCGACACAACTTCAGTATCAAAAAATAATCGAGACATACGATCGTTTGTCGCTTCATCCATGAAAAACGGGTCCCCCTCTATAGGTGGACCCGTTCGTCTTAATACATATCTTTTTGTGTGAAGTTCCAGAACGCAACGACTAATGCCGCGACCGTCCAACAACCGAGGACGGCAAGGGAGAACGGAAGCGTCATCCCCTCGATTGGTGGCGCTTGTCCATCGAGGTAATTGATCAGTCCGAAGTTGACGTTGACGAGATATTTCGAGCTCGTCCAACTTGAACCGAGCGTCGTCAGTAACGTACCGGAAATCAAGACTGCCATCATGATCCCGATCCCTGTCGCTGTATTTTTGACGAGAACAGAGACCATCAAGGCGATCGTTCCGACGACAGCTGTGACGATCCATGCTAGACCGACGGCCATCAAGAGGTACTCCCACATCGGTAACGTATGCACGAACTCCGTCGAGAACGTACCGCTCGGTGAAGCTTGGAAACCGGTCAAGATCGGTGCGGTCCAGCCGTCATAGCCGAGGACGATCCCGGATATCGCGTAACAGACGGCGACGGTCAATGCCATCAGCATCGACGTATAGAGCAACACCGTCAACCATTTCGCCATCAGGATCTTCCAGCGCCGGACTGGTCGCGACAGTAGCGTCTTGATTGTTCCGTCATTTTGCTCCCCACTGACGATATCCGCCATGATGACGATGATGAACAGCGGTAAGATCAGCGTCAATCCTTGCGAGAAGAAGATCCGGATGAACGTCGGGGCTCCCGGATAGTTCGGGTTGATGTCATTGTCGAGATAGTATTGATTTTGTTTTAGGTCAAACTCAAGGAACTGACGGAACTCATCTTGAATACTGCTGGAAGCAAGACGGTTCTGCGTGTCGACGATGTCTTGTTGTAACTCAACCCGCCAATCGAGCGTTCCCTGCTTTTTGATTTGTTCTTGGATGTCTCGGTACTGTGCGTACGTAAACATCGAGACAAGGACGATCAAAATGATCGCAACGACAGCAAAACGACGCTTTGAAGCAATTTTCGTCACTTCATTTCGAACGAGACCGATCATGTTCGGATTACGCAATGTGATCGCCTCCCGTTAACGTGATGAACAGATCTTCGAGCGTTTGGACTTTCCGTTCAATCGTCCAGACTTCGACACCTGCTTCGAGCAGCTGCTTATTGAGCGCTGGTGTCTTGCTTGCATCCATCAAAGTATGAACCGTATTCGCATCGACGACTTCGGAAACTTGGACTAAATCGGATGCTGATAAAATCTCATTCGCCTTAAAGGCATCGTCAACACGCCAGTCAACGCCTGGTGCGAGCGACTCGACCAGTTCCTTGACCGTTCCGACTTGAACGATTTTGCCATAACTCATGATCGCAACTCGATCGGCAAGCATTTCGATCTCAGCCAAGATATGACTCGAGACGAGGACCGACAGTCCCGTTTCCTCGACGAGCCGGCGGATGAATTGACGTAAATCCCGAATCCCCATCGGATCGAGACCATTCGTCGGTTCGTCGAGAATCAAGACGCTTGGTCGTCCGAGTAATGCTTGTGCGATTCCGAGACGCTGCCGCATCCCGAGCGAGTATGTCCGGACTTGATCATCAACACGCGCCGTCAAATCGACGAGATCGATGACTTCCTGAATCCGGGCCTCATCGACATTCGGTAACATCCGGGCAAAGACTTGTAGATTTTCGCGACCCGTCAAATACTTATACAACTCTGGATTTTCAACGATCGAGCCAATCCGCTCCATCGCTTGGACGAACTGTTTGCGGACGTCGAAGTCACAGACCGTGATTTTACCGGACGTCGGTTTGATCAAGCCGACGAGCATCCGGATCGTCGTCGTTTTTCCTGCCCCGTTCGGTCCAAGGAAGCCAAAGACTTCACCTGGTTGAATCTCAAACGAGATATTATCAATGATCGTCTTTTTTCCGATCACCTTTGTTACACCTTCTAATTTCACTGTTGGTTTCACGTCTCTCACCTCTTATTGTCTATTCTAGCGGAATAATGAATCATTTGACTTGTCAGAACACTTCATTTCCGCACATTCTTTCAACTTTTGCTACAATCAGGTTAGAACCTAGAAGGAGGAACGTTCATGAAGCGATTACGCTGGCCCCTGTTTTTAACCGTCTCACTCGTTTTGACGGCAATCTTTGGATACGGCTTCGTCAGTGCCTATAGTGACGTCGTCAACCCACCAAAACGTGCCGTCCTGACACCTACGAAGGAAGAGCCTGTCAAAAAAGGCGGGACGTACGTCGCGCTTGGTGATTCCTTGACACGTGGTGTCGGAGCATCAAACGGCAATAGTTACGCCGCGATCGTCGGACGCGATCTTGTCAAAGATAACACTGTCGAGCGCTTCCAGAATCTTGCCGTCAGTGGTGCCCGGACGGAAGATTTACTGAAACAACTAGAACAAAAAGAAGTCTTACGTTCAATCAAACAAGCAAAAGTCATCTCGGTGACGATTGGCGGAAATGACTTATTCAACCGTGGTGAAGGCGTCGCGAACTTCAATGCGAAGAAGACAGCCGAAACCGTTACGACGGCACAAGCGAACTTGAAAAAGACGTTCAGTATCCTACGAGAACAAAATCCGGATGCTGTCATTTTCTACGTCGGGCTCTATAATCCTTTCCGTGCAACGGAAAACGGTGAAGCATTCGATGCCATCGTACAAGATTGGAATGCAAAATCACGGACGCTCGGTATCGAGTACGATGTCGAAATCATCGACACATTCAATCTCGTGCGTGACGTCAAACGTGATTTATCGAGTGACCAATTCCACCCGAACGATTCTACCTACGAAGAGATTGCAAAAGCTTCCTTACTTGCTGTCAACAAACGTTTCTAACAATAAAAGCCGCCATTTAGGCGGCTTTTTGTTCCGATTCATTTCAGACGTTTCGCAAGAGAGACGAGCCCCCATTGGAGCGGCAACCGTGTCCAAAGCAACCAAGACGGAAGACGTTTCCCATTAATCGGCTTTGGATTGACTGCCATGTTGACGTTTGCGGGTAAGACAGCATATAAGAAGGCAGGAAGAGTCTTACGAACGAGGTGAACCCCTTTTCCTGTCAACAACATGACACCGTAAGCGATTTCGATGACCCCTGTCACTTGGACGAAGAAGCGCTTGAACGGAATGAACGACGGCATGATGCTGACGAACCCTTTTTCATTGCGGAAATGACCAACTCCCGCAAACAGTAATCCTGCTCCATAGACTAGACGCAATAGCATTATGTTCCACACTCTCTTTCTGTTAATGAAATATATGTTCGAGACAGCTTCAGTGTATCGAAATGACCTGATTATCTCAACTTTTAGAAATTGTCGTCGAATTATGGGGAATGATGAGTCATTTCGGAATGTCTCCCGTAATCAGAGAAGAGGTTGCTTCATTTGCTATGATGAAGTCAGAAATCATACAGAGAGGAATGATGACTTATGGCTGGAAAAACGAAAGCACTTTTACCTGGATTGACTGGAGGCATCATCGGCGCGGTCTTGACGGCTACGGTTGCCTTTCCGATCCTACTCGATCAAGAACAACAAGTCGCTGATACACCACTATCAAATGGTATGCCAAAACAAGTCTCAACGACGACGAATGATCCGGTGACGAACGCAGTCGCTACGGCTCAAAAATCCGTCGTGACCGTAACGAACTATCAAGCGGGCAACTCGATGTCCCAACAAGAAGCAGCGGCTGGTTCAGGGTCCGGTGTCATCTATAAGAAAGAGGACGGCAAAGCATACATCATTACGAACCATCACGTCGTCGACGGGGCATCAAAACTCGATGTAACGTTGAATGACGGCAAGACACTCTCAGCCAAGTTGCTTGGTAGCGACGAAACCTATGACTTAGCTGTGCTTGAAGTGGACGCAAGCGATGTTCCGGGTGTCATCACACTTGGGAAATCAGCGGACTTAAAAGCCGGACAAACGGTCCTCGCAATCGGTAACCCGCTTGGTGAGTTCCAAAACTCCGTCACACGCGGAATCGTCAGTTCGAAAGACCGGACCGTACCGGTCGATACGAACAGTGACGGACAAGACGACTTCAATACGACGGTCATTCAAACGGATGCTGCCATTAACCCCGGGAACTCGGGTGGTGCCTTGATCAATGAACAAGGACAACTCGTCGGAATCAACTCGATGAAAATCGCTGAGTCTGGTGTCGAAGGTGTCGGCTTCAGTATCCCGATCGATGATGCATTACCAATCCTCAAACAGCTTGAAACAAACGGTAAAGTCGAGCATCCGACGCTCGGTGTATCCTTACAAGACGTTGCGGCGTTCCCTGCCGGTTATCTTAAAGATCAGGTCAAACTACCAGACAGTCAAAAAACAGGTGTCGTCGTCATGTCAGTCGAACCGAACAGTCCAGCTGCTGCGGCTAAACTGAAAACAGGTGATGTCATCACGAAAATCAATGATTCCGAAATCAAAGCATTCGTTGACATCAAAACGGCACTGATTAAATCAGATGGACCGCTCTCCTTGACGATCATCCGTGATGGGAAAACGATGACGGTCGAAACCAAAACAACGACGACCGACCAGCTGTAAAGCTTCAGCCTGACGTTTCGTCCGCCTTCCTTTTCGGGTATTGTTTTAGAACAATATCGAATTGGGAGGCTTTTTCTATGTATGACTTAATCGGCATTGGCATTGGTCCGATGAATTTAGGATTGAGCGCACTTGCGCATCCGACAGATTTAAAGACGTTATTTTTTGACGAAAGCGAACAATTTTCCTGGCATCCCGGCATGATGATCCAGGACTCGATGATGCAGACGAGCTTCATCTCCGATCTCGTCACACTCGCCGATCCGACAAGTTCGTTTTCCTATCTCAATTACTTACGATCGATTCACCGTCTCCACACGTTTTACTTCTATGAAAAACTTCTGATTTCAAGACAAGGTTACAACGATTACTTACGTTGGGTCGCAACACAGCTTGAAGATCTCCACTTTTCGACGCGTGTCATCGACGTGCAAGACACCGGTGATAGTTTTGAAGTCCTCGTCGAAGATGTCTCGACCGGTAAACGCGAAACGTTCGAAGCACGAAACGTCGTCATCGGCACTGGTTCAAAACCTGCCATCCCGGATACGTTTGATGAACGCGTCATCCACAATACGCAATATGTCATGAATAAGGCAGATTTACTTCAGCGCAACAAAATCAGCATCGTCGGCTCCGGTCAAAGTGCCGCCGAGATTTTCCTTGATCTCTTGACGACGCCTGCTCCAGAGCGTCCTGAACTCGAGTGGATCGCGCGTTCGACACTGTTTGAGACACTTGAGACCGGCAAACTCGGAGAAGAAATTTTTTCACCGAGCTACGTCACGTACTTCAACCAGCTTCCACTCGAAGTACGACAAGAATCGGTTAAGAAGTTCGCCCGCTCTCAGAACGGTATCAGTCCGGAGACACTTCAATCAATCTATGCCCATCTCTATGATTTGACGGAAGAGGAACAACGACAGGTCGCGATCCGCGCGAATCTCGAAGTAAAAGAGATTACGTACGATGAGCGGTTCACGATTGCGATGCAACATCAAGAACTTGAGGATGAACGTATGTCCGTAACAGATGCCGTCATCGCGGCAACTGGTTTTTCGCCATCCCTTCCGAGCTTCATCGACCGACTTGATATCGTGTTCGAAGCACCGAATGCCTGGAAAGTCGATGCCGACTACCAAATCGTGCGTTCGGTCGAGACAGCCCATCATCTTTACGCAACTGCTAATTTAGAGCTGTCACACGGTCCGGCTGCGGATAATCTCGGGATGTCCGTCTCGCGGAACCAGTTGATCTTGAACGCTGTCGCCGGTACGGAACTGTATCCGGTCGAACGACATGCGACGTTTACGACGTTCGATTAAATTAAAGGATGACACTTTAAAAGAACTGACTCAAAAAAAGAATGACGCGTCTTTTCACGCCCTTTCCTCAGGCGAGACACATGCCAGTTTTCCTGCTTCATTTAGCAGGAAAACGGGTCTTATTTGTCTCTGACAGCGCAAGAATGCGCTTTTTCCTGTAGGAGTGGCGTGTGACGTGTCATTCTTTTTTTACAAGATAAGGGTGGCAGATCATCATTCTGCCACCCTTATCTTGCGGAGATCGACTTTTGAGTCAGCCTCTTTGTCTATTTCATTTCAAGGCTTTTTCGTCAACTCTAGTGCAGCCAGCAATAGCAACGTGGCTTGAACTCGTGTCACACCTGTTTTAGCGAGCAACAAATGAAAGGCAATCAACCAGTTGACTTCGTCTGAAAATCGATTCCGTGCCCGCTCCCGGTCGACGATTCGGGTCACATAAATCCAGTCGACACGTTCCATTGTAGGCAGTAACGCAAGAATCGGCATTAAACGATCCCAGATGATGATTTCTCTCCGCTCTAACAGTTCCCGCCACGCAATGATTCGTTCCTGTTGCGCTGAAGGATCTGGATGCGCCGCTAAGATTTGCGCCGTAATGACACGTTCACTCGTCCGTTCCATATATTGCGCGAGCCATTCTTCCGATGTATCGACACGCTCTAAAAATTCCTCTGGTAATGGCTGCTGTTCAAGCAAGGTCGATGTCACGACGTACTGTTTCGCGGCATTCAAATGAGGTCGTGTCGCATGTAATCGTTCCATATAAGGGAACGCATCAATTCCTTGTCGACGGTTCAGCACTTCGTTGAGTGCAAAAAATGGGCGAACTCCTTTATCACGAATCAAGCGATGTTTAATCTTCTTTTCCGCAACGATGATTTCTTCGATGAGAACATCGGGATCCGTGCTATTTAATTGAACATGGGCAACGAGCAACGGTGTATAGCGGCTCCGAAGTGCTGAAAAACGCGACGTCTTATGTTTGATCGTCCGCATCAGCCGTTCGTAGACAGTTTGTTCAAAAACGGTATCATGAATCGTGTAGGACAGCGCAAAAAAACGATGGAAATCATGTGACGATTCCTCCCGCAAGACGGGATAACTCTCATCATAGTTCTCACAGAATTGACCGTACATCCTTCCACCTCGCCTTCTTTTCTATAAATCGTTTTCCCTAAAATTGGCTTGTACAACCTTATTTTTAGACGAACAAAAAAAGGCGACAGAACATGTCCGTCGCCTCTCATTCTTTCAATTCGATTCAAACTCGTTGTCTCTCTAACAGACGGGAGAAGTAACCACCTTGATCCATTAGTTCATCATGCGAGCCTTCTTCGACGATGCCGTCCTTCGTGACGACGAAAATCTTATCGGCATTTCGAATCGTTGCTAAACGGTGGGCGATAACGAGCGTCGTCCGGTTCTCAGACAGCTCGGCAAGCGATTCTTGAATCAGTGCTTCCGTTTCCGTATCAAGCGCAGACGTCGCTTCATCAAGAATCAGAATCGGTGGGTTCTTCAGGAACATCCGCGCAATCGCGAGTCGTTGCTTTTGTCCACCCGACAATTTGAGTCCCCGTTCGCCGATTTGTGTCGCGTAGCCATCAGGTAGATCCGCGATCATCGGGCCGAGATGGGCACGTTCTGCCGCTTGTACGATGTCTTCTTGCGTCGCATTCAGATCACCGTAGGCGATGTTTTCAGCGATCGTCCCTGAGAACAAAAAGACATCTTGCTGGACGATCCCGATTTGTTGTCGCAGAGACTCCTTCGTCATCTGCCGGATATCGATTCCGTCAATCGTGATTGCGCCATCTAGAACATCGTAAAAACGTGGAATCAACGAACAGATCGTCGTCTTCCCTGCCCCTGATGTTCCAACGAACGCGACGGTCTGTCCCGGGTCGACCGTCAAATTGATATTCTCTAGAATGAGACGATCGGCTTCATAACCGAACGCGACATCCTTGAATGTGATACCACCGTTCAACCGATCAACGACGAGTGCGTCTGGCGCATCCGGAATCGATGCATCCTCATCAATCATCGAGAGGAAGCGTTTGAAGCCAGCCATCCCTTTTGGATACATCTCAAGTAATGCCGTAATCTTATCAATCGGCTTCAGCAAGATGTTCATATAAAGAATGAATCCAACGAGCTCTCCGGCCGTTAAAGTGCCACGATACGTCAAGTACGCACCGACGACTAAGACGGCGAGCGTCATCAAACGGGTCGTCAAGTAAATGCCAGATAGACTCTTACTCATGACTTTGTAAGCATTGATTTTCGACTGCCGGAACGTCGCGTTGTCTTTTTCAAAACGCTCGATTTCGTAAGCTTCGTTCGTGAATGACTGAACGACACGGACACCAGAGACACTGTCCTCGACGCGTGAATTAACTTCCGCGATGTTACCATACATCCGGTCCCACGATTTATTCATCCGGACGTTCGCATAGCTGATCAACCAGATTAGGAATGGTACAGCGATGATCGTCACGAGCGCGAGTGGCACGTTGATCGTCAACATGATCGAGAATGCACCCAGCAATGTCATGACGGCAATGAAGGCATCTTCCGGACCGTGATGGGCAAGTTCCCCGATATCAAACAAATCATTCGTGATCCGACTCATGATATGCCCCGTCTTCGTATTGTCGAAGAAACGGAACGACTGTTTCTGCACATGGCTGAACAGTTGACGACGCATATCGGTCTCGATATTGATCCCGAGCTTATGTCCAAAATAGTTGACGACGAATTGCATCAACGTACTGATGATGTAGAGCGCTAATAATCCGACGCTGACGAGGATGATCCAGTTCATCTCACCGTTTGGCAACAAGGAGTCGATGAACCACTGGACAGCGAGTGGAAAAGCAAGTTCTAAAACCCCGACGAATAAAGCAGATATGAAATCGAGCCAGAATAATCGTTTGTGCGGGATATAATACTGATAAAAACGGCGTAACATGTGTAACCTCCTTCCGAGTACTTCTAGTGTACTTGAACTTTTTTGAAAATACTCATTCTACCTATTCGTTTTTTTGAAAAACGGTATTACAGTTTTCCAGACAAAAATTATATTTTTAAATCAGGGGAATCAGCGCTTTTTATGACAAAATGGTAACAACGATTTTTACCTATCTATTGGAAGGAGCTATGTCACGTGAAAAAGACTGTTCTCGCCCTCACGACGCTCGCTTTGATCGGTACCACGGTTCCGGTTTCAGCCGCGTCAACGACACTGACTTTGACGGATAACGTCAACATTCGCACGGCTGCCTCGACTTCCGCGAAGGTCATCACGACGCTCAAAAAAGGTACGAAGCTGACAGCTGTCAAGAAAGTCAACAGCTGGTATGAAATCCGCTATCAGTCCAAACCAGCCTTCATCACTTCAGCATATGTCAAAGCGACGACGGAAAAGGCTCCAACAACTACGACTTACATAACGAATACCGATGCCGTCAACATTCGCCAAAAAGCAACGACGAGTTCGAAATCACTCGGAAAACTAGCAAAGAATACAATCTTATCTGTTAAGAAAAAAACAGGAGATTGGTACCAAATCACGTATAAAAAACAAACGGCTTACGTCCATGCGACGTTAGTCAGCAAAAAGACGTCGAACGTCACGACGGATTCAAAACCACCCGCAACGACTCCCGTCAAAAAAGTCGTTAAAGCGGTTGATCGATCGAAAGTCTACACGGTTAATGCGAAGGAAGGCTTGAACGCACGGACTGCTGCAGCGACGAACGCAAAAATCTACAAGACATTACCGCATCAGACGGTGCTCGATGTCACAGGTGCCGTTGATTCGTGGTACCAAGTCAAGCTTGACGGAAAAGAAGCATATGTCGCTTCGACCTATGTCAAAGCTTCAACAAAAGCATCACCACCAACAACACCGACGACTCCCGGAGTCTCTTTGACGCCAGTTGATGCTTCGAAGACGTATCGCGTCAATGCCCCAACCGGTCTGAATGTCCGTACGTTGCCTTCGACGTCGTCTAAAGTCTTCACACAAGTCGGACACGGTTCGACAGTCAATGTCACAGGTGAAACGACAGGTAAAGATAGCGGCTGGTACCAGATCAAGATCGGAACGGGTCTCTACTATGTCGCGAAGAGTTACATCACGACGGGATCCGTCACGACGACGCCTCCGGTCACTCCGACGACACCTCCTGTGACGACCGTTCCTGGTTCAACATTGATGGAACGTGCGATCTCGATTGGTCAACAATATCTCGGTACACCATACGTCTGGGGATCAAGCAGCCCCGTTAATGGTGGATTCGACTGTTCTGGATTCGTTAACTATACCTTGAATGCCGCTGGCTATGCAGTCGGACGAACGAACGTCAACGGCTACTGGAACGATGATCGGTACCTCGGAGCGAAGTTATCAAAATTACGTCAACCGAAGCGTGGCGATATCATCTTCTTCGAAAACACATATGCTGCTGGTCCGACGCATATCGGGATCATGCTGAACAACGATCAGTTCATCCATGCCAACACACCGGCACTCGGCATCAGCCGTGTATCGGAACGCTACTGGACACAAAAACTATTAGGCTTTAAATCACTTTAAACTTTCCTCATCCATCCCTCTGGGGTGGATGTTTTTTTGTCTTATCACTTCACTTTGGGATATACTGGATATGGAAAGGATGTGTCTGCATGTCTTACAAATCACTTTATGTCCGGCTTCTCTTTCTTGCCTTATTGATTTTTGGTGGCTCGATGCTCTTGCATTACATCCAGACGGGAGATGTCTATGTCGGACACTTGATCGTTTCCGTCCTTGCATGCGTCTTGTTGATCTTCAGAAGAACGACATCCTCACACGAACAGGCATGAAGCGCACTCGCTTCATGCCTGTTTTTTCGTCATTGAACATTAACCAACGCTTGTATCTCTCGCTCAAGATCGCCTTTGAGGCGTTCACTTTGAAGGTCATCCTTCAATCGAATGACATCCTCCAGCCGTTCTTGACCAATTCCTCGTTGCATCGCTAGTACGAGCGTCTGTAACATCATCGCTTGGTCGAATCCACTCGCAGCAAGCCACGCATCTTGCATCTCCCATATCTTATCGACGCTCTGCTGAAGCGTCTGATTCGGTAATTCGATGCCATTGACAAGGAGATGGACTTCAAGTTGTCCGATGTAATGCTTCGCGTCATCGATCGCTACAGTGACGAGTTTTTCCCACGCCATCTGCATGCCGTCCGTATCGTTTTCAAAAATCGCGATGAGTCCTTTCGTCAAATCGACTTCGATTCGTCCGACGGCAGTCGTTTCACTAAATGCAAAAAACTGCTCCAATCGATCAAACTCTTGCTGTGATTTTTCGATTTCCCCTTCTAGATATAAAAACAGTCCGAGAAAACGTTGAAACGAAATGACATGATAATAGACATCTTGCTCCCGCATATACTGAACCCCTTCACGCAATAAAGCGATCGCTTCTGTGTAGTGATCATCGAACAAACTTGCTCGAAGTGCACGCAAGATTTGGAAATTTAAATAGGTTTTCGGTGCAAGTGGAATCTCGCGTGGTACATCCATTGCTTCGATCAGCTCGTATGCTTCCTTTGTCCGTTTGAGATTGAATAAAAAATAGACTTTCGAGATCTGAACGAGCAACTGCTCATCTTGACGACCGAGCTGTCGAAAAATCCGCTCTGCTTTCTCATAATATATCAAACCAAGCTCCGGGTCAGACGCTCGGAGGGCATCGCCGTATTTATGATAGACCTGCCCTTGCCAATAGGAAGTCGTTTCCGGAACCAAGTAAGGTTCTAGAAGTTCCTGAATTTTTTCGTCTGAAAAATATGGGGTATGCCGCGAACGGATTGTTTCGATGAGTTCCCGCATCTGAACATCTCGCGGATCGAGCATTAATTCTTCGACTGTCACCTGTAATCGCCTAGCAATCGCCTGTAATGCGGGCACAGACGGTGTCGCTTTCCCGTTCTCGACCATACTGAGCATTGACTTCGTGATGATGCCGGTCGCAACATCCGTTTGCGTCATTTTTTTCTGTTTTCGGATCTGTTTGATACGTTCCCCTAACACACTGGTCACTCCTTTTATCATAAAAGTTAAATTATATTGAACTTTATCTTTACATTTTTCTTCCACTCCTTTATTCTACACTAAAGTTCAATAATATTTAACTCTGAAGGAGTGAACAGGATGTCATTTAATTTAAAGCGTGTCTTATTCGGAAAGTTTTGTTCATTATTCGCAGCTAGTCTCTTTACGTTCGTCGCCGGACTGACCGTCTTACGGGAAACGTCGTCTGGTTTTCAGTTTGCGCTCGTCCTGCTTGCAGGATCAGTGCCACGGATTTTGCTCTCACCGGTTGCTGGTGTCCTCGCTGATTGTTGGAACCGGAAACGAATCATCGTCATGACCGAAAGCTTAAGTGCACTCGTCTTGTTTGGACTTTTGCTCTATTCGTTACAAGCCCCTCTACATACCGTTCATTACATCATCGCTAGTGTCCTTTTGACGAGCCTGTCGACGTTCCTGTCCGTTACCTTATCAAGCTCGTTACCGCGACTCGTAGAAGAAGAGGAGTTACAACGCGGAAACGCGCTCTTCTCGACGATTCAATCGACCTCAACGATCACTGCTCCACTCGTTGCGGGATTGCTCATCGCCACTGTCTCCATCACGCAATTCTTGATCTTACCGTTTCTCTTGTTTGCCTCTGCTGCCTGGTGGAATAGCCGCCTCCGCTTTCTTGCAGTGGATACCTCTCCTCCGGCTACTACCGATACTCCGTCTTTCGTCTCGGAGTTTAAAGAGGGCTACCGCTATCTGTTCCGTCAACCAGTATTGACGACACTCGTCCTGATGGCGATCGTCCTGAACTTCTTTTTTGTCGCTTTCGAAATCTTGTTACCGATCATTTTGCTCGATCGACTACAATTCACACCATTTCGGTTTGGAGTGGTCGAGTCCGCACTAGGTGCCGGTCTTCTTGTCGCTTCGTTGCTTCTTGCCTTACCTCGCTTTACGGTGAAACGTCCGTTACGAACGATATTCGAGTCGCTCTTTTTAATCGCCTCTTGTTACGCACTTCCTGCACTTGCTCTACTCGGCTATGTTCCATCTGCTCTACTACTACCTTTTTTCATGATTCTATTGTTCATCGACGGCATGCTCGTCTTACGGATGAACATTCCACTACAGCTCATCGTTCAAAAACAAACCGATCCGACTTACCTCGGACGTGTCATCGGTGTTCTGGAATCGGTCGCAATGGCGATGATGCCGATTGGTACCCTATTGTTTGGTTTACTCAGTGATCATGTGTCTATCATCGTGCTACTTGGAGTCGGTACAGTCGGCTTATTCGGTGCGGCATCATTCGGATTCCTCCGACTTCGTAAAGACATCTTGTCCGAGAGCATTCCTGTAGCAGACGTAAAAAACACGTCCTCCCTCACTTCGTGAGAAAGGACGTGCGAATCGGTCAGACCGTCGCTTTGACGGCATCCATGATTAATTTTAATGATTGTTGTTTTGCTTCCTTGTCTGCGATCATCGAAGCGATCATCACTTCGTCTGTGCCGTAGGAATCGGCGAGCTCTTGCAATTGTTTTGCAACGGATTCCGGATTACCGACGATCATCCGCTTCCGGTTTTCAGCAATCCGGAATTGGTCTTGGAACGTATACGGATACGCCGCTGCCTCTTCCGGAGTTGGCGTTCCTGTCGACGAGACCCCTTTTTCCAGTAAGAGTAGTGACAGATCCAGACTTGAAGCTAACCGTTCTGCTTCTTCTGTCGTTTCAGCACACGTAACGAAGATCGAGACGAGCGTTTGTGGTGTCTCATTGAATGACGTCGCCATGAAGTTATGACGGTAGTAATCCATCACTTCTTGTCCACCTTGTCCATTGATGAAGTGAGCAAAGGCAAATCCGAATCCGCGTTGTGCGGCGTTCAAGGCACTACCCCCACTTGATCCAAGCAACCAGCCCTCTGGTGTCGTATCGACTTCTGGTGTTGCGACGAGTCCCGCGAACCGGTGTCCGGCAGGCGCCCCGTCTTTCAAGTAATCGACGAGATCATCGAGTTGTTCGCCGTAATCGGCTCCACCAAAACGTGGCGACGATCCTTCTTGCAACGCACGTGTCGCAAGCGGCATACCGCCCGGTGCCCGACCGAGTCCAAGGTCGATCCGGTTTGGTGCAAGCCCTTCAAGGACACGGAAGTTCTCTGCGACTTTATAGGCACTGTAATGCGGCAGCATGACACCGCCTGAACCGAGGCGAATCTGTTTCGTCACTGCCGCCATGTAAGCAATCAGGACTTCCGGGCTCGAACCAGCTAGTGTTTTGGCGAAGTGGTGCTCGGATACCCACAGGCGATGATAGCCGAGTTCGTCCGCGATTTTCGCGAGCTCGACCGTTTCGTGTAAGGCATCAGATGGGGATTGTCCTTTAGAGACCGGGGATTGGTCTAAAATACTAAGTTTCATGTATGTCTCTCCTTTTTCTTTCGAATACGTACCTACACTGTACGCCTCCTCGTTGTACCGTGCAACGAAACTGCTTCTTTCCATCATGGGGACGTTTTCATTTTGAGATTCAGGGAACAATGCCTAAGTGAGCATAAAAATCTAACGAATGAGGTGGAGTTACATGTCAACACATACTACGAATCAAGAAGCAGTCGAAACGGTCAAGAAACTGATTGATAAAATCGAAACAGCGATGCTGACGACGATTTCAGCAGAAGGACTCGTATCGCGTCCGATGCAAACACAGGATATCGAATTTGATGGCGACCTCTGGTTCCTCACTTCAAAAGAAACAGACAAATATCAAGAACTACTTAAGAATCCGAGCGTCAATGTCGCATATGTTGACAAATCATATGTCTCGATCCGCGGGACAGCGGAACTCGTTGAAGACATCGAACGGAAGAAAGAGCTCTGGAGCCCACGCTATGAAGCCTATCTCGGAACGACATATGAAGATCCGAAAGTCGTCTTGATTAAAGTCAACACTGAAGCAGCCGAGTACTGGGAAACTGGAAATACTGCTAAATCCGTCAAACAAGTATTGAAGAAAGTCGTCGGCAAGGACGATGAGAACGAAATCAATAAAACAGTCGACTTGTCTTAACCTCTTAACCCCTACGCGAAAAGCGTGGGGGTTTTATGTGTCGGAGTGGTCGTTTCAGAAAAATTAAGTTAACATAAGAAAGTGAACTAATACGTAACTTAACTAAAAGGAGTACAATCATGGGAGAATTTTTTACGTTATTACGCCGGGGAAACCGGTCGGCGCTGACGGCAGGCATCGTTAACTCTGTCATCGCCATCATCAAGGCAATTGCCTACGTCCTGACGGGAAATGTCGCGATGTTCGCGGAGATGATGCATACGCTCGGGGACGCTGCCAACCAATTTTTCGTCTTCATCGGTTCTGCCCTCAGTAAAAAGGCACCAACGAAACGATTCCCGAACGGCTTCGGTCGTCTCGTCAATCTCGTGTTGCTCGGCGCCATCCTCTTCGTCGGCATCATGGCGTACGAAACGATTCATGAAGGGATCGCCCACATCATCGAACCGACGGAATCAACTGGCTTTTGGATCACGTTGTCTGTCTTGTTCGTCGGTGTCGTCTTAGAGAGTGGCGTATTTGTTAAAGCGATGCAAGAGATCGCACACGATGCGAAGTTAGACTCAAAAGGACCACGCTTGATTCTTGACAGCTTCCGCTCACTCAAACAAGCAAAACCAGCCACACGCCTTGTGTTTCTAGAAGATTTGGTCGCAACGGCCGGTGGCGTCGTCGCGATGATCGCCGTCATTATCTCGCATGTGACACCGTTCCATCAGGCAGAAGGAATTGCTTCGATCCTTATCGGACTGATGATGTTTTACGTCGTCGGGAATGTCTTCCTACAAAACGCAGCTGGTGCACTGGGTGAAGCCGATGAGACGATGGCAGCACGTCTCGGTGGACTAATCATGAAGGACCCTGACGTCAAAGACATCAGTAAACTCGAAGTCATTAAGGAAGGCGATCATTTCCACGTCGAAGTCGAGATTGAAGTCGACCCGACGTTGACGATCGCACAAGCGGACGATATCAAGGACCGTCTCGAGCTCCAGATTCGCCTGCAACAAGGCATCATCGATGTGACGATCGGCTTTGATGAAGACGATAAGATTCAACAGTATGTCGTTGCTACGGACGAAACATGACACCATTCACGCAAGATGTCCTGACTATCATTCGTTCGATCCCTGCTGGTCGAGTCATGACTTACGGGCAAGTCGCTCGACTCGCCGGTCATCCGCGTAGCGCACGACAAGTAGCGCGGATTCTTCACAGCATGAGTAAGACGGAACGTCTACCGTGGCACCGCGTGCTTGCTGCTGGCGGAAAACTATCGCTTGAAGGCGATGAACAGCGACTGGCGCTTGAAGCAGAAGATGTCGAATTCCTCACCGCCCGTCAACTCGATTTATCGCGTTATCAAGTCAAAAGTGAATAGATACAACAAGAGAGGGATGACCGGTTCGCAGACCAGTCATCCCTCTCTTTTTATCGTCATGAATCACGCTTTCGACGTACTCGAAGCTACAGCGATTTGCCGACGTACTTCTGCTTCCAGTTGTGGTTCCGGTGGTTGCCAGCCTTCCGGTTTCATGACCTTTTGGTCCGATTCCCGGAAGATTGGTTTTCCGTCCGGTCCAAGCTTCGCCATGTTCGCACGCTGGACGATCTCGAACAATGGAGCCGGATCAAGCCCGATCTCAACGAAGCTTCCCATGATGAAGTAGAGGGCGTCCGTCAAGGCATCCCCTTGTCCGACGAGCCGTTCGACATCTGTTTCGGGTTGTTTCATCTGGAGCGATTTTTCAACCGCTGTATCAAGTCCTGACTTGAAACGTTCGATCGCTTCAAGAAATTCTGCTTCACTCGTCGCCGATTGATGCAGGAACTCAACGACCGCTTCTTCCGCCGTCCAGGTCGAGCGTTTGATTCCACGATCGACCGTCATAGGTGTTGGCGTCGTTGCGCCAGGGTGTGAAAATACTTGGTGAAATTCCTTTACGTCTTGATAATAATTTGTCATAACCGATCATCCCCTTTTACCGAATGTCTCCATTCTAACAGGTTCAGAACCGGAGTTCGACTCATTGATGAACGACGTCGAGTAAGGCCATCCCACGCGTGATCAATTCATCTCGCTGCTCAGATGTCGCTTTTAAGCGCTCGAGATCTGCAATCAGACGTGGTTGATCGACTTCATCCGCTAACTCGAGTAATTCAAGACGGAGTAACCAAGCGTCCGGTAACTGGACGAGTGTCTGATCGATCAGTTGCGGTAACCGTTCTCGTCCGGCACGACCTTCGCGAATCTCGCGGACGACTTCGAAGATCGGATCAGCCGCTGTCAACGGACGTTCGATTCGTTCGAACTCGACCGTTTCCGGAATCGGCTTCAGTGCTTCAACTTCCGTTCCCGGGAATGCTGACGTAATGTCACCGACGATCAATTCCATCCGGTCCATCGTCATCGTTTTCCCGTCGTTCGAGAGCGTCGCTGCTTCTAAGACGACGAGCGCCCGATTTCCATTGACGTTTTGAATCGCTGTGATGTCTCCTGTGACATGAACATTTCCTTCCGCCCAGTCGAGACGTTCACCGACTTTGACTTGCATCAATACTTCGTTCAATTCCTTGCCGTGAAGGAGTGTAAAGCCTTCCGGATGATCTGCAAGTCCTTGACCTGTCAACACTTCACCGTTCGCAGCAAGCGCTGTCGGGCCTGTTAGTTTGACGAGATGTAGCGAATCGTGGATCTCTTGCGTTTCAGGAACACCGACGAGCGAGAGACCACTGTCGAAGACGAGCGTCGATAGGTTACCCGATTCGACCGCTTTCGTCAGTCCGTGAATACCACCGCGGATGTAAGACATCGACTGTGCGAATTCTTCAAGTGCATCGCGAAGCTGTTCGAACGATTCACAAACGAAGAGTTCTTTTTGCATGCTCGTCACGTCATGTTTCGTCGCAAGTGCTTTCTCAAGCGAGAATGGATGTTTAACGACCGCGTCCGTTAAGCAGTGACGGCTTTCACCGACTGATGATAGAAGACCTGCACCGTAGATTTGTGGATTGTCGATATCACCAATCAGACCGAATTCAACCGTCCACCAGAACAGACGTGAGATTTCGTTCGCTTCCGAAATCCCTTTGACGTGTGTCCGTGTCTCCGCGAGCTCAATTTCAGCTTGTTCGATATCGGCTGGCGTCGAGAATGGGCTCTCTTTGACGATCGTCAATTTCTTTAGTGCCTTGAACACGTCATGCTCGGCTTTATGGTTAAAGGCATGTGCCCCGATCTCACCGAAGCGACGAACGAATTCCGCGTAAACCGGATTCATCAAGATTGGTGCGTGCCCCGCTGCTTCATGCAAGATATCTGGCGCTGGTGTGTAAAGAATGTTATCGACCTTCCGGATGTCGGTCGCGATCGGCAAGAGTCCGTGCCCTTGGAAATCGAAGAAGGCGACGCCAGGAATGAGACCATCAACAGCGACTGTTCCCCAACCTCCACGGCTTAGGTTCGCTGTCATTTCACGCACGTCCGGAATCCGTTCCGGGCTGATGCCCGATGCAGCAAGCCCTTCGAGGTATGCCGGGTGTGCTGTATCTTGTAACGTATTTAGATTCAGTCGCATGACGTATCTCCAAACGGCATGATCCGTTGGCGTGTAGTCTTCGTAGTGCTGTGGTGCGACGTGTGGACGTAAGTGACTTGGAATGATTGGTGTAGACATATGAGTTCCCCCTTGAATGAATGTGAGATAACAAAAAAGCCCCTGCCGAACGTATCGTTCGACAGGGGCGACGAAAGCCGCGGTACCACCCTGATTACCCAGTCATTGACTGAGTCACTCATGATCGGGATAACGGTTTGCTCCGCTCGCTTACGCAAGAAGCTCAGAAACTGTAATTCAACACCATCTGTGTACACGTTCGCAGCGCCACGTGCTCTCTGAAACAGGGAGATGGTCTTTACTTCGGTTTCATCATCGCTTAATCTTTCGTTCTGTTATGCTGTTATACTGTTATGCTTTTAGCAAGTAAAGTATCGTTAAGGAGGACTATACGCTTACTTTTTACTTTCGTCAATGGCTTTTTTACGTTTAAATCGATTAAATGTTTTATCGCGGACTGATTTTTGTTCGATCGTCAGTGATGTGATATGACGACGAAGCGCACCGTTGAGCCGTTTTTCGAATGCTTCAAGCTCTTGGATCCACTCATTCATCGAGACGACGATCGGTAAGATTTCCATGATGACTTCTTCCTCGAGTTCATCGCGGTCAAGGAAAGAGTGCTTGACGAAGGCGATGTTCTCTTTGACGAGATCCTCCATCGCGAGTGGTTCTTCCGTCAATAAGAGATCATATGTCAGCAAGACCTTCTCTTGTCGCTGGGCGATATGCATCAAGTGATAAAACAATTCACTCCGAAGATCGTCCGCAATCGAGTCAAGGGCCTTCTCTCGCTCTCTGAAGCGCTCTGCCGTCGCGACACCACGTTCGAGGCACGATTGCATATGTTTGAGAATCAAGAGGTTCCGTAAGAGCGAGGCGTGCTTTTGACGCGTTCCTCGAATCTCTTCCTTGTGTAGGTTGAACAGATTTTGTGTCTCAAGAAGCGAATTTGACATTTTATCAATCGCTGCCCGATATGGGGCGACCTTTCCTTCGAAGGCAATCGCTCGCGTGACGACGAGCAGTTTCTCGAAGAGTTTCGTCGCTTTCTGGTAATAGACATTGCCGTAACGCGGCGGGAAGATCAACGCATTGATGCCGAGCGCACAGCCGATCCCGAGCATGACGAGCAAGTAACGGATCAAGACGACTTGCCAAAGTGGTTCGGTCGCTGTCGCCACACTTTCGAGAATGACAATGATCATCAAGACGACGTGTGGAATCGTCCGCCCGAAACCAAAGGCTAGCAAAATCGAGATTGCTGCCATGATGACGATTCCGATTGCAAGCGGATTCGCCGGATTATCCCCTAAAATCCAAAGTGCGAGTAACGTCAAAAAGGCACCAATCAAGTTGGCCTCTGCTTCCTCGAGAAATTGTTTCCATGTCTGATAGACCGAAGGCAGGAGTGTCGTCGCTGCCGAGATCGCAGGCAGGATTGGGCTAAGGTTGAACAGATTACTGATCAACAGCGCCAAGATGACCGCAAGACCTGTCTTGATGGTCCGTGGTCCGATTTGTAAGGATTGTCCACCCATGTCCATCCCTCCTTCTTATTCAGTATGCCCTCTATTCTTCACCGTTAGCCGTCAAAATTCAACAAAAAATCCCCTCCGCTTGAAAACGGAGAGGATTTAGGTGAATTATGATGCTTTCGTACCTGTTCCTTCTGTCATTTCCGCTTTCGCGACCGATTGGTCAACAAGCGGTTTTTTGAGGAAGGATAGGATTGCCGCACCAACGAGTGAACCGATGAGGATCGCACCCGCGTAACCGACGATTGCCATGACCGTACCTGATGGACCATCAAGTAACGGGAAGACGAAGATACCGCCATGTGGTGCCGGGAGCAAGACGCCGAAGACGATAGTCAATGCACCAGCGATAGCTGAACCGATGACGCTTGACGGAATGACGCGGAGTGGATCGGCTGCTGCGAATGGAATCGCACCTTCTGTGACGAACGATGCACCCATTGCGTAAGCAGCGATACCTGCTTCACGTTCTTGCGGTGTGAATTTCTTACGTGCGAACAATGTTGATGAGAAAGCCACGATGAGTGGTGGAACCATCCCACCTGCCATGACGGCTGCCATGACTTCCGTGTTACCTGCTGTAAGAGCAGCTGTACCGAAAACGTATGCTGTTTTGTTGATCGGACCACCCATGTCGATTGCCATCATACCTGCGACGAGCATACCGAGGAGGATTGCGTTCCCACCACTGAGTCCGTTCAGTGAATCCGTGAGCCATGTCATGAACTTCGCGATCGGCTCATTGATGACGAGTAACATGATCATCCCTGTGATGAATGAACCAAACAGTGGATAGAGCAAGACTGGTTTGATTCCTTCAAGAGCTGCCGGGAGACCTTTGAAGACTTTAACGAGTAAGAGAACGACGTAACCAGCAAGGAAACCGGCAATCAATCCACCGAGGAAACCAGCGTTACCACTGCTTGCAAGGAACCCAGCGATCAGACCAGGAGCAAGACCTGGTTTATCAGCGATCGACATCGCGATGAATCCAGCGAGGATTGGAATCAAGAGACCGAATGCAGCTTTCCCGATCGACATTAACTGAGCAGCGAACTCGTTGTATGACGGATCATCCGGATTCGCAGAGTTGATTCCCCAGAAGAAGCTGATCGCGATCAAGAGACCACCAGCGACGACGAGTGGCAACATTGCGGATACCCCACTCATTAAGTGTTTGTAGAATCCACCACGCGCTGGTTTTGAACTTTCGCTTGAACCGCTCGCTTTGTAGACAGGTGCGTCTTGTTTGACGGCACGGTTAATTAATTCTTGTGGTTTACGAATTCCTTGTGCGACCGGTACTTCAACGACGTGTTTCCCATTGAAACGATCCATCTCAACCGCTTTATCCGCAGCGACGATGATCGCTGTCGCATCGTTGATGTCTTGTTGTGTCAAACCGTTCTTGACGCCTGTCGATCCGTTCGTCTCGACTTTGATGCGGACACCCATCTCTTCTGCTTTTTGACGAAGGGCATCAGCTGCCATATACGTGTGTGCAATCCCTGTCGGACAAGCTGTGACAGCTAGGATATACGGTGCGTCTTGGTCGACGTTGTCGCTTGAGACGTCAACTGGACCTTCTTCTTCGCGTTCCTTCGCTTCGATTGCTGCGATGACTTCGTCTTTCGTTTTAGCCGCAAGAATCGTATCGCGGAAGTTCATATCCATCAGATAAACGGATAGTTTCGAAAGTGTTTCAAGGTGCGCATTATCTGCGTTCTCACCCGCTGCGATCATGAAGAACAACCGACTTGGTTGACCATCGAGTGCTTCGTAGTCAACACCTGCCGAACGACCGAAAGCGATCGCTGGTGTTTTGACTGCTGCTGTTTTTGCGTGTGGAATGGCAATGCCTTCCCCTAAACCTGTCGTACTTTGCGCTTCCCGTGCGAGAATCGCTTCTTTATATGCCGAGCGATCGTTCAGTTTTCCTGCCCGATCGAGGACGTTTACGAGTTCGTCGATGACAGCGGCTTTAGATGACGCTTGTAAATCGAGCTGAATCGTATCACGTGTTAAGAGATCAGTAATTTTCATGAGTAGTCACACTCCTTTTAGGATTGAATGAGTTCAACGACGTTGACGTCTTTGATGAGACGATCGATATCTTCCTTCGTACAAAGACCGAAGGAATAAGCAGACGCGCTACCAGTCGTGACCGCATAGCGGAACGCTTCTTCTGGTGATTTGCCGAGCGCATGGCTGGCAACGAATCCAGCGACGAGTGAATCTCCGGCACCGACAGAATTGACGAGCTTTCCTTCCGGTGTGTTTGCCGTGTAGGCACCTTGACGATTGACGAGCAGTGCTCCGTCTCCTGCAAATGAGATGACGACGTTCTCGGCACCACGCTCGACGAGCTGTTGGGCGTATGGAACGGCCATCTCCTTCGACGTAATCTCGACGTCGAAAATTTCACCGAGTTCATGGTGATTCGGCTTGATTAAAAATGGACTGAGCGGTAAGACTTCAAGCATCGCTTCCTTCGTCGTATCAACGGCGAAGCGGACGTTCCGTTCATTCAAGATCGTCGCGATATGACGATAGAGATCATGCGGTAGACTGCTTGGGATACTGCCTGCGAAGACGACGATGTCACCGGCTTGCATCGTCTTGAATCGGGATAATAAATGCTCCAGCTCTTCCGGTTGAATCTTCGGTCCCGCTGCATTCAGCTCAGATTCTTGATCGGCACGAATCTTCACGTTGATCCGCGTCTCATCTTGAATCGGTGTGAAGTCCGTTAACACGCCTCGTTTCTCGAGTTCTGCCCGGATGAATTGTCCGGTACTTCCCCCAAGGAATCCGAGTGCTTGTGTTTCTACCTCATAGTTTTTTAGGACGAGAGAGACGTTGATTCCTTTCCCTCCGGCCACTTTTTCCGCCTGTTCGACACGATTGACTTGTCCTGCCTCAAATACCGGTAACGTGACATAATAGTCGATGGATGGATTGAGTGTCAGTGTATAAATCATTTCGCGTTCACCACCTCTGTGTATTGACTGTATTTCGCTTCTTGCTCGCTGGATGTCGTCGTGATGATCGTCGCCGCTTGCAAGGACGCCACCCGACTGAAGCTGATTGCATCCAGTTTCGTCTCATCGACGAGTACATACGATTGTTTTGCTAACTCGATCGCTGTCTTCTTTACGAGTGCCTCTTCCGGATCTGGTGTCGTGAAGCCTTGTGTCGGATGAACACCGTTCATCCCAAGGAACGCGACATCAAAATGGTAAATCAACATTCCTTCACGTGCGTTGTAACCGACGAGTGCTTGCGTTGAATGCTTCAGTTGACCTCCGACGACGAACGTCGGGATACGGTGATAGAGTAACGTGTTCGCTAGAGGAAGACTGTTCGTCACGACCGTAATCGCCTTCTCTTCGAGATACGGAACGATGGCAAGCGTCGTCGTTCCGGCATCGAGGTAGACATACATGCCGTCTTCGATCAGGTCAGCGGCCGCTCGTGCGATCCGTTCCTTTTCTTCGACATGTTTGTCACTCTTTTCGAAGTAACTCGGTTCCTCAATTTGCAAATGGTTCGCTGTCGCGCCCCCGTGCACCCGACGCAGATGACCTGCTGTCTCAAGCTGTGATAAATCCCGACGAATCGTAGACTCACTGGCACCGGTTTGCTCGACGATTTTTTGCATCTTGACGACTTCTTCTCGAGCTAGTAATTCGAGAATGAGTTGATGGCGTTTTTTCGTTAACATAAGGTTTCCCTCCACATCTATAATATAAAGCGTTTACATTCAAAAATCAATCAAAAACGTTCAAAAATTATATAATTTCTCTATAAAACGTTCAAAATACGACTTTTTTCGACATTAAACCGTCCTTATAGTTTCATTATACATCAAAAACGGTCATATGATGACTGTTTTATCGAATAAAATCAATCATTTTTCAAATTATCTATGTATTTCGCAAAATAAAAAACCGCTTTCCAAAGTAATGTGGAAAGCGGTGAATGAAATTCAATCATTTCGGTCATCTTCGTTCACTGGACTTCATTTTGCAGGCGACCGATTCCTTCAATCGATACCTCGACGACATCCCCTGTCTGAAGGTAGACCGGTGGTTTCATGCCGTGACCCACACCAGCTGGAGTTCCTGTCGCAATGATGTCCCCTGCTTCAAGCGTCATTCCGCGCGACACTTCAACTAAAATCGTCACGACATCACGCAACATCAAGGCCGTTGATCCCGACTGTCGGAGTTGCCCGTTCACGCGCGTCTCGACGAGGACGTCACTTGGATCAAAGCTGTCCGCTGAGACGATGACCGGTCCGAACGGACAGAACCCATCAAGCGATTTACCACGGAAGAACTGGACGTGTTCTTTTTGTAAATCCCGCGCTGTCACGTCATTGACGATACTATAGCCGAACACGTGATCAAGTGCATTCTCAGGTGTCAGATCACGCCCCGTCGTGCCGATGATGATGGCGAGTTCACCTTCATAATCCAGTTGCTGTGTCAAATCCGCATGCCGTTCGATCGGTTCGAACGGTCCGACGATCGACGTCGGTGCTTTCGTGAACAAGACGAATTTCCCCGCTCCCGCCGTATCCATCTCTTTGATGTGATCGGCATAGTTTTTGCCGACACAGATGACGTTTCGTGCTGGAACATACGGTGCCAGTTTTCGAACATCTCCATTAAGTAGTGGCGCGATATCTAAATCAAGGTCAACATCGAACTCACGTGAAATCACTTCAAACAATGAATCCGTATAGACTTGTGCCGTCACATCATATGTAGCCCCATCCTGCTCAACTCCGATGCCTACTTTTCCTTCTTGCTCAAATCGAAACCATTTCATCTTAACTGCCCCCTTTTGTTTTTAGTATAGCGAAACCAATCAATGGGCGCACTTCTCATCGTCAATCAGAAGAAAACAAAAAAGCAGTCGACACGATGCCGACCGCTTCCTCATATTTTCTTCCTGTTCTCTTATGCAATCCGTTGAGCTAGTCGATCGACAAGAGCCTGCGACTCTTCATTCAATCCAACGAGTTCAACTTTTTTTCCAAGTCGTTCGTATTTCAAGACGACGTTCTCGATCGCTTCGATGGCAGAATCATCAAACAAGTGACACGCCGAGAAATCGAGCGTGATGACGGACGATGGATCAGTTTCGAGCTGGAACTGTTCTGCAAATGCTGTCGTCGATGCAAAGAACAACGGTCCACGAATCGTATAACGGACTCGATCTGTTTGCTCCTTTCGCTCGACTTGAATACGAGAAATTTTTGACGCAAATAATAACGCAGCAAGCAAGATTCCGACAAGAACGCCCATTGATAAATCGTTCGTCAATACGGTGACGAGAACGGTTGCGAGCATGACAGCAGAATCACTCTTCGGTGACGTCTTGAGCATCTTAAATGAGCCCCAGTCAAACGTCGCATACGAGACGAAGAACATGACACCGACGAGTGCTCCCATCGGAATTGTCATCAATAGATCATTCATCGTAAACATCAACAGCATTAAAAACACACCTGCTGTCAACGTCGACAAGCGACCACGCCCACCAGACGTGACATTGATGACCGATTGACCGATCATCGCACAACCCGGCATGCCACCGAACATACCTGCGATGATGTTCGCAATCCCTTGTCCGCGTGATTCCATCGCTTTGTTTGACGTCGTATCCGTCATCTCATCGACGATTCGTGCTGTCAGCAACGATTCGATCAAACCGACGAATGCAAGTGACAAAGCATACGGGAAGATGATTTGCAGCGTCTCAAGCGAAAACGGAACATCCGGCAAGAAGAAGCTTGGTAACGCCGCTTCGATTTGTCCCATATCCCCGATGACTCGTGTATCGAGTGAGAAGACGACCGTCAACACTGTCATGATCGTGATCGCAACGAGTGGTGCCGGGATCGCTTTCGTCACGCGTGGGAATAACAAGATGATGGCGAGTGATGCGGCAACCATCGCGTACATGATCCAGTTCTGTCCTTCGAACTGTGGTAGTTGTGCCGAGAAAATCAAAATCGCTAAAGCATTGACGAATCCGACCATGACGGATCGAGGAATGAATCGTAATAACTTAGCAATTCCTAAAAATCCGAACGCGATTTGTAGAATTCCGGCAAGGATACCGGCAGCTAGTAAATAATCGACACCATGGTCCTTGACGAGCTGGACGACGACGAGTGCCATTGCACCGGTCGCAGCTGAAATCATTCCGGGACGACCGCCGGCAATCGAGATGACGATCGCAATGATGACGGAAGCGTATAACCCGACCATCGGATTAACGCCAGCGATCAGCGAAAACGCGATTGCTTCCGGAACGAGTGCCAAGGCAACAACGATCCCGGACAGCAAATCCGCTTTTGGTTGCAGGAACCACTCTTTTTTCCATTGAGTAAACATATGATGATTGAGACCCCTTTTCTAACATGAATGGTCTCAGTGTAATCCGATTAGTTTCAAAAAGCAACCTTTTTAGGAAGTTTTGGTCCGCACACGGGCAATCTCATCGACCATCGCCTTATAGGTCGCCATGATTTCCTGACCCGCAAAGACCGGATCTTCGTCCATCGTCTCGAGTGCACGGCGTAGAAGATGAATTTTCGGTTTCTTACGTTCGAGTAGTTCTTCATAGATGAAATCAAGAACCTCTTCATGGGCTTCCTTCGATTCATCGGAAATCGATGACAAGGTAATCAAGCGCTTCATATGCGCACTCGTCTTCTCGAACAAATCCTTCCGAATGACGACTTCATCTTGTGGACGATCGAGCCAAACGGATAGGAAACGCGGGGGAATCAACTGTTCTTCTGTCCGACTGACGTCTTCGACGAGATGCGTCAATCGATTGAATACATAACGGACGACCCGTTCCGGTTGTGTGTTCGGTTCGGATTGACGGAAGAAGTACATCGCATATTGCAACATCCCTGTATAAATGACCGCTAAATCTAGAAGATACGGTTCCTTCGTCTGACCGAATAAATCACGTAATCGTTCAAACGTCCATTCGATTTCAAGAAGACGGTTATTCTCCATGAACGTCTTCAGTTCTTTTTCATTCGAAGCAATCGCCTCTTCGAACAACGTATACAATTTATATTTTTGCATCAGTTCCAAGTAACAGTTACCTTGTTGGATGAATGTCTCATAATCCGAGACATCTCGTCCGACGAGAATTTCTTTGCGCGCCGTCCGCATCTTTTCAAAGACGGTATTAAATACATCGATGAATAATTCATTTTTAGAGGAGAAATAGTTATAGAACGTTCCCTTGGAAACGTTACTGTGCTCAAGAATGTCCTGGATGGACGTCGATTGATAACCTTTTTCGACGAATAGCTGATAGGCAGCATCTAGTAGTTGTTTCTTTTTTGGATTCATGGTCTTGTCCTTTTCTGTTCAAATGATTGCAATGGTTTAACAATCACTTATTTTAGTGTATGAAGCAAATAATTTGAATTCATTCGACTTGGACTGGTAAGATAGCCAAGTTAGTTATAGAATTCAAGTCTAACATTTTAGACTCATAGTACAAAAGGAGCATAACGAAATGCAATCAAGCAAGCAATCATCACGACTTTATTTAATTTTAACTGTCCTTATGGCAGGTGCGTTCGTTGCGGTCCTGAACTCAACGTTACTTAATATCGCCTTACCGTCGATCATGGGATCATTCGGTATTCAGGCAAGCACCGCCCAGTGGTTGACGACGGGCTATATGCTCGTCAACGGAATCATGATTCCGACGTCAGCATTCCTTGTCCAGAAGTTTTCGACACGTCAACTGTTCTTGACGGCGATGACGCTGTTCTCACTCGGTACGATCATCGCTGGACAAGCACACGTCTTCCCGCTTCTACTCGGTGCGCGGATGATGCAGGCATCTGGTTCTGCGATCATGATGCCACTGCTAATGAACGTTCTTTTGACCGGTTTCCCGATCGAGAAACGCGGACAAGCAATGGGAATCTTCGGACTTGTCATCACGTTCGCCCCAGCCATCGGACCGACATTGTCCGGCTGGATTCTTGAACATTATGAGTGGCGGATGCTGTTCCATCTCGTCACTCCGATCGCATTACTCGTGCTCTTCACGGGTGCCTTCTTGTTGAAGAAAGAGACGGTTCGTAGCACATTGAAACTCGATTTATTTTCACTCGTTCTCTCAAGCTTTGGTTTCGGTGGATTGCTGTATGGATTTAGTTCCGCTGGTTCTGCCGGATGGGGGTCTTGGACGGTCATCGGATCGTTGATCATCGGTGTAATCAGTCTGACTTCCTTCATTATACGTCAATTCATGCTCGAAGAACCGATGCTTGAGTTCGGGATTTTCCGTTATCCGATGTTCGCTTTATCGCAAGGAATTTCGATGGTCCTGAACATGTCGATGTTCTCCGCCATGATCTTGATGCCGATCTATATCCAGACGATTCGCGGTATCTCACCGTTTCACTCTGGTCTCTTGATGTTACCGGGGGCAATCGTCATGGCGATCATGTCACCGATCACGGGTCGTCTGTTCGACCGTTTCGGCGCCCGGATCCTTGCCATCATCGGCTTATCACTGACGGTCTTGACGACGTTCTCGTTTAGTCAATTAGCGGCGGATACGTCATACGCGTTCCTCGTCATCATGTATACGTTACGTTTCCTTGGAATCTCGATGGTCATGATGCCGGTCATGACGAACGGATTGAACCATATTCCGCAACACTTGACGCCCCATGGTACGGCATTGAACAATACGTTGTCACAAGTATCGGGTGCGATCGGTTCAGGTCTGCTCGTGACGATCATGACGTCGCGGACGAAGCATCACGTCCCGGAATTCGCTTCACAACCAGAAGCTGCTAATCCGGAATGGTTACAGATGCAAGCGATGATCGAAGGGATCAATGATACGTTCTTCATCGCGACGTTACTTGCACTCGCGGCATTGATCTTATCGTTCTTCATCAAAAAACGACGGACGACGACACTCGCAGTCGTCGAATCCGTCGATCAAGAACAAAAATATGCATGATCTGATTCTCCCCTGTCTGATGAGACGGGGGAGTTTTTGTTTTTGTGTAACACTCTTTTTTGCAGTTGCTGTCGATCATAAATTCGTTGATTCGTGCTGCCCCGAAAACGTGTCGTTCGGTCGAGTTTCGACAGGATGAACGGACCATCGATGAGTCCGTCTAGTCGCAGTATTAGTGGATGCCACCGTCGACGCTGTAAGATTTCCTCTAGTACATAGCCAGTATATAAAATGACGTCATAATCTGGTCCAAGTTGTTCGAGAAGTTGCACAAGTGCTGCCGCTTGAAGCATCGGCTCGCCGCCGGATAATGTCAAACGACGATTTCCGATCGCCTGAATCCGTTCCACTGTTTCTTTAATCGTCCAATCCACTCCACCTGCCGGATCCCAGGAGGACGGATTATGACAGCCGACACAGTGGTGTGGACAACCGGCAAGAAACAGGACCGTTCGCAAACCGGGTCCATCAACGACAGAATCAGGATGAAGGGAGAGAACGCGTAACATCGTGCTTCACCCGATTCTGCTCTTCAGCCCGTTTTGCCTCATTCCAACGGTCCAGTGTACCGACGAGATATCCTGTGATGCGTCGAATCCGTTCGATTGATCTACTTCCGCAAACCGGACACTGATCCTCGAGTGTCTGCTCCGTTCTGCAATCAAGACAACGATCGACGGGATGATTGATTGACCCATAGCCGATTCCAGCTTCCGCCATCAAACGAACGATGTCTTCAATCGCTTGTGGATTTCCGGCAAGTGCGCCATCTGTCTCGACATAGGTGATATGTCCACCATTACATAATGCATGAAACGGTGCTTCGAGTTGAATCTTTTCACGGATCGTCACGGGCGCATCGACAGGGATATGAAAGGAATTCGTGTAATACGGCTGATCGGTCACTCCTTTGATTTCACCGAAGTCACTGGCATCACGACGTGTGAACTTACCTGATAACCCTTCAGCTGGAGTTGCCAGTAAACTGAAGTTCAATCCCGTCATCTCACCATAGTTGTCGATGACCGTTCGCATCGCTTGAATCAAGGCAATACCAATCTGGTGTGCCAGTTCGGAATACCCATGATGATTGCCCGTCAAAACGGTCAAACATTCCGCGAGACCGATGAAGCCGACCGCTAACGTCCCGTGCTTGAGGACCGGACCCACCTGATCCGTACTTTTTAGCGTCTCACCGTCTTTCCAGACATGTTGATATAAAAATGGAAACTCGTCAGCCGTTCGACTTGCCTGGAACTCATAACGCGCGATGAGTTGCCGGCATGCAAGTCTTGTCGTCTCTTGGACAGCTTCGAACATTTGATCGACGGTTTGACTCTGAAGTGCCAAACGGACGAGATTGATGCTCGTAAACGATAAGTTGCCTCGACCTGTGACGGACGGGATATCTCCACGATCTTCAAACACACGGGTCCGGCATCCCATGTACGCGACCTCGGCTCCCCCTGGTTGCTCCTGACGGTTAAATGGTGCATCAAGAAACGCAAAGTTCGGAAACAATCGTTTTCCTGTCACGCGAGTGGCAAGTTGAAACAAGTCATAGTTCGGATCCGTCGGTGACAGGTTGATGCCTTGTTTGACTTTAAAGATTTGAATCGGAAAGATCGGCGTCTCTCCTCTTCCTAACCCTCGTTCCGTCGCTGTCAGCAAGGCGCGCTGGAAGAGCCGACCTGCCTGCGTCGTATTCGTTCCATAATTGACGGATAAAAACGGCACCTGTCCCCCGCCGCGTGAATGCATCGAATTCGTATTGTGGATGAACGCTTCGCACGCCTGAAACGTCTTTTCATACGTCTCCTGCCATGCGCGCCGCTCCCGCTTGCGTCGCTTCCAATGCGGCACAAGGGCGTTTAGTTTGGTCCATTCGCGTTGGTAGGTCTTTTCGACGAATGGCGCTACATCATCGTCAAAGGTCGCGAAGGCTTGTCCGCCATGCTGCATGTTTTGATTCGCTTGGACGATGATTGCCGCAAGGGCGAGGGCAGAACGGATGTCTTGCGCTGGTCGGATTGAACCGTGTGTCGTCTGAAATCCGTTCGAGAGTAGCTGACCGAGCGGAATCTGAGCACACGTCGTCGTACCGGTCACGTAATAATCGGCGTCGTGGATATACAAGATGTTGTCGTCAAGCGCCTGCAAGACATCTGCTTCGAGATGTCGTCGCATCATCTGCCGCGCTGCTTCCCCAGCAATCCGCTGTAATTTCGCAAGCGGTGTTTTGCCATCAATGTTTGCATTCTCTTGTTCGATATCTTGCGGTGGTGTGAGTAACGCTTCTAAGCTCTCCATGATTCTTCTTCCTCTCACGCTTTTTTGTAATCACTATAGCGAGAGTACAGAAACGTTAGCAATCCCTGCACAATTTACGATTTTTTCAACTGTTTCAGCCGTTCTGTCATCAATCTGTTCGATTTATCGTTCAAATGTCTGCATCTTACTCGTTTTAGCCAAGCGCATGAATTTGGACGAATCTCACACGTGAAACGACAAAAAAGAAGAGGCGCATGATAACGCCTCTTCTTCGTCTCTTCATTCTGCTTCGAGTAACGCGTCTGTCGCACTCGGCAATTTGACCCGGAAGACCGTTCCTTCTCCAAGGATCGATTCGACTTCGATATTGCCATCATGTGCGCGAACGATTTCCTTACAGATCGATAATCCAAGTCCCGTCCCGCCAATCTTTCGGCTGTCTGAGTTGTCGACCCGATAAAACTTACTGAATAGATGCGGCATCGAATGACTCGGAATCCCGATCCCGAAATCACGAACGCTGAGTTCGATCTGATTGTGCTGGTGGGTCATCGTCACGACGACATCCCCGCCGTCCGGTGAGTACTTCACCGCGTTATTCAAGAGATTACCGAGTAACTGTTTCATGCTATTCGCATCTGCCTCGACCATGAAGTCCTGTTCATCATTCAAATCAAGCTGCAGACTGTGTTGCTCCGTCGCTGCTTGATAAAACTGAATTTGTTCCTTGACGATTTCTTTCAGGTCAAAGATTTGTTTGTCATACTCTTGCTTTCCTGACTCCATCCGCTGGACGTTCAAGAAGTCACTGACGAGATCGGTCAGACGTTTTGATTCATCGTGAATCGTCTGCAAGTATCGCTTGTTCCGCTCAGGATCCAAATCCCGTTTCAACATGAGCTCCGTAAAGCCATAAATTGAAGAGAGCGGTGTTCGAAGTTCATGCGATACCGTTGAGACGAGTTCCGACTTCACGCGGTCCACTTCTGTCTCAGCCGTGACGTCACGGAAGACGAGAATCGTTCCTTTTGAATGTCCCCCGTGCGCAATGGCTTCGGCATAGACTTGAATGAAGTATTCACCTTGGTCGATCGACAAGGAGAACATGCCCTCCGGAATCTCACCCGATAAGACTTCTTCAAAGTATGCTTCAAACGCTTCCTTTTGGTCCATCTGCTCGAACATCGTTTCCGGTCGGACTTCGAGGAAGGTCATCGAATCGTTGTCTTCTTCGACTTGTAACGACTGGAAGATATCGAATAACGCCTGATTTCCTAAGATCGTCTTCTCTTCGTGTTTGATGTAAAGAATCGCTTCCCGAACGGAATTCAACAGTTGTGCCGTCTCTTTTCGTTCGTATTCCATCTGTTCGTAAAGTGACATTCGCATCAATGAGATCGCGATTTGTTTCGAGAACGATTCCAGTTCCGCTAGATCCTGCTGGTTGAATGGTGCGTCAAACCGTGCTAGATAGAGACAGGCAATCAATTCTTCTTTTGCCGGATCCATGATCGGAATGACACCTTCATAGACGTGATACGGATACTTGATGAGATCGTCGTTCGCGACCTTTTTTGAGGAATGTGCGGTTTCCTTTGAAATCATGACTCGCTTTAGTAGTAACGACTCCGTCTTCAGACTCTCTTGTTGTTCTTCTGTCATTTCTTTTGGAACGACTTGAGCGATTTCATTATTCTTGATCAATAACAGAGCACCGAATTCCGTCTTCGTCAACCGGACGATCGTACTGATGACGGATGAATAATCGAATAAACTCTCCTTTGAAGCAAGCGTTTCGATCAGTTCATTCCGATCCTGCAAATGGAGTTCATTCGTCCGCGTCAATTCAAGAGCACGCTCAAGCTCGTTCTGTTTTTGCTTCAATACTTCCTGATTGTGTTCCATTTCTTGATTCTTAGCTGACAATTCCGCATGTTGTGATGAGATCGACCGTGCCATCTGGTAAAATGATGCCGTTAATTGACCGACTTCATTATGGCTGTCGACATCATGCTCGAGCGAAATCGACTTGCCTTCTGCAAGGCGACGACTCTTGACGTTTAATTCGCGGAGTTGTGACGTCACCCGATGAATCAATGGGCGAACGATGAACAATAGACAAAATAAAAATATCATCAAGTTCAAGAACCAGAACCATTGTGTCTTTTGTAACTGGTCGAGTACTTGTTCCTTCGTCCGACCGTCTGCATTATCCACGTATAAATAACTGGCAACCGATGTGATGACACTTAGTGCAAAGACACTATAAAAAATCGCCATCAACTGTCTGCCCAATTTCTCAGTCATCCAGTGTTTCATATTCATAAATCCTCCTAGCAATAAGTTGCCCTTCGTTCAAGATTGTTTCCTCCTCATCTATTATCATCTAATGATTCCCGGAAACATCTTTCTTGAATCCTTTATGGTCGGGCAGGCGAGAGTCCAATCCCGGTCACGAGGGCAATCGCATCGACGATTTGTCCTTTCGTCAGATCATCCGTCTCGATCTGTTGACTGAACAATGGATCGGTCAGTTGACGTAAGCGTTGTTCTGCCTGTTGACCACCCCATGAATTCGGATGCTCGAAGCGGCTAATCAACCGACGTTTGACAGTCGTCTCCTTCGCCATCAAGGCGATATGACGGACGTCATGACCGTTCGCTCGTAACGTCCCGATGATTTCCTGAAAGTACGCTGGATTCGTCAATGTCATCGGTACGATGATCCGCGCCTTTTCCGTATCGAGCTGCTCGAGGAGCTGTCGATTGAACGCACGCCACAACGGCTCATCCTGAAAATCATCCTTGTTTTCCGGCAGTTGCGCTCGTAAAAAATAGCCTGTCTCCTCTGGATCAAAGATGTGTGATCCGCTCCAGCGTTGTTGTAGCCCTTTTGCTGCCGTCGTCTTCCCGACGCCAAACGTACCGTTAATCCAAATGATCATCTGATTCTCCTCCACCCTGTTTTCTGTTGTACTATACTGCAAAAGTGGTCGACAAGTTTCAATCGGTTACAAAAAAACACTCCGTTTAAAAAACAGAGTGTTTACCCATATAACCATGTGATTAAAAACGGTGCGATGACACTGGCACAGACGGCCGTCAAGACCATCGTCAGCAGACCGACCGCCCCTTCCCGTTGGTCAAGACTCATCGATTTCGTCGCGCCCATGACGTGGGCAATCGACGCTAGTCCAACCCCACGGCTGACGAAGTGACGAATCTTCAAGCCCGTCATTAATTTTGGTCCGACGATTGATCCTGTCAATCCTGTCAATAAAACGAAGGCAGCCGTCAGCGTTGTCGTCCCGCCAGCTTTTTGTGAAATCGCTAAGGCAACGGGTAAAGTGACCGATTTGGGTAACAAGGCAAGATTCGTCGTCCGCTCAAGATGGAGTAGCAGACCGAGTAACAGATCTGAACTCATTGCAATACATGTTCCAAGCAAAACACCAAGCCCGATTTCCGGTAGAAAACGGCGAACGTGATGCCGGACCCGGTAGAGCGGAATCGCAAATGCCGTGATCGCTGGACCGAGCATCTTCGACAAGTATTGTCCACCCTGCATGTATTCTGCATGTGAGACGCCGCTATAGACGAGAATTACGATCAGGACAGCCGTCACCGTCAGGATCGGTAACGTCCAGACACGAGGATGACGTTGATAAAGGAACATTGCGCCACTGAATAAAAGAATGGTCAGGATGATCCAAAAAAGTGTCTCACTCATGTGGGGTCACCGCCTCTTTTCGGTGTGCCAAGCGATCGACGATATACGCTGATCCGACTAACGTCAGCAGGCTGCTGACGACGACGATCAACACGACTTGAAGACCAGATGTTCGAAGGAATGCCGTATAATCCATGATTCCGGACAGTGCTGGAACGAAGAATAACGGCATGACGAATAGCAGAAAGGTTCCGCCCCGTTCAACAGCGACGAGAGGAAGCAGTCGACTTTTTAACGTCACGTACAGAAGAATCAAGCCGATGATGTTACCGGGTAATGGTAACTGGAAAGTTTCGCTCACCCAGTCCCCACTGAGTGAAAAACAAAAAATAAGTGCGATTTGAGCAATGATTTGAATGATACGCATAACGCGTGAAAGCATGATAAAGGTCCCCTTGTTAACAGTTTCGGGTCTTATTATCCGCCTCTTTCCTTCAACAATCAATGAAATCTAGTTAATCAACTGAAGTAACCGTTCTCATGAAAATCCATACCTTTTTTGTATTAGGACAAACAAAAACCAGTCAGTCGTGTATCAGTACAATAAATGATTCGAGACGAACAAAAAGGGGCTGACTCCAAAAAAGAATGACGCGTCTTTTCACGCTCTTTCCTCAGGCGAGACACAAGCCAGTTTTCCTGCTTCATTCAAGCAGGAAATCGGGTCTTGTTTGTCTCTGATAGCGCATAAATGCGCCTGTTCCTGTAGGAGTTGCGTGTGACACGTCATTCTTTACAGAAACTGACTTTTGAGTCAGCTCCCTTTTTAATCTGAGACGACACCTGAATGGGATCGTCTCCTCTTCATGATTACATGACCCGTTTAAATAACTTCTCAAGTTCATACGTCGTCCATTCGATGATGACCGGACGTCCGTGTGGACAAGTGAACGGCATCTCCGTCTTCGCTAGATCGTCAATCAACCGGCGCATCATCTCATCGTTCAACGGATGATTCGCCTTGATTGATTTTTTACATGCCATCATGATGGCGGCATCTTCCCGGTACGTCTCAAGATCGATTTTTCGCTTCATCAAGGCTTCATCGAGTAATTCCTGAATCGTCTCTTCCTGCCGATGGGATGGGAACCAGGTCGGAACTTCTCGAACGATAAAACTTTGTGGACCGAATGCTTCGAACTCGATGCCGACGTCTTTTAGCAACGGAAGGACCTCATCCATCCGTTTCATATCATCCGACGAGATTTCAAACGTATACGGCAAGAGCAATTGCTGTCGTTGTTCCGGTGGTCGACCGAACATGACCTTATACGTCTCGTATTTGATTCGTTCCTGTGCTGCATGTTGATCAATCATATACATCCCGTCTTCCCCGGCACAGACGATATAGGACGAATGAAGCTGACCGATGACGTCGAGATGCGGAAAGCGCGGACGCGCGGCTAGTTCCTCAATCGGTTCAACAAAGTCTTGCTTGACCGGTTCGATGGGCTCGAACAGATCATCCTCGTTGCTAAACGGTAATGATTTCTCTACAGGTGGTCGATCGTCCTCTTGCGGCTTTTTCGGAATCGGATAATTCCAGACCGCTCGCGATGACGTTTCTTCGACTGGTTCCGCGACGTAAGAAAAATCGAGTTTTTCCTGGCTACTCGGATCCTTTTTTGGTTTCGGTGGCGTCACTTTCGGAATCAGCGTCTCCCGGCTGAGCGTCATCTTGATTGTCTCCTGGATCAACTGGCAGAGCTCCATCTCTTTTGAAAGACGGACTTCTCGTTTCGCCGGATGGACGTTGACATCGATCAGGAGTGGATCCATCGTCACCTCGATGACTGCAATCGGATACCGCCCAATCGGTAAGAGCGTATGGTAACCGTTCAAGACCGCTTGCGTCAGGGCGAAGTTTTTGACCGAACGTCCATTCAAAATCAACGTGATGTAATTCTTTGAGGCACGGGTCACTTCCGGTTTGACGAGATGACACGTCAATTGATAATCGGCATTCGCACCTTTTGCGACCAACGTCCCTTGGATCGTTTGATGACCGTAGACGCTCGCCAGCGCTTGCCGGACGTCTCCTGATCCGTTCGTCTGAATCAACGTCTTCCCTTCATGGGTAGCCCGAAGCTTGACGTCCGGATGGGCGAACGCCATCCGGTTCAACACGTCCGTGATCGCCGCAAGCTCCGTATGCGTCGTCTTCAAATACTTCAATCGAGCCGGTGTGTTGAAGAAGAGATGCTCGACCGTCAATTCCGTTCCCCGGTTCATTGCTGCTGGCGTCCGTTCGACGACCGTCCCGTACTCCAGCGTCACTTGAATCCCTTCCGCGTCCTCACGTTTCGTCTTCAACGTCACTTTACTGACAGACGCGATCGAGGCAAGTGCCTCTCCGCGAAAACCAAGTGTCTTGATTCGGAACAAGTCATGCTCGTCCTTAATCTTACTCGTCGCGTGACGGACGAAAGCCAGTTCAGCGTCATCCGGGTAAAACCCGTGTCCGTTGTCGCGGATCGTCATCCGTTTCATTCCGGCTTCTTCGAGTTCAACATCGATTTGGGTCGCACCGGCATCAAGTGCGTTCTCAACCAGTTCCTTGACGACCGACGCTGGTCGTTCGACGACTTCTCCCGCAGCGATCCGGTTCGCTAAACTATCGGATAATTCACGAATGATTCCCACTGCATTCTCCTCACTTTCTTGCTTCGGCTTGTAGGCGGTACAGCGTATTCAATGCCTCGAGTGGCGTCATGTTGATTAAATCAAGACTCGCCATCGTCTCACGCAGCGGATCCGCTTCTGAGAACAGACTGAGTTGATCAACCGGCTCTTCCTGAACAGGAGCTTTGACAGGTGCTGCGACCGGAATAGGCTCTGCCTGCTCGAACTCGGACAAGAGGACTTGCGCCCGTTCGATCAGACTATCTGGTAAATCAGCTAACCGCGCGACATGAATTCCGTATGATTGGTCGGCTTTTCCGTCGCGTACTTCATGCAAGAAGACGACACGCCCATCTTGTTCAACGGCACGGACGTGAACGTTCGCTAATCGATCAATCGATTCTTCGAGCACTGTCAGTTCATGATAATGGGTCGAAAATAGCGTCTTCGCTCCAACGTGCCGGGCGATGTGTTCAACGATTGCTTGTGCGAGTGCCATCCCGTCGTACGTCGAGGTCCCGCGACCAATTTCATCTAGCAGGATCAACGACCGGTCCGTTGCACGCGTCAAGGCTTCTTGTGTCTCGACCATCTCGACCATGAATGTCGACTGTCCACTGACGAGGTCGTCTGCTGCCCCGATCCGGGTGAAGATTTGATCGAAGATCGGCAGTTCCGCTTGAGCAGCTGGTACGAACGAGCCAATTTGATGCAATAAAGCAATCAAGGCGAACTGTCGCATATAGGTCGATTTACCGGACATGTTCGGTCCAGTGATCAACAGCATCTCGCGTCCTTCGTTTAAGGTAATCCCGTTCGCGACGTATTCACCGCGCGGTAAGACTGTCTCGATGACCGGGTGACGTCCTTGCTGAATATCAACCGTTCGTCCCGTCGTCGTGATTGGTCGGACGTAGTCATGCGTCTCAGCAATCTCAGCTAGTGCGACGAGGACGTCGAGTTCCGCGATCCGGCGACTGACCCGTTGCAAGCTTTCGATATATCCTTTAACTTCATCGCGCACTCCACAGAAGAGATCGTACTCGAGTGTGACACTCTTCTCTTCCGCCCCTAGGATCAGCGCTTCTTTTTCTTTTAACTCCGGTGTGATATACCGTTCGGCATTGGCGAGTGTCTGCTTCCGTTCATACCGTCCTTCTGGCAACAGCTTGGCATTCGCACGCGATACCTCGATGTAATAACCGAAGACGCGATTGTAGCCGATCTTCAACGTCTTGATGCCGGTTGCTGCCCGTTCACTGGCTTCAAGTGTCGCAAGCCATGTCTTTCCGTCTTTTGAGGCGACGAGTAACTCGTCGAGGTCTGGGGAATAACCGGACTTAATCATTCCGCCCTCTTTCGTTGAAATCGGTGGGGCTTCGACGAACGCGCGATCGAGTAGATCGCTCAACTCATCGTGCGGATCGAGTCCGAGACTGAGTTGACCGAGACGTTCACTCATCATCTCCTCAAGCGCTGATTGAATGCGGGGAATCAATCGCAACGTCGACTTCAATTGAACGAGATCGCGCGCTGACGCTGTTCCATACCCGACCTTCGCGACGAGTCGCTCGAGATCATAGACTTCGCGTAACGTATCTTTTAGTTGTTGACGCTCGAAATAGTGCTGCAACAATTCCTCGACAGCGTCGAGCCGTTCCGTGATGACACGTTCCGATAACAACGGTTTTTCTAACCAGCGTTTCAGCATCCGTCCGCCCATCGCTGTACCTGTCACATCCAGTAGACCAAGCAACGAACCCTTTTTATCTCCTGTCCGTGCCGAGCGGACGAGCTCGAGATTCTTGACCGTATTTGGTTCGAGTTGCATGAAGTCGCTCGCCTCATAGACGACAGCCGGTTGCAGATGCGTCAACGCTCGTTTTTGTGTATCGTGCATGTAGGCATAGAGGACGGCAAATGCTTCCGCTTGAGCTGTATCAATCGCACGGTCACCGTGCGGATGCGTCTCGCGCCGTGAACTACGCGTCAGTGGAATCCGTAAGTGTGCGAGCGCTGTCTCATGTTCCTCTGTCGTGACGATGATTTCCCGTGGCAGGATGATGCTCAGTTCTTTGACCACACCGTCGAGTGTCGCAACGCTAGTCAAGGCACTCTCACCGGTCGAGACATCACCGCGGGCAATCCCAAAGCGACCGTCCTGTTCGACGACCGCGACTAAGTACCGATTCTCTTTTTCCGTCAAGGCGGACATCAACGTTCCCGGTGTGATGACTTGGATGACTTCGCGTTTGACGAGTCCTTTCGTCAACTTCGGATCCTCGACTTGATCGCAAAGCGCCACTTTATAACCACGCTCGATCAACTGTTCGATGTAGCCGTTCGCTGCGTGATGAGGCACGCCACACATCGGAATCGGATGTTCCGCGTTCTTTCCATTTTTCGCCGTCAGCGTTAACTCCAGTTCATGGGCGACCTTTTTGGCATCCTCAAAGAATAATTCGTAAAAATCACCGAGCCGATAAAACAAAAAGGCATCCGGATAATCCGCCTTGATCGAGAAGTATTGTTTCATCATCGGAGTGTTGTGTACTGCTTCCATTCTTCCACCTCATTCGTAGAAAAAGCCGACGGATGTCCGTCGGCTTTTCGTTCATTTCGTGATTAGTAGCCGCAACCGCCGCTTTTGTTTTCTGCTTCCATGCCGCTACCTGTCTTACCAGCGAGAACATCTCCGTCCGTCGCTTCGATGATTTGATCCGTAATCCCGTTCGAGATCGTCACCGTGATGTATTGGAGAAGTCCGTTGACTTCTTCTTGTGTTTCTTGGAACTGTTGGACGACAGGCATCTCATCGAGCTCAGCGAACAATTTATCGAGCTTCGCTTCGACACGTGCGAGTGCTTCTGTTTTGCCGTAATGCTGGCAGTTGACTGCCTCTTTTTGAAGGAACTTGATTTGTTTCATCATCTTTTGGACTTTTTCATTTCCATTGATGTTGGCTTCTGCCGCTTTAAATCGTTCTACTTCCGGTGTCTCTGAAATCATTTTGGCGATTTCATTGGCTTTTTCGATGATTTGTTCATCTGTATACATCCACATTCGTCCCCTCTATCGTTAGCGAACACGTCGCTTCCCTTAGCATTCTGAACGATTCCTCGTTCTGTCGCATTCATTATACCGTTCTCGCGATAGAGTGACAAGAATAGTTCCTTATTCAATCGAACGCCATAATAGATAGGCGGCGTGACTACGGACAGGGGCAAATTCCTCTGCCAGTCGCGTCGCCTCTTCAACAGTCGGTCGGTAACCGAGTAACTGTTCGAAAGCCCGTAATATCCCGATGTCCGATGCCGGAAACAAATCTGGACGACCGTATCCGAACATCAGGACGTTTTGGACAGTCCATGGTCCGACGCCTTTCAGTGCAATCAACGTCTCAGCGATTTCTGCGTCGTCGGCTGACGTCAATGCATCATAATCAATCGTTGCTGTCGCTACGCCAAGCAGATAATCGACTTTACGTCCTGATAGTTGCAGAGCAAGCAAGTCCTCGCGACGCGCCGTTGCTAATTGACGCGGTGTCGGCGGAAGAATGATTCCGTCCTTGACCGTTCCGAATGTTCGAAAGACACGTTCCGTCAACGTATGGGCAAATGACAGATTGATTTGTTGATGAATGATCGAGCGAATCAAGGCCGTGAACGGTGAATGATCAAGCACGAGTCGTTCGTCACCGAACTGTTCGACGATCGCGTGTAACGACGTCGCCTTGAGACGCTGCGCAGGATTCGGCTCATTGAGTCGAAAGCGTCGATTGATTTGCGTCAGCACCGCTGTTTGCGGTCCTGAACCGTCAATCCGTAACGTGTAACCATCGATGGCTTCCATCGTCGTGATGTATGCCTGATCGTTGATGAAGACCGGAACGACGAGTCGCCCATCCTGTTCGATTTGTAACGGGTCTCCCGTCAAACGAGACACGACTCCTTTAAAATCAAATGCTTCCGACAACGTCACATCATATGTCCACCGGCTCATCCGACGAACACCTTGATCGCACCGAGAATCAAACCGATGATGAATCCACACAATGCCCCGTTGACCCGAATCCATTGCAAGTCACTGCCGACCTTATCCTCGATCATATGAATCAGTGTCTCCGTATCGAACCGGTTTAAGTTCTCGCGGACGAGTCCACCGATTTTTTGGTGATTTTGTTCAACGAAACGAACGAGTTGCTCTTTCATCCATTGATCACTGCTATCCTTGAATGTCGGATGCTGTTCCCAGTCGTCTAAAGCGCGCGAAAGCATCGGCATCGCCCGTTCCGTCCAGAAGGCATCTGACGTCAAGTAGCGTTCGAGTTCGATCAAACCAGCATCATACGCGCGTTCAATGACCGGAACGAAGTCAAACCGGTCGACCTCGCTTGCCTTCCAAGCATCGATTTTCGCTAGACGCTCTTCATCAATCGATAACTGTGCCAGATTACGACGCAAATGATCAAGAATCGCTAAACGATTCGGGTGATGGACGTGTCGCATATCTTGAATGACCGTCAGCAAGACACCTTGAATGACAAGACTGAGTTTTTCTTCTGAATAGACTTTTTGGACGGTTCGCGCCGTCACCCGCAAGAACGTATTCTTTTCTTGATCGATCATCGCCGTATAGGCAAGGCGCCCAATCTGATCGCGGATGACGGGGTCTTCGAGCAGACGTTGCCCATAATCGAGTAACTGATCCATCAGCCACTCGTCGAGACGACGTTCCTCGTTCAATTGCATCGCTCGGACAGCTAGCCGTTTTGACGGATACGCTTTGATCGTCTCCGTCACCCGTGTATTCGCAAACTCAAGAATCGCCTCTTTCGGTAGTTTCCGAATTAAACCAATCAACAGCTCGGTGACGGTCGCTCGAAAAGCAGGTAGAACGAGAATCGAACGTAAGATTTTGATGACACGATCTGCGAGCGTCATATGCTGGAGCTTCGCGACGATACTCTCTTTATTGAGCAAGTCCGTCTCGAGCATATGAACGATTGATTCGATGACCCGTTCCCGATTTTTCGGCAACAGGTTCGTATGGGGAATCTTTAAGCCGAGCGGATGGCGAAACAATGCCGTGATCGCGAACCAGTCGGCAATCCCACCGACGAGTCCGGCTTCAAAACCACTCTGGAGCCAAAAGACCCACGCATTTTCTTTAAATGGCAATGAGACGACGAATCCGACCGCCATGAAAATCAACGAGACGGTCGCAAGCCGCCGTGTCGATGTTTTAGGTTGTTCAAGTGATGACACATCGTTTCCTCCTTCAACTGAGTCACTTATCTACCTTACGAACGGGACAAGGATTAGGTTTCGACACGAAAGAGCCCCAGTCATCGACTGGGACTCCCTATGTACTTAAAACGTGTATTCACCAAAACGGTCGCCATCCCATGTCGCGGTTGCCGTTGAGACAAAATAGACCAGTCCGTTGCCGAATGTATTTTCCATTAATGACACGAGTTGTTGACCATTCGTCTGCTCGACGAACGCTAATCGGACTTCTTCTTTCCCTTGATAAATCCGTTCGTAGACACTTAAACCGCGTGCATTGAGAAACGTACGCGCCGACTCGAATTGAATCGGACCGACTTCAGGTCGTCGTTCCTGAATGAACGACTGACATTTTTGCTCGAATGTCTCCATGGTTCTTCACTCCTTCTCTCTTTCTGTTCATGGATATCATGTTCCCGACTCTTCCTCATCATAATCCTCAAATGTGAAAAAAGCGACAGATGCGTCGCTTCTTTCATCATTTTACAACGATTTCTCATAATCTGACGTCAAACTGTCGGGCAACATGAATCGCAGACGTCGTCGCCCCGATCGTCCCGGCACCCGGAAAGATCGTGTCCCCGATTGCAAAGAAGTGATCGATGCCCGTACGAAACGGCGCTGCGAACAAGAGACTTGTACTCGGACGTTGCGGATATCCCCCGACTCCACCATCCGGACGGAACGTATAGCGAACCCACGCACCGGGTCCACCCGGATGACGTTCGATTGCCTGTTGACGGAAACCCGGAAACTGTTGTTCAAGAATGGCTTCGAAGATTGCCGACATCTTCTCGACTTGTTCGTCGTAGCGTTTCCGGTCCGTCTTATCGAACGTACCAATCGGAACATGACATGACATCGTCAGCGTCCGCTGACCGGCTGGTGCACGTAACCGGTCGTCCGGACGGGAGAGGGAGATGAAGGCATGACCTGAAGGTAAGGACGGATCATGAACTTGCCGGAATGCTTCGTCAGACAAAATGATCGACTCCGGAATCGCCGCATAATACGTAAACGTCGCCCATTGCTGTAGCTTTTCTTGTCGCTGATACGTCCGTCGTAACGTTCGTCGCATATCCGAACTGACGACTTCCCTGATGCCTTCAAGCGGAACTGCGCAGATGACAGCATCAGCAAGCATCAAGCGTCCGCGACGATCCTCGATCAAGAAACCATCCGGTGTCTTTCGAATCGACGTGACTTTTCGCCCAAGGAGACAGGTTGCCCCGCTCGCCTCGGCTATCTCTTTCAATTGCTCGGCCAGTCGGTATAATCCACCCGGGACATAATAAGCACCTTCATGGTAAATCGATAAGGCGACGGCTCCTAGTAAAGCTGACGCCTCCTGTCCTGTCTGCATGCTGTCGAGTAAGATCCCGTCGATCACTTGTGCGAACAGCGTATCCGCTAGTCGATGTTTGCGTAACAGATGACCAATCGTCAGCGGAAAATACGGTAAGAGGACGACACTTTTCGTGTGACGGACTAACCGCCGGACGTCGGCTAAATCTTGAAGTGGCAATGCCGGCAGTTCTGCCATCAGTGGACGAATTGCCTCGTGTATCTGCTCGATTTCAGCAAAGAATGCCCGAATCGACGATGCCTGCTCCGGAAAATGTGAGGTCAATTCGGTTAGAAACGCATCACGATTTTGATAATAATGAATCAATCGTCCTTCGATGCGAATCGTCATGACGACGTCGAGTGGCTCGACCTGGTGCGTCACTCCGAGATGATCGAGCACACGGGCATGAATGCCACCCGGTTCAAATCCCATCCCAAGGGTCGCTCCAACTGGATACGTCAAGTCCCGGCGCGTGAACTTCCCGGCTGATCCTCCCCATTCACGGCTTCCCTCAAGTACCGTGACGGCATGTCCTTCTTGTGCAATCAATGCCGCAGCCGTTAGACCGGCAATTCCTCCGCCGACGATGACGACCTGTTTCATGATGGTTCCTCCTCCGTGACTCGATTTTCTTTAAACAGGAAATTGCGGATTTCGCGGAAGACCGGCTCCCGGCGATGAATCGTGAAGTGATCATACTTATAGGATTTCGTCTGAATGTTATCCGTGTAGTTCTCGAGTGCAAACGAACTCTTCAACGAAATCAGATTGAAGTCGCCTCCTTTGGCACCAAACGAATAGACGAGTACGTCGCGTGGCCACGTCTCAAGCCGTTGGGTCAGATTGTTCATCGCTGGAGAACCTTTCGCAAGATCACGTATGGCAGGACTGTTCGTATTCGTGCCGAGTGGCGCAAGTGTCAAGCCAAGCTTCGCGTAATCCGAACCGGCGATCGGTGAGTCGAGCGTCACGACTTTTCGGACGTGATACGGCATCTCCTCTTGGACCGTGTAGGCGACGACATCGACACCACCCATGCTGTGCCCAACGAGCTGAATATCGGCAAAGGTCGCTTTTTGTTTCGCATCGTAAGCTGCAATCGCCGCATTCAACCACTTTTGCTGATCGACAAGGCTTGCCTCATCATCTGCGAAGACGATTCGGACAAGTGGGTAGCCGGTCGATGATGGTTTGACGCTACAGGTCGCTTTCCCGGAACGGGTCACGTCACATCGACCGCCATCATCGGCGACTTTTTTATTCGTGAAGTTTTGAATCATCGGCACGAACGTCCGCTCCGTACCGAATAACCCGTGGACGAGGAACGTCGGCACGATTTCACTCTTTCCTTGCGTGACGATCTGACGCGTTGGTGGCGGCGCACTTGACGTATCTTCCGCGAACACCCACCACGCTCCTCCCCCGACAATCAAACAGACGAGGAGCGAGATGCTGATCGTCTTCAACTGTTGCCGGCGCAAACGACGGACACGGTGAAAGACCCAGTAGAGGAATAATCCGACACCGATTAATAACACGATACCGGTAATGATCCAACCTGTCGGATTCGGTACATACGCAATCAACTGTAGCTGGTTGGCTTTCGTTCCGTATAATTTCCATGACACATCATGGTAATTCGACCAGTCGATCTTTTCTCCATTTTGGAGACCGATCACTTTTGGACCGTGGAGCTTGATCTCGATATCGGCTTGACGGATATACCGATCGGCGAGTTTCTTGACTTGTCCTGTCGGTTGATAGCCTTTGATATTCAAACGATCGATACTGAGATCGATGTTCGTATCAAGTCGATACGTATCAAACCAAAAACCGTCCGATTTTTTCATGTCGAACTTCGTATCGGGTGGAATGAGAATTCCGCCAATCCCCGTCTTCCATTCGTCCTTGATCGATGTCATGTCCTTGAAGTTCGCGAATGTCTTCTGCATCCGGATCCCTTCATAGTCATCCTTCGTCTTGAACGCCTTCGCTGCATAGCCGTTCTTTTCTGCCTGTTTGACATAACTATTCCAATTCGGATTTAGATTCAATAAACGCGCCACTGGGTGTTCCTTTGCGGCATATGTCGTCTTTAAGGTAACACTCTGATCGGTATGGATCGTCGCATCATATTGGATGCGAATACAACCCCCAAGGAGCAGCGTCAGCATCAAAAATGAGAGCAATATCCCTTTCTTCTTCGTACTCATCAGGTCACATCCTTTCCTCATCTGTTATTCCCTATCTCGCAAAAGTAAAAACGGTCGACTTTGATTCTTTCGTCATGACGCACTTCAGGCAGTGGGTCATCGACCCACTGCCTGAAAGTATGCGGACCTGGTTCGTCCGTGATCGATATCAACCGATCAAGTTTAATTCACGACCGACTTTTTCGAAAGCTGCAAGCGCCGTCGTTAAATCTTCACGCGTATGTTCCGCCGTCACGATCGTCCGGACACGTGCTTTTCCTTTTGCAACCGTCGGGAAGGCGATGCCTTGAGCAAAGATACCTTCTTGACGTAAGCGGTCCGACAACTCGTGGCAACGTGCTTCATCCCCGACGATGACAGGTGTGATTGGCGTCGTCGACGTTCCGATGTCGAATCCAAGATCCCGGAGTCCTTGTTTAAAGAATTCCGTGTTTTCCCACAGACGATCGAAGAGTTCCGTCTCTTCCTCCATGACACGGAGCGCTTCCCGGTTCGCTTCGACGACTGCTGGTGGATGTGATGTCGAGAACAAGAACGGACGTCCTTTATGGATCAGGTAATCTTTGACGTGCTGTTCACACGCGACGTATCCCCCGAGGACACCGATGGCTTTTGAGAGCGTACCGACTTGCAGGGCAACACGTCCGTCAAGACCGAAGTGATTGACCGTACCGCGTCCCGCTTTCCCAAGCACACCTGACGCATGGGCATCATCGACCATGACGAGTGCGTCATATCGCTCTGCTAATTCAACGATTTCCGGAAGTGGCGCGATGTTTCCGTCCATCGAGAAGACACCGTCCGTGACGATAAGGCGCGTCCGTGCGTCTTGTGTTTCTTGTAAGGCCGCTTCAAGATCGGCCAAGTCGACGTGTTTATAGATTCGGCGTTTCGCTTTCGTCAGACGAATCCCATCGATGATCGAAGCGTGGTTCAGCTCATCCGAGATGACGACGTCTTCCGGACCGAGCAGTGCCGATAAGACACCGAGATTCGTTGCGAATCCCGACTGGAAGACGAGTGCTGCTTCCGTATGTTTGAATGTCGCAAGTTCCCGTTCGAATGCTTGGTGCATCTCGAGTGTTCCGGCAATCGTCCGAACTGACCCTGTTCCAGCACCGAACGTGCGCGCTGCTTCCGCAGCTTGTTCAGCGAGACGTGGATGTGCGGCGAGTCCGAGGTAGTTGTTCGACGACAGTTGAATGAGTTCCTTACCGTCGATCGTCACGCGGTTATGTTGCGCGCTCTCAAGTGCTACGAGGTTGCGGAACGTGCCCGCCTGTTTCATCTCTTCTAGTTCTGTCCGTAAGTGTTCAAATCCCATTAATTCGTCCCCCTTGGTTGTAATACGACTTTCCCGCATTTCCCTTGACGCATCAATTCAAATCCTTCTTCGAACCGCTCAAGCGGCAACGTGTGTGTGATTAACGGTCGGACATCGACTTTTCCGCTCGATAAGAAAGCAGAAACCTGGCTCCATGTCTCGTACATCTTCCGACCGGTGATCCCTTGGACCCGGACACCTTTAAAGACGACGTGGTTCGTCAAATCGATTTCGACCGGTTTGACCGGCAGACTGAGGATGTTGACGTCTCCACCTGCTGTCACCATCTCGAATGCTTGACGAATCGCAACCGGATGACCACTCATCTCACAGACGACATCAATCCCGTCGCCGTCCGTCATACGTTCAATTCGCTCTAACACATCGTCATGACGTGAATCAATGACGACATCCGCCCCCATCGTCCGTGCGAGTTCGAGACGATACGGATTGACGTCGATCGCGACGACTTCCGCCGCACCAGCTGCTTTAGCGACGGAGATCGCCATCAGACCGATCGGACCACAACCGACGATTGCGACCGTTTTCGCACTGACATCACTCGCAAGAACCGTATGGACAGCATTGCCCATCGGCTCTTGGATCGAGGCAATCCCTGCTGGCATATCTTCCGGGTTGACCCAGAGGTTTTCTTCCGGCATGACGACGTATTCTGCAAAACAGCCTTGTGTATCGACACCGATGATCTTCGTGTTCTTACAGATGTGATATTGCCCACGAAGACACTGTTTACATTGATGACAGACGATATGCGTCTCCGCCGAGACACGGTCACCGAGTTTCAAACGTTTCGTGCCTTCTCCGAGCTCGACGACTTCGCCCGAGAACTCGTGACCGAAGACATACGGCGGATTGACACGCGAGGCTGCCCACGCGTCCCACTCATAGATATGCACGTCCGTCCCACAGATCGATGTTGCCTCGACTCGAATCAAGACTTCTCCACGACTCGGTACGGGTACCGGTACTTCTTTGAGTGCCGCACCGAACCCGCGCTCTTCTTTGACGAGTGCACGCATCGTTTTCGTCGTTGTCGTCTCTTCTACCGTCGTTACTAATTTCGTCATCTTTCCCCGACTCCTTCGCGGAAGTTCACGTTTATTTATATGTGGCGAACTTCCAAATGTTTAGCATCCCCAAAAAAACCAAACACATCTTTCCTCTATCTTACATGAATTCCGCTGCCAGTTTACCGAATGTTTCATCGTTTAGCTCAAGATCCGCGTACGCGAGACCAGATTCTTGATACCCATCGATTTGTGACTGGTAATCAGGACGTGTTTCATCCTGATAGATCAATCCCATGACGAGTCCGTCGTGAGCATGAACGGTCTGTTTCGCAAGATCCAAGTTCGACGGATCGTATCCTTCGATATCGGATAGCTTCGTCAAGTTCTGTTTGAACCAATCGTACGTATTGACCTTGTTGAACGTGACACATGGACTGAAGACGTTGATGAAGGCAAATCCTTTATGTGCCGTCGCTTGCTCGATCAGTTGCGTCAAGCCCTTCAAATCGTTCGAGAAGCTTTGGGCAACGAACGTCGCCCCAGCCGTCAAGGCGAGTTCAACCGGTGAAACACTCTTTTCGATCGACCCTTTTGGCGTCGATTTCGTCTTGAATCCAGGTGCAGAAGTAGGTGACGTCTGTCCTTTCGTCAAGCCGTAAATCTGATTGTCCATGACGATATACGTCATGTCGACATTGCGCTTGAATGCATGAATCGTATGTCCCATGCCGATTGCAAATCCATCACCGTCGCCACCAGACGCGATGACCGTCAATTCGCGGTTCGCCATCTTGACACCTTGGGCGATCGGAAGGGACCGTCCATGAACACCGTGGAAGCCATACGTATTGATATAACCGGAAATCCGACCAGAACAGCCGATCCCGGAAATCAATGCCAACTCTTCTGGTTCGAGACCGACGTTCGCGACAGCACGCTGAATCGCTGCTTGAATCGAGAAGTCTCCACACCCTGGACACCAGTTTGGTTTGACATCGTTTCTAAAATCTTTAAAGGTTGCCATGATATACCCCTCCTACGACCTGCTCGACGACCTCTGCTGGGTAGAACGGGTCGCCATTGAATTTCAGGATATGCTCGATCTTCGATGCATGTCCACAGTTCATCTGGATCAGCTTCGCCAGTTGTCCCGTTGCGTTGTACTCGACGACGATGACTCGTTTTGCTCGCTCTAAGTGCGGCGTGACGAGCTCACTTGGGAACGGATGGACTTGACGGATATGCAAGTGATCAACCTTGATTCCTTGTGCTTCGAGTCGTGGCATGATCTCTTCGATCGTTCCACGTGTCGAGTTGAAGCCGACGAATAAGATATCCGGTTCTGCATGATGCTCCGTTACGAGAACGGCATCCTGTAAGCGGAACGTGTTCAGCTTACGGAGTCGCTTCGTCATTTGATCGACTCGGTTCTTCGTCGCTTCCGACGGCCGCCCTTCCTCATTGTGCTCAACACCCGTTACGTGGTGAATCCCGTGCTTGACGCCTGGAATGACACGTGGGCTGATTCCATCTTCCGTCACTTCGTAGCGTTTGAAGTACGCTTTTCCTTCAAGTTCCGGTAAGTCTTCCTGGATCAACTTTCCGCGACGGATTTCAACGCGTGACATATCCGGTGGCTCGACCGATTGTTTTCCAAGCGACAGCATCAAATCCGTCAACAGAATGACAGGACACTGGTATTCCTCTGCGATATTGAATGCTTCTGCTGCATCGTAGAACGCTTCTTCGACCGTTGACGGTGCCAGAACGACCTTTGGAATCTCACCATGCGTGCTGTAGATCATCGCCATCAAGTCAGACTGTTCCTGTTTCGTCGGTAGACCGGTTGACGGACCACCCCGTTGTGTGTCGACGATGACGAGCGGTGTTTCCGTCATCCCGGATAACCCGATCGCTTCCGCCATCAATGACAATCCTGGACCAGCAGATGCCGTCAAAGCACGGACACCTGCATAGTTCGCCCCGATTGCCATCGTGACTGCTGCCAGCTCGTCTTCCGTCTGGACGACTGTCCCGCCGAACTGCGGCAGTTTCTTGATTAAGTATTCCATGATCTCAGATGATGGTGTGATCGGGTAGGCTGCCATCAGACGTGCTCCACCGGCAATCGCACCAAGGGCGATCGCATCGTTTCCGATCATGAACATCCGTTGTTTTCCGTCTGCTGGATCTAAAACGAATCGTTCACCATCTCCTGCAAGTGCTTCGAACGCTGCTGCACCCTCACGAATCGCCGCTAAGTTTTTCTCGACCATGTCTGGACCTTTTCGACCGAAAATCTGTTCGACGACGGCTTGGAAACGCTCTGGTGCAATGCCGAGAATCGCACTCGATGCACCGATCGCGACCATATTCTTCATCAATGCCGTACCGAGATCAGCTGCGATTTCCGTAAATGGAATCGCATACAAGGAAGCGCGTGCTTCGTCTGGATTCGTCGGATTGAATTTCGCATCCGCGATGATGATGGCACCTTGACGCAATTCATGGAAGTTAACATCGATCGTCTCTTGATCGAACGCGACCAAAATATCGAGATCATCGGAAATCGTCCGGACTTCCTGTGTCGCGACACGAATCTTATTGTTCGTATGTCCTCCCTTGATACGTGACGAAAAGTGACGGTAGCCGTACAGGTAATAGCCGAGTCGATTCAAGGCAATCGCAAAGATTTCGCCTGTTGATTCGATCCCTTCTCCCTGCTGACCGCCAACTTTCCATGATAACTGATTATACATCGACGTTCGCTCCTTCTCTGTCCCCTGAAATGATAGTTCTCTCTATCCTCCCTCATGATACCGATTTACCGGAAGTAGTACAATGCTCCCTCGGTGGAAAGGTGAGAAAATTTCGCGGACGCAGCAAAAAGACCATCTACTCCAGTCGAGTAAATGGTCTACTTGCAAATAGGACCTATGTCCAATTCGTCATCGTGGTTCGATGATGAGTTTGATGGCGGTTCTCTCTTCCCCATCAATCAAAATGTCTGTGAAGGCTGGGATACAAATCAAGTCGATGCCAGAAGGCGCCACGAATCCGCGTGCGATGGCGACGGCTTTGACAGACTGATTGAGCGCTCCCGCACCAATGGCCTGAATCTCGACGGAACCTCTCTCTCGAATGACACCCGCGAGTGCACCTGCTACCGCGTTTGGATTCGACTTAGCTGATACTTTCAGGACGTCCATGCGTGTACCTCCCCATCCAGAAATGGCAATCAGTCGAAGAATACTGACTGATCCGTCAGATGAATCCGTTCAATCTTCGTTGCTTTTTTGGTTGTGTCATCGATATGAATCAAGACTCCATTAAGTTGTTCCCGTCCTTCGGCAACTTCAAACCGTGTTGGGAGCTGTGTCTTGAATTTTCGTAGGACATCTTCCTGGCGCATTCCGAGCACGCCGTTCAGCGGACCTGTCATCCCGACATCCGTGATGTAAGCCGTTCCTCCATCAAGGACACGCTCATCTGCTGTCTGGACGTGCGTATGTGTGCCGACGACAGCTTGTACTCGACCATCGAGGTGATAGCCCATCGCAATTTTCTCACTCGTTGCTTCCGCATGGACATCAACGAAGATGGCATCGACTTTTCCTTCGACTTCCGCAATCAGTGTATCGACGGTACGAAACGGGTCACCGAGAGGTGGTAAGAAGACTGTTCCTTGGACGTTGATGACGGCAATCTTTTTATTACCTGCTTTGACGATCATCATCCCACGACCTGGCGTCCCTTCCGGATAGTTTGCCGGACGGACGATTCGATCCGCGTCGTCGATCCAGTCAAAGATGTCGCGGTTATCAAACGTGTGGTTCCCCATCGTGATCCCGTGGAATCCGAGTTCAAGGAATTGATGATAGATCGACTTCGTGATGCCGCGTCCGTGTGCTGCGTTTTCGCCGTTGACGAGCATGACGTTCGGATTGTACTTCGCTTTCAAGCGTGCTGTGAATTGTTGTAGGATATGTCGACCGGGTGCACCGACGACGTCTCCGATGAATAAAATCTTCATTGCTGTTCCTCCGTTCATTAAAAAAAGTGGCGGTCGCCCGCCACTCCACTTATTTCGCGTATTCGACTGCCCGTGTTTCCCGAATGACCGTGACCTTGATGTGTCCCGGATAATCGAGTTCTTCTTCGATTTTTTTCCGGATGTCACTCGCCATCTTGTGAGCCAGTACGTCATCGACGACGTCAGGTCGAACGATGATACGGACTTCACGACCCGCTTGGATCGCAAATGATTTTTCGACACCGTCGAACGATTCCGAGATTTCCTCGAGGCGTTCGAGACGGCGGATATAACTTTCGAGTGTCTCTTGACGTGCACCTGGGCGAGCAGCAGATAATGCATCCGCAGCTGCGACCAAGACGGAAATGACAGATGTCGCTTCCGTATCCCCGTGGTGGGATGCGATCGCGTTGATGACGGTTGGATGCTCTTTGTACTTCGTACCGAGCTCGACACCAATCTCAACGTGACTGCCTTCGACTTCGTGGTCGATCGCTTTCCCGATATCATGCAGAAGACCCGCACGCTTCGCAAGCGTGACATCTTCTCCAAGTTCAGCTGCCATCATACCTGCAAGGTGGGCAACCTCAAGTGAGTGATACAGGACGTTCTGTCCGTAACTCGTACGGTATTTCAAGCGACCGAGAATTTTGACAAGGTCCGGATGAATGCCGTGGATCCCGACATCATACGTCGCTTCTTCCCCGATTTCTCGAATCCGCTCGTCGACTTCACGACGGGATTTGTCGACCATCTCTTCAATACGGGCCGGGTGAATCCGACCATCCTGAACCAATTTCTCGAGCGCCATTTTAGCGACTTCGCGACGAATTGGGTCAAAACCAGACAAAATGACGGCTTCCGGCGTATCATCGATGATCAAGTCGATCCCAGTCAAGGTCTCGAGCGTACGGATGTTGCGGCCTTCCCGTCCGATGATCCGACCTTTCATCTCATCGTTCGGTAAGTTGACGACCGATACAGTCGTCTCTGCGATATGTTCAGCGGCGAACCGTTGAATCGCAAGTGACAAGATGTTACGTGCTTTCTTGTCGGCTTCTTCTTTTGCTTTTTGTTCGATTTCTTTTTGAAGAATGGCTGCGTCATGTAAAGCAGCCTGTTTCGTCTCATCCATGATGATCGTTCTTGCCTCGTCTTGCGATAAATTCGCGACGCGGACAAGCTCTTGACGTCCCTGTTCATACAGGTCCTCTACTTTGCGCTCTAGTTCTTCAGCTTGATGCTTCCGTTTCGCGATCTCTGCATCACGTGTATTGATTTGATCTTCCTTACGGTCGATAGCGTCAACACGGCGATCGAGTGTCTCTTCTTTCTGGAGCAACCGGGCTTCTTGTTTCGCTAGCTCTTGGCGACGTTCACGCAATTCTTTTTCCACTTCGTTACGAAGTTTGAATGCTTCATCTTTCGCTTCGAGTACTGCTTCTTTTTTCGTTGCCTCAGCTGATTCACGCGCACGTTCGACGATTTTGTTCGCTTCCGTTTCTGCGCCTTGAATTTTCGCTTCTGCAATCGATTTCCGCAAGAAGTAGCCTACGATGAATGCGATCAGCAAAGTGAGGAGAAGTATGACAATCCAAGTCAGTGTACTCATGGGTTCACCTCCCCTTTGCAAGGTGTTTCTTAGTTCATTTCGGTATTTCATCGAAGCTGTCTAAAAAACGTACATCTATATTGTAAGGATAGCACTCGTTCATTGTCAACGAACGGACGGGAAAGAATTCCACTGTTTTCCTCTTTTACACTAAAAAAAGAGAGGATTCGCATGCGAATCCTCTCTAAAACGATTTATTCAGCAAATAGATCTTCTGGTTGTTCTGCTTCGAAATCAACCGGCTCTTCGCGATCGACGAGACCGTGGTGTTCACGAATCAAACGTTCGACCTCTGCTGCGACTTCCGGATGCTCGACCATGTATTGCTTCGCGTTCTCACGTCCTTGACCGAGACGCTCTGAGTTGTACGAGTACCATGCACCACTTTTTTGAACGATATCGAGGTCTGTTCCGATGTCGATCAACTCACCGACTTTCGAAATCCCGAGACCATACATGATGTCGACTTCCGCTTGTTTGAACGGAGGCGCGATCTTGTTTTTGACGACCTTAATCTTCGTTTTGTTACCGACGACGTCCGTACCGTTTTTCAACGCTTCCGCACGACGCACTTCTAAACGAACAGACGAGTAGAATTTGAGTGCGCGACCACCTGGAGTTGTTTCCGGGTTACCGAACATGACACCGATTTTTTCACGGATTTGGTTGATGAAGATGACGATCGTCTTCGATTTATTCGTTGCACCAGACAGTTTACGAAGCGCTTGGCTCATCAAACGTGCTTGAAGACCAACGTGTGAGTCACCCATCTCGCCTTCGATCTCTGCTTTTGGTACGAGTGCCGCAACGGAGTCGACGACAAGAATATCGACCGCACCAGAACGAACGAGTGCTTCCGCGATTTCAAGTGCTTGTTCCCCAGTGTCCGGTTGTGACAAGAGGAGCTCATCGATATTGACACCGAGTTTGTTTGCATATGCTGGATCAAGCGCGTGCTCCGCATCGATGAACGCTGCTTGTCCGCCTTGTTTTTGAACTTCTGCGATTGCATGAAGCGCAACCGTTGTTTTACCTGACGATTCAGGTCCGTATACTTCGATGACCCGTCCACGTGGGTATCCACCTGCACCTAGGGCAATATCTAATGTAATCGATCCAGAAGAGATTACTGATACCTTCTGATCCGCATTTTCTCCGAGTTTCATGATAGAACCTTTACCGAACTGTTTCTCTATCTGGCGTAGCGCCATCTCAAGTGCTGCTTTACGATCACTCACGTAGCAGGCCTCCTTTTAATTATCTTACTGAGATTATTGTACTTCTTTTGAGACCGAATGACAAGCATTTTACGAACATTTATTCGCATACTTGCACTTTGATCATTTTTCTCACTCTGGTGCTTTTTCGAGATGTTTCAGTAGAAGGAAATAGGTATCCTTGACGGCGCGCAGTCGAATCATGCCTCTATCGAACGAAGGATATTGCCATTCGACGATCCGTGTTCCATGTGCGTCCGCAACAGCACAATAGACCGTTCCGACCGCTTTTCCGCTGTTGCTCGTCGGACCTGCTTCCCCCGTCAAGGCGACGGCGATATCGGATTGATACAGTTCCCGTGCCCCTTCAGCCATCGCGATCGCGACCTCTTTACTGACAGCAGTATGCTCTTGTAATAAATCCTCTGGTACCGATAACACGGCTTGTTTCGCTGCATCATCATAAACGACGGCGCTCCCGCGCAACACTTGACTCGCACCGCTGACATCAACGAGACCACTCGCGACGGCTCCTCCCGTCAGTGATTCGGCAAGTGAAAGTGTCAATCCTGCTTCTTGATACCGTTTTAGGACGACTTCCGGCAGACTCGTCTCCCCATATCCATAAAAGTATATGCCGACTTCAGCAAGGACGTGTTGTTCGAGTTCATCGAGCATACGATCGGCTTCCTGTTGATCGAGTGCTTTAGCCGTCAGGCGCAACCGGACTTCAGCGAGCTCCGCATACGGTGCGACCGATGGATTGGTCGCTTCCTTGATCAACGTTTCTAGACGGTCGTTTAAAGCCGACTCCCCGATTCCGAAGAATCGTAATGTCCGAGAACGGATCGTTTCTTGACCGAACAGATGACTGAAGTGATCTTTGAGGATTTGCTTCATCTCGCGTGGCACACCGGGTAAGACGATATATTGGTGATGCTCCGTTTGGACCGACATACCGGGAGCAAGTCCTGCATCATTACGTAAAACCGTTGCACCATCGATGATTAATGCTTGTTTTCGTTCGTTGATCGTCATCTCCCGTTGACGTGTCTTTAAAAACCCTTCGATTCGCTCGTACGCCGCTTGATCGAGAACGAGATCACGTCCGAGGAGATCAGCGAGCACTTCTTTCGTCAAGTCGTCTTCCGTCGGTCCAAGGCCTCCTGTGATGACAAGGAGGTCTGCCCGCTGTTGTGCCTGACGGAATGTCTCTTGCATCCGCTCACGATTGTCACCGACGACTGTGTGATAATGAACGTCAATTCCGGCACTCGCTAACCATTCGGAAAGGTACTGTGCATTCGTGTTCGCGATTTCCCCAAGGAGAAGTTCGCTTCCGACTGCGATGATTTCTGCTTTCATGTTGATTCCTCACCTTCTTGAAGTATAAGAAAAGACTGTTCGGTATGACGAACAGTCTAAATTGATCCATCTTACATGGATTTCGTAATTAACTTAATGTTTTTCGAGAAATATTCGACGCCTGAGTAAATCGTCAAGATCAAAGCAAGCCACATCGTGATGTCTGCGAACGGAATGTTCCACATCGCAAAGATGATATCGTGCAGCAAGTATGCCGTGATCGATGTCAGCTGGACCCATGTCTTGGCTTTGCCAGAGTTTCCGGCAGCAAGGACGATCCCTTCATCAGATGCGACGAGACGAAGACCCGTGACTGCGAACTCTCGACAGAGAATGATGACGACGATCCATGCTGCGACGAATCCAAGTTCCACCAAGTAGACGAGAGCAGCTGCAACTAACATCTTGTCGGCAAGTGGATCCATGAATTTTCCAAAGTTCGTCACTAATTTTTGTTTGCGAGCGATATATCCATCGAGCCAGTCCGTCAGTGAAGCAACAAGGAAGATGATAGCTGCAACGAAGTGTGAGACGGGAAGCTCGGCTCCCAGTACATCCCACTGTCCCCAGTTCGGATCAATCGCAAGTACGATGACGAACACGGGAATTAATAAAACGCGTAATACTGTCAATTGATTCGGTAAGTTCATGTAACGCCCTCCTCCTTCATTTCGTATGTAAATGACATGCCATCTAAAAGAAGGCACGCCGAATTACGGCGTGGCTACTTTCTTTAGATAGATGTTTTGGACGAGAAGCGAACGGTTCAGTTTCAGTTCTTGGTCATTGACGACGATTTTATCAATCCCTTTAATCGAACCGATCCGGATCCGGATCAAGTCCGTCTTCGCGTCCTTCACGACAATCGGATTCGGATCCGATGCGTTGATGTGGTCTGGCGCGAGTGCTTCTCCTTCAAGTGATGTATCACGTACACCAACGAATGGCGACGGAGAGGCATCTTTCTTGATTTGAATCGAGACACTCATCGTATCTTTCGTTGCGACTTCATACGTGACATCTTGACCAGATGTCGACTTCGCAGCAAGTGCCTCTTTTTTAGGTTCTTCTTTTGTTTCTTCCTGTTTTGCCGGTTCTTCTTTCGGCTCTTCTTCCGTCTTCGCAGGCGCATCCGTCTCTTTACTTGGCGCGTCCCCTTGATCGATCGTGACATCATTTTGCTTCGGTGCGGACGTCTTCGCCTCTTCGTTACCGTCAAGGAACGTCTGCAGACCATAATACAAGGCAGCGCCGATCGCAAAGATTAGAACGATGATGATGATGTTCGGAATCCAGCGTTTTGCAACGCTCTTCTTCGGAGCACTTGATTTCGAATACGTCGCGCGTCGTGACAATTCGACGACCGGTTGTGCTTCCGGTTCCGGAAGATCACGTTTATAGGTCGTAAAGACTTCATCGACGTCAAGACCGAGTGCTTCCGCATATGTCTTGATGAAGGCCCGGGCGTAAAAAGCACCCGGCAATTGATCATAATTCCCTTCTTCGATCGCGACGATGTAACGCTTTTGAATCTTTGTCGTCGTTTGAATTTGTTCGAGAGAGACACCAAGTGCCTCCCGTTGTTCTTTTAAGTAGGTTCCGAGCTCGGTCATCGGTAACACACCTTCCATTTTTCATACTTATTCAAAGTTGAACCAATCATTTCCACCATGGGAACGAGGCAGTTCAGTCACAATGATTTCTTCAGTCGTGTTGCGTAATTCAATGATGTAATCAAAATCATCCCACGTATACTCGCTGGATTTGACGAACGCATCCGGATGTTCGACGATTTTCGTCGCCGGTAGACGCATGACTTCACGCAGGATTTGCCAGTGTCGTTCATCGAAATTTCGTTGTGATACTAACGCATCGATGATGTAGACATAATCACCCGTCCGCTCATCGTCGAACAACGATGTTCGAACCGTCTGTTTAATCAACGTCGACGATAAGAACAGCCATTTCTTATTCGCACTGACGCTCGCTGCGACGATTGACTCCGTCTTGCCGACGCGTGGCATGCCGCGGACACCAATCAACAAGTGCCCATCCTGTTTACATAGCTCTGCCATGAAATCGACGAGAATCCCTAAGTCTTCCCGGACGAAACGGAACGTCTTTCGTTCATCACTGCTTTGATCGATATAGCGCCCGTGACGAATCGCGATTCGGTCACGTAGTTTTGGTTTTCGTAGTTTGATGACCTCTATGGTTGACATCGTCTTGAGAATAGCGGCGAGTCGTGGAATTTGATCCGGTTGTTTCGTTTGGAGCAACATACCGCGTCGTTGATGATCGACACCATTGATCGTCACGATCGAAATATGTAACATTCCCATCAACGAAGCAATGTCCCCGAGTATACCGGGACGGTTGACCTTTAATTCATATTCGAGATACCATTGCTCGAACTCACTCACGCGCCCATCCTCCTCTATCAATACGATTATCCATTCCTCATGTTAAATGATTTTTTGAAAAATGAAAAGCATTCCTGAACTGAAATTCCATCACCTACATCCACGCGCCATCTATTTTAAGGATGGCTCCGGACACATAACTTGATTCAGGTTGCACTAAGTAACGGATGGCAGAAGCCACTTCTTCTACTTTCCCGAATCGACCGGCTGGGATTTCAGCGATCGCTTGTTCCTTTTCATCTTCCGAGAAAATCGCGTTCATCGGCGTATCGATCCACCCCGGCGTGATCGCGTTGATGCGTCCGTGCATCGGTCCAAGTTCCTTGCTGTATGCCTTGACGAATCCGAGCTGTGCCGCCTTGCACGTCGAATAGACGACCTCACCCGCGACACCTTGTTCCCCTAATACACTACTGATGACGACGATCGCAAGCTTCGACGTGAACGGTTTCGTCCGTGTTACGGTTTGGCTGATACGCATCAACGCCTCGACATGGATTTTCCAAAGTTCGTGCATTGATGTTGCCGATTGATCGAGCAACAGACCACTATAACTCGTTCCGGCACAATGGACGAAAGCATCGACGACAGGTAATGCCGCACAGAATGCCTGCAAGTCCTCCTCGTCTGCTAAGTTCGCAGTCAGGATGTGGTGCTCGCCTTGCCACTCCTCTATCATCCGTTTTAAAACCGCTTGCTGTCGATACGTCTGAAGCACCAATTCATGTCCGGCGGCAGCGAGTTGTTTTGCTGCCGCAAGACCAATGGCGCCACTCGCACCGGTGATGAGGATTCGCATCACGCGTACGGTTTGACGATTGAGATCGCCCGGTTTTCAATGGCGAACAACTCGTCGAAACGGGCTTCAATCTCTTCTTTCGTAATCGAAGCAATCAACGTTGGAAGCGTGAACAGATTCGTACCGGCAAGTGCGTGACGCGAGAACTGATTCGCGATGAATTCCGGTGAATTCAAGGCACGGAGGAACTTCCCTTGCATCATGTTCCGCTTGCGTGTGACTTCGTCTTCCGTAAAGTCAGGACGTGTTTGCAGGAGCGTCTCATACGCTTGGATGAACTTGTCTGGATCTTCCGTTTCCATCCCGAACGTCGCAAAGGCGAACTCTTCCTCACTCGAGTAATCAAAGCTGAACGTATCGTCAATCAGACCGTCTTCATACAGTTCCAAATACGTCGATGATGTCTGATCGAACAAGAGATGTAACAGCAGTTCACTCGTTAACTCACGGCGGACTTGTGCCTCACCGCGAAGCGATTCGTCCTTGTAACCGATCAATACCTTAGGTGTCTTAACGTCGAGCTCGAGTTCAAAGCGTGGACGATGTACGCCATGCGGCTCTTGACCGTAATCTCGTTCGATTGCCGGGCGATCCGTATAGTCCTTCTTCGCCTGGTTCGCCTTGATCAATGCCAGTGTCTCTTCCGGGTCGATGTTTCCGACGACGAACAACACCATGTTCGATGGATGATAGAACGTACGGTAGCACGTGTACAAATCATCGGCTGTGATTTGATTGATCGATTCCGGTGTTCCCGCGATATCGATCCGGACTGGATGCGATGCATACATCGATTCGATCAGACCGAAGAACAGACGCCATCCCGGATTATCTTGGTACATCTGGATTTCTTGCGTGATGATCCCCTTCTCTTTTTCAACACTCTCCGGCGTGAAGTAGGGATCTTGTACGAAATCGATCAACGTCTCGAGGTTTTGTTCAATCAGCGACGTCGCTGAGAACAAGTACGCTGTCCGCGAGAACGAGGTAAAGGCGTTCGCTGAGGCACCGAGACGACCGAACTCTTGGAAGACGTCCCCTTTTTCGGATTCGAACATCTTATGCTCAAGAAAATGGGCGATGCCGTCCGGTACCGTGATCCATTCCTCGCCTTTTTTGAATCGTTGATCAATCGAACCATAACGCGTCGTAAACGTCGCATACGTCTTTTCGTATCCTTTTTTTTGCAACAAATAGACGGATAAGCCGTTATCGAGTTGCTCGTGGTATACCGTTTCGTCTGTATCGTGATAGGTCAGTTGTTCCATCATGCTTCACCTCGCAATAGATATACGGCATCAAGATCGATTGCCGCTGCTAATCGAACGACGTCTTCACGTGTCGCCGTCTCAATGATATGAATTTCATCTTCAAGTGTCAGTCCACGCATCTTCGAACCATTCAACCAGCCAATCAATTGACCTGGCTGATCAAGGATTTGACGGCGCGCATTGATCAGCATCGCCTTCGTCTGTGTCAATTCTTCATCCGTGAACTGTCCTGCTTTCAAATCAACGAGTTGTTCCAAGATGATTTTTTCGGCACGTTCCGCTTCTTTCGTGTCGACCCCTGCATAAACATAGAGTGCACTGTTCAATGCCGCATACCGTGAAGCCGCATAATACGCGAGACTCTCTTTTTCACGGACATTCATGAACAGTTTTGAATGCGGGAAGCCACCGAACAGACCATTGACGATTTGCATCCGAATCGAGTCAGCAGATGTCGGATCGACCGCTACCCGGTAACCAAGATGCAATTTACCTTGCTTGATCGGTTGCGTTTCACTCGACCGTTTTACACCATTGACTGCTTTTTGGGCCGGAATGTAATGACTGATTTTTTCAGAATGCGATGGCAAGAATGATAGAGCGTCTTCCATTTCCTCCTTCGTTACATGTCCGACGACGAAGACATCAATCCGGTCGTCTTCAATCATCGAACGGTATGTATCACGCAAGGATGACGGGGTGATCTGTTCGAGTTCTTCGAGTGTTCCAAGAGATGGCAACGCGACGGCTTCACCTGGTGCCATCAATTCGAGAAGACGTTGCTGTGCGTAGCGCATTTTATCGTCATATAGTGAACTGATCCGTAAGGCATGCAATCGTTTTTCTTGTTTGACGAACTGTTCACGGAAGCCACCTTCCGTCAAATCTGGATACAGCACCATTTGCTCGAGCAATTCGAGTGCTTCTTTTAACAACGACGGATGATGGACGAGTTCTCCCCGGACGACATCGAGTTGGAATGAGATGACATGCTCTTCTCCGAACTTCGACGCGTCCGCATAAAGTCCCGCATCATATAGTGTTTCAAGCGGCTCACGTAAAGCTTTCATCGACGGATAAGCGGCTGTCGATTTTTCCATGATATACGGTAGGATTGCACGGCTTGTCAGCGTCTTCGCTTCTAACGGTGCTGAAAATGTGACGAGAATCGTCGTCGTCTTGAATTTGTCGGTCGGAACGAGATGGTAGCTCGTTCCTTCCTTTTTCCATGTGCTAAATGACTGACTCATTGCTCTCCATCCTTTCGTTTGAATACATGCGCACTGCGGACATATTCAATATCTGCTTTTTGTTTGACGGCATTCTCGTAACGGGCTGCTGTAAAGAAGAAGTCACTGAGTCGGTTGATGAACGGTAACAAATGAGCCGCTTGAGGAACATCGATCATCGAACGTTCAACGCGACGACAGACCGTCCGTGCCACGTGTAACGTTGCAGCTGCTTCCGTTCCACCAGGCAAGATGAACTTATCGAGCGGCGGTGATAACTCCGTTAACGTGTCAATCCAACTTTCTAAATCAACCGTCGCTTCTTGACTCAAGCGTGACGGGCGCGGCTCGACATACATCAAGTCACTGCCACAATCGAATAACGCGTGCTGGATCACTGTCAGTTGCTCACGCACCTCGATCGATGATGCTTTCGTCCGGGCAAGTCCGACGAAACTGTTCAATTCGTCGAGTTCTCCCATCAAGCTGATCAAACGATCATTTTTTTTGACTCTCCCACCAACGAGAGATGTTTCTCCTTCGTCACCAGACTTCGTGTAAATTTTCATTTTTCATTCACTCCTATAGCGAAAGGAAGCGACTCATAATGTTCGCTTCCCTTGTTTTTTCGGTAATCGGATCCGGAAGGTCGCTCCCTCTCCCAAGCGGCTGTCGACTTCGACTTCACCACCATGAGCTCGGACGACATTCGCCACGATCGCAAGACCGATTCCTGTACCCGTCTTGCCACGTGTCCGCGCTTTATCCGCTTTATAAAAACGGTCAAAGACGAACGGTAGATCTTCTTCTGGAATTCCGTCACCCGAATCAATGACGGATAATGTAATGTTTTCCCTATCTTCGTCAATCTTAATCTTGATTTCACCGTTCTCCGTATAACGCAGGGCGTTACCGAGGAGGTTCGTCAAGACTTGCTCCATCTGATCAGGGTCTGCTTCAAACGCGATGTTCGGACCAGAAACCGAGAAGGTAACCTGTTTATCGCGTCCCATCTGTTTGAACTTCTTGATCACCCGCTTCGCAAAAGGTATTGCTTCGACGGATTCAATCCGTAACTCCTGATATCCCGCTTCCATTCGCGCAAGATCAAGAAGATCGTTAACAAGTCTCGACAGTCTTTGGGACTCGTCGTAGATGATCGATGCGAATTCCTTCGTCGCCTCGTCACTTTCGGTCATGCCATCGACAATCGCTTCTGAGTACCCTTGCAACATGACGAGTGGTGTCCGCAGTTCATGACTGACATTCGCGACGAAATCAGCGCGCATCTTCTCGAGTTGCTGCGCTTCCGTCATATCACGCAGGACGGCGACCGCTCCGATCTGTTCTTCTTGTTCGAGTAACGGACTGACGATGATGATGTAGAAGCGTCCCTCTCGTTCAAAGGAGACCGTCATCTCCGTCTCTTCACGCATGACCGTCTGGAATAACTCAATCAGTTCATCCGGTACGGGAGAACCCGCCAAAAAGGCTTCAGCCGGTGGATTCGTTGCAAGGAGCTCACCTGATTTCGAGAATGTCAACACGCCGTCTGCCATACAGCGCAGAATCGAGGAGAGTAAATGCCGCTCCTTATCGAGATCCGTGACGTATTGATTGAGCTGACTACTCATTTCATTGAACGCAAGCGCTAAGTCACCGATCTCATCCCGTGAACGTTGCGTCAAGCTCTGATCGAACTTTCCTTCACCGGCCTCAACGACAGCTTGACGAATCGTCCGCAGTGGTGCCGTGATTCGTGTCGAGAGGAAGAAGGCAAAGACGGTCGTTCCGATGATCGCTAACAGGACACAGAGTTGAATGATTTGACGTGCCCCCTCATTCGCCTGTTCGATGTTCGTCAATTGCTCGATCAAGTAGATCGTTCCGTTGCCACTATCCGTAATGAGCGGTGCCCGATACGCGAGTGCTGCTTTTCCATCGAAGGTCTCATAGTTGCCGATCGCCGTCTCGCCTTCTTCACCATCAATTGCTTTCCAGTTCTGACGTTCGAGTTCCTTGATGATCCGGTTCGCCTTTGCTTGTGAGATATTCGCTTCGACGGAATCATCCTGCGTCTTTGCAATCAGTGTCGCGCCATAGATATCCGTGATTTCGACCGCAGTACTCGACCCTTCCTCGATGCCGGAGTGCGCCTGAAAGACGGTCTCGACTTGTTGACCGAGCTTTGCCAAGTGCCCCCGTTCCTGTTCGATATGGAACGAGTTGAAAAATTCAAGTAACAAGATCGTCAAGGCGATCAAGACGACCGAAACGAGTAACAGAATCGTTCCCCATAGTTTGATGACAACGCTTTGCAACCATTTCATCGTCAGGTCGGACTATTCTCGAACTTGTATCCGACACCCCAGACCGTCGTGATCATTTGAGCGGCGTTCGGAGACAAACGATTCAGCTTTTCACGAAGACGTTTGACGTGTGTATCGACCGTCCGCAGATCTCCGAAAAATTCATAGTTCCAGACTTCCTTGAGTAATTGTTCCCGCGAGAATACCTTGTCCGTTTGTTTTGCTAAGAAATACAGGAGTTCGTATTCTTTTGGTGTTAAATTGACTTCTTGCGATTCGACCGTCACGCGGTGCGCATCATTGTCGATCGTCAAGTGTGGGAAGACGATGACATCTTTTGTTTTCGCATCCGTGTGGAGGAATTTCGTCGCACTTGCCCGGCGAAGGATCGCTTTGACACGCAAGACGACTTCGCGTGGACTGAATGGTTTGACGATATAATCATCTGCCCCCATCTCAAACCCATGGACGCGGTTCGTCTCTTCGCCTTTTGCCGTCAACATGACGATCGGCGTCGCTTTCGTTTTCCGCAGTTCTTCACAGACTTGCATCCCGTCCATCTTCGGCATCATCAAGTCGAGGAGAATGACATCGTATTCTGTCTCAAGCGCCATTTCAAGCGCCGTCTCTCCATTGTCTGCTTCCTCGATCGTGAAATTTTCCCGCTCCAGATACATCTTCAACAGGCGACGAATCCGTTCTTCATCGTCGACGACTAAAATACGTGCTTCTTCTGACATGCTGTCTCCTCCTATGAACTAAACTCTACTCCTCTATCCTACTACTCTTTTAGTATACTATGAAACGAAAAGAATGGCTTGCTCTGGCTGATTTCTCCGAAAAGGCACACTTCGGTCAGACGCACACGAAAAAGCAGCGGACCGTTTCCAGGTCCGCTGCTTGCTTTTTCTTATGCGTACGAGTGTAATCCTGCTACGACAAGGTTGACGAAGACAAGGTTGAACATGATGACGGCAAATCCGCCGACACATAACCACGCTGATTTTTTACCAATCCACCCACGCTGGATACGCATGTGGAGATAAAAGACATAGAAGAGCATCGTAATGAGTGCCCATACTTCTTTCGGGTCCCAGCCCCAGTAACGGCTCCATGCCATTTGCGCCCAGATCATCGCGAAGATCAGACCGCCCAGGATGAAGATCGGAAGACCAATCGCAACAGAACGATAGCTGATCTCATCTGCTGTCTCAAGATCAATCTTACGCGCAATCGGCTTCAAGCTCTCAGCAAGACGCTTGCGAAGAATGACGAAGCGAAGCAAGACGTATAAGACGACACCGCCAATGATCGACCATAAGACCGTATTGACTTTGTTCGCGTTCAAGAAGTTCGGTAATTCGATGACGGCACCTGAACCCGATAAGACTTTTCCGCCTTCAGGACCTGTCAAGACTGGCATGACATAGTCATGTGTCATCGTTGCACCGTTTTTCGCAACGTATTCGATCGTCGATGCAGAACCTGTTGCTTTGAACAACAGCCCAACTAAGATGTAACCGACAACACATGCGAGTGAGAACATGACGACTTCGAGCCACGTCCGTGTTTTCGATTCCTTACTGAAATCTGTCGCGTGAATCAGATACAGTAATCCCGTCGCGAAGCTGACGGCAAGAATCCCTTCGCCGAGCGCTGCCGTCGTGACGTGGATTTTGAGCCAAACACTTTGTAGTGCTGGGATCAACGGTTGGACTTCATCCGGGAACATCGACGCATAGGCGATGACGAGCAATGCAACTGGCATCGCAATCAAGCCAAGGACGTTGTTTTTGTAGATGGCATAAACGATCAAGAAACCAAGTACCATCATCATGCCGAAGAATGTCGTGTATTCATATAAGTTCGAAACTGGAACGTGCCCAGCTCCAGCCCAGCGCGTGAAGAAATATCCGAGCTGCGCGAGGAAACCAATGATCGCGAGCGTAAAGGCGATTTTACCAGAACGCGTCGGTCCTTTTTTACCACTCGTCGCTACAGCGAAGAATCCTGTACTGACGAGGTAGACGATGAATGATGTAAGGAGCAGGTTACTGCTCAACTGAAGCAAATTCATTTAGCTTCCCCCTCTTCCCGCAACTTTTGTCGATCCTCAAGTTCTGGTAGACCGACTTCTGTCAACGCGAGATTAGCTTCTTTTTGAAGCCCTAATGCATTTTTGTTCGTAAATCCAGCAATCTGGATCCGACCGTTCTTCTCACGTAACCAGAGACGACGGTGCGGCCAGTACATTCCGATCAATAGACCTGCCATGAAGATGATACCACCTGCAAACAGGAACGGTAGCGTCAGATCTTTTTTAATCCGGACACCCGAGATGTTTGAGAGTTCCGTACCGGCGAATGCCATTTTGTACTGGTTCTCATCTCCACCAACGTTCAGTTTGATCCCAATCAAACTCCGCTCACCTTTCGGGTGTTCCGGTGACTTGATACTGAAGACGAAGGCAGGATTGACTGGACGTCCCGAGTTCGTCGTTGGCTGACCATCTTTGACGACGAAGTCCGGAAGGAAGTCCTTCAGTTCGACTTCATATCCATCTTTTAAAGCATATGTTTCTTTCGGATCACGCAAGTCGACCTTGATCGTATCGACGACTTTGTCCGTTTTCTGGTTGACGATATTAAACGACATCGTCTTGAATTCCGGATCTGCCGCGTACTGTTCCTGGAAGACTTGATAATCATCGAATTCGAATGGACGGTTGACTGCTGTCTCACCTGACTTGATTTCTTCAAGGTCCGGTTTGAAATCGGATGTTTCGCCGACTTTCTTGTACAGCGTCATCTTCGTATCATAGTTCTTCGGTACGTTTCCGCCTGCTGCTTCAAGTGATTTCTTGAACTTCTCATCGACCTTCTCAGGATCATAGAACTCGATGTTGAACGCTTCATTTTTCAAGTAGTACTGATTGTCCGTCGCCTCGATCGGCAACGTCTCTCCTTCGCGGAGCCAAAGCAATTCATCTTCGTGCATCCCTGGTACGACTCGAAGCATCGCACCACCGAAGAATAAGACGAGTCCGATATGATTGATGTATGGACCCCATCGTCCGAAACGTTGCTTTTCAGCTAAGAGTGCTCCGTCTTGTCGACGGACTTTATAGCCTTTTTTCTCAAGCAACGGTGCGATCGCATCGATTTTTTTGACATCGCCAGTCGCTTCCGCGCCAAATCGCTGACCGTTCATGAAACGGTCCGACTGGATGACCGGTTGTTTCTTCAGTGCTCGGTAGAGCGGGAAGAATCGGTCAATCGACACGATGATGATCGAGAGTAATAAAAGCGTGATCAATCCGATATACCACCATGATTCAAATAGATTATGGAATCCTAACGTATAGTAGATGTCACCTGCCGTGCCGTATTCCTTTTGGTAAAACTCTTCCGGTGGTGTTGCCTGTGGAATATACATCTCTTGCGGGAAGATCGTTCCGACCCCACTCGCGATGATGATCAAGGCAATCAACCATAACCCGACCTTGACGGACGAGAAGAACGTCCATGCCCGGTCGATCCAAGATGGATTCTTACGTTTCGACCGAAGCTCCGCTTCCTCGTAACGCATGTCCAGTTGTTTGAAATCTTCTTGCTCCTGCATCCTTAAATCCCCCTTCGATGCCGTTACTCGTTCGCTTTCTTCACCATCTCTTCAAGCTTCGCTTGATCAATCTCACCTTCATACTTCTCGACGACTTCACCTTTTTTATTGATGATGAACGTCACAGGTAAGTTGTAGATCCCGTAAGCCTTCTCGACAGAGCTGTTCGTATCCATGAGAATCGGATAGTCCGTTCCGCCAATATCCTTGATGAAGCTTGAGACACGAACTGGTGTTTCACCGACATTGACCGCTACGAAATTGACGCCTTGGTCTTGCATCATCTGATAGTTGTCATTGATCAATGGCATCTCTTTCTTACATGGTTCACAGAATGTTCCCCAGAAATTGAGTAAAAGTCCTTTTCCTTTGTACTCGTCCATCGAGTGCTGTTTCTCACCATATAAATCGACGAGTGCGAAACCAGGGGCATCATCGCCTGCCATGACACGACCGTTTTTATCACGTGTCGCTTGATCGACGAATTGCATGATGACGACTGCTCCGGCGAACAAGACAATCGTCATGATCATCAGACGCCAGAAGGAGCGTTTCTTCTTTTTTTGCTGGGCCGCTGCTAAGCGTTCTTCCGGATTTTGTTTCGTTTTTTTCATATTTTACCGCCTCCACCCATATTGTACTTGAAATCGCTTTACCGTTGACAAAATGTGAAATTCGTTAATCGTTTTGTCACAAAAAAAGAAAACTCAACCCGGAGGATGAGCTTCTCGCTTTACAAATTAACGTTTTTTTGTGTTCTTACGTCTTTTCGTAGGTGGAGCGGCTGGATCCGCTAGCTCACGCAATTGATTGACTTCTTTTTTTGAAAGTTCACGCCACTCGCCAGAAGTAAGACCTGCCAGTGTCAAGAAACCGAACTGTTCACGTTTTAACTTCAAGACTTCCGAACCGAGTGTCTCGACCATTTGACGGACTTGGCGGTTATGTCCCTCGTAGATGACCATTTCAAGAATCGCCGTGTTTTTCTTCTTATCAATATCGCGCATCTCGACACGTGCTTTACCTGTCTTGAAACCATCCGGTAAGACGACACCTTTCTCAAGACCTTTGACGTGGAAGTATTCTGGTACGCCTTTGATTTTGACGATGTAGCGCTTCGGCACCTTATATTTCGGGTGAAGCAAGAGGTTCGAGAATTCACCGTCATTCGTCATTAAAAGAAGACCACTCGTATTATAGTCGAGTCGACCGACTGGGAAGACACGGTGTCCAGGTGGTACGAGATCGACGACCGTCTTACGTCCTTTATCGTCTTCAACCGTCGAGACGACACCTGTTGGTTTATAGAGCATGTAGTAGACGTGCTCTTCCCGCTCGAGCTTCACGCCGTCTACTTCGACTTCCGCACGTGCTCCGACTTTCGTTCCAAGCTCCGTGATGACTTTTCCGTTGACCTTGACGCGACCTGCTGTGATCAATTCCTCTGCTTTACGCCGCGAAGCGACACCTGCTTGTGCGATGATTTTTTGTAACCGTTCCATTAATTCACTCTCTCCTCTAATGAAGGATCATTCCGGAAGAAGAGATCTCCATCCGATTCGAACGTTTCTTCGAACTCGAGTGGCGGTAACTCTTCAATACTGTTCAGACCAAAATGGTCCAGGAAATGATCCGTCGTTTTATACAATTTTGCGCGACCGACACCTTTGGCGCGTCCCGCCTCTTCAATCAAACCTTTTGCACTTAACGTATGGATGACACGCTCCGTCTTCACACCACGAACGACTTCGATGTCAGCACGTGTGACCGGTTGTTTGTATGCGATGATGACGAGTGTCTCCATCGCTGCTCGAGACAAGGAATCTTCTGCGAGCGAACCGGCATATGCCTGAATATATGGCGACATCTCTTTTCGTGTCACCATCTTAAAGACACCACCCGACTCCACGATTTGCAACACACGCTGCTCTGCTTCGAATGTCGTTTGAAGAGCCAGCAACTGTTCGCGTGCTGCCGCTTCACTGATCTCTAGCGCTTGACTGAGACCACGTGGATCGATCCCATCGTCTCCGACGACGAATAACAGGCTCTCAATGATTTGTTCATACGCCAATCTGACTCTCCTCCTTCACCATGCTCCGCAATAGGATATCATCGGTCATCTGTTCACAATCAATGACCCGTTGCTTCACGAGCTCTAGAACAGCGAGGAAGCTGACGACTAGTTCTTCGACTGTCGGTTGCTCCGCAAAAAAGCCGAAAAATGTCGTACGCTCCCGGGTCGCGACGTACCGGGCAACGGACTCCATCTGTTGTTCGAGTGACCGTTCTTCCCGTTTGACCGTCTTCGAGCGACGTACCTTCCAAGCTTCCCGTTGGCGCATTTTTTCATAGGCACGTAATAAATCACTCAGTGATAACGTACCATTATACTCTTGTGCATCCGTGTCGAGATAACGCATCAAATCCTCTGGTTGTTTCGAGAACAGCTCAAGGCGTGCCTCTTCCTTTTCTTTCAGGACGAGTGCTGCTTCCTTATACGCTTTATACTCGATCAACTGTTGAATCAGACCTTCTCGTGTCGGTTCTTCCTCGAAATCAGGAATCTCATCGTATTCCGTCTGTTCGATCGGCAAGAGTTGTTTGCTTTTGAGTTGCAACAGCGTCGCTGCCATGACAAGATATTCACTAGCAACATCTAGTTCAAGATGCTGCATCGCACGGATATAGGACACATATTGATCCGTCACCATGGAAACGGATATATCATAAATATCGATTTCTAATTTACCAACCAAGTGTAACAGCAAGTCCAGCGGGCCTTCAAACGCATCCATCTTTACACTGTATGATTCCATGATTCTCCCTGCCCATCAACGTTTTTTGCGCCTTAGTATACCATACAACTGGTGGGTTCGACTATGTTATATTCCAAGGAAGAGGTGATTCCATGAATCCGATTGAACGATTCGTATTTGAATTCAACATCCGGCACGATTACTTCGAGTGCCATGAAATCTTAGAGGAAGTCTGGCAAGAAGGACAACGCCAGGACGAGGCGCTTGTCGGTCTGATCCAACTGGCCGTCGCCCGCTATCATCACCGCCGCGGCAATACGACTGGGGCACAGCGGACATATGCGAAAGCGTTTGATAAAATCGAACGCCACCGGGCAACACTGATTGCGGCCGGGATCGACGTCTCATATTTGCTCGATCATCGCGACCATTTTACGGATAAGGTCTATCGACACATCCCATTACCTGTCTTTTCGGACGTCATCCGAACCGTCGCACTTGAAGCGACAGCACCTGATCTCGACTATGTGACGCATAAACACCGTTTACGTGATCGTACGGATGTCGTCACGGCACGACAAGAAGCGCTACAAAACCGAAGAGACCGGTCCATCTGAGCCATGGACCGGTCTTTTTATTGATTTTTCCATTTGTCGACGAGGCGTTGCGTCTCTTCGGTCGCACCCGTAATATCCGTTCGAAGAAGCTTGGCTGCTTCATCGAGTAGGAGATACGACATCCGTTCTCCACGGAACGATGGTGATAATGCGATATGTTTCAATTCAGCATGGCCATCCATTAATTGAAACCCGATGACACCGACGAAATCCTCATCTTGTTTGTACAAATACAAGCGTTGGTCTTCTTCCTGTTCATAGGCTTGAACCGTTTCAAGCAAATACTTCGGATCCTTCACTTCGCACGAAAAGGCGATCAGCCCCATCGCGGTCCGTTCATTCAACTTCTTATATTTTACTAGCATGTGATTCTACACCTTCCTAATTTCAACAACTCTCAGGAGCATGAACGACTGAGACTCATTCATTCTACACCTTCTCACACAGAATTACTGCATTTTTTTCATAATCCATGAAAATGCAGGAGACTGTCACGTGACGTCCCCTGCATCTGAATCACGCTTGTTCTTCCATCACTTGGATGAAGGCACGCATGTAGTCCGGTAGATCGGGCGGACGACGACTCGAGACGATATGTCCGTCGACGACGACGGCTTCATCATGCCAAATTGCACCCGCATTCGTCATGTCATCCTTGATTCCTGGCGTACTCGTGACGTTGACACCTTTTAAGATGCCGGCAGAGATCAGCACCCAACCAGCGTGGCAGATTTGACCAATCGGTTGTTTGTTCTGGTCAAAATGACGCACCATGTTCAAAACAGAGTCAAAGCGGCGTAATAGATCGGGCGACCAACCACCTGGAACAAGAATCGCATCGTATTCTGCTGGATTGATCTCATCGAACGTCTTATTCGATTTGATTGGGACACCGTACTTCCCGATATATGTTTCATCCGCTTTCTCACCGACGATGTCGACGATTGCGCCTTCTTCACGTAAGCGATGGACTGGATACCATAATTCTAAATCCTCGAAGTCATTGCTGACGACTTGGATGATTCGTTTTCCTTCTAAACGCATGACAAACACTCCTTTTCGAGTTGAGTTCCCTTACTGATTGTACCCGGTTCTAAAAAAAGAAAAACTCCTCTTCGAACGTTCGAAGAGGAGAAAGAACTTACGCTTCGACGCGGATTTCTTTGATGCCAGCGCCTTGCTTCATTTTTTGTGCATGTTCGAGACCTGAAGTCACTTGTCCGAAGACCGTGTGTACGCCGTCGAGGTGCGGTTGTGGCTCGTGTACGATGAAGAATTGGCTTGATCCTGTGTTACGACCAGCGTGTGCCATCGAGAGTGAACCCGCCTTGTGTTTGTGTGGGTATGATGTTGACGTTTCACAAGGAATCGTTTTTCCTGAACCGCCTGTACCGTTTCCGATTGGGCATCCGCCTTGTGAGACGAAGCCTGGGATGACACGGTGGAAGTTCAATCCATCGTAGAAGTTCGAGTTTGCAAGGTTTTCGAAGTTTTCAGTCGTGATCGGTGCTTCATCGTTGAACAGTTCGAATTCGATTTTATTTCCATCTTCTAATAAGATATGACCAGTTTTTTGCATGTTTGACCAACCTTTCGTGCTTTTCAGCAAGAGATTCGTCACGATTCAAGATCGTGATTCCATGGTACAGTGTACCAAATTTCAAGGCGTCGTGCAGACCTTTTTACTCGACGGCTGCCTCTAACACATCGAGTGTCACCGAATCCGTTGCTTCGACACGAATCCGAATTCCATTCGCAAGTGTCGTGACAGGATCCGTATGCCCGAAGTCCGCATCGAGAATGATCGGGAAATCATAGCCCCGCGTCGCGCGCAGAATGATGTCTTTGAGCGGGAAGTCCGGGTCAAAATCGACTTTTCGCGGGAAGCGTCCGACGACGAGTGCCGCAATCTTGTCATACGCACCCATGTGTCGCAATTGCGTGAAATACCGGTCAATCGTTTCCGGGGTCTCACTCTCGTCATCCTCAAGCATCAAGACGACACCGTCAAACGATGGCAAATAAGGTGTTCCGGCAAGCAGTAAAAGTGTTCCCGTGTTCCCCGTCAGAATCGGACCTTCTGCGACACCGGTCTTAACGATTGTGTACCCTGCGTTCACTTGATGTTCTCGTCTTCGGTCGTCTGCGACATCCCAGCGTAAAATCTCATCTGTCCACTTCTCAGACGCTTCGATCCGACCGATCGGCTCCGTCTGCATGAACGTACGTTTGAACGATTCTTCTGTATACGGATCAAGACCATCGAATTGACCGAACTGCGTCAGCAGTGCGGGTCCGACGAACGTCGTCAATCCTGTCTGCTGGTAGATCCCAGCAAACAGTGCCGTGATATCGCTGTAACCTACGAAGATCTTCGGATTGTTCCGGATCAATTCATAATCGAGTTCGTCGAGTAGCTGGTGTGAGTTAAACCCACCGATTGTCGAGATAATTGCCTTAATTGACGGATCTGCGAACGCCATATGTAAATCTTGCAGCCGTTCCCCGATCGTTCCTGCCGTATGACTATGAACAGCCGTTGCGTTCGGCATTAAGACGACCTCGAAGCCCATTTTTTCAAGTGTTGCGATACCGCGGGCGAGACGACGCGGTACGTATGCTGCGACAGCAGACGCCGGCGAGACGATGGCAATCTTATCCCCTTTTTGTAAGCGTGGTGGTTTCATGAGAGTTCCCCCTTTTCATTACAAGTATTTCCAGTATAACAAATCGAAAGGGGACCGCGTACTTTCATTTTTTCCCTCCATTTTACAGCTTCACGAAGAGCGAATCTCCGTTCTCAAGCAATTCTCCTTTTTCCGAGACATAATCGACCTTGACTGTCATATGTTGAAGAATCTTTTGTTCGCGCAACGACTTTGCCCACGCTGTGACCTGCGCTTTATCCTGTTCGTGTCGCTTGCGTGGAACGTCCACTAAGAGCGTCGGAGCGACTTCCTTCCGTAAATAAGCCTTTGAATCAAAACGCGCGTCACCTAGCTGCTGTATTTTATCGTTGTCATAAAGTACGGTCACGCTCAATTGATTGTTCAGTTGTTCGAGAGTCGGCGACGGGATCCGTCGCTCTAACCGATCTTCCCAAAGTGACGCATGATACGAGTCAACGAACCTCCCCGACTCCTCTTGTTGATAGACGAAAAACTCAGTATTCGTTTTTTCGTCTATCGCGCGTGCGGCATATTCAAATGGAAAATTGCCCATGTTGTCGTAAAGACTACCGGTCACCTTCGCTTCCGGAAGATGCTGTTCTAAGTAAGTTTTTGCTTTCCGCTGTACTTCAGTCTCTTTCGTTCCATCCGAGTTCATATCCTGTGTAAAAGCGAACGTCATCAATAAGGCACTACCTCCGATGACTCCAATTAGACTGGCAATCCCGATTATCCAACGTTTCATATACTCCCCTCCCATATTTTTACACTTACAATTTTATCATAAAAAAAGAGTAGCGGACGACGTCCGCTACTCAAGTATTGCTGATTGGATTGCTTACTGGATAACAGCGTGAACGAGCGGGCGTTCTGCCGGTTTCGTTTCACTGATATGGTACGCGTGATCCATTTTTTCGATTGCTTGATCGAGTGTTTCTTTGTTTGAACGAAGTGTTGCGATGACATCGCCGACTTCGACACGGTCGCCGACTTTCTTGTGCAACGTAACGCTTGCTGCGTGATCGATCTCATCTGCTTTCGTCGCGCGTCCTGCACCGAGGATCATTGCTGCAACACCGACTTCGTCAGCGATGATTTCAGAGACATAACCTGCTTTTGAAGCGACGAATGTTTTTTCGTATTTCGTTTCAAGTGCTTTTGTCATGTCGTCAACGAGAGACGCGTCGCCACCTTGAGCTGCGATGAACTTTTTAAAGACGTCAAGTGCTGCTCCGTTACCGAGACGTGTTTCGAGATCCGCATATGCTTCGTCAAACGTCGGGTAGAAATCACCGAGGACTGCCATGTGTGATGCAATCGTCAAGGCGATGACTTTCAAGTCACGAACATCTTTCCCTTGAAGGACTTCGATCGCTTCCTTGACTTCGTTTGCGTTTCCGATTTCAAAGCCGAGCGGCTGATCCATGTCTGTAATGACAGCAACCGTCTTACGGTTGACACTCTTACCGATTGAAACCATCTCTGTCGCGAGTGCTTTTGCATCTTCAAACGATTTCATGAAGGCACCAGAACCTGTCTTGACGTCGAGTACGATGCTGTCTGCTCCTGCTGCGATCTTTTTCGACATGATCGAACTTGCGATCAATGGGATCGAGTTGACCGTCGCCGTGACGTCACGAAGGGCGTAGAGTTTTTTGTCTGCAGGCGTCAGGTTACCCGTTTGACCGATGATTGCCATCTTAATGTCGTTGACTTGTGAGACGAACGCTTCTTCAGAAAGCTCGACGTCAAAACCAGGGAACGCTTCGAGTTTGTCGATGGTTCCACCTGTATGACCGAGTCCACGACCGCTCATCTTCGCAACCGGAATACCGATTGACGCAACGAGTGGTGCGACGATCAGACTGATCTTGTCACCAACACCGCCTGTCGAGTGTTTATCGACTTTTTTCCCGTGGATACGTGAAAGGTCGATCACGTCGCCCGAGTTGACCATCGCCATCGTCAAATCAGCGATTTCACGATCTGACATTCCTTGATAGAAAATCGCCATCGACATCGCTGACATTTGGTAATCTGGAATCTCACCGTTCGTGAATCCTTCTACCATTGCTTGAATATCAGCTGTTGCGAGTTCGCCACCGTCTCGTTTTGTTGCAATCAAATCTACCATACGCATAATCTAGTTCCTCCTCAGGAGTGGTTTGTGAGTTTTATAAACAGTCGTTACATTTTTTTGATCGAACCGCGAACGAGTGATAGGAAGTGTGCCCGGACACGTTCTGTCGTTTCGATGACTTCATCATGATGTAACGGTTGGTCGAGAATACCTGCTGCCATGTTCGAGACACATGAGATCCCAAGGACTCGCATATCGGAATGACGGGCAACGATGACTTCAGGGACCGTCGACATACCGACGACGTCTCCTCCAAGCATCCGTGCCATCTTGACTTCTGCTGGCGTCTCATACGTCGGACCAGTGTTTCCGAAGTAGACACCTTGACGGACACGAATTCCGAGCTCGTCCGCTGTTTCCTGTGCAAGACGAAGTAATTCCGCATCATACGGCTTCGACATATCCGGGAAACGTGGTCCCATCTCATCGACGTTCTTCCCGATCAATGGGTTCGTACCGAAGAAGTTGATGTGATCTGTGATCAACATCAAATCACCTGGTTCGAACGCTTCGTTACAAGCACCCGCTGCGTTCGTGACGATCAATGTCTCGACGCCTATCGCTTTCATGACACGGACTGGGAACGTGACCATGTCCATCGAATATCCTTCGTAGAAGTGGAATCGCCCTTGCATCGCAACGACTTGTTTTCCTTCAAGAGTACCGAAGACGAGTTGTCCCGCGTGTCCTTCGACCGTTGATACCGGGAAGTTCGGAATTTCATGATATGGAATCGCGATCGGGTTTTCGATCTCATCCGCGAGGACACCCAGTCCTGAACCGAGAATCAATCCGATCTCCGGTTTTGCCTGCATCTTGCTTTCTAAAAATGAACGTGTTTCATTCCAGTTGACTGTCATCTGAATCGCTCCCTCGAATTATAGTTCTGTTAAAAAGCTTGTTCCATGTGCCGGCATCTTGACGGCGAAGTTTTCTGCGACCGTCGCTCCAAGATCAGCGAACGTTTCACGGATACCGAGCGGTTTTGCAACACCATTTTTATGGTAGGCAAGCAATGGTACGTATTCCCGTGTATGGTCAGTCCCAGCATGAACCGGATCGTTTCCGTGGTCAGCCGTGATGATCAAGAGATCGTCTTCGTTTAAGCGAGCAAACACTTCCGGAAGACGCGCATCGAACTCTTCGAGTGCTTGTCCGTAGCCTTGCGGATCACGACGATGTCCGAACAACGCATCGAAATCGACAAGGTTTAAGAAGCAAAGTCCGTTGAAATCACGATCGAGTTGTTTCACGAGCTGATCCATGCCGTCCATGTTCGACTTCGTCCGGATTGCATCCGTGACGCCTTCTCCATCGTAGATATCAGCAATCTTACCGAGCGAGATGACATCAAGTCCTGCCGTCTCGAGTTCGTTCATGACCGTCCGGTCGAATGGTTTAAGTGCATAGTCGTGACGGTTCGCTGTCCGGACCCACGCTCCTGCTTCACCAAGGAATGGACGTGCGATGATACGACCGAGCATGTACGGGTCATCCCGTGTGATATCACGTGCGTATTCACAAATCCGGTACAGTTCCTCTAATGGCACGACTTCTTCGTGTGCTGCGATCTGAAGAACAGAGTCTGCCGACGTATAGACGATCAAGGCACCTGTCTCGACATGTTCTTGTCCGAGTTCGTCGAGAATTTCCGTACCAGAAGCCGGTTTATTCCCGATGATTTTCCGTCCTGAGAACTCTTCTAAGCGATGAATCAAATCATCCGGGAATTTTTCAAAGACACGGAATGGTGTATCGATCCGGAGTCCCATGATCTCCCAGTGTCCTGTCATCGTATCTTTCCCTGCAGATACTTCCTGCATTTTTCCGTATGCCGCAAGCGGTGCTTCTTCAGCTGAGATACCTTCGATCGGTTCGATATGCGAGAGACCGAGTTTTGCCATGTTCGGCATGCTGAGTCCGTTGCGTTCACGCGCGATGTGACCGAGCGTATGCGAACCAAGATCTCCGAACTGTTCAGCGTCCGGTGCTTCTCCGATTCCTACGGAGTCCATGACGATCAAAAATACACGTTTAAATGATTGAGCCATTTGCTGTTCCTCCTATATACGAGCTGTAGTTGTGCGATTCCCGTTACGATTTTTCCCGGAAAGGGACTAGACAAAACGCATCATTTGTCTGAAGTCAGACCTTTAAAAGATAGAACCATCACGCCCGTGGATGATGTTTCTTATACACGTCGTGGAGTCGTGCTTTGTTGACGTGTGTATACATTTGTGTCGTCGACAAATCAGCGTGTCCTAGCATTTCTTGTACGACGCGTAAATCGGCACCATTTTCAAGTAGATGGGTCGCGAACGAATGGCGCAGGACGTGTGGTGTGATCTCTTTTTCAATACCCGCTTCCTTTGCCCGTCGCTTGATCATCTTCCAAAATCCTTGCCGTGATAAACGATCACCGCGACTGTTCAAGAAGACGTCGTCCGTCTGTTGACCACCGAGACTGTTGCGCGCGAGGTCAAGATATGTCCTGACGCTCTCAATCGATGTCGTACTCATCGGGATGATCCGGGATTTGTTCCCTTTCCCAAGACACGACAGATACCCGAGTTCGAGTTGCAAATCGTTCAACTTCAGTTGGAGCAGTTCGCTGACGCGCATGCCTGTTCCATAGAGAAGCTCAAGCATTGCTGCATCTCGTCGTGTAAGCGGATCGACACCGACGACCGAATCAAGCAAGCGTTCGACGTCCGTTTGACTCCAGACGACGGGCAACTTCTTCTCCGGTTTCGGTAAATCAAGATGACGAGACGGATCATGTGTTGCAAGTCTTTCTTCGACCAAATATTGATGGAACGAACGGATCGAGCTCGTCGCCCGACGAACCGTCGATCGTGACTTTCGTGCTTCAAGCAACCGTTCAATATGGTCGACGATATGATGTCGGTGAACCTGTTCGAACGAGGAAACTTCCGCTGTTTCAAGCGTCTGTAAGTATTGATTTAAATCATTTCGATACGCAGCTGCCGTATTCGCGGACATTTGCCGTTCAATCACTAAATAATTGATAAATGCTTCCAGTTGTTCACGCACTGAACTCATCCTCTTCGTTTACGAAATCGCTTACTTTCCCATCATATCAAAGGTGTAAACCGTTGTGAAGAGGTCTGACCTATAAAAATTGAAAAAGAAAAACCATCCGAAATTTCGTCGGACGGTCAGACTGTTTGTGTTTGCGATTGTTCCAACGCTTCCCGAGCATGACGCTCTTGGCAGACACGGCAGACGCCATGGAATGTCAGGCGGTGATCCTTGATTTTAAAGTGGAATCGGGACACGATTTCTTTCTCTACTTCTTCTAGCATATCGTCTAAAATCTCTTCGACGGATCCGCATTCGATACAGACGAGATGGTGATGCGAATGACTCGCACCTTCTTGTCGTAAATCAAACCGGGATACGCCATCTCCGAAGTTGACCTTATCGACGACTTCAAGCTCCGTCAATAATTCGAGCGTCCGGTAAACCGTCGCAAGTCCGATGTCGGAGTTCTTTTCTTTTACAAGGAGAAAGACATTTTCGGCACTGAGGTGATCCGACTCGTGTTCGAGCAGGACACGCACAGTCGCTTCACGTTGGGGAGTCAGCTTATATCCTTTACCGCTTAGCTGTTTTTTGATGCGTTCTACACGACTTTCCATCATAACGCCCCCTTTGTTCGAACTGATGCTATTATCATAGCTGATAATCAGTCTTTTTTCAAATTAAAATGATTATCAACTGAAAATCATTTAAATGAGAATCATTTTAAAGTACGAATTTGCCAATGCTGGATCGCCATGATCGTTTTCGCGTCGACGATCGTTCCGTTTGCAACGAGTTCGAGTGCTTGCTCAAGCTTCAATGTCTTATTCTCAAGGAACTCATCCTCATCGAGTTGACGATCACCGGCAGTCAGACCAATCGCTTCATAGATATGTACACGCTCACTGCAGAAACCAGGCGCACCGTAAAAATCAAAGACATGTCGTAACTCTTTCGCGACGTATCCTGTTTCTTCCTTTAATTCGCGTCCGGCACAATCAAGTGGATCTTCGCCTTTCTCGAGTTTTCCTGCTGGAATCTCGATCGATAGACTCTCGAACGCCTTCCGGTACTGTTCCACGACGATCAAATCACCTTGTTCATCAAAAGCAATGATCGCGACGGCACCATTATGATAGACCAATTCACGGACCGAGGTATTGCCGTTCGGTAACGTGACGACATGTTTCTCGACATCAAAGACTTTTCCTTCATAGATCACTTCACGTTCAATCGTTTTTTCTTCCATCGGATGTGTTCCCCTCTTCTATCTTAGTTTACGTTCTCTGTCATGATTAGTATGCCGTTTCCGACGTATTGCCGCAAGACTTCGAAATCGTCTTTTTCATCAGATATGATACACTAGAATGCAGAAGTTCCAAACTTATAGTTCATCTAAGAAAAGAGGGAATTGAACATGTCATTAGGATTAGGTACGATGACGATCTTAAAGCGCGGTCAGGAGGAAGCAACAGCAATCCTGCGGACGGCACTTGATGCTGGAATCACGCACTTCGATACAGCGGACGTCTATGCGAACGGAGCGGTCGAATCCATCATCGGTCAAACCTTCTCACAAGAGGATCGCAGTCGATTGTTCCTCGCCTCAAAAGGTGGGAATCGGATGAACGCGACCGGAACCGGTTGGACATGGGATCCGAGTTATGACTATCTGAAGCAAGCTTGTCTTGAAAGTTTGAATCGTCTTGAAACACCTTATCTCGACCTGTATTACGTCCACGGCGGCACGATCGATGATGACATCGATGCGTCGATCCGGGCAATGGAAGATTTAAAAGCAGAGGGGAAGATCAAGGAATATGGTCTGTCGTCACTGCGCCCGAATGTCATCGAATATTGGCTCGAGCATAGTAATTTCTCTTACTTGATGACGCCTTATTCGTTGCTCGATCGCCGCATCGAAGAGTTGTTGCCACGCTTAAAAGAGAAAAACATCCAAGTCGTTGCCCGTGGTCCACTGGCAAAAGGACTCTTGACACATGAGAGTGCTTCACGCCTGCAGTCGGTTGATCGGTTCGAACAATTCGATAAGGAAACGCTTGAGGCGAGTCTACAAAAACTTCAAGATTTCCCGCTTCCTGCGCTTGCGTTGCAAGCCATCGATCAACAGGTCGACATCGTCCTTCCTGGTGCGTCGAGCGTGTCACAGCTTCAGGCAAACGTCCAAGCGATGAAAGAGTCGATCTCACAAGCTCAAATCGACCAGGCACTTGCTACACTACCGGTTCATCACTATACGGAACACCGGTGAGGTTTAACTCTTCATATCTCCGGGAAACTCCTTCTTTGTAACGTTCATACAGAGGAGGAGTTTTATTATGGCTCGTATTTTAATCGTATCAACAAGTGCAGATGACATGAATGGTCACAAAACAGGATTATGGTTCGAAGAGTTCGCAGCACCATACAACCTGTTTAAGGATGCAGGACATGATGTGACGGTCACTTCGATCAAAGGTGGCGACGTCCCGATCGATAAAGCATCGATCGTCAAAGAAATCTTGCCGAAATTCCAAGATGCACGCCGTGCGTTGCACGACACGAAAGCACTCTCGGAAGTCGATCCAGCATCATTTGATGCCGTTTACTTCCCAGGTGGTCACGGTGCAGTCGTCGACTTCCCGAATAACCCACAAGTGGCTGGTGCCATTGAAGCTGTCATCAAAAAAGATGGCGTCGTCGCATCAGTCTGTCACGGTCCAGCGGCCTTCGCGCACGTCATGATCGATGGCAAACCTTTCGTATCAGGTCGTCAAATCAACGGCTTCACAGACGAAGAAGAAAAATCGACAGGTCTCGAAGATAAAGTACCATTCTTGCTTGAGACGACACTTCGTGGTGAAGGCGCTACTTTCCTGACATCGGATGCTGGTAAGGAATTCGCAGTCATCGACGGCAACGTCGTCACAGGACAAAACCCGGCTTCAAGTGAAGCGGTCGCAAAACTTGTCCTTGCGAAACTTGCGACACAAGCTTAATACGATACCTTTATACAAAATGGAGCAAACGACATAACGTCGTCTGCTCCATTTTTTTGGCGTGAATTACAATCGGTGAAGTGAATCCAATCGTTCGAGATCAGCTTCTGTCTCACGTGTTTTTTGTTCGAGTCGCTTTAACTCGTCCTCGAGTTGTTGCTGTTGTGCCTGTAGCGCAGATCGTTCTTCCTCCGTATAGGAACGTGCTACTTCTTTTTCTTTGAGATACCACCATTTTTTGACCTTTTTAGGTGGTGGTCCGAGTTCAATCTGTTGCTCGTGTTGTTTGACCTCATCTATTTGTTCAGCATGCGCCAATTGAAGCTGCTTCAATTCCGCCTCATAAGTGGCTTGTCTCGCTTCAAGAATTGGTGTGAGGTACGCGAGGATATGCGCAGTAAAATCTCGCTTGACGACCCGTCGTAACACATCTCGCCGAAGGGAAGCTTCCGAATGACCTGAGGCATTCTCCCAAACGATTGAATCCGCTCGTTCTAGAATCTCCTCTTCTTCTGCTTCTCCGAGCCAACGTAATTTCAGCAATAATGGTTCAAGGAGTGCCTCTTCTACATACGCCGTAAATTGCGAATACGAGATCGCTTCTCGTATCAACCGTTCTTCATGTAAGTGAAATAAGGATTCCGCCTCTTCCTCAATCCAGTCTTCATAGTCATTAAAGTACATCGATTCTCTCCTTACTAAATCCTATTACAAAATAAAACTGGCTCGAATCCGCCATCTACATGACAGTCGAGCCAATATTGTTAGACGTTCGCTTCATTCTTTTTGATTTCCGCGATTGCCCAGTCACACCAATCCAAGTAATTCAACATCATACGCAAGCCGTACTCACTCGTCAAGGTCTCCCCTAGTGTCGCACCGTTCTCAAGGTGGTCGTGACGCCAACTATGCATCATCTCGACGGCAAATTGATGGTGCCGCTTCGACTCTTCCAAATAAGCAACGGCTTCCTCAGGTGGGAGCAGATGCAAAAGCGACACCCGCATCAAGTTCTCATCCTTCATCTTCGGTTTGAATTCATTCGGTGTCCGTAACCATTCAACGAGCTCTGTCCGTCCTTTATCAGTGATGGAATAGACTTTCTTGTCCGGCAAGTCTTCTTGGACGATATGGATACTCGTTACGAGCTCTGCTTCTTCCATCTTCAACAACTCTCGGTATATTTGAGTATGATGTGCGGTCCAGAAGTGGATCATTTGTTTTTTGAAAGTCGCGCTTAAATCGTAACCGGTCGCTTCCCCTTGGGTCAGCAGCCCGAGTAGTGCAAATCGTAATGCCACTGGCTGCACCTTCTTTCCTTCTTTTGTATATATACTTAATTATCTCAAATATATCTTAATTTCGCTACTCTTGCGTCGAACGAATGTACGATTAAAAAAAGACCTGCGAGCGAAATCACATTCGATCGTAGGTCTTCATGCGTTATTGCTTTTCCATTCGTTCTATTTACGTAATTGCTCGATTCCTTGTCGGACATGTCTCCAGTAAGAAGAAGGATGTGGAACGAATTGACGACGATCGAACCATTCGCCTGTCGTGTCCTGAATGCGCTCGATGGATATGTCCGCGATTCGTTCAAACTGCTCGATCGAAAAAGCAATCAATCGCTTCACCTCTGTTTCCTGGAGGACGTATGCGTCTATCGCTTGATCACTTCGAGCAAGAAAGACATGGCATCGCTCACAGTCCCAGAGCGATACATCCCGAAACTCCTCTTCTTGGATGCCAAGCGGTATCAATTGATCAAACGTACATGTCAAACCAATTTCTTCCTCGAGTTCCCGGACACCATCCTCGACTGTCTCATTCGCAAGCAAGTGACCCGCTGCCGTGATATCAAGCATTCCTGGAAAGTCCTTCTTTTGTTCAGACCGTTGCTGGAGCAACACGACGTCCCGCTTTGGATCATAGACGAAACAATGAAACGTTTCATGCCACAAGCCGTTTGCGTGGACTTCCGATCGTGGACGAGGTCCGAGCAGGTTGCCCGCTCGATCCACGGTCATGATCATCTCTTGTTCACTCATCGCAACACCTTCGAAGCTTGATGGAATCGCTCTCCGACCGTATAGAGTTCAGCAATCAAGAAGACAATTGCGATCCAAATGATGGCGCTTGGGAACAGGATCATCGCTGTTAGGAATAAGAACCCTTCCGTCCGCTCGACGAGTCCCGGTTGATATTGAAACGACTTGTAGCCGTAATTTTCACTGACCGCTCCGATTGCAAGGAACATCGTCATCCCAATGACGAATGATGCGACGAGCAACAGAATAACGACCTGCGTTTCCGGAAATCGGAGTGCAAGACCAATCAGCACTGACAGCTCGACGATCCGGTCGAGCACAAGGTCAAGAATCGTGCCAATCGGAGTTGTCTTTTCTTTTCGTGCCATCGTTCCATCGATGACATCAAGCATGCCCGAGATCCACAACAAGACAATCGCCGTTCCCATCATGTCGTTATAGACGAAAAAGCCCGTCGCACCACCGATGATGCCGGAGATGATCGTCACCTGTGTCGCCGATAATCCAATTTTCTTAAATAAGGTCGCCCCTTGATCAAATAGGGGTTGAACGATTTTACGCGCACGCGTATCTAACATGTCACCCCTCCTTTCTAACGATATAGCCTTCTTTCTCATGAATCGTCTCGTCTGAAGAGAGCACGAGTCGTTCTCCGGATGCTCGTTCGACTTCGTAGAATCGAACACCGTATTGAATGAGTTCTTTCGTAATCGTAACACGTTCATCCGTCTCCTTCGTCGGTCTTGAGACCAAGTTGACTGCCGTCAACGGATGCCATGTTTCTTCAATCTGAATGCCTTCCCCAAAAAACGGGCTGGTCTGACTAAGCGTAATCGGCGTGCCATGATCGACGATTCGCCCCTGTTCTAAAACATAGACGATATCCGCCATCGCCATTGCCTCTTCCCGATCGTGTGTGACAAGGAGTGTCGTGACACCTTGTTCCTCGGTCAACTTCCGAATCAATGTCCGTAATTCCCGTCGTCTCGGTACATCTAGACTCGAGAACGGTTCATCGAGCAACAAGAAGTCCGGTTGACTCGCCAGCGCACGAGCTAAACTTGCCCGCTGCTGTTCGCCCCCTGACAGTTCGTGAACAGCACTTTTTCCTCTTCCCTCGAGTCCGACGCGATGTAACCAGGATTCGAGTTCGATCGGTGTTAATTGTTTGGCACCGAGACGGATGTTCTGTTCGACGTTCAAATGTGGGAACAACAGCGACCGTTGAAACATCATCGTCACACCTCGCTGATTCGGCGAAAGAACAGTGACATCTCGGTCGCCGAACTGAATCATTCCGCTCGTCACTCTTTCAAGACCCGCAATCAGGCGGAGAAGCGTCGTTTTCCCACTTCCGCTCGGTCCAACTAAAGCCACACATTGTCCAGATGCGATATTTAAATCGATATCAGACAACACATGCTTCGTTCCAAATCGTTTATTGACTTGTTGTATCGTGACTTCCATTTAAACGCCTCCGTACGATTCGTATCCAACTAGAAAAAATAACGGCTTGTCCAGCATAAAAGAGAATGGGCAACCCGATCAACCAGAGTGTCGCTAGACGCGCCGCCCCTTGCGAATTACCAGAATACGCCGGGAATACTTCGAGTGATATCATGCGGACGATCCCACCACCAATCAACGCAACTAGTGCATACTGACTGATCGTGATCACCGTGACGAGTAGCGTCACGGATTGTAACGTCGAACGAAGCATCGGCCCCGTCAAATAGAACCAACGCTTGAACCGGTTCCCCTCAATCAAGACCATCTGTTCAAGCATCCGTTCTCCGAGCGCCTGAAATCCGTTCGTGTACAAGCGAACTGTATACGGCAAGGTCGGCAGAAGCAACACGAGCAGGACACCAAAAAATCGATCTGCCAAACCAAGACGGATCCATGTCAAATAGAGACCGAATGATAGCAATAACACGGGAACGAACAGCGGCAAACTAATCAAAAACTCTGCTATACGAATCCGTTTCCCCGTTTGAAAGGCAATCGCTTTTCCTGCCATGTACCCGAAGAGATGATTTAACAATACGACGGCACAAATCATCGCGACGGTCGTGCCGAGCGTCGCTTCTAGGCGCGGATTCCAATTCCACTCTCCCGGAATTAAACCAATTAAAGGAACGATGAACAGGAGTACAACGAATACAGTCACACTGATTTTTTTTATCATTCGCTTCGCCCCCTACTGATCTTCGCTGCCAGTGGGCGTGTCAAACCAGTCATGAGCAACAATAGGAAGAAGAGTCCTCCCGTCAAAACGACACTCATTGCAAAAGCGAGTGGTTGCTCCGATAAATCGCCTTGTGTATACAAATCGAACGCATAGACGCCAAGTAATTTCGGATAGGTCACGCCGAGCAATGCCGGGATCTCATATGCGAACAGGATGAAGGCAAGCAAGATAAATGCTGCCTCAAGCATCGGAACGAGTAGGAAGACACCCCGCGCATGCCAAAATCGGCGTACTGGTGATAAACCGAGCATCATACCGAGTTCTTGATAACGCGAATCAAGACGCCGGACCACCGGTAAGATATAAAAAAAGACGAACGGAATTTCTTTATACAGATACGTCAGGATGACACTAAAATAATTCCCTTCATGCGGTCCGATGACAGGCACATTACTCAAATAGAGAATCGCGAGGTATGCTGCTCCTAGATGAGGGATGAATAAAGGAATTGCAAGTAACGCAGCTAGTCGTGTTCTGCTCAAGAGCCGTGCGAGCACCATTCCAATGATCAGCGCGAGCACCGTACTGACGATGGCCACGTAACTACTGACGGCTAGACTCTCTAAAAAGACCTCATCCGTCAGTAGCTCTCGGTAGTCGGAAAGTGACGTCATCGAGATACTGACCCATAACCCATATAAGACCATCCCTGCCATCAAGAGTGCAGCAGGATACGCGTTACCGCGCCACACGAGACGGCCATTCCTTACGGATCATCTCGAAAATGGATGGGTCGAGTTCCGTCCGGACCTTTCCTTCAAAGACGCTTGGCTTTGGTGTCGACGGTGCAGCCGGTACATCAGCGAATTGCTTTTGTTCTGACGAATCAAGTGTCGATAAATCAAGACTTGTTCCGTCACCCCAATACGTCGCATCGTACTTTTTCAACTGTGCTTCTGGTGATAACAACGTATTGATCGCTACGAGTGCGCCCTTCGGATTCGGAGCGTTGAACGGTACGGAAAGGAAATGTGTCGACGCGATTGATCCATCCTTCAAGACGATTGGACGTGTTTCTTTCGGAAACGTTCCTGACTTCACTTCTTGTTCAGCTCGTCGTTCGTTGAAGCCCATCGTGAAATCGACGTCTCCCTTCGCGTATAACTGATCGAGTTGAGCAAGCGTCTTTGGATACGTCTTCCCTTTTTTCCAGAGATACGGTTTGATTTCGTTCAAATAAGCCCATGTCTTCTTGAAGTCTGCTTTCGGATCTTTTAAAGTGTCATTCGATTCGACACCATACATGACATGGCGGACAAAAGCATTCCCCGTAAAGTCCGTCACTTCCGGATACGTGAAGCGTCCTGGATTTTCCTTGACCCATGACTTCAGTGCTTTCAAGTCGGTTGGTGGCGACTTCACGTCAGCTGCGTCATAGTGCAACGTATATTGAACTTTCCCCCATGCGGCTTCAAGTCCGTCTGTTTTCGTACCACTATCTGAACTCTGTGCGGCAGCATCAACATATTTCATGTTCGGGAGGACTTTTGTGATTTCTCCATACAGTAACTCATCTTTTTTAGCATTTAAAAAATTATCGCCATTGATCCAGACGACATCGATGACACCTTTTTCCTTACCTGCCTGTTTCTCAGCACGCAGTTTTTGAATGATATCCGCCGTCTCGATCGGGACCCGTTCTAACGTGATGTTGTGTTCCTTCTTCAGACGCGGTGCTACGTATTCATCGATGTAGGCATTGATGCCGTCATCGCCGCCCCACATATACATCCGAACCGTTGACTTTTCCGCTTCTTTTTCGATCGTCTGATAAGAAGTCCCTAAGACATTCTTCGGTTCCGGTGTCGCATCCGGTGTTCCACAGCCTGCGAGCAGCGTACCTAGGGCAAGAAAGCTGATTACCTTTGTTTTCATTTGTCGTTCTCCTCCGTCATCACTTTTTATCGAAGCCCGGTTTTCCTAACCACTCGATCAACCGTGGCATCACGCCGTACCCTTTTGCCGATAGCTCCATCCACCATGGTGCATTGACTTCACGTTTACGCCGCTCTATTGCTCGGACGACAGTCGAAGCTAGTCGTTCTTTCGATAGGACGATAGAAGCGACATTTTGCTCATACTTCCGGTCGACATCCGCACGGACAAAAAATTCTGTCGCGATCGGTCCTGGATTGACCGTCATGACGTGGATGCCTTTTGGACGTAACTCCAGACGTAACGCGTTCGAAAACTGCAACATCGCAGCTTTCGTCATGCAATAGATCGTTGATTTCGGTGTCGGCAACTTCCCCGCCTGACTGGCCACGTTGACGATCATGCCACCTTCTTTCAGTAATGGCAGACATGCCTTCGTTAAGCGAACGGGACTTAAGACGTTGATCCGGTGCATCGACTCAATCGTTTCAATCGAGGTATCGTCTAAGAAGCTGAATTCCCCGAAACCTGCGTTATTAATCAAAATATCAATCCGTCCATAACGATTTGCGAGTGTTTTTGCAAGAATTTCAGGCGCCTTTTCCAAATCGTAGACCAGGTAGTCTGCCTGGAGTTCAGATGCTAACGTTTGTAATCGATCCTCGCGTCGTGCAATTAAAATCAAGTTTGCGCCTTCTTTATGCAGAGTGCGCGCCAGTGCTTCTCCGAGTCCACTTGAAGCACCTGTGATGACAATCGTCCGGTTGATGAGTTGCATTAGACTTCCTCCGCTTTTGAATAGTAGAGGATACCTGATCGTTTCTCGACCGTGATCGCACCGCGGGCGACGAGTGTATCGAGACGTGCTTTCATCTCACTCATGACAAGAGGGAATGATTTTTTTAATCGGTTTCCATACGTCACTTGTGCTAATTCGAATAACGTATGTTCTCCCGTAAAATACTTCAAGAGCTGATCACCACGTGCTTTGCGTTGCATCAATCGTTCTTCGACGAGTACCGCAACATCTCGAATCGGAGCACCATGTCCAGTGTAGGCGATTCGAATCTGCTCACTTTGTAATTTTTCTAAGGAGTCAAGATACGCAAGAACAGGACGTTTTACGAGCACATCATCACCTGGTTGCGGTTGTTCGAGCAATGGATTCGGCTCGACCCGGTCGAGCAGGTGATCGGCCGCGAACAATACACCATCGTCACTTAGAATTCCGATTTGGTCACTTGCATGCCCCGGTAGTTCGATGACCCGGTATCTCCCAGACGGCGTAATCGCGTCGCCTTCTTTTAATGTAAAATCAAGTTGACCTTTTCCAAGCCATTTCAAGGCAGATTGATAGCTTGGTAACATCTCTTGAATCGCTAGCGGAACGCCAAACGATGTCGCCAATCGACGCAAGAATGCGTCCCCGTTGTTCAAGAAGGTCTCGTCCTGTTCCAAGTATGGGCGTAATCGCGCATGTCCATAGACGGGAATGCCTTTCTCTGAAAAGCGATGTGCCATCCCAGCATGATCCGCATGGTGATGTGTCACGATGACACGATCTAAATCCTCGACCTGAAGTTCATGTCGTGCAAGCGTCCGTTGCATCGTTTGCCATGCTTCAAGCGTATCCGGTCCACAATCAATGAGGATGTTTTCCCCTTCCGTTCGTAGTACATAGCAGTTCACGTCTCCAACCGGAAATGGTGTCGGAATCGGAATCGGGATGATTTCGTCTGATACAGTCATACCTACACGCCTCTTTTCTCTCGTCCATTTTCTTTCATTATAGAGAGAATGAAGCTATAGCGCCAAACTTTGTGCGTCAAAGGGTGACATTTGTTTTCTAGCTTACGTTAAAGCGCGAGAAATGGATGCACAAAAAACCGACCTTTCCGCAGATTGAAAGGTCGGTCAGAAACTTATTTTAAATTGAGGACTGTTAATTTGTCGCGTGTCATCGAAGCTAAGCTACGTCCAACGCCTTGAACGCCGAGACCCGATGATTTCACACCGATGAATGGGAAGTGGTCAGGACCACGTTCCGTCCGACCATTGATTTGAACAGAACCTGTTTCAAGCGCATCCGCTACTGCAAACGCAGCATCGATATTCTCTGTGAAGACACTTGCTTGAAGACCGTATTCTGATTCGTTTGAGTATGCAATCATTTCGTCGACTGAGTTGACACGGATGATTGGAAGAACTGGTCCGAACGGCTCTTCCCAAGCAACACGCATGTCGCGTGTCACGTTGTCAAGAAGTGTTGGTTCGATCAAGTTCGCCGTACGTCCGCCACCTGTGACGAGCGTTGCGCCTTTGTCTGTTGCGTCCGTGATCAAGCCTTCGACGAAGTCCGCTGATTTCGTATCGATGAGCGGCACGACGACGCTGTCTTGTTCAGGTGAACCGACTGTCAATTTCGCGATTCGTGTCTTGAGTTCTTCGATGAGTGCATCCGCTTGATGATCAAGAACGAAGACGCGTTTGATTGCTGTACAACGTTGACCTGAGTAAGAGAACGCCCCACTGATGATATGATCTGCCGCAAGTGACAGATTCGCATCTTCAAGAACGAGCGCTGGGTCTTTTCCACCAAGTTCAAGGACAAGTGGAATCATTGCCGATTGACGTGATAGATGTTGTCCAGTGCCTGTACCACCAGTAAATGTGATCATGTTGATGCCCGGGTGAGCCGTCAAGTAATCACCGATGACCGATCCACGACCTGTGACGATGTTGACGAGTCCAGCTGGAAGACCTGCTGCGACGAGTGCCTCGACCATCAAGATACCGCTGATCGAACCTTGTGTTGCCGGTTTGAAGACGACGGCGTTTCCTGTCATGAGGGCAGGTGCGAGTTTCGCTGCTGCCAAGTTGACTGGGTAGTTGAACGGTGAAATCGCAAGCACGACGCCGAGTGGTGCTTTTTTGATGACCGCGATTTTTTTCGCGCTACCACCAGGGAACGAATCCCCTTGCATCATCTGACCGTCGAAACGGAGACCTTCTTCCGCTGTGTAGCGAATGATTTCAGCTGTCCGTTTGACCTCTTTGACGCCATCTGCACGTCCTTTACCGACTTCGCGCATGATGACTTCACCGATTTCGTCCGCACGTTTTTCGAGTTCCGTTGCCCAAGCGTGAAGCAATTCAGCCCGTTTGTTCGCTGGTTGTTTTGCCCACTCTGCTTGTGCCGCTTTCGCTGAAGCGATGGCACGATCGACTTCCGGTTTTGTCATCGCTTGGACGCGACCGACAAGATCCTCTTTATATGGTGAAGAGATTTCAATCGTCTCTTTTGATTCACTTTCATGCCATTGTCCATCTAGTAAAAATGTGTAGGTTGTTGCTGTAGTCATTCCACTCTACCTCCATTTATTTTTATCTCTCTCATTTCAGTGTGTGGCTGCATAGCTTATTGTAATCAATTGGTCTGACAAATGCCAAACTTTTTGCTTAACATATTATGAAAGCGATTACAACACTTTTTTTGTCAATTCAGAACTAGAATTTTTAGCGTAGCATGCCGATAACTAGTCAGAAGTGAAGTGAAGGTAATGGAAAGGGGCACAACCATATGTATAATCAGCACGATATTTTATTAGAAGCCGGCACGAACGAACTCGAGATCGTCATCTTCCATTGCGGACCATACACGTTTGGAATCAACGTCATGAAGGTTCGGGAAATCATCGTTCCGCTCCCGATGACACCACTCCCAGGTACACCGGACGCTGTCAAAGGATTGATTGAACTGCGTGGCGAAGTCATGACAGTCATCGATTTGCCGACGGTCATTGGTGTTCCACACGATGAAGCAACCGAGGATCGATTGATCATCTGTGAATTTAATGGGGAAAAAAGCGTCCTGCGTGTCGATTCCGTGACGGAAATCCGTCGTATCTCATGGGAACAGATCGATACACCAAACGAACTCGCTCGTGGCATCGAAGGACTGACGAACGGTGTCGTCAAAACGGGCGACAAGATGATCATCTTGCTCGACTATGAAAAAATCGCACTTGAGCTCTCACGCAAGGATATCTTCGCCCGCGAAGAAGGACGTCGCGTCCAGTCCCGTGACCGGTCCGACAAAGTCATCTGGATCGCCGAAGACTCGGAAATGCTCCGGACATTGATCATCGAAACACTTGAGGAAGCCGGTTATCACGGACTGAAGTGGTTCATCAATGGTAAGGAAGCTTTTGATGCGTTTGAGAACGGAAGCAACTGTGACCTTTTGATCACCGATATCGAGATGCCGAAGATGGATGGACTACACTTGACGAAACGACTCCGTGAAGATGATCGTTATGCGGAATTGCCAATCATCGTCTTCTCTTCCTTGATTTCCGACGATTTACGCCATAAAGGTGAATCCGTTGGTGTCAATGCACAAATCACGAAACCGGAAATCGGTCGTTTGATCGAAACGGTCGATTCATACGTCTTATAAGAAAAAAAGCCGACAGCATGTCGGCTTTTTTGATCTATTCGATTACTCAACGCAGGGCGTCAATATTTTTTCCAGTAAACACATCGAGCCAGACGACACGGAATTCCACCATGCATTGCTCAATCCGATCGACGATTTCTTGTGTTCCGGTCATTGAACCAGATTCTGCTTCTTTTTCAAGCAGTTCGAAATCATCAGCTAAATCATCAGCGGCAACGGAATAGGAAGCACCTTTTAGCAAGTGAGCGAGCTTTTCAGTTTGCTCAGCATCTTGCTTGGCGACGGCATCTTTTAGTTCAGGAAACTTTCGATCGAACTGCGCGATATACGTTTCTCCGATTTTTTGAAGGAACGCGTGATCCCCACCCGCGATCGATTGAAGTTCTTCGAGCTTCTTAGCATTAAAAAAAGGCATGTCTTCCCCTCCTCTGTTTTCATCTTATCACTAATCTTCGTAAAAAAAAATCGGAGAATCATTTACACGCCATCGTTTCTATTTCTATAATGAGACAGTGAAGAGCAGGAGGGATAGACAATATGTTGACGATTTATCGAAGCGATGTCACCGGGGCAGTCAACGAGATACAGGAGTTCACGAAGGGTTCCTGGATCCATCTTGTCAATCCGACAAAGGACGAAGCCGACCAAGTCATCGCTGCTACGAATATTCCAGAGGATTTCATTTATGACCCTTTGGACGTGGAAGAAAAACCACGTTTTGAAAAAGATGAAGAAGGTCTACTGATGATCGTCGACGTTCCCTACATCGAAGAAGAATCATCAGGACGCCGTTATAATACGATTCCGCTCGGTATCATCGTGACATCCCGTCATTTCATCACCGTTTGTTCGCAACAGCTCGATGTCCTGACGTTATTCTCGAGTGGTAAGTTGCGAGGATTCCGGACGAATTACCGATCGCGCTTCGTATTCCAGATTCTCTATAAAGTCAGTTCCTCGTATTTACGTTTCTTGCGTCAAATCGATCGTCGTATGGACGAACTTGAGGAAGAACTTCAACGTTCGATGCGAAATCAAGAAATCTTTCAATTGATGAACCTTCAAAAATCATTGGTCTATTTCATGACGTCCTTGAAATCGAACGATGGTGTGCTCGACCGAATCATTAAGACACCGAGTCTTGAGAAACATGAAGATGATGAAGATTTACTGGAAGATGTCTTCGTCGAACACCGACAAGCAATGGAGATGGCTCAAATCTATAAGGACATCATCAGTTCGACGATGGATACGTTTGGTTCTGTCATCTCGAACAACGTCAACTTCGTCATGAAGTTCCTTGCCTCGATTACGATTGTCATCTCGATTCCGACGATGATTTCCGGGATGTTCGGGATGAACGTCCACGTTCCATGGGAAGGAGAAGTCATCGGATTCTGGATTGTTTTCGGTATGATGATCTTCTTCTCTGGTCTTGCCGCCTTCATCTTATGGCGGAGAAGGTTCTTTTAGTTCAAGTAGATTCAGAGCTTGTATGACTCAAAAAAGACTCAGCGACGGTGCTTCCGTCGCTGAGTCTTTTCATTTACAGGTTAATTGATTTCGACCGTCACGAGACATAGGTCATCCGCTTCATCGCTTTGATCCGGTTGAATCAACTGATGGATGTTCGGTCCTTGTTGTTCGATCAGATTCTGGATGGCATGGATTCCTTCATCAATGCCTTTACTGTAGAGTTCCATGAAACCATCCGTGTACAGGTAAACACATCCTGGTGAGACGATGTCGATCGTCTTACTCGAATACGTCGAGTCTTCGAACATACCGACAGGAAGTCCCGTATTCTCAAGCGGAATGATTTGATCATTCATGCGTAACAAACCAGGTGGGTGCCCTGCGTTCGCATAGCTGAGCTTCATCTCATCTAGGTCGATGTAGAGGTAAACGGCAGTGAAATAGATTTCTGTCTCGTCTCCCGGGAACAAACGACTCATCTGCTGATTCAATTCTTCAAGTACTTGTGCTGGATCACCAATCCGGTGCACGAGTTCGAACAAAATCGAACTCATTCCCATCGTGATCAGCGCAGAAGAGACACCGTGTCCCATGACGTCAAACAAGATGATGCCGTATTTATTCTGAGAGATGCGGTACCAGGCGTACATATCTCCCGCGAGCTTTTTAGAAGGGATATACGTCGCCATGATGCGGATCTCATCGTCTTCGATATTCGCACTGAGCACACTCTGTTGCAGTTTTTGCGCCAAATCAAAGTCTTCCTGTAATACTTTTTCATATCGTTTTCGCGCATCGATTGCTTGCTTCAGACCAATCGCGTTACGAACTCGCGCGAGCAATTCCGTTTTACGAATCGGTTTCGTCGTATAATCTGATGCTCCTGCATTCAGTCCATCAACGATATCTTCTTCGTTTGATCGCCCGGAAACGATCAGAATCGGTAATTCATCAAGACCAAACCGTTTTCGAATCAAACGTGTCGCCTCGATTCCGCTGATTCCTGGCATTTCGACGTCGAGGAGAACGACGTCCAACTGTTCGATGAATAACGGATCCTCCATCAATTCGATTGCTTCTTCCCCACTCATCGCCTTGACGACGTCATAGCCTTCATTTTCTAACAATCGCTCTAGGAGCATTAAATTCGTTAACTCATCATCTACGACCAAAATACTCATACGCCGTCACCTCGTTCCGTTTAACATGTTTATCTGACATCAGTTTAGCACACAACCTACAATTTCGTTTAGACGGAAGCTGCGTTTTCCGTCATACTAGAAAGTGAACGAAAGGAGGAGTGGACTATGTGGTTATATGTCGTCTCCATTCTCATCATCGTATTCGTCTTGGTCGCCTCGATCATCGTCATTTCGAAAGGATATGGCTACAAAGGCAACAAAGATGATATCGAAATCGATTATGATGAAATCAACCGAAAACTTCGTCACGAAAATGATGATGATTCATCCAACAAATGAACCTCTTAGACCATCATATCACGATGGTCTTTTTTATATTCATTTCAAATACATGTTATTTTTAAATGTTTTTTATTCACTCACAAGGGTATATCCATATCATGGTTAAATATTATCTCAAGGGAGTGTTCATCATGGAACCGAAGCTTCAACATGATCCACACGCAGCACACGCAGAACATCCGAATCGCCAGTTCGATCAGGAAGAATCATCAGGTCGTCAAATCAATCTCGTCACAGGGATGTTGCTCGGTGCCCTTGTCGGCGGTCTATTGACGCTACTTAGTTCTTCGTCTCGCCAAAATACGAAACAGAGTTTACGGGGAGCGAAAGATTCCGTCTCTACCCTCGCTTCTTCTATTAAGGAAGATCCGTCAGGTAAAGCATCACAAGTCATCAATCAAGTGAAGAGTGCTTCAAACATCATTCAAGAAGTCGCATCTGACGTTCAAAATGTCTATGACAAAGTGAACACAGAGCTTGAAACGGTGAAATCAGATGCCTCGACGGTGAAAGAGACAGTAAATGAGACGAAAGGTGACTTGAATGCAATCAGCAATAAAGTCGTCGAAGCGAAGGATGTCGCACTCGGCAAAGAAGAACCACCTGCTGAGCATGATGCTTCCGACAAACAAGCAAATGATTCTCAATCTTCTGAGGAAAAACATAAAGGTGAAGGCATCTAATCATTCAATGCACTTCTTCTTTCTCCCCGACATGTTCAGCATGTCGGGGTTTTTAGCGTAGGAATTGAACAACGATCGCAACGCGTTCGCGCATTCCAAATCGAAGGACTCCTGAAAGTGGCGTTTCAGCCGGAATCGCATCCGTCTGTAAACCAAGTTGTTTTGCCTCTTGTCGCGCACGGTACAGATGAAAGTCTGACGTGACGATCGAGACGCGACGAACGTCCTTTGGCAACAACGCCTTTGAAAATTGTAGATTTTCCGTCGTTGATGTCGAGTCGGCTTCAAGGATCAACCGCTCTTCAGCAATCCCAGATGCCACCATCCCGCGACGCATCGCCTCTGCTTCTGAAATATCTTCATCTGGACCTTGTCCACCGCTCAAGATGAAGCGGACTTCTGAATGTTGTTTCCCATATGCCGCAGCTGCCTGAATCCGGTTATGTAGGATTTGCGACGGTTTTTCTCCTTTGACACCCGCACCGAGGACGATGACATACGGTGACGTCCCATCAGCGAGTGGCCGTTCCCCTTTATTAACGAAAATACCGACACTGTACCAGAAGGCGACACAAGCGACTAATCCCCCACCGACCATCCATTTGATGTTTCGTTTGTTAAACGTGCGTTTGATCATACCGTACGACCTCTCTACTAAAAAATGGCTTACGGTAGGCAATACGAATGGTTCTCCAAAAAAGTTTCAGCATAACAGGTTCGGACTCAATGAAAAAAGGCTGACTCAAAAAAGAATGACGCGTCTTTTCACGCCCTTTCCTCAGGCGAGACACAAGCCAGTTTTCCTGCTTTATTCAAGCAGGAAAGCGGGTCTTATTTGTCTCTGTCAGCGCAAAGATGCGCTTTTCCTTGTAGGAGTTGCGTGAAACGCGTCATTCTTTTTGTTACAAGATAGGGGTGGCAGATCATCATTCTGCCACCCCTATCTTTGTAGAGACTGACTGTTGAGTCAGCCCCTTTCCTATTCACTGACTCGTCATCAATTTCCCCAAATTGATGTTACGTATTCCGGATGATCGATGAACGGATTCCGGTTTTTTTGCCACTTCTCGAAGATGACATCGTTGCGACGTTTCTCGAAGCTATCAACTGGGTCAAGCTTATTCCATGCTTTCAGCGTCGACAATTTGCCGTGTAACGGGTTCGTACCATTATTGACGTTTTCTGAAGCTTCGAGATCGATTTCTCCGCCACCTTCATAACGAACCGCCATGTAGAAGATCATCCGCGCGATGTCACCTTTGACACGGTTCGGTGGTTCCCACGAATCGCTATCGCGATAGCAATCACATCCACTGTATTTCGTACCACCATTGTCGAAATCTAAATTCCCACGTGCGCTGTTGACGACAACGTCTTCCGGACGCAAGTGATGCAAGTCTGTTCCAGGACCGTTTGACGTACCAAAGTCACCGTGTGACTTTGCCCAGACATGTTCACGATTCCATTGACCGACATTCCCACCGTTACTGCTCTTTGAAATCGATTTCCCCGTGTATAACTCGATGACATTATTCGCATTGTTTGGATCTTGATCCGTTTCTTTCAGTGCTGTCCATACCGTGTCGTATGACACTTGTGTATGATTGTCGATGATATCGTGCAGCGATGCCTTCAACGCTGCCCCTGTCTTGCCCGCTGCTGGTAGATAGTACGCATCGATCGTCGATTGTGACGTGACCATCTGCGGACCAGCTGAAACTTGTTTTGGATCAACTGTTTTTGCTGTGACCGGTGTAAAGACGATTGACCCGAGCGCAAGTGTTGCGGCAAGCGCACCTGTGACCTTTGACTTCCAGTTCATGTGTGTTCCCCCTTAAATGGTATGTATGAAAGCGGATGTTACACGCTCATTTTCACACCGAATCCATTCCTGGTGGAAGATGGACGATAGACCTGCTTTTTTGAAGATGATTCATCGTTCAGAATATTCATCGAATGGCAACGGTTAGATGGTCCTGATTTTTTTCATTCATGACGTCAATCCCATCAAAATAGTTCTTCAGAATAAATATTCTAGGGTCAAAAGTCACGAACAAAAGAGACTTACAAATAAGAATCCGGGACGATATTCCTCCTGTCTGAAGCTTCCCTATAATAAATAATGCAAGCGCTTTCACAAATCATAAGGAGGTCTTTACGTGAAACAAAAAAGATGGATTTTAGCAACCGTCGCATCCGCTGCTTTTTTAGTGCCACTTGCGCAACCGATTGCAGTCGGCGCAACGGCAGACAACGGAACGATGATGCAGTATTTCGAATGGTATGTGCCAAATGACGGTAACCACTGGAACCGTCTCGGGAGTGACGCAACAAAGCTCGATCAGCTCGGGATCACATCGGTCTGGATTCCCCCTGCTTACAAAGGTACCTCGCAAAATGATGTCGGGTACGGCGCCTATGATTTGTACGATTTAGGTGAGTTCAACCAAAAAGGAACGGTCCGTACGAAATACGGCACAAAGGCGCAATTAAAAACGGCGATCGGACAATTGCATACCGCCGGAATCGATGTCTATGGCGATGTCGTCATGAACCATAAAGGTGGTGCCGATTTCACGGAAGCCGTCACGGCAGTCGAAGTCAATCCGGGTAACCGCAATCAGGAAGTCTCGGGCGATTATCAAATCCAGGCATGGACGGGCTTCAATTTTGCAGCACGAAATAACCTCTACTCGAACTTCAAATGGAAATGGTATCACTTCGACGGCACGGACTGGGATCAATCGCGTTCTAAGAGTGCCATCTACAAGTTCCGCGGTACCGGTAAAGCGTGGGATACGGATGTCTCAGGTGAAAACGGCAATTACGATTACTTGATGTATGCGGATCTCGACTTCGATCATCCAGAAGTCCAGCAAGAAATGAAGAACTGGGGAAAATGGTACGTCAACGAACTTGGTCTTGATGGATTCCGTCTCGATGCCGTCAAGCATATTAAACACGGTTACTTAGCGGACTGGCTCGCGAACGTTCGTCAGACGACGGGCAAACCATTGTTTACAGTCGCAGAGTACTGGCAGAACGATCTTGGCACGTTGCAAAACTACTTAAGTCGGACGAATTATCAACAATCCGTCTTTGATGCACCGCTTCATTATAAGTTCGAACAGGCAAGTAAAGGCGGCGGGTACTATGACATGCGGACGATCTTTGACGGTACTCTCGTCAAGAGCAATCCAGTCCAAGCCGTCACACTCGTAGAGAACCATGATTCGCAGCCTGGACAATCGCTTGAATCAACGGTTCAGTCATGGTTCAAACCGCTTGCTTACGCGATGATTCTGACACGTGAACAAGGCTATCCGTCGGTCTTCTATGGTGACTACTATGGTACAAAAGGTACGTCGAATCGTGAAATTCCAGCACTCGCTTCGAAGATTGATCCGTTACTCAAAGCACGGAAGGACTTCGCGTTCGGGAAACAAAATGATTACCTCGATAACCAAGACATCATCGGTTGGACACGTGAAGGTGTCTCAGACCGGGCAAAATCAGGTCTTGCGACAATCCTTTCGGATGGTCCTGGCGGTAGCAAGTGGATGTACGTCGGGCTTCAGAACAAAGGAGAAGTCTGGACAGACATCACTGGAAACAACACAGCATCGGTCACGATCAACCAAGATGGCTACGGTCAATTCTTCGTCAATGGTGGTTCGGTCTCCGTCTATCGTCAACAATAAGCAATCAAAAAGGTCTCTTCCGTATGACGGGAGAGACCTTTCTTCTTCATTCAGCGAGACCGACACTCGATTTGATATGATCTTCTGTCTCGATTGCTTGTAAGAGGAAATGCGCCACATCTGCGCGATTGATTTGTTTTGCATCTTCCGGAACACCTGTATCTGCTTGACGATAAAGCCCCGTCAACGGACCGTTCAGTAAACGGAGTGGTCGGGCCACCGTATAGTTCAAATCCGCTTGTTGCAAAAGCGCGATCGCTTGGCGGTGATCCTTCAGTGGATTTTTCAGAATCCGCTGAGCGAGCATTCCTTGTACACCCGGTAATTCATCATCAACACCGGCAGACGCGACATAACCAATTCGGTCTACGCCCTGCTTTTTCATCGCTGTCACGATCCGGACGAGACTCCGTTCTAAAAAGCCACTGTATGCAAGACTCTCTGTGCCAAGAGCCGTCAGGACAGCCTCTTGCCCGGCAATAGCAGCCGTCACCGCTTCTTGATCGAGCACGTCACCCTTAACGACGTGTAACCGTTCGTCACGTAGTGTCAGTTTTTCCGGACTGCGGACGAAGGCTGTGACCTCATGACCGTGATCAATCGCTTGCTTGACCAGTTCTTGCCCCGTTTGACCCGTCGCTCCAAAAATAATCAATTTCATACAAAACATCCTTTCTCTTTCAAGAACCACTGATTCCATCATACCCTTACCACTTGAAAATGAATCGTCTCACCTTGTCTTTATTTTCAGAAAATTGTTTTTATTTGTTAAGCGTGTATGCTAAAATCTTCCTAAGTACATATGGATATTTTTTCCTTAAAAACAGGAAGGAGGATCGCTTGTGTTACGGCAACGCTTTATCATGTCGCTTGGTGTCATTCTAATTGGTCTGTTCTTGTTTCAAACTACCGCGACGTATATTTACACGCATTACATCATGCCGGATCCTTTTAAAAAGCCTTCGATTGCAGAAACTGAAGCGAATGGCGAAATTAGTTTTAAAAACGGTCACTCACCTACTAACACAAAAGGCAAGATGCCTTTTGAACCGATCGATCCACGACCTGGTCCAAAAGAGCTCTGGAAATCCCTTAAAGCGGATGCCTCTGACTCCCCCTTTTCTTATCTACAATATGTCATTTTAATCAGCTTATTTAGTTTCATGGTCTGGAAACTCGTTCAGTCGCGTCGCGTGAAAAAACGGCGCAGGTCTACAGGAGACGTAACGGATGACGTTCCATTCGCTCAATCAATCTTTCGTCCTGCTTCTTTAAGAAAATCACCTTACCTGTATGCATCGTATTCGTCTTCACGTGTCCGTGATCTCGTCATCCACTTTGAGCAACACTTACCGCGCAGTCAGCAACGTCGTCCGAACGAAACGCTTGAAGACTGGTTACGTCGAATTGAAGTCCCTGTCGATTTTCAGTTGTATCGGAATATCCGCTACGGTGATATGTCGGAAACGATCGTCACGGACGATGAAATTCTACGCTTCGAACAACAACTAGCACGCTACTCAACCATTTAACCTTGGAGGGATTTCCTATGAAACTACAACAATTAAAAGACCAACTCAATTCGATCTATCTCGGTAAACCGGACGTCATTGATCTTTGTCTGACGGCACTCATCGCAGAAGGACATATTCTATTAGAAGATGTACCGGGAACGGGGAAAACGATGCTCGCGAAGGCGCTCGCTCAGAGCTTTGAGAGTGCCTTCTCGCGGATCCAGTTCACGGCGGATTTGCTTCCGTCCGATGTCATCGGTTCAGACTTCTTCAATTTAAAGACACAGGAGTTCGAGAATAAACGCGGTCCACTGTTCGCGAACGTCGTCTTGATCGATGAGATTAACCGTGCCGTTCCGCGGACACAATCGGCATTACTTGAAGCGATGGAAGAGCGTCAGGTCTCGATTGGTGGAACGACCTATCAGATGCCAGCCCCATTCTTCGTCATCGCGACACAAAACCCGATTGAATCGGCAGGAACCTTCCCACTACCGGACGCCCAACTCGACCGGTTCATGGTCGCGATCGAAGTCGGTTACCCGGATTTCGAGAACGAACGTCGCTTATTATCTGAGATTCTGACGAACGTCCGTCGGTCAGCCGTCGGCATCGCGTCAGGTGGCGACTTGATTTCCTGGCAGGAAGAGGCACGCCGCGTCCATGCATCGCAAGACGTGCTCGATTATCTATTACACATCGTTCAAGCGACACGAAACCATGAACTCATTGAAGTCGGTGTCAGTCCGCGTGGAGCGATTGCATTACTTCGCGCCTCGCAAAGTTACGCTTTCTTGAATCAACGCGACTTCATCATCCCGGAAGATATCAAATATCTTGCAAAACACGTTCTGTCCCATCGCCTGACACTGACACTCGAAGGTGGAATCAAGACGACGAAAGCGGCTGTCTTGACGCACATTCTGGACGACGTGCCGGTTCCGGTCGAGATGGGGTGACGAATCATGCAGATTGAACGTTCCGTCCCGTTTTGGCTTGAACGCCGACTTTTTCCACTGTACGTCACGATGACGTTCATCTTCCTCTTCATTCCGCGTCTTTCCGTCCTCGGTTTCCTGTTTGCAGCCTTGGCGACGATTCATTTCGTCGTCGGGCGAACAGAAAAGCAGCTCCGACGGGACGTCGCAATTGAATGGAAGCACTATGAATCATTGATGTTCAACCAGGAACAGACGACACTCCATTTACAAGTCTTCGGTGTCGAATCCTTGAGTCAGCTTGGACTCGAAGCGACACTTCGTTTGCACACGGATGGTGGAGTCATCTTTCCGGAGATGGATCCACTTCACCCGGCGACGTTTCATGCAGTGATTGACTCTGAAGACGCAGTGACGATCCCAATTCAGACGGTTCGTCGTGGACCAGCCGAATTCGATGAGATCATCTTGACGATTCGTTTGCCGTGGAAGATGGGCGTTTATCTCTTCACGTTCGATACGTATCCGTCGTTTACAGTCTTGCCGTCCTTGACAGCGCAAGCGACGCCGCTTCTTTTACAACGTTTACGGATCGGTGATCGACCGGACCGCTACTCACCGCTCAAGAACAAACTGGTTCAGCTTGGTGCAAAACCTTATACGGCGGAACCGTCAAAAGAGATCGATTGGTATGCGACGGCGAAGACCGGTCGTCTGCAGGCGAAAGTGTTCGAAACGAGCAATCAGGATACGTTCACGATTGCCTTGAACTTATCGGCCCCGAGCGGTTATGGTCTCCACCAACAATTTGAGACGTTCATTGAACAAGCGGCGTTCTTGATTAGTGAATTGATCAAGGAAGGCTGTAAGATTGAACTGTTCCTCAATCGACTCGACGGAGCGAACCGAATGACGCATCTCTCATTACAAGAAGGACAACCACAATTAAAACATGTCCTGATGACGCTCTCGACGGTCTCGACGCGTGATTCGTTCATCGCGACGCAACAGTTCGAACGCTACGTACTGCGCCGGAAACATATGAACAGTCAGTTGATCCAAATTGGCAATGACCGAATCCTCGCCATCGGTTGAGGATCCAAAGAAAGGAGTTTTTCCCTTCATGTTTTTTATCGCCCGAAAATCAATTCAGCTCATCGTGGCTTTTTTTGTCTTGATTGCGATCAGCGCCCTTCCAGCACTCGTTGCGCAAATGAAATTCAACCCAGCAAGCTACTGGGAAGGTCTGAAACAGCAATTTGCTCAATTAACGAAACTTGATGAGATTACCTATTTCAACGTAACCGCTCAAAAGGAGTTCTTATTGCTTCCTACCATCAGTCCCTTTATTAAAGAGACGTTAATCATCTTTACGACAGCTATGCTGGTCTCCGCTGTGTGTGCGATTTTTTATGCTTATTTGTTTTATCGGAGTGGCCGCAAAACACGCATGATGCTGAAACAGACAACGCGGACGCTTGAGATGGTTCCGGATCTGTTCTGGATCATTCTTTCACAATTCCTTGTCCTTTATCTGTTTAAAACGACCGGGTATGACAAAATCGAAATTGCGGGATCCTATGCTGAGTACATTCGTTTTTTACCGATTCTTACCCTAACGTTGACAACACTATTCTTCTTCATCAAATGGTTGACGACGCAAGTACTCGAACAGGAAGCTGCTCCTTTTCTTGAACTCGCACGGGCTAAAGGCATTCGTCCTGCCGCTCTTTTCTGGAAACACTTGATTCCAACAATGATCTATCGGTTTTATCTGTTTTTCCGAGCGAACATCATTACGGTCTTATCGAGTCTCGTGATCATTGAATACACGTTCGAAGTGCAAGGTATGTTCCGGTTCGTCTTTTATAATGGACAAATGCCGATTTTGATGGTCATCTTGTTCTTAATCTATCTACCGATTTTCATCATTGATTTGTTGGCAGAATGGCTTATTCCTAACGCCTGGAAAGGGGGGATTTGATGCGTCGTACTTTGATGCGAGATCCTGTCTTCTGGCTATGTTTATTTTTACTCACTGGTTTACTGCTCCTTAGTTTTGGAAATACGATCTTTCGTGATGGTCAAGTCGATCAAATCTCGAACCGGTATGCTGAAGACGGTACGTTCCTTGCGACATCACCACTAAAACCGTCAAGTGATCAATGGCTCGGTACAGACCGCTCTGGCTATGACCTCTTTCAATTGATGATTGAAGGATTTAAATGGACAGCCGGTATTTGTATGATTGTTGCGCTCGGTCGAATGTTTCTTTCGCTAGTGATTGCGATTCCGCTAGCTTTTAGAAGTGCTCGCGTCAATCGATACTTAAAACTTATTCTTGATGGATTTTTAGTTTTACCGCTCTCTCTTGTCGCGTTGCTCCTTTTGCTTCCATCACTTACGTTCTTTGATTCGACTGCTATCCCATCGTTGTTCGACCGTGTATCGTTCGAGTTGATCGTCTTGATTTTGCTTGGTCTCCCCTCTTTATCGCTTTATCTGATTGCTGAGACCCGTCAGTTACTTAGTCAAGAGTTCATGATTGTCGCCCAGACGCTTGGTGGCAGTCCGTGGCATCGGTTCAGACGCCACATTTGGCCACATCTTGTTCCAACGTTGACAATCGTTTTTATGCAACAGTTCATCCAAACGTTGATGTTACTCGTTCACTTATCACTTTTCAAAATTTTCTTCGCTGGAACGGTTAATTTACATGTAGGAACTGCCCCAACGATTTTTGAGTGGTCCTCGATGTTCGGTTATTACTATAACCAGTTTTCAGCGACGTCTTGGCTCAATCATATGTTCCTTGTTCCACTGATTGGGCTAGCATTAGTCGTCTTTTTCAGCAATCTATTCATGAGTCGACTCGAACGGGCTTTCCGCTTCCGCCAGCAACTAAAACCAATCAAGCTATCGGCATCTCGTGCTCAAGACGAAGCCGCTGCGACGTCGATGGTCGATCCCTTTACACTCGTTGCCCAGAACTCCCGTCACGATTCTGATTGACAATCCATTTTTTTCCTCTTACACTAGAAAAAAACACGAAATGAGGGCGTCCGATGTAAGTCATTCTGAATTCTCACTCCTAACTAAATACGTACGATATGGAGGTCATTCAGAATGAACCGGTTTACGCTTTTATTGGTCAGTCAATGGATTGCGAATGCGGGAGATGCGCTCTATATCGTCTCCCTGATCGCGATGATCTATCAAACGACAGGGCAAGCGAGTCTCGCTGCCCTGTTTCCTGTTCTCGTCACAGCAGGCATGACAGGAAGCGGCTTCTTATTCGCCCAAGTCGCTCAACGTGTTCCCCATGCCTCCTTGTTGTTCGGCAGTCAACTCCTCAAGACGATTCTATTAGGCGTCATCTGGGGATTTGATTTACCACTGCCACTTATCCTCGCACTCGTTGGATGTATCGCTTTCTTCGACGGATTTGCTCGTCCGATCGAAAGTGCCTTCATCCCTCGACTGTGTCAGGATGTTCAGAAAGCTAACAGTCTCGTACAAGGTTCGAATCAAGTGATTCAGCTCATCATGTGGCCGCTCGGCGCCATTCTGGTCAGCTGGTTATCGCCTCTTTCCGTCTTGTCCGTCTCGGCTAGTCTGTTTTTAGGTGCCAGTCTCATCAGCTATCTGTTCTATCGAAGCGTCCGCTCTCTACCCGCCCCTTCGATGGAAGGGGAAGACGTCTCCTTCCGGTCGAGTATTCACTACACGCGATCGCATCCTTTCGCGAAAGCCAACACGTATCTCGTCGGAATCGATGCGTTCGTCAGTACGGCTTGGATTTCTGCTCTGTTTCTCGTCTACATCGATACACATTTCCAGCTATCGGAACGCTGGTGGGGCATTCTAAATGCCTTCTATCTGCTGAGCATGATCGCCGGTAGTTACATGATGTTACGTCGTCGTGGAACGCGTTCGTTGCTTTATTGTAGTATCGCCTTTTCGATTGGGGCGACCTTCTTGTTTGCTTTCGCTCCAATCGTCACACTTGCCGTGATCGCTTGTCTGTTCCAAGGCTTCGCAAGTCAGGTCCGGGCGATCGAGATTAATACGTTGTTGCAGACGACGACACCACTCGAACGGTTACCGTATGTCTATAGCGTGCAACAAACCGTGTATGCACTCTGCTTCTGTCTCGGTAGTCTGCTGTTCGGATGGCTTGCCGATGTGTTTGCGATCGAGATTGTCTATGCGCTCGCAGGAGTCCTCTCCTTGTTGATGTGGCAACCAGCTCGCCAGGTATTAGCGCGTTCCTCTCAGGAGCAACGACACGTGTCGTAATAAATGACAGTCAAAAGGACAAAGGTCAATGCACCTTTGTCCTTTTTTTGATTCAGTTCTGACGCGTTCGCGTCACACTATACAACAGAAGCAACATAAGTGAGACGAGACCGAGCGCGGCATAGGTCATCTGAAGCGAGAAGACACGTTCGACGAAGACGAACAGCGTACCGGTTCCAAGCACAGTTAAACGTTCAATGACTGAGATCAGCGACGTAAACGTTGCGCGTCCATTTGGCGGTGCAACTTCTTGGATGACAGTGGTCAAATAAGGATCAGCCCAGCCATAGCACAAGTACAGCGTCCCGAGTAACCCGATACTGACGAGCGGTGAGGCAACCGACAATCCGGCAAGACACACGATATAGATCATCGCCCATCCGACCGGTGACCGTAAGCGAGATAAGGACGCGCCGATCGCCTGCATGATTTGGAATAACACAAAAACGAAACCCATATAGATCATCGGTATCGTTTGATCACGTAGATAGAGTTGCCAAAACTCATCGACGAAATCAATCGTCGCCCCGTATAACAAAACAAGACAAAGAATTCGGACGTAGACGCGTCGAAACGAAAAACCGTTTAGTAATGTCTTTAATGAACTCGTCTCTACGTTTTGTTCTCGCGATGCTTCCTTTAAGAAAAACGTCAGGAGTACTGTTCCGAGCAAAATCCACCAGGACACGTGATAGTGCCAAATCAAGTCTACCGATCGCACAGCGTAACTTCCGACAAGTGCCGCAAGTCCTGATGTCAATAAACCACTAATTGAAATCACTCGCCAGACCGTCTCGAATCGCTCTTCTATCCTTTGCATTCGCAATGTTTCATAGACGTGGGCTTCAAGCGCTCCACTAAGTGCTGCGCCACCGATGCCGGCAAGGACCATCGCCAAGAGGAAGGCAGGTAATGAGTAGGCTTCAAGCAACACCGTAAACGATAACCACTCACATACGAAACCAGCCAGAATGAACGGCTTTCTGCCCCACCGATCGGATAACAAACCGAACGGAACCTCACCAATCAACATGACCCAAGCAAAGACGATTTCTGCGATGACAACGTCGGCAATGCTCATTCCCCGGTCTTCCCAGTAAAAGCGCTCAATCACATACGCTGGAATGAACGAACTACTGGCTTCAATCAGGATCCACAAAATGAGTGATCGTCGGACTTAACAAGGCCATCTGCTTCGCCGCATCTCCTCACTTCCTTTCTATTTGATAGTAGTTAATTCCCGTTTTGCAGATGAAACCAACAAAAAAACGCCCTTTGATTAAAAAATCAAAGAACGCTTTTGACATTAACAGTCATCTGCCGATTCCGTGACCGGTACGACGGACTGGACGATCGGTAGTTCGACGATGAACGCGGACCCGACACCCTCCGTTGATTCGACATGAATCATTCCTTCGTGCGAACGAACGATTTCCTGACAAATCGCAAGACCAAGACCGGTACCGCCGATTTTTCGACTATCCGAATTATCGACTCGGTAAAACTTACTAAACAGTTGTGGTAACGCGTGACGCGGAATGCCGATTCCCTCATCTTCGATCTTCAGCTGGACACGATCTTCGACTTGACGCATCGTAATCGTGATTCGACCACCGTCCGGTGAATACTTGATCGCATTGTTGATCAGGTTCGTGAACAGCTGACGCATTTTTTGTTCGTCCGCATGAATCCGCCCCGTCGTCGTTTCTTCAAAATCAAGGACTAGCTCGTGATCTTTTGCCGAAGCCGTATGGAACTCGACCGTTTCCTGAATGACTTTCGTCAAATCAAGCGGTTTGAAGTCATATTGCTGCTGACTCGATTCCATGCGCTGGACATCGAGGAAGTCGTTGACGAGATTCGTCAACCGTTCGGTTTCTGCATGAATCGTCTCGAGATACCGTTGACGTTTTGATTCCTGAACGTCGCGCGCGAGCATCAATTCCGTGTAGCCGTAAATCGAGGCAAGCGGTGTCCGCAACTCATGCGATACGGTCGAGACGAATTCCGATTTCATCCGGTCGATCGCTGTCTCTGCCGTCACGTCACGTAAGACGAGCATCGTACCGCGGAAACAACCACCGTAATGAATTTCCTCTGCATACAGCGTGACGAATCGCTCTTCCTTGTTCAAGGACAACGCCAAGCTCTCCGTCGGAATTTCCTGACTGCAGACATGATCCATGTAGGTTAAGAACGCCTCATGTTGATCGACTTGCACTGCCAACTCTTCGATTTTGACGTCGAGCGTCATTAATCCTTCTTCCGCCACTTGATCGTGCGCCGGATGATGGAATAAAGCGAGCAATGGTTTATTGGCAAAAATCGTCTCTCCTTCGATATAGATGACCGCTTCCCGAATCGAATGGAGAAGTTTGGACGTCTTTTCCCGTTCTCGTTCGACTTCTTCGAAGACGCGCATCCGGAGCAAGGAGAGTGCCAATTGACGGGAGAACGACCAGATTTCGTTCGTCTGGTCTTCCGTAAAGGCATCCCGGTAACGGACGAGATAAATGCTTGCAATCATCGTGTTCGTTGCTGGGTCCATCACCGGTACGACGATTTCGTACATAGTGTATGGATACGGGAGCGGATGATGACTCGCGACTTGTTTCGTCGAGCGAACGGCACGTTTATTAAGACGTGCGCGTTCGAGTAATGACGTCGAAGCGTGCAATAACTGGTGCTCCTGAGCTGACGTCATCCCGTACGAGACGAGATCCGTATAACGGTCTTGCTCTAAGAAGACGATTGCTCCGAGCTCCGCATCGGTGATCGTAATCAATTTTTCGATGATCGCTGGATACGCCGTCAACGTCTCACGAGACGCGAGTGTCTCGGTCAACTCATTGCGATAACGCAAATGGGTCTCGTTGCGCAACGTGATGTCGAGTGCTTCTTCGAGCTCTTCCTGTTGCGATTGAAGCTCTTCTTGCTGGGCAATTAATTCTTCCTGTTGACTTTGTAGTTCATCGTTACTTGCGACGAGTTGATGTTTTTGCCCGGAAATAGCGGCTGCCATCTGGTTGAACGTCGTCGTCAACTCACCAATCTCATCTTGACGATTCGTGATGACGATCGGTGTCGCATCCTCACCTTTAGCGAGTCGTCCACTTTCCCGGTTCAACTGACGCAACTGACGCGTCAAGCGGCGGACGAATGGTCGGACGAAAACGAGAGTAATCAATAAGAGGATTGCAATATTGACTGCTCCGAGAATTTGCGACGAGTTGACTTGTTTACCAAGCCGCTCTTGCGCTGCCATCTCTTGATCGTTTAAGGAATTACGATATTTTGTGAAGACCGTCTCCATATCAACGATACTTGAACTCATATCAGCCGCACTCTTCGTCTTGATGTTAAACTTCCGCTGTGGATCGAGTGGTTTTGATTTCGTGACCTTTCCAAGCGTCGGCATCTTCAAGAACGGTTCCGTCACTTTGCCGTCTTTTTTCGCCGCGACATAATTGACGAGACTCGGCATGACGCGTTGGGTATACGCTGTATAGAGTTCCCGTGCGTCCGTTGCATACTGCCGTTCTTCTTTGAAGCGTGCATTGCGCTCGAACCATGTCGTTTGTTGATTGATGTCATTTTTCTTTGCTTCGATTTCTTTTAACATCTCTTCGTCACCAAGCAAGACGAAGCCACGCATCTCGTACTGCATGCTTTGCCATGATTCGTACAAATCCGTCGCCCGTGTCCGATGTTCGTTTAACATCTTTAACTCTTGGCGTGATTCATCCACCTGTTGTTTCGTATATAGGTAGACACCACCTGTCGTTAGCAGCAGTGTCAGAAAAATCACATAAAACGCAGACATGATTTGCCGTCCGATCGTTCGATTCAGCCATGTTTTCATTAAAAGAATTCAACTCCTTTCCCTTTATCCTTCTCCAGCAATAAAGGTATTCCCGTCCATTCATTGTAAACTTTTTTCAATCGATACACAGCATTCTGCTCAAAAAGATTTCAATTTCATACAACTTTAATCTAAATCGTTGTATATGACAATTAGATGTCACGATTCAACCGTTTTCAACAAAAAAAAGAGCCCCTCAGGACCCTTTTTTAATGATGATGGTGATGGCTATGGCTATGACTCCGGACCGGCTGTTCGTCCGCTAAATGATCCGCATCCAAAATACCGAGCCGTAAGTACTGGGCGACGACTTGTTTTTTCGTCGTTTCGGAAATTTGATCTGTTCCTTGGACGAGCCTTAAGATGCCGGTCGCAATCCGAAACGGTTCGAGATTCGTCTTTTCCACCGGAAAACTTGTCAACGTTTCTAAGTAAGCGACGTAATTCAGTGCATCCGATTCATCCGGACTGACGAGACGCGCCGCATGCTCGCGCAGTTGTTGCGTCAATGAATTCGTCGAAATTCCCTTTGAGGCCGCAGAGATAACTCCAAACAGAATGAAACCGATGATGAGAACAAAAAATCCGACCATGAAAATCGGCATGCCCGAGAAGAAGCCGTCGCCTCCCAGTTCGCCTTCCATGAATGCTACTGTGAACATAGTGAACCCTCCAAATGAATAGAATGATGACGATCACTTATCCTACGTCATCCTCTTCAAGAAAGTTTCACCTAGTTAGGTAGTTTTTGTAAGTCAGCTTGGAACCAGTCTTCAACGAAGAAGCGTTCCGTCTCCGTCTCGATTTGATATGAATACAACACTTCGAAGTCGCCTTCCGTCAACATTGGTAACGTCAATTCGCGTACGAGTTGGCGTAATTCTTCCGTCAGCTCAGCTTCGTAGCGGATGAATCCATCTTCCCGGTGCTCGACTTCCGTCAAGTACGGAAGTAGGATGTGTTTTCCGAATGATTGTGGATCATCGATCACTTCCGCAGTCACACCAAACAGTTCTTCTGCTTCTTCGACCAGTCCTTCTGCCGACTGTACCTCGATATGATCCGGAAACCAGACCGTCAAGCGGCGCCCTTCCTGTAACAGTCGTTCAAAGACAGGACGAAATGATTGATTTTGAATCAGTTCGTATTGCATCAGTCTTCCCCTTTCGTGAATTCGAATTTTAATTGATCGCGTTCGAGATAGAGCATCGCCTTAAACTGGCGCGCATTCTTTTTCATCTCGAGTGGCTTTGTTTTTTGACCCGCTAGTACTTTTTTGACTTCCGTTTGCGTCAGTCGGGCACCAAGGATCGTTTTCGGTAACGTAAAGCCACAGTTGTTCTTTTGATAGCCACTGCAGCCATAGAACTTCCCACGATCAAGCACTGCTGATTGACACAGCGGGCACGGACCGACCGGACGATTCGTTGCACCCCGCGGGGACTTGCTTTTGACTTGTGTCGGATCAACGGCGAGTTGTTCAATTCGTTGTTTGGCATCGACGACGAGATGCTCCGACAATTTTTTCGCCTGTTCAATGAACTGGGCAGCCGACGCTTCCCCTTTTCCGATTTGCTCGAGACGGCTCTCCCACTTCGCTGTCATCTCTGGCGAAGCAAGAATACTCCCCGTCACGGCATCGATCAAAATCCGACCTTTTGGCGTCGGATGAATCTCTTTTTTGACGAGTTTGATGTATTCCCGCCGTTTTAGTCCGTCGATGATCCCGGCACGAGTTGCTTCCGTCCCGAGTCCCTCGACTTCCTTCATGATCGCTTGCAGATCGTCTTCAAGCAACTTACCAGCTGTTTTCATACCGAGGATGAGCGTCCCTTCCGTATAGCGTTTCGGCGGCTCCGTTTGTTTCTCGAGCAGTCGACAGCCTTTGATCGGCATCTCTTGTCCTTGTTCGACGGCTGGTAATTCGACTTCCTTTGACTCGATTTGTAAGACCTGTTTAAAGCCCGGGTCAATCGTCCGACTGCCGCGCGTCAAAAAACGGTCCATCTCACGCGTCGTCACGATTTCCGTCTTCTCCGAGACAGCGTCCGGTGCAAAGGCAGCAAGAAAACGGCGAACGATTAAGTCGTAGACTTGCGCATCTCGTCCGGAGAGCTTCGCGACGGCACCCGCTTCTTCTGTTGGAATGATCGCATAGTGATCGCTGACCTTTGCCGGATTGACGTAGCGCTTATCGTTAACCGGATTGTTCGTCAGGACATCCTTGATTGGACTATATTCCGCTTGCTTCAGTAACCGATCAAGAATGACCGGGAACTGTCCTGCCTCCTCTTTCGTCACGAAGGAAGAGTCCGTTCGTGGATAACTGATCCAACCACGGATATAGAGTTTTTGCGCGATATCGAGCGTCTCTTTTGCACCGAGACCAAACCGTCGGCTCGCTTCTGTTTGTAAGAGTGACAAACTGAACCAAAACGGTGGTCGTTCCGTCTGACGTTTTTTCTCGATTGATGCGACGACTCCAGTTCCTTTCGTCCGATCCACGATCGCTTGTGCCTGGTCCCGGTCACTCAGCTTCGTCTGTTTCTTCGCATTGATGTATTTTCCTTTGTATCGCGTAAAATCCGCCTCAACTTCGTAGTACGTCTCCGGTCGGAAGTTCTCGATCTGTTTTTCCCGTTCGACGATCAGTGCAAGCGTCGGTGTCTGGACCCGTCCGAGGGAGAAGACGTCGGCGATGCCCTTCTTCTTCAGTAACGTCGTATACGCACGTGACGCATTCATCCCAATCAACCAATCGGCGCAAGCGCGACTCATCGCCTCATGAAAAATATTCTCCGTTTCCTTGCCATCGAGCAGGTTCGCAAACCCATGATCAACCGCTTGAGGCGTCAGACTCGAAATCCAGAGTCGTTGCAGTGGTTTCGCGTTGTTCGCGAGACGTAAGATCAATCGGACGATTGCCTCTCCCTCTCGCTCGGCATCCGATGCTATAATGATGGAAGTCGTCGTCCGCTCATTCAATAATTTCTTGATGACCTGGTATGGTTTACTCTTGCCTTTTGCCAGTCGGTAATCAAATCGTTCCGGGATGATCGGCAGATGATCGTAGTTCCATCGTTTCCATTTGGCGTCATAATGCGCCGGCTCCTGCAGTTCACATAAGTGTCCGACCGCATAGGCGAGTTTTGCTCCTTGCGGAAACCGGTCACATGGTTTGATTTCAATGTATCCGTCCCGCTTCACGGACGGATACGGAGCTGCCAGTTTTTCCGCTTGTTTTGGTTTTTCAGCAATGATCAATTGCACACGCTTCACCCTCATTTCCTTACTTCAGACATGTGGAGGTACCCATGCCCTATTTTACGTTATTCATGGCTTTATTCTTTATTTCAACATCGGCAATCTTCGTCAAGTGGGCGGAGACACCGATCGAGGCTGTCGCCTTTTACCGCATGTTGTTTTCGACCTTGTTGTTGCTCCCACTCATTCGATTGAAGGAACTGTTGCAACTCAGTTCGTCAACGATCCGGCATATGCTATTAAGTGGCGTTTTGCTCGCCGGGCATTTTTGGCTGTGGTTCCTCTCTCTTGATTATACGACAGTTGCGAGCTCGACGCTCTTCGTGACCGCGAGTCCGATTTTTGTCCTGGCCGGTAACGCGTTATTCTTCAAACAACACCCGTCGCGCAAAGCACTCCTGTTCGTCGCTGTCGCCTTATTTGGTGGCGGTCTCGTCGCTTATGGAGATATCGCTGTCGGCATGCGCGCCTTGATCGGGGACGGTCTTGCCTTGCTCGCAACGATTTTAGTCGCTGGTTACTGGTTGCTCGGTCAACATGTTCGCACGAGCGTCTCGACGAACCTCTATTCGTTCGGTGTCTACGCTGTCGCGTCGCTCGTCTTGCTTTTGTTATCGTTGATTCAATCGACGAATCTCGTCGCTGCGTTCCAACAGGATTGGTGGCTGTATATTCTTCTTGCCGTCTTCCCGACGTTACTCGGTCACAATTTATTCAACTGGGCGCTCGCTCGTGTCAGCGCCAGCATCGTCAGTATCACGATTCTTGGTGAAGCGGTTTGGGGGATGATCTTCGGATACTATCTGTTTGATGAGAAGTTGACATGGATTCAAATCACCGGTGCCGCTTTACTATTGATCGGAATCGGATTGTTCCTCCGACGCAACGAACGCGATATTCGCGAACAACTCGCCCAGCGTGAGAGTGCCACTAGTCAATCTTCTTAATGACAAAAGCGAACCAGGATGATCATCATCCTGGTTCGCTTTTTCATTACGATCGTGGATCATCAGGTCGAACTTTCGGTAAACGCCATGTCATCGCGAACGCGAGAATCGCACAAAGGACGCCACCGATGAAGACGTAACGTAATCCATGTGATAACGCGATTTCTGCCGCATACTGCACATCCTGTCCGAACGTTTTTGCCGTACTCGATTGGAAAAATGGATCAATCGCGTACCCTGAGAGCGTGTCCGACGCTGAAAACGAACGAAGGATGGATAGGTTGAAGATCGTACCGAAGATCGCAACACCGAGCGTCTGTCCCGTCGTACTCAAGAACGAGTTGACGGCCGTCGCTGAGCCACGAAGTGACCAATCGACGGAAGTCTGCAAGACGACCATAAAGACAGGCTGTGAGAGACCAAAACCAATTCCAATCAGCGAAACAGCAAGATAGATGAAGACATCACTTGATTCGCGCGTGATTAACGATAAAATCACAGTACCGACGATCAGCAATCCCATTCCTGTCATCGTCCGGTACCGGGGCGAGGCGACACCAATCGTCCGTCCACCGATGATGGCGGTCAGCGTCCAAAAAAGCGACAGCGGCATCAACATGAAACCGGCCTCGGTCGGACTCTTCCCGAGTACCCCTTGGGCAAAAATCGGAATATACGCTGACATCGAGACGAGCACCCAGGCGGAAAAGAAGACCGCTAAGTTGATCACGAGAATGACCGGATGGCGAATGACTGCTGGTGGTAAGAGTGGATCGCTCGCCTTTTTCTCGACCCGATAGAACGTGAACAACAACACGAAACTAATAAAAAAGCTCGCTAGAATGATCGGACGCAAGAACGTCTCCGACTCACTCCCCGACAATAAACCGTATAGAAATGCACTCATCCCGAGCGCAAACAATAACGCGCCCCGGTAATCGATTTTCCGCTCCGTTTCACGGACCGTCTCTTTGTAGTAAACGACGATCATGAAGAAAGACAATAACGCAAACGGTACGTTTAGTAAGAAAATATACCGCCACGAAAGCGATTCGACGAGGAATCCACCGACGAGTGGTCCAGCGACACCCGAGATCCCCCAGACAGCGCTGAGCACTCCTTGGATTTTCCCCCGTTCCTCATATGTATACAAATCACCGATGATCGTCATCGCGATCGGCAATACGGCTCCTGCCCCGATTCCTTGGACGGCGCGGAAGACGATCAACATCTCCATCGATTGAGCAAGTCCACAGGCTAATGAAGCGACGGTGAAGACGCCGATTCCGAATAACAGAACTCGTTTTCGACCATATAAATCTGCCATCTTGCCGTAAATCGGTGTTGATACCGCCATGAACAACAAGAACCCGGCAAAGATCCAACTGACTAATTTCGCCCCGTTCAATTCACTCGCCATGACAGGTGTTGCTGTTGCAACGATCGTCCCCTCGATCGCGGCTAAAAACGTCGCGAGCAACAAGGCGACGGTTACTTTTTTCCTCATCTGTTCCACTTCCCCTCTACTGTTCTATCATACTGGTTGGACCAGTGATAAGAAAAGTAAATGCTTACGAAACAGGATTCGCGGGAACGGTATGGAATGGTATACACTAGACTCAGATTCACGATTTCGAATGGAGGAATGTCCTATGTTACGAAAAACGGCACTGATTACCGGTGCATCGGGTGGAATCGGACTCGATCTCGCTGTTCTCGCGGCGCGAGATGGCTTCGATTGTGTACTCGTTGCCCGCAATGAGAAAAAATTGAAGGAGCTTCAACAGGTCCTTGAAAAACGCTATCAGATCAAAGTCTATGTATTCGCTGCTGATTTATCACTAAGCGACAGCGTTGATCGTCTCGTGCAATACTTAGAGGAACAAGAATTGACAGTCGATCTATTGTTCAATAACGCCGGCTTCGCCACGTCAGGACGCTTTGCGGAAATCGATCCAACAGAAGACATTAACTCGATCCAGGTCAACGTCGTCGCCTTGACGGATTTGACGAAACGTCTCTTACCAGGAATGGTTGAACGTGGCTTCGGACGCATCCTGAATGTCGCGTCGGTCGCTGCCTTCATGCCAGGGCCTTACATGAGTGTCTACTACGCAACGAAAGCCTATGTCCTGTCGTTCTCGGAAGCACTTGCGACAGAAGTAGACGGCTCGGGTGTCAGTGTGACTTGTCTCTGCCCGGGACCGACCGATACGAACTTCTTCGACCGGGCGAACATCACGCTACCGTTTAAGAGTATGCCGTCACACCTCGTTGCCTTCGCCGGGTACCGTGGCATGCTCAAAGGACGCCGCGTCGTTGTTCCAGGTGCAAGCAACCGCGCCATGGTTTCCTTATCTCGTCTCTTGCCACGCCGTCTCCTGACAGAAGTGACCGGTCGCATTCAAGACCCTGCTCGCCAACAAGAATCCTCGACAGAAGAAGAACTCCTGTACGCGAATTCATGAAAAAAACGGAAGGACCAGATAGCTGGTTCTTCCGTTTTTGTATTTATGCCTCGTGATGACGAAAACGCCGCGTCGCATAACGTTTGATGCGATCAAAGGTCGTCGTATAGCGATACAGATAACGAATGACGAGCGCACCCGTAATCGAGACGATGTAGCCCGTCGATAAGACGAGTAACCAGGAGACAATCGCGAGGAACCATGAACTCTCGAATCGTAAATGTTGCCAAAGTAATCCTTCTGATGAGGTAATGAGCATGGCGCTTGGGAAGATGGCGGCAGCAAGTAAGTAACAAGCAGCATAACGTCCTCTAATCGTACCTTTCATCAACAGAATACTGCCAAACACTAAGCCGACACTCGAGACGATGAGCAACATGACGACATAAGCAAGCGAAATCGACGATCCCAGCATATGCCTTCCCTCCTGTTCGGTATGTTACTATTCTGTACCCCTCTTTTCATCGAATGAATGCATAATTCGTAAAAAAGTCGGAAACAATATCCAAATGAAAATCGCGTTACTGAATCCGTGAAGCATATCAAACGTTCCCCCGGCTACAAGCAGTGTCAAAAAAGCTTGCCACGAGAATCCGGTCAATACCAAGAACCCGAGATTGCTCACCCATCCGTATAAGAAACCAGCTAGAAATCCATATCCAGCCAATACGATCCGGTAACGAAGAAACGGAACAAATCCTAAACTGGCAATCGTTGCATACGCCAGCGCTTGAAAGAGGACGAACGGACCGCTTCCGAGAAATAAGCTCGTTAACACGACGACAAGCATCCCAGAAATGGCTCCGACGATCGGATGGATGAATACGGCTAATAATAAGACGAGTGCCGTTGCCGGCTGGACGTTCGGCAAACTAGAGAACAACAATCGTCCGACGATTGCCGCTGCCGTGATGATGGCGATGAACCGTAATCGTTGATCCGTCATCTGAAGTCTCTCGAACATGACTAAAAACAGATAGACGATCAGAACCGTTGCGACGATCATACGAACAACCGACTTTCTTGTAAAAAGTCCTTCGTCGGTCCATCGAAAGCAACTTCTCCGTGCACGAGATAAATGATCCGCTGTGCTGCCCGAATGAGAACTGGATCATGCGTCGCCATGACGATCAGATTCGTCGGATTCTGCTGCCACGATGCGACGAAAGCCATTCGTGCGCTGTCATCAAGTCCAGCCGTCGGTTCATCAAAGTAATAGCTGTCTTTACTCCAATCGATACCGTCCAAGAGACGCTTTTTTTGCGTCGTAAAACTACCGCTTCGATCGTCTAATGGCGCAAGCATCGGATGCGCTGGTACATAATGTGTCTCCCCCGACCGCCGGACTTTTCCGTATAGCGGTCGCTCGACACCGAGCGCGAGCCGGAGTAACGTCGATTTCCCACTACCATTTGCACCAATGATCGCAATGCGTTCACCTTGATGAAACGACAATTTTTCTGTCACGAGTGCATAGCGTGTCTGTAACGGATAACGGTGTTGGACGTTTTCGATCCGATTCAGGATACGACCTGTCAGTTCAGTGGCGCGACTCGTGATCGCCAAGTCGGATTGTATCGTCATCGAGCAATGGATCTGACAACCAAACCGTCGTTCGATTTCTTCAAGCAATCTCATTAATCGCTTTCGCCTGACATGATCAAGAAAGAGAAACGGTTCCGACAAGAACAGGGTCTTTGGTGACGAAGACAACGCATGACCGAGACCGACGAGCTGTTGTTCTCCGGAAGAGAGCTCACTGGACTCCGCTTCAAAAAAAGCTTCTAGCCCAAGCAAGGTCGCGAGTTCTCCTGCCCGAAACAAGGAACCCGTCGCCAGAAGATCTCGGACACGTCCATGAAGCAACCGCTCCGGTGTCAAGACCGGTTGTTCATGTTCGCCCGCCTGTTGACGTAGTCGCTCTTCGCGATCGGTGTCGGTATACATGATAGGCATCCCGGATTCCCCCTTTTGTAAATAATAGTGCTACGGGCAAAATCATCGCCGAAATGATTGCCCATGGTGTCAGACAAAGAGCCAGTCCTACCGCAAGCAATAAGCCTGTCTGAACATCACGTCGCGTGATCGGTCTTAAGCGAGACGGCACCGCTTCGATCGGTACGATATGATAGGCGGCCATCCGCTCCAGTCGAACAGCAAGCGACGCATTCGGATGACTCATCTTGACTTCGGGCCAAGTGCGTAAGAATGACGGAATCAGTGCCAGCACCATACCCGTCAATCGTGTCAGTCGAGGTAAGAAACGAAACAACGGTCCCATCTGCTCGAGTCGAACCAACGTAAAAATCCATTGACTCGACGTGATGAATAGCGTCACTTGGACCGTCGTTTCATAAATCGCTACTGTGTCGATGCTTGCACCATAAAGAAGCGGGACACACATCATGACGGCATAAAGAGCCGGGAGGACTAAATAGCGAAACACAGTCCGTTCTTGAACGAATAAAAACAAGAGCAGATGATAGACGACGATCACTGATTGATCATGTGTGAGGACGAACGGGATCGTAATCATCCCGATGAAAAAGAGAGCGACGTTCACTGGGTGAAGTCGCTCCCGTTCTGGTTTACTCAAAATAAGCCATTGCATCTTTTTCAAATCGCCATTCGAGACGATCTCCTTTTTTCAGTTCATAACTTCCAGCACCGACTTCGCCCGGTTTGCCGTTGACTCCGAAGACCCAGCCACTACCTGTTCCAGCTGATTTCTCTCGAATCCCATCGACTGCCGTGACATATGCCATCTCACCTTTGCCTGTTTTGACGACATCGAGCGTCGTATCTTCAAGTGCATCCAGTGCCGTATCTTTTTCGTTCAAGCATACGTCTTTATTAAATAACGTCTTATCCTTGACGTGATCCACGACCGATACCTTGACTTCCGCCTCACAAGACGCTGTTTGTTGTTCCTCTTTTGCTTCCGCGCAACCGGCAAGTAACACGATACTTGCAGCAAATAGCCATTTTTTCATCGTACGACTCCTTTTCGCCTTGATGTCTCAAAGCTGTAATTGTATAACAGAATGGTTTTATTTCGTAAGGATTGACCGTCAGAACGGTAATACGTCAGACGGACCGCATTCGCTAAGACATCGTCCCCTGTATTGACGTACGGAATCAATTTCCCTTCGTCATCAATCAAGAAGACCGTTGCATCCTGCAGACTAAACGTTTCGTAGAGCCCATCGAGATCCATCTCGACATAAGGGGTTTTGGAATCATGTAAGATTTCATGAATCGAAAGCTTTCGCAACGTCTCAAACGATTGATTCGCATCAATCAGTTTCTGGTAATATGATGTCAACGATTTTGTCGCCAACTCTTCACGTGGTCGATAGGAAATCGTTCCTGTCAGCTCCTGGTAACTGACATCGTAACGAATGAAGCGTTTCGGTGTTTCGACGAGCATCTCAAACGAGGCGTTCCGGAGATTCCCGCCCCGATCGAACATCAACCGACTTTGTTCCATCCGCAGTCCCTCTTCACCGACACGCCGTTCGATTTGAGAAAGGAAATTGTCGAATGAGTCATCCGTGATCGTCACGCGACCAATCTGTTGTGTTTCTTCCCGCAACACTCCCGCATCAAACGGACCGAGAAAGAGTTGCAACAGGAAGAATAAGAACCCAAAGAGTGCCATGTATCTTTTATAACGCGAGTTCTTTTTCGGGTGCAGGACGATCAGGAAAATGATGATGCCGAGCGGTAACTGAATATCATAGACTGGAAACGACACGGCCCCGAGACACGCATAAAAAATGAACTTCATGTACAAGTATTTTTCTTTTTCCGTCCGACGTTCGAGTAAAAAACCTAATCCGCTAGCAGCCAGTAAAAAGAGTGCCCATAAAATGAGAAAGTCCATCGTCTATCCTTTGACCGGGACGATCCGGTGATCAAACATGAGATGACTGTTCGTGAATACTTCTCGTGCCTCTTGTTCCAGTACTTCCTCTTGATCGACATAACGAGCGGAAACGTGCGTCAATAGAAGCTTTTTCGCTCGTGCCGTTTCTGCAATGATAGCTGCCTGTCGAGCGGTCGAGTGACCGAAGCGTCCCGCATGTTCGACTTCTCGATCGGCAAACGTTGCTTCATGGACTAATACATCAACGTCTCGCGCCAGTTCGACCGAGGCTGCGCACGGCATCGTATCGCCAAGAACTGCTAGCTTAACACCCGGTTTTGGTGACTCTAAAAAGTCGGACGACGTATAGACTGTTCCTTCGAATTCAAAGGTTTCTTCCAGTGTGATTCGGCGATAGAGCGGACCCGATGGCACCCCAAGTGCCTTCAGTGCATCCACACGCAAAGCCCCCCGCTCTTCTGGTCCTTCGAGTCGGTACCCGAACGCCGGGAAGCGATGTTCAAGCGACCGCGCCGTCACGCGGAATCCATCCTGGTCATAGGTTTGACCGTCTTCGACTTCAACGATCCGGAGTGGATAGCGTAGATATGTTCCTGTGATGCGTAATGTCGCGTCCATCCATTCTTTGATCCCGGTCGGTCCATAGATCGTTAGCGGTGTCGTGCCTTCCAGCGCTGCTCTTGTACTAATGAATCCTGGTAACCCAAAGATATGATCCCCGTGTAAATGGGTGATGAAGATCGCGTTGACTTTCCGTGGTTTGATCGGGCTGTGTAAGATTTGATGTTGTGTCGCCTCTCCACAATCGAACAACCAGGTCATTTTGGGGTGTAACAAGGCAATCGATGTGACGTTTCGTTGTTTCGACGGCATACCGGCTCCTGTCCCTAAAAAATAAAATTCCATCTTTTTCCCCTTTTCGTAAAATTAGCATTTTTTATACACAAAATACACCTTTCTTCTGTTGAAGCATGGTAAACTGTACCTATTCAGATTTGGAAGGTGGTTTTTTCCATGACTAAGATTGAACGGACCTATGCCCGCATCGTCCGGGAAGCCCGCAAACTGAACGAGAGTTATCGGCAAAAATACGGAAAGTCGATTCAAATCGATGAAATCGCTTCGACCTTATTATGTACAGAAGAACTCGTTCTAGAGTCTATGGAATATGTTGATCGTCCTCAAGTAGTTTAATCGTACAATGATAAAGAGTGTACCGCAATGTTGCGGTACACTCTTTTTTGTGTTTCATCAGCTTATTTGTTCGTGATGTAATCGACTAGCGTCACGCAAAGTTCCGCTGTTTTGACGAGTTCTTCGATCGGCATCTTCTCATTCGTCGTGTGGATATCTTCATATCCGACAGCCAAGTTGACCGTTGGGATACCAAAACCAGCAATGACGTTGGCATCTGATCCACCACCAGAATGTAAGAGGCGTGGCGTGCGTCCGAGTTGTGTGATCGCTGCTTTCGCGACTTCGACGACTTGATCTCCATCCTCGAACTTGAAGCCTGGGTACATGACTTTGACTTCAACTTCAGCACGACCACCAAGCTCTGCTGCCGCTTCTTCAAACGCCGCTTTCATCTTCTCTGTCTGTGCTTCCATCTTCGGAGCGACGAGTGACCGTGCTTCCGCGAAGATTTCGACATAATCACAAACGATGTTCGTTGATGGACCGCCACCGCTAAACCGTCCGATGTTCGCTGTCGTCTCTTCATCAATCCGACCGAGCGGCATCTTCGCGATCGCTTTCGACGCAATCGTAATCGCCGAGACACCTTTTTCCGGTGCGACACCAGCATGCGCTGTTTTCCCGAAAATCTTCGCATTGACTTTTGCTTGCGTTGGAGCAGCCGTGATGATGTCTCCGACTTTTCCATCTGAATCAAGTGCAAAACCATAATCGGCATCGATTTTTGATGGATCAAGCACCATCGCACCGACGAGCCCAGATTCTTCACCGACTGTGATGACGAACTGAATTTTCCCGTGAGGTTGTTTCGTTTCATTCAATACATGCACGAGTTCGATCAGAGATGCGAGACCTGTTTTATCATCTGCCCCAAGAATCGTTGTGCCGTCCGTCTTGACGTAACCGTCCTCGATGATTGGTTTAATGCCTTGCCCCGGGAATACCGTATCCATATGGGAAGTGAAATAAATTTTATCGACGCCGTCTTTTGTTGCCGGAAGTGTGACGATTAAATTGTTTCCTTTATGTTCCGTCTTAGACGAAGCGTCATCCTCGAACACCTCACATCCGAGATCCTCGAACGTTTTTTTCAGGTGAGCACAAATCCGTGCCTCCTCTTTTGATTCCGAATCGATCTGGACAAGTTCTAAAAACGTATCTAATACACGTTGTTCATTGACCATGACAAAACCCTCCTCTTATTATGTTTCAATCCATTAGCGCTTTTTCAGTATACCATCTCCATCGTCATTTGCACTTCTGAAAGGTTGTTTGTACAATGGCATTAATCAGTTGATGTAAGAGAGGAGTAGTGGATATGGCAAAACCATCGAAACAACAACGTATCATCAAATGGACGACGATCGGGATCTTAGCAATCTTCCTGATCGGTACGTTCGCCTCGACGATGTTTTATTTCTTTTGATTGACGTAACGTTGTTTTAAACGTAAATACTGCTCCGCTTCTTGTAGCATGTGCAGTAAGGCAGAGCGGACCTCGAACTCTTCCCGCGTGACGGGTAAGGCAGAGGCACGAAAACGTGTCAATAATGCCTCTAGTTCTGAAATGTACACCATTGCGTCGGCTTCAGGTCGGACATTGTCACCAATCGTCCGAAAGAAGTCGGCGACTTTTTTTCCTTCTTCGACGACGAGGACGAGTTCCTCGGCATGATGGACGATACCGCGCAGTAACTCGAATTGTTGTTCGCGCATCCGGAAGTAGGCATAATCTTCATCATCGTTCCGACGACCGATCGCGTTTCCCATTCGTTTTAAGGCGGCATCTTTCCCTTCACGTAACAGACGTTCTGTCTCGTCAAGCGTCAACGCATGATGATTGACCCGCCCTGTTTCAATCGCAGCCGCGACTTCAAAAAATAAGGCGGCGATCCGTTGATCAATCTTTTCTCGTCGGTCGTCAATCAATAAATCGAGACTTGGCATGTACATGTTGACAAGTAATCCGACACCAACACCAATGCCAAGCAATAAGGATTCGTTCAATAAGATGTGCGCGTTGAGCTGACGTTCCGTATACAAATGTGTCAGAATGACGACACTCGTGATGAAACCGTCCTGAAGTCGGAGGCGTTGAACGGATGGAAGGAATAAAATGAAATAGATCAATAACGTCACCGGACGATAGCCGATGACCTCGAATAGAATGAATCCGAGCACGATGGCAAGTAATGATGCCATGATGCGTTCGTAAGAAGACCGAAACGTCTTCTTTCGTGTCGACTGGATGCTCAAGATGGCGATGATGGCAGCGAAGACGTAATAATCGAGCTTGAGCTGTTCTGCGATCCACATCGCGAGCGCAGCAGCGACCGCTGTCTTCAGCGTGCGATAACCGATTTGCAACAGGTTCACCCCCTTTTGTTTTTCTTTGTTAGACTACCTACGTTGGACACGAATGTCCATTGCTTTTTAAAGGACGTGATTTACTTTGACGACACGCACTATCCGCCCCGGTCGCCCCGTGCGCCGGACCGGTTCGATAAAAGGATTGCTTTTTTTCTTCCTCATCGGAGTTCTCTTGTTCTTTTGGCTCCGCGAGGAACCGAAGACCGTCTTAACCCCACCAGCGCCTTATTCAGCTGAGCGCTATGAAAAAGGCAAAATCATGGAACAAGAGTTCCAGACGTTCACCGAAGCGAAGGAGTACGCGGGACAGCGCGGAGCGGTGAAACGTTCATCGGACAACCGCTACGTCTACCTCGGTGGACCAGGTACTGGGATCGTCGACGATCGTGGTATTCTATCGATTCATCGTGACCCTGAGTTAAAGAAACGGCTCACTTACGTCGCTTCCGGCACACGTGTCCAGTTGCTTGAGTTCGGTGAACAGACGAGTCGTGTCAGCATCGCCGGCGTGACGGGGCATGTCCCAACGGACCGCTTACGTCCGTTCCCGGCAGAACGTGTCTCGAATGCATCGTATTATCAGACGAAGGGCGATCGACTCCTTCACTACATCGTCGCGGACAGCGGACTTGGTGGACTGATCGTTGCCGGCGAAGCGACGAAAACGACTCCTCGGACGAGCAAATATGTCGAATCGAAGACATTAACGCGTGATTTGACGAAACCGACGCGTCTCAGTGCCAAACAACTCGATGCGTTCATCAAGGAGCAAGCACCGGACAGCCCCTTGATCGGTAAAGGGAAAGTCTTTAAGTCCGTTGAAAAGAAATACCGTGTCAACGCGGCCTATCTGCTTGCACATGCGATTCACGAATCCGATTATGGACGGTCTGAGATTGCCCGCGAGAAAAATAACTTGTTCGGCGTCAATGCGACCGATTCCGCGCCGGGAGAGGATGCGACCGTCTATAAATCCTTGACGGACTCAATCGAGCAAACCGGTCGATTCATCGCAAAGGATTATCTCGATCGGGATGGACGTTATTTCCGTGGGGCGTACCTTGGAAACAAACAAAAAGGCATGAACGTCTTTTACGCGTCAGACCCCTTCTGGAGTGAAAAAATCGCTGGTATCATGGTGAAAATGAACGCTTTCTAAATCCGAGATATGATACACTATAGGGCGAGACAACAATCATTGAGGAGTGAACACGTCATGGAAAAAGTTTTAGTATTTGGTCACAAAAATCCTGATACCGATACAATCACATCGGCAATCGCTTATGCAGAATTAAAGAAAGCACTCGGTGTCAATGCCGAAGCCATCCGCCTCGGTGAAATGAATGATGAAACGTTATTCGCACTCGATACGTTCAAAGTGACAGCACCACGTTTAGTGACAGAAGTCGCGACAGAAGCGTCACACGTCATTTTAGTCGACCACAACGAACGTCAACAAAGTGCGAACGATATCGACACTGTTACGGTAACGGAAGTCATCGACCATCACCGGATCGCAAACTTTGAGACATCGGATCCTGTTTACTACCGGGCAGAACCGGTCGGCTGTACAGCAACGATCCTGAACAAGCTCTACAAAGAGCATGGTGTTGCCATCAAACCAGAAATCGCTGGGTTGATGTTATCAGCGATCATTTCCGACTCGCTCCTGTTCAAATCGCCGACTTGCACGGAGCAAGATATCATCGCAGCACGTGAACTCGCAGAAATCGCTGGTGTCGATGCGAACGTCTACGGTCTTGAGATGCTCAAAGCTGGAGCTGATCTCTCGAAAAAATCCGTTCCTGAATTGATCTCACTTGATGCAAAAGAATTCACGATGGGAACACTCAAAGTCGAAATCGCTCAAGTCAACACGGTCGATACAGCTGAAGTCTTACTTCGCCAAGAACAACTCGAAACAGCGATCAACGAAGTCATCCTTGCAAAAGGACTTGATCTGTTCGTCTTCATCGTCACGGATATCTTGACGAACAACTCTGTTGGACTCGTCCTCGGGAAAGAAGCGAATCTCGTCGAACGTGCTTACGGTCTTGAAGCGACGAACAACCTTGTTTACCTCGAAGGTGTCGTTTCACGTAAGAAACAAGTCGTTCCTGTCTTAACAGATACGGCTCTTGCAACACAATAAGTCAGAAAAAGAAGGAGTTCGCTCCTTCTTTTTTGAATAAAGAATATGAATGGCTGTTCATTCATTACATAAAGGAGGAAGCAATATGACACAAACGATCATGGTGACGGGTGGAACGAACGGAATGGGGAAAGCGATGGCGCTCGCCTTAAAGGAAGCCGGCTGGAACGTCGTTGTTACAGGACGCGACGCGGAACGCTTGCGACTCATGGATGAAGCATTGGGTCAGATTCAAGGCGAACATCTGACGATTCAGATGGATGTCCGTGATGCTGACGCTTGTCTGGCTGCTGTCAATCAAGCACGCGAACGGTTTGGTCGTCTCGAAGCATTGATCAACAATGCTGCCGGGAACTTCATCTGTCCGACCGACGAGTTATCACCAAATGGATGGAAGACGGTCATCGATATCGTCCTCAACGGGACATTCAACTGCTGTCACGCTCTGGTCAAAGGATGGCAGGAAGATCAAGTCGTTGGCGGACAAATCGTCAACATCGTTGCGTCTTATGCGTGGCAGGCTGGCGCTGGTGTAGCTCCGAGCGCCGCTGCGAAAGCCGGTGTCCTGAACTTGACGCGGACGCTTGCCGTCGAATGGGGCTATAAATATCAAGCCCGTATCAACGCGATCAGTCCGGGCCCAATCGAACGGACAGGTGGTGCCGACAAACTCGCATTGTCACCGGAACACGCGGAACGAATTCGCCGGAACGTCCCGCTCGGTCGATTCGGGACACCGGAAGAGATCGCAACACTTGCAACATGGATGGTGTCAGATCAAGCCCGCTACTTGAACGGAGAATGTATTGCTCTTGACGGTGGTCATTGGTTAAATAAACAACCATTCTAATGATTGAGATTTAATGACTTAAGAAGTCGGTCTCCACAAAGTTAAGAATGACGCGCTTCACGCCGCTCCTACAGGATCTCGTATCTCGCCTGAGGAAAAGGCGTGAAATGACGCGTCATTCTGTTTTTAAGTCAGCCCCTTGCATGCGTCGCGAACTATTTTTCTTTCTTTTCGCTATGTTTATGAATTATCTAGAACAGGTAGAAAGGACAAGAAGGAGGCGATCGTATGTGGGAAGCGTTCGGTTGGGGGGCGCTAGCAGGTGGTGCAGTTGTCATCGGTGCCCTATTCGGATTGTACTTACCCTTAAAGCAACGCCTGATTGGTTATATCATGTCGTTTGGGACCGGGATCTTGATTGGAGCAGCGACGTTCGAGTTACTCGATGAAGCATTAAAGAAGTCAACGACGCTCGTCGTCGCGATCTCCTTCATCGTCGGCGCACTCGTCTTTACGGGCTTTGACCTATTCGTTTCGTCACGCGGCGCGAGTAAACGGAAACGCTCGTCTGGTGGGAACGAAGGCACGGGAACAGCGATTTTTTTCGGGACGATTCTTGATGCGATCCCGGAATCAATCATGATCGGTGCCAGTCTGTTATCGGGAAATGTCAGCGCGGCACTCGTCGCGGCGATTTTCGTCAGTAATATCCCGGAAGGCTTATCGAGTACGACCGGTTTGCGAAAAGATGGCTTTTCGAAGAACAAAGTATTGCTGATGTGGGGAGTCGTCTGGTTGATTTCCGCCCTCGCCTCACTCGCCGGCTACACGATTCTAGCAGAACTCCCGGACATGCAATTCGCCATGATCGGTGGCTTCGCAAGCGGTGGAATCATCGCGATGCTCGCTTCGACGATGATGCCGGAAGCTCATGAGGAAGGTGGTGCGATCGTTGGTCTGTTCGCAGCACTTGGGTTAATTACTGCCATTATCCTTAGTTAAATCCAACATAAGGCGCGTTGTCTGGAAAATGAACCGGACAACGCGCCTTATGTGTTTAAATTGATTTACATATCACCTACTTCTCCCGTAGCGCCCTCCCATTCCTGCTTAAAACGATTAACGAACTCTTCCATGTAGCGATGTCGCTCCTCTGCTAAAAGAAGTGCTGTTTTCGTATTCATTAAATCTTTTAGCCGGAATAACTTTTCTTCGAAATGATTCAGGGCACTCGTCTCTCCCTTTCGGTCACCCGGTTCTCGTGGTGCTAGTCCAGGTACATGCATCGGCTCCCCGAACCGACCAGCGAACTGAAATGTGCGCGCAATCCCGATTGCACCGATGGCATCGAGACGATCAGCATCTTGAACGACTTGCCCTTCGATCGTTTGCATCGGTGGGCGTGTACCGTCTTTATAGGACAGGCTCGTGATGATGTCTAGAATTTGTTCCTGTTCTTCTTCTGTCACTTTTCCTTGTAAAAAGGTTGCGACCGTTTCTGCCGTTCCCCCGAGTTTACTATCTGCTACGTCATGAAGTAAGGCCGCCAGTTCGATGATTTTGACGTTCCCGCCTTCCTGTTTGGCAATATGTAAGGCTAAGCGGCGAACCCGTTCGATATGGGCATAATCATGACCTGAAAAGTCCGTCGCGTGAAACGACCGGACGAACGCTTCCGTTTCTTGAATCATTGTCGTTCCCTCCATTCCGGTTCGAGTAATCCGTACAGTAACATATCATGTCGCTCCCCGTCTCGTCGTAAAAAGGCTCGGTATCTTCCTTCCTGAACGAACCCGAGTCGTTCGTACAGTTGAACCGCACGTGTATTATACTCAAAGACCGTCAATTGAATCCGGTACAAGTTCAACTCTAAGAAGGCGTACTCTAGTATCGTCTGTAGCGCATCCGTTGCATACCCTTGCCCTTCACAATCCGGATCGATGCCGATCATCAGCCATGCCGTTCCATGTGTCGGTAAAATATCTTCTAATGCGACCACCCCAATCATCCGTTCATCTTCGAAGTTACGAATCGCAAACCGAAACGTCTCCGGAGCATCCGTCGCCATCATCTGTTCAATCTTTTCCTTCGATAAGTGACGATATGGCGTCGCACTGAAATGGCGAGCAAACGTTGCATCGTCAAGCAGCCGTTGCATCACTTCGGTATCTTCCGATTGAAAACGCGTCAGACGAGTATGATGACCTTCAAGCAATTTTTTCATTCTTATCCCCCCTCTATACAAAAAACCGAAAAACGCTAACCCTCTTCAGAGTTAGCGTGCTGTGCTCATAAAACTTTTTCGAGGAACTTTTTCGCCCGGTCCGTCTTCGGATTGTCAAAGAGTTCGACCGGTGAACCTTCTTCCATCAGAATCCCCTCGTCGAGGAACAAGACACGATCTGCAACCTCTTTTGCAAAGCCCATCTCGTGTGTCACGATGACCATCGTCATCCCACTTTCCGCCAGTTGCTTCATGACGTCAAGGACTTCATTGACCATCTCCGGGTCAAGCGCTGACGTCGGTTCATCAAACAACATGACGTTCGGTTCCATCGCGAGTGCACGTGCAATCGCGACCCGTTGTTTTTGTCCACCTGACAACTGGTTCGGATAATTATCGCGTTTTTCGGCTAAACCAACGCGATCTAGTAGCGTCTCTGCCCGCTTGACTGCCTCGTCTTTTGAGATACCAAGGACGTTGATCGGTGCGTACGTCAAGTTATCAAGAACAGACTTATGTGGGAACAAGTTAAATTGTTGGAACACCATTCCGATGTTCTGACGTGCTTTCGAGATGTTCGCTTTTGGTTTCGTCAGTTCAAAACCATCGACGATGATCGTTCCACTCGTTGGTTGTTCAAGTAAGTTGATACAACGTAGAAATGTTGATTTACCGGATCCCGACGGTCCAATGACAGCGACGACTTCACCGCGTGTAACTGTCGTCGAGATACCTTTTAATACTTCTAATTTTCCGAATTGCTTATGCAAATCGGTGACTTGGATCATAGGTTCCATCTGATTACCCACTCTTTCTCATAGCTTTTTCGACTTGTTGGCCTATCAAGCTCAATCCCATGACGAGAACAAAATATACGAATCCGGCAAACAACAACGGTTCGAAATAAATCGCCTTTTCTCCTCCAACGATTTGCGCACGACGCATGACGTCGAGCACACCGACTGTCGAGACGAGTGCCGATTCCTTCGTCAACGTGATCAATTCGTTCATGATCGCCGGAAGGATATTTTTAAAGGCTTGTGGCAAAATGATCGAACGGAGTTGTTTGAAATACGAAATACCGAGCGCATCTGCCGCTTCCCACTGTCCGCGATCAACAGCCTGAATCCCGGCCCGAATGATTTCCGAGATATACGCTCCGGAGTTCAAGGAGAAGGCGATGATTGCCGATTGGTATCCTGTCGTCACATACCCTGTCAACTGTGGTAATCCAAAGTGGACGATCGCCAGTTGCAAAATCAATGGTGTCCCCCGGAAGATCGCTGTGTAAGCATGACCAATGAAACGGAGGAAACGGCTCTTCGTTATTTTCAGTGCCGCGACGACGATTCCGATCAGCATCCCGGCAATGGCCGCCACGATGACGACTTGGAACAGGACCGGAATCCCCTCAAGAATATATGGAATTGAATCTTGAATCTTTGTAAAGTCTATCATAATCAATCTCCTAACGTCGCACAAAAGGGATGAGGTTACCCCCACCCCCATGCACTTGACTTATTTTGCTTCTTTTTGGAACCATTCTTCTGCCAATTTATCGATTTCACCACTGTCGATCATCTTCTTCAACTCTTTGTTGAAATCGTCACGCATCTTATCCCCTTTTTTGAAGGCGATCGCTGATCCAGCTGGACCATCTTCTTTAATCTGGTACGTTTTTAGGGATGCATCTTGATCCATGTATTTGACGGCAACTGCATCCTCGATGATGAGGGCATCAATCCGACCTGTATTCAATTCTTGAATGATTTCTGGGATTTTGTTTAAAGGAACCGCTTCGCTATCTTTGAAGCGATCTTTTGCGAGTCCCTCTTGGATCGAACCAAGCTGGACACCGATTTTTTTACCTTTGAGTTCATCTTCTGAACTGATCGCTTTATCCTTCGTCATGACCAAGTTTTTCGATTCGAAGTAAATATCCGTGAAGTCAGCGTTTTTCTTCCGCTCTTCCGTCGGTGTCATGCCCGCCATGACGAAATCGACACGACCTGAGCTGAGGGCACCGAGTAGGCTTCCGAATTCCATGTCTTCGATTTTTAAGTCATACCCGAGATTTTTCGTGACTTCCTTGGCGATCGCAACGTCGAACCCGACGATGTCCTCTCCTTTTTTCGTATCGATGTATTCAAATGGGAAGTAATCCGCTGACGTTCCCATCGTCAATACTTTATCGCTTTTGCTTGATCCACCTGTTGATTCTTCCGACGCGCCACATGCTGCCATCGTGACTGCCAGAATGCCTGCCATTGCCGTTGCTAATAATTTTTTCATTCGAGTTTTCCCCTTCCAACGCTCAATTGTCAGAACTTTAACAATAGTATGACTTATGTGTATGTCCAATTCAATACCGAAAAGCCTGACCTGTTCTATTGCTTTTAGGATATACGAATATTTATTCACTGTAAAGCATAAATATATAAATTTTTTTGACTTTCTATTCATAAATCATGCATAAATGACTTTTTATACAATTTTGCAAACGCTTTCAATATTGAAATTTATTATTTTAATCTCATGAATGCACAAAAAAAGACCCCTTTATCAGGAGTCTTCTTTGCTTATGCGTAGATTTCAATCAATGATTCAAGTTTGTCGACTACTTCTTCTGCCGTGAACGATTCGATGTCGAACCGCTCGACCATTGAGAGGATGTTTCCATCTTGCATTAATGCAAATGATGGAGATGAAGGTGGATAACCTTCGAAGTATTCACGCGCACGGTCTGTCGCTTCGCGATCTTGACCAGCGAATACTGTGACGAAATGATCGGGCTTGATGCCCTCTTTCCGATTGACGTACGCTGCAGCAGGACGGGCGATCCCGCCAGCACATCCACATACTGAATTGACAAGGACAAGTGTTAGCCCTTCGCGTTTCATTGCTTCATCTACGCTCTCAGGCGTCGTTAATTCTTCAAATCCAGCAGCTTGCGCTTCTTTGCGGGCTGTTTGGACGACATCTTCAAAATACATTTGGAAATCCATCATATTGCCTCCTTTGATTCGTTCTCCTTCTTATTGTACGAGTTTCGATGAAATCTGTCCAAGTCTGTCGCTTAATTCAGTTTCTAAAAATGGTCGGGCATGCAACAAATCACGGAACGCGATGTAGCGATCGATTTTTTCTTCCGTTGGTCGCTTGTTTTGTTTGTATGCCCGAATCAAGATGTTCTTCGGTGTATGCTCGAGATCGATGAATTCGAGTAACTGCGCTTCGTATCCGACGAGCGTCAGCAACTCAGCACGAATCGAGTCTGTCGCCAGTGACGCGAATTTTTCTTTGATCAGTCCGTGCTGGAGCATGACATCGAGTGGCGAACAGTCCAGTTGACGGTTCAATTCCTTTTGACAGCACGGTACGCTCAGGATGACCGATGCATTCCAGTCAACAGCTCGCGCGAGTGCGACGTCAGTTGCGACATCACAAGCGTGAAGTGTCACCATCAGGTCGACTTCCGTCTCCCCTGTGTAATCATGAACGTCTCCGACACGGAATGTCAGATCGGTATAATCCAGATCACGCGCAATTTGCGTACATTCTTCGATGACTTCTTTCTTTAGATCAAGACCTGTCACTTCGAGGTCGAATCCTTTGACGACTTTTAGATAATGATAGAGAGCGAACGTCAAATACGACTTCCCGCAGCCAAAGTCCAAAATCCGGAGTTTTTTTCCTTTTGGCAAGGCAGCGATGCTATCCTCGACGAATTCAAGGAAACGATTGATTTGTTTAAACTTATCGTACTTCTGTTTTTTGACCTGCCCCGCTTCCGTCATGACACCCAAACGAATCAGAAACGGCACCGGTACACCGTCTTCTAATAGATAGGTTTTTTTGCGGTCATGCGACAGGAGAGCTTTCATCGGTTCCTTTTTGGATGTCTTGAGCGCGACTTTCATCTTTTTCGAGAGCTGGAATTGCCATTCGTCTTCTTCAAAACGGAATAAGAATTGGCGGAATTCCGTGAACCAGTCATCGAGTCGCCCGACGAAATCGTCCATTAAAATATTTTCATGCTTCATAACACGTTCAAATTGAAACTCAACCTGCATCATCACCGTATCTCTTAATAGAATCGGTTTTACCTTGATTCGTCGGAGATCATTTGATTTTTGACGCGGATTACTTATCGTTGCATGGATCAGTGTTCCTTGCGTGATTTGCGAGGCAAGACCCGCTTTTAATTCATGTAGTTCCACTAGTCGTCCCGTCCTTTTCTGATGTTCTTTCGAAACTGTAGCAAATTCGTACCTGTTCGACAAGTTTACACGCTTCATCATTCGTACGTAATCAAAAGGAGGAATGCATCATGTTCAAAAAAATTCTCTCGCAAATCGGAATTGGTGCTGCTACGGTCGATACACGCTTGACGGATGACCGCTGTGAACCCGGCGGTCAAATTCACGGTGTCGTCCATATCAAAGGCGGAAACGTCGATCAAGAAATTGATCGAATTTATCTTGAATTCAACACGCAGTACAAACAAGAAGTCAATGATAGCACGACGTTTACGACCTTTACGCTCGACCGATTTGCCTTAAATGAAGCGAAGTTCACGATTGAAGCGGGTGTCGAGCGGGAAATTCCCTTTACATTACGCGTCCCGCTGAATACGCCACTCTCCGTCAGTCAATCGAAATCGTGGATCGAGACGGGACTCGACATCGCTCAAGCCGTCGATCCATCTGACCGTGACGCTGTCATCGTCGAAGCAAACCGCTACCAAGCAACAGTCTTAGATGCGATGGAGTCACTTGGCTTCCGATTGAAAAAAGCCGACACGGAAAAATTACCTGGACGATTCCGGAAAGATTTACCGATTGCTCAGGAGCTTGAATATTCAGCTCGCAATACACACTACGCTCATAAACTGGATGAGATTGAAATCATCATGCTTCAAGACGGGTCTGGGATTGATTTAATCGTCCAAGTCGATCGTCGTGCGCACAGTCTCGGATCATTGTTCAGTGAAATGGCTGGTGCGGATGAGTCAATGATCAAACTTCGTCTGTCCAATAGTGAATTGCAAGATCAATCGTTCGTCGAACGTCAGCTGACAAGCATCGTGGAACGCTATAGCTAATCAATCGATCGAATTTACTTGAAAGTGATTCCTCTTCAGGGGAATCACTTTTTTATTGAATTTTATTTCAATTTGAAATCGTTTACAAATAAAACATTGTTTTAAAATAACCCCCTTGCTATACTGTCCGTATTGAAAAGAATTCCAGTCACGGTTTGACTAAAGGAGGACGTACATCATGAAAAAAATCGGACAGTTCACGTTAACAGCCGGACTCGCAGCAGTACTCGTCTCAAGTAGTTTACCTGTCATGGCAGAGGCAGGATCTTCAGCCGATCGGATCAGTCACAAAATCGACACGATGACACTCGAACAAAAAATCGGGCAGATGATCATGCCGGACTTCCGACAGTGGAATGGCAGCAACCATACGTCGCTTGCCCCAGAAGTCGCGAACATCATCGACCGTTATGATTTAGGTGGCGTCATCTTGTTTGCTGAGAACGTCAGCGAAACCGAACAGACGACGAAACTCGTTCATGATCTGCAAGAAGTCGTCAAACAAGACGACAGCAACGATATTCCGCTGTTCGTCACGATCGACCAAGAAGGCGGCATCGTCACTCGGCTCGGAACAGGAACGAACTTACCCGGCAATATGGCGTTAGGTGCGACCCGTAGTAGTGCATACGCGAATGATGCCGGTCACATCATCGGTTCGGAACTGCGTGCACTCGGCATCAATGTCAACTTCGGTCCGGATCTTGATGTCAACAGCAACCCTGGAAATCCCGTCATCGGTGTCCGCTCGTTCTCGAGTGATCCGGAGCTCGTCGGCACACTCGGTTCCGCTCTAATGAAGGGAATTCAGTCTGAAGGTGTCGCAGCGACTGCCAAGCACTTCCCGGGTCACGGCGATACAGCGACCGATTCCCACTATGGCTTGCCGGTCGTCGACCGGTCCTTGCAGGAGCTAGAACAAGTCGAGCTCGTACCGTTCAAGCGAGCTATTGCTGAAGACATCGATATGATCATGACAGGACACATCGGAATGCCGCAAATCGAACCTGAAGTCGTCACGTCGACAAATGGTACCTTCCCTTTACCTGCGACGTTATCGGACGATGTCATCACGGGCGTACTGCGCGAAAAACTTGGCTACGATGGCATCGTCATCACAGACGCGTTGAACATGCAGGCGATCGCCGACAACTTCACGGAATCAGAAGCCGTCTTAAAGACGTTTGACGCTGGAGTCGACATCGCGCTCATGCCGACGATCCTTCGTTCCGAGCAAGATGTCACAAAGCTCGATCAGATTTTCAAGGATGTGATCGCAGCAGTCAAAGACGGTCGCCTCTCAGAGGAACGGATCGATCAATCGGTCGAGCGAATCCTGACGCTGAAAGCAGAACGCGGAATTTGGAACGGTACGACTGACACGACATCCCTAGCTGAAAAAATCGCGCACTCGAACCAAATCGTCGGCAGTCCCGAGCATAAAGCAAAAGAACGCGCGATGACGGAAGCCGCGGTCACACTCGTGAAAAATGATCAGCGGACGTTACCATTCAAACCGAAAAAGAATGCAAATGTTCTTGTGATCGCTCCTACGGCGGATCAAACGGACAGCATGAAAAAAACGATCGCGTCCCTACCGAAGAATCGGAACTGGCACGTGACGACAGCGAATTACTCGGCTACTACGCTACCGCTCGACCAAAACCAGACATTACGGGCGCAACTCGATGCAGCAGATTACATCATCGTCGGTTCCAACGTCAATACGAGTGCTAAACTACTACCTACTGCACCAGAACAAGCGATTCCGGCTTCAATCTTCCGCTATGCGAAACAAACGGATACACCATCCGTCCTGCTCAGTCTCCGTAACCCATACGATGTTGCTGTTCAACCGGACGCACCGGCACACGTCCTCGTCTATGGCTTCAAAGGCGACCCGAACGGACCAGACTCCGAAGCAGGCAATCTGAAATCAGCGGGACCGAACCTGCCTGCAGGTATCCGAGCGATCTTCGGAACGTTCAAACCACAAGGCACTTTACCGGTTGATGTGCCGGTCTTTCAGAACGGTGTCTTTACCGATCAACTGCATCTTAAATTCGGTGACGGCTTTAAAAACTGGAAAAAATGATGACGTGATACACCAAAAGACCGAAGCTCCTTTACAGGATGCCTCGGTCTTTTAACGATTGATACGGATATTCGGCTTCTTCTTTCGAACGCTTGTAGACACGATGAAGTGAATAAGTCAACGAAACATAGAGGATGACGACTAGGATAGTCGCGATGGAACTCCCCATTGTAAAACCGAACTGAAGCAACCCCTGAAAATTCTGAATCGTAGCATATGTTCCGTACACCGCCATCAAGATGGGAATGATGTACCCAACAAATCTCACTTTTACTTTTCCGAGCACCTGTTGCACGACATATGCCGCGAGAATCACAAGTGCGATCACGATGATTTCCATTCCAATCCCTACTCTCACTAAATGGTATTCCTAATTCTACCATTTAGTGATTCAAGAAGATACCGCTCGTGCCGGAATCGTTTCGTAAACTGACGCAAACGTCTCTTCCGTCCACCCCATGTGCCAGAAGAGTAACTCATAGTAACAGCTCGTCACGAAATGACGTTTCATCCGCTCGCGTTCCGTCGGGCTCGCTTGTTCCGCCAGCGCATCAAGCCGTGCAATCTGTTCAAAGACGACCTTTTCAAACCATTCCGAGCTGTACGTGTCGATCCATTGCTGATAGATTTTTTCTTCCGGAGTACACGTCAGTAATTGCTGTCCGACTTCATAATACAACCAGTAACATGGCAAGATGGCAGCAATCGTCTCACCGAGCGTTCCTTCACTCGCATGATGCATGTGCGAGACATACGCATATGCTGTCGGTGCTGGTTCAAATGCTTCAAGATCTGCTTCCGTAATACCGAGCGGCTCAAAAAATGATTGATGTAAGGTCAGCTCTGCCTCGTAAGTCGAAGTCGCATGTTCGGCAAGTGTCGCGATCGTCGCGAAGTCGTCTGCTTTTGACGCTGCCTTCGCTTGAATCTTCGCAAAGTGTTTTAAGTAATAGGCATCCTGCATGACGTAATGCCGAAATTTCGAGAGTGGTAACGTCCCCTCTCCGATTCCTTGAACGAATGGGTGCGTAAAACTACTGTCCCAATACGCTTGTGCCGCTTGTTTGATTTCTTGTGTGAATGTCATGATCTCATCCTCCTCGTTTAGTATGAAACGAAAAAACACCACCCCGAAACACACGGGCATGGCGCAAGAAGAACAAGACTTGACGCCACTTCCCTCCGTAAGTACGAACTTAATCAGGTTCAAAGGGTCCGAACGTCTTCGTTCGTCTCAGTCGGTCTACCGACTCCCCTAGTGGTCATTATTCGATTCCCATCCACTATAGCATGCTGAAAACGGAAGTCAAGTTGTCCTCTTTTCGCTATACTATGGAGTGTCAGAAGACGGATGCCGTCTCCATCTACAGACCGATTCCGAACTTCTTTCGTTCTCGTACACTAACTTTAGTACCTGATACTATAATTCATTCTGTTACTTACAAATTGGAGGATTTCATTATGCATACACCAACAAAAATCATGGCGTCAGCCGTTATCGCTTCTGCTCTATTACTCCCGACAGCCGCATCTGCCGAACAAGTCGTCGATAAGACGATCGTCACACTCGGGGAGTCACTCGGCGCAAAGGATAAAGCATGGGTGCTTTCCCGTCTCAATGCACCGGAAGGCATCACGCCGATCATCGCAACTTCTGCTGACGAAGAAAAATATCTCGGGAAAAACATTCCACAGTCGCAAAAAGGCGGCAACATGTATTCGTCGGCTAAGATTGAACTGACGGAAAAAGGTGATGGACTTTCCGTCTCGACGGAGAACATCACATGGGTGACAAAGGATATGTATCTCAACGCTCTCGTCACAGCGGGTGTCAAAGATGCCGACATCACGATCACTTCTCCCTACAAGGTGACCGGGACATCGGCACTGACAGGAATCATGAAAGCGTACGATCAAACTTCCGCTGAGACGGGAATTAAGTTAAGTGACGAACGCAAGGATTTAGCACAGCAAGAATTATCGGTCACATCAGACGTCGGAAAAACGGTCGGCACGGATAAAGTCGCTGACTTAATGAATGAGATCAAGGCTGAGATCGCCAATCAAAAACCGGAAACCAAAGTCGAGATCGAAAACCTGATCGTCCAAGTCATTCAAAACAACAATATCCAGTTGTCTGACGCACAAATGGACCGGTTGACGAATCTATTCAATCAAATGGAGCAAGCGAACATCAACTGGGGACAAATCGAGAGTGGTTTGAAAAATGCGGGGCAAGACATCCACGCGTTCGCAACATCAGAAGAAACGAAAGGTTTCTTCGCTAAATTATTCGATGGACTCAGTGACTTCTTCAGTTCAATCGCTGGCGTGTTCAAATAATTCAGACTTCCGTAACTGACAAAAAAATAGTAAACTAGAGATATCTGAAACGAAAGGTGGTGTGAAAAGATGGACTTTGCCGCGTGCAAACACTGGTTGATGGAACAATTGTATCTGTTGCGCGCGATTTTTCATGGAATGGCGTTCTAAGGCACCCGTCTGCCCTTTTTTAGAACTTCATGATTGAAAAATACAGCAAAGCGCATCTTTCACACGTTAGGGAGAGTGCTATTTGCGCTCTCCTTTTTTTGATGCGCGCGAAAGGATCAATTGATTATGATGATTTGCGACATTCAACACCTAACCAAACAATTCGGAGGCGAAACGATCTTAACGGATGTTTCCCTCTTCTTAAACGAACACGACCGTGTCGGTCTGATTGGACGAAACGGGAGTGGCAAGACGACATTACTCCGCTTGCTTGCTCGCCTTGAGCAACCGGACGGTGGTGTCATCTATCAAAAGAGCGGTTTGACGATCGGCTATTTGGAACAACTTCCTGTATATAGTGAGACGATGACCGGACTCGACGTCCTTTGGACAGCGTTTGAAGACATCCTCGCGATCCGTTCTCGGATGCAACAGTTGGAGCAAATGATGGCGACAGCACCAGATGATCTCGATGCACTACTCGCACGATATGCGGAAGCGACGAATGCGTTCGAACAAAAGGATGGCTATCTACTCGACTCGAAAATCGAACGCATGGTGAACGGCTTACACCTTCGTCCGTTACTCACTCGTCCTTTCCACCAGTTGAGCGGTGGTGAACAGACGAAGATTTGTCTCGGTCGCATGTTACTCATGGAGCCAAATCTGCTCATTCTTGACGAACCGACGAACCATCTTGATTTAGCTGCCGTGGAATGGCTGGAGCAGTTCTTACGGGACTACACAGGAACCATCCTGCTCGTCTCTCACGACCGGGTCTTCTTAGACGCCGTCGTCACCTCGATCGTTGAACTCGAGGACGGTGAACTGACAACCTATATAGGGAATTACAGCGCGTTCGTCGTCGAACGAGAACGTCGCTTGATGGAACAGTTCCACGCCTACCAAGAGCAACAGAAAAAAATAAAGAAAATGAAGGAAGCGATTCGTCGACTCCGGCAATGGGCAAACGAAGCGTCTCCACCGAGTGAGAAATTATTCCGTAAAGCAAAATCGATGGAACGGGCACTCGAGCGGATCGAACGGATTAAACGACCACAACTCGAAGCCAAAACCGCTGATGTCTCCTTCTCTTCCACTGATCACTCGAGCCAAGTCGTCTTTCGCGCTGAAGAACTCTCGTTTGCTTACGGAACCCGTCACATTTTTGATGACGTCTCGTTCGAGATCATGGCACAAGATCGGATCGCGATCGTCGGAACGAATGGGAGCGGGAAATCGACGTTGCTCTCACTGCTGCTTGACGAATTATCACCAGAGGCAGGCACACTCACGCGTGGACCATCGAATCGGATCGGTTACCTGTCCCAGCATGCCCATTTCGAGGAGGACGCGCGGTTAATCGACTGGTTTAGAGACCGGATTGCCGTTCCAGAAGCGGAAGCCCGCCATATCCTAGCCCGGTTCCTGTTCTTTGGACCAACTGTCTTTCGGTCCATTTTGTCACTGAGCGGAGGCGAACGTGTGCGATTGCAACTCGCCGTCCTCGTTCATTCGTCGGTCAATGTATTAATTCTCGACGAGCCGACGAATCATCTCGATATTGAATCAAGAGAGACGTTGGAAGAAGCACTCGAGAATTTTTCTGGAACATTGATTGCCGTCTCACACGACCGCTATTTCTTGAATCGGCTATTTCCGCAGATCCTGTGGCTCGAAAATGGTCTGACGCGTTATCATGGTACGTATACGTATGCTCAACAGAAGCGTGCTGAGTTCGCTACGTCTTCCTCACTCCACGTAACCCCTCAAAAACCAAAACGCTTGTCACAACATGAGTTAGAAGTGCAGATCGAGCGGCTTGAACAGAAATTAGCAAAACGTGAAAAACCGACCGATACCGTTTCTAAAAGCATCCAACAGCAACTCGATGACCTATACGAACAATTGCTACAGTATGGATGATTTAGCTTTACTTGCCTGTCACTCTCGATACCGAGAGTGGCAGTTTTTTCGTTCACCTACAATGTTTTTAACTCCTAACATTTAGCTAACTTTATTAAGTTTTAAAATTTTATTTTATTTTGTTGTTGCTTATTGTCTGAAAATTCGTATAATTTAGCGTATAGCTTTTATTATTCTTTGGGAGGAATACACCATCATGAACGCCATTCAGCAAGTCATTCAAGGAAGTGTCGATTACGCCAACAACATTTTATGGTCGTATGTATTAATCGCTGTATTGATCGGCGGCGGGATCTACTTCACGATCCGAACTGGCTTCATCCAATTCACTTACTTAAAAGAGATGTTCCGCGTCACGCTCGATAAAAGTGAACAAACAACAGACGATAAAGGAGAAAGCATCACTTCTCTCCAGTCATTCTTCATCGGTGCGGCGACACGGATCGGTACGGGTAACCTTGCCGGTGTCACGATTGCCGTCACACTCGGCGGACCAGGTGCCGTCTTCTGGATGTGGATGGTCGCTCTCTTAGGGGGCGCGACGGCTCTCATCGAAAGTACACTGGCTCAAGTCTATAAAGTACGCGATACGAAATCGAACGCATACCGTGGTGGTCCTGCCTACTACATCGAAAAAGGCTTGAAGAACCGAGCTCTCGGAATCGTCTTTGCAATCTTGATTGCTGTGACGTTCGGCCTTATCTTCAACTCCGTTCAATCAAACACGATTGCCGCTGCCTTTGACAATGCGTTCGGTATCAACACAGCTGTCGTCGGCGCAGCACTCGTCGTCTTGACGGGACTCGTCATCTTTGGTGGTGTCCACCGTGTCGCGAAGTTCTCTGCAATCATCGTTCCTATCATGGCAGGTCTCTACTTGATTGCTGCTCTTTATGTCGTCGTTACGAACCTGACGGAACTTCCTGGTGTGTTCGCAATGATTTTCAAAAGTGCCTTCGGAATCGAGCAAGCATTCGGTGGCTCGGTCGGTGCTGCAATCTCACTCGGTGTCAAACGCGGATTGTTCTCAAACGAAGCGGGAATGGGGTCTGCTCCGAACGCTGCGGCAGCGGCTGAAGTCTCTCACCCAGCAAAACAAGGTTTCTTACAAACACTTGGTGTATTCCTTGATACGTTGATCGTCTGTACAGCGACAGCAACGATTATTCTCCTCAGTGATAGTTATGCTGCTGGAAATGGCGAAGGAATCGGCATGTTGCAAAACGCGCTCTCCGAAGAATTTGGTGCAATTGCCCCACCATTCATCGCACTCAGCGTCTTCTTGTTTGCTTTTAGTTCGATCGTTGGTAGTTACTACTACGGTGAGACGAACATCGAGTTCATCAAACAAAGTCCAGCAGCCGTCTTCGGTTTCCGGATTGCGACAATGGGCTTCGTCTTCATCGGATCTGTTCTCAGCCTCGGTATGGTATGGAGTTTTGCCGATCTCTTCATGGCAGGCATGACATTAATCAATATGACAGCGATCCTCCTCTTGAGCGGCATCGCTCTCAAAGTCATCAAAGATTATCAGGAACAACGGAAACAGGGACTCGATCCTGTCTTCTCAGCAAAAGCACTCGGGATCGAAAATACGGAGTGTTGGGACGTTGAAGAAGAAGCTCGTCCTGCTGCTGGTGAAGTGCCGCCATCACAATAATTTAACTCTGAGTTCAAACTTCAGCACCGAGTAAGCCATGTGCCTACTCGGTGCTTCTATTTGTTAAAAAGAATTTGGATTATGTTTTCATCGGACAGGGAAAAAGTCAACAGATTGTCCTGAAGGAGGAATTTATCTTGTCTCAAGTCATGCTGATCATCAATCCGTCTTCTGGAAAAGAACTCGGAAAAAAACACGCAACGCTTGCTGAGGAAACGCTTGCTACTCGCTTTGAAACCGTCGACGTTCGGTTCACGGAAAAAGAACACGATGCGACGGAATTTGCGCGTCATGCCGCCCAGTCTAATTACGACGCTGTCATCGCCATGGGAGGTGACGGAACGGTCAATGAAGTCATCACTGGGATTGCCGAACAACCGCATCGCCCAACGCTCGGAATCGTCCCACTCGGAACAGTGAACGATTTATCCCGTGCGTTACACATCCCGACGGATCCAGAAGAGGCGATCCAGATTCTAGCTGACGCCCCTGCCCGACCGCTCGATATCGGTAAATATGATGACCATTACTTCATGAACGTCATCGCTGTTGGTCTGATTGCGGAAGCCGTCGAGGAGGTCAGTGTCGAACAAAAGACGTCACTCGGATCGGTCGCTTATTTCATTGAAGGTCTAAAAGCCTTCAAGGATCATAGCCCCTATCCGATTGAAATTGATTCTGCTGAGAAACAATTCGATGGAGAAGCGCACTTGTTGATCATCGCCTTGACGAATTCCGTTGGCGGGTTCGAATCCTTTGCAGAAGACGCAAAAGTCGATGATGGACTGTTGCATGGCTTTATCATTACGAAGCTTGGATTCTTTGATGCGCTCCAAGCATTACCCAAACTCTTCACGGGTGGATTATCAAAAGCAGATCAAATCGAACACTTCACGACGACCCGTGTCGAAATTCGCTCGAAAGAAGAATTGCCGATTAATGCCGATGGGGATACAGCAGGTCATGTTCCCGTGACTGTCGAGGTACTCCCGCAACATTTAACTGTGTTTTCACCATCTTCTAATGAATAACAGTATATGTTCATAGAAAAAAGAACTGACTCTTCGTCAGTTCTTTTTTTACTTATTAATCCATTACAATATATGTTAACAAAGCGTAATTTTGAAACATATTTGAAATATTTTCGTGTTATTGACGATGCTATAATCATCTCAGGCGAAAAATCATTCTTTAAAATAAATAATTATACATAAAATCTTACAATTTTGTAATGATCAGTTCTGGCGCTTCAGATTTTTAAGGAGGAAATACACTCAATGAAACGTTTACTTACAACAATGACAATGACAGCTTTGGTAGTTTCAGGTTTTGCAACAACGAGTGCTTCGAAAGTTGAAGCTGCAACGACATATAAAGTAAAGGTCATGGCAGACGGACTTCGTGTTCGTACAGGTCCATCAACAGCTTATAAAATCGTCGGTAGCGTCAATACAGGACAGACATTCAATTATCTTGGTGTTTCCGGTTCATGGACAAAAATTTCATACGGTGGCGCATCACGCTACGTTTCTTCTACATACGTAAAAAAATACAGCACAACGACTTCAACAAAAGCAACGACTGGCTTCTCGCGTCCAGCAAGCGGTCCAATCACGCAAGGATATGGTGCTGCAAGTGGAGTTTACGGTTATACGTTCCATAACGGCATCGATATCGGCGCTCCAACAGGTACACCTGTCTATGCATCAGCCGCTGGTAAAGTCATCACATCCCGTTATTACGGCGCATACGGAAATCACGTCATGATGACGCATACCGTCAACGGCATCCAATATACGACGGTGTATGCACACTTGAATAGTCGCTCCGTCTCAGTCGGACAGACGATTGCAAAAGGATCGAAAATCGGTACGATTGGTGCAACAGGTAACGCGTTTGGTGCGCATCTCCATTTTGAAATGCATCGTGGTCCTTACGTCTACAGCGGAACGTCTGCTGCAAACAGTGTCAATCCACTCAATTACTTCAACTAAGCTTGATTCACCGGACTTCTCCCCATGAGAAGTCCGGTTTTGTGTTTCAGATGAAATCTCCTGACAGGAATGGTACGGTATGGTTATGAGTCTAATCCACAACGGAGGCGAAACACATGAAACGAACGATCCCCTTTCTTTTATCAGCGACGTTTGGTGTGACGTTACTTGCCGGATGTCAAGATCAGCCGACACCTGAAGAACGTCTTGATGCCTACATCAAACTTTGGGAAAAACAAGATTACGATAAGATGTATACGTACGCGAGTACGGCTACTAAAAAGGAATACGGAAAAAAAGAATTCATCGACCGGACAAAACAGTTGTCGAAATCGCTTGATATCAAAAAGTTATCCGTCGAACGGAAGAAAGCGAAGGAAGCAACGGATGACGAAAAAGCGTCCCTTCCCGTACGAATCTCCTTTGATACGGTTGCAGGAGCCGTTGCTTATGATAAACAAGTCCCGTTAACATTCGAGAAACAAGGAGAAACAGAAAACTGGTTCATTGACTGGGACTCTTCGTTTGTTCTAAAAGACTTTAAGAAAGAAGACAAGGTTCAGTTAGAAACCGTAGAAGGCAAACGTGGTGATTTACTCGACGCGAACGATAAACCGCTCGCGACCTCCGGTAAAGGGTATGCTGTCGGAGCAACTGCAGGACAACTTAAAGATGTCGACCAAGTTGCCGAGTTGCTCGACCGCCCGACCTCATCGGTCGAAGATTCCTTAAAAGCAAGTTGGGTTAAGGACGGACAATTCGTTCCGCTCAAAACACTGACCGATAAAACAACGGTATCGAAATTGCGTGATATTCCAGGTATCAGCGTCAAAGAGACGGAAGTCCGAACATATCCACTCGGGAAGGCCGCTTCACACTTGATCGGTTATATCGGTTCGGCGACAGCAGACGAGATTAAAGAATCGAAAAATAAAATCCAAGCTGGCGAACAGGTCGGGAAACGGGGTCTCGAACAAGTTCTTGATGATCGCTTACGTGGTGAAGCCGGAGCTTCGATCATTCTACAAAAGAAAGACGGATCAAGCGTTACTGTCGCTGAAACGAAACCGGCGGATGGTGAGGATATCCCGTTGACGATTGATGCTACGCTCCAGAAAAAGACGTATGACACGATGAAAGAGGATCCAGGAACGGCATCGGCAATCGATCCGCGGACTGGTGAGACACGTGTCTTACTCAGCTCCCCTGGCTTTGATCCTTCTGAATTCATGTCAGGGATCTCGCAAGCGCGACTCGATGAATTGACGCAGGATCCGGATCAACCATTGTTGAACCGATTCACGAGTGCTTTCGCACCCGGTTCGACCCAAAAACCCCTAACGGCCGCGGTTGGTTTAAAGAGTGGAACACTCGACCCGGAAAAAGCCTATACAATCAATGGACTGAAAAATAAGATCGATGGTTTTAACGTCACGCGGATTCACGAGACGCCAGCACCCGTTAATCTGCACAATGCGCTCGTTTATTCAGACAACATCTATTTCGCCCGCTCAACACTCGAACAGGTCGGAACGAAGGCGTTCACGTCTGGACTTGAAGCACTCGGATACGGAGAGAAACTACCGTTTGCGTATCCGTTACGCGCTTCTCAAATCTCAAACGACGGGACAATCTCTTCAGATGGACAGCTGATGGATACGTCCTACGGACAAGGACAGATGCTGACGAACATTCTCCATCTAGCGTCGATGTATGAAATTTTCCTGACAGATGGAACAATCTATCGCCCGACCCTTTTACAAGAGGAAAAAACGAAGCAAGTCTTCAAAAAGGATCTGCTGGATGCGAAAGACGCGAAGATGATCCGTGATGATCTCTATGACGTTGTCCATAACGGCTACACGCTCCCGGCCGATATCAAGGAAGTCGATGTTGCCGGTAAGACCGGTACGGCAGAATTGAAAAAGGCAGGCGAAACCGATGGAAAAGAGAATGGCTTCTTCGTCGGTTACGACAACGACAAAAAAGATCTTCTTGTTGCCATCATGATTGAATCGGTCGAAAAAGAAGATCGTGGTAGTCCGTATGTATCGGGTCTTGTTGCCGAAGTACTCAAACAAAATCGATGATTGGAGTGATTGCTTGATGATCCGCACGAGCCGTACTTCAGACCTCCCTGCCCTGCTTGCACTGACGGCAGAGACCTTCTTGCACCATCAACGATTATCGCCTCACTTTCATCCAGATGTAACGACACCATATACGCTGGAGTCTTTAAGTCAGATGGTGGAAGCAGAACAACAACTCTGTCTGACGGCGCTTGACGGAGAAACACTCGTTGGTTACTTGTTCGGCAAGTGGACTGCGCCAGCATCCGATCGATTTACACCAGTCCGGATCTTGAACATCACTGACGTCGGTGTCACCTCATCCCATCGTTCATTCGGAATTGGTCGCCAGTTAATGCAGGCTGCAGAAGAACTCGCACTCGAGCGAAAGGTCGATGCTGTTCGCTTAAACGTCTGGGCGGTCAACGATCGTGCCGCCACGTTTTATGAGGAACTCGGATTCGAACCACTGTATACGAACTTGCAGAAGTCGCTCGTTCAACAGTGACATCTATACGAAAAAGAAGCTGACTCAAAAAAAGAATGACGCGTCTTTTCACGCCCTTTCCTCAGGCGAGACACAAGCCAGCTTCCCTGCTTCATTTAAGCAGGAAAGCGGGTCTTGTTCGTCTCTAACAGCGCATAAATGCGCCTGTTCCTGTAAGAGTGGTGTGTGACGCGTCATTCTTTTTGTTACGAGATAAGGGTGGCAGATCATCATTCTGCCACCCTTATCTTTGTAGAGACTGACTTTTGAGTCAGGTCCTTTTTATTAATGCGACGGCGTCGCCGCAAGACGTGCTGCCATCAACTGTTGAATTGTTTCTCGATCGTTCTGATGCAGTAAATCGACGATTTTACTGCCGACGATGACACCCGAGACTGGGCGGCTCAATTGTTTGACGTGTTCCGGTGTACTGATCCCGAACCCGGCAAGGACTGGTACTGGACTGTTTGCTGCGACGTTCGCTAAGTGGTCTTCAAGCGCCGTATCAAACGTCGTCTGTCCACCTGTCGTTCCGTTGACCGTGACCGCATAGAGGAATCCTTCACTTTTATCGGCAATCTTTTGAATCCGCTCCATCGGACTCGTCAAGGAGACGAGCTGGACGAGCGCGATGTCCGATTTGTCCTCTTGCTCGAAAAACTGTTCGCTCTGCTCAAGCGGCAAATCAGGAATAATCAGTCCATCGACCCCGACTTCGCGACATGTCGCTAGAAACGCCGTTAATCCGTAGCGGAAAATCGGATTTAAGTACGTCATCAAGACGACCGGAACATCGACGGTCTGACGAGCAACGCGAACTGCCTCGAGGACATCCTTCAGTCCAACGTTCGCTTCTAGTGCCCGAAGTCCCGCTTCTTGAATGACCGGACCATCAGCGACAGGATCCGAAAACGGGACACCGACTTCAATCGCTGTCGCTCCGGATTCAGCGAGAAACGACAGGATTTCCGGGAGTTGATCGATTCCTCCGTCTCCCCCCATGACGTACGGAATGAAAGCTTTCTCCCCTTTTCTCGTAACGGTACGAATGGCTGTTTCTAATCGCATCACGCTTCCCCCTTTAGTGCGTTTCTGACAGTGACGACGTCTTTGTCGCCCCGTCCTGATAAACAGATGACGAGAATTTCTTCCTTGTCCATCTCTGCAGCCAGTTGTGTCGCATAGGCAATCGCGTGTGCCGACTCAAGTGCCGGGATGATTCCCTCCTTGCGGCTCAACAGCTGAAGTGCTTCGAGTGCTTGTTCATCGGTCACCGCTTCATATTGGACGCGACCGATATCTTTTAGCAAGCTATGCTCCGGTCCAACACCCGGGTAATCGAGTCCAGCTGAGATCGAGTGCGCTTCTTGTACTTGACCGTGTGCATCCTGTAAGAGATACATCATCGAGCCATGCAAGACACCGACCTCTCCTTTTGTCATCGTCGCTGCGTGTTTCTCTGTGTCGATTCCACTGCCTGCTGCTTCAATGCCATACAATTTTACATCTGTATCATCGATGAAAGGATGGAACATCCCGATCGCGTTACTGCCACCGCCAACACAAGCGACGATCGCCTCTGGCAGACGCCCTTCTTTTTCGATGATTTGACGTCGTGTCTCTTTTCCGATGACTGCTTGGAAATCACGGACAAGTTGTGGGAATGGGTGTGGTCCGAGAACAGAACCCATCAAGTAATGCGTATCTTCGACATGTTTGACCCAGTAACGGAGTGCTTCATTGACGGCATCTTTGAGTGTCCGACTGCCTTGTGTGACCGGGATGACGGTTGCTCCAAGTAACTCCATCCGGAAGACGTTCAATTCTTGACGACGGACGTCCTCTTCTCCCATGAAGATGACACACTCGAGATCGAGTAAGGCACAGACCGTCGCAGTCGCGACACCGTGTTGTCCTGCCCCTGTCTCAGCAACGATTTTTCGTTTCCCCATCCGTTCAGCCAATAACGCTTGACCGATCGTATTGTTGATTTTATGGGCACCGGTATGGTTCAAGTCTTCTCGTTTCAAATAGATCTTTGCGCCACCGATCGTTTGCGTCAAATGTTCGGCAAAATAAAGTGGTGTTTCACGTCCGACGTATTCTTTCAATAACTCGTCCATTCGCGCTTGAAACGCTGGATCTTCTTTTACCGTTGCGTAAGCTTCTTCGAGTTCGATCACCGCGTGCATCAATGTTTCCGGGATGTAGCGTCCTCCGTATTTACCGTATTGTCCTAGTGTATCCGGTTGTGCGTAGCTCATGCTTCTCTCTCCTTTACGGCATCTGCGAATGCCTGCATTTTGATGGGATCTTTCCGTCCATCCGTCTCGATGCCACTTGAGACATCGACCGCGAACGGGTGATATCGTTTGATTGCTTCTCCGACGTTTCCTGCTGTCAAGCCACCGGCAATGAACAGTGGTCGATCGGCTTGAATGTCTCGTGACCAGTCGAATGTCTCGCCACTTCCAGCAACCGGTGCGTCAACGAGCAAATAATCCGTCTGTTGCTCTACTTGTCCGATGTCCGTCACCGGAATCGCTTGAATGACGGGAACTGGTATCTCTCCGTCCGGAATGACACCATGAATTTGGACGAGATCTAGCGCGACTTGTTCGACCGCGTCGGTCACCTGCTGGTAAGTCGGGGAGACGAAGACACCGACGACTTGGACCGTTTTTGGAATGTCGCGTCTGAGACGAGCCGCCTCTTCCAGCGTGACCTGTCGTTTACTTTTAGCAAAGATAAAGCCGATGTAGTCCGCTAAGCGAACTGCCGCTTCGACATGTTCTCTTTCCCGGAGACCACAGAACTTAATCCGTGTCATACGCGAACGCCACTCACTTCTCGGATGAAGACTTGCGGATCGTCTGCCCGCATCAACGTCTCGCCGACGAGGATCCCGTCTGCACCGGCAGCGTGTAATCGCTGTGCTTCCTCGACCGTCTTGATGCCACTCTCACTGATATACCGGACGTCCGATTGTTTTTGTTCGAGTAATCCGACCGATGTCTGTAAATCAACTTCGAACTTTTTCAAGTTCCGGTTGTTGATGCCAATGATTTGCGCACCAATCGCCTCTGCTCGGCGTAACTCCTCTTCGTCATGGACTTCGACCAAGACCTCAAGTCCTTCTGCGTAAGCATACGCATACAAGTCAGCAAGCGTCTCCTGCTCGAGAGCGGCGACGATTAAGAGAATCAACCGTGCCCCATGTGCTTTTGCCCGGTCGATTTGAATCCGATCAATCATGAAATCCTTACAAAGCACCGGGATATCGACTGCTGCAGCGACTGCCGCTAAATCGTCCATCGACCCTTTGAAGTACGTCTCGTCCGTCAAGACGGAGATGACGGTCGCCCCACTCGCTTCATATTGTTTTGCCTGAGCGACGACATCGACGTCGAGTGCGATTGCCCCTTTTGATGGCGACGCTCGTTTGATTTCCGCGATGACGGATAAATCCGCTCCCGCTAGTCGTTGCTTAATCGACGGCTTCAATGCCTCCCGACTGATCCGTTCGACCCCGTTTAATTTTAATTGCAGGACTTCTGCTCGTTTCGTTTCGATGATGCGATCTAAGATATTCATCCGATTGCTTCCTCCCGTGTCATTTGTCGTAATTGGTTCAATCGTTCCATCGCCCGTCCTGAGTCGATGCTATCTGCTGCTAAGGCGATTCCTTCTTCGATCGTCTTCGCCCGATTTGCTGCAAAGAGAGCAATTCCGGCATTGAGTAGAACCGTGTCGCGATAAGCACCATGCTCTCCACCAAGAACACGGAGTAAAATCGCCGCATTCTCTTGTGCACTACCTCCGCGAATTGCTTCAAGCGGTGCGGTCTTCAGTCCGACTTCCTCCGGGTGAAGACTGAAGCGGATCAGCTCGCCTTCGTCGAGTAAGACGAGTTGGTTCGTTCCGGCAAGGGATGCTTCATCCATTCCATTCGCACCGTGTAAGACGATTGCCCGCTTCCGTCCGAGTCGATGCAATGTCAACGCCATCGTCTCAAGCATATCCTCCCGGTAAATTCCTAATAGTTGTGTCTTGAGCGGGACCGGATTCGTCAACGGCCCGATCAAGTTAAAGATCGTTGGAATCCGCAGATCGCGTCGGACCTTCATGATTTGCTTGACGCGTGGGTGCATCCGTTGCGCAAACAAGAAGGCGATTCCGTTCGACTCGAGCTGTTCTGCTAAACGTTCCGGTGTCGCATCGAGCGAAACCCCGAGTGCTTCGAGCACATCAGCACTGCCCGTTTTACTCGAGACACTCCGATTCCCGTGCTTCGCGACTTTCATGCCGGCACCTGCCAGAACGAAGGCGGCTGTCGTACTGATGTTGAACGATTGTGAGCCGTCGCCTCCCGTGCCGCAGTTATCCATGAAATCGCCGGTGACCGGAATATCGAGGGCGACCTCGCGCATGATCGAAGCGAGACCGGCTAATTCTTCTGCAGTCTCCCCTTTTGCTTTCAATGCGACGAGAAAAGCGGCAATTTCGCTATCGGTCACGTCTTCCGCAAACAGTTCGCGTGCTGCCTGTTGCATCTCTTCGTATCGTAAATGTTTCGCTTCTGCTAGTTTCAATAACGTCTCTTTCATCGTTCGTCACTCCTTTGTCAATTCAATGAATCGTTTAATCATCTGCTGTCCTTGTGGTGTTCCGACGGATTCAGGATGGAACTGGATTCCGAACGTCGGATCTGTCTTGTGCTCGAGTGCCATGATCGTCCGGTCCTCAGTTTCTGCCGTGATGACGAGTTCCGTTGGTAAATCGTTTCGCGCGACGATCAGCGAATGATAGCGCATGACCTCTAACGTTTCCGTCATTTCGTCGAAGAGTTGTCCCGATTGTCGAATCATCGATGTCTTCCCGTGCATGATGACTGGTGCTTCGACGACGCGTCCTCCGAATGCTTCGCCGATTGCCTGATGTCCGAGACAGACACCGAGAATCGGTACTCGACCCGATAATTGACGAATGAGATCGATGCAGATGCCAGCGTCAGCCGGGCGACCGGGACCGGGTGAGAGGATGATGCCGTCTGGTTTCATCTCGCGTAGTTCTTCGATGCTGACCGCATCGTTTCGAATGACGTGAACGTCCGTATAAACGGATGCGTATTGGTATAGGTTATAGGTAAAGGAATCATAATTATCAATTAGGACGATCATTTCCAAACCTCCAGTAGTGATTTCGCTTTGTGTAACGTCTCCTGGTACTCGAGGCGTGGAATCGAGTCGTAGACGATGCCAGCACCTGCTTGAACAGAAGCGACACCATCTTTGATCACCATCGTCCGGATCGCGAGGGCAAAATCCATATTCCCTCGAACATCGAAATAGCCGACCGCCCCGGCATATACTTCTCGTTTCACCTGTTCGTACTGGTCGATCAACTGCATCGCTCGGATTTTCGGAGCTCCCGTGACCGTCCCAGCCGGTAGACAAGAGACGAGTGCGTCTGCGCCGGTCTTTCCGTCTGCTAGCGTACCTTCAACGACCGAGACGAGATGCATAACGTTCTTGAATCGTTCGATTTGCATGAATCGCGTCACCTCGACGGTACCAATCTGACAAATCCGACCGAGGTCGTTGCGTCCAAGATCGACGAGCATCCGGTGCTCGGCCCGTTCTTTCTCATCGTGAAGTAACTCCTCTGCCAGTCGTTCGTCCTCCTCTTTCGTCTTCCCCCGACGGCGTGTACCGGCAATCGGATTCGTCGTCACTCGATTCCCTTTGACTTGGACCAAACTTTCCGGGGAGGCCCCGAGTACGATCGCTTCGCCTAAGTCGATATAGAAGAGATAAGGGCTTGGATTGTCCTTACGAAGCTTCCGGTAAAACTGGAACGGGTCACCTGAGAACGTCGCATCAAGTCGTTGCGAGAGAACCAGTTGGAAGACGTCGCCTTGACGGATATGTCTCTTTGCTTGTTCAACGAGTCCTTCAAACGTCTCTTGATCCATTAACGGTTCATAGACGACATCCCGGAGTGGACGCTCGATGTCCGTTCGCTCCCGTGGTTGCTCAAGTTGCGCTTTCCGTTCTGCTAGACGTTGACGTAATTCATCACGATCGGTGATGCCACCGAGCGACGTCTGAATTAAATGAACGCGATGTTCGAGATGATCGAACAGGATGATTTGGTCGTATACGGCGAGTAACGCGTCTGGTAATTGTCGCGTTCGCTCAGGAACCGCTCCGAGCGTCTCATAGGCGCGCATCATGTCGTAACCGACATATCCGATCCCACCCGCTAAAAACGGAAGTTCTTCTTCGACGCCACCCCGAAGGATCATCTGTTGCATCAGTCGTACTGGATCACCCGTTTCCTGCGTCAATTGACCTGTCGTCAACTGTTCCCGTGTCACGGTCCGTCCCTCTGCCCGAATCATCTCCACCGGATCGACACCGATGATCGAATACCGTCCTTGATCCGTATGCGCAGAACTTTCAAGTAAACATTTCTGTGTTCCGCTCAGTTGTTGGAAAATCATGATCGGCGTCATCTCGTCGCCGTTTAGTTCAAGTTGTTCGATGATAAGTGTGTCTGTCTGAACCATCCTTGTTCGCCTCCTGGAATATAAAAAAAGTCCCCCATACAGCGTATGCTGCATGGAGGACGATTATCTCGCGGTGCCACCTCTCGATTGGAACGGTTTGACCGTTCCCACTTTGTCTGATGCGTCTTAATAAGAGACATCATAGCCTACGATAACGGGGGCATCCGTCGCGACCTACTTCTTCGTTCAGCCACGCTCTCATGAGACCATTCACGAAACCTCGCCGTACGGAAGTCACACCATTCTCCCGCTCTCTGAAACGCCGATGTTGTCTCGCTACTTAACTCACTCTACGATTTGTTTGATTCGATTGTATACGAAAAGGGTCTTCTCGCCCATTCATGTAGAACATGAAGGACGGGAAGACCCGCGGTACCACCTTCGTTGACGATGCTGACACCGTCCCCTTTGAAACGAACCGGACCGTTGTCCTGATTCGTCGACCCCGATAACGGGAGGAACCCGTCAGAGCCTACTACCCATTGAAGGGATTCGGTCTGAAGCTCAGAAGGCCATTCGCTTGTTGCCCGATACTGATTCGCACCATCCATCAGCTCTCTTGAATCGTTTCACAAGTTACTTCTCTTCGTCTTTGCTATCGTGTGTTGAATTGATTCTTATATTACGATGCTTCTTCTTCCCTGTCAACTGGAAAAACTCAATATAGGGAAAGTTGGTTCGGATCAATCGATTCGAGCGCTTGTTTGACGGTTTGCAGGAACTGTCCGGCAACGAGTCCATCGAGTACCCGGTGGTCGATCGACATACAGAGGTTGACCATGTCGCGTGCTGCGAACATACCGTTCACCCAAACCGGACGTTTGACGATCGATTCAACGGATAGAATTGCCGCTTGCGGGAAGTTGAGGATCGGTGCCGATTGAATCGAACCGAACGATCCTGTGTTGTTGACAGTAAACGTACCGCCCTGCATCTCAGCAGACGACAACGTACCTGCTTGTGCGCGTTTCCCGAAGTCATCGATCGCGCGTGCGATACCTTTGATGCTTAGTTCATCCGCATTCTTGACGACCGGTACGAACAGAGCGTCCTGCGTCGCGACAGCAAGTGATAGGTTGATCGCTTTCTTTTGAATGATCTTATCTCCCGCCCATGTCGAGTTCATGATCGGATGTTTCTTCAATCCTTTGACCGTCGCCTTCATGAAGAACGGCAAGAACGTCAATTTGACCCCTTCTTGTTTGAAGAACGCATCTTTATGACGATTACGTGCTTCGACCAAGTTCGTGACATCGACTTCGATCATCAACCAGGCATGTGGCGCTTCGTGTTTCGCACGTACCATGTTCGAAGCGATCGCTTGACGCACACCGGCAGTCGGAATCTCGATGTCGCCCGTTTCCGTCGGTTGTGGTGCACTGACCGGACGTTTTGGTGCAGGTGGTGCTTCTGCCGGAGGCGCTACCGGAGCCGCTTGCGCTTCCGGTTTTGGTTCAGTTGCTTGTGGTGTCGGGATCGATCCAGACTCGATCAGTTTCAAGAGGTCTTTCCGTGTAATCCGTCCGCCAGCTCCAGTACCCGTCACTTGTTCGAGATCAATGCCGTGTTCTCCCGATAGTTTCAAGACAGCTGGTGAATAGCGTTTTTTCATCGATGTATCAGACGACGTCGTTTCTTCGACAGCCGGTACTTCTTGTTCGGTCGCAGCGACTTCCGTTGACCCACCACTGACTTGCATCGTGACAATCGCGTCACCGACTTGCAACGTATCCCCTTCTTCTGCAAGCAGTTTTTCAATCACACCATCAAATGAAGATGGGACTTCTGCCGTTACCTTATCGGTAATGACTTCTGCAATCGGATCATATTTTTTGACAGTATCGCCCGGTTTGACAAGCCACATCGAAATCGTTCCTTCAGTAACACTTTCCCCGAGTTGTGGCATCGTAAGTGTTTCAGTCTTCATCGGTCAGTTCCCCCTTAGTATGCGTGTAACGTCCGGATTTTATCTTCAATTTTCTCGCTTGAGATGTTGAAGAACTTCTCCATCGTCGGAGCGTATGGCATCGCTGGGACGTCTGGACCACAGAGTCGTTCGATTGGTGCATCGAGATCGAACAATGCTTCTTCTGCAATGATCGCCGACACTTCACTCATGACGCTACCTTCTTTATTGTCTTCTGTGACGAGCAAGACTTTCCCCGTCTTTTTCGCTGCTTCGACGACTGCTTCGCGGTCGATTGGATACACCGTCCGCAAGTCAAGGATGTGGACATCGATTCCGTCTTTTTCAAGGCGTGTTGCTGCCTCAAGTGCCATATGAACACATAGCCCATAAGTGATGATCGTCACGTCTTCGCCCTCACGCTTGACGTCTGCTTTACCGATTTCGACCGTATAGTCGCCTTCAGGAACATCCCCTTTTAACAGACGATAGCCTCGTTTGTGCTCAAAGAACAAGACCGGATCATTCGAACGAATCGCTGCCTTTAGCAATCCTTTTGCGTCATATGGATTCGATGGGATGACAATTTTCAGACCAGGCGTCGAGTTGAACATCGCTTCGACCGACTGAGAATGATAAAGTGCCCCGTGAATACCGCCGCCGAACGGTGCGCGGATGACGATCGGACACGTCCAGTCATTGTTCGAACGGTACCGAATCTTCGCTGCTTCACTGACGATTTGGTTGACCGCTGGCATGATGAAGTCAGCGAATTGCATTTCAGCAATCGGACGCATGCCGTACATCGCAGCTCCAATTCCGACACCGGCAATCGCACTCTCAGCGAGTGGTGCATCGATGACACGTTCTTCTCCGAATTGTTCGAGCAATCCTTGTGTCGCCCGGAAAACACCACCACGGACACCGACGTCTTCGCCGAGGATGAAGACGGACTCGTCGCGTTCCATCTCTTCTTTGATTGCACTATTGATTGCTTCGATTAAACTTAACGTCGTCATTTCGTTTCCTCCTCGTCGTACACGTAACGTAATGCATTTTCTGGCGCATCGTAAGCTGCTGCTTCCGCATAAGCTGTTGCTTCATCGACTTCTTTTTCCATCGCTTGTTCGATTTCAGTCGCTGACTCTTCCGTCAGGACGCCCATTTCGATCAGACGCGCCCGGAAGAGTTTGATACCGTCACGTGCTTTTAAGGCATCGAGTTCTTCAGCAGAACGGTATGATTTATCGTCATCATCCGATGAGTGTGGCACGAGACGTTCGACTTCAACTTCAATCAAGGTCGGACCTTCTCCCCGTAATCCGCGCTCGCGTGCTTCCTTGACGACCTTATAGACAGCGAGTGGATCGATGCCGTCCACCGTATAACCAGGCATTCCGTAGCCGATCGCACGATCAGCGACGTGTTTCGCCGACAACTGTTTCGAGAGAGGTGTCGAGATTGCGTATTTATTGTTTTCACAGAACAAGATGACCGGGAGCTTATGAATTCCGGCGAAGTTCGCCCCTTCATGGAAGTCTCCTTGGTTTGAAGAGCCCTCTCCGAACGAGACGTAAGCAACGAGTGGTTCCTTACGCATCTTCGCAGCAAGTGCGATCCCGACAGCATGTGGGACTTGTGTCGTAACCGGACTTGAACCCGTGACGATGTTCAAAGCACGTGAACCGTAGTGTCCTGGCATTTGACGACCACCTGAGTTCGGATCTTCTGCCTTTGCGAATGCCGACAGCATAATATCGCGTGACGTTTGACCGAAGTGCAAGACGACGCCTAAATCACGGTAATACGGCAAAATGTAGTCCGTTCCTTTTTCAAGGGCGAACGCTGCACCAACTTGAGCCGCTTCTTGTCCTTGACATGAGACGAGGAAGGGAATTTTACCCGCTCGGTTCAACTTCCACATCCGTTCGTCGATCTTCCGCGCACGGACCATCGTTTCGAACATCTGAATCGCGTCCTGTTCCGTTAATCCGAGTTCTACTAATTCTTTGAATTCTATTTTTTCCATCCGTAATTCCTCCTTAGGCGTGAACCGCAAGTCCGTCGACGGCAAGTGCTGCTTCTCCGAATGCTTCTGACAAGGCCGGGTGCGGATGCACGAGCTGTCCGACTTCCCATGCCGTTGCATTGAGTACGAGCGCTAATCCACCTTCACTGATCAGTTCCGTTGCTTTTGGTCCGACGATGTGAACGCCGACGAGATCATCTGTCTTCGCATCCGAGACGAGCTTGATGAAGCCTGCCGCCTCTCCTTCGATCCGCGCTTTCCCTAATCCATTGAACGAGAAGCTCCCTACCTTGACGTCCATTCCGGCACGTTTTGCTTCGTCTTCCGTTAAACCGACCGATGCCGCTTCCGGTACGCTGTAGATACAACGTGGTACGAACGCATATTCAAGTGGTGTCGTCGTTCCGTTTACGATCGCCTCGACCGCTTTGACACCTTCTGCTGACGCAACGTGCGCCAGTTGTAAGCGACCGATGACATCCCCGATCGCATAGATATGTTGATCCTTCGTCCGGAAATGGTCATCGACTTGGATGAAGCCATTTTCGACGACGATATTCGTGTTTTCAATCCCGATGCCTTCGACGTTCGCCATTCGACCGATGGCGACAAGCAATTTATCCGCTTCAAGCGTCGTTTGTTCTCCGTTACGGTCGATCGCGATCGAGACACCGTCTTCTGACATTCGGAACGTGTCACTTTGTGCAGCTGCGCCGGTATGAATCTTGACGCCCCGCTTTTTCAATTGACGGGCGACTTCACGACTGACTGCCGCATCTTCCGTCGGTAAAATCCGGTCGCTGAATTCGACGACCGTTACTGCGACGTCAAAATCTGTCAACATCGATGCCCATTCGACACCGATGACGCCGCCACCGATGATGACGATTGATTTTGGCAACTCTGCCATATCGAGTGCATCATCCGAACTGAGGACATACTCTGAATCAAAAGCAAGACCGTTTAATGGACGTGGACGCGACCCTGTCGCGACGATCAATTGACGCGGAAGGATCAACTCGCCTTCGCCTTCTTCCGGCTCAACGCTGATCGTTCCCGGCATCGGTGAAAAGATACTTGGTCCAAGAATCGAACCCCGACCATGAAAGACTTCAATCTTTCCTTTTTTCATCAGATGCTGAATGCCTGCCTCTAATCCATCTACGATCTCTTGTTTACGTTGTTTGACCTGTTCGAATCGTAAAAACGATTCCGGTACGTCCACGCCATATGTAGCAGCGTGTTTGACCGTCTGATAGACTGCTGCTGATTTCAAAAAGGCTTTAGATGGGATACAGCCACGATGTAAGCATGTCCCGCCTAATTTTCCTTGTTCCACGATTGCTACCGACTTCCCGGCTTGTGCCGCACGAATCGCGGCGACATATCCACCGGGTCCACCACCTAGGACAACGACGTCGAATTCTCTAGCCATGTTGGTTCGCCTCCATATTCCTTAACTTCTTCTTCCCCACGTAAGACACGCAACACTCCTTCTGCGAGCGCCTGCAACTCATCTTCACCAGGACTACGTACGACTTGACCGAGGTGGGCGATGCGTTCTTCGATCGCACGCGTCAATCGATCACTATAGGCAAGTCCGCCTGTTAGGATGATCGCGTCGATCTGACCGAACAAGACGGCACTTTGACCAGCGATCTCTTTTGCGATCCGGTACGCCATCGCGTCATATAACAATGCCGCTTTTTCATCGCCTTCTTCAATCCGGCGCTCGATCTCAATCGCGTCAAACGTTCCCAAGTGCGCGACAAGTCCGCCTGACCCAACGACCAGACGCTTCATCTCTTCAAGTTTATACTTGGTACTATAACATAGTTCTACTAGTTGACCAACAGGTAGCGATCCGCTGCGTTCCGGCGAAAACGGTCCTTCTCCATCGAGCCCATTGTTGACATCGATGACACGCCCCTCTTGGTGCGCACCGACCGTAATCCCGCCGCCCATGTGTGCGATGATCAGGCGCAGTTCCTCATAGGGACGCCCGATTTCCTTCGCATATCGTTTCGCGACAGCTTTTTGATTCAAGGCATGGAAAATACTCTTTCGTTCAAGTTCAGGTAAGCCTGTAATCCGCGCAATTGGCTCGAGTTCGTCAACGACGACTGGATCAACGATGAACGAAGGGATGTCGAGTGTCCGAGCAATCTCATCCGCGAGGAGTCCACCGAGGTTCGAGGCATGGACGCCAAAAATACCGCTGAGTAAGTCTTCTCGCATTTCCCGGTTAACGGCGTACGTACCGCTGACGAGCGGTCGGAGCAACCCACCGCGTCCTACGATTGCAGTAAGCGCTTTCAAATCAATCTGTTCTTCAGCTAACACTTCGAGTAACACATGACGACGCATCTCCAGCTGCGCTGGAAGCGGTCCTCCGACCGCCTCCGCTGGATGGCGTAACGTCTTCGTGAACACCTGATTCGTCCCTTCGAAGATACCAATCTTCGTCGACGTCGAACCGGGATTGATCGTTAAAATACGTTCGCTCATGGATATCCTCCTCTGATCAGCCGCGTGATCCTAGAATGTTTTTATCACGACGCAGGAACTGGCTGCGGGCACTACGCATCGTAGCAATGCGCTCTTCTGCCATTTTCTCAGCCGCACGGTATGTCGGTAAATGATCGCGTTTTGCGATTTCGAACACTTTCGTGACCGCATCATAGACAAGTTCAACTTTTTTCATAGCACGATCACGGTTGTATCCGTCGAGTTCATCGGCAACGTTGATGACACCACCGGCATTGATGACGAAGTCTGGTACGTATAAAATATCGCGTTCTTCAAGCATGTCACCGTGACGATCTTCTTTGAGTTGGTTATTTGCCGCACCAGCGATGATCTTGACTTTCAATTGGGGAATCGTCTCGTCGTTTAATGTCGCACCGAGGGCACATGGCGCAAAGATATCCGCTTCGACACTGTAGATGTCTTCTGGTGCGACGATCAAGGCACCGAATGCTTCTTCTGCACGTTGAAGTGCTTCTTGGTTGATGTCCGTGACGATCAGTTTCGCCCCTTCTTCATGTAAATGACGGCATAGATTGAAGGCAACGTTACCGACACCTTGGATCGCAATCGTTTTTCCACCAAGTGAATCTGTTCCGTACACTTCTTTTGCCGCTGCTTTCATCCCACGATAGACACCGTATGCCGTAACCGGTGATGGGTTACCACTTGATCCGAATGCTGGGCTGACACCAGTAACGAAATCTGTCTCCATGTGGATGTAATCCATGTCTGCAACTGTCGTATTGACATCTTCTGCTGTGATGTAACGACCGTTCAGTGACTGGACGTAACGTCCGAATGCCCGGAAGAGTGCTTCTGACTTTTGTGTCTTCGCATCGCCGATGATGACCGCTTTACCACCACCAAGGTTTAATCCAGCGGCTGCGTTCTTATATGTCATCCCTTTTGATAAACGAAGCGCATCAATCAATGCCTCTTCGTCTGATGCATAGTTCCACATGCGAAGTCCACCGAGTGCCGGTCCGAGTGTCGTGTCATGAATCGCGATGATTGCTTTTAGTCCTGATACTTTATCGTGGCAAAAAACGACTTGTTCGTAATCTTCCATCTCCATTGTTTCAAAGATGCTGAAGCGTGATTCTATGTTTGTTTCGACCATTTTAAGTTCCTCCTCAAATTGTTTGTTTTACTTTTTTCGTCTGTTGGGCATTTAATAGCGCAAAGGCTAGTGAGTACATTTTTGCTTCTGCTGTATCGGCACGGCTAGTCAAAACGACTGGCGCCCGCGCTCCGACGAGAATCGCCGCAACCGAGGCATGTGCGAAATACATGAGTGATTTGTAGATGACGTTTCCGACTTCGATTTGCGGAACGACGAGTAAATCCGCCTGACCTGCTACATCTCCCGTCAATCCTTTTTGCTGGGCAGCGACGAGATTTACGGCATTGTCGAGTGCGAGTGGTCCGTCTACAAGGCAATCCTTGATTTGACCACGTCGGTTCATCTGTGTCAAAAGTGCGGCATCAATCGTCGCCTGCATCGTCGGATTGACGACTTCGACAGCTGCTAAGACTGCGACTTTCGGTAAGCCGTATCCAAGCGCTCGTAAGGCGGAGACACCGTTTTCGATGATCTTCACTTTGTCTTCGAGTGTCGGTTGGATGTGAATCGCTGCATCGGTTAATCCGATCGCTGATTCACGCCCCGGTACTTCGAACAAGGCGACATGCGACAAGACATTCCCTGAACGCAAACCCGTTTCTTTGTTCAAGACAGCTTTCATGAACGTAGCTGTCGGAACAAGACCTTTCATCAAGACGCTCGCATCCCCCTTGCGAACGGCATGAGCAGCACGTTCTGCCGCTTCTTGCGATGTAGAAGTATGAGTGATCACGAACTGTGACTCTCGTAATGCTCGCTTTTGAATCATCTGCTGAATCCGTGTCGCATCCCCGAACAAATGAAAACGCGCTAAATCGTTCTCAATTGCTAATGCGACAGCATCCATCACTTCTTCGTCATCCGCAGCTGCAATCGCAACGACGGAATCTTCGAGTCGAGCTGCCTGCTCGACCATTTCACTGAATCTCACCGTATTCCCCCCTCACCTGTCATACATAAATAGTAATAGCAATTTTCGTGCCAATTCAAAAGAGACGGTAGGTTAAGCAAGAACGTCTTTAATTTTGCATGCTTTTGCATTTTTTGCAATATATTGCACGCAAAAATTTGCGCTTCACGAGTAGATGTTAAATCGTTCCACTTTGTAATAAAGTGCCCGAAGAGAAATTCCGAGTTGTTTCGCCGCTTCTGTTTTGTTGCCATTAAAGGCAGTAAGCGCTTCCCGAATCAACCGTTCTTCGACGTGTGACATCTCGTCCGATAGATGCTTGATTTCCTTTTTCTGTCTCGTCGTGACTTTCGTTGTTTGTGGCACGACAAGCTGAAGATGACCTTTTCGCAAGACGGTTTCTGTTTTATCCGTAAAAATCAACGCGCGACCGATGACATTTTCAAGCTCGCGGACATTTCCTTTCCACGGTTGCTTCTTCATTGCTTCGAGTACATCATCTGAGATCCGTCCGACCGATCGTCCATAACTTTGATTCAATTTACGGAGTAAGTGTAAGGTCAATGGTGCGATATCATCCGGTCGCTCACGTAGTGCCGGTATGTGAATCGGTAAACGATTGATCCGGTAGTAGAGATCTTCTCGGAACTCATTCATGATGATCTTTTGCTCTAGATTCGCATTCGTCGCCGCGATAATCCGGACATCGACTGGAATCGCCTTCGTCCCACCGACGCGAACGACTTCATTTTCCTGTAACACCCGTAATAGTTTGGCCTGGACGTCGAGTGGTAGTTCGCCAATCTCATCTAAGAATAGCGAACCTCCATGTGCTTCTTCGAAATATCCCCGCTTCCCACCACGTCGCGCTCCTGAGAACGCGCCTTCCTCGTAGCCGAATAGTTCACTTTCGAGTAACGTCGGTGCGATTGCCGCACAGTTGACGCGGACGAATTGTTCATATTTACGTTCGCTCGCTGCATGGATCGCATGTGCAAACAGTTCCTTGCCGGTTCCGGATTCACCGCGAATCAAGACGTTGACGGGCATCGTTGCCGCAAGCTTTGCTTGATCGACGACGAAGCGCATCGCTTCACTCTCAGCGATGATATCGTCAAAAGTATATTTGGCTTCGAGCGTCCGGATTTTTTGTCGCGCTGCCTTCAATTCTTTGGCGAGTGCCTTCATTTCTGAAATATCCCGAATGACCCCAACGGAACCGCGGACTTGTCCATCGACGATGACGGGTGCCGCATTGACGATGATATCACGTTGATCTTGCCCGATCTTCATGCGAACATCCCGCACGTTCTCGCCCGTATTCAAGACTTTCAAATGAACGGATTCCTGCATTCCGATATCGGCACTTGCCGGTTTTCCGACAACGTCTCGCTCCGTGAAACCAGTCATACGCGTATATGCTGGATTGATCAGCATCGTCTGTCCGTCTTGATCGGCGACGGAAATCGCCTCGCTCGTACAATGAATGATTGCTTCGAGCATTTTCTCTTTTTCAGTCAATCGCTCAAGCAACACTCTGACAAATTCCCCCGGTAAGACCGCTGCTCCCGGAAAATCATGAATCAATTGCTCAAGTACGCCAGTTTCTCCTGTAGCGTCAATGATGAAATCGACATCAGCTCCTTCAAAAGCTGACCAATTCGTTTCGATCCGAATGTCCGCACGCCGTGCAAGCGCCACCCCAGGCGCCTCCATGTTTGGATCGACGAGACCGATGACCGTTAATAATGGTGAACGTTGAAACGCATGCAGGACTTCTGTTCCCCCTTGACCAGCCCCGACGACGAGTAGATGATGCATATGAATTCCCCCTTTGAAACTGCTTACATTTCTATCGTACTCGGAATAAAATAGGGAAGCAAACCCGATTCGCAGAACGATCGATTTTTTGATACAATACGCTTGGAAAGGAGTGGCGTCCTATGCGTATCATTGGTTTGCTCTCATTATTAATCCCCGGCATCATCGGCGCGATTGGTATTAAGCTCATGCGTGATAGTGTTTTTCTAATTGCGCAAGTGCCGTTTAAATACTTAGGCGATGCGGCTTACGTATATGTACTGCAAGGTCTCGTTGGTTTGGTTCTTGCGATGGGTGGCATTGGATTTGTCGCAGGATATGTCTTTTATCGCGATCGAAAACGTGGAAAAGTCTCCGACCGCTATCAAAAAAAATGAACACAGAAAAAGGTCCCCATCTCTTGAACTCATTTCAAGCGCGGGACCTTTTACTCGTATAAAATTGGTTTCACTTACGGATGAACTCCTCTCATAGTTAGAACTATTCGTGTACTCCAAAACCTTAGGTGTTCCTCTTAATGAAGAGGTAGAAAGAAATCAGATCTGGCTATCGGGCTAACGATAGAATGGTGTTTCAGTTCCATCATCTGACTGTACTCGGGACCTAGGTGGAGCGTAATGTCATCCGCTTGAAGCAGTCAAACATTCGGTTGCTAACAATCACTGCTAGACAACACTCCTTTTCACGAACTGTACTTTTCATTTTAGACGATCCGTTACCTTCCACTTTTCCCTAGCTTCGAAATCATGGAAGCTCCCATTCATTCGAGATTTCTCATCTAGAATGAACAAGATACCTTGGTACGACTTCTACCAAGAGAATGTCGTCCGGCATTCTTGAGCCATTTACAGTTGGCGTTCTGAGATGATGTTCGTCAACAGGATTTCCGGAGTCCTTGTCGACTCGACGTTCATCTGACGTCTTGCCAAATCATTTGGTACCTTTATTATAACAAACATTTCAGTTTATGCAATATTTATTTGCAAGCGTTTTTATATATTTTTAGCTTTACGGTATGCTATAAGCAGATCGTAATCGAAAGGAGACCTTTCATGCGAAAAATCATCGTATTCGAACATCTATCGTTAGACGGTGTCATTCAAGCACCGAGCGGAAAGAATGAGGATGTGAGCAACGACTTCGAACAAGGGGGATGGACTGCTCCATTTCAACATCCTGAGATTGGTCAGGTCATCCGTGAATGGATGCAAGAGGATTGCTCCCTGTTACTCGGTCGCAAAACATACGAGCAATGGTCGAGTTACTGGCCACTCCACCCAGATATCTGGCCAGTTGCTGATCATGCCATGAAGTATGTTGCTACGCGTCATACACCACCTATTCTTTGGCAGCCGACGATTTATTTGAATCAACCAACTTCTGAACTAACACGCTTGAAACAACAGGACGGACCACCACTTCACGTCTGGGGGAGTAGTCAACTCGTTCATACGCTTTATCAAGCCGATCTGATCGATGAACTTCGATTGATCCTCTATCCCGTCATCATCGGTTCTGGTAAACGTCTATTTCCCGACAACGGAATGACGCCCATCACTTGGAATGTCACGAAACGACACACGTTTGATAACGGCGTATTGATCGCTTGCTATGAACGGGATAGGAACTAAAAACACACCGTCTATCATTCAGACGGTGTGTTTCCTTTAACCAGATTGTTCTTGATTCATATGACTCGAAACATACGAGATGAATTCCGAGTTCTTCGGACTTTTCTCTTGTTCGATTCGGCCATTGAAGAGCTCGTGCTGTTGCATCCCTTCGTTCCAGGCGGACTTGATGGCGTGACGCATCGCTCGTTCGACACGAGAAGCCGTCGTTTGGTGTTTCTTCGCGATCGTCGGATAGAGTTCCTTTGTGATCAATCCGAGTAAATCTTCCCGTTCAAGCACCATTAAGACAGCGTCCTTCAAATACGTGAAGCCTTTAATATGCGGAGCAATCCCCACTTCTCGAAGTGTCGTACCGACTTTTAAATCAATCGTTTCGACGATCGGTGCTTGTCCTTGATTCGTCACGAGACGAATTTTTTGAACGAGCTGATCCATGCTGAACGGTTTAAGTAAGAAGTACGATGCTCCGAGGGTGACCGCCTGTTGCGAGACCTCGTCTTTACCGAAGGCACTCAACATGATGACAGCAGGGTTCTTCTTTTTCTTCATCAATTCTTCGAGAACACCAAGCCCATCTAAATGAGGCATGATGATGTCGAGGAGCAATACATCCACTTCGTGTTCTTTCATACGTTCGAGACAACTCTCGCCATTGTAGGCGACGCAAACGACTTCCATGTCTTCTTGCGCAGAGATATGCTGGCGAATCAGTTCGACCATTTCGCGATTATCATCTGCTATCCCGACTTTAATCAATCCTTACACCCCATTTTTAAGCGATTCTTTCATCGTCTTCGCCTGATCCATCAATTCCTCGGCATGGCGTAACGTCAAATCCGTCATATGTGCACCGGAAATCATCCGTCCTAGTTCGTTTCCTCGATCTGACTGAGACAAGACGTTGACCTGTGTCGTCGTACGATCCGTCTCCTCGATTTTCCGAATATAGAGATGTTGATCGGCCATCGAAGCGACTTGCGGTAAGTGCGTAATACAAAGCACTTGTCCGTCTACCGATAAACGATAGATTTTTTCAGCCATCGCTTGTGCGACACGACCCGATACTCCTGTATCGACTTCATCGAAAATGATTGAAGCAACTCCGACCGAGCGCGAGAAGATTGACTTCAATCCGAGCATGATACGAGATAACTCCCCGCCCGATGCAACTTTTCCGAGCGACTTGAATGGCTCTCCCGCATTCGTCATGATGAAGAACTCCACTTGGTCGATTCCGTTCTTGCGTAGCATCGGTGTCTTCCCGTCTTGAAGAAAACGAATTTCAAACCGTGCTTTTTCCATGTAGAGCTCACGCAACTCCAGATGAATCGCTTCGCTTAATTGAACGGCCGCTTTTCGACGCTGTTGCGAGAGACGCCCACCTATCTCAAACAATTCGCCTTCGAGCTGTTCGACTTCGGCTTTTAAGCGTTCAATCCGTTCATCTCGATTCGTCATCGTATCGAGTTCAACTCGAATCTTCTCCCCATACGCGATGACTTCCTCGATCGTCGCCCCGTATTTTCGTTTCAGTTGTTGAAAGACGGATAAACGTTGTTCAATCTCATCGAGTCGATTGGAATCAAACTCAAGTGTTTCGAGTTGATCTCGAATCGCATACCCGACTTCTTCGAGTCCATAAAAAGCGCTTGCGATCGCGTCACTCTGCTGCGAAAACTGTTCGTCGATGCTTGATGCTTGTTGTAATTCACGCATCGCGTCTCCGACAGAGTCGATGCCGCGCATCTCATCATGCAAAGCATCGTACGCTGTCTTTAACGACGCATATAGCTTCTCGAAATTCGCGAGACGATTTCGTTCGACGAGCAACTCGTCTTCCTCATGTGCTCGAAGTTTTGCGCCTTCAATCTCTTCCGTCTGGAACGATAGTAGATCAATCCGTTGAGCGAGTTCTTGCTCACTTTGCGCGAGCGATTGCAGCGCCATCCGTTTTTCTTCATACGCTTGATAACCGGATTGATAGGCTTGAAGGAGCGGTGCAATCGTCTCTTGCGCGAAGTCATCGAGAATCGCTTGATGATACGTACTGTCCATTAAATGCTGATGTTCATGTTGCCCGTGCATGTCGACGAGGACACGCCCGAACTCCCGTAAGATCGTCAGTGTGACCAGCTTATTGTTGACGCGACAGACACTTTTCCCGGTCGCGAACAGATCACGTCGTAAGATGATCAATCCATCTTCGATATCGATACCATACTCTTCTGCGAGATCATAGACGAGATGGTCGTCTTCAATCAGAAACAATCCTTCTAGTTCCGCCCGATCTTCCCCGTATCGAACGAATTCCGCGGATCCACGTCCACCAATCAATAAACCGATCGCGTCGAGAACGATCGATTTACCGGCACCTGTTTCCCCAGTCAAGACGGTCATTCCTTTTTTAAAGTCGATCTGTAGCTCGTCAATGATCGCAAATTGTTTGATCGATAATTCAGCTAGCATCCTGTCAACTCCTTACAGCATTTCTAAAATTCGTTCGGTCACTTCTTTCGCTTGTTCCTCACTTCGTGCGATCAATAGGATCGTATCGTCCCCACACACCGTGCCAAGCAGTTCGTTCCAGCTCAAATGGTCCAGTAAGACGGCGACTGCGTTCGCATTTCCCGGCAGGACATGCATGACAATCAGATTTTGAGCAGAATCAATCGAGATGAAGCTGTCCCCGAGCAGACGCCGCAATTTCCCGAGTGGGTTGAAGCGTTGGTCGGCGGGTAAGCTGTATTTATAACGTCCATCATTCAACGGAACCTTAACGAGATGAAGTTCCTTGATATCTCGTGATACCGTTGCCTGTGTCACCTTATATCCTGCATTCCGTAATTCCTCTACCAATTCATCTTGGGTTTCTACTTCCGACTGGGTGATGATCTCCCGAATCTTAATCAACCGTTGCCCCTTTGTCATTCCTGCACCTCACAGTATTCTTCGATGTTACTATTGTAATCCAATAAATCATTAAAAGTCCACGTTTGCCATTTTATTATACGGTTTTCGTCGCTCCGAACAACAATGAGGACGGACCCATGAACCGGATCCGCCCTCGTTTTCATCTGTTCGTTTAAAGACTAGCATGTGCTTGCTTGACTGTCTCCGTCGCATGGACGGATGCATCAAGTCCTGGTTGACCAAGGCGCGCATGCAATAAGAACTCGATGTTCCCCTCTCCACCAGTAATCGGCGAATAGTCGAGCTGTTTCACATAGAATCCTTGTTGAATGAAGAATTCGACCATCTCATCGAGGACACGGACATGAATCCGTTCATCACGCACGATGCCTTTTTTACCAATGTCATCACGCCCCGCTTCGAATTGCGGCTTGACGAGCGCCATGACATCTCCTCCTTCGACGAGGATCGTCTTCAGCGGTGGAAGCATCAACCGTAACGAGATAAATGACACATCGATCGTCGCAAACTGCGGCGCAACAGGGAACATGTCTGGTGTCGCATGCCGGAAGTTCGTTTTCTCCATCACCGTCACACGGTCATCCGAGCGAAGCTTCCAGTCCAGCTGATTGGAACCGACATCCAGCGCATACATATGTGCTGCTCCATTTTGTAAGGAGCAGTCGGTAAAGCCACCCGTTGACGATCCAATATCGAGACCTGTTTTACCCGTGACATCGAAATCGAATACTTGAAGTGCCTTTTCCATCTTGAAGCCTCCACGACCGACATAAGGCATCAACTGACCTTTGACGTGCAGATCGATGTCCGACTTGACCTTCTCACCGGCCTTCTCTAATCGTTCCGTACCACTAAAGACCAGTCCAGCCATGATCGATCGCTTTGCTTTTTCACGCGTTTCAAACAAACCGCGCTCGACGAGAAGAACGTCGAGGCGGATTTTTTTTACATTTTCCATGAATCGTCACACACTCTGTTTCTTTCCTTGATTGACGAAAGCGCGTACTTCTTCTGCGATTTGTCCAGGTAATAATCCGATTTCTTCCAGTAATTCGTTCACACCGCCATGCTCGATATACCAATCCGGAATACCAAAGCGTTTGACGCGCGGGAATGCTTCCTGCTCGTTCGCATGCTCAAGGACAGCTGATCCGAATCCACCTTTTAAGACGGCTTCTTCGAGCGTCACGAGTGGAATGCCTTCTGCGTAAAGGGCATTCAGCATCTTCTCATCAAGCGGTTTGATCGTCCGAGCATTGATGACACGAACCGATAGTTCGTCTGCTAGGAGATCCGCGATTTTGAGCGCATCTTGTACTTGTGGTCCAAACGCAAGGATCGCGACGTCCGTTCCTTCACGTTCGACTTCCCATGTATCAAGCGAAATTTCATGCAGTGTCTCGTCCATTGGTACACCGATACCTTCTCCACGTGGGAAACGAACGGCGATTGGCCCTTCATATTTGACGGCCGAATAGAGCAAGTGTTGCAGTTCGTTCTCATCCTTCGCCATGACGATCCGGATGTTCGGTACGTGACGCATGAAGGCAATATCGAAGACGCCTTGGTGTGTTTCACCATCTGCGCCAACGAGACCTGATCGGTCAATCGTAAACGTCACATCTAGATTTTGACGCGCCACGTCGTGAACAAGCTGATCGTATGCACGTTGGAAGAAGGTCGAGTAGATCGATACGACAGGTTTCATGCCTTGCGTCGCCTGACCAGCTGCAAATGTCACAGCATGTTGTTCTGCAATCCCGACGTCAAACATCCGCTCTGGGAATTCTTTTTCAAAACAATCGAGTTTTGAACCGACGCTCATCGCTGGCGTGATCAACGTCAGCTTTTCATCATCGCGTGCCATCTTTGTTAAAGTATCCGCTACCGTAAAGGAGTAACTAGGTGCTTTTGATTTCCCTTTGATGACTTCGCCAGACTCCATCTTGTACGGTCCAAGACCATGCCACGTGCCGACGCCATCGAACTCTGCCGGACGATAGCCTTTCCCTTTTTTCGTGATGACATGAAGCAGGACAGGACCTTCTTCTTTTTTCACGTAATTGAGCTGTTCGATTAAATCATCAAGATCGTGCCCATCGACTGGACCATAATAGTTGAAGCCGAGCTCTTCAAAGAACATGCCAGGAACAAGTGCGCCTTTAACGGCTTCCTTCAACTTCTCGCTTCCTTTTTCAAGGCGTCCGCCAATGACCGGAATCTTTTTGATCAACGTTTCAAGCTCGTCTTGGGCAAAACGCACTTTACGTGATGAACGAATTCGTCCAAGCATTTGATGCATCGCCCCAACGTTTGGTGCAATCGACATCTCGTTATCGTTTAAGATGACGATGACGTTTTGTTGTTCTGCTCCAATATGATTCAATGCTTCGAGTGCCATACCACCTGTCAAAGCACCGTCACCAATGATCGCGACTGCACGATCACTCTTACCGCTCAGTTCGTTCGAAACAGCAATCCCCATTGCTGCTGACAAGGACGTCGAGCTGTGACCTGTCTCCCAGACGTCATGCACACTCTCATTGCGTTTCGGGAACCCACAGAGTCCTTTGTGCTGACGGAGCGTATCAAACTGGCTCGCTCGTCCTGTCAAAATCTTATGCACGTATGCTTGGTGCCCGACATCCCAGACGAACTTGTCATTCGGACTGTCGAATTCACGATGCAACGCAAGCGTCAACTCGACGACACCGAGGTTCGGTGCCAAGTGTCCACCTGTCGTCGCTAATTCTTCAATCAAAAAGCGTCGAATATCGCCTGCGAGTACTTCGAGTTCGGAGACCGACATACGCTTTAAAAATGACGGATCCTGTATTTCTGTCAATTTCATACCTTACCGCCTCTTTTCCTTACAATCTTATAGGGTTTGTACCCTACATTGTACTAGAACAATCTATCGAGCGCCATTGTCAGCATAGAAAAAGACGACGCAGATGCGTCGTCCTGCTTAATGGTCGCGCTTGACCACGAAGTCGAGCAGTTCCTTAAGTGTCGTCGCTTCGACTGATAATGCATCAATCGCTTGTTCCGCTGCTTCCACCTGAGCTGTCAGTGCGCGTTTCGCTCCTTCAAGACCCAGTAATTTTGGATACGTTGCTTTTTCGTTCCCTTCGTCGCTACCAACCGGTTTGCCGATTTTTTCAGCATCTCCCGTCACGTCCAAGATGTCATCTTGGATTTGGAATGCGATTCCGAGATGGCGACCGTATTGCTTCAAGTGCTCAAGATCCGTCGAGCTGACCGAGGCAAGCAAACCACCCGCTTCGACTGCAAAGACGAGGAGTGCTCCTGTTTTCCGACGGTGAATCGACTCAAGCTCCGCTACGTCATTGATGCCGCCACGCTCACCGAGCATATCGTCGAGCTGACCACCGACCATACCCGTAGCACCAGCCGCTGCTGCTAACCGTTCGACAAGTGCAAGCTTCACTTCTGACGAAGCTGGTGTCTCAAGAAGACAGCTGAAGGCGTTCGTGAGCAAGGCATCTCCTGCTAAAATCGCTGTCGCTTCATCAAAAGCGATATGATTCGTCGGACGCCCTCGACGCAAATCATCATCGTCCATTGCGGGAAGATCATCGTGAATCAGTGAGTATGTATGAATCATCTCAAGTGCCGCAGCAGTCGCGTCACCTTTTGAACGATCGATGGAAAAAGCATCGAGTACCGCATAAATCAAGGCTGGGCGAATTCGTTTCCCACCCGCATCGAGTGAATACCGCATCGAATCGCGTAAACGATCCGGTGCGTCGAGTCGCTCCATGAACTCTTCCATTTTGTTTTCGACTTGTGTCTTCCACTCATTCAAAGCAATCATTGCGCTCCTCCTTTTTCCCGAAGCGTACCATCTTGCTCCAGGATTTGATCGAGTTTTTTCTCAGCAACGGATAACTTTCCTTGGCAAAGAGCCGTCAGTTTGACGCCTTCTTCATATAGAGCCATCGCTTGTTCAAGAGGAGCTTCGCCCTCTTCGAGTAACGTGACGATTTCTTCTAATCGTTCCAGTGCTTCTTCAAAAGATTGTTCCGTCTCCATTCTTACTCCCCATCCTCTCGTTTAGCACGAATCGTTCCATCATGGAATCGGATATCGAACGAAGACGCTGTCAATGCCTTCGCGGAACGGACGATTTGTCCATCCTGTTCGACATACGTATAGCCGCGCATCAGAACATGCGTCGGACTGACGGAGTCGAGTCGCGCGAGCACATGACGCACCTGTTGTTGCTTCGATTGTAAAAGTCGACGAACGATTTCGAGTCGACGTCGTGATTGTTCAATCGTCGCCCGTTGTTGCACGAAGCGGTCCCGCATCGGCACACGCATTAAGCGTGTGTCAAGACGCTCCACCTGTTGCTGGTGTTGCGCTACTACTTGCTTGATCTCCTTTTGTAGTGCCATCTCTGCTCGGTCCAATTGTTCCTGCTTCAGTCCGAGTAGGACGCGTGGTGATTTCAGACCGTAGCTCGCGGCAAGCCGTGTCACTTGCTCTTGTTTACTTTTGAGGAGTTGTGCATACGTTCGTTCTAAACGACGCTTCACATCCTGCACCCGTCGAGATAGTGCCTCTGCTTCCGGAGTGACGAGTTCTGCCGCTGCCGTTGGTGTAGCCGCACGAACGTCGGCGACGAAATCACTGATCGTAAAATCCGTTTCGTGCCCGACGGCAGAGACGATCGGAATGCGTGATTCAAACACGGCTGTCACGACAGACATCTCATTGAATGCCCACAGCTCCTCGATCGAACCACCACCACGACCAATGATCAACACATCACAGGCATCATGCTCATTCATCAGCTGAATGGCACGACTGATTTGTGGTGCCGCGTCCGCTCCCTGTACAAGGACCGGAGCGAAGACGATGGCCGCTTGCGGATAACGGCGCCGGAGTGTCGTTGCGATATCATGAAGCGCTGCTCCTTTTGGCGACGTGATGATTCCGATGCGCTCTGGAAAAGCTGGCAACGATTGTTTGATTGCTGGAACAAACCAACCACGCTCTTCAAGATCCACCTTCAAGCGTGAGAACGCCTCATATAACGCTCCTACACCGTCTTCCGTCATCCGTTCGACATAGAGTTGCATCTCCCCAGAAGAGACGTAAACGGATAAGCGCGCGGTGACGACGACTCGCATCCCATCGCGAACGTCTGCTTTGACTCGACTCGCATCCCGGGCAAACATGACGGCTTTCATCCGTGACTGCTCGTCCTTCAACGTAAAATAAAGGTGACCGGAAGAGTGTCGTTTAAAGTTCGACACTTCTCCCACCACCTGGACTTGTTGCAGAAGGGCGTCGCCTTCTAGTTCACGTTTGACATAGTGGACTAAATCGGAAACGTGAAGAGGTTCGCTCATCGCGCAGCCTCGATCGTGTTATGCAGTAGCATCGTGATCGTCATCGGACCAACGCCACCCGGAACAGGTGTAATCATCGATGCAACGTCTTGTACCGTATCAAACTCGACATCACCGACGAGTTTGCCATCGACACGGTTGACACCAACGTCAATGACGACAGCATCCGGTTTCACCATATCCGCCGTAATCAGCTTCGGTACGCCGACTGCGACGATCAAGATATCCGCTTGACGCGTCATCGCACCGAGATCTTTTGTCTTGGAATGACAATAGGAAACGGTAGCCGATTCATTCAAGAACAACATACCGACGGGTTTACCGACGATTTGGCTACGACCGACGACAACGACGTGTTGACCAGCAATCGGTACGTTCATCTCTTTGACGAGATGAAGAATGCCGTTTGGTGTACACGGTAAAAATGTCGGTTCACCAATCATCATTTTCCCGACAGAGACAGGATGAAAACCATCGACGTCCTTTTCAGGAGAAATCGCAAAAATGACCTTACTCTCATCAATGTGGTCAGGCAACGGCAATTGGACGAGAATCCCATGGACACTCGCATCAACGTTCAGACGGTCGATCAAGTGAAGAAGCTCTGATTCCGTTGTTTCTGCCGGAAGTCGGATCAACTCCGAATCCATGCCGATTTCCTTCGCCGCCTTTTCTTTACCACGTACATAGGACTGACTAGCAGGATCTTCGCCAATCAGGATGACAGTCAATTGCGGTTGAATCCGCTGTTCTTTCAGACGTGCGACTTCTTCTTTCAGCTTCATACGATATGAATGGGCTACCTGTTTTCCATCGATTACTACTGCCATGATTTGTCCACTCCCCCAAAAAGTTCGATTCACTCTTCTGTCTGTTTGTCTCTATTCGGTTTTACAAGTTTATGAATTTTCTTTGACGACGCCTTGTGCGACCTTACCGAGAACACCGTTCACGATTTTTGTCGCTTCTTCGTCAGCAAACGCCTTCGTCAATTCAATCGCTTCGTTGATCGTCACTCGAACTGGAATGTTCGTTTCGAATAACAATTCGTAGACGGCTAAGCGAAGAATCGTCCGCTCGATGTTTCCGAGTCGTTCGAATGACCAGTTGACCAGTGCTTCTCGGATGTGTTGGTCAATCGTTGCTTTGTTCGTTTCGACACCGTTCACCAATTGCTCGACGAATGTGTCATATTCCTTACCTTCTACCGCGAATTCAATGGCCTCTTGTGCAGTCAGATCCGAAAGCTCCATTTGGAACAAAGATTGGACTGCGAGTTCGCGTGCCATGTGTCGTTTCATCATGATTTTGCGTGCTCCTTTTTTTGTCGTTCTCAATCAGTTAGTTTAGCACATTCCTCTTTTAAAAAACATAGAGAACGCCAAAAAAAGACGGGAGTTCGTCGCACAAACTCCCGTCCTGATTCAGTTAACGATCGTACCTTTTAGCTCACGCTCTGCGAATTTCGTCGTGAACGTGCCACGCCGGAATACCGGGTGACTGAGAACACGTTCGTGGAACGGGATCGTCGTCTTGACACCTTCGATCCAAAATTCAGCTAGTGCACGTTCCATCTTCGCACATGCTTCTTCCCGTGTTTCCGCATGGACGATCAACTTCGCAACCATCGAGTCATAATATGGTGGAATCATATATCCTGGATAGACCGCGCTATCGATGCGCACACCCATTCCGCCTGGTGTCACGTATTGTGTGACGCGTCCAGCAGACGGACGGAAATCATGGTCTGGATCCTCGGCATTGATTCGGCATTCGATCGAATGACCGTGGAACTTGATATCCTTTTGTTTGACGGCAAGCGGATGATCGAGCGCCACTTGCAATTGTGCTTGAACGAGGTCGAATCCAGTGATCATCTCCGTTACCGGGTGTTCGACTTGAATGCGCGTGTTCATCTCCATGAAGAAGAACTCTTCCGTCTCTTCGACGAAGATGAATTCGATCGTTCCAGCTCCCGTGTATTGAATCGCTTTTGCGGCTTTTACGGCAGCCTCGCCCATTTTTAATCGTGTCGCTTCACTGACCGCAGGTGATGGCGCTTCCTCGATCAGTTTCTGCATCCGACGCTGGACGGTACAATCCCGTTCACCGAGGTGAATGACATTCCCGTGACGGTCAGCGAGGACCTGTACCTCGACATGGCGGAATTCTTCGATGAAACGTTCTAAATAGACATCCCCGTTTCCGAAAGCTTGTTTTGCTTCACGGCGTGTCTCACTTAGCCCGTTGATCAGCTCTTCTTCCGAACGAGCGACCCGAATCCCTTTACCTCCACCACCTGCTGTTGCTTTGATGATGACCGGATAACCAATTTCTTGCGCCAGTGCGACCGCTTCTTCGTCCGTGACCGTTCCATCTGAACCAGGTACGACAGGCACACCACACTCGATCATCGTTTTCTTCGCAACATCCTTGATTCCCATCTGACGGATCGCATCCGACGTCGGACCAACGAACTTGATCCCGCACGCTTCACACATCTCAGCAAAATCGACGTTCTCGGCTAAGAAACCATAACCCGGATGGATCATCGTCACTTGACGGTTCGTTGCGATCGCAAGGATATTCGTAACGTTTAAGTAGGATGAAGCAGAACTCGCCTCACCGATGCAGTACGCCTCATCGGCTAAACGAACGTGTAGGGCTTCTTTATCCGCTGTCGAGTAGACAGCAACGGTTTGTATTCCAAGTTCCTTTGCCGCTCGAATGATGCGGACGGCGATTTCTCCACGGTTGGCAATCAATAATTTTTCCATGCTGTTCACCCCCGTTTACGGACGGATCCGGAAGAGTGGTTGACCAAATTCAACGAGATCTCCATCGGCGACAAGAATCTCGACGACCGTTCCAGATACTTCCGAGTTTAAGTTATTGAAGAGTTTCATTGCTTCAAGGACACAAACGATCTGACCCACTTCAATCTGATCACCGACTTTGACGTATGCCGGTTTATCTGGATTCGGACGCGAATAAAACGTTCCGACCATCAAGGCATTGATCGTGACCGTATCATCCGCAGTCGCCTCTTCCTCGACTGGTGCTGCCGCTTGCTTCACAGGAGCAGGCGCCGCCACTGGAGCAGCAGGTGCTTGATGCGAGACCGTCACTGTTTCTCCTTGTTTCTTCAACTTTAATTTATACGTATCCGTCTCGAGTGAGAGTTCATTTACACTCGACTGATCGAGCATTTCGAGTACTTGTTTCAACTGATCGATTTTCATCTGTCATTCTTCCCCCATCTATGCTGTATTCACAATTATTATACCAGGTGCTAATGCCTACTCAAATACTTATATTAACTGGTCATACCATTGGATGCAAGTCAAGCTGAATGAAAAAAGACGTCTCTCGACCTGATAGAAGGTGAGAGACGTCTTGTCGTTTCAATATTATCCGTTGTAACGACCTGTGAAATCACCTGTACGTGTATCAACCGTTACTTTTTCGCCTGCTTCGATGAAGAGTGGGACTTGAATGATATGACCTGTCTCCACTGTCGCATTTTTCTTGACGTTCGAAGCTGTATCACCCTTAACGCCAGGCTCTGCTTCAACGATCGTCATGACGACTGTGTTCGGTAATTCAAGACCGAGGATTTCGCCGTTGTAAACCGCGATTTGAACTTCCATGTTTTCAAGCAAGTATGGAAGAGCTGCTTCGACTTGCGCCGTCGTCAATTCCAATTGCTCATACGATTCTGTGTCCATGAAGACGTAAGTCTCGCCCATTGGGTAAAGGTATTGCATCTTATTACGCTCGATGTGTGCACGCTCGACACGCTCACCACCACGGAATGTCATCTCTTGGATGTTTCCGTTACGGATGTTACGCATTTTCGTCCGAACGAAAGCTGCCCCTTTACCTGGTTTAACATGTTGGAATTCAAGTACTTGCCAAATCATACCGTCTGAAGTCTTAATCGTTAATCCTGTTTTTAAATCGTTTACTGATACCATGAATGGTTCCTCCTAAAATGTCCCGTCACTCTGAATTAGAGAGTGATCAGTTCTTTTGGTGAAGACGAAAGAATTTCTCGACCTGTTTCCGTGATCAAGACGTCATCTTCAATCCGGCATCCGCCAACTTGCGGCACGTAGATACCTGGTTCGACCGTAACGATCATGCCTGGTTCAAGTTTCGTCTCAGAGCGGAACGACAAGCCAGGTCCTTCATGTACTTCTAGACCAATACCGTGTCCCGTCGAGTGACCGAAGTACTCACCGTAACCTGCTTCTTTGATGATATCACGTGTCAACGCGTCCGCTTCGATCCCAGTGATGCCTGGTTTTAAGCCGTCGACACCCGCTAGTTGCGCTTGTAAGACCGTATCGTAGATTTTCTGCAACTCGGCATTGATCGGACCGACTGCGACAGTCCGTGTGATATCTGAAACATAACCGTTCAAGAGCGCTCCGAAATCAAGCGTGACGAGTTCACCTGTCGCAATGACCTTCGAGCTGGCAACACCGTGCGGCAAGGCAGAACGATAGCCCGATGCCACGATCGTATCGAAAGAAGAAGACGTCGCTCCATGCTTACGCATGAAGAATTCTAGTTCATTTGATACTTCAAGTTCCGTTCGTCCTGGTTGAATGTACGTCAAGATGTGTTGGAAGGTCGCGTCTGCGAGCTCCACCGCTTCCTTAATCATCTTAATCTCTGACGAATCCTTAATCAAGCGTAGGTTTTCAATGATTCCTGTCGTCGGAACAAGCTCGATTGCCGAAGCTTGATCGTATGCTTCAAAAGCACCGAGTGTCATCGCATCCTTTTCGACACCAACCGCGCGAACACGCGCTCCTGCCATCAATTCGCCCATTGTCTCTGGAATCGAACGTTCGATTTGAACGATCTCCATTCCTTTGACTTGGTCTGCTGCTTGCTCCGTGTAACGGAAATCCGTCACGAAGTACGCTTGCTCTTCTGTTACGAGACATGCACCGCTTGAGCCCGTGAAGCCGGAAATGTATCGAATGTTCTCTGCCTTCGTGACGAGTAATCCTGGAAGGTCCCGTTCCTTTAAAGCTGCTTGTAACGCCTCGATCCGTTGTTTCATGATTGATTTCCCCCTTGTTCCGATTGTTGTAAAGCTTGGAGTGCCTCCGTTGCCAGACGATATCCCGTCATGCCAAGTCCAGCGATGACTCCTTGGCAGACAGGTGCAATCATCGAGTGATGCCGGAAGGATTCACGTGCATGGACATTCGATAGATGGACCTCGATGACGGGCGCTTCGATTGCAGCAATCGCGTCACGTAACGAGATACTCGTATGCGTGTAGGCAGCCGCATTGAAGACGATGCCGTCCGCTCCCCGTTCCTCGTGAAGAACATCAATCAGTCGTCCTTCATGGTTCGATTGTTCAAACCGAAACTGAATGTTCGGAAAATAAGTGCGAAGGTCGTGTTCTAAGTCGGCTAATGTCGCCGTTCCATATGTATCCGGTTCGCGTGTTCCGAGTAAATTCAAGTTTGGTCCGTTTAATATCAAGACACGCAAAAAAACACCTCCTCGAATTCCTTTTCATTGTATCATAACCCGATTTCCGACTCCTAAAGATTACCTCGTTTTGACGAGTCGAACATAGTTTTTTTGTCGTAAATCAAGTACACTGACGATACACCTAATTTTAATGAAGACGGGATGCGTTCTATTATGAAAACGACTAATCCGCCGGTCGGTGGTCAAGCCATCGTCGAAGGCGTCATGTTCCAAAATGCGACCCACGCGGTCTCTGCGATTCGTCGAAATGATGAGTCGATCGAGACGTTCGCCCAACAAAAGCCGGTTCGACCACGAATCGCTAAAGGTAAAAAAATCCCACTTCTGCGTGGCTTGTTTGCTTTAATGGAGTCCTCAGCGAATGGCGCCAGTCATATGAACTTCGCAAGTGACCGATACGGTGTCAAACCTGGTGAAGAAGAGCCGGAAGAAACGACTGCCAGCCCTTTGACGAAATGGCTCGGCGTAGCTGTCGTCGGGATCCTATCATTCTTCTTCGGTAAATTACTCTTTACGTTACTACCTGCTTTCCTTGCGTCACTATTCGATGTGTTCCCTGCTTTATCGGGACATGTCATTCAAAATGTCATCGAAGCAACAATCAAATTAACGCTTTTGTTCAGTTACCTCTACGTGATTTCATTGACTCCGCTCGTCAAACGACTCTTTCAATATCACGGTGCAGAGCATAAGGTCATCAACTGCGTCGAATCAGGACGCCCACTCACGGTCGAAAACGTTCGCGTCAGCAGTCGTCTTCATTACCGTTGCGGCTCGAGTTTCTTGATCTTCACCGTCATCGTCGGATTTTTCGTCTATCTGATCGTGCCAACGGATCCGCTTTGGTTGCGTCTCGTCTGCCGGATCGCCTTATTACCGGTCGTCATCGGTCTTTCATTTGAAGTGTTACAGCTGACGAATAAAGCGCAGCACATCAAAGGACTTCGCGTCATCGCCTTGCCTGGCCTATGGTTACAATACTTGACGACGAAAGAACCGGACGATGCACAGATCGAGGTTGCGATTTATGCGTTTGAAGCATTGGAAAAACAGGAACATAACCTACATGAGAATGCACTGGGTTAATCGATAACAGGGGTGATATTATGATCAGACAACGCATTGGTTCTACATTTGCACTCGTCGTGTTACTGTTCGCTTTTGTCGGCTTCGGATATAAACTCGTCAATAATCCAAGTAGTCTGTTTTCACAATTGCTGTTCTTCGGGATTACCGCCGGGATCATCTTCTTGCTCTTTAAGTTCCTGACTCGTAATCGAAGCGTCGGAACGGGCGCAAATGCTCAGTACCGAAAATCCGTCGCTCAATCAAAAAAAATGCATGGCTCTTCGAATTCTGTTCGCCGGACAGACTTTAAGAAAAAACCGGTCAAGTCCTCAAAAGCGCCGGCATCGAATAAAGTCAGACCGTTGCGCGATCGTTCAAAAGCGCCTCATCTGACAGTGATCGAAGGAAAAAAAGGCAAAAAGAAAAAACGTGCTTTTTAATTTCAGAAGTACATTAAAAAGGAGATTCGTCATGCGACGAACCTCCTTTTTTCGCGTTCAATCCGTTTCGACCCAACCGATATACGGTAGATTGCGATATTCCTCCGCACAATCGATTCCGTACCCAACAACGAAGTAATCCGGAATCTCGAAACCGACATAGTCTGCGTCGAGTTTTACTTCACGACGTGCCGGTTTATCAAGCAATGTACATACTTTGAGAACTCCGGGTTGATGCAATTTCATGTGATCACATAAGAAATGGAGCGTCCGCCCTGTGTCGATGATATCTTCGATGACGACGACATATTTCCCTTGCACATCGAGATCGAGATCTTTCTTCAACTGAACACGCCCGGAAGAGACGGTCTTTGTTCCGTAAGAAGAGCACGCGACTGTATCAATTTGAACGCTTCCTTTGATTTCGCGCATCAAATCCGCAGCAAAGACCATCGACCCTTTTAACACGACGACGAGAACGATTTGACGCCCAGCCGCATCCACTTCGATCTGTTGTGCTAATTCACGAACCTTTTCTTTCAGTTGTGACTCCGACACTAATTTTTCTTTAATCGTGATTTCCATGACAAGGTGCGAACACCCGCCACCCCCTTCGTCCATTTTCAGGCTCAGTATAGCATATCTAACTTAAAATGCGCACTTTATCATAAAAATGTAATGGATCGTTCGTGTTTGAGAACTTTTTTTAGCAAGGAACTATAAAAAAACAAGCCTCAATCCTCTGGATGGGCTTGTTGATAGCGATGCAGTTCCTCTTTCAAACCAGGACGTTCCGCAAAGAACTGAATCATTCCGTTAATCTTATCCAACGCTTCGATACTAATATGATGCTCGATTCCTTCGACATCCTTATAAATCAGTTCTTCATCCACACCAACGAGACGAAGAAAATCTTCAAGTAAGGCGTGTCGTTCCACGAGACGCTTTCCGATTTTGCGTCCTTTAGGCGTCAGCATGAGACCCCGATACTTTTCGTAAACAAGGTACGTCTCCCGGTCGAGCTTTTGAACCATCTTCGTTACCGAGGACGGGTGAACTCCTAACGACTCCGCTATATCCGATACGCGAGCGTATCCTTTATCTTCAATCAGTTTATAAATTTGTTCCAAATAATCTTCCATACTCGGAGTTGGCACGACATCACCTTCCCATTTCATTCATTAGCGTTTCCAGTTCCACTCATCACTACGGTATTTCTCGGCAAGACGCTCAATCTCCTGCCACTGCTCACTCGTGAATGTCAACGGAACGAACGACAAATCAAGCGCCTCTTCGAAGCCTTTCGTGAACGCTTCTCGTACCTCGTCAAATGCGACAGCGCGACCTGCTAGCTCATTCAAAGCGACAGCTTTTCCTGAAAAACGCGCTTTCATCCGCTCGCGCGTCGACTCATCATCATACAAGAAACAATCAAACAATTCACCTTCATCGACAGAGAGTGGGACCGAACCGTGCTGTAAGACAACGCCTTGATGGCGGACTTGTGCACTTCCTGCGACTTTCCGTTTTCCTACAGCGAGTTCATAATACGATGCTGCATCAAAACAGACGGCTGATTTCGGCTTCCGTAATTCTTCTTTTTCCTCTTCCGTCAACGGAACGGAAAATTCGACCGGAATGCCGAGGTGATGGTATCCTTTGCGAATCCCTTCCGTCAACATCCGATAACTTTCGATGACCGTGCGTGGTAAACCTTCTGTATCTTCCGGGATGACGACACTGTATGTCAACTCGTCTGCATGCAAGACAGCGCGCCCTCCTGTCATCCGACGCACGATCGGAATCCCGAGCTCTGCAATCCGCTCTCGATCGATATCACGGGTTGCCCGTTGAAAATGACCAACACTTAATCCACGTGGTTCCCATGAGTAAAAACGAAGCGTCGGTGCGATCTCCCCCCGCCCGACGAACTGAATCAATGCTTCATCGATTGCCATGTTCATTGCCGGTTCCATCGCCGGCGTCGTCAACACTTGCCACTCTCTGTTCACTTGAGCACCCCCAAAACGTTTCCGTCTTAGTGTATCAAACCCATTCTCGGTCGCGCAATCACGAGTCGATTGCCGAAATCGATTTCGTTGACTATAATGAAACAGAGGTTAAACGAACGAAGGGGTTGGAAGTCGAATATGGAAACTGGAACTATCATTACGATCGTATTATGGGTCGCGCTGATCGCCTACATCGCTTGGCGTTTCATGCCGGTCAAAGGCATCACGAAATTGTCGCAAGAAGAATTCCGTGCGAACTACCGTAAAGCACAAATCGTCGATGTTCGCGAAACACAGGAATTCAAAGGCGGACACATCGTTGGTGCCCGTAACATCCCGGTCAGCCAAATGAAGATGCGCTCGAAGGAATTACGAAAAGACATGCCGATTTACTTGTATTGTCAAGGGAGCATGCGTTCTTCACAGGCTGCAAAAGTTTTGAAAAAAGCAGGCTATACGAATCTGTATCAGTTAAAAGGCGGATTCAAGCAGTGGTCAGGAAAAATCAAACGGAGCTAATGCTTCGTTTATCGCAAAAAGAGGATCTCTCCTTCGTCGGAGAGGTCCTCTTTTTTATGAAACAGCTTATGCGTGTACTTCTTGTTTTGGTTCGTAGCGTAAGACTGGTTTTCGAGCAGCAAGTGTCTCGTCCATCCGTTTGACGACCGTCGTGTGTGGTGCGTTCAAGACGACATCCGGTGTCTCTTCGACCTCTTTTGCAATCTGGAGCATCGCATCACAGAAGGCATCGAGTGTTTCTTTCGACTCTGTTTCCGTCGGTTCGATCATGATACACTCCTCGACGTTCAACGGGAAGTAGATCGTTGGTGGATGGTATCCAAAGTCAAGCAGACGTTTAGCGATGTCAAGCGTCCGGACACCTAGTGCTTTTTGACGTTTACCCGACAAGACGAATTCGTGCTTGCAATAGACGTCGTATGGCGCGTCATACGCACCTTTGAGACGAGCCAACATATAGTTCGCATTCAAGACCGCTTCTTTCGAGACGCGAGCAAGACCTGCTCCACCCATCGTCCGAATATAGCTATAGGCACGAACGTTGATGCCGAAGTTACCGTAGAATGGTTTGACACGACCGATTGCTTCCGGACGATCGTAGTCGAGGACATAACGCTCTTCCTCTTTGCGGACGATTGGTTTCGGTAAATACGGAATCAAATCTTGTTTGACCCCTACTGGACCCGATCCTGGTCCGCCGCCACCGTGCGGTCCTGTGAACGTCTTATGCAAGTTCAAGTGAACGACATCAAAGCCCATGTCCCCTGGTCGAGCGATGCCCATGATCGCATTCGAGTTCGCACCATCGTAGTACAGTTTTCCGCCTGCCTCATGAACCGCTTTGGCGATTTCGACGATATCCGACTCAAATAAACCGAGCGTGTTTGGATTCGTCAACATGAGTGCCGCTGTATCGTCACCGACTTTTTTCTTTAAGTCCGCTAAATCAACGAGACCACGTTCATCCGATAAGACCGTCACGGTATCAAATCCAGCGACAGATGCCGATGCGGGGTTCGTTCCGTGTGCCGAGTCCGGTACGAGGACTTTCGTCCGTTTAAAGTCACCACGTGCATGATGGTAGGCCTTAATCAACATCAAGCCTGTCCATTCACCGTGTGCTCCCGCCGCCGGCTGAAGCGTCACTTCATCCATTCCTGTGATGACTGCGAGTTTTTCTTGCAGATCATACATCAAACCGAGTGCCCCTTGGACACTTTCGACTGGTTGAAGCGGGTGAATGTGTGCAAACCCAGGGAGGCGTGCCATATCTTCATTGATTTTCGGATTGTATTTCATTGTACATGACCCGAGTGGATAGAATCCAGAATCCACACCATGGTTACGGTTCGAGAGTGCCGTGTAGTGACGGACGAGATCCAGTTCAGATACTTCCGGTAGCGCCACGTCTTCCTTCCGTAACATCGAGGTCGGTAACAATTCTTCTACTGCCACCTCATCGACAGTCGGTAACGGTAAGCTATAGGCGATACGACCCGGTTTAGAAATTTCAAAGATCAATGTTTGCTCATTCATGTGTGAGTCCCCCTAACGCTGTCACGAATTGATCCAACTCTTCATTCGTCCGTAATTCCGTTGCACAAACAAGCATTTCATTTTGACGCGCTGCGTCATACGATCCTAACGGTAAACCGCCGATGATTCCGTGATCGAGCAATTGTTGACTCGCACGTGTCGCGTCGATTGGTAGCGTAACGACGAATTCATTGAAGCTCGGTCCATCGTCAACGATCGTAAAGCCAGCCTGTTTCAGCTTTTGTTTTAATGCATGTGCCGTTTGCAAGTTACGTGTCGCGAGTTCCCGGATACCCCGTTTTCCGAGTGCACTCATCGCGATCGAAGCAGCGAGTGCATTCAACGCTTGGTTCGAACAGATGTTAGATGTCGCCTTGTCACGGCGAATGTGTTGTTCACGTGCTTGTAACGTCAGAACGAAACCGCGTTTCCCATTCTCATCGACGGTCTGTCCAACGAGACGTCCCGGAATCTTACGCATCAACGCTTTTGTCGTCGTGAAATAACCACATGTCGGTCCACCAAAGCTTTGTGGAATTCCGAACGGTTGGCAATCTCCGATCGTAATGTCAGCGCCAAGTTTACCTGGCGCTTCTAAGATACCGAGTGCCAGTGGATTCGCAGAGACGATGAACAGCGCACCACGAGCATGAGTCGCATCGGCCAATGCTTGTAGTTCTTCGACACGACCGTAGAAGTTCGGATACTGCACGATGACACAGGCGACGTCTTCGATGGCATCGAGTTGATCGATCCGTGTGACACCTTGCTCAAGCGCCAACGTCTCGACGTTTAGTCCTGGACCGTTCGCATACGTCCGAACGACATCGTGTGCTTCCGGGTGAACGCCGTCTGAAAGAACGATCGTCTTTTTCTTCGTATGGGCACACGCAAGCATGGCCGCTTCCGCTAACGCCGTGATCCCGTCATACATCGACGAGTTCGCGACATCCATCCCTGTCAATTCACAAATCATCGATTGGAATTCAAAAATCGCTTGTAGCTCACCTTGCGAAATCTCTGGCTGATATGGTGTATAGGCAGTGTAAAACTCTGAGCGCAGTAACATATGATTGACGACAGCAGGTGCATAGTGATCATAGATGCCTGCGCCAAGGAACGATGGATATTGTTTCGTATTCATGTTTTGGTCGGCAAGCTTCGATAGCGTCCGAATCAAGTCCGTTTCCGGAAGTGGCACACCGACTTCTTCCAATGTACCGTTATCACGGACGGATGCCGGGATATCAGCGAGTAAATCTTCGATCGATGCTGCACCGATCGTCTGTAACATCGCCTGCTCATCTTCTGCTGTCATTGGTAAATAACGAAAATCCATAGAAATATCCCCCTTATTTCGTGCGACGATAAAACGGTGTCGCTGTTCGTTTCGCTGCTAAACGTTTTCCGCGTACTTCCACTTCAAATTGCTCTTGTTCCGCTACTTCTGCAGGAACGAGTGCCCAAGCAATCGCTTTTCCGACTGTCGGCGGCAACGTACCTGTCGTCACCACACCAACGACTTCCCCGTCATGCCAAACCGGTGCATCTTGACGCGCAATCCCTTTATCGAGTAATTCAAGACCGATCAAGCGACGCGGTGCTCCTTGTTCTTTCTGTTGCAACAAGACTTCTGAACCGACGAACGGTTTGACTTGTGGTTTGACCGCAAAGCCCATTCCCGCTTCGATTGGTGAAATCGTTGCTGATAATTCATGTCCGTAAAGTGGCAGACATGCCTCAAAACGTAATGTGTCACGTGCCCCGAGACCGCATGGTACGACACCTTGCTCAAGCAATGCTTGCCAGACAGCAGGTGCGTCACCAGCTGCCATGTAGAGTTCGAATCCATCTTCCCCTGTGTACCCACTGCGTGAGACGATCATTTCCACTCCTGCAACCGTCCCCCGTTGGAACTTGAAAAATCCGATCTCTGATAAAGCAAGTGGTGTCATGCCGGAAAGGATGGCTTCCGCACGTGGTCCTTGGACCGCAATTTGACCATATTGTTCCGATTGATTCTCAAGCGTGACGTCTCCTGTTAGATAGTGACGTAAATGTTGTTCGTCTTTTTCAATGTTCGAAGCATTGACGACGAGAAGATAGTCCGTTTCTGCCAAACGATAGACGAGTAAATCATCCACTGTCCCACCGTCTTCTTGGCATAAGACGTTATATTGCGCTTGCCCCACCGCAATCTTCGAAATATCGTTCGATAATGTAGCTTGTAAAAACGTCAGAGCATCCGGTCCGCTGACGAACAGTTCTCCCATGTGCGAGACATCGAACATGCCGACGTTCTCCCTTACTGCAACGTGTTCTTCTTTAATCGAGGAAAACAAAACTGGCATTTCAAATCCCGCAAAATCCACCATCTTACCGGTTTGCGAAACCGTCTCGAATAACGGTGTTCTTTTCAATGTCGTTTGACTCATACAAATCCCCCTATTTACGAACGTTTTCGCTCTCTCTTCTCTTTAATGTTCCATTTTCAAATCCATCTTACCAATTAAAATCATAATTATCTAGTATTATTCGGAAAAAGGAACATACGAAAAAGAGAGAAAGGACCCTGTCCCTTCTCTCCTATTGTTTCATATTCTTCCCATGAAAGCCATTTCAAAATTGTTTGATTCCGGCAGTTCGTTTGATTTCCTCCTGGAGTCGACGACCTTCCGTCACCAATTGGCTCGCTCCTTGCTTCACACGATTTCCTTCTTCAGTGATTCGATTGATATTCCCTTTGATTTGATCGATTCGCTGCGTCGTATGATCAATGTTCGTCTGCAAGGTTTGCTGACGAATCGTAAAGCGCTCCATCAGTTGTTTTAACTGCCGAATATCCTGAGACAGCTTCTTTTTGTAAAGACTGAATCCGAACAACACGAGTCCTATGATAGCCAATAAAATAATACCTAACGTAATCCAAATCATGACTTCTCCTCCAATACAGTTTCAATCGCACGCGTTAATTCTTCGATTGATGCCGTTCCTTCAAGTCGGACAGTAGCAACTCCAGCATATAAGGAATAGCGACGTTCAAACAATCGTCTCACTTGTTCCCGTTCTGTCACGAGTGGACGATTCGGATCAGCGGCGATACGTTCCCAAATCAAATCAAAGGGTGTATCGATCCAGACGACTGTTCCGGACTCCTGCATGTACAGTCGGTTCTCTTCCCGTTCGACGATCCCGCCACCTGTGACGACCACTTCCGCATTGCTACTCTTCAACAATTCGCTTTCATGTGTACGAAACCCTGCTTCGCCATGCTCAGCGAAAAAAGCGGTAATCGTTTGTCCATGTTCCTGTTCGAACCGTTCATCCAGTTCGTCGACCTCGTATTGTGAACCCAATCGATGTCCGACGGCTGTTTTACCAGTTCCCATAAACCCAATCAAATAAACCTTACTCATGTGTGACGACCGCCTCGATTCTTTGACCATTCTCTAATCTCGCTTCCATTTTAAAGCCTTTATCGGTCGCTGTACAGCTGACTTGTCCGATTGGGTAGTGGAGGGTCTCGTCCTTCGTACAATCTGCTTTCGCCGCTCGGATGAGAGACTCGAGTTGAAGGGCTTCTTGCTCTAACTGATGATGCCGCATCTCTTCGTCAATTTGCTGACAAGAAATCAAGAGCACGACTCCCATTCCTAGAAGTAACAGTAACGTTTGAATCAAGATGAATCCTTCCTGACGCATCGGAAGGAACGTCTGCTGTCGTTCAACTGAATTGAGAGAATCTCGGCATCCCCTGTCACGGTATAGTGTTTGACGTCGCGGGCGTATGTCAGTTCACCTCCCTGTTCTTTCTTGAGACGTAGTTGATCTTGCACACGGACGAGACGCCACTTTTCAGCCGTCTCTCCCGGATTGACGTCCATTCCACGAATCTCGTCTCCGACGCGCTCACACATCGTACTACGCCACATCAGTCGTTCCACGGTATGAAAGAACAATTCTTCATTCATTCGGTTGACTTCCGGCGGACGAACGAGTGGGGTCAATGTCAAGATTGCCAGCAGAAGAAGTGGGCTCAGCCATAGGACGAATGAGAGTTCGAGAAGGGTCATTCCGGATTCCGCTCGCAAGACACATCGTTTCATTGCACCACGCTCCTTGTTTCAGGACATAGGACGCTGTTCGGTTTTCAACTTGATCCGTAGCCATCTGCTCAAGCTGTTCCGTCTCTTGTTCCCATTTCATTTGTTTTGTCCGTAAATCGAGATAAGGATCAATCGCTAACATCATGAAGATACCGATTGCAACGATCGAGAGCATCACTTCAAGCAAAGAGAAGCCCGCTTGGTGTTCGTTCTGCATACTTCTCACCTCACTTTACGGATTGCCATTTGATAGTTCCCAAGTAAGAATTTGATTTCATATTCGGCTGTTGCCGAACGGCAAGACCAAGTCGCTGCATAAATCGAGTGATAGCTTTTAAAATAGATGATGCGATTCGAGGGCGGAACAGTACACGTATGACCATTTTGGAATGTCCGTTGCCATAACAACCGGTCATCCGCAAGGACAAGGTATCCTGTACCGTCTCCTCGAAATCGAAACTGCATCAATGATTGATCTTGCTTTGAGTACTGCATCAGTCGAAGTGTCTGAATATCTTGTTCCATCAGACGAACCTCTTGTTCAAGCGGAATCCAGTCCGGTCGTTTTTCAAACAGTGCCGGTAACAAAAAAACAAGTAAACAAGCAATGATTGTCAGCACCGCCGCCATCTCAAATAAGGTAAATCCACGTTCACTTCGTAAGTTCGCCAGTCTTCGGATCATACGTATACGTCTCCTGATCACAGACGAGAGCATTCGGTTTATCAGCTGTTCCGCGATTGATCGTCTGAAGCGATTCTGGGTACTTCTTCTCTTTGGCATAGTAAAGGTTTACTTCTGACCGAATGACTCGAATGTTCGCCTCACAACTCACACCTTTCGCCTGGTCTTTTCCACTTGTCATCGTTGGAATCAAAACGAGCAGTAATAACGAAATAATCAATAAGACGGCTGCCATCTCAAGTAAGGTGAATCCATCCTGTCGCTTTAAGAATTGTTTCATCGTATCGTCTCCTCTGTTTAGAATGGAAGCTGCTGTATCGCTAGCTGTATCGGATAATACAAGATGAGAAACAACGTTCCCGTCATGATCGTCAATCCACCGTACAAAATCGGCTCGATCCATAACAACTTTTTCTCTAGTTCCTCTTCCATCGACTCATGTAAGAGTGTCGCTTGTTCAAGCAACAACGGTCCAAGATCGCCACTTTCCCGCGCCAAATGGACGATTCCAATCGTCTCGGCTTCGATGATCTCATCTTCGCCAAGCGCTTCTGCAAGTGGTTCCCCTGCCTGTTGTTTAGCATGTAGACGAGCATAGAGATGTCCTTTTTTATTCGCTTGTCCTTGCTCTAGATGGCGAAAGGTCTCTTCGAGCGAGAAGCCAGCATCGATGAACGATCCTACTTCGATCGTGAATAAATAGCTGTAGTAGAGGCGAATCAAACGCTGTAGCGGTTTCAGTCGTAAAATACGGTTTAACGGAAAGAAGCGAAAAAAGAGGTACCCGGAGGTCAACAAAATAACGGGAATACTTGCGAGCAGATATTTCGCAGAGGGGTGAAGAAGGAGATGCAGAAATGAGGGGAGAGTCTTCGGGTCCGACATCTCGAGGAGAGACGGAAATACATAGAGGGCGTAAAAGAAGAACAGAAGGAATAGACTGGTCGCTAGAACAAGCGGATACCGAATCATCTTCCAAAACTTCGATCGCATTTCTGTTTCGAGGTCGAGCAGTTTCACGATTTGGCGAAGAACGAGCAATGGTCGCTCTGTCCTTTCTCCAACGAAAAGAAGTCGTTTTAAGGTATTCGTTAACGCAAGCGGTTCAAGCGATGCTGCAAAGGAGTCTCCTTTCTCAAGACGTTGTTCCATTTCTCCGACTACTTCCGCGAACGGCTGACGCTCGAATCGTTTTAAAATGAGTAACGTCTCTTTCGCGGAAATGCCTTTTGATAACAAACGGTGATATCGTTTTAAGAACCGACTTTGATCGCGGCTTGTAAGTTTCTGACGGTACAGCGGACATCCTCTCCTTTTCGCTCGAGATGAATGATACGTTGACAGACAGCTAGTTCTGACTCTTCGATCCCTAAACTACGCAATCGCAATCGCGCCTCATCAATACTTCCAGCGTGTAACGTAAATAACACGACGTGACCACTAAGTGCGGCATTCATCGTCAAACGTGCTGCCTCTCTCGTCCGCACCTCACCAAAAGCAATCCAATCCGGATCCGCTCGCAATATTTCCTCAAAACATCGCGTAGCAGTGAAGCCTGCCTTTTCATTTAGTTCCAGTTGCAAGACGTTTGGTACCGTACATTCCACCGGATCTTCAATCGAGATGATTCGCTTTTCTTCCATTGCACTCATCAAGGAATATAACATCGTCGTCTTTCCTGCACCTGTCGATCCAGAAATGACGATACACCCGTGTCGTTGTTCAGCTAACCAAGCGAAGTCCAATTGATTGTGTAACGTTCGTAAAGCTGTTTCTTGAGAGACCGTTGATCGATAAAATCGCCACGACATCGCATCCCCTTGTCGACTCGGCAACAACGAGACACGCATGCCCTTTTTCCCGTGCGGATACAAACCACTTTGCGGAATCCGCTCATTCTGTTCCTTTAAGTTCGCCTCATAGCGGACATGACTGACAAGTGTCCGGTATCGCGTCAGTTCCACCTCTTCTTGTTCACACAAACCGTCACCCGTTCGACAAACGATTCGGACGCAAGCTTCATTCGGTACGAAATGAACATCTGTTGCACCAAGTGATTCGAATCGTTCCATGAGTTGTGTCGTCCATTCCTTCATTTCTCTTCACCTCCCTACTGCAAACAATACACAAAAAAAAGAAGCCGACCAAACCGGCTTCTTTACGATACGTGTGCGATTGTCCGATGTTTACGCTTCGCCAGTGTCTCAAGACCTGGTTTATCGTATCCGATAACAAGTTGTTTTCCATCAGTGATGATTGGGCGGCGTAATAATTTCGGATTGTCACTCATGAGGCGTAATAACTCACTGAGTTTCATGTCTTCAATATCAATGCCGAGATCCTTGAAGGCTTGACTGCGTGTTGCGAGCAAACTTTCAATCCCATCCGTCGATAATTTCAACAGTTCCATGAGTTCATCAACTGTTGGAGCATTTCTGAACAGATGACGTTCCTCTACATCAACATGTTCCTCTTTTAACCATGATTTCGTTTTACGACATGATGTACAGCTTGGGTATGTGAAAAAGACTAACTCATTCGTCATTTTTGCTCCTCCTCTCAAAGTGTGGGGTTTCATTACAGTTACTATAGCACGTCAATTTTACTTTGTACACCTTTTGTACAACTATTGTACAACTTTTTTTGAAACTTCATCTTTTGTTCACAGTTATTCCTTAACAATCACTAGAACAGGATAGACGAATGATTGTTTGCTTGGTAAAATAAGTACGTATATTGACTATCTGTCGGATTTAGGGGGTTATAGGAATGGGGAGAATGTACCGCGTACTCGGTTTCTGGACTGGTATCATCGCAGTCATGGCATTTATCGGCGCATTGGGTGGCGATGCAAGCTCAAGTGAGCATACGGATTCATTTTTAGTCATGGGCTTCGTCTTCTTAGCACAAACTGTCTTTTTTGCAGCGCTTGGTTACTTGCGTTTAACTGAAAAAACGTATGTCTATATCTTTGGAGCTTACTTAACTGTATTTTTCATCGTCTTTACGTACTGGTCGAACTTCCAGATGTAATGAAAAAAACTCGTCATCCTTTTGGATGGCGAGTTTTTTTAGTCAGAGGAATGGATTCGATTTCATCTCTTGACGAATCGTCGTACTCGGACCGTGCCCTGGATAAACCGTCGTATCTGCCGGTAGTTCCGCGATGAGTCGATCCAGTGAACGCATCAATACGTCTTGATCCCCACCATGAAGATCCGTCCGGCCGACGCCTTGCTGGAACAGGAGATCTCCACCGAACGCGATCCGCTCTCCTTTAAAGTAGAACGTCACACTTCCTGGTGAGTGTCCTGGCGTCTCAAGTACATGCATCGAAAAGCTACCGACCGTCAATCGTCCTGGTTGCAACAAATGATCCGCTGGTTTCATTCGCATCGGTGGCATTCCAAATTTTGCTGAACCATTCCATTCTGGATTACCGAGCCATCCTGCTTCTTCCGGATGCACGTAGACAGGGGCTTCCGTGAAGCGTCGTAACATATCCACACCACCAATGTGGTCAAAATGCGCATGCGTTAATAAAATCGCTTTTAATGTTGCTCCCCGACTTTCAATTTCATCGAAAAACCGCATATCTTCTGTACCTGGATCAATGACGAGACATTCCTTGTCTTTAAATAACAAATAACCATTCTCAGATGCCATACCGGAAGTGATCATTACGATTTCCATTCTATAAAACCCCTTTACAATAGACTCTTCTCCTACTATACACGAAATTGTCGAAAGTTCCTGCAACGCCCTCTCGACTTTATCCCGCGAGTCGGATAAACTAAAAAGTGAGATTTAAGTGAAATCTTCGTGAAATTCATAACGTGATTGTTTAAGGGGGAGTACGTCATGCATTTGGATCAACCAATCGGTTGGCTTTTCTTCTTCGTCGCACTCGTCGGCGTTTGGGCCGTCGTTCGTTCACTTAAGAAACGCCAAATGTTTCCACTCGTATTCGCAGGTCTGACTGTCGTCTTATTCGGCTGGTTCGGGATTGCGACATTGATTTACGGCGGTATTCCATCGTAATCAAGATACGCTAAAAAGAGGCTGACTCAAAAGTCAGTATCTACAAAGATAAGGGAGGCAGATTGATGATCTGCCTCCCTTACCTCGTAATAAAAAGAATGACGCGTCACACGCCACTCCTACAGGAAAAAGCGCAATTTTGCGCTGTCAGAGACAAACGAGACCCGTTTTTCTGCTCGAATGGAGCGGAAAACTGGCTTGTGTCTCGCCTGAGGAAAGGACGTGAAAAGATGCGTCATTTTTTAGTGTCAGCCCTTTTGTCTAAAATCTGAAGAGAGATGCCTCGCGCATCTCTCTTTTTATTTGCCTTTCTACAAAAAAACGAATCCACTCGAAAGTAGATTCGTTTTCCTCATCTTATTTTGAAGTTTGAAGGAAACGGAGCAAGTCACCGTAGATGACTTTATCCGAAAGTCCTAACTCCTTCTCGGATTGTTTCGTAGATTGTTTACACATCTCCGCTAACTCTCCATCTTTTACTTCTTCACCTGTCTGACGATCATAACATGTTTCCTGCGTATAAACCGTTTTGTCTGTTATGACGGAACCATCGCGGAACAGCGCATAATCCTTGTGCTGCTTCGAGAAGAGATCGGTACCGAACAATACTTCATTCTTGAAGTCTTGTCCTAACAGATGTAGCAATGTCGGTTTAATGTCGATTTGGCTCGCGACGTCTTCATGTTTAACACCTTTCGTTTGACCCGGTAAATGGATCACGAATGGTACACGTTGCAATTGCGCGACATCATACGGTGTCAACTCATCTTTGTTCATGAGTTCTGCCATCGCAGCATTGTGATTCGTCGAGATACCATAGTGGTCGCCATAGACCATGAAGATCGTGTCATCCCACGTACCATCTTTTTTCAGACCCTCGATGAATTTACCGAGTGCCATATCTTGATACGCTAGTGCCTGAACATAATGGTTCAACGTCGTAGAACTTGTCTCAAGCGGTGGTACGAGTTCATCTTCTGGTTTTGGCATCTCAAATGGATAGTGGTTCGTCAATGTGATGAACTTCGAATAGAACGGACGTGGTAAATCTTTCAACATCGGCAATGACTGTTCAAAGAATTTATCATCGAGCAAGCCCCACTCCGTCAAATCTGCTGGATCACCTAGGTCATAATCCGTCTCTGAGAAGAAACGATCGACGCCAAAGCTATTGTAGACGATGTCTCGGTTCCAGAACGATTTGTTGTTTGCATGGAAAACAGCTGAATAATAGCCGTCTTCTTTCAACATTTCAGGAGTTGCCCGGAATTCGTTTTCTCCGTTCGTAAAGAATGCTGCACCGCGTCCAAGTGGATAGATCGAGTTTTCGAGAATGAACTCAGCATCTGCCGTTTTCCCTTGTCCTGTGTTGTGATAGAAGTTATCCCATGAATGCGATTCCTTGATCAACTTATTCAGGTTCGGTGTAATCTCTTGTCCGTTTGGTGCTTTTAATCCAACTGCAAAGGATTGTGCCGACTCAAAGGAAACGACGATGACGTTCTTTCCTTTGTACTTTCCGAACATAGCTGGGTTCGGTTCGGCATGTTTTGAATCAATGAAGCTTTGAACTTCCGACAGTTCAGAACTGTCTGCGAGTGCTTTTTGCGCAGATGTCTTCGACTGAATGAGTGCGTCATACATATGGAAGTTAAATGTTCCGATGTTTTTAACGAGCAGTTCTCGGTCAAAGGCACGTGTGAGCAATTCTGGACGTTCTGTCTCAGCGAGCGTCAAGTTTCCAAGGAAAACGACAACTGCTGCAACGAATGCGAGAATCGCACGTCCACGTGACGCAACGTTTTTTGACATGTCCATTTTCCGTAAGAAGAACGGTAAGATGATCAAGTCACCGACGATCAATAAATCGGACCAATTCAAGAGTGACCCGAGCGATGCAGAAACGGTCTCTGCATTCGATGTTTGGAACAATACCGGCAACGTCAGATAGTCATTAAAGAAGCGGAAGAAAATGATGTCCGCATATAAAATGAGTGTCGCGACGAACAATGTACCGTAGATGAACCATTTTTGAACATTTCCCCGGAAGAAGAAGCTGAACCCGAACATGAAGAGCGCTGAACTAATTGGGTTAATTAGTAGAATGAATGCTTGCGCAGAGTTTGTTACGGGAACGTTGAAGAAAAGTGTATACGCTAAATACGTTTTTAACCAAATCAATAAGGTCGCAATCCAAAAGAGCTTGTGCTCTTTATAGGTGCTGCGAACGCCTTGACCCATCTTTAGGCGCATTCGCGACCAGATGTTTGCGTCTTGCTGCATAAAAACCTGCCTCCTAATTTACATGTGCTTTCTGCTTTCAGTTCACACAACTTACATCATAATTTACATATACCCATATCACGTGAAAATTTTACGCTTAGTTTTACAAAAATGCAACTGGAATCCGGAAGATACTTAACAATCACATAATTACTGTACGTTTGTAAACAAAAAAAAGATTCGCCGAAGCGAACCTTTTACTGAAATTGAATATTATTATTTTTTGAGAAACATCTGCTTCGCAAGCCATGCACAGCCGATGACTCCGGCATCGTTTCCAAGCTCGGCAATCTTGAACGTCGTCGATCCGAAAACCCGTGGTAAAGCGAAGCGTTCGAACTGTTGACGGAGTGGTGCAAGCAATGTCTCGCCCGCTTTTGAGACACCACCACCGATGACGATGATTTCCGGGTTGATACTGTTTGCTAAGTTGGAGATGGCAAGACCGAGGTGGAACGTCACTTCTTCTACGACTTCCGTTGCAATCCGGTCGCCTTTCTCATACGCTTCGAATACGTCTTTCGCCGTCACTGCCTTGATATCGTTGAGTAATGTTTCCTTCCCTTTTCGCTTCTCAAGACCAAGACGGGCAATCCCTGTTGCTGACGCGATCGTCTCAAGACATCCTTTGCGACCACATCCACATAGGACGCCACCTTCAGGCAACATCGTAATATGACCGATTTCTCCAGCCATTCCGACTGTACCATGCACGATTTGTCCGTTTGTGATCAGACCACCACCGACACCCGTACCGAGTGTGACCGCAAGGAGTTCGGTTGCTCCACTACCGGCACCTTTCCACATCTCACCGATTGCCGCTGCGTTCGCATCATTTTCAATAACAGCCGGTAAACCCGTCAAACGCTCGAATTCACCGATGAGTTCAAAGTTATTCCAACCGATATTGACCGCTTTCTCAACGACACCTGTATTGAAATCAATGAATCCCGGCGCACCGATGCCTGCTCCGACGAAATCTTCTGGTCGTTTATTGCTCTCTTGACACTTCTCAAAGAAGGATTTTGCGATATCTCCAGGAATTTGTACGCCATCATTCAAAACGACCGTCTCAATTTCCCACTTTTCTACAATGATCCCTTGCAAATCCAAAATTGCCATCTTGACTGTCGTTCCGCCGATATCAATGCCGAGTAACCATTTCATTGCTTCGTCTCCCCTATACTCATATAATGTCTGCTTCCTCATTTTACCGGACATAACTTGTTTGCGCAAAGGGTTGCACAATCTTAAATGTTATCGGATTGTGAACGCTTTAATTCATGTCGCAAGATTAGTTTTGCTGAATCGTACTGTCGTTGTTCCAAAACGCCTGCTTCTTGTAATTCATCGAGTTCAAGCATCATCATCGCGATATCGGACGCCCGATCCCCAAGATAGATGAATGTCCCGTATGTCTTGAGTAATTGCTGTACATCATACAGTGTCTTCATCGACCATCGGCTCCTTTACATAGGCATGCAGCAAATCATATGTCGCTTGTAACGACGTCTCATGTGTACGTTCGTACGAATGACTCGATTCGATTCCCGGACCGAACAATCCGTGCCGGACGTCGTGGCCCGCACTTACTGCTGCTGAGGCATCCGAGCTATAGAACGGATAAATATCAACCTTATATGGAATACTATTACGTTGTGCTAAGCGCGTTAACTGGTGGCGTAAAGCCAAGTCATACGGACCTGAACCATCTTTCGCACAGATCGAGACCGTGAATTCATCCGAATGCTGACCGTCTCCTAGTGCCCCCATGTCGACCGCGATGTATTCTGCGACCTCGTCCGTGAATCCAGCATTCCCACCGAATCCAACTTCTTCGTAATTTGAAATCAGAATCTGGACCGTGTGTGGTAGTTCGATTGTTTTCCATTCCTTGATCAATTCAAGTAACAAAGCAACGGATGCTTTATCATCGAGATGGCGCGACTTCACGAATCCTGTTTCCGTATAGAGGAATCGCGGATCAAACGTTACGATGTCTCCTACTTCAATCCCCGCAACGCGCGTCTCTTCTGCCGTCGTCGAACGGATATCGAGTCGTACTTCGATATTATCAGCGGAGCGTTCCGTTTTGTTCGTCTCGCGCGACGTATGAACACTCGAATGATGGAACACGATCGTACCTGAAACCGTTTGACCGTCCATCTTATGAATGAGACAGTTCTCACCTTCGATCGCTGTCCAAGCATATCCCCCTAGTTGTGATAAACGAAGTCGTCCTGTTGGTAGAATCTCTTTCACCATCGCTCCTAGTGTGTCGACGTGTGCCGTCAGTAACCGCGTACGCGTTGAAGCACCAGGTAGTGTCGCTAAAATCGCTCCTTTTTCAAGCTTTCGATACGTGATCCCTTCTGCGATCAATCGCTTTTCTACATATGTAATCGCTTCTTTTGTCGAACCTGTTGGACTCGGAATCGAGACAAGCTCTTCAATCGTACGTATGACTTCTTTCATATTCATTCGCTCCCTTTCAATCGGACTACGACGTGACATCCGCTTTGTTCTCATGATAACAAATATTCATTCTTTGCCGATACTGATATCCTACGGATACCATGCAAAAAAGCCGTAGCACTTTTTTTGCTACAGCTTCTAATCTACATCCTCTGAAGAACTTAGACGTACTTCTTCATCCAAATATCATCACGATATGTGCCGTCTTCTAATTTTACGGAATCTGGATCTTCGGCATATACTTCAAAACCGAGCGACTCATAAAGATTTTGTGCGGCTTCGTTCCCTGATAAAACGGCAAGAATGACTTGCTCGACGTCCGGTAACTTTTTCGCTTCCTCGATTAAGGCTTCCATTAAAGCGCGACCAGTACCCCCGCGATATTCAGGTGATACGTATACTCCAGAAATCATTGCTTTATGCGATTCACGTGACAATTCATATGGTTTGACCTGACCAAACCCAAACAATGTATCACCGTCGAACATACCAAGCCAAACCTCATCGGAGTCGGGTTCTCCCTCAAGTCCTTCTTGTACTTCGCGGAGCGGGGTTTGCTGTTCATCGTCAAACGAATGACCGAATGCATCTGGATGATTTTTTAATCCCTCAAGGCGTAGATTCCAGTATTGTTCTGCATCCTCTTTAGTTAGTTTTCGAAAAGTATACATGACTGTCGGTTCTCTCCTTTTTGGGTATCATGACGTACAAAAAAATGACGTAAAAATGCTTCTATCTCTTACTTAACCCTTTTCTAGTAAAATAAAACCTAGATTTTTTTCTTTTTACTACCGGATGAATAGATATAATTTTTAACGTATTCGTTCTCTACATCAAAAAAACTCAAGTGTGGACAAGATGAAGCAAGTCCGACACTTGAGTTTTTTGCTACTCTAATTCGTAACACCTTCATCATGATTCGTACGATTATCCTTGCAAGACGGGTTCAAGCGTCTGACGCAATACATCAGCAGAATGATGGAATTTCTTCAACTCTTCTTCCGTCAATGAGACTTCAATGATTTCACGCACACCTTGACGATTGATGATGGCGGGAACTCCGATATGGATACCAGAAATGCCGTACTGCCCATCGACATGGGCGCCGACCGTCAATAGACAGTTCTCATTTCCGAGGATGGCACGGACGATCCGAACAAGCCCAAGCCCAATCGCATAGTAGGTTGCCCCTTTGCGCTCGATGATATGATAAGCAGCATCTCGGACGTTGATGTAAATTTGATCAAGATCTGCTTGAGAATAACGATCGTCTTCAGCAAGTAGTTCATCAATCGTTTTTCCATAAATACGGCTGTTACTCCAGGCAGCGAATTCCGTATCACCATGTTCTCCAAGAATATAGGCATGGGCATTTCGGGAATCAATGTGAAAGTATTCTCCAAGCATTTGACGCAGACGTGCTGTATCCAGCACCGTTCCTGATCCAAATACGCGGGATTTCGGAAGACCGGAATATTTCCAGGCAAGATGTGCCATGATATCAACCGGATTGGAAGCCACGACGATGATTCCATCAAAACCAGAATCCATGATTTGACGAATCATTTCTTTCATGATCAACGCATTCTTTGCAACGAGATCGAGTCTTGTCTCACCTGGTTTTTGTGGAGCGCCTGCCGTGATGACGACGACTTCCGCTTCGCGGCAGTCTGCGTAGTCGCCAGCCCATATTCGCATCGGTGAAGAGCTAAATGGTGTTCCATGGTTTAAGTCCATTGCCTCGCCCTCTGCTTTGGCTTTGTTGACATCAATGATGACAAGTTCTTCACAAAGTCCAGCTGTTGACATCTGATAGGCAAAGCTTGAACCGACTGCACCAGCTCCAATGAGAGCTACCCGTGTCACTTTCGCATGTAATTCCATATCGTTATGTCCACCCTTTCATTCGTCCTAAGAGTTTGTTAACTATCTCACAATTAAATTGTAACATCTTTCACATTTTTTTGTATCATGTGAAATTAATCACATTTGTCCATTTTGTGTCATTGATATCCTAACATAAGGAATTACATACTCATATACTTTCCAGTTACCAGAATCGAACGATGATAAACCCGATTCCACTTGCCAAACCACTTGTCAAGACATTGACAGCATCGTTCCCTAAAAATCGAATACCTGAAACGTAAGCGGTCGGTTGACCATGGTGCTCTCGCTTTTCTGTGTATTCCCCACAAACCGTACATCGGTAAACGCGTTGCCCTACTGCTCCAAATAGTGTATCCAGTAGGCTCCCGAGTACACCGATGCTTGTTACGAGTAAGACGTCCCTTAAAGAAAGAGAAAATATCCAATGCGCTGCTATCGCGATGAACGCAGCTCCTGCGATCGTACCGACCGTTCCAATCAGCGACATCGCTCCACTTGTTCCTGCTGGTACCCGACGTAACGTTTTGAGCGACCATGGATCACGTTTTGAGAGTGGTCCGATTTCGGATGCCCACGTATCAGCATTCGATGCTGCGATGACGAATAGAAATAACAAGAGATACGCAAAATCCATCGTCATGGCATACGCTAAGGCAGCAACGAACGCTACCCCTCCATTCGCAAGGACCTGCCATCCGTCACGCGCGCCGTCTTTCTCAACGATGGAGTCGACCGATTGTTTTCTTGACCGTCCGACCTTCGATAACAAGCTCGAGCTACCAAAGAAAAGCAAGAGTACTACTAATCCTTGCCAACCGAATCCGAATGAGACACCACTACCGACGAGCAAGGTCATGATCGCACCACTTGTCGTCAATAAACGAAAAGATCGTCCGGTCCAAGCCAGCAATAGACAAAACAAAATGGTCGCGCTTAGCATCGGATGACCTCTAAGTCAGTGACGATCAGGTCAACTGGAATATCAAAGGCTTCCACTTCGAAATCTGAAAGAAGTTGTTCAGAAAAGGCAATCGATACTTTGCAACCTGTATATGTCACGAGTGCACGATCGTAATAGCCTCCTCCCCATCCTAAACGATAGCCGTCCCGACGATAGGCGCGACCTGGAACGAGGCAAAGCTCTGCTTGATCAAGTGAGGCGCGACGTGCTGAAGCGATCGGTTCAGCAATCCCCATCTGATTTGCTTGCAGTTGATCTTTTGGTCCGTGTTCATAAAAGACCATCTCGTCTCCGACTACTTTTGGTATCAAGACCGTCTTGCCCTCTTGCCACGCTTGTACAATTAGCATTCTTGTATCACATTCATTTCGAAAAGCTAACGTGATCGCGACACAGGTCGCTTGTTGCCATTCAGGTAGTAACAAGACATGTTCGTGAATCAATCGTTCCTTTTCCGCACGGTTCTCCATCACATCTAGTCGTTCTTTGATCAGACGGCGTACTTCTTGTTTGTTCATAGTTGTCTTCCTTTCCACAAAAAAAGCCATCACACGAAGTGACGGCTTCCATCTCAATTATTTCACTTCACGGTGAAGTGTGTGCTTACGGAGACGTGGGTTGTATTTCTTCAACTCAAGACGCTCTGGGTTGTTACGCTTGTTCTTTTTAGTGATATAAGTACGGTCACCAGTTTCAGTGCAAGCTAATGTGATTTTAACGCGCATGGGATTCCCTCCTATCTAGCTCTCGATGTATCAAGTGATTTTGCTTTACATAAGGTTAAGCATACTCAAGTATCGTACCAAGAAAGGAAAGGAATTGCAACTGTTCATCCGTTCTTTTTCGGATTCGTCACGTGTTGATATGGTTTTTCAAGGTTCTCTTCAAAACGCAGCGGCTTCTTTTCGACGTGATACTCTTGTTCCACCCCATGACGTGACTCTTCTCGTTCTAGATAAACGACCGCTGATTGGCGCAACGCATCTCCTTCAAGTCGTTTTAAGGCAACGACCAGACCGCCTGAACGATCAGGTGAACGTTCACTTTCGACATCGTAGACGTTACTGACAAGTGGCAACTCTTGGATCTTCGCGATAGCTTGGGCAGCTGATGCGGTCTCCATGTTGAAGTTGTGGATGACTGCGAAATCAACGATCTTACTCAAGGCTTGCGCTTGGCGTAAGAAGGCTAAATTTAGTGCCGCCAGTTGGTTATAGGTCTGAACGAGCGGTAGACCTGTCACTTGCACTCCGTAAACGTGAACACCTTCTTCAAATCGATACGCTTCCGGATGTTCCGTGACGACATAGACATTCTCACCAGCAGCAGCGAGCCGTCGAGCGAGCTCCGAAGCTGGTCGGTCTGACGCATCATATTGTCGGACGAACAACAAAATGGCGTCTGTATTCCAGGATTTCTCACGCTTTACTGCCACGTAGTAATCATGTGCCGTCAAGAAGACATCCGGTTCAATATCTGAATCTTGAAGGAAAGGATATTCGCGATACCGATCATCCAACCATTCCACCGTCAGCTCCTCAGCATCCAGGCGACGCTCAGTTTCTTCAAAACGTAGGATGTGCTCACGGAAACGATTCGCAGCATATTGCGCTGTCGTCTGTCCATCGAGGATGAACGGCCAGTCGCTCGAGACAGCGAGGAGGTATTCTCGAATGAGTTGACGCTTCGCTTTGACAGTCAATGCATCTTGATGACGATTTCGAGCTACGACACCTGCTAGTCTCTTCTCAAGCTGATGGAGATGACGAATCATCCAGTCATTCCGTTCGTTGATCCAGACTTCCGCGTAGCCTTTTCGTCCCCATGTTCCCATCGCGACGTGTGCCGTGTCGATGTCTTGGAAGTGACGTTCGAGGAAGATCGCCGGTGAAATCGACTCAATTCCTTGGTCTTCTAAACGTTCCATCGCTTTACCGAGGAAGTCGGGACCTTCAAACCACCAGTGACCGAACAATTCGGCATCAAATGGTGCTGTGACAAGGAACGGTGGGAAGTCTTGTCCTTGATGCGCATCCAAATGTTCACCGAGTGCTTGTGCGAAGTCTGCTGCGTGCTCACTTGTCCGTTGCCATGCCCAATCACGGACGTAATAGTCTTTTTGATCCGTTTCTCCTGTTACGCGATGCAATTTCAACCCTGTATCATAACGTAAGCCTTCTGGGTGCATGAACTCAGCGATTTGATCCCACTCTCGATCGTACGCAAGGTCACGATAAAACTCGCGGTAATCCGGATGACCCGGGTATCCGATGACAGAGCTCCAAATCTTCCCGGAAATGATTTGATCACGCGGGAACAGTGCCACACCGTGCGGCGAATAGACAGGTGCTCCGATTCCGTGTTTCGGTGACGGATCCGCGTTTAAGATGGAATGTTCGTCAACGAATGTATAACGAATGCCCTCTTCATACAAAATACGATCAAGTCCTGGCGTATACGCACACTCTGGCATCCAAAGACCAGATGGACGGAATCCGTAATGACGTTCGAAACAGTTCAATCCCGTCTGAATTTCAGAACGTGCCGCTTGTTCGGACAACATATGCGGACTGAATCCGTGCGTCGCCGTACACGTAATCAAATCAAGATAACCTTGCTCCTTGTAATGACGGAATGCGCGGTTCAAATCTTTTTCCCAGTGAAGGAACGTATTCAATAAGTCTTGATAACGGTCTTGATAGAAAAGAAGCGCATCTCGTTCCTTTTGAGCAAGCTCTCGCTCTAGTTCTTGGCGAATCAAACGTAACGTATCCTCGATATGCTCGATATACCGCTCTTGAATCAATGGATCGGCAAGCATCTCGATGACGGGTGGTGAAATGCTGACCGTCCAGCCGAGCGGACGTGATAAGCGGTCGACCTCCCACAATAATGGGATGTAGGTTTCTGAAATCGCTTCATACATCCACCGCTCTTCTAGACGATGCGCCTCTTCATGACGGATATATGGTAAATGTGCATGTAAGACGAGTGAAAAATATCCTTTTCGCATAGCTTCTCTTCCTTTCCCTCTCTCTAATTCCATTACCGGACGCGATCGAAATAGGAATAAGGACGTAATACTTCGACCCATTCCGGTTGTTCGACCTCTCCGTATTGCCAATGATGCACGACTTCCGCGAACCGTCCGTCCGTGACTGGCTCGTCACGTGGCGTTTCGACTGGTTTTGAACGCAGTACTGGAACAAAGTCCCCGTCAATCGTTTGAATGCCCCATTCAATGATGTATGTAGTATTCGGGGCGACTGGTCGAACGAACCAAGCATTCGTCATTTCTGGTAGCTCGAATTGATACGTTCGATTTGCCTGTCCTTGTTCGTATTCAACAAGCGTGACATCAATGATGCGTAATTCTTTACGGAACGAATCAAACGTCGTGTGATAGTGCGTCTCTAGCAACTGTTTCGACAGTTCAGATAATTCCCAGTAGACGTATAATGCTGTTGGTGACTGAACGATGGCGTGGAGGATGTCATCCTCGTAATGTGTCGCCATTCCAAACGCGTCGCGTTCTAGCGAAGGTACCACTTGCACAGACGGTACGACGTCTAAAACCGGTGCAGTCGACTTTTTCGTCTGCTTGACCGTTTTTGATTTTACTTTCGGCGCTGCTACAGAAGGTTGTTCTGTTAACGATTTACGATATTTAGTCCAAGCATATTTGATTTTTCCTTCAGTCGTATCCAATTGAGCTGCGATTTGTTTTGTTGTCAGCCCTTGTTCCTTCATTTTAATGATTTGCTCAAGCATTCCCAATCACCTCTCTGTCATTATTCACTTCTTTCCTATTCTACAAACGTGTTTCGAATCCCTTTACAAAAAAAGTAGGCAGAGGAAATTCCTCCTGCCTACTTGATTCATCCGTTTAAATCATAATGTTTTCCTTTTTCGAGATAGATCAGATGCTCCCCGACATTCGTCAAGTGATCACCCATCCGCTCGATGTAGCGGCAAATGTTCGTGAATTGCATGACTTCATCGACGACAATCGGCTGAAGTGACATATGACGCATGTATTGGCGAAGTGCCTTATATGTCGTCTCATCAATGATGTTATCGAGATCAGACAAGGCTTTTGCTTTCTCGACATCTCCGTCACGATAGGCAACGATTGCAGTTTCCGTCATATCCAGTAATGTCTCGAATGCTTCCTTCAACAAAGAGATATCAATGACATACGGGAACGTTTCGACACGAAGAACCGCTTTTGAGATATTCCCCGCATAATCTGCAATCCGTTCGAGATCCGACGAAATTTTCATCGCGGTGATGATTCGTCGTAAATCCGTCGCAACGGGTTGTTGCTTCGCGATTAAGAGAATCGCATCATCGTTGATTTCAAGTTCAAGATCATCGAGTTCATTATCGTTTTCGATGACCCCACGCGCGATGTCTTGATCATATTTTTCGAGTGCTTCTGCCGTTGTTGCGATCTGTTGCATCGTCTTACGAGCCAGTAAAAAGACCTTTTGATCGAGTATTGCAAGATTTTCTCCAAAAATCGTACGGTTCGCTGCCATTCGTCTCGTCTCCCCTTCTTATCCGAATCGTCCTGAAATGTAATCTTCCGTCCGTTTGTCACTCGGATTGCCAAAGATTCGGTCTGTTTGATCGAACTCGACGACTTCACCATTCAAGAAGAACGCTGTTTTGTCCGAAACACGTGCAGCCTGTTGCATGTTGTGTGTCACGATGATGATCGAGTAGTCTGATTTCAATTCTTGGACGAGTTCTTCTACTTTTAATGTAGAAATCGGGTCAAGTGCCGATGTCGGCTCATCCATCAAGATGACATCTGGTTCGATTGCAAGGCAACGTGCGATACAAAGACGTTGTTGCTGACCACCAGAAAGACCATAGGCATTTTCGTTCAAACGATCTTTGACTTCATCCCAGATCGCTGCACGACGTAAACTGCGTTCGACGATCTCATCGAGGATTTTTTTGTTTTTAACACCGTGGACACGGGGACCATAAGCGATGTTGTCATAAATTGATTTTGGGAATGGGTTCGGTTGCTGGAAGACCATTCCGACCGATGTCCGTAATTCTTCGACACCGTATTCTTTATCAAAGATATTACGTCCGTGATACTCGATTGCACCATTCGTCCGTACGATCGGAACGAGTTCGACCATTCGATTCAATGTTTTGATGAATGTCGATTTCCCGCAACCAGACGGTCCAATGATTGCCGTGACTTCATTTTTCTTAATATCGAGATTAACATCTTTCAGCGCATGATCGTCACCGTACCATAAGTTTAAGTCTTTGACGTTATAGACGCTCTCACGTGCTGCTACTGGTTGGTTCATACGCTCTGTCCCTTCTGTAACGACTGATTTCGTATTCAGCTTCGTATCCATCATCTGTCTTCCTCCTTAAAAGAAATCCCTTCTATCTATTTCGTTCGATTAGTAGCGTTTTGAGAATCGGTTCCGGATCCAGATCGCAAGCGAGTTCATCGTCAAGAGAATGACCATTAAGACGATGATGCCTGCCGCTGCAAGTCCTTGGAAGTCCGCTTGTGGACGACTTGTCCAGTTGTAGATTTGAATCGGTAATGCTGTGAACTCCGAGAAGATTCCTTCTGGCGCACGAGCAATGAAAATCGCAGCTCCGACCATGATGAGTGGTGCTGTCTCACCAATCGCTCGAGATACAGCCAAGATGATCCCAGTGATGACACCCGGTAATGACGCCGGAAGAACGACTTTGAACGTCGTTTGCCATTTCGAAGCACCGAGTGCAAGTGATGCATGACGCATCGCTTGTGGAACGGCACGGATAGCCTCTTGAGACGAGACGATGACGACCGGAAGACTCATCAACGCGAGGGTCAAAGCTCCAGCAATCAATGTCGAGCCGAAGCCCATGTTACGTACGAAGAACGTCAAACCAAGTAAACCGAAGACGATCGACGGAACACCTGCGAGGTTTGAAATGTTGACTTCGATGAACGAAGTCATCCGACTCTTCTTCGCGTACTCTTCTAGGTAAATCGCTGCCCCGACACCAATGATGAAAATCATCGGGATGATGAGGAGCATCAAGAAGATGGAGCCCATTAACGCCGGATAAATCCCGGCACGTTCTGCACGACGAGAAGGTGCGTTTTGTAGAAATTCTAGTGATAACCACGAAGCACCATCACGGATGACGCCGTATAGGAGAATACCTAAGACGACGAGACCGAAAAACAGACCGACGAGGAAAATGACTTTTGTGACGTTGTTGACGACGAGGCGCTGGCTAATGGATTTCTTCACCGCGACCGGATCGATGAATTTTTTCGTGACAGGTTGCTTTTCTGGTAAGGCCATCTTAATACTCCTCTCTGAAGCGGCGTGTGATCCAGTTCGCAAGTAAGTTCATCACTAATGTGAAGACGAACAAGAGTGTACCAACCGCATAGATACTGTAATATTCGACAGTTCCAAATCCAGCATCACCTAAGGCGACCTGAACGATATACGCTGTCATCGTTTGGACTGGCTCGAGTGGATCGATTGCAGCTGTCGGATTCGAACCACCAGCGATCGTTACGATCATCGTCTCACCGATTGCACGTGACATACCGAGTACGATCGATGCAATGATACCTGATAAGGCAGCTGGAACGACGACTTTCAACGCAACTTCAAGACGTGTCGAACCGAGTGCAAGCGCACCATCGCGAATTTTTTTCGGAACGGAGCTCATCGCATCCTCAGAAATCGAAGCAATCATCGGAATGATCATGATCCCGACGACGATCCCCGGACTGAGCGCATTGTAAATTTGAATACCTGGAATCAATTTTACGAGTAATGGTGTAACGAACGTCAATGCGAAGAATCCGAAGACGATTGTTGGAACACCTGCTAACACTTCAAGAATTGGTTTTAAGATACGGCGTGCGCGGTCTGACGCGTACTCACTTAAATAAATCGCAGATGTGAGACCGATCGGCACGGCAACTAGCATCGCAATCACGGTAATCTCAAGCGTACCGACGACAAGTGGCCAAATTCCATACTCTGGTTGTGAGTTGAGTGGATACCAGCTCGTACTGCCGAAGAATTCCTTGAACGGAACGACTTCGAAGAAGTGTTCTGTTTCAATGACTAACGTGAGAATGATGCCGATGGTCGTAACGACCGAGACGAACGCACAAAGGAATAAAACGATCGGCATGACGCGTTCCATGACGTTTTTCATACTATATTTTTGCTGTCGGTTCTGTTGAATCAGCTCGCGAACCGATTTATTTTGTGTTGAACTCATCCTTCTTCACTCCCTACTCCTTCTTGACATGAGAACGGGACCCAACCGGTACAGACTTCCCCGGTTGGGCCATCCTCATGACTCGATGATTTATTTCATTGCGTCTTCAATTGCTTTTGCGTTTTCATCGTAACGATCTTGCGGCATTTTGATGTATCCGACTTCTTCAGCAAGATCACCAGCGTTTTCGTTCGTGAACTGAACGAAATCAGCGACTTGTTTTTTGTCTTTCATTGATTTGTTATTGATGTACGTGTAGATTTCACGTGACAGTGGATAAGAAAGATCTTTGATCGTTTCTGGTGTTGGATCGACTGCATCTTTTCCTTCCGCAGCAAGTGGTACTTCCTTCAACTTATCTTTGTTCTCTGCGTAGTACGCATATCCGAAGTATCCGATTGCGCCTTTCGTTCCTTCAACACCTTTGACGAGAACGTTATCGTCTTCTGATAATTGAACATCTTTACGCATATCTTTTTTCTCAAGTACTTCCTCAGAGAAGAAGTCGAATGTTCCTGAGTCTTTACCTGGGCTGAAGAATTTCAATGGTTCAGCCGGATAAGAAGAATCGACATCTTTCCAAGTCTTGATGTTCGGATCGAGCCAGATTTTCTCGAGTTGCTCCATTGAGAGTTCTTTTACCCATGTATTTTCTTTGCTGACTGCGACAGTCAAACCGTCATATGCGAGTGCCATTTTTGTGAATTCAATGTTGTTCTTTTTCGCTTCAGCTGCTTCTTCTTCTTTAATTTCACGCGACGCGTTCGAAAGATCTGTTTCACCAACGACGAAGCGTTTGAATCCGCCACCTGTACCAGAGACACCGACTGTGACATCTACGTCAGGTTGTTCCATCGAATATTCTTCACCGACAGCTTCCATGATCGGGAAGACAGTAGAAGAACCGTCGATTGCGATTTTTCCTTTTAAATCAGATGAACTAGCAGAACCGCCTTTATCGTTACCACATGCTGCCCCCACTACTGCGATTGATGCTACCGTTGTGATGAGTGCTGTTTTTTTCATCCAAGACATGATTAATTTTCCTCCTCGAAAGTATGTCGCTGACGATGCTACGACTTTTTGTCCGTTTTCCTTACAAGACTTATACTACGGATGAACTATTAAAACGAAATGAATCCAACGTAAAAGAATTGTAAAGGCGTGTTTTTTAGTGTTTACAATTCGAAATCCATTAGAAAAAAAGGTCAATGCAAACAAAAAAACGAGAGTGATTGCTCACTCTCGCTTAGTTTCTAGTTAATTTGGCTTAGTTTGCCACGGGATATCTTTGACATTAAAGTACGCTTTGACAAGATCGTGACCGATTTTCGAGTTGACGGTTTCTTGTTCCATATAAGGAAGGAACACGGCCCATGCCATCTCTGGATTATCGTACGGCGCCCAACCAACGAGGTTCGAGTTCAATGAACGAACCGGTTGACCACTTCCGTCACGCAAGGCGATTCCATCGTCACCATAGACACTGACCTGCGCTGTACCTGTTTTCGCAGCTGCATCAATACCGGTTTGCGCGATGACTTTCGCTGTACCACGCTCTCCCTTGACGACACGATGCAATCCTTCTCGGACATGATCAATGTTATCTTGACTGACTTCAATCCGATTCAGGTAATTCGTCTTGAAGCTATAATCAACTTGTTTCGTTCCTTTTTCAATCGAATTCGACGCGAGAACTTCTTTTAAGAAATGCGGCTGAACACGATAGCCACCGTTGGCAAGTGTTGAAATATACTGTGCGACTTGTAGCGGTGTAAACGCATCATACTGTCCGATGACTCGGTCCATGAGTAACGTGACACGGTCAGGTGTCCCTTGAACCCCTTTTGCTTCATAAGGCAAATCGATTCCTGTCGTCACACCTAGTCCGAATTGACTGTAATAGTTTTGCATGATTGCCGCTGCGGCATCAACGCTCGCACCCGCAATCCCGTTGCTCGGATACTTCGCCATCCGCATCGCAATGTTGAACATATACACGTTTGATGAACGCTCAAGTGCTGTCAAATCCGTGATTGCTCCCATGTTGACGTACGATGCTTTTTTCGTACCCCCGATTGTGATCGGCGCATCATTGATGACTTCGTTTTGACGAATGACACCTTCCTCGAGTCCCATCGCAACCGTTGCGCCTTTGATCGTCGAACCGATTTGAAGCGACGTCAACACGTTATTGATTGCGACATCCGAGAACTTACCGGTTGCTGGATCCAACTTTTGACCAGACATCGCAAGAATCTCACCAGTCTGTGGGTTCATGACGACGGCGTAACCTTCTTTTAGATAACGACTCCCCATGCCACGACCCATTTTAATGGCTTGTTGCATGATTTGGTCGACTTGTTTATTGTATTCCGCATCCACGGTCAGAACGAGATCTTTACCGGACTCACCTTCCTCACGTTTTGGATCACCGACCGGCTCCCCATTGAACGTCTCATACACATCGTACGCGGGTTTCCCGCGCAGAAGATCTTCATACTGTTGTTCAAGGAATGATGTTCCGACACGGTCATTCAAGCTGTAACCTTTTGCTTTGAACTCCGCTTGTTGTTCTGCTGGAATCTTCGAATACTTCCCGAAGATGTTCCGTAGTGTTCCTTCATATGGATAAGAACGCTCGTAGAACGGTTCCACCGATACACCTTTTAAATCTTCTAGATTTTCATCGATGATCGCCATCTCTTTTGCGGAAGCACCGAGTTTGACGAGTTGTGGATCAAGTGCGTATCCGACTTCCATGTTGTGTTTGATCGCAATGACTTCCATCGTTTGGTCGTCATAATCGATATCGTCTTTCGTAATCGCATCTAATCGGATTTGATCCTGTTCTGCGATTGATAGTTTACTTTGTGCTTCTGCTGAAGGATATTTCTGTTTGACGGCTTCTTGATAACGACGATCGGACTCTTCCGTGTTCGTCGCAATCCAGAAGTCCTTAATATCACGTTCTGTGACTTTCCAATCTTTTTTAGGTAGATCAATGATTGCCGCAAGACGCTGTGCAATCTCAATGCGTTCATCGACTTTCGTCGTTTGTGCGCGACGGTAGACGATGGAGTATTTAGAAATCGTATCAACCAAAAGACGACCATCCCGGTCATAAATCTTTCCGCGTGGCACTTCATATTTTGATGCGATCATTTCTGTTTTTTGAACTTCCCGCGAAATTTTCTCACCATTGACGATTTGCACAACTCCTAAACGGAAAATCAAAATCGCAAACAATAAAAAAACGACGAAGAACATTAAATTCAGACGAAGCGGCAGATGATTACGCCGTCTTCCTCGTACGGTGATTCGTTTAGCCATGGCGTACTCCCCTATCGTTCAAAAGTCATCTTGTTTCATTATATAGAAGGAAACTTTCCATAACAACCTATCCCATCATTTTCCGCATTAAAAAAAGCGTATCGTTCACAATTGAACGATACGCTCGTTTTCATATTACTTCGCGTCAGCGTAAAGCTTCGCTACGTGATCCCAATCAACGACGTTGAAGAACGCATTGATGTAATCAGGACGACGGTTTTGATAGTTGAGATAGTATGCATGTTCCCAAACATCAAGACCGAGGATTGGTGTTTTGCCTTCCATGACTGGTGTATCTTGGTTTGGTGTCGAAACGACCGCCAATTTTCCACCGTCAACGATTAACCAAGCCCAACCTGAACCAAAACGAGTTGTTGCTGCTTTCGCGAATGCATCTTTGAATGCATCGAATGATCCGAATGCTTCGTCGATTGCTGTCGCGAGTTCCCCTGTTGGAGCAGCACCGTCGTTCTTCTTCAACAGTTTCCAGAAGAATGAGTGGTTCCAGTGACCGCCACCGTTGTTACGGACTGCAGTTTGAATGTTTGCTGGGAGAGCATCCAAGTTTTGAAGAAGTTCTTCAAGTGACTTTCCTTCATGTTCTGTACCCTCAAGCGCCGCATTCACGTTCGTGACATACGTGTTGTGGTGTTTCGTGTGGTGAATCTCCATCGTACGAGCATCGATATGTGGCTCAAGCGCATCATAAGCGTAGCCGAGTTCTGGTAATTCAAATTTTGACATGTTCATGTCCCCCTTTGTGCTATTTTCGAAAACTTCAATACCCTTTAAGACTAGCAAAAGAACCTGTGTTGACGCAAGTCAAGACCCTCGGATTTACTCGACTTCTCGCGGAGCAAAAACTGAGACACCACCACCTGGAACCGGGAAGACACCAAATCCTTCATCGTCGATCACGACAGGGTGATCTTGATGGTTCGTATAGTCGAACCATTCTTGTCCCGCACGCTCAACACCTACGAACATCCGTTTTTCACACATATCGGCATTCGACAATAAGACCGCGCAGCCGGAGTTCTCGATTTCTTCAACACCTCGACGAACCCAACCGACACAATGAGGATCATCGAGATAATCTTCTTGCTCACCATACGCTTTGTGATACCGTGCATAGAGTAAAGCATCAATCATTTCTTTTTTTCCTTCTACCGGATGTGGTCCTTGCACTCCATAATAGTCACCGTAGAAGACACACGGGTAACCGTCTTTACGAAGTAAAATCGCCGCGTAAGCATGTTGTTTGAACCAGTCATCCACCCACGACTCAAGTGATTCTCCCGGTTGAGAATCGTGATTGTCGACGAACGTGACGGCATTCGTCGGGTGTGATTCGACAAGGGTATCCGCAAACAACGTCGTCATATCAAAGTCCTGTCCCTGCTTCGAAGCTTCATGGAACTTGTAATGAAGCGGAACATCGAACAAATCGATCGTATAGTCGACGCTATCAAGGAAATGACGACAATCATCGAGATCTGATTTCCAGAACTCACCGACCATATAGAAGTCACCTTCACTTTTTTCAATCATCGATTTTGCGAATTCATGAACGAATTCATAATTGATATGTTTGATGGCGTCGAGTCGGAAACCTTGGCAATCAATTGTTTCTTGGAACCAATGTCCCCAGCGGATCATTTCTTCGCGGACTTCCGGATGATTATAATCGATGTTCGCGAACATCAAATAGTCATAGTTGCCGAATTCATCATCGACTTGATCATTCCAATCTTTATTTTTACCGGAAATTTTAAAGACACCCGTCTTTTCTTCACGGGCATCAAAATCCGTTCCATTGAAAAATTCATGTGTCCAGATGAAATCTGAATATTTTCCGTTACGTCCTGGGAATGTAAACTTCGTCCAGGCTTCGATTTCAAACTCTTCTGAAATTTCTTTCGAACGATCTTCCGGATGGACTTCGACGACATTGATCGTCTCAAGTTCATCAGCTGCTGCTTTATGGTTCATGACGACATCAGCGTAAACAGCGATATCGTTCTCACGAGCAACCTGGATTGCTTCGACGAGTTCATCTTTCGTACCGTATTTCGTACGGACCGTTCCTTTTTGATCAAATTCGCCTAAATCATAGACGTCATAGATGCCATATCCTGTATCCTCATCTGATTGACCTTTTGACGCCGGTGGAATCCACACGGACGTGATGCCGGCAGCACGTAATTCAGGCGCCCGCTCTTTCAAGCGTTGCCAGTGCTTCCCATCATTCTCTACATGCCACTCAAAAAACTGCATCATCGTATGGTTACGTTCCATCTCTCTTCGCTCTCCCTTAGTTACTATAGTATGAATATTATTACAATATCTTTACTATTCCCCGGGGGAACAAAAATAAACGCTTCCCGTTTTTCAACGAGAAGCGTTCTACTGAATGGACCCTGCAGGGCTCGAACCTGCGACCGGACGGTTATGAGCCGTCAGCTCTAACCAGCTGAGCTAAGGGTCCTTAAGTAATAGTAGCGGCGGAGGGAGTCGAACCCACGACCTCACGGGTATGAACCGTACGCTCTAGCCAGCTGAGCTACACCGCCATGATGTATGTTTCTTACTCTTACTAGATTACGAGATGTGGCGAAACTTGTCAATATGCTATTTCAAAAAAATAAACAGCTGATTTCATATTTTTGAAATCAGCTGTTATAAGAAAATCGTATTTCACTTAGTTCGTTAAAGCTGTCCGCTGTTCAAGGACGAGATCCGTGATGTTGACAGCGTGATCGCCAATTCGTTCGAGGTTCGACAAGAGATCGACGAAAATCATTCCTGCTTGTCCCGTACATTCGCCAGCGTTAACACGAAGGACATGATGCTTCCGGAATGAACGTTCGAGTGCATCGAGTTTGCCTTCGAGTTCCAGAACCTTACGAGCTCGTGTGACATCATCCTCTTCGACAGCGCGAACAGCACAATCGACGATTTCTTGCGTTAAGGCGTACATGTCATCAAGCTCTTGCTTCGCAGCTGATGTGAACTGAATTCGGTTGACGATTTGGAAATCGACCAATTCAACGATGTTTTCGACGTGGTCACCGATTCGTTCAAAATCATTGACGGCATGCATCAATAACGAATGATCATTTGATTCTCGTTCTGATAAATCATGTGCCGCTACTTTGACAAGGTAATTCGTGACTTCTGTGTTCAAGTGGTTGATTGCATATTCAATCTGCTCTGATTCTGAAACATCTTTCTTATCATGCGATTGCGTGTAACGGTGCGCTTTTGCAAGGGCGTCTTTCGAGAATTCTCCCATTCGCAATACTTCGAGTTTTGCATGATTTAATGCAAGTGCCGAAGATTGGTTCAAGATGTTCTGATCGAGATGACGCGGTTTCGAATCAATCGTCGTATCCGTACCCGGTACGATTTTTTGTACAAGCCATGCGATTTGTGCGATGAACCAACATTGAATCAACGTATTGACGACGTTGAATGTTCCGTGTGCAAAGGCAATTTGCATTTTCGGACCTAAATCAAGCGTTCCTGTGATCCACGTAATGAAGCTTGAGAAAATTGGTAATGCAATCAGGAACAATACTGTTCCGATGATGTTGAAAATGACGTGTGCTGCTGCTGTACGTCTTGCTGCAATCGACGCACCAAGTGCTGCAAGTACTGCTGTGATCGTCGTTCCGATGTTATCACCGAACAAGACCGGAAGTGCCGCTTTGATATCGATCATGCCGCCAGCGTACAACTCTTGTAAGATGCCGATCGTTGCTGACGACGACTGGACAAGAACAGTAAAGATCGTTCCGACAAATACACCAAGCAATGGGTTATCCGACATCGATACCGTCAACTCACGGAACCAGACGCTTGACTCGAGTGGAGCCATTCCGTCGCCCATCAATGTCAAACCATAGAACAATGCACCGAAGCCGAAGAAAATCTGTCCGATGTATTGAATCCGTTCTTTTTTAAAGAAGAAAATCAAGAAGGCTCCGAGCGCAATTGCCGGAAGCGCAGCTTCCTTGACGTTAAAGCCAATGATGAAGGCTGTAATCGTTGTTCCGATGTTTGCCCCCATGACGACTCCGATCGCTTGTCGTAAATTCATCAGACCCGCACTAACGAGTCCGACGACGATGACGGTCGTTCCTGACGAAGACTGAATCAGGACGGTTACGACGATACCCGCTAGGATACCTAGTAGTGGATTTGTCGTATATTTATCGAGGATATAACGTAATCGGTCTCCGGCTGTTTTTTGGAGCCCATCTCCCATATACTTAATACCGAATAGGAAAATTCCGAGTCCACCGATGAAGGTGAAAATCATTTCCTGCAAATCATAGTTCATCTTGCCAGCTCCTTTATTTCATGTGGATTGATGTGTTTGTAAAGTTTATTTTCTCAACTCCCCCATTATGTAAAGGTCTGTTGAACTTGTAAATAGTTTTTGAGACATCCGTTTGTTAAAGTTTTATTAATCTGTACTACTACAAAAAAAACTTTTATTACCAATGAAAATTAAATAATTTAAATCTGTTATAAAACAATAGAAAGAGTGGTTCACTTGTCATTTTTACGTCAACTAATTAATTACTTACAAACTTCCTTAATTCCAAATCGTCCGTTTTTGCGCCTTCGTTTGGCAGATGTTTCCCTTTATTTTTGTGGATTAGCTTGGATTTCATTTTGGACGACGGTCATTGATTCCTTCTTTTTACAAAAAAACATCCCGATCGTCGTCTGGTTCATCCTTCATTTCATCTTTATCGCAATCGCTGTATTACTTTACGTATTGTTTATGGCGTATCTAACGAAGGGGTTTGTCCGATTGTTACTTCCCCGTCCGTGGGCGTATCGCCAAACGTTTCCTTACACGGTCGCAACAAATCTCTGGTCTTTCCCACTCGGTATGCTTCTATACCAACTCGATTACCCTCGCTTCGGAATCGGGATACTCGTAATCGGACACTTCGTCTACACATTAGTACCATTATGGATTGCCCGTTCCTCAAAGCCACGCGCTTCACGTAAACCTCAATGAGTATAAAAATCAGGCGTCCGACGGATTGACGGACGCCCTTCTTTCATTAAACAATTGTAAATGTTCAATTTTCGTTCTTGTTTCTCGATTTTTAGGGAATAGTTCGATATGATAGAAAAGGTAAACATAAACAATATGGCGGTATGCCACAAAAGGAGATTTTCGATATGCCGAAAATGGTCCATCGCTCTAAGACTCGTCCCGTTCGTGTAGGGGACCTTGTCATTGGTGGAAATAATGAAGTCATCATCCAAAGTATGACGACAACTAAAACACACGACGTCGAAGCGACAGTCGCTGAAATCCTACGCCTTGAAGAAGCTGGTTGCCAAATCGTCCGCGTCGCTTGTCCAGAAGAACGTGATGCGCTCGCACTTGCAGAAATCAAAAGCCGAATTAACATTCCGCTTGTCGTAGACATCCACTTCAACTATAAACTTGCGCTTATGGCAATCGAAGCTGGCGTCGATAAAATCCGGATCAATCCGGGTAACATCGGTCGCCGCGAAAAGGTCGAAGCCGTCGTTACAGCAGCAAAAGCGAAAAACATCCCAATCCGGATCGGGGTAAACGCCGGTTCACTTGAAAAGCATATTCTTGAAAAATATGGCTACCCAACTGCTCGTGGTATGGTCGAGAGTGCTTTGCACCACATTAAGATTCTCGAAGATCTCGACTTCCATGATATCATCGTCTCGCTTAAAGCATCAGACGTACAGTTGGCGCTTGAAGCGTATCAGCTCGCTTCTGAATCATTCGACTATCCACTTCACGTCGGGATTACGGAATCTGGTCCACTTCGCTCTGGTTCATTAAAATCAGCAGCGGGACTTGGCGCGATCTTGTCACGCGGAATCGGAAATACAGTTCGTGTATCTCTTTCAGCGGACCCTGTCGAAGAAGTAAAAGTCGCAAAAGAAGTCTTGAAATCATTTGGTCTCGCAGCGAACGCAGCGACATTGATCTCATGTCCAACATGTGGTCGGATCGAAATCGATTTAATGTCAATCGCTGCAGAAATCGAAGACTATATCGAAAACATCCAAGCGAACATCAAAGTTGCGGTTCTCGGATGTGCGGTCAACGGTCCTGGTGAAGCACGTGAAGCTGATATCGGTATCGCTGGTGCACGAAACGAAGGATTGTTATTCCGTCACGGAGAAATCATCCGTAAAGTACCGGAAGCAACGATGGTCGAAGAATTGAAGAAAGAGATCGATGCGATCGTTCTCGAAAAACAGGCTGAAAAAGAAGCCGAAAAAGCGAACCATGCATAAGTTGAAGACTCCTCCCTCGCGAGGAGTCTTTTTTCGTATCTCGATTTCGACTATGTTATACTAAGTGAAGAAAAATTTTTAGAACGTGGGTGACTGTAAATGAAAATTGGAATTGACATTGATGGAACGATCACACATCCATCCTCTTGCTTCACTTACATGAATAAATATCTCGGAACGTCGATTGACTTCAATCAGGCGTCCGAGTATGAATTGCATACGTACACCGATATGAATCAAATCGAATTTTGGGACTACATGGTGAACTCCGGTCACGAGACCGGCATTTATCGTGAATCCATCCCTCAAGAACATGTTCGCCACCACTTATGGAATTTGCGGAAGCAATATGACCTCCATTACGTAACAGCACGATCGGAGCTCGTTCGTCCTGTAACAGAAGAGTGGATCAAACAACACGAACTTCCTCTTGATTCCTTGATCATGACGGGATCACACGACAAAGTACAAGTCGTTCGTGATTTATCACTCGATTTATTCATGGAAGATCGATTAGAGAATGCTGTGCAGATCGCAGAAGACACATCGATTCCTGTAATCTTGTTCGACGCACCTTATAACCGTAAAGCCGTACCGAATAATGTCATTCGTGTCGCTTCATGGAATGAGGCCGTTCAAGAGATTCAAAAATTTGCACCGATTCGTTAAAACAGCCGATTAGGCTGTTTTTTCCATTTTTATGTCATTGTATGACTTGATATCGTACAATGACGATAGATTGAAACTTTGATATAGGAAGGGCTTCGTGATGCTTGCGACAGTGAATATCTTTTTTATTAATATCTGTATTATTTTTCTCGTTTCTACGTTCACCTTTTACCTACTTCGTGATCGTTTGCCAATTCAACCTGACTCAAAAATGTCTACTCGTCTCTATTTCGGACTTTCCAATGGTATGACTGGCATTCTACTTATGCATAATGCAATCGACTTAAATGGAGCGTTGATTGATTTACGGTTATTACCTCTCGCTTTGTCCGCTTTGTTCGGTGGTAATATCAGTATTGCCGTGACAGGGCTGATGCTCTTGATTTATCGATTCGTGATTGATAGTGGCGATTCACTAGACGCTCTGTTTAGTTCTGTCATCACACTACTTGGATTTCTAGTACTTTCTTTTATTTGTCGTCGATTCATCAAACGGCAAGGGTATTTCTTTTCTGCTATCGTCACGGTCGGTTCCCTACTCGTACTCTCGCGATTGATTATGAGCAACTCCCCAGCGGATGCCTGGGGAACGATTTATATTCCATATTTCATTTTAACGATTGGTGGAGCCTTTTTGTTTTATCGTTTGTCTTCACTTCTTCAGCAGCATTTTGTTCTTTATTCTTATCAATCCTATCTTGCTTCGACCGATCAATTGACGCGGCTCGCGAACCGCCATGTCATTTTAGAAAAAGTCACGACGCTCGAAAAGAGTAAAGATTCTTGGGGAGTCATCTTGTTTGATTTGGATCACTTCAAGAATGTAAACGATACACATGGCCACGCTATAGGAGACGCTGTCTTGCGCCACTTTTCAATCTTATTGAACGAGCATTGTCCGGCACCCGTTACGGTCGGTCGATATGGTGGTGAAGAATTCATCGTCATCGTTCCAGACATTGAACCGCATCCTCCTGTCGTCTTAGCTGAAACAATCGTAACAGCTGTTCAGCAAACACCGTTCGTCATGCAAGATCATGCCGTATCCATTACGGTATCCGCAGGAATTGCTTACGCTCATCAACAACCAGCTGAAACAGTATTTAAGCAAGCGGATAGCGCTTTGTACGAAGCAAAAGCACAAGGACGAAATCAGTCTCGCCTGTATCAATCGAAATGAATACTAAAAAGCCACTTCTCCTCCGAGCGATTCGGACTGAAGTGGCTTTTGTTGGTCAACGGACCGTTCCTTCATTCGTCTTTTGCAGTAGACAGATGATTTCTTCAAGTGGTACCGGTTTAGCGAAGAAATAACCTTGGAATAGATGAATACCGATTTCCTTGGCAATGCGTACTTCTTCTCCTGTCTCAACTCCTTCGACGATACATTCGACATGCATCGACTGGCTCAGTTGAAAAATCGACTCGAGGATGGATTGTCGTTTCTCCGATTCACCGATTTGTTCGATGAATTGCTTCGGAATCTTTAATTGACGTAACGGTAACAAACGCTCGAGAACATGATAGGATGCGTGACCAGTTCCGAAATCATCGAGTGACAACGGGAAATCGAGCGTTTTGATTCGTTTGAGCGCTCGATGAATCGATTGACTCTCGAAATCAAGTGACTGACTCTCTGTGATTTCAATTTTAATCTGTTGCGGTTTTAAGGCATACTTCAGTAGCGTTCGTTCGATGAACGGCATGAACGATTCACTCGTCAACTGGCGTGGTGATACGTTGACAGATAACGTAAACTCGTCTGGAACCAGATCGATCAATGCTTTGCGTGTCTTACAGCTTTCCTCAAAAATCCATTCTCCTAGACGAATGATTAAATCACTTTTTTCAGCAATCGGAATGAATACGGATGGTCGATCTGCTCCTTGTAACGAGGTCTTCCATCGAACTAAGGCCTCAAGACCGATGAATCGCTCTGATCGGACATCGTATTGTAATTGATAGACCAGATGAAAATCCGTTTCGATGTTAGCTTGGGCTAGGGATTGTGCTGCTTTGACTCGTAATTCTTGATCCTTACGCCATTCTTGGTCAATACACATCACACGTTCGTTTTGTTGCGCTGCTTCTTGTAAGGCAGTCAATAATTGCTGCACCCGACGCTTTCGATTGTTGGTCGCCCCTTCGCCATTATCAATGACGATGGATATGTTGACATAGACATGATGCCCCTCGATTTCGTATGGTACAGAGATTTCTTGGCTCAATTCTTCCATCGCTTCCTTACACGCCACCTCGTCCGGCTTTTCCATGACGATCAATAACGTCCCTGCTTCAATCCGAGCAAAAGCTTGATAAGGAGGTAGTTGTCTCTTGAGTCGCTCGATACAGGCGCGTAGTACTTGTAACTGAATATCTTCTCCAAAATAACGTGCCAGCTCATAGTAGTTTTCTAAATGAATCCCGACAAAAATGAGCTGTTGTTCGGGTCTTGGAAAATCAATTTCGTTTAATCCTTGGCGATTCAAGACACCTGTTTCTTCATCACGTCGCGCCGTATCGTGTAATTGTATCGCAAGGTCATTTAACCGATTTAAATTGCGAATATGCAAGTGATTGATGACAAGCGCAATCGATACGCCAATCACAATCATGCCAATCCGTCCATAATGGTCCGTCGGATCAATTTCTACCGTCACGGTATCGGCATTCCACATGACATACAAACTAGTTGCGATGGCAATCACGATGGCGTACCACATCATGATTCGTTGATACGAGATTAAAGCGATCATCAAAAACAAAAAGCTACTTGCCCAAACGGTAACTGCCGCATAAGGTAAAAAGCTAATCGATGTAATCGGAACGACGAGCAACATCAAAGACAATAAGTGCGTTTGCAAAACGGTTTCCATTTTGCGACGACTAATATAAAAAATAAATAGACCCATGACGATTAAAAATGAAATGATGACAGAACGACTCAAATACGCATTCTTAATTGTCTCTTCTGTCGTCGTATAAATGATCAAAGCACCAACGAACATCATGAATAAGGCAAAATTTCCAATCCACCATTGTTGTTTCCGAACGATATCCTCCATGCTTTCCCCCTCCTTTCCGTCTGATTTTCCGTATAAAGGTTTCGACATCGCTTGATGATACTCCTGTCAAATAGAATGTGTCAATTCTTTCCTAAAAAGAAAAGTCTTCCCTCATACGTATCGTGGAAGACTTTTCTTTCAAATTGATGTTTTTATAGCTCGACTCTTCCTAACTCCTCGATGACATCCGTTGCTAGCAAGCTGCTCGGATGCATGTGTCGTTCGACTTGTCGAGAAGCACGTGCATACCACTCCGCTCCTTGCGCTAGTGTTCTTTCAATATCTCCTGTTGGATGTTGTGCAAGAAGGCTGGTTAATATGCCAAACAGCGTATCCCCACTTCCTCCTTTGGCGAGACCACTTGATGCACCAGAGACGACGAATCCGCCTCCATCTGGTTTCGCGATTAAGATGACATGGGACTTCAAAACGACAGTTACTTGATGCAAGATGGCATAGTCGGTTGCCTGACCAAAAAGATCATCTTGAATACTTTCGACACTCTGATTCGTCATCCGGGCGAATTCACCGATATGCGGTGTGACGATGATTGGCGCGGTTCGTTCGGGATAACTTTCTTTTACTAGAGCTGCAGCATCTAGTACAACCGGCAAATCACTCTCAAGCAGATAGTCCACCCATGTTTCGACTGCCTCTTGCGATAATCCGGGACCGATTCCAACTGCTGAGACGGAGGGGAGCATCTCCTGAATTGCTTGTAACGTCTGATCAATGACCATCGCTTCCGGCGCTTGGGCGATGATTCCATGTTTCGCAAGTGCCGTCGTTGCCACTTGTAGTTTACCGACTCCTGTTCGTAAGGCTGCCCGTGTCGCGAGTTGGATGGAACCCGGCATCGTCTCACTTCCACCAATCAATAGCGCCGTCCCGTACGTTCCTTTATGACCGTATGGTTCCCGCTTGAACAAGGCGGTCACACCATTAGGTGATACGCGCCATTCACCAAATGTCGGTAATCCGATATCAATCGTTTCTGATTCGCCATAAAACGGTGCTGTCCGTATTAAAAAGGCAGATCGTTTCATTGCATGCAGTTGAAATGTCACGTCTGCGCGAACCGCTGTCTCCTTAAATTCCGTTGCGTGATCCGTCGGTACTCCGCTCGGCACATCCACTGCATAGATACGCGCCCCTTGTCGCTTTTGTTCCGATACGAATTCACATTGCGCTTCGAACACTTGATTCACCCGATTTGGATCAAATCCCGTTCCATATAAGGCATCTAGAATGACATCATATTGACCACACGGTTGTTCGGTCACGAGTCCAAACGCTTCTGCATAATGGACATGAACGATGGATGTATCCGAACGATTCTCTCCAAATGGTGCATGTAGTGTGACATCAAATCCGTCGCGTATCAATTCGCGTCCAATGACATACCCATCCCCACCGTTATTGCCTGTCCCACATAAAATCAAGATTCGCTCCGTCTTCCTATGACGCTCTTTGATACGTGTTGCGATGTGACTTCCAGCTCGTTCCATCAGCACTTCAAGTGGCAGTCCGGATGTCCGTGCCCACTCATCGATTTGTCGCGCTTCTTGTGTATCATAAATCATCTTCTCATCACCTCTGTTCGACTATTCCCGTTTTGAACAGGACTAGTCTTTTAAAACGCAAAAAGAGGACGCCCGACCGGGCATCCTCTTTCATTTAAGATGTCATGCGTTGACAATTCGCACAGCGTCCATAAATTTCGAACTTATGATCCTCGACTTCAAAGCCAGTCTCTTGGACCGGAGAAACCCATTCCATCGGACAGACATTCAATGTTTCCGTCTTGCCGCAGATTCGGCATATCAAATGATGATGATGGTGTCCTGAAGCACAAGCTGCTCGGTATTTCATCTCACCGTCTAATTCCGTCACTTCTAATAAGTCGATTTCCGAAAAGTCATTCAAGTTTCGATAGATTGTATCATAACTTAACGAAGGATGAGACGTTCGAAGAGCTTCTGCTACTTCCCGCGCACTGACATAACGATTCACTTCAAACAGATACGATAGCAAATCGAGACGCTTCGGTGTCATTTTAAACCCGGAAGCCTTCATGCGTTCACGCGCTTGTTCGATGTTCGTCTTCATGTGTTTTCCCTCCTATCCAAAAACGTTCCAACAGCATCACGATGATCAGCTCAAGTACCGCAAGCAAGACGATCATTCCGCCGGGTGCCAAATCGAACTGATAGGCCAGGATGAGCCCAAGTACTGTCGCAACCTCACCAAATATGATAGCTAAAAAGATCGTCGCCTTAAAACTTTTCGCAATTCGAAGTGCTGCCGCAACCGGTAACGTGATTAAGCTTGAGACAAGCAAAATCCCAACGATTCGCATACTGATCGCAATGACAAGCGCAACGACGATCATAAAGAGTATATGCACTAAGCGAAGGCGAATCCCGGAAACGCGCGCCTGCTCCTCGTCAAAGGAGAGGAACAACAATTCCTTATAAAAAGCAAAGACGAAGATGACGACGACGACCGTCACGATAAGAATCGTATATACATCCGTCAAGGCGACAGCCGAGACCGTTCCAAACAAGAAGGAGACGAGATCCATTGAAAAGCCGTTCGCGAGACTGATGAATGTTGCTCCAAGCCCCATTCCCGTCGCCATTATGATCGGGATTGCGAGTTCTTGGAAATGCTTGTATTTCGCACGCAACCAATCGATCGTCAGTGCCGCGATGACCGACGTCACGATTCCTAAATACAGTGGATTCAAGTCCGCTAATTGTGCGACCATTCCAGAAATCAATAGACTGAGCGCAATTCCGGCAAGGGTGACGTGTGATAACGCATCTGCGATTAAGCTCATCCGCCGGACGACGACGAACGAACCGATCAATGGTGCCGTGAATCCGATCAGAATGGCAGCCACTAAAGCGTACTGTAAAAACTTTAACGTCATGAACGCTTCAATCATTGGACACTCTTCCCTTCATGAACGAGAACACGTCCCGGAACCGGATAGAGGGAGCGGATCGTCTGTTCATCTAGTTCCCAGTATTCCTTGATGCCACAGTTACACCCTAAACGTCCATCGACCAGATGGATCACATCCGTGACAAGTTTACTGACGAAGTGGATATCATGCGTGACAAGAACGAATGTCCGGCGCTTATCTCGACGAAGTTCTTCTAATATTTCATAAAATTCTTTGACGTATCGCTGATCGACACCGACAGTTGGTTCATCTAAGATCATTAAATCCGGATCATTGACGAGCGCACGTGCGATGAAGACACGTTGTTGTTGACCACCGGATAGGTCGCCGACTTTTGAATCGCGTCGCTCCCACATGCCGACTGTTTCGAGGGCCGTTCGTACTTTGTCTCGATCGTCTCGAGACAAGCGACGAAAGAGTCCTTTTTTGGCGTACAGTCCCATCTCAACGACTTCTGCGACCGTCACCGGAAAACCGGAGTTGAACGCTGCCGCTTTTTGCGAGACATAGCTGATTCGCCACCATTCATTGAATTGTGATTGGGATTGTCCAAATAAACGAATCGTTCCTTTCGGTTGCAATAACCCTAATATACATTTGATCAGCGTCGATTTTCCGGATCCATTTTCCCCGACAATGGCTAAAAATTGTCCTTGCTCGACCTGAAACGAGACTTGATTCAACACCCGACGATCTGGGTAATCATAGCTGACTTGATCAATCTCGATGATTGGTGTTTCCATTTATTTTCACTCCTTCCGTTTTCGTAAAACGGAATAATTACGCCTTAATCAACTGTCTTATTATAGCGCCCGCCAATTATTGGCGCAACTCTAGCAACTTCCTATCCTCCTTAGAAAACATTCAAGGTACAATAAAGAAAGAAGCTAGCTGTTTCCGGCTTGTTCAGAGAGGGAATTCTTTTAGTGCACGCATCGCAGAGAGGAGTCGGAGTCATTTGAAACAAGAACTTGCAGTCATCGATATCGGTTCCAACTCGATTCGTTATGTTATCTTCCATCCGATCGCTTCTGGTCGCTATATCGAGAAGATTAATATTAAAGTCGTCGCCCGGTTATCTGCTCACATCAACGAGGATGGAGCACTCGATGATGAAGGCATCGCCTTACTTGAAGAAACGTTACATCGTTTTTATGAAGTTGGTGTCACCCATGAAGTCGAAGAAACGATCTGTGTCGCGACAGCAGCCATCCGTAATGCAACGAACCGAGATGCCATCGTTGAATCCGTTACAGAAAACACGCCTTTTTCCATTCAGGTTCTGACAGATGAACAAGAAGCATACTATGGCTATTTTGCCATCATCAATTCGACCTTCCTTGAAGACGGATTTTCCGTTGATATCGGTGGTGGTTCCATGGAGGTCACCTTGATTGAGAATCGTGAAATGGTCGCGTATCACAGCTTTCCATTTGGTGCCGTCACCTTGACACGGCAATTCGTTTCGGACGAGACACTAAGTGCCAGCGACAAGAAGAAATTGGTGAAATTCCTACGGGAACAATTCGAATCGATTCCATGGCTGAGTGACAAAAAGCTTCCTTTAATCGGTGTCGGTGGTTCTGCCCGAAATTTCGTTCGGATCCATCAGTCGAATCAGGACTATCCCCTTCGAAGTGTTCATCAATATCAAATCAAAGCGAAAGAACTTGCGAAGATGGTCGACGATCTCGAAGGAAAGTCGGCGAAACAACTATCGAAAATCGAAGGACTATCAAAAGATCGAATTGATATCTTCCTGCCGGCATTGATTGCGATTCAAGAGTTAGCCCATCACATCGAAGCAGAAGAATTCGTCATGAGTAATCTCGGTCTTCGCGAAGGTCTTGTTTACGAGTTCGATGTGCAAGACGAAGCATACCGTCGGATTGAAAACGTACGTGAGCAAAGTCTCTATCAGCTCGAGAGCGACTATAAGGTCAATCGAGATCGTGCGTCATATATTGGAACACTCGCCAAATCGATGTACCGGCAGCTCGTCACGCTCGACTTGATTTCAGAACGCGCGTCTGATCTACGACTGCTCGATTCAGCAAGTCGCTTATTTTATTGTGGACAATACATTAATCCAGATACACGATCGGACCAGACGTTCTACCTGTTGACGAATACCGAATTGAATGGCATGACGCACAAGGATCGCGTTGCTCTCTCGCTCGTCAGTTCCTATTCTTCTGCCAAACGGATGAACCAGCTTGCGAAACCTTTCAAGGACTGGTTTACGGAAAAATCGCTGGATTGCTTTGACCTACTTGGATCTCTCCTCAAATTAAGTCATGCGCTCGACGTGACGGAGCGAAAAGCTGTCGATCATTTGGAGCTATTCCTTCAAAAGGATCAACTCCAATTCGTCCTCGATACAGGGGATCATGATTATGGGTTCGAAGTCGAAAAAGCGGAAAAACAAAAGAAACACCTGGAACGAATCATTGATTGTACGATTACCTTCGAAACGAAAGGAGATCTTCCTTCATGAAGCTCGACATACCGGAACATTTCAATAATCGTGAGCTTAGCTGGCTCCAATTCAACAAACGTGTACTGGATGAAGCGTTTGACACACGCAATCCGTTAATGGAACGTTTTAAGTTTCTCGGTATCTTTAGTTCCAATCTAGACGAGTTCTATATGGTACGGGTCGGTGGTTTAAAGGATGAAGTACTCGCCGGATTCAATAAACCGGAAAATAAACAACAGATGACACCCAAACAACAGTTACGTGCGATCGCAGCGAAAACAAAAGAGTTAGTCGATCGGCAATACGAAGCATTTCAAGCAATCAATCAGACGTTATCCGATGAAGGCATTACATTCTTGAAATATGATGCCCTGACTTCGGAACAAACGACCTATGTAAAATCCTTTTTCCGTGAACAAGTCTTTCCGGTACTCACGCCCGTTGCCGTCGATGCCTATCGTCCGTTCCCGATGCTCTCGTCAAAATCACTTAACATCGCAACGGTACTCGAGGCAGAAGACGGGACGAAACGAAATTTGGCGCTCGTACAAGTACCTGCTGTTTTACCGAGATTCGTCGATTTACCAGTAGAAGATGACGAGACGACGGCTGTCATCTTACTCGAAGACGTCATCATCGCCTTCATCGATAGTCTATTCAAAGGCTATCGTGTGTTGTCTGCCATGCCGTTTCGGATTACGCGTAATGCCGACCTTCCGTTTCATGAGGAAGGTACCCATGATTTATTAAAGCTGATTGAGAAAGAATTAAAAAAACGGCGTTGGGGAGTCGCAATTCGACTCGAAGTCCAAAAAGCTGCCATCAATACCGAACTGCTCAACATGTTACGCGATGTGCTTGATTTGCAGGAACGCGACATCTTTGCCGTGGACGGTCCGATTGATTTAACGTTCTCCTTTGCCTTCTACAGTCAAATCGGTATTGAATATGATCATTTGATCTATCAGACGATCATGCCGGTCGACCCACCGGCACTCGATAGTTCAAAAAATCTGTTTAATCAATTACTGGAACGCGATTACCTCTTGCATCATCCGTATCATACGTTTGATCCTATCGTCCGGTTCATCGTCCAAGCGGCGAATGATCCGAACGTCCTTGCCATCAAACAAACGCTTTATCGCGTATCTGGTGACTCACCGATCATCAAGGCCTTAAAAACGGCAGCGGAGAACGGGAAACAGGTCACCGTCCTCGTTGAACTGAAGGCTCGATTCGACGAGGCGAAGAACATCGAGTGGGCAAAGCAACTGGAGAAAGCCGGCGCTCATGTCATTTACGGATATAGTGATTTAAAGACCCACTCAAAGATCACGCTCGTCGTTCGACTCCACGAAGGCAAGATTCAGCGTTTCGTCCATCTTGGTACCGGCAACTATAATGATTCGACGGCGAAACTATACACGGACGTCGGATTATTAACCGCTCGGGAAGAGATCGCCGAAGATGCGACGAACTTCTTCAATTGGTTATCCGGATACGGGGAACAGCCGGAATGGAACGTCATCCAAACTTCACCGAACGCGATGCTTGAGAAGTTCCTGTCATTGATTGATGAAGAGATTCATCATCATAAAAAACACGGAAACGGTCGAATCGTCGCCAAGATGAATAGTCTAACGGAAAAAGACATCATTTTACGGCTTTACAAGGCATCGCGCGCTGGTGTCCAAGTCGAACTCATTGTTCGGGGCGTCTGTTGTCTGCGTCCTGGTATTCCAGATGTTTCGGAGAACATTCGCGTCATTTCGATCGTCGATCGTTACTTGGAGCATTCACGCATCTTCTACTTCCATCACAACGGTCAGGATTTGATGTATGGATCAAGCGCAGACTGGATGACACGCAACATGCGAAAACGAATTGAAATCTTGTTCCCGATCATGGACGAAGAACATAAGGAGTATTTAAAGGATTGCCTCGCCCTCGCCCTGGCTGATAATGTAAAGTCGCGTGAGCAGGCAGCCGATGGATCCTATCATTACGTGAAGGAAGGAAAACAGAGCTGTGAATCCCAGCTGCTGATTCAAGACTATACGAGCGGCAAACTCAAACAAAAACCTAGTTTTACAACACCATTAACACAAAAGTGGATCACGATCGAAAAGAAGGAGGACAAAGTCATTCTTGATCAAAATGCTACATGATTCTGGTAATGTTTTACCACGTACTCTACTTCACATGCTGATTTACAGCAGAAAGGACGAAATGTATGCTTCAGCAAATCTTATTATCCCTTCTCGCCGGCGTCATCTGCGGCGTCGTGTTTACCGCACTGAAACTGCCGATTCCTGCCCCACCCGTTTTTCCAGCCGTCGTCGGAATCTTCGGTGTCTTCCTTGGGATGAAAATCTATCTATTTTTAGTAGAACGCTTTTTCTAATCCAAACAAAAACAGTTCTCTTTGTTGCCAGCGCAGAAAAGAGAACTGTTTTTGATTCTTTTTAAGGTTTTAATGATTAAATGTCAGTCGCGGGAGCTTTGCTTGAATAGGAAAAGATTTTACTCACTCTCTTCCATTGCTGCTGCCGTATCCACCGCATGAAGCATCTGTTGATGTAACCATCGGTGACAGGTCGGGCAAACCGTCTGATATCCTTCTGGTGTCAAATGCCATTCCAGTAACGACTGCCTAGACTCCTCACAATGCATACATTGACGCGCGACTTGTTCCAGATGATTTCGCTCCTTGAAGCGCTCGATTCGACGTTGTTTAGATTGTTCGAGTGTCAGTACATCCGTTTCGAAATACCCATACTGCCATGAATCAAGCAGACGCGTGCGAAACACGCCTTCGACCGGTCCAGTTTTAAGACCAAGTTGATCGAGTGGTCGTCCAAGTAAGGGATGACGTAAATCCACACTGATGAGATCAAGGCACACATATGACCCTTCCGAGTCGTCAGCATTCGTCAACCAAAATGGATCTTCTGGACGTGTCGTATACTCGGTGAACAAGGCTTCAGCATACGCCATGATACCGTCAGTCGTCGCAAGAAACACCTCTTCTCCCTCTACCAGTTCTGCCGGCAAATAAAACGGTTCCTTTGTTTCATAGTAGTGGACAACAGCTTTTCGTATCGCAAAACTAGTCTCATCAACGACGAGTATATGACACATCACAGACACCCCTTTATGAGTTATTCGACCGGTGCTCCTAGAATCGGTAGACGCCAGTCTGCATCAAACGCACCCGAACGTAACATATCGATTTCTTGTTTATACGGTGCCACTTTTTTCTTTGGATCGAGACCGATGTATGGCGTCTCTAAGATTTTCGGTAAATGTGCCAGAGCAGGATGATGCACGACGCGATGTAAGGCATCAAATCCAATCTCACCAAAACCAATATTTTCATGACGGTCCTTTCGCGCACCACGGATATTCTTTGAGTCATTCACATGGATGACACCAAGACGATCCAGTCCAACGATCCGGTCGAATTGCTCAAGAACACCATCTAAGTCGTGCACGATATCGTATCCTGCATCATGCACGTGACATGTATCGAGACAGACGGACAGACGATCATGATGTGTGACGCCTTCGATGATTTGAGCAAGTTCCTCGAAGGTTTTTCCGATTTCCGATCCTTTTCCAGCCATCGTCTCAAGCGCGATCTTGACCTGTTCGTCACCTGTCAGTACTTCATTGAGTCCTTCGACAATCCGTTTGATTCCGATTTCTTCCCCAGCACCGACATGCGCACCAGGATGTAATACGATGTGTTGCGCCTTTTCAAGCGCTTCTGCTCGTTTAATTTCTGCTGCTAAAAACGAAACGGCGAGTTCGAATGTCTCGGGTTTCGTCGTATTCCCTAAGTTAATGATATACGGCGCATGCACGACGATTTCCTCTATTCCATTAGCACTCATATGTTGCAATGCTTCTTGAATCCGTAACTCTTCCATCGGCTTACGGCGTGTATTTTGAGGTGCTCCTGTATAGACCATCATCGTCGTTGCACCGTAAGATGCCGCTTCCTCACTTGCACCTAACAGCATTTTTTTCCCCGAAACGGAGACGTGTGAACCTATTTTCATGTTCTTTTCCACCTTTCTCTTTTTACAGTGTACCAAATCTTAAAAACAACAAGACACCCGAAAAATGTTTTTTCATTTCACGGGTGTCATCAATGGAATTATTTTGATTTGCGTGCGTTTTCTTTACGTTGCGCGCGACCGACACCACGTTGTTCTTTGATGCGTTCACGTTTTGCTGTTTCTTTCAGCTTATATTGATGCTTCTTCTTATAACCTGGTTTAACGCGTTTTTTCGCTTTTGCTGCTTCACCTGACAGACGGCTATGCGCTGTCTTCGAGACAGCAGTTTTCATATGCGGCTTCGCACGACGACGTTCTTTGACCTCGACGATTTGACTGCCTTTGACATCAACGTTCGTGAATTGAATGCCACGATCCTCTAAGCGATTGATCATACCGTTCTCGTGATCTTCAAACAGTGTATATGCCAATCCATCTTGATCGACGCGACCTGTCCGACCGACACGGTGGACGTAGAAGTCTAAATCTTTTGGAATACCGTGGTTGATGACGTGCGAGACACCTGAAATATCAATTCCGCGTGCTGCAAGATCCGTCACGATGACGTATTGATACTTCGCATCGTTGATTTCTTTGATGGCTTGTTTACGACGACGTGCCGGAAGATCTCCGTGAAGGGAACCAACGTTCAGTCCTGCTTCTAGGAACAAAGCTTCGACTTCGATTGCTTCTGCTTTTGTATTCGTAAAGATTAGACAAATATACGGATTCAGCGCTTTCGCGACTTTCAACGTCAATTGTGAGCGCTCACGATGCTTGACCGGAATCGTATGGTGAACGATTTTCTTCGCTGTCTGTTGTTTTGGATCCACATGCGCATAACGCGGGTTGTTCATGTATTTTTTCAAGAACGGTTGCAATTTCTCAGGAATCGTTGCTGAGAAGACCATCATCTGAAGCTGTTCTGGAAGAGCTTGCGCAATCCGGTCAACTTCTGGCAAGAAGCCCATGTCGAGCATTTGATCCGCTTCATCGATAACGTAGTGCTTCACGAAATGCGGTTTTAAAGCCTGTTCTTTGAATAGGTCTAAAATACGTCCCGGTGTTCCGATAACGATTTGAGGTGAGACTTTCACACGACCGATTTGACGTTCGCGATCCATTCCACCTGTAATAAGACTCGTCTTGATGAAGTCTGGTTCCTTCACGAGTAACGATTTCAGTTCTTCATGAATTTGCCAAGCAAGTTCGCGCGTTGGAGCAACGATGATTGCTTGTAATTCTTGAAGCTTTGGATCGACGTTTTGAACGATTGGAAGAAGGAACGATAACGTTTTTCCTGTTCCTGTTTGTGATTGACCGATGATATCGCGTCCCTTTACTGCAGCTGGGATGATCCGCGACTGAATGTCGGTCGGTTTTGTGATGCGGGCGTCATCGAGTGCTTCGATGACGAACGGGTGTAATTGATAATGGCTGAATCCATTCATGAATTGACACCGTCCTTTCCTTATTTGCTGAGGCTTCTGCCTCTCGATTAGTTCAACATGGTTATGGGTCTACTACCGTCATACAGATAGGAGTACGTATAAAAACGAGTTGGAATCTTTTTGTTTTTCGTATGAAGCTTCAATGCACTGAAGGCGACTTTCATCATCTCATCAGCACTCTGGACGACCGTCGCATCCATCGATTTCATGTCAACAGCTTCTAATATAGCACGATTCCCGTCTATGCCGACAATTATTTTTCCTTTGATCCCTGCTTTTTTCAATGCTTCGAGGACACCTAGCGCAATATCGTCATTGTGACAATAGACGGCATCAAACGGAATTCCTGACTCAATGACCTGTGTCATGACCTTTTCTGAAGTGACTGGGTCGTAATCCCCATTCACGGATTCGACGATTTCAAGTTCCGGCTCACGCTCAAGACCAGTCAAAAATCCCCGGTGTCGTTCATTCGTCGTATTGACGTTTGCCGTACCTGCGACTTCAATGATGTCGGCCGTAGCTCGTCCCGTCTGCTTGATGCGTTCGTGTTTGATGAATGAGGCAAGCTGTTCCCCGATCAATTGGTTATTCGAGGTAATCGAACTGACGACTGCATCGGAGCGAATCAATCGATCGATCGCGAAGACCGGAATCCCAGCACGAGCTGCCTCTTCTAACGTACTAGCAATATAGACATCATCAAGCGTCGTCACGAAGATTGCATCTACCTTCATTCGAATGAACTCTTGAATTTGCTCGCGTTCATTGATACGTGAATTATGAGACGTCGCGACGACTGCTTCGTATTTATTCAGTTTGGCTTGTGTCTTGAACGCATCGACGAGCCGTTGCGCAAATTCATGTTTATCATTGACGATCGTGAAGCCGACGAGATGACGGCGTGGACTCGGATCCGGATTGACGAATAAATTGGAAATGAACAAAACGGATGAAATCCAAACAATCAGGACGAATAACCAGGCCTTATTGAATTTCATTCCGTTTGCTCCTTTCGAGGTAAGTGGACTTGAATCGTCGTACCGACACCCGGCTTACTATCAAAGATCATCTTGCCTTTATGATCACGAACGATTTGCTTCGACATGAAGAGTCCAAGTCCATTGCCATCGACTTTTGATGTCTTGAACGCTTGACCGACATGATCAATCTGATTTCCATCCATCCCTACCCCATTATCCTGAACAATGAAGACGACTTCTTCTGGATAAACGTGGACATGCAGATGACAGATTCCATCCGGTCCTTTAAACGCGACAGCTTGAAGGGCATTTCGAACACAGTTTGCTAAAATCTGCAAAATCCCCTCTTCTGATGCATAAATCTTTGGCATGAAGGAAGGTGTATAAATCTTGCAGTCCGCTTCGTAATGATGAGCTTCCGCTTCTAAGATATATGTCAGCTTCTTCATTAAATCATTCATATCAATCGTCGTTTTTTGAAGTGCGTTGTTTTCGCCTTTCGATAAATCAAGCATCGTTTGAATCATGCCATTTGCTCGATCCAGTTCCGATAAGGCGAGAATCAACATTTCTGGATCACGATCCTTTTCTGCTGCTAACAACTGTAACGTCATCTTGACTGGTGTTAGTGGATTGCGGATTTCGTGGGCAATTCCTGCTGCTAGTTGACCGAGTGATGCTAATTTTTCTTGATGTAACATCGTTTGTTGTTGACTCAACTGCTCAAGGCGCGCATTTTCCATCCGTTGAGCGTACTCGTTATAGGCAGCAACGAGTGTCTTGACTTCGTTTGATCCGGCACGCTCGAGAACAATCGGTTTGGGTGAGCTGCTTTTCTCGATCTTCTTCACAAGTTCAAGCATCGGTGCTGTCAATTGTTTTGACATCAAATAGCCGACGATCAGACTGAGGACGAGCGTCAAGGCAGCGATGATCAAATACTGTTGCCGTGTCGTGTAAACTGGTTCATAAAAGACGCTTCGTGGCGTTCGAACGAGAATCTTCCAATCCGTCACCTTCAAATCTTTCGCGAAGTAATACATGTCTTGGTTCGTACTAAAAATCTCAGAAGGTTCTACCGACTGAAACGCACGTTCAATGACACTTTTCGATAATAAGCGTTCTTCATCCGGTACTAGATTACTAGATGTGGCTAACAATTCTTTTTTACTATTGAACAGGTAGGCGATCGTCTGATCGTCAAATGATTCGAGCGAATTCCGAAAGACGATCGAGTTCATGACACTTAATCCACCACCAAAGACACCGACGCGTTTATTACCGTCTCGAACCGGAACGAACATATAGGTGACAGCATCTGACTCCATCGTATACAGCTTACTCATATGAAAGTCCGTACTCGTCAACGTTTGCAAGAATTCATCATCTTTCAGGATCGTACTGTTTTCTATACGTCGATCCTCACTTGAGAACCAAGTGACTTGCTTCGTCTGTCGATCAAAGTAGAAGAAACTCTTAAATCCTGTATCAATGTCTAATAGATTCGATTCTTCAATTTTTTGTTTCAGCTTTTCGGGGTTTTTGACATTCAACTGCAAGCTCATGATCTCTTCATGCAGATTCCCAATATTGTCGCGAATCGCATTTCCTGAGACCTCGACACTCTTCTCGCTTTGTTTCTCTGTTTGTTGCTCGACCCGGGAAATCGTGACCCGGTCCGCAGTGAAGGCAAGCGCTGAAATGACAAGACAAATCAGGATGAATAAGACAGCGGTGATTTGAAAAAAATACGACCGCATCATTTTCTTAGACTCCATCCCTTCGCCTCCCTTTTGAATAATTGACAACTTCATTAGTATAGCATGTTCTGTAGATGAAACAGACTCCTCTATTTTCATTCAGCTTCAATCAATGGTACACTCTAACTAATCATTCTTTTTCACAAAGGGAGAATCCATAACTATGCTAGTAAAAAAAATCAGCCCCCGCGGCTATTGTTACGGTGTCGTCGATGCAATGAAACTTGCACAACAAGCGGCATTGAATAAAGACTTGCCACGTCCGATCCATATTTTAGGAATGATCGTCCACAATGCTCACGTGACACGTGAGTTCGAAAATATGGGGGTCATCACTGTCGATGGTCCCGATCGCCTTGAAGCGTTAGAGACGATTCAAGAGGGCACTGTCATCTTTACTGCACACGGCATTTCACCTGCAGTTTATGCGCGTGCTGCTGAGAAGAACTTACACGTCGTCGATGCAACATGTCCTGACGTGACGCGTACGCACGATTTGATTCGACAAGTCGTCGCGGACGATTATGAAGTCATCTACGTCGGCAAACACGGACATCCGGAACCTGAAGGTGCAGTCGGTGTAGCACCAGAGCATGTGCACCTCATCGAAAAAGTCGAAGATATTGATGAACTTCCGCCTCAGCTTGCCCACAAAAAAATCATCGTCACGAATCAGACGACGATGAGCCAATGGGATGTCCAAGCTTTGATGGAACACGTTCGTAAAAAGTATCCGCATGTAGAAGTACACAATGAAATCTGTAACGCAACACAAGTCCGGCAAGAAGCGGTGGCTGATCAAGCAGGAGACTGCGATCTCGTCATCGTCGTCGGGGACCCGCGTTCGAACAACTCGAACCGTTTGGCACAAGTATCCTTCGATATCGCTGGCACTCCAGCGCATCGGATTGGTGATCTGACAGAACTTGATTTGACTTGGCTCGAAGGTGTCACGCAAGTTGGTGTCACATCAGGTGCATCAACGCCAACACCGATCACGAAAAAGGTCATCGATTTCCTACAACAATATGATCCTGCTGATATCAGTACGCATGACAAGACACCGTTCCTTGAATTACGACGCATCTTGCCTAAAGTCAAAGTACTTTAATCATTACAATCGATACAGCAAAACCGAGTCGCGATCGTCATTCGCGACTCGGTTTTTTTATTACTAAATACGACGGTAGCATCGACGTATTCCATTCGATTCATCATAAAAACTGAAACGGATTCGTATTCGCTGTTGAAATCAGCAGTTCGACGTCGATTTTTTTCTGTTCGAATCGACGCTTCAATTCGTTGACGACGCCTTCCTTCATGACCGACTCTACATGATGTCCCGGATCGACGACTGCTAGTCCAAGTGCCATCGCATCATGCGCCACATGGAAATAGAGATCGCCTGTCACAAGGACATCCGCTCCCGCAAATGCTGCAGTCGAGACGTACTTATTGCCGTCACCACCAAGGACCGCAACTTTTTGGATGTGGCGTGATTCGTCTCCTACGAAGCGTAAGTTTTGTACACCAAACGCATTGCGAACATGCTCTGCAAATTCCCGCAACGTCATTGCTTCCGGTAACCGACCAATCCGTCCAAGACCAAGTGATGTTGCCGGGCGTTCTTGACGAATGAGATCATAGGCGACTTCCTCATATGGATGAGCCTGTTTCATCGCTCGAATGACTTGTTTCTGATTCAGTTCCGTGACGATCGTCTCGATTCGGACTTCTGAAACGCGTTCGAGTCGCCCTGCTTCACCGATATACGGGGTAGCTTCCGTCAACGGTCGGAATTGACCCGTTCCATTGACGTGGAATTGACAATCACTGTAGTCCCCTTCTTTTCCTGCTCCCGCTTGTGCAAGGGCTGTTGAAACGCGCTCTACAGCCTCGTTCGGTACGAAGACACTTAGTTTATATTGTGTGTTTTCAAACGTCGGTGCTAGTACTTCACAAGACTCAAGACCAAGCGCATCTGCCATCCAGTCATTGACCCCGCCTGGTGTCACGTCAAGGTTCGTATGCGCAGCATACACCGCAATATCGTGTTTGATACATTTTGTGACGATGCGTCCTGTTGCAGAACGATCCGTCACATTTGCTAACTTACTAAAAATCGGTGGATGATGCGCAATGATGAGATCGACCTTCTTTTCAATCGCTTCATCCACGACAGACTCCAAGACATCAAGTGTCACGAGCACACGTTTGACGTCCTTGTTCAATGTTCCGATTTGTAGACCAATCGGATCACCTTCGAGTGCGAATTTTTTCGGAGCAAATGCTTCAAACTGCTCAATGACATGGTTCCCATTCGCCATTAGTTCGTCACCTCTTCCATCTTTTGAATCAATTGTTCGATGGCTTCGATTTTTTCAGATAAAACCTCCGTTGCTTGTCCTTGTTTCATCTGAGCTAGGATATACTCTCGCTTTTGTTTTTCGATCTGCCATTTTTCGATGAATTCTGGTGCACGTTCCCGCATTAACTGTGGTCCAAAGAACAATTCCCACTGACGTGTTGTTTCGTCCTCTGAGTAAAGTGTTTCATCTCCACGTTCTGCAACGAGAATTTCATAGATCTTCCCGTTCTCCTCGACGATCGCTTCAGACAATAACGCATAAGAATTCGTCAGCAACCACTTCCGAACATCGACTGCATCGACATTCGGTTGAAGAATCAAGCGTTCCTCACCTGACAACCGATCTTTTCCTTCTTCAAGGATAGAGGCAATCAGCGTTCCGCCCATTCCCGCAATCGTAATCGCTGTTGCTTCGCCCGGCTTCAAAACCGATAAGCCACTTCCTAAACGGACATCAATCTGTGATTCAAGACCGACAAGCGCCACTTGTCCTTTTGCCGCTTCCATCGGTCCTTCATTCACCTCTCCTGCAATCGCACGCTCGATTTTCTTTTGTTGTACACAAAAACAAGGTACGAATGCATGATCTGATCCAATATCTGCGAGGATCGCTCCTTGTGGAATATACGACACGACTTTTTGGAGTCGTTGATCCAATACGACGTTCATTTGCATCATCTTCATCCTTCCTATTTTCCGAAAAACTCTCTTTTAAAAATAGCGGATTTACGCTAAAAAAGATACCATACACCACAAAAAAACATCCATCTCGTAACGAGATAGATGCCCTTGTTCTTATTTCTTAGCAGCTAACCATTTGGCTAGAACAGCTGCTTCTTCGTCATTCGCAAGACCGCCAGGCATTTGCCCTTTACCGTTCATTGCGATGTTCTTAATTTCGTCTTCTTTCAGCTTCGCGCCGATCTTTGTTAAGTTCGGACCTGCTCCGCCTTCTAAGTTTCCACCGTGACATCCTGTACATCCTTTAGATGCAAACAAGTCTTCCGGCTTCATTTCTGCAGTTGACGGCCCTTTACGAGCTTCCTTCACCTGATCGACCCCAAAGTAAGACAATGAAATCATAGCGATGATGGCGATGACTGCGATCGCCGCGAACGGTACTAATGGATTACGCATTTGGATTCCCCCCATATTCTATACCCAACCAAGTTGGTGACTGAATGGTATTCCCCGTTACTATTCTACTGTAAAAAAAACAGGGAAGGAAGAAAAAAACGAAACTTTTTTCTTCCTTCCCACTAAAATTTCATATATTCTTCACACTTTGAATTAATCGAGGAAATCTTTCAAGCGTTTTGAACGACTCGGATGACGTAACTTCCGAAGTGCTTTTGCTTCGATTTGACGAATCCGCTCACGTGTAACGCCAAATACTTTTCCGACTTCTTCAAGTGTCCGTGTCCGACCATCGTCAAGACCAAAACGAAGACGGAGGACGTTTTCTTCACGATCCGTCAGTGTATCTAACACATCTTCGAGTTGTTCTTTCAAGAGTTCGTATGCCGCAGCATCTTGTGGTGCTGTCGCATCTTGGTCCTCGATGAAATCTCCGAGATGTGAATCGTCCTCTTCCCCGATTGGAGTTTCAAGAGAAACCGGCTCTTGCGCAATTTTCAGGATTTCACGGACTTTTTCCGGCGTGATTTCCATCTCTTTCGAAATTTCTTCCGGTGATGGTTCACGTCCGAGATCTTGCAAGAGTTGACGCTGGACACGAATCAATTTATTGATCGTCTCAACCATGTGAACCGGAATTCGGATTGTCCGCGCTTGGTCAGCAATCGCACGTGTGATTGCCTGACGAATCCACCATGTTGCATACGTCGAGAATTTATATCCCTTCGTATAGTCGAATTTTTCGACCGCTTTGATCAGACCCATGTTGCCTTCTTGAATCAAATCAAGGAACAACATACCGCGTCCGACATAACGCTTCGCAATCGAAACGACGAGACGTAAGTTTGCTTCCGCCAATCGTTTTTTTGCTTCTTCATCGTTTTGCTCGATTCGTTTAGCGAGTTCGACTTCGTCTTCTGCATTCAACAGATCAACGCGGCCGATTTCTTTTAGATACATCCGGACAGGGTCATTGATCTTGACACCAGGAGGAACAGACAAATCGTTTAGATCCGCCTCTTCTTTTTCGTCCCCTGTGCCGTCATTGTTGACCTTGATACCTTCTGTTTCAAGCAATTGAAGGAATTCCTCGAATTGCTGAGCATCCATTGATTCGAACGAACTTAGTTTGTCTTCGATCTTTTGGTGTGACAATTCACCATTTTTATGTCCGAGCGCGATGAGTTCCTCTTTCGCGAGACGGAGTAATTCAGCTTCTGATCTTGCTTTTTCTGCCATCGAACCATACACTCCTTCCACATCATGCAGCAGGTCATCGATCTTTTAAACGACGCTTCCGTTCTATGATCGCCTGCATCAGCTCCGCTTGAGCACGGATATCTGTTTGTTGATTCAATCGTGACTTTTCTTCTTCTAACAACCGACGTTGCTGTTCATTTTGGACGGCACGAATGTAGTGACTGAGTAAATCAGGATCATACTCAGGCATCAGCATGAACTCTAAATCCGCTACGATTCGTTGCAAAGAAGCGTCGTGCAACATCGTCAAAAAACGATCAGGACTTCCTTGCGTACCTGCTCCGTAAAATTCATATAGCTTGCCGGCAATCAATTGGTGTGCCGGATCATTGAATTGGACACCTAGTTGCTCTCGCACTTCAAGACATACTTCTTCTGAACGTATCATGTAGGCAAGCAAGAAGCGTTCTGCCTTTTTCCAGTTCGCGAACGTTCGGTCAGGAGGTGCTGTCGGTGGAGCAGTTGGGCGATCGGAAACGATTTGTTCTCTCTTCGGTTGTTGGACGGTTGGACGCACTTGTGCGATCAAGGAGTCTTTCGAGAGTTTAAATTCCTCAGAAAGTTTTCCTAAATAAATGTCCCGTAACAACGGATTGGATGTTCGACCAATCTCTTCAAGCATAGTTTCAATATATCGAACGCGTTCTCCTTCTAATCGCAAGTTTTTTCCTTGTCGAAAATAAAAAGATTTGAATTCAAGACTTGAAACCCGTTCTTGTTCGATCCAGTGTAAAAACGTCTCTTCGCCCTGATTCCCAATGAAGGAATCCGGGTCTTCGCCATCCGGTAAACGGATGACGGAACAGTCGACGGCAACGGCTTCAAGCAATTGTAGGGCTTTTAACGTCGCAGCGCGTCCTGCCTTGTCTCCGTCATAACAAATAATGACTTCATCGACGATACGTGCTAGGTTTTGGGCATGAACCGGTGTTAAGGCTGTTCCTAAAGAGGCTACCGTATAAGGTATACCCGCTTGAGCGACACGCACAACATCAAGATTCCCCTCAACGAGGACGACTTGTTTGATTTTGCGCATCGCCCCTCGTGCTTGAGCGAATCCGAATAACAGTTCACTTTTATTGAACAAAGGTGTTTCCGCTGTATTGACATACTTCGGATCACGACCATCAATCGAACGTCCACTAAATCCGACGATCGTGCCATCACGATCGGAGATAGGAAATACGACTCGACCGTTGAATCGATCTCGATAATCGCCATCGCGTCCGATTGAAATCAATCCCGCTTCGACCATCTCATCTAAATCAAACCCACGCCGTGCCAAGGAATCCACTGTAAAACGATCTTGATCCGGTGCATACCCGAGTCGGAACTCACGCATCGCACCCTCACGGATACCACGATTCTCTAAATAGATTCGTCCCGCGTCGCCTGCTTCCGTTTGAATCAACACCTCATGATACAACTCGGTGACGATCCGATGTGCCTCGCGCATCCGGAACTTCTTTTCCTGTTCAGGTGTCGATTCCGATTGTTCGAATCGATCCGGCTCCAGTTCTGGAAGTGTGACATCGCTGCGATCAGCTAATTTAGAGACGGCTTCCTTGAAACTCATTCCTTCTGTTTCCATGACGAAAGTGATCGCGTTTCCACCTGCACCACATCCAAAACAGTAGTACATCCCTTTATCAGGAGAAACAGAAAAGGAAGGTGATTTCTCAGAATGAAACGGGCAAAGCCCTGAATATCGATTCCCTTGTTTTTTTAATTCTACACGTTCTGAAATCAATTCGACGATGTCCGTTGCTTGGCGGACCTGATCGACGATTTCATCAGGAATTCGCTTCATTCCGTCCTCTCCCCTTTCCTTGAGAACTTATCCTTACATGACCATACCCGCAATGAAACGGAACGATGACTCGTTCCGTTTCATTAGAAAAAGGGCATTATCTCATTTATCAGCTAAACAAGTATACTATGTTCCTGACTGCTTGACTAGTCATGCGCTTTCCCAGAAATTCCGGTCAAAATCAGGTTCGCCGTTTCCTCGACTGCTTTATTCGTCACGTCGATGACTTGGCAACCGATTCGTTCGTATAAATTCCGTGCGTATTCGAGTTCCCGGTTGATTCGGTCCATCTGCGCGTATGCTGCTTCTGGTTTGAGTCCTAATGAACGCAGGCGTTCCATTCGGATGTCGATCAACTTTTCCGGTGAGATGAGTAGTCCAAAACATTTTTCTTTTGGAATATCGAATAGCTCCGCTGGCGGGATCGATTCAGGTACGAGTGGTACGTTCGCTACTTTATATCGCTTCAAGGCCAGATACTGCGAAAGTGGTGTCTTTGATGTACGCGACACCCCGATCAAGACGATATCCGCACGTTTAATTCCTTTTGGATCACGTCCATCGTCATACTTGACAGCAAACTCAACCGCTTCGATTTTTCGGAAATATTCTTCATCTAAGCGATAGATTAATCCTGGCTCTTCCTTCGGTTGCATCTGCAAGCGATCTTCCATCGTGTCAAGCAATGGACCAAGTAGATCAATCGCTTTAACACCGTGGGCACGCGCTGTGTCTGCAAGCAGACGACGATGGGTCGCATGAACGATCGTAAAAGCGATCGTCGCTTGTTCTTCTTTCGCATGAAGAACCAAGTCATAAATGACTTGATCATCATCGACGAACGGAATGCGGACCGTTTCGATGGCTTGTTCCGGGAATTGGATTGCAGCTGCGCGGACGACGAGTTCACACGTCTCTCCGACAGAGTCACTCACGACATAAATCCGTTGACGCATCAGGAACCCTCCTTAAATTTCTTCATCACGTGCTAAAGCGACCAACACTTTCGTCATGTTCGTCTTCGTCATTCGACCCACGACTTTCAAGACGCCGTTCTCCTCTTCGACGACTGGCATTGAATCAATCTGCTTTTCGATCAGTTTCATACCGGCACCAATCAACGTCTCCGATTTTTCACAGACCGTCAAATTCGGCATCCGTGTCATGATGATATTGACCGGTAACGAGTCTAACTCTTGATTACCGATTGCCGCACGTAGAAAATCCTTACGTGACAACACACCGACCAACGCATGGTCCTTACTGACGACGAACAGCGAACCTACATCTTCAAGGAATAAGTGAACGATCGCATCGTATACGGTCATCCCTTCATGAATGACCTTTGCCGACGACATGAATTCGCCGACGGTCAAGGTGTCGAGTTTCTCATGAAGCATGGACGCATTTTTCTTTCCAACGTACATATAGCCGACACGTGGACGCGCTTCTAGCATGCCGGTCATCGTTAAAATCGACAAATCGGGCCGTAACGTCGCCCGTGTCAAGGAGAGTGCAGAAGCAATCTGCTCTCCCGTGATCGGACCGTTCTCTTTGACGATTTGGAGTATCTTTTTTTGCCGTTCATTTAACTTCATCGGCTCATCCGTCCTTTTTCTTTACGCTAAAGTAAGTGCATTGAACCGGGCGACTGATTCGATGGCTTGCGCAAATCGTTTCATTTCGCTAAGACGGTTCGTGCGGACTGTTTCGTCGTCCGTCATGATCATCGTACCGTCAAAGTATGCTGTGATCGACGGAACGGTTGCCTCAAGTGCCTCAAGCGCTCGTTCATAATCAAGTGACGCGATCGCTTGATCGACCTCTGGTAAGGTCTTCTCAATCGCCTCATGTAACGCGCGTTCCGCATCATTTTCAAAGAGCGCTGGATTAACAGTTGTGACGTCTTCTGCTTTTTTCGAGATGTTTAAGACACGACTGAGTTGTTCGACTGTTTTCTTGAACGATTCTTTTTTCGTCGCACTTTCAAGCATCGCAGCACGCTGCTCATTCGCTTCGACTGTCAACGTATGATCAAGAGCGGCTTCGACGACATCATGACGGAAGTTCATTTCCGATAGACGGTATTTCAAGCGTTGTGCAAAGAAGTCTTGTAATGCAGCTTGAACTTCTTCGGCATCCTTCGCATAAAGACCTGCTGCCACCTGTTCTGAAACGACGAAGGCAATCAATTCAGTCAATGTCAGATTCAACTTGCGATCTGATAAAATCTGAACAATCCCTTGTGCTTGACGACGCAATGCATACGGATCCGCTGATCCACTCGGAATCATACCGACACCAAAGAATCCAGCGACGCTATCCATCTTATCGAGAATCGCATAGAGTGTTCCTGTCGGTGTCTCCGGACTTGCATCACCCGCGAAGCGTGGCATGTAATGTTCACGAATCGCAGCCGCGACTTCCGGATCCTCATTCTTCATGTTCGCATAACGCTCACCCATCAGACCTTGTAATTCTGTGAATTCATAGACCATTTGACTGACGAGGTCGAATTTATAGATCTGTCCTGCACGTTCGACACGTGTTTTGTCTGCACCGACACGATCTGCAAGTGCGAGCGCCATCTGACGGACGCGACGGACTTTTTCGCCTGTCGTTCCTAATTTTTCATGGAAGACGATTTTATCAAGACGTTTCGCCTGTTCATCGATATCTGCTTTTTTATCTTCTTCATAGAAGAACTGCGCATCTGCTAAACGGGCACGGATGACTTTTTCGTTTCCGCGTGCGACGTTTTCAAGATGTGTTGCGTTTCCGTTTCGTACCGTCACGAAATAATGGAGCAACGCCCCGTCACGTTTGACCGGGAAGTAACGTTGGTGTTCCTTCATCGTCGTGATCAAGACTTCTTCTGGTAACTCAAGATACGCTTCATCAAATGCACCGAACAAGGCTGTCGGATACTCGACGAGGTTCGTGACTTCTTCAAGTAAAGACGCATCGATCGGCACTTCGAATTGTTCGCGTGCCGCAAGCGCTGCAATTTGTTCTTCGATCAATTGACGACGTGCTTCGTAACTGACGATGACATTTTCTCCTGCGAGCGCTTCAACATAAGCGTTCGGACGCAGGATTGTGATGTCCTGCCCGAGGAAACGATGTCCACGTGATGTCCGACCTGTTTCGACGGATGCGACTTCAAACGGGATGACTTGATCGTCAAGCAGGGCAATCAACCAACGAATCGGACGCATGTAACGTAACGATTGTGTGCTCCAACGCATGTTTTTCGGGAATGTCATCGCTTCGACGACTTGTTTTAGTCCAGGAAGTAGATCGGCTGTCGCTTGTCCGACTTCCTTACGTGTCGCATAAAGGTATTCGACTCCTTTTTCTTCTCCAAGGAAGAGATCGTCCGTCGTTAACCCTTTACCACGCGCGAATCCTTCGGCTGCTTTCGTCCAGTTACCGTCTTCATCCATCGCGATTCGTTTTGCTGGTCCTTTTAATGTCTCTTCGAGGTCGCTTTGACGTGCTGCGAGACCTTTGACATATACTGCAAGACGACGTGGTGTCGAGAAGGATTCGACGCTCGCGAACTCAATCCGTGCTTCTTCAAGAAAACGCGTCACGCGTTCCTTGAGTTGTGTTTCGGATTGAAGGACGAATCGAGCCGGCATCTCTTCTAAACCGATTTCAAGTAATAATTCATGCATGTGACTCACCTGCTTTCGACTTGATCAATGGGAAGCCAAGACGTTCCCGTTCTTCGATGAAACTCTGCGCACAACGGCGCGACATGTTCCGGACACGATGGATGAATCCTGTCCGTTCCGTGACAGAAATCGCACCCTTCGCGTCGAGAAGGTTAAAGGTATGTGAACATTTCAAGATGTAATCATACGCTGGGAAAACGAGATTCTCGTCCAAGGCACGATTCGCTTCTTTTTCATATTGATCGAACAACGTGAAGAGTAAGGCGACATCTGATGTTTCAAACGTATACTTCGAATGTTCGAACTCCGGTTGATAGAAGATATCACCGTATTTGAAGCCATCCGTCCAAACGAGATCAAAGACACTCTCGACGTCTTGAATGTACGACGCGAGACGCTCGATTCCGTACGTGATCTCTACTGCGATCGGATTACACTCGATTCCACCGACTTGTTGGAAATACGTGAATTGCGTGATTTCCATCCCGTTCAGCCATACTTCCCAGCCGAGACCTGCAGCACCGAATGTCGGGTTCTCCCAGTTATCCTCTACGAAACGAATATCATGTTCGAGTGGGTTGATACCGAGCAACTCGAGACTTTGTAAGTACAATTCCTGAATGTTGTCAGGTGATGGTTTCATGATGACTTGGAATTGATGGTGTTGATACAGACGGTTCGGATTTTCCCCGTAACGACCGTCAGCTGGACGGCGTGATGGTTCTGTATAACAAACGTTCCATGGTTCTGGTCCGAGACTCCGTAAGAACGTCATCGGATTCATCGTACCGGCTCCTTTTTCTACGTCGTATGCTTGCATCGTCAAGCAGCCTTGTTCTGCCCAAAATTTTTGTAATGTCAAGATCATGTCTTGTACTGTCATCTTCACGACTTTCACCTCCGAAATGATTAAGGAACGCAAAAAACGCCCCTATGTACAACAATCGTTGCACATAGGGACGAGACGAGCCCGCGGTTCCACCCTACTTGCATGCATCGCATGCCACTCTTTTTGACAAAGAACACTCCGAAACGCCATTCGCGCCCCTCTCACTCCCAGCTCACACCACCCTGGAATCGCTTGATTGAGAAAAAGACGGTACTCCTTTTCGTCATCGTGTTCATTTAGTTGCTTCTACCGCATTTATTCTACCGAACCCGCTTGTTGCTGTCAATCGTTGCCGAAATCAATCAACTGGTCGAGGACACGTTTTGAACGTAGACGTAACCCGCTGTAGCGTTCCATATAAGCATCCATGATTTGACGTAGTAGACGCTTCGTTTCCGGCTTCACCGTCACGGTCCCGATCCGCGAGAAATCATAGACAGAAAACACATAGAGCATCTTCGCGACTGCCTCTGACATAAAGACAGCATGTTCATCCTCATGGCGATGCCGGCGACAGAGTAGACCACCGTGGTGTAACGAAAAAGCAAACGGTGCTTCAGCACTCCCGCAAATCGTACAGCCATTCAAGTGCGGCGCAATCCCTAGATGACGCAACAGGCGCAACTCGATGATGAAAGAGACGACGTCGGGATCCAGTCCTTCATCCATCGCCTCCAGTCCTTCGACGAACAAATCATAGAGTGCCGGTTGCGGCACTCGTTCATCAAGCGCTTTATCTGCCAGCTCCAGTAGATACATCGCATACGCCATCAAGACGACATCTTGCCGGATATGCGCGTGGCTCGTGATGACGTCTGCTGATTTCAACTGACCGAGACCACGTGACCGTGGATAGATATAGACGGCTCGAACGAAAGGCTGGCTTGCCGCGTTGAAACGACTACCCGGCTTCTTCGCTCCTCGCGCCATGACGGCGAGCTTGCCGTATTCACGTGTCAGTAGCGTGACGATCTTATTCGATTCACCGTATACGACCGTTCGTAGTACAAGCCCTTCCGCCTTATCGATCATCGCTTAATACTCGTCATCGCGGAAGCCAAGTTCACGCAATTGACCGGCCTTGTTACGCCAATCCTTTTGGACTTTGACCCACAAGTTCAGGTAAACTTTCGTTCCGAGTAACATCTCGATGTCCGTTCGTGCTTCAGAGCCGATTTCTTTTAGAAGTGCTCCGCGTTTACCGATGATGATTCCTTTTTGGGAATCGCGCTCGATCAAGATCGTCGCATGGACATCGACCATGTTTCCATTCTCACGCGTCTTGATTTGATCAATCGCGACTGCGATCGAGTGTGGTACTTCATCGCGTGTCTTCTGCAAGACTTTCTCACGGATCATCTCTGAGATGATGAAACGCTCCGGGTGGTCAGTGACTTGATCCGCCGGGTAATACATTGGTCCTTCCGGTAAGATCTTCGCGATTTCTTCAAGTAACGGTCCGACGTTGTTACCTTGTAACGCAGAGATCGGAACGACTGCCGCAAACTCAAGCTCATTTTTATATGACTCGATGATTGGCGGAATATCATTCGGATGAATCAAATCGACCTTATTCATGACCAGAATGATCGGTGTATCGAGTTCCTTCAATTTTTCAATGATGAAATCGTCACCTTTTCCTTTTGGTTCCGTCACGTTGACCATGAACAAAATCGCATCAACTTCACGCAATGCGTTCGTTGCGACCTTCATCATGAAGTCGCCGAGTTTATGTTTTGGTTTGTGAATCCCTGGTGTATCGATGAAAATCGTCTGAACGTCTTCTGTCGTATAGACACCTTGGATCTTGTTTCGCGTCGTTTGTGGCTTATCAGACATGATGGCAATCTTTTGTCCGATGACACGGTTGAGGAATGTCGATTTTCCGACGTTCGGGCGTCCGATGATCGAGACAAAGCCCGATTTGAATCCTTCTTTAAACATGTAAATCCCCTTTCGTGAATGCTCCTGGTAAGAGGGCACCCACTGTTGTTTCTGTGACATCCCCTTTAAGGTTCGTCAAGTAGATTGGCATATCCGCATCACACATCTCTGATAACACTTGGCGGCACTGTCCACATGGTGCGACCGGTCCTTCCGTGTCCGCAACGACAGCCATCGCTGCATACTCGCGCGCATCCTGTGCCCACGCAGAGAAGATTGCTGTCCGTTCTGCACAGTTACAAAGACCATATGCAGCGTTTTCAATATTGCAACCATGGAAGACTTGTCCGTCTTTTGTTAGTAGAGCAGCACCGACTTGGAATTTCGAATATGGAACATACGCTTTTTCGCGTGCACGTTTAGCTTGTTCGAGTAATTGTTCTGTTTTCATGTGAGTATCCCCTTCTTAGGAACGGTATTGGCCAAAAAGGCCGGATTCTTATTGTACCAAATATGGGATGAAGATGCATAGTGCAATTGCAATAGATGTAAGCGCCAACACAAGAACAGCTCCACTTGCAATATCCTTGACTGCTTTTGCCAGCGGATGCCATTCCTGCGTTACGAGATCAACGACGCGCTCAAACGCTGTATTGAACATCTCAGCACTGATGACGATCCCGACCGTCAAGAAGAGGATTGCTCGCTCGACAGACGTCAAGGGTAATAGAAAGGCGACAAGTAACACGATGGCACCAACTGTCACATGAACTTTCATATGCCGTTCCTCTCGAATCGATTGGCGCAATCCGTTCATGGCATGCCGAAAGGGTTGCCACCAGCTTTTCACAATGTGCCCCGATATAACTCGAAGTGATGCAGGATTTCCTCCTGTCGCTTCGTCATGACTTCCTCATCTGCTTTTTCAATATGATCGTATCCGAGTAAATGGAGAAAACCATGGACAGCGAGGAAACCGAGCTCTCGCTCAAAATGATTGCCATACTCTGCCGATTGTTCACGGCATCGTTCCACGGAAATGATCAAATCGCCAAGGACGATTGGTTCATCTTCGAGCAATCCGAAATCGATTTCATCTTCTCCGAGTTCTTCCATCGCAAAGGAAATGACGTCTGTCGCCTGATCCTTTCCACGCCATTCACGATTGATTTCTTGAATCTCATCGTTTGAGACGAAAGTCACGGACAACTCACTATTTGAATCGACTTCTTCTTGTTCTGCCGTGTAAATCAAAATCGATTCGACAAGCTGTCGTTGTTCTTCCGTTAGACGATTATTTTCGTCTGTCATATAAATATTCATGTCGTTGCCTCTTTCTTTAATTCTGGATACTCGATTCGTTCATGGAACAAACCGGATAAAGTATGACACGCACTTTCACCGACGCGATAAATCTCACGTGTCGTAATGTCACATTCCGCGAATTGGTCATCCATCATCTTTTCACGAATGATTTTCGCGACTAAGTCCCGAATTCCTTCTTCTGAAGGAGCTTTCATCGAACGAACGGCCGCTTCAATCGAGTCAACGATCATGATGACCGCCGCTTCACGAGTTTGTGGTTTCGGACCTGTGTAACGGAACGTCTCTTCGTCGACCTCACCTTGTTCTGCTGCTTTGACATAAAAATAGCGAAGCAGAGAGGTTCCATGATGCTGACGGCAAATATCGATGATCGCCGCAGGAAGTTTTGCGTCTTCGAGTAATTCAACGCCATCCTCGGTATGTGCCAAGATGACACGTGCCGACTCTTCCGGTGTCAATCGATCATGGGGATTACGTCCATGCTGGTTTTCAATGAAATAAAGTGGCCGTCGTGTTTTCCCTAAATCATGATAGTAGGCTCCGACTCGTGCAAGCAACCCATCTGCTCCGATTGCTTCACAGGCTGTTTCTGCTAAGTTCGCGACCATCATACTATGATGGTACGTTCCCGGTGCTTCAACTAATAGTTTTTTGAGTAACGGATGCGTTGGGTTCAACAGTTCGAGTAGACGGGTCGGTGCTAAAATACCGAATGTCATTTCAAGAAACGGCAATAGCCCAATTGCTAGGACGGCACTCAAGATACCACTCGCAATTGCAAAACCGATTAAAATCAGCGTTTCTCGCAGTTCGAATGTACCACTTCGTAACAGGACGAATGCTAAGAAAATCGCGATGTTTGCTCCGGCAATCGAAATACTGCTCATGAAAATACGACGACGCGACAAACTAGATTGTAGGAAAAATGTTGCGACTAACCCACCAACCAATAAATAGATCGCGATATTGAAGCTGAAGTTTTGATTGGCACTATAGAAGAACGTTCCGGCAAGTGCCGTAAACAGAGAGCTCGATAAGGCAATCCGTTCGTTCAATAAATTGCGCAGGACGAGCGCAGCAAAAGCGGTCGGCGTGAGTAAGTAAAATGCTGGATTGATGTCGTCTGCTAAGAACGCCATACCATACATGACGAGTAATTGTAGACTGACGACGAGATAGACAAGCCCAAATAAACGAATCCGCCCCATTTGAGCGTATCGTAGTTTCGAACGGTGAATGAAGCCAAATAAAAAGGCAGTCATCAACGCACTGATCAGCATCGCACCGAGTAACGGTTTCAACGACTGTCGATCAGAAATCAATCCGACCAGTTGTAGCTGACGATAGGCATCTTGTGAAATCACTTCGCCTCGTTTGACGATTACTTCACCTTCTGAAATGATGACCGGTTCGACTTTATCACTCGTCTGTTTACGGAGCTGTTCCGTTTTTTCCGGATCATAGACGTAGTTCGTCACGATCAGTTGATCGGTCAACGCTTTAGCGACTGCTTTTAGTGAAAAGGAGAGTGGCGAACGTTCGATATCCGTCCGCGCATTCTCACGTGCTTCCGCTACTTCACCACCATCGGACGAGATGCGTTGACGCATCGCTTCTTCAATCGCTGTAATGACGACGTCACGTGTCGTATTCCGCAGTGCTGTCGTCGACGTCACAAGCAAGCGTAACTCATCATCCTTCAACAGTGTCGCTGCCTCCGTCCCACGCAGACGCTGCTTGATTTTACCGATCTCATTTGCTTTTTTAATACCGGACAAACTAGCAAAAAGTTGTTCTACTTTATCAATTTGCTGTGCTGCATACTCTTGTTTGATCGTATACTGACTCTCGATTGCAGCAACCGAATTTTCCTTGATTTGATTTGTTGCGACCCGGTCCTCCATCGTCAAGGGTGACCGGATATCTTCTTCTGCAATTGAGAATGGTTCTGCGGACAAGGCTTCTGGTCGAACGCTGACATACATCATCGTCGATACGATGAGATAGAATACTACTGTCAAAAGACCAACCCAGACCCCAACCTTGCGCATATCATCTCCCCCTTTTCCCTCTTTTTCCGTAACGGCTTAGGTCAAATCCTGACTATAAGCATCAACGATTTTCCGGACAAGTGGGTGACGTACGACATCAGCTGAGCCAAAGTGCTCAAAATGAATCCCTTTGACATTACCGAGCAAATGTAACGCTTCTTGTAGACCAGATGTTTTTCCACGCGGAAGATCAACTTGTGTTAAATCGCCCGTAACAATCATCTTCGAATGGAATCCGAGACGCGTCAGGAACATCTTCATTTGTTCCCGTGTCGTATTTTGCGCTTCATCGAGAATGACAAAAGCATGTTCAAGCGTCCGTCCGCGCATGTAGGCGAGCGGTGCGATTTCGATGACACCACGTTCAAGCAGACGAGCCGTATGTTCGACACCAAGCACGTCATGTAGCGCATCGTACAGAGGACGTAGATAGGGATCGACTTTTTCTTTAAGATCCCCTGGAAGGAATCCTAGATTTTCTCCTGCTTCTACTGCCGGACGCGTCAGGACGAGTCGTTTGACGTGACCTTCTTTTAACGCTTTTGCCGCCATCACGACAGCAAGATATGTTTTTCCAGTTCCCGCTGGTCCAATACCAAATGTCAAATCACAGCGGTCGATTCCCCGAACGTAACGTGCTTGACCGAGTGTCTTTGCACGAAGTGGTTTTCCTTTATGATTCGTATGAATGACCGTATCGTAAAGTTCTAGCAGTTCATCCACACGATCTTGACGTGCGAGTTGAATGGCGCTCGTCGCGTCACGCTCTGTTAAAACAGCACCACGATTCACAAGTTGTTTCAAGACGCCTACAACCTGTCCTGCTAAGATCACAGACTGCTCCTGTTCGGATTGTGCCAACAGTTCATCTCCTCGATGCGTCAGCTGAACGTCAAGTTCTGCTTCCATCGTACGTAAGACTGCATCATTCGGACCGACGAATGCTTGAATCTGTTCTGAATTCGAAAATGCAAATGGGATTCTTTCGTTGAATATCACGTTGTGAATGGCCTCCTAGTCATGGATAACAAGTTGTCATCGCTTCATATCTAATCTCTTCCACTTTAGCACTTCCGCCGAAAAGATGGAAAGAAAAACCCGTTCCCACCTTTTAGGAAATAAAAAGAGTCAATCCTACGCGTTTCGTAGGATTGACTCACTGTCTAATCATCATCGTTTTCGTTTTGAAACGGGTGCACCCAGAACCTCACTCCAAACGATGGCACGTCGCATTTCATCTTGTGAAATCGTCGTTGCTGATGCTGAACGACTAGACGATCCAATGGCACCATCTGCTACGCTATCTTTGATTTCGCCAATCGTCGATGAGGACATCCCTTTTTTCGAATGTTGCTTTTGACGTTGGTCCAAACGTTGTTGCAATTCCGTTCGTTCATGAACGGGTCGCGCTTTCGTTTGCGTTACCCCCGGTTGTTTCTTCGTGGGTGCTTTTTTACGAACGACAGGTGGAGGTACCGTCTCTTGTCGCATCGTATCGACCTGTTCGGTCATTTGCTTCACATATTCACCGAACTCCTTTGAAGGAGTTCGGTTCGTCTGCTTCGGTTTTTTATCTGCTGCTTTTGAGATGACGGAGATGACACCGAATGCGATCATCAATCCGACCCATATGATATCCATACCGTCTCACCCTTTATTGTGAGTCATTTGGTGATGATTGCCCACCGATTGCTTGGCGCATTTTCGTATCTGCTGTCACGTTCAAGTAGTTCGCATAATCCATGACGCCAAAGTTACCGTCACGCATCGCTTCAGCGATAGCAAGCGGCACTTCCGCTTCAGCAGCGACAACCTTCGCACGCATCTCTTCAACACGTGATTTCATCTCTTGTTCACTTGCGATCGCCATTGCGCGACGTTCTTCGGCTTTCGCTTGCGCAATGTTCTTATCTGCTTCTGCTTGATCCGTCTGCAGAACCGCACCGATATTCTTACCGATATCAATATCTGCAATATCAATCGAGAGAATCTCGAACGCCGTACCCGAATCGAGTCCTTTTGCAAGAACCGTCCGTGAGATCATCTCTGGATTCTCAAGTACTTCTTTTTGGTCATTACACGAACCAATGGTTGAGATGACACCCTCACCAACACGTGCGATGACCGTTTCTTCCCCAGCACCACCGACGAGACGATCGATGTTCGCACGTACCGTGATCCGGGCTTTCGCTTTCACTTCAATCCCGTTCATCGCCACACCGGCAATGAATGGTGTTTCGATGACTTTCGGGTTAACCGACATTTGAACAGCTTCCAAAACGTTACGACCAGCAAGATCAATCGCCGCTGCGCGTTCGAAGCTCAACTCGATATTCGCACGGTGTGCTGCAATCAAGGCATTGACGACGCGGTCAACGTTACCACCAGCAAGGAAGTGACTTTCCAGTTGGTTCGTATTCAAGTTCAATCCCGCTTTAACCGCCTTGATCAACGGATTGACGATCTTAGACGGTGTTACTCGACGAAGACGCATCCCGACTAATGTAAAGATCGATACGCGTACTCCCGCTGCGAGCGAGCTAATCCAAAGTGGAATCGGAACGAGCGTGAAGAAGATGGCGAGGAAAATTAAAATTCCTCCGGATATGAGTAATACAGTCAATAATTCAGGTGTCATGTGTGGGACTCCTCCTTCGTATGTTGGACTCTAACAATGACGCGTCCATGCGTCACTTCTTTTACGACGATCGTTTCCCCCGCTTGAATGAAGGTCCCTTCCGTAACCGCATCGATTCGATTTCCGTCGATTTCAATTGTTCCTGACGGACGGAGAGGTGTCAGACTAACTCCTTCTTGTCCTAACAATTGCACTTTGTCTTGATGAGAAAGATAGCCTTTTTCAGACGATGTGGAATCTGTCAAAATCAAACCTCTCCATAATAAGGATTGATTCGATTTAATTCTGCGATATGCCCAGTATCCGGCCGCAAGTGATAGAAATACAGCAAGTCCAACCGCTATGCCTACTTGACCAACTGTAGCACCTGCCATGATCAGACTAGCAAGGACAGCGCCGATTCCGAGGACTCCAAAGATTCCGAACCCTGTGACGAATATTTCGACCAGTAACATGAGGACCCCGATCATGAAGACCGCCAAAATCATCCCTAAGCTAAACGTCATGCGTACGTTCACCCCTTTTCATTCGTGTCAGAAGCTGCTTCTTTTGCACTTTGATTCGTTACTATAATTATATACGCTTTCAAAACAAAAAGGTTTCATGACTATTCTGAATTCATCAAGAAACTTTTAATTGTGACAGGAACGACAAAAAAGGTGCCCCGAAGGACACCTTTTCCATGTATTAAGCGAGCCGTTGTTTGACGAGTCGATTAATTAATGCACCGTCTGCCTTGCCTTTAAGCTGTGGCATGACGATACCCATTACTTTCCCCATATCTGAAGGAGCAGAGGCACCCGTCTGCGCAATAGCTGCGTCGACGATTTCCTGTACTTCTTCCTCGGAAAGCTGTTTTGGCATATAAGCTTCGAGCACGACAATCTCTGCTTGAATTTTCTCGACGAGATCGTGACGACCAGCGCTATCGAATTCTCGGAGGGAGTCGTTGCGCTGCTTCATTTCACGTGAAAGAATCGTTAATTCTTCCTCGTCCGTCAATTCTTGCTTACCGAGTTTGATCGTTTCATTTTGCAGCGATGATTTCACCATCCGAATCGTCGTAAGACGATCTTTTTCACGTAGACGCATGGCTTCTTTCATATCCGCTGTCAAACGCTCCTGAAGACTCATGAGGATACACCCTCTCTAACGTTAGAACTTCTTACGCTTACGCGCAGCCTCCGATTTAAGCTTACGTTTTACACTTGGCTTTTCGTAGTGTTTACGTTTACGAACTTCTGCAAGCGTACCATCTTTTGAAACACCACGTTTGAAGCGACGAAGTGCGTCTTCAAGTGATTCATTTTTACGTACACGAGTTTCCACTAGTTTTCCCTCCCTCCGATATTACCGACTAAAGGAAACGTGTCAGACACGTCATACAACATTATAGTAGGAATATACAATTTGGTCAACAGTTGATTCTAGCGACTTTTCTATACCCTACGCTGTTCCTTTTTGTTCTTTTCTATCCTCTCATGGTTGCATCCGTTTGACAACAAAATCTAGTCATTCCTGCATCAAAATCCAGAAACTTTTTTGTAAGCGTTATCATGTATTTTTTAAAATGTTTTGTCAAAATGGGTGATGATGTGTCAAAATATAGACAATTATCAAATAAAGGAGTGTGACATCACTTATGAAAGAAGCAAAGCGCATCATCTGGGGATTGATTCTCGGGGTGATCCTCGGAATCATTCTTGCAACCTTACCGGATAAGTCGATTTATGAGGGATTGAATAAATATGCTTTACAGCCCATCGGGACAATCTTCCTGAACCTGATTAAGATGCTCGTCGTACCGATCGTCTTCTTCTCGATCACTCTCGGTGTCATGGGGCTCGGGAATCCAAAAGAGCTTGGTCGTGTCGGCGGAAAGGCAATCGGCTACTTCATGACGACGACGGCTGTCGCGATTGTCATTGCTCTCGGTTTGTCATTACTGATTAAACCGGGTACTCTCGGAAGCTTCTCTACAAATAACCTTGAATACGATAGTGGAAGTCTTCCCGATACGAGTTTGATCAACACAATCGTCGGTATGTTCCCGACGAACCCGATCACCTCGATGGCAGAAGGCAACATGTTGCAAATCATCGTCTTCAGTGTGTTCGTCGGTTTTGGAATCACATTCCTCGGTAAAAAAGTCTCGACGTTACGGACATTCGTCGAACAAGGAAACGAATTGATGACGTACCTCATCACACTCGTCATGAAGATGGCTCCGCTTGGAGCGTTTGCTTTGATCGCATCAGCAGTCGGTTCACAAGGTTGGGAATCGTTAAAAGCAATGTTCTTCTATATGCTCGTCGTTGTTCTAGCGTTAGTCGTTCATTCTTTATTCACATACGGTTCGACTGTTTCGTTACTCGGGAAGATGAACCCGTTCTTCTTCTTTAAGAAGTTCGCACCTGTCATGTTGTTTGCTTTCTCGACGTCTTCATCGAACGCAACACTTCCTGTCGCGATGCAAACGGCTCAAAAAGAGTTGAAGGTTCCGCGTTCCGTCTCAAGTTTCGTCCAACCTCTTGGTGCGACGATCAATATGGATGGAACAGCAATCATGCAAGGTGTCGCGACTGTCTTCATCGCGCAAGTCTACGCTGTAGATTTGACGCCAGGTCAACTTGCGACTGTCGTCCTGACAGCTGTTCTTGCCTCAGTCGGTACAGCCGGTGTACCGGGTGTCGGTCTCGTCATGTTGACGATGGTTCTTCAATCGGTCAATCTACCGGTCGAAGGGATCGCTTTAATCATCGGTGTCGATCGTCTTCTTGATATGATGCGGACAGCCGTCAACATCACTGGTGACGCAGCATGTGCCGTCATCGTCTCGAAATCGGAAGAAGGTAATCTGAAAGAAGAAGAGAACGAAGAAACGGATGAGCGTTACGCTTGATTGCACGTTTCTCGACTGACGAAAAGGACGTTCCGCCAACTGCGGAACGTCCTTTTTTATCTGTTCACTTATTTCGATAAGACGAATGAGCTAAGTCCTTCGACACGAACCGTACCTGATACTTTACGGATTGCTTTGGTTCCTGCTTGTTTACCGTCTACAAGCAACTTCCATTTCCCTGTCGGTAACTTCATATCGACTGCTGTCCGATTCGCATTATGAATGACGTAGAGATCATCCTTTTGTTGTGGCGCAGCATCATCTAATCGATAAGCGATGACTTGTGCCGGTGCTGTTTCAAACGTCAGGTAACGACGAATGTCTTTTGCTGTTGCTAAATGAAGTACTGGATTCTTTTTACGTAACTCGATCAATCCTGTCATATAATCAACGTCTTGTTGACGGTCCATCTTCCGTTTCCAGTCGAGCTGGTTGACAGAATCCGGTGATTTATACGAGTTATGGTCTCCGCCCTTCGTCCGCATGAAGTCCTGCCCCGCATGGATGAACGTCGTTCCTTGTGACGTCAACAAGATACTTGAAGCCAAACGATGCATCTTTGTCTTCGTTGCGTCATTGTCTTGTGGATTCGTCAGGTTTAACTTATCCCAAAGCGTATGGTTATCATGGGCTTCAACGTAAGTGATGGCTTGATCTGGTTCTTGCGTAAATCCTTGAATCTCTTTGTCATAAGCAATCTCTCCGACGATTCCGCGTTTGATGCGCGTTTCAAGACCGGTTGTTCCGTTAATGAAACCAGCATCTGAATCGATGAAGACGCTACCTTTGAGCGCATCGCGTAGATTGTCATTGAAATGTCCGATTCCTGGCATTTGTTTTGTATTCGTTTGGTTGGCCTTATCTGCATCCGGAAGCGGTGTTCCAAGGCTCCACCCTTCTCCGAATACGAGAATCGACGGGTCAATTCGTTTTGTCGCCTGTTTAACAGCATTCATCGTCTTGACGTCGTGAATGCCCATTAAGTCAAAGCGGAATCCGTCCCAGTGGTATTCTTTCGCCCAATATGAGACAGAGTCAACGATCAATTTGTGCATCATTTGACGCTCAGATGCTGTATCGTTTCCGACACCAGTTCCGTTCGCTAAATCGCCGCCTTCTGTATAACGGTAGTAATAACCAGGGACGATTTTATCAAGGTTTGATGCCTTTGCGTCAAACATGTGGTTGTAAACGACGTCCATGACAGCACGAAGTCCATTGTCATGTAGTCCTTGAATCATCTGCTTCATTTCTGTGATTCGGACTTTTGGATCATAGGGGTTTGTCGCATACGAACCTTCTGGTGCGTTATAGTTCTTCGGATCATAACCCCAGTTATACGATTTAAGCGGGTTCGTCTCATCGACGGACGCTGTGTTGAAATCATAGACTGGAATGAACTGAACGTGCGTGATGCCAAGTTCCTTCAGATGATCAAGCCCTGTCTTCGTCTTCGTTTTCTTACCATCCTTCGTCAAACGCGTACCTGGCTCGATGACGCCAAGGTACTTCCCTTTTTGTTTGATGCCTGAATCGTAACCTGAATTCGTCACATCAAACATCGATAAATCACGGACGTGTGATTCATAGATGATCGCGTCTGTCGCATGGCGAAGTGGCATTTTCCCATTCGTCCAGCGTTTTGGATCCGTCTCGCGTAAGTCGACGACGACACCTTGGTCGCCATTGACGGCGACTGCTGTCGCATACGGATCAACAGCACGCGTTGATTCTTTGGCGTGTTTGACTTCGTATGTGTATCCGACACCGTCAAGATCGCCCTTGACTGTTACTTGATACACACCACGATCCGTTCGTTCCATCTTGATTTCGCGCGTGATATCTTTTGTCGTAGCAGCTTCTTGTTTTGGTAAGCGATACAATTCGAGCTCGACGGCTTGTGCTGTCGGTGCCCAGACTTTAAACGTCGTCTTCGATTTTTGATAGTCGACACCGAGTTTTCCATCGTAGGCATACTTTTGGTCGAATGCTTTCGAACGGAGCACTTTACCTGCTTCAAGAATTGCTTCTCCAAAAACAGGATGAGATGCTCGGACGACTTTTGCTAAATCGATATCTGAAGTGACTTCGACTTTTACCGTTTTGGCATCGATTGCTGACACGACTGGATTCGTCACGCCTTCAAACGTAAATGCCTTTAAGTCTTCTTCCGTCAGCGGTGCATTCGTTTTTAATGTCATCGTCCGGAAGTCATCTGCTAAAAAGCTTGTGATTTTCGGTGTGCGATCAATTTCCGGTTTGCTGTAGTATACCGTCTGATCTCCTTCAATCAACCAGATGTCTTTCGCCCCTGCATAAAAGAAACGATCAGCTCCGTCTTTTTCCGACCATCCTTCAAGATGCGGAATGACGCCTGCAAGACGTGCTTTCGTCGGATTATCGAGTGTTACTTTGGCAACGGCACCAAACTCATCTTGCTTGTCGAACTCGAATCGCTTGCCATCTTGCTCTTCCGGCCAAGACCAGACACCATACTTGTCATAATCATTGTCATACCGGTAATAGTGGATGTTCGTATCGATATTTTCGACATCTGCTCCATTGCTTGGATTGACTGTCGAGATGTTCTTACTTCCCGACTCGATCCAGATTTCAGCAACACCATTTTTAATCATATCTTTCGTGATGAAGCGATCATTTTCAGATCCCCCATCCTTGTTCCAGTTATCATCTCGAACGATGAAGCCGATTTTTTCCGGCTGATCAACTGGAAATTCATAAGCTGCGATTTTCCCGTAAGCATCCTCGCCGTTAAAAGCGTGAGCTTTATTCGGAAAATAATCCGGACCATTTGCCCATAACCACAGATTCCAATCCTTTGTGGCATTTGGGTCTTCCTTGTAGTGAATGATGACCAATGTCGACTTCCCTTTTTCCAGTGCTTGACCGGATAAAGAGAGTCCACTAAATATCAGTGCAAACGTTAGCGCAACGATACAAACGAATCTCATGCGTTTCATACGGTAGCCATCTCCTTTTGGTATGTAATCGTTTTCATTTTGCATCCGTTTACAAGTCCTGTCAAAGCCTATTTCATCGGTTTGATCGAAAATAAGACTTTTGAACCAAGCACTTTTTTTCAAAAAGAGCGATGTTACTTTAGAGAAAAACAGGAAAAAGCGTCTCCACAATTATGTGCTAGAGACGCTCATCCTGGTTTGTTTGATGGTAATACTATTTATGGCTTACGATCGTGCGAGAAGTGTAGCGATCGTCTGCTTCGTCTGTTCCATTGATTCGTCCGATGCAAAGAAATACCAGACACCATCACTTGCGATATATCCTTCTCCATCAATTTTCAGCGGCTTCAATTGTTCGAACCCACGCTGATTCTCCTGCGCTAGCTGCGCTGCGACATCAAGTCCGATATTCGTCGTAAAGTTGTTTTTCATGACGTCCGTAATCTTTTCGAGTTGCGTCAACAACTGTGGTCCAGCAAGCTTCATTCCGACGGCTTCTAGCACTTGACGCTGACGAATTTGTCGACCCATATCGCCGAGTGGATCTTGCTTTCGCATACGTGCGTAACCACTCGCTTCAAGACCCGTCAGATGAATTTTCCCTTTCTCATACTCCTTTTGAAGACGGCGGTCGTTCCAACTGAAGGCAGATGGATTGTCGACCGTGACACCCCCAACAGCATCGACCAACTCAATCAATCCATCCATGTTGATCTTCGCATAGTAAGGAATATCGGTCTCAAACGTCTGCTCCACCGTTTCGACTGTCTCTTTCACACCCCCATAGGCATAGGTATGATTGATCTTAGTCTTTTCGCCAGAAGGCACGGTTACCTGCATATCTCTTGGAATAGACAGGGAAGTCGCTTGTCTTGTTTTTGGATTGAATGAAAGAAGCATGATGGCATCGGCACGTCCCTTATCATTTTTCCGTTCATCCACACCAAGTAACAAGACATTGACCGGCTTCATCGATTCGAGTGGCTTCGGCTGCTCTCCATCTAACGGTGTTAAGAACGCGTCTGCCGTTTGTTTCACTTTTAAAAAAGCTAAACCAGCTGATGCACTAGCAATCAGAACGAAACCTAGCAGGAGCGCACTCAATACGCGCCAAACAAGACGCGGTTTTCTTTTCGCCATTCGGGATCTCATATCATGAACTCCTTCATAGTGTGTTTTCATACGTCTTCATCAATCCAGCAATGTTCGAGTTATGCAAGAACAACACGGAGTCGACTTGTTTTTGTTTAGCGAACTGCGAGACGTCGAATGATTTTGGCACATAACGAACGTCGACGACTTCCAGATTGGCACTTTTAGCAAGGAACGGTAAGACAGGATTCGCGAATGAATCTTTTAAGACGAGAATCGTTGGTCGATCATTCTTCGTTTGCTCTTTCATCGACATGATGCCGTGATTCCCGCGCAAGAATACTTCATACCGATCGACGTAATCTCCCTCCTGCTGAACGAAGGTTTCATCAATGATTGGACGATCGCATGCCCCGTCGTAACAGACATCGATCCCTTTAAAGAATGCTGGTCCATAATAAGCTAACTGATCACCGGACGTCGCGTACGCAAGCGTCGTCTTTCGCGCTAATGAACCATAATAGGCATGCTCATCCTCTTTACGATCTGCTTTTGATGGTGTGAGCGGTTGCAACCCCATCCCCTTCGTAATCGTCTGGTATGCTGACGCTGCTCCGTCGATATTCCAGTGATGGTCCGTCTTGAAGTAGTCCGTTAGTTTTAATTGATCAAGTGACAAATTCGTCATCCCCGCAGCCTTGAAGTCACGAATCATTCCTGCGTAACGTGTCCGTGCATTCGAAGCAACATACGATGGGATCAACTGATCGCGTTCAGCAATGACCGTCTTCGATGGAGCTAGCGCCATATAGACGGGTCGATCGACTTCTTGCACGAATTGCTGAAACGCGTTTGGAATCTGGACTTGAGTCGAGGCACTCGGTTCGATCATATAGCCATTTTTAGCTGTATAGATTCCATTACGAAAAGGCTGTCTGAAGACATCCTTCGATAGTAGCGCCTGCATCTCAACGAACGTCCCTCGCAAAAGTAGTTGGTCCGTGAAATACGTCTCCATCTTCAGCATGTCTTTTCCAGTCGCGATTCCTTCGATCGTCGGATCGACCGATTGTGCGAGTGTACGATTTTCTAACTGGGAACGCACACGATCCTCTCGGACGATCGTTCCGACACCAATCGTTAACAAGATGAGTAAAAAACTAATCGTCGTCACCCACATCATGATCCGTTCAAAAGAAGTCGTCCGTTTTTGTCCCTGCTTATTTTCTGTTTCAAGTGGCTGTGCCATCAGTAGACCTCCTTTTTAGAAGCGGAAATAGATGAATGGGTTAAACGTACTTGCAACAAGTGCTGATGTCGCCAAAAATAGTAGCAACATCGCATATCCATACTGCATCGTCGTACCAATTCTTCCGAGTGACACGACTAATCGCTCTCCGATGATTTTCGGAATCGGTGTCGCTGCGATGCACGCGACAAGCAGTAGAACACCATTTTGGACAAGCTGGTAGCTCGCGCGTTCATCCCAGATCACATCTGGTACGAACATCGCTTGAATGTACGTAACGGCTTCCGGGAACGTCTCGGAACGGAAGAATACCCAACCGACCAACACGAGTACGAGTGTCCAAACGGTCGAGAAGACTGGCGTTTTCTCCAACCATTTCCCTAGAAATGCTTTCTCGAGCATGATCCAGATTCCGTAATACGCTCCCCACGCGACGAACGTCCAACTCGCACCATGCCAAAGACCTGTCAGCATCCAGACAATTGCTAAGTTGCGATACTGTAACCACGGTGAGACACGATTTCCACCAAGCGGGATGTAGACATAATCCCGAAACCATGATCCAAGCGAAATATGCCATCGACGCCAAAATTCAGAAACAGACTTTGAAATGTAGGGATAGTTAAAATTCTCAAGAAAATGAAATCCGAACATCAAAGCTAGTCCAATCGCCATATCACTGTATCCCGAAAAATCGAAATAGATTTGTAAGGCGTAGGCGATGATGCCGATCCAAGCAAGCCCCATCGAAAGATCTTTCATATTGAAGATGGCATCCGCGACCTGACCACATCCATTGGCAAGAATCAGTTTTTTAGCTAAGCCGATCGTAAACCGACGAACCCCTCGGGCAAAATCGGAAACCGTCTCTTCTCGTGACTCGATTTGGCTCGCAATCGTGTTATAGCGAACGATCGGACCCGCGACGAGTTGGGGAAAGAACGCGATATAAAGGGCGAGGTCAAGCGGATTCTTTTGCACCGCTTCCTTCCCTTTGTAGATGTCGATGACATAACTCATCGCATGAAACGTATAGAACGAGATTCCGAGTGGCAAGACGACTTCTGGTACGAACCATCCTAATCCGAATGTCTCGTTGACTGAACGAACAAAAAATCCGCTGTACTTGAACCAGCCGAGTAACCCCAGATTGACTGCGATCATACTGAACATGATCCACTTGACGCCGATTCGTTGTCGATACAGATCGACGAACAAGGCGAAGAAGTAGTTGATTGTGACGCTCAGTAGCATCAGCAATGCAAAACGCGGTTCTCCGAATGCATAAAAGAATAGACTCGTCACTAATAACCAGCCATTTCGGAAGCTGCGTGGGAGTAGGTAATAGACGATCAACACAGTCGGTAAGAACAGAAATAAGAATATCGTCGAACTAAATAGCATACGTCGCTTCCTCCCCTGCCGTGACATGTTGCACAATCTGAATGTCCCGGAGATGGACCCGGAAGCTCCCCTCTTGCAAGAACTTCCATGCCACCTTGAAATACTTCGCTCCTGGTACTCGTTTCATCTGTACATGAACGACTGTCTCATTCGTCAATGTGACGGTTTCCGTTTCCGATCCCATCCGTTTTTTCTGTCCATACTGCATCTTGAATAACTGAACGACACATGGTGCATCGACTTCGAAATGACAGGTCATCTCGATGAGATCTCCTGTAATCGTGGCGTCTGACCGGTACAACTTTGAAGGAGGATGTTGAAATCCTTGATCAAACAACTGAATGTACAATTTGTCGTCTGCCGTCGCTTCTTGAAAATCAAAATAGACACCATCTGCAGCATCCTCAAGCAAAATTTTTTCCTGCGTTCCGAATGGAAAGAACTGATAAATCGCTGGAGGAATACGTTGACTCATACAGGTACCTCACTCATGATGGCATCGACGATTCGCTCTGCTGCCTGTCCATCGCCATAAGGATTCGCCGCTTGTGCCATCGATTGATAGAACACCTGATCCGTCAACAATTGATGACTCATCGTATAAATCATCTCTGGGTTCGTTCCGACGAGCTTCAACGTTCCAGCTTCGACCCCCTCTGGACGTTCTGTCGTCTCTCGTAAGACAAGAACAGGCACGCCGAGCGAAGGTGCTTCCTCTTGAATCCCACCTGAGTCAGTCAGAATGAAGGATGCCCGAGCCGCAAGATTATGGAAGTCAAATACATCAAGTGGTTCGATCAATTGAATCCGCGGATGATGCTCCAAGCGAGCTGCCGCCTCTAGTACGACCGGATTCGGATGAACCGGATAGACGATTTCGATTTCTGGATGTTCGTTCGCTAGTCGCTCGATTGCATCAAAAATCGTTGCCAGTTGTAAATGATTCTCACGGCGATGAACCGTCAAAAGAACGAGTTTTCGTCCCGACTTCTCTAGGCGCGATAGGACAGGATGTGTATATGTCGGTGATACAGTCGTCTTCAACGCATCGATGACCGTATTACCGGTTACGATGATTGGCGTCTGCTTGTTCTCAGCACGTAAGTTCATTGCGGCCTGTTCAGTCGGTGCAAAATGATAATCCGCCAACACACCTGTCAATTGACGATTCATCTCTTCTGGGAACGGCGCATACTTTTCATATGTCCGTAGTCCTGCTTCCACATGACCGACTGGAATCTGTTGATAGAACGCCGCTAAAGAAGCAGCGAACGTCGTCGTCGTATCCCCATGGACAAGGACGAGATCCGGCTGTTCCTTTTCGAGGACGCGACGCATCGCGTTTAAAATACGCGCCGTCATTTCCTCTAACGTCTGACGCGGACGCATCAAATCCAAGTCATGGTCCGGAGTGATTTCGAACAGTTCAAGGACCTGATCGAGCATCTCTCGGTGTTGTGCTGTAACGACGACGATTGGTTCGACGTCCTGACGATTTTCAAGTGCTTTGACGACCGGCGCCATTTTGATCGCCTCTGGTCGTGTTCCGAATACAAGCATGACACGTTTCATTTACTTCATCCCCTATCTCATTTCATGACGATTGTTCAATCGTCTCGCCCATCATTTGCTGATCCACGGAACCGATCCGTTCCGTTCGTTTCTTAGCTACGTAATGGGAGGCTTGCTTTTTTGATAACTGTTTGTACCAATATAGATATTTATTGTATTCAGCCAACGTTTCGTTCGTCGGACCAAATAGACGTACTTCCCCGTATTCCAACCAAAGGATTTTTGTACAGAAACTCTTTACCTGGCTGAGCGAATGACTGACGAAAAAAATCGTTTTCCCTTGATCGCGGAATTCACGCATCTTATCGAGGCACTTTTCGGTAAACGTTTGGTCTCCGACTGAGAGTGCTTCGTCGATGATCAAGATATCTGGATTAATATGAATCGAGATCGCAAAACCAATTCGAGCTCGCATGCCGCTCGAATATGTCTTGACCGGCTGATCGATGAACTCCCCAATATCAGCGAACTCTAAAATTTCTGGAGTAATCGTCTCGATTTGTCGTTTCGTCAAGCCCATCATCAGCCCTTTTAATTCAATGTTATCTCGCCCCGTCAGTTGACTATTCAATCCACTAGAGATAGCAATCAATGCTGACTTTCCACCCAATGTGACCCGACCGTACGTCGGTGGTGTCACGTTAGCAAGCAGATGCGATAGTGTCGATTTCCCACTTCCGTTGATGCCAACGACACCGACGATTTCTCCCTCTTCCACAGAAAAGGAGACGTTCTTCAGAGCATAGAACGATTTTCCATTCACCTTACCGAACAACACTTCTTTTAGCTTGTCGATCGGTCGGGCATAGAGCATGTACCGTTTCGATACATTCTCAAACACGACATGACCCATCGTTCTCCCTCCTATACGTAATCGATGAAATAGCGTCGGAATCGAATGTGAATCGATGCTCCAACAAGTAAGATTGCGAGCGTCATACACCAGAAATACACGCCGTACCACATATGATCGAGCAGATAACCCGTTCCGATGAGTGCGGACCGATATCCCTCAATCAAATAAACGAGCGGGTTTAGCATCAACAACATCTTGAATAACGAGTGATCTGGCGGAATCCACATGATTGGCGTTAAATACATCAGCATGCGGATCGCAGATGTCACCATGTTTTGTACATCTCGAATCATCGTCGCAAGTGCGGATAACAATAAGGAAACCGCATAAAGGAACACGACGCCCGCCGGTACGATATATAGAAGTTCAAACGTATGCCATCCCGGGAAGTAACCGAAGGCACACCCTAAAATGATCGTCAAAGCAATCATCGCGAGATGACGGTAGAATTGTGCCAAAATGACATACGCTGGAATCGTACTCAATGGAAAGTGCATCTTCGAGACGAGGGCAACCCGACCATAAATCGACCGGGAACCACTTGGAATCGTACTGCCGATGAAGAACCAGGCAATCAATCCGCTGACGAGCCAAAAGACGAATGGAATTCCATCGACTGGATGCCCACCACGAATCCCGAAGCCGAATACGACCCAGTAGACACCGATTTGGAGAAGTGGCGTCATGATCTCCCAAAACCAACCCAGGTATTGCATGCTATATTGACTCTTTGTTTCATAAAGCGAGAGTCGAAAGATCAGATACAGATGATCCTTCAACTCTCCCCCAATCGTTCGTAACGCGTTCATATCGCTTTCGCATCCACTTCCGTCACGCGGTGCGTATGCAAATTACCAAAGTTCAGGACTTTGACAGCGTCGAGCGCTTTGACGATCCCTTTCGTATCAAAGAGTAACGGTGTCCGCATGTAGTTTGCGAGACGACGTGAATCGAATTGTTTGAATTCATCGTGATCGACTAAGACGAGTGCTAGATCAGCGCCTTGAATCGCTTCCAGCTCATCGACGAGTTCGAAACGTGTCGAGATTGAACGTTCGACGTGCGGATCACAGACAGCGACGTCAAGTCCACGGTCAAGTAATTGTTCAATGACTTCAACAGCTGGACTCTCGCGCATATCGTCGACGTTTCCTTTATACGTGACACCAAAGACAGCGATTTTTGGACGGACACGGGAACCGACGAGGCGAGCCGCTTGTTCAGCAACGAATTGCGGCATCTGAACGTTCGTTTGTCGTGCCGTATGAATGATGCGTGCAAGCGATGGGGCTTTTGCGACGATGAAGTACGGATCCACTGCGAGACAGTGACCACCGACTCCCGGTCCCGGATGATGCAAGTTCACACGTGGATGCATGTTCGCCATCTCGATTACATCTAAGACGTTGATCTCTAGCTGATGACATACTTGCGTTAATTCATTTGCAAGAGCAATGTTGACATCGCGGAACGTATTCTCCATCAACTTCGACATTTCGGCTGTTTTGGCATCGGTCCGGACAATCTCACCTTGAACGAATGTTTCGTAGACGGCAGCTCCTGCCTCCGCACACGCTGGCGTCAACCCACCGACGATGCGGTTATTATGGATAAGTTCATGTAAGATTTGTCCTGGTAAGACACGCTCTGGGCAATGGACGACATAGACGTCTTCACCAATCGTAAAGCCGGCTTCTTCAATCAATGGACGAACATGGTCATCCATCGTACGTGGTGCAATCGTCGATTCGACGATAACGACATTCCCTTTTTCAAGGAATGGCAGCATATTGTTAACCGCTGAAATAACATATTTCAAATCACATGATTTATACGTATCGTTTAAGTTAGGAGTTGGAACGGCGATTAAGAAGACATCGGCTCGTTCTGGCGTAAGTGTCGCTCGGAATTTTCCGTTCGCGACGATCCGTTTGATGACATCCTCGAGTCCTGGTTCTTCAATATGAATCGTTCCCGTGTTCAGAAGATTGACGATTTGTGGATCGATGTCGACACCTACGACTTCCGTGCCATGATCCGCGAACATCGCAGAAGAAGGTAATCCAATATATCCTAGTCCGATTGTGCAAAGTTTCATTTTGTCATTCCTCCATCGAGTTAGTCATACTAGCCAACGAACGATCTGTGGCTTGGCTGTAACTAGACCATAACGACATTTCCTTTGCTTTCCAATGCTTCTAACCATCTCTTAAACCATTCTTCACAGACCTTACATTTCCAGTGTTTTCTATCGTTTTTGTAAATCTTATGAAGCTTTCGCGAATCCTTCGTGTCTATTCGAATGAAACAAAACGACTCGTCAGGAATCCGCCTTCATTGCACGTGGATTTCCCTTCGAGTCGTTGACTATTTTTCTTATTTTGCGCCAGATTCCATGAAAATCGAGTCATAGACAGCAAGAAGTCGACCTTTTTCTTGCTCCCAGTTGTATTGTCTCCTTGCTACGCTTGCTCGTTCCTGCATCGCCCGTCGCAAGTTCTCATCCTTCACTAGACGATTGACCGCCTCGGCGATACTCTGCGGTGATTCGACATCGACGATTAATCCAACTCCTTCTGTTTCGACGACACGACGGATTTCTGGTAAGTCGGCCGCGATGACAGGAATCAACGCCGCCATGTATTCGAATAGTTTATTCGAAGAAGCGGAATAATGATTGAAGCAAACGTTCTGGAGGACTTGAAAGCCGACCGTCGCCGCTGCCGTGTAACTGGGTAGTTCAGCAAGCGGAACCTTATCAATGAAGCGGATACGAGACTTTTCCGATGATTGCGTGGCCAGTTGCATCAGTTTCCCTTTTAACTTTCCATCTCCAACGAAAATAAGTGTTCCTCGATCGATGAACGGCATCGCTTCAATGAGTCGCTCCAGTCCACGTCCTTCCTGGATCCCGCCTTGATACAACAAAATCGGCTCGTCTGGTGCGAGTGCTAACTCTTCGCGTAACGGTCGCGGTTGCGGAATAATCGGTTCGTAAAACGGATAATTGTGCAAGACGGATGGTCGGGTTCCATATAATTTTTGATGATAATCTGCACGCGTGTCATTTTCAACGATTGTCTGGTCGACGAATCGAAGCAACCAGCGTTCTAATTTCCCTTGCATGCTTCCGTATCCTGTCCGATCGGTCTGGACTTCATGCGAGTCATAGACGATTTGTGCACCACGCGCCGCCCCAATCGCTTGTGGTAACGTATTGACATCGTTCGCATGCATGACGTCATAATCATGCTTCCGGGCAGTACGTGTCATACGAAGAATGCCGAAACTGTTATATAGGGCGTAACGGATGAATCGACTTCGCATGAGTAAAAAGAGCACGAGCATCACGGGAATAAGCCATGGCGCAAGAAGCGCACCCATCAATCCGATAACAAGGGTCCGTTTTTTCCGTTTGCGAAAGAACGGGAGCCACCTCGCAAAAGGTGGCGTCCGGTCGATTCGAATGACGCGAAACCCAGACATCGGGTATTCGACTTCTGGAAATGTTCCGTCATTTAAGCAGTATAGGTCCACGCGGTGTCCTGCTTCGACAAGTGCCGTACATTCACGTAAGACACGGGCATCATTCGTAAACGGATTCCAAACAAACATTCCAATGCGCTTCATTCTGCGACCGCCTTTCGTGACTGCGTTTGTTCGATGGCTTCAAACAAGCGCTGTTCATTTTGTTCCCAATCGAAATGGCGTTGGACGTAATCCACACCCGCCCGTCCCATCGCTGCACGTTTCTCTGGATTTCGTGATAACTCGAGAATATGATCAACGATCTCCTCTTTTTTCCGCTGGACAGACACATAACCGGCTCCTGCTTCTTCGATGACATGCGCCGCATGACCGGATACCGCACCGACGATGGCACAGCCCATCGCCATGTAGTCGATGATTTTGCCTGGTGTCACTGTATCGAACGCTGTACTCTCGACGAGTGTCGCAAAGGCGATGTCACTCTTCGCGAGTTGTTTCAACGCATCCCAGCGTGGCATTGCGTCAAGAAACTCGATATTCGTCAATCCACGTTCCTTGACGAGTCGTTCGAACGTTTGCTTGTGATAGCCGTAACCGACGACTTGAAAGCAGATATCCTGTTCTTGTTGAAGTTCCTGTGCGACGTCAAGCAACAAGAACACATCTTGTGCGAGTCCGATATTCCCTGTATACACGACGCGCACTTGTTCCGATACTTTTCGGCGTTTGATCAACCACTCATTTTCCTCGATGGAGTTCGGGATGTAATGAATTTTTTCCGGTGCAATGCCCCGCCCTTCAATATATGATCGAAACCCCTCACTGTTGATGACCAATTGATCTGCCTGACGATACATCCACTTTTCAAGCCAGTAGAGCGGAGTCAATAAGAGACGCGATTTCGTGATTCCGACGCCAATCAACGATTCCGGCCATAAATCACGTACATCGAGAATCAAAGGAGCCTTTTTGACATGTTTCGCGACGACCCCGACGAGCCCCATGAAGATGGATGGCGTCGTCGCATAGATGTAGGCATAGGATTTCGGGTCATATCGCACTTCTTTTACCGCGAGCACGAATTGTTCCACGAACAAGCGAAGACGCCGCCATAAATTATTCGTCGCCCGGACATCACGCGGTTGGATACGGGTTACATGTGCCGTATCGAGGCTCGGTTCATCCCAGAACATCGAGTCCGTATAAAGTTCTGCCGTCGGATAGAGCGGTTCTGACGTCAACACATGGACGTCACTTCCCGCTTGTTCCATCCGCTTGAAGATATTCTTCATTCGGTTTGCCGCACTCCCGATTTCCGGATAGAAATTTTGACAAATCATCAAGACGTTCATCGACGACTCCGGCGCTGCTTGAGTTGACGTCGGAACTTCCAGTAGCGGACGACGATTTTTCCGAGCTTTGATCGCGCGAGTGAGCGGTATTTTGATTTCCATGATGCATTCGCCTCCATCAATTCCAGATTTGTCACCAATGATCCTTCGAATCGATCAAGCAGTACGGCATATTGTTCTTCGAGCATCTTGTACTGTTCACGCTGTTCCTGTAGTTGCTGTTCATGACGTAGCAATTCGACTTGAGCGTGTTCCAATTGGTCCGTTTGTTCCCCTAACCGCTGAACTTTTCGTTCTAGATTCTGTTGCTTGCGTTTTAAATCAATGATCGTTGCGAGATGCAATCGTTCCACCTCTTCAAAGGCGTCTTCAAGCCATTCGACTTCCGCCGGTAGAATCGATCGACCGGATTGAGGTTCCGGATAGACTTGAATCGTGATCCCAAGCCACTTGTCAATCCGCTCGATCGTCTCGATCTTACCGAAGGGTGTCAACTGTTCAAGCAGTCGATTTAAATAATACGTCCGTTTGTGATCCGCATAATCGTTCACTCCAAATGGGACTGTGATGACGAGTCGTCCTTCTGGTGCGATGAACGAGACGGCACGGGCGATAAAGCGCTCTGGCTCCCCGATATGTTCCAGTACTTCCGTCATCAAGACTGTATCGAATTGAATGTCAGGTGTGTACGTCATGACATTTGCTTCATGTAATTCCACTTTTTCTTTTACGGATGCCGGTTCTTCAAGTAACGCTTGTTTGGCCTCGATGATCGCTTCTGGTAACACATCGATCCCGATGACATGTTTCCCTTCGCGTCCGAGCAAAATCGGGACGACTCCACCCGAACAACCAATATCTAAAATGTGCTCTCCTTTTGCTTGTCGAACGATCCAGTGAACACGCGCGCGGACTTTTTTACCGAATCCACCGCCTAACTGATCGTAGTAGGCAGCTCGGATTTGATCCTTGGGGCGTGCTGTTTTCATCGATGCCGTCATTTTTGCACCTCCTCGAGTAGTAAGTGTTGAAGTCGATCCGTCTCCTGTCGATCTGCAAGCTCCATGAATCGACGAATCAACGGGTTCGTCAACGTGATTGGTTCATAGAATCCGATGATCGTGCGTAGTAATGCGACACTCGGTGCAAAGTCCTTATCACTGCAGTAGCGTAACTTGACAAGATACCAATGCTCAAAGAAATGCTCGAATCGAGTTTCCTTGTATTCCTCTAGCACTCCATAACGAGCGAATTTCTCAGCTCGTGCCCGTTCTCGGACGACACTTCGTTCAAAGAATTTCACCGTCAATGCATTCACGGTTGACCCTGCAACTGCTGCGTAATAATAATGGATGACTCGATTGACGAGTAAGACACGGTTCGCGCGAAGCATCAATTCTTGGAAGAACAAGGAGTCCTGACCGACCGCACCGACGACTTGTTCCAATTGATGCTCGAGCAGGAAGGTACGACGGACGACGAGTGCTTGAATGCTTTGTACCGCAAACCGATGTTTCAATAGAAAAGCTTTCGGATCCTCACAAACCGTTCGTCCTTGTTTACGAATCGTCGGCAAGGCGATGATGCTCGTCTTCTCGGCAAGCTTTTTCATATGCCCTGCTACAAAATCAAGTGATGGATCTTTTTCTAGTTCTTGAAGCAAAAAGGCATATCGATCACTGAGTACCTCGTTATCCGGATCAAGGAACGTCACATAGTCAGCTCGTGCCATCTCGACTCCCTTGTTACGCGGACGTGAAGCACTACCGCTTCCGCCTGTCTCGAAGAAATAAGTTCTGACATTTCCATAGCGTCGCGCGAGACGCTCTACGGCTTGACGTGTCGCTATGTCCGTCGATCCATCATCTACGAGTAAAATCTCCGAATCCATGAATCGATCCATCCGCGTTAGACTGGCGAAACATTTATACGTGAGGTGTTTCCCATTGTTATAGATCGGAACGACGACCGATAGTTGCGGGGTCTGATTCGTCGGAACTACCGTCTGCTCGTTCCACTCAAATTGATCGAGCAACAGTGTTTTTCCGTTCAGTTCATCTGCCTGGAACATGTCATATCCGATAGCTGACCGCCAAACGATCGCACCGTTTCGGCTACCGCTCATCTCTTGTACATGATACGGATGCTCGCTTCCCTTTCGGACGATGCTGGCATCGCTATATTTAAAGCCATTCACGAGGTCCTCTAAATAATATTCGCCGTAAGATTCCTGTCCATCCATCCAAGCTACGAGATCCGCTTGATCATAGGTTTGCTCCGTCAACGTATCCGCTGAGACGATTTCGTCTGGTGTGAGACTTTGGCGATCAATCACGTCACGAATAGCTTCCCCATCCTGAGCGACGACGATGAGTAAGCGATGTTTCCGTGTTTCAGGTACTCGTCCAATGAACGCTAGGATCTGATCCATCCGTTCGAAGACCGTATGCTCCGTCATGACGGCACGAAGTCCTTCTGCCCGTAACCGTTCGATTTCATCCTGTGACGTACGTTCCACGATTGCCGTCGCCTCCTGTGCGTCATGCACAGTGAAGATATTCGGAAACTCGTTGTTGACGGCGATACTGTAATTCGACAAGATCAAATTCCCGAGTGCTTGCGATTCATAAACGCGACGAGCACACATCGTTTTACTGTATTTGATGCTATTCAGGTTCAAGACCCAGTCGTAACATTTACTGACTTGTTGTAAAGCATCATAAGGAATCGCTGGTGCGACCCGTGATTGATAGCGCTCTGGAAACTGATAGGCTGGTAAGTCGAGATGATAATTCCGGTCCACGATATCGAGTTCGTGCGAGGATTGCATCACCCCATCAAACAACATCTCCGTATCTTTAACACGCTCCGGATATTTCGCCATCCAGCTACCGGCAAATAAAACGCCTTTCTTTCGGCTACGTGTCGCTCCGATCGGATTGTGAATCAATGGATTGACACCAAACGGCATCGCCATGATCCGATCATGACCACATAAGACGCGGTATTCAGGAATCATCGCCTCATCTGAAGTCAGGACATAATCGGCAGCTTGCGCCACGTCTTGAAACCGTTCATGATTGCTCGGATCTTCCGTCGATTGAAAGACGACTGGAATTCCTTTGGCTTTGACTTCCTGCATCATCGAAAGCAGTCGTTGGCGTTTCTTTGAATTCGGTGTGGCGACACCTTTCCAATCGTCTCCTCGTAACCCCTTCCATGAGGAAACGACTAAAAAGAGATCAATCTCACGCTCGAAGACTTCTTCGAATGTATGCGCATTGACGTAGTGGAGATGAACGGCATCTTCATAATAGGCATACATGAATTCCGAGCAGACGATTGCCATCTCGATTGGTCGCTTTTCATAGTAACGCGTCGTCGTCCGGACCGGAATCTCCGAGACATCCAATTGATTCAGCAGTGATGCTTGGCTATTTTGTCGATAACGTGTCGTCGTATTATTAGAAGTTCGAACCGTCGGCAGTCGCAAGACGTCTAACTGACGGAGTTTTTCGAGTGCATCTTTACTTGCGGTCGTCGCGCTCGTAAGCCGTTTTTTCTCTTCGCGGACCCAGTTCAGTTGTTGCATGATTTGTCGTTTCCATTTTTGATCACTCACACGTAAACACCCTTCCTCTTTTCAACTCTTTCTTAGTCTACGGAAGCAGTTCAAAGGCTACTTGAAGGACTTGCAAGGTTTTTGTAAAGACTTCATGAAGCTTTTTTGGATTTTCCTTACATTCCAGTTCAGTCAACCTGTATTTCCTAGGAAATCGACCGCTTTCACTTTCTTGTCCGTGGAAGTCATTCACATGTTTTCAAAAACGAATCCTATGCACCCTCATTGTTTTGGATTTAAAAAACGGGGAAACATTACTACGTACTGATAAAAGGAGATGACTGGACATGTTAAACGAAAAAAATCATGATTTACCAGATGAAAAGGCAGACGTTGGTCTTCACCCGGACCCTGATCCAGCTGAGACATCAGATCCCGGCATCAAGCCTGCGGAAACACAACATCCGGATCCTGATCCAGAAGAGCTCGAGCGCGATCGAAAAGATTCATGAATCTCACGCCATAGAAAAAGAGGTTGCGGAATGATTCCGCAACCTCTTTTGGCATGTTTACTTCACTTTTACTAGTAGTTTCCCTGTGTTCGACCCATCGAACAAGCCAAGGAACGCATCTGGTACACGATCGAACCCTTCAAAGATCGTCTCTTCGTATTGTAACTTCCCTTCACTAACCCATTGACCGAGTTGCTCAGCCGCTTCCTTGAATCGTTTGCCATAATCGCCCACTAAGAAACCTTGCATACGCGCACGCGCGATGATTAATTTTGATTGAACACGTGGACCGATGTCCTGTTGTGCGTTATATCCAGAAATGGCACCGCAGACTGGCACCCGCGCGAATGGATTGAGTCGATCAAGGACTGCATCACCGATTTCCCCACCGACGTTTTCAAAATAGACATCGATGCCGTCTGGACATGTCCGGTCTAATGCTTCCCGGATGTCTTCCGTTTTATAATTGATGACTTCATCAAAACCAAGATCTGCTTTTAAATGTTGTAGCTTTTCGTCACTTCCTGCGATTCCGACGACACGTGCGCCTTTGATTTTAGCGATTTGACCAACGATCGATCCAACAGCCCCCGCTGCTGCCGATACGACGACCGTTTCCCCTGGTTGTGGATTCCCGATATCAAGCAATCCGAAATACGCTGTCATCCCTGTCATTCCGAGAACACCGAGTGCTGTTGAAATCGGTGCGATCTGCTCATCGATTTTACGAACGGTTTTCGCATCAACGACTGCTTTTGTTGCCCAATCGAGCATCCCGACAACGACATCACCTGACTTGAGCCCGTCACTTTTAGACTCGATGACACGTGCTACGACACCTCCGTGAATCGGTGCATCAATCTCAAATGGTTGCGAATAAGAACGTGCATCGTTCATACGACCCCGCATATATGGATCGACCGAGATATAGAGTGACTCCAGTGCGACCTGTCCTTCCTTCAGCTCTGTTAACTCAAATGATTCATAGCGGAATGTTTCCCCTGTTGGCTTTCCGTTTGGTCGTGCTGCTAATACGATACGTTGTTCTGACATGATTCATGACCTCCTCATTCAATGTACTTCTTCACTGTAACAATTCCGTTTCTGAAAGACGAATCCTTTGCTCGTTTGGAATTTTCTAACTTTTTCTTGACGTCCTTCTGTTCTTGCCGTAAGATAAAAAACAATTCATAACTTTTATACTGTTATGCACAAAAGCGTTACATAAGGAGAGGACTTGTATGGATTCATCTATTTTGCGCCAGCCGCGTCAATTTGCCGTTCATGTTTTAAACGGACTTAGTATCGGAATTCTCGTTGCCCTTATCCCAGGAGCACTACTCGGTGAACTCGCTAAGGCATTGTTGCCATACGTATCCGGAGCCCAACATGTTTTAGATGCCACCACACTCGCGATGCGCCTTTTGCCGATGGTGATTGGTGTTGCCGTAGCCATGCAATTTAAAGTGACACCAATTGCGACCACGTCGATTGGTCTTGCGACGGTCGTTGGATCAGGTGTTGCAACTCGTGCAGATGCGACGTTCATTTTCGTCGGTACGGGTGACGTCATCAATGCCGGACTAACGGCAGCTATAGCAACGGCGATCGTCTTACTGATCGGAGATCGCTTTAAGACCTACACGGTGCTGGTCATGCCGACGATTTTAATTGTCGGAGCAGGTGGAATCGGTGTTTTGACGTATCCGTTCGTGACACGGATCACGACGGCGATTGGACATGTCATTTCAGACTTCACGGCACTTCAACCCGTTTTAATGGGCATTTTGATTGCCATCGCCTTTTCCGTGCTGATCGTCTCTCCGCTTTCAACGGTCGGCATTGCAACAGCGATTAGTTTATCGGGTGTTGCTGCCGGAGCTGCGAACCTAGGCGTCTGTGCCGCTGGATTTGGTCTTGCAATCGCCGGATGGCAAGCTAATTCACGCGGAACGTCAATTGCTCATTTTCTTGGTTCTCCTAAAATCCAGATGGCGAACTTCATACGTAATCCATTGATGATCCTACCTGTCATGTGTAGTGCTGCTATCCTTGGCGCACTAGCAGGAATGCTCGGCGTCCAAGGTACGCCGTTTAGTGCCGGCTTCGGGATGTCTGGTCTAATCGGTCCGATCAATGCGTTACATCTGATGTCAGGGGGCTGGACATTGTTCAACATGACATTCGTTCTCGGATTATTCATCGTCTTGCCCGTCATTCTTTGTCTGTTGTTCCATCTGCTCTTCCGGAGATTCCGTCCATGGATGAGTGCAGAGCCATACCGACTGGATTTTGAGTAAGTTCATCGTTAGCGTTCTTTCATCACAAAAAAAGCCAAGCTGACCGTCTAAAAAATCGACGGATCGAACTTGGCTTTTTTGTGCATTTATTTGATAACTGTCAGTAAGTCAAGCGGTGTCTCGATGACATGGTCCGCCGAATCCCACTCGGATTGTGTCCCAAAACCATACTGGCATAAGACGACCGGCATGTTTTCCTTACGGGCCGCTTCAACATCGGAAGACCGATCCCCGATCATCCAGTAGGACTCTTCCCCGAACTCCTCACGGTGTGCTCGCAAGATATCCGCTTTTTCTTTCCCGTTGACGGATTCTAAGCATTTCGGACTCGTGAAGAATGAACGAATTCTCTGGCTATCCAGCACAAGGTTTAGATAGTGGTTGCCACAATTACTCGCTGTTGAAATGGTATGTCCCGCGGAAACTAGCGCTTCTAATAAAGATCGAATTCCGTCAAACAAGACGTTCTGTTCTGCCATCGTCGCTTCTAGATGACCATGTCTTTTTTTACGAATCAACCGAATATCCTCTTCTGAGGCTTCCGGAATCGCCTTACGCCAAAAGGCACTTCCCGCCAAACCATAGCTCGCTTGTACACTCGATTGAGAAGGTTTTGGAAGATGCGGCATGTCCTCCATCGCTCGATGGATTGCTTCTGTCATCTGTTCCGTTGAATCAATCAATGTACCGTCAATATCGAATAAGATAATTGCCATGTTCCCACTCCTTTTAGATCTCTTTTTTTGCTTTTCTCTTTTTTTGAATCAAGTAGCCAACCGTAATCAACACGCCTAAACCAATCCAAACTATTGGATGATTGAGGTGGTGCAATTTTCGCCATTCATGTCCGACGGCTTTCCCGCCCCAAATGAAAATCGCCGACCAAAGGAAAAAGGAAATCGTCGTCACGACGGTAAACGTCCAGCGTGAAACACCAGTCAGACCGGCACCAATCGCAAATCCGATGCGCCACATCGGAGACAGAAGAAGGATATAGCGTCCCTTTGTCTCCATTTGTGTCTGAAACTGAAGCATTTTTGTTTCCGAAATCCGAAACCATTTGAATAAACGATTCAATAACCGTTCACTCCCGAACTGACCAATCGTAAAGAAGAGGTTCTGACTAATGACGAAGCTCACTACAGCGAGGAACAACATGAATAAAAGATTCGCCTGTGCGGTATGCACGAGATATCCGGCATACGCGAGCGGTACTTCGCTCGGTATGAATGGAAACATGAGCGTCATCATGATCCCGATATAACCGTATGATTCCATCCACTGGTGTCCCATCTTCGCCCCCCTCTCTCTTTACCAACTATTTCTAGTGTATCGAACTTTCAAGAAGGCGTACAGGAAACGGCTCTCCGTAGACAAAGAAGAGCGACTTCTCATAGTGAAGTCGCTCGGATCATTATTTGATTAATACGCATCCTCACTTTGTACTGGTTGCGTACGACGCTTTTGTTGTTCATCTTGCCAGTCACTGAAACGTGTCAACTCTTCAAAGACTGTTTTCGTGACGAAAAGGATGACGGCGATATCGTCTGCGAAACCAAATCCGAGTACGAAATCAGGTACGAGATCAATCGGTGACACGAGGTAAATCAACGCTCCGATTACTTTTAAAATCGTCGTACGACGAATGTTGCGATATTCACCTGACTGGTACGCGCGAATCATATCGACGAACAACGTCAACGGCGAGAAGACGACGGACAAACGAGAGTTCCCGTTCACTTTAGCAGTTGCTCGTTGTAACAGCGAGTTCGTCTTTTTCGGACGATCGATATAATCTTTTGCATCTTCGGCATATTGATTTTGTTGTTTTTCTAATTGTTGATTTGAGAATTTCATTCCTGTTTTCCCCCCATTCTAAAGTAACTTCAACGCTTTTCTATTTCCCTGTTCCTACGTATGATAATCCTGTCAGGTTTCAGGATATGATGGAACGGTAAAAAAGGGAGAGAAGCGTTACAGAAAGGATGATTTTTATGAATCATGTTAATCAAACCGTCATCATTACGGGAGCGGCGAATGGAATTGGTGCAGAACTCGCCCGCACCTACGCTACGCATGGCGCAAATGTCGTTCTTGCTGACATCGATCAAATGACAGGAGACGAACTAGTTCAACAAATTGAAGAAGATGGTGGGACGGCTTACTTCTATCACCTCGATATCCAACATGAAAAAGACGTTCAACTGTTGATCGAAAAAGCGATTGAACATACGGGTCGCATCGACATCGTCATCAACAACGCCGGTATCATGATCCGAAAACCCTTACTCGAATTGTCGCTTGAGGAATGGGATCGGGTTCATCATACGAACCTGCGTAGCATCTTTCTAACGACTAAGGCCGCTACACCCTATTTGAAACAAAGTAAAAGTGGTGGTCGGATCGTCAACCTCGCTTCGACCCGCGCCTTCATGTCGGAACCGCATACAGAATCTTATGCGTCGACGAAAGGTGGCATTTTTGCCCTGACCCATGCACTTGCTGTCTCACTCGGAGAAGATGGAATTCTCGTCAACGCGATTGCTCCGGGTTGGATCGAAACCGGTGACTACCAAGAATTATCACCCGAAGACCACAGTCAGCATCCAGCCGGTCGCGTCGGAAAACCAAGTGATGTCGCACGTGCTGCTCTTTATCTAACACATCCAGATAACGACTTCTTGACGGGAGAAACACTGGTCCTAGACGGCGGGATGACACGAAAAATGATTTACGAAGAATGATTCATGAAGAGTGCCTGATTTAGGCACTCTATTATTATTCTCATTTTACAAAAATTATACTTATACCTTTCTCAATTCTTCTTAAACCTTCTCTTGATATGATGTTACAAAAATATATCTTCTGACATCATTCGGAAATCAATTGATTACACGATAAACTTCCCCTTCATATCAACGATTTTCCCTTATCCGAATCTTAATCAATCATTATTTTCATAAATTCTTCATACTTTTCGCTAGCTTCTCTTGCATTTTTTTAAAAGAATTGTAAAGTTGATTTTCCGATTTTCTTGTTAGAGTGGGAAAGGTAACACTTCATACAAGGGAAAGGAATGACGCTTAGTTTATGAAACGACCTTTCGGAAAGTCAATTGGGCTATCGCTCATGACACTCACTTTACTCGCAAGTCCGCTCATGACGACAACTCCCGTCGACGCGGCAAGTTCATATAAAGAAAAGCAACAACAAAACCAGCAACAACAATCGAAGCAACGTGAGGCGTTGTCTCAAAAGAATAACCAGTTATCTAAAGCACAACAACAAGTCTACGCACTGGATCAACAGATTAATGGGCTGACATTACAAGTCGTCGAGAATCAAAAGAAAATCGACGAAAACACGAAACAGATTGCTCGATTAGAAGATAAAATCGAGAAGCTACAAAAGAAAATCAAGAAACAAGAAAAAATGCTCGGTGATCGTCTGGCGGTCCGTCAGTCGAAAGCCGATAACGCTCCGCTGCTTGAGGCCGTATTCGGCGCAAAAGATGTCGGTGATATGATTAGCCGCTTCAATGCCTTCAATACAATCGCGGAAAGCGATGCTTCTTTGTTAAAAGATTACGAATCAAACAAAAAAGAACTGGCAGTTGCGAAAGAAGAACTAAAGCAGACACGCCAAGACTTGATTGAAGATCGTAATGTTTTAAAAAAGAAACAACGTGAACTGAAACAAGAAAAACAAAAGCGCACAGCACTTTTGAAGCGTCTGACGTCGCAAAAGAAAAAAATTGAATCCAATATCCTAAGCCTGAAAGAGGCATCGGCCCAACTGAAGGCACAGGAAGCAGCTGAAAAAGCAGCAGCACGAGCAGCAAAGGCAGCTGCCGCAAAAGCTGCGAAACAATCGGCAGCACCAGCATCTGTTAGTAAGGCCAGCACGAAAGTCATCTCAAAAGCAAAAGGTAAATTCATCAAACCTGCTCAAGGCTCTGTTTCGCAAGGAATGGGTGCAGCAAGCGGAAGCAATGGTTATGCGTACCACAATGGAACCGACTTCGCTGGTCCACTCAACTCGCCAATCGTTGCATCTGCAAGCGGGACAGTCATCTTAGCAAGTTCAGGTGGTCCTTACGGCAACCACGTCTATATCTCTCATAATATCGACGGGAAAACGTATACGACCGTTTATGCCCATATGAATGCCTTGAACGTTAAACAGGGACAACAAGTCAAACAAGGACAGCAAATCGGTGTTCTCGGAAGCACCGGTAACTCAACTGGTCCACACTTGCATTTTGAAATCCACGATGGTGGGTACCAGTATGATGCGAATGGACGGACGAATGAGCTCGACCCAGAAAGCTTCTTCTAAGTCGATTCAAGAAAAAGTGCACTTCTTCTCTTCCCGAGAAGGAGTGCACTTTTTGCTGTGTTCATTAAATTTTGAATTGATGTGTCTGACTGTCAAGCGACGTCGTCGTCGACTCGAGTTCTTGCATCAATTGATGAATCTGTTCAAACGAGGCCTGTTGATCACGCATCGAAGCAGCGATCTCTTCATTTCCAGCTGCAAGTTCTTCCATGACACCACTGACTGTACTGACTTGACCAACGACATGGCGGGCTTGTTGCTTCGAATGAACGAGTTGTTTCGTCACGTAATCGAGGGTTTCCGTCACACTCGCTACCTTTTGACGTGTTTCACCGAAAGCTTGTTGAACATGCGTAAAGTTCTCGACCTGATTCGTCTGCTCCCGCTCCGCTTGCACGAGTGCTTCTTGTAAAACAGCACCGTCCTGACGAATCGAACGGACAAGCGAGAAGATCGAGCGCGTCGCTTCGTGTGTCTCATCTGCTAACTTTTTAACTTCACTTGCCACGACGGCAAATCCTCGACCAGCTTCTCCAGCCCGTGCCGCTTCGATTGCCGCATTGAGTGACAATAAGTTCGTCTGCGCGGAGACTCCCGCGACAAGTTGTGCCATCTGTTCAATTTGTTGCGTCTGTTCTAAGAAACCTTCCAGTTTCTGACCGAGTTCGCGATTTTGTTCTGTTGACGCGCGAAGTGACCGTGCTTGCTGTTCCATGACGGAACTACTTTGAACCATCACGTGATCGGCCGCCTGTCCTTCTGCATAAGCCGTTTGTGCACGTTGTTCACTCTCTTCAAAGAGCTGTTGCATATCGGACATCGTACTGACTGTCGTCTGGATATCGTCCGACACTGTTTGTGTCCCACTTGCCATCTCATTGATCGCATGGGTCATGTTTCCCGATACTTCAACGATGTTCGCGTTCTCTGTCGTCGCTTCCGTACTCATCTGACGAATCGTGTTCGACGAACGACTAATCGTTCCGATGACCTCATGCAATGTTCCTTGCATCTGCGCAACCGCTGTCTCGAGTCGACCAATCTCATCTTTTCGACCGGATACGACTAATTCCTGCGATAAGTCTCCGTCCGAAATCTGTTCTGCTGTCCGGACGACACGGCTGATCGGTCGCGTGATGCTACGTGCGAAGTACCAATTGTATAACGCAAGACCAATCAGGAGAATGAATGTCGCGATCAATACGGTCCGCGTCAGGTTCAATGTCTCGTCTTTTGCTTCACGTTGTAAGACATCATAAAACTCTCCATTTTTCGTATGTAACGTGTAGAGATCACTGAGCACACCTTCGATTCGTGCGGCATGCGAGCGAATCTCAATCGGATTCATCGCATCCGTCAGTTCTGTCCGCTTCGTTGCAAGCGTCTTATACTTCATATCCGCCCGGTTCAACTCTTCTTGAAATGCAGGAATCAAATACGTCTTCTGTAATTCGTTTAATGCTTGTTCGTTCTTTTTACTAAGTGCCTGTACTTGCTCCGCCTGACTTTCAGACGGTTGACTTGCCAGTCGGTTCCATGCTGCCTGTTCATATAAGAGCTTCGTTTCAAGTTCTGAGATCTCAACGAGCTGTTTCCCGTAATCTTCGTTATAGGACTGAATTTGACGGAGTTGGAACAAAGTCCATCCCATCAAGATGACGACACTCAAAATCGTCACTAACGTGGAGAGTAAAAATCGTTTCCGTAACGTCATTGGATCGTCACCTTACCTTCGAGCACATCTTGTTGTAGCTGCTCTAATTTTTTTCGTTCCCCGTCCGTAAAGTTCGTATTTCGGATTGGAGCCAACTGGATTGCCCCTTCTTTGACACCCAGGACGACTTGTCCGGACTGTAGACCTTTCGCAGCCACATCTTGTCCGATTTTCGTAATCGCAAGATCAACTTGTTTTAGCATTGACGTCATGACAGCGTCAGGTGCGATTGGGGTCTGGTCGCTATCGACACCGATCGCTTTTTTCCCCTTCGTTTGCGCTGCCTCCAGGACACCGCTTCCCGTCAATCCAGCAGCTGCGTATAATACGTCTGCCTTTTTCTGCATCATTTCGTTTGCGAGCGTCCGTCCCTTTTCGGGCGCTGCAAAGTCTTCAGCATATTCGACGAGTACTTTCGTTTTTGGATTGACCGCTTTAGCGCCAGCTATGTATCCCTTTTCAAACTTCTCGATCAGAGGCGACTTCATCCCACCGATGAAACCAATCGTATTCGTCTTCGTTTGAATCCCTGCAGCCGCACCCGCTAAATAGCTTCCTTCGTCCTCTTTGAACGTAACCGAGAGTACGTTCGGTAACGTCGATACAGCATCAATCAAGGCGAATTGTTGTTTCGGATATTTTTTAGCAACCGTTTCAAGATCCGTCTGTCCCATAAAGCCGAGTCCGACGATAACGGTCGGCTTCTTTTTCGCTAACGCTTCGAATGCTGCTTTATAAGTCTTCGTTTCATTCAATTCTCGGTAATCGATCGACCAGCCTTCCTTCTCGCGTAACAACGCCATACCACTCATTGCCGCATCGCTGAACGACTGATCGCCAAGACCCACATCAGACAAGACGACTGCCATTTCCTTTCTTTCCTTGACTGCTCGTTCTGGATCATCGATGACACTACCGCACCCTGCGAGGCTAAGTGTCGATGCCAGGATGATTCCACTCCATCGTTTCATCTATTCCACACCCTTCCAACATTCTACATCTGATTATCGGAAGCGATGTCTGACTTCTTAATACAAAATTTAAAATCAGAATACTTTCATAACAAAAAAACATGCCCCTCTTAAAAAGAGGGACATGTCAGATATTCTTAGTAGTCGCTATCAGACGTACCGCCTGTAACGATTGCAATTCCTGCTGATGCACCAATACGCGATGCACCTGCATCGATCATTGCTTTTGCACCTTCGAAGTCGCGAACACCACCAGATGCTTTAACACCGATGTCAGGACCAACTGTCTCACGCATGAGACGGATGTCTTCAACTGTAGCACCACCAGTTGAGAAACCAGTCGATGTCTTCACGAAGTTAGCACCTGCTTTAACTGAAAGTTCAGCAGCTGTTTTGATTTCTTCTTTTGTAAGAAGGCAGTTTTCGAAAATGACTTTAACGAGTGTACCGTTTGCCGCTTCGACAACCGCACGAATGTCACGTTCAACTAACTCAAGATCGCCATCTTTTAATGCGCCGATGTTGAGAACCATATCGATTTCTGTTGCACCGTTTTGGATCGCATCTTTTGTTTCAAATGCTTTCACTTCTGGTGTGTTTGCTCCAAGTGGGAAGCCGATGACTGTACATACTTTGACGTCGTCATCTGATTTTAAGAGTTCTGCTGCTAACGCGACGTATGTTGGGTTAACACAGACGCTTGCGAATTTGTATTCTAATGCTTCTTTACAGAGTGTTTCGATCTGAGCACGTGATGTTTCTGGCTTCAGTGCCGTATGGTCGATCATTCCTGCTAAATTCATGTTTGTTGTCCTCCTTAAGGGTATCCCTTAGACTCTGTTTTTATTCTATCACGCAAGAGGTCAGACTTCTATCTTTTTACGCGACTTTTCGGAGCTGTTTTTTCCGAATCCAGACACCATTGAGCGTAAAGACGATTGCTGCTGTCCAAATACATGTAAACGCCACCATGTGTGTTTTAGTAAATGGTTCATGATAAAGCAATACACCGAGTCCGAGCGACAAGGTTGGTGCGACGAATTGGAGGAATCCGACCCACGTGAATGGAATCCGTTGTGCCCCAAATCCGAATAACAAAAGTGGAACGGCGGTGACGATCCCGGTCAAGATGAGTCCGGTCGTCGTACCAACGGATTCGGTCATCGAAGACGTCCCTTGCACCTGCCAATACCCGAGAAAAATCAAAGCAAGCGGAAGCGGCGCCATCGTCTCAAGCGTCAGACTAACCGTTGATTCGAGCGGTCGCCGCTTTTTGACGACGCCGTAAAAGCCGAAGCTTAAGGCAAGTGCGATCGAAATCCATGGAAACTCGCCGTAGCCAATCGTTAAAATCAAGACACCGATTGTCGCAAGGACAATCGATACCCACTCGATCCGTGAGAGTTTTTCACGAAAGAATACGACTCCGAAGACGATGCTGACGAGCGGGTTGATATAATAGCCAAGCGATGCCTCGACAATAAATTGATGATTGACGGCCCAGATATAGATGAACCAGTTCAGACTGATGATCAGTCCGTTTAAGAAAAAGAGTCGGCGCGTGAACGGATCGCGCAGCGCCGTCTTCCACTTCCCAAGCGCTTTTTGAAATGATAATAGGATGAGCAGAAATAAGAATGACCAGATGATGCGGTGTGCCAGTATCTCTTCACTCGGTACATTGGCGAGCATCTTCCAGTAGAGCGGTAAGAGTCCCCAAATGATATACGCGACAAGTGTCGCAAAGAATCCTGGTAGATTCACGTAATCCCTTCTTTCATTATGATACCTTCTTCATTCGCATCTTTCCTGCCGATAAACCGCTGATCGTAAATAGAGCAACAGCAATCCAAATGAACAGGAAAGCGATGAAGTGAATCGTCGTAAAGACGTCATTAAATAGATAAATTCCAAGGAGCAGCGTCAGCGTCGGGGCAATGTATTGGAGAATCCCGACGTAGACAAACGGGATTTTCGGCATTCCGTATCCGAATAACATCAATTGGACTGCTGTTGCGATTCCGAGCATGATGATCGCAATCAATGCACTCGTCGGCATCGCAAGCGGTTGACTATCTGTCACACCAAGCGTCAAGAGAGCGAACGGAAGCGTGACGAGTGTCTCTAAAAATAATCCGGATAATGGTTCGGCTGCTGCCTTTTTCTTCAGCACACCGTAAAATGCGAACGAGACGGCAAGCGAAAAGGCGATAATCGGAAATTGACCATAACCGAGCGTTAAAATCATCACACCGATGATTGCTGATAAAATTGCAATCACTTGCGGACGCGTCAATCGTTCCTTAAAAAAGATCAAACCGAACAAGACGCTGACGAGCGGATTGATGTAATACCCGAGTGACGACTCAACGATATACCCTTCCCCGATGGCGTACAGATAGAGCGACCAGTTCCCGCCTAATACGAGCCCTGCCGCAAGAACGGTATAGCGCTGGCGTTTGTTTTGCCATAATTGACGAACGAATTGGAATTTCTTCGTCAGGCGTAGTAACAACGTCACGAAGATGAACGCACTCAATATCCGAATTGAAACGACCGTCCATGCTGGAATACCAGCAGCAAATACTTTGTAGATCGGCAACAGTCCACCAATCACGTAGGCGACGAATGTCGCACTCATACCCCGTTTATCCACGGTCATCCCCCTTATGTATGAAGAAAGCCGCCAGTGGCGACTTTCATTGAACCTTATTGCCCGTCAAGCGTCGTAAACAACTCGCGTAATTCCTCTTCTGTCAAATCACGCCAAGAACCAATCGGTAAATCGCCAAGTTCGATGTTCATGATCCGGACGCGTTGGAGACGCTTAACTCGGTAGCCGAACTCTTTACACATACGGCGAATCTGACGATTTAACCCTTGCGTCAAAATGATCCGGAATGTCCGTGTCTCAAGTGGTTCAACGATGCATTCCTTCGTTGTCGTACCGAGAATGTCAACACCACTCGCCATCCCTTGAATGAACGTATCCGTAATTGGTGCATCGACGGTTACGATATATTCTTTATCGTGATTGTTTTCTGCTCGTAAGATCCGGTTGACGACATCACCGTCATTTGTCAAAAGAATCAAGCCGTCTGAATCTTTATCGAGGCGACCGATTGGGAAAATCCGCTTCGGATGATTGACGAAATCGATGATGTTTCCTTCGATATCAAGCTCTGTCGTACACGTGATGCCGACTGGTTTATTTAAGACGATGTAGACAGGTTTTGGTTTTGTCTGGAGCGGCTGACCGTCGATTTCGACGACGTCCGTTTCTTCAGCTTGCGAGCCGAGTTCTGCTGTCAGACCGTTGATCGTCACACGACCTGCATCGATTAGTTTATCGGCAGCACGTCTTGAGCAAAAGCCCGTTTCGCTAATGAATTTGTTGATTCGCATGAATGATATCCTCTTTCCTTAATTGAACTGTATTCAGTGTAGCGCATTCCTGAAATGAAAACAAAAAAAGTGGCAAAGAAAACCAGAGGTTTCCTTTGCCCTTTCGATTAGACTGCAGCGTCTTTAAGTGTCTGCATGATTCGAACGAATTGACCATCATTCATCGGATAGCCGGCTTTCGTGATTTTGACACGAACGAGTTGTCCGATCATTGACTCATCGCCTTCGATTGCAACACGCAGATAGTTATCCGTGTAACCGACGAGACGACCGCCTGCTTCTTCCGAAAATTCTTCCGGAATGATCTCAAGCAGTTCTCCTTCGTATTTCGAAGCATATTCCTTCGCGAGTTGATCTGATAAAGCAATCAAACGCGCGACGCGTTCTTCTTTGATTGATTCCTCGACTTGATCGTCCATCATCGCAGCTGGTGTTCCCGTCCGTTTCGAGTACGGGAAGACATGCAACTCACTGAACTTATGATCGTTGATGAAGTTGAACGTTTCCATGAACTCTTCTTCCGTCTCACCTGGGAAACCAACGATGACATCCGACGTGATTGCACAGTCAGGCAGGACTTCCTTCAGACGCGTGATCCGTTCTCCGAATTCCGCCATCGTATACTTGCGGCGCATCCGGCGAAGGACCGTATCGGATGCAGACTGGATTGGAACGTGCAAGTGACGAACGACGATTGGTGAGTCCTTCAGGACATCGAGTACCTCGTCCGTGATTTGACTCGCTTCGATCGACGAAATGCGTAAGCGTTCAAGTCCATTGACGGATTCGAGTGCTTTAAGTAATTTCGCTAAGTTGTAGTCTTTCAAGTCTTCTCCGTATCCACCTGTATGGATTCCCGTCAAGACGATTTCTTTGTAACCCGCATCAACGAGCTGTTGTGCTTGCTTCAAGACATCTTCTGGTTGACGAGACCGCATGAGACCACGCGCCCATGGGATGATACAGAACGTACAGAAGTTGTTACAGCCTTCCTGAATTTTCAGCGAAGCCCGCGTCCGGTCCGTAAAGGCCGGTACATCTAGTTCTTCATAGACTTTTGCTTTCATGATGTTTCCGACCGCATTGATTGGCATGCGTTCTTCACGGAATTGTTCAATGTATCCAATCATTTTATGCCGATCTTGCGTTCCGACGACGACATCGACGCCAGGAATCGCCATGATTTCAGCAGGAGACGTTTGGGCATAACAGCCCGTTACGCAGATGACACTATCCGGATTTTGGCGAATCGCCCGTCGGATGACTTGGCGACTTTTCTTATCTCCGGTATTCGTGACCGTACATGTATTGACGACATACACGTCCGCATGATCAGCAAAATCAACGCGTGCGTAACCAGCGTCCTTGAACAGTTGCCAGACAGCTTCTGTTTCGTAATGGTTGACTTTACAGCCAAGCGTTTGAAAGGCAACAGTTGCCATTTCGTTCACCCTTTCAATTCAAAATGATACGAGACGGCGGAAAGGACATAAAATGGTGCCGTTTCCGTCCGTAAGATGCGACGCCCTAGAGCGGCTTTTTTAAAACCGGCATCCGTCAAACGTGCGATTTCTGCTTCAGCGAACCCACCTTCAGGTCCGATGACGACAAGAAGGGAATCACCCTCTTGCAATCCAGCAAGCGTCGTAGCGAGGACGGAGGCCTCCCCTTGTTTTGCTGATTCTTCATAGGCAACCAGACAAGCCGTGTAGTTCGATGCATCCTGTAAGACTTCATCATACGCCACGAAGTCGACTGTCGGCAAGTGAGCACGGTACGATTGTTCCGCTGCTTCCTTGACGATTTTTTCGAGGCGTTCAATCTTTTTCGGAACCTTCTTCTGATCCCATTTCGAGACGGAACGGTCGGCTTCGAAAATTCGTAGATGATGGATCCCGAGTTCCGTTGCTTTTTGGGCAACGAGTTCGATCTTATCGCCTTTTGGCAATCCATGGGCGATTGTCACACGAATCGGTAATTCCGTCTCGATTGGTAGAGTCTCTTCGATCCGGGCAGAAGCCGCTTGTTTATCGAGTGCTTCCAGACGGCACCGGTAAAGACCTGTCCCGTCGAGTACGAGAATCTCTCCGCCGACTTCCATCCGCATGACGTTTTTCATATGGTGTGCGTCGTCTTTCGGGAGATGAAAGACATCTCCCTGACGCATCGAGGGCTCGACGAAATACCGTTGCATGCGTTTACTCCTCCCGTTTCGCGATGATCGCGACCCAGTCCTCAAGCTTCGTCGTCTCGACGATCGTAAAACCTGCTTCTTGCATCGCTTGTACGACCATATCCTTCTTCTGACTGATGATACCGGAAGCGATGAAATGACCACCTGGTAACGTCAATGTATAAGCATCCTTGACGAAGAGGAGGATGACTTCCGCTAAGATGTTTGCGACGATCAACTCGACCGGCTCACTCAATTCCTTCATCAAGTCGCCTTGACGGACCGTGATCTGCTCACTGACTTCGTTCAAAGCGACGTTTTCCGTCGCCGATTTGACAGCGACTTCGTCTAAATCCAGTGCAAAGACATCTTTTGCCCCAAGCTTCGCAGCTGCAATCGCTAGGACACCGGATCCCGTTCCGACATCGACGACACGGTCTTGCTCTTGCAAGTAGTTCTCAATCGCTTGAATACAGAGGACCGTCGTCGGGTGTGTTCCCGTTCCGAACGCCATGCCTGGATCGAGCTCGATGATCTTTTCATCCGGTTGTGGTGTATAATCTTCCCACATTGGGACGACCGTCAGATGGCGACTAATTTTGACCGGCTTATAGAATTGTTTCCATGAATGTGCCCAATCTTCTTCATCTACTTGAGTCAGCGTGACAGCACCCGTGCCAATCGACAAACCGAAGTTCGTCAACTGCTGGATATCATGTTCGATGCCTTTGATCGTGTCCGTCACATCGCTGCTTTCTGCAAGATACGCCTTCACGAGTACACCTTGTGTCGGATACTCGTCTCGTTTCGTCTCATCCCAAATTTCACCGAAGTTATCTTCGCGGTGGGACATCATCTCGAAATCTTCGACATCCTCGATGACGACTCCGCTTGCTCCCGCTTCATGTAAGATGTTTGAAACTGCTTCGATGGCTTCTTGTGTCGTATGGACACAGATCTCTGACCATTTCATTTCTTGTCACGCTCCTCTGTAGTGATCACCCTGTGAAGAATGTCTTGATCCGGCTGAAGACACCTTCGTGTTGCTCTTCGACACCTTTTTCATCGCTGATTTCATTGAATTCCCGTAAGAGTTCTTTTTGACGTTCCGTCAGGTTCTTCGGTGTGATGACGACGACGTTGACGTACTGGTCGCCATGGTGACCGGACCGAACGTTCGGCATCCCTTTTCCGCGGAGACGGAATCGCGATCCTGTCTGTGTGCCGGCTGGAATCTTCAGACTGACCTTACCGTGAACGGTTGGTACTTCAATCTCATCACCGAGTGTTGCTTGTGCGAATGTCAGTGGCATATCCATGACGATATGATCGTCGACACGTTCGAACAGTTCATGTGCTGCAACACGAACGACGACATACAAGTCACCTGCTGGTCCACCGTTGACACCGGCTTCCCCTTTACCTGCTAAACGGATTTGTTGCCCATTGTCGATCCCTGCTGGAATTTTGACACGGACATCTTTGTTTTTACGGACGCGACCGGCTCCACGACATGTTTCACATGGCTCCTTGACGATTTGTCCACGGCCATGACATGTCGAACATGTCGTTTGGTTAACAACACGACCGAACATCGTGTTTTGTTCGACGTTGATGTGACCCGAACCACCGCATCGTTTACATGTTTCCGGATGTGTTCCTGGTTTGGCACCCGAACCATGACATGTCCCGCAATCTTCTTCGACTGGGATCGTGATTGTCTTCTCGACGCCTGTGACCGATTCCATGAAGTCGATTTCCTCGACGTATTGTAAATCCTGTCCTTTACGTGGTGCGTTTGGATCTTGACGACGTCCGCCACCGAAGAACATGTCGAAGATGTCGCCAAATCCTTCAGCTCCACTGAATCCACCGCCACCTTGTGATGGATCTTGGTGACCGAATTGATCGTAACGTGCTCGTTTATTGTCATCGGATAACACTTCATATGCTTCCGATAATTCCTTGAATTTCGCATCCGCATCTGCTTCCTTATTGACGTCCGGGTGATACGTCCGGGCAAGCTTACGGTACGCGCGTTTGATTTCCGCTGATGAGGCATCGCGCGCGACGCCTAGTACTTCATAATAATCGCGTTTTTCCACGTGCAGTCTTCCTCTCTCTATTCCGATTCATTTCATACTGTTTGATTTTACCGAACTTCGTGCGACATGGAAAGAGCCAAAGCGCGGATACGCTTTGGCTCTCTCTAGCGCCCGAAAAATCGGTCGGATGAATTACTTGTTGTCTTTCTCGTCGACTTCTTCGAACTCAGCGTCCATGACGTTGTCGTCTTGGCTACCAGCTTGTGCGCCTTCAGCGCCAGCTTGTTGCTGTGCCATGTTCTCGTAGACTTTTTGTGTCAACTCTTGGACGACTGTCGACAATTCGTCTTTTGCAGAACGGATTGCTTCGATGTCTGTTCCTTCGAGAGCTTTTGTTACTTTTTCTTTTGCAGCTTCTGCTTTTTCTTTATCAGCGTCAGCGACTTGCTCACCGAGGTCTTTGATTGCTTTATCTGTTGCGAAGACGAGTTGGTCTGCTTCGTTGCGTAATTCGACTTCTTCTTTACGCTTGTTGTCTGCGTCCGCGTTTGCTTCTGCATCTTTGACCATTTGCTCGATATCCGCTTCAGTCAAACCGCTTGATGATTGGATCGTGATCGACTGTTCTTTGTTCGTTCCGAGATCTTTCGCAGAAACGTTAACGATACCGTTCGCATCGATGTCAAATTTAACTTCGATTTGTGGCACGCCACGTGGTGCTGGTGGAATGTCCGTCAATTGGAAGCGACCGAGTGTTTTGTTATCTGCTGCCATTGGACGTTCCCCTTGGAGGACGTGGATGTCAACAGCTGGTTGGCTGTCTGCCGCAGTCGAGAAGACTTGTGATTTCGAAGTCGGGATCGTTGTGTTGCGATCGATCAATTTCGTCATCACGCCACCCATTGTCTCGATACCGAGTGAGAGTGGAGTTACGTCGAGAAGAACGACGTCTTTAACGTCTCCTGTCAACACGCCACCTTGAACCGCTGCACCGAGTGCAACGACTTCATCCGGGTTAACCCCTTTGAACGATTCTTTACCAGTGAAGTCTTGGATTGCTTTTTGAACTGCAGGAATACGAGTCGAACCACCAACGAGGATGATTTTGTCGATTTTGTCTGGTGTCAGACCTGCATCGTTCATAGCACGGCGTGTTGGTTCCATCGTACGTTCAACGAGATCTGCTGTGAGATCGTCGAATTTCGCGCGTGAAAGTGTCATTTCCAAGTGAAGTGGACCTGATGCGCCAGCTGTGATGAACGGAAGGCTGATTTGTGTTGAAGAAACACCTGAAAGGTCTTTTTTCGCTTTTTCAGCTGCATCTTTCAAACGTTGAAGCGCCATCTTATCTTGAGCAAGATCGATGCCGTTTTCTTTTTTGAATTCTGCTACAAGATGGTCGATGATTTTTTGGTCGAAATCATCTCCACCAAGACGGCTGTCACCAGCAGTTGAAACAACTTCAAAGACGCCATCACCGAGTTCAAGGATCGACACGTCGAACGTACCGCCACCAAGGTCATATATGAGGATCGTGTGATCTTCGCCTTTTTCGAGACCGTATGCGAGTGCTGCCGCTGTAGGCTCGTTGATGATCCGTTTTACATCAAGACCAGCAATCGTACCAGCATCTTTTGTTGCTTGGCGTTCTGCATCGTTGAAGTAAGCAGGTACTGTGATGACAGCTTCTGTGACTTTTTCACCGAGGTAGTCTTCTGCTTGTGCTTTTAGTTTTTGAAGGATGATCGCAGAGACTTCTTGTGGTGTGTAGTCTTTGCCTTCAACTTCTACTTTATAGTCCGTACCCATATGACGCTTGATTGACATGATCGTGTTCGGGTTCGTGATCGCTTGACGTTTTGCGACTTCCCCTACTTGACGCTCGCCGTTTTTGAATGCGACGACAGATGGTGTCGTACGGTTTCCTTCTGCGTTAGCGATGACGACAGGTTCGCCACCTTCCATTACTGCAACACATGAGTTCGTTGTACCTAAGTCAATACCGATGATTTTTGCCATGATCTATTTCCTCGCTTTCAATGATTGGAATAATAAAGTGCAAGCCGATTACTCAGCTACTTTAACCATACTCGGACGAATCACACGATCGTGCAATTTGTACCCTTTTTGGAATTCAGCGATGACGACGCCTGATTCGTGTTCTTCGCTCGCTTCTTGAACGACCGCTTGGTGTAAGTTCGGATCGAACGCTTCACCGACAGCTGGAATCTCGACGACGCCTTCATTTTGAAGCGTTTCGACGAGTTGACGTTTCACCATCTCAACACCCGTCAAGACGGATTTCGTCTCTTCGTTTTCCGTCTCGATTTGGAGCGCACGGTCCAAGTTATCGACGAGTGGCAATAGCTTTTCGACGATCGCTTGTGAAGAATACTTCGCGCGATTCTCTGCTTCGACACGGTTACGACGCTTGAAGTTCTCAAAATCCGCACGAAGGCGTAATTCTGAAGCTTTTGCTTCTGCGAGTTGTGCTTCGAAGTCTGGTTTCTCGTCTTCGACGAGATCCGCTTGAATGACTTCTTCTTCTGTGACTTCGACGGTTTCAGTCGGCTCTGTCACGTTTTCTTCTTGTTGGAGGTTTTGATTCTGTTCTTTTTCTTCCACTCTGAATCGAGCCCCTTTCTATATTCAATCCAAATTGTTCTTATGCAATTCGGTTTGGAATGCTTGAAGTAGATGGATGATCGAGTTGATTCCCCGGTTGTAATCCATCCGTTTCGGTCCGATCAAAGCGAGTGTCCCGATCGAGACACCGTCGACCGAATAATGGGCCCGGATGACGCTACAATCTTTTAATGCATCCACATTGTTCTCACTCCCGATCGTAATCAGGATTTGATTTTCGAGATTCGGTCGGAGGAAATCGAGAACGGCTTCTTGCTGTTCGATCAACTCGAGAACAGGTCGTAGTTTTGCGACGTCCTGAAATTCAGGCTGATCGAACATGTTGGCTTTCCCGCCCAGATAGATGAACGGTCGCTCCTCTTGATCCGTCAAGACAAGATCAAGTGCCTTCGAAAGCAACACCGTCTGTTCAGAATGCTCTGAACGGAAGCGACGGATTTCCTCGAGCAGACGACTGCGCAAGGCTGAGAGCGGCGTACCGCGTAACGTCTGATTCAGACGTTCCATCAGTCGGCTCGCTGCTTCCTGGGACAACGCTTGATTCAATTGCAAGGTCTTGTGTTCGACATGTCCCGTCTCGGTGACGAGAACGATGACGACACGACCTTCGGCAAGAGGAATCAATTCCAGATGATGCAAGCGTTGTCCCTCTTCTTTTGGTCCAAGTACAAGCGTCGTGTAATGGGTTAAATCGCTCAACAGGTCTGCTGTGTGCCGAATCAACCGATCATTCTCATTCACGGAATGGGCAAAGAGTGATTTCAATGCCTGCGCTTCTTTTGGTGTGATGCTTTCCGGACGAATCAGATGGTCGACATAAAAACGATATCCGAGTTCGGAAGGAATCCGTCCTGCGGAAGTGTGTGGCTTTTCAATCAGACCCATCTCTTCGAGGTCCGCCATCTCGTTACGAATGGTCGCGGAACTGAACGTCACGTCGTCTCGCTTGGAGAGCGTCCGTGAGCCGACGGGTTGAGCAGTCTTGATGTAATCATCGACGATTGCACGTAAAATCAACAATTGACGATCCGTCAGCACCTTCTTCACCACCTTATTTTGTTAGCACTCACTTTTAACGAGTGCTAATTACATCTTTTACTATAAGGAATTGTCCGTCCGATGTCAACCGAATTGCGTGACCCTTTGAACAGTTTCCCATTCTGCGATACAGTGAAACAAAGAACGGAAAGGATGAATCGGATGATTGAATTATTGGCAATGGCAGGAGTCTTTGTCTGGCTGTTCATCGCGGTCATCGGAACGACTGCCTATTTTTTAAGGAAATCCAAAAAATGAAAAGAAGCGGTATTCCTCTTTTTTAAGGAAACACCGCTTCTTTTCATTTATTCAAGATTCATTGAACCTGCGCTTCACCGATGAACTCCGCAAAGACTTCGTTCGCTAACGGAATACCAGCAGGCGTTAAACGGATATGTGTCTCCGTCTGTTCGACGAGACCGTTTGGCAATAAACGTTTCATGACATCACCAAACACATCTTTAAACGCTACTCCATATTTCGTCTGGAAACGTTCGAGTGATACGCCATCCTTCATTCGAAGTCCAAGGAACATCTCTTCTTCCATCCGCTCGACGTTCGTCAACGGCGTCTCTTTTCGAACCGGTAACCCTTCCGCCTTGATATAGTGCGGAATTGGTGCGATGTTCGCACGACGCGTCTGATTGATGTAGCTGTGTGATCCTGCACCGAATCCGTAGTACTCATCGTTTTCCCAGTAGACGCGATTATGACGACTCTCTTTTCCTGTTTGCGCGAAGTTCGAGATCTCATACTGCGCATATCCACCTGCTTCGATCGTATCGATCATCACTTGATACATCTCTGCCTCGAGATCTTGCGTCGGTAGCGGTAACTTTCCTTTTCGCTCTTGAATCGCAAAGACCGTGTGCGGTTCTAAAATCAACGAATAGGAGGAGATATGCGTGATCGGTAATTGAAGTGCCCGCGAGACGTCGTAGCGGACCTGATCGAGCGTCTGATTCGGTAACCCGAACATCAAGTCAACGGAGATGTTATCAAACCGTTTCGCTGCTGCGTCGAGCGTCTGCGCGACTTTTGCTTCCCGGTGCGTCCGACCGATACGTTCGAGCAAACCGTCGTCAAACGATTGGACACCGAAACTGACGCGGTTGACACCGCCCGCCTTCATGATATCGAGTTTCTCTTCTGATACACCATCCGGGTTTGACTCGACCGTGTATTCTAAATCATCGCCTGTCAGGGGCAACAAGTGTTTCTGGATGATTTCCATCAACCGTTGCATCTGTGGTTCATTTAAAGCGGTTGGTGTTCCGCCACCGATGAAGATCGTCTCGAGATGATCCGTCGGGTATTGTTTCAACGTCAGTTCGATTTCGCGTTCGAGCGCATCGAGGTATTCATCAACGGGCTGATTCTTTAAAAAGACTTTATTGAAATCACAGTAATAACAAATATGTTCACAAAAAGGGATGTGGACATATGCGGCGCGTATTCCCATTTCGCCTCATCCTTTCTCTATAAAAACCAAAAAGGGGACGCAAGCGCCCCCCACCTGTTTAATCTTCGTCCATGGATAGAACGGACATGAAGGCTTCTTGCGGTACCTCTACTGAGCCTACCATCTTCATGCGTTTCTTACCTTCTTTTTGCTTCTCGAGCAGCTTCCGTTTCCGAGAGATATCTCCCCCGTAACATTTCGCGAGAACGTTCTTCCGTAATGCCTTAATCGTCGAACGAGCAACGATCTTCGTTCCGACAGCGGCCTGGATCGGCACTTCGAACTGCATCCGCGGAATCAATTCTTTCAACTTATCAACGATGACTTTCCCGCGTTCGTACGCGAAGTCACGGTGAACGATGAAGCTGAGCGCATCGACGTTCTCGTTGTTGAGCAGGATGTCCATCTTGACGAGACGCGACTGTTGGTAGCCGATCAATTCATAATCAAGTGACGCATACCCTTTCGTACTCGATTTCAACTGATCGAAGAAGTCGTAGACGATCTCAGATAACGGTAACTCATACGTGATTTTGACACGTGTCGTATCGATATATTGCATGTCAACGAATGTCCCACGCTTCTTCTGGCACAACTCCATGATCGCACCGACGTAGTCATTTGGTGTCATGACAGCAGCCTTAACGAAGGGCTCTTCGATGAATTCGACTTTTTGCTGATCCGGCATCTTCGATGGGTTATCGACGTGCAAGACTTCACCCGCTGTCGTCGTCACGTGATAGATAACCGATGGTGCCGTCGTGATCATATCGATGTTGAATTCACGTTCGATCCGCTCCTGGATGATTTCCATGTGGAGCATCCCGAGGAATCCACAACGGAATCCGAATCCGAGTGCTTGTGATGTCTCTGGTTCGAACTCAAGCGCCGCGTCACTAAGTTGTAGTTTTTCAAGCGCTTCTCGTAAATCGTTGTATTTCGCAGCATCGATTGGATAGAGTCCACAGTATACCATCGGATTCATCTTACGGTATCCTGGCAGTGCTTCAGTAGCTGGCTGTTTCGCAAGCGTAATCGTATCCCCGACACGTACGTCGCCGACCGTTTTGATCGAAGCAGACAACGTCCCAACATCACCGACCGTCAATTCTTGCTGACGTAATGGTTTTGGTGTCGCAACGGCAAGTTCCAGAACCTCAAAGTCCTTACCTGTCGACATCATCCGAATCTTATCGCCGACTTTAACTGTTCCGTTGACGATTCGAATCGATGCTACGACACCACGGTAAGCGTCATAATAGGAGTCAAAGATCAATGCTTCGAGTGGTGCAGACGGATCACCCGTCGGCGCTGGTACTTTCTCGACGATTTGTTCGAGAATTTCTTCAATACCGATCCCTGCCTTCGCAGAAGTCGGAACGGCTTCAGATGCATCGAGTCCGATGACATCTTCGATTTCTTGACGGACGCGTTCGACATCCGCAGAAGGTAAATCGATTTTGTTAATGATCGGAAGGATTTCGAGATCGTTGTCGAGTGCTAAGTAAACGTTCGCAAGCGTCTGCGCTTCGATTCCTTGCGCCGCATCGACGACGAGGACAGCCCCTTCACAAGCTGCAAGTGAACGCGAGACTTCATATGTGAAGTCGACGTGTCCAGGTGTATCAATGAGGTGAAGAATGTAATCTTCCCCATCTTTTGCTGTATACTTCAATTGAACAGCGTTGAGTTTAATCGTGATGCCACGCTCACGTTCGAGATCCATGGCATCAAGTGTCTGATCTTTCATTTCGCGCGATGTCAACGCGCCAGTTTTTTCTAAAATTCGGTCAGCGAGTGTCGACTTCCCGTGATCGATATGGGCAATGATCGAGAAGTTACGAATACTCTTCTGCCGCTTTAAACGGTCTTCATTCGTCATGTTTAGAGTCACCTTACCTTATTTTCAAACGTACATACGGTTCATTATACCAAAAAGCGCTTCACTGTACTATCTCGTTTTGTTTTACCCGAAAAACAAAATGTGAAGATTCCCTAGACGTCGTATTGCTTTTAAGAAAAACGTTTGCTACAATTGTGTTTGTTCTGTTGAACGATAACTGCAGATATGCGAATATAAATCTCGAATGAGTTTTATTGGAGGTGAATCATCCATGGCTAACATTAAATCAGCAATCAAACGCGTTAAAACAGCTGAAAAACGCCGCGTCGCTAACGTACAACGTAAATCGGCAATGCGTTCAGCGATTAAAGCAGTCGAAACTTTCGCAGCTGAAGGTAACAAAGACCAAGCGGTCCTTGCTTTCGCTACAGCTTCTAAAAAAATCGACAAAGCTGCTGCTAAAGGTCTCATCCACAGCAACAAAGCTGGTCGTGACAAATCACGTCTCGCTAAACTCGTAAACGCACTTTAATTCTTTCCGAAGAATACGGTGATGGGTCGCCACTAGGAGGGTTCTCCAGTGGCGATTTTTTATATGATCTGAAATGGCGGACGAAGGACTCGTGTAAAACGATTCCTTCGTCCGCCATTTCTTGTCTTACTTGTCGTCTAGACGATCGATCATGACATAGTGAAGACCGATCCCTTCAATGAGGAACGGTTCTCCAACACGTTCCAGTCCGAGGCGTTCATAAAAAGGAAGTGCCGTGACGCGGGCGTTACACCACCAAGCTGTCACTTGTCGTTCTTTCAATAGACGACGGGCTTCTTCGATCAGCGCCCGACCATACCCTTCACCACGCACGTCTTCACTCGACGCCATACCACGAAGCTGATACGTCGCTCCTGGCGCTTGTGCATGCGATTGTTCCGAGAAACTACCGATTGCGACGATTTGTTGTGCTTTTATCCCGCCGAGATGAAACGTCGATGCAAGCGCATCGTCTGGGTAGATACACGCTTCACGTGGTTGATGTGGACGTAACACATCATGCCGTAATGGGATGACCTCTTCTGCTGTAATGATCTGGACTTCCATCATCGTTTGCCTCCTCTTATAGCGTCGCTAAGCGAACAATCAACGCATCGAATAGAATCTTCTTATCACCGCGTCCTGTTTTCATACCTTCATCTGTCGTCGTGATGGCGATGAGTGCTTGCTCGAGCTGCGCAAACGTAAACCGTTTGGCAGACTGGAGTGCCAATTTGATCGCATACGGATGGGCTCCGACTTTTGATGCGATTTGTCGTTCTCCGTATCCTTGTTCTGCTAATCGTTTCGACAGCAACATCATCCGGTATTGGCGTGCCATCAGTCCAAGGAGAGCCAACACTTCCTGTCCTTGTTTTTCAAGGTCGCGAATCAAGCGGATCGCTGGTTCGAGTTGACGCTTCATCAAGTAGTCCGTTAATTGAAAGACGTTGTCCTCTAATGTCCGCGGAACAAGCAAATCGACATCCTCGATTTCGATTGTTGGTCGGTCCCCTGCAAACAACATCAACTTCTCAAGTTCATGGGCTAATGTCCCCCACATCTCAGCAGTCAAGAAAATGAGTCGCTCGATTGCTGGACGTTCCATCCGGTATCCTTTGTCGTTGACAGCATCCAGAACGAAGCGGAACAACTCTTCGGTCGTCGGTTTTTTTGCCTCTAGTACCGTCGCGCGCTCCTTCAATCGTTTGACGACGGTTTTTCGTTCATCGAGCTTTTCTGCTTCGACGATCAAGACAACGACCGCGTAGTCTGCCGGTTGTAGGATATAATCTGCTAACCGTTCGAGATTATGTTGTTTTTTATCTTTCGCTCCTGTCAGAAACGTTGCAGGTTTTGCAACGACGACACGGTAGTCGCTTAAAAAGGGTACCGTCTCCGCTTCATCGAGTACCGCATCAAGCGGTTGGTCGTTCAAATCGATTTTCATATAATCAAAGCGTTCTCCGTCCGGAAGAGCCGCTTTTACGATTTCACGTTCCCATTCTTCTAACAAGTGTCGTTCTGTTCCATATAATAAGTATAAATTCGCTAATTTTCCGTTGACGAGCCAAGGAGTTTTCATCATTCCCACCACATTTCACAGTTTGTTCTTAACTTCATCATAGATAATCCTCTTTTATTCCGCTATACTAGAAGCGGAATCTATTAAGGGGGAATGCAGCATGGCACATTCAGTACGCCCACCAAGTGAAAACGCGTTCGAGAACGATATTCAATCAAAACGCAACGATGCGCTCGACTCTGCCGTTGGTTTTGGTGCATCATTCGGCTTCTTCGCAGTCTTGTTCATCATCGGTGTCGCAATTAAGTTCTTAAGTCTATAATCAGTAAAACAGCAACCTTGGGGGGTTGCTGTTTTTTTATTTTATCATAGGTTCACAGCCCGCTGAAGAACAAGTTACACTCCCGTCCTCATCCGTTCGAAAGACGATCCGATCTGTCCCGATCCGCTCAAGCACGTCCGGATGCGGATGCCCGTATCGATTTTTTCGTCCGACTGATAAGATGACAATCTTCGGATTTGTCTTCTGCAAGAGTTCTTCACCGGTCGACGTGTTCGAACCATGATGACCTGCTTTTAGAATATCGATTGGTCCAACGCTTAATTCGTCCTCGATTGCTAGGCCAGCGTCACCCGTCAGTAAAACACGTTGTTTGGCAATCTGTGCAAGTAATATAATAGACCGATCGTTCTCTTCTTCTTCTCGTCCAGTCGGTGCAAGTACCTGTAACCAAGGACGAATCGTTTGCCCCTTTTGAATGAACTCGACACGCGTCCCAGTTGCTTCGATCGAACGAATCAAATCGTTTCGCTTCTCATCCGTGTTGTCATACGCACCTAAATAAATGGTTTTCACGCGAACTTGACGCAGTAATCCTAGCAGTCCACCGACGTGATCATGATCAGCGTGCGTCACGATGAGACCGTCGATTTCTGCTTCTCCTCGTGTGAATAAAAAGGGCGCGACGATATGACTACCTGGATCGAACGGACGGAGCAGTGGATGCGTCGTTTGCTGATAAACGCCACCGGTATCCACGACGAACGTCTCTCCTGCTTTCTCAAGTACGATACTATCCCCTTGCCCGACATCTAAAAACGTGATTTGTTCAGGTACGCGCCACTCCGTATACCCCCATGCCGTAAGTAAAAGAATCAGCGGGAGTGCATGCCCCCACCATCTCCGCTCAGCAATATACCAAGCGATTCCTGTTCCGACAACGACGATTGTCAAGACGATCGGAGAAAATGCTGGAACGGCAACCATCGCCAACGGCAGATTCTCCGCCAGTCGTAACGCTTGGTCCATCCATTGAATCGCGTACTGATGCGCGATCTGAAACGTTGAACGAATCGGTAAGAACGGGAGTGTCGCCAGAATGAACGATCCCGGCAGAATCACCCACTCAATCCAGCTACCAATCAATAGATTCAACAATGGCGACCAAATTGAAACCGTCGTCTGTTCAATCCCCTGTAAAAAGAGGAGTGTTCCAAACTGTTCCCAAGCACTGATAAGCAGCCAGTTCCAAGGACGACGAACCGAACCCATGAGTCGTCTCGACAGCACAAGAAACAGCGTCAGTCCGACCGTCAATTGAAATCCGATATCGTAAATGACAGTTGGTTGAATCGCCAATTGAAAAGCCGCGACCCCCGCAATGACCTCCACCGGATCTAACGGTTTGTGGAAACGACGACCGAGCAACAGAATCATCGCGACGAGCACAGCCCGAGTGACTGGAGGACTCCACTCCGTCAACCATCCGTAAATCGGCAGTAAGATCAGAACGATATCAAGTCGTTTTTCTTTTGTCATCCTGATTTTTCGTAAGACGTACAGCAGACTAAACACTAAAAAAGCGATATGTGATCCTGAGATGACGATCGCATGTAATAAGCCGAATTTCTTAAACCGTTCGAGCGTCACTTGATCCATTAATCGATCCTCACCAAATACAAGTGCTTCGACGTAGAATGCTTGCTTTTGTGGTAACAAGTCTTCTATCCGTTTCAACCATGCTTCACGTACCCGTCTTCCTTCTGCCGCATATCCAAGTGTCGGATGACAGGAATCAAACGAACGTACTTCCCACTTTCCAGCGTAACGATTCGTATGCATGAATTGCAGTTCGTCAAAACCTCCCGCATTCGATTGTTGACGGACATCGAGCGGTTCCGTATCGACGTGACAGGAGTAACCGATTCGTTCGTATCCTGTCTCATCTTCTGCAATCGTTGCCGTCAATAGAACCGATTGACCGTTGCTCTCCGCATCATAGCGAATTCGATCCCCATTACGCTTACCTGATAAGATGTCAACAGACGAGACGTCGTGCGGTTCAGGTGACAGATGACCCATTCCGATGAATAGACAACTCAGAATGAACAAAAAGAAAAGACGACCGATTGAAAAAGACCATGACTTCATGACAGTAAATAGCATCAGCGTCACTAACCACCAGATCGATTCTTTAATGGCGACAATGAGTAAGAGAACGAACAGCGCATGAAGCGGCATCAGTAGACGATCAGGTAGGATTTAAGCGATTCTAACGTCTTTTCCCCAAAGCCCTTTACATCTCCGAGTGATTCATACGTCGCAAATCCTCCCTTCTCCTCACGATAGGCTAAGATCGCTTCTGCTTTGGCAGGACCGATTCCCGGAACCTCCATCAACTGTTCCGCCGTTGCCGCATTGAGGTCAATCAGTCCTTTTGGTATCTCTGCTTTTGAGCGTTTCGTTGGTTTCGGCTGATCTTTCGTCTTTTTTACCGGCACGATGACTTCCTGTCCATCAATGAGACGTGCCGCGAGATTCATTTGTCGAATGTCAGCTTTCTCAGTCGTCTTTGCTTTTTCGATTGCATCCTTCACTCGATCACCGAGGTGAAATTGATAGGGTCCAGGTGCTTCTACCGCCCCTTTCACATCGACCATGATGAGTTTGTCACGAATCGAGGTATCTTTTTCTACTGGCTCTGCTTTTGCCTCTTGTTGTTTATCCGTTAAGGACGGTTGATCGACCATCGCTTCATTCGAACAAGAGGGTAATGGTACGAACAATAAAATGATGAGTAGCAGGACGACGACGAGACCTGCGATTTGTTGCAAACGTGGAACGGTCAAGACGAATCCCTCCTTTTTCCACGACTCTAACAGGTCGCTACGGACTTCAGGAAACGAAGGAATACACACTAACCACTCTTTTACAACATGATACGGTGTGTTATGTCGAATAAAGGTCATACCATCCATACCGTTACTTTGAATTAGCATCTGTTTGACGAACAAAAAATCCGTCTCCTTTAAGCAACACGAATGTGTATCACTTAAAGAAGACGGATGAGATCACTTTTACATTTTTTCAGCAACGAAGAAAATCCGCTCGGCTGTCTCAGAAGGAGCATCCGGTCCAAAATCGCCTGTGACCGCGAGGACCCGGAATCCGGCGTCGCGTAACCATGTCACGTACTGTGCTGGAGGATACGTCCGCTGATGATGCGTTTCATCGACACGCTCATAGCGACCGTCCTCTTCCTCGATGAAGAAAGTCAGTTCATGGACGACAGAAAGCGGTGCTTCACCAGGATCCGCGAACCAGATATACGAACTTTGCTCCGCATGTGTCGCATATGTCTTTCCATTGAACAACGTTTCCATCTTGTATGGAGAGTGTGTATCAAATAAGAGACGTCCACCCTCTTTGAGGATTGCTGCTACATGTGTAAACGTCTGTTTGACATCCTCTTCCGTCCGGAGATAGTTCAAGGAGTCGCATAGGATCGTCACGGCATCGACAGGTGTCGGCAATTCGATTTCGCGCATGTCTTGCGCCCAGAATTGAATGCGTAATCCCTCTTCCATCGCTTTTTCCTGCGCGACTTCGAGCATCTCTTCCGATAAATCGATTCCGAGCATCTCATAGTGTGCCGCTAATGCAAGCGTCGCCGTACCCGTTCCACATCCGATATCAGCAATCGTACTGCCAGTCGGAACGTATGCTTTGACCCAGTCGACCCATTGATCGTACGGGACGTCTTGCATCAATTCATCATAGATGTAGGCGAACTGTTCGTATGCCATTAGTTGACCTCGACTTCAACCTTTGGAGCATCTGCCCAGAGTTTTTCGAGATTATAGTAATCACGATCGTCACGGTGGAAGACGTGAACGACGACGTTTTCAAGATCCGCTAACACCCAACGTGCCGCATCGAATCCTTCGAGACGTTTGATCGGCAGGTTATGTTCGTGCGCGACTTCTTTGAGTTCACGTGCGATTGCCTGTACTTGTTTTTCTGAATTCCCTTCACAGATGACGAAGTAGTCGGCAACTGGTGAGATGCTCGACATATTCAGGACGACGATATCTTCAGCGCGTTTATCGTCGATGGCATTTACGATTAATTGTAATTCTTGTTCGACTGTCATAGGACGGTCCCCTTTCGTTTGGCCGCGACGAAGGCATTATAGGTCTCAATCGTTCGCGGAAAGATGATGGCTTGTTTTTTACATAAAAAATGAATCGTCTGACTGAGTGTTGCGATGACGGCGTCCGTCAAATCCTGCTCCGCTACTTCACGAAGCGCTTCGACACCTGGATAACTGCGATTTGGTTCAATCGCATCCGCGACGAAGATGATTTGATCGAGCAACGGCATACCGGGTGCCCCCGTCGTGTGATTTGCGATCGCTTGATAAATCACGTCTGAATCAAGACCAAGTTCTCGACGGACAAGCTCCGCACCTACTGGCGCATGAAGCAGTTCGTCATCATAATCGAGTAAAACCCGTTGATTCAATTCAACGGCAATCGAACGCATCTCATTCGTATCGCGGTATTTCGCATAATCATGAAGCATAGCAGCAAGTGTTGCTTCTTCTTCGTCAACACCATATTTAAGAGCCAAGTGTCGTGCTGTCTCAACGACACCTAATGTGTGCACATAGCGTCGCTCAGGCAACGTACGCTCAATGATTTGACGTGCTTCTTCAAGGCGCATATAGATTCCACTCCTCAATCCGTTGTCGAACGGCTTCCGGTACAAGGTAGCGAATGCTCCGTCCACGCGCGACCCGTTGCCGGATATCCGTCGAAGAAATTTCTAGCAATGGCATATCGACCGCTTTCACACGGGCACCACGCGGAATCAGATACCGACTGCCCGGTCGAGCGACGGCACCAAAGACGACTTCCTCGTATAACTGTTCGGCTTGATACCACGTATCGAGACTCACGAGTGAATCTGCTCCAATGAGAAATAGAAACTCATGCTCCGGGTACCGGTGCTTGAGTGCACGAATCGTATCATACGTATAGGAAGGCTCTTCGCGCTCAAACTCGATTGCTGAGACGGAAAAAGCAGGATTCAATGCAATTGCTTCTTCTACAAGGCGTAAACGCTTGGTTGCGTCTGTGACTGTACGTTGTTTATGCGGTGGCACATTCGCTGGTACGAACCAGACCGCATCGAGTTCAAGTTGTTCCTGCGCTTGTTCGGCAATCAGGAGATGACCGATATGCGGAGGATCGAACGTTCCGCCCATCAGTCCGATTTTCATCGTGGCAATTCGAGCGTCTTGTTCTCTTTTGATTCTTTATAGAGAACGATGACTTTTCCGATGACTTGAACGAGTTCAGCATTCGTTCCTGCGACGAGTTCTTGTGCGACATCCTTCGGTGCGTCCGCACAATTTTGCAATACTTGTACTTTCAAGAGTTCCCGTTTTTCGAGCGCATCCATCAAATCAGCACACATCGCTTCTCCGACTCCATTTTTACCGACTTGGAAAATCGGGTTTAAGTCGTGAGCTGTCGCGCGTAAAAAACGTTTTTGTTTACCTGTTAACATGATTAAAATTCCTCCAATTGCTTTCGTATCACCTGCTCGCCAAGTGCAAGGTCAGGTGCTTGTCCGGTGAAGCGTTCAAATGCTTCAGCCGCTTGTAAGACGAACATCGGGACGCCGTCAAGTGTGTCGAGACCTTTTTCGGTCGCTTCACGCAATAGACGGGTCGGCGTCGGCCGATAAATAATATCACAAATCAAGGCGTGCGTCTCCGTCAATTCGATCGGACGTGCCTCGATATGTGGCGCCATCCCGACAGAAGTCGTATTGATGATGACGTCGTAACTCGTTAAATCAAATGTTTTTTGCCATGGTAGAACGGTTGCTCCGAATTCATCGGCAACTGCCTTAGAGCGTTCTTCTGTACGATTCGTGATCGTCACATCTCCGGGCAACGCAGCAATGATGCCTCGCGCCGCACCGCCCGCACCAAGAACGAGCGTCTTTTGAAATGACGGACGACGTTCTGTCAACGCGCGGACGAATCCGATTCCATCTGTATTCGCACCAATCAACTGCCCATCCTGCCGATATACCGTATTCACGGCGCCTGCTTTTTGAGCTGCCGGCTCTAGCCGATCCAGATACGGAATGATTGCTGTTTTATGTGGAATCGTCACATTGATTCCGTCTAGCTGATGTGTGCGTAATTTCGTAATGATTTGCGGCAATTGCTGCTCCGTTACATCGATGAGGTCATAACAGCCGAAAAGCCCAGCCGCTTCCAGCCAAGCTGTATGCAGCTCAGGTGAAAGTGAATGGGCAATCGGATGACCGATGACGGCAAAGCGCATCAGACGAGCGCCTCACGTAAGGATACAGCGACACCTTTCGGGGCGTAAGCAGCGACACGTCCACCTTTTCCGTGAACCGCAACCCACCCGAGTCCACTGAAGACGATATCCGTCTTCATGTTGTCGCGGAGGCTGAATTCATGACGGACAAGCGGCGGTAACATCTCACGCGTCTTTTCGTTTGGCGGAGACAACAGCTCACCGTTATGGTTCGCGTATAAATCGTCTGCCTTTTCAAGCTTCGTCCGGTGAACTTTCAATTCATTCGACATGTAGATGACGAATGAACGCTTGTTCCCTTCCATATAGTCCAATCGTGCAAGACCTCCGAAGAAGAGTGTCTGTTGCGGATGGATTTGGAAGACTTATGGCTTGATCTCTTTTTTCGGTGTGATCAGCTTCAAGTCCTTTGCATCAACATAGTGAGCCATCTGATGATGATTGATGATCCCCGGTGTATCATACAGGTTACAGTTATCGTCGAGTGGAATGTCAATCAAGTCTAGTGTCGTTCCTGGGAAGTGACTGACCGTGATGACGGCTTCATCTTCTTCACCGAAGCGTTTGATGACTTGGTTGATCAGCGTCGATTTCCCGACGTTCGTACAACCAACGACATAGACGTCGCGACCTTTTCGATAATAATCGATTTTTTCAGCGAGTTCATCGACTCCGTGCCCTTTTTTCGCACTGATCAGATGAACGTCGACTGGACGTAATCCAAGTTCTTTCGATGCTTGACGCATCCAGTTCATGAGACGGTTCGGGTTGAGTGACTTCGGTAATAAATCGGCTTTGTTCCCGACGAGTAAGACGTCGTTTTTACCGACGAACCGATGTAATCCCGGTAACCAGCTTCCATTAAAATCGAAGATATCAACGATTTTAACGACAAGTGCATCTTTTTGACCGATTCCGTCTAAGATTTTAACGAAATCATCGTCCGATAACGATACATCTTGAATTTGATTGTAGTGCTTTAATTTAAAGCAACGTTGGCAAATGACCATTTCACGATCAAGTGCAGATTTAGGTGCGTATCCTGGTGCTTTTGTGTCTTCCGTTTGAATGGCGACACCACAGCCAGCGCAGTGGATTTCTTCGATCATATTATGTTGAGCCGCATGCGGGAACGATATCCCTTCTCTTTTCACCGTAGCGCCCTGCTCGCTACTCCAAGAGCGTAACTTCCGACCTCTCGCCGTACATGTTGCGACTGCTGCCTTCCCTTTCATCTACCGATCTGACAGGGTTATTGTTGCTTATCCTGACGAAGTGTTTCGATCGGATGCTCCAGTGCAGAAGGATCTTCCTTGACGCGTTGTGTCAATTTATAGATTCCTTTGCGTTTCATCCGGCGGAAAATGACACGTTCCATCAGGCGATTGAATTTCGTGACGACACCGTCCGTCTTAACGACAGGTTGAACGTGGATGACTTCGATTCCAACGGAGTTTGCACCGAGTACATCCGTAAAGAGTTGGTCTCCTAAGAAGACAACTTCCTTCGCATGATAACCGAATTCCGTCAATGCTCGTTTAAACCCGATAGGAAGCGGTTTTCGAGCAGGCGCAATATAATGCAATCCGAGTGGATCCGCGAACTTCTTGACGCGGTCTCCGTTATTGTTCGATACGATGATGACGTCGAAACCATATTGATTATTCACCATATCCAGCCAAGCAACCAATTCGTCTGGAGCATCTGCGATATTCCATGCGACGAGCGTATTATCAAGATCGGTCAAAATCGCTTTGACACCGTTTCGTTTGAGCATTTCAAGGTCGATATCGTAGATCGAAGCCACGAAATGTTTCGGATAAAGTCGTTTGAACAAGAATAAAACCTCCAGATAATGGTCTAGCTCTATAGTTAAGTTTAAGAAACAGTTATGCTCTTATCGTTCGATTATAGCACAATCAGGTAGTAAGAGCGACGCACAAAAGAAAACGGAAGGTCCACCTTCCGTTTTCTTAATAATATCGAATCCACAGATAGAGTTGCGATAGAATCAACGTTACGATCGTGATCGGTGCTCCATAAATCAAAAAGCGCATATAGGTAAATTTTTCACCTTGTCGTGTCGCGAGACCCGCGACGATGACGTTCGCCGATGCACCGATCAATGTCCCGTTACCACCGAGACAGGCACCGAGTGCGAGGGACCACCATAACACGTCCACTTTCGCATCTGCTGATGATAATCCAATTCCAGCAGCTACATCATTGATGAGTGGAATCATCGTCGCGACGAACGGGATGTTATCAATCGTCGCACTGGCGATACCAGACAACCAAAGCACAGCAGTCGCTGTCGTCTGAATATCGCCACCTGTCAAATCAATCGTCTTTTCAGCGAGGTAGCGGATGATGCCCGCTTCCTGAATCCCACCGACGAGCACGAACAATCCGGCGAAGAAAAAGATTGTCGTCCACTCGATACGGGCAAAGATTCCCTCTAACTGATGATCGTTTTCAATCGTCAGCAGCATCAGAACGGTCGCTCCAAGAATCGCGATCGCTGGTGCTTCGAGATGAAGTCCGATTCGATCAAGCACCGGATGTAACACGAACAGCGCAATCGTACTGACGAGAACGATACTACTTCGCGTGACCAATTTTCGACTGACGATATAACTCTTCTCATCGATTTCCATCAGTTTTTGTCGATCTTCCGCTTCGACATGCAACTGCTTCCGGAAGATGAAATACAGGATGCCGATCGTTACGACCGTGATGACGAGGATAATTGGTGCAAGATTCACTAAAAAGGCATTGAACGTCAAATGTGGATTTGCGGCACCAATCATGATATTCGGTGGATCCCCAATCAAGGTCGCCGTCCCACCGATATTCGCAAATAGGACTTCTGCGAGCAAGAACGGAAACGGCGCGATTTTAAGTATCTTCGTAATCGAAAATGTGATCGGAACGATCAATAGAACCGTCGTGACGTTATCAAGGAATGCCGATCCAAGTGCCGTCAATGCGGACAGTAAAATCAATACCTTGATCGGATCTCCTTTCGTCGTCTTCGCAGCGCGGATTGCAATGTATTCGAACAAGCCAGATTGATTGGCAATCGTGACAAGAATCATCATGCCGATCAATAAGACGATCGTTCCCCATTCAATATATTCAAACAATGCGGTCTCGAGATCCACGATACCGATGATGACCATCGCGAGCGCTCCAAGCAAGGCGACGATCGCCCGACTTACTTTTTCACTGATGATGAAGCCATAGGTCACTAAAAAAATGATGAGTGCGATATACGTTTGGACCTGTGTACTTCCGATTTCTGCTAATGCCAGTGCCGGCATGATTCATTCCTCCTAAACGTAAGGAGACGCCCAAAACGGGCGCCTCGCTTTCATGAATGCCATTGTCCGAGGCGCTGCCCCATTAAAACTGGTCCAATCGCCTGACTGTCTAACGTCAATGCGTCTTTCGGACAAATCAGGACGACCGTCGAACCGAATGAGAAGTATCCAAACTCATCCCCGCGACGAAGGTCCTTCGACTCGTTCGTCCGAACGATCGAGTTAACGTTCAGTGCGCCGACCATGACATGTTCAAGCGCATGTTTCCCTTGGACGATGCGCGTCACACGACGGTAGTTCCGCGTCAATGGACGAAGCGCATGTGTGAGACCGATCTCATTCACTGGTGCTGAATCGCGACCGAGCGTATAGCTCGTCCGGACTGTTCCATCCATCGGCACATGAACACGATGGTAGTTTTGCGGACTTAAGTAAAAGATCATCACACGTCCACCAACGTATTGCTGTGCCTCGTGATGGGAACCGAGTAACTCAGATACCGTATACGATTGTCCTTTGACAGTAAATCGGCTATCAGCCGTCAAGTCGTCAACGACGGATAGCACACCGTCACACGGACTGACGAATGCGCCATCTGATTGATCAATCGGTCGCATTTCCGGTTTGACATGACGAATGAAAACGTCATGTAAACTCGAATACGCTTCTAAATTCCGAGTCGCTTCTGTCATATTTAGATCGTATGCCTGAACGAACGGACGGATGAATGGACGACTGATACGGCTCATCGCAAAACGTTTCAGTTGTTTGGCAACAAGCGGGTGTCCATTTAATTCGAACACGCGAGAGTAAAACCATTTTTTAATCATTGAGATCACCGGATGATTCTTCTTTTGAGTCCTTTACGTCTTTTCCAGCGAAGAACTCTTTATAGCTGTCTTCCGTTTGCTCTCCTGCTACACGTCCGACTTCCTTACCATCCTTAAAATGAACAACCGTCGGTGTACCCTCGATGCCAAACGTGTCCCAAGCCGACTGTTCGACAGCAAGATCAATCTGTTCGAATGGGATGTCCTGTTTTTCACCAAGCGGGACGAGATATGGTTTTACTTTTTCACAGTGAGAACAACCTGTTTGATAGAAATACGTATAGAATTCATCACCGGATTTTACTTTATCTGCGACTTGTGTAGCCGTTAGGTTGCCGTTCTTCGATGCAGAATCTTCTCGATCCGTGAAGACGAGAAGTAATCCTCCCACCAATACGATCAAGGCGATGACTCCGGCTGTAATCCAATTCGCCTTGGATTGCGGTTTTTTCGTGTTTTTACGTTTCGACTTCTTTGACACGTCTATCCCTCCGTCATTCTGGTATTAGCCATTTTTTCTGAACCATTATAGCATGACCATTCGCAAGAATCGTATCGATTTGCAAAGCGTCATCAATCAGTAACAGATCCGCTCGTTCTCCAACCGCTATTCGCCCGCCCGGTATACCATATGCATCCGCGACATATCGCGTGATCGTCGCGATTGCCTGATCAAAAGTAACACCATGCTCCACTGCATCGCGTACGGCTTGCATCAAGGAAGAGGGTTTTCCTGTATCAATTCGCACTAATCGACCTGCCTCATCAAATGCCGGAAGACTTGCGCCAGCGTCGCTCGACATCGTGATCTGCTCGAGTGGAATTCCCGCTACTAAAGCACGGGCGACAGCCTGTCCTGCTGGAATCTCGCCTTCCGCAATGAAGCTTTCCGTCGTACACGTCGTAAAATCGATCCGTCCTCCCCGTTTCGCCCAGGCGAGTCCTGCCTCAAAAATCCGTTCACTCCGATTGATATGTGTCGGAAGGAATTGTTGAATCGGTAGATCGGTCGTGTCGATCACTTCATGTAATAGATCGAGCCCTTGTTTCCCGTCTCCGATATGGACGTTCATCGTTCCCGACACGCCTTTGACCATGCCGGCAATTCGGCCTTCTGACGCTAATCGCGCGAGTTCATGAGCCGTCGGTTGTGTCGATCGGTGATCGTTGATGGCAATCTCTCCGATACCAATCACTTCATTGATGAGGACGATATCATGTCCTGTCGATTGCGTCAGGAAGACCGGCGGAACCATATAACTTCCGCTTAATAGAAAGGGACGGATACCAGATGGAGCATATCCCCGTACGTGTGCCAGTAGGTCAATTCCTGTTCGTGTCCAACCATCCGTTCCGAGTAATCCAACGACCGTCGTGACACCGCCTTCGAATATGTCACGAACAGTCAACGGAGCCGTTCGCGTGGCAAATCCACCTTCTCCACCTCCACCAATCGGATGTAAGTGTCCGTCGATGAATCCGGGGACTAGCCGTTTGTTGCGACCATCAATCCGTTGCGTGATCAGTGCTTCATCTATGGTGTAGGAACCGATTCCGATGATCTGATTCCCTGCGATGTAGACATTTTGCGGCATCTCTTGCCACAGAACCTGTTCGATGACGATCATCGTTCATTCCTCCTTAAGACAAAAAGCGAGCCTATCGCCCAAGTGACGACATCTCGCTTTTCCTTATTCTGCCTTAGTCCCTTGACCAAGACCTAAATCTTCATTGACGGCATCGAGTGCGAAGACGACAAGTGAAGTGACGACAGACATAGCTGTCGCGAATCCGAAGCTATACGTTACTGCATCAACTGCCGATACGATGAACACAGCCGTGTTCACGAGTAAGAATGACCAAAAGAATGTAACGAGAAAACGCATGATTTCCCCTCCGTTTCCATAACGTACTATAGAGTTATCCTACGATTTGTAGTATACCATTTTTTAATCCAAGCAACAGCTTTTCTCTAATTTTTTCAAGCGCTTTCTTTTCCTTGAAAAACTTAATCGTTTCATACGAAGGACAATCGCTTCATATGCTACAGTAGAATTAACGAAAAGAAAGCGGAGGATTTCATCATGACCCGTCACTTAATCGCTGTCGATCTCGACGGCACCCTTTTAAAAGATGATAAGACAATCAGCGCTGCGAACATCGCTGCGCTCCAGCGTGCGCGTGCGAATGGTCACGAAGTCGTCATCGCAACTGGACGACCATTTCGTCACGCTCGAAAATATTACGAACAGCTCGGTTTAACGACACCGATCGTTAACTTTAACGGTGGTCTCGTTCATCACCCGCAAGACATCCACTTTGAAGTTCAGCATCATCCGATTCCATTAAAAACTGTTCAACATATTTTAGAATCTGTCGCTGAGACGAAAACACAAAACATCGTCTGCGAAGTCACGGATCATGTCTATTTTCAATATGATCCGGTTGGCATTTACGAATTCTATACCGACCATGCCTTATCCGTCACGACCGGAGATTTACGAAAGGTGCTTATGCATGAACCAACATCTCTTTTGATTCACGCAAAAGGAGAACACGTCGATGAGATCCGCTCCGAACTATCTGGTATCCATGCTGAGACGGTACTCAATCGTCAATGGGTGAAACCTGAATTCATGGTCGAAGTGATGCGAAAAGGTACAAGCAAAGCGGTCGGTCTTTCCCATATCGCCGACCACCTTGGAATTGACTCTAAACAAATCATTGCTTTCGGTGATGAGGAAAACGATTTAGAGATGATCGAGTATGCTGGACATGGTGTCGCGATGGGTAATGCCATCCCCGCGCTGAAGCATCTGGCAAACGGCACGACGAAGCGAAATGAGGATGACGGGATCGCGTATTACTTGAAACACGTCCTCGGGCTCGCATGAAAACAGATAAAGAGGCTGACTTTTGAGTCAGCCTCTTTTCATTATCCTTTTCGGAAGTATCCGACGACCGAGTCCGTTGCGACGACGTTGATGAAGACTGTCTCGTCCGCTTCCCGGCAAATTCGTTCAATGTCCCGCAATTCGTGACGCTCGATGACCATCATCAACGTCGCTTTTTCAGCTCGCGAATACGTTCCAATCGAAGGAATTTGCGTGATTCCTCGGATGATATGCTGATGCAAAGCCGTCGTGATGTCATCCGCATGATTCGTGACGATGAAAATCGTTAGACGCTGATTGCTCGTATGAATCTCATCGACGACCTTAGACGTCACGTAGATGAAGACGATTGTGTATAAAGCAGTCGACCAACCGAACAACGCTCCTGCTAATAATGCGATTAAAAAATTCAAGACGAACAGATACAAGCCGACACTGCGATCGGAGAAACGAGCAAAGATGAGGGCGACGATATCAAACCCACCCGTCGAAGCACCGAACTTAATCGTGATACCGGTACCGATCGCAAGCAAAACCCCTCCAAACACTGCATTCAGTGTTTGATCACCTGGTATGACAGCATATTGAGGAATAAGACCAATAAAAATCGTCGTTGCCAAGACCGAAACCAACGTAATGATTGTAAAACTCCGACCTAACATGATCCATGCGAGCACGATCAAAGGGATGTTCAACGCCAAGAACCAGACGTTTTCACCAAACGCAAATGCTGTATTTTGAAGGACTTGCGTCAAGATTTGGGCAAGTCCTGTAAATCCAGTCGAATATACACCACTCGGAATCAAAAACCAGTTCATGGCAACGGCGATGACGAATCCCCCAATCGAAGCCACGATCACTTTTAACATACTTTCCTTTACTACTGCTGTCACACGCCGTTCTCCTCTCATTCATAACTATCTTGAAACACTTTAGCACATTCAAATGTCGTCGGATAGTCAAGATTTCCAAAGATTGATGTTCTTTTTCATGATGGCGTTCTCATTTGTGACAAAGGTGTCCTGATTCTTGTTACACACAAAAAAAGAACCGACTAAAAAATCGGTTCTGTTTAATCTCTTATACTGTCATCGAAGCAGGAACTGTAATCTGTCCTCCCGCCGGAACTTCTACAGTTGTTCCATGAACGTTTAAGCTGAATGCTTCGCCTTCTGTTTGAGCGATTTCGACGGCATTTGGCTGTACATGGACATGGATATGATGACCGCGCCATTGCATCCGGAATGTATAGCTCGTCCAGCCTTTTGGCAACATCGGCTTAAAGGATAACGTATCGTTTGCCACCCGTAATCCAGCGAACCCGTGGACGATCGACATCCATGATCCAACCATCGACGTGATGTGTAATCCGTCTTCCGTATCATTGTTGTAATTATCGAGGTCAAGTCGTGCTGAACGTTGGTACAGTTCGACCGCTTTTTCCTCATAGCCGACTTCCGCCGCAATGATTGAGTAGATACATGGTGATAATGACGATTCATGAACCGTGCGTGGTTCATAGAAATCGAAGTTCGCTTTTTTCTCTTCTACACTGAAGCGATCCGTCAAGAAGTAAAGACCTTGTAAGACATCTGCTTGTTTAATGAAGACAGAGCGAAGGATCCGGTCCCATGACCAATTCTGGTTTAGCGGGAGATGTTTTGGATCGAGGTCAGCGACCAAGATTTGTTCCTTATCCATGAAGCCATCCTGTTGCATGAAGATTCCAGGGGCTGCCTCATCTTTTGGATAATACATCTTCGAGTCGATACCTGCCCACTTCGCCAGCTCCTCATCCGTCAACGCTAATTGATGCATAAGTTCTTGCAAACGTTCTGGTTCTTCTTGTGCCAAATGACGGTGGACGGTCTGCGTATATTCGAGACACCATGCCGCAATCAGATTCGTATACCAGTTATTGTTGACGTTGTTCTCATATTCATTCGGTCCCGTCACGCCAAGAATCATATAGACATCCTTGTGCGGCACGTAATTGACACGGCTTGCCCAGTAGCGGGAAATCTCGACTAACACTTCAAATCCGTATTGTCCGAGATACGACGTGTCTCCCGTGTAGTTCGTGTAGTTATAAATCGCATGCGCGATTGCACCGTTCCGGTGAATTTCTTCATGTGTGATTTCCCACTCGTTGTGGCACTCTTCTCCGTTCATCGTTACCATCGGATAAAGTGCACCCTTCATTCCGACATTCTTATCCGCATTTTCTTTCGCTTGCGGTAATTGATTGTGACGATACTTGAGTAAATTCCAAGCAACTTCCGGTTTCGACGTCGCAAGGTAGAAGTTTAAGCAATATGCTTCTGTATCCCAATACGTCGCACCACCATACTTCTCGCCCGTGAATCCTTTTGGTCCGATATTCAGGCGTGAATCTTCACCTGTGTAGGTCTGGAACATATGGAAGATGTTGAAACGAATCCCTTGCTGTGCCTCGACATCTCCTTCAATTTTCACGTCCGCTTCTTCCCAGTGGTGCAACCAAGCTGCTTCATGTGTCGCAAGCAATGTATCAAAGCCTGATTCGAATGCGACGTGAACCCGTTTCATCGCTTGCTCCAATAGCGCATCGATTTCATGGTCGCGATTCGTTACGAGTGCGACGAATTTTTCGACTGTGACACCCTCACCTACTGCGGCTTGTTTCGTGAAACGATTCGCGACGTACTGCGTATTGCCATCGACGACCTCACATCGTGCGCCTTCGACATCCGTGATCATCGCTGCCGTCACATGCCAATCGAGCTTTTTCGTTTTTGATGTGACATAACCGAACCGTTCTTCAATTCCGTGTTCGACAGGAAGCCAGAACTTCTCGTCATAGTTCGAGTCTTCATTTTCAACATCTGCATCGAGATACGATTCAATGACGATTTCTGCTTCAAAATTGACAGGTGTCACCGTATATTGCAAGGCAGCGATTTCTTTATCAACGATCGAGAAGAAACGCTTGGATTCGACTTTCGTTTCCTCTACCCCATTCTTCAATAGCATCGTCCGTGTCAACACACCGTGTTGCATATCAAGTTCGCGTTTGAAGTCGATGACTTCCCACGTGTTCAAATCAACAGCTTTTCCGTTGACGGATACTTTCAATCCCATGATATTGACAGCATTGAGTACTTTCGCAAAGTACTCTGGATAACCGTTTTTCCACCAGCCGACACGTGTCTTATCCGGATAGTAAACACCTGCGACATACATGCCTTGATGCGTGTCCCCTGTGTACTCTTCTTCAAACGTCCCGCGCATTCCCATATGACCGTTTCCGATCGATGTCATCGATTCTGCCAATCGATTATCTTCTGGATGAAAACCAAGCTCTGTAATTTTCCACTCATTGACCTCAAAAAGTCGTTTCATCGTCAAGTCGCTCCTTTTTATGCTACGCATGTCGGTCACCCTGATCATGTAAGCGTTTCATCTATACTATACATTCTTTATTGTACACATAAAAAGCATCAATGCAATCGTTTGCACGAAAATAAATTTCTTTTTCTGCAACCGCTTCCTTTTACTAGAAATCGATATCCATTTGAATCAAAAAAAGTCTATTTTCAAACCAATCGGCTTAAAAATAGACTGTCGTTTCATGCTTCAGATTTTCCGCCACAAGACTGACGGACGACGAGATAATGCGGGACGATGACGCGCTTCCCATAAGGGGTCGCATCTTCATTGATTTGTTCAATCAAACAATTCGTCGCTTCAAAACCAAGTCCAAAGATATTGATTTCAACAGAAGTCAACGGCGGGCTTGAGAATTCTGCGATGAACAAGTTATTGAAACTGACGACAGCCATTTGATCCGGCACACCGATACCCATCTCATTCAGTGTACTCATGACACCAAGTGCCATCATATCGTCACTGACGACGACGGCCGTCGGCGGATGTTCAAGCGACATCAGTCGTTTGACTGCCTCAGCGCCTCCTGTCGTCATGAATGGTGCACTGACGATGTAGGATTCTTGAATCGGAATACCCTCTTCCATGAGAGCCGTCTTGTAACCCCCGACACGTTCTTGCGTCACAGCTAGGTCCTGTGCGCCTCCGACGAATGCGATACACTCATGCCCAAGTTGATGCAAGTACTTCGTCACTTCGCGACCGGCTAGATAATTATCCGTATCGACATATGTGACATGTGATGAATCACTGAATGGTTTTCCGACGACGACGAACGGAAACTTCGAATCTTGCAGAAATTGAACAACTTTGTCATCCGTACGGGAATACAGTACGACGACACCATCGACACGACGGCCCTGAACCATCGACACGACACCTTCATATACTTCTTCTTCCGAGACACCTGTCGTCATATATAACGAATATCCATTTTGATGCGCTTTTGTACTGATTCCTCGAATGACTTCCGAAAAGAACGGGTTTTGTAGCGTTTTTGTTGCAGCACTTGGCATGACGAGACCGATCGCTTGTGTCGTTCGATTCGCTAGACTGCGAGCATGAACGTTCGGATAATATCCGAGCTCATCCATCGCCTGCCGCACCCGTTCCTTCGTCTTTTGACTGATGCGTGAACTATTCGCAATGACGCGTGATACCGTCGAGGGTGCGACATTCGCTTCCCGTGCTACATCCTTGATTGTTACCTGCATCCCCTTCACCTCACATTTCTCCTAGTTAAGTATTTTATTTTGTTTGACGTTGCATGCGTTTACGGTGAACGAGAAGAAGTATGAGCGCTAAAATCGGAGCAATCGCACCAATGGCGATGATCGACCACCAGTTGACTTGTGACTTTTCGATGACATAGCTGTTCGCACTATTTGCATCAAGCGTGATCTCATAGGCGTCACCATCTTGACGCACCAAGTCTGAGAATAAAAGTCCTCTTAAACGCTGGTCATCAACGATTTCTTTCGCAGACACGCGTAAGCTCGTCTTTTTTTCTCCAAGATTGATCGCGTAAACGACTTGTTGTTGTTTCGTCTCCCGTGAGTAGACTGCCATATGATCTGTTTTTGCGATCAAGCGTTGCTTCCCTGTTGCAAACGCTGGGTAGTCCTGACGCATCTCGTTCAACGTTTTTACGTACTGTTGCATCTTCTTGTTTTGATCAAATGTCATCATCATCCGGTTTCCAGGATCCTCGCCACCTGGCATCGCCACCTCTGTTCCTTGGTAGACGATTGGCATCCCCGGGGCAGCATAGAGTGCAAACAGCGCCAATCGAAGCTGCCGTTCCTCTTCGTCTGCTCCACCAATCTTTGCTTCCGTGATGAAGCGCTTGACATCATGATTATCAATGAAGGTTGCAAGTCCCTTGGCATTCGGATTAAACGTAGTATCTCGATTATAAACTGAATCGAGCTCTTCCGCTGAACCATTTTTGCGGGCAAACTGATCCTTGACTCCATAATAAAACGGGAAGTTCGTCACGGAATCAAAACCTAATTTTGAATAAGATGCGATTTTTCGCGGATCTCCATCGAATACTTCAGCCAACAAGAATAAGTCCGGATGCTTTTCTTTGACTGCTGGGATGAACGTTTCCCAAAAAGAGGCTGGCACATGGCGAACCGTATCGAGCCGGTATCCGTCTATACCCGTTTCATCGGCCCAGTAGTTCGCGACATCAACTAAATAATCGACGACTTCTGGATTTTCCGTATTGAAGTCCGGTAAATCGAACAGCCAGTTATTTTCGACTTCCGACGGGTTATTCCAGTTCATGATTGGTTGATTTTTATGGAACCACTCCGGTTTTTCTTTCACCATCGGATGATTTGGTCCTAAATGATTGACGACAAGATCAAGGACGACCTTGATATTTCGGTCATGAGCTTCCTTGACGAGGCGTTTAAACTCTTCCTTTGTTCCGAAGTGCGGATCAATCTCGTAATAATCATCCGTCCAGTATCCATGATAACCATTCGGACGGTTCTTAAAGATCGGCGTTAACCAAATCGACGTGAATCCCTTTTCCTTGATGTAATCGAGACGTTTCGTCACGCCTGCTAAATCACCACCTTGAAACGCTTTTGGATTTTCAGGATCCGCCTCTCGGTCATTACTCGGATCGCCATTCTCGAACCGGTCCACCATGATGAAATACATTCGTTCTTTTTCCCAACCTGCTGCTTCACCCGTCATCGGTTGAAGGCCGATAGACAAGAGAAGCGGCAAGAGGAGAAGCATTATGCCTCGTCTCATGCCGCTGATTTCCCCCTTATGATTATCCTTTTGTTCCACCTGCTGTCAATCCAGACACGAAGAAGCGCTGGAATGCGAAGAAGAGAAGAACGATTGGAACTGCTGATAATACGGCACCTGCCGCAAATAACGTGAAGTTATTGTCGAACTGCTCCGACACCATGTTGTACAACCCGACCGCAAGTGTCTGTTTCTCAGGAGAACGCAGGACGAGCGATGCTAAAATGAAGTCGTTGAATGGTGCCATGAAGTTGAACAACGCGATGACGGCGACCATCGGTTTTGCGAGCGGTAAGATGATTTGCCAGAAGATTCGTAAGTGACCGGCACCATCCATCCGTGCCGCCTCATCGAGTTCTTTTGGAATCGTATCGAAATATCCTTTTGCAAGATACGTATTCATTGGAATCGCGCCACCCGAGTAGAGTAGGATGAGCGCCAGATGCGTATCAAACAATTCTAACATATTAAGCAAGACATAAATCGCAATAATGGCAACGAATTGCGGTACCATCTGCAACACGAGGAACAAGATTAGTGAATTTTTCCGACCGACGAAGCGATAGCGTGAAAAAATGTATCCTGTTAACGTGATTAGAGCGACGGAGACGACCATCGTGATGACGGCAATCTTGATTGTGTTTAAATACCACATGCCATAATCCGTTTTTGATGGATCAAACAAATCGAAGTAGTGAATCAAAGTCGGATTACTTGGGAAGATATCCGATGTAATACTTTTCCCTGGGTTAAGTGAAGTCCCAACAACCCAAAGGAGTGGATAAACGATAATGATGGAGGCGATCGTCAAAATGAGATATGACAACGCCATGTTGATTCGGTTTTGTTTTCTCATATTAGATCATATCCTCATCTTTGAATGATTTTGAACGCTTGAACTGAATGACGGCAATCGTCATGATGAAGAACGACAACACAAGCGTGATCGCTGCTGCGAATCCATACTGCGGGTTCGCGCCAAGCGACAATTTGTAAATCCACGAAATCAAGATATCCGTTCCACCAGCCGATTGACCCGGCACTGCCGGTCCACCGTTGTTGAAGAGATAGATGATATTGAAGTTATTGAAGTTGAACGTATACTGCGTGATCAAGATTGGTGCTGTTGCGAAAAGAATCATCGGCAATGTGATCAAGCGGAACTTCTCTCCTGCTGTCGCTCCATCGATTGTTGCTGCCTCATAAAGATCTTCTGGTATCGACTGCAAGATCCCCGTCGTCAGTGTCATGATGTATGGGAAACCTAACCACCACTGAATCCCGATCAAGGCAAGCTTCGTATACGTCGGATCTGTCATCCAGTCGACACCGTCAGTAAGACCGATCGCTGGTAACAATGTCGTATTGAAGACACCGAATGTCTCATTGAACATCGAGCGGAAGATCAAAATCGTGATGAAGGCTGGTACTGCCCATGACAGGATCAAGATGGAACGGAAGAACCGTTTTCCTTTGAGTCCTTTTTGGTTAAGCAAGACTGCAAGTCCGATACCGATCGCGATGACACCTGTCGTCGAAGCGACGGTCCAGACAAGCGTCCAACCAAGAACGCTGACGAATGTATCGCGGAAAATATCAACCGTAAAGATATTCAAGAAGTTTTGAATCCCGATCCAGTCGACCAGCTTTGCTGGAGGCGAGTTGTTGAACTTATAGTTCGTAAAAGCAATCAAGAAAGTAAAGATTAACGGTAAGACGACTGTGAACACTAAAAGTACTAACGAAGGAATCAACATCGCATACGGGAATCCATTATCGCGGAAGTTCCGTAGTTGCATCTTCAAGGAAGGTACTTCAAGGTTCATGTCACGCAACTTACCGATTCGATACGCATCGATAAAGTTCCAGACGTAAATGGCGATACCAAAGACAAGTAAAATCAAGGCAATGATGCCCTCGACCATTAGAAAGATCGAGTGATCCCCCCTTACGCCTGGTACCTCACCGAGTGTAATCAAGCCCCAGATCGCTCCGCGATCGCCAGGACCATTTCCGGCTCCTTTGAAGAACAGTTCAAAGTTGACGAGAAAATATGATAGTACGACGACAAAAAATGTCGCGCCTTTAAGGAATTGTTTATTGTATAGTTGTCCTACTCCTGGAATGATCGACATCAGCGCCGCAATCGTGCGGTGGTTCGTCTTTTTTTCAGGCGTTGGATTCGTCGGGTGTGGTGTTGCAATCGCAGCCATCGTCCGTTCTCCTTTCCAAAGGTCATGTCTGACCTCAGGCTTCTCTTCCAACCATAAAGATGAGGGGGAATCCAAGATCCCCCTCTCTTTATCTCTTTTTCATGGATTCACACGTTCCATTTACGCTTATTGATTGTTAGCTTCGATTTGTTGCTTGATTTGTTTGACAGCATCATCAGCTGATTTTTGTGCGTCTTGTTTGTTTGTTGCAACAAGCTGAAGTGCTGCTGCCATTGGTTCCCAAACTTGACCCATCTCAGCGATGTTCGGCATTGGCACACCGTTTTGTGATTGTGCGAAGACTGCTGCTGCGACTTCGTTATCCTTGATTGCTGCATCTTCTTGAAGAGCAGTAACTGGTGGGATTTCATTGTATTTTTCGAACATTGCTTTAGCGTTTTCTTCACCTGTGAGTGATGCCAAGAACTTCTCAGCCCACTCTGCATTTTCCGAGTATGCTGAAATCGCGTATGTTTTTACACCAACGAATGTTTTGATCGGCTCACCGTTTGGAAGTTTCGGAAGTGCTGAAGCTCCGAGGTTGATACCTTTTTCTTTATAGCTCGCAACTGCCCATGGACCGTTCATGACAGCAACAGCTTTTTTATCGCCGAAGAGTTGATCAAGTGCTTGACCACCGCCACCACCGATAAGACCTTTCGGGAAGAGACCTTCTTTGTACCACTTGCCGATGTAATCCATACCTTCGACAGCACCTTCATTGTTCAAGCCGATATCTGCTGGATCCAATTTGCCACCGTTGTCTTTGAAGACATATCCACCGTATCCACCGATTGGACCGTGTGCGAAGTAGAAGTTATCCCAAAGCGCGAGGAATCCGTATTTGCCGTCTTTCTTTTGCTCTGTTGAGATCTTGTACAGATCATCCATTGAAGCTGGTGCTTCTTTTAATTCATCTTTATTGAAAAGGAGGATTGGTGTTTCAACTGCTTTCGGATATCCGTAGACTTTACCATCAAACGTTACTGCTGATTTCGCTGTATCGATGAATGGCTCAAGTGCTTTTTCGCCATCCTTGAGTTCCGCGATCAAGCCTTGGTCAACGACTGTACCGATTTGGTCGTGTGGAAGAAGCATGATATCCGGCCCTTTACCTGCTGGTCCGTCAAGTGCTACTTTCTTCTGCTGATCTGTCATCTTAACTTCTTTAACTTCAACTTTGACGCCTTCTTTTTCTTCGAACGCTTCAGCTGCCGCTTTAGTCGTTTCAGCTTTTTCAGTGTCTTCCCAGATGACGATCTTGCTTGGTTTTTTACTGCCCGAATCTGAAGATGATGATTCAGAATCCGATCCACCGCCACATGCTGCAAGCGCACCGATTGCCATGACAGATACAGAGAGACCTGCTACGAATTTTTTCATTTCCATGATTGAAATTTCCTCCCCAAGTTAACTTATGAATGATAAGTTTTAATGCACAACGTTTGCATAAAGGCACAACCATTTTCTCATGATAACAACCGAGTGGTTGTAAGCGTTTTATGAAAACGTTTGCATCACCTTTACATTTTTATTATACAATCTAAAATCCTTTTGACAAGTCCTTTTATTCAATTATTTTCTTACATTTCAAAAACTTTTTATTTTTGATTTCATTATTTGAATCAAACGCTAAAAAGAATAAGTGAATAAAAAGAAAACGTTTTCATTTTTATTGTTTGCACAACATGATGCAAACGATTGCATCATACTCTCGACTTTTATCAGGAATCCTTGATTTCACGGGATTGGAATTGACTTTAAGAAAGCGCTTTACTATTCTTAGGTCGAAGACATAATCAATACGATGCAAGCGATTGCGTTAAGGAGTGACTGCCATGTTCAAAGAAGCTGTGTTTCACCGTGCGATGTCTCCATTCGTCTATAAGTACGATGAGCGAACAATCCACATCCGTTTACAAACGAAAAAAAATGACGTTGATCGCGTCGATTTGATTTGGGGCGATCCATACGATTGGCATACTGAAAACCCAGATGCTGCCGATTGGAACTTCGATCCCTCAAAATCAAACTACTGGAATACATTTGAAACACCGATGAAGCGAAGTGGATCAGATGAATTATACGATTATTGGTTCATCGATGTCGTACCTCCTTTCCGTCGTCTACGATATGGTTTCCGTCTCCATGACGGTTCAACGAGTCATGTATTCACGGAACGTGGATGGTTCGATGAAAAACCGCTCGATGATACAGGCTACTATTTCTGTGTTCCTTTCCTTAATGCAGTCGACGTATTCACTGCACCAGATTGGGTCCAGGATACAGTTTGGTATCAAATCTTCCCAGATCGCTTTGCAAATGGCGATGCGACGAATGATCCAGCTGGTACACTTCCATGGAATAGTACAGCACCGACGACGACGAATCTTTTCGGTGGAGATTTCCAAGGAGTCATCGACCACATCGATTATCTCGTTGAACTTGGTATCACTGGTATTTACTTCTGCCCGATCTTCTTGGCGAAATCGAATCATAAATATGACACAATCGATTACTTAGAAATTGATCCACAGTTCGGTACGAAAGAGAAATTCAAGGAAATGGTCGATCTGTTACACGCACACGGGATTCGCATCATGTTAGATGCCGTTTTCAATCATGCCGGCTTCCACCATAAAGCATTCGCTGACATCCGTGAACATGGTAGTCATTCAACCTATAAAGAATGGTTCCATCTGCGTGATTTCCCGCTCGTGACAGAACCATTGCCGAACTACGATACGTTTGCTTTCGTACCTGAAATGCCGAAATTCAATACCGAGAACGATGAAGTAAAGTCATACTTACTCCATGTCGCCCGCTATTGGGTCGAAGAATTCGGAATCGATGGCTGGCGACTCGACGTCGCCAACGAGGTTGATCACGCATTTTGGCGTGATTTCCGTCAAGTCGTCAAGGAAGTCAACCCTGACACGTATATCCTTGGTGAAATTTGGCATGACTCACAGGAATGGTTGCTCGGTGACCAGTTCGACGCCGTCATGAACTATCCATTTACGAATGCCGCCTTGAACTTCTTTGCCTTGGATAAGACTAAAGCAAGCTCGTATGCGAACGATATGTCGCATGTATTGTTCTCAAACACGATGAATGTCAATGAAGTGACCTTTAATTTGATCGGTTCACACGATACACCACGTGCGTTAACGCGCGCTGGCAATAACAAACAGAAGCTTCGCCTTCTCTTGTTATCGATGTTGACGTTCTCAGGTAGTCCCGTCATCTATTATGGTGATGAAATCGGTCTCGATGGCGATCAAGATCCAGGCTGCCGAAAATGCATGCCGTGGGATCCAGAGGAGCAGGATCAGGAGTTATTCGCCTATACGCGACATTTGTTACAGCTTCGAAAGCAGCATAAGACGCTTGCGAACAAAGGACATATCTCTTTCGTTCATGCGAATGATGAGACGAATACAATCATCATGCGTCGCATGAGCCCGGAAGGATTGTATTATATCTACTTCAACAATTCAGATGCTCCCGTTTCGTTGACCGCTCCACAAGCTGGTCGGGGGCTTGATTTATTGACGAACACGCACCAGCAGACACTTGATGTCTCTCTCCCTGCGTATTCTGGAACGATCGTTCAAGTCTTATAACCATCTAAAAGCCTGTACACTCACCTTCTAAAAAAGAAGTTTTGTGTACAGGCTTTTTCTGTATCCGTTCTTCAGGAGAGAAACAAGTTAATGAATGCCATCGAATTAGGGTATAGGGTACAGAAAGGAGGACATCCTCCATGGAAATTTTCTTTTACGCCGGTCTCATCCTCATCGGCTTGTTTACGATCAGTTACTTGAGTGAACGATTCCACGTTCCGAGTATTCTAGCCTTCATCTTGATTGGAATCCTCCTTGGATTTTATTACGATCCTCCCGAAGAGCTGAAACTCGGAGGAGAAGCGGGCATCATCGTCCTGTTCTTTTTACTCGGTCTAAAATTTTCAGTGGCGGACTTGCTGATTCAGCTCCGTTCCATTTGGAAAGCAGGAGTCATCGATATTCTACTTTCGTTTGGTGGAACAATCCTGTTGACTTTATCGTTCGGTTTTTCCATCGCCGAATCGTTTTTGATCGGCTGTGTCTTGTATGCGACGAGTTCTTCGATTTCAGCTCGACTGCTCGATCGGGAACCGGATAAACATCAGGATGTGAATCGCTTCGTGCTGTCCTTACTCGTCTTCGAAGATTTGATGGCACCAATCCTACTGACGACGGCCCCGTTCGTTTTAGGGACTGAGACGTTCTCGGTTGCCAAAATCAGCATCATCTTTCTCGGGTTCGCCTTCTTATTCATTGCTTTAATCATCATGACGTTATTCATCCGAAGACGGAAACGTCTCGTCGATTCACTCTACCGTCATCCTGATGCCGGCATCGGAATCATCGGCTTGATTTTATTGTTTTCTGGAATTGGAATCTTATTTGGTCTATCCGAAGTACTTGGTGCCTTCATCATCGGTATTTTGTTAACCGAACTGGATGAGACGCGTTATCTTAGACGACTAGTCACGCCGTTCCAAGACTTATTATTACCATTGTTCTTTATTACATTCGGAATGTCATTCGAATTGACTGACGGATTACCGATTGATCTATTTTTCTTCGCTCTTGTCATTTGGGGAGTCGTCTCTAAATTTTTAGTCGGTTACCTCGGCGGAAGGTCCTTTGGTTTATCGAATTATCATGCGATCGAATCTGGCTTTTGTCTGGGTCCACGTGGTGAATTTTCGATACTTTTCATCACGCTCGCTAGTGGTGCATTCGTGACGTTGACTGGGATATACATTTTTGTTTCTGCTTTTCTCGGAATTCTATTATTCCGTATCTCTACAGGATTGACGAACCGTACACATGCGACCGCACGAAAAATCAAAAAGAAATTGAATTAAAAAGACGTCGGCGCATCGTGCGTTTCCGACGTCTTTCTTCTATAAAAGTATGCTCGATTCATCGTCCGACAAAAACAGGGCGTTTTTTTTCGATGAAGGATTCAACAGCATGGCGATGGTCTTCCGTTTTTCCAGCACGTGACTGATAGATGATTTCTTGAGCAAGCATTTCCTCCAAGTTATTTTCATAACTCGCTGCTTGCAGCTGCTTGATGTACCCGATCACTTTTGTCGGACGATCTGCCAGCTGACGAGCAAACGCTGTGACCTCTTCTACAAATTTCTCTGATTCGATACTTCGTGTTGCTAGGTTGAGCGAAACGGCTTCGTCTGCTGAAATCGTGTCACCGAGTAACGCAAGCTCCGTTGCTTTTGCTGCACCGATTAGTCGAGGCAAGAAATACGGAGCACCCGCATCTGGAACAAGACCGATATTGATGAATCCGAGCGACAATTTCGCTTCAGCGTGGACGAGCCGGAAATCGCAGGCCAGCGTCAATGATAAACCGGCACCTGCCGCTACACCATTAATGGCAGCGATCGTCGGTTTTTTTGATTTAGCAATCGCCCGAACGACAGGATGATAATACTGCTGGAGATATTCACCATGATCGAGCTCAGGCGAGACGGTTTTCAAATCTTGTCCTGCACAAAAACCACGTCCTTCACCAGTCAAGACGATGACACGTACTTCTTCGTCTTGATTCGCTTCTTCTAAGGCGTCTGCCAGCTCTTCTAACAAATTCGACGTTAATGCATTCAGTTGTTTGGGTCGAGCCAACGTTAGCGTTGCGATTTGATCCTTGACGACATAATGCATTTCTCGTTTCATCGGATTCCCCTACCTTTTAAAAATGAATGATTGTTCATTATGATGTATTCGTGATATTTTATGAAAATCCTTTTAAATCTCTTTTTTTTCGATGAAAGACAAAAAACCCTCTTTCATTATGAAAATCGAAGGCGTATAGTTTCAAAAAGATAAAGAAACACTATTCGTTTTATGAAACAAAGGGGATTTATTTATGAAAACAGTCAAGCAACCAAGCTTATTCCACATTACGTGGCCATTATTCATCGAGATTGCATTGCATATGAGCCTCGGGATCATTGCAACGTTGATTTTAAGTTATTACTCGGATAGCGCCGCTGCGGCAGTCGGTGTATCCAATCAAATTTTGAATATCTTCATTATTCTCTTTAACATCACCTCGGTCGGTGCAACGATCATCATTGGTCAGTACCTCGGTGCAAAAAAGACGCAAAACGCTCGTCAAACTGCTCGTTCTGCTTTTGCGATTAACTTGTATACCGGTCTCATCGTTTCTCTGACCGTCGTGTTGTTCGGAAGACAACTTCTTGGATTTTTCTCGTTAGAAGGAGAGACGCTCGTCTATGGCGAAACGTTCATTAAGATCGTTGGTCTATTCCTTTTCTTAGAAGCTATCTCATTGACACTGGGTGCGATTCTCCGGAGTCATGGATTCACTAAAAATGCTATGTACGTCACGCTACTCATGAATTTCGTTAGTGCTTTTGGTAACGTCATCGCTGTTCTTGGACTCTTCGGCATTCCCGTTCTCGGTGTTGCTGGTGTCGCTTGGTCGATCGTCATCGCCCGGACAATCGCTGTCCTTGTGTTGTTCTTTGTCGTTTACCGCAAACTTTCTTTACGTTTTACAGTAAAAGACTTGATTCATTTCAATCGTGAGGATGTGAAACGAATCATGAACATCGGAATCCCATCTGCTGGTGAAGGGATCTCGTATCAATTCTCACAACTCATCATCACAGGATTCATCGCAACAATTGGTGAAGCAGCGTTGTCTGCTCGCGTTTATGTATCAAACATCACGATGCTTTGTTTCCTATTTACGCTTGCCATCGCTCAAGGAACTCAATTACTCGTCGCACGCCAAGTTGGTGCTCAACAATTTGAACAAGCATATGGACGTGCTGTGAAAACATTGAAGATCGCTGTTTTCGCAAGCTTCATCTCAGCTGTCGCTCTTGCTTCATTCGGTTCATCGATTCTATCAGCGTTCACATCGAGTCCTGAAATCATTGCAATCGGTATCCCACTACTCTGGGCAAGCGTCATTCTTGAACCAGGTCGCGCGATGAACATCGTGCTCATGGGAACTCTTAAATCGGCAGGAGATGTTCGTTTCCCTGTCGCCATCGGTATTCTATCGATGTGGGGAATCGCGGTCGTCCTAAGTTATACGCTTGGTCTTGGTTTCGGTCTTGGATTACTTGGAATCTGGATTGCCTTCTCTGCTGACGAATGGTTCCGTGGCATTTTCGCCATGAAGCGTTGGCACGGACGGAAATGGGTCCAATACTCACTCGTCAAAGGAGAAACACATGAGCAAAACGAACGTCGAGAGGCTTCTGAAGCAGTCTAAGATTGACTTCGAATCCCTCACTTATCCTGTTGATCTTGATGATTTATCTGCTGAAGCCGTCGCTAGAAAGATTAATTACCCCCTTTCGACCATTTTTAAAACCCTTGTTTTGAAAATGGTCGAAAATAAATATGTCTTCGTCGTCATTTCGGGGGAAGAAGAACTCTCTCTAAAGGCAGCGGCCAAAGCATTGCATTCAAAAAAAGTCGCGCTTGTTCCGATGAAGGAGTTAGAAGACCTGACTGGCTATATTCGAGGTGGTGTCTCTGCCATCGGTGCTAAGAAGAATTTTCCGGTTCTCTTATCGGATCGTGCTATCCATGAACCATTCATCATCATATCCGCTGGAAAACGTGGACATCAAGTTCGGTTGAATCCTCATGATTTTTTATCTTTCACTCAGGGGATTCTCTTTACGAACGGCTGAATTCCATCTCCTAATTATGGTATGATGAGTAGTATCGATGAAGTGGCAGGAGGAATCATTTTGTGGAAAGATCGTGTTCGTAATTCAATACCCAACCTATTTACGTTCGGAAATCTGTATTGTGGTTTTTTAGCCATCGTCATGGCAGCAAAAGGTGATTTTCAAAATGCCACCTTACTAATCGTCATCGCGATGATGCTTGATAGTCTGGACGGACGTCTTGCTCGGATGCTTGGTGTAGCAGGCGACTTCGGAAAAGAACTGGACTCATTAGCAGATATCGTGACATTCGGTGTCGCACCTGCAATGATGGCCTACTATACGTATTTCTATGAATTCGGAGAAGTTGGTTTACTAATCTCTGCTCTGTTCCCGTTGTTCGGCGCATTCCGTCTTGCCCGGTTTAATTTATCGGCAACGAATGTGGCATCTGCTTATTTTTCAGGTGTACCAATTACGGCGGCAGGTGGTATTTTGGCCGTCGTCACGTTGTTTAGCGGACGAATGAACGACTTGATGGTCCCACTTGTCTTCACAGGTCTTGCCTTCTTGATGGTCAGTCGTGTCAAGATTCCAAGTTTTAAAGACATTCCCGTTCCGCGCCATACGTTCGTCATCACCTTTACGTTGCTGTACGTGACGTATGTCATGATTGCGCGTAGCAATGAGTGGTCGACGTTTTGGTTCGTTGCTGTTCCGTTGTATATCGCGTTTCTCCTTTTCTCGTTCATCAAAAAGAAGAAGCAAAAGCAACATTCAAACGGATAATGGTAGGAAGTGGTTCGGTTTCTCTTGCGAGAAGCCGGACCACTTTTTTTATAAGACCGCTTCTCCCTCGCTCGTTTTCAAGATATATGGGTATACTTATGACAGAAGCTATTTTGGAAATGGAGGAATGTCACGCATGGAGCAGTTTCATAAACGTCTTTGGATTTTCTTTTCGATTTGGTTCACCATCGGCTTGATCTTAGTCGGTTTTTCGTTACTTCCCCCTTGGCTCGAGTGGGCCAATGCCGTCTTTTTATTCGCTTCCGGCTTATACGCAGCACTCTATTTTTGGCATGTCTTACCGAAAGGACGTCTTGTCATCCCCTTCATCTTCTTTGGTTCGATCATCATCGAGTCAATTGGTGTCCATACCGGTTGGCCGTTTGGAACATATCGTTACGAGTCGGATTTCGGTGTCCAATTATTAGGTGTGCCGATTACGATTGGGGCTGCATGGCTGTCGGTCATGGGTGCGAGTCTCGCTTTCTCCCGTTTGTTCTCGTTTCGCTATAGTACATTGATCCTCGTTCCATTGTTTGCCGTTTGGCTCGATTTAGCAATCGATCCTGTTGCTGCTAACGTGAAATCGTATTGGCTTTGGCAAGACGGTGGCTGGTATTACGATATTCCGACACAGAACTTCTTCGGGTGGTATGGAACGGCGCTCGTCTTTTCCTTTTTCATCAATCGCTATCAAGTCAAGGCGAAGGATGCCGCACTCGAACAAAACAATCAGTATCTCTTTTTGATGTTGCACACTTTATTCGGTGTAACGGCAGGAGTTGCTGGTCTCTATGGCGTCACTTTGATCAGCTTAAGTGCATTCATCGTCTATTTCATTGTGAAACGAGGGGTTATCGTTGAAAGAAGCAAACAAAAGCAAATTAGCTGAGTCCGTATTTCATACGTATGTCGATCATGCTTTGATCCGACGTCATTTCCATCGTGTCTTATATCGAGCAGACGATCTACCTGTCCCTGGTCTCATGCTTGCTACGCACAGTTCTTGGTGGGATGGTATGATTCTTTTTCATTTGGATCAGACCTGTTTCCATCACGACCCCTACGTCATGATCGATCAAGCAGGGCTTGCTCGTTTCCCGTTCTTCTCCCGTCTCGGAGCTTTCTCTGTTGACCGGACATCATTCGCTGATATCAAGACAAGCCTTCATTATGCAAAAGAACGACTTCAAAATGGCAGCAGCGTCTGGATGTTTCCTCAAGGCGAGGAACGTCATCAAGAGGACCGTCCGCTTCGCTTAGCAAGTGGTGCCACACATTTGACGCGTCATACGGATCACGTGTCTCTCGTCGCCTTTTATTATTCATATGGTCATGAACAGCAACCGGACGTCTATATCCGGACGCGTCGCTTTCGTCCATTACCTAACGAACGGTCAAGTGCTCAGGCAAAACGACTGATGGTAGAACTAACTGCTTTATACGACGACATTCGAGCAGATGCAATTGCGGAACGTGTGGATTTGTATCGCTGTATCTCTACCCGAAGGGAACCACTTCCTGCACGAACGGAGCGCTGGTTACGGGCCCTTCGGTCATGAGTTGGTTCTTTCTCTTCTTCGCTCTAGCTGTCTGTCTCTATACATGGATTAATTTAGCTTTTCTACCACGATTAACGGCTCCCGTTCAACCAGATAGTCTAGCAATTTGCATCCCTTTACGTAATGAGGAGCGTAATGTACGAAAATTATTAGACGCATTAGAACCCGCTCTGACACCAGGGATGCACGTTTACTTATATGAAGACCGCTCGACCGATCGGACGCGCGAGTTATTGCTCGATCGAATCGGTCAAGACGACCGTTTTACAGTGATTGATGGTCTTCCCTTACCAGCTGGCTGGGCAGGAAAGGTCCATGCGTGTCATCAACTCGCAAAACGAACGACAGAGGACTATCTGTTATTTCTCGATGCTGATGTGACACTGACACCTGACGCAATTTGTCGCTTATACGGAACATTACGAACAGAACGAGCCGTTTTCCTTTCCGGTTTTCCATCATTTCCTGTACCGACGTTTCTAGGGAAATGTTTGATTCCGATGCAACATGTTCTTATTGCACAGCATCTTCCGATTCCTTTTCGCAAAGTGAAGCATCCAGCGTTTGCTGCTGCTAACGGAATGGTCGTCCTCGTCGAACGACGTGCGTATGATCAAGTCGGTGGACATGAAAGTATTCAATCGGCTCTCGTTGACGATTTAGAACTTTGTCGCACATTTAAAAAAAACGGATGGACGACGACGCTCGTCGAAGTGGCTCCAGCAGTCTCTTGTGATATGTACGCCACGAATGAAGAGGTCTGGCAAGGTTTTCTAAAGAATGTCTTTCGTGGGATGAACGATTCTTATGTCGTCGGATTATACTTTCTACTCTTTTACTTGGCTCAAGCAAGTGTCCTACCTTATCTCATCCGCCACCCATCCTGGCAGATGGGTGGCGCACTGATTCTTCTTTATTTAGCACGATTCCGAATCGATCGTGCGGCACGAATCCGACATGTTTGGTGGCTCCATCCACTGGCGGTATTCCTTTATGTCATCTTGCTAGCAAGTGCGATGATTCGAAGCTTTAGGAAACGGGAAATCACATGGAAGGGTAGGACCTATTCATAAGGAGGAATCAGTATCATGAAACATATAGCTGTCATCGGAGCCGGTCTTGGTGGACTCAGCGCTGCTATCTCATTAGCAGCAAAAGGATTTCGCGTCACGGTCATCGAGCGCAATACACATATCGGTGGCAAAATGATGCCGATCGTCACAGAAGGACATCGCTTCGATTTTGGTCCGAACACGATCACGATGCCGGAAGTTTTTCAGTCTGTCATTCTTGAATCCGGTGCGGATCCCGATGAGTACTTTACATTCACGAAACTTGAGCGTCATACGGTCAATCACTTTTCTGACGGACGAACATTAACATTCTCGTCTGGACGCGAAGCGATGCGGACAGAAGTAGATCGTTTCACGAACGGTCAGTTGGCGAAGAACGATATTACAGGTTACCAAGAAGAAGTGGCGAAGTTGCATACGATCGCAAAACAACAATTCTTTACGAATATTGATTCGTATATCCGCCCCTCCCTCTGGCGAGACATGTTGAAAGTGCATCCCTTTCAAAACCTTCATGGGTTGCATAAGCACTACTTTAAGGATAAAGGGTTGATTCAGGCACTCGATCGTTATGCGACGTATATCGGGAGTAGTCCGTATCAAACACCCGCTACCTTCAGTTTAATCGCTCATTTAGAACTAAATGACGGTGTCTACTTCACGAATGGCGGTAATACAGCAATCGCAGAAGGGTTCGCCCGACGCGCAAAAGAACTAGGTGTCGTCTTCCGTCTTGGCGATGAGGTGACACAGATCGAAGTCGTCGATGGACAAGCAACGGAAATTGAATTGAATCACTTGGAATATCTACCGGTTGACTTCGTCGTCATGAACGGTGATTTGTTGACACAATATCCACGTCTGATCTCAGAAACGGCACGACCTGATTTTAAAAATCCAACACCTGCTCAAGTCGAACCGTCGATTTCTGCCTACGTTCGTTGTATCGGTCTCTCACGTCGCATTGAAGGACTGGCTCATCATAACGTCTTCTTCTCTTCAGATTACGAAGCTGAGTTCAAGGCACTCTTTGATGAAAAGCGTTACGCTGAGGAGCCGACGATCTATATCTCGAATTCTTCCGTCACGGCACCAGAAATGGGACAAGCGGGTGACAACTTATTCGTGCTCGTCAATGCACCTGCAACGGATACTGGACATGCAATTGATTTTGATACGTATGATCAACTGATCAATCAGCGATTGCAGTCATTTGGAATTGATATTTCATCTGATGTCGTCTTCGAACAACGGGTCACACCACAGGATATCGAACAAACCTTCTTTGCCTATCACGGCTCGTTATATGGCTTGTCATCCAATGGTATCCGTTCGTCTTTCCTCCGTCCGAGCAACCGTTCAAAGAATGTTCACAATTTGTTTTTTGCTGGTGGATCAACGCATCCTGGTGGTGGAAGTCCAATGGTGACGCTTTCAGGAAAACTAGCAAGTGAACGAATCGTCTCCGCTGTCGCCGCTACCCTGTGAACGTTATGTGAATTGCATATCAATCACTTGTACGGACAACTAAGATTTGATACGATTACTTCGAGTTCAAGAGGTAGTGATTGACCCCACATCCTCAATCAAGCGCAAGGTGACTTCCCCGAGTCAAGAGCGTTGAAGAACTTACTTTTTCTAACCAGCGAAATCAAATGGGACCCACCCATTTCATCACGTGACTCATCGTGTGTCCATTCGCATGACTTACGACGTTCCCCCTTAGATCGTCTCATCCGAATGGTCCACAGATAGCTCGATAAAGAAAAGACCATCCCCGTGGTCGAAACAGACCTATCTCGTAGTCCAGATGTTCGCTCTGGTGTAGAAGTAATCTGAGACTCCCCGGTCTCAGACCATAGAAAAAAGACCTTGGTCCCCGCCAAGGTCTTTTTTCTATGGTCATGTATTAAATCGTTGCAAGTAACTTCATCTTTTGCCAACGGCTGACGTACGCTCGTTTCGTGAAGACGTCATAGTGATTATCCCGCGCTGCATCAAGAATACCGCGGTACAGGAAGGCAGCAGCCTTTAGAGCACGTCGACTCTCTCGTGGATATCGTTCAAACGATGGAATCGCCGCATCATACAGATGCTCTGCTCGAAGTGCAACCTCTTCCCAGAGACCGATGAAGTCTCCTGAAGGATGACCCGCGAGTAACGATTCCGCTGTGACACCGTATGTCTCCATCCATGAATGGGGCAAGTAGATGCGTCCGCGTTTTGCATCTTCACCAACATCTCGTAAAATATTCGTTAATTGCATCGCAATTCCAAGATCAATAGCAGACTTACGAAGATCAGGCTGTTGCGGTGCAAGGATTGGCAACAACATCAAACCGACGGTACTTGCTACGTAGTAGCTGTATTGCTCTGTCTCCTCAAGCGTCTGATAACGATTTTTCTCGATATCCCAACGCATTCCTTCCGCGAGCTCAAGAAATGGTGTCTCATCCATTTCATAACGTTCAAATACGTCTGCTAACGCGATCCATAGCGGTTTATCCAGTACTTCGCCATCACGGAATCGTTTGAATTCATTCAAGAAAGCTAGTAAACTCTCTTTCGGCGTATCCGACTCATCGACGGTATCATCGAGGAACCGGCAAAATGTATAGATGGCATAAACAGCTTGTCGATCTGCTTTTGGTAAGAGTGAAAAGGCTTTATAGAACGTCTTAGATCCGGACTGAATGACTTCCTCACATTTGATATACGCGTTCTGGATCGTCACTGAATTCATGTTTCCACCCCATCTCTTGTTCCATTCGGTTTACGAGTATCGTTGCGCCCATCATGACGACTGGTACTCCTCCACACGGATGCACCGATGCACCGACGGCATATAGTCGATCGATATCCGGATACGGTTTTGCCTGTGTCTTTAAGGCAGCCGATTGGCGAATCGTCGGCGCAATCCCAAAACTACCTCCCTGATATAACCCAAAGGCCTGTGCATCATTCGGTGTACGAATCTTCATTTCTTGTATCTTTTCCCGGAATCCCGGATGATGATGCTCAATTTTTTCAAGTACAGTCTCGATGAAGTCTACTTTTTCATAATCTTCTACACCATAGCCACGCGGAGAAGGAATTAATGAATAGACGACGCTATCGTCCGTTCCTGTCAAACTACGGTCAATCTGACTCGGATGGAACAGATAGATTGCCGGATATTTTGGTAAGCGTCCTTTTTTAAAGATATTCGTCATGAGCGGTTCCAAGTCGTTTGGCATCAAAAAACGATGCACCGGTAAATCGACTTTCCCTTTCATCTTGAAATACAGCAACAGCGTACCGCCTGAAGGAGTATATGTTTTGGGTTGTTTACCTTCTACAAGACGTTCCATCAATGGAAACTCTCCATTTAGTACGATTTGATCGAATGCTTCATGTGTTCCATCTTGTAAGACAATTTCCTTTGCCTGTCCTTGGTCAACGACGATCCGTTCGACTGGTGCTTCAAAGACGAATCGGACACCTCGTTCGACTAACGTGTCATACATGCGTTCAGCCAGTGAGAAATAGCCACCTTTTACATACCAGACACCTTCTGCTTGTTCCCGGTACGGAATCAAACCGTAAATCGATGGTGTCGTATAAGGGTTTCCGCCGATATAAAATGTCGGGAAACTGTATGCCATGCGCAAATATTTACTCTTGAAGTATCGCTTCAAATGATCATGTGCAGTCTCTAGAGCATGCATCTGTAATAATGGACGCATCATGTCTGGATGCAACAACTCCGTCTTCCGACGATAACCACGTTCTAAAAATTTCGATACACTCGTCTCATAATCCTTTTCTTTTTGATGCATGAATTCATAAAATCCGCGCCCTTCACCAAATTGGCGTTCGATCGCGATCGCTTGATCCACGACATCGGCTACTTTCGTAACGACTGTTCCATCGTCGAAGTGAAGATCATACAATGGATCGACCCGTTCAAGTTCTACTCCCGTCACGCCGGCTTCTGTCAACTGCTCTTTTAACTTACCTGGCATCAGGACGATCGTCGGACCTTCATCGATGCGGCCACCCGATTCAAAATCGACGGATTGTAATCGACCACCGACCCGCGCTTCTTTTTCAAAAATCGTAATCTCGACGCCAGGATGTCTTGCTGTCAGCAAAAGCGCTGCATGCAGTGTACCGACACCGGCTCCTACGAATCCTATCTTCATGTCCGCACCCCTTCTTTTTTGAGCACGAGTTCTGCCGTGATACGAGCGGATTCGAAAATCGTCGGTAACCCGCTCCCCGGATGTGTGCCACCTCCGACGAGATACAAGTGATCGAGCTCTTCAAATTGATTATGCGGTCGGAAATACATCATCTGTGTCAACTGATGACCAAGATTGAACGTCGCGCCTTGATGAATCCCCATCGCTTCCCAATCATCCGGCGTGAACATCTCTTCGACTTCGATTGCTGCTTCGATCCCTTGATACGGCGAACGCGTTTCAAGGGCGTCAAGAACACGACGACGTAGCTTTGGTCCTTCGATCGACCAATCAAGTTCAGAGTAATTGTTCGGTACCGGCACTAGGACATACATAGCAGACTTGCCTTCAGGTGCTAGCGTTGAATCAATCACGGATGGATTTTGGACATAGAATGAAAAATCATCGGATAGCTCAAGCGTCTGTGTCATCTCACGAACGTTTTTCTCATAGTCCTCCGCAAAATAAATCGTATGGTGTGGTGCATCGAACGTCCGGTTGACACCGAGATATAACATGAACGTCGAACACGAGAATTTTTTACGGTCAATTTTTGGTCGGGACCATTTTTTCAAAACCCCTTCCGGCACCAGGTGATTCATCGCATGTGCGAAATCGGCACCGATGATGACTTCATCGAATAACTCATGTTGACCTGACTCGAGGATGACTCCTTCGACAGCTTTTCCGTTTAAAATCAATTGTTCGATGCCCGCCCCTAACTGTACGGTTCCGCCTAGCTCCTCGATCGCACGTTGCATTGCAAGCGGTACTTGATGCATCCCACCAATCGGATGGTGGACACCGTAAGCATGTTCCATGTAAGACAAGATCGAAAAACCACCCGGACATTCCCATGCTGACATGCCTAAATATTTCGCTTGGAATGTAAAAGAGTACTTCAATTCTTCGCTCGTGAAGTAATCGGATAAAACATCATAAAGCGATCGTCCGAGCGATAGGCGTGGCAGTGCCGTTAAGACACGCGGTGATAAGTAATCCGTCAGCCGATCGTAACGTGTCTGTAAGATTGGCATGAGTTTTCCAAGCTTAAGTGCTTGCTCTGCCATGAATCGATCGTACCCTTCTCCGTTTCCAGGAAATTGTCGTTCGATTGCCTCTTTCATCCGGTCCCGATCCGTCGTCATCGTAAACTCCTCTGTTCCTCCTTTGAAATAGAGTGTATACATCGGATCAAGTGCCTTTAAATCTAAATAATCTTCTAACCGAAGACCGGCTTCGTGAAAAACGTTTTCTAAAATATGCGGCATATTAAGGAATGTTGGTCCTCGATCGAACGTATAGTCACCTAGCTTGACGGCAGAAGTTCGTCCACCGACTTGCGTTTGTTTTTCGTAAACGGTGACGTCTACTCCTTTTCCTGCTAATAACAAGGCACATGCAAGTCCCCCAGGTCCTGCTCCTATCACTGCTACGCGTCGCTTCACCCAAATCTCTCCTTTTTATCTCTCATCGTTTCAACTATTATACTAAGCACATAGTAAAAGCAACAAATTTGAACTGTCTTCTAACTGTAAAAACGCCAGACTTCGCTTAGGAAGTGGCGTTTGCAGTCACAATATACCAGGCACCTTCTTTTAGGAACGGTGTGATCGAAATGTTTTCAAACCCAGCTTTCGTTAGATCTTCTTTCAATTCTTCCTTACTTGGTAATGGATACAGATTCTCATGCAACGTCATGAAGGCATTGAATGCTGCTGAGAAAGGTGCACCATGTGAACTGTCACGTAATGGTGTGACGAGAATGACTGTTCCATCATCCTTGACGAAACGACGAACTCCTTTTAATAGTGCAAGGCGTTCCGGTTGCGGGAAGTAATACAAAATATTATTCATCATGACACCGTCATATGTCTCTTTGACATCAAACGTTTTGATGTCTCCAACGACAAAATCAATCTCTCCGCTCGTATCTCGTCGTTTTGCTTCTGCGATGACGGATTCTTCAATATCGATTCCGGCGAGTCGTAAGTCCGGCAATGCCTCATGGATTTTACGGAGATACCCACCATAAGCACAACCAATATCAAGAAGTGAGGTCAGATTACGACTCCGAATGATATGGCGTACTGCTGGGAAAGCAACAGTCTCAACGAGAGCTGAAGTTTCAGCCACGATGTCTCCATGTTCCTCTCCATTAAAGGTCTTTTGTTGACCCTCTTCTAAAAATTGAGGATAAGAGAATAGTGCTGGCAAGTGCAGCTCCATCATTTCCGATAACATGAATCCGATACTCCGATCGTCTGATTGAGAGAGTTCCGGAAGAACATGGCGAGTCGCTGTATAGCGTAAATCTTTTTTCTTCAAGTGACCGACTGCGACGCCAACTTCGAACCAGCGGGATAACGCTTCCTGTGTCAGCGGACGCTGCATTCGTAACTGTGCCTCTGCTTGTGTTGCCCCTGTTTGAAGAGCATCGAATAATCCATATTTATAACCGATATATCCATGCCAAAGTGGTAACACCGGTTCTGCGCGTTTCATCCATTTTCGTGCCCGGAAAACTTTCGTCCATTCCTTCAACTGTGCCACAAGCGTTCCCCTCTCTACTGTGTAATACATCCCTTTTCCCAAATAACAACCACTTGTAAACAAAAATTACTAACGAACATGACAAAAAGAGTCCTTTCAACCTGTAAGGTCGAAAAGGACTCTTTGATTTCGTATGAACTTAGAAAAATTTCATACCATATGGGAGTGAATAGCCTAGGAATACTGTCACAAGGACAAGTACGATGAATCCGATGACGAAACCGGAATAAGCTTTTCCTTTTTTAAGTCGAACAAGTGTCAACTCTCCGAAGATGAGCGATAGTAAGCCGAGTGTAATCTTCGCATGGTAGAGTGGGTCTGGATTTTCAGACATCCCCATGATTTTGATGTACAGATAAAGACCTGTCGCGAACGTCAATAAGAGTAAAAGACGGAACGCCATATGAATCCCTTTTGCAGCTTTTTTGTTGTTCTTGTACATCGAAAAGGCGACGAAGAACGTAACCAATAAAAGTACCCAAAGTAAGACGTGTGTGTGAACGAATGCTGTGATTGGCATTTCATTTCCTCCTTTCTTTTCCTATTTCATCGTATCTGATTTCAGGACGAACACCTAGTGTTATTTTGTTGATATATGGTTTTTTCAGGAGATTGTCACATGTGTAGACTGGACAAGTGGAAATTTGACGGTAAAAAGACTACCTTCCTTCACGACTGACTCGACATGAATTTCTCCACCATGACCGGTGACGATTTCCTTACAAATGGCTAGTCCTAGACCAGTTCCACCGATTTTTCGACTATCCGAATTATCGACGCGATAGAACTTTTCGAATAGACGACTCAGCGATTGTTCTGGAATCCCGATTCCCTCATCTCGAACTTGAAGAATGACTTGATCAAGTGATGTCGTGAGTACGACATCGATCGCACCACCAGATGGTGAATATTTCACTGCATTATTCAATAAATTATTGAGCAACTGTCTGATTTTTTCTTCATCTGCTTCAATGACTGGCAACTGATTTCCCTCATGATGGAACGTAATTTGATGAGCTTGTGTCGAAGCCGCATAAAATTGTGTCGTTTCTTCAGCAATCGTATAGATGTTCACGGATGCTTTTTTATACGATTGTGTGCCCGACTCCATGCGCTGGACATCTAAGAAATCATTGACGAGATTCGCAAGACGTTCCGTTTCGGAATGGATCGTCCGCAAATATCGATCTTGGCGCGACTCTTCGATGTCTCGGTTGAGCATGAGTTCTGTAAATCCGTAAATCGAAGAGAGTGGCGTCCGAAGTTCATGAGAGACGGTTGAAACGAGTTCTGATTTCAAACGATCCATTTCAGTCTCTTTCGTCACATCACGCATGACGAGCATCGTTCCTTTATGTACGTGATGGATATGGATCACCTCGACATAAAATTGAATGAATACCGTTTCGTTTCGAATCGAGAACTGTAAACTATCGGTCGGTAATTCTCCACGCAAAACTGCATCAACATAACGGCTAAAGACTTCTGGTTCGTCGACGACGGATCGAATGACTTCTAAGCACGTTTGCAATGTCTCCTGTTCAGTCTGAACACCATAACGTAATTCCGGGAATAAATCGTATAATGGTCGATTGACGAAGACCTCTTCTTTCCCCGGTTCAAGATAGATGACGGCCTCTCGAATCGAATCGAGAATCCGCTCTGTCTTCGTTTTCTCTTTCGTCATCTCGTCAAACAACCGCATCCGTAAAAGCGATAGCGATAATTGACGGGAGAAGGACATGACATCACGCATCTGTTCGTTCGTAAACTGATCGCGATAACGGACAAGGTAGATATACGCGATGATGTCACCAGACGTCGGTTCAAGAATCGGTACAGCTGTTTCGTACATATAGTACGGGTACGGCAGTGGATGATTGCTTGCGACTTGTTTAGAAGAATGAACAGGTGACTTTAGTGACTCAGCTCGTTTTAAGAGAGACGCATCGTTTTGAAGCAGCTGTTCTGCCAATTCATCCGTCATTCCATACGTAACGACAGAATAACTGTCTTCTTCATCAACAAATACTAATGCACCAATCTCAGAATCTGTGATCGTGACTAGCTTCTCAATGATTTCTGGATAAGCAGTCAACGACTCACGTGCCGCGAGCGTTTCTGTCAAATCATTCCGATACTGCAAATGTTGCTCATTCCGCATCGTCAGCTCTAATGCTTCTTCGAGTTCTTCTTGCTGTGCTTGTAATTCTTCTTGCTGTGCTTGTAATTCTTCCTGTTGCGCCTGTAATTCTTCATTTTTCGCTAATAAATGCTGCTTGTTCTCGGAAATCGAACTTGCCATCTGATTGAAGGATAACGCCAGGATTCCGATTTCATCTTTACGATTCGGTACTTTGACGCTCGAAACATCTTCACCGTTCGCAAGCCGTTGACTGTTCTTGACGAGAGATAATAATTCCATCGTGATGCGGCGAATAAACGGATAAATAAAGAAAATCAAGACGGCAAGTAAGACGACGATATTCGCTAACCAAATCAGCTGTGTCGTCCGGATTTCCCGTTCCAGTTGGTCGCTCGTCCGTTGTGCCCAATCCTCCAAAAATTCACGATAACCGCCGAGTGCTAGCTCGCTCTTATTGATTTCCGAGAGTACATCAATGTTTCCTTGAGCATCTAATTGAATCTTACCTTCAGCTAATAATTGCTGACCAAGTGGCAGTTCAGCAAGTGTTGTTCCTTTTAAGAAGGATTCCGTGACATCTCCAGATTCTTTCGCTTGGACATAGGATTGAATAAGCGGCAAAATCGCATCGAAATAATAACTATACAATTCTCTCGAGGACTGGGCGAATGCCTTTCCTTGATCATAAATCGCATTTTTTTCGAACCATTCTGTCTGCTGATCAATCTTATCTTGTTGAGCCATGACTTGATTGTATAGATCACCATTCCCCATCAAGGCATAACCGCGCATGTTGAACTGGACATCCTGCCACTCTTCCCATAAAGCACCCGCACGTGCACTCCGGTCACGGATATCTTCTAATTTCGCCCGAGTCGCCTGCAGTTTCGTATCGGTGTAGTTGTAGACGATCAATGATGAAATCATCAATGTAGCTAATACGACATAAAAGGAGGCCATGAGTTGGCGCCCGATTTTTCGATTAATCCACTTGGTGATCACTCAGTATTCCTCCCACGACATCAATCAGTTCTAACGGACTAAATGGCTTTGAGAAAAAGTAATTCGCACCAATCTCTTCCGCTCGTTCGCGGTCTGATTGTTGACTTTTAGCCGTCAACATCATGATTTTTAAGTGTTGCTTATCTGGATGTTGTCGGACTTTCTCAATAACTTCAATCCCTGTCATTCCAGGCATCATGTAATCGAGTAAAACGAGATCATATTCAGCGTTCATGATTTTTTGATACGCTTCGTCTCCATCTGTCGCTTCGTCGATCGTATATCCTTCATCTTCTAGTGTATCGAGTACTAACATTCGTAAGACATCTTCGTCTTCTGCTAATAAAATACGTGCCATCTATTAAAACCTCCCAAAATTATCCATCATCAAAGTAACATATCTTCTTTATTTTACACAGTTCTTTCACAATAAGAAACGGAAATCCCTTCAGAAACTGATTTTGTCTCCTTCTTCCTCATCCCTCTTTCGACCCATACTAAAACCTCCCTCGTCTCTACCTTAAGTAGTAGGACGAGGAAGGTCTCGATCGTATCAAAATTAAATTACACTAAATCAATCGTTTCTTCTAAAGCAAACGCATAGATGACCTTGCGTGAAATTTGAATATGAAGAATCGCTTCTAACGCTTCTTGATACAGATTCAACTGAGTTGCGTACCGATCCCGTAACACATCAGCAGGTGTCTGTCCGACTTCCGTCGTAACGATTTGATCCGATTTATAATCGAGCAAGATATAGGACTCCCCATCCTGAATCAAACAGTCGACGATTCCTTGCATGACTGCGTCATCCACTGGACCTGTCCAGTCTTTCCGGAAACGCGATGCCCCGATCTTATATGTGAACGGCAACTCCCGATAGACGTGGTTCGTCCGTAATCGTTCGCTGAACAATTGTCCGATTTCAGAGTCGAGGAACCCTTGTAACTGTGCTGTCGCTTCCCGCATCGTCGTCGCTTCAATCGACGTAATGCGTTCCGTCGCTTCCCATTGATTGATTTGTTGCGAAATCGATTCGTCCGGTTCATACAATTGCATCGCTAAGTGTAAGACCGTTCCTCGTTCCGCCCCACTTAAAACAGGTCCGAGGAATTGTGGCGTACGGTAATACGTCGTCTGGCGATATGTCGTTTCGAATGCTGCACGTTCTAGCTGTTCCGCCCGTTTCAGTTCCGTGACGGTCTGTTTTGCTGCCGTCTCTGTCGCAAGCGCATACGGATACTGATACGAAAATGCCGCTTCGACGATTTCTTTGACTTGCGAATTAACCGGCACATCGATTTTTTCAAGCTTCTGAACGTGTTCGAGTTGCTCCACGAGTGTTGAGATTTCTTGATACGGTGCTAACTCCTCTAACGACATCACGCGAATCGACCAATCCGTCTCATCCGGACGTAGTAAACTGCTGCGTAAGACTGCCGGAACGACCCATTCCGCATAACTCTTCGCTTGGCGCCGGTCATTTTCAGGTAGTAAGACTTCATCTGGTGGCGTCATCTGCCAGGTCGCCATTTGATCTTCTAAATCCTTGACTGTCCCGACGAGAATCAACTTTTCCTTCGCTCGAGTCATCGCAACATACAAGACGCGCATCTCTTCTGCCTTCATCTCTCGATCCATTTCCCGGCGGATGACTTCTTTCAAGAGTGTCCCAGATCGCAAACGACGAATCGGATCAATCGCATCTAGGGCAATGCCATACGTCTTATGCAACTGAATCGCCTGCATTTGATCCTGTTTGTTGAATTGCTTCGTCAATTGGCTGACGATCGTCACGGGGAACTCGAGTCCTTTTGATTGGTGGATCGTCATGATGCGAACGACGTCCTCGTCTTCTCCAAGCGAACGGGCTTCTGCGAAGTCTTCTCCTCGTTCAATTAATCGATTGATCAGACGAAGGAAACGATAGAGTCCACGATAACCGGACGTCTCATATTGCTTCGCTCGCTCATATAAGGCGTTCAAGTTGGCTTGACGACTTTTTCCTCCGGCGAGACAGCCGACGTACTCAAAATAGCCGGTCTGATCAAAGAGCGATCGAATGAAGGCAGGTAGGGCACTCCCACGCGCTTCAGTTCGCCATGATTGAATCTGACGGATGATTTCATCCATTCGAATTCCGAGTGATGATTCCTCTGCCGCCATTGCTAGCGCTGCCTCATAAAAGCTTCCTTCTTTTTGTTTTGCTCGAATCCGTCCTAAATCTCGATCCGCCACCCCAAAAATCGGCGATCGTAACAGACTCGCGAATGGGATGTCTTGAAGTGGATTATCGATCGTCTTGAGCAATGCCATCATGATTTGAATTTCCGTCGCTTGGAAGTATCCGCCCGTCGTATCCGCATAGACCGGAATCTCATACTGTTCGAGCACTTCGACAAGCGCTTGGACACGCTTACCACGCGACCGTGCTAAGACGACGATATCGCGGTATTCACACGTTCGGAATCGGTTCGCTTTCGCATCGTAAATCAGATGTGGATGCTTCGAATCAACGAGTTCTAAAATTCGCGTCGCAATCGCTCGTGCTTCAACCTCTTCCTTTTCACTATCAAGTGGATCTATCAAGAGTAATTCAGGCGCCACTTGCTCCGATTCGAGATAACTTAGATTCCCGAGTCGAAGGTGCGCGGCTTCATCGTAATCAATCTCCCCGACCGTCTCATCCATCACTTGGCGGAAGATTTGATTCGTTCCATCCAGCACCTCAAGACGACTGCGGAAGTTTTTTGTTAAATCGATCCGTGTTCCAACGTCGGTCTGTTGGAATCGTTTGAATTTCTCAAGGAACAATCCTGGCTCTGCATGACGAAATTTATAGATGGATTGTTTGACATCACCGACCATGAATAGATTTCCTGTCGCCTCATCCGTTTTCGAGACCAATTGGATGATGCGTTCCTGAACCTCGTTCGTATCTTGATATTCGTCGACGAGTACTTCAACGAAGCGTTCCTTCAGAAGTTTTGCCACGTCTGACGGTTGTCCTTCGTCCGTCAAAATCTCTAATGCAAAATGTTCAAGATCCGAAAAATCGACGATACCACGTTGTTGTTTCGCTTCGAGATAATCGCTTGCAAATTGACGTACGAGTGTCACGATCGTCTCCACGTGTCGAAGCTGCGACCGCAAGTCCTCCAAGTAATCAACACCAGTCTTTTGGACGAACAGCTCTTTCATTTTCTTGAATTCCGCTACGAGTCGCGTCCGCTCTGCTTGAAACGGTTTGATTCCTTCATCCCCGCGTGGACTCTTCCAGCGACCGAACTCTACTGCTTGAAAAGCAAGCGCAACCATCGACCAGTGTCGTTCTGACGTTTCGAGCAAGGTAAAGGGAGAGATATCCTGTCGCATCATGTTTCCCATTTCCGCATAACCAGACTGCTCCAGCTCAAAAGCAAGTTCTCGGTAACGTCCCAATAAATTCGAGAGACTTTCCCACTCTAATTCGACTAGTCGTTGCATAAGTGGAGAATCATCCGGGTCAATCGGCTGATCGTACTGACTGATTAAATGTGCATAAAAGGCTTCCGGATCCGGTAAGGAACGGGAAAATCGATAGAGATTCGAAATCAGCGTCAACATGGCTTGATCATCCCGATCTGACGTATAACTATCAATCAAATCATAGAATCCTGGGTCCTCGGAGGCATAAAAGGACTCAAAGACTGCTTCTAAGACATCGTCTTGTAACAACAGTAATTCGGATTCATCGGCAATTCGAAACGCAGGATCCAGACCAATCCGGTAATAGTTCTCGCGGAGAATCGACAAACAGAACGAATGAATCGTCGTAATTTGTGCCCGGTTCATCAATTGACGCTGTTTTTTCAAATATAAATCATCCGGTGCTTCTTTGATGCGCTGGTCCATGACCTCGATGACCCGCGTCTTCATCTCACGTGCTGCCGCATTCGTAAAGGTAGCAACGAGAATCCGATCTGCCGACAACTCATCTTCGGGATCAATCAATCGTTGCGTCAGCCGTTCAACGAGGACGGCTGTCTTCCCTGATCCAGCAGCCGCTGAGACTAGGATATGTCCACCTCTAGCTGAAATGGCTTGTTGTTGTTCTTCCGTCCAACGCACGCTCATTCTTCTTCCTCCTTCAACCGTTCCAGTACCTCTTTTTCAGACATCGGTTTTAATGGGCGATACTGATTCCCAAGCGATTCATCGAACTGACAGACTGAACGATACTCACAAAAACTACACGGTGTCCGCTCTTGATAATCAAACGGATTGATGGCGATATCCCCATCATAGATGTCTTGACTGCTGTCTTTTAATGCCTCCCATGCATGATCCATCAGCGCTGATAAATCTTCCTCTTTTACGACACCTTTCGTCTGCGTCTTATGCAGTCCGTTTTTTGTGAATGTCACTTTGACGAGCGGTGATTTTTTTCGTTCATCGTACGCAATATGATCCATCGCTCGTAGTACCTCGTCATTCTCTAGGATGACGCCTTGCATTTGATAGGACTCGAGTAACAGTTGATTGCGCTCTTCTTCGTCAGCCGATAAATCGCCTCGTAGTATCGGGTTTTTGACGTGGAAATATAACGCACCAGCTGGTTTCGCCTGCTGTTGATAGAGCAACTCCGACTGTTCCACGACCGTCTTCAGATAAAGAAGCATCTGAATGGCAAGCCCATAATAGATTTCCGCAAAATCCAGTCCTCGAGCACTCGATTTGTAATCAATGATTCGAACGTATAGCTGATCACCAATCGTCGCCTGATCAATCCGGTCGATGCGACCCGTGAATTCAATTTCTGTTCCGTCTGGTAACGTAAAGCGTAATGGTGGGAACGTCGCGTTCCCAAAACTGATTTCAAATAAGTCGGGTTCAAAGTCTGTTCGTTTTGCTTGTTCAACAAGCATTTTAGCTGTTTGCTCCACGACATCCGTCAATTTTTTCTTGATATACCCGAACCGACTCGAACTCATCAAAATCGCATTCTGAATTTCCGGTGTCACCTTTTCGACAGCTTCTTTCGCCAGTGTCCCGCACGTTTCGCCGTCGAGCTCTCGCCAGTGTCGTCCAGAAGCTTTAATACTGAGCGACAAATCATTTAATGCGCCATGGAACAGATTCCCGATGTCCGGTGCTTCAAATTTATACAGCTTCCGCTCGCGTAAACGAAGTCCGTATCGAGCAAAATGCTTATACGAGCAGGCGTTATAGGTCTCAAAACGCGAAACGCTCGCTTGCAGTGAATCACCATATAGACGATGCGCCAACCCTTCCGGCAAGGCTTCCGCTTTATTTTGATAGAACAAGGCACTCGAGAATAATCCCATCCGTTCACGTCCCTGTCCGTTTTCGAGAAGTGTGTTATACACTTCGAACCAAATCGGTTGAATCGGATAACGTCGTTGAAGACGCCGGAGTTCAATCGCTGTCGCTGCTGCCGCGCGATCTGGACTCGTCACGAAATCAAGTTGTTCTTGTGGTGCGTGTTCCCCAGCTTCCGCAAAGTGTGTTTTGATCGGACGATCGAGCAACAGTTGTCGCTTTAATTGTTTTGTGATCGCTGCCGGCTGAAGCGCCTTTCCTTCTTCATCGACAAGTGCGTAACTAACATACAATGCTTCACTTGGAGCCATCATCCCTTGATACAGGTAAAACAGCTCATCATCAAACACATCAAGAGACGCTTTTCCAACCGGAATACCATGCTCATGTAAAAAGTCATGATCATTTTCAGACAGTAACTTTGATTGATCTTGAACGAACGGAATCAGACCATCATTCGCTCCTAGTAAAAAGACGACTTTTACTCGTTGTAATCGTCCACGGACATAGTCCGTCGCGATGACTTGATCGAGCGATGGCGGAACAAGTGCAAAACGAAGGCTCTCAAGTCCTGTCTCGACCATCTGGACGAACAAATCCGTCGATAACGTATGCTCAGGCGCAGCAGCTTCTAGCTGTTCGAATAGATGAAGTATCGCTTCGTACACTTGATCATGCTCTCGAGCAACAAGTAACTGATCCTGCTCTAGTGCCTGCTTACGCCATTCCATTAAACGTTCTGCAATTTTCTGTTCTTCAAGGAATTGATAAAGACCTTTCGTATACGCGCTCATCGTCTTTGCCTGCTTCAACCGACGGTGCAACGGTTCAATCAAGTCGACGACGAAGGTTCGTAAATGGTTCAGTTCTTCTTCTTGCGCAAGCTCTTCTTCCGTTAAGCGAACTTCCTCTGCTAGGCGTCGCTTTAATTGCCACGGTTGTTGCCACATCGATCCTTTGATGCCGCGTTCGAGCACGAACGTCTCGAAACGATCGAGCGCTAGACGCGCATCTTCTGCTGGAATCGGCAAGAGCTCCGTCTTCAGTAAACGAAAGACCGTTTCTTCCCGATAACCCGACGTTACGATGTCTAAAGCAGATTGAATCAAGTCAACGAGCGGATGGTGAACCATCGACTCACGTTGATCCAAGAAATATGGAACATCATACATGTGGAAGGCTCGTTCCAAGTGATCCGCATACGGCTCAAGATGTCGCACGACGAATGCCATCTCATGAAACCGATACCCTTTTTGTCGAACGAGTTGAATCGCTTTCCGCACGGCTGATTCCGCTTCAACTTGACGGTTAACTGCAGCTGTCATCTGAAAGCCCTCAATGTCATGATCGACAGGAGGATATCCCGGCTTCAACAAGGCCTGCTCCAAATGTCGTAGTCCTTCTGATTGAAACTTGATTGGTTGATCATACAAAATTTCTTCATATGGAATCGACAGTTCCTGCATCTGACCGATCAATTGCATGTAGCACCGCTGAGACACACCAAAAGAAGTTTGTTTCGCATAAGGATCCGTTGCATCCATCGTAAAACTAATATGCATTTCAGCCACTTGTTGCATCAAGGCGAGTAAAACTTGTTGTTCCTGGAGCGAAAATTCATAAAATCCGTCGACGATGATCGTCGCTTGATCCAGTCGCGCTTTTGGAAGTAATTCGAGCAACGTCGTATAGTAATCGTCTGCATGGAGTGCTTTATCGACGATTCGTTCCGTAAAGCGCTCATAAATCAACGCAAGGTCGTTTAATTTCGGTGACCGTTCGAGAGAGCGATCACTCACTTGACGCAACATGTCTGGCTCAATCAACGAACGTTTAAACGACGCGATGAGCTCATCAAGTCCTTGGAAAAATCCAGGCATGTTTTTAGTTCGTTTAAAAATCTTCAGTTCGTCTTCTGATTCCTCGACGACCTGTCGCAGTAATAGCTGTGTACCCGTCTCATCGAGAAATGGAATCGCTTGATTCCCGTAATCGCGTAAGATATGAAACGCAAAGCGCCGTAGACTCATAACCTCAAGGCGAACAAGACCTGCTATCCGTTCATCTGTCGCAATCCGCCGCTCCATTTCAAATGACATCTGATCCGGAACGATGAAATACATCTTCTCCCCTAATGGTCGTTGCTCGAGTTCTTGTACGACGCGCTCGATCAATTGTGTCGTTTTCCCACTACCCGCACGACCAATATGCATATGGTTCATCAAGAAAACCTCCTCCTCGTTTTTCTTTACTCTTAGTATCTCACAAACAAGAACAAATGTACTGTTTTTGGCGCATGTCTTCTAAGTATAAATTTGCTATAATCAGGACACATCCTATGTAAGGCAGGTGATGCTCCTTGTCACTTTACGAAACCATCGGAGGCGAGCATGTACTCACATCCTTGGTTCGCTCGTTCTATCATCAAGTCTACCATGATTCACTGTTGCGACCGTTATTCCCTGAAGATCGGCAACGTGTCGAACAGGCACAACTCGTCTTCTTGACCCAATTGACAGGGGGACCGCGCGACCCGGATCAACCGCCGGCGAGTTTAGCGATGATTCACCGGTTATTACCGATTCAAAAAGAACATGCCATCCGTTGGTTGGAACTGATGGAAGTAGCTGCTCTTGAGACAATTCCAAATGAAGACGCACGACTTCAACTACTCGAGCGATTACGAATTGGCGCGATGAATGTACTACGCGTTTGTGAAGCACACCAGATGGACTGAGGGATTTTTCTTTCTCATCTGTCCATTTCCATGTAAAATAATAAATGGAGGCGATAAAACATGACGGAAGAACAAGAACAACGACCTGAACTCGTAAAGAATGCGATCGAGCAAGCCGAAGCATCGACGAACGAGGATGACACGCTCGAGGAAGAGCAAACCGAAGAACAAAAAAAATTGGATCACATCAAAGGTCTCGTAACCCTTGAACGCGGATCTGATTACTATCGTGTCGTTTTTTATGACGACCATAAACACTTGATTTTCAAGGAACTCGATTACGACCGTGTCGACTTCGTAGGTCGTTTCTACAATGATAGCTTTGATCCGACAAACTTGACGGAACTAGAAGAAATCGCAGAAAAAGCACTCTCGACTTCTTTACGAAAACGATTCTTGTAATGCATGAAATAAGCCGTCCTCCGATTGGAGAACGGCTTATTTTTTATTGATCAGATTGTTTTTTCTTCCGACGAAGGACGTAAGCAAGAACGCCACCTGCGACAGCGATCCCTGTTGCCGCCAAGATCGGTAATAAGACCTTTTTGTTGGATGCTAGTTTTTGTTTGACTTGCTCAAGGCGGGACTCATTCGTCTCTTTCAAGGCGATGGATGTCCGACGGTTCATCGTGACGTGTTTCGCAGCATCCGTCACGACGATGCGTTTCGTGACCCAACGGCGATTTCCAGCATCATCGACGACCAATTGTCGCGCCCGTTTAATTCCTTTGATTCGTTTACCCGGTGTATTTTCCGGACGCACGATGCGGGAACTGATAAAGCGTCTGCCTCCAGTCGCACCAAATCCAGGCTGTAATTTTCGGCGATTTAACCATTCGTATGATTCATTCATCGTGTCGCGGTAAAAGTTACCGCTTCACCTCCCTATGATTTCTCTCTCTACTGTTTCTCCTTACGTAAGTAAGATTCCTGTTATGTGTTTCCACTTTTCACCGATTCTTAAACTCCGGCAACTGAAAACGACGCTGCATTTCATACGCCAGTTCCAGTGTTTTAATCCGTTGTCGTTCGATGCTGTATGCGGATGCATCCGTATCGATACATTGACCTGTCTGAAATTCGACTTGTACTTTACCGGATTTTTTCTGAACAGTCTTCATCTGTTTAAAATTAATCCAAATACATTCCGCCTTTTCTTTTGCGGTCGTTGGAAAGAAAATCGTCTGTGCTTGCCAATCCACTAAAACAGGGGTCTTTCGGTTCGGACCAAGAATATGCCGCGCTGCTTCGATTCTTCCACGCATGGACGAACCAAAATACAAACAGGATTCTTCAATCAACTTAATGGGATGACCATCTAAAATACTTTCAGAATGTTCCTTGATGACGAGTGTCTGCGGTTCACCGTATTGACCGTATCGCGGGATCAAGGCTAACGTTTCTTCCGTGATTGGGTATGACATCTCCTTCGCTCCCTTCCTGGATTATATTGGTTATATCAAACTTCCTTTTGCTTTGCATGAACGTAACGATTATTTCCTAATGAAAAAAACGAGATCCTAAGATCCCGTTTTTAAAATTCTTTTGGATTTTTTTCCTCTTGCTCAATGAAATGACGCGGAAAATTAAAAATCACACAAACTTTTCCGATTCCATTTCCCGCAGAACGATTCTCGATTGCAACTGTCCCGTCATGACGCTCGACGATCCGTTTGACGATATAGAGACCAAGCCCAAACTTCCCTTCCTTACCACGTGAGAATTGATGGAACAGTGGCGAGGAGGCGTCAAGCGGTGGTCCATCATTTTCGATTTCGATATGAACCTGATCCGCTGTTCCGGACAGTCGAATATCAATTCGTGTTTCGGCATAACGAATCGCATTGTCCATGACATTTTCGAGCGCAACACGTAACTGCTCTCCTTCACCAAGAACGATTCCTGCTTCTCCACTGACATGCCAGTCAAGTGACTTCGTTCCGGAAAAACGATTTTTCAACAGATGCACCATCCGGTCGATGTCAACATTGTCCCATGTCGAACGATCGAGCTCGAAATAGTCGAGCTTCGTGACATAGAGTAGAGCCGCGACTTTTTTCTCCAACCGCTCCGCTTCTTCATCAATGACGGATACGGATCCGGTCAAATCACCATCTGGATAAATCCCGTCTGAGATGGACTGGGCATAACTTCGGATGACCATGATCGGTGTTTTCAAATCATGGGAGATGTTTTGAAGTAATGATTTTTGTGCCTTATCTTGTTTTTCAAGATCCATCCGCATCGCATCGACGGATCGTGCGAGTCGTCCGATTTCATCCCCGCGATCAAGCGGAAGTGGTGTATCCCATTTCTGAGCCGCGATCTTCCCGACCGCCCCCTCGATTTCGACGAGTGGTTGTGTCAAACGTCGCGCTAACCAAAACGCAATGAACAGCGTGAAGATACTTCCAATGATGACGACGAATCCGATTTTGGAGAATAATTGCGTAATCAGTTCTTGTCGATACGCATCCCAAACATAAGAGACACGATAGTAGGTCTCACCACTATCCTCGATTTTTCGAATACTGTAGTATACATCTTCTTTATCAAGACGCGTTGTATACTTTGCCGTAACTGTTTTTTGATCAATCGCATCACGGTACATCTGATTGATCAGCTGTTGTGGCGCTCCACCGTAATAGAGCTTTCCGTTTTTAGAAAGGAGTAGGATATTAACAGAACGGGACTCCTGTTTTCGGCGGTCGAATTCAATCGGATTATCCTGAAGCATCTCGATGACGGAGGCGTCCTTCGAGAAGAAGACTTCGCTATTCTCAAGTGTCGCATAGACCTGTTCATCGATGAAATTTCCGATCGATGACCGGATGACCAAGAGAATGACCGCAGAAAGCGTGACGATGACGAGCAGAAACATCGCCCAAATCTGGAATCCGAGACTGCGGTTTTTCATGCAGACACCAAGCGATAACCGATGCCGTAAATCGTTTCGAGCTCGAGCTTCGATAATTTTTTACGGACACGACGAACGAGATCATCGACGACTCGGTCTGAACCGAAATAATCGTCACCCCAGACGCTGACGAGAATCTGCTCGCGTGACATCGGCGTCCCGATTTGAGTGGCGAATAAAATCAACAAATCGTATTCTTTCGACGTCAAATCGATTTCTTGACCATTCTCTTCGATGATTCGTTTCTCTGGATAAATCATATAATCTCCGTATTGGATGACACCACTCTTTGGTGTCGCATACGTTCGTGCCAAAATCTTTTTGACGCGGATGACGAGTTCTCGCGGAAGGAACGGTTTTGCGATGTAATCGTCCGATCCCATCTCAAGACCAATGATTTTATCAATATCCTCATCCCGAGCCGAGATGAAAATGACAGGTGTCGTCTCATCATGTGCCTTGATCCGTTTAATCAATTGAAAACCATCCATATCCGGTAGCATGATGTCTAAAATCCATAAGTCAGGCTTTTCAACGATGGCAGAGGCTGCCGCCTCACCAGACGTAAACGATTTCACCTGCCATCCTTCTTGCTCCAAATATTTCACGAGTACACGATTCAAGTTCACTTCATCATCAACTAAATAGATTGTATGCATGGCTCTCACTCCTCGACTAATGTGCTTTGTTTCAGTGTATCAAAGGAATTCCGCAAAATTATGGGAGAGTGGATAATAATTCAAAAAAACCTTTCTTTTCAAAAGAAAAGAAAGGCGAAGTCGTAAATTTTCTATTATTTGACGAGACGGAGCGCTGGATACGCTACTTGCTCGTTCTTTGAAGTCACAGTTGTTGCCTGTTGACGACGTTCCATTTTTACGACGTGCGTCAAGAATCCAACGCCGCCTCCTAGCAATACCGTTACACCCGTCATTAATAGAATCTCCATTTTCTTCGCCACCTTTTCCATCGCAATTGATAATCAGTATCATCCTCAAACTGACTATAGCATGCTCAATCGAAAATGAGAAGCGTTCTCATGAAATTAATCGTCTAAAAACTTTTTTTGTTCCAGTTCATGACGTTTTCGGATGATTTCCTTCCAATCGAATTGTCCTTGTTCGAGTCCATTGATTAAAATTTCAGCAGTTCCGACATTCGTCGCAAGCGGCAGATCGTACACGTCACACAATCGAATGAGTGCGGAGACGTCCGGCTCATGCGGTTGTGCCGTCAGTGGATCCCGTAAAAAAATCACGATATCGATTTTCCCTTGTGCCACGAGGGCGCCGATTTCTTGATCCCCACCGAGTGGTCCAGATTTACAACGATGGACATGCAAGTCTGTTGCTTCCATGATCCGTTGTCCAGTCGTTCCTGTCGCATATAACGTATTTTTCTTAAAGAATGCGGCGTAAGCCCGTGTAAAGCCCATCATCTCATCTTTCTTTTCATCATGTGCGATCAATGCAATATTCATTCGTATCCCCTCCTTCTGGTCTATGCACAGAAAAAGAACTTCAGAAACCTGAAGTTCTTGATTCCACTCATGAGTTCGTCGGTTGTTTTTTCAACACGGTCCGTAAAATCTTTCCGGTCGTGTTACGAGGCAATTGCTCGATGAATTCAATCTGTGTCGGACATTTATATTTCGCGAGTGATGTGGCACAGAATGTCCGCGTTTCCTCTTCCGTCATCGTCTCACGGGCAACGACGAATGCTTTGACAGCTTCGCCCATCTCCTCGTCCGGTATGCCGATGACGGCGGCTTCAATGATATTCGGATGCTGATAGAGCACTTCCTCGACTTCACGCGGGTAGACGTTGTAACCACCAACGATGATCATATCTTTTTTACGATCGACGATATAGAAATAACCGTCTTCATCTCGACGAGCCAAATCACCCGTATATAACCAGCCATCGCGTAACGTCGCTTGCGATTCTTCCGGCATCTTGTAATAACCCGTCATGACGTTTGGTCCACGAACGATCAATTCTCCGACTTGACCATCTGGTAATTCTTGTCCCAGTTCATCGACGACTTTGTTTTCGACATCGACGATCGATGTACCAATCGAGCCTGGTTTCTGAACACCATTGACCGGATTGAAACAGGTAACGGGTGATGCTTCCGATAAACCATATCCTTCGAGGATACGACATTGGAATGTCCGATCAAATGCTTCAAGAAGCGGCACTGGGAGACTCGCTCCTCCTGAGACGAACAAACGTGTTGATTCAAAATAGGTCGCATATTCCGGATGGGCCTTCACAGTTTGAAGTAAGAAATTATACATCGTCGGAACTCCCGCAAAGATCGTCACCTGTTCTTTTTTCGCCAACTCAAACGTTTCTTGTGGTGAAAAACGTGAAGCAATGATGATTGACGCTCCATGTGCGAGTGAAGCATTGACGACGACCGTCAAACAAAAAACATGGAACATCGGTAATACGGCAAGTGTCCGATCGCTACTGGATACATGTAGATAATCCCCAATCGAGCGCGCATTCGACGTCAGATTACGATGGGACAACATCGCACCTTTTGGTTTTCCTGTCGTTCCACTCGTATAGAGAATGACAGCAATGTCGTCCAATTCATTCGTCACTTCTGTCAATGGATGTTCGATTTCGAGCCAGCGATCGAGCGTGATGAACGTAACTTGTTGATGCGTTTCGTTTGGTCCTTCCTGATCCGCGTAGGGAACAGAGACGACAATCTTGAGGTTCGGTAAATGAACGAGACGATCTTTTGCTGCTTCGACGAGCGGTGCAATACCTAAAATCCCCTTCACATCACCGTTCATCAGAATATACCCGATTTCATCCGGTGTATATGTAGGGTTGATCGGAATCGCGATTGCCCCTTGTTTCATGATGGCGTAATACGCCACTAGGAACGCTGGGCTATTTCCTAAAATCAGCGCGACATGATCACCCTTTTGAATCCCGTTCGCTTCGAGTGCGCCGGCTGCCCGGTGAAACTTCTCGACAAACTCACGATAGCTGACTTGCGTGTCCTCAAACACATACGCCGTTGAATCTGGATGTGTTCGAGCTGTTTCTTCGACGGATTGAATCAATCCAAGCATGAGCAAAATTCCCCTTTCGAATGAATGACTATTCATTTTTTACGTAAAAAAAATCCATACGTAGTCAAAAGCGACCGTATGGATAGTGTAACACTTTTTGGAAACGTTTTCACCGAGTTTCTTTTTAACCGTTGACGATGACGCCACCGTTTAAGTGAAGGACTTGTCCTGTCATATAACTTGAATCGTTACACGCTAAGAATACATACGCAGATGCCATCTCAGCCGGTTGCCCTGGGCGATCCATCGGTGTATTTTTCCCGAATGTCTTGACCGACTCATGCGGGAACGTTTCCGTGATGAGCGGCGTCCAGATCGGACCCGGTGCGACGGCATTAACACGAATTCCTTCCTTCGCTAAGTTCATCGAAAGACTTCGTGTGAAGCTGACGATTGCTCCCTTAGTAGCAGAATAATCGATCAGTAACGCATTTCCTTCGTATGCCGTTGAAGATGTCGTATTGATGATGGCAGAACCGAGTGAAAGATGCGGTAAGGCAGCACGGGCAAGACGCATCATTCCGAAGATATTCGTCTTGAACGTCTTTTCCATCGACTCGTCTGTAATATCCTTCAGACTATCTTCTGGTTTTTGCATACTCGCATTGTTGACGATGATATCTAAGCGACCGAAACGATCGATTGTTTTTTGGACCAGTGTTTCACAGTAATCCGCATCTCCGATATCTCCTTTAGAAAGTAGGACTTCGCCTCCTAATTCTTCAAGACGTGCTTTTGTTTCTTCCGCTCCTTCTTGATCACCGTAGAAGGCGATGACGACTTTTGCTCCTTCACGGACATAAGCAATCGAGACAGCACGCCCGATCCCAGAGTTGCCGCCTGTGACGATCGCGACTTTCCCTTCCAATTTTCCTGCTGCCTTATAATCATCACGTTCATAATATGGTAACGGCTGTGCGTCCTCCGTCTTTGGTAATTGTTCTGAAATCCGTTCAAAATCGATAAAGTCCGTTAACGAACCTTCTAAAAAGTTATCTTTATTATAGCCCATGAAAAAAACTCCCCCTATGCAGTTGATAGAAGGAGTTTTCCCATAAAGACTTACGCTAAAACGTCTAGCACTTCATCTAGTTCGACAGCGCCGAAGTATTTTTTCAATTCGTAACGACCGAGCACTTCGCGAAGAGACGCGCGATCATAGCGTGAACCTTCGAGCGCCCGCGCGATTTCCTCTGCATCCTCGACGCCAAAGAAGTCGCCATAAATCTTCGCTTCTTCGATGATGCCTTTTTTGACGTTCAGCCGGAAATCAATCGTACCGATCGGGAAGCGTTTTTTATGGATAACATCGAATTTCGGCGATTTTCCGAAGTTCCATTCCCAGTTGCCATAACGTTCTGCCGAGATAGCACGCACTTTATCCCAGTCTTCTTCTGTTAAGATATACCGTTCAATCTCTTTTCCTTCATAGATCGAGGCAAGGAGATGATCGACGAATTGTTCCATCGTCAATGGTTCTGTCAGGAATTCTGAAATGTTTGCAACCCGGCTCCGAACTGATTTAATACCTTTTGAACGCATCTTCTCTTCGCTGACGACAAGCGCATTGACGACTTCTTCGATGTTCGAATCAAGCATCAGCGTACCATGACTAAACATCCGTCCTTTTGTCGTAAACTGGGCATTCCCACTGATTTTCCGGCTTCCGACATGAATATCGTTTCGTCCGGATAACTCCGCTTCGACACCGAGTTTATGCAGTGCTTGTACGACCGGCTCCGTGAACTTTTTATAGTTGTTGAACGAATCGCCGTCATCTTTTGTCAAGAAACTGAAGTTCAAGTTTCCTTCGTCATGATAAACTGCGCCACCGCCAGAAAGACGACGGACGACGTGGATACCGTTTTCTTCGACATATTTCAAATTGACTTCTTCATTCGTGTTCTGGTTTTTTCCGACGATGATCGACGGACCATTGATATAAAACAAGAAATAGTCTTCTTCATTAACGTTCAGGTTGTTCAAGATGAATTCTTCGACAGCGAGATTGATTCGCGCATCGCGAATCTCAGGATGGAAGATGAATTTCATAAGGGTTTCGTGCTCCTTTGTGATGGAATCATAATGTGATCAGTTACAACCGTCGACACCACATGCGTCACCTTCAGCGATGACTTCAAGTGTTTGTTCTTGACGCATCTTAGCGAAGACTTGTTCGAAGGCTTCCACTGGTTGTGCGCCAGAAATGGCATATTTCCGGTCAAAGACGAAGAACGGTACACCACGGACACCCAGTTGTTGTGCCATCGCTTCTTCTTCTCGAACATCCGTCGCCAGTTCTTCTGACGCGAGAAACGCTTTGACATCTGCCTCATCAAGTCCTGCTTCTACTGCGATTCGTGTCAGAATGGCTTGGTCATTCAAATCTTCTCCATTCATGAAGTACGCTGTGAACAGTGCTTCTGATACTGCATTCATCTTACCATGTTTTTTTGCGAATTGAGTCAGGCGATGAGCCTCGAATGTATTGGCTGGAATGACACGATCCATCTCATAGTGCAATCCTTCTTGACGTGCTGTATCGACGACACCTTGCGACATATTCCGTGCTTGTTCGAGAGTCGTTCCATATTTTGACGCAAGAATTTCGTATAACCCTTGCGTCGGCACTGCCGGTGCATTTGGATCAAGTTCAAAACTCTTGAATTCGACCTCGACATCTAACTTTTCATTCGCAATTGCTTGTTCTAAACGACGCTTCCCAATATAACAAAATGGACATGCGTAATCCGACCATACTTCTACTTTCATCTGTGTTCTCTCCTTTTGTGTAATTTCATACATTAAGCATAGTCGCCTCTAGACAGAGTTGCAATCTTTCCGCCCGCGCCAATACGAATATGCAAAAAAGGAATCAAGATCATATTGATCTTGATTCCTTGATGAGTTAGAGAGCTTATTCTGTCACGAGTGCATGTGCTGCATCTTCGATTTCGATATCGAGTTCTTTCGTATAAGCATCTGTTTGTTCTGCTGTCCAGTTCAAGACAGATTTCATTTCTTCGATGACGGCATCTTTGTGCGCACGAGCCCAAGCGATGTCGAAGAAGACAGCACCTGTACGGCGGATGAAGAAGTCGATTGGACGAGCGACCATTTCATGTTCGATACTGTAATGGAGTTGTGCATAGACAGAACGTGGAAGAGCTGTCGTTGCTGCATCGAATGCTGCTGCATATTCCAGTACTTTCGGTAAGTTCGAACCGTAGCGTTTTGCTAGGAATTGAACTTCTTCTGTCGTTAGACCGTTCGTTGCTGTTTGAGCTTTTAAGAATTCAGCAAATCCTTTTGCTCCGCCGACGTGTCCACCAGACATTGGCATGTTTTTCGTCGAGCAACGTGCGTACGCGACGTTTTCTTCTTTTTTCAAGAGTTTAGCGACGAGATCAACGACGTGCTCACCCATTTTACGGTATCCAGTCAATTTCCCACCAGCAATCGTGATGAGACCTGACTCAGACTGCCATACTTCATCTTTACGTGAAATTTCAGAAGGATCTTTTCCTTCTTCATAAATCAATGGACGTACGCCAGCCCAGCTTGATTCTACGTCTTCTGCTGTCACTTTAACCTCTGGGAACATATAGTGAATCGCGTCTAGGACGTAGTCCTGGTCTTCGACTGTGAATTTCGGATGTGCAGTATCTTTATCGAAGAACGTATCTGTCGTACCAACGTATGCTTTTCCATCACGCGGAATCGCGAAGATCATCCGACCGTCTGGTGTATCGAAGTAGACTGCTTGTTTGAGTGGGAATTTCGATTGATCGATGACGACGTGGACGCCTTTTGTCAAACGAAGTTGTTTCCCGACTTTAGAACCATCTTTTTCACGTAATTCATCAACCCATGGACCTGTCGCATTGACGACTTTTTTCGCACGGATTTCATGTACGTCACCTGTCAAGAGGTCCGTCACACGCATGCCGACGACTTTTCCAGCATCGTAGATGATTTCTTCTGCTTTTGTATAGTTGACGACACGTGCACCGTGTTCGACCGCTTCTTTCATGACTTCAATCGTTAGACGAGCGTCATCTGTACGGTACTCGACGTAGTAACCGCCACCTTTGAGACCTTGTTGTTTGACGAGTGGTTCTTTCGCTAATGTTTCTTTCGCAGATAGCATCGTACGCCATTCAGAACGTTTAACACCTGCTAAGAAGTCATAAACACGAAGACCGATTGACGTACTGAACGGTCCGAACGTACCGCCTTTATGCATTGGAAGCAACATCCACTCTGGTGTCGTGACGTGTGGTCCGTTTTCGTAAACGATCGCACGTTCTTTACCGACTTCAGCGACCATCTGAACTTCGAATTGTTTTAAATAACGTAGACCACCATGGACTAATTTCGTTGAACGACTAGACGTACCGGACGCGAAATCCTGCATTTCGACGAGGCCAATCTTCATACCGCGTGACGCTGCATCGAGGGCGATCCCCGCACCTGTGATCCCGCCACCTACGACGAGTAGATCGAGTTCTTCACGTGTTAATCGATTATAGACATCTGCACGGTTTTTGCTTGAGAATGGTTGGTTAGCCATGAATAGTTCCTCCTGTTTAGGTTCGAAAAAAAAGAGACCACAACAAACATGCTGACTATGTCAACTGTTGCTGTGGTCTCTCCATATTCTCCGACCGATTTATTAACTTGACCTTACTATAACATACCTCACATCATTTGAACAACATCGTAGCTTGAACAGCTTTTTGCCATCCACCGTAGAGCGCATCCGTCTCTTCTTTTGCCATACTCGGCTCGAAACGACGTTCTTTTTTCCATTGCGTCGCAATTTGTTCACGGTTCTCAAAGAATCCAACAGCAAGACCTGCGAGGTACGCTGCACCTAACGCCGTCGTTTCATTGATTTCCGGACGCTCAACTGGTGCTTGGATGATGTCACCTTGGAACTGCATCAAGAAGTCGTTCTTAACCGCTCCACCATCAACGCGAAGCGTCTTCATCTCGATCCCTGAATCTTGCTCCATCGCAGATAGGACGTCGCGTGTCTGATAAGCGAGTGATTCAAGTGTCGCGCGGATGAAATGTTCTTTTTCCGTACCACGTGTCAAACCGAAGACGGCACCACGAACGTCTGAATCCCAGTAAGGTGTACCGAGACCAACGAATGCCGGTACGACGTAGACACCGTCTGAAGACGTGACGCGTGTTGCGTAGCCTTCTGATTCTTTGGCATCATCAATGAGACGTAAGCCGTCACGTAGCCATTGAATCGCAGAACCTGCGACGAAGATACTTCCTTCTAAAGCATATTCTACTTTTCCATCAACGCCCCACGCGATCGTCGTCAGCAATCCGTGATCTGATTTAACAGCCTCTTCCCCTGTATTCATCAACATGAAGCAGCCTGTACCGTACGTGTTCTTCGCCATTCCAGTATCAAAACACGCTTGACCAAACAATGCGGCTTGCTGATCGCCAGCTGCTCCAGCAATCGGAACCGCTTCTCCGAAGAAGTGATACCCTGCTGTCTCTGCATACACTTCAGAAGATGGTCGTACTTCCGGAAGCATGGCTTTTGGGACATCTAAGATATCGAGTAACTCGTCATCCCATTTTAATTCATGAATGTTATACATCAACGTACGACTTGCATTCGAATAGTCGGTCACATGTGCTTTTCCGCCGGATAATTTCCAGATGAGCCACGTATCGATCGTACCGAACAATAGTTCACCACGTTCAGCACGTTCCCGTGCTCCTTCGACATGATCTAAAATCCATTTGACTTTCGTACCAGAGAAATAAGCGTCAATCAATAGACCTGTCTTCTCACGGAAGAGCTCAGCATGACCGGCTGCTCGAAGCGCTTCACAGATTTCAGCCGTTTGTCTCGATTGCCACACGACTGCATTGTGAATCGGTTTCCCTGTTTCTTTTTCCCAGACGACAGCTGTTTCACGTTGGTTCGTGATCCCAATACCAGCAATCTGCGATGGCTTTACGTTCGCCTCCGTCAGACAAGTCGCCACGACCGCAAGGACACTTCCCCAAATCTCGTTTGCGTTGTGTTCGACCCAACCTGGTTTCGGAAAATACTGCGTGAATTCCTGTTGCGCTGAATGAACGATCTCGCCGGCACGATTAAACAGGATCGCACGTGTACTCGTCGTTCCCTGATCCAATGACAAAATGTAGTTCTCCATCTCTTCCCCATCCTTTTGTATCTAAATAAGTTAAGCTGACTTTGACTCCACTGACGTTGTTTTGTTCGGACGAACACCGAATCTATAGCATAAGCCTAATATGACGATTGTCACAAGTCCTACAATCCAAAAAGCCGGTGTATCTTTTCCTGTGAAGACCGAACGATAAAACAATCCGCCAAGACTTCCACCGAGAACTGGTCCGAGAACCGGAATCCATGAGTATCCCCAGTTCGATGATCCTTTCCCGTGAATCGGTAAGATGAAGTGAGCGATACGTGGACCAAGGTCCCGCGCCGGATTCATCGCATATCCTGTCGTGCCTCCGAATGACATACCGAGGCTGACGATCAAGAAACCGACGATCAATGGATTCAGACCATCGGAGAACTTATTCGCTCCGATCGACAATAACCCGATGACAAGTAAGAATGTCGCAATCATTTCACTCATTAGATTGGCAAATGTATGTGGAATCGCTGGTGACGTCGCAAAGACGCCGAGTTTCGTTGCTGGGTCTTTCGTCTCCGCCCAGTGTGGTAAGTAATGGACGAAAACAAGACTTGCACCAAGTATCCCGCCGGCAATTTGAGCGACGATATAGCCTGGTACGTCCGCCCATGCAAATGAACCGTCAAAGGCTAAACCAAGCGTTACTGCTGGGTTAAGGTGTGCTCCACTGAATTGACCGACGGCATACGCTGCAATCGCCACGGCAAAACCCCACGCAAACGTGATGACGATCCAACCTGCATCCTTCGCAAACGATTTCGTCAAACTAACGCCTGCACCAACACCGTTCCCAAGCGCGACAAGCAAAGCTGTGCCTAAAAATTCCGCTAAAATGGGTGACATATGTGTTCCTCCTTTTGGTTATGTGAAAAAAGCAACATAAAAAGGAGATCCACGTCAGTTCATACTTGAATGTTCTTCAAGCAGGACTCACACGTGAATCTCCCTTTTCTCCGTCACTTTGTATCAACTTGATATCACTATAACAATCAGTGAAAACGCTGTCAAACAATCCGAATGATTTTCATCACAATCCGGTTAGGAGCGTGGTTCAAAATGACGCCACAAGTCCTTATTCGATGTTGTGATACTTGAGGCACCTGCTTCAATTGCTTGTTCCACTTCCTCGACCGTATCGATGAGTCCACCAGCGAATACGAGACGCCCCGTCTTTTCTTTCACTTCTTGAATGTACTTTGGCATTAATCCAGGTAACACCTCGATGTAATCAGGTTGCGTCCGTTCCATGAGTTGATAACTTTTTTCGAGTGAACTCGAATCGAGTAAGAACATGCGTTGCATCGTCTTGACCTTTTTTTGACGTGCTTTCAAGATGACGCTCGCCTTCGTCGAAATGACACCATACGGCTTTAATTCTTGGCAGACGTATTCCGTGGCGTATTCATCATTTTTTAATCCTTGAACGAGATCCATGTGCAAAAACATTTTTTTGTCGTAACGATGCGCCATCTCATAGACTGCTTTTAAGCGCGATACGTGCATTTCGAGTAAGACCCCATATTCATATGGACTCTTCAGCATCTTTTCAAAGTCTTCTAATTTTCTAACGGAAGGCAGGATCTTCTGTCCAAAATATGTCATATGTTCTCCCCCTGATTCGTAATGTGTCCTAAGTATGTCGTGAAACAGGAGGAATAGGCAATGCTCTTTTCATGAAAATAAGTGAAAAGAGCGCTACGATTAGGGTATAGCTTAACGAAACGATTTCTTTTCAGGAGGTGAACGCGCAGTCCTACCGTCTGTGCACGTCAATGAGTCAGCAAAAACGGATTGTCATCTATTTATTCTCTATTTTAATTAACGCCTTAGGAAACAGCTTCATGGTGACCGCCTCGATCGGGAGTGCACCTTGGACTTCAGCGAGTGAAGCCGTCGCGGCCATCTCACCTTTAACTGTCGGACTAGCGATCATCGTCTTACATGTGCTTGCTTTGATTGCAGCACTTTCTCTCGGGAGTCGATTTAGTTGGTGGACGATTGTTCTCAGTTTTGCACTCGTCGTCCTTTTCGGCGCCGCGATTGATTTCTTCTTATCCATCCATCAATTGATTTACACACCACAGGGACTTTGGATGCGCGCCGTGTACATGTTGATCGGTATGCCATTGATTTCACTTGGACTCGCCCTCTATCTCCAAATCGGATTCGTATTGATGCCACCGGATTACTTGATGAAGTCACTGATCAGCCGCTTTAAAAGTACATCACTCGGAGCAACGATCAGCCTCGGTATTCCTTTTTTGATTGCTTGCCTCTTTTCACTGATTGAACGCGAACTGATCGGCATCGGAGTCGGAACTTTCATTTTCCTCTTATTGAACGGTCCACTGATCGAATGGTTTCAGCGATTGTTCCCGATTACGGCACGTCCACCTAAACGGACAAGTTCTTGAATACTGTAAAAGAGCTGCTATTGATAGACAAATTCATCTATCAATAGCAGCTCTTTCATTTACGTATATGATTTTCTTTGGAAGACAAGAATCGATGCACCTAACAAGACGATGATATGAGCCAATACGAACAAGGCGGAGAACGTCAAAGTTGTTCCCATCGCTTCACTCGTACCATAGGTCATAGAATCCTTGAAATACATTGACCAGTCTAAATGCATGAATACGATCCACTTAGCGATTGCTGGTTTGAAACCAACCAGTAAGTTACCCGCAATGCTCGTAAAGAACTGAGCTAGTACGGTGAAGCCGATGATCATTCCAACAGAACGGAACAACAATGAGAAGAATAACGTCATGAATATTGTAAAAATCGGACTGACAACTTCGACGATCGTATCGCGGAACAGAATTGGATCTCCTGCCTCTGAAAACGCAAATGAGCCTGCGTAGACGATCGCAGCGATGAACACGAATTGGAGCAACATGATCAAGATCGAAAAAATAAGTTTCGAGAAATAAATCGTCATTCGTGAATACGGACTCATTAATAAGTGTTTCATCGTGTCATAACGTACTTCATTCCCGATGGCTTCTGCCGTGAAGACAATCGTGATGATTCCTAATAGAGATGTCAGTAAAAGGAACGTTAATGAATAATAATCATAACGTGTGAACTCAAAATCATTCGTCTTTGCAATGATGATAATACCAACTGCAATAACGACATATAGTGCTAAGACAATCTTCGCTTTTTTAGTCGTCCACCATTTCATCCATTCATTTTGTATGAGCGAAAGCATGTGAATCCCCCTCTTTTTTCGTTACTTGCAGGAATTGTTCCTCGAGCGTCAAACGTTTAACGGTCAGTTCATGTAAATCGGCAATCGGCACGACGAGTCGAGCGATAGCTGGACATTCACTTTCCGGTGCGGTGATAATGATCTTATTCTCGAGTACTTCTGATGGGTAGTTTGCGACGCGAAGGGCATCGAGTACATCTGTCATCGCTTCCGCATTGACACGAAGAGCGATTTTCGCTCCGGTTTCATTACGAACGGACTCGACCGACTTGATGACACCCTGATCGATGATCGCGTAACGATCACTGATTTGTTCCATCTCACTCAACATGTGGCTTGAAATTAAAATCGCGATATCTTGCTCACGCGCCATTTGGCGTAAATATTCACGAAGCTCTGCAATTCCGGATGGATCCAGACCATTCGTCGGTTCATCTAAAATCAAGACGCGCGGGTTATGTAGCAAGGCACGAGCAATTCCGAGTCGTTGCTTCATTCCGAGTGAGTACTCTCCGACTTTTTTTGAAAGCTTTCCTTCGAGACCGACGAGTCGTGCTAGTGCATCATAATCCACTTGACCGAGTCCCGGAATGAGATTTTTTGCATGAACTAAGTTTTGTTTTCCTGTCAGATAAGGATAAAACGCTGGATTTTCCACGATTGCTCCGATTTGCGTCAGCGCTTTCGAACGCTCTTCTACGACATCAAATCCATTGACTGTGACTTTCCCTGCATCCTGCTCGAGTAGTCCCGTGATGATCCGAATCGTCGTCGTCTTCCCTGCTCCATTCGGTCCGAGGAAGCCGAACACTTCTCCTGGGGATACCTCAAAACTGACGTCTTTTAAAATTTGCTCTTTCCCGAGACGCTTTGAGATATTTTCAATCTTTAACATCTGCTCTTCCTCCTCATTCATATTTTGTCTATGCTATTAGTGTACGTGATTTTAAAGGATAAGTTTCATTTCTTACAAATATGTAATCTGATTCCAATTAAAAAGGCGTAACAACAGAAATTTTATATTAAAAATAAAGACTGGAGTCGCTAGATGATTCGCTTTGAACGAGTAACACATGATCACTTTCCGATCATCCAATCGTTGTACGCGAGCGTTCCTGAATATGCGCTCTTAGAAGAACGAGTGCTTCCGCTCTCTGATTCGACCTTACAGGAAGAGTTTTTAAATCCCGATACCGTATCGCTGATTGGGTATGTGGACGGAGAACCCGTCTTACTGATTGACTACCTACCGAAGCATCCAAAAGACGGTACACCTTGGATCGGTTTATTCTTAATGGATGCTTCTCAACACGGTACGGGAATTAGCAGTCGGTTACTATCCGCTTTTTGTGATCGATTCCTAAGTCAGGAACCTCACATTCATCTCGCGGTCTTACCTGATAATTTAAGAGCCCGTCTTTTTTGGGAAAAACACGATTTCCGATACGCGCGAACGAGTTTCTCGAACCGCGAACAACTCGTAGACGTCTACGTGTATGATGTAAGTAAAAACAAATGAAAACGTATGAATGGAGTATCACACAATGTCCAAACCCTCACTTCGCTTTGATGTTTTGTTAGCGGGATTGATTTCCCTGCTATTTTTTAGCATGACGCTCGGATTAACTTTCTTCATTAGTCAACATGCAACAAACCGACTCCAATCGGAAGTCGGGATGAATCTGTCAACGACCGCTCACCAACTATCTGATAAGCTTGATCATTACATGTGGTCACGTTATGCCGAAGTAAAATTGCTGGGTTCCTTATCAACGATTCAACAAACAGAACAAAAAACAGAAACGCGACGGACACTCGAAGAGTTACAACGGCAGATTCCTGACTTTTCTTGGATTGGTCGATTAGATGCGAAAGGTAACGTCGTTGCGTCAACGAATCAGATTCTGGAAGGAACGTCGATCAAGGAACGTCCCGTCTTCCAACAAGCCTTATCACAACCATTCATCGGGGATGTCCATGAAGCTGTCCTACTCGCAAAATTATTGCCGAACCCAAGCGGTGAACCGTTACAGTTCGTCGATATTAGTACACCTTTGTATGATAAGGGTCGATTTTCTGGTGTCCTTGCGACACATCTCAGCTTCGAATGGGCAAAAGCGATCGAACAAAGTTTTCAGAGCGCCACGTCCTCTCTCCAACAAGTCGATGTCTTCATCATTAGTCAAGATCGAAAAACGATTTTACTTGGACCAAGCGGATGGAGCGGTAAAACATTACCCGATAGCGTAACGCTGACTTCGAATGCTTCTGCGACCGCTTCCTGGCAAGGGAAAGAATTTGTCTCTGGTCAAAGCACAAGCCGAGGTTACAAGGATTACGATGGCTTAGGTTGGACGGTTCTCGTACGTCAACCGACTTCGATTGCGTTCGCTGATGCCGATGCTTTACGTCAAACGATTTTCATCGCTGGTTTGATTGCCTCTTTCGTTACAGCCGTACTTGGCTGGATGTTAGCGAAGCTATTGACACGACCATTATTAAAAATCACACATGCCGCCCAACAGATGCAGGATGATCCATCAAAATCACTCCCGAATCATCGTGGAATCCGAGAAATCGAGACACTGACGGATGCCTTACAACGACTGATTCATCGCTTGCTACATACCGAACAAGAGAAAATAACGTTTGAACGCTTGTCACAACGCGATAGCCTGACTGGTCTCGCGAACCGCAACGGTCTCGCTCAATACATCGAACAATTGCCTGCAGAAACGCATTCTATCTATCTTTGCCTTGATTTAGACGGCTTTAAATCAGTCAATGATACGTATGGTCACGCGCTAGGTGATCTCCTGCTGATCGAAGTCAGTCAACGTCTCGAACAATTGCTTCCACCGGGTGGATTCGTGGCTCGTCTGGGCGGCGATGAGTTCATCATCGTCTTGACGACTCAATCCTTAACAGAGGCACGATATTTAGGTGAACAATGGATCGCTCACGTCTCGATGCCGTATCACTTAGAAGAACAAACCGTCCACATCGGGATGAGTATCGGAGTCGCCGAACAGGTGACAGGAGAATCACTCGAACAAGTCATGCATCATGCTGATTTAGCGCTCTATCGTTCGAAGCAAAACGGCAGAGGATGTATGTCCGTTCATTGACCATTCAGGACGGAGGATTGACAAGCGCTGCTCTCCTCCGTAAGGTGAACGAGAAGCGTATAATTTTTCAACGAGGAGCTGTCAACATGAATCAATGGACACGTGAAGCACGATACCGTCCCCTCTCGGATGTCGATCCGAGCGTCTACCAAGCGATGAAGGAAGAAGTTCGCACATCTCCTTGGCGATTTTCTTACCATATCCAACCTCCGACCGGACTTTTGAATGATCCGAACGGTTTCGTCTATCATGATGGTCTCTATCATTTGTTTTATCAATGGTTTCCACTCGGACCCGTACACGGGCTGAAGTACTGGTATCACATGACATCAAAAGATCTTGTACATTGGTTCGATGAAGGAGCCGCCTTGATCCCGAATGACGATCCTGATTCGCACGGTGCTTATTCCGGTAGTGGTTTCATTAAAGATGATCAAGTGCACATCATGTACACCGGTAATAAACGGGATGCGGATTGGAATCGCCATACGAGCCAAATCGTCGGTCATCTCCGCTCGGATGGACGAATCGAAAAACATTTACCACCTGCTATCCCAAACGTTCCTGAAGGATATACGGAACATTTCCGTGATCCGAAAGTCTTCCAAGATGCATCGGGCATCTGGTACTGCATCATTGGTGCACAGCGCATTGACTTGACGGGTTGTACTGTCATCTATCAGTCTCAAGATGCAGAGCACTGGACATTCCTCGGTGAGTTACAGACGAACTACCCGACATTCGGTTATATGTGGGAATGTCCTGATTATTTCGAGCTTGATGGAAAAGGCGTCCTCCTCTTTAGTCCTCAAGGGATTGAACCGGATGGTACGAACTATCAAAATATTTTCCAGTCCGGTTACCTCATCGGTGAACCGTTAGCTTTACCCGACTTAACATTCACACATGAACCGTTCCAAGAACTCGATTTCGGATTTGACTTCTATGCGCCACAAACAACTGAGGCGGAAGATGGTCGGCGGATTCTCGTTGGTTGGATGGGTTTACCGGACATCAGTTATCCTTCTGACATCTATAACTGGGCACATGCTTTGACATTGCCACGTGAATTAACGATCGAACAGGGACGACTTCGTCAACGACCTGTCCGTGAACTGACACAGCTACGAAAAGAGACGCTGTTTGACGAAACGATTCTTTTCGAGCAAGATGTGACAATTGCGGAAGCCGAGATTTTCGAGCTCGTGATGACAGACTTGAAGCTGACGTCGGACTCGTTCCGCTTCTCGATTCGTCAAGACGCTACAGAAGAGACGGTATTCCACTACGATGCTGTATCACGTCAATTTACAATCGATCGAAGCCGTTCAGGTGCGGAAGTCCCTGCTGAATCATTCGGCACTTCGCGATCGACGATTCTTGCGAAGGACTTGCATACATTACGTTTGTTCGTGGATCGTTCTTCGTTTGAACTTTTCCTGAATGACGGAGAAGCCGTTGCATCTGGACGGATTTTCCCGAAAACATCCAGTCGAGGGATTGCCTTCTCTGGTGAAGCAGGTGCGCATCTCTCACTCTACGATTTATCTTAAATAAAAAAGCATTTTCCTGAATAGAATCAGGAAAATGCTTTTTTACTTCATTGTTTTAATCGAGATTCTTTTTCTAGATCAAATGCAAGGATGTGTTGCTCCCCAATCGGACCCATGACGGACTGTAACGTATCGACGTATCCCGTCTTGAAGTACAGTGATTTTGCAGCAATATTCTTTTTGTTGACCGCTAGTGTGATCGCTGTGACTTCCGGAAAATGATGATGCACGAACTCTGGCAACTGCATCATTGCCTCTTTCGCATATCCTTGGTGCTGATGGCGTGCATCAATGGAAAAGGCACGTAATAGGACACTTTGTTCATGTGTTCGATGTGTTTTAGGGGGATTAAGATGAAGAATAAAAAATCCGACGACTGAATCGTCTTTTTTGATGACAACCGGGAATTTATCTGGATGGGCAACCGCATCTGTGACGACATCCGTCGGAAAAGAAGTAAACTGGACTTGTTCTTCCGGAAGAATGAACGCATCACATTGTTCATAATGTTCATTCGTATACATGTGTAATTTCACTACAGACATTCTCATTCCGCCTTCCCTCTTTGTACAGGACAAGAGAGTACTCTCTTACATCTATTCCCATTTTAATGTTTTTGTGTCCATTTGCCTAGTCTTTTAGGGTGCTCGTCTTACATAACATCCAATAGGCTCTTGTCTCTTTATTCCACGGTTCTTCTTTCCGTAATCCAATCCTGACACTAAAAATGATACACTAGGGAAAGTTCGATTATTGGACGAGAAATAAATACGCTCGAGGTGAACTGTATCATGCATGAAGATTTTTTCGAACAGATGGAGCGATTGACCGGCATTCAACTGAATCCTGTCCAACAACAGGCAATCGAACATGACCATGGTCCGTTGCTGTTACTCGCCTCACCCGGCTCTGGAAAAACAACGACGCTTAATTTTAAGATTGCCTATTTGATTTTACAAAAAAAGATCGAACCACATCGTATTTTAGGGCTGACCTTCAGTAAGGCTGCAGCTCGTGAGATGGCGGATCGTTTTTATCATCTATTTCACGAATTAATTGGAACGACAGCGGCATTCTCGACGATTCATAGCTTTGCTTTTCAAGTCGTTCGGGATCATACATCCCAGCAACGTCTCTCCTATACGATCATTGAGGGACCAATGGATCAACAACATCCGAATGCGCCACATAAACGTATGTTACTCCGGCGTATTTTCCAGGAAATTAATCGGAGTGTCATTACCGATGACCAGATGGATGAGTTATTACGAATGATTTCCTTCGTCAAGAACCGTCTCCTTTCTTTAAAGGAAATCAAGGCAGTACCGACGACGATCAAACATTTCCCTGATATCTATGTGGCATATGAACAATTTAAGTCGCGTGATCCCTTACATCCGTTACTCGACTTTGATGATATGTTGACGTATGCGAATACGATTCTTGAGCAAGACCGTCGTCTGTTGCAACATTATCAGCGTCGCTTCGACTACATCTTAACAGATGAGAGTCAGGATACGTCACTCGTCCAGCATCAATTGGTCGAGAAGTTAGCCTTACCACACAACCGTCTATGTGTTGTCGCGGATGATGACCAAACACTTTACAGTTGGCGTGGTGCAGATGCTTCGAAAATCCTCCATTTCAAGGATACGTATCCGAATGCGACAATTCTTTACATGGAGCAAAATTATCGTTCGTCTCAAGACATCGTATCAGTCGCGAACCAATTCATTCAGCGCAATAAAGCACGCTATCCGAAACAGATGTTTACGGAGAACGCCTCGGTTCGTCCGATCATCTTAGAGACGTTACCAACTTACGAGGATCAGACCCGCTATCTGTTGAATCAACTACGGACAGAGACGAATTATCGTGAAGTAGCCATCTTATATCGCAACAATGCTTCTTCGATCAATGTGATGAATGCTTTGGATCAAGCAAATATTCCATTTTATATTAAGGATGTCGATCATAAATTCTTCAGTCATTGGATTTTGAAGGATATCTTAAACTTCATGACATTCGCACAAGATCCGACAGATATCGATGTGTTAGCAACTATCCATACGAAATTCGCCGGGTATATCTCAAAAGCGCAAATGGCTCAATTGCAACAGTTCGGTACGGGTGAATCTCTATTTGATCTACTCATAAACAAAATCGAGATGAAGTTTTATCAAAAGAAACAACTTCAACAAATGAAGCGCACGTTCGCTTCCATTCAGACCGTTCGACCATCTGCTGCCCTCTCTCTGATTCGTCATGAACTGGGCTACGAAAAGAATTTGCGGAAAATGAGTGAGAGCCTCGGTTTTAGTCTCGATCACCTGCTTGAAACATTGAATACGATTGATAACATCGCAAGTGATGTACCGACACTACTCGCCTTTCGTGAACGGATCACGCATCTCGAACAATTGATGCGTGATGCGAAACAAAATAAAAATCAAAATGCGGTCACCCTTTCGACCTTTCACAGTGCGAAGGGACTTGAATTCGATCGCGTCTTCATGATTGATCTCGTTTCTGGGATTCTTCCATCGGCTGATACGATCAAGGCGTACAAGAATGGACAACTCGATGATATGGAAGAAGCTGCACGTTTGTTTTACGTCGGCATGACACGGGCGCGACACGAACTACATCTCCTGTCCTATCGTTTTAAATCGAAATCATTTGATGTCTCGCCATTCGTCGAAGACGTCCATCGCCTCGTCACGCCTGACGCTGCAAAACGAAAAGTAGAACGCCAGCGCCCTGCTATTGCAGCGCGAGCTAGCGTTCCTCCACTTCCGATCACTGAGAACATGCGTGTCTCGCATACAGCATTTGGTCCCGGAACCGTTTTGCACCTGGTTGACGACGTGCTAGAAATTTCATTTGATCAAGGAATGAAAAAACAGCTTTCGTTACAAGTCTGCTCTGAAAATGCATTACTCGAAATTTTATGATTTAAAAAAGGAGCTGACTCAAAAAAAAGAATGACTCGTCTTTCCACGCCCTTTCCTCAGGCGAGACACAAGCCAGTTTTCCTGCTTCATTCAAGCAGGAAAGAGGGTCTTGTTTGTCTCTGACAGCGCATAATGCGCTTGTTCCTGTAGGAGTGGCGTGTGACGCGTCATTCTTTTTTACGAGATAAGGGTGGCAGATCATCATTCTGCCACCCTTATCTTTGTAGAGGCTGACTTTTGAGTCAGCTTTGTTGTATCCGTCAATTTTTAGTCGATGACTCACTTTGACGAATCAAGGCATCTCTGATTTCTGTCAATAATTTTTCTTCTGTCGTTGGTACCGCTTCTTCTTCGACGACCTCTTCCTTCTTTCGGAATGAAGTGATGCCTTTGACGAAGATAAACAGCGCAAAGGCGATCAACAAGAATTCGATGCTCGCTTGAAGAAATTGACCGTACTGCAACTCTGCATTTCCGACCATGACCGACAATCCCTTGACATCAACACCACCGATGATGATGCCGATCAGTGGCATGAACACGCTGTCGACGAGGGATTTGATGATCCCGCTAAACGCAGCACCAAGAATGACTCCGACCGCTAAGTCGATCACATTTCCTCGAAACGCGAACTCCTTAAATGCTTTAAACATGAAACGTCCCCCTTACCAAGCGCGGGACGCCAACTGCTGAATCGCATATCCGACGCCGTGCTCATCGTTTGTTTTCGTCACGTGATGGGCAATCGCTTTTGCCTCATCATGACCATTTCCCATCGCGATCGCCTTTCCGGCAACTTTGAACATTGGAAGATCGTTTAGATTATCACCGATGACAGCGACTTGTTCGATTGGCACACCGAGGTGGTCCGCGAGGATTTTAACTGCCGTTCCTTTATCGGCACCGACAGCCATGACTTCGATGTTATCGTGTCCTGACGACGTGACATAGACACCTTCGACCTTTTGCTCGATTTCCTGCCAGATTTTTTTCATCAATTCTTGATCAAACGAGAATGAGATGAATTTAAATACTTTTCCCGCTTGGTTACGAATGTACGACCGGAATCCATCAATCATCTTGACGTCTTCGTGGACATAATAACGATCGTGGAAGAAATCAAGCACTTGTTTCGCCCGATCACTCTCTTCACTCAACTCTTTCAGGGAATCATAGGCTGCGTCGATCGTCGCTCCTTGTGCTGTCACGAGTCCTTGATCACAGAACATCTCGAAGAAAACTTCATATTGACTGATGATACCGTAAATTTGCTGTGCTTGTTCCGTCGTCAAAGTCGTTGCACTTAACTCTTCTCCATCGACGGTCATCACACGTGCCCCGTTTGAAGCAATGATTGGACAGTGGATTCCTGCTGCGTCTGTTAATTCTTTTGCATTTAAGTAGTTACGTCCTGTCGCGATTGCAAATTCGACACCTTGTTCGCGTGCCGCTTCAATTGCCTGAATCGTCTCCGGTTCAATTCGTTGTTTACCTGAAAGAACGGTACCATCCATGTCTGATACGAGTAGTTTGATTGGATTTGCCATCGTCTTCACTCTCCTCTTTTTCTATTTCCATACCACTATACCATTTTTCACATTTTGACTGGTCGTAAACACGGTTTACAAGATCGGTGACAACAAACGCGAAATACTTTCCTTGAATTTAATCGTTCTTGAACGTGCGGCATACGACTCGACCGTCATGAGCTTTGATACCTCACAATCGGCGAGGAAGAGCCGTTCTAGTTCAATCGCTACTGCCTGGTCATAGACGATCGTATTCATTTCGAAGTTCAAACGAAAACTTCGCGCATCGATATTCGTTGTTCCGACCGAAGCAATTTCTCCATCGACGACGATCGTCTTCGCATGCAAAAATCCAGGTTCATACGTGTAGATTTTAGCTCCGTAAGATAGCAGTTCCCCTACAGCAGCAGTCGTTGCCCAGTAAACGAATGGATGGTCCGGTTTGTTCGGAATCATGATGCGTACTTCCACTCCGGATAAGAGGGCTGCCTTACATGCATCTAAATAACTCGTGTCTGGAATGAAATAAGGCGATTGGATATAAATCGTCCGTTTTGCTTCGTTGATCATTTTAATCAAGGCAAGCTTCAAATACTCTGAACGAGAATCCGGACCCGATGTGACGATTTGCATCGGTAATATATCCTGAATCCTATGCGTTCCATAGTAAAACAAAGATTTTTCCGTATAGACGTCACTTGCTTGGTTCCAGTCGAGAATAAAGCGATCGAGTTGATCGTGAACGACGTCACCTTCCAAGCGAAAATGTGTATCCCGCCAGTAGCCGAACTTTTCATCGATACCGAGATATTCCGTACCAACGTTGAACCCACCAATGTAGCCGATTCGACCGTCGATGATACAGGATTTACGGTGATTGCGGTTGTTCAATCGAAAATTAACGAATCCAATCGTCGACGGGAAAAAGGCAAACACTTCTCCCCCGTGTGCGAGTAAATCCTTGAAATCCGTCCGTTTGAGACTACGTGATCCGACAGCATCATACAATAGACGGACTTTAATCCCACGACGGGCACAATCGGTCAATGTATCGATCAACGCTAACCCGAGGCGATCTTTCTGAATGATGTAATATTGGATATTCACTTCATGCTCAGCCTGGCGGATATCTTGAATCATCCGATTGAACTTCTGCTCGCCATCCGAAAGAATCTGTAGTTGATTCGAGAGACTGAGTAACGAACCGTTCGACATCAGGTTCATCCGAATCATATCCCGGTGTTTTTGAATCATCGGGTGCCGTCCCATCGTTACAAGTTCTTTTTTCTGTAAGGCGATCCGTCTATCCTGTTCCAGTTGTTCTTCATCCGTGACACGATAAAAATTCGTTTTTTTCAACAGTCTTCCGAAAAACAGATAGACGAGAAACCCAACGAGCGGAACGAAATACAAGATGAATACCCATGCCCACGTCGCACCAATATCGCGCCGCTCGAGAAAAATAACCGTCAGGACAGCCAAGATATTCATGATAAGCAATCCGTAGACGATGATGATCGTGAACGTACTCCATACTTCCACCATACGATTCCCTCCCGCTTCAACGGTATTCTTCGATTTTGATTCCTCTGTCTCTTATTCCCGTTTCCTTCCATGTCATTCTTCTGAAGACAAAAAAACCTTTTTGAAGCACTGCTAGCTTCAAAAAGGTTTAGGCGTGTCATGATTCTGGACATGGTTCCGGTTGTTGTAACGCCATTTGTTCAAGTGTCGCTTTGACACCTGCTACACAGTCTGGCAAACCAACACCATCATAGGCGAGTCCGGCTAAATGAATGTGTGGATAGTGCGAAGCGACGGTTTCTCGCACTTCTTGAATCCGCTGTGCATGTCCTACCGTGTAGGCCGGTAAGCCGTCTAATAGACGACTGATGACGACACGCTCCGGTTGCAAGGGACGACCACAGATGTTTTCAAGATCTTCTAAGACGACACGTTCAATCACTTCGTCAGATTCACGAACGAGTGCATCTTTTCCGGGACGTCCGATGAAGGCACGGAGCACGGTATGATTCGGTGCTGCATGATTCCACTTTTGATCGATCGCCGTACATGCTGTAATCGAATACGGCGCCCGACGGTTGACGATGAATCCCGTTCCATCAATCGGTAACGCTGTTTCCTTTTCGAAAATCAACGTGACCGTCGCCGTCGAGTGTGTCGAAAGGTTCGCAAGCCCAGGAAGCGTCGCTTCTGGTAACAGGGACACGACTTGGCGATGCGGAATCGTCAACAAAATATCATCGGCATATTCTGGACCGTGATCCGTTTCGAGACGATACCGCCCGTCTTCTTCCCGTTCAATGGAACGAAGTGGTGTCTCCAGACGAATCTCTGTCCGTTCAAGCACCTCTTCTAAACGCTCGACGAGAGACTCGAGTCCAGTAGCAAGTGATAAGAATTGACCTGTCGCTTTAAGCGTCGGACCTTGTTGTTGATCAAGCGGACGCATGAGGCGCATTCCTTCGAACAAGCTTCCCGCCTTTTGCTCATTCGCAACGAATTGCGGGTAGGTCGCGAACGTACTCATCCGGTCGATATCACCCGCATAGATGCCTGAAAGAAGCGGTTCGATCAACTTCTCGACGAGTGCATCTCCAAGACGCGGACGTAGGTATTCCCCTAATGGGATGTCTGTTTCCGGAATCGTCAAATCAGGAGCAGGGTGAAGCAATCGTTCTGTCACCTCTGCTTTTTCTTCTTCCGTCAGTAGAGATGTCTCTGCGAATAACTCTAAATCGGTCGGGATCCCCATGACGGCACCTTTTGGAATCGGGTGGAGACCACGCGCATCCAAGATATACGCTTGCGACGTGTTATTGCGAACGAGTTGCTCCCCTAATCCGATCTCTTCGATGAGATCCGTCAACACGTGTTTCCGTGCGACGTATGAATCCGGTCCCCGCTCGATCGTCAATCCTTCGTCCCGATATGTCGCCACCTTACCACCGAGACGACCCTCTGCCTCGAGTAACGTGATGTTCATCTCCGGAAACTGCTTCTCTGCATAATAGGCGGCTGCAAGTCCTGATATACCACCGCCCACGATGACGAGACGTTTACTGGACATAACTACCCACCTGTTTCGCAACGGCTTCCGTGACAGCTTTCATGAAAGCTGGATCCGCGTTTGGCATGACAGGTCGCGCATAATGAATTCCGAGTTCGTCGCAGACGACTTTACACTCGTAATCATTATCGAACAATACTTCTAGGTGATCGGCAACGAAACCAACGGGTACGTAGACGAATGCTTCGTATCCTTTTTCTTCGTAGACGTCACGTGTCAAATCCTGAACATCTGGTCCAAGCCATGGTTCTGGCGTTTGTCCAGCCGATTGCCAGCCTGTGATCATATGCGGTACACCAGCACGTTGCGCGATCAATTCGGCTGTCTCTTTCAATTGCTCTGGGTATGGATCACCGTTTGCAATGATTTTCTCAGGTAGACTGTGTGCTGAAACGACGAGAACAGCTTTCTCTTCAGGTACTGGTAAAGCGTCGAACGTCTTGCGGATTTCTTTACCCCACCAATCGAGAAACGCTTCTTCTTTGTACCACGATTCGACGGATGCGAGACGAATACCGTGCTTATCCGCGACTTCCTTCGCACGACCATTGTATGAACGGATACTGAACGTCGAATAGTGAGGTGCTAAAACGACCGTGACCGCTTCCGTAATGCCGTCTTTTGCCATTTGCTCGACAGCATCCTCAACGAATGGCTCGATGTGTTTCAGACCAAGATAGAGCTTGAACTCGATTTCACCAGCATATTTCTCAGACAATTGACGGTGTAGCTCTTCAGCCTGATCAATCGTGACTTGTGCGAGTGGTGAGACACCACCGATGGCTTCGTAACGTTCCGTCAACTCTGCCAATGCTTCTGGAGACGGTTTGCGTCCACGACGGATGTGCGTATAATAACGCTCGATATCTTCTGGTTTATATGGCGTACCGTACGCCATAACAAGTAGTCCTAACGTCTTCATTTTCCTACCTCCATTTTTTCTTTCGAATAATCATGGATAAATGCAGTCAAACGTTTCAATACTTCTGGATCGACTTCCGGGAAGATGCCGTGACCGAGGTTAAAGATAAATCCTGGTTGCTTCATTCCCATGTCGAGAATTTCCTTCGTTTTTGCTTCAAGGATATCCCATGGTGCTAACAGATAAGACGGATCGAGGTTTCCTTGGACAGGTTTCGTCAGTCCACGCTCACGTGCTTCGTCAATCGACAAACGCCAATCAAGTCCGACGACGTCTAACGGTAAACTGTGCCATTCCTCTGCCAAGTGACTCGCTCCTACACCGAACATGATCATCGGCACGCCTGTATCTTTTAATTCCGTGAAAATGCGTTCCATCGTTGGCTTGATGTAACGGACATAATCTTTCCGGCTTGTCGTTCCGACCCATGAATCAAAGATTTGGAACGCTTGGATTCCTGCATCCACTTGTGATTTGATGTAATCGATGACCATGTCACCTAGTTTCTCCATTAAGGCATGCCATACCTCAGGTTGTCCATACATCAATGCTTTCGTTTTATGGTATCCCTTCGAAGGACCACCTTCAATCATATAGCTCGCAAGCGTGAATGGTGCCCCGGAAAAACCAATTAACGGTACTTCGAGTCGTTCCCGTAACAAACGAATCGTTTCATAGATATATGGAATATCTTCACGGTTAAATGGTTGTAATGCTTCGACATCTGCCATCGTGCGAATCGGGTTCGCGATGACTGGACCGATACCACTCTTGATTTCGACGTCAACGCCCATCGATGGAAGTGGCGTCATGATGTCTTTATACAGAATCGCTGCATCGACCCCTAATTGTTTTACAGGTAGTTCTGTCACATATGCGCCTAGTTCCGAGTCATGTGTGATCTCGAAAAGCGTCCGCGTCTTCTTGATTTCACGATATTCCGCTTGATAACGACCTGCTTGTCGCATGTACCAGACGGGAACGTGATCAATCTGCTCGCCACGGATCGCCCGCAAAAACGTATCATTGAATTTCTTCATCATAACTACCCCTTTATACTCGTTCTAACGCCCCAAAAAAACGTACGATAAGTTTGTGAACACAGAAACATTATATCTGAAATTAAGAAGTCTGTGCCAATAAATCGTTTACAAAATGACAGTTCTGTTACCAGTTCATGAAATGTTCACTGTTTCTTGTAAAGACCGAATGCAGCATTCAACTGACCACGAATCAAGTCAGAACGTTGTTGTTCCGTTACCTTGCGTTCTTTTTCTCGAATTTCGTGCGTGCGCCAGCCATCCTCGATTTTTTCCGCGACTTCGACGAGTCGCTCGACATCCGTAAACGAATATTTTCGTGTCTTTCCATTTGTCCGTTCTGGAAAGATTAGCTTCCGTTCCTCATAGTAACGAATCTGACGTTCTGACAAGCCGGTTAATTCACAGACGATTCCGATCGACATCACCTTTTTTTCGCGGTAGTTCATCTTCGTCACTCCTTTCCACAAAAATACCATGTCAGATTTTCTGACACAACACGTTTCTTTGAAAGTATTTCCGTCTAAAGTAAACACATACTTTAAATGGATAAAGGAGGAACGACAATGAAACTGGAACAACTCGCTATCTCAGTCGATACGTTTTATGTCTTATTCGCAGCACTGCTCGTCTTTACGATGCAAATCGGATTCTTACTTCTAGAAACAGGGATGTTACGGGCGAAGAACGCGGGGCACGTCGCCGTCAAACAAATCATCAGCTTCTCGGTTGCCGCTCTCGCCTTTTGGGCCATCGGATTCGGATTGACGTTCGGTGATGGCAATTCTATCATCGGAACGGAAGGATTCTTTTTACAAGGAGGATTCAGCAGTCTTGATTGGTCGAACATCACGATTGATGTGAAGTTCCTCTTCCAACTCTCATTCGTCGCTGTCTCCCTCGCGATCGCTTGGGGCGGATTCGCAGAACGTGCTAAATTATCCGTCTACCTGTTGTTCGGAACGTTTTTCGTTGCTATCATCTATCCGATCATCGCACGTTCCGTTTGGGCAGGTGGATTCCTTGGTTCGCTCGGGATGCAAGACTTCGCTGGATCAACGGTCGTCCACTTACAAGGTGGGATTGCCGCACTCGTTGCCGCTTTACTGCTCAAGAAACGAATCGGTGCTGAAAAAACACCGTTACTTGGACACAATGTCATCTACTCTGTCGTTGGTGCCTTCATCCTCTGGTTATGTTGGTTCGGCTTCAACGCTGGTTCGACACTAACGATTGCCGATGGATTCTTTAGTTATGTTGCCTTGACGACGTTACTTGCGACTGCAGCAGGTGCCCTCGGTGCTCTTGCCATCTCATTCTGGCACCGTCGTGTCGCAGACATTCCGTCGATCATCAACGGTGTCTTAGCTGCACTCGTTGCGATCACAGCAGCCTGTGCCTTCGTCGAACCGTGGGCAGCTGTCGTCATCGGTTTCCTCGCTGGTGTCATCACATATGGAACGAGCATTCTTCTCGCAAGCCGTGTGGATGATCCATTATGTGCCTTCTCCGTTCATGGCGTCGCTGGTATCTGGGGTACACTCGCAACTGGATTCTTCGCTTCACCACGACTCGTTGAAATCACAGGGATCGGACAAGCTGGTCTCTTCTATGGTGGCGGTTTTACGCAACTCGGCGTTCAAGCACTTGGTGTCGTCTTTGCCGTCGTCATCGTCAGCGTCTTAAGTTACGCATTCTTAAAAGTTCTCGACCTTACGATTGGTCTTCGGATCACACGCGAAGATGAACTCCGCGGACTGGATGTTGCAGAACATGGTCAATCTTCTTACGATCTTCCTGCCCCGGTCAGCAAAGAATTACGTATGGTTGAAGAAGAAGACCTCTCAAACGAACGTGTCAATTAATAATTAGTAAAGAACAAGAGCCTACACGATGGATTCATCGCGTAGGCTCTTTCTTGTTTATTACTTTCGAGCGTAGTATTCACCAATCACAAGCGCCAAGGCTGCCCCACCAACGACATAGAGGGATCCACTGAAGAAGAATCCAAGTAGCGTCAGGACGATGCATTGACTGATTGCTGCGAAGCGGATGATTTTCCGTTTCGCCAGTACGGCATTTCCAAATGGTAATAGACGAGTCAAAAGATGCTGATCGACTGCTTTCGTGAATGGCGCCAACTGAAAACTAGTTAGTCCTCCGAACGCTGGAATCGCTAAGGCGACGAACCAAACATTTCCACTTGCCAACCACATGAAAACAGCTCCAATTAACGTCAAACGAACAATCAATCCGATCCCGTCTCCACTCCGGATGAACTGTTTGACATACAAGTAATCGAATGTCGTTTGCGCTCGATATGGAATCCGCTCGACCATGTTACTTAAGAGACGACGGCGTTTATACGTTGCCGATAGATGCGGCACATCGACGAACCAATTCGCTAATCGATAAAATCGATCGCGCGATTCCTGCTCAAGTGAAATCCATTCGCGTAGAGGAAGATGATCCTGACGCTTCAGATGAAGGACGACCATTAAGAGAAGTGCGACGACGATCGCCATCCACGCCATATCGATGATGACGAGAAGTGCCGCTCCGAACGCATATAACAGCACCGTCCGATGTGCAATTCCTTCAAGTTTTGATAAGTTCGCTGCTGCTCCGAACAGTCCAAGTGCTACCCCAAGTAAAACAAGTTCAAGTGGTGTCGTCTGTTCCGTTCGAACATAGAGAACAACGACAGCTAAAAATGGAATCACGGCACGGATGATACCAAAGACCGCATTGTACGCTCGTACTTGTTGCATAAACCCTGATAACTTCGCTAATACCGGTAACAAAAACACTTGGTCCGCCTCAACGAGAAACGTCCGACTCGTCCGGTAGAGCGGTAAAATCAGAAACAAGGCTGCCATGACGAACCGACCAGGAAACGATGGATCGAGTTGGTCGAGGAAACGACCGTATACGACTAAACCGTACAAAATAACGAAGTACACGGTGAATAATAGTCCACCATTCGCCATATACCTTGTGTATTTCACCGTCTCGGTCATCGCCGCCTGATACCGTTCCCTCCATAAGGACTGGCTGCTCATCGTTCCGCCTCCTCGATTGCAGCGACGTACAGATCATCTAGTGTTCCATCTTGTAATCCATATCGTGCGCGTAAAGCAGCTGTCGTCCCTTCCGCTGCAATGTGACCCTCATGTAAGAGTACGAAACGATTACAATGCCGTTCTGCTGTCTCAAGGATATGCGTCGACATTAAAATACCTTTACCGTCTTGCTTGAGTTCACTAAAAATCTGTAATAACTCGCGAATCGCGAGCGGATCTAGTCCAACAAACGGTTCATCGACGATCAACAGCTCACTCCCTGTGACGAGTGCGCACAAGATCATCGCTTTTTGTTTCATTCCTTTTGAGAAGACACTTGGAAACCATTCGAGTTGCTTCGTCATCCGAAGTCGTTCAGCGTAATGTTGCGCGCGTTCTGTCGCGATCGCTTCTTCGACATCATATCCTTGTGCCATCAGACGAAGGTGCTCCCGTAATGTCAGTTGTTCATATAACATCGGTTGTTCTGGAATGTATGCAACTTGACGACGATACTCGGTTTCGTTCGTTGCTAAATCCATTCCATTGATTCGAACTGATCCCGTCTTGACTGGCAAAAGACCGAGTATGTGCTTGATCGTCGTCGATTTCCCAGCACCGTTTAAACCAATTAAACCAACGAGTTCACCCCGATCCACTTCGATACTAATGTCATGAAGGACGGTTTTCGATCCATATCCACCTGATAAACCTTTGATATCTAATAACATGTTCGCCACTCCCTTTAGGCTCATCGTAAAGTAGATTTGCTTCGTTTTTCTAGCTTAACGCCTAGTTTTTTTAAATATAATGTTTTAATACTTGTTTTTTCGGCAATTACTCTAAGTGTAATCGTTACATCAATATATGAAAACGATTTACATGTAAATTGAAAGTGAAATCAATGAATCGTCCATTCATTCTCTATCAAGTGGTCTAATTGTCTAGTCATTTAAAGAATGAACGATTTCAGATTTTTTCATTTTCGCACGTGTTTATAACTGCCTGAAAACAGGTAAAACTAATATGTAGAGGAGATGTTTTAAAATGGGTTTCTTATGGGCACTCATCATTGGTGGTCTCATCGGTTGGATCGCAAGTTTAATTATCGGGAAAGATGTGCCGGGTGGCATCATCGGTAACATTATCGCTGGTTTCATCGGTTCGATGATCGGTCAAGCCATCTTTGGTTCAATGGGACCAAAAATCGCTGGTTTCGCAGTCATTCCGGCTATTCTCGGAGCAGTCATCTTGATCTTCATCGTCTCACTTATTCTCCGGGCAGTACGTAAGTAATCATATATCTTAAATTGAAAAGGAGTGTTTTAAATGGGATTCTTATGGGCATTAATCGTCGGTGGTATTATTGGTTGGTTAGCAAGCTTGATTTTAGGTAAAGATGTTCCAGGTGGTATTATCGGTAACATCATCGCTGGTTTCGTTGGTGCATTGATTGGTCAAGCATTATTCGGAGATTGGGGTCCAATGGTTGCTGGATTCGCAATCGTACCTGCTTTACTCGGAGCTATCATTCTTATCCTCATCGTATCGTTCATTCTCCGTGCGGTGAATAAACGATAACCAAAAATCCTCGGACGTTCTGTCCGAGGATTTTTTTAGTCTTTTAATTGTAACCACATGCCGTCTTCTCGCTCGACGACACGTTTTTCTGCTCGCAGATTCAACCATTCGAACACACCTTCGAGAAAACTAGACGGATATTCCCAAACCGTACCGACTTGCTCTCGCTTCTTTCGTTCTGGTTTTCCAGCGATGGCTTCAAGTTCATCCGGAGTCTTATTCAATCGGATTAACAATTCTTCCACCTGCCCCGACTGATAGGTTACTTCATATCCATCGTACCGCGCTCGATTGGCAACGGTCGAATCAGGCGTGCCGAACGTATTCTCAAACGAGTCACGCGAACGTCCAAGATAGCCAGTCATCGTATCGATACTTTTTCCAGTCCGGGCTTTCACTTCCGTCTCAAGTAACGTTTTGATATCGACTGCATATTCGTTCGAAACGGTCGTATTGAACCGATCAGCTAATTTAAAGTCGACTGTCGCGTTCGGTTCATCTCCGAGTTGTACAGTCTTTGATTCCTGGACGGTCTGTCCTGATTGTTCCGCACTTACTTGAACATCGTACTCTCCAGGAGAACGCTTGACTTCAAGAGATTTCTGATCGATCGTCCCGACTTCTTCTCCATCTAGTGAAACCTTTGTTCCCGGTAGATCACTCGAAACGGTTAACCGTTGAGGATTCACATCGAGAGAGTACCGGTCATACCAAAGCCATCCATCCTCTTCTTGTAACGAAAACAGATGTGTCTTCACTTGCTTACCTGCGTCTTGATCCTGTTTGACTTGTGCGATGACCCGGTCCGTCCGCTCTGCATCAGCCGTCAACCAGTTAACGAGTCGCGTCGCCTCACTCATCGGTAGTGACTTATCGTTCATCGTGACTAGCTTTTGGAATCCACGCTGATCCTTTTCCTTTAACAAGGTAGCAAGACGCTCGTCTGTTTTCTCCATTTTCGCCGCTTCTTGCATGTTACGCCCAAACCAAAAGGCAACGAATAAGAAAAGACCGACGACGATAACGCTACCGACGAGCAGACGCCGTTTTCTTTTTTTTTGTGCCGTCGAGGCTACTCGTGATGCCATGCAGTTCGCTCCTTCCCTTCAATAGCTGTATGTTTCTAAGTGTATCGGGTTCAATTTGACTGTCAATCGTGCGGAAGTCGGAAACTTTCCGTATACTAATGTTATCTTACCCAAAGGAGTGAACGTTCCATGCAAAAAGAGTCATGTATCTTCTGTAAAATTGCTCGCAAAGAAGTCCCTGGTCATATCGTATTCGAGAACGAACAAGTTCTCGCCTTCCTCGATTTGTCACAAGTGACGAAAGGACATACGCTCATCATCCCAAAACAACATGCCGATAATTTGTATGATCTTTCTCCTGAACAAGCACAAGACGTATTTGCGACGATCCCGCAAATCAGTCGTGCGCTTCAACAAGAGACAGAGGCAGCTGGCATGAATCTCTTATCGAATACAGGAAAAGTAGCGGGTCAATCGGTCTCCCACTTCCACCTGCACCTCATTCCGCGTCACGATAAACAAGACGGTTTCGGTGCGAAATGGGAAGTTCATAATGACGATTATACGGCAGAGGAATTGGCTGAACTCGCTAACTCGATCGCTTCTCGCATCTAAGTCTGCTCTTTTTCTTCTATTCTTAGAAAAATATTGCCGAAATAGGTTTCTTTCATTCGATTTTCGGTAAAATAATATGAAACAAATATTTTAATATTAAAAAGGAGGTTCAATATGTCGAAGCGTCCCGCCCGTAACTGGGTCGCTTTTGGTGCTACGCTAACACTTGTGACTTTTTACGGTCTGAAGGCGCTTCGCCAAGGTACGAAAAGCGACTCTTCGAACGGTCATCAACGTCGAAATTCTTATTCTACAATCGTAACGAATGTGCAGGATTTGACCCAGGAGGGCAAGAACTTAGTAGAGACAGCAAAAGCGTCTGGTATGCACTTCAAAGAAGAAGTCATGCAGAGCGTCTCGGAATACCAAACGGAAGTCCAAGCATCGCTCACGAAGATCCAGTCTCTCGCTGATGAAGCGAAACAGGAAGCAGACCAGCTTTCTCCACAAAAGTAAGATCCGTTGCTTCGATTTGTTTTTGTATAGTTTGCATTTTGCGCGTTTGAGCCATTGTCACCTTTCGAAAGGATGAGTCAGATATGGAACACGAAAAGTTATATCCTGGACAAGAGGCTTTGTTGTATAGCCACAAGATTGTCCAGTTAAGCAAAGCACTATGGAAAACGGTAGAAAAAGATTGGCAAAATTGGATCAAGCCTTTTGATCTGAACATCAATGAACATCATATCTTGTGGATTTCGCACGCGCTAGGCGGTGCCTCGATTTCAGAGATTGCGAAGTATGGTGTCATGCACGTCTCGACGGCGTTCAACTTCTCGAAGAAGTTAGAAGACCGCGGACTGTTGACGTTCTCAAAAAAGGAAACAGATAAACGAAATACCTACGTCCAGTTGACACCAGAGGGCGAATCACTCTTGCTTGAGACGATTCAAGCGTTCCGCCCTGAAGAAAACGGTGTCTTCCGTGCATCACTTCCTCTTCAGGAACTGTACGGGAAGTTCCCGGAATTAACGGACATTTCTGCGATCGTACGTCGCTTGTATGGTGACAGCTTCATGGACATATTCGCTGAGACATCAAAGATGATCACAGAAGAAGCAGATCGTCGCCCTCAAGATCCAGTCATGGACTCAATCAAAAAAGCATAACCTTACTAAAAGCGTTTTAGCCTCTAGCTAGAATGCTTTTTTTAGGTCTTTTTTCCTCATGACAAGGACATTACTACTATGTCTCAAGAGCGTTATTTCCCTCACAATTTCCCATAAAAATTATCCTCAACCGGCTACTTGGATGTGATAGCATGGAAAAGAGCAAGTATCTCTCGGCATGACAAGATACAGCTGTCAACCAGACGAGAATATGATATGATAAAACGGTTGAAATAAATGGTAAATTAGGGGTGTATGTATGAAAAAGAAATTGTTAGGCGCAGCAGCAGTCGCAAGTGTATTTACGTTAGCAGCATGTGGATCAAATGACGAAGCCGTCATCAATTACAAAGGTGGCGAAGTCAACAAGGCTGACGTCCAAGAAGAAGCATACGAAAAAGCTGGTGCTCAAATCGCCTTCCAGCAAACGATGAACAAATTGCTTGAGAAGAAATACGGCAAAGAAGTCACGGATAAAGAAGTCGAAGCAGAAGTCAAGAAGACAAAGGACCAGTTCCCGGATAAAGAGCAGTTCAGTACAACATTGAAATCTGCTGGAATCAAGAATGAAAAAGAATTCGAGAAAGTTCTTCGCACACAAATGCTCTTAACGGAAGCAAAATCTGCGAAATCAAAAGTAACAGATAAAGAAATCCAAGAGCGTTTTGACCAAGAAAAAGTCGAAGTTAAAGCAAGCCATATCCTCGTTGCGAAAGAGTCAGAAGCAAAAGACATTAAAAAACAATTGGATGACGGCGCGGACTTCGCGAAACTCGCAAAAGAGAAATCAACAGATACAGGTAGCGGTACAAAAGGTGGAGACCTTGGATACTTCACAAAAGGTAAAATGGTCAAGGAATTCGAAGATTATGCGTTCAAGGATGGCGTTGAAGGTAAAATCTCCGATCCAATTAAAACACAGTTCGGTTACCACATCATCAAAGTAGTCGATCGTAAAGAAAAGAAAGACTTTACACTTGATAAAGAAAAATCACGCATCAAAAAAGCACTTGCTGAAGAAAAAGCAGCACAAGTCAACCCGAACGATATCTACCGTTCACTCATGAAAGAATACGATGTTAAAATCGAAAACAAAGACTTCAAGGATGCTTTTGATTTAGACAAACAAGAACAACAACAAATGCAACAACAGATGATGCAACAACAACAGCAGTAATCAAAAAAGGAAGCCTTTGGGGCTTCCTTTTTTGTGTCGTTTTTTCATATGATTAATAGTTAGCGTACCGTCCGAATCGGTGCTCGTTCGTATTGTTTCGGCAAGGCGACCGTGTCTCCTAGTTCGGCTGCCGCATGATAGACCCAGTAAGGCTGACGCAGTAACTCACGTGCGAGCAGTACGATATCCGCTCGACCGTTACGGACGATTTCTTCTGCATGGGCAGCTGTCGTGATCAATCCAACCGCTCCCGTGGCGATACCTGTCTCTCGTTTCAATTCTTCCGCATAGCTCACTTGATAGCCTGGATACACTTCCGGTACGGCATTGGCGACGACAGCCCCTGAACTGCAATCGAGTAGATCGATGTTACGTGCGGCTAGTTCTTTTGCAAGTGGAATATAGTCCGTTGCCGTCATTCCTCCTGTTGCGTGATCCGCTGCTGAAATCCGGACCCAAATCGAAAGCTTTGAGACGTCCTGAATCCCATCAATGATCTCTAGCAACAAGCGCATCCGATTTTCAATCGATCCACCGTATTGATCCTCGCGGACATTCGATAACGGAGAGAGGAACGTGTTCAATAAATAACCATGAGCCCCATGAATTTCAATGAAATCGTACCCTGCTCGTTCCGCACGTAGTGCTGCATCGATGAACTGTTGTTTGATCGTTGCGATTTCCTCAAGCGTTAATGCTCGCGGATGACCGTATGTGTCATCAAACGGTAAAGCACTCGGTGCGACGGGTGGTTCTGCCGTCGTACTTTTGCGCCCAGCATGGGCCAGTTGAATGCCTGCTTTTGCACCCGCTGCTTTGACTTGCTCTGCGATCCGTTGTAGTCCTTCGATATGGGCATCTGACCAAATCCCAAGGTCACCGGCTGAAATACGACCGTCTGGCGTGACGGCACTCGCTTCTAAGATGACACCACCGACACCACCCATTGCACGGGTTGCATAGTGCGTGACATGCCAATCCGTAACGAGTCCATCTTCTTTTGCACTGTACATACACATCGGCGCCATGATGACCCGATTGCGGAATGTCAACGTTCCGAGTTGAACCGTATCAAACAACTTCGTCTTCATCTTTTTTCCCCCTTATAGCTTCGGACGATAAAAAGCACGATTATCTAATGCAAATGATCGTTCCGAGAACTGTCCTGGCTCGACATATTCAAGGAGACGATCCATCATCGTCATCCGTGCATCAAGGTTATCGATCAAGAACAAGACTTCTGCCTCGCGCATCTGTGGTGCGACGGCAGAACCCCATTCCGGTCGTCCGTGATGACTTAAGACGAGATGTTGCAAGACCGTCAGTACTTCTGCGTCAATTTGTAATTCTGCTCCGACTTTCTCAAGTTCCGCTACCATCATCGTAATATGACCGACGAGTTTACCAGGCAACGTATATTCCGGTGCAACCGGATCGGATAACTCCTTGATTTTCGCATAATCGTGCAGAATGATGCCACTGATTAGCACGTCACGGTTTAAGGTCGGATAGAGTTGAGCGATTTGATCCGCTAGACGCAACATCGAAAGGACGTGGTATGACAGCCCCGAGTAAAAAGCATGATGGTTCTTGACCGCTGCCGGATGCGTGAAGTAGGCGTCGAATCGTGAAGTAATCAAATGTTTAACGAGCTTTTTCATATCACTGTTCTGAATCGATTCTACGAACGCGAGTACTTCCGTCTCGATCTGCTCTCGCGGAATCGGCGCGGATTGGACATAGTCCTCGACATTCGTCTCCTCTAGGACCGTGATTTGTTTGAGCTTGAGTTGTGTCCGTCCCCGATAGTCCATGACTTCTCCAGCAGCATGGACGATTGACTTCGGCGCATATTTTTCAAGATCACTCGTATCCCACATCTTCGTCTCGATTTCACCTGTCTTATCCGTCAAGATGAGCGTCAAGTATGGTTTCCCATTTGCTGCAATTCCTTTGACCGCTTGCTTGATCATCGCTCGTTGATCGAGCGTTTCTCCAACTGCTAATTTACCAATTCCTTTCATACTTGAAACACGTCCTTTATCTGTAAAATAGGTGTCTTTTTTATATTCCATTGACTACACTTAATGCATATACTATTTCATTCTACTATATGGGAGTCATGAACATGGAACTGGAACCTCAATTTAATTGGTCTCGCTATCTCGATTTAGCTGACTATGAACAAACATTTCCGACGGCTGCCGTCGACCAATCCGAAATGGACTGGGTGACGCAGCTGCGATCGAAAGACATGAACTTCACCCGCTCGGAAAAAGGGGTTCTCTATGGCGCTGTCGTCACCTGGCAAAATCCTGTCGACAAAAGTGACCGCCGCTCGATTTGCTTTTACGTAACGAAAGAAAAACTCATCACAATCGGATTGTCGGATTCGATCGTGTCCCTGGTCGCTCCCTATTCTCCCGCGCATCCCTTTGCGGCTTTTTATACGATTCTTGCTTTACAGCTGAACACGTATTTTGCCGGTATCGATCAGTTTGAGACTGAACTGTTCTCAAGACAAGATGAACTACGTGGCAGCATCAATGAAGATTCGCTCGATAGCATCTTCGCTTTACGCGACACGATCGAGAACTGGTCCGATTTAATCGTTCCGTTTCAAGAGCTCGTCATGGCTGGTGAAGAATCATTTCTCGACGAGGACGCGTATCTCGAGGATCTCTCGTTGAAACTAGCTACGAAACGTGTCCGCCGTCTGTTGATGCTCATTGAACATTATCAAAAAGACATTGAGGTCCTGCTCGACTTATCGACGACCGTCTCGAACTTCCGTGGAAACGAAATCATGAAGGCATTAACAATCTTTACTGCCGTCGCGACACCGACGATGGCTCTCGGTGCGATTTGGGGGATGAACTTTAAAATCATGCCGGAATTAGAATGGAAATACGGTTACGCCCTATCCCTTGGTCTAATTTTTCTCTCGACCGGTGGCATCTTCTACTGGATGCGCTGGCGTGGATGGTTAGGCGCTCTTGTTCGGATGCCAAAGAACAGTCGACCAAAAAAATAGATATCAGAACATAAGTTCGTTATACTAATTGTATCATATCTACTGAAAGGAGATGCTTGTACGATGGAACGAAAAATCATTCATATTGATATGGACGCCTTTTACGCTTCCGTCGAGCAACGCGATCGTCCTCGATTAAAAGGTGTTCCCGTCGTCGTCGGTGGACCGCCTCATGCACGTGGTGTCGTAGCGACCTGTTCCTATGAAGCACGGAAATACGGGATCCATAGCGCGATGCCGTCAAGACGTGCCTTCCAGCTCTGCCCCCGTGCGGTCTTCATTCGTCCCCGCTTTGACGTCTACCGAGCTGTCAGTGCGCAAATCATGGCGCTTTTTCGAGAAGTGACACCGCTCGTCGAGCCTCTCTCGCTTGATGAAGCGTATCTTGACGTCACGGAAAATTATTTTGATCAAAAAAGTGCGACCTATATCGCGCAATATGTTCTTCAGCAAATTAAAGAACGGACAGGTCTGACGGCCTCTGCTGGTGTTTCTAACTCTAAGCTCGTCGCGAAGGTCGCTTCCGGATACGAGAAACCGAACGGCTTGACGGTCGTTCCTCCAGAGGACGTCCTCAGTTTCTTGTCTCCATTAAAAATTGGAGATTTACACGGCGTCGGAAAAGTCACGGAACAAGCGTTACGAAAGCAAGGGATTGAAACCGTCGCAGATGTCCAAGCAATGCCGGTCGAACAATTACGAGCAATACTTGGACGTGATCGGGGAACGGAACTGCATGCGATGGCACACGGGATCGACGAGCGTCCGGTTCGTCCGGAACGCGAGCGAAAATCGATTGGTTCTGAGACAACATTTGAAGAAGATACGGAGGATATCGATACGATATTTGAGACGTTGATTCGAGAATCAAAATCCGTCATTGCGAGTCTTCAAAAAAAAGAACTCGTCTGCCGGACGATCACGATCAAGTGGAAGACCGATACATTCCAGTCACGTTCGAAACGGCATACATTTTCAGAAGAGACGGCGGACGAAGAACGATTACTTGAGGAAACAACGAAACTCTTCAATGGCATCACCTTCGACGGACCGATCCGCTTGATTGGTATGACGGTCAGTCACCTGACTACTCCTCCCGCTGCGCGACAGTTGACGTGGCAAGACTTAGACTTGCGCTTGTAAAATGAATGGTGATTCACTATACTAAATACAAGACCGATCAGACAAGGGAGGAACAAGTATGCAGTATACGATTACAGTCTTTTCAGATCGTGGTGAAACGTTACTCGATGACGTCTTTGAAGCAGAGACTGATGGACAGGCACGAGAAGAAGGGATTCGGCGTCTCAATGAGAGTGGGTACGCTCATCATGCAGCACGTGTCACACGTTCAGGTCGTTTGATTCATTTCGAGCGCGCTTACTTGCCACGGATCGTCCCTACTTCATCTTGAGCCATACAAAAAAGGAAGACGGCCATAATGGCGCGTCTTCCTTTTTGATGACTTATTGAACGTCGTCTTGTTGCTCCATCATTGGCGCGTAGAGTTCTTCTAACGGCTTCATGATGATTTGTGTGACTTCCGTCAACATCGTATGCATCCGTTGCTCTTCTTGCATCAGCTGACTGATTAATGGGTTGTTTTGGACTTCAAGCATCTTTGTTTGGGCAGACGCCATATCGTCTGGTGTGATTTCTTCACCTTGCATCTGCTTTTGCTGTAATTCGAGTTGGATGTTACGGAACGATGCAAACAATTCGTTTGATTCCGGATCCGCGTTAACTTGCGTGTACAAATCTTTTAATGTCGTGTACTCCGAAGTCTCACGTAATGCACGCTCCAGTGTGTACGCGTGATCGTATAAGTTTGTTTCTGCCATGAGTAAAACCTCCAATTTGTTTAGACGAGATAAAGCCCCGCCTGTATCAATCCAATTAAACCACCTAACAACCCTCCAAGCCAAGTGATAGCCCGGAATTCTCGCTTGGAAATCGATAAGACGATTTCCTCGAGATACGCAGTATCCAGCAAACCGACCTCTTCTCGAACAATCGTTTCGAGATCAAGCGTTTGTAGAATTTGCCCGATTTGATTCGTCGTCCGTTCGAATAGATGATCGATGACGACAGGGACATGTTGCTCGAGTAATTGTGACTCGAGGGGATTCAACCAGACGCGTAATGGTGTAGCAAGCATCGATTCAATCGGTAAACGCGCCAAGACTTGTTCTTTGACGGTCTGTCGAATCCGTGACTCCGTCTCTTCTGTCATATAAGACGACAGTGGACGATCTAGTCCCTTTTGCCATTCCTGACGTAATAAGGCAAGGATGAACTGAGACGTCGACTCTGATTGAAGTACCCGTTTCAGCTCCGGCTGAATCATATCAACGACGTTGACGTTCGCGAGCAACATCCCGAACATCCCACCTCCGAGACGCTGTTGGATGAAACGAGCAACAGTTTCCTCGAGTTGTAGACGTCCTTCTGGTCCATCAAAATATTCCTCTGCTTGGTGCAATACGGATGTGACGAGTCTTGGCATGACCTCCTCGATTTTTTGTTCTCCGGCTTCCCCGATCAACTCGCGTACGGATTTTTCACGCCATTTACCCATGAGGAGTGAAAACTCCTGCTCCAAGTGATAACTGATTTTCCCTTGAATCCGTTGTTTTGGTTCGTCGATGAATCGACTAATCCACGCTTCCGTCGTCTCTTCTGAACGTGTCCATTTCATGACTTCTTGTTCGACGAGCCGTGTGACAGCTCCACGAACAGCTGGTGATGCGAGACGTTTCCCGATCCCTTCTGGCGTCAAGAGATGCTTGACGACCGTCCGTCCGAGATTCGCTGCTAGTTCATCTCGCCGTTTAGGAATCAGACCCGGCGTAAACGGCACGCGAAATTTTCCGATGTATTTCGGTTCAAGTGGTCGAAATAACATCCGAATCGCTAGATGATTCGTGACTGCGCCAATCAGGGCCCCAATGACAATGATTCCGACAAGTTTCAATACGAGTAAAAACGTATCTGACATAAGTTATCATTCCTTCCGATTTTCGACTTATGGTAAAGTCGAGATAGTTATGTACGATTTAGGAGTGATGCCGTGTGTTACGACAACTGATGACTGTATTCAATGACCAGCTTACGACCGATCCGAATGTTTATTGCCAGGAACAGTATAGCGTATATCGCCTTGAAGATGGACTCTGTTTTGGAATCAAGGCGACTGCCATCTCTGACCGCGAACAACAACTGCTTGATGTATTCGCTGAACGCATCATCACGACGTCGCGGTCTGATATCGATCTATGGCGAGAGCGTATCCAATCTGCTCATGCCCTCGAAGATCAGTCATTCCGACTTGTCCATTTTTTGTTCAATCCAACCGATGAACGGACAAGTGAAGAAATTCAACAATTGCTCTCCTCTTTCTTTTCGCAGACGAGCATCCTTATTCCTTTTAGCACACACCGCTTCACGGTCGTCGAACGCGAAGAGTTTGTCATTGAGTCTGAACTATCCGATTTATTTTTAGCGTTACAATCTGATTTTGTACTCGACGGTAAGGTATTGCTTGGTCAACAACGTGCTGCAGGCGATATCGCCGTTCAGTTCCAACTTGAACAAGCAGCGCTTGCTTTCGTTCCTTCGATGCACATCGAACGCTTCTTGCCTGCCATGATCCGTCTTGCGAGTCTAGATGACCGGCACCGCGCGACACTCGTCGATCAGTTCATTCGTTCCCTTGAGGCAGAGTCTCGTGAGACAATCCTTGCTTTTTGCCGAGCTAATTTGAACGTCTCCCTGACAGCAAAACATCTATTCTTACATCGAAATAGCCTCCAGTATCGACTCGACCGATTGACGGAGCAGACTGGAATCGATGTTCGCTCATTTGAAGGCGCTACTTTCCTCTATACCTTACTTCTTGTAGCATAATGCCTAATTGAAAACGTTTGCATTTAGTCAGGTTGTCCATAGGCAGACTCCCTGACTTCTTTTATACTAAATCTTGTAAGCGTTATTATTTCATCATTTACATTAGGGGGAACTACACATGGCTGAAATTCGTCTTGAACATATCGATAAAATCTACTCAGGTGATGCAAAAGCGGTTGATGACTTCAACCTTCACATTAAAGATAAAGAATTCATCGTCTTCGTCGGACCATCAGGTTGCGGTAAATCAACGACACTTCGGATGATCGCTGGGCTCGAAGAAATCTCAGGTGGGGATTTCATCATCGATGGCAAACGCATGAACGATGTAGCGCCAAAAGATCGCGATATCGCGATGGTCTTCCAAAACTACGCGTTGTATCCACACATGAACGTCTTCGATAACATGGCATTCGGATTAAAGCTTCGGAAGTTCCCAAAAGATGAAATCAAGCAACGCGTAGATAACGCAGCTCGTATCCTTGGTCTTGAAGAATACCTCGAGCGGAAGCCAAAAGCACTCTCTGGTGGTCAGCGTCAACGGGTAGCAATTGGTCGCGCCATCGTTCGTGATGCTAAAGTCTTCTTGATGGATGAGCCGCTCTCGAACTTAGATGCTAAATTGCGGGTACAAATGCGTAAGGAAATCATTCAGCTACACAAACGTCTTGAGACGACGACGATTTACGTTACGCACGATCAGACGGAAGCGATGACGCTTGCGACACGAATCGTCATCATGAAAGCGGGTATCATTCAACAAGTCGGTACGCCGAAAGAAGTCTATGATCACCCAGATAACATGTTCGTCGCTGGATTCATCGGTTCACCATCGATGAACTTCTTAACAGGTAAATTAGCGGAAGACGGTCTCTTCCACGTTTCAGGAACAGAAGAGAAATTCGAAGTACCAGAAGGAAAAATGAAAGTTCTCCGCGATCGCGGTTACACGAACAAGGATCTCGTCCTCGGAATTCGTCCAGAAGACATCCATGCGGAATTGATCTACCAAGACACTAAAACAGCGCATCGCTTCCCAGCACATATCGAAGTATCCGAATTGATGGGTGCAGAGTCTTATCTCTACTCAAAAGTTGGACAACAAGCGTTCACGGCACGTGTTGATTCACGTTCACACGTCGAGATGGGATCGCAGCTTGATCTCTTCTTCGATATGACAAAAGCACACTTCTTCGACTCTGCGACGGAAGCAACGATCCGTTAATCGTATCATCGATCAGTTACGATGTTTCAGACTGTCCTTTTAAGGGCAGTCTTTTTTATTGACAGACGTTCCTGTAACTTTGTATGATACTGCTTGTAGCTTAAAATTAATCCTATTCGAAAACTAGGAATTGAAATCATTCATTTATAAAGGAGAGAGCGCTATGAAACACGGTTTGAAATTAGCTGTAGCAGCATTATCGACAGCGGGGGTGCTTGCAGCATGCGGCGCTTCGAACGACAACGCAGGTTCTGATAAAGAGTCAAAAGTCATTACAGTCGGTACAGAAGCAACATACCCACCTTTCACGTATAAAGAAAAAGGAAAATTGACAGGTTATGACGTAGACGTCATGAACGAAGTCGCAAAACGTGCCGGCTATAAAGTCGACTACAAAGCGATGGACTTCAAAGGACTCATTCCAGCACTTGATTCAAAACGGATCGATGTCATCGCGAACCAAATGGGAATCACGCCTGAGCGCCAAGAAAAATACGCTTTCTCTGATGCGTATACGGTCTCTGGTTCAACGATCATCGTCAACAATAAAACGAACGACATCAAAACACTCGACGACTTAAAAGGAAAAACAGTCGGTTCGACACAAGGTTCACTTTATGCCAAAACAGCTGAAGAAGCTGGCGCGAAAGTGAAATACTACAAAGGTGCGAACCAAGTCTTAAAAGATCTTGAAGCAGGTCGTGTTGATGCTGCTATGAACGATCGTCTCTTCGTCTTGACGGAGCTGAAGAAAGCAGGCTACAAAGTTAAAGCGGTCGGTGAAACATTCGACAAGAACGAATCAGGCTTCATGATGGCAAAAAACAGTAAGTATACAGAAGACTTCAATAAAGCACTCGCTGATATGCAAGAAGACGGCACTCTTGCAAAAATCGGTAAGAAGTATTTCAACGAGGATATCAGTAAGTGAGTGAATTACTGACGATCGTCCGAGATAACTCGGACGTCTACGCAAAGGCGATTGGTACGACCCTTCTTGCAAGTGGTCTCGCCATCGTCTTTGCGCTTATTCTCGGGTTGATTCTTGCCGTCATGCGTGATAGCCGTCTTGCCGTCTTTAGCGGTTTTGCACGTTTATACGTCTCCTTCTTCCGAGGAACACCATTGCTGTTACAAATCCTGATTTTATACAATGGTCTCGTTGTCCTTCAATTGACTGGATTCCAAGCTCTCGCCTTCGGCTTATCGCTTCACTTTTCTGCGTATATCTCGGAATCGTTCCGGGCTGCCATCTCCTCTGTCGATCGTGGACAATGGGAAGCCGCTGACTCGCTCGGTATTCCGCGCCGTAAGACATTCAAGGACGTCATCTTGCCGCAAGCACTATCTCGGGCGATTCCACCACTTTCGAACTCTGTCATCGATATCATCAAATCGACATCACTCGGTACGATTGTTGCTGTTGAGGAATTGACATACGTCTCTGACCAGATTTCAGCTACGACGTATCTTGTCATGCCGTTGCTTCTATTCTCAGCTGCGATTTACTGGATCATGTCAACACTCATTCAAAGTGTTCAGCATCGCTTAGAGGCACGATTCAGCATTCCAGAATGAATTTTCCACACTTGGAACCGTCAGGATTTCAAGTGTGTTTTTTTAGATTTTTTTAGGTTTAGCACTAGGCAATCCGGGAATAATCAAGTATACTAATAAAAATCAGAATTATCTGACAACTTATAAAGGAGCGTGGCCGAGATGAAACAAGTAATTGAAGCTTTCCGTAGACAAGATGCAGAGCAGCGAATTCCAGTGCTACGTCTCGAAATCGATTATGAGCTCAGTACGCTCTTCGATGCGATTCAAGCCAATGACCAAGCTGCCATGTCAGCAAGTAAAGATCGTTTAGATAAATATCGTCAGGAGATGCTTCGCTTAGAAGCTTAACCTCATAGATCCCCCATCTCTCCTCCCCCTTGAGATGGGGCTTTTTTTGTTTACTTTTTTGACATATGTTCTATACGTAAGCGAAAGAGAGGATCACTTCCGGATGATATATCGGAAACGATCCTCTCACTTTATTTCGCTAACGGACAATTTACGCATTGATTCGCTTCTATCTCAAAATCAATTAATCGACGTCACGACCACGTGATGCCTTCAAAATCTCAAACCACTGTTCGCGTGTCAACGACAATTTCGTCGAACGAACCGCAGATTCGATGCGTTCAATCTTACCAGAACCAACGATTGGCATGATACGTGCTGGATGTTTGAGCAACCATGCATATGCGACTTCGTCGATTTCTTCTGCCCCGATCGTCTCTGCGATCTCCGCTAATTTTTCGCGTAACGGTGCATATTGCTCGTCCTTGAAGAGACGACCGCCTGCAAGCGGACTCCATGCCATCAACGGCATCTCATTTTCATGACAGAGATCAACGGATCCATCCTCGAAATGTTTCAGTTCCGAAACCGACAACTCGAGTTGGTTCGTCACGAGCATGAATGGTAAGCGCGACTGAATGAGACTTTGTTGCGCAGGTGTATGGTTCGAGAGACCGAATGTCCGTACCTTTCCTGCGTCCTTCAACTCTACGAACGCTTCAGCAATCTCGTTCGGGTCCATCAACGGATCTGGACGGTGAATCAACAACGTATCAACATACTCGACACCGAGTTCTTGAAGAGAACGGTTCACTTGTTTGATGATATGCTCTTTCGTCGTATCATAGAATGATAACGACTGATCCGAGAAATGATTCCCTTTCATCTTGATACCCGTCTTCGTGACAATCTCCATCCGGTCACGTAATTCCGGTTTTAAAGCAAGCGCTTCTCCGAATAAGCGTTCATTCGTGTAGTCGCCATAGATATCCGCGTGATCAAACGTCGTAATTCCTAAAGCAAGGCATGCTTCGATCAATTCGAGACGCTCTTCTTTCGTCATCTCCCATTCATTCAATCGCCATAAGCCATGAATAATGCGTGAGAATGATAAATCTTCTGTTAGTTGAATCCGTTCCATCTGTCTTCCAACTCCTCTATCGTATAAACTCTATCTCGTTTACTGTACCTCAAAATGGTACCGGTTGCACGGATTTCACTTTTTGATGCTTTGAGATAAAAAACAGGACCCCGTCGATGACGTGATCCTGCATGGGACTTATTGAATTTGTTCGACTTCTTGCATGACTTCATCTTCGATCTGCTGACGTTTCCGTGTCGTCTCAGCAGCATCTGGTGACGTGACGCTGAAGTAGAATTTGATTTTTGGTTCCGTACCCGATGGACGAAGGCAGAACCATGATCCATCGCTGAGCGTAAACTTCAGTACGTTGGATTTTGGCAAGTTGATTGGTGAAGGTTGATGCGTCTTCAAATCGTGGGCGATGCTCGCATCATAGTCCTCGAATAAGACGACCTGTTCTCCAGCCACTTGTTTTGGCGGATTCTCACGGAACGTATCCATGATACGCCCGATCTGTGCCACGCCATCCTTCCCTTTGAGCGTTAGAGAGCGGAGTGATTCTTCGAAGTACCCGAACTGCTCGTAAATCGCCTGTAATGCCTCATAGAGCGTCCGTCCTTCTTTTTTGTGATACGCAGCCATCTCAGCAGCTAACAAGCACGCTTGGACGGCATCCTTGTCTCGGCAGAAGTCTCCGATGAGATAACCATAGCTCTCTTCATAGCCGAAGAGATACTCATATTGACCCGATGCGTTGTATTGTTTGATTTTTTCCCCGATGAACTTAAATCCTGTCAACGTGTTCTCGACATGAAGATCATAGTGACGCGCAATCAATGCACCCAGTTCTGAAGTAACGATCGTCTTCGCGACGAATCCGTTCGCTGGAAGTGTTCCCTGTGCCGCTTTTTGTGAAAGGATGTAGTCGAGCAATAACGCTCCCGTCTGATTCCCTGTCAGGACTGTCCATTCTCCGTCTGCATCACGTGTTGCGACTCCAACACGGTCAGCATCGGGATCCGTCGCAATCAAGATGTCTGCATCTGTCCGGTCACCATATTCGATCGCCAGTTTAAAGGCAGCATGTTCTTCCGGGTTCGGCGACGTCACGGTCGGGAACGCACCGTCTGGTTCCGCTTGCTCCTTGACGACTGTCACCTGTTCGAATCCGTAACGTTTCAATCCTTCTGTTACAGGCACAAGACCTGTTCCGTGAAGTGGTGTGAAGACGATTTTAAGTGGATCCGCTAATTCCGATTGAATCGAAGGTAAGACACGAATCGTTTGTAATTTGTCTTGGTACGCTTCGTCGAGTTCTTCTCCGACACGGACGATCAATCCGTTCGCACGAAGGACTTCTTCTTGCTCAAGTTCAATCGACAGCTCATCTTCGATTTGGCTGACGTACGAAACGAGTTCATCCGCTTCTTTTGGTGGAAGTTGTCCACCGTCATCCCCGTATACTTTATAACCATTGTACTCTGGTGGGTTGTGACTCGCCGTGATGACGATCCCCCCCGCTGCTTGTAAAGACCGAACTGCAAACGAAAGTTCTGGTGTCGGACGTAGACCGTCGAACAGATACGCTTTGATGCCGTTACTTGCGAGCGTCCGTGCCGCCTCCAGCGCAAATTCTGGTGAGAAATGGCGTGAATCGTGTGCGATGACGATTCCTTTTGCTGCCGCTTCTTCCCCCGACGCCTTAATGAATGCCGCGAACCCTTGTGATGCTTTTCGGACCGTATATACGTTCATCCGGTTCGTCCCGACACCGATTTCCCCACGCATACCACCTGTTCCGAACTCGAGTTCTTTATAGAATGCCTCTTCGGCTGCTTTTTCATCCGTTGCTAGGTTGACTAATTCTTCTTTTAATGTACTGTCTAAATCAGCGAACTGATCCCATTTTTGATATGTTTCTTTCCATGACATGGTAAATCGACTCCTTTTTTAAATGAGGGTAAGACTTGCGATGATGCGATACCTTTCATATGATTAACACTAGAAAGGGTAAGGTGATGAGGCATGTTTCCTACGATTCAAATGGCAGATCTTCAACAGCTCGTCCGAACGGATCAGATTCGCTGGTTTGACTGCCGATATGACTTGCAACAACCTGAATATGGACGAAATGCTTTCTTGGAACAACACGTCGAAGGTGCACAGCACCTGGATTTAACGACTGACCTTTCCGGTCCCATCGATGAGGTCGGCGGTCGGCATCCGCTTCCTTCAAAAGAAGCGTGGCAACACACACTGGAACAGCATGGTGTGACACCAGAAGACTTCGTCGTCTTGTATGACGATGGTTTTCCTTATGCAGCTCGTGCGTGGTGGTTATTTAAATGGATCGGACATGAGCGTGTCGTCGTCCTTGAGGGCGGATTCTCCTCTTACCTAGCGTTCGATCTTCCGGTCACGGACGACGTTCCTACTTATGAACCTTCTCAGTACGCGCCTCGTTTTCAAGATGAGATGCTCGTCTCGTTCGAAGAGCTGAAGGATCAGCTGACAGAAACGATGGTCATCGATTCCCGTGCGCCCGATCGATACCGTGGAGAAATCGAACCACTCGATCACGTCGCCGGCCACATTCCAGGTGCCGTGAATTGTTTCTTCGAACAAGCACTCTCACCAGATGGTCGCTTACGGGACGCGGAAGATTTGAAAGAATTGTACGCCGACATCCTACCGGTCACAGCACCTATCCTCTATTGTGGAAGTGGTGTGACAGCGTGTGTCAATGTCATCGCTCTCCATTCACTCGGGAAAACCGATGTCCGGCTTTATGCCGGCTCTTATAGTGATTGGGTCAGCCGTGGTGAAGATGTCTCCCGTTCGTAAGCATCAGACACTGACAGAAACATCTGTCAGTGTCTTTTTGTTCAGAGTTGAATCGGTTTGATGTTCCAGATCGCATTCGCATACTCTTTAATCGTTCGGTCACTTGAAAACACACCTGACCGCGCAATATTAAGAATGACGCGTTTATACCATTCTTCTGGTTGCTGATACATCCGATCAATTCGTTCCTGCGCTTGTTGATACGACATGAAGTCTTTCAGGATCAGATACTCATCATTATACGTCAATAATGAATCGTAAATCGCTTGGAATTCACCTGGAGCAAATAAGGTTCCATCAACTAGACTATCAATAATCCGTCGTAGCTCGGGTTGAGCATTGTATTGATCGTATGCACTGTAACCACCGTACTGCTTATAATTCATGACTTCTTGCGGTGTTAAGCCGAAGATGAAGATGTTCGCATCCCCGACCTCGTCTCGAATTTCGATGTTCGCTCCGTCGAGCGTTCCGATTGTCAGTGCACCATTCATCATGAACTTCATGTTGCCGGTTCCAGAGGCTTCATAACTTGCAGTCGAAATCTGTTCACTGACGTCACTTGCCGGGAAGATTTTCTCAGCAAGCGATACACGATAGTTTTCTAAGAAGACGACTTTCAAGTACGGACTGACGTCTGGATCATCGTTAATCAAGCGTGCCAATGCATTAATGTAACGAATGACTTCTTTTGCATAATGATAGCCTGGCGCCGCCTTTGCACCAAAGATGAATGTCCGCGGTGTCATCGTGAAGGAACGGTCTTCCTTCAGACGATAGTAGAGCGAATGAATGTGTAACGCATTCAAGAGTTGACGTTTGTACGCATGCAATCGCTTGACTTGAACATCAAAAATCGAGGTTGGGTCCACGACGATACCGGTTTCTTTTTCAATGAGCAACGCTAATTCTTCTTTACGCTGAAGTTTGATCTCGGCGATGTCCTTCTGTAATGCTGAATCCTCTGCCCATTTCGTCAACTTTTGCAAATCGGACGGATGCTGAATCCAACTATCCCCGATTGCTTCTGTCACACGATTTGCCAGTGCTGGATTCGATGAGAGGAACCAGCGACGATGTGTAATTCCGTTCGTCTTATTATTAAAGCGAAGCGGAAACATCTCATAAAATAGTCGCATCTCGCGCTGCTTCAGAATCTCAGTATGAATCTGAGCGACACCATTCGTCGAATGCGTGCCGACGACAGCCAGATTCGCCATGTTGATCCGGTCATCCGCGATGATGGCGATATCTCGCATATGCGCTTCCATGTGTGGATAGTTTGCAAGCACATCCTTACAGAAGCGTCGGTTGATTTCCTCGATAATGAGGTAGATGCGCGGTAACAAGCGACGGAACAAATCGATCGGCCAGCGCTCGAGTGCTTCTGACAGTAACGTGTGGTTCGTAAACGACATGACACTCTTCGTGATGCGCCATGCTTCTTCCCAGCCAAATCCTTCTTCATCGACAAGAATCCGCATCAACTCTGGAATCGCGACGACCGGATGTGTATCGTTGATATGGATAGCGATATGGTTGCCGAGTTGCTTCAATGAATGATTTCGCTTTTTAAAGGACGTTAAGATACTCCGTAATCCAGCAGAGACGAAGAAATATTGTTGCTTTAGACGCAGCTCTTTTCCTTCATACGTCGTATCATCCGGATACAGAAACTCTGAAATCGTCTGAATCGATTGTTTATGTGCCAGTAAATCTTTATAGTTCCCACGGTATTGGCTAAGTAATTCATCATCATCAAGTGGAGACTCAGCACTCCAAAGTCGCAGGTTATTGACGACATTGTTTTGATAGCCGACGATCGGCATATCGTACGGAACAGCACGGACGATTTCAGCCGGTTCATGATGGACGCGATATCCATCACCGACCTCTTCAAGCCAAACGTGTCCACCGAATGGAACATCGACCGTTTTATCAGAACGTCTGATTTCCCACATGTTCCCGTTCTTCAGCCAGTTATCCGGTAACTCGACTTGATAACCATCAATGATTTTTTGCTTAAACAGACCGTACTGATACCGGATTCCGTTCCCGTGTCCAGGCAGACCCAGCGCAGCCAGGGAATCGAGGAAACACGCCGCGAGACGACCGAGCCCTCCGTTCCCAAGTCCAGGTTCCGGCTCTTCTTCTGTCAAATCACTGAGCTGATATCCGAGTTCGTCAAGTCCCCGTTCCACATCCTTTAAGACATCAAGACTCAATAGGTTGTTATGCAGGAAACGTCCGAGTAAAAACTCGAGTGAAAAGTAATAGACTTGCTTACTTTTTTTATGGATATACGTTTCCTTCGTTCGTAACCAGTCGGTCGTGACCGTCTCACGTACCAGATAGGCAAGTGTCTGATAGATATCGTTTTCTGTTGCTTCTGTTATTGCCTTGCCATGCATCGAAACGAATCGTTCCGTAAACCTCTCCTTGAACTTCTCTTTATCTTTGAACATGACGTAACCCCTTTTCCCAGTGATACGATCAAGTGGCGGACGGTGCAATCAAACGATATAAAGCCAAGTATTCGTCGGCTGAACGCAACCAACTGAAGTCCTCATTCATCGCTGTCTCAATCAAATGCTCAAAGACTGGTCGATCATGATACACCTCAATCGTACGTTTAATCGCTTCTAAAAACTCATGTGCATTATAATTCGCGAACGAGAATCCATTTCCTTCTAACGTGAACTGATTGAACGGTTTAACCGTATCACGGAGCCCACCTGTTTCCCGAACGACCGGTAAACAGCCATACTTCATCGAAATCAACTGACTGAGACCACACGGTTCAAAACGCGAAGGCATCAAGAAAGCATCACTTCCTGCATAGATCCGTTGTGCGAGACCAACGTCAAATCCGATATAAGAAGCGATTTTGTCTGGACGAATCGATGTCGCATGATGGAACAACCCTTCATATTCCGCTTCACCCGATCCGAGAATGATGAACTGCGCATCGAGTTCGAACAAGTCTGGTAAGATATGCGCGAGTAAATCGATTCCCTTTTGGTCGACAAGACGAGAAACGAAACCGAACAGTGGTACGTCCGGATTGATCGGGAGACCTAGTTCCTCTTGTAAGGCAGCCTTGTTTTTTGCTTTTCCTTCCGTGACGGTATCAACGGAATACGTCTCAACGAGATGCGTATCATGAGCAGGATCAAATTGACGATAGTCGATTCCGTTCAAGATTCCACGCACGTCGACAGCGCGATGTTGCAAGACCGGCTCAAGTGTCTCACCGTAATACGGATCCATGATTTCATCACGGTACGATGGACTGACTGTCGTGATTTGATTGGAGTGGACAAGTCCTGCCTTCATGTAATTGACGAGACCGTTATGAGCGATCCCATCCGCTGTGAAATGTTCATGACTCAAACCAAGTAAGTCACCGAGCACTTCTTCCGGGAAGACACCCTGGTACTGTAAGTTGTGGATCGTAAAGACCGTTTTAATATCTTGATAGCGCTCAAGATGCTGATAATGGATGCGTAAGAACGCTGGAATCACACCTGTTTGCCAATCGTGACAATGGATGACATCCGGTACTTCCTTTCGATCCAGATGTTGAATCATCTCAAGGACAGCACGTGAGAAATACGCAAACCGTTCCGCATCATCGTAATGTCCATAAATGACGCCATCCCGTTTGAAGTAGTACTCATTATCGATGAAATAGAACGTCACACCATCTTGTTTCAATCGGAGGACAGCACCAAATTGCTGGCGCCAGCCGACCGGTACGATGAAGTCGAATAAAAACTCCATCTCTGATTTGTATTGCTCCTTGATCTGACCGTAATTGGGTAAGACGACTGAAACGTCCGCCCCTTCCTCAGCAAGCGCTAAAGGGAGCGAGCCGACGACGTCAGCTAGCCCCCCTGTCTTGATGAAGGGTGTCGCTTCCGTGGCAGCAAACCATACCTTCATGAATGACATCTCCTTTAAACGATTGTTTGTTTTTTGATGACGATTGGTTCTTCTGCCGTTCCGCGGATGACTTGACCGCGTTTGACGGTGACTTCTTTATCGAGAATCGCGTACTCAACGACCGCGCCTTCTTCAATGACTGATTTTTGCATGATGATCGAATTCTTGACACGAGCGTGTTTACCGACTTTGACACCACGGAACAAGATGCTGTCCGTCGTCGTTCCTTCTAATTTACAGCCGTTCGCGACAAGTGAGTTCTTGATGTCAGAACCCGGTAGATAACGTGTCGGTGGCTCATGCTTGATTTTCGTATAGACGTGCTGGAAGTCATTGATTGCTCCCCATTGTTCAAGCAACAGCATGCTCTCACGATAGTATGAACGAAGCGAGTGAATGACTTGTGATGTACCACTGTACTCATAACCGTGCACGTGTAGACGGTTCAGTTGCGAACGAATGATACTCTGAAGTAAATCGTACTCACCACGAGCAATCGCTTCATCAATTAAACGAACAAAGAGATTTTTCGATAGAACGACCGTCTCCATGTAGAACGTCTCATCCGTCGGCTGGAATCCGCGTGATCCAATCGCTGTCACGCGATTCTGTTCACCAAAACGGATCGGGCGGCAGTATTTACAAGGTAGTTCACGCTTCGTATAGACGACCGTAATATCCGCATTCGATTCTTTATGTTCACGTAATACATCGCGATAATCCACCGCGGATAAGATGTTTGAACCAGAGACGACGACATAGTTTTCCTTACTGCGAAGGAAAAAATCACGGTGAAGGTGGAAGTTCGATAGATCCCCACGGAACTCGTTCGCATCTTGTGACAATGCAGGTGGGAAGATATAGAGTCCACCGTTTGAACGGTCAAGATCCCACTCTTTACCAGATCCAAGATGGTCCATCATGCCACGATATTTCTCGAGCGTAAAAATCCCGATGTTCGCGATATCGTTTTGTACCATGTTCGTTAATGTAAAATCGATCAACCGATAACGCCCTGCAAATGGAACTGCCGCTAAGTTACGATGCTCCGTCAATTCCTTGAAAAAGCCTTCTTCCCCACTCAGATTGATGACACCTAATAAATCGACCTTCATTCGAATATCCCCCTTATTGAATCGCTTCTTTGATGACTTCGTTCTTCTTGACGATACTTTCTGCTTCAATGACGAAAACTTCTCCGTCTGGAGAACCGATCGTTGCGCCATCTTCTACGATCACACCGTCTGCTAAGATCGCCCGATGAATCGTGACGTCTCGTCCGATTTTGACGTTCGGGAAGATGACCGAGTCTTTGACGAGTGATCCTTCTGCTACGTCGACACCATGGAAGAGAACCGAATGATTGATTTCACCTTCGATATGACATCCTTCATTGATGATTGATGTCTCGACTGTCGCAGCATTCCCGATATATTGTGGTTGCTGATTCGGGTTGACCGAATAGACTTTCCAAGAAGGATCATATAAATCAAACTCTGGTTCTGCCGTCAACAAGTCCATATTCGCTTCCCAGAGCGATTGAATCGTTCCGACATCTTTCCAGTATCCTTTAAATTTATAAGCACGAATATTGAGGTTTTCAAAGAGCATGTTCGGAATGATGTTCTTACCGAAGTCAAAGCTTGATTCCGCATCGCCAGCATCTTGAATCAAATGGCGTTTTAATACATCCCAGTTAAAGACGTAGATTCCCATCGATGCAAGATTCGATTTTGGATTCTGTGGTTTTTCTTCGAATTCATTAATCCGGAGATCATCATCCGTGTTGAGAATTCCGAACCGTGGTGCTTCTTCCCATGGTACTTCACGAACAGAGATTGTTACGTCCGCTCCGCCAAGACGATGCTCTTCAATCATCTGTTCATAATCCATTTTATAAATATGATCGCCCGATAAGACAAGAACATAGTCAGGGTCAAATTGGTTGATGTAACTCATGTTTCGATAAATGGCATTTGCCGTTCCTTCATACCAGTTCTTTCCGTTTTGCGCCTGGTAAGGAGGTAGAATCGTCAAACCACCGTTACGTCGATCTAAATCCCATGCACTCCCGATTCCGAGATAGCGGTTTAATTCAAGTGGTTCATATTGCGTCAATACACCAACTGTATCGATTCCTGAGTTCGTACAGTTCGATAGTGGGAAATCAATGATCCGGTACTTTCCTCCAAATGCAACAGCTGGTTTTGCAGTATGTTTCGTTAAAGCTCCCAGACGTTTCCCTTCTCCGCCTGCAAGTAACATCGCAACGACATTCTTTTTAGCCATTTCGTCCCCTCCATTTATGCTCTTTTTTTTCAGACAATTCGCGTTGTAAAATCCACAGATACTTCTATATACCCAATCTTTTCTCTTTTTAATATAACATTCCTGCAAAATAGGTTTATTAAAATACAAAAATCGAAAAAAAATCTATTGATTTCTCCATAAAAGACCGATAATAGGAATGAAATGGCTTTTTGAAAGGAGTTCTCATGCGAATTACGACAGGATATCTCGTCTTACTTGGTCTTACGATGATGCTTCTGTTTTCCTTATTTTCAATTAAAGATGAGTTAAAAACAGCACGCACACTTTTTTTCTGGGCCGATGAACAGACGACACGACATCCACTGACCTCCTACCAACCAATCACCGTAACCTATGAAAACAAACGGGTCGAGCTCTATGACGGATTGCGACGGGATGACTTAACACCTCGAACATTGCCGAAAAAAGTCGAGCAAGCGTTTGTTGCTATCGAAGATCAGCGTTTCTATCAACATGACGGATATGACATCACAGGAATCTTACGCGCGTTTACGAAAAACCAGTCTGATTCTAAATCTCAAGGTGGCAGTACGATCACACAACAACTAGCAAGAATGACATATCTAACAAACGAAAAAACATATACTAGAAAAATAAAAGAGTTGCTAATTGCTGTGTCTTTGGAGCAAAAATATTCGAAAAAAGAACTGATGACAGCGTATGTCAATCAAGCCTATTTCGCGAATAATATTTATGGCATCGAACTTGCCGCAAAATCCTATTTCAATAAGCCGGCACGTGAGTTGAGTTGGTCTGAAATCAGTTTTCTGACAGCAATTCCGAATAATCCTTCTCTTTATGACCCGCTGCGCTTTCCTGAAAACACAAAAAAACGTCAGCAACGAATCGTTCAAGCGTTAATACGCGATCGTGTACTGACGAAAGATTTTGCTATTTCTCGTGTGTCGCCTCGATCCTATAAACCGAGTGTCCCTTATCCGGACTATATCGATGCCACCGTTCAAGCTGCCGTTCGGATGACCGCTCAAAAAAAGGGTTGGAGTGAGAAGCTTGCTGCAGAATATCTGCATCAACAAGGTGCGGTCATCTCGACATATCTCGACTCAGCAGAACAACGACGGGCTAAGGAAGCTCTTCGCAATCTACCCAACCCGATTGAGGGGGCTTATGTTGGCATCGACGGACAAACACACGGAGTCACAGCTCTTGTCGGCTACAAATCGAATTTGACAGGTCAGTTCAACCGAGCAGTGCAGTCGTACCGACAACCTGGTTCAGCCATCAAACCGTTACTTGTCTACGGTCCTTACCTTGAGAAGACGAAAGCCCGCTTGTCGAGCACGTTAGACGGTAGTCCCGTCTGTATCGATGGCTACTGTCCGTCAAATAGCGGAAATCGAATTCTCGGACAAGTAACGATTGCCGATGCGATCGCTTACTCCTATAACACACCAGCAATTCGAGCATTTGCTGTCTCTTTCCGGGAAGGATTGAAGTCCATCCGTCCATTCCAGTTTAGCCAATGGACACGTGAGGATGATGCCTTTACGAGTGCCCTAGGTGGGTTGCAATACGGGATCAGTCCATATGAACTGACGAACGCTTATTCCGTATTCGTCAATGACGGGATCTATCGACCGGCATCGATGATCAAAAGTATTACGCTTAAAAATGGAACGGTCGAACGACCACAAGAAAAAGAACAACGGATTTGGTCCAGTCAGACGAACCGGGAATTACGGGCTGGTTTAAAGAATGTCATGACGTATGGAACGGGACGCAAAGGATATGATTCCTCTGCGCGCTATATCGGAGGAAAAACAGGAACGACGAACGATAACAAAGACATGTGGTTCGTCGGTATTAAAAATCAACATATCGGAGGGATTTGGCTAGGGGCAGATCGCCCGCGTCCCTTCCCTGTTGAGGCGAATGCAACGTTACAAGTCCAGACGTGGGCGACGATTTTACGTCCTTAAGTCAACTCGGAAATAAAATCGCTTCCCCGAACGAATTGAATAAAGTCAGACCGACCCACGATAGACCAGCAAGCAGAACACCCCAGGCTAAGAAAGAAAAGATAATCAAACCGACGGCTCCTGCTGCACTCGTCATTTTACTAATTTGTACCGTGTAAAAGATAAAATAGATAAAAAAAGACACAAGCAACACGATTCCGACATGCAAGAAGGACGTCATGAAGGCAAAGCTGACACAACCTCCGATAAGTAACAGAATACTACCCGGACGTAACATGCCGAGTGTCGTACCCTCTTGTTCCTTGATAAAAAAGGCAAAACCGAGCTGATTGATCGTATCTGACAATAGTTTAAGTGAACTAAAGATCATGAAGTAAACGATCAAAAAACCAAGCCAAACGACAAGCTTCGTATCGCGTGCCGTCAAGAGTTGCAGTAGTTCATCGTACACGCCGACTTGATCGAGCCAATGTAATGCAAGTTCCGTCGTTGCAATCGCAAGGGACGTACTAAATAACAAGATGCTGATCAGCGGAGCATAACTTAATAGGTAAACATTCGTACGCATGTGGAGTCTCCATTCATAGAAAATTCATATGTAGCACACAATTTCACTTACAGGTATACTATAATAGATTATATCGGTTCAAGAGACTGAAGGGGGAAACAAAAATGGCATTTATCTTAATGGTCGGCGTAAGTCTTGCGTTTTTGACAGCAATCTTCACTGCAGGCTACAACAAAAAACCTGAAGGTAACGAATAATTCATAAAAGCTCCATCCTACTTCAGGATGGAGCTTTTGCTTATCTTACGTTACAGAAGTCCTGCATAGCCTTGCTGACGCAATGCTTCATAGACGATGATCGCTGCCGTGTTCGAGACGTTCAGTGAGCGAACGAGATTCGATTGGGGTAGACGGATACAACGCTCTGCGTTCGCATCGATGACTTCAAGCGGTAATCCTTTTGTTTCCCGACCAAAGACGAAGAAATAATCCTGTTCAACATCCGATAAGTCAATTTGGCTCGGGTACTGTTCTCCATATTTCGTAATATAGTAGAAAATACCTTCCGGATGCTTCTCCCACAGTTCTTCTAACGAATCATGGTAACGGACATCGACGAATTCCCAGTAATCAAGACCTGCACGTTTAAGCTGCTTATCGTCCGTCGAGAAGCCGAGCGGTCGGATCAAGTGAAGGACGGAATGCGTCGCTGCACATGTGCGTGAAATATTTCCTGTGTTTTGAGGAATCTCCGGTTGATACATAACGACATGAATAGCCATGGTTCAATTCTCTCCTATCTCATGCGCTAAAAGCGCTTCTTTATGGGCAATCCCACTTGCAAAACCCGTCAGTTTACCAGTCGCCCCTATGACACGGTGACACGGATAAATTAACGCAATCGGATTCCGGTTCAAGGCACCACCAACGGCTCGTGCTGCCTTTGGTTTCCCGATCATTCGAGCCAGTTCACCGTAACTGATCGTCTGACCAAACGGAACGGTTCGTAAAGCTTGCAACACTTGCTCCGCAAACGGTGTGACACGCAACTGACAAGGAAGTGTATCAAGCGCTTGTCGATCGCCTCCTGCGTAACGATCAAACGCCATGCGCCAAGCTTTCGGTAATTCACCGTCGTCGGTTTCTTCTTGCAAATAGGTTCGAGCACGCTCTTCATTCAATCCAAAATCGAGATACACGATTTGCTCTTTTTCCCATGCGACGAGCAATGTACCAAACTCATAAGTGAGCTGTTGAAATGGCATCTGCTTCCCCCCACTCCTCAAGTAACCGTTGTCCTTCTGTCTGCACATCCACTGCAGTATCGGCTAAAAGACGTGATTCGATATATGACTTTTTTTCAATTCCACCAATTCGACCGACTGCCCAGAGTGCAAGCGCCCGCATGTCTTCCCTGGCATCCGTTTCTGTCATTAACCGTAGCGCCTCAATCGCGCTCTTGTCTCGATAATGGACGAGCGCACAAATCGCATTACGCTGAATCGGCTTTTTTCCACGCCATGCGCCAGACAACGTACCGAACCGGCTCTTGAACTCACGGTTACTCATGGATAAGAGTGGAACTAAGAGCGGTTTGACTTGTTCTGGATCCGGCTGCAGTTCAGCGTGATGTGTCGCATTCTTCTTCCGGTTATACGGACATACTTGCTGACACGTATCACAACCGTATAGACGGTTCCCAAGCGCCATTCGGAATGGTTCTGGTAGTAATGTTTTCGTCTGCGTCAAAAACGAGATACACCGTTTAGCGTCGATGACGCCAGGTTCAACAAGCGCATCCGTCGGACAAGCGTCGATACACTTATTGCATGTCCCGCATAATTCTTCGACTGGCTGATCAGGCGGTAGGACGATATCTGTAATCAGTTCACCAAGATAGAGATAGGATCCGTGCTCCTCACTGATGATCGAGCAGTTTTTCCCACTGAATCCGATACCTGCTCGTTCTGCTACTGCTCGATCGACGAGTTCTCCTGTATCGACCATGGAGCGCGTCCTTGCACCTGGACTCAATTCTTGAATTTTTTCTTCAAGTAACGTCAAGCGTTGTCGCAACGCCTGGTGATAATCCAGTCCCCAGGACGATCGACAAAAAATCCCCCGTCGCTCCCCTTCCTTGCCACGAGGTGCATTTTTGAGAGTACTTGGATACGCGACCGCAATGGCAATGATCGAAGCAGCATCTTCTACGAGTAACGCAGGAGTCGTTCGTAGATCGAGATCGGGCTCTTCGAAACCAGAAGCAAATCCTTTCTCCTGTTGTGCTTGGAGTCTACGTTTTAAAACAAGAAACGGATCAGCCGTCGTCACCTTCAGCTCATCGATTCCAATCTCTGCTGCGTACTCTTGTAAAGCCAATTTCAATTGTACACCATCCATCACGATCTACTCCTTTCCTCTTTAAAATCCCATTCCTAAACAAAAAGAGCAAAGTGTCAGCGAAAACGACACATTGCTCTTTTTTAGTAAGCGGGTGAAGGGAATCGAACCCTCGTCATCAGCTTGGAAGGCTGAGGTTTTACCATTAAACTACACCCGCATGATCAGGTGAAACATCAGATTGTGTAAAAAGTATAAAGCGGGTGAAGGGAATCGAACCCTCGTCATCAGCTTGGAAGGCTGAGGTTTTACCATTAAACTACACCCGCAAGATACCGGTGGTCGGAATCGAACCGACACTCCAAAGGAACACGATTTTGAGTCGTGCGCGTCTACCAGTTCCGCCACACCGGCACAATCTCTTGCAAAACTATTTAATTGAGAAATAGTTGGAGGCGCCAGTCAGAATCGAACTGACGATAAAGGAGTTGCAGTCCTCTGCCTTACCACTTGGCTATGGCGCCACTCATTGGAGCGGAAGACGGGATTCGAACCCGCGACCCCGACCTTGGCAAGGTCGTATTCTACCACTGAACTACTTCCGCTTGAAAAGCTGGGCTGGAAGGGATCGAACCTTCGCGTGCTGGAATCAAAATCCAGTGCCTTACCACTTGGCTACAGCCCAATAATAAGAGGGCGACTGATGGGAATTGAACCCACGAATGCCGGAATCACAATCCGGTGCGTTAACCACTTCGCCACAATCGCCATGGTAAACAGGGGCAGCAGGAATCGAACCCGCGCTGACGGTTTTGGAGACCGTAGTTCTACCGCTAAACTATGCCCCTATGGTGGTGGGGGGGGGCGGATTCGAACCGCCGAACCCGAGGGAGCGGATTTACAGTCCGCCGCGTTTAGCCACTTCGCTACCCCCCCACAAATGGGAAAATCATGTTGTTGATAAAGATGGTGGCTTTGGACGGAATCGAACCGCCGACACAAGGATTTTCAGTCCTTTGCTCTACCAACTGAGCTACAAAGCCTTAACAATGGCGGTCCTGACGGGATTCGAACCCGCGATCTCCTGCGTGACAGGCAGGCATGTTAACCGCTACACCACAGGACCGTATGTAATTGCGGGGGCCGGATTTGAACCGACGACCTTTGGGTTATGAGCCCAACGAGCTACCAGACTGCTCCACCCCGCGACGCTATAAATGGTGACCCGTACGGGATTCGAACCCGTGTTACCGCCGTGAAAGGGCGGTGTCTTAACCGCTTGACCAACGGGCCATTATGAATTGAAAGTGATGATGGCGGAGAGCAAGGGATTCGAACCCTTGAGACGCTTTTGACGCCTACACGATTTCCAATCGTGCTCCTTCGGCCACTCGGACAGCTCTCCATTGTACGTGGTGAAGAAGTAATAAATGGCTCCGCAAGTAGGATTTGAACCTACGACCTACCGGTTAACAGCCGGTTGCTCTACCGCTGAGCTATTGCGGAACGATCGCCTGGCAGCGTCCTATCCTCACAGGGGGAAGCCCCCAACTACTTTCGGCGTTCAAGTGCTTAACTTCCGTGTTCGGCATGGGAACGGGTGTGACCACTTGGCTATCGCCACCAGACATTTATTATCTTAACATTATGTTCACATAACGTCAAGACTTTTTTTCGTTTTTTTGAAAGGCTCGCGCCCTCAAAACTGAAGTCATCAACAATGCATCTGCTAGAACAAGGCCTCGACCGATTAGTATCACTCAGCTCCACATGTCACCATGCTTCCACCCGTGACCTATCTACCTCATCGTCTCTGAGGGGTCTTTCTTGATTACTCAAAGGGAAATCTCATCTTGGAGGGGGCTTCATGCTTAGATGCTTTCAGCATTTATCCCGTCCGCAC
>NZ_JACSNC010000010.1:0-1032 GCF_018618955.1 Exiguobacterium sp. s191 | reverse complement strand
GGTCACGGGTGGAAGCATGGCGACATGTGGAGCTGAGTGATACTAATCGGTCGAGGCCTTGTTCTAGCAGATGCTTGTTGATGACTTCAGTTTTGAGGGCGCGAGCCTTTCAAAAAAACGAAAAAAAGTCTTGACGTTATGTGAACATAATGTTAAGATAATAAATGTCTGGTGGCGATAGCCAAGTGGTCACACCCGTTCCCATGCCGAACACGGAAGTTAAGCACTTGAACGCCGAAAGTAGTTGGGGGCTTCCCCCTGTGAGGATAGGACGCTGCCAGGCGATACATATGGAGGATTAGCTCAGCTGGGAGAGCACCTGCCTTACAAGCAGGGGGTCGGCGGTTCGATCCCGTCATCCTCCACCATTTTTATTACACTTGCCGGTGTAGCTCAGCTGGTAGAGCAACTGACTTGTAATCAGTAGGTCGCGGGTTCGACTCCTGTTGCCGGCACCATTTTTATCTTCAATGATCACCAGAATTCAATTATGAATGAAGGTTCTACCTTTTATATCCCTGCCGGGGTGGCGGAACTGGTAGACGCACAGGACTTAAAATCCTGCGGGGGTTTCCCCGTGCCGGTTCGATTCCGGCCCTCGGTACCATTTTCATTTTGATGTTTGCTGTTTGATCCTTATATTCCGCACCCTTAGCTCAGCTGGATAGAGTACTTGACTACGAATCAAGGGGTCGGGAGTTCGAATCTCTCAGGGTGCATTTTCGGGAAGTAGCTCAGCTTGGTAGAGCACTTGGTTTGGGACCAAGGGGTCGCAGGTTCGAATCCTGTCTTCCCGACCATCTTCAATTTCATCCCTTTAATGGGGCCTTAGCTCAGCTGGGAGAGCGCCTGCCTTGCACGCAGGAGGTCAGCGGTTCGATCCCGCTAGGCTCCACCATTTTTATGACGAACTTTGAAAACTGAACGATGAGGCAAAAATCGTATTCTACGGAATACAAAAACGAATGAAGCGCAAGCTTCGTCAATCGTGACTTCGGTCACAAAAACGAGCAAGTCAAACACTTCATGGAG